>NZ_UGGY01000001.1:290000-3237500 GCF_900450575.1 Legionella bozemanae
GCAGAGTAAAATAAAAAATCGAAGTAAAAATGGGTCTGTAGATCAGTTGGTTAGATCGCACCCCTGATAAGGGTGAGGTCGGTGGTTCAAGTCCACCCAGACCCACCAATCCTACGGAATTCTTCAGAGGCTTATCCAGATTAAAGTGCTTTTGTTTTGAGGGTATTTTCATCTGGAGTAACCAGAGGTTCATTAAAAATTAGGGTAAATGAAGAGGTAACACAAGCGTACTTGTATTGAAGCAGTATGGACATATAGTTTGAGGTAATTGAGATTATATGGTCAAGAAGAGAAGCGCAAACGGTGGATGCCTTGGCAGTAAGAGGCGAAGAAGGACGTGGAATCCTGCGAAAAGCTCTGGTGAGCTGGAAACGAGCGTTTAACCAGAGATGTCCGAATGGGGGAACCCGGCCATGAGCAGTCATGGTCATCGTTAGCTGAATTCATAGGTTAACGAGGCGAACTCGGGGAACTGAAACATCTAAGTACCCGAAGGAAAAGAAATCAAGAGAGATTCTCCAAGTAGCGGCGAGCGAACGGGGAGGAGCCTGGTGTGATTTATAGTGTAAAGAAGTAGAACAACTTGGGAAGGTTGGCCATAGAGGGTGAAAGCCCCGTATATGCAGATTACATTAAGAACTAAGCACGCGAGCAAGTAGGCCGGGACACGTGAAATCCTGGTTGAATATGGGTGGACCATCATCCAAGGCTAAATACTACTTACTGACCGATAGTGAACCAGTACCGTGAGGGAAAGGCGAAAAGAACCCCGGAGAGGGGAGTGAAATAGAACCTGAAACCGTTTGCGTACAAGCAGTGGGAGCATGGCTTAGGCTGTGTGACTGCGTACCTTTTGTATAATGGGTCAGCGAGTTACTTTCAGTGGCGAGGTTAACTGAATAAGGAAGCCGTAGAGAAATCGAGTCTGAATAGGGCGCGAGTCGCTGTGAGTAGACCCGAAACCGGGCGATCTAGTCATGTGCAGGATGAAGGTTGGGTAACACCAACTGGAGGTCCGAACCGGGTAATGTTGAAAAATTATCGGATGACGTGTGACTAGGAGTGAAAGGCTAATCAAGCCCGGAGATAGCTGGTTCTCCCCGAAAGCTATTTAGGTAGCGCCTCGTGAATGATTGTTGGGGGTAGAGCACTGTTTCGGCTAGGGGGCTGTCATGGCTTACCAAACCGATGCAAACTCCGAATACCGGCTAATTGAATCACGGGAGACACACGGCGGGTGCTAACGTCCGTCGTGAAGAGGGAAACAACCCAGACCGCCAGCTAAGGTCCCAAAGTACTAGTTAAGTGGGAAACGATGTGGGAAGGCATAGACAGCCAGGAGGTTGGCTTAGAAGCAGCCACCCTTTAAAGAAAGCGTAATAGCTCACTGGTCGAGTCGGCCTGCGCGGAAGATGTAACGGGGCTAAAACTAGTCACCGAAGCTGCGGATGTGTACTAAGTACACGTGGTAGGGGAGCGTTCTGTAGGCTGAAGAAGGTGGATTGAGAAGTCTGCTGGAGGTATCAGAAGTGCGAATGCTGACATGAGTAACGATAATGAGGGTGAAAAGCCCTCACGCCGGAAGTCCCAGGTTTCCTGCACGACGTTAATCGGAGCAGGGTGAGTCGGCCCCTAAGGCGAGGCTGAAGAGCGTAGTCGATGGGAACCAGGTTAATATTCCTGGACTTTTTATAAGTGGTGAAGTGGGGACGAAGAAGGCTAGATGAGCCAGGCGTTGGTTGTCCTGGTATGTGCATGTAGGGGGATGGTTTAGGCAAATCCGGACCATTGTTAACTCTGAGGTGCGACATGGTGCTGACACTTCGGTGTACAGCGAAGTCATTGATGCCCGGCTTCCAGGAAAAGCTGCTAGCCATAACTTATAGAGAACCGTACCGCAAACCGACACAGGTGGACAGGTAGAGAATACTAAGGCGCTTGAGAGAACTCGGGTGAAGGAACTAGGCAAAATGGTACCGTAACTTCGGGAGAAGGTACGCCCTTTTTGGTGATACGCCTGCGCGTAGAGCTGGAGAGGGCCGCAGAGACCAGGTGGCTGCGACTGTTTATTAAAAACACAGCACTCTGCAAATTCGTAAGAAGACGTATAGGGTGTGACGCCTGCCCGGTGCCGGAAGGTTAATTGATGGGGTTATCTTCGGAGAAGCTCTTGATCGAAGCCCCGGTAAACGGCGGCCGTAACTATAACGGTCCTAAGGTAGCGAAATTCCTTGTCGGGTAAGTTCCGACCTGCACGAATGGCGTAACGATGGCCACACTGTCTCCACCCGAGACTCAGTGAAATTGAAATCGCTGTGAAGATGCAGTGTACCCGCGGCTAGACGGAAAGACCCCGTGAACCTTTACTATAGTTTTGCACTGGACTTTGATGATGACTGTGTAGGATAGGTGGGAGGCTAAGAAGTAGGCACGCTAGTGCTTATGGAGCCGACCTTGAAATACCACCCTGTTGTTATTGAGGTTCTAACTTAGTCCCGTAATCCGGGATGAGGACAGTGTATGATGGGTAGTTTGACTGGGGCGGTCTCCTCCCAAAGAGTAACGGAGGAGCACAAAGGTACCCTCGGTACGGTCGGACATCGTACCAAGAGTGTAAAGGCATAAGGGTGCTTGACTGCGAGAGCGACGGCTCGAGCAGGAACGAAAGTTGGTCTTAGTGATCCGGTGGTTCTGAATGGAAGGGCCATCGCTCAACGGATAAAAGGTACTCCGGGGATAACAGGCTGATACCGCCCAAGAGTTCATATCGACGGCGGTGTTTGGCACCTCGATGTCGGCTCATCACATCCTGGGGCTGAAGCAGGTCCCAAGGGTATGGCTGTTCGCCATTTAAAGTGGTACGCGAGCTGGGTTTAGAACGTCGTGAGACAGTTCGGTCCCTATCTGCCGTGGGCGTAGGAAAATTGAGAGGAGCTGCTCCTAGTACGAGAGGACCGGAGTGGACGAACCTCTGGTGTACCGGTTGTCACGCCAGTGGCATTGCCGGGTAGCTAAGTTCGGACGGGATAACCGCTGAAAGCATCTAAGCGGGAAGCCTCCCTCAAGATGAGTTTTCCCATGAAGCCCGTTGAAGACTACGACGTTGATAGGCAAGGTGTGGAAGCGCAGTAATGTGTGAAGCTAACTTGTACTAATTGGCTGATTGTCTTGACCATATAATCTGAGTTACTTCAGAGTGACTGATTGAATACAAGGGCATCTAGGTTGGGTAACCCTCAGCCTAAATGCTGAAATATATGTGAACTCTTTATTTACCTAATGCATGATTCGGGTATAATACGCCCATTGTTCATGCAAACCAGTTTTCCTGGCGACCATAGCGGTTTGGAACCACCTGATTCCATCTCGAACTCAGAAGTGAAACGAACCCGCGCCAATGATAGTGTGAGGTCTCCTCATGTGAAAGTAGGTCATCGCCAGGGTTTTATTCTTAGAAAGCGGCTTTAGAGCCGCTTTTTTTTTCAGCTTTATATTGCTATAAAAACTATAAATGATACGCAGTATTCAGGCCGTTTTCCTATGAGCATTGTGAATTGAGATAAATTCTTGCCTGCTTTTTAATTTAGTTTCCTATAGTTACTGTTATTTCTTGTAAAGTTTAATAATTGATTTTTATTTGACTTTAGTTTAAGTTAATCTTATTTAAGGATAGGTTGTAGTTTATGTTAGTCCAACGAATTTTGGATTTTATTCAAACTTTAGAAAGGGAAGGCAATCTCAGTTCATGTGATGCAAAGTTACATGAATGTCTTTTTGAGCGTTTTTCTAAACGAATAGCAGGTGACGATTTAACCCGTGATGACTTTTTTTACCTTCTTGCTTGCTATAAAAGCCGTTGGGAAGCAATTGTGGATCGTGACGATGATTACACACGTAATCCCTCGACTATTAATCAACACTGGATCGATTTGGCTAAAGAACTTGCTCCATTAGTGAAGATTAATTATTTAAAAATTCTGATACCAACTTTGGTAAATGAAAAAGATTTAAATGATTTTTCATCGCTTGATGAAACCGTAAATCTCTTTAACTTTTATCTAGGCCATGGCGAGAAGACTTTATATAGAAAATTGAGCTTTTGCAGGCACTTAGAAAGCTGGCAATTTGAGCTATCGACCTACAGAGCAGATAAAAAATTAAGTGTTGTTACGGTAGATGAATTGGCTCGTCTCAAATTATGCAAACAAACTTCACGAGAAGTAAGCGTAAATTCTGAACCATTCAAAAACTTTTGGGATCTTATGCGCAAAAAAGTCTTTGTTAGGTTAAGAAATCGGGGCCATATGCCTATAGCATTTTTGCCTCATTTACTGGAGTTAATCGAACAATACTATTCTTTAAAAGAGAGGGGTTTAGATTTTACACACTTCAAAAAAGAAATTAATAATCTTTTCCGACGCTTATATGATTATAATTTGGCTGATGTAAATTTCTTGTACGGCACGAAAATTGAGTATAAAGAAAATGAAGAATACCTGTTGGATTTATTTATCGCACTTCATACTGCGAATAGTTATGATGAGATAAATTATGAAATGCAAACGCTCGGTAAATGGCTATTTGCATTTAATTCAGATTTAAAAGCTACAAGTAAGGAATTACAACCTGTTTACCAGGATCGGGCCGAAAAAATTGCAGAAAAACCATTCATTAAAACAGATGCTTTTGTGAATTGCTGCAAGCTGCTTGTTTCTCTATTTACTACTCAATTTGAACTTTCGTTTTTTTTCACGCGGCAAACGCATAGTTTATGGGATAAAAAAGCCAACGTTTTTCCAGAGGCATATGGGATTTTTACGGTTTTGCTACCCCTTATCGCAGCAAATAAGCCTAAAGCTTTGGAAGACGCTTATGAAGAAATTATCCAGGATATTATTATTCCTGCACGTAGAGATAATAGTTTTTATACATGGTTTACTCGTTATCAACCGACAATTAAATGGTTGGAGCTTGTTCAAGATTGTAAGTTAAACGAACTTGGTGTTCATTGGTTTGAGCCCGAGTTGTTATTTAATGCATTGCAGCTTTTTGATACAAGAAATCCGTCAGTTCAAATGCGTATTAATCATTTATTAGATGACATCATTCAAACTTACGCTCAACACCAAAATGAGCTCATGAAGCAGTTTCGTGTTAATATCTTATTTACTGAATTTCTCAATGGATTAAGTGAATACCATTCTAAGCGATTATTAATTTTAATTAAATTATGTGATTTAGAAAGGGCAAAGTCCCAATTTCTCAGTAATTGCACCAAACATATCAATGCACAAATAGCTCAATTGAGTCAAAGTACTGAAAGTTCATCGTTATGCTTTTTCTCTCGTATCCGTAATAAATCAGAAAGGGTAGATTTATTTAAATTGCCCGAAAAAGCAAAAGATGTTGAATCAATGATTGTTGAGTATAAAACTCAATTATCTGATCTCTCTGTTGAACCCAGGAAAGCAGAGAATATAAGTACCTACTTATTTAAAATAGGCCAACCTATTTTAACTGTAACGCAAAAGGAAAAGGCTAAGAATAGCGGCAGACCCATTCTTGATTATATAGGTCAATATACGTAACGATTTTAAAGTTCTAAATGGAATAATGGTGAGCAGGCAGTTAACTTGCCATTATAGATTTTTGCTTTACATCCGGGACTCAAATGGTCAGTGTTGGGCTGCAAGAAGGTTTTATTTAGTATATTGTGCGCAAAGCTTGATAAAATTTTCGTATCGTTTTTCTGAAATCAAGCCGTCATTTTTTGCTTTAATAATGGCACAATGCGGGGTGTCTTTATGGGTGCAATTACGAAATTTGCATTGCGGCAAGTAGGGTCTAAACTCAGGGTAACCGCGCACGATTTCAGCAGTATCTATATGCCATAAGCTAAATTCCCTTACTCCAGGAGAGTCAATTAAAGCCCCGCCACTAGGTAAATGGTAGTAGCGAGAATTGCTCGTAGTATGCCGACCTAATTCTGATATTTCAGAAATTTCATTAATTGAGATATTTTGTTCGTGAGGCAGGATGCTCGAAATAAGCGAAGATTTACCTACCCCAGATTGACCTACAAAAACACTGATTTGATGATTTAATCTATGTTTGAGTTGCTCTAAGCCCTTAGGAGAGTGTTTATTAGTCAGTAGAATGGGATAATTAAGATTTCCATAGTCTAGAAGTAATTGTTCTTTAAGCGATTCACAGGGTAAGTCAGTTTTATTTAATAAAATTATTGCCTGCAAGTGCAGGGTTTCCGCCATAACTAAATAGCTATCAAGCAATGGCCAGGATATTTCTGGTTTTGGTGCGATGACGACTATGAGTTGTGTGATATTAGCAGCAACAGGTTTTATCAGCCCTGAACTGGTTGGTTTTGCCAAGACACTGCTTCGTGGATATAGGCTGACTACTACACCTTGATTAACGCCCTCTGCTTGCCAAATTACCCTATCCCCGGCTACTACTGTTTCCAGATTAGGTCTGATGGAACAATGAATCTGTTTACCCTGATTGTCTTCGACTACAACGTGCTTGCTAAAGCGAGTAATAACTAAACCATCAACCAGATCACCATCACTTTTTTTATTTTCATGATAATTTTGTTGAATTTTTTCAATACGGGCAGATTGTTGTTTAGTAATACGTCTTTTACTCATGGTTCTGATCTATATTATAATTATTAAAAATATCCTTAGCTCAGAGAGAAAGCCAGAGCTAAATAATCAATACAGTATGAAGGTAAATTAAATTTAATGAAAGTCTACTTGGTGGGTGGTGCTGTTCGTGATCAATTATTAAATCTTCCAGTAAAAGAGCGCGACTGGGTTGTTGTTGGTTCTAGTTCGGATGAATTATTGGCAAAAGGATTCAGAAAAGTTGGCCGTGATTTTCCAGTTTTTTTGCATCCTAAGACCAGTGAGGAATATGCTTTAGCACGAACCGAAAGAAAATCAGCTTCTGGATATTATGGTTTTTCCTGTGATTTTGATAAAACTGTAACTTTGGAAGAGGATTTAGTACGTCGTGATTTAACAATTAATGCAATAGCTCAAGATGAAGAAGGGCAGCTCATTGATCCCTTCAATGGCAAAAAGGATATAGAGGCTAAGTTACTCCGTCATGTATCTCCAGCTTTTGTAGAAGATCCTGTACGTGTGCTGCGTGTTGCTCGTTTCGCCGCACGCTTTCATCATTTAGGTTTTAAATTAGCTGATGAAACACGTGCATTGATGTATACCATGGTTCAACGAGGTGAATTGGCTCATTTGGTGCCCGAACGTGTTTGGCAAGAATGGCAAAAAAGTCTGGGGGAAAAAAATCCAGAACAATTTATTGCTACCTTGCGTTCCTGTGATGCATTGCGTGTTATTTTGCCTGAGCTTGATGCACTGTTTGGTATCCCTAATCCTTATCGCTACCATCATGAAGTAGATACTGGAATTCATACTTTGCTGGTTTTACACGCTGCAGTGACTTTAACTGCAGATCCTGTGATACGTTTTGCTGCATTAGTTCATGATTTAGGTAAGGCTTTATCACCAGCAAACAATTGGCCAAGCCATCATGGCCATGAAGAACGAGGTGTTCCTATTATTGAGGCTTTGTGTTCTCGTTTACGGATTCCCAATGATTATCGTACTCTCGCAACTATGGTTTCACGATTTCATTTGAATATTCATCGTTTATCTGAGTTGCAAGCCAGTACCATTGTAAGACTTTTAGAACAATGTGATGCATTCCGCCGCCCACAACTCTTTTATAATATGTTAATTGCTTGTGAATCTGACGCAAAAGGCTGTGGCCGAGATATTGAGTACCGGCAGAGTAAATTATGGAGTTACTTGCTCACTGAGTGTGCTAAAGTGAATAGCCAAGCGATTATTGCTGAAGGTTATAAGGATGATGCAATTAAACAAGCCTTGCATCAAAGACGAGTGGCTTGTGTAGAACTGATACTAAACTCCTGGAAGACAAATGAAAAATAATCAAAATTTAATTTGGATAGATTTGGAAATGACAGGACTTGAGCCTGAAAAAGATAGGATCATTGAGCTTGCTACGGTGGTAACTGATCCCCATTTAAATATAATTGCTGAAGGACCAGTCTTTGCTATTTCTCAACCTAAAGTGTTGCTGGATGGAATGGATTCCTGGAATACCAGACAACATGGACAATCTGGTTTAGTCAATCGAGTTTTGCAAAGTCAAATCAGTGAGGCGCAAGCAGAGCAATTAACCATTGAATTTCTAAAGCAGTATTTGGATAAAGGTAAATCGCCAATGTGCGGTAACAGTATATGTCAGGACAGGCGATTTTTGTATAAATACATGCCAGATCTTGCTGCATTTTTTCATTACCGAAATTTGGATGTGAGTACATTAAAAGAATTGGCCATACGTTGGAGACCTGAATTGCTAAATGGGGTGGTTAAAGAATCAAAACACCTTGCATTAGACGATATTAAAGATTCCATTGCAGAATTAGTATATTATCGTCACCATTTTATAAATTTGCCGGATGTAACAAAATGACACAAAGAGAGCGATTAGAACTACCTAACAGTGCAGATAAATTGTTATTGCATTCATGTTGTGCACCCTGCTCTGGTGAGGTTATGGAAGCGCTTATCAGTTCAGAAATTAATTTCACTATCTTTTTTTATAATCCGAACATTCACCCTGTTCAAGAATATGAAATCAGAAAAAATGAAAATATTAATTTTGCACAAAAACACAATATTCCATTTATTGATGCGGACTATGACAAAGATAATTGGTTTGCTCGGGCTAAGGGTTTGGAGTGGGAACCTGAGCGTGGTAAACGATGCACCATGTGTTTTGATATGCGTTTTGAACGCACAGCATTATATGCTCACGAACATGGTTTTCCTGTGATCAGCAGTTCTTTGGGAATTTCACGCTGGAAAGATATGAATCAAATTAATGATTGCGGCATTCGAGCTGCGAGCAAATATCCCAATCTGGAGTATTGGACTTATAATTGGCGCAAAAATGGGGGTTCAGAACGCATGTATGAAATTGCCAAGCGCGAAAAATTTTATAAACAAGAATATTGTGGATGTGTGTATTCTTTACGCGATACAAATGCTTGGCGTAAACAAAAAGAGCGTAATCGAATAAAAATCGGCATTAATTATTATTCGGAAGAGCAAAAAGATGAAGGAGCGTTATGAGTACGCACTCACATGGTGGTGGTTCACATCATCATCACGGGCAACAGCATACTGCTACGTATAATAAAGCGTTTATTATTTCCATAATAGCCAATGGCCTTTTTGTACTCATACAAATTGTTTTTGCCTACTTATCTAATTCGACCAGTTTGTTGGCCGATGCGTTTCACAATTTGGGTGATGTTTTAGGTTTAATTTTAGCCTGGATTGCTACAGTACTTATGAAACGCGCACCTACGATGAAAGCAACTTATGGTTTAAAAAAAATATCCATTCTCTCCGCGTTGGCAAATGGGATTTTGTTAGTCTTTACTTGTGGAATTATTGCCACCGATGCTGTTTATAAATTATTTTCACCATCAGAGGTCCAGGCTTTATCCGTGATGATTGTCGCAGGTATAGGTATTGTAATTAATTCAACCACTGCTTTATTGTTTGCTCATGGTTCTGAGGACTTAAATATTAGAGGAGCTTATTTACATTTATTTTATGATGCCTTAGTTTCAGTTGGCGTGGTTTTGTCAGCGGCATTATTGTATTGGACTGGTTGGCTTTGGATAGATCCTGTAGTCGGTTTGTTGATTGCATTAATTATGCTTAAGGGCACCTGGAGTTTATTTGCAGGGAGTTTCAGATTAATTATAGATGGCGTGCCAGACAATATTTCCTGGACGGCTGTGAGCGATTTTCTATTAAACAAACCGGGTGTAAAAGGATTCCATGATTTACATATTTGGGCACTTAGTACTCAGGAAAATGCGATGTCAGTCCATTTACACATGCCTGATGAAGAACTTTCTGATGCATTAAGGGCAGAATGGGTTAAACAATTACGTCATGAATTTAATATTCAACATGTAACAATTCAAGTAGAAAAAACTAAGACAGATTGTAATGATGCATGTCATCAACCAAAGTTCTTATAGATAAGTATCAGAGGTCATTGCTGGCTTTCAGCTTGAGATATCATTACTTTTTTAATTTGTTTAATCTGTAGACTCCAACGTCCCGCGGCTTGTCCGCAGGATCCAGAGATATACAAAATTGCAAGGTATTTTTGTTATTTCAAGATCATAGTGGATCCCGCGGACAAGCTGCGGGACGTAGGGGATGGAGAAATTTAGCCTTAAAAGGTGAGAGTACCTCAGGCTGAAAACCCAGTTTCTTTTGGGTGCCAAAGTATTTTTCTTTAAGTTGATGCCCTAGGCTCAGCACTTACGATATAAATTTAGGTTTCTTTGGTGATTAACTCTAATCCTTGCTTATAACTTTTACATGCGAGTGATTCTTCGCCAAGCTTTTCATGCAACTGTCCTTGAATTTTGTAGGCTAAAGAGCTAGGTTCGATCTCATTTGATTTTTCAATATAATATTTGGCTTTGCCCCACAGTTGTTGTTTCATACAGATTTGCCCTAAACATAAATAAAGTGCTGCTGAATGCGTATTTTTTTTGAGTAATCCCTCAGCAAAAGCCAATTGCTTTTCATTAGATGGTAATGCGCTATAAAGTCCAATCAATTGGGGGTTAAGATCTTTACGCAATGCACGTTGCAGCAGATTACTCGCGGTAGTATAGTCCCCTTTTTTTAATAAGAAACGTACATATTCTGCGATAATATTGGGCTCATTAGCCAAAGGTTTAGGAATTGAATGAAAAAAAGCATCCACAACTTCTGCTTGATTTTGCTTTACCAGGTCAATAAGCCTTTGTAAATAAGCATTATATTGTAATAACTCAAATTCCTGTTGATTCACAACCTGATGCTTTTTTAAATCAGGCAAAATAGTTATAAGTTGCGGCCAGTCTTTTACTTCTTGATAAAGCTGCATGATTAGTTTTAAAACGTAAGGATGGCGTGGTGCTATATCATGTAAATGTTTTAAGGTCGCCAGGGCTTGTTCCCATTGATGGTTTGCCAGTTGCAACTCTGCTTGCGTTAATTCAACAGCAATTTTAGCTTCTGGCATTGAGTGCTGGGCTTCACGCAAATAGTCATCACGTAATTGATTGTCCCCCATTTTTTGCGCTGCTCGAGCTGCTGTTAAATAATTGAGTAGCGGCGTATCGGTATTAGGTAATGCCTGAATCAAATGATTTTTTGCTTTTAACCAATATCCCTCACTGTATTCAATTAAACCTTTTCGAGTAATTGCTTGTGCTTTTTGCGCCAGTCGTTTCGAATGCCATTGAGTTAATGCACTTGGGGTATGCGAAATCTTTTGACATAAGCGAAGAAGAAAATACAAAACAATAAATAAAATAATAATACCAAAGACAGCTACCCAGACGGTTGTTTCAATGGTCCAATGGTTGATTGCAATTAATACATAGCCTGGATCTTTATTAAGTTGAACTCCTAAAGCTACAGCACCGAGTAAAATCAAAAAAGCAAAGAGAAGACGCATCATTATTGATTTCCTCCTTGTTCGCTATTTATGGATTGGTTTGCTGAAGTTTTTTGGGTATCAATCAATTCATTGAGCATAGGAAGTGCAGAGCCTATACGGGGTCTTTTTTGAGTGATATTTGTTTGTTGCAACTCAGTGAGTTTTTTGATTAAAGCGGCCGTGTTTGGCGTATTTGCATTAAAGTTCGTTTTAAGACTGTCAATTGCCTGTTTTAGAACCAGTTGATAAACAAAAGGTTCATTATTTAGAATTGCCCATTGTGCTTCTTGAAGATTAAGCCGGAGTTTTTCCTTAAGTATGGCTTCGAATGCGGGGGATATAAGTGGTTTAATTTCCTGCTTATGACGTCGGATCACAACAAGTTTTTCCAGTACATTCATACTGTTTTGTAAGCGAGTGCGCCAAGTGGGTGAGTTATTTGCTGGCGATGTTGTATTTTCTGTTGAAGTTACCTTTTCACTTACCGGTAATGGAACACCCAAATTATTAATGCTGCTTTGTGCTGCATCCAGTTGGCTAAGCAATCCAGCAATATCCACAGAGGGTAGGGCCTGGGTTTGGGCTATATCTTTAGCGACTGCCTGCCGTATATCCAAAATTTTAGGACCATTTAATTGTTTTAAGAGCTGATCTGCTTGTCTTAACAATGCTATTGTGGAGTCCGCTCCGTTACTCCAATGTGCATTGATTTGCGCTAATTCAAGGTAGTAACGTGCTTTAAGAAGAAGCCAGTCCTGATTTTGATAGAACTGTTGGTTCATTGCATTTTGTAATTGTTTGCTTAAATTTTCAAATTTGGTTTGTAATTGTTTTTGTATTTCTTCAGCATTATTTGTTTTTGCATTGATCAGCTCTTGAGCTTGATCTTGTTTTTGTTCTAGTTGTTGTAGGTGTGTGGAAAAATTATTTTGCACTTCACTTAATTGATCGTGCAATTGTTTGTTCAGAAAAAAGGTATATGCAGCGAGGCCAAGCGCGACGAAAGCAATAAGGCAGCTTAATACAAATATTAGATATTTATTTTTACAAACAGGGGAATTACTTTTGGGTTTCGTCTTTTCAGTAGGTGTCGCGTTGACTGCTTTTTTTGCTTTTTGTATTTGTTCTTCTTTGCCGCTTGCCATAAATTAATCCTTGTTTCTATAGTCAAACAATGTATTCATTACCCGATTAGGAGTGCATACTCTAATATTTCTTATTTTCATTGAAGAGGCAATTTGAGCCAGCCGCTCACTAATTATTAGCCATTTTTTATTGCGAAGCCAATCATGGGCTTCTTTATCAAACAGTTTAAAAAGGTTATGCAAAGACTGTTCGCTTGTTAACAGTATAATGTCCACTAAATCATCGCGCCATATCGATTCAATAAATTGACGGCTTATTTGAGGAATAACCCTTTGATATACTTTGAGAGTAATCAGTTTGGCTCCTCTTTGCATCAATTGTTCCTCAATGAGAGGTCTACCTCCCTCACCCTTAAATAGTAGCACGTTTTGTTTTTCTGGTTGTTGTAATGTTTTTAATGCCAACAAATGTTCACTGTCAGGCACCTCAGGAACTGCACTCACACGTATGCCGAATTTTTGCAGTGCCGCTGCACTACCTTGACCGATTGCAATGACTTGAATCGAAGATGGCCATTTAATATGTCGCTGGTTTAATTGAGTAAAACAATAATAAACCGCATTCGCGCTAATAAAAATGGCTTGATCCACTTTTTCTAAATTAGGTAATGAATTGATCCAATTGCTGTTTGCTGCTTCAATTTTTAAAGTTGGTAGTTCAATTGCTACTCCTCCTGCCGCACGAATACTTTGGCTCAATTGACGTGCTTGCTCTCGTGGGCGAGTATTTAAAATGCATAAACCGTGAAGTGAGCTGCTCATCGTGGAACTGATGCAAGAAGGTTTGCTGCACCTTGTGCCAGCAAGGATTGAGCACAACGCTCAGCCATGCTGGTCGCTTGCTCTATTGGGCCGGTTTGCGTACTTGTGATGATTTGTGATCCATCAAGGGTTAAAATTTTCGCGTGCAAAGAAAGTTGCTTGTTCTCTATTGGAGCGCAAAAAACTGCTAAAGGCACATGACAATTACCGCCAAGAAGAGCGTTAACTCTTCGTTCTGCGTGGACACAAATAGAAGATATGGGATCATTGAGTTCCGTAATGAGCGTTTGGATTTCATGATCATCGCTTCTGCATTCGATTGCTAAGGCGCCTTGACCGCACGCAGGAAGCATAATTTGTGCTGATAATTGTTCGGTTATGACATCAGTGAATCCCATACGCTCAAGGCCCGCAGCAGCAAGGATAATTGCGTGATACTCTCCTGATTTGAGTTTTTCAAGTCTCGTATTAATATTACCTCGTAAGGATTTAACATTTAAATCTGGTCTGTAAGCTAATAATTGCGATTGTCGTCTAAGGCTTGATGTACCAACAATAGATTGGGCAGGCAGCGTTTGCAACTCGTTGTATTGGTAGCTGACTAAGACATCGAAAGGATTGTCTCTTTTACAGATCGCGGCCAAGTTCAGGCCTTCAGGAAATTCCGCGGGCATATCTTTTGAAGAATGAACGGCAAAATCAGCTCTTTTATCCAATAATGCTTCTTCTAATTCTTTCACAAATAATCCCTTGCCCCCAACAGCCAGAAGCTTATCTTTGAGAAATTTATCTCCAGAGGTAGTCATGGGTAATAATTCAATCTGCAGATTCGGCCATTTATTTAATAATAAATCTCGAACATGATTGGCTTGCCATAAAGCAAGTGGGCTTTGACGCGTTGCTATACGTAATGTTCTTGAGACCATAGAATACCGCATTTTGGAACGAATGCAGTATCATACTATGTTCATTATAAGGATGCACGCACAGAACGAGCGATAAAAGCATCCTAAGAGGCTACATCATGAGTCTGGATTTTTTAGTTGCACCCAATCCTCGGGGGTATGGCGACGCTTTAGCCTGGCTGCAGAACATGAATATTATTTACAGCTGTCATAAAGAGCATAAGGTTTTTGTTTATAATAAGCCCAGTAACGGTCTCCATAAGACCAATGCCAGTATTCATTGCGATAATTAACGAAACCAACAGCCTCCAAGGCTTGACTCATGATTTTGCGGTTTTGCTTTGCTTCTTCGCTAATAATCTCTGAGGCAGTTAGTGAAAGAGAGCCATCTAAATCCTCCATCCAATCTTTGGGATGAATTCCCATTTCAATGGCCTCTCTTTGCTCATTGATTAAATATACATCAATTGCCGCGCCCGTTGAGTGCGGCGGGATATTGGGCGAACCGTCTTGATTAATTACTGGGGAAACCATGCGTGTTGTTTCAGTGAAAACCTGTTCATATGACCATTCAGGATGTTTGTTCTTAACTTTCTCATAACGTGTGTCAAAGAGCGATTTTTGTAATGTCAGACTCCGATAACTTTCATACAAACAAAAACGCAATCCTTTAGGCAACAAGAATTGGGCTTGTTTTAATTTCTCATAAACCGTGTTTCGCATTTTTGTGTAATCAGTATTGTTTGGTATTTCCGGAGATGGACCATAGCTAATTTCTTGAAGACCCACTAAATCAACCATAGGCTCGTGATTATCCATCACCGGAATAGTGACTATTTTCCGATCTGCAATGAGCAAAATTGAGTCCAACTCAATGTAATCTGACATTTAAGGTCCTTATAACATTACTTATTTTTTTGCCATTGATGCGAAGAAATCTACTGCATTTTTTCTTATTTCCTCATCGGTTAGATCTCGAGTATGCGTGGCAATCATCCAGGAATAGCCAAAAGGATCTTTAATATGTCCGGCACGATCTCCCCAGAACATATCAGCTACAGGCATTGTTATTTGGCCACCGGCAGCTACCGCCTGTTGGAAAACGGAGTCTACGTCAGCAACATAAATAAAAAAACCGATTGGCGAGTTGCCAAGGGTCTCCGCGCTTTTGGTACAATTGTCTCCTTCCATTTCATCACCTATCATCATCATGGAGCTGCCAATCTGGAGGTGGGCATGCATAATACCTTTTCCATCCAAAGAGGGGAAAACATGCAGTGCTTTGGCATCAAATGCTTTTTTATAAAACTCAATCGCTTTCGCACAATCTTTAAAAGTCAAAGTCGGAGTTACAGTATGAAAGCCTTCAGGAATTGCTTGGACCATGTTTTATCTCCATAAAATTTTGGCTAGAAGAGCCATTAGACCTCTTTCCAAACTCTGCTGAGGAAGTGCCTTGTTTCGTCGATACGGTGCTCAAATCCTTATGTACTTGTGTGTACATTCCGGTTCTCTGCTTCGTGTCCCCCCAGCGAGTTTGGAAAGAAGTCTATTATAATCTTATGAGAACAAAATGATAGGGTCTGTTTCCATTCTACTGTCTTGGGCCAAACTATCCTGATTTTTTGTGCTGCTATGCTCGCATACTCCATGTATGCTGGGCAACGGTACTCTCGAAAATCTGACCATTTGGCTCCAGCTCAATGCAAACAGATCCTGGTTTTTAATCGTGCTGGAAAAAAAATTCACTTCTAGGTATCATGTCAAATTATTATCAGACAGGGTAAATGGATCTGATTATTGAACATAAATCAGCACTTTTTGCCTATTTGTCACGCATAAAGCGCTGGATATGGTCATTTTGATTTTATTTATCATCCTAGCTAGATACGTTTACCCTGTATTCTCATGAGGTGTCTGGGCATGAAGTTGCAGTTTTTGATATCATTGTTTTGTTGTTCATTTGCTCTGTATGCAAGTGATGAATTGCAGCAACGAGAAATTCAATTAAGAATTCAACCAGTAGGAACAGTTACTGTACAAGGCCAGGCTCAAGATAATAAAGCAATGAGTAATGCCGCGACAAAAACAGAGCCCGGACAAGAAACATACCAACAATATTGTATTGTATGTCATCGAGATGGTCTCGCGGGGGCGCCAAAGTTCAGAAATGAACAGGATTGGAAACCGCGTTTATCAGGGAGAGAATTAAATGATTTGCTTGCTTCTTCAATTAAAGGTTTGAATGCCATGCCTTCAAAAGGAACATGTATTAAATGCAGTGATGATGATCTTAAAGCGGCTATATCCTATATGTTGCCAAAATCATGAGAAAAATTACTTATAGAAAAATTCAAACCTTTAATGCAATGCTGACTTTGTTTGTATTGTTTGCTTCTTTTTATTTTCAATATGTGGTTGGCCTCACGCCATGTCCTTTATGCATCATGCAGCGTGTCTGTGTTTTTTTGTTGTTGGCCGTTATGGGGTTAAGCTTTCGAACTTTAAAGAGGGCGCGTATTATCAGTTTGCTGCAAATCATCATTGCCTGTGCCGGACTCTATTTTGCTTTACGCCAACTATGGTTGCAGTCTTTACCAGCAGGTGAAGCGCCTGCCTGTATGCCAGGACTGGATATTCTAATTCGTTATTTTCCCTGGCAAACGGTATTAAAAACTTTGTTTTGGGGAACAGGGGATTGTGCTGAAGTCAGTTGGCAAATGTTAGGAATCTCGATGCCGGGATGGTGTGCTTTGTACTTTTTATTCATGGCTCTCATGGGATGTTTTTTGTTTTGGAACACTCGAAAAAGCGTGCTTCATATATGATAATTTATAATCTCTGGGTGCTTTGTAGCCTGAGCCCATTTCGTTTTGTCCAGGCCATCATCAGTATTTAAATTGTTGTTGAGGTATTGAACTGCAGATTTCGCCCAACAGTGCCTTCGTGTTCTTCCACTGCTTGCGATAAATGAGACCGGGACTGATTTTTTTCCGGATAAGCGAAACGAAGCATCTGATTTTTAAAATGAGCGATGCGAGCAGCTGATTCTGGTGATTGCGGTAAGCTGATTTTCTGCACTAGTTCCAATAAAACATGACGTGGTTGATGACAGACGATCAACATATCGCAACCGGCTTTAAGCGCTTCCTCTGCGCGAGTCATTAAATTGCCTATATCAGCACCTGTCATACTCAGGCAATCACTTAGAATTAAACCTTTAAATTCCAATTCATGGCGTAAAATCTTTTGCAGCCAAATTGTTGAAAAACCAGCTGGCTTATCTGCATCAATTGTTTTATAAGTTACGTGAGCGGGCATCACAGCGCTCAGTAAGCCTTTCTGGATAAGCTCGATAAAAGGCTTCAAATCTTTAATTTTCAATTCATCCATCGAAGCAAGAGAAACAGGCATCGCAGTATGTGAATCAGTACCAATGGAACCATGGCCGGGAAAATGTTTGGCAACCGCAGGCATCCCTGCGGCATTCATGCCTTCAATAAAAGCACTTGCCAAAGCAATAATGACCTCAGGATTAGAGTGAAAAGCGCGATCCAAACGTGCAATGACAGGACTTCTATCATGGAGATCAAGGACCGGAGCAAGACTTAAATCAACACCAAACGCTAATAGATCTTTAGCCATAATTTCGCCATATTGTCTCGCAAGACGGATGCCCACTTCCGGGCTTAGATCATATACATCGCCATAAACGCGAGGAGCAGGCAGGGCGCGAAATCCCTGGCGCAGAAAACGTTGCACAAAACCACCCTCATGATCGGTCGTTATAAAAATACCAGGATTGATTTCGCGGATTTCATGAATTAAGTGTTCCAACTGCAGTGGATTTGTAAAGTTACGAGTGAAAAGAATCACGGAGCCGACATTAGGATGTTTTACAATTTCCCGTTCAAGATCTGAAAGTTCAGTATTTTCGATATCAATCATGAATAAATGAGAATTTGAACTGGACATATAATGTGTATCCTTTTTAGAGTTTGGATGAATAAGACCATGCTTCCTCGGTTTTTTGCCGATGATATCATAGATTAGATTTCTTTCGAAACTTTACTGTAGCGGCAATGGCCTTGTCGATGCAGCGAATCCTCTTTTCTCCTATTTGGGGAGTCCTCAAGCATAACGCGCGGTACGTAGGGGGGTAAATTTCGCGGGGATCGCTCAGGGATAAGCCGTGGGGTGTAGGTATCAAGAGACTGCTCAGGTGACTGCAAATATATGCCAATTTTTTCTCCTCGCACTTTACTCACTACAGTGAGTTGAGAAAGAAGTCTATTGATTCATGATTCACATGACTAACGCTGGTAATCTGAGTTTGACTTAGCTATCATCGGCTTTTTTGAACTATTTTTAGCAAATGAAAACCTTTTCTTGTGACGTGTTGTATAAGCACTCAGCTACCCAGGCACGGGTGACACGTGTCACTACTGCTCATGGTGAATTTATTACACCAGTTTTTATGCCGGTTGGTACACGTGCCGGTGTCAATAATATGACCCCTGTGGAATTGCGTGATGCACACAGTCAAATCATTTTAGGAGGTAATACTTATCATATGTTGTGTGCCCCAGGCATGGAAGTCATCGAAAAAGCAGGCGGTATGCATCCTTTTATGGGGTGGCACGGACCTATGTTAACGGATAGTGGTGGCTTTCAAGTTTTTAGTTTGTCCAAGAATAAAGAAATCTGTACTATTGATGAGGAGGGGGCGCATTTTAGGTTGCCAGGCAGTGAGCGATTAATTCACATGACCCCGGAAATGTCTTTGGAAACCCAAAAAATTATTGGTGCCGATATTATTATGGCTTTTGATCAGTGCACTCCAGACAGTTGTACTAAAGATGAAGTAAGTCATATCATGACGCGTACGCATCGTTGGTTAAAACAATCCATGCAATACCATCAACAATATCCCAACTCGCGATATGGTTATGAGCAAGCGCTTTTTGGTATTATTCAAGGGGGTACTTTTAAAGATTTACGCCGTGAAAGTGCGGATTTTGTATCTTCCATGAATACTGAAGGCATTGCAATTGGCGGTGAAACCATCGGTTTTGATATGAAAACCACTGTTGAAGTTATCCGATGGGTACGCGATTACCTACCAGAGAATAAACCGCGGTATACCATGGGCGTTGGCATGTCGCCCCAAGACCTTTTAGACGTCGTTGCCGAAGGAATTGATATGTTCGATTGTGTTGCTCCTACACGTAATGCACGGCATGGGTCTTTATATTGTGGTGAGTTAATTCGCGAAGGTAATTGGTTACGTTTTGCCAGTGAGTATGAGAGTGAACGAATTCAAATAAAAAAATCATGTTTTGCTGATGATATGTCGCCAATTATGGCACAATGTTCGTGTTATACTTGCCTTAATTATTCACGGTCTTATTTGCATCAACTAGCAAAACAAAAAACAAATTTATTTACCGCATTAGCAAGTATTCATAATGTTCATGTAATGCACGATGTTTGTGATAAAATGCGTGAGTTGATAATGAGTGAACGTTCGAACTAAAAGGCAGCCATGCCATTTACGTCGCATAACGCGTGTTATCCTGTAAAAAGCAAAGTCTTTTTATATGCAGAACCATCAATTAATTTAAAAAATGACAGGAGATATAATGGTTGTAATTAGCACATCTAAAGGTGATATTCATCTACAGTTAGATACAGAAAATACTCCGACTACAGCAGAAAATTTTCTTAAATATGTGCGCAGTGGTTTCTATAATAATACAATTTTCCATCGTGTTATTGCCGGTTTTATGATTCAAGGCGGTGGGCTTGATTCAAATATGAAACAAAAATCGACTAACGAACCGATTAAGAATGAAGCAAAGAATGCGAAACCAAATAAACGCGGTACTATCGCAATGGCACGAACTATGGATCCGCATTCTGCAACGGCACAATTTTTTATTAATGTTGCTGATAATGCATTTTTAAATTACAGCGGCGAACACATGCAAGGATATGGATATTGTGTATTTGGCGAAGTGGTTGAAGGTATGGATGTTGTAGATGCTATTGCCAAAGTAAAAACTGGACAAAGCATGGGACATGCTGATGTACCCGTTGAAGAAGTGAGTATTCTTGAAGTTAAAGAAATTTAAGTGTGCTTAACTATCTCGCCTACTCTCCACGACTTGTCCCTGAGAGAACCACGCGAAATTTTATCCCCCCTACGTACCGCGCTTTATGCGCAGTATCCAGAGGATGTTTATTAAGGCACAAAAGGTTCTGATTAGGATGGGCCATTGTTCTGTATACTGCGTATAAAGCGCGGTACGTAGAACGTTGAGTATCGTTTATTTAAAAACATAAAGTGACATTCAAGTTTCGCGTGGATCGCTCAGGGCATGTCCGCGGGGTTCAGTGTTTTAGCGCAGATCTTTGGATCCTGCAGCAGATAATCCCGCGAACAAGTCATGGGGGCGGAACGTAGGAACAACCTCTGGGTTTTTCAGAGATGTGTAGAAGATTCAGATGAAAGCAACCAGGCATTCTAGGATTTCCTTCTGCGTTTTTTGATGCTTTCCGAATAATCAAATATCGGTATTTCAATATGGAAAAAAATGGCTAATAGGCGCGTGGTAAAAATACTGATTAGTGTGATGATTACATTAATATTTTCCGAAATATGAAAATAGTCGAGCGTGATAAACAGTACTGCGCCAGCCAAAGCAATGACGGCATAAAGCTCCTTTCTTAATACCAATGGAATATCATTGCATAAAATATCTCGTAACATCCCCCCACAAATACCGGTGATCATCCCGCTAATGACGGCAATGCTTGGTGATAAACCATGATTTAGTGCTTTTTGAGTGCCGATGATCACAAAAGTAGATAGTCCCAGTGCATCAAGGATTAAAAATATTTTCATGATTCGAATCAATGAGTGTGCAATAAATATGGTGAGGAAAGCAAATAATGATGTATAAAGTAAGTATTCAGGATGAATTACCCAGGTCAGAGGATACGTGTTAAATAGAGCATCCCGTACAGTACCGCCGCCTAATGCAGCAATGCAGGCAATCAGCATGACACCAAAAAAATCCATTTTTTTGCGACCGGCAGCTAATGCGCCTGTGATCGCTTCAACACAAATACCTATGATGAAAAGACAATGGAGTAACATATAAGCTCAGTGTGTTTTTAAAATGCAATAATACCACTATTAGGTCAATGGTGAAATATGTTGTTAGGTAACGCTAATCTTGAGAGAAGAGTTGAGGCTTTATGAGCCTGCATAGGACAAGTTTGGTATTACACTCCCTGTGAATAACTAAAATGTTTCACTGTAGATAAAGCCAAGTCAATGATTTTTTTAGACTGTTCTTCATCTGCATTAATTAGGCTGACATCATTGATTAATTCCATTAAAAAATTAGGTATCTCCTGCTCCAGTAGCGTTCCGTTATAAAGACATGATGCTTTGGTGAAAATATAGTGAAGCAGATTTTTATTAATTGATATTTTTTTTGGGGTAATTCCCTGATCATTATGGGAGTCCCCAAATAATAACCATCCTGGTGAAACATGAATTTTTACTGCGATTTCTCTTAATTTAACAGGATCAGGAATGGCCTCACCGCGGAGATACTTACGACAAATTTGTACTGAATAGCCTGTAATTTCCGACAGCTTATGGATGCAGACACCAGAAGTAGAGCGTTGCGAATTAAATCCTGCCGCGATCATTGCATCACGCAAACGGTCAGCGAACTGTTTTGCTAGGTTAACTTTTTCCATGATGATCCAAGCCAAGTTTTAAGGATATGAAGTATAACAAATCGATATAAATTATGCAAAAAACGGATTTTTAGAAACTAAAAGTTTCTATTAGAAATTATTTGTTGACTTTAGAAACTAAAAAATTATAATGTCGCCGAACCCCAAAGGAAAAGGGGTTCTACTAGCCTTAAATAAAGGTAATTCGTGATATACGATGGAACACATATCACATATAGTACAGTCCAATAAAAAAAGTGGCATACTCATAGCGGTAACCTCGCAATATCATGGCTTGAATGGTTCCCCTCTATTCGAGCCTTTCTAGCAAACTCAAAAGAGAGAGCCATTCCAAGCGAATCTGGGCTGCAAAAAGTAATTCGTTAGAGTGTGTTTTATCTTTGAAGGTCACGAAAAGTTATTGAAGTCGCGACTCCTGGCCATATTTTGTATTTTTAAAATTATGTGAATTTTCTTTATTATCCTGTAACTAGGTAGTTTGAATATTGATAATGAAGGAAAGAAAAATGCTGGAATTACTGAAGATGGCTTAATGATTACATTTCCATTTTTTTGTTTCTTTGATTAGTCAGGTCTCGTAGACAAGATGAACGAGTGTTAATACGGATAAAAAATAAACTTTGATTCCTTTTAAATGTCTTTGAGCAGATTAACCAATAAATTAATTGAGTTAGCCAGAATTATTTGTTCCTTTTCATCTAAAGAACGAAGATTTTCATTAAGGCGATTATGTAAAAGGTAGGGGGCGGCACGAACAAAATCTTTTCCCTTTTCGGTGATATCAATATAAATAATACGACGATCCTTACGGTCTCGTGTACGAAGAACAAATTCTTTTTCTTCCAAGCGATCGATCACACCCACTAAGGTGCTCATAGATAAATACACTTTTTTAGATAAGCTAGAGATGGTCATAATTCCATTTTCATAAATTTCATACAAACATGCGATTTGCGGTATGGTTAAACCATAACATTTATTTAAACGTCTGGAGTGAAAATCCATTTGCTGCATGATTTTGCGCAAGGCAAGAATAATACTTTTAGAACGCAGTTCAGATTGTGTTTGCAGATCAATCTTTTGATCCGTTTGATTCTTTTCAATAGTGCTCATGGATGGTCTTATAAAAAATTCAAGGTTGAAATTGAATGCGTTAACCATTAGTATCTGAAATGATTTGTATACGAATCATTTCATCAGATATGAATGTTTAAGGGTATATTTATTGTACATCACTATTAAATCTAACTATATAGAGCTCCTCAAAAATATGCGAAGAGGAGACTTTCCCATGCTATTTCCAATAATAAAAAGAAGGATTAACTATGCAAAGTCAATTCAACGAATCCTTATCAACGCAACATCCAGATACTACTCAATCATTAGCGGCTTCAGAAGATGAAATTCTTTTTAACAGTAATGGAATATTAACTTTGGGTGTAGAAATAGAACTACAACTCATTGATGCTGAAACCTACAATTTATGCTCTCGAGCAGAAGATGTTTTAAATGCTGTGTCTCATCTTGAGAAGATCAAGCCGGAATTCTATTTAAGTACTATTGAAGTAAATACATCCAAATGCAGTTTGGTGCAAGAAGTTGAAGACGATCTTTATGCAACACTTTTTGAGCTTCAGCATGTTACGAAAAAATTGGGCATTTTACTGGCAACAACGGGCTCTCATCCTTTCTCAAAATATGCCGATTGGGTCATCTCGCCGACAGCTCGTTATCAAGATTTAATTGATCGCAATCAATGGCTTACACGTCGTATGAGCGTATATGGCTTGCATGTGCATCTAGGTATGTCGAGCGGGGAAGAGTGCATACGGTTTAATAATTTTTTCATGTATTTTTTGCCTCATCTATTGGCGTTGTCTTCCAGCTCTCCTTTTTGGCAAGGAATTGACACGGGACTTGCTTCGTGTCGCCCTACTACTTATGAGGCTCTTCCTACAGCAGGCCAGCCCTATCATGTTCGTTCATGGCAGGATTTTGAATACTTGTATAAGACGCTTAGATCATGTGGTTCTATAAAATCACTTAAAGATTTATGGTGGGACCTAAGACCAAGTCCTGGTTTTGGGACTCTGGAACTTCGTGTATGTGATGGCGCGGCAACACTTGCGGAAACATTGGCGCTCGTTGCATTGATTCATGTTCTTGCTCATTGGTTTGCCGATAATGGGAGTTGGCTTGAATCAGTTGCCTACCCTCCTTATTGGCTTGCTCGGGAAAATAAATGGAGGGCGATTCGTTATGGTTTGGATGCTGAATTAGTCATGAATACGGATGGTAAAATCAAATTAATGCGCGACGATTTGCAGGAGTGGTTTGAGAAATTAAAGCCATACATCGAGCAACTTGATTATCAAACCTATTTTACAACGCTTCAGGCTATTATGGATTCAGGAACAAGCTCCGAACGACAACGGAAAGTATTTGCCTATAACAATTGTTTTAAAGAGGTGGTGAAACATAATGTAAGCGAGTTTTTACTGCAAGTACCACTCTATAGACGTGAACTGGCGATTTCTTGAAAGAAAAATAATTAAAGCGAGCAAAGTAGTTGAGCCTAGTGGGCAACCCGCAAAACCTGCTGGATTTTTAAATTTTTGCTTACCGCAGAGATGAATACTGCAATCATAAAAAAATTTAAAAGACCGGTGTCTGCAGCGCCATTAAATGCCACTACGTATTCAATTGCTTTTTCTAGGTTAAATGATTGCTTTGTAATGCCACCTTATTATATACTTCATCCCAATGTATATGCAGGTCGTTTTATAGGCACGTAGCTCAGTGGTAGAGCACCACCTTGACATGGTGGTGGTCGGTGGTTCGATCCCACTCGTGCCTACCATGCAAATAAATCGTATTCCAGGAGCGCCCGCTTTCACTTGGGATGATGATTGACTCCTCTTAAATTAAGTTTTAAGCCCTGCCATGCAGGGTTTTTTTTTGAAAAGAAGTGCTTACGGATAAAATTATGCCAAACATTAAATTGCCTGATGGAAGTATAAAACATTTTGAAGCGCCTTTAACTGTTTATGATGTCGCCCATAGTATAAGTCCAGGATTGGCTAAAGCTGCATTGGCAGGTCGTGTCAATGATCGTTTAGTAGATACTTCTTTCCTTATCGAAAATGATTGTGCATTAGTTATCCTTACTGAAAAACAAGAAGAAAGCCTTGATGTCATTCGTCATTCCACCGCGCATTTACTCGCGCAAGCAGTTAAGAGTCTTTTTCCAACAGCTCAAGTGACCATAGGCCCTGTAATTGAAGATGGCTTTTATTATGATTTTGCATTCCAAAGACCATTTACTCCCGAAGATCTCGAAGCAATTGAAGCAAAAATGGTGGAATTGGCCAAGGCAAATTATCCTGTAACGCGCAGAGAATTGCCACGTGATGAGGCAATCAAGTATTTCAAAAGTATCGGTGAAGAATACAAAGCGAAGATTATTGCTGATATTCCTGAAGATGAAGTATTGTCTTTATATAAGCAAGGAGATTTTGAAGACCTTTGTCGTGGTCCTCATGTTCCCTCTACTGGATTTTTGAAGGCATTTAAGCTGACTAAATTAGCTGGGGCATACTGGCGCGGCGATTCCAATAACGAAATGTTGCAACGCATCTATGGTACTGCCTGGGCAGATAAAAAATCTTTAGCTGATTATTTATTTCGTCTTGAAGAAGCCGAAAAACGTGATCATCGCAAATTGGGCAAGAGTTTAGAGTTGTTCCACTTCCAGGATATTGCCCCTGGAATGGTGTTTTGGCATCCCAAAGGCTGGACTATTTATCAAGAACTCGAACGTTATATGCGTAACCGGCTGGCTGACTTTGGCTATCAAGAAATTAGGACTCCGCAATTAGTTGATCGGGTACTTTGGGAAAAATCCGGTCATTGGGCTAATTTCAGAGATGAGATGTTTGTCACCGAGACAGAAAATCGTCACTATGCAGTGAAGCCAATGAACTGCCCGTGTCATGTGCAAGTATTCAATCAAGGTTTAAAAAGTTATAGAGATTTACCATTAAGATTTTCCGAATTTGGTAATTGCCATCGTTGTGAACCTTCAGGCGCATTACATGGCTTGATGCGTGTTCGTAATATGGTTCAAGACGATGCTCATATCTTCTGTACTGAAGATCAAATTCAATCCGAAGTGGCGATGATGCTTGAGCTAGTCCAGTCTGTATATACCGATTTTGGTTTTGACGAGATTAAATATCGTTTGGCATTACGTCCTGAAAAGCGAGTTGGAAGTGATGACGTTTGGGATAAAGCAGAGGCTGCTTTAAAACAAGCAATGAAAGATAGAAATATAGAATGGGTTGATGCTCCAGGCGAAGGAGCTTTTTATGGACCTAAAATTGAATGCTCCTTAGCAGATTGTTTAGGCAGAATTTGGCAATGTGGAACCATACAAGTTGATTTTTCGATGCCAGGCCGTTTGGAAGCTTCATATGTCACAGAAGACGGTAGCAAACAAACTCCAGTCATGTTACACCGTGCAATTCTAGGTTCTTTTGAACGTTTTATGGGAATTTTAATAGAACACTACGCAGGAAAATTACCTTTATGGTTATCTCCAGTGCAAGCAATCGTCCTGACAATTAGTGAAAAGCAGAACGAGTATGCAAGTAAAGTAACCCAAATTTTACAAAAAAGAGGTGTTCGTGCCAACTATGACTTGAGAAATGAGAAAATTGGCTTTAAAATTCGCGAACATACTTTACAAAAAGTACCTTATCTTTTAGTGATAGGTGATAAAGAAGTTGAAGCAAACCAGGTTGCTGTGCGCTCACGTGAAGGAGCAGACTTGGGTGTGATGACAATAGATACAATTTGTGATACCTTAGCGCAAGAAATTGCTCGGAAAGGGTCTTATTAATTAACAAGCAGGGGGGATTAAACCATTAGTGCACCAACTAAGCGTGAAAATGATCGCGCACGAATTAATGAACAGATCAATGTACCTGAGGTACGCTTAATTGATGTCGATGGTAATCAGGCAGGAATCGTCCCAACACGTGAAGCCCTGCGTGCAGCGGAAGAAGGTGGATTGGATTTGGTGGAAATATCTCCAACAGCAAAGCCTCCCGTATGCCGTATTATGGATTATGGTAAGTTTCTCTTTGAGCTGAGTAAAAAACAAGCTGAAGCGAAGAAAAAGCAGAAGCAAATTCAGGTCAAAGAATTAAAATTCCGTCCTACGACGGAAGATGGAGATTATCAGGTCAAGCTACGCAACCTGATCCGTTTCCTAAATCATGGTGATAAAGTCAAAATTACGCTACGTTTTCGTGGACGTGAAATGGCTCACCAAGAACTCGGTATGAAGATTCTTGAGCGTTTACAGCAGGATACTGCTGAATTTGCTGTTGTAGAACAGCAAGCGAAACGCGAAGGAAGACAATTACTGATGGTGTTATCACCCAAAAAAACTAAGTAGCTGAAATAAATGCGGAGTATATTGTTATGCCGAAGTTAAAGTCACATCGCGGAGCATCTAAACGCTTCCGTAAGACAGCAAGTGGCGCGATTAAACGTCGCGGTGCTTATAGAAATCATATCCTCACCAAAAAGTCTACTAAAGCAAAACGACATTTGCGTGTAGAGGCAGGTACTTTGAAGCCATGCGATGCACGTTTGGCAGAACGTATGTTGCACGGTAGTTAAGGGGGGAATGAAGAATGCCAAGAGTTAAACGTGGTGTGACAGCGAAAGCACGTCACAAGAAAGTTTTAGACCAAGCAAAAGGTTATTACGGTGCCCGTAGCCGAACCTACCGCATGGCAAAACAAGCAGTAATTAAAGCAGGTCAATATGCTTATCGTGATCGACGCCAGAAAAAACGTCAGTTTCGTGCGTTGTGGATTACGCGTATTAATGCACAAGCTCGTGAGTGCGGATTATCATACAGCCGTTTAATTGATGGGTTGAAAAAAGCATCAATTGAACTGGATAGAAAAGTATTGGCTGATCTGGCTGTTCATGACAAAGTAGCTTTTGCTGCGATTGCTGAACAAGCTAAAGCTGCATTAGCAAAATAATCTTTATTAAAGGCCACTTGGATGTAGCATAGCGGGACCTGGGATCGGGTTCACCACGCTTCATCCTTGGTTGAGAGCACTAGATAAAGATGAAATTTATTTTAAGGAGGCTGCGGCCTCCTTTTTACTTGTGGGTATAATTATGCAGGATATCATCACCATACAAGAGCAGGCTTCTGAAGCAATTAAGAATGCACAAGATGTATGTGGATTGGAAGCAATCCGCGTTGATTTTTTAGGCAAGAAAGGCAAGCTAACAGAAATTTTAAAAAGCCTTGCGCATCTCTCAGCTGAAGAAAAACCGAAAGTAGGTCAACTAGTAAATCAGGCAAAACGTGAAATCAGTACCTTGATTGAAACGAAAATGCTTGAACTTAAAGAAAAACAATTATTGGAAAAGCTCTCTGCTGAACGTATCGATGTCACCCTTCCAGGACGTAGGAAAGAAAGCGGTTCATTGCATCCTGTGACCCAAGTGAAGCACCGAATTAATGAATTTTTTAGCCGCATGGGCTTTGATATTGTCGATGGACCGGAAGTAGAAACTGAATTTTATAATTTTGAGGCATTGAATATCCCCGGACATCATCCTGCACGGGCAATGCATGACACTTTTTATTTTGGTGACGGCCGATTATTGCGAACCCATACTTCACCAGTACAAATTCGTACTATGGAGCAACGCAAACCTCCTTTCCGCTTAATTGCGCCTGGACGTGTCTATCGTTGTGATTCGGATTTGACTCACACACCTATGTTTCACCAAGTTGAAGGTTTGTTGATTGATAAGCAGGCTACTTTAGCAAGCTTAAAAGGATTACTAGAAGATCTTTTTGCCGATTTTTTCGGTCGTAAATTGGCGTTGCGCTTTAGACCATCTTATTTCCCTTTTACAGAACCTTCCGCAGAGGTAGATATTGAATGCACTCAATGCAGCGGTAAAGGATGTCGTTCCTGTAAGTTTACTGGATGGCTTGAAGTTTTAGGTTGCGGCATGGTGCATCCTAACGTGCTTAAAGCAGTGAATATTTCTCCTGATGAGTATCAAGGTTGGGCGTTTGGTATGGGTATGGATAGACTGGCAATGTTGTATTATGGAATCGATGACTTACGTATGATGTTTGAAAATGATCTTACTTTTTTAAGTCAATTTTAAGAAATGTCGCTGGTTGAGATACTGAATTGTTTTCAGTATTGAAGTTCCGTAGATGTGCGCTGTCTATAGAAACTTAATAAACAGTTTAATAAGGTGGTAAGGACTATAAATGAAATTAAGTAAATTATGGTTGCGTGAATGGGTAAATTTCTCATTAACTGAACAAGAATTAGCAAGTCAACTGACTATGGCTGGCCTCGAAGTAGATGCAGTGAGCCCGGTAGCAGGGGAGTTTACTCATGTAATCGTTGCTGAAGTTCTTAGCACTAAACCTCATCCTAATGCGGATAAATTAACCTTATGCGAAGTGAACGCAAACACCGATAAGCCGCTGCAAATTGTTTGTGGTGCTTCTAATGTAAGGCCAGGGTTAAAGGTAGCCTTAGCAATGATTGGAGCGCGTTTGCCAGGTGGTTTTAATATTAAAGAATCTAAGTTACGCGGCGAGCTATCCCAAGGAATGCTTTGTTCTGTTAGTGAATTAGGAATGGCCGAGCAATCTGAAGGCATTATGGAATTAGAAAGTGATGCACCAGTGGGAATGGATTTACGGGAGTATTTGACTCTTGATGACCATATTTTTGATATTGATTTAACGCCCAATCGAGCTGATTGTTTTAGTGTTTTAGGCGTTGCCCGTGAAGTAGCTGTTTTAAACAAATTACCCTTAGCGGAAAAAAGCATTTCCGAGGTGACTCCCAGTATTGATGATGTATTGACTATTGAGTTGAAAAATACTGAGGCTTGCCCACGTTATTGCGGTCGAGTGATTCGTAATATAAATCCTAAGGCAAATACACCTTTATGGATGAGTGAGCGTTTGCGTCGAAGTGGTATCCGCACATTACATCCTGTTGTGGATGTTATGAATTATGTAATGCTCGAATTGGGACAACCTATGCATGCCTTTGATTTAGCAACAATCAAAGGTGAAATTAAAGTGCGTTTTAGCAATAACCAAGAGCAGTTGGAGTTGCTTGATGGCCAAGAATTAACTTTAAATGAAAAAGTATTAGTGATTGCTGACAAAGAAAAACCCTTGGCGATGGCTGGTATTATGGGGGGAGAAGCGAGCTCTGTACAAGCGCATACACAAGACGTATTTTTGGAAAGTGCTTATTTTAATCCAATTGTCATTGCCGGTGTTGCCAGAAAGTTTGGTTTATTCAGTGATTCATCCCAACGTTTTGAGCGGGGAGTCGATCCGTGCTTGCAGATAAAAGCATTGGAACGAGCTACCGCGTTAATTTTAGAAATTGCAGGTGGAAAACCTGGACCTGTTATTGAAGCCCAAGACAAAAAAAACTTACCAGAAACAGTAAGTTTTTCTTTTGATACAGATAAAGTTAAAAAATTAACCGGACTTAATATTTCCCTGCAAGAAATGAAAAGTTTATTGGAAGGACTTGGTATTGTTATTGGAAAAGAACGACATAATTTTCTTGATGTTACTATTCCTTCTCATCGTTTTGATATCCAGCAAGATGTTGATTTAGTGGAAGAAATCATCCGTCTCTATGGTTATGATAATTTACATGCTCAACCTACGTATACATTGGTGCAGGCAGGGAAAGCGTGCGGGAATGAAGAAATAGCGACAACGCTTGCACGTTGGTTCAGCAATAGAGGCTACCACGAAACCATTAGCTACAGTTTTGTTGATCCCGAATTACAACATGAGCTTTATCCTCATAAAGAGTTTATGCAATTGTTAAACCCTATTTCTTCAGAATTATCACAAATGCGTACCGGGATGTGGCCAGGATTGATCGCTTCAATGATTTATAATGTGCATCGTCAGCAAAATGCAATTAAATTCTTTGAAATTGGTGTGGTATTTGATGTGAATAAGGGACAACTTATTGAACGTCCATGTGTTGCTGGTTTATTGATGGGAGAACAAGGAAGTGCTAATTGGAGTGAGCCTACCCGAGTTTTTGATTTTTTTGATCTGAAAGGCGATCTGCAATCTTTATTTACTTCACTCAAATTAAAGCAGGTTGAATTTACCACTGCGGTACATGATGCGCTACATCCTGGACAATCCGCCCAAATAAAGATTAATGGAGTGGCTGCTGGGTGGGCAGGTATGCTCCATCCACGTTTGGTAGACGCATTGGATTTACAAGAAGATGTGTTGTTATTCGAAATTAATTTAGCCGCATTAATTGGACATGAAGCACCGCATTATAAAACAATTTCAAAGTACCCGCAAATACGTCGCGATTTATCCTTCTTAGTTGATGCGGACATCAGTGTGATGCAAATTGAATCCGCTGTTCGATCGACTATAAAAGAGAATTGGTTAAAGTCTTTTGATGTATTTGATGTGTATACCGGAGAAGGAGTTCCTCAAGGCAAGAAAAGCCTCGCAGTTGCCATGATTTTGCAAGATGAAAGTCGGACTTTGGTGGACGCAGAGATTAATTCTCTAATTAGTGCTATAATCAATACGTTAGAAAATAAATTTTCAATCATATTGAGGGAATAATCGTGAATGCACTGAGCAAAGCAATAATGGCAGAAACCTTGTGTGATGAATTAAAATTGTCTAAACCCGCATCAAAAGAAATGGTCGAGAATTTTTTTGAAGAATTGCGGCATGCTCTTGAGCATGGACATCATGTAAAATTATCAGGTTTTGGCAATTTTACATTAAGGGACAAGCCACAAAGGCCGGGTAGGAATCCAAAGACAGGAGAAGAAATTCCTGTAGTTGCCAGGAGAGTTGTAACGTTTAAACCTGGTTTAAAGTTAAAAACAAAAATTGAAGCTATTGAATCTATAGGAAAGTAAACATTGGCCTATTACAATAAACATGTTCTTATATGCACCAATCAAAAGGCTGCAGGCAAGCAATGCTGCGCCAATTCTGGCGGTGAAATGTATTTTGATTATATGAAGTCGCGACTCCTGGAGCTGGAAATGCATGGCCCAGGTAAGGTTCGTGTGAGTAAATCAGGTTGTCTTGGACGTTGCAGTTCTGGTCCATGTATCGTGATTTATCCAGAAGGGGTATGGTACTCCTATTCATCATTTGCTGATATTGATGAAATCATAGAAAGACATTTAGTTTCTGGCAGAGTTGTTGAACAGTTACTTATTGATCAAGAGTGATCAATAAGGCGAAGTCATAAGTCGGGTTCTGCTTCACGGCGCCCAGGTCAAAATAGAGCAAAAATTATTATGATTTTTGTTTGAAATTTGTTATATTTACGCGGATTTAATTAATTGTTTATAAATTTTTATCCTTTTTACTTGTAGGATGTTTCTGTTTTGGTTAAAATCGCCCGTCCATGATAGAAGATTACCAATTTAGGCGGTTCGGAGTTCATTTAATGAAGACATTTAGTGCCAAAAGCCACGAAGTCAAACGTGACTGGTTAGTAGTTGATGCCAGCGATAAAGTTTTGGGTCGCTTAGCAACTGAAATTGCTCGTCGTTTACGTGGCAAGCATAAAGCTGAGTATACCCCCCATGTTGATACTGGCGACTACATCATTGTTACAAATGCAGAAAAAGTTATTGTGACCGGTCGTAAGTTTACCAACAAGATGTACTATCGTCACACCGGATATCCTGGTGGAATAAAATCAGATAGTTTTGAAAAGTTACAGGCTAGAAATCCTGTTAGAATTATCGAACTTGCTGTTAAAGGCATGTTACCAAAGAATCCTTTAGGTAGAGAGATGTATCGTAAGCTAAAAGTATATGTTGGCAACGAACATCCACATACTGCACAGCAACCCAAGCAACTTGATATTGAGGAATAAGTATTATGGCTGAAATGAAGCAATACTACGGCACTGGCCGTAGAAAAAGTTCAACAGCTCGTGTGTTTTTACGTCCAGGTAAAGGCGAGATCAAGGTAAATGGCCGTACTTTACAGGAATATTTTTGCCGTGAAACTTCTTGTATGGTTGTCATGCAGCCATTGGAAACCGTTGACCTTGTTAATAAATTTGATGTTTATGTTACAGTTTCTGGTGGTGGAGTTTCTGGCCAGGCAGGTGCTGTACGTTTGGGTATCGCAAGAGCATTAGTTGCTTATGATGAAAAAGGATTGGCAGAAGATGCTGAACCCAATCCAAATTCTGTTCGAAGAAGACTTCGTGCACGTGGCTTGTTAACTCGTGATTCACGTCGTGTTGAAAGAAAGAAAGTGGGCTTGCACAAAGCACGTCGTGCAACTCAATACTCAAAACGTTAATCGTTTATTGGTTAAAAACCCCGCATCGGCGGGGTTTTTTTGTTTATACAACCACATAAGCAGACGATATGGTGAATCAAATTACTGATCCTGAGCAGGATAAAAACGATCTGGTAGATGAAGATCGTCGCCGGTTTTTGTTAACTACAACTTGTGTATTAGGAGGGATAGGGGCTCTATGTGCCTTAACCCCCTTTGTTGTTTCTTGGTTACCAAGTGCCAAAGCGCAAGCCGAAGGTGCACCAGTACAAGTTGATTTAAGCAAACTGGAGCCAGGTAATATGGCGGTTGTTGAGTGGCGTGGCAAACCTGTATGGATAATTAGGCGAACTGAAGAAATGTTGCAACGCTTAACGGCGTACTCTTCAAGATTGCGCGATCCGAACTCGTTGACTCGACAGCAACCTTCTTATGCAAAAAATCAACATCGTTCTATTAACCCAGAATATTTAGTACTTATAGGGATTTGCACTCACTTGGGTTGCTCGCCAAAATACAAACCACATCTTGGCGATTTAGGGCCTGATTGGCCCGGCGGGTTTTTCTGTCCTTGCCATGGCTCTACTTTTGATCTTTCTGGCAGGGTTTTTAAAGATGTCCCTGCGCCGATTAATATGGAAGTGCCTCCATATTATTTTATCGATAAGCAAACGATTGTGATTGGCGAGGATAAAGCGTAGGTTTCATGTAGTCTGTAGCCTGGGGTTCTTGCTTCGCCACACCCGGGCTATAATTTTTCAAATGCAATGGGTAATAGAAAAAGGCTCGATTAAATGAATAGACTCTTCAAATGGCTCGATGAGCGTTTTCCTTTGATGAGCACCTGGAAAAATTATTTCGGTGCCTATTATCTTCCAAAAAATTTAAATTTTCTTTACTTTTTTGGTTCATTAGCTCTTGTGGTTTTGGTTAATCAATTCATTACCGGTTTGTGGCTGACCATGTTTTATACCCCAAGCGCTGAACAGGCTTTTTCATCCATAGAATACATAATGCGCGATGTCAATTTTGGTTGGTTACTTCGGTATATGCATTCAACAGGCGCCTCCGCCTTTTTTATTGTTATTTATTTACATATGTTTCGTGGTCTACTTTATGGCTCATACCAAAAGCCACGAGAGCTCGTTTGGCTTTTAGGAATGTTTCTCTACATCGTACTATTAGCTGGCGCTTTTTTTGGCTATTTATTGCCTTGGGGGCAAATGTCCTACTGGGGAGCGGAAGTTATCACTTCATTGTTGAGTGCTATTCCTTATATTGGTGACCATCTTGTTGTTTGGTTAAGAGGCGACTACACCGTGGGCAATGCCACCTTGCAACGTTTTTTTGCGTTGCATGTTATTGCCATTCCATTCTTACTCTTTTTTCTGGTTTTCTTGCATGTCGTTGCCTTGCATAAGGTAGGATCGAATAATCCGGATGGAATTGAAATCAAAAATATGCTGGATGACAAAGGAAAGCCTTTGGATGGAATTCCTTTTCATCCTTACTACATAGTTAAAGACTTAGTCATGGTGGTTGCTTTTCTCATCTTGTTTTTTGCAGTTGTGTTTTTTGCTCCTGAAATGGGGGGGTACTTTTTAGAGCATAATAATTTCGCTCCCGCGAACCCTTTAATTACCCCAGATCATATTGCTCCAATGTGGTATATGGCTCCTTTTTACGCCATATTGCGCGCAATACCCGATAAATTATTGGGGGTAATGTGCATAGGATTTGCTTTATTAGTTCTTTTCTTTTTACCTTGGCTTGATCGTAGCCCTGTTCGCTCAATGCGCTATAAAGGAAATTATTCACGAGTTATGCTATTTCTAGGGGTGGCCGCTTTTGTGCTATTAGGTTATTTGGGAACAATTCCCGTAACCCCTGTGCGTTTGTATTTGGCTCGTACCTGTACTATATTATATTTTGCCTATTTTTTGTCGATGCCTTTTTATACTCGTTTTGAAAAAACGCACCCATTACCCTCTCGCTTAGGAGGGCAATAATGCGTATGAAAGGAGTAGCTTTTTATTTGCCTGTATGGTTTTTTAGCTTACTTCTACATTCCGTTGCATTGGCGCATTCGACACAAGTTGATGTACAAGCTAAGGCCAGCTTGCAAAGAGGCGCTAGATTATTTATGAATTATTGTTCTGGTTGCCACTCTTTGAACTATTTGCGTTATAATCACATGGCTAAAGGATTAGGCATAACAGGATTTGATGGTCGAATAAATGAAGATTTATTAAAAAATAATCTGATTTTTACGCAAGCAACAGTCAATGATCCAATTCGCATTGCTTTGTCGCCCGAAGATGCAAAACAGTGGTTTGGGATAGTACCTCCGGATCTATCTTTAGTTGCTCGAGAAAAAGGAACAAAATGGCTTTATAGTTATTTAAATGGCTTTTATCGAGATGATTCTCGGCCTTTTGGTACAAATAACCGTCTTGTCCCTGATGTTGCTATGCCTAATATTTTAGAAACGTTGAATCATGAATTATCTGAAGATGATTTTAATAATGATTTACACGATTTGGTTGCTTTTCTTGCATATGTTGGCGAGCCAGTACAGTTAATACGATATCAAATAGGCTTCTATGTTGTTAGCTTTTTATTTGTTTTATTTCTTGTTGCTCTCGGTTTAAAAAGAGTTTATTGGCGAAAAAACGGCATAAAGTAACCCAAAAAGGTAAAAATGTGGTAAAGTGCAGGTTTTGTGTGTTTGTACTTACTTTTGTTATAGGTTGAATTAAATAGGAGTTGCTCATGGCAATTGTTGCGAAGCGCACTATAATGTCTTTATTTTCCGATACAGATGATGTTTATAGCCATCAGGTTCGGATTGTTTTGGCTGAAAAAGGGGTAAATGTAGAAATTCTTGCTGCGAAGCAGGCAGAGCCCAGCGCTGATCTTTTATCAGTTAATCCATATGGGACAGTTCCTACTTTAATTGATAGAGAACTTGTACTTTATGAACCACGTATTATTATGGAATATTTAGATGAGCGATTTCCTCATCCACCATTATTGCCTGTCTACCCTGTTGCTCGTGCGGAAACACGAAAAATGATGCACAGGATTGAACATGATTGGTATTATTTAATGAATCGCATTTTAAGGGATGATAATACAGAACAGGCCAGGACAAATTTATTCGAAAGTTTAACTGCGCTTGATCCTGTATTTGCAGATAAATCTTATTTTTTAAGTGATGAGTTTTCTTTGTTGGATTGTGCATTAGCACCTTTGTTGTGGCGTTTGCCTCGATTGGGAATTGAAATTGCACCGGAGTTTAAAGGAATAATTGCTTACATGCAGCGCTTGTTCAAACGTGAATCGTTTCAAGCAAGTTTGACTGATGCTGAGCGACAACTAAGAGCGGCATAAATAATGACAATGACATCGAACAAACCTTATTTAATTCGTGCTGCCTATGATTGGATAGTAGATAACGAATTAACTCCTTATATCCTGGTTAATGCAGCATATCCGGGTGTGCAGGTGCCGAGAGAACATGTAAACCATGATCGCATCGTGTTAAATATTTCTCCGGCAGCAACTCGCGGTCTTTTATTGGAAAATGATCGAATTATCTTTACTGCGCGTTTTTCAGGAAAAACAGAACAGATTTTTGTTCCGCCAGGATCAGTATTAGAAATCTATGCTAAAGAAAATGGCAGAGGCATTGCTTTTGCTATCGAAGATGAAGAAGAGCCACCTCCAGCATCTTCTGGCTCATCAGGTGCTGAATCTGATGGTTCAACTGCTTCTAAAAGTAAGCCTTCGTTAAAATTAGTCAAGTAAATGGAAGTAGCCTGGTGAAGGCGAAGTCAAAACCCGGGAATTCTGAAGCTCGGGTTTGATTCACTCCTAGACTACATATAAGAGACGTGTTCGAAATATAGCGTCATCCACTAAGTTCTAGACAAGGCGCAAGTAAAGTGAGGTGAAGGAGTGTACAAAAATACATGACTGAACCGAATGAGCTGGCAACGATGTATAGAACTTAGTAGTTGCGCTATAGTAAATTTGGAGCACAAGGTGATCATACCAACACATGCACTTTATCGTTGTGAGCAAATTAGAGCTTGTGAGCAACAGGCTACTTCTTTATATCAATTAGATGAAAATGCACTGATGTCTCGTGCGGGAGCGGAGGCATTTTTTCTTATAACAAAACTATATCCCCATGTTCGACATGTTGCTGTGTATTGTGGCGCTGGAAATAATGCTGGTGATGGGTATGTGGTGGCACGTTTAGCGCATGAACATGGATTATTAGTGACCATTTACCAATGTAAGGCAGTGGCCGACCTTCCTATTGCAGCGCAACATGCAGCTTTAATGGCTATAAATGCAGGAGTTGAGTGCCAGGCTGCAGATGAACCATTAGACAGCGAAACAGAATTGGTTATTGATGCCTTATTAGGGATTGGTCTGAAAGGACCTGTTCGTGGTGCTACTGTATCGGCGATTAATCAGATTAATACCAGTGGTCTACCTGTCGTAGCTTTGGATATTCCATCAGGCCTTAACGCAGATACCGGGAAGGTAGAAAATTTTTGTGTTAAAGCCAATACCACTTTAACGTTTATCGCCCAGAAATCGGGGATGTATACCGCGGATGGCCCTGATTATTGTGGGGACATACACTGTTGTTCTTTACAACTTGACTCCTGTGTGACTCAACTGGCTCCTGCTGCATGTCTTTTAAGTTCAGATACTTTAGCTTTGCCGCTTGCCGGACGCAAAAAAAATTCACATAAGGGAAATTATGGCCATGTTTTAGTAATTGGTGGAGGACCAGGAATGCCTGGGGCTATTAGCCTCGCGGCCAAAGCTGCAATGCGAACAGGCGCAGGTTCAGTAACTGTTGCAACTTGGCCTGAACACGCAAAGAGCGCCTTATCATTAATCCCTGAGGCTATGGTAAGTGCTGTGGAAACCGCTAGAGATTTAATACCGCTTTTAGATCGGGCTACAGTGTGTATTATTGGCCCCGGCCTGGGAGAAAGTGAATGGGCTATTAATTTATTTTTAATGGCAATTACATCACAATTACCTATGGTTATTGATGCCTCAGCGTTAAGATTATTAGCCCAAAATTCACAGATGGATGATAATTGGGTATTAACCCCACATCCTGGTGAGGCGGCTTGTTTGCTTTCTTGTTCTACTGATTTGATTCAGAAAGACAGATATCAGGCGGCAGCTAACATCCAGAAGCAATACGGTGGAGTTGTTGTATTGAAGGGGGCTGGAACCATAATTCAAACAGCGGAGAAAAGTGCATTTGTTTGCCCTCGGGGCAACCCTGCTATGGCTAGTGCGGGTATGGGCGATGTATTAAGCGGTATTATCGGGGGGCTTTGTGCTCAAGGATTTTCTTTATCCGAAGCAGCACAATGTGGTGTATGGGCGCATGCAGTTGCCGGAGATCTGTTAGCAAAAAAAATGGGAGGAGCTGGTTTATTAGCCAGTGATTTGTTTGATGTTTTACCGCATGTTTTGAATTACCCTGAATGATGATAAATAGCGAATCGAATACGGTTATAACACTGAATTTGCCTGATGAAACGGCGAGTGAAAATTTTGCTGCTCATCTGGCTTCTTGTCTTTGTCCTTCCCTGATCATGACTTTTAGTGGTGATTTGGGTGCAGGTAAAACAACTATTATTCGCGCCATGTTGAAACATCTAGGTATTCAATCGGCAATCAAAAGCCCTACCTTTTCATTGGTAGAAAGTTATACATGCAATCATTTAACCATACACCATTTTGATCTCTATCGAATACACCATGAGGAAGAGTTGGAATATATGGGATTCAGGGATTATTTTACCCAGGAGAGTATCTGTTGTATTGAATGGGCAGAACATGCTGGAAGAGCATTGCCCCATATAGATATTCGTTTTAAGTTAGGTATTAAAGGGGCTGGACGTGAAATGCAAATTATGGCATTAAGTGCAGCGGGTAAAAGAATTTTAGCTCGCCTGGCAGGTGAAAGATGATATTTCGCTCATGGTGTTTTGTTGTGATGTGTTTTTGCTCTATTACAACATTTAGTGCTCAACTACAGTCTGTTGTTTTAAAACAGCAGGGGAACCAAACGTCACTTTTTCTCACAATTAATGGACCATTCACCCATAAATTATTTTTTTTGGATCATCCTGCGCGTGTTGTGTTGGACCTAAAGGAAACACAACTCGCTGTGAATTTAAATCAATCGGGATTAATCAATGGATTAGTAAAACAAGTTCGCAGTGGGCATTCGGACCCTAGAACCTTAAGATTAGTTTTTGAAGTGGCCCAAAAAGTACAACTAAGATCATCTCCGTGGAAACCTAGTGGTGCTTTTGGTGGTGTACGTGTTGATTTAGTACATAGTGGTCGTCTAGGTGCACCAATTGCAGCAAGTACTCCTAAAACTGCATCTATAGTGCCGAAAACATATACTACACCGAAAATGCAACAGGCTAAATTACCTGCAAAAATTGCACCCAAGCAAGCAGCATACCCGATTTTAGCAAATCAGAACCCGATTAAAGTAAGCAGTAGACCTTCTAAATTGCGTGATGTTATCGTTGTTTTGGATGCAGGGCATGGAGGCAAGGACCCTGGGGCTCGGGGCCCACGTAATTCCCGAGAAAAGGATGTCGTTTTGGCAATTACTTTAAAACTAAAACAATTAATCGACAAACAGCCTGGGATGCGTGCAGTATTGACTCGCTCGGGAGATTATTACGTGGGTCTACGACAACGCCTGGATATTGCCAGAAAATATAATGGTGATATTTTTGTTGCCATTCATGCAGATGCGTTTAATAACCCTCATTCAAATGGTGCTTCAGTATTTGCTTTATCACAAAGAGGAGCAACAAGTGAAGCAGCGCGTTGGCTTGCAGAAAAGGAAAACTATTCTGAATTAGGCGGAGTAAATTTAGGTGATTTGGATGATCAGAACGGAGTTGTTCGCTCTGTACTCATTGATTTATCACAAACAGCTACAATTAATTCAGGTTTACAAATGGGAGGGCGTGTTTTAAGTCAGCTCGGTAATTTTACTAATTTACATAATAACAAAGTGGAGCAAGCCGGATTTGTAGTCTTGAAGTCTGCTGATATTCCTTCAATTTTAGTAGAAACAGGATTTATTTCAAATCCTATAGAGGAGCGAAATCTAACGAACCCTGCTTATCAAGCTCGTTTGAGCCAAGCAATTTTTCAAGGAATTAAAGGATACTTCTGGGACAATCCCCCGCACGGGTCGCGCATTGAAGCAATGACGACGAATAATGTCCATTGGGTTCGCGCAGGAGAAACCTTACCTGCTATCGCTGCACGATATCATGTTTCGGTTGCAGCGCTACAATCCATGAATCATTTGCGCGGCATTACTCGGCTTAAGCCAGGGCAAAAATTGGTGATTCCTCAGGCATGGGCATAAGAATTCAGCAATTACCACCGCTTATAGCAAATCAAATTGCTGCGGGAGAAGTGATAGAACGGCCTGCATCGGTAGTGAAAGAACTCCTGGAAAATTCTTTTGATGCAGGTGCGGATGCAATTATTATAGAAATAGGTTATGGCGGTCTAAATCAAATCAAAATCAGTGATAATGGAATTGGTATCGTAGCAGAAGATTTGCCCTTGGCGATTGCTGCGCATGCGACCAGCAAAATCAGCACACTTAACGACTTATATGCAATTGATAGTATGGGCTTTCGTGGCGAAGCATTAGCCAGTATCGCTTCTGTAGCAAAAGTCACAATTAGCTCCAAACCGGAACAACAAGAAACAGCAGTGATGCTGCGAGTACAAGGTACAGAAAGAGCGATTTCCCCTTGTGCCCGCACCGTAGGAACGACAGTAGATGTTGTTGATTTATTTTTTAATGCACCGGTACGAAAACGATTTTTAAAAAGCGAAAAACTAGAATTTCAAGCAATCGAAACCGTAGTGAAACGTTTTGCTTTAAGTGCTCCTGAGATCGCATTAACATTAAAACATAATGGAAAACAGGTTTTGTCTCTTCCTGCTGCAAAAAATGAACAAACTCGTTTGACACGCATGACCCGAATATTGGGTAGTGCTTTTGTTAAAGAATCGATTTATCTTGATGTAGAGCATGGTGCAATGAAACTCTATGGATGGATAAGTAGCCCCAATTTTCAGCGCAGCCAGAATGATCGATTATGGGTTTACATTAATCAGCGTATGGTAAAAGATAGGCTAATCCACCAGGCGTTAAAGCAGGCTTATGATGGCTTATTATATCCTGGTCGTTTTCCCGCCTGTGTGTTGTATTTGACGATTAACCATGCAGAAGTCGATGTGAACGTACATCCTACCAAGCATGAAGTGCGCTTTCAGCAGCCTCGCTTGGTTTTTGATTTTTTTACCTCACAATTAACTGTCGCATTGAAAACAAAAAATGAGTCCAATGAAGAGATTTCATATACATTATTCGAACAATCGCGTCCTAAGCAAGCCCAAGCGATTTATGAACCCTATCCTAAATTGGCTGTATCAAGCAAAAGTGTTTATAATTTAGAAACCGAATTACCCTGGATCATTTTAAATAGCCGATACATTTTGGTATTTATCCATCAACAACCGTATGTTGTTGATGTGGTGGCCTTGCATCAATATAGATTGCAGGAGCAAATACCGCAATTGGTTTTGCCTTTGGCAAGTAGGCCTTTATTGGTAGCGATGCGTTATTCCTTTCCCAAAAAATTACAAGGTAGCTCTCTGGAGCTGGAGCAGTACCTCAAACAATTAGGAGTGAATCTTGAATGGTTAGGAGATAATGAAGTAATCATTCGAAGCATCCCGCTTTGTATGCCTCATTTAGATTTGCGGTTATTCTTGGATGCTGTTGCGGCTTGTGATGTAGTGAATCAGAATACCTTTCTTGAATTAATGAACCGATCACAAATATTGGATCCCAGGCTTTTAAGTCTTGAGGAAAAAATGGAATTAAATAAGTTATTCCTTAGACTATATAATGAGGAAAATAAAAAATCGGGGCTATTTAAAGTGTTAACAAGCGACGATTGTAAAAATTTATTGCTTGTCTGAACATTACATTTTGATTTTTATTGTAGCCTGGGTGCAGCGCAGTGAAACTCGAGTTTGTTGGAATATTGACTCCTCGGGTTTCACTGCGCTGCACCCAGGCTACATGAAAGGAAGACTTGTTTTTAATTGAGATAATGAATGGTTAAATTAATTTTTTGTTTGATGGGACCAACTGCCTCCGGAAAAACGGCTTTAGCTTGTGAATTAGTAGCACGATATCCTTTTGAAATTATTAGTGTTGATTCTGCAATGATTTATCGTGATATGAATATAGGAACTGCAAAACCAACTCCTCAGGAGCTGTACATAGCGCCACATCACTTAATTGATATCAAGGATCCTAGTGAGTCTTATTCTGCCGCTCAATTTTGTACCGATGCTTTATCTTTGTGTGATGCGATCTTCAAAAAAGGCAAAATCCCTTTGCTTGTCGGGGGAACAATGATGTATTTTAGTGCATTACAAAAAGGCTTATCTGTTTTGCCTGAGGCGAATCCGGTGATACGTCAGCAATTGGAAGATGAGGCAGCTTTATTGGGTTGGTCTATTCTTCATCAAAAACTGGTACAAATTGATCCCGAATCTGCTGTACGAATTCATGCTCATGATGCACAACGAATTCAACGTGCATTAGAAGTATATTATGTGACTGGTAAAACTCTGTCTGCATTTCTTGAGCAACATAAGGAAAAGCCGGATTATCATTTTGTGAATTTTATTCTTTTTCCAGAACAAAGAGCGTGGTTGCACGAACGCATTGCACAACGTTTTGATCATATGTTAACTGAAGGTCTTATTGAAGAAGTAAAACAGTTACAACAAAAATGGCATTTAACCATAAGCGTACCTTCCATGCGTTGCGTGGGGTATAGGCAAGCTCTTGAATATCTTCAAGGCGATTATGATTATTCTACACTGCGCGACAAAGGGATTGCTGCTACCCGGCAATTGGCGAAACGCCAATTAACTTGGCTCAGGCATTGGGGAGCAGCTTTATATTATGAGCCACAAAATGGGGCTTTTCGCGATGAGATTCTAGCGAAAATTGAGGAAATATTAGATAATCCTATTAAATGAGATTTAAAGGAACATCATGTTAAAAGCCAAAAAAAAAGAACCAGCGAGTACAAAAAAAAATTATGTAGTACACCGTAATGAATTACCTCTGAGCTGTCCGACAAATGATATGGTTTTATGGAATGCTCATCCCAAGGTTTATTTACCTATTGAAAAAACCGGAGTAGAAGTGTGTCCTTATTGCGGTTCACGGTTTGTTTTACAGAATGATTAAATCCATTTGTATTGTACGTTTATCTGCATTAGGTGATGTTCTAATGGCTGTACCACTCATTAGAACCTTACAAGCCAATCTGCCCCAAGCTAAGTTGACTTGGATTATTTCCAGGCCTGCTTTTGATTTGGTAGAAGGGATGGATGGAGTGGAATTCATTTTAATTGATAAACCGAACAGTATTGTAGACTATTGGCGTTTTAAAAAACAAATGAAAGGACGTACCTTTGATGTATTATTGGCGCCGCAAGCAAGTCTCAGAACGAATTTACTTTATCCCCTAATCAAAGCAAAAAGAAAAATAGGTTACGATGACCATCGAGCAAATGATGCACATGGCTTATTTGTTAATGAACGAATTACTCCAGGTTTAGAGCATACCTTGGATGGTTTTTTGAAATTTGCGCAAGCCTTAGGAATAAAGGAACGTGTCATTCGCTGGGATTTACCTATTTCTTCTGCAGATTATGCATGGGCGGAGCAACAGTTACCAAAGCAAGGTCCAATTTTGGTAGTTAATCCAGCGGCAAGTAAACCTGAACGTAGTTGGCCTGTTGCCCGTTATATTGATGTCTTGCAAAAAGCACAAAAACAATGGAATGTGCAGGTAATCATTACGGGGGGACCGATTGATTTTGATAAACATTTGGCAGAACAGATTATGCAAGTAATTCCTACTGCAATTAATCTTGTTGGTAAAACCAAACCCAAACAATTATTGGCTCTTATCAGCAAAGCCACCGTAGTTCTTTGCCCGGATACGGGTCCTTCGCATATGTCTGCTGCAGTAAACACCCCGGTTGTTGCCTTACACGCGGTGACTAACCCTCTTATTTCTGGCCCTTATCTTTTTCAACATTTGGTTGTAAATCATTATCCTGAAGCTGCAGAAAAAATTCTTGGCAGCAAATGTATTGAAGATGTTTGGGGACAGCATGTACATGGTGACGAACCCATGCAAATGATTTCTGTTGATGAAGTGATGGACAAGTTATCTATTATTTTAAATAACTCAACTGAGAATTTCATATGATGTATACCTTGTGAAGGCACAACCCATGTCCAGAATGCTCTAATTACAATAATTGGTATTTAGGGACGTTACCTGGTAAAACGGTATTTAAAATCAATAGCAGAAGCAGACCGTAGAGAAAAAAACGGGTCCTACTGCGCTTCACCTGAACTATATCGTTATATGATAAATGATATTAATGGCATGATTTGGGTTGTCCCATCTTATCACAAATAGGCGTATGGTTTTCAATACAAAATTGATGGGTAGTTATCTTGCAAGGCGGCCTAGGTTCACTCTGAAATATCGTTGCAAGACATTCTCCTTGATTTTTAAAGATTAAGCCTGGGTCGCAATGCATTGTTTGGGATAAAGGGATGCAAGTAAATTTATCGAAATCCAAGCAATAGGGACTATTGGCCTCCCAGTCATTATAGGGAATGCACACGCAGTATTGGTAGATATCTGGAAAGCAACCATCTTCGTCGGGACCACAGAGAAAATAACGATCACTGCAATAACTGGAGGTGATCATCATGAAATACAGCAGCATGAAAAGCTTCATTTTTTCCATTGTTATTATTCCTTTCTAGTTAGACTCTATTTTTCCATGTAGAAGTGTGGTTTATCATAATAGATAAACCGAACAGCATTGTAGACTATTGGCGCTTCAAAAAACAAATGAAAGGACGCAAGCGAGTCGATGAATGAACTTTCTTTATCCTTTAATCAAAGCAAAACGAAAAATAGCTGCGATGAGCAGGTGATACCCATGTTTTATTTGTTAACGAACGGATTATCCCTGCTACTGGACTTGTTTTACAAACAAGAGTTTGAAAAACTCTCCCTATCCAAAATAGGTTCACTTGCCTGTCGTGTTGTTTCCTGACTTTTATATGTTCTGCTGAGAAAAAAATCATTCGTTTTCTCCCTGGCTGTTATATCAACTGGCTCCGGCAAATCAAGAGCATCTATTGAACTACTGCTTGGATGGCATTCACTTGCATCTTGGGTACATGGTCCAGACAGTAAAGAAGTGGATAAGATACCAAGGAACACACCAATCAGGCTGAGAGCCGATAAAGTACATGCGCTGCTAAATCCTATAGCTGCTCCCGTTGTAAATGCTATAAGTGGTAAGGCTAATCCTCCTGTTGCAATGGTTGCTACTAAAGCGCTACTGATGAGCAGGGTGCTTGCTGTTAATAATAATCCAATTGAAAGATTGGAGCTTAATAGTTTTTTAGGCCATGAAATTTCTTTATCTAAAGCGGCGTCAATATTGAGTTGAGTTCGATAAGAATTAAATAAAACAAAAAGTGTTGTTGATAGCATAACTCCCATTGGAATTAATGGCGAAACAGCAACACCCGCTATAGAAAAGCTAATGATAAAAGCAAGAAAAGCGATGGTACTATAAATGAGTATTCCTTTGTTTTGGGTTATATTTTGCTGGAGAGAGTGATTTAATTTATTGTGTTCAAACATATAATCTAATGAACCATTTAAAGTAATATCAGTAAAAAATGCTGATTTATCATGGGAGTCCATGGCGCAGCTAACCCCTCCTTTTTCAGAGACAATCCGACAACAAGGCGCATCATTTAAACCATCTCCGACAAACCATACCCCTTTAGGATTCACTCCTTTTTTACTCATTATATCTTCTAAAAATTTCTCTTTATCTTTTGGAGTTTGTCCTGCATGAATATCTTTGTCACTAAAAAGAGAGCCCATTTGTTTATTAAAGCCTTGGGCTGATAAAAGGTTATCTCCAGTTAGCATGATAATTTTTTTACCTTCATCTCTTAACCGGGTAAGTGCCTCGATGACCCCTTTTCGTACTTCATGTTTCACGTAGATGACCCCTTTACAGGCGCCATCTTCTGCTACACAGACAGCTGAAAAGCCTTGTTCGATTTTTGATTTTTCAGGTACAGGGGGAGTAATACCACTTTCTCTTAAGTAATCAACGCTTCCAATTCGGATTGTTCTCCCTTGCACTCGCGCCGAGAGCCCTCGGTTTTTATGATCTGTCGTACATTCGCTTATTTCATCAAAAAGAAGTGGATTATTAATAGTAGCTTCATAGTATTTTTGAATTGCTTTTGCAAGAGGATGCTCTCTGCCATAAGCTTTTTCCAATAAATAGATTCTTTGCCATAATGCCCGATTTTTTATAGAAATGTTGGATGATTCAACAATGGAATTTCCCGTCGTTAATGTTCCTGTTTTATCAAAAACTACCGTATGGATTTTATCAGATTGCGGTGTAATTAAACTGTCATCACGTAATTGGATGCCTTTATTATTACGATGATGGATGCTGATGAGCTGTGGTAATTGATGAGCAATCGCAATCGTACAAGGACATACAGAAAACAAAATACCAATGATGTTTTGTATTACTAAAGGGATAGTCGCTATTCCTAATCCGATTGGAGTAAAAATGGCCGCCAAAAGACCAATGATAATAAGCCCTGTATATAGATAAGCAAATTTGGGAGTTTCTTCTTTAGTAGTGAGTGATTCTTTAGCCCGGTTTGAGCGAAAGAGCAGGGTATTAACCGTGCTGTTATATGAGTTTTTCTCAGCGTACACAATAACCTTTTTTCCAAGATTAATAGCGCCTGAAGGAATATGCTGCCATAGTTGTTTTGTTTGGTGCGGTTCACCAGTCAGAAGCGACGCATCAATTACTGTGTTGCCTTGAATTAAAATACAATCCACTGGAAAACATTCGCCAGCGTTAACTTCAATTAGCATTCCTTCTCTTAAAAGATTTCTTTTTTCTTCACTTATTTCTTTGGTCTCTAATATTTTTTGAATAAATAATCGGCATTCCTCTTCTTCATTATGCAATTGTGAATCCGTTTCTGAAGGGTTTTGTTTCTTAGATGAAACTAGGAGGTTCATTTCTTTCGATAAGAGCTGGAGTTCAAGTTGAGTGAGCTGATAACAATGATACGATTCTGACATTTGAGGAAATAATGTTTTAATTCCTTTCAATTGAATTTTTTTAGATTTTTCAATAACAAGACGTTTAATCTCATCCATGCTATTGATGCAAGCAATCAACATCGCTGGCATCATAAAGTTCATAAAAATCATGGAAAAACTGCTTGCCAACGGCATGCTAATGGCATGAAAAAGAGTGTGAGCCATGGATAAAAACCAGCCCAGGGTAATAGTTGTTGCCATATTGGCAAAATTTTTAGTGCGAAAGTTATGCCAAAAAGCAACTAGGTATTCTCGAGCAGTAAACGCAGTTGAAAAAAAAGAAAGGGCGGTCAAGCCAATGGTTAGAATTATTGATGGAGGAAATATAAGTGTTAAAGTAAGTACGACGCCCATGCACAGTAGGTTGATAAGGATATTAATCCAATTCTTTTTGTCATTTGGTTTATTCCCTTCCTCTTGCTGCTCATCAATGATGTCAAAATAAATATCACTCTTAATCTTTTCAAAGACGACGGAATCAAAATTTGTGATACGAATAAAATTATTTTCCTCACTTTCAATGGAAATAGTGAAGCGATGAATCCCTAAACCACTAGGTTCAGCATCTACAATAAGTCGTGCGTCTGCAGGAAGAATCTTTTTTTCAATACAATCATTGATACACGTATGAAGAAGGCGTTGCATTGAGTTACCACAACCATCAAAACACATGATGCCGGAGACTAAGAACGATTTTTGAAAAATAATAGTTTTGGACATAGGAAAATGAGCAGTTAAATGCGTCAATCTAAATTACTTTGACCCAAATGTCATCAACATTTAACTGATTATTTCAACGAAATTACTTAAGATGCCTTATCCGTTATCAGTAGGCCTTTTATGCGTGACATCATAAACCCCATTTTTTAAAATTTGTTAGGACTTTTTTATAAAAAATTGTAGTTTGGTTTAAGTGGGCAACCCTAACGGAATATGTTAATGATGAAGTGATGTGTTTGAACCTTGAGTTTTATAGGGGGGTGAAAGAATTTCTTTCACCCCGTATTTTAACGAAGACTATTGCGATGGTTGTGCTCCGGGGCTTAGCGCATCAGCATTAGGAGCGCCCGTACGAACACTTTGTAATAACAAGAGGCTATTTGTCATAAGCAGGCGTTCATGGACTTGACGATCTAAATAAAGTTGGTAATTAATCTCAGCAAGTAATATAGCAATTTCTTTTTCTACAGTGGCAGGCGGTGCATTATTAAGGCTGTTAATCCATGGGGTATTCCCAGGCTCGCCAGTACCACCTGTGCCGCTAGCCGCCGCGGCAGTAGCACTTGCACCGCCAGAACTTGTAGTATTATACAATCTCCAAGTTGCCATATTAAACTCTGTTAAGGCCTGACTTGTTGGGCCAGAACTACTTCCAGTCTGCCCGCTTGATGGATTAGTCTGCGGCATTCTTTTTGACATGATAAAATAAAGGTTGCTGATTCCTACAGAGGTTTGCGCTGCATAGGTACGTAAGCTTGCAAGATATTTAGCAAGAGTTTGCTGCGCTTGCATTTGTTTTGTTGATGGCTTACTGGAAGGTTGATTCCCACCAAGGGTTTGCTTATACCAGTAGTCATAATCGTTCCATTGCGGTAAGCTTATAGGAAGTATACTACCACTAACATAACGAATAAAATTTGCTGCAAGTTGTTCTTGATTTTGTGCGTTTAGTCCATTTTTTGCTATGTCGCCTTGTTGTTGCTGATTGGTTCCAAGGTCTTGCGTTGAATACATTAAGGGACCAGTTAAAGCGTTGCTATTAAGTTGATTTAAAAATTGTTGCAGGTATTTAGGGTCAAAAAAAGTGGTCGCCGAGGGAATTTCCCCTACAACGTTCAAGGGTACCAAGGTGTTATAAATCAATTGGCAACCAGAAACAAAGGTTGGGGTACTATTAGTCGGATCCATGCAGTACGTATAATCAGGGGTTGCCAAAATATTTAATACCGCTTGACTTACTGGGTCCTGTTGAAAAGTTTGTTGGTCTATCAACGGAGTCACACTCACTCCGGTAGATGATGTTGACGCGTAATTTGGAAAAGCAAGATTAGCCAGAGGATTAATGACCGTTGCACTGGGATTATATTGTGATGTATTCGCACTATCAGTCGGCAGAAACTGAGCAAAAGGATTTCCTGTATTTGTTGTTCCTGCCCCAGATTGTTGACCTTGCCCACTAAAAGTATTCACTGGAATCGAGCCTAATAAAGTATAAAACTGATAGGCTTGTGCTAGTTGAGAGGTTGTTAAATTAATGAGTTTATAGCTCACTGTAAAATCTGTATTGTCTTCTGTAGGAGCTTTCTGTACTTGAAAACCCAAGTATTGACCAAAATTTTGAAAATACTGTAATAGTTTTTTCGTATTTTCTGATGTTTGGTTTTGATAATACTGATCAGTTGAGGTTGTTGAATCCTGTGCTGTAGCAGAAAATGCAGCAAAATAAAGCACATTCAGCAACATAAGTTTAGATGCTAATTTCATTTATTCTTCCCCTTCAAGTGCACGTAAAACAAGTTTTAGACGATACTGGCAAAAAACTCGCGACAACAATCTTAAACGTTCAAATACAATGTTTCGTTTGAGAAAAACTCCAGCAGGATCATGGCTTCCAGTGCTTGTTTCCTCGGCATGAATTAAAACACGTGAAGCACTGCCAGGGTGAACTGTATCGATTGCTTGCAGCAATCGAAGTCCCCGGCCAGATTTGATATTTCCTACAATGCGAATAAATTTTTCTTCTTCAGCTAAAAGGCTCATGTCTATTTTTTCTATGTCATCAAGTTCTTTGCCTAACTGCTCCATGGCTTGCTCAAACTCAGGATTTCCATCCAGAGTCCAATCTTCTACACTTTCCATAAAAGTAATTACTCTATAGATCATAGGATCAATATATTCAAACCAGTATTGGGCGGACGCTTCGTGGCTTAGATCAGGCATATTTTACTCTTTCTTTACTGTATTTCAGCAGATGGACGAAATCATTACTTACTACTATAGTATATTATGAAAGATAAAAGAAAGAAGTAAAAAATATGAAAAAGCAGTCGCGAATAGTTAGATTAGTTTCGAGAATTATTAATGTTCGTAGGTGGTTTGATTGGGAACGGATGAAAGCATTTACTATGTATTTAGGAAATGGTTTTAAACGTTTATTTGTACCACAGAAAAAAGTTGAAGGTGAATCCTTCAACGAAGCAGTTCAGTTATTTAATCTTAGCGACGAAAGTTTACTTATAAAACAAAAATCTTTATTTCGATTGAGTATTATTATGGTGTTAGCTGCTCTTTTGATTTTGGGATATGCCGGATATCAGCTTTTTTTTGGTTCAATAAAAGCGTTTCTTGTGAGCCTCATTGTCACGTTGATTGCGCTGGTTTTAGCCTTCCGTTACCACTTTTGGTACTATCAAATTAAAAACCGTAAGCTCGGGTGTACTTTTAATGAATGGTATAGGCAGGGGTTGTTGGGAGAAAAGAAATGAATAAGTTGATAGTAACTCTGCTTCTCCTTGTATGTCCTGGTTTAGTTTTAGCAGATAATTCCAGCTCTTTAAGTTTTGCTCCTCCTGCTAGTGATTATTCGGTAGTATTCCTTGGCAATTTATTCGGGGTTGTAGATGGTGTTTTAAGCGGGACAGGCAGCCAAATCATGGGCAGTATGTTTGCCGTATTTAATGCTGCAGTTTTGGCGCTGGGGGGTATTATTATTATGTATACCCTCCTGGTATCTACTATGAATACTGCCCATGAAGGGCAAATGCTTGGACAAAAGTGGTCTTCTATTTGGATTCCAATTCGCTCTACAGTAGGTTTGGCTTTATTGATTCCCAAGGCTTCCGGCTATTGCTTGATGCAAATTTTTGTCATGTGGGTTGTGGTTCAAGGTGTCGGGGCAGCAGATAAGGTATGGGATGCCGCGTTAAGTTATTTGAACCGTGGCGGGGTTATTATTCAAGCACAACAGATAAATCCAGCCCAAGCACTTGTGACTGGCGATGATAACTCGGGAATAGGTGGTATTACAAAAGGTGCGATTAATATACTTTCCGGCCAAGTATGTATGTTGGGCTTACAGACACAATTGACCAATCTCCGTCAGAGCCTTCTTGATGCTCAGCAAAAACAATCAGGAGATTGTTATAAAGCCTCTAAAGCGGGGGATACTAGCTCTCCAATAGCTAAGTTTTGCCAAAATACGGTTCCTGATTTTCTTAGCACTGTAAACGCAATTTCTGTTCAGAGTAAGGCCCCGGGGAACAGTGACTGGACTGTTGAGATGCCTCATTTTGAGGATTCATCTTCACCTTATTATTTTCTGAACGGGATATGTGGTTCCATTCATTGGAAGAGCATTACGAGTTCACAGGGATCAGCTTTTACGGATTCATCGGGAAAAAGTTTGCTGCCTACGGATCCTACCGCGGGAAATAATGTGACACTCGGAAATAATACGCTCACTCCTGCAGAGATTGCCGCAACCCAGATGTCGCGAGCGATTGCCGTCCAGCAAATGTATATGGATTTGTCTACAGTAGCTCGAACCATAGTGGGTAATGATCCGCAAATGTCAACAACGAGTAATTCCGAGACAAAACCTTATACTCCAGTTGCGACGCAACAATTTGGTGTGCCTTATAAACAAGACGGAACGATTTGTAGTACTTATAATAAAGACATTGCTAACAGTAAGGATAATGAGGGAAGTTTATGTATGAGTTGGGGACCTGTGCCGGGATCTGCTGTTGGGGGGACATTGTTTAATGGTAACGAGTTAACTAACGCAATTAATGATTATAATGGGATTATGATGCCAACAGTTAATCTATCGCGTCTAATCAAGAATGCAAAAGATATGGAGAAATCCACTGACTTTATCAATAAAGCTACGAGCCAGGGATGGATTATGGCTGGTGCTTACTTCTTTAACTTGGTAGCGATTCAGGGCTCATCTGGTACAATTGACAATGCGAGCCAAACGGATTCAGACACTGGATTGGATACAAGTAAGTTTGATCCTTCGGCAATAACGAGCCCATTTGTACCTAGCAGCGACGGTAAAACCATGACCTGCGATAAAGGAAATATGACCGATCAAAATAAAGACTTTACTCAATTATGTAAATGGTTTGGCCAAGATAATACCCAGGTACTGCAAGTACAGTCATTAATTACATCAGATACTAAGAATCCACCAAAGCAGGCGAAAGAGCTAAAGGTGCAAAGTGGCGCAGCCTCATCTACAGTGTGGGGTTTTCTTAACAATTCACTCATGATGTCAACCCCTGGTCAACCAGGAGTTAAGCCATTGACTTTTGCTAACTCAATTAATTTTAGTGTGAGTACCTCGTTATATCGATTAGAAAGACAAAACTTCTCTTGCGGCGAAGTCAAACCTTTCTTCTCTATCTGTCTGGGACAAATACTCGGCAATATATTTTATAATATTATCTTGGTGACCATATATAACCTGTTTCTTGATATCTTTGGCCAGATTATCAATAGTGTGGTGTTAGCATTCCTGATGATTCCTTTGCAAGGAATGGCGACAATCTTTCAACAGGGTCTGCAAATTATCGCGCAGCCTGGGGTAAACCCTGTAGTTGCTTTGGCAAATATGGGTAATGAGTACATCAATTTTGCCGGTAACTTATGGATGCTCTTGTTGAATATGGCAGTATCCAGCGCATTAATCCCCGTATTTGGTATCTTCATTTTTGCCATGATGTCTTTGGCTATGCCGCTTGTGATTGCATGGGTAGGCGTCATGGTGAGCGTAGGTTTTACTACAGCTTATTACATTCCAATCTTACCCTATATGATTTTCACTTTTGGCGCCTTGGGTTGGTTAATCTCGGTAATCGAGGCAATGGTTGCTGCGCCTATTGTGGCATTAGGGGTAACGCATCCGGAAGGGCATGAGGCTTTTGGTAAAGGTGAAGCAGCGATCATGATCTTGGTGAATGTATTCCTCAGACCTTCCATGATGATTATTGGTTATATTGCTGCTATAGCATTATCCTATGTGGGGGTATGGGTTTTAAATGCTGGATATGATCAGGCTATAGCATTTATCCAACAGGAAAATACAGATAGTGCTAAACTCGCTGGTGGAGTTTGGGCATATGGTGGTTCGGATTCACCTTCTGGTACAGGCGGATATACGGATTGGGCGGGAATTTATGCATTCTTCTTCTCTATATTGACCTATACTACGTTGTATTTAGTAATCATACAAAAAGCATTTACATTGATTTCTTATTTGCCGGACAAAGTGTTACGATGGATAGGCGGTACTCCTGAAAGCATAGGCCAAGAAACGTCACAATGGGGTGAGGAAGTAAAGGGTAAAACTCAAGAAGCAGGTAAAGAAACACAGACTGCACAAGGACAAATTGATAAGACTCTTGGCGGATATGGCGCTAAAGGTGTGGGCATGATTAAAGGTGCTTTGGGTAAAGGTGGTGGTGGCGGTAGTGTTTCTGCCGAAGGTAATGCTACACCAAGCAGCGATAAGGAGGAGGGGGATTCTAAGGGTAAGGGAAAGGGTAAGAAGAAAGGTGGGGGGAATCCTTTAGGTTCTGTAGGGAAGTAATTTATGAAGAGAGCATCATTGTCTACAAAGTACTTTGATGCTCAATCTTTTTTACAGGAAAATTATACTAAATTGTTGTATAATTGTAGTTAAAATAAACATTTGATCGATTCATATTATGCCTGAATTATCTGCTCCTAAAAGCACAATAACAAACCAATCACAAGCCGCTGAAGACAAACTTAAAGTTTTGCAAAAAGCAAAAATGGATGAGGAACGATTTATACAAGAATTGTTTCTTTTTTTGCAAAATATGCGCGATTCAATTTTAAAGTCACAGGTTGACCCACAAGCTCAATTAACCGATCTTGCTAGGGATTGCGGTTATCAAGATCTTCCTACTGCGCTAAATAGTACAAAAAATGCACGAGGGCAGACACCATTAGTTCAAGCGCTGCAAGAGCAAGATTTCTCTATGGCAAGGATTTTACTCGATTCTGGGGCAGAGTATGACGCCCTGGCACGAGAAGAATATGATATCGCAATACATAGTAAGCGGGGACAACAGGCACTGCAGCAGCAAATAATTTCTCCTCCTGAAGGTTATAGTCCATCATCTCCCGAGAAATTGCATACAGTCAAAGAATTTGGCCTCGTACTTGGCATCAATATAATAAGTGTAGATGGTACTCCTTCTCAACGCGCGCATGTAGGACCTACATATCAATTGATGACTGATACGGTAAAGGATTACAGTCAAAGTCGTAGTAAGGAGCCAGAGAAGGGGGATTTCAAACAAATTTCAGATGCCTTCGCTTTTGCAAATAAAGCGGCAAAGTATGACTATAGTACCCCTGAAGGCAGTCCTGAAGCTGGGAATGCTCTGTGTGAACGAATACAAGCGGGAAAGGTAACCAGTGTCCCTATTAATTGCAACGGACACGCCATGGGGTTATCTTTTGTGCCCGTCGAAGGAAACCCGGATAAGGCGTACTTGGTATTTACTAACCGCGGGGAAGGATCTGGAGGAAAGCATGGAACTCAAATCTATGAGGTAGACAAGAAGGATATTACCCCCGATTTTCTAAACAATGTAATGAGCGGCCATGATCAGGGGCATTCACATGCGCAAGTCATGGAGCAAGTTCATCAGGTGACTAAAGGAAAAGAGCCCATATATCACATTGAGCAAAAACGACAAAAATATGATAATTGTACTGTAGCAAATACACGCGCAAATATTCATGGAGTCCTTCTGTGCCAAGAAGCAAATCGCAAAGGCGGTTTTGAGAATGTGAATCAACAAACAAAAGACGAAGTAAAACAACGCTACAAAGAGTTTACTGATGATATGAGAAGTAAAAAAGTCCAACAGCTGGAAAAAGCTTTAGAGAAAAACCCTGAGGATCCAGACCTAAAAGCTTTAGCTAAAGCATATATAGATAAACCCAGCAGTAAATTTTCTGATACTTTGAAATCTGTAGTTGCTGAAGAATCGATCAATATGAGTTCGCCCTAAATGAATGGGCAACTTAGTATTTAGTGTTTCATTTGACTCAACAACTGTTGCACTTCAAATATGGAGCCTGTGTTGGAATGACAATATCCGCTCAGCTTAACGGCTAGGGTCTATTAAGCCCAGCCTTTAAAGTCTATCGATAAAATAACAAAGTAGTCCTCAGCATGTTACGATTTATTGTGTTACTCTTTGGATTGATGATTTACTATTGAACGATCAGAAATTCCACGGATAAATTCTGACATTTCAATTGGCTCTTGACCTATCTTTAACGAGCTCCGAACGAAATTTGCTGCCTCGAGAACGCTATCCAAATTGTATTTTTTTAATTGAATTGAATGTAAATAGGCAACAAAAAACTCTGTTTTTAAATTACCAGTACCTTTGCCCATACCAGCAAGAGATGCATCAATAAAGCGAACTCCCGAGCTCATTGCTGCCAAGGCATTAGCTTGTGCCAGGCCGAGATTATCATGGGCATGAAATCCAAATGGGAAAGGATAATTATTAATGTATTTTTCATAAATTTCTTTGACACGCGTAGGGAGTAAACTGCCATTTGAATCAGCGAAATAAATGATATCAGGCTCATACTCGCTTATCGTTTTGATTGAATCATCAAGTTCATTTTCTGTATAGTAAGAGATATTCATGAAATTAACTGAAACATTCATGTTTGCATTTTTTACCATTTTTATTTTAGGTAAGGCAGATGCAAGTTCGTTTTTAGCAACGCATAGTCTTAATAAATCGACACCGCATTTTTTTAATTCAATGAGATCGTTTTGAGTAAGATTATTTGGAAAAACCATAACTACCATTTTTGCTTTTTGAATCAAAGAGCGACAAAGAAGTAGGTAATCTTTGGCACACCATCCAGCTCTCCCGACCTGGGTAGGTGTTAAAGTTCCATTGCGATAGCCAATTTCAATATATTCAATGCCTGAGTTATCTAGAGATACAAGAATTTTTTCTAATTGAGCGTCTTCAAAATTGAAATTAGTTCGGTGTCCCCCGTCTCTCAATGAGGCATCTAAAAGTACTATAGAATCGTTCATATAATTTCCAAGAGGCAACAAAAAACATACCTTCTTTTAAAATTATAGCTAAAATAACGCTGAACCGATAAAGAACAGAAGATATATATATAAATTGGATGCGATTTTCGCAAAGGAAAGCAGATCGAAAAACATTTTGAGTTTATTGCTGGTATTCTTTGGCCCCAGCAATAATTAATTTGTATACCCGCTCGCTGATAATACCTTGTTCAAACTTTGCTTTTGCATCCCAAGTCATCAGTTGGCCCTTTTGTCGCACTAATTTACGTGTGGCAGAGGTGACATCATTAGGATCGCTTTCAAGTAAAATATCTCGAACCTCTTCATCAAAAACTAAATACTCTCTCAATGCTACCCTTTTTTCATCTACAGTAGGTACAAGTTTTTGCCAAATACACAATCTGATTGTCTCTAAAATATCAATAGTTCTTCCTAAGCGCTCTTCACCAGAGAATGAGGTTACAAGACGGCGCATGGTTTCAGCCACACCTGAGGTATGCAAGGTTGTATACACTGGGTGCCCAGTAAGCGCTGCTTCCAATGCAGCACTAATTGTTTCTGCATCCCTACACTCACCTACCATGATTAAACGAGGTTTGCGGCGTAAGGCATTTCTCACCCCATCAGCAAAACTCGGTAAGTGGCGAGGAATTTCTGATTGGCTAACTACTGCGGATATTGTTTCAATTTCATCATAAACAAATTCAATAGGAGATTCATAGGTCAATACTTTACGGTTTGAATCCTCTGTTTCGATTAAGTCGCGAATAATTGAGGCCAGTAACGTTGATTTACCTGAACCTGTTGCACCCGTAATAAAGACGATTCCTTCCTGAGGTGCCACTGCTTCAAGGACATTATCAGGTAAATTCATGGTTTCGAGTCTAGGAGGGGTTGTAGGAATCGTTCTCAGAGTAATCTGAATTGCATCATGCCCTTCTACAAGGCATGCTGTTCCATTGACCCGATAGCGATATCTAACACCGCGGTTAGGACGGAATTCATAGTGGGTATCGATGTCTTTACCTGAAAGAAGCTGAGTTGTAGCGTTAGGTCCGTATATCGCATTAATTAAATCACCGAGTTCTGTATTAGACAAGCGGCGGTTGGTAATCCGTAATAGTTTTCCATAGACCTCTGCATAAATAGGTTCGCCTGTTTGGATGGTAATGTCAGAAGCATTTAAACGTTCAGTATGCTCCAACATTTTATCCATAAAAAGCGGAGTAAAACGTGTTGGCTCATCGGGCATTAAACATAAATGAGAATTGTTATTCATACTTCCTATTGGCGAATTCTGTTGTTATCGTTAACTGGAGCAATTGTAGGCTGCCAGGATTTATCTGTTATTATAATTTTAGAACGATTTGCCAATTTTTCCATGTTTTTGAACCGTTCCAAAGCATTCTCATCCTTGGATACCGCTGCCCGCCATTGTTCACTATTCACATTCAGAGCGGGTAACGCAGTAATTCTTAATACTCTATCATCAATATGAATCTCTGAGGAGTCACCTGTTACGCCTAAGTCTGTATGAGAGACATAAGGAGGAGAAATCATATTCATGGCTAATAATTTTCGATAAAGAATCATTCCGCCAAAATCTTCTTTAATTCGGGCTATGTTTTCCTCCAGAATGGTATTTGCTTGATCAATACCATTTTTCCAGCCTTTTGCTACATAAATGCACCATATTTTTTTCTCTACCTTGGTTTTAGGTAACAGAGTATAGTGAGGATATTCCGGTTGTACATAATCCAGCCATAAGTATTGCCGCCAAGTTGGAGGAGTGGTTACAAAATGAGCCTGTTTCGCAACTTTATAAGTACGATCAGAAATACGAATAGTTTGTGCATCAGCAAGATTGAGGGTATTTCTACCTTCCAAGAGCACTGGGGGCAAAATGTTATGTTCTAGAATCAAAGAATTAAAATCATAAATGGCATCGAGTCTGCGCGATTGTCTTATAAGATGCTCATCAATAATTTTTGCTCGATTTGCCAGGCCTGCTTGAGCACCGAGACTTAAAGCAGTTTCTTTCAAAGCAATTTGACGAATTTTACCTCTTTGCCTTTTATTTCTATCCTTTATATTCACATTGGCCATAGCCTGTAGCCCTGCCAATGAGTTCGTATCACCCATATATTTTGATGAGTGACATGCAAGCAGTAAAGCAGACAATACAACAACTATTAAGCTACGAATAAATTTTGGCATAGCGTAATTCTACAACCTGACTGTTAGGGTAAACGTGAATATAGGCTTTTTTACCAGCTTGGTAATCAATATCACGCAGGATTTCAGCTAAACTTTCATCTTTAATGTTAAGACTAATTAAAACCGGAATTGACGGTGCTTTTCCTAAAATACGAAGCCTGAAGTGAGCTGATTTGGCAATACGAGCGGTTAATTCTTCAATAGGACCGGACCAATCCACACTTGCTCTGGCTTGTAAGTTATACGAATTAGGTATCGTGAGTGTGTTATCTACAGGGGGTGGTAAAATTACTTTTTCGACTCGTGCCATTTCATGCATAGAATCGCTTACAGATACTGCTGCTTCTGCTAATTTAATTGTAGCATCATCACTAGGATTGTTTACTGGTGATTTTTTAAAAAGTACTCCATGTTTACAACCTACAAGCAGGACTGAGGCAATAAATAGCATGAGAAGCTTGTTGTTCATTCAATGTTCTTTAATGTCTGAGAATATTCGTTTGATTGAAACAGGAGCTAGGCTGCTTGTCAAGCCTATAGAAGATGAATTGTATGAATTTAAACAGAAATAATTTGGGAGAGTAATTAGCTTGGGTGCAGCGAATTGTCTCTTGATCACCTCTCTGCCTACGCCCCGCAGATTTGTCCGCGAGGTCTCATCTTTTTAGGTAGATCTTCTGGATCCTGCGGACAAAGCCGCAGGACGTCGGAATAGGTCCGGACTAGTTTTTCAGTGATGTGCAGAAGATCCAGGTGCAGCGAGGCAGAGCCCAGGAAGCTATGCAATCAATCCCGGGTTCCACTTAGGCTACAATATAAAAGGTCAACTTAATTTTTCAAATAAGGAATATACAACTTGCCCTGCGTGTTTTTGTTTTATTTGCCGCCAATACTTTTCATCCAATTGCGTTGCAATCGGTGATTCTAAATAAACAAGTCCCCCAGGTTTGAGAATAGTGCTGTGTGTTATATTCGAAATACATTGAGGGAGATAATTTTGTGCAAAAGGAGGGTCCAGAAATATAATATCAAACTCTTCCTGTTTGTGCTGAAGGTACTGTAGCGCGTCTGTTTGTAGGAGTTTAAGTTTTGGGCTGTTAAATGAAGCGATTATTTTTTGTAAATGGGCACAAGCTTTAGGTGATTGCTCAAGAAACACAACGTGCGCGGCTCCTCTTGAAAATGCCTCCAGGCCTAAAGCGCCGCTGCCTGCAAAAGCATCCAGGCAGCGTGCTTCTCTGATGTCATGCATGAGCCAGTTAAATAAAGTCTCGCGCACGCGATCTGGGGTGGGGCGTAAACCTTCTACATCCGGAAAATGCAATTTTTTTCCACGATATAAGCCACCTATAATGCGGACGATCTGTTTCACGATTTACCTACAGTGACCAGTAATAATTTGTCGGGATTAACTTGTTGTTTGAATGCTTGTTTCACTTGTTCGCGGCTTACTGTATTGATGCGAGCAAGATAGGTGTCAAGAAAATCTTCAGGCAGATGATAAAATGTCATTCGCAATAAGATATTTGCAATACTGCGATTACCTGATAACGAAAGTGGGAAACTTCCTGTAAGGTATTGTTTCGCCGCATTCATCTCCTCATCAGTTGGACCTTTATCAATGTAAGTGCGTAACTCGTTTTGAATAATATCTAACGCATCTTTTGTTTGTTTATTTTTTGTTGACAAACTGATGAGGAAAGGTCCTTTCCCGGACATAGGAACAAGCTGGCTGTCTACACCATAAGTCAAACCTTGTTTTTCTCTAACTTCTATAGCGAGTCGAGAAACTAAAGCCCCTCCTCCTAAAATATAATTCCCTACAATCAGCGGGAAGTAATTTGAGTCATGATGATCAATACCGAGTTGACCGAGCCGTATCACAGTTTGTGAGGACGGAAATGGAATATTTATTGTTTCTGCTTGAGTTAACTGAATGGCTTTGGGAATAGGAGGGGCTGGCTGTCCCTCTGGAAGTTCTTGAGTAAGTTGCTCAGCAAGTTGATGTGCTGTCTCACTATTAATTGCACCTACCATAACTAAAATCGCGTTTTTGGCCACATAATAGCGTTTATTAAACGCAATCACCTGGCTCATATTAATTGCCTTGACGGTCTCGCTTGTTCCATTAACAGGATGAGCATAGGGATGTTGCTTATATAAGGCTTGAAAAAAATTGAGATTGGCGACGTCTTCAGGCGATTCCTGCCGCTGTTCAATGGCCATCATCTGTTGTTTTTTCTCTCTTGAAAACTCATAATCAAGAAAGTCTGGATGGTTAATGATTTGTGCAAAGGTAAAACTGGCTTTGGCCAATGCATCTTGGGTGGCTAAAGTTCTTAGGTTAAATATAACCATATCCCGGTTAATCTCAGCCTTATATTGAGCGCCAACATCCGCGAGTGATTCGGCTATTGCTGTTGCGTCTCGTCCCGCATTTCCTTGGTTCATCAAACGACTGGTCAATGCACTTAGGCCATATTGATCTCCATCATATGCTGAGCCTGCCGCGAAAGCCAAACTGACATCGAGCATAGGCACTTCCATTGCGGGATAAAAAACGACTTGAACGCCATTTTTGGTGAGCCATTTTTCTGTTTTGAAGGTACTTGCTGTCGTTGTATGCGACAGCCCAATCAGTAATGTTAGAATACATGCGCTAAAAATTCTCATGGTGCAGCCCTTTGTGGTTGAGGTTCTAATATTGCTGTCGTCATATTATTTTCCTGAAAATAACGTTGGGCAGTTTGCAGAACTTGTTGTGGCGTAACGGCATTGATTGCTGCAGTATACTCATCCGCTTTTTGCCAACCAAGCCCAATTGTTTCTAACAAACCTAATTCTGAGGCTTGTCCGAAAATTGAATCTTTCTCAAAGGTTTTCTGAGCAATGATTTGATGTTTAATTCGTTGCAATTCTTGCTCAGTAACCTGATTTTTTTTCAAATCATCGATTTCATTAAGAAGCCCACTTTGTAAATCATTTATTGTATGGTTTTGGCTCGGAGATCCATACACAATAAATTGGGTTTGAAATCTTGTATAAGGGTTATAATAGGTATTTGCATCCGTAGCAATATGTTTGCTGCGAATCAGATTTTTAGAAAAACGAGCGCTTTCACCTGCATCTAAAATTCCGGCGATAATTTCCAAGGCATAAGGCTCATACTCTTTTTTACTCGTGTTTGCACTAGGAACGGTATAACCCATCATCAATAAAGGTAATTTTGCTGACGCCTGGATATGCACAATCTTTTGACCTAACGCAGGCGGCTCTTTTTGCAATCTTCTTGTAGGAATAGGGTGTTTTGGCAAAGCACCGAAATAATTTTCTGCCAAAGTGCGAACCTGTTCTGGGTTAACATCTCCCACAACAACCAAGGTCGCATTATTAGGAGCATAATATTTTTTATACCATTCCCTTAAGTCTTCAACGGACATGTGTTTCAGATCGCTCATCCAGCCAATAACAGGATGATGATATGGGGCGCTTAGATGTGCTGTTGCCAGAAAACGCTCAAAGGCAAGTGCTTGTGGATTATCTTCAGTTCGAAGCCGTCGTTCTTCCTGGATTACTTTAATTTCTTTGGCAAACTCATTGGCATCAAGAAGCAAATGATTCATGCGATCTGCTTCCAGTTCAAAACTGGTAGCAAGTTTTGATGCAGCTGTTTTTTCAAAAAAAGCGGTATAATCATTATTAGTAAATGCGTTAGCTTGACCGCCAATTGCCGCTATGGTTTTGGAAAAGACACCTAAAGGGAATTTTTCAGTACCTTTAAACATCATATGTTCCATCGCATGAGATACGCCGGTAATCCCGCCTGGTTCATCAGCGGAGCCTACGTTATACCAAATCATGGATACAGCAATAGGCGCCCGGTGATCTTCTTTAACCAATATTTTTAATCCATTATTCAATGTAAACTCTTGCACTTGGCTAAAGGTCTGGCAAGATAGTACCATGAGTAAAGTAAAGAGTATTTTGCGCACAACTTAACCTCAAAGTAAAAAAGATGATAGAATTTCATATTTTTCAGGATTTGTACACTATATGATTAAATGGTTTAAACGAAGTCATGATTCCGCCTCTGTAGAGGACAATCATTCACAAAGTACTACTGACTCGTTGCCTCAAGCTCCTGTAGAAGAAAGCAAACAGGAACAAGAGCCTGCAAAAGAAGGAATTTTTGCACGTTTCAGGAAAGGATTAAGCAAAACCCGTCACCAGCTTGGTGATGGAATTGGCCGATTATTATTAGGAAAAAAAGAAATCAGCCAGGATTTGTTGGACGAGTTAGAAACGCTTTTAGTCAGTGCTGATTTGGGGATGGAGACAACGCAAACTGTACTGAACCAGTTGACTGAAAGTTTGGCTCGTAAACAGTTATCTGATGGTAATGCTGTTTATGATGCGCTGAAATCTCATTTGCAGGCGATTTTAAGCCAGAATAACCAACCTTTAACTTTAGAAACTGCAGATCAATCTCCTTTTGTAATCTTAATGGTTGGGGTGAACGGTGCAGGTAAAACCACTACTATAGGAAAACTGGCGAAACAATTCCAGCAACAAGGCAAGAAGGTCATGTTGGCTGCTGGAGATACTTTCAGAGCAGCAGCAGTGGAGCAATTGCATGTTTGGGGGGAGCGAAATGATATCCCCGTAATTGCCCAGCATACAGGAGCAGATAGTGCTTCGGTGATTTTTGATGCCCTGCAAGCAGCAAGAGCGCGCAAAATGGATGTTTTAATCGCTGATACTGCAGGCCGGTTGCATACACAAGGCAATTTGATGGACGAATTGAAGAAAGTAAAGCGTGTATTACAGAAACTTTGTCCTGATGCTCCTCATGAGACGATGTTGATATTGGATGCAAGCATAGGGCAAAATGCTTTGGTGCAAGCACGACAATTTCATGAAGCGATTGGTTTAACTGGAATTACCATGACTAAATTGGATGGTACGGCTAAAGGTGGAATTTTGTTTGCTATTGCGAATGAATTAGGAATGCCCTTTCGTTATATAGGGATTGGTGAAGGGATAGAGGATTTACGCCCCTTTGATGCTGCGCAATTTGTTGGTGCACTATTCAATGATCACATTTGACCAAGTGACTAAACGTTATCCAGGTGGTTTTGAAGCGTTAAGCCAAGTAAATTTTTCTTTACAAAAAGGGGAAATGGTTTTTCTTACCGGGCATTCAGGTGCAGGAAAAAGTACCTTACTTAAATTGATTGCTCTTTTAGAATGGCCTACTTCGGGTCAATTGCTCGTCAATGGTTTGCGTCTGAATCAGTTAAAAAAGCGTGATGTGGCTGCTCATCGCAGCCAGCTGGGTATTACTTTTCAATCACCTTACTTACTTAATGATCGGACAGTATTTGATAATGTTGCCCTCCCCTTGCAAATTCGGGGTATGGCTTATCCCATGGTTGCCAAAAGAGTTCATGCGGCCTTGGATATGGTAGGTCTATTAAGCAAGGAAAAAATGCTCCCTGTCCATTTATCAGGAGGTGAACAGCAACGCGTGGGAATTGCTCGTGCTGTAGTGCATAAGCCTGCATTGTTATTGGCTGATGAACCTACTGGAAATCTTGACCCCAAACTTTCTACAGAAATCATGGCTATTTTTGAGCAGTTTAATCAAGTAGGGGTAAGTATATTAATTGCTACGCATGATTTGGCATTGATCGCAGGAATGAAACATCGTATTGTCATGCTTAAAGGAGGACGAATGTGTTAAAACAAGCACAAGCAATCCTTGCCTATCATTTGCAAGCAGCGATACAAAGTTTAAATTTGTTATGCCGCAGACCTTTAGCAACCATGATGACTTCCCTCGTGATCGCCATTGCCTTGGCCTTGCCTGCTCTTTTCTGGGTATTTTCCGATAACATCGCTAAATTAACCGCAAGCTGGCAGAAGGGAGGGCATATTTCTCTTTATTTAAAACCTGGCTTATCTGAAGCGGAACAACAGCTGCTATTACAAAAAGTGCGTGAAACAGACGGCGTAGCTCAAGTTTCCTTAAAATCTTCCCGTGACGGTTTATCGGAATTAACCCAGCAAGAGGGGATGCAGGATATTATGCGTTATCTTCCTGAAAATCCTCTGCCTGCGGTAGTGGATGTTGTGCCTGCCTTGATCATTGACTCCCCTGCAAAATTGGATTTATTGGCACGGAAATTACAGACCATAGCACAAGTGGAAAATGCAAAAGTTGATATGGAGTGGATAAGCCGCTTGCATGCGCTTTTAGGTTTTGCTGCCAAGTTTGCAGATGCTTTACTCGCCTTATTAGCCATGGCTGTGATTATGATCGTTGGCACTACGTTACGCTTGGCTCTTCATAGTCGACAAGAAGAGATTCAAGTGTTAAAGTTAATTGGAGCAAAAGATCCTTTTATCCTCAGACCTTTTTTATATTCGGGGGTTTGGTATGGTGCCTTAGGGGCTGTTTTTGCTGTCTTTATGGTGAATATTTTTATCTTCAGTTTGGAAGCTGCTGTAGATCAGTTGGCGGTTGCTTATCAAATGCACTATCCGCTAAAAAGTTTATCAATGCGCCAGATCTTGCTACTTGTTTTATTTGCAGTTATACTAGGATGGATGGGGGCACGTTTATCGGTAAAACGTCAATTGGCTTCCATTGAGCCTCAATTATAAGTCCCCTCTTATTTTTTTACCTTATTTTACAGAGAAGTTTTAGAGGAAAGAAGCATGAGTCAATATTTGCAACTTGCCGAAATGAATTTACCTGTGGGAAGCCTTGATGCTTACATTCACAGGGTTAATCAAATTCCTATGTTGTCTTTAGAGGAAGAAATTGCCTGTGCCGAGCGTTTTCATGCTGAAGGAGACCTTGAGGCTGCGCGGCGATTGGTTCTTGCTCATTTGCGTTATGTTGTTCGTGTAGCTCGTGGTTATTTGGGATACGGCTTGCCTCTGAATGATTTGATTCAGGAAGGTAATATTGGTTTGATGAAGGCAGTAAAACGTTTCGACCCTAAGATGGGCGTACGTCTTGTTTCCTTTGCGGTACATTGGATAAAAGCAGAAATCCATGAATTTGTTTTACGCAACTGGCGTATCGTTAAAATTGCAACAACTAAAGCACAGCGAAAGTTATTTTTTAATCTTCGCCAAATGAAAAATCGTTTGGGCTGGATGAGTCATGAAGAGGTAACTGCTGTAGCAAATGATTTGGGTGTAAGTCGCGAAGATGTGCTAGTAATGGAGCAACGTTTGAACGCTATGGACACACCTTATGATGCTCCTGATGCGGATGAACACGATGAATTTTACACAGCACCTGAGCGTTATTTATTTAATGCTAATGATGATCCGTCTGTGTTACTGGAAAAGGAAAGTGTTGGAGATCGTGGGCGTGAGAAGCTGATGGTTGCTTTAGAGCAGCTCGATGAGCGCAGCCAGGATATTTTACAACAACGTTGGTTAGCCGAAGAAAAGTTAACACTGCATGATTTGGCTAAAAAGTACGGGGTATCCGCGGAGCGGGTTAGGCAGCTTGAAAAAAATGCCATGAAAAAGCTGCGGCAATATATAGAAAGCGAGTAATTTCTTTAATTATATGTAACCTGAGTGAAATGAAGGATAAAAACCCTAATAGCTCAAGGTTCCCCATGTTAATGTTTTACTCGAACGGTTGGATTTGAGCGCAAGATGCGCCCAATACAGCCGTTTCCTTTTATGCCAAAAAATCACAAACTAAATGTCCTACTCGTTCATCTATTAAGACGCTCACATGATTTGCATCAGGAAGTAGACAAAGTCTGGAGTCCGGGTATTTTTTACAGAATTCAATCGATTCTTTAGTACTAATCGTTTTATCTAATTCACCGTGTATGCATAAAAAAGAAATGTTGGGTGATTGAGAAATGAAATGGTGTAAACGGACCAGATTAATGTCGAAGCGCGCTTGTTGCTTCATAACATGACGTAGCTGCAGATAACCATGGCCACTTAGTTTAAATTTTTTTGCAATCCGGTTAACGGGGCTCCGCATTTGTGTGGGCGATGCAATTAAAATCGCCCGTTCTGGTTTATGATTTAATTGCCATTCAGGAAGTTGACCCGCAACATTCAGGGTGTTGAGGAGCATGGATCCGCCAAACGAATGGCCAATAACCGCATAGAAAGGTCCATGCTGATTGATTGCATCTTTCAAAATAGCGACTGCATCAGTCCAGGGTAATTGCAAACCTTTTGCTTCACCATGTGCCGGGAAATCAAGAGCATATACTTCATATCCTTGTTGATGAAGTGCCTGGATTATGCGAGCCATATATGCTGCACGTGATATCCATCCATGAGTGATCAGTACTTTTTTCCCCCGTGCATTTTTCTGTGGCGCGAAACGGTGTAATACATGATGTCGTGGAAATTCCTCATGAATTACCTCCGTACGTCTTGCTTCAATAAACTCACAAGCCAGTTTGGCAAAATGTCGATATTCTTTTTCCAAGGGAAAAAAGATAGGAGTAATAAAAGCCTGATAACACAATTGTGCATGTAAAACATCTCTTACATGGATTAATGATGAAGTTATCATGATTATATCCCCTTTAGAGTTTACTGTAAGTGTAGACTAAAAAAGAACACTCTATAGTTTTTTGCTCAATGGCCATTGCCAACAAGATTCTTTATGACATCTTTTGCTCTCTGTAAAAGCTGGATGGCAAGAGGGAAAATCGATTTCCTTGATGAAGGGAAGTAGTTGAAACTCAAAAATATTGTGTCGATCTAACAGAAAATACTCTGGGGGCTGTTGTTGACCTTAATGTAATTCATAACTTTATCTCTTTCATTCAATTTTATAAACTAGGTTCCTAAAAGTTAATTCTAGTTTTATTTCAGGGAGCTTGAGATGCATACTTCAAATTATATTTATCATGATAATGAGCAAGAACTCCATGGCTTTGTCGCATATGACACGTCTCGTGCTGAGCCACGTCCTGCAGTATTGGTAGTTCATGATTGGTCCGGTCGTAATGAATTTGCGTGCAACAAAGCAAAATTACTTGCTGAAATGGGTTATGTAGGCTTTGCAGTAGATTTGTATGGGGGCGGCCAGCTTGGCTCTACTACTGAAGAAAAACAAGCGTTAATGAACCCTTTGATTTCTGATCAACTTTTATTGCGCCGTCGTATTCAAGCTGGGTTGGCTGCTGTATGCTCCATGCCTGAGGTTGACAATAAGCGGGTTGCAATTATTGGATTTTGTTTTGGTGGTTTGTGTGCTCTTGAGTTGGCACGCTCTGGGGCAGATCTTAAAGGGGTCGTGAGTTTTCATGGTTTGCTGCACAAGCCTGGCAATTTAAAATCTGAACCAATAAAGGCCAAAATTTTAGCGTTGCATGGTTATGATGACCCAATGGTTCAACCTGATAAGGTACATGAATTTTGCAAAGAAATGACTGAAGCAAACGTAGATTGGCAAATGCATATGTATGGGCATATACAGCATGCATTTACTAATCCACTGGCACATGATACGCAATTGGGAACTATTTATAACGCAGTAGCTGCTCAACGCTCATGGGAAGCCATGATTGGTTTTTTGCAAGAAATTTTCATTAAGTAACCTCAACTTGATGTAAAAATCGAGCCTAGTCTTCGTTAAAAAGAGGCAAAAATGCTCGACAGGACTGTCTTTCACATATTCCCCTTTTCAAAATTGATTAAAAGGGGATATTTCATTATATTCCCATTGAAACAAAGCAAGAAAGCCAATTTTCTTACGCTAAAGTACTGGTAGCTGTATTAACTCTAAAAAAATCCCAGTGCTTGCAGGTTAAATTAAATTTTGGACTGTTTTGTAATCCAAAGGCACATGGGGCAGAATGATATCTGCTGGTACTTTCAATGAGTGTGGAATAAGCTCATCCAACATCTGTTTCCTTCAGGTGAAGACTTTAGGAATTATACGAACTGCGTATTTTTAATCAAACAGGGTGATCACCATATTGATATTGTTCCGAGCCTCTACATAATACAACAAAGGTCCTTTTCATTTTGCGTCTCCTGAGTAAGTTTTTTGACAACATAACCAGTTTCTCGCTTAAATAGAGCGAAAGCCCAGTTCCGAGATTTCACATTATAAAATTCAGCATAATTTTCGACCAGGTATTGAAAAGCTGGATCTAAAGCATCCATCATTTCGATAACTCGCTGATGACCAGACTTTGTCTCATCAAGTTCAATTCCAACAGCTTTAAATGCACTTGTTTCAACATCAACTTCACGCTGAAACAAGCCTGTGTGCAAGTGCAGTTTTTCTGCGAGTCTTAAGGCTAGCTGTGGTTCATTAGCATATTTCCCGTGTGCTCTGAAATGACGTCGCGGCAAAGTGTGCGGAATACCATCTACAAAAATTGAAGTCGTAAACTCATGGAAATTAAAATAAAGTGCAAGCGTTACTAAATTATTTAACTGTTTATTTTCCTGTAAGCCGCTATCATTTTTTACCCTCTCAAATAATACGCCCATCGTATTAAAGCGCTGCCGAAAATCTACGGGGTCTTTTTCAAGATGTCTTCTTAAAAAAGCAGCATGAATCAAATCATGTATTAGCACTTGAAGCGCTTGCACTGCCTGCTTTTTACCATCTACGACCATCTCTTTCACCCCGTCAAACTCTGGGTGTTCATGGCATGGCAGTGCAAGCATACGAAGACCAATAAAGTCTGCATTGGGATTCACTCTGAAAACAGTCATATCATTCAATTGTTGAATAGTTGACAACCCTGTTTTGGAAACATGACAGATAAATTTTGAATAATTCTGATTTTCAAATTCAGTTTTAATAGTCCATTCACCATAGGGATGAACAACACCATAAACCATCGTATTGATTTGCTTTTGGTATTCTTTTTCCAAAGATTCCAATGCAATCCCCGACATAATAGCGGAGAGTGTGTAGCAATAATAAGAATGCTCAAAAAAATTCATTTCTTCAGGAAGATTAACCTGAGAAAAATGAGTTTCAATATTGCGCAAAATCGAATTGGCTCGCTCTTTATTTTCCCACCCAGAAATAATGGTTTTTGCAAATTGCAAATCATGATCAAAAATCCGACGAATTATTTTTAAATGAATTTTTTCAGGAAAAACGGCATCTTCTGCAACCAGCAACTTAAATAAATCAAATCGCAGCTGCGCGCTGACAGCTACTTTCTTTGCGATAATATTTTCTAATCTTTCTTCAATTTTCCCAAGCTCTATATCATTCATTTTTTCTCGCCAGCAAGCCCCTTTATTTTCAGCAGATGATTTTACATAATGACCATTTTTTGTCAAATTTATCCCCTTTGGATTTGATATATTATTGAACAATAACTGTGCTGAAATAAGTCACATGATGATTTTGCGGACAATAAACTATGGGCAAAAATCAAAAGAAACTCGCAAAGAAAAATTATAAGAGACTTTCAGATGAGACATTAGAGAATCTATCCGGAGGAGCTTATACGTCGGACAGTGCAGAGGTGAGTGGCTCAAGATGTACACAAACAACGAGGAAAAGACCTTGAGGTTTACTTGTAAGCCCCCTTCCTGCATGCGGAATGAAATTCCACTCTGGATTGCTCAGGGCTGTCATCCATTCAAAAAGAGCCCATTGCCCAAATAAATCCGCTGAGATTATTTGATTCAATTATCACATACTGTGTACGCTGCGCTTTGGTATCCGAAAGCCAAGTTATTCACGTGAAAGGAAACAGGTCCTATAATCTGAAAATATTCCGGCTGCTGCGTTTTTTTCATAAGCCTTTTACTATTGTTGCTAAATATAATATCATTGCATTAACAAAGTTCTTACTCTCCTCTTTTTGTTAAAAATAAGCAATAAAAAAATCAATTAAAATTGTGGAAAAATGGTACAATTAGTAGGAGTCAATTCAAACTTGAGTTTTTCACCCCAATATAACACTATGAAATTGCATCACTTTTTTGAACAATCAGTTGATAATTATCCAAGCAATATTGCTTTGATTTGTGATAATGCATTTATTTCCTACCAGGAATTAGAAAATCGTGCGAATCAATTAGCTCATTATCTCTATGAGAATAAAATATCCAGGGGAAGCATTGTGGGTATTCTGCTAGAGCGTTCAATAGAGTGCTATGTTGCTATACTCGCCATTTTAAAAACAGGTGCGGCTTATGTACCTATTGAAGTAGATTATCCTGACGAACGTATTAACTATATTTTTTCTGATCTGCCCTTTGATGCAGTTTTAACTTCCTCTATGCAATTGGCCCAAAAAAATCTGACATGGCCAACTTTTTATGCAGTTGATACGCTTGCCAAAGAAATTTCCAACTACTCCACGCATAGGCTAACTACCCAAGGCGATTTAAGCGCCGATGATTTGTGTTATATCATTTACACTTCGGGATCAACAGGAAAGCCCAAAGGAGTAGAAATTACGCAACGCAGCATTTGCCATTATGTTGAAGTTGCGAGCAAGCTTTATGATATAAAGAGTTATGATAAGGTATATCAAGGTTTTTCATTGGCATTCGATGCCTCTTTAGAAGAGTTTTGGATGGCTTTTGCTAATGGTGCTGTCCTTGTTGCATGTACTGCAAAAGAGGTGCGCTCTGGTTTGGGCCTGATTTCTTTTTTGCAACAACACCGGGTTAGTGTTTTTTCAACCGTTCCTACTTTATTGTCTTCCTTAGAAGGACAATTACCTGATCTGCGTCTTTTAATCTTAGGAGGAGAGACTTGTCCACCTAGTTTGGTTAAGCGCTGGAGTAGAGTAGGTCTGCGCATTATCAATACTTATGGTCCTACGGAAGCAACAATTATCGCGACTTATGCAGAATGTCATCCTGATCAAGGCATTACTATTGGTAAACCTTTACCTGGTTATGAAGTACTCGTTGTGGATGAACACTTGCAGGAAGTAGCAGACGGTGAGGAAGGCGAGCTTTGTATTGCTGGAGTTGCCTTGGCTCGTGGTTATGTCAATCGGCCTGAGACTACAGCAGAAAAATTCGTTTTAAATCCTGTAAATAAAAATCAACGTTTATATCGAACAGGTGATTTAGTTTCAAGAGATTCTAATGGTAACTTGCATTTTGCAGGACGTGTGGATGATCAAGTTAAATTGCGTGGGTTTCGCATTGAACTCAATGAAATTGAAACCGTTATTATGCAATATGGCGGAATTAAACAGGCAGTGGTTTCCTTGCAAATACTGGAGCAACCTATTTTAGTTGCTTATTTGATTCTTGACGCACATAAGACGTTCGATGTAAATGAATTTAAAGCTTTTTTAAGGTCACGCTTACCGGATTATATGCTCCCGTCGTTAATCGAAATTTTGGAAACTTTTCCAGTTTTAGCGAGTGGCAAGGTAAATCGTAAAGAACTTCCTAAGCCAATACAACAAAAAGAAGAAAATCTTTATAAGGCACCTGAATCTGAATTGGCTAAGGAAATGGCAGGTGTTTGGGAAAAAGTTTTTGATTGTAAGAAGATTTCTGTAAATGCAGACTTTTTCTATGATTTAGGCGGACACTCATTACATGCGGCAAAAGTGATTTCTAATTTGCGCAAAATATCTGCCTTAAAAAATATCTCAATTTTGGATTTATATAAAAATCCAACCATTGCTCAGCTGGAGCAGAAGTTTCGTGAACCTCATCTCAATGCACATGTTGATGAAAATCAGCCAGTTCCCAAAAAGTATAGGGTGCCACAATGGAAATACTATGTATGTGGTATCGGTCAGTTTTTTGGTTGTTTATTGCAATATGCAGTAGGCACTTTACAACTGCTCGCAGTTGTTTTGTGTTACAGCTGGGTTAGTTCTGAATATTCAATTATTTCCAGGGAATCCCAGCTTGCATTTTTAGCATTATTTTTATCTATGCCAATCATTTCGTTATTCATTACGATTGGTTTGAAATGGCTCTTACTGGGTCGAGTGAAACCTGGAAAATATCCGCTTTGGGGGTGGTTTTATTATCGCTGGTGGTTAGTACAAAGACTGCAAAAGAATTTGTTTTTAGCTAAATTTTTAGTTGGCTCGCCATTGGCCGCTATTTATTATCGCTTATTAGGTGCCAAAATAGGTAAAAACTGTTATTTGGGTTCCATGCAGATTTCTGCCCATGATTTATTAACTATAGGAGATAATACTTCTATTGGTGCTGATTGCAGGCTTAATGGTTATATCGTTGAAGATGGATGGTTAAAAATAGGAGCCATCAGTATCGGTAATAATTGTTATGTAGGTTCCCGTGCAGTAGTTGGATTAAATACTCAGATTGAAGACAATGCGGTGCTGGATGAAATGTCCATGCTGCCTGATCACAGTTTAATTTCTCAAGGAACCTATTTTTCAGGTTCTCCCGCAGTCCCTGGTATTATTCCTGTTGACCATATTACCCGGAAAAAAGTTATCGTTGAAGAATCGAGTATGCTGGAAAATACTCTTTTTGGTATTTTGCATTACTTAGGCATCGTTTTTGTCATGGGGATATATTACTTATGTTTAATTCCCTCAATCTCTTTGATTAGCTATTACTATGATCAAAGCCATTATTTTACGACGATGTTTTTTGCCATACCTTTAGGGGCAATTCTCTTTTTAGGCTTATATTATTCATGCATTGTGCTCTGTAAAAAGATTATTATGGATAAGGTCAAACCAGGAAATTATCCCTTGAAGAGTTTGTATTATTTCCGTCATTGGATCATGGTGAAATTACTGGACGGGGATGAAATCTCCGTAATGGCAGATACCTTGTATATGCCAGCTTTTTTACGTTTATTGGGGGCAAAACTGGGTAAAGGGGTAGAAATGGGAGAAACACCTCATATTATTCCTGACCTGGTGACTATTGAAGAAGGTGGTTTTACTGCCAGTTCAGTCGCTTTAGCCTGGCCTCATGTATACAATGGGTTCATTTCTTTTGCTCCGGTGGCAATCGGACGTAGAGCTTTTGTAGGGAATGTGAGTTTGTTGTCTGCAGGTAAATCCATGGGTGAGGGTACTTTATTAGGATGTTTATCGGTAACTCCGCCAAGTGATAAAGCAATGGAATCTTATTCTGCGTGGTTAGGTTCTCCGGCCGTCTTCCTACCAAAACGAGAGTTATTTGTTGGTTTTTCTGATAAAGATACATTTTATCCATCTAAAAAGCTCTATTGCATGCGTTTATTCATTGAGTTTATGCGAATTATTTTACCATCAACATTTTCATTGATTGGGTTATTCAATATGCTTTATGTATTGGATTATATGTTGAGCAAATATTCGTGGTTTATTACAGCGCTGGTTCTTCCGCCAACAGAAATGTTTATTACCGTCTGTCTTGTTGGAATATTGGTTGCTCTGAAATGGGGAATTTTAGGTAAATTAAAACCTTTGACTAAACCTATTTGGGACTCGTTTATTTGGAAAAATGATGTGATTGAATATTCATATAATTATTATACGAATCCCCATTGGACCAACAAAGTTTTAGGAACTCCTTTTGCGCTTTGGGTACATCGTTGCCTGGGAACCAAAGCAGGGAAGAGGGTTTTTACAGATAGTGCGGAGTTTTCTGAGTTTGATTTAATTACCATTGGTGATGATGTCTGCATTAATGCTGAGACAATAATCCAAACTCATCTCTATGAAGATAGAATATTTAAAGTATCTCATGTCACTATTGGTTCTGGCTGTAATGTTGGTGTAGGTTCAATTGTTCTTTACAACACGCTAATGGAGAACAATTCTTCTTTAGGTAGTCTTTCTTTACTCATGAAAGGGGAATGTTTACCGGAAAATACCCATTGGGCTGGTATTCCTGCACAATCTACTGCTCTTGGCATGCCACATCAGCACATTGTTTCACAGCCTGCTACAACGAAAGAGGTTCCAGACGAAGCAATTCCCGAATTATTGTAGATACTGGATGCCTGCAACTGCCTCTTGATCAAATCTCAGCCCACACCTCGCTGCTTTTCCCTGAGAGAGCCACGCGAAATTTACCCTAATAAATAATTATCAATGAGTCGTATGTCACCAATTCGTATTGCCGCAAAGCGACGATTTTGATGCTCTTCAACATATTCTACAGTCATGCCTTTTGCAGTTAATTCCTTGATGATTTGCGCGCATGTTAACTTTTTTTGCTGGAATAGTGCTGCAAATTCTTCAGCTAAAGTTTTTTGCTCTTTATTGAGTCGGTTATTGCGCGAACTGTAAGCCAAACCACTTGCTTCACGAATTGTGGGACACACTTTGATTTCAATATCCATAAAAAATGCTTTAGCCATTCCCTGAATTAATAAGTATTGTTGATAATCTTTTTCACCGAAATAAGCGCGATGAGGCTTAACTAAATTCAATAGTTTCATGACAACAGTTAATACACCGTTAAAATGTCCAGGCCGATAAGCCCCTTCCATGAGTTGACAAAGCTGGCGCTCATGCACCTGATAATTGTATCCATCAGCATAGATTGATTTTTCATCGGGAAGAATACAAAAATCAACACCGGAATCTTCCATAATTTTGAGATCTGCTTCTAATGTTCTAGGGTAATGTTTAAAGTCTTCAGCCTGATTAAATTGCGTAGGATTTATGAATAAGCTGGAAGCAGTATGGTCATTTTCTTTTTGGCTGGCTAAAAACAAAGACGCATGCCCGGCATGTAAATTACCCATTGTTGGTGCAAAGCCCAGAGTTAATTCATTAGATAAAGAGTTACGAAAGCGTAACCATTCGTCAAGATTGTGAAAAACGTGCATGAGTTACTCCTAAGCGAACAGAATAACTCTCATTACCTTATTCTGAGAATTATTCTGCTCTCCGATTAAAATGAATGTTCAGTTGTTGGAAAACTAACTTGTTGAACCTGTTGAACATAGGTATTTAATGCATTCAACAGAATTTCTTTGCCTTGAATGTATCTTTTAACAAATTTAGGATTAAAATCAGTTTGTAAGCCCAACAGGTCATGCCAAACAAGCACTTGTCCATCGGTATGAGAACCCGCGCCAATACCAATTGTAGGTATATTCAATGACTTAGTTATTGTTAAGGCCAACTGTTGAGGTATGCATTCGAGCACCAGAGCAAAACAGCCTGCTGCTTCTAGTTGATAAGCTTGCCGGATAAGTTTTTCTGCCTGTTCCTCGTTTTTTCCCTGTACTTTATAGCCGCCTAATTGATGAATGGATTGAGGGGTTAAACCGATATGACCTATAACGGGAACACCCGCATTGACTAGATAAGAAATAGTCTGGCATGTATCTGCATCAGCCCCTTCAATTTTCACCGCATGGGCTCCTGCTTGAAGTAGGCGTTTTACATTTTCTACAGATTGAGTCAGTGAGTTTTTATGACTTAAAAAGGGAAGGTCGCTGATTAAAAATTGCTGTTTTAAGCCACGCGCTACTGCTTGGGTATGAAGGATCATCATCTCCATAGTAGCCATAATGGTAGTATCATGGCCATGTACTGCCATGGCTACAGAATCTCCGACCAAAACACAATCAATATTTGATTCAGCTACAATGCAAGCAGATGGATAATCATAGCAGGTAATCATGGAAATTTTTTGTTGTTCTTCTTTTTTACGTTTGAAATCATGAATTTTCATGCTGCGTTACTCCTTAATGAAGAGAAGTAAGCATGATGATAAAAAGTGAGACACACTACAGGTACCTGTCGCATGGATCAAGTCCTCCAAAAAAATTAACAATGAAAGTCGCTGCCAACTCGGGTCAGCGCATGATGTACAGCTATTAGCTAGCGCACAATGACTATCATATTGTAAATTTAGGTAGTTGAGAAGTAGTCGATAAGTGACTCGTAGGGGGCAATCTCAACTATCATATTATTATGGTTTATAGTATGCTCAACCGCTGGCAAAAAGGTACAGTTAGGAAGGCATCTGTTGAGCCATTTTTGTTTTTGAAAATCTTTTCAGAAATCTTACAGAAAATCGAGACTTAATCCAGACCTTCCAATACTCTTAATTTTTATTTATGGCAAGTGCTATCCAGATAAAGCCAAAGTGTAGGCGTCAATAAAATCTTCATAGTTAAAAGTGAGGAATTAATATGGAACTATTGAATAGGAAATTCTTTGCTAATTCTGACTCAACAGAAATAAAAGGCTTAACCGGCCTTCGTGGATATGCTGCACTTTGGGTTTTTTTCTTACATCTAACCGGGGGAGGGCAAGGCGATACTTTTGCAATGAAACTTGCCAGTTATGGCGCCTCAGGCGTTACAATATTTTTTGTGCTTTCTGGTTTTATCCTTTCCTATGTATATTCTTCCAAGTTTGCAAAAAAAACAATCGGATACCGTAGTTTTATGTTTGCCCGCTTCGCGCGCGTATATCCACTACATTTAGTGACATTGATACTTTATAGTGTTTTTGTCTGGGTGGGAATTGATGCTCAGCCAAGTAATACATGGAAAACATTTATATTAAACCTTACACTACTCCACGCCTGGGGATTCACCGAATTTCTTTCGTGGAATCAACCTTCATGGTCAGTAAGTACCGAGTTTTTCAGCTATCTGCTTTTTCCGCTATTCATCCGCAGACTTGCTAAAGCTCCTTTGTGGTTATTGTTAATCATTATGGCAATTATCTACTCTCAGATAAGGTATTCTTTTTATGATGCTCTTATAAATTGGGGAATAGCACATCAATTTCTAAATCCAGGCCGTCAATTTACATTTTCTCATGGAATTTCTCTAGTACTATTTTTCTGGGCATTCCTCTGGGGATGTATCGTGTATTTTCTGGTAGAAAAGCTCAAAAAATGGGTGAATAATAGCGTCGTTTATGATATTTTGACTCTAGTTGGCGTATCTCTTATTCTGAGTTTTTACTGTGCTACATTATGGGAAACAGTAGTTCCTGCCACATTGATTATCATGGGCCTTTCCAATAACTCAGGACTGTCCAAACTGCTTTTTGGGAATAAATTAGCATTTTTCATGGGCAAAATTTCTTATGCTCTTTATTTATCTGCACTTATGGTGCAAGTAATTTTACATCCCTTTCACTTACCCCTTGTCCTTGATTTAGCTGCTGCTATTGTCGTCGCTACGCTGCTTCATTATTTCATTGAGCAACCTGCTCGCGAGCTATTAAGGAAGAAAATGAATTATTCGTTGAATAATGAGAAAAGCACTACCAGTGCCCTTGCACTGCAAAACTAGATTGGATAATCATCACTTATAAGCTGGGGGCTTCAAGCCTCTAGCCCATTTTATGCATTTTGTTCATCTATAATTCTGAGTTATCATTCAAGCTTTGTGTTGCCCACTGCTGTGGCAAGCTCAGAGTAGTCGTGTGCAAATGTATTTTATGACAACAGGTTTTTTATGCAAATTACTGAAAAATTAGCTATCCCTGGGGAACATGCTTTGTTTTTGCAAGGAGTAATTGGGAAACTGGAAGCAGTTCTAACTGTTCCAGAACAAAATCATTCTGCTTTTATCGCCTTTTTGGGCCACCCGCACTCCTTACAGGGGGGTACAATGAGCAATAAAGTAGTGACTACATTAGCACGTGCCTTTAAAGAATTAGGTATTCCTTCGTTACGCTTTAATTTTCGTGGTGTAGGCCAATCGGAAGGAGTTTATGACTCAGGGATTGGTGAAAGCGAAGACATGCTGGTTTTAGTTCGTGAATTACAAAAAGAGCAACCTGAGAAAAAACTCATTTTTGCTGGTTTTTCTTTTGGTTCTTACGTGGCTTATCGTGCAGCAGCCCAGTCAGATTCACAATTTCTAATTACGATTGCTCCTCCGGTGCATCATTATGATTATCGTGAGTTTAATCCTGCACCTTATCCCTGGCTTATGATACAAGGCGATGAAGATGAAGTAGTTCCTTCGGCTTTAGTTTTTGATTTTGCTTTCCAGAGCATACCTGAAATACCGGTAATTCGTTTTGCCAATACAGGTCACTTCTTTCATGGAAAATTAATCGAGCTGAAAACAATACTAATAGAATATATCCATTCTCAGGTTTTTTCATAATGAATTTGATGACTCAATATGAAGCTGCAATTCATCGCGGTGAAATTGATAATGATCCGTTACAACGGGACATATTGATGCGCTTGCAACATCTTGCCGATAGCGTCAAAAAATCGAATTCATCCTGGCTTTATCCATTCATTAAATCTCGGGTCAAAGGCGTATATCTTTACGGTCCTGTTGGCGTAGGAAAAACATATTTAATTGATTTATTTTATGATTGTCTTGAAGAAAAAAAGAAGGCACGTTTTCATTTCCATCATTTCATGCAACAAGTTGACACTCGGTTAAGACGATTGCAAGGACAAAAAAATCCGCTTCATAAAATTGCTAAAGAATTAGCAAAAACGATACGAGTACTTTGTTTTGATGAGTTTATGGTGCATGATGTTGCTTATGCCATGATTTTAGCTGAATTATTGCAAGCGTTGACTGCGCATGGCGTTATTTTGGTAATTTCTTCAAATATACCCCCAGATGATTTGTATCGAGATGGCGTTCATCGAAAACGATTTTTACCTGCTATTGCGGCAATTAAAACTCATTGTGACGTGCTGCATTTAAATGAGCAAAGGGATTATCGTGTTGGGCGAACCCCTTTATTAGATGCTTATTTATTTCCTTTGAATGAGCATACTGATCAAACTATGAAAAAACAATTCACACTTTTAGCAGATGAATTTAAGGAAAATGGAGTTATTATGATACAAAATCGTGAAATTCCTTATCTTAAGCGCGCTGAAAAGGTAATTTGGTTTTCCTTTGATATTCTGTGTAATTTACCGCGTAGCCAACTGGATTATTTAGAGCTTGCAGATAAGTTTGATACTATTTTTCTAAGTAACATCCCTGTATTAACAGTCAATCATACATTACAAGCCATTATGTTCATTCATTTTATTGATGTGATGTACGATTGTGGAATTAATATTATCATTTCCGCAGAGGTAGCGGTTGATGAGTTGTATACCGAGGGTGAAATGAAAGAAACCTTTAAGCGTACCTTAAGTCGCTTATTGGAAATGCAATCAGTGGATTATTTAGCACGCCATCCCAAAAGAGAGCTTCAGGCATTCATTGCAGATAATTCTTAGTCGACGTGAGATGAAGTATTTGGATTTTGGCTTTATTTTTACCCAGACTACGAATGAATCAGATTAGGGCCTGTTTACATTTCTACTATCTTGGCCAAACTGCCCTAATTTTCTGCGCTCCGATGCGCATATACTTCATGTATGCTGCGCTTTGGTACTCAAAAATCCGGCCATTTTGACTCAAGCTAGCGAAATGTAAACAGCCCTAAAGTAAATGTATATTTTTTTTCTCATTTGAGAATGATTCTCGATTTCATTTATGCTAAAATTAGATTATTTCACGCGTTGCTGTTAGGACATGATAAAAATTACAGAGTTAGTACAAGGTGATCGAGTACGGTTAACCAGTTTTGGCGCAACCGATATGCAGTACAGGCGTAGACTTTTATCTTTAGGTGTAACTTGTGGTACAGAACTCTTAGTCGTTCGAATTGCTCCTTTAGGATGTCCTATACAAATCGAAGTCAGAGGAACTGCTTTAACGTTGCGCAAGGAAGAGGCGAGCCAATTGATTTTGGAGCGTGTATGACTCATGTGTTGTTAGTCGGTAACCCAAATTGTGGTAAAACTACATTATTTAATGCATTAACTGGTGAGAATCAGCGCATAGGCAACTGGCCAGGTGTTACGGTTGAAAAAAAAACGGGAGCGTTTCTTGTAGGCCAGCACCGATTTGAAGTGACTGATTTGCCAGGAGTTTATTCTCTAGTAGCTAATGCGGATGGTATCAGTCAGGATGAACAAATCGCTGCCCAGTCTATTGCTACTATGCAGGCAGATTGCATCATTAATGTGATCGATGCCTGCCATCTCGAACGGCATTTGTATTTGACCACTCAAATCCTGGAGTTAGGCAAACCGGTATTACTCGCACTCAATATGATGGACATTGCCCAGCAACGGGGTATATCCATAGATCCAAATGCTTTGTCACAACAATTAGGTTGCCCTGTTATTCCGATCCAGGCACATAAAAAGATAGGTATTCCCCAGCTGGTGCAAGAACTGACGCGGATGCCACAGACGATTATTCCTTGGGCATTGCCTGTATCTAAATCCGTACAACAGACATTAATAACCTTGGAAAATACATTAATTCATGAAGGTTATAGCCAATCGCTTGCTTATTATTATGCACGCAGACTTGCTGAGGGAGATGGATTGTTATTCGGCAAGGAGGTTGCTAAGGGTTTGATTTTATTGAACGAAGAGGAATCCAGTCTTGATATCGTGTTGGCTGATGCTCGATATCAGGAAATACATAACCTGGTTATGGTTGTACAGAAAAAACACAGTGATGCTAGTGAACATTTTACTGCAAAACTCGATAAGATTATGTTGCATCGTTTTTTTGCCCTCCCTATATTTTTTGCCATGATGTATTTAATGTTTTTATTTGCAATTAATGTAGGTGGTGCGTTTCAAGATTTTTTTGACATCAGTACTGATACTCTATTCGTACAAGGCACTGCCTGGTTATTACAACAAATTCATGCTCCCAATTGGTTGATTGCTTTATTAGCAAATGGTGTGGGTAAAGGAATTAATACCACGTTAACGTTTATCCCTGTCATTGCTGCGATGTTCTTTTTCCTGTCTTTGCTGGAAACATCTGGATATATGGCAAGAGCAGCTTTTGTTGTTGATAAAGCAATGCGGGTAATGGGTTTACCTGGCAAGTCTTTTGTGCCGATGATTGTTGGTTTTGGCTGCAACGTTCCTGCGATTATGGCAGCGCGCACCTTAGATTCAGAACGTGATCGGTTATTAACAGTAATGATGAGTCCTTTTATGTCATGTAGTGCACGTCTAGCCATTTACGCTGTATTTGTCGCTGCATTTTTTCCTTCCGGTGGACAAAACGTCGTGTTTTCTTTATATCTTATCGGAATTTTGATGGCTGTATTAACAGGATTTATCTTGCGTAAATCCATGTTAAAAGGGAATGCCTCTCCATTAATTTTGGAGCTTCCTGCTTATCATAAACCGGCACTCAAGCGATTATTTAAAGAAACTTTTATGCGACTGCGTTTTTTTATAGTACGGGCAGGTAAATTAATTGTGCCAATTTGTGTTATTTTAGGCGGTTTAAATGCCATTACTTTGAATGGTGGAATTAATTCAGGTGAAGCCAGTACTCAATCATTATTGTCTTTAATGGGACAATGGATTACTCCTCTATTTGCGCCTATGGGAATTCATCAAGATAACTGGCCTGCGACAGTAGGTTTGTTAACAGGTATGTTAGCCAAAGAGGTAGTGGTTGGTACGCTAAATTCACTCTATGCACAGATAGGTCATGTGGGTGAAATTGCCACTGCGCATTTTGATTTTGTAGCAGGTATGAAGGCGGCCCTTTGGTCTATTCCGCAGAATTTAGCGCAACTCGGTTCTGCTTTGTTAAATCCTGTATTAGCTAGTGCAGCAGATAATCCAGTCTCTCAGTCAGTATATGGAATTATGGCACAGCGGTTTGATGGAAAAATAGGGGCGTATGCGTATCTGTTATTTGTTCTACTTTATATTCCCTGTGTCTCTACCATGGCGGTAATTCGTCAAGAGGCAAATAGAAGATATATGTGGATTTCTGTAGTTTGGTCTTTTGTTGTTGCCTATATCGCAGCCGTTTCATTTTATCAAGTGGCTAAATGGATGCAGAATTCGGAACAAAATGTTCTCGGAATTATCATATTTTTCTTCATTTTATTTTTTGCTATAGGGTTGCGTCAATACATCAAACGCAGCACAAGGAGAAATCATGTTGTTGCAAATACGTAATTACATTTGTCGTGAAGGTATAGTAAGCACGCAACAATTGACTCGAGAGTTTCGCTTGGATCTCCCAGCATTACAACCTATGCTTGATTTATGGATAGGTAAGGGCGTAATACGTAAGTGTCAGGAAAAGGCAAATTGTCAAAGCACATGTTTTAAGTGCCGCTCTAACTCCCCTGAATATTATCAATATCTTTTGTAATTTATTGCACTCTCGAGTTACATTTTTTTACGGGTTTTTTACTTAAGTTATTTTAACTTTCGTGCTCATTCACCAAATTTGGGCTAATATAATAATCATATAGTTTTGATAAATGCGGTATACAAATGGCTGATGAATCAGATATTCCTATTACTGAAGAAAACACAGATTTTCCTGATGCTGAAGAAAACTTCGAACTTTTAGATAACGAGAGCAGCATCGATTTTCGTAAATTGCAAATGGAAGAGGATTTAAATGATCCTGTAACTTTAGTAGAACGGGTTTATCAAATTTGGTGGCATTGGGCCGATTTTGAGCTTTATATTGTAGCTCCGACTATAGATATTATTTCCCCTGCCATAATTCTCAAACCTGAACTTATTCCCGGAACAAATGAGTTTGAATTTGTATATCCTATTCTTGATGCAGGATCAAAATTGTCTACTTCTAAAAGTGAAGAGATGCTCTCTGCTGGCATGTCCATGTATAAGCTCTATATGACCATAGAAAAAATGATTTATATACTCGTTGAGCGTTTAAAAGAAGGAGGCATTGATAAAGAAACGGAAGTACAAGTAGCGTTCGGCGGACATTTGCTTCCTCAAAGAAAAGCTTTTGAATCAATTATCAATTTGCCTTATAACGTTGTAGTAACTAACTTTGATCCAGGGGCATGGGGTGAGCGTTATTTACAGATTGTTAAACAAAATGCGGATAAGTATGGGTATCCTGCTGAATCCCCACGTGATACATTTAGACAGCTGCATAAAGGTTCTAGCTCAGGTCCTAAAAGGTAGGAATTTTTTATCTCGAATTTCCTGAGCTGAAGTTTTCCAATTTTCAAATGGTATTAAAGTGCTGCCTTAATTGAAGGAGTTTCTTCTTTTTTACGGCAATGCTCATCAATGTAATCAATGCAAACCTTTAATTTCTTATCAACTCCTCTCATTGCCTTTAATTGATTCACCGCCTCACTTGCTGTTTTATTCCTCACATCTTCTTCTGTTTCTTTGTCTGCTCGTTTTACTGTAGCAAGAATTGTTTTTACCTGCTTTAACTGGGTATTAAATAAATGACTCATAGTGGTATGATGATCACAGTAGTCTGTAAGTAGTGTTTTTGTCAGGGCTAAAGGATCGTGTTCCAAGTGATGCTGATGCATTATTTCGTAGGAGAGATAACTGGCAATTTCATGATTCCCGGCGTACTGTGCAATTTGTAACGCATTTTTAATGAAAGAGAGAGAAGGTTTATTCTGCTCATCTAAATTGCAAAGCAGCTGGACAACCTCAATGCGTCCTGTTCTGGCCGCAACGAGCAGTAAATTCCCAGCAGTTCTTTTGTCAGGTTCCATAAAGCTGCAAAGTGCCTTAAAAACGTTCCCTTGAGCATTTTCCCCTACTGTTGCTGTTAATGTATAAGTTAATGCCCAATTCATTGCCTTCTGAGAGGGTTTACCCCATTGGTCTTGAATGAAATAATTCAAAACCTGTTCCCATTCTCCATATTGGGCTGACAGGATGAAGTGTTTATCGGTTCGTTTCTGTAGGATATTTAATGCTTTATCCACCAGCTCTTTATCGGGTACATTTGCCGGCGGTTTTATGCTTATAATGGTTTTAATTGCCTCACATACCTTAGAAGAGGACCCTATATCACCATGACGTTCATATCGTATCATTCTTAATAGTGCAAGTTCTAAACTTGCATTGATTGCTCTTTTAGTGGGATGGAGTGCTGGAGCAGCTAAACGTGCAAGAGCGATAACCGAGTTCCAATTCTTGGTTTGAAGTGCTATTACTGTTGCAAGCTCGAACACTCTGTCCACCGCGATTTGATTTGGTTGCCGTGTTAGGCTAGTTAAGCCTAAAAGAGCGAGCACAAAATCCCAATTATTTGTTTTAGTTGCTGCTAATCCTGCATTTACCAATATTCTGTCTATAGCTTCCTGACTTGGTTTACGTGCTGGGGCAGTTAAGTTTGTGAGTGCGATAAAAAATTCCCAATTATCAGTTTTAGCTGCGCTCATTGCTGCTTGCTCTAACGCGCGCTCCACAATTTTTTGACTTGGTTGATGATCCTTTAATTTTAAGCTGCATAACATGATGACAATCTTCCATCGTTTTTCAGCCGCTTCTTCTGGAACTTGAGATGCTGCAACTATTGCTGTTTCTATTGCTTTGTCAATTGCTTCAGGTCGAATTTTGCTCACAGATAGGCTGTTTACAGTTCGAAAAAGACCTCTGGATGCTAGGTCGACCAGTCTTACTTCTTGTGAATTAAATTCAATTTCTGTCATGGAAGATTAACCTATAAAAATCAAAGCGCGTTAATTATACAATAAGTTAAATAAAAAACATCTGTTCTTGTTCATTGATCATTGTATCCAGGTCAGTTAGCAATTCATATTGTCATGTGCTGCAAGTTATTTTTCCATGAATCGAAGCACTGACCTAACCAAAATAATTTAAACTATAATTAAATGTAAGAATTTCCCCTAGAGTAAATTTATGCGTGATTTAGTTAAATATGAAGCGATACGCGATTTTGTAAGTACTTTAAAATAATTGACCTCATCATTAAATTAATGCCCAATGAAATACAACAAAGAACTCGGGACTTATTTAACTCCGGACTTGTTTTTGAACCAAGTGATATACAAAATGCCCTTAAATTACTTTTATATTTAAAAGAAGTAAAAAAATTGATATTCTCGATGATAAATGGCTGGATATAGCAATAAAATTTCCCCTTTATCAGGATAAAATAAAAAAATTAACTGACATAGAGCATCATATTTTAGTTAGCGATCCGATAGTATCTTGGTTACTTAGTAGTGAGGTTTTTCAACTTTTAACCTCCAGTTCTTCAAAAACCACGTTGCATAAAGCAGCTGAAAGAGCCCAAGAAACAGATTTAGTTTCTCGCGTTGGCACTAATAGGTCAAAACAAATTATTGGCAAAACAGTGGCAGTAGCACCAGAAGTTTATCATTGTAATGTTGCATTGATTAAAATAACAAATTCAGAAGGACGAAATGAGACCTTCATGGTGCATTTAAATCCTAAACGAATTACATGTCCAGGAGAATACCAACACGAGAATGGCTATGTACTTTGGCTCGATCAGTATAGTGGAAACCCCGAACCATCTGATAAAGCTTATTATGAGGCAATAAAGTCATTAAAGCCGGGGGATAAAGTAGATATTAAAATGTTTAGAGGCTCTATTTCTTTTGATGATTCAACTGAAATAGAGCGATTAAAAAATAAATTAACTCAAATGAACGTCCAACATGATATAAATATTATTCAAGTTCCTTCGAGTACAACAAGTTATAACCTTGCTTATAGTCCGGCTGAAGATAAAGTTCTAATTTGGCGAGGTCATCAGAGAATAAAGGATAAGTTTTTGGAAATTAGTCATATTTTCTCTAAAAATCCGTTACTCCAAGAAAAAGGAATAACTTCTTTTAAAAATCGTTTCATTGATTATTATCAATCGCTACATGCAGCAGGTTTTACTCAGGAAGCAGCAGCTAAAAAAGCAATTGAAAAATATATTTCTGTTAGAGAGTCTTGGCTAGAGAATAAATTACCTTTTCGAGGAGGATTAAAACTCTTTTTTAACAAAGGGCAGACACAAATAAATTTAGGTATTGCCCGAAAGTTGATACAAGATGTTTCAAACATAGAAAGTTTAGATACTGATAAATTGAGCAACAGACATCTTAAAGAGTTAATTACGGTCATTAACAATGATAAGAAGGATTATTTAGAATTGAAAGAGACGCTTTCTTCAGAGTACAAAGATAAGGAGCACTCACTTAACCTAGAAATTATATAAATAGTCTCGATGCATCTCAATACATATCTCTTGATTTTTGTATGCATTCTATTCGTAGTGCTGAGACTAAAGTCACAGTGAAAATAAGTATGACATTCAGGAAAATTTATTCTTAGGCGTTATGCGAAACTTTATTACAAACCAAAAAAATCTCAGGTTGTCCATGCGTAAGTTCTATTACAGTGAATCAAAGTTTACTTTTGCTTGCATTCCATAGCGTCTTAACCTTGCGCGATAAAAACAGAGTGCTATACTTCGCATTTGTGCTTTATTTAATTAACTTTTTCTAATTAAGGAAGAAACTCACAGTGAACAAAAAAAGACCCGTTAATCTGGATCTGGGTAGTTTAAAATTTCCCCCTATGGCTATAGCATCTATCTTACATAGGATTTCAGGGGTGGTTTTATTTTTACTGTTACCCATAATGTTGTATATTTTTGGCCAATCAATGCAATCGGAAGAAGCCTTTATACAGGTAAAAGACTTATTGTCCCATCCTGTTTATAAAGTGGTGGTATGGGCATTTGGGGCTGCGATGATCTATCATTTGCTTGCAGGGATTAGGCATCTTGTGATGGATATGGGGTTTGGTGAGCATCTTGATGCTGGTCGGCGTTCTGCTGTTATAGTCATTATTCTTGCCATTATTTTGTCAATTTTTCTAGGATTCTGGATATGGTAAATAATGTCACCAGCTTAACAGGTAATGGGTTAAAGGATTGGTTGATTCAGCGAGTTACAGCGGTTTATTTTGCTGTTTATTCTTTTTTCATAATTGGTTTTTTATTATCACATCCTGAGTTGGGCTTCGCACAATGGCATGCTCTTTTTTCTAATACCATAGTTCGGATTGCATCACTTATTGCCTTGTTTGCGCTTTCATTGCATGCATGGATAGGTATTTGGACTGTGACTACAGATTATATGAAATGTACTGCTTTGCGTTTATCAGTACAAATGTTAGTCGTTTTATGGCTCCTTAGTCAATTTATTTGGGGCTTAATGATCCTTTGGGGGCAGTAGCATGGCAATTGCACGTAACAAATTTGATGCAGTAATAATTGGAGCAGGTGGAGCCGGAATGCGTGCTGCGCTGCAGATGGCAAATTCTGGATTAAAAGTCGCACTCTTATCCAAAGTATTTCCAACTCGCTCACATACAGTATCTGCCCAAGGTGGTATTACTTGTGCGTTAGGAAATGCCCATGAAGATGATTGGCGCTGGCATATGTATGATACGGTGAAGGGCGCTGATTATATTGGTGATCAGGATTCAATTGAGTACCTCTGTAAAACGGGTCCAGAAGCTGTATATGAACTAGAGCATATGGGCTTGCCTTTTTCACGCATGGATAATGGTAAAATCTATCAACGTCAGTTTGGTGGCCAATCCAAAAATTTTGGGGGAGAACAGGCAGCACGCACTTGTGCCGCGGCAGATAGAACAGGACATGCTTTATTGCATACGCTGTATCAACAAAATTTAAAAGCCAAAACACATGTATTTAGTGAATGGTATGCTCTTGATCTTGTTAAAAATGCTCATGGCCACATATCGGGTGTTACTGCAATGTGCATTGAGACTGGCGAGATAGTATTTTTTCAGTCAAGAGTTTGTATCTTGGCTACTGGTGGCGCCGGTCGTATTTACCAATCTACAACCAACGCATTTATTAATACGGGCGATGGTTTTGGTATGGCACTAAGGGCAGGCATTCCTTTGCAAGATATGGAAATGTGGCAATTTCATCCTACGGGTATTGCTGGAGCTGGTGTGTTGGTCACCGAAGGATGTCGTGGTGAAGGTGGTTACTTGATTAATAAAGACGGTGAACGTTTTATGGAGCGTTATGCACCGCGAGTTAAAGATTTAGCTTCTCGAGATGTGGTTGCCCGTTCTATGGCTCTTGAAATACGCGCAGGTAAGGGTTTTGATCCTAAAGGGGTCGATCACGTTAAATTAAAACTGGATCACCTGGGGGCCGATCTTATTATGTCGCGTTTGCCAGGAATTCGTGAATTATCTATGAAATTCGCAGGAGTTGATCCAATTGTGGAGCCGATTCCTGTAGTTCCTACCTGCCACTACAGCATGGGGGGAATACCAACGAACATGTATGGCCAAGTACTTACCAAAACCAATGGTAATGAACATATCGTAGAAGGATTGTATGCAGTAGGAGAGTGTGCTTGTGTTTCTGTCCATGGTGCAAACCGCTTAGGCGGCAATTCGTTACTGGACTTAGTTGTTTTTGGTCGTGCTGCAGGATTGCATGTTGAAGAACTATGGCAATCAAATCAATTACCTGAGATGGCGTACATCAGTGATGAAGACATTGCTCCATCGTTACAGCGGTATAACCGCTGGAATGATTCAACAGAGGGTGAAAGTCCTGCTGTAATTCATGATGAAATGCAACGTGTCATGCAAGAAGACTTTGGTGTATTCCGTACTGGAGAAGTAATGGCTTCCGGTTTAAAGCGTCTTCAGGCTTTGCGCGAGCGTTTGGCTCATGCCAAATTGGAAGATAAAAGCAAGATATTTAATACAGAGCGGGTAAGTGCCTTAGAGCTGGATAATTTAATGGCCACTGCATATGCTACAGCGCAGTCTGCGATTGTCCGCACGGAAAGCCGTGGTGCCCATAGTCGTGAAGATTATCCAAAACGTGATGATGAAAACTGGATTAAACATACGCTATATTTTGAGGAAGGTGAGAAGATTGATTTTCGACCGGTTAATACATCACCTAAACATGTCGAGCCTTTGGCGCCGAAAGAACGCGTTTACTAAAGAGGATAGATTACATGGCAGATAGTAGAAAATTGACCCTATCAATATATCGCTATAATCCTGAGGTGGATGCTAAGCCTTATATGAAAGATTATGAATTGGAGATTCCTGCTAAAAGTGATCCCATGTTGCTCACATTACTTGAGCGTTTGAAAGCAGAGCAGGATCCGTCCATAACCTATAGGCGTTCCTGTCGCGAAGGGGTGTGTGGGTCGGATGGCATGAATATTAATGGGACTAATGGTTTAGCCTGTATTACTCATATATCTCAATTGAAGACAGATAAAATAGTTATCCGCCCTTTACCTGGATTTCCAGTAATCCGTGATTTAGCTGTTGATATGACCCAATTTTATCAACAATATGAGCGTATAGAGCCTTATTTACAAAATGATGAGGTAGCGCCTGCTCAAGAACGGTTGCAATCTCCCGAAGAGCGCTCATTACTTGATGGATTGTATGAGTGTATTTTATGTGCATGTTGTACCAGTGCATGCCCCTCATACTGGTGGAACCCAGAAAAATATGTTGGTCCTGCTGGATTATTACAGGCAAGGCGATTTTTAGCAGACAGTCGTGATACAGCAACTGCACATCGTTTGGATAAATTGCAAGATCCGTTCAGTGTGTTTCGTTGCCGGAGCATTATGAATTGTACCAGTGTCTGCCCGAAAGGACTCAATCCAATGAAGGCGATTGCAGATATTCGCTTACAAATGTTGACACAAGAAACCTAACAATATTCTTGTTATTAAAAGGTATTCTGGTAAAGCCATTAAATAGGAGATGTAATTCTCAGTAAAATGAGAATTATTCTGTCTTGTAGTGAGCTCTAAACCAGTATAAGGATGATCCCCGCTTTTGCGGGGATAGCTGTTTTATCCACGTGGATGAGTGGAATAGCCAATTTTAATGGCGGTAGATATCAATACCCTTTTGGAGAGAGAGAAAATGAGCAGTTCCGATCTGCAAAAAGAATGGGCTTCTTCCTATTTATCTGGCGGAAGTATGGCGTATGTTGATAGTCTTTATGAAGATTATCTTGCTGACCCTAGTTCGGTTTCATCCGATTGGCGAGCAGTATTCAGTGCTTTGCCCAAGGTTAATAGTGCCGAAAAGGAATTCTCACATCGAGAGATCCGTGATTATTTTTTGCAGAATGCAGATAAAAAAGCAGTACCTGTAGTGCAAGCTTCAGATAGCCAACAATTTCGGATTGCAGATTTAATTAATGCATATCGTGCATTGGGGCATCATGCTGCTAAACTCGATCCTCTGGAAATGACAGAACGCCCTCCAGTGCCTGCATTGGAATTGGAGTATCACCATTTATCTGATGTAGATAGAAACCGAAAATTTTTTGCAGGCACCACGTTTAATGGTCCAGAAATGACTCTGGATGAGATATACCAAGCACTACGTGAAACATATTGTGGCAGTATTGGTATTGAGTACATGCATATTTCTAATACTGAAGAAATAGAATGGCTGCAAGAACGAATGGAGTCTGTACGCGGTCGTCTTAACTTAGATAAAGAAAAGAAGCTGCAAATTTTAAAAGACTTAATTGCTGCGGATGGTTTAGAGCGTTATTTAGGCACCCGCTACGTGGGACAAAAACGCTTCTCCCTTGAAGGGGGCGACTCCCTCATTCCTATGATGAAAGAAATTATTGAATGTGCTGGAAGAGATGACGTTAAAGAAGTAGTTATTGGTATGGCACATCGAGGCCGTCTCAATGTATTGGTCAATGTTTTAGGCAAAGAGCCTAACCAGCTTTTCCAGGAATTTGAAGGAAAAATAAAATACGAACGTACTGGTGATGTGAAGTATCATTTAGGTTTTTCTTCAGATATAAAAACACATTCAGGCTCAGTAGTGCATCTGGCTTTAGCTTTTAATCCGTCACACTTGGAAATTATTGGACCAGTAGTAGAAGGCTCTGTTCGCTCTCGGTTAGGTCGTCGTGACGATTTACAGAAAAAGGAGAAAGTTGTCCCTGTCGTTATTCATGGAGATGCTGCGTTTGCCGGCCAAGGCGTCGTGATGGAAACGTTTAATTTTTCTCAGGCCCGCGGTTATTCTACAGGGGGTACAGTTCACATTGTTGTTAACAATCAAATAGGTTTTACCACCAGCAATCCCTTGGATGCACGTTCTACTTTATATTGTACTGACGTTGCCAAAATGGTGCAGGCGCCTGTTATTCATGTGAATGGCGATGATGCAGAAGCAGTCGTATTTGCGACTAAGCTTGCATTTGATTTCAGAATGAAATTCAAACGAGATGTAGTGGTTGATCTCGTATGTTACCGTCGACATGGACATAATGAGGCAGACGAGCCGGCAGTAACTCAACCTTCTATGTATCGAAAAATTAAATCCATGCGTCCCTTACGTGAAATTTATGCTGAGCGTCTAATTCAAGAAGGTTTGTTGACCAGTAAAGATGCTGAAAAATTAGTAGATGCTTATCGTGATACCTTGGATAAAGGTAAGGCTGTCGTGGATTTGGTTCACGGTGATTATGAAGGTAAATATGCGATTGATTGGACTCCTTATGTGAATGCAAAATGGACAGATAAAGTAGATACTACGATCACCAAGGAGAACTTACAAAAATTAGCGAAGCAATTGCATACATTACCTAAAGGTTTTACGTTACACCCTGTAGTCCAACGGTTATTAAATGAACGAGACAAAATGACCGCGGGCGAGCTACCGATGAACTGGGGATATGCTGAAACTATGGCATATGCCAGTTTGGTTCAGGAAGGTTATGGCGTGCGTTTATCAGGTCAGGACTCTGGACGAGGAACTTTTGCTCATAGGCATGCGGCATTACATGATGCTGAAACTGGCGAAACGTTTGTTCCACTTGAGCAAATAAAGAATGAGCTGAACCGACCTTTTTCTGTAATCGATTCAGTGCTTTCTGAAGAAGCAGTATTGGCTTTTGAATATGGATTTGCTGCCTCTGCCCCCAATTTTTTAGTATTATGGGAAGCTCAGTTTGGTGATTTTGCCAATGGTGCCCAAGTAGTTATTGATCAATTCATCAGTTCTGGTGAGCAAAAATGGGGCCGTTTATGTGGTTTAGTCATGTTGTTACCCCATGGATATGAAGGACAAGGACCGGAACATTCATCAGCTCGTTTGGAACGTTACATGCAGCTTTGTGCTCAGCATAATATGCAAGTTTGTACACCAACTACTCCGGCACAAATATTCCATTTATTAAGAAGGCAAGTTATTCGTAATTTCCGGAAGCCCTTAATTGTCATGACACCTAAGAGTCTTTTACGTCATAAATTAGCGGTTTCTCCTTTAGAGGATTTATTTAAAGGTAAATTCCATAATGTTATTCCGGAAATTGACAAGCTTGATGCGAAAAAAATTACAAAAGTAGTATTGTGCTGTGGAAAGGTTTATTATGACTTACTGCAAATGCGTCGCGATAAAGAGTTAAACCATATTGCGTTAGTGCGAATCGAGCAATTATATCCGTTTCCTAAAAAAGCACTTACAACAGAGCTAAATAAATATACTCAGGCTAAGCAAATTGTTTGGTGTCAGGAAGAGCCGCAAAATCAGGGAGTATGGTTCTCCTCCCAACATAATATAAAAGATTGTTTGCGCCCTGAGCAATCCCTGCATTATGCCGGAAGAGAATTTGCTGCCGCACCTGCTGTAGGAAGCCCAGCATTGCATGCAGAGCAACAGCAAGCTTTGGTAGAGCAAGCTTTATTGGACTGAGTTTGAGTTTATCGTAGTCTGGTGCAGTTTTATTTTTTCCCAGAGTACAATGTGTTAACAAATTTAATAAAATAAGAAGGTATAATTATGTCTATTGAAGTCAAAGTACCTGTTTTGCCTGAATCAGTTGCTGATGCAACTGTAGCTGCATGGCATAAAAAAGTAGGTGATAAAGTTACCCGTGATGAAAATTTACTGGATCTAGAAACTGATAAAGTCGTATTAGAAGTACCTGCTCCAGCTGATGGAATATTGGCTGAAATTAAGTTTCAAGAAGGTGATACAGTACAGTCCGGCCAATTACTAGCAAAAATAAAAGAAGGCTCTGACTCTGAAGCCAAAGAAGAAAAGAAAGAAGAAAAGAAAACTGAAACGACGAAAGCAAGTGAAGAAGCTGAAAGTGATAAAGTAAGTGCTAAGGAAGATAAATCAACCAGTCCTGTAGTACGTCGCATGTTGGCAGAACATGATCTTCAGCCAGGGCAAATTCAAGGCAGTGGTAAGGATGGGCGTATTACTAAAGATGACGTTCTCGCATACATAGAATCCAATAGAGAGAAAACTTCTAAATCTGCAGAAAATAAAAAAGAAGAGGCACCTAAGACGCCCATGGGATTGCGTGAAGAGCGACGCGTTCCGATGACCCGTTTACGAGCTAAAATTGCGGAGCGTTTATTGGCAGCCCAGCATAACGCTGCGATGTTGACCACATTCAATGAAGTCAATTTGAAAGCAGTGATGGATATGCGCGCTCAATATAAAGACAATTTTGAGAAAAAGCATGGAGTCAAGCTTGGGTTTATGTCTTTTTTTACTAAGGCAGTTGTCGAGTCATTAAAACGTTTTCCTGCAGTGAATGCTTCCATAGATGGTCAAGATGTGGTTTATCATGGTTTTTATGATATTGGTATTGCCGTATCTACAGAGAGAGGACTCGTTGTACCTGTGATTCGCGATGCCGATCAGATGAGTATGGCAGACATTGAGATGGCAATTAATGATGCTGCAAAAAAAGCTAGAGACGGTAAATTAGCGATGGAAGACATGCAAGGCGGTACCTTTACCATTACAAACGGTGGAGTGTTTGGTTCGTTATTGGCTACCCCAATTATTAACCCTCCACAAACAGGTATCCTGGGAATGCATAAAATTGAAGATAGACCTGTAGTGGAAAAAGGACAAATTGTGATTCGTCCTATGATGTATGTAGCGTTATCTTATGATCATCGATTGATTGATGGTAAAGATTCAGTACAGTTTCTGGTGAGCGTTAAAGAATTATTGGAAGATCCTGCTCGCCTTTTACTTAATGTTTAATGAAATGTAACAGCGAGATCCGCATTTAACGCATAAATGCACTCATCGTAAATCCCTAAGCTTGCCTTTGTCCTCGCTTGGGATGCTATGCACTAATAGGCACTTATGAGTATTGACGGATTTTGCTTCTTTTAGAAAGGTAATTGCAATGAATTTACATGAATACCAGGCCAAACAATTATTTGCGAGCTACAATTTACCCGTTCCAAACGGTGACGTAGCTTATAATGTTGATGATGCAATCCAAGTGGCTTCACAGTTGTCTACTGCTCGTTGGGTTGTTAAAGCCCAAGTTCACGCTGGCGGCCGCGGGAAAGCCGGTGGCGTGAAATTAGTCTCAAATAAAGACGAGTTGGCTACAGCGGTCAAATCATTACTAGGTACCCGTTTGGTAACCTATCAAACAGACGCCCATGGGCAACCCGTTAATTGCGTGCTCATTGAGGAAACATGTGATATTGGCCGAGAATTATATCTTGGGGCCGTTGTTGATCGTGCTACTCGTCGTGTTGTATTCATGGCTTCTACCGAGGGTGGTGTTGAAATAGAAAAAGTGGCTGAAGAGACGCCTGAAAAAATTTTCAAGATCATCGTCGATCCACTTGTCGGTGTTATGCCGTTCCAATGCCGTGATGTAGGATTTAAATTGGGGTTAAAGGAAGAACAAATTAAACACTTTACCCATTTGATGATGGGCTTGGGCAAGATGTTTGTTGATTGTGATTTAAGTTTATTAGAAATCAATCCATTAGTTGTAACAAAGCAGGGGCAGTTAATTTGTTTGGATGGCAAAATTAACATTGACGGCAACGCCTTATATCGTCAACCCAAATTAAAAAGTATGCGTGATACCACCCAGGAAGATGAACGTGAAAATCGTGCCAGCGACTGGGAGTTAAATTATATTCCACTCGATGGCACTATCGGTTGTATGGTGAATGGTGCTGGTTTGGCTATGGCGACTATGGACGTGATTAAGCTTCATGGCGGTGAGCCGGCCAACTTCCTTGATGTGGGTGGTGGCGCTACTAAAGAACGAGTGAGTGAGGCACTAAAAATTATTGTCTCTGATGAAAAAGTCAAAGGCATTTTGGTAAATATCTTTGGCGGTATTGTTCGTTGTGATCTCATTGCCGATGGTATTCTTGCTGCAGTGAAAGAAGTCGATGTGAAAATCCCTGTAGTAGTGCGTCTTGAAGGCAATAATGCACAACTAGGTGCTGATATTTTAAATAAAAGTGATTTGAATGTGATTGCTGCAACCAGTTTAACTGATGCTGCGAAGAAAATTGTGGCAGCTGTTGCCTAATTACTAAATTTCGAGGTTAACAATGAGTGTATTAGTTAATAAACATACTAAAGTACTGTGTCAGGGATTTACTGGAAAGCAAGGAACTTATCATTCAGAACAAGCGATTGCTTATGGCACACGTATGGTGGGTGGTGTGACCCCTGGCAAAGGCGGGCAAAAGCATTTAGGCTTGCCAGTATTTAATACGATGCGTGAAGCTGTTGAAGAAACTCAAGCCGAAGCCAGCGTGATTTATGTTCCAGCACCATTTTGTAAGGATTCTATTTTAGAAGCTGCAGATGCCGGCATTCAATTAATTGTTTGCATTACGGAAGGTGTTCCTGTATTAGATATGCTGCAAGTAAAAGTCTATTTGGAAAACAATACCCAAGCCCGTTTAATTGGACCCAATTGTCCTGGAATAATTACCCCAGGTGAATGCAAAATTGGAATTATGCCAGGATCAATTCATTTACCTGGGAAAGTAGGTATTGTTTCACGCTCTGGTACTCTAACGTATGAGGCGGTAAAACAAACTACAGATAAAGGCTTTGGTCAAAGCACCTGTATTGGTATTGGAGGCGATCCAATTCCTGGAACCAGTTTTATTGATGCTTTGGCTTTATTTGAACAAGATGCTCAAACGCAAGCTATTATCATGGTCGGTGAAATTGGCGGATCTGCAGAGGAAGAAGCTGCCGAATACATTAAATCACATGTAAACAAGCCTGTCGTTTCTTATATTGCGGGTGTTACTGCACCTGCTGGAAAACGTATGGGACATGCCGGCGCGATTATTTCCGGTGGTAAAGGAACAGCAGCTGAAAAATATGCAGCTTTAGAAGCGGCTGGAGTAAAAACAGTACGTTCGCCAGCTGATTTGGGCGATGCAATTGCTGAAGTAACCGGCTGGTAACTTATCTTATGCAGCTCCGTATTTTTAGCAGATTTGAGAGAGTGGTGGCGCTGAGAAGCAGAGTGTACAAAAAGTAAATGAGCATTCGCGGCGTAACAGTTCTCTCAAAGGTACAAAAAGGACGATGCTGCCTAGATGAGCACCGTTAATTGAGATGCAACCTGGGTTAAGGCAAAGCCATAACCCAGGAATAGCAAATCACGATCAATATAACTTTGGGTTATGCTGTGTTGATGCCCAATTTCTTTTTATGGCATTTCATGACAAATTTTCGAAGTATTGCTGATATAAGACGAGAATACGGAGATCTGAATTTAAGTGAGCAATCACTTCCTGAAGATCCAATTGCCCAATTTAAGCTTTGGTTTGAGGATGTTTTAAAAAATGAAAAAAATGATCCCACCGCTATGGTTCTTTCGACAGTAGACGAGAGTGGCCATCCAGACTCTAGAGTAGTTTTGTTAAAAGGTTTAGATAAGGGGCAATTTATTTTCTATACCAATTATCAAAGTACAAAAGCAAAGCAAATTGAAAATAACCCTTATGGAGCACTTAATTTTTATTGGCCACAAATGGCAAGACAGGTACGTATCCGCGGCCAAATCGAACAGATTAATAAGGAACAATCCGATCTTTATTTTTCAACAAGACCGATCAAAAGCCAATTCAGTGCTATTGTCTCGCCACAAAGCCAGGAAATTGGGGGAAGAGAATCATTAGAGCGTGCTTTAAATGATTTAATTCAAAAACACGGGCAAGAGCCTGTAGTACGCCCTAACTATTGGGGGGGGTACATGGTTATTCCTGAGGAGATCGAGTTTTGGCAAGGACGTGATAACCGCTTGCACGATAGAATTCATTATTATTTAAAAGATGGGCAATGGAAGTATCATCGTTTGGCCCCTTAGCAATAGTGATATAGCCTCCCCCCACTAAACTTTATACTGCGTTGCAAGCTCCCCCCGGCTTCAGTCATGTATTATTATATATACTCCTTCGCCTCATTCACTTGCGCCTTGTCTAAAGCTTGGTTAGTAGGTAACGCTATATACGACCGGCAAAATTTGCCGGCAAAAAGTTAAATTCTGCCACAATTATATGTTTTATCCCCCTTTTTGTTCTTACTCTATTTTTTCTGTTTTTTTAAAAGGCAAAAAAAACTTGGCCTGAAAATTGCTCTAATAAATAATACAGATATTATCGAAATGATTTTGAAGTTATTTTTTCAGAGTAAAGAAAAATTTGTCAAGAATTAGTAAATGTTTTTATTTGGTAAATAAGCGTTAACAGAAAGTCGTAAAATTATTTTAAGTGTAGAAATGATTAACAGTATTGATAAAAAATACTGTATAAATAAATAGAGGGTATAATCATGAACGACATAACAGCCTTACTACCACATATTAAATTACGTTTTAACATTGAACATCCAAGTTACGAAGACAGTTATGCATTTGGTTATGAATGCGCACTTGCGGACGTAGCTGAAACGGATAATCCATTTCGTAAAGGAACCCAACAAGCAGAACACTGGTTAGAAGGTTGGTGGGACGCAATTGGAGGGGAGGAGCCTTTATTTGAATCGAATGCTCTAGAAGAAGCGGAACTCCCTAGCGAAGAAAGTGCTGCAAATGATCAAGAGTATTGCCATAAGCACGGTTTTTTATCTCTGGTAATTGAAATTAGCGGAGCAATAGCAGCTTCAGCATTAGTGGGATATCAATTATTTGAATTGGTAGCATAAATTTTGTATGCAAAAATTCTTCAAGAGATTTTTTACATCACCACGTGTTGTACTGCTTAATCCTCATTTTTCCTCCTCCCATGCGGGAGAGGGGAATTTAATGATATGTGCTAATTCTTAAAAAGTTTTAATACCATGGATCGCATTCTTGCTGTTTCTGAAGGATTAAATTCTTTATAAATTTCGCTGCCTATGTTAAGACATACGGTCACATTTTCACCAAGCCCTTTGAGTAAATCGACACCAGATAATTTCAGGAGTTTAATTTTATTCGCTATATCACCAGCCCAGGCATCAAGATAATGCATCTCGGTGAACACGGGAAGAAAGGTATGTTCCTGTTCTTGAAAAAACAATACCTTAGGTTGGCCATCTTCAGAGTTTTGTTCTACTGGAATGATAAAGTTGGCTTTAATAAACTCAAGATAAGCTTTATTGGCTTCTTTGGCATTTCCATTTGCATCAAGAGCATCTTTTATTGCAAGGTTTAGAGCATTCATTTTAAGCCTTAGTTTTGATTTTAATCAAATTGTAATTATCCTAATAATGTTGAGTGAAAGATAATACAAATTTAACGATAACTATAGAAAAAGCGATACAGCACTGTAAATTATAACCATTTTCTGTACCTATGAAAATGAAATCAAACTATGTGTTGAAATAAATGACAACCCTAGTATAATGTTGTATTGGTTTTGCAGATTTATTGCTCACTTTTTAGATAAATATTTTAGGGGTTGTTTTTATTTCATCATGTTGGGGTGTTACTATATGAAATGTTGACAATCTCTATCCTGGGTTGTTTTTTTGATGTGTAATGGCCAGATAACCATTCAATTGAACAGAGCCAATTAGGGTGTTATTAACGCAGAGAGTCTATGAATAAGGTACATGAGTCTAGAGTAGAAATTTATAATCGTAAAAATTATTTAGGATTTGCTTGGTTAGTATGGGGGTTGGCTGCCGCGTTCTATTTTTCTGATTATATGGCTCGTGTTGCACCCGGAGTAATGCATCGATATTTACAAATTGATTTCGGAATTAATGAAGCAGGTTTTGGTATTTTAACTGCCTCATTCTATGTTCCATACATCCTGATGCAAATTCCTGTAGGACTGACTGTAGACCGCTTAAGTATACGTTGGCTGCTCACGGTAATGTCGCTCGTAACGGCTTTTGGTTGTTGTGTTTTTGGCCTTGCAGATAGTTTACTTATGGCTTCAATAGGAAGGATGCTCATCGGTTTTAGTGCAGCCTTTGCGTTTATTTGTTCTCTTCGATTAGCTACATCCTGGTTCCCTCCGACAATGTTAGGATTACTTGCTGGTTTAACCCAAGCTTTAGGAATGCTAGGAGCTGCTGCTGGGGAAGCTCCAGTTTCATTTTTAGTCACTAATGTGGGCTGGCGCCACAGTATGTTGATTATTGCTTTTCTCTTTATCGCGCTTGCAGCGTTGTTATATCAATTTGTGCAAGATAAACCAGGAGAACACCGCAGTGAGGTACGATCTATTAATCAGATCAGTATTCTTCAGAGTTTAAAAATTATCTTATCGTGCAGACAAACTTGGCTTAATGCATTGTATGCTGGATTTTTATTTGGACCAACAGCAGTTATTGGTGAAGCAATTGGACCTGCATACCTGCAATTTGGCAGAGGATTGGGTGCGCATGCCGCTGCTTTTGCCACAGGATTAATTTTTATCGGTTGGGGTATTAGCGGTCCCTTATCAGGATGGATTTCAGACAGAATGGGACGACGTAAACCTTTAATGATTCTTTCAGCAGCTTTTGGCGTGCTTTTTACATCGCTATTTGTGTATAGCAGTTCTTTAAGTCAAAACTCGGCTTATTTACTGTTCTTTCTTTTCGGTTTAACGAATACAGGTGTTGCTATTGCCTATGCTGTTTCAACGGAGATCCATGATAGAAATGTAGTAGGTACTTCAATAGCTTTTACCAATATGATATCAATTTTTGTGGGCGCTCTCTTACAGCCTTTAGTGGGACGGTTGGTTGATATGGTATCTGGTGCGCGTGCTTATAACGTTGAATCTTTATTACTCTCTGATTTCCAAGCGGGTTTAAAGTTGTTGCCTCTTTGCTCCATAATTGCACTGGTATTAGCTTTTACTGTTAAAGAAACCTATTGCAAGCCAGTGAATCATTCCTAAGTATCTGTGGAATTTTTTTATTGATATAAAAAAATAGTTACAACTGTTTTTTTACCAGCGTGTATCGCACTCCGATGTTATTTACTGTTATACTTTCAGCTGCAGTTTTGCTGCATGCGAATTAATAACATGGAGAAGAGAATGAAAAAATTTACAGGATTAATAATTATCCTGGCCGTTCTAATTCTAGGCGGGTATTATGGCATGGGCTTTCTTACTGAAAGAACGATTAGAAAAAATATAGAAGTAATTGACCAATCTAATGGGCTCTATGCTGAAATCGAGCGATACAATAGAGGATTATTTAACTCCGAAGCCCAAATTAAATGGCAGTTACATATTCCAGAACGCATAGTAAAAGATGACAAAGGACAACCTCAAACTCTTCCTGCTCAAGACTATAACATGGTGATGCCACTAACAATCCATCATGGGCCTATTATTTATGCTAATAACAAATTGCGTTTTGGACTGGGTTATGCTGAAGCAGTTTTTCCATTTCCAGAACAATATAAGCAGCAATTTGATACACAATTTACCAAAGAGTCAGTTAAACCACAGTTGGATTTAAGCATTTTCGTTAATTATCTTAACGAAAGCACGGTGAACTTCAAAGTTCCCAATTTTAAATTAATTGCCAAAGATGGTTCTGGTAATCTTGAATGGCTAGGAATGGATTCAAGCACAACGATGTCTTCTGGAATGGGTAAAGTTGCAGGTAAAGTTGTCCTGGATGGTCTAAATGCTACGAAAGACGATACCAAAATTACTTTAAGCAAAGTATCCAGTGATTATGATTTGCATGAAACACCTGCTGGATTGTATTTAGGTGATGCAAACTTCTCTCTACCTTCTTTTGATATTTTTGTTAAAGATCAAAAAATGTTTTCAATTAATGATCTTGCAATTAGATCTGATAGTGATATTGAGCAACATCTTTTTAATACCAATTTTAATCTGACTTTAAAATCAGTATTAGCAAATGGTCAGAATTATGGTCCAGGAGAATTACAAGTTGCTTTAAGAAATATTGATGCAGATGTATTGGCTAAAATCAATCAGCAAACCACTGCAATGCAAAATGGCAACGAGATGCAACGCCAACAAGCAATGCTAGCCCTTCTTCCTGAAGTACCTAAATTATTTAACAAGGGTGCGGAATTTGAAATCTCCAAACTTAGCTTCACAATTCCACAAGGACAGATTGAAGGAAATATGTTTGTAACATTGCCTAAAGGTGAAAATGCCAATCCATTTGAAATGATGCAAAAGATTCAAGGCAAAGCGAAGCTGCAAGTACCCGCAGAGGCAGTAAAAGCTGTGATGAAACAATCAGTACTTCAGCAAATTGCGAAAAAGCCTGATTTGCAACAAACTTTAGCGCAACAATTGAAAGCGACCCAAGATGGAAGCCAGACAAATCAGCCCGCTGCTCCAGCCCTAACTCCTGAGCAATTAGCGGAAATGCAAACCAATAAACAAATAAATGCATTACAACAAAATGGTTTAATTACAGCTCAAGGTAAGGATTTTGTAATTGAGGTAAGTTTAGATCAAGGTAAATTTACCATTAATGATAAACCTTATGATCCTTCAATGATGAAATTTTAAGATGCAATTGGAGTAATTTTGTAAGGAGTAGATGACAAAAATCAACCTACTCCTTATAAGAACTTATTGAGCTGATATTGAGCATTATATATTGATTATTAATGCAGTTTTTTCTGTTTCTACCCTTGTTTCAACGGGCGTGTTTCGGTAATATACTGTTTTTAAAAGGAGGAGCTAATAATAATGACAACAATCAGTAACGAAGTAGTGGATAACACCGCTTCTCTGGCCGAAAGCGTAACTCTTTCAGTGCAAAAATATTTTTCAGAGCTTAAGGGAACTGATCCTGTTGACTTATACCAGTTTGTGCTTGAAGAGATTGAAACACCATTGTTTCGTGCAGTGATGGAGCATTGCAAGTACAACCAGTCACGCGCAGCGATTATGCTGGGGATTAGTCGTGGAACTTTGAGAACTAAATTACGTCGATATTTCGATGATAAATATGTTGGTACTCGCGACTAACTGAAATTTAAATTGAAAAAGAGGGAGCTGATAAGCTCCTTTTTTTTTACTTTAAATTTTGTAATAGTTCATGGCGCATTATGAAAGAAAGGCCATATTTGGTTCATCTTAAACTCAAATCTGACTTTCCACCAAGATTCAACATAGTTCCTGACTAGCGCGTAGCAACTGTCTTGAGTTTCATTTTCAAGACAGTTGTGTTACTCGCTAAATTCTTACAATGTTATTTTAATTAGCAAGAAGTGTACTCCTGGTTGCTTGCGGCCAGGATTGGAGATATTTTTAATTGGATGGTTAAGACATCCAAATTACTGGATGAGAAGGATGAATCCTCGAATGGAAAAAAAGCCTCTTTGTAAACAAACAGGCTACGTTCGCTGTAGGACTGGCTCTGTGCTTGCGAAGTGCGCAACAAAAAGAGCCAAACAAACTACAAGTTTGTAGTTTATTCAGCAAACATCGAGCTTACAGATTCTTCTATATTAACTCGTTTGATGGCTTGCGCCAGCATATCAGATAAACTTACAACACGAATTTTCTCACATTGACGTGCTTCAGCAGATAGAGGAATCGTGTCAGTTACCACAATTTCATCAAGCCCTGAATTTTTAATATTATTGACTGCAGGGCCAGATAAGACAGGGTGAGTTATATAAGCTCTAACACTGTGCGCTCCGTTTTTCTTAAGCTCATGGGCAGCAGAACAAAGGGTTCCAGCAGTATCAACAATATCATCAACAATAATGCAATTTTTATTCTTTGGCTCACCAATAATATGCATTACTTCAGATTTATTAGGGCCACTTCGGCGTTTATCTATAATACACAATTCAGCGTGGTCAAGAAGTTTCGCAACTGCACGAGCTCTAACCACACCACCTACATCAGGAGAGACTACCATTATATTTTTTAGATTTTGCTTTGTTATATCTTCGAGAAGTATCGGGGTTGCATAAACGTTATCCACCGGCATATAGAAAAAGCCCTGGATCTGATCTGCGTGCAGGTCTACAGTAAGCACTCTACAAATACCTACAGATGCCATCATGTCAGCAACAACTTTTGCTGTAATAGGAACGCGCGCTGAGCGGACTCGACGATCCTGGCGGGCATAACCAAAATAAGGAACTACGGCTGTGATACGAGAAGCAGAAGATCTTCTGAGTGCATCAGCCATTGTCAGGAGTTCCATTAGATTATTATTTGATGGAGCACAGGTTGATTGGATTATAAAAACGTCTCTACCACGGACATTCTCAAGAATCTCAATCATTGTCTCCCCATCGCTAAAAGTACCAACAGTTGCCTGGCCAATAGGTATTTTCAAATGAGAAGAAATTTGTTGCGCTAATTCCGGATTTGCATTTCCGGCAAAAATCATCATTGTGGACATGTGTAAAAAGCCTTTAGATCTAGGTTAATCATTTAAACTTAAACACATAGCAGAAGACAGCCAAAAAGATATTATTATTATTTGAGCATTACAAGAACGCATCCTTCCAGGTTATCTTCTGCTGTCTGTTTACTTGAATCAACAAGAAAGTGGCAGGGGTGCTAGGATTCGAACCTAGGTATGCAGGGATCAAAACCCTGTGCCTTACCGCTTGGCGACACCCCTAAAATTTGCAGATTCTTACAATCATCCATTATTAAAAAATTGCGTTCATCCCTGCAAATGTGTTGCGTATTTTGCAGGGGTTTTAGGAACATGTCAACTTTGAAAGCAATAATTTTTTTTATTTTTTAACTAAGGGGAATAGTTGACATTATAGTTGGAATGTCATACTAGCATTGAAAACAGATTAGTAAAAACGAAATTCAGAGAAATTTCCGAATTTCGTTTTACCAAAATCCAAGTGAGCAAGTCGGCCTTAAATAGTCCAATTTTGAATTGCCACTTTAACCATCACTCCGTTTCCTTCGAGACGAATCATACTTGGCAGATCAATTCCTCTGACCGAAGCATATTTAGCGAAATTAATGGTATAGCCGCTTTGCTTCAATTGTACTAGGTGATTGTATTCATCGCGTTGCTCCGCTTGAACAGGGCCTGGAGCGGGAAGCCCTCTCACCCAATAGTAAAGGTTATTTACAGGAAGTCTAATTCCGGTTTGCTCTGCTAATAGTTGATCAGGGCTATGAGATGTGATTCTTTTAGGCCCATCTTGGAAAGTAATGGTGTTGCCTTTTTTGTCAATGAGAACTGTACCTGCGCCTAAAGGACCCATTAGCCGAAGTTGGTAGGTGCCAGGACCGCTTTGTTTCCAGTTCATGGCTGCTGACCACCCTTTATTCTTATTTTTTGCCGCCATGGACCCACGAATTTCAAAAGAGGAAACCATTGCTGTTTTTGCTTTGCGTTGTTCTACGGACATCACTTTATTTTGTGCCTCGGACATTGCTTTGTTTTGTTCTATAGGGATATTTTTGTTTAGAGGTACTTCCCCTGCTGGTCGCGGAGGGGCGCAGGCTGTTAAGAAACAAAAAGAAATTATTACTAATCGTTGCATGTTATTCATTTATCACCTCAAGTCCATTTATGTAGTTTTTCACTTAACAATACGCTAGACTGTTCGCATATGCAATCAGTCTTAATCGATATGAAATTAAAAGCAATTTATCCTGGCACTTTTGATCCTGTAACTAATGGACATGTTGATATTATTACCCGTGCGGCTAAGATTTTTCCTGACATTCTTGTTGCGGTGGCAAGCAATAAAGCAAAGCGTCCTTTTTTACCGTTGGAGACGAGAATTCAACTTGTAGAAGAAGCGGTCGCAGATTTACCAGGAGTTAGCGTACTTGGATTTGATAATCTGTTAATTGATTTTGTATTGGAACAAAATGCTGGAATTATTTTACGTGGTTTACGCGCGGTTTCTGATTTTGAATATGAATTTCAGCTGGCTGGAATGAATAGGAAATTATCCAAGCAAATAGAAACGATATTCTTAACTCCATCAGAAAATTTTATGTACATTTCTTCTACTTTAGTGCGTGAAATTGCGCTTTTAAATGGAGATGTTTCTCAATTCGTGCCTTCTTGTGTCGTAAGAGAGCTCCAAAAGAGACAGGGTGAACATGGAACGTCAAAAATTATTTAAGACTTTTTGTCTGATTACACTATGTATCCATTTTTTGTTTTATCTTCCTACAAATACTTTTGCCGACCAACAAAATATTCTTCCTCCTGGCTATGCTGTAGCCAGCGCAAATCCATTGGCAACTAATGCCGGACTTGAAATTTTAGCCAGTGGTGGAAATGCTTTTGATGCAGCAGTTGCTGTGTCTGCAGTATTAGCTGTAGTTGAACCATATCATTCTGGGTTGGGTGGCGGTGGATTTTGGCTGCTGCATCAAGAAAATCAGCATAGAAATGTCTTTATTGATGGAAGGGAAATAGCCCCTTTGGCGGCGAAAAAAGACATGTATTTGGCACCTGACGGCAGTGTGATACCAGGGTTATCCTTAAATGGAGGTTTAGCTGCAGCGATTCCTGGGGAACCTGCAGCATTGGTATACATTGCCAAAAATTATGGGCGATTACCTTTGGCAAAAACACTGGCTCCTGCAATCAAGTTAGCACAAGAAGGCTTTTTGGTTGATAAGCAATTAAGCTCTTTTTTAAAGAGCCCGGATCGATTGGAGCAAATCAGAAAATACCCTTCTACGGCCAAAATTTTCCTAAATAATGGTTCTCCTTATCGCATTGGGGAGCGTTTAATTCAAACTGATTTGGCGAATACTTTGAAGTACATTGCCGAAAAAGGAGAGCAAGGGTTTTATGCTGGAGAAGTGGCAGAACGTTTAGTTAAGGGAGTTAATGCTGCGGGAGGCATATGGACACTTGAGGATTTAGCAAAATATCGTATCAAGATCAGAGAGCCGTTGATTGGTGCATACCATAATATGTTAATTATTACCGCACCTCCGCCTTCAGCAGGAGGTATTGCCTTATTGACCATGTTGAATATATTGTCTCATTATCCTTTATCTTCATTCTCAAAAGTGCAATGGATACATTACCTCGTAGAGTCCATGCGGCTTGCGTATTGGCAACGCGAACAGTTTTTGGGTGATCCTGATTTTGTTACTATCCCCGTTGAGAAGTTAATTTCCGCAGAAAATGGAAAACAGCTCAGTACATTAATTCCCCCGCAAAAAGCGATTGCTAGTACTGTTTTGCAGGGGCAGGCGAAAAATTCTCAAGAGGAGAAAAACAATTCTACGAATACGACTCATATCTCTATTATTGATACTGAGGGTAATCGTGTTTCCGCGACCATGACCATAAATTACATCTTTGGCTCCAGTGTTGTAGCTGGAGGAACTGGCGTTTTGTTAAATGATGAAATGGATGATTTTTCCAGTAAAGTCGGTGAAGAAAATGTTTTTGGTATTGTTGGCGCAGATAAAAATGAGATCGCACCTGGAAAAAGACCATTATCCAGCATGGCACCTACTTTTCTTGAATTACCAGGACGTGTTGCCATTTTGGGAACTCCCGGAGGTAGTCGTATCCCTACTATGGTATTAATTGCATCATTAGTGTTTCATGATGCTTACGGTGCAATTAGTATGGTTTCGGCGATGCGCTTTCATCATCAGTATTTACCGGATGTGTTACAGTTTGAACCGGATACTTTCTCTGCGCCAATTCAAGAAGAATTAAAAGCTATGGGGTATCACCTAATGCAATTAGGGCAGTATTATGGTGATATGCAAGCGATTACCTGGGATAAGCAAACAAATGTATTAACTGCTGCTTCTGATCCGAGATTCATAGGATTGGCAGCGTCTATAGTAAACACCCCAAGCGGATACGGAGTAAAATTCTAGGGTCTGTTCCATTTCTACTATCTTGGCTAAACTGTCCTGATTTCCTGCGTTCCGATGCTCACATACTGCCGTATGCGCTTTCTCATCGTATTTTTCGTTTCTACTTCGACGTGCCGCGGTGTGTCCGCGGGATCCAGAAGATCTGCGCTAGAACCCCACAGATAATCCCGTGAACACGTTGTGGGGGCAGGGCGTAGGTAGCGCCAGGAAACCCGGGTTTCGCTGCGCTGTACCCAGGCTACAATATTATTTAGATGGATCCTCGCCAACCAGCTCTTTGATTACTTTAAACGTTTGCTGAATGAGTTCTTCTTTATTTTCAATTGTAAATTGTGCTGCATCAATAGGTTTACCTATATGTATTTCAGCTTTTTGTTTTAGATGAAAATTAAAAGTTCGTGCAGGTAAAATATTATTGGCGCCACGTATTCCTATAGGAATAATTGTTGCTTTGGATTGAATTGCAGTAATAAATCCTCCCTTTTTAAACGAACCAAGTTTTCCATCTTTGGAGCGAGTTCCTTCGGGAGCAATCCACATAACAATCCCGCTTTCCATTAATTGCTGGGCATACGCCAAGTCTTTAATGGCTTGATATTTATTTTTTCGGTCAATAAAAGGAAACTCCGCTGCTTTCATTGCCTTACCCATTAAAGGAATTTTTGCGAGCTCTTTTTTTGACAGCATTCGAATGGAGTGATTTGGAAATGCTTTAAAGGCAAGAGGAATATCATAGGCACTTGAATGATTGCACATAATAATCGTAGCCTTTCCTGGTTGCGGCTGGACATTAAATGGATTTATCACTTTATATTCTACCTGTACGGCATTCAGTAACTGATCAATCCAGTGGTGTAACGCATTATCTGTCCATTTACGGTTTATAGTGCTAAAAAAATATTTAAAGAGACAGCGCATACTGGTAACTGCCGTATAAAACATGATATTACAAAGAATCCATGCGGTTCTTAATTGATTTGTTCTCATTCGCGTTAAGACTAAGTAAATTAGCGGTAATATAGCGCAAGTTGATTCGCTTGCCCAGATAGTTTTTACGAGCCTACGTTTCAAAACTACGTAATTTTAGCATAAATAGAGATAGCTCTGGGATTGGCAATAGGCCTGGCCATAGCTAACCTCAATCAATTTAAAAAAATCCTACTGCTCTGCCTAGAGTGCTGATGAACGAGTCATCTGGGAGGACCGCATGAATATCAAAACCATTCGACATAATTTTATCCTCACTCCAACGTTCGTCCATGTAATAGCGATATCGAGTTCCATGCAAATGGCCAATAGCACCTATTTTTTCTCGTGCCCCATGTCTTCTTTCATCTTCAATGAGTTCCAAATACCGTAAATTATAATAAAGGTTTTCAGGCATAAGTTCCTTTGCTTTCTTAAAGTAGGGAATGGCTTCCTGTTTTTTCTCCTCAAAATAAACAAGTGTATCGGCGAGTAAGTAATAAATTTTCGCGAGTATTTGACGCATTTCTTTTGATTTTGGCTCATTAAGGGTAATAAACGTTTTAAGCTCTTTTTTTAATTCTTCAATTTCATTGATATGCACTTTAATGAAATCAACTCGCGTGCTTAATCTTTCGTTATAATCAATGGGCACACCAAGTTGTGCAATCAGGCAATCAATTTTTCGTAACAATAATTTATTATAGACTTCCATTAGCGCCGTATTGTTACTGAGAAACAAGTATTCGCTGAGTCGCTGTTGCGCTTTGCTTAATTGGGTTCGATCGGATTCTTTCACCGGATGTTCTAATTCATCAATCGCCAAAAGCGTAACCGCATAACTCAAAGTGGCTTCTTTGACTAGAGAGTCGTGTGGCTGAATGCCCACTATTTTTTTTGCCAGCTCTATTTGTTCTTCAGCCATTTGCATTGCTGCTTTTGTCTTTTTATAGAGCAATGCTTCTTTTATTTGTGATGTATTTGTATCAAATTGTGTACAATAATATTCGCGCAAACGTTCGAGTTTATACTTATTAAAGTTGAGGTTTGGACTGTTTGTATATAAAACATCAGCGTCCTGAAAATGATGCCCCTCTATAGCGAGGTCAAATTGATATAAAGTCCACTCTTCTCTCATCATGATGTCGTGCATGGAATTGTCTTGATCCAAAATTTGGGGTGCAAGTCTGACTGCCTGAGCTAAATATTCAATGGTTTGATTACCAATGAAGAGTTGGGTGATTCTCCATCTCCTTTTTTCTTTCTTAGCATCTTCTAAATAACTTTTGGCTACCTGGATACGTAATTCGGGATATAATGTTAAGTAAACTGTTTGCCCTTCATAGGTCAAATAATTTTTGATGTAATCAACTGCTTTTTGTTGATCTTCTTGATTCGTTGATAAGAATAATGCATTAATGAGTTCTACCGCATTTGTTAATGCTTGCGGATCAGTTTCTTGATCCAAGTAAAAATTAATAAATTTTTCTCTAAACTTTTTTTTGACTTCCAAAGACCATTCCAAAGCTTCATAAAATCGTTGTTGTGAGGCCAGAAATTGCGCATAAGCTTCGGCAAAAGGACTGGATTTAAAACAATGTATTTTGCTGACTGGTTGGTTGTAATAATTAATTTGCTGAATCGCGGCGTTAATTGTTTCACTGTCTTGGGGATCAATGGAAGGTAGCAAATAAGCCAGAGATTCTCGTATAAAGGCTTGGCCAAAAGGGTAGTTTCTGGGAATGGATTCATTGAGTTCGGGAAAGGCGTGTGAATGAGTCATGAAATAATTGACTAATAATCGCTGCAGTTCATTAGAGGTTTGGTTTGTTCTTGGTAAATGAGTCAAGTAGATAAAATTCGGGGAGATTGGAAATCCATTTGTGCTTTGAGTCAATTCCTTAGATTTAAAACCTTTAAGGTAGCCGGCATAGGCAATTTTACCTAAGGTCATTTCAATGCGATTAGGATGGCAATGATTCTCAAAACCTAACCAGCCTTTAAATGATTCAAAAAGAGTACGGAACCAACTGACCCGAAAAACATCGATTCCATCCGTGTAGAGTCTTTGCCTGGGAGATGAAGCAATTTCTCGCCAAAATATTTGATATTCATGTTTATCAAAATCGTAAATCAGAAAGTCTGGAAGATGTACTGTTCCTTTTTCTTGATATAATTCAGCGAAATGTCTTGCTAATCTTAAACGTAACATAAAAAATCCCAGTAAAATTAGGCGATTATATGGTAATTTAAAATCAAGTATTGGGCAATTGAGTTATAGAATGAACAGACTTAATTGGATATTTCATTTTGACATTGGGGGCAAAAAAAGGAATTACGTCCAGAAATTACAAGGGATTCAATAGGATGTTGACAAAGCATACATGGTTGATTTTTTCGGCCATATACTTTAAGCGAAATGCTAAAATAGCCAGGTTTGCCATCAAAAGCATAAAAATCACGCAAGGTGGTCCCGCCACATAATATAGCTTGGTGGAGTACCTCTTTAATGTGTTTCGTAAGTGTAAAGCACACTTCTTCTGAAAGCATTTTCCCCTGAGTATTAGGATGAATATTTGCTAAAAAAAGGCTTTCTGCAGCATAAATATTTCCTACCCCCACCACAATTTCATGATCCATAATTAATGATTTTATCGGTTTATTCTTATTTTGAACCTTTTGATATAGGTAGTGACCATTAAATTCTTCGCAAAGTGGTTCAGGACCCAAATGACAAAGTAGTTGATGTTGATAGGGGTTTTCATTGATGTACAGAAATAAACCAAAACGCCTGGGATCATAGAATCGGAGCACGAGCTCGTTTGCCAGCGTCAAAAGGATGTGATCATGTTTTGCTGGCGTGCTTTTATCCGCGATGATACGTAGATGGCCTGACATCCCCAGATGGATTAAAAGATATCCTTTTGAGAGCTGGATTAGAATGTATTTTGCCCTACGAGAAACAGCGAGTATTTTTTTGCCGGCACACAATTGATGCAAGTTGTCGGGGACTGGGATACGGAGTTTAGAATTGCGTACAATAATTTCTTTAATTGTCTGCCCTTCCAGATGGGATTTAATTCCTTCCTTTGTCGTTTCAACTTCGGGTAATTCAGGCATTATTTTTTATCGTCATGTTCAATGATTCTACCCTGATTTTTATGAGTCACTTCAGTTTTATTCGACTTGTCGGGGAACAAATATTGTTTTATTGCCGTGATCAACCAAAGGACTCCCCCGATGAGGAGGCCCCAAATCAAAACATACGAAAACATAAATAACAGACCAAAAAATAGTGCAATAGCAACTCCTGCTACCAAGAATGGCACCAAATTTTCAAAAATTTTTCCCAGAGGAGATTTTTCGTTCATAACATAATTTCCTATCTTATTATTTATTAATTATCGGCTACATAATGAAATGTTGCAACGTAAAGAGTAAAATTGTGTTATCCTTAGTATGATATAAGGATTTTTTGAATTCTTACATTGAGTACCTAACTAAAGGATGAGTTTTTTCTTAATTTGCATTTTTGCATTTGAAGTGGAGCTATTATGGTTTTTGGTTATTTAAACCTGTCTTTTTGGGGATATGTGGTTGCAACATTGATTTTGACGCAGATTACTATCGCATCAGTAACACTGTATCTTCATCGCCATCAAACTCACCGAGCGCTGACTCTGCATCCCCTTGTTAGTCATTTTTTCCGTTTTTGGCTGTGGTTAACTACTGGGATGGTTACTGCAGATTGGGTGGCTATTCATCGGAAACATCACGCATCAGCAGATGTTGAGGGTGATCCGCACAGCCCTGTAGTTTTTGGAATTAAAAAAGTATTTTGGGAAGGAGCTGAGCTCTACAAAGCAGCTCGTAAAGATAAAGAAATGGTTGCCAAATACTCTCATGGCACCCCTAAAGATTGGCTTGAGCGAAAAATTTATTCGCCCCATTCTTCCAAGGGGATATTGTTGATGTTGTTCATTAATTTATTCTTATTTGGTGTTCCTGGAATAACCATTTGGGCAATTCAAATGATGTGGATACCATTTCATGCTGCCGGCGTGGTTAATGGAATTGGCCACCATTGGGGATATAGAAATTTTGAATGTCCAGATGCTGCAAGAAATATTTTCCCCTGGGGTTTTTGGATAGGTGGTGAAGAATTACATAACAATCATCATACTTTTGCTTCTTCAGCTAAGTTTTCAATTAAATGGTGGGAGTTTGATATAGGTTGGATGTACATTCGAATTCTTTCCTTTTTAGGCCTTGCCAAGGTAAAAAAATTACCGCCAAAACTGGCGATGGAAAAAGGAAAGCTGCAAGTAGATTTGGATACAGTGAAAGCAGTTATTGGGAATCGTTTTCAGGTTATGTCGAACTATTATAAAAGTGTGATTAGACCCATACTCAAGCAAGAAAAGTATAACCATATTGAGAATAAGGAAGAAAAGAAGCTTTTTGCGCGTGCTGGAAGTTTATTGAGACGTGAGAATTGTTTGTTGAATACGAGAGCTAAAATGCGTTTATCTCATCTGTTGGAAGCCCGTGAGCAATTACGTATTGTTTATGCTTACAAGCAATCGCTACAAAATATTTGGTTAAAAACAGCCTCTACCCAGAAAGAGTTAATCGAAGCGTTACAGCAATGGTGCAGGCAAGCAGAAGAATCTGGCCTTGAAGTCTTGAGGCAATTTGCCCAACAGCTAAAAGGATATGTTCCTGTATATAGATAATTCTTTTGTAATTTCTCACCATGTTATCTCATAGAGGAGAGAACAGGTGAGAAGTTAGGGTTTTTATTTGTTTTTTAGTTTCGATTGTCTATAGTAGTATTTTATTATCGCAATAACAGGGAGTTGGTTATGATGAAAGGTGTAGCAATAGTTACTGGTGGAACTGGTGGTATAGGCACAGCCATTTGTCAACGCTTAGCCGCCGATTTTCAAGTTGTCGCGTGTTATTTCAAACATGGAAAACATGAAGAAGCGAAGCAATGGCAAGAAGAGCAAAAAAAGCTGGGTTACGATATTGATATCGTTTATGGTGATATCGCACAATTTGCAGATTGCGAAAAAATCGTGGCTTTAGTCATGGAGCGTTATGGTCGTGTGGATGTACTGATTAATAATGCAGGCATTACTCAAGATTGCAGCTTACGAAAAATGACCCCAGATCAATGGCAATATGTTGTCGATGCTAATTTGACTAGCGTATTTAATATGACCCGCAATGTAATCCCAATTATGATCGATAAAGGTTTTGGCCGCATCATAAGTATTTCTTCCATTAATGGGCGAAAAGGCCAGTTTGGTCAATGTAATTATGCTTCAACTAAATCCGCGTTGTATGGGTTCACTAAAAGTCTGGCTTTAGAAGTAGCAAATAAAGGCATTACGGTGAATACGGTTTCTCCTGGTTATGTAGAAACTCCTATGCTCACTTCTTTAAAAGAAGAGGTGCTCAAATCAATCATCGCAAGTATCCCTGTTGGTCGTTTGGGAAATCCAAAAGAAATAGCTGATGCGGTTGCTTTTTTAGCATCCCCCGATAGTGGATTTATTACCGGCGCAAACTTGGATATTAATGGTGGGCAGTATATGTAAAATTAAGCCCTGGATTTATTGATAATCCTGGGCATTTACAGTCTCTTTTATCATTAATTGTCGCAAATCCTAACTCATAGAGAACCATATGCAACATAATAATATTGTATTGATCACTGGGGGTACCGGAGATATAGGTACAGCAATTGCAAAGGAGTTGAACTCTTCTTATAAACATGTTTTTTCTCTTGATTTAGTTTCTGCAGAAGATGGAAAAGCATGGAAAAAAGAGCTAATGAATGAAGGATATAAGAATATCCATTTTCGTCATATGGATGTAACCGATTATGAGCAATGCGGAAAGGTTATTTCTTCTATTATTGAAGAATACGGCAATATTGATGTGCTAATTAATAATGCGGGCATCACTCGAGATGCTGTATTTACAAAAATGACGAAACAGCAATGGGATGAAGTATTAACTGTTAATCTTGATGGCATGTTTAATGTCACCCGTCATGTAGTTGAAAATATGCGTGAGCACGAATCTGGGCGAATCGTTAATATTTCTTCGGTGAATGCGCAAAAAGGCCAATTTTCGCAAGCAAATTATGCCGCCTCAAAAGCAGGTGTTTATGGTTTTACCAAAAGTTTGGCACAAGAACTCATGAGTAAAAACATCACGGTGAACAGTCTTTCTCCTGGCTATGTGGATACTCGATTAATGAAAGGGATTAGACCAGATATTTTAGAAGGGATTATCGCCCAGATTCCTGCGAAGCGTTTAGCACAGACTCAAGAAATTGCCTGGGCCGTAGAATTTTTAGTTAGTGAAAAAAGTCGATATATTACCGGGGCTAATCTTAGCGTGAACGGCGGGCTCCATATGTATTAATAAGATTGCATTCTCTTCTTTAATTAAAGATCCATCCTCTTCCATTTTAGGAAGAGGAAAAAAGATGAAGTTTTTAACAATGCAAAATCGTCTAAATATCAAGAGAAAATTATGACTCGATTAATAAAAAAATACAAAAATCGCCGGCTTTATGATACTGAGACAAGTCAGTATATTACCCTTGAAGAATTGCAACGCTATGTAGTAGATGGGGTGCAATTTAAAGTGGAAGACTCACTCACCGAGAAGGACTTAACGAATGCCATTTTGCTCCAAATTATTGTGGAAATGGAGGCTGGTTCCACTCAATTTTTATCTTCAGATATTTTGCGACAAATTATTTCTCTAGCAAATCATCCTATGCATGCTTCTTTAAAACAGATGATGGAACAGATGTTTCAAGTTATGGAGAAACCTTTACAAAATAATCCTTATCGCCAAGCGACTGAAACTTGGAATCAGCAAATGCAAAAAATGATGCAACAATGGCAGAGTTTATTTAAGGGTTAGGTGTCTTGGCTGAGTTTTAACGCAACGGACGATAAGAGGATTTAAAAATTATTTTTTATGCTGCATTGCAAAAAAAAAATTCCTAACCCATTGACAAATTTGTTCTCTATAGACTAATATTAAATTGTGCAATGCAACATAGAGGAGAGTATCATGGCGCAACAAAATTTCGAAAGATGGACTGAAATGGCTAAAAAATTTCAAGAACCTTTTCAAGCTATAGCTGAATTGAATGTGAAAACTTTGCAAGGTATGCATTATCTAAAGCCTGAAGAGATTGCGAGTATTAAAAAGCCTGAAGAACTGTTGGAGAAGCAAATTAGTCTTGCTGTTGAAAATGGCCATAAAGCTTTAGATTACATGCAAAAATCTTTTCAAATTATTGAGAAGGCAATGTTAGGTTTTGTACACGAAGCTAAAAAGGCATCTGAAGTAAAGCATTAATTTAAATATCTTTTTTAAAAAAGCAGTTCCAGTATTTAAGTCTGAACTGCTTTTTTATTTTCATTGATTATAGTAGGTCGGAACCTTGATCGAACAGGTATAGTTGAGTGCAGGATGAACGAAAATTGCTTCGGGAAACGGGGCATAGGCGGCTATGTGAGTATTTTTCCGGAGCAATTTTCGTTTAAGATGCGCCAAATGACTGTTCCTTGATCGGGTGACCTTATACCGCTGATTTCATGCATAATCCATAGCTCACATGAATTTAAAAAGATCAGGAATTGATTTTCTGAAAAATTGATATACTCTTAAGAAAGACTTGTTTAATTTTGAGTCAATAATATGATTTTTTTACCACTTATTAAGGAAAACTATTTTCAAGGAGGGTATCATGCAAGTCAAAGAAATTATGTCATCTAAACCAGAATTCCTACTTACCACTGCTACGATTACTGAAGCAGCTAAAAAAATGCGCGAATTAGATACAGGGTTTTTACCCATTGGCGATAAAGCAAAAGATAAAATTGTCGGTATAGTTACTGATCGTGATCTCGTTATCTCTGCTCTTGCCAATAAGAATCCATTGGATACGCCGGTAAAAAATGTGATGCATAAAGACGTATGGTATTGTTTTGAGAGCGATGATGTTAAAAAAGCATTTGAAAGCATGAAGGAGAAAAAAATACGCCGACTCATTGTGCTTAATAAAGATAAAAAACTGTCCGGGGTGGTGTCTTTAGGTGATATTGCGTTACATTGCGATACCAAACTATCTGGTGAAGCATTGAAAAAAATCTCTGTCCATTAAGATATGTTGACACATTACCTACGTGCTGCGGCACGTAGGTGGAAAAAGCCTATCAGAATAAAATTTGGGTACATTAATCAAATAGAGCATCTAACTCTATATGTCGATTGTATTTATTAAAATTTTTCCAGGGGTTTTCTTTTTTCCCTAAACGCTGAAATATATTCTTCAAATGATAGGATTGGGGGTGTAATGAACGATCATTCAGTTCTTCCCATTCCAGGGGTGTTGCTATAGGAGCTCCCTTTTTGGCACGTAAAGAATAGGGTGCTATTGCTGTCATCGCATAATCATTGCGTAAAAAATCAATAAATACTTTATTTCCACGTTTATTTTTTCGTTGTTCCAAAGTCGTTATTTGGGGATGTCGTTGATGCAGCTTTTCTGCTATTTTTCTTGAAATCTCTTTAATTTTATCAAATTTGTAGTGCGCTTTGATAGGTAAATGTATATGTAGGCCACGGGAACCAGAAGTTTTGACAAAGGTTGTAAGCTCAAATTCATCAAATAGTTTTTTTAAAGCAAGGGCTGCTTCACGCACTTTTTCAAAATCATCATCCTGTGGATCCAAATCAAAAATAATTTGATCGGGTTTTTCGATTGAAGACATAGTTGATAGGGAAATGTGTAACTCCAATGTATTTTGTCCCGCCAAATAAACCAAAGCTTTTTTAGAATGGACGCCCACCATGTTCATTTCTGAATTATTTTGTATAGTGGGTATCGTAAGTTGTTCAATAAAATCAGGAAAATAATCAGGGCGATGTTTGTTATAAAAACCCTCCTGATTAATACCATCAGGGTATCGTTTCAGACTGATTGGTCTATTTTTTACAAAAGGCAGAAGATAATCTGCGATGTTATAAAAATATTCTACAACTTCTTTTTTAGAAATCTTGTCATCTGGATAAAGTTGTTTATCTGGATGAGAGATGTCAACACCGGTAATTTTCATAGGGCTCCTCCCAGAGGTTTATAATACCTATTTTGTATGCTCTTCTCGGTGTACTTCTTTCGCATCCTTGTCCTTTCGAAGGCCCAAAAAACGAGGATGTCTTAATTTTCCATGTTGCGTCCATTCTGTAAAACCAATTTCACCAACAAGATTGGGTTTAAGCCAATGAACGTTCTTCTCTGATTCCTCATATTGACTAAAAGGACAAGATTGTTGTTCTTGTTTTTTCATTTTATTGTGTAAAAAATCAAGAAGCTCATCATTAAAACCTGTTCCTACCCGGCCAGCAAATTTTAATTTTTCGTGTTCATAATAACCAATTAATAAAGCACCAAAACCACTTCGAGTTCCTTGAGGATCTGTATAGCCTCCAATAACAAATTCTTGTTGATTCATGCAATTAAATTTTAACCATTTTTTAGAACGACTATGCTGGTATGGAGCCATGGCATCTTTTGCAATGAGGCCTTCCCAACCTTTTTCGCACGCAGTTTTTAAATATTTTTCCCCTTCTTTATTGCGATGAGGCAGATAACGAATGGGGGTTTTATATTCAAAAGTAGATTTTAAAAGCCCTTTACGTTTACGAAGCGGTAATTTTTCTAATCCATATCCTTCATAATATAAAAAGTCAAAGACATAAGCATACACTGGATATTTTTTGATTAATTCTTGATTTGGATTCTTCACGTGCATTCGATGTTGCAATTGTTCAAAGCTGGTTGTTTTACCACGAAATGCAACCAACTCACAATCAATGATAAAATTGCCCGGAAAATCAAGTAAAGCTTGAGCAATTTCAGGATAAAATTCTTTTTGTTCTTCATTATTTCGTGAAATCATATGAATTTCATTATCTTTTTTATGCAAAAGGCAACGTTCTCCATCGAGTTTTCGTTCGTAGATCCATTGCTCATCAGAGAAATAATCTTGAGTTAGGGTTGCGAGCATCGGAGAAACTTCTTGATTCTGTTCTTTTTTATCCAGCTTATTTTGCATCGAATTGGATAATTGTTTGAATAATTTATTCATCTTTTTTCTCTTCTTTAGCAATTTCATTTAGAGAGCGACCTGTTAATACTGAATTTGGTTTGGTGCTCACAGGATTTTTCCGAGCATCAGCTTCATCATCATCAAGTTTAAAAATGACCCATTGCTCCTTATCTTTTTTTTGTTGGGTACGTGCCATGGCATAACCCCCCTTTATTTTTTCTCCATGTAAGAAAAATTTTAAAGCCCCTTCTTTTAAGGCTTTTTCCATGGGTTTTTTGTCTTCAATGAGTTCATAATGACCAAAGTCCCACACCATAACTGTTCCTGCTCCATACTCCCCTTCAGGAATGATGCCTTCAAATTTAGCATAATCTAGGGGATGATCTTCGGTACGGATGGCCAATCGCTTTTTATTAGCGGCTGTTGATAGTCCTTTAGGAATAGCCCAAGAAATTAATACATTATCGTTTTGTAAACGAAAATCGTAATGCAAATGGCTGGCATCATGTTTTTGAATTACAAAGATATGTTCCTTTTTCTTTGAGGTTGTTCCTTGCGGCTCTTTAGTTTTTCTAAAATCCCTTTTTTGCTGATAATCTTTTAACTGTTTGTTTTTAGACATTATTTAATCCTTATTTTGTGATGTAGAATGAACCTCAACTTTCATATCGAGTTGAGGTCCATTAAATTATTCCTTTATAACTTAGTTGATATTATGGACAATAAAAACACAATATATAAATTTATTGCTCTATTAATTAAATTTCAACAAAATAATCTAGTGAATGGGCGCTTCTAGGGCGGGGAAAAAAGGCTTTTTTAGTTTTCTACAAGAGGATACAATGCCTCAAGATGAGAATGATTCTATAAATGAGATTACTAAAATGGGGGCATTGGGTGATCATTTTTCGTTATTTGGCTAAAGAAGTGTTTATCACTTTGATTTCGCTAACCTCCATACTGGTGTTAATTTTTCTGAGTAATCAGCTGATTCAATATCTCAACAGGGCTGCTTCTGGAAGTATTCCTGGCGTCATTATTATGAAGTTAATGATATTGGAATTGCCCACTTTATTAAGCTTCCTGGTTCCATTAGGTTTTTATATTGCTATGCTGCTTGCATATGGCCGTTTATACGCTGAAAGTGAGATGACGGTATTAGGGGCTTGTGGCTATGGACCAAATCAATTATTAAAACACAGTTTTATTATGGCGACAGGGGTAGCCATTATTGTTGCGGTAATCATGATTTGGGGAAGTCCCTTAATTTATATTGAACGTGCCAAGTTGTTGCGTAGTACAGGAATACAAACTTTAGTACAGACGATTATGCCTGGACGTTTCCATAGCATTAATGATGGTCAGGAAGTATTTTATGTCCAGTCTATGAGCCGTGATCATACTAAGGCAGAGCAAATATTTCTGGCAAAAAAAAGTTCTGTAAATGAACAAACACGTTGGGATATATTATGGGCCGATCAAGCCTTTGCTGAAACAGATGCAAAAACAGGAGAGGACTACATTATTTTGCAAAATGGCAAAGAATACCAGGGAATTCCTGGCCAGGCGGATTATCAAGTCGCAGAATTTGGCCAATATAAAGCACGGCTACCACATCCTGTAATCAAAATTTCTGATGATCTTCGCACAATGAGCACAGCAAGTTTATTACCTTATAATAATGAAAACGTTGCCAAGGCTGCTGAATTACAATGGCGTTTATCGGTACCGATCATGGTATTTACCTTGACTTTAATTGCTGTTCCTTTGAGTCGTATTAACCCTCGTTCAGGAAAATATGCCAAGTTATTACCCGCAATTATTATTTATATTGTATATGCAAATTTATTGTTCATTGCGCGCGATGTAATGATTTCCGGAAAAACGCCACAATGGATAGGTTTATGGTGGGTACATCTGATCGTTATTTGTTTTGGATTAGTACTTAACTGGCGTAATCAGGTGAAGTTGGCATGAGTATGAAAATATTAGATCGTTACATTGCAAAAACAGTTTTAAGCTCTATTGGTTTAGTCACACTCATGTTAGTAGGGCTGCAAATTTTTATTTTATTTGTCGGTGAAATAGGTGATTTAGGGCGAGCTGACTACGGTATTGTGCAGGCAATTTTTTTTATTTTGTTACAAATGCCCTATCAAGTCTATTTATTTTTTCCCATGGCAAGCCTTCTTGGCTGTTTGATTGGGCTTGGGATTTTGGCCAATCATAGCGAATTGGTCATAATGCGTGCTTCAGGAATGTCTATTGGCCAAGTAACTTGGGCAGTTTTAAAAGCATCAGTATTACTTATCGTATTGGTTACGGTGCTAGGGGAAACTTTAGTTCCCTACTTATCTCACTATTCCAATGACTATAAGACTGCTGCAATCAGTGGAGGACAAGCATTAAGAACCGCACAGGGATCTTGGATGCGCTATGGAAATGATTTTATTTCTGTGGGTCTAATACTGCCCAATAATGTCCTCAATAACATTTATCAATTTCGTTTTGATGATCACCATCATTTAAAAATGTCTCGTTTTATTTATGAAGCCAGGTATACCTCAACAGGTTGGGTTGCTTATGGGATACAACAAACAGATTTTGATGCTGATCAAACTAAAGTCCAGACTTTTATTTCCCTTCCTTGGGACGTAGCCGTAAAACCAAAAATCTTAATGATTAGCAGTATTGAGCCTGATGAAATGACTTTAAAAGAATTGAATCGCTACATACGGGAGCAAAAACACAATCATCAGAATGTGCATAATTATCAGTTTGCTTTTTTACAACGAATTATTCAACCACTTACGACCATGGTAATGATGATCCTCGCCATCCCCTTTATTTTTGGTCCATTGCGCTCAACGACTATGGGGTCGAAACTGTTGGTGGGGGCTGCAGTGGGATTTAGCTTTCATATCTTGAGCCGTTTTTTTGGTCCGCTCAGCACTGTATTTCAGTTGCCGCCTGAATTAGCTGCTTTGGGCCCCACTTTTATTTTTGCATTATTGGGTACGTATTTGATGAAAAGAGTCAGGTAGCCTGTCTAAATAGCTATTTGATGATTTACTTCCGATTCTCCTCATCTGTTTTTGTGGTAGAATATTGATCACATAGCATAAAATATCAAAAAAATGAAAATTCAGTGTAAGTTTTGCCGACAACGCATGGAACCCACTGTTTGCTGGGAAAAAAGATTAGTCACTACAGATCAAGCGGTTTATTATTGTAGTTTATGTAACAAGCAATTATTTGTTTTAGGCGGATTTTTGGATAAACCATTTTGGCAGCGCCCCATCTATTTATGGTTTGGTAACTCATTAACCATTGATCTGATTGATTATTGGGAAAAGGCAAAAAATCTTTTAAGTGAGATGCATCTTGGTAAATTAATTTACTTTATTTTATCCATAATTTTGACAGTAATTGCTTATTTCTTTTTTATGTAAAATGACTGTTCCTCTGTTCGCGTATTGCGCGTGTTACACTACTTGCCCAGCGGCCCATCCCGATGACCAAGCCCATTGAAAATTATATCCTCCTAACCAACCGGTAACATCCAAGGCTTCGCCAATGAAATAAAGCCCTGGAATATCTTGAGCTTCCATAGTTTTGGAAGAAATTGCATGGCAGTCTATACCACCAATAGTGACTTCAGCAGTACGATATCCTTCAGTCCCATTAGGTTTTACCAACCAAGAGTTAAGTTGTTTTGTTACAGATTCCAAATGATGATTTGAGAGTTCAGCAAGTTTCTTTTCAGCAAGTTCTGGTGAAATAAAGAGTTCGATAACGCGTTTAGGTAAATGTGTAGACAAGATAGAGTTTAATTGTTTCTGTGGTTTTTCAGTTCGCGCACTTTTTAAGTAATTCAAGAGATTGATTTCAGGCAGTAAATTGATACAAATATGTTCCCCTGCATGCCAATAAGAGGATAATTGTAAAATTGCAGGGCCGCTCAAACCGCGATGAGTAAATAAGGTATTTTCACGAAATTCAATACGCGCATTTTTAACTAAACTATCAATACTAATCCCGGAAAGCAGGGCAATTCTTTCTTTTTCTAATACGTCCAGAGTAAGAGGAACCAATCCAGCGCGCGTAGGCCATACTTTAATCCCAAATTGCTCTGCAACTTTATAGGCAAATGGGCTGGCTCCCATGGTAGGTATGGACAACCCCCCACTGGCAATAACTAGAGATTGACAGTGGAATATCCCTTTAGTGGTATGCAGTTTAAAGCTTTGTGATTTTTGAATTTTTTCTACACTGGTATTTAGGTGGATCTCGACCCCTGCGACATCACACTCTTTAAGCAACATATCTACAATGTCTTTTGATTTATTATCGCAAAATAATTGCCCTAAAGTTTTTTCATAGAAAGGAATTTTATGTTTTTTAACAAGCTCAATAAAATCCCATTGAGTGTAGCGGGTTAAAGCAGATTTAAAAAAATGAGGGTTATGGGAATTGTATTTTTCAGGTTCAATATAATAATTCGTAAAATTACAACGGCCTCCTCCCGACATTAAAATTTTTTTACCTGCTTTATTCGCATGATCCAATACTAGGACTTTACGGTAACGTTTGCCCGCTTCAATGGCACACATTAAACCTGCAGCACCTGCACCTATAATAATGACATCGACTGCTTCCATATTGAATTGACTTGTGTTAAACCTAAACATGTGCAAGGGTAACATGCGATGTGCGTGATTCAAAGTGTTGTTCTTGAGCATAAAGGGATTTTTTATGCAACTTTTTCATTATAAATGCATTTTATGTATGTTCTAAAACGTCTTTTAGCGATCGTATTAGGTGTCATTGTATTGCCATTACGTATCTTGGTATACAATGCGCTTTATGAAGCGATTGCATTTCTTTTGGGAGTTGCTGGGGTAATCAGCTTACCCATTTATTTGGCATCTGTTTTTAAGGATCTCGGGGTTTCTACTGCGAAGAATTTTCTACTGACTACAGTGGTTATTTTTCCACTTGTAGCGGCAGTAATGGCAACTACTTTTGCAGTTATAACCGCTTTTTTGGTTTACAATACTGCAATCAACATGCTTGAATCGTTCTGGCTTGGTTTTAGGAGTGGATTACTGCATGAGATGGATGGTTTTTGGAATGCGTTCGCTTTGCAACATACTTTAACGCAAGACATCGATTTACATACGAGGGCTTTTCAAGCCGGTTTGCATGCAGATGACTTAATCGATGATGTTGATTTTGATGGCTTCCAACGAATAAGAGGAGAATTACAAGATGTTGTTGTAGTAAAGGAGGATTTGGAAGTTCCAGATTTAGAAAGCAAGGGCCCAAGGGAATCCCATACATTATTAAATGATAGTGAATTAGAAAAAATCAACACACTCATAAAGGAATTGACCAATCCCCAAGATCCTTTATCTCCAGAAGAAAAACGACAGTTGGATGCTTTAAAAACTTTGTACACTCAATATAACGATTTATCAAAAAAGCTGGAGGATGTACGAACTGCTTTAATGGAGAATGATAAAACCCGGATTAAGGATGAAATGATAGCCTATAATGAGGTAGAAACACCTATATTATTGGTGAAACAATATATGAAAGAGGAACAGTGGCATAATGTTCCTGCAAACAGCTATGTTACTGATAAGGAAAGTTTATTGCATTGGTTAAAGCAAAATCCAAAACACCCTCTCAACAAAGATCTTCTGAAAAAACCAGAACCTTATAACAAAATGGTAACACGATATACTTGGTATGAACTGACCAAAAAAGATTGCTCCTCCCAAGAATTAACTGAGGCTGCTGCCCAAATGAATGATTTGGTTCATGCTTTAACTCCTCTATTATCTCGGCAAAAAATAAATCGAGGACTAGGCAGCGTACCCCAATCATTTTTTGGTCTAGGGGACAATAATTCTGAATCACCTACAGCACAATTGGATAATACGTTAACAGATCAGATTTTGGGATAATGCTAAGGTAATCTTTTTGCAAGAATAAATTGAACATTATTGTTCTTTTTCTTCTTTTATTCATAATTATGATATTAATTTAAGCTTATACTGTAAGTATTCAAGTGATCTATTTTAAGGACCATCATCATGAATGAACTGGATATTTTGCAATTATTTTATGATGAGATGAAAAATCGCAGTGCGACTCGAGATCAAGTTTTTTTAAATATGGAAGAGGAGGCAGCAGCAATGCTTTCTCAAAAATTAGGACAATCTGTATCTGTTGCCGATCTGCAAAAATTAACGGATATATGCATCGCTAATGAATGGCTGGAGCGAACGACCGCTGATCCTAATTATAAATATTTATCATTAACTGAAGCAGGGCTACAAGTTATTTTAGCGAATCAGTACAGCTAGCCTGGAAAAGCAGTTGAGTTCTATTGTGCCAACTAATAGCACCGAATCTACTGGATTTTTAGCTTGCTCGCTACGAACTCAACTGCTTTTTCTAGGTTAATTGCATATCAAGGGTATAAACTTTAAGCAAAAGTAGGTAAAATGCATCATTTTATTCTTTTTTGTTGTCGATATGCCAAAACGAACCGATATTAAATCCATTCTTATCCTTGGAGCAGGCCCTATTGTAATAGGACAAGCTTGTGAATTTGATTACTCTGGAACCCAAGCAGTACGTGCCTTAAAGGAGGAAGGTTATCGGGTTATCTTGGTCAACTCCAATCCAGCTACCATCATGACGGATCCAGAACTCGCAGATGCGACTTATGTTGAGCCGGTATCCTGGAAAGAAGTAGCACGTATCATTGAAATTGAACGCCCGGACGCGCTTTTGCCTACTATGGGCGGGCAGACGGCGCTTAACTGCGCTCTGGATTTAGTACGTGAGGGAGTTTTAGCAAAGTATCATGTTGAAATGATCGGCGCAACACGAGAAGCGATTGATCGTGCTGAAGATAGAGAAAAATTTCGTCAATTAATGATTAAAATTGGCTTGGATATGCCGCGTTCGGCGATTGCCCATAGCATGGAAGAAGCAATCCAGGTTCAAGCACAATTGGGTTATCCGGCAATTATTCGTCCCTCCTTTACTATGGGAGGCAGCGGCGGTGGTATTGCTTATAACCGTGAAGAATTTGAAGAAATTTGTATGCGTGGATTAGAGCTATCGCCAACTCATGAGTTATTGATTGATGAATCAGTACTCGGTTGGAAAGAATTCGAAATGGAAGTAGTACGCGATAAAAATGATAATTGCATTATTGTCTGTACCATTGAAAACTTTGATCCTATGGGCGTTCATACTGGCGATTCAATTACTGTAGCTCCTGCACAAACACTCACTGATAAAGAATATCAACGCATGCGAGATGCCGCCATTAAAGTGTTACGTGCTGTAGGGGTTGATACAGGAGGTTCAAACGTACAATTTGCTGTTAATCCAGAAGATGGGCGAATGCTTGTGGTTGAAATGAACCCCAGGGTTTCTCGAAGCTCTGCTTTGGCCTCCAAGGCAACTGGTTTTCCTATTGCAAAAGTTGCTGCAAAACTGGCTGTTGGTTACACGCTTGATGAGTTAAAGAATGAAATTACTGGGGGTAAGACGCCGGCTTCGTTTGAGCCAAGCATTGATTATGTAGTCACTAAAGTGCCACGATTTAATTTCGATAAATTCCCACAAACTTCAGATACCCTGACGACGCAAATGAAGTCAGTTGGTGAGGTGATGGCAATTGGATCCAATTTTCAGGAGTCCTTACAAAAAGCAATACGAGGTTTAGAGATAGGGCGTTGTGGTTTGCATCCCTTATTCAAGAAAAGCGATTTAGCGCGTTTAAGAGGCCATTTGCGAGCACCAACTCCTGATAGGCTTTGGTATATCGCTGATGCGTTTAGAAATGAGATGACCCTTGAAGAAATTCATCAGGAAAGTCGTGTTGATCCCTGGTTTTTGGCACAAGTCGAGGAACTGGTCGCTCTGGAGCGTTCTGTGACCGGGAAGAAATTGGCAGATATCGATGCACTTACTTTACGCCTGCTGAAGCGACGTGGTTTTGCCGATGCTTATTTGGCTAGAATATGGTCGTGTACTGAAGAGGAAGTACGTAAGCAACGAAAAGAACTGGGGATTGTTCCGGTTTACAAACGGATTGATTCCTGTGCTGGTGAATTCCCCAGCGATACCGCGTATATGTATTCGTGTTATGAAACCAGTTGCGAGGCTCGCCCTGATTCTGATAAGAAAAAAATTATGATTCTCGGCGGTGGCCCTAATCGAATTGGTCAGGGAATTGAATTTGATTATTGTTGTGTGCATGCAGCCATGGCTCTTAGGAAAGCAGGGTGCCAGACTATTATGGTTAATTGTAACCCTGAAACAGTGTCTACCGATTTTGATACCTCCGATCGTTTGTATTTTGAACCTGTGACTCTAGAAGATGTTTTAGGTATTGTAGATGTAGAAAAACCGGAGGGAGTTATTGTCCATTACGGTGGGCAAACCCCTTTAAAGTTAGCACGGGCATTAGAAGCAAACGGAGTCAAAATAATTGGGACATCCCCTGATGCAATTGATAGGGCAGAAGACAGGGATCGGTTTCAAAAATTAGTCACTGAATTGAAATTACATCAACCTGATAATGGTACTGTGCGTAGTGAGGCAGAAGCCATTGCTTTGGCAAATAAGATCGGTTATCCGTTAGTAGTAAGACCTTCCTATGTTCTTGGGGGGCGCGCTATGGAAGTGGTTTATCAAGAAGATGATTTGCGCCATTATTTATCGCATGCAGTTGCTGTATCCAATGATTCTCCCGTATTGTTGGATAAATTTTTAAATGATGCAATTGAAGTAGATATTGACGCAGTTTGTGATGGCAAAGAAGTGTTAATTGGTGCGGTAATGGAGCACATAGAACAGGCTGGTATTCATTCAGGGGATTCAGCCTGTACTTTACCCCCATTTAGTCTTAGTGTTGTGGTACAACAGGATTTAATGGAGCAAATGCGTCAAATGGCATTGAATTTAGGGGTAGTGGGTTTGATTAATGCGCAGTTTGCTATTCAAGCGGATGACATTTATGTTCTGGAGGTAAACCCAAGAGCTTCACGGACGGTTCCTTTTGTTTCCAAAGCAACAGGATTACCTTTGGCCAAAATTGCAGCTCTTTGCAAGCTGGGTGTTAGCTTAAAAGAACAAGGTTTAAGTCAAAATCACCACATGCCATCCTTTTATTCAATTAAGCTTCCTGTTTTCCCTTTTATCAAATTTTCTGGGGTAGACTCTATTCTTGGCCCTGAAATGAAATCTACAGGGGAAGTAATGGGTATTGCCAGACGTTTTGGACAAGCTTATGCTAAAGCACAATTGGGAGCAGGTTCTAACATACCCAAGCGTCGTCGTGCGTTTGTTTCCGTTAGAGATGCCGATAAAACGCGAGTAGGTGAAATTGCCAAGCGATTGATTGAATTAGGTTTTGAAATCATTGCAACACGTGGCACAGCTTTGGCTTTACAAGCAGCGGGGGTTGATTGTCGCCGCGTATTTAAGGTGAATGAAGGCAGACCACATGTTTTAGATTTTATTAAAAATAACGAAATTGATTTTATTGTGAATACAACTGAGGGCAAGCAAGCGATCGCTGATTCTTTTGCAATTAGACGCAATGCATTACAACATAAGGTTAGCTATACTACAACCTTATCAGGTGCTGAGGCTGCTTGTTTGGCCATGAAATATGAGGATAGAGAAACTGTAACGCGTTTGCAGGATTTACATTAACAAACACACTGCATCCAAGTTACACTTATCGCTAAATTTAATGATCTCATTTTCTCCTGAGGAGCGAATGAGATTAAAAAATAAATTACCAGGGAATTATTTTTTGAGGTAGATATGAGCAAACACCCTATGACAGTTGAAGGTGCGGAAGCACTTAATTCAGAATTACAGCGTTTAAAATTTATTGATAGGCCTCGTATTGTTGAAGCGATTGCGACAGCTAGGGCACATGGCGATTTGAAAGAAAATGCCGAATATCATGCAGCCCGAGAACAGCAGAGCTTTAATGAGGGGCGTATTCAAGAACTGGAGGCAAAATTATCCCATGCCCAAATTATTGATATCAGCAAATTGCCTAATAACGGCAAGGTAGTCTTTGGTTGTACCGTTACAGTATGCCATATTGCAACAGACGCAAAGGTAACCTACAAAATTGTCGGTGAAGATGAGGCCGACATTAAGCAGAATAAAATCTCCTACAGTTCTCCTATTGGCCGTGCTTTAATTGGCAAGGAATTAGATGATACAGTCACCGTAAATACACCAGGGGGTATGGTGGAATATGAAATAATTGATGTGGAATACATCTAAGTAGCCAATCGCCCCTCGCCTTCCATACTTACTTCTTGCCACGGCTCCGCATAGGCTGGGCTGTTAGGCCCAGCTTTATCGATTGTATTGCCCAAATGCGTCATGATGTGACCTAGGTTTCCTTAAGGAAAACCCAGGTTAACTCTTTGATTAAGGTTGAAATACTTCTTGCTGAATACCGCCGACAACCCATTGAGTGCTGTTAGGGAATTGACGGAAATGCCAAATTTCATCAAGTTGGCTAATAGGTTCATCATCTTCTTTTATGGAACCAGTGAAGTGAACGCTTGCAATGAGTGAATTAGATTGTTTTGAAACATCAAGCAACTTAGCGTCTAAAGTGATGACTTCGGTTTTATTCGATGCATTTCCACGCTCTTCTAATTGCATTTTGATTTCTGCAAATACTTCGGGTGCTGTGAATTCACTTAAATCTTGAAGGTTTTTTTGGTCATAAGCAGCTTGTAAACGGTTGAATGTCACTTTAGCTTCACGTAAAAAGCTTTCAGGTACAAAACCTTCAGGGTATTGAGCAAAGTTATTGCCGGAGCTGCTCTCTGAACTGCTGTTAAATGATTGGGTAAAATGATTAAAAGGATTTTGGTTAAAAGGATTGGTTTGTCCTTGTCCTGATTGAAAACCTGGCTGCATTCTTTTACGGAAAAAGCCAATAACAAAAAAGAGAATTGCACCAACAATTAACCAGGACAAGATCCCATTGGCAAAACCATGGCCCATAAATAAACTGGTAAGCAAGCCGCCAATTAATAAGCCACTAAGTAATCCCCCCCATCTGCTGGGATTTTTTGTGCTTTGTCCAAGAATACTTGATTTCTGTACCTTCTTTGGTGAAAACAAGGCACTTTGGGAGCGCTGTATGCCAAAACTTCTGCCGGCACCAAAGCGTTTAGCAGAGGCTTCGTTAACGAGCAGTCCAAAGCTTAGTAAGGCAATAAGTAAACAAGAAATAAACGTACGCATAGTATGAGACCTTCTTTTAAATAGAGTTGATAAGTATATATGAATTCGGATGAATCTGTCTCTTTATGATTAAAATTTTAGCTAAGCTCTGGTTTTAAGAATTAAACTATAGATTCATTCAATGTAAATCCATTTAGAATTCCTGGAGTAAATGGATTAACCTGATTATTTGTTTTTAACAGGTAGCGTCCCGAGTTGCTGTTGATTTCAAAGAGAATTTGCAAGCTGGAACTGTCTTGTTCATCAACGAGAACATTCACTTTTTCGAGCAGTTTAAATAAAGCCCAGATGCCTTGTTCTGCGAGTTCATAGTGATTACCCTCAATTGAATTAAGAGCAAGTTTGGCGTGGGATTGAGGCCAGGTAAAACGAGTAACAGAGTCAGTGCTTTGATTATCAGTTAGTTTTGTGCTGCCAATCTGAAGCTCCAGGTTTGCAACTACAGGATCAAGGCTAATTTTTTGCAGGCTAAAATCAATTTTACTTTCTTCACCATGGTCAGGGAAAAACATATTGGTAATAATATTCGCACGTATCAGCGCATCTAATGTTTCCGATGCGATAGGTAACACGGAGTCATTTACTGCTTTAGGCTTCCATTCTGCATTGGAAATATCCAAAAATGGTTTGACATAGTTTTCAGTAAATGAATTTAATGCACCATGGGTAGAAAAGAAATGATTGAAATCGTTTATTGCAATTTCTTCTTGTTGTGATGCATCAAAAGGATAGCGTCTGGCAATAGTGGTTTGGAATTCTCTATAAACGGTTTGTTGCCATTGTTGGTTGATGTACTGACGACTGTCTTTGATCAGAATTCCCCACGTGTCGCTTGCTAATTGTTTTGTCCAGGTGCTTAGAGGTTCGGGTAATTGTCGTGCTTGATTATAAAGCAAACTTACTGGATCCGAGGCAGTGTCACTAGCAAAACGTGTTTTAGTAATATTAAACGCGGTTTTCCCTCCATCATTTATCATGGATAAAGTAGAAATAAAGCGCTCCAAATCAACGATTTTCAGACTTAATTCTTTAGTGCTGGAAAGGCTCATTAAGTTTAAATCAGTAAATTGATTGGCAATAGATTGATTGAATAGTGATGTGCTATTGCTCAAGTCAGCCTTGGTTTCCTGTTGAATTAAGCTGATCATTTTGCTTAGTGCATGAGATTGTTCCAGATTTTTAACTACCTGTCGGCCTGCTTGATAATCCTGATAATGCAAAGGTTGTGATTTGCGCATAAACGTTTGCCACCAGGTGACATAATCAAAACAATATGCCTGAGTTATCATTTCCTGTAATTGGTTTAAATCATTGCGTGCAAGAACCCAGTTTTCTTTTTGCAGACTGTGGCTAATATCAGGGATTTTTTGCATCACTTCATTAAAACCTGAGCGGGTAAAGTAACTCGGTAATTCGTTAGTAGCCAATACAAAACCATTAATTGCAATTTTTTGTTTGGCATTAGGTAAAAACTCTTTTGCGATAGAGTAATAGAGGTAACTGGTGGGCAATGCGTTTAAATAATTCCTGGCATCACTAATTACTTGTGGTTTTACGGGTATATTTTTGAGTGGTTTGCTTAATAAGTGTTTTAATAGTGCCAACTGTTTGTTTAAAGAACTTTCAGGTTGCTTTTTCCATTGAGCAGCAAACCAATCATGTACTTGCATTGCTGAAAAATGTTCTGGTTGGCTCAGCATCAGATAAATTTTCAAGGCGTTATAACGAACGATAGGGGTGTTCCCTGAATTATTGATTACGTCTTCTAGCTCGCTGATTAATGAGGGTAAAAATTCGCCATGGAGGCGGTTTTCAGCATTGTGGTGCAAATTATGTTTTAATTGATGCACTGTGGGTAGCGACAAGGAATTACTAGAAATATTGCTTATCGTTTTTGCAGCCTTGGATAAATGATAAAGGGCCTGCTTTTCTTTATTTTTCTGACTATTAAGGACATCATAAGCAAGTAATTCTTTACTTGCTTCATCCAATAAATAAGCTGTTTTATAATGGTTGTAGCTTAAGATCAGCAAGCTGATTCCAGCAATACTTGCAGTAATTGCAATAATGGGTTTTTGCGAAAACTTTCTGACTTGTGGAATTTGACTGCAATGTTCCTGAATGGTTTTTAGTGCCCCTTCAACAAAATAGGCTCTGAAATTTGTCGCTTGCGGAAATGTATCTTGGACTACCAATGCATATTCGTGTTGAATTTTCTTATTGAGGCGGTCAATACTCACGCCACCTTGCTCTGCACTACTAAAATAAATGGAATGTAAATTAAAAAGTTTGGGCGAAATCCCCTGAATTAATGCTTGAATAGGAGCACGTAAGCTGGCTACCTGTAAAGGAAATTCTCGAATTAAACTGCGCCTCATTGTAGAACGCGCAGGATGCATTTTGTTAATTACTTGTTGGCCAAGTTGTTCGGTCAGCTGATTGAATTGTAATGAGTATGCTTCTATTTTTTTCTTTAATTCATTTCTGCAATCAAGCGAAAACCCTAAGGGTTTCGATAAATCGGCTGTATGTTCTGATTGGTAAAATTCGGTGAATCCAGCAAGGGTATCCATTTTGGTAAACATCAGCGCAAGATTAATGGAATAACCCAGGTTAGTTCCAAATCGTGCCAACAGTTGCAAATGCGCTTTTTTCTGTTCTGCAAACTGACTTGGATCCGCGATAAGCAAGTCGTTTACATCAATGCATAAAACAAGACCAGTAATTTTTAGATATGTATTGCACCGATTTAATTGCTTCAGGGTAGTCAATAATAAGGTTTTGCTGTTGGTAAGCCAATTTTCACCAAGTTCAATAATGATCCCTTTCTGATTAAAATATATTTTGGCATGTTGTTCGCTAAAAACAGGTATTTCTTCCATATTACTTTGCTTTAATATGGCCGACTTTCCTTGGGCATTTTTGCCGGTAATCACTATAAAAGACAACTGATTGCTTTGTGGCTTTAATTGTGAAAGTATTTTTTTTATAGCATCACATAATGCGCGTAAAGAATTGTCCATCAGCTATCCAGAAGAGCAAGTTGGGTATGTCCAAATAAAACATTTTTTGCTTTATTTTCCAATAAGTACTGGCTGGTCAAAAAAGCAAGTGTTACCACAGTAACCGCCGTAATCAAAGTTATTATGACTGCTTTATAATTTTTTTTAACAACTTTGGGTATAGGGTTTTCATTAAACAAACGGCGTGGTTGATTAAAACGATTTTGCTGAATTATTTGATAAAGATCTTCAATATAGTTATCCAAAACCTGTCGCCCGTCAGGTTTGAGATGGTAATGACCCTCAAAGCCAATGATCAGAAGAAAATAAACCAATTCAATAAGGTCAAGGTATTGGTTTGGCCGTTCTTTTATGTAATTAAGGATTTCAAAAAAACGATGTTGTGGTTGCGCACTATCATTAGAGAGCGGTGTAAAGGCTTTAAATTCAGCAGTAATTTGATAGACACGCATGTAATTTTTACCCAGGATTTCATCTATGGTCGCTGCCATTAAATAATGCGCGATGGCAGCAAAGTCTGCCGGATATTTCGATGCATCCATCTTGCTCTGAAAAGCAAGAAGTTCATGTTCAATATTGTCTCTGATATCCTCAATAGCAGGTAATGAAGGGCTAAGACAGAGTCGTTCTAGCAGCGATAAAAGAGGGCCAGCTGCCGCAACTAAAGCGTTAGTAGAAAAAGGAGCAATAAATAATTTGGAGCGATAGTAACCTTGCGGGACAAGCATTGTTCCCGAATCAACAAGTTGACTGCTGACCAATGAGGCTGGATAATGCGCAACGGTCATGGTCTTGCTCCTAGTAGGTCCTGATTCACGCATGAATTCTATTGCAAACACTCGAAGTTTAAAAGAAGATGATACGTTATATATCGCTTATAGTTCAAGTGAGTCAAGTTTTTAAACTGGTAATGTGCTGCTAGCCAAAGTCACGATCTGGATTGCCGATGCTTTACCTAGAGAATGGGCCTTAAGGATGGTCTCTCTCATCTACAGGAATGACACGTATTCCTTGTACCAAAGTTAAAATGAGAACAGAAATCCAATAGAGTTGCTGTTATTGTTGAATTTATTTGCATCCCTTATGAACAATAAGGTACTATTCGGGTTTGCCAAATATAGAACTATTTTGGTACTATATTTATAATATGGATAGAAAATTGATCAAGCGGGAGTTTTGTTTCAAATTAAGACTTATTTAGTACTAGATTATTCGATTTTGAGGTGTTATGCTGCGCATCAGCAAGTTGGCCGATTATGGAACAGTTGTGATGGTTTATCTCGCCAGGCACGCGCAAGAATTATGTAATGCTCGTGACATTGCATTACATACTCATCTGACTGTACCTACGGTAAGTAAAATTTTAAAACGTTTAACCAGTGCAGGTTTGTTAACTTCAGTACGCGGAGTGACTGGAGGATATCGATTGCGACGGCCTGCAACTGAAATTTCTGTGTCGCAAATAATTTTTGCATTGGAAGAACATCGTGGTTTCACAGAGTGCAGTTTGCAACCTAATGATTGTTCATTACAAGGTGTTTGCACTATTCAGGGTAATTGGCGATTAATTAGCCAAGCAATTGAAACCGCTTTGGATAGTGTAAGTTTAGCCACTTTGGCTAAACCAACTTTGCAAGCACATGATGTGGAGCGAGTTCTACAATTGGCAAGTGGAGTTAATCGTGGCTAAAAGCAGTGAGCAAATTAATTCTCTGCTCGATAGAGAATATCAACATGGGTTTACAACCGACATTGAAGTAGATACTTTTGAGCCTGGACTGGACGAGGACGTTATTCGTCGTTTGTCAGCAATTAAAGGTGAGCCAGAATTTTTGCTTGAATGGCGTTTAAAAGCCTATAGGCATTGGTTAACCATGTCACCTCCTCAATGGTCCAGCGTGCATTATCCGCCTGTGGATTATCAGGCTATTTCGTATTATTCAGCGCCTAAAAAGAAAAAAGATGCGCCCAAGAGTCTGGATGAGGTTGATCCTGAGTTACTAAGAACTTATGAGAAACTGGGCATTCCTTTAAGAGAACAAGAAATGCTGGCTGGCGTTGCTGTAGATGCTGTTTTTGATAGTGTTTCCGTGGCAACTACGTTTAAAGCGAAACTCGCTGAAAAAGGGGTTATTTTTTGTCCTATCTCTGAAGCAGTACATAAATATCCAGAGCTGCTCATGCAATATTTAGGCTCAGTGGTACCTTATCGTGATAATTTTTATGCTGCTTTGAATTCGGCTGTATTTAGTGATGGTTCTTTTGTGTATGTTCCCAAAGGGGTGCGTTGCCCGATGGAATTATCGACTTATTTTCGAATTAATGCTGCCTCTACAGGACAATTTGAGCGTACTTTGATTATCGCTGATGTGGACAGTTATGTTTCTTATCTTGAAGGCTGTACCGCACCCATGCGTGATGAAAATCAACTCCATGCTGCTGTAGTAGAATTGGTTGCTATGGATGGGGCACAAATTAAATATTCTACGGTGCAAAACTGGTATCCAGGGGATAAGGAAGGAAAAGGAGGTATTTATAATTTTGTGACAAAACGCGGCGCTTGCCGAGGCAAACGTTCCAAAATTTCCTGGACGCAAATTGAAACAGGCTCAGCAATTACCTGGAAATATCCCAGTGTGATTTTACAAGGAGATGATTCCGTTGGAGAGTTCTATTCAGTTGCCTTAACCAATAATTATCAACAAGCTGATACCGGCACAAAAATGATCCATATTGGCAAAAACACGCGTTCAACGATTATTTCCAAAGGGATCAGTGCTGGACGTGCACATAATGCTTATCGCGGTTTGGTTCGTATTGCACCAACAGCAACGAATGCGCGTAATTATACTCAGTGCGACTCAATGCTTATGGGCTCTGAATGTTCCGCACATACTTTTCCTTATATAGAGGTCAAGAATCCTACAGCACAAGTAGAACATGAAGCAACTACTTCCAAGATCAGTGAAGAGCAATTGTTTTATTGTCAACAGAGAGGAATCGATACAGAGGATGCTGTTTCGATGATTGTAAATGGTTTTTGTAAGCAGGTATTAAAAGAATTGCCTATGGAATTTGCGGTGGAAGCGACTAAATTGCTAGGTCTAAGTTTAGAAGGGGCAGTAGGTTAATATGTTAAAAATCAAAGACTTAAATGTTGAAATAAATGACCAATCCATTTTAAAAGGCATTAATCTTCAGGTAAATGCAGGTGAAGTTCATGCCATTATGGGACCTAATGGTTCAGGCAAAAGTACGCTGTCTAAAGTATTAGCTGGCCATCCTTCTTATCAAGTGATTAGTGGAGAAATAAATTATTTAGGACAGGATTTGACCCCATTGTCTCCCGAAGAAAGAGCGCGTGCCGGTATTTTTTTGTCGTTTCAATATCCAGTGGAAATACCTGGTGTCACGAACGTGAACTTTCTTAAAGCTTCTGTTAATGCAGTACGCAAAGGCCAGGGGAAAAATACACTGGATGCCATTGAATTCCTGTCATTCATTCGGGAGAAATGCCAGTTACTGGAAATGGATGAAAGCTTTCTTTATCGCAGCATTAATGAAGGGTTTTCGGGCGGAGAAAAAAAACGTAATGAAATTTTACAGATGGCCGCTTTGGAACCAAGGCTTGCTATTCTTGATGAAACCGATTCAGGCTTGGATATTGATGCGCTACGTATTATTTCGCATGGTGTTAATGCAATGCGTTCCCCAGAACGTTCCATTATTTTAGTGACGCATTATCAGCGCTTGCTTGATTATATTGAGCCAGATTTTATCCATGTGCTGGTAAATGGTCGTATTATTATGTCTGGGGATAAATCATTAGCACTTGAATTAGAGAAAAAAGGGTACAGCTGGCTTGAGGAAACGGTGTAGTGATATGAGCGAGATTTTGGATTTTTACCAACAACGAGCAAAAGCGGGGCTATCTACTTTGCCCTGGCTTGCCCAATTGCAAACTAAGGCATTAATGGATTTGAATCGACGTGGATTTCCAACGCGACATGATGAAGATTGGAAATATACCAGTGTCGAGGCATTATTAAATCAGCCTTTTATGCGTTTTAATACTGCAGATAACCTCAAGGAACCTGCAGCTGCGGCCTGTACGGATGACATAAACTCTGATTTACCAATAAATCAGTATATGTTGATTCGCAACGGACTCATTTCGGGTGTGGAGCAGCTTGCCAAGACCTTACCTAAAGGGGTATTAGTTCTTCCTTTAGCTGTTGCATTAACACAACATCCAGAATTGCTTAAGCCTTATCTGGGAACTGTTTTAAAACAAGAGCATGGTTTTCATTATTTAAATACAGCGATGATTCACTGTGGTGTGTTGATTTATATTCCATCAGGTATTGTTCTTGAAGAACCCATAGCCTTAACTCATGTGCAGACACAAACGAATCAAGCAGTTTATTTGCGACATTTGATTGTTGCTGAGGAAAACAGTCAGGCTGTAATAATTGAAGATTATCAAGGTTTGGCTGATTGTTGCTATTTGACGAATACGGTAACCGAGATTGTTGTTGGTGCTGGTGCAAAATTAACGCATTATACCCTGCAAAGAGAAAGTAAATCTGCTTTTCATATAGGTCATCTTTCGGTGAAACAATCAGAAGGCAGTGAATTTGCCAATCATTCTTTAAGCCTTGGCGGACAATGGGTTCGTTCTGATATCAGTTTGTATTTGCACGAAGAAAAAGCACATTCTTTGATGAATGGGATTTATGCTCCTGCTGAAGGGCAACATGTGGACCATCATACCACCGTGCAGCATCTGGTGCCTTCTTGCAGTAGTGAACAGGATTATAAAGGAATTCTCACTGGGCGTTCGCGTGCAGTATTTAATGGTAAGGTATTTGTTGCTAAAGATGCACAGCATACTGATGCCAAACAACAAAATAAAAACCTATTACTCTCAGCAAATGCAGAAGTGGATACCAAGCCGCAGTTGGAAATTTTTGCTGATGATGTACTGTGCTCTCATGGTGCAACGGTTGGACAATTGGATGAGGAAGCCTTGTTTTATTTGGCAACTCGTGGGATTGGTCGGCTTGAAGCATCGCATTATTTAATTCATGCTTTTGCTCGTGATAATCTGCGGCTTATTCCCCATCGCCAATTAGCGGACTACATGGGGCATTTATTAACACAACAGTTGGGGTAAGCGAAATGGACGCCTTGGATATTCATGCAATTCGTAGAGATTTCCCTACACTCAATCAAAAAGTAAATGATTTTGATTTAATTTATTTTGATAATGCGGCAACGGCACAGAAACCTAAAGCGGTAATTGAGGCTATTTCTCATTATTATGAACATGATAATTCGAATGTACATCGCGGTGTGCATACTTTAAGCGTCAGAGCAACAGAAAGTTACGAAGCTGCCCGCTCCAAAGTGAAGCGCTTTATCAATGCAAATTCACCACGTGAGTGCATTTTTGTACGTGGAACAACTGAAGCGATTAATTTGGTAGCACAAAGCTTGGTTGCACCGCGTATTTTACCTGATGAAGAAATATTAATTACGCATATGGAACATCATTCCAATATTGTTCCTTGGCAGATGGTTTGTAAAAAAAGCGGAGCCAAGCTGCAGGTTGCGCCCATTTCACTTGATGGTGAAATTTTATTGGATGAGTTTGCCAAGAAATTAAATAAGAACACTAAATTTGTGGCAATTTCGCATGCTTCTAATGCTTTGGGCACTATTAATCCCATTAAAGAAATGATTAAGATGGCGCATGAGTATGGAGCCGAAGTATTAGTTGATGGCGCACAAGCGGTCCCTCATTTTTCTGTAGATGTGCAAGATTTAGGATGCGATTTTTACGCTTTTTCCGGACATAAGTTATATGGCCCTACAGGTATTGGTGTGCTATGGGGTAAAGAAGAGCTTCTGAATGCCATGTCTCCTTATCAAGGAGGGGGCGAGATGATTAATTCCGTTACTTTTGAAGCAACAGAGTACGCTGCAGTGCCAAGTAAATTTGAAGCCGGTACCCCTGATATTGCCGGCGCAATTGGCTTAGGCGCTGCTATAGATTATTTAGAATCTTTGGATATGGAAGCAATCATCGTTTATGAACAAGAGTTGTTAGAATATGCAACGGCCGGAGTTCGGGCGAGCGGATTTAATATTATTGGAACCGCCAAACAAAAAGTTCCCGTTGTCGCTTTTGTACATGGAACAATTCATGCTCATGATATTGGCACTATTTTAGATAGTGAAGGAATCGCAATACGGAGCGGCCATCATTGTGCCATGCCGTTGATGGATTTTTATAATGTTGCGGCTACTTCACGTATTTCTCTGGCATTTTATAACACCAAAGAGGAAATTGATGCATGCATACACGCATTGCATCGGGTTAAAGAGGTATTTGCATGAGTGCTGAATTGCGAGAACTTTATCAAGAAATCATTATCGATCACAATCGCAATCCGCGTCATCATTATGAAATGAAAGATGCGACGGCACAAGCGAATGGTTTTAACCCTTTATGCGGGGATAAATTAACGGTGTATGCCAAAATAGAAGGGGATGTGATTGTTGAGTTAAGTTTTCTGGGATGTGGTTGCGCTATATCCCAAGCATCCGCTTCTTTGATGACTGACTCGATCAAAGGGAAAACTATAGAAGAAGCGCATGAAATGTTTCATCGCTTTCATCATATGTTGACTCAAAATGAAGAAAGTCAGTTACGTTATATGGATAAGTTGACGGTACTTGCAGGAGTAAAGGCTTATCCGGCACGGGTAAAATGTGCTACCTTGGCGTGGCATACTTTGGAAGCTGCATTGAATAAAGACAGCAATGTGGTGAAAACAGAATAAGGACAGTTTCCATTTCTACTATCTTGGCCAAACTGTCCTGATTTTCTGCGATCCGATGCTCACATACTGCATGTATGCTGTGCTTCGGTTCTCGAAAAATCAGGCCATTTTGGCTCAAGCTAGCGAACTGGGGAAAAAGTCCCAAGGGAAATATCAGACCGTAGCCCGGGTGCAGCGAAGCGAAGCCCGGGAATAATGACATCACCGATCCCGGGTTTCGCTTCGCTGCACCCAGGCTACAGTTACCCAGAAAAACGTAGGTACTTTATGTTTGGTTTTAAGAAAAAACAGGATAAGGAATTACTGGAAGAAGCCATCGTTAATGCGCTTAAGGGTATTTATGACCCTGAGATTCCTGTTAACATTTATGATTTAGGTTTAATTTACAATGTTTCGATTGATGATGATGCGCATGTCGCAATTCAAATGACCTTAACTACTCCTGGCTGCCCTGTGGCACAAACTTTTCCAGGGACAGTAGAGCAAGCAGTCAACAAAGTAGAAGGTGTTCGTGATTGCTCTGTAGAGTTGGTCTGGGAGCCGCCTTGGACTCAAGAAAGAATGACCGAAGCAGCACGACTTGAATTGGGAATTTTTTATTGATGTGGCACCCTTCAGCACCGATCGAATTCTTACGCCAACGCGCCGAATTATTAGCAAAAATACGTTTTTTCTTCACCGAACGCGGTTATTTGGAAGTAGAAACGCCAATTATGGGGCGCTATGGAACGACTGATGTTTATCTAAGTAATATTAAAGCTACGTTTCGTGGTGAAACCTATTGCTTGCAGACCTCCCCTGAATATCATATGAAGCGGTTACTTGCTGCAGGAAGCGGTTCTATTTTCCAAATAGCACGAGTATTTCGCGATGATGAATTAGGGCGTTGGCATAATCCAGAGTTTACTCTGTTGGAATGGTACCAGCTGGATGTTGATCATCATACCTTAATGGACGAAATGGATCTTTTTCTGCAAAGGGTAATGCAGTCTAAGCCGATGATCAAAAAAACGTATCAACAAGCGTTTCTTGAAGCATGTGCTGTCGACCCATTGTTCGCATCGACAGCACAATTTCGTGAGATATTGCGGCGTTATGATTTGGATAATGTATTGCCTCCGCAAGAAGAAGATAGAGATCAGTATCTTTTTTTATTGATGAGTCATGTTGTAGAACCTTTTCTGGGCAAGGAAAGCGCCCCAGTGGCTGTATATAATTTTCCGGAATCACAAGCTTCTTTGGCAAAAATTAGTAATGGTGTTGCAGAGCGTTTTGAAGTTTATTATCAAGGGGTTGAGTTGGCTAATGGTTTTCATGAGTTAACCGATGCTGCTGCCCAAGCAAAACGTTTTGCTCAGGACCAAAAAATAAGAAGCGAAAAAGGCTTTCCTTTCATGGAAGCAGATCACTATCTTTTGCAGGCTTTAGAGCATGGTTTGCCTGCATGCAGTGGTGTCGCTTTAGGCATTGATCGGCTCTTGGCTTTAGCTTTAAAGCAACCTGAAATTGCTAAAATTATGTCTTTTGATTTTGCCCGGGCGTAGCATTGTATGCTGCGTCATCTTTATTTTATCGTTTAAATCGTGTTGAACTTTCCTGAGAGAAATTTAAACTCATTGGACAACTCATTTAAAAATGATTGCTTTTATTTGCAAATCAAACAAATTTATAGATCGAGTTAACCCAAGTATTGACAATAAAAGCCAATAATTGATAATATTTTGAACATAAAATTCATTTTTTGATCTAAATTGCAAGAAGGCCGAGGTTAATTATGAAAGGTAGAGAAGAAATAGTACACTGGAAACGCCATGATAAAAGAATTACGAAAAATAAGCACACAGTTATCACTTCGCTAGATGGAAAAAAGCAATATCAATTGATGGGTACTCTAGATGAAGAGGAATCAAATGCTCTACAACAGCAGCTTGGGGTAAGTTTAAAAGGCAAAGTAATATTAGGTACAGGACAGTTCGGGAAAGTTCGGTTAGTACGTGATGAAGAAGGAACGTTTTTTGCGGTTAAAAAAATAAAGTCACCTGTTGAGATGACAAAATCTAATTTTGATGCACAAGCCTTGCCGCGAGAAGATCAATTTAATGAAATTTTACGCGAGAAAAACATCAGCGGGGTGATGAGGGCAATAGATGCATTTAGCACGACTGACAGCCAAGATAAAACAGTAATGTTCCAGATTATGCCCATTGCGAATCTAAGAGATGGAGAGAATTTCAGGAAACTTCAATCTCTTCTGGAGTCTGGGATGAATAATAAACCTGAGTTATTTGTCGATTTGATACAACAATTGGAATCCTTTAATAGCTCTATTGAAGGAGAGTCTGTTATCAAAGATGAAAAACACAATGAGAAGCAGGCTGGTAGCGAGGAAGCAAGTGAAACAGCTGATGCGGATTTGTTAGAAAGCAGTGACGAAGAACATGATGCTGACCTGTTAGAAAGTAGCGACGAAGAACATGATGCTGATCTGTTAGAAAGCAGCGATGAAGAACATGATGGGGAGCTGCTCGAAAGTAGTGATGAAGAAATCGATGTAGGTGTGGAGGCGGTCAGTAAAAAATCAGCACCTAATCCCAGTGATTTATTCGCAAAAGTCATTTTATTTCATATAACACACTCCTTAGTAAAAACAGTTAATGAAATGCATCAAAACGGTATCTATCATCGCGATATTCATGGAAAAAATATTTTATTTGATGGTAAAGGACGAATTTATTTATCTGATATTGGTACTGGTATTGCTTATGGTAAGGACACCGTTCAAGTTACAAGTAAATTGCAGTCAGATATCCTTCCTCCAGAAGCAAAATTTCCAAATGATAAAAAATTACAATAAGAATTTAGAAAAGGAAGCCAGGCATCTCAGCAAAGTATTGATCAATGGGAGCTTGGATGCACATTACTTTCTTTTATTACCCCTGAACCAACGGAGTTATTGAAAGAATTAAAAATGCCATTGCGGGAAATACAAAAAACGAGTTTCACAGGAAAAGGCACGCAGTACCAAAATTATGTAAGCTATTTAGACAGAAAATTAGAGAAATTTGATAAAGAAGTTTTATCGACAATGGAGATGCATCCTTCAGTAAGAAAAGTGATTTTAGGTTTATTAAATCCTGACTACAAAAAACGGATGTCTCTTGAGCAAGCAGCCAATATTATGAGCGGGGCTAAGTTGCCCAATGATGAGATTATTTCTACGGCTTTTCATGCATTAGTACAGTATCAGGCGAAGCAAGAAAATAAATTGGAGTCACAAAATAGATTTTTTACTGATACTAAGCAAAGCGATGCACAACCAACACCATTTACTCTAACAATAAAATAGAGGTGATTAAGCAGCACTTAATGTGCTGCATTCATGGCATTTAAATTACGGAAGAAAAATCAACTGTGGTAGGGGCTGCTTTGGTAATATGTTGTTCCTGTTGAAACGCAATATAAGCATTTTTTTCTTTCTCAGTGAATGTTTGAAACTCAGTTATTTTTGCAGTGATTCTTTCTGCGAGAATCCGTTGATATTCAGAATAATCCTTAGCATTTTTCACAAAATCTTTAGGAGTATGATAACAATAATGAATATGATCAAGCTGATTTTGCGCTGCTTCAGTAAGCGTAGATTTTGTTGGAGTGCAGCTAAAAAAGCCTTTAAGCGCCAAAATAAACGGTGCAGTAATGAGCTTTTGTAATTCTTGAGCGATTAAATTAAACTCTTCAATTCGTATTACAGGAATACGGTCTAACTCCTCATTAATGAATTCAACATAATCTGCTCTTAATTTACTAGAAAACGTCATGATATATAAGCTCAGCAAACATTAATTGTCCGCATTATATAAATTTTGCTCATAAAATTGCAATAGAAGAAATTTGTCCCCACATGGATGTCCTTCTACGCTTCCTGTCCCTATAATTGCGATTTGTATCAGTGTTCCTTGTTAGGCAGTTGTTTGTATGTATAGATCACGCTGTGTAAGCTGAGTTATTAGCTACTTGAAGTCCATTTCATAATAAGCAGGATTTGCTTTGGTATAATGATTATTCTCTGTGGTTAATTTTATAATTAAACGTTGACACTCTTTTTCTGAAGCACAAAGGGTTAAGCTTAAAGAACATAAATTAGGCTTTATTTCATCAGCAGGCAATACGGCACACAAGCCTCCTTTGGTTTTAATGACATCAGGGTTCTGAACTGAAAATAAAGGGGCGTAATTATGGCAATCTTTACTTATTTCGACAGTAGAAGAATACAGTGATGTTTTACGGGTATTGATTTTGATTACAGAGATTAAATCACTTTTTTCCGCATATAAATTGTTTAATGCCAATTGGCAATAGTCTGTTGCAGCGAACGCAGTACCGATGATAAAAGAAAAAAGCAGCGACGAGGCAATTTTAATCATGAGGATGGGGTATTGATTGGAGCTCCTCTAATTATATTAGAGATTGGAATGAACCGATAGTTTTATCCCAATCTCATATTTTCAAAAGAGTATTTTCTAATGAGCAACAACATCAGCTTTTTATATTGTTCCAAATAACCGAAAAAATACCTGAGTTAGTTAAAACTTCCGCTGCTACTAAGCTTTGTAGATGATTTATGGTCAAAGTCTAATTCATCTTCATTCTGATAAGAGCCGTACTCATATGGTTCAGTTGTTATTACTAATTCCGGAGTTGTTCTTCTTTTCTTACTAGAAGTAGTTAGTCCATACCAGCGAAATATTCCATATGAGTGATCGACAGTTGGATCGACTAGAGAACCTGTTTCGCTGTTTTTCGAAGCTTCAATTTCCAAGTCCCTTTCATCTATTTCTTCTTTAATGCCTTGATAGTTTGGAGTCAGCTCCGCACAAGGTACATATCGTACATTCATTTTTCCAGCTTTATATTGATCTACCTGGATCCTAAATGGCAGCATAAACAGCTCTTTTTTCCCGTTCACATCAAATGCCATTAAATCCTGACTTTCAGCAAAGCGTAATTCATCATTTTCTCGGTGGTGCTTTTCATAATCTGGAAAAAACTTCGTTAAAGTATCTCGTATTGAATTACCATGTCCTACGACTATCATATCGCGTGGGTCATTATTATCTATTTCATCTACTATTTCTTTTGCTAACCCATTTTCTCTTTGTGCGTCTGTTGTATGAGTTACATCAGAGGGTTGTGACGTCTCATCAAGTGCTCCGATGGTATCCAATGCTTCTTGTTTTGCACTCTTATTGTCTTCTAACGTGCTTCCGAGAATAGCGTAACGAATAAATGAGAAAAAAAGCAAAACTCGATGAAAAAACTTCACATCAGAAAATGGATTAAGCAATGGGCCATATTCACGCCAGTCCATAATATCAAATCCGGAAGGCCCTTCGGCAATTTCTGTTATTTCACGTGAGGATTTTGCGGTTACCTTTTTGCCATGAGCACGTAAGCCTGCAATAAAGTTTGCTGCGGTTACTGTAGCTCGTGTCATAGTAGAAAATACGACGTGAGTATCAGCTTTTTGATTACGCAAAAGTACTGAATAATCAAAATGCTTCATATTTGCATCGGCGGCTGGATTAATATTTGCATTTGGTTTGAATCCATATCCTTTATCCGTGTTCGTACATTCTCCATGTCGAAATAAGTGAATGACTTTAAAATTATCAGCATCTTTCGTGCAGGTTTTTTTAAGGTAGATTTGCGTGAACAGATACAAATCATCTATTAATTGTTTATTATTCAGTGCAGTAGGTGCTGATAATTGGTTATATTGTTTTATACGCTTCTGTATTCTTACTTGGTATTCTTGCAGACTCTTATCTTGTGGTTCTGCGTTAATTTTTATCTGTGACATCTTATTCTCATTACATTTACTTCATAGGCGTACATGATAAAACATGCACCTTAGGTGATTATTAAATGACCGATAAAATAATTTATATGTCAGTAAGTCTTAAGGACTATGGGGATGTTTCTGCATCTGCATACAGGGAATTATCGTGATTAGGTGCCGCATAGTGATTTGCTTTCAGCAATAATGGAATAGACTTCATTGTCCCCGATCACGATATGATCGAGTAAACGGACGTCAACCAACTCCAATGCTGCACGGATGCGCTCAGTTACGACGATATCCTGATGGCTAGCGTCGGATAGGCCTGATGGGTGATTGTGGGCAAGAATGAGTGCCGCTGCATTAAGTTGTAAAACGCGTTCTATGATGGGTCTGGGATGAATTGTTGCGGTGTTGATTGTACCTGAAAAAAGCTCTTCATAGGCAATAACGCGATATTGGTTATCAAGAAATAAAGCAGCAACGGTTTCATTTTTATAATCGCGTAAACGTTTTTTTAAATAAGCATAGGTTTGTTTGCTGTTTGTGATTTGGGTTTCTTTTTTTAATTGTATAAAATCACTGCGCCGACACATTTCCTTGATTGCTTGCAACTGGGTATACCGTACCTCACCCAAACCAGATACTTGTTTGAAACGCTCTTTATCGGCATTAAGGACACCACGTAAATCACCCAAATGTTTAAGCAGGTCAAATGCTAATTGCACACAGGATTTCTTACTATTGCCAGAACTGATAAAAATTGCGAGTAATTCAACATCTGAAAGGCTTTGCGCACCATATGTGATCAGTTTTTCACGCAGATCTAACTGCCGTGTTGATTGGACAAACGTCATTTTTCTATTCCTTTATTGCGAAGTTTATGCTTTGATCGGAGCTATTCTTATCAAAAACGTTGAGTCATGCAAGATTTTATTGGGAAAAAAATATTGCTTGGGGTTTGTGGAGGGGTTGCCGCCTATAAATCAGCGTACCTGATTCGGGAATTAACTCGAGCCGGTGCGGAGGTAAAAGTGGTGATGACGCAATCTGCCCAGGAGTTTGTTAGTCCTTTGTTGATGCAGGCTTTATCAGGAAACGATGTACGTACTGATTTATTTGATGCTCAGGCAGAGCGCGCCATGGGACATATTGAGTTGGCACGTTGGGCTGATTACTTGGTTATTGCTCCTGCTTCAGCCAATTGTCTTGCCAAATTAGCACAAGGTATTGCCGATGATTTGCTCTCTACTTTATATCTTGTTGCAGAAGTGCCAGTGATTATTTGTCCTGCTATGAATCGCAGCATGTGGGCGCATCCTGCAACTCAGGCTAATGCTAAGCTTTTGCAAGAAAGAGGCGTTATTCTTGTTGGTCCGGAAGAAGGGGCTCAAGCATGTGGTGAGCAAGGTTTGGGACGCGTAAGTGAAGTGGAACAAATCATGAGTGCTTTACGTTTATATAATGTCCACCGGTTATTGGCGGGTAAAAAAGTACTTGTGACTGCAGGGCCTACTCGTGAGCCTATGGATCCAGTTCGTTATATCAGCAATTACAGTTCCGGAAAAATGGGCTACGCCATAGCAGAAGCTGCTGCAATGGCAGGAGCGCAGGTTACTTTGATTAGTGGACCAAGTGCGTTACAGGCTTCAGCGAAAATTAAGCGGATTCTCGTTGAGTCGGCACAAGAAATGCTGGATGCAGTTATGCAGGAAATGCCAACAGATGGTATATTTATAGGAACAGCTGCTGTTGCAGATTATCGGGTTGAGTCGCCTGCGTCTGAGAAAATGAAGAAAAAAAATCAGGATGAAATGACGCTTAAATTGATAAAAAATCCCGATATTCTCAGTCGTGTTGCTGATTCAGCTAGGGCTTCTTGCGTAGTTGGATTTGCTGCTGAAACCACGGATGTTGTGCATTATGCCACTGAAAAATTACAGCGTAAAAAACTGGATATGATTGTGGCAAACTCAGTAGGAAAAGGACTTGGATTTGACAGTGAAGTGAATCAAGTTACTGTAATTACAAAAAACAAGCAAATCGAATTACCCTTAACCCATAAAACACGGTTAGCAGGACAAATTATTGCAATCATTGCTGCAACTCTGCAAAATGATGCGCATTAATATTTATAGGAAAAATGATGACCCAAGCGATTCAATTAAAAATTCTTGATTCTCGAATAGGTAATACTATTCCGCTGCCTACGTATGCAACCCACGGTTCAGCCGGATTGGACTTACGTGTTTGTATTAATGAGCCAATTCAAATTGCACCGCAAGAAACGGTATTATTGCCGACAGGATTGTCAATTTATATTGCTGATCCAAAATTAGCGGCTGTGATTTTACCCCGTTCAGGTTTAGGACATAAAAATGGTATCGTTTTAGGGAATTTAGTTGGACTCATTGATTCTGATTATCAAGGAGAACTCAAAATTTCTTGTTGGAATAGAGGAATTGAGCATTTCACAGTGAATCCCGGAGAGCGTATTGCGCAATTAGTTTTTGTTCCGGTTGTGCAAGCTGCTTTTGAAATAGTTGATGCATTTACTGAAACCTCCAGGGGTGACGGTGGATTTGGAAGTTCAGGGAGGAATTAAAATGAAATATCAGCAAAAGCAAGTAACTCGTTCAGTGTTCCGTGCTTATGATATCAGAGGCATTATTGGACAGGAATTGGATGAAAATGCTTTTTATAGCATTGGACTGGCTCTAGCCTGTTATTTGCGTGATTTGCAGCGCCAGCAAATTTTTTTGGCACGTGATGGTCGTCTCACTAGTTTTGCTATGGCTTCCGCCTTAAAACAAGGGTTACTGGACAGCGGAATCGATGTATTTGACTTAGGCGCGGTTCCTACGCCGGTTATGTATTTTGCAATTCATACTCAAGGCCTTGATTGTGGATTGATGGTAACAGGAAGCCACAACCCAGCAAATTACAATGGCATTAAAATGGTCTTGTTGGGTAAGACTTTAATGCAAGAAGATATTGATATTTTGTATCAACTGGTTCTTGACGGCAAGCGTGTTGTTGGCCAGGGTAAAGATACAGCATTTGATGTATTACCTAAATATGAGCAACGTATTAAAAGTGATATAAAAATCAAACGTCCATTAAAAGTGGTAGTTGATTGTGGCAATGGGATTGCTGGTCCGATTATACCGCAAATGCTTCGCGAACTGGGTTGTGATGTTATTGCACTTTATTGTGATGTAGATGGTCACTTTCCTAATCATCATCCCGATCCAACCATTGAGGCTAATTTAGCTGATTTGAAAACTGCAGTAGCAGCCCATAAAGCAGATTTGGGTTTAGCTTTTGATGGTGATGCCGATCGCTTAGGTTTAATTACGAATAACGGTGAAATGATTTGGCCTGATCGTTTGATGATGCTTTATGTTCGCGAATTATTAACTCGTCTTCCCGGAGCTACTGTAGTTTTTGATGTTAAATGCTCCAGTCATTTAGAGGCTGTGATCAAAGAAGCGGGTGGCATACCCAAAATGTGTCCTACAGGTCATTCTATTGTGAAACACGTGATGAAAAAAGAAGAGGCGGCTTTGGCTGGTGAAATGAGCGGCCATTTGTTCTTCAAAGATCGTTGGTATGGATTTGATGATGCCCTGTATAGTGCCTGCCGTTTACTTGAAATCATTAGCGCATCGGATATGACTGTAAGTGAGCAATTTGAAGCGATTCCCAATAGTATCAATACACCTGAATTGAAAATTGCTATAGCGGATGATGAGAAGTTCCAGTTTATGAAACGATTTAATGAAATGGCTGAATTTCCTCAGGCACGCGTTATTGCAATTGATGGATTACGTGTTGAATTTGATAAAGGTTGGGGGTTATTACGTGCTTCGAATACTACTCCTTGTCTCGTTGCTCGTTTTGAAGCGGAAGATAAGGACAATTTAGAGCAGATTCAGCAGTTATTTAAGAAACAGATGCATTTGTTAGATGACACATTGGAGTTGCCATTCTAATGTATGGTTGTAGCTACGTTCCGCGGCTTGTCCGCGGAATCCAGGAATCTTGCTCTGTGTCCGAATTTCTGGATCCTGCGGATAAGCCGCAGGAAGTAGGAAAGCTCAGTTTGTACAGCTTTATTGAGGGTTACAAAATTCCACGTAAATTATTTTGTTGAAAAGTCTTATAAAAAAGCACACACTAAGCTCAGTTACCGGCAAATTTTTACTATGATAAATGGAGTTTACGTTGGAACATTTAAAGTCTCTCAATACTCCCAAAACGATTAATCCTGCAAGTATGAGCAAGGTAGACATGCCCATAACAATTGGCTATGGCTGTCAGTTGACTATTGCTTCTTCTCAAGCATTGGCACATCATTCATCGCCAGTAGCTTTGCCACCCAAAGCCATGGAAGTCATAGATGCTTCATACCAGTTTTTGAAAGTTCACGTTGATTCAAGAGTTCCTATTTATGGTGTCAACACAAATTTTGGTGATCAGGTGCGTTATATTGATACGACGCTCAAAGATACTGATGCATCAGATTATTATGACTCGATTAATGAACGACAAGAAAACATTCTTCGCTCTCTTTCTTGCGGTCTAGGCGCAATTGTTTCACCTCATATTGTACGAGTAGCGATGATGCTGCGTGCACATTGTCTGGCACAAGGATATTCGGGTGTCCATCCTGAATTAATTAATTCACTTCTAGATTTTCTTAATGCAGGTATTACTCCTGTAGTTCGTTGTTATGGTTCTATTGGTGCCAGTGGTGATCTTATTCCTCTTTCTATGATTGCAGCAGCGCTTATTGGCGAACCTGTTGCAGTGACTTATCAGGACTGCGTGATGCTGGCACCCGAAGCGATTCAGTTAGCTGGCCTTAAGGCATATAAACCCGTAATGCGTGATGGGCTTGCCTTGATCAATGGCACGTCCTTTATGACGGCAATAGCCAGTTTGGCAGTCTATGATTTGCATCATTTATTCAAGCAAATGTTGGCTGCTATTGCCATGGCGTTAGAGTCTTTACTTGTGATCAGTAGTGCTTATCATCCTGTGGTACATCAACTAAAAAAACAGAAAGGTGAAATGACAATCAATCAATTTTTTATTGATTTCTGGGAAGGAAGTCAATTATTGATTGATTTAGATGAATTAAGAGCAACGGATTATACCTATAAACCAGTACAAGATTATTATTCAATTCGTTCTGTTCCCCAAGGATTCGGCCCATTCCATGAGAATTTGGAACGCGCAATCTGTTGGATAGAAAATGAAATGAATTCTGTGAATGATAATCCTGTTATTGATGTTGCTGCGAACAATATTTATCATAGCGCAAATTTTATGGGTTTTTATATCACTGATGCCTGTGATATTTTGAAAATGGATATTGCCCAAGCTTCAACCTGGATGCATGCATTGCTCGCTAATTTAGTTCATCCTCGTAAGAATCATGATTTACCGGTGAATTTAGTGCCTAATCCAAGTAAACATAATGGTTTTCGATCAATGCAGCTGTTAGCTGCAGCACTTGCAGTACAAAATCGCAAATTGGCCCAGTCACATCAGGCATTTACCTTACCTACAGAAGGTGATAATCAGGATGTAAATAGCTTGGGAACCCACGCTGCTTTTGATTTTCAAGAGTCAGTCGCCAATTTGGAGCGCCTCACAGCAATTTTGTTGCTGGCAGCAACGCAAGCACTTGAATTACGTGGTATTGAAAAAGCAAGTAAAAAAGCTCAATCTATTTATTACACAGTTCGTCAATATTCTCCAAAAATAGAAGATTGTAGGCCGATGTCAGAAGAAATTGAGATGGTTATTAATTTATTAAGGAATAATAAAATATAAAAAGGTAAGTGCTCAAATCCAATCGTCCTGCAGAAGTCAACATAAGACAGCCTGAGCTATTACTGTAAAGGAGTAAAATGTGTGTCGAGTGTCTCATTTATACCTAGGGCTTTTTTCATTCTTTATCGCTTCTCCAGTTTTGGCAACATCCGATTTTAACCTGCCTTTTGTCAATTCAGCGGGTTTGGGTGTTGCTTATGCTGATTGGGCAGCGGCTGCCAGTGATGCAAGTACGGCTTATACAAATCCAGCAGGCCTTGTTAAACTGCCTCATCAACAAATAGTGGGTAATGCATTAGGCATCATAGGCACTGCTCGATTCACAGGCTCTGCAGTTACCCCAACCTTTCCCTTTCCGTTTCCTGTTACACAGTCTGGAGAAGCACATAGCCAAATCAAGGCCTTTTTGCCTTCATTTTATTATTCAGCCCCTCTTACTCGACGCGTTGCTTTTGGTTTTAATTTGACAACTCCGTTTGGATTAGGCACAAATTATGGTTCTACACGGTCATCCATTGCTCGTTATGCTTCAACACGTTCTCAAGTTGTGGGTATTGATATAGGTCCAAGTTTGGGTGTGAAAATAACAGACCGTTTTTCTCTAGGTGCGGGATTTGATGCACTGCATTTGGCATTTACACTGAATAATATGTATGGCCCGCCTGTTTCTTTTCCCTTAGACTCAAGACTCGAAAATCATTTAAGTGGCTGGGGATACGGCGGTCATGGCGGCATTTTATTTGATTTTTCACCAGAAACTCGGGTTGGAGTGAGTTATTATTCTAAAATCTCGCTGACGACTAGAGGCCATAGCACCGTACATACGCCTGCGATAGGGCCCATGGTAGCAATCTTTAGAACCAATCAACAAGAAACAAAAGCGGCTTTGCCGGCCCGAGTCCAACTGAGTTTACAACATGATTTCACCAAACGCTGGACAGGAGTTGGCACAGTTTTTTACACCAATTGGAGAACATTTAATCAAATCACGATGGAAAATACGGAAACTCCTACTGGAGAAACGCGTTCAGTAACGATTCCTTTTAATTACCACAACTGTTTTGATTATGCAGTTGGTGCTACCTTTAAGGCAACTGAAAAAATATTATTCCGCGGCGGTATTCAATTCATGAGCACTCCTTCTAATGATCGTGATCGTGGTATTGCCGATCCTGTAGGGAGTGCGACTATTGTGGCAGTGGGAGCGCATTATCAACAAAATGCAAATTTAGGCTACGATGTGGGGGTTGGCCATTCGTTCTTTAACCAAATGCCGGTAAATCTAATTACCCCTTTGACCTCACTTAAAGGGCATACCAATACACAAACCACAGCGATTGGCGGACAAATTAACTGGAGCTTTGCATAACAAGCGTACGAGATTTTATTACCATAACTTGTTCTATGGAAATACCGGATTCGAATATTAATCGTTTAATAAAAAGGGGTTTATATTTGAGATTGTGAAGGATGTGGCAAGAAAAAGTCCCGTATTACGTTTCGCTAATACGGGCTACGCTTGACGGTCAGGGGTCAGACAGCGATGAAAGTTTTTTTTACATCACTGTTGGCTATAGAATAAATTTTGTGAGCATATCTCAGTTTTTATACATGGTATCCAGAGAGAATTAGATCTCAGATTCTGCAGTACTAAAACGCAGAAGTTTCTCAGTAATTTTTTGGATTACTTTTGAGCGTATTTCTTTTTCTCTTATAAAAAGATGCCCACTATTAAATTGATGAAATTCACAATGTCCTAATGAATGAGCGGACCATCCTAAATGATCTTCTGGAGAGACCCAGGTATCTTCTGTGCCTAAAAACACGGTAATACTTACTTTTAAAGGGGATTCATCCTGATAAGCATAGCTTTTTACAATGTTCATATCACCGATAAAAATCGGTAATAAGACTTTGATAATACTTTTGTTCATTCGTTCATCGCTGTAATCGACAATGCCGTTTTCTTTAAATACTATGGATAAAGCCGTTAATTGTTCATCGTCTAACCCACTGATTCGCTCTGCGTTTAAATCAAATAAGTTGATATTCATTTGGCGCAGTTTTGCCAAGAGATTATCCAAGCTTTTAGAGGGGATACGTGGGTCAGGATAGGCTGATGCAAAAAGATGGGCAGGTTGTGGCAAATTATGACGACGTAAATAGCGACTCAGTTCAAATCCAATAAGCGAACCAAAACTATGACCAAAAAAAGCAAAAGGTAAGTTGAATTGAGGTTTAAGTTGATTCGCCAATATTGAAACCAAAGTCTCAAGGTCAGCAAGAGGTTGCTCTTCCATCCGATTTTCCCTACCTGGTAATTGGATGGGGCATACTTCAATGAAATCAGGAAATTCCTGTTGCCATTCGCGATAAATTGAAGCGCCGCCACCGCCATAAGGAAAGCAAAATAAACGTACTTGCGCATTCTTCTGTATTGTTCGATTAGCGACCCAGAGAGTGGAGCTCTTTGGGGACTCTACTTCAGAGGAGAATTGCTTCGTCGATACAGTACTCGAATCCTTATGCGGCTGTGGGTACACTCTGGTGCTGTACTCTGTAGCGAGTTTCCGAAGAGGTCTATCAAAATGAGATTGTGGTTCAGGTGAGTCTTGTTGGGGACCTGGCCATTGGCTTGCTAATACATACTCAACAATCTCATGAATGGATGGACCTTGCATCATTAAGGGCAGAGAATAAGTAATACCTAAGTTAGTTTCTATGATTCGGATGACAGCAAGTGCCATGAGTGAGTCCATTCCCAGTTCATGTAGGGATTGGAATGGTTTGATGTCGTCTTGCGGCATTGAAAAGATAATCGCAAATTGCTCGGTTAAGTACTGAGTCAATTTGTTTTGACACACTTCATAAGGCAATGAGAAATCGAGTTGGAACTGGGATTGAATCTCCATAATTTGGTTAATTTGCAGCGTATCATTGAGCACGGTCATGCGCAGATCATGACATGCAGCGATCAAAGCATGATTTTTATCCAGCAAGTACCAGTCAGCAATGATGTATTTCCCTTCTGGATGCAGTTCTTTTAATACTGTGTAAATATATTTCTGATCTTCTAATGAGCCATAAAACTCAAGAGTTCCCATATGTGATGCAATATAGGGTTTGGTGAATTGCTTAGGCAATAATAAAAAGAGGGTCTGAATACAGGCATCAATAATGCCTGGATGCATCTGGGTAATAAATTGCTTCCCACGTTCTGAGGGCTTGGGTTCGCGTAACTCACAAAACAGTTCATCCTTATTGGCCCAATATTGATGCGCCCAACGAATGGTATCACCGGCGGGCATGCCCATACCTGTTATTCGGTTATAAAACGTTTCCGTAGTCCCTGAGATGGGGAGTCGCTGCAGGAGTTCGTACTTGGGTTCAAGTTGATTGAAGGAGGGTGAGCTATTCAGGGTTAAAATACCGTTTGCATGCTCTATCCAGGATTCGTTGCCATCATTGCTGTAAAAACGACATGATAATATGCCTTCTTCACCTGTTTGGATGATAAGTTGTACCAAAATCGTTTTCCCATCCAGAACTAATATGGGTGATAAATAATTGAGGTTTTGCACTGTAAAAGAAGCTTTTTGCGATAATTGCTTTGTTGCATACGCTAACATTTCCAGATAATAACCCGCATGTAACACATAAAAGGTATCCTGAACCTCAGGCATTACTTTAGTATCAAAGACAAATTCAAACTGTCGAGCTGGTAAAGGTGAAACAAGAATTTTGCCTCGCATCGGATAGGTTGTATTGATGCTTTCATTAAGACCTTGCTCTAAGGTTGGCCAATATGTTTTATGTTGCCATGGATAAAACGGCATATCCAGAGGTGCATAAGAACGATTTTCTTCATATTTTTTCCAATCAATCTGCGCATGGGACACATAGTTCTTCGCTAAAGCATGCAAATCCAGCGTGGAAAACTCAGATATTGGGATTGGTGTAGGAGATTTTTTTTGCTCGTGATTGATAAACACAAACTCATTTGGGACATCTGGACTTGTACGCAACGCAGCCAGCTTTTGGTAAAGATCAGTAACTGAATCCGTGATGATTGCTAGGCGTTGTGCATAATGAGAGCGCCTGATATGGAGGTTATAGCAAAGCTGTGCCAAATTTGTTTCCGGATTATTCTTTAAATAATCACACCAGCGCTCAATTAAAGCAAATAATGCAGATTTTTCTTTTGCGGAAAGAGTAAACAGTTCTTTATTCCTGGGGATTTTATCGGTAAAAATGGGTTCTTCATTTGAAGAAAGCTCGCGTAATACAAGATGTGCATTTGCACCACCAAAACCAAAGCCACTTACTCCAGCAATACCGACATCGCTGTATCTGGGTAATTGTTCTGGTTGCTTGGGAATCTGCAAAGAATAGCGTTCAAACGGAATATGGGGATTGGCCTGGTTAAAATTAAGATGTGGAGGAATTAAACCATTTTTTAAGACTAAAGCCGTTTTAATCACACTGATAATGCCCGCAGCAGGCTCCAAATGACCCATGTTGGTTTTAACAGAGCTAATCCAACATGGCTTATCAGTACCGCGATTTTTGCCGATTACTTCTCCTAAGGCTTGAACTTCAATCGGATCGCCAAGGAACGTGCCTGTTCCATGGCATTCGATATAGGAAACATGGGCAGGATCTGTTTTGGCTGTTCGATAAGCCGCTCTCAATAATTGCTCTTGCTGCAAACCATTAGGCGCTGTTAAGCCGTTTGTTTTGCCATCTTGATTTACTGCACTGCCAGTGAGTACTGCATAGACTTTGTCTTTATCCTGTAATGCCTTGGCTAGCGGTTTCAAAATAATGGCGCCTGCTCCTTCCCCTTGCACGTAACCATCTGCTTTGGCATCAAAAGTATGGCATTGTCCGGTAGGGGAAAGCATGCTTGCTTTGGCTAAAACCGAATGAATGGAAGGCAATAAATTGATATTTACTGCACTGACTAAGGCGGTATCACATAATTTTGCATGCAGGTTTAAACACGCTAATTGAATGGCGATGAGCGAAGACGAACATGCAGTATCTAATACCAGACTGGGGCCGCGCAAATCGAATAAATACGACAAACGGTTTGCTGCCATGCTGATGGCGCTCCCTGTAGGAATAAACAAGGCATCCATATCTGAATCCAGTTTTTGCAGATGGCTGAACTGACTGGCATACACACTGGAAAAAACACCCATATTAGAACCTGCTAAGGCATCAACAGTCAAACCCGCATCTTCAAATGATTCATAGGATACCTCCAATAGGATGCGTTGTTGCGGATCCATTCGCATGGCTTCGCGTGGGCTAATGCCAAAAAAATACGCATCAAACGCGTTAATCTGGGGTAAATAGCCTCCCCAATAAGCCAAATTGGCATCACGTTGAGCCATTTCGCGGGTGCCTTTCAACAGCTCCCAGCGTGTGTCAGGAATTGGTGAAATGACATTTTTGCCCTGGCATAATAAATCCCAAAATTCTTGCGGATTATTGGCTTCGGGCAAACGACAACTCATCCCAATAATTGCAACGGGGGTAAATAATTTTTCATTCTGTTCTTGCAAAAGCTTTTTGAGCTTTTGGATCATCAACAATGATTTTTTTAAAGTTGTTGTATCATTCATAAGTCAGCTCTAATTCTTTTAATTCCAATTCAAGCAGTTCATTGAGTTGGCCGTCATTTAATTGATCCAGATCAAGAGTTCCTTCTGCACTAAAAAGTGGTGCAGGTTCTGGTTCGCAGTTGATTTGCACGCGCTGTAGGATGTAATCAGTTAATTGATTTAAAGTGGGATAGCGATATAAATCCATCGGTGCGACTACATCAGGGAAATGCTTACCCAGTTGTTCGGTATAATCGATACCCGTAATGGAGTCCATTCCATAGTGTTGGAAGGGTGTTTCGCGGTCAATTTCAGTGGCTTCCAATCCTAATACCGAGGCAAAGCAATGTAAGACTAATGCAGTAATTTCTTCCTGGTTTAATGAGGAAACAACTGCTGCTTGGACGCTTGCAGCATGTTCGGCAACAAAATGGGTAAAGAAATCAAGTTGCTTGGCTGTTGCATTAACGTGTAAAAATTTTTTCCATTGAATGTTACATACTGTAATCTCAGCTGGGTTGAGTCTTAGCAAGGTATTAAATAAAGCGATTCCTTCTTTAATACTTAGAGAGGCCATCCCAACAGCATCTAAAAATGCATCATGACTGTGTCTATGGCTCATTCCTTTTTCTGACCAAGCTACCCAGTTAATACTTGATGCAGGTAACTGCATACTACGGCGATATAAGGCAAGGCCGCTCATAAATTCATTCGCCACTGCATAAGCACTAAGTCCTGCCATCCCAAAATGAGGAACTGCCGCGATGGAAGAAAACAATACAAAAGAAGACAATGGGGCTTGCAAAAAGAGTTCATGCAATACCATCGAGCCTTGTATTTTTACGCGTAATACATCACGCCATAATGCTTCATCCATATCAGCGATCGTGACATTATCCGTAGTGATTCCAGCTAAGTGAAAAACCCCATCAATAGATTGTTGCCACGCTTGTTCAGCGCCCATGATTACTTGGCGCATTTGTTCTTTATCAGCCACATCAACTGCAGCGTAGCGAACTTGTGCACCTTGGGCTTCTAGCTTTTTGAGCAAGATATTTTTTTCAGGCGTTTGTAGCGAGAGTTCTGTCGTACCGGTAAGTAAAATAAAACGTGTCCCTTGCGCTACAATAAATTCTGCGACTTCATAGCCTAAAGCGCCTAAACCACCGGTAATTAATGCAGCTGCGGGAGCTTTCCAGACAGGAAGTACTTTATCGTTTTGTGACCGTTCATGAAGAAGGAAGCGAATGGTATACCTTTCGGAGGCACGGTAGGCAATATGATTTTGTTTGCTTTGGTATAATCCTAACTCCTTAATCAGGATCTTGACATTTTGTTCTATGTTTTCATTCGCATCCAAATCAAGCAATAAAGCCTGGTATTTTGCTTGTTCGGCGGCAAAAATACGGGTCATGGACCAGAGATGATGTTGCCAGATATTAATGGTATCTGCGGAGGTAACGTGCTGCGCCGATTGCGATGTAAGACAAAAGGTTAATTGATGCGGCCAAGAATGCTGTACCATTGCTTGAAATAAATAGAGTAATGCCAGACTTGGATCGGCATGGTTTTCTTCATTTGAATCATCTATAGAGCATAACTGCTCGCATGCCCCTACGTCCCGCGGCTTGCCCGCGGGAGCCAACGATGCTATGGAATTTCTGGATCCCGCGGACAAGCCGCGGGACATAGTACGAGAGTGGGTAGTTACTGCGGAACATAAATAAATGACACCTATTAAATTGTCTTTGTGTTGCGCATGAAGTGTTGCAAAAAGCTGCTCATAATCTGCTTTTTGTGCGGCATTGATGGTGTACTCATAAGTATCAATTGAGGCAAATTGATTGCGGGCAAAACAATAAATACCCGCTTGTTCCCCAAGTTCTTGTTTTAATACAGGGACTGCCTCCGGTTCACAGAATATAAGCCATTTCCCTTTAGACCTCATTCCAAACTCTACTGCGGAGGTGAATTGCTTCGTCGATGCGGTGCTCGAATCCTCATGTACTGGCGTGTATACCCCGGTTCTGTGCTCCGTGTCGCCTCGCACTTCACTTCCCTCAGCGAGTTTGGAAAGAGGTCTAATTAATGCAGGCGGAGCCATTTGCGGATTTTTCTCCCACTGAGTGAGGTAGAGCCAATCTTGGATATCGACCAGCTCTGTATTGGCAACAGGAGGTTGAATTGCTGGTTGCAGCGTTGTCTGAGTTATAGGAGGTGTTTCTACCTCTTTTGTAGGTATCCAGCAGCGTCGTTTCGTAAATGGATAAGTAGGTAAAGAGATAAGGTTGGGTATTTGTTGGTATAATCGTTCCCAATCAACCTTTACCCCATTAATCCAATGCTGAACTAGTTCTTCATAGCGCTCAGTGCTGATTAATTCTTCCACGTGGGGGACTATTGGGTGGTTACTGTGCGCATTATGATTTACCCAGGTATTTGCTCCCTTGTCATGCGGATAATTTGCCAGGGCAGTAAGCAATTCATCTGTATTTGTTACGACTACCGCAAATCGCGCTGCCATGTGCTCTCGCCCTGTTTGTAAGGTAAAGCATGCATCTCTGAGCCACTCTTTATTTTGTGTATGGCTATTTTGTTGCACATAACGCTGCATTTGCTGTATTTGTATTGCCAAACGTTCTTCATTTAATGCAGATAATAAGAAAATATATGGGCTATTTACTGTACTTTGAGGTTTTATTGAGGGAACGTATTCTTCAATAATCATATGCACGTTGGCGCCGCCTGCACCAAAGGAGCTCACCCCAGCACGGCGCGGCGAATTATTCTCGGGTTGCCAATCGCTCAGTTCTTGCTGAACATAGAACGGTGAGTTTTGAAAATCAATAAAGGGGTTTAATTGCGTGCTATGCAATGTCGGCACTAATTGTTGGTGACGCATTTGTAAAAGTACCTTGGCCAATTGCGATATGCCTGCTGCAGACTCCAGGTGTCCAATATTGGATTTGACGGAACCAATCGCACAAAATTGCTTGTCTTCGGTATAGTGTTCAAAAGCATCTTGTAAGCCGCGAATTTCTATGGGATCACCCAATGCGGTTCCTGTGCCATGCGCTTCGATATAAGATATTGTTCGTGCGTCAATATTGGCATTTTTTAAAGCTTGGAGAATTACAGCAGCCTGGGCATTAGGGTTAGGAACAGTGTAGCCGCTGGTTTTGCCTCCATGATTCATGCTGCTTCCTTTGATTACCCCATAAATCCTATCATTATCGGCAATTGCAGTAGCCAAAGGTTTTAATAATACTGCGCCAACCCCTTCTGCCGGCACATAACCTGTTCCACCTTCAGCAAAACTCGCACAACGTCCTTGTTCCGACATAAAGTTAAAACTGCCCAGGAAGTGATACTTACTGGGGTGTAATGACAAATTAACGCCCCCAGCAATCGCCATCGCACAATCACCACGCAAGAGGCTTTCACAGGCTAAATGAATTGCTGCCAAAGAGGAAGAGCACGCTGTATCGACAACAAAGCTTGGACCATTTACATCAAGGAAGTAAGAAATCCGGTTTGCGACTGAAAACGATTGCACATCCAGCGGCACCCGGTTTCCTTTTTGCCACTCTTCGGCGATAAATAATGGGTAAAAATTATAAGTCACCCCAGCAAAGACACCGACTGAATTTTGGGCTTTACGTTTTAATTTGTCACGGGTGTAGCCCGCGTCTTCCAGGGTGGACCATACGGACTGCATGAACAAGCGTTCCTGCGGATCCATAAGTCCTGCATCGCGGGGTGAAATATTAAAGAACAGTGGATCAAATTTATCGACATCGGGAATAAAACCCCCATAAGGGAAATAGTGTTCTTTGCCTCCAATCGCTACAGGGTACTCTTTATAATTCCAGCGATCAGCAGGAACTTCACTGACACAGTCGCGTCCTGAACTTAAGTTTTGCCAAAACTCATCCATGGAGTTGGCCATAGGAAAGATACCGCTTAAACCGATAATGGCTATATCACGAGATGAATGACTTACTTTGGGCGTAGGGGCCATGGGTTTAACTATTTCCATTTCAAGAGGTGTTGCTACTGGCATGATGTTGCCTGCGAACACCAGGGTGGATAATTTTTCTTTATAATTTTTGAGCAAATAGTTGGCTAAATCGTTTAGTCGATTGCGTTCGTAGAGTAAGGTTTTAGGTAAGCTGCCAAAATCTTTTTCCAAGCGATTGGTAATTGCCAAGCCAATCAAGGAGTCTACTCCAAAAACCTCATAAGTTTCATCTGCTTGAATGAGTTCGGGAGAGGTATGTAATTGTTCTGCGAATATCTGCTGTAAATACATCAGGGTGTGTTGATAATTTATTGGAGAACTCACGTCTCGCACCTTGTGCGTGGGTTCCGTGGATGCCGTGGACAAACCACGGCACGGTGAGATCATAGAGGTTTGTGGCGTAGGCATGAAATTGAATTCCAAATCATACCAGTAACGCTGTTTGATAAATGGATAAGCAGGTAAAGAGCCCAAACGGTGTATCTTTTCTCCGAGATATACCTGTTGCCAGTCAATGACATAATGTTTCGTATATAAATCTGCCAGAATAAATAATTTATGACGATATTGCTCTGAATTTTCTGGTTGAACTAAGGCTTTAATTGCTGCCTGATACACTTCATCAAATACCGGCCCCTGGATCGTCCAGGTTTGCCCTTCATTCATCATGCAATACTCGGGAATTTCATGGTTGACTAATAAAGTCAACGCATTCACTAACGCATCAAGAGAATCTACTACTAGGGCACAGCGGTAAATAAAATGCGCTCGACCCGCATTGAGCGTAAAACTCAGTGCAGGCAGGGAAACGGTTTCTTTATTTTGATTCAGCCATTGCTGCAGATCCACTATTTTTTGCTGCATGCTTTCCTGCTGTTTGGCAGAAAGCGTGATTAAATAGTAGGGTTTTGCTTGCCGGTTTTCTGTCTTTTCCTGATGGGGGCGGCCTTCCTCAAGCACAATATGGGCATTGGTTCCACCAAAGCCAAATGAGCTGACTCCAGCACGCAATGGAATCTCATTGCCAGCTTCATTTTTGATGCGCTGCCAGGTTTGGGTTTCTTTGGGAATATAAAACGGTGTACCGGTTAAATTGATGTAGGGATTTAATTCATGCAAATGCAAAATACCCGGGAGGGTTTCATGAGTCATGGCCAAAATCAGCTTAATCACTCCTGCAATTCCTGATGCTGGTTCTAAATGACCGATATTCGTTTTTACAGAACCTAAGGCAATCGAGTTTTGCTTGGCGCCGGACGACAGTAACGTCGCAAATGCACGTTTTAAACCTTCAATTTCAACAGGGTCACCTAAGGCAGTACCTGTACCATGAGTTTCAATATAAGTTACCGTACCAGGGTCGAAATGGGCTTGGGTATAGGCACGAATCAATAGCTCGCTTTGTGCCGCTGCATTGGGTGCAGTCAAAGATTGCGCCTTACCGCCATGATTTACTGCAGAGGCTTTAATGACTCCATAGATATGATCTCCGTCTTCTTGTGCTTGCTTTAAAGGTTTCAGTAAAAGACCGGCTACACCTTCTCCTTTAACATAGCCGTCTGCGGTTTTAGCAAAAGTTTTGCAACGACCCTCTGCGGACAAGGCTCCCAGTTGGCTGGTGACTACTAGAGTATCAGGACTCAATATAAGGCTCACGCCGCCTGCAATAGCTAAATCGCATTCGCCATGACGAATTGCTTGTACTGCACGGTGGATTGCAACTAATGAGCTTGAGCATGCTGTATCAATGGCTTCACTTGGGCCTTGAAAATTGAAAAAGTAGGAAACACGATTGGCAATCATGCTATGTGAATTACCCGTAGCGATAAAGCCATGGTGTTCTTTTTGTTGTTTGGCAATTAATGTCTGATATTCGCTAAACTCAACGCCGGCAAAAACACCAATGTTCTGTGAGGATAATGCAAAGGGATCATAGCCTGCATCTTCAATGGTTTTCCATACAATTTCCAAAAAGAGTCGTTGTTGCGGATCCATAAGATTTGCTTCGCGGGCGGAAATATTAAAAAATCCTGCATCAAATTGATCGAAATTGTTGATAAAAGCGCCCCATTTGGAGTTACTTTGATGTGCTTGATTTCCGTAATAATCACGCCAGTCCCAGCGTTCTATAGGGATCTCGGTCACTAAATCATCACCTTGGAGCAAATGGTGCCAAAATGCTGCAAGATCATCGGATTGCGGAAAAAGCCCATGCATGCCAATAATGGCAATTGATTGGGCTCCATCAGTTGCTATGTGCCTAGGCTTGACCGCAGGAACATGAGTTGGCAGTTGCGCTGCTGCCTGATGTGTTTTGGCTACAGTTTCTGGAAATTGGTTCATTAGGTATTGACTGATTGCGCGCACGCTACTGTGCGTAAAAAAGACGGCAGGGGTAAACTCGATTTGGTAGTGTTCGCTGATCTTTTTAGCCAATTCAATAAAATGCACTGAATCCATCCCATATTCACCAAGATTTTTTTCTGGTGCAATTCGGTGTTGGTTCATTTTCAATATTTGGACGACTTGCCGAGTAAGAAACGAGCTTATCTTGTCGATAAGTGCATTGTGCATTAATGGCAAATGGGTTTGCCTTTCTTGAGTTGAACTGCATTGGTTCACATCAGAGTACCAGTAACGTTCCTTGGCAAAAGGATAAGTAGGCAAGGATATTTTTTTCTTGGATTCATCTGCATGGATTTGCTTCCAATCCAGATCCTGGCCTTCTACATAGAGTTTTGCCAGAGCCAGTAATGCTTCTTTATATTGAGAAAGCTGAGACAATTGATGCATCAGAAGCGGCAATAGAGTGGGTGTGGTTTCAGGCGTGTTTGCTCCATTAGACCTCACTCCAAACTCTACTGAGGAGGTGAATTGTTTCGTCGATGCGGTGCTCGAATCCTCATATACTTGCATGTACACTCCGGTTCTGTGCTCCGCGTCTCCTCGTACTTCACTCTCCTCAGCGAGTTTGGAACGAGGTCTAATTATTTGGAGAAACAACTGGGCAGGCTGTTGTTGTGCTTTAAATTGTTGGATGAAGCGGATTGCCTCCTCCAGCGAACTGACTACCATAGCACAACGACAATCAAAATGAGTTCTGCCTGCATTTAATGTGTAACTGACTTGTTCCAGTTCTGCGGATGGATTGTTTCCCAACCAATCCAATAAATCATCCAGACGTTGATTTAATGCAAGTTCGGTCTTGGCAGAAATTGTGAGCAAATAATGTGATTTGCTTCTTGTCGGTGCCGGCAATACTTCCGGTGCTTCAGATAAAATCAGATGGGCATTAGCACCTCCTGCCCCAAAAGAGCTGATTCCGGCAATGCGCGGGGCATTGGCTAATGGTCGTTGCCATTCACTGACAGTTTGCTGCACGCGAAATGGTGTGGTGGACCAATTGATGTTGCTATTTAATGGTTCAGAAAAAAGCGAGGGAACCAGGGTATGATGTTGCAATTGCAAGACCACTTTGGTGACGGCAGCAATCCCTGCAGCAGATTCACAATGACCAATATTGGATTTTACTGAACCAATAGCACAATATTGTGGCATTTTTCTTTGGCCAAATACCTTATTTAGCCCGGCAATTTCAATGGGATCGCCGAGGGATGTTCCAGTGCCGTGCGCTTCAATATAGCTGACTTGTGCTGGGTCAATGTCGGCTTTTTGGTAGGTTTCAGCAAGCAAGTCTGCTTGTGCATTAGGATTAGGCACGGTGTAACCGTTTGTTTTTCCACCATGATTGAGGTGGCTGCCTTTAATCACTGCATAAATAAGGTCGCCATCTGCAAGTGCTTTATCTAGGGGTTTTAACAGGATTGCACCAACAGCTTCGCCCGGCACATAGCCATCCCCACCCTCACCAAAACTGCGACAATGCCCATCACGTGCTAAAAATTTTCCATGGCTTAGTAAGAGGTATTTATTGGGATGCAGGGATAGGTTTACTCCTCCAGCAAGGGCCATCTCGCATTCGCCTTCATGAATGCTTTGGCATGCTAAATGGATTGCTGTAAGCGAAGAAGAACACATCGTATCCAGTGCGATACTCGGACCATGAAAATCAAAAAAGTAGGAAACTCGATTGGCAATTGAAGCAAATAACGAGTTTGTTGGGATAAATTGACCGGAATCAGAGGGTTCGCTATCAAACAACTGATACTGTCCATACATGACTCCGACATACACACCAACTTTTTTCCCCACTAATGCGTCACGCGCATATCCGGCATCTTCTATAGTTTTCCATGCGGTTTCTAAAAACAATCGCTCCTGGGGATCCATTAATGCGGCTTCACGTGGTGAAATATTAAAAAAGAGGGGATCAAATTGATCTACATCCGTTAAAAAGCCACCCCATTTACTGTACGTTTTACCCGGATGATTCACATCAAAATAGTCCGCTAATGCCCATCGCTCCTTGGGAATTTCGCGAATACAGTCTTTGCCTGCATACAGATTGTGCCAAAATTCGGTTAAATCTTTCGCTTCAGGATAACGCCCGCTAATCCCAATAATGGCGATAGGCTTTTTCGAAAACGCTACTTCAGAGGCGAATTGCTTCGCCGATACGATGTGCGAATCCTTATGGGATTGCATGTACATTCCGGTTCTGTACTCTGTGTTTCCTCGCTCTTCGCTCTCTGTAGCGAGTTTCTGAAGAAGTCTAATATCCTGTGATTTTGTCGTATTTTTTGTAAAATCAAGACATCTGGGTGCTGTCATTGAGTTAAGGAGTTGTGTCATTCCCGCGTGGGTGGGCGTCTTTTCCTGAATTGGCATTGGAGTTTGATTCGTGTTAGATCTCCGGTTGTGCGAGGATGCCATTTCCGCATTAGATAAACGCTGAATTAATTCATCTGCCTCATGTTTCATGAAGTATTCAGCTAAATCAACCAAGTTTTGATATTCAAAAAATAATGTTTTGGGTAGTTCCCTGAATTCATTGGCCAAACGCTGATTCAGTTGAATGATCATCAACGAATCAATGCCATAATGTTCAAAAGGCAAATTCCTATCGATTTGCTCTGGCAAACACTTTAAAGTTTCAGCCAGTATTTTTCTTAAAAAATCCTCGGTTTGTTCCTGTAAATTGGGGTTGATCTCCTGGGGCTGAGTGGCTAGTGTTTGTTTCAGTACAGAGTTATTTTGTAAGGCGTTGATGAGTTTTTGTTGATAGCCTGGAAGAACAATACAATTTGGGAGATTGTTCTGTAATGCCTGCAAGAATGCGATGAACCCCTGTTGTGTAGATAAGCTTAAGATGCCTATGGTTTTTTCAAGTTCTTGTTGGTATTCAGGAGCAATATGTAATCCCCCTTCTTCCCAAAGTGGCCAGTTAATCGAAACAGTATATCCGGAACAATGGCCAAGTCTTCTTTGCTGTTCCCGTTCGTGAGCAAATTCATCTAGAAAACAATTGGCATAGGCATAATCACTTTGCCCTGCATTGCCAAACACGGCTGCTACAGATGAAAACAGCACAAAGAAATCTAAAGATTCTTTCAGTGTTGCGGCATGCAGATTGCTGGCGCCATAAATTTTAGGTTCTAAAACTTTTGCTATTTCGGGGACTGTTTTATTCACAACAAACTCATCATGGGTAAGGCCCGCAGCATGAATAATACCGTTAATTGTGCCAAAATGTTCTTTAGTGTTTTGAATAAGAGCCTGGACTTCCTCGTAAGATGATATATCAGCGGGTACATAAACTACCGAGGCATTTTGCTTTTCCAGCTCTGCAATTCGGTTTTGGTAGTGAGCAGACATAGGGGCGCGACCGGTTAATACGATTTTGGCCTGATAATGTTCTGCTAAATATCTTGCGAACAAATAACCTAGTCTTCCCATTCCGCCAGTAATTAAATAAACCCCTGACTTTTTGAGAGTTGGTGTAACCGTTAGGGGTGGAGTAAAGGCTTCGTAACGTCGAATATAACGGTGATTCTGTTTATCGTATCGAACTTCAATTTCATTTTGGGTTAATTCCTGGGCAAGTAGACTCAGATCATGCAATTCAATAAAACGACATGAAATGTTGGATTGTTCTTGATGCAGGCTTTTTGCAAATCCAACTAAAGCACGTGAAAAAAGAGAAGGTTCTTTACCGATACAAATTAATTGGACTGGTTTTTTAGGTTTTAATTTACTGATCTGGGTTACTAACGTATGAACCAGGTAATAGGTTTGCTCCAAGTTTTTTTGGATCTCTTTAAGCGAAAAGAGAGGGTCATTGAATTCTTCCAGAGCAATAATAATGTAGTCGCTCAATGAGGCTAGAGAAAGATGGGCGGCCTGGGAATCCTGTATTCGTTGACACGATGTAGTATGCTCAGCAAATTGTGTTTTTATCAATCGTACTGACTGTTCATTATTTCCTAGAATCAGTATGGAATCTGGATGTTTTTTTGTTACCGAATGCAAAGGTTGGGCAACCCATACAGGAGAATAGTGGGCGACAGTTGCCTCCGGTTTAGTGGAGTCATGTACTGCACTTAAGGTAAATCCTGTAATAACCAACAAGAGTGTCCCTTTGGCATCGGTGACTTGAATATTAAAAACGGGCATATGCTGATTATCTACAGAAGAAACCAGATTGGCATATACGTAACAGGTATTTGGTAAAGGCTTATAAATATCCACTTGGGTAATAGAAAAAGGCAGATAAAGCACTTCACGATTTTTAAGCAAAGCCTGGGTTGTTTGTAACATTCCATCGAACAAACAAGGATGTACTATAAATTCACCATTCCTGCTGGACAAAGAGGAAGGCAGGGTTAGTTCTGCCAAGAGATTCGTCTCATTAAAATGGAGGGTCTGAATGACACGGAAGCTCGGGCCATAGCTTATGCCTGCATTCTCAAAATAAGTATAAATGGTATCGGGATCTTGAGTATGGGGTAATGCTAATTTTAATTCCTCAATGTTCAGGCTGGTATGAGGCACATCAGGAGAGTTATCCGGATAATGCATATTTCCGCTAGCATAATGAATCATTTCCTCTTTGTCAGTGATTGTAAATGAGACTCCATCAGTTTCAGGAATTATGCGGACATACAGTAGCTTGGACCAGTCCGAGGTTTTTATTGGCTTTTTCCAGATGATTTTGCTTAAAGAGGTTAGTTGCTGATTACCTAAAGCCAAACTGGCGGCAACCTGAGCCATTTCCAAGCATACGGCGCCAGGCAATACGGGTTCATCATGTACTCGATGCTCTCGCAAATAAAATTCATCTCCTGAAAATTGTTCACTAAAAATAGATGGGGAACAGGCAGAGCTCTTTTCGTCTTTGAAAAGAGCTCTTTTTTTGCTCGCTACCCAATGAGATTCTTTGGCAAATGGATAAGTAGGAAGTGAGATTTTCTCTTGATAATCCCCATAGATTGTATGCCAGTCAATCGATTTGCCCTGCAGGTAATTTCTGCGTACCTGATGTAAGGCAGCATTATCATGATTTGTACTGGATGATTCTTCCATAAATATGTGACGCTCTAGATCCTCACTGGATAAACTAGATCGCAATTGCTCTTTTAATTCGGCGACTGTTTTCACGATGACACAAAAGCGTTTGGCAAAATGTTGTCTGCCTGCATTTAAGGTATAACTGAGTGAAGCCAGGCTAGCTAAATCCTGTTGCTGATCCAGCCAGTTGAGCAAATCAGCAATCCGCTGCTGCAAAGCGGTCATTGTCATCGCTGATAAACAAATCAGATAAGAGAAATGATTAGGGGATGGGGCGTGTGTGCGTTCTGGACTTTCCTCAAGGATAATATGAGCGTTTGCACCACCAAAGCCAAATGAACTTACTCCCGCTCTTCTGGGAGTATCTGCTGTTTTCGGCCATTTAGTTGTTTTATTAAGGAGATAAAATGGGCTGTCTTCGATTTCAATATAAGGATTTAATTCATGGAAATGCAAATTCGCGGGTAATATCTCATGGCGCATAGCAAGCAAGGTTTTAATAATCCCTGCAATACCTGCTGCAGACTCCAAATGGCCAATATTAGTTTTTACGGCTCCTAATCCACAATACTGTTTTGGCAAGGCTTCCAGCTGCTGCTCTAATGCCAGGTGTTGAAATGCTTTTTTTAAGCCATTAATTTCGATGGGATCCCCTAGTGGCGTTCCGGTTCCATGGGTCTCGATATATTGAATGCTGTCGATGGGTATTTGAGCGCGTTGACATGCAGAAATGATTGCTTCTGCTTGAGCATTGGGATTGGGTGCAGTAAGCGTATTAACATGCCCGCCATGATTCACTGCTGTTCCTTTGATTATCCCATAGATGTGATCGCCATCGTGCAACGCCTGGGTTAATTTTTTCAATAGAATGGCACCTGCACCTTCACCGCGAACGTATCCATTGGCGTTTTTATCAAATGTTTTGCAACGCCCATCGTCACTTAACATGCCCGCTTGATTCGCTGCAATAAAGGATGTGGGGGTGATTAACGTATTTACCCCTCCTGCAAGTGCAAGCTCACAATCACCTTGCAAAATCGCATGGACTGCCTGGTGAACAGCAACCAGAGAGCTGGAGCATGCCGTATCAATTGTTTCACTCGGTCCGCGCAAGTTTAAAAGGTAGGATATACGATTAGCAATCATACTATTCATGGTGCCCGTAGTAAGATAGGCATCCATTACCTCATTTTTTTGCAACAACTCGGCATAATCATGGTTAAATACACCGACAAACAAGCCTGTTTTCAATGCAGCAAGAGTGGATGGGGCGTACCCTGCATCTTCAATTGTTTTCCAAACAGTTTGTAAAAATAATCGTTGTTGGGGATCAATTAATTCTGCTTCGCGAGCTGAGATATTAAAGAACGTTGCATCAAATTGATCGATATGATCAATAAAACCACCCCAGCGTACGGTTAAATCTTGCCAGTTCCAGCGTGATAAAGGTACTTCACTGATACAATCTTTTCCCTGCAATAAATTATCCCAAAAGGTATCTATATCGGGTGCTTGCGGGAAAATGCCGCTCATTCCAATAATGGCGATGTCGTTTGTTTCCTTAATAGGGTATTTTGCCTCCTCCGCTACAGACTTCCCGGTTTTTTTATCTAATAAATCCGTATAAAATTCTGCTAAAGTAGTATATTCATACAAAGCTGCGGGGGATAATGAGAGCTGGTAGGTCTCGTTAAGTAGGGCTGTAAGCTGAATGATATTAATTGAATCAAAGGAGTATCGGCTCAGAGGTGCACCCAAGTCGATTTCTTTTTCATCTATTTTCAATACATTGGCTATCAGAGTCGTAAATTGATGTTCCTTGTCACGGGTTGCATGCTGATTTCCCGTGAGCTTTTCTGGTGAGTCTTGGGTTAATATGGCAAGGTTTTGCTCATTGAATAATCGTTGCGCTTTTTTCCGTTGCAGTTTGCCGCTACCTGTTTTGGGAATTGCTCCTTGAGGGCTTAACACGACTTCATGAACTTCCACACCATGATGTTTGGTAATGGCATGACGAATCGCATTCTTGATTTTAGGCCATAGTGATGCAGGGGTTTCTTCAGACAGTTCCTGCACAATAATAATTTTTTCTTTACCCCCATTTTCTGTAGAAAAGGCGACTTGAGGGAGTTTGATCTGGAGTTTGGAAAGGGCATTGGCGACGGTGATTTCCAAATCCAGTGGATAATATTTTTTTCCATAAATAACAATGACTTCTTTTAATCTTCCAGTTAAATAAATTTCATTATCCAGGATAAATCCAAGATCCCCGGTTTTAAAATAGCGGAGATCGCTGCCAGGTATCGTTGCATTGAATACTGCTTGGGTTTCATCGGGTCGTCGCCAATAACCAAGGGCCAATGATTTGCCGGATAACCAAATTTCACCAGTTGCCCCAGCAGCAACGGGCTGTTTTGTTTCTGGATTAACAACGATTGCCTGCAATCCCCTTAATAATTTACCACTGCTGACCAATCGTCGTTGTAGGGGATTCGCATCATCTTGGAGGGATAAAAAATGCGGTTCACTATCAAAAGATGTTACTGCGATTGCGCCGGATAATTCAGACATACCGTATGCGGAACAAAATTGTTTTAATTGAAAACCACAGGCTTGGAATTTGGAAACGAAATCCATAAGCGTTTGGTGTTGAACACTATCTCCGCCATTGATTGCTACTTTCCAGTGTTTTAAATTAAGCCCCGCACGCTCTGCATCTTTAATGTCGCGTACACACACATCGTAACCAAAATTAGGACAACCACTGTGTGTTACACGATATGTTGAAATAGCAGATAACCAGCTAATAGGTCTGTTGATGAATGCAGCTGGAGGTACAATAAAAGCGGGGGTTCCGTGGTAAAGCGGTACCAATATGCCGCATACTAACCCATATACATGGGTATGGGGAGCCCAGGTCAAGGTCACACTCTTCTTGGTGTAATGCCAAACCTTTATGGTTTCTTGCAAACTATGCTGCAAGTTTCCATGGGTGATAATTGCTGCTTTAGGAGCGGAAGTTGAGCCTGAGGTATATTGCAAATAGGCTATGGTGTCCTTATTAATGGGAATTGATTGGAAATTTGAAGTTGATTGGGTCTTGAGCACATCAGTAGCCAATATCAGTGCTTTTCTTTTCAGGATTGATTCAATGCGTGAATGGTACAAAGACAAGCTTAAAACGGCAGCAATATCGGCATCTTCAGCAATGGCATTCAGGAATGCCTCATGTTTCAAAAAGTCATCAATTTTAGGGCAAGGTATTGGCACGGCGATCACGCCAGCATACCAACATCCCAGCAAACTCGTTATAAACTCGACTCCCGTTGGATAAAGAAGAATGACGCGATTACCACTTATTTGATGAGTTTGTAAATGGGCCGCAATAATTTTTGCTTGCTGATCCAATTCAGCTAAAGTAAGTTCTGCGGTTTTGTGCTCCCCGTCTTCCAAATAGCAAATGGCTTTTTGATGAGGATGTTTTTGCGCCCTATTTTGTACTACATGAACAATATTTTGCATGAGCAACTTCCGTTTGCTAAGTCAATCACTTAATTTGCATCATGCTATCAATACTCACGGATAATGTCATCTGCTATCAAGAATCAGGGGCTGTAAACAGACCCCGGTTTTTTAGATATATTATTACCAATTAGTTAAAGTTTCGTAGGTATTTTGGGAATGGGTCTTTAAAAATTCAGTAAAATCTTTGGTCCCTAAAGGTTTACTAAAGTAAAAACCTTGCATTATGTAACATCCGTTTTCTTTTAAAAATTTAATTTGCTCTAGCGTTTCTACACCTTCTGCCAGACAATCAATATTCATCCGATGTGCCAAGGCAATGGTGTTACTTACGATATTTCTGCTATCAATACTGACTTCAATATCTTGAATAAACGTTCTATCAATTTTTATTTTATTGATTTTAAATAATTTTAGGTTACCAAACTCTGAATAACCAGTACCAAAATCATCTATGGCGAGTGCAATACCCATCTCTGTAAATTTATTAATAATTGGAATGGCTTCATTGTGAAATGCATTAGATTCTGTCAGTTCCAACTCGAGGTACTTGGGAGATAATTTTACTTTATTTAAAATGTTCCTAATGCGCTCAACGAGATCGTGCTGTACCAATTGCTTTGCTGATAAATTAACTGATATGGTTAATTTAAATCCTATGCCCCGCCATTTCTTCAATTGTTTGCAGGCAGTGCTTAATACCCATTCTCCAATAGGAAGAATCATTCCATTTGCTTCTGCCAAAGGAATAAATTCCATTGGCGAAACTAATCCAAACACTGGACTTTGCCAGCGTATTAAAGCTTCTGCACCACAAACGGTTCCAGTTCTTAAATCAATGAAGGGTTGGTAATTTAAGATTAGTTCATTATTTTCAATCGCTCGATAGAGTTGATTTTCAATATTTAATTGTCTGGAAGCATCTGCAGTAATTACGGTATTAAAAATGCGTACACTATTCCCACCGCGCTCGGTCGCAAGTGTCCGCGCAGCCTCTGCATGCGTAATCAATGTATCCACATCCCTGCCATCAGTCGGAAATACACTGATACCAATGCTTGCGGTTAAATTCAATTCTTGTTGGGAAACATAGACGGGATTTTCTAATACCATAAATAAATCTTCGGTACAGTCTTCTATTTCCGACATATTACTAATGGGATCAATTAAAATAACAAATACATCTTTGCGTAATAATGAAACGAAATATTTTTTATTTTTTACTGCAAGTTGTGCAAAACGTTGCGCAATACGATGGATAACCGTAGCGGATGCTTGATGACCGATACTGTCATTAATTTTCATCATATTGTTTAATGAAAAACAGGCAATGGCGAACTTTTGATGACTTTTAATAGCTCGTTCAGTTACATTATGAATGTGATCATAAAGAAAACGTTCATTAGGTAAATCAGTTAATAAATCATGGGTTGCCTGATAGGTCACCAATTTCAATGATTTTTCTAATTCTTCCGTGCGTTCTTTGACTCGTCGTTCCAAAGAAGCATTCATATGTTTCAGTTTATGGCTAAGTAACGCATTTTCATATCCCAAACGAAATACTTTTAAAATGATTCTGTTTCCAACAAAGCAAGCAAAAAGCATAAATAGGCCGAGCACCAAAAATGAGGCAGCAATGGATATACTGAGATAGCTGACCTCAGAACCAATTGAATCAATGATTAAATATAGATGATACAAAAGTGTAGGGGTGAGTAAACAAACAATACTCGCAATTCCCATCGTTAAATCAATTGCAGTTGAGAAGGAAAAACAAATTAACACAGCAGATAAAAAGATGATGGTAGTCATTTGTTGATTAACCCCATCGTTCATAAATAAAATGCCAATACTGCTCCATATCAAACAGATTAAAATGACAATATAGAGAAAGCCTTTTCGGCATTTAAATATTTCTGCGCGGGTTATACGTCTATATTCAAAACGCAGTGCCCATACGAGATTGAGCAAATTTGCAAGCACCAAGAGGATATACCAGGAAATGATTAATATTGGGCGTGTCGACCTATAGATCGCAAGAACATACAGAAAAGCGCCAAGTATATTGGCAAAAGCACCAAGTTTTACCATGCTATGAAATGACTTGGCTGTTTCAAACTCAATCTTGTGATCAATCTCATGTTGTTCGCTGGAGGTAAGCTGCGGTTCTTCGATAAACTTATGTCCATTGCCGGGCTTTGACATATAAGCTCCTTGCCCTATCGTAGCGCGATAGAGTCATTCCCACTTTTTATATTATAGTATAAGTAGCGTTTGCTTTAGTAATTATAAAGACTCATTTTGTTAAAATATAAATCATTGCCTCCAGAACACGTCCATTTTGTATGCGTGCTGGAATTTTTTCTTGCTTTACTATCTTAAATTGATTTTGTTCTGCTAATTTTTGGATGTAATCCGGATGATGGCTGAAACGAGCACTTGTTTCAAGCGACCAGAAGGTTGTTGCACTGATTTCAATGGTAAAAATAAAATAGCCTCCAAGCTTTAGATGTTGATGAATGGTGTAAAATAACGTATCAAGCTCGCCAAAATAGGGAAAAACATCGGCGGCAATGATCAGGTCATAAGAGGCTTTATTTTGCTGAAGAAATTGATTGATTTCAGCTTCTACCAAATTATCATAAATTCCTTTTTCTTTGGCTTGGGCCAGCATTTTTCCTGAAATGTCTACTCCGATTAAACGGTTACTTCGCTCCCGAAGGACAATACCCGTGAGACCGGTTCCACATCCTAAATCTAAAGTATGAGTATTTGTTGGCAATTCCAATTGGTGGATTACACGCGCTACATGCTGGGGAATAGAATACTGCAGCGTGCTCTTCATATGTTGGTCATAATAAAGTGCATAGTTATTAAATAAATTATGTGCGTATTCTGGAGTGGTTGTTGCCTGTTCATCCCCAGTAAGAGCACGGAGCATATGCGCGCTAATCGTATCTTGGGGATTAATATCCAGAGCACGTTTTAAGTATTCCTTAGCTTTGTCCCTTTGTTCTAACTTAAGATAAATTGCCGCCAAATTATTTAAAGAGGATGTATGAGCGCTCTCGAGCTCAAGGATATGATCAAAAAGAATAATGGCTTCATTCAAATGACCTAAAGCCATTTGGGCTACGCCGGAATTGTATAAATATTCAATATTATCAGGTTCTTTTTGAAGTAATACGTCATAATGCATGAGCGCATTCTCAAAGCGATCATGATGCATGAATGTAGCTGCCAAGTTATTACGCGCTTCGATATTTTCATTATCCAAGGCTAATGCCTTGCTGAAATAATCGATTGCCAATTGGTTTTGTTGTCTTTTTAAAGCAATGACGCCCAGATTGGAAAGCGCTTCTATTTGCTTGCTGTCTTGTTCCAAAACATTTTGAAATGCTTTTTCTGCTTCAACAAGAGCGTTTTTTTCCAGATGCAATACACCGAGATAGAAAAGGGCTTCAGTATGAAATGGATTTAAGGATACTACGTTATTAAATTGGATTTTGGCGGCTTCCAATTGATTATTTTGCAGCAATAATAAGCCTAAATTAAAATGTGCCGCACTAAAATCAGGTTCAGCATGAACTGCTCGCGTATAATGTAACAGTGCTTGGGCATAGTTATTTTGCAATGCATAGACCGTTGCCAGGTTATTATGAGCCTGGGCATAATTCGGTTGCAGTTTAATGGCTTGCTGGTAATATTCAATTGCCTTATCCAGTTGATGTGACTTTTTATAGGCATTTGCAAGGTTATTCAGCAGACCCGCATTATCAGGGCTTAAAGAGAGTGCTTGTAATAAATAGAGAATTGCATTATCCATATCACCTAATTGAGCATAAGTGAGTCCTAAAAAGTGCAACGTGTTCAGATGCTTGGGCTCTTGAGACAAGATTTGTTCATAGAGGCTAATGGCTTGTGGCAACTGACCTTCATACTGGAATTTATATGCTTGCGCAAAGAGTGCATCTGTATCCATCATCAATTCTTAATTAGAGCGCGCAGTTGCTTTAATGCTTGTGCGCGGTGACTGATATTATTTTTAATTTTAGCAGGTAATTGTGCTACCGTGCATTGAAAGTTAGGGATATAAAATATGGGATCATAACCAAATCCACCTTCGCCAACAGGGAGGTTATGAATTATCCCTTTGCATCTACCTGTTGCAATAATTGGCATAGGATCTTTTGCATGGTGTACCAAGGCAATCGCGCAATAAAACCAAGCTTCTCGTTGAGGTGAGGGTACATGGGCCATTTTTTCTAATAATAAATGGATGTTTTCTGCATCGGTTGCATTGTTACCCGCATAACGAGCAGAATAAATACCCGGCTCGCCATTTAAAGCAGGTACTACTAAACCTGAATCATCGGCTAATGCGGGTTTTCCTGCATGTAAACTGGCGTGGCGTGCTTTGATGAGTGCATTTTCAATGAAACTTAAACCATCTTCTATTGCATCTGAAATTCCTAAACTGGTTTGTGGAATGCATTCAATTGGAGATAACAAATCACGCAACTCTTTGATTTTACTGGAATTGCTGGTAGCAAGAATAATTTCTTTCATAATTTAGGCCACAAAAAAATAGATAAAATGTAACGTGCAGCGCAGCGGTATTGCCACCATTAAATTAAGAATTATGTCATTCCCGCGAAGGCGAGAATCCATTCATCAATTGGTACCTCACCTTGTTTGGTGGATGGATCCCTGCCTTCGCAGGGATAACAATTTATCTCGACTTAATGGGAGGGCAGTGTAGCGAAACCCAGGATATTAGTGCTGCACTATTGCACTTCCAACAGATTTTTTTAACTATGTTATTAAAAGAATCCAGTTTAACGTGAGCGCTTAAAAATAGAAATTAAATTTTGTTGTGACATAGCATTACCTACTAAACGTTATACTGCGTTACAGACTCTCTCGGCTGCAGTCATGTATTATAGATACACTCCATCGCTTATCACTTGCGCCTTATCTAAAGTTTTGTAGGTAACGCTATATATTTAAAAATCTTAATAGAGAACAAAATTTACTTTTTTTGAACACTTTATTGTCCAAAAAATAAACCAAATAAATAGCGTTATTACAGTACTTGGGCTAAAATATGGTTTTTGGCCGGAGCATGATGATGCCCATTACACATCTTTTATTAGCTCTTTTAGTTGTTGTGATTTGGGGGATAAATTTTCTTTTTGTTTCCTTCGGACTGGAAGAAATTTCGCCTTTGTTACTCTGCGCCTTACGTTTTTTACTGGCAAGCATTCCAGCCATTTTTTTTATTAAACTTCCTCAATCTTCATTCAGAGCGATTGTCCTCTATGGTTTTGTAATGTTTGCATTGCAATTTGCTTTTCTTTTTATTGGCATGAATGTTGGTATGCCTGCTGGAATGGCTTCGTTGCTCATGCAAACACAAGTATTTTTCAGTATGTTTTTTGCGGTGGTTTTCTTGGGTGAGCAGCCTAATACGGGGCAGATTCTTGGTGCACTCGTCGCTTTTGCTGGCATTGGGTTGGTTGCTATGCATTTTGATAGTGATATCTCTTTAGCGGGTTTTGTCTTCATTCTTGCTGCTGCAGCAACTTGGGGACTGGGGAATTTGATCACCAAGAGAATTAAAGGAAGTAATACCAACATGATGGCAATGATTGCATGGGGAAGTTTTGTTGCATGTATCCCGATGTTCCTTCTTTCTTTAATGTTTGAAGGCCCTTCGAGTTTTGTTTATACCTATGAGCATATAAGTTGGCGTGGGACATTATCGTTGTTTTATATTGTTTTTGCTTCAACTTGGATAGGTTATGGGGTTTGGAACTGGCTCATTGCCCGATATCCAGTAGGCGTAGTTGCCCCATTTACTTTATTGGTTCCCATTGTTGCTATCCTGAGTTCTGTTTTAGTTTTGGGTGAGCCCTTTCAACAATGGAAGCTTGCTGCAGGATTATTAGTAATTGGTGGTTTGTGTATCAATGTATTGGGTGCGCGTTTTTTTGCAGTGAAAGAGCAGTCAGAAGTTGCCCTAAATGAATAAAGCCTGGGTGAAGCGTCGTAGCGGAACCCCGGATCTCCTATTTGATATATTGAATTTCCCGGGTTCCGCTACGCTTCACCCAAGCTACGTTTTTATAGCAAAAATGAGATATCATATGCCATTGTTACTATAATACTGGCGCTTAATTGTGAGTAACTCAAAAACCATAATATTATGTGCAGATGATTTTGGCTTGAATTCCGGAATTTCAGAAGGGATTTTAAAATTAGCGCGTATGGGACGTTTGTCCGCTGTGAGTTGTATGGTGAATATGCCCGGTTTTATTCCTTATGCCAAAGAACTACTCATCTTAAAAAAAAATAAACCAATCAAAATTGGGTTACACTTTAATCTTACAGAAGGTAATTTAGTATCTATTCCAGAAAAATCGTGTTTTTCTTTACATGAATTGCTGATTAAAACGCATATGCGCTCGATAAAATTATCTTTCATTGGAAAAGAGTTTTTGGCACAACTGGACCTGTTTACGGACATCATGGAACAACTTCCCGATTTTATTGATGGCCACCAGCATGTCCATCAATTTCCTATAATACGGAATGTCATTTTGGATCTCTATGCACAAAGATTGAAAAGTCATGGAACTTCTATTCGTTCCACTTGGCCTTCCATTGATTTGCCTCAATCTCGGTTGAAAGCAAAAATATTGAGTCTTACAGGAGGTAAAGCTTTACTGAAGCAACTCATCAAATTGGGCATCCCTCACAATCGTTACTTCTCAGGTATTTATGATTTTGCCCCAGCAGCAAACTATAGAGAATTATTCAGGAAATGGATGAGTGTAACCAGGGAGAATACTCTAATTATGTGTCATCCGGGGACAAGTTCCAATAGTACAGATCCTATCGCACATGCGCGTCTTAAGGAATTTAATTATTTTTTAAGTGACGAATTTTTAAAGGATTGCGATGAGTTTCATGTTCATTTAGAGCAGCATGAGAATTTATTATAAGACAATTTCAGGTTAAATTTACCTGCTTGTTTTTTTTATGTATTATCTTTCTAGGGTTATCAGACCCTGGGGCAATGGTATTTGAATAAAAAGGAAAAAGCCTTGAAAGACTTTTTTTGGATCTCTTTTGGTGCGATCTTTGGCGCAAATTTGCGTTATCTCGTGAGCCGTTTTTTCGCTAAGTATTTATCGGCAGATATTCCTTTTGGGACATTCATTGTTAATGTGACCGGAAGCTTTATTATGGGGTTTTTTCTTGCCTGGACTTTAGAGCGAGTGGAGGTTGATCCACGATGGCGCTTGTTTATTGCCGTTGGGTTTTGCGGAGCTTACACAACATTTTCAACGTACAGTTACGAAACTTACATGCTTTTGGAACAAAGTGATTATGGGCTTGCTGCACTAAATTTTATTTGTAATAATCTTTTTTCACTATTGGCAGTTATTGCGGGTATCGTACTCGCTCGGGCAATTTGATATGAATCATGTAAAAGTTTCTATCTATATTAATGAATCGGACAAATGGCAGCATCGTCCCTTGCACATTGAGCTATTAGATATGCTTGATAAAAATGAAATTGCAGGGGGCACTGTCTTGCGTGCTGTTGCTGGATTTACATTTAAAAGCCCTGTTGTATCTGCCTCATTGGTGGATATAGGTAGTAAGCTTCCCTTAGTTGTGCAATTCATTGATACAGCAGAAAAGATAGATTCTATATTACCGAAAGTGAAGGAAATGGTCGGAAAGCGCCTTATTATTCGTGAGCCTGTAGAAGTAGTTAGTGGGATTTATCCTGACTCTTATTAACATCTATTTTCTAGCATGACCCAACATTTGTATGTCAATGCAGAAAGATATGCCTGTGCGTGTATGAAATTCAGCTCTAATTTTTAGCTGAAACTCCCAGATTGATTTATTTCTTGTCAAAATTTGTTGTAAAAATCTATTTATACACTATAATAATCTATAAATAGAGGATTTTACCATGAATCATTTGCATTTGGCATCTTTAACATCTCAAGATTTAAGTGAAGACGTTCTAAAACGTAACACCCAGAATGTAATTGCACTTTTAAAGCATTGGCAATTAAAAAATGAAGAAGAGTGTGAGCTTTTAGGTGGAATAAGCCCTGCACAACTTGCCAAATTTAAAAGAGGAACCGCACATATATCTGGCAGAGATACGATCGAACGGGTAGGTAATCTTTTAGGGATTCATAAAAATCTGAGAATTCTCTATCCGTACAATCGAGAAATAGTCTATCAATGGATAAAAGGGAGAAATCAAAAACTCCATAATCTTCGTCCATTAGATATTATGTTGGAGCAAGGTTATATTGGAATTGCTCAAATAAGGCGACTTACTGATTTTATGCGAGGTCAGTAAACGTGTCATTATTTGATGCTGTCAGAGAATATTCACAAGATATTTTTAGAAATATAAGAGGCATTAAGGTATCCCAGGATTTATTCGATGATCTCAGTGATGATCCGGTAAATTGGGAAGCGGCCAATATCATAGAAAGCCATACTCATCCTGTACTAACCAATCAATCGTTAATTCAACGGGCATTTGATTACAGCAAAAATGATTTTATTGATTATCCATTTGAAAAGATAACGAGCTCACGTTACAGCGATGGTGCAATTGCTTGCTGGTATGGATCAGAAACGTTGAAAACGACAATTTATGAAACAAGATATCACTTTATTCAGGAAATCAAAGATTCCTGGGAGATTTTTCAAACCCAAGATACAGTCATTATCGATAGACGGGTTGCGAAAGTTTATTGCCAAGGATTAGGGCTTGATTTGACAGGAAAAAAAGAAGAGTTTCCCTGGCTCGTTGATCCGGATAATTATACGCAATGCCAAGAAACAGGAAGAAGAGTAGCCCATGAAGGGCATCCCTTATTGATTGTTCCATCTGCTCGCGATCCAGAGGGAATTAATCTCGTTGTTTTTAATCCCGCATTACTTTCTAATCCCAGGGAGCATTGCAAGTTACAATATATCTTCGACATAAAAAAGAAGAAAATTCAATGTCTTAGAGGGAAGGAAATCATCCTGGAACAAAGTGACATGAATATTTAAAGAGAAATCCTGAATTTTGTTTGAACGGCTTTATTTGGCGCATCTTGAACGAAAAATCCTCTGGAAAATACTCACATAGCCATCTATGCTCCATTGTCCAAGAGAGTTTTTTATTCAATTCGCACTCAAATCAGACCATTTTCTCATGAGAGGTTAAGCATTATTTTAACGACATGCCCAAAATCTTGATATGATGAAGCTATAAACTGAAACAAACCCCAAAACAAGAAATAAAGCAAATAAATAATTTAGATTAGTGTAACGTAAAAGCACGAAATAAAGCATTTCGTTAATGATTCCTGCGGAAGCTGCTACCAGGAAAAAATGAGGGAAGCTCAAATTTTTTTCATCATGCAGTTGCGAAAAGGTTAAATATTTATGTCCTAAAAAACTGACATTAAAGGCAATTAAAAAGGCAAAAACATTCGCTACGAGTGCCTGGACATGCATAAATTTCACTAAATTAAACACAGTAAAAAGATGAATGAATGCGGCAGCGCCACCAATACCCACAAAATAAATCAGTCTATGCCTTAATTTAAGTTGTGCTGTCATCAAAACTGGCTTCCTCATCAATAACGTAATGAGGCCTGTGTTTCACCTCATCAAAGACCCGCCCTATATATTCCCCCACTACGCCCAAGGCGAAGAGTTGCAAACCGCCAAAAAAGGTAATCGTGGTGACTATGGTTGCCCAACCGGGTGTTTCGATACCGAAAATCAAGGTACTTATTATAATCCAAATACCGTAAAGGATCGCCAGGGTTGCAACACCAATTCCACCAATAGCAATCATACGTAATGGAAATGCGGTAAAAGAGGTAATCCCGGTAATTGCTAAATCCAAAAGTGAGTAAAAATTCCATTGTGAAGTACCTGTTTTACGAGGTTGGACTTCAAAAGGAACAGCAATTTGTTTAAATCCAACCCAGCTATATAAGCCCTTCATGAAACGATTCCTTTCGGGCAATTTTTGGAGTGCTTGCACAATCTTGCGATCTAAAAGCCTAAAATCCCCTGCATTTGCAGGGATATTAATGCGATTTATTCGCGAAGTAAGTTGATAAAATGCTTTGGCACAAGTCCTTTTTAACCAGGATTCATCAGAACGGTTTTGTCGAACTGCATAAACCATATCATATCCCTCTTCCCATTTGGCCATAAATTGGTTCAAGAGTTCTAGGGGGTGTTGGAAGTCGGCATCCAGAAGAATCACTGCATCACCTTGGGCATGGTCAAGTCCAGCACTTATGGCATTTTCCTTGCCAAAATTTCGACTAAAACGAATGCAACGAAGGGCAAATTGAGTTCTCAATTGCTGAATAATTACCGGTGTATTATCCTGGCTGCCATCATCTACAATAAGTATTTCATATGCATAGCCAAGATTTTTTATTGTATCAATCAATGCAGCAATAAATTCGGCAATTCCTGCTTCTTCATTATAAACTGGGACAACGTAGGAAACACGTTTTGTATGATTTACTGGTTTGGACATATCTGGTTTAATAATTTTGGTATTATGGCTACTGTAAATAAATGCTTATATATTAACTTGAATCGTAAGTTCTCGTAAGTAGATTTAATTTTTTTCTTTTTAGGGAATTATTAAGCTGATACTATGTACCCTATTTTTGCTTCCAGCTCTACGGACAAAGCATGAGGTATATTGATTTTGAAGTATTATGGAAAAATCAGAAGGGATCGATTTTTCTGGATGAAAAAATTGCTAAATTTTTATTTAAGCAAAAAGAAGGGGTGAATTTCTTATCCTCATTGCCTAGTGGTTCTGTTTCAGGAAAATCATCCAAATTAAGTATCTTTAACAGCTCTCCTCAATTTATCTTTAGCCATCAATTAGTCCTATCAGGTAAAAATCAGTGGCATATTATTGATAATGCCCACAAAGGCAAAGGTGGCTTTGGTGCGGTTAACGAATCAAAATATAAAATAGTCGTGACTCGTGAGGCAAAAAATAAACCTTATCAAGCCCGATTAATCCCTGTGAACGATGTAGTCAAAATACAAAAAACTTCCAAGGATACGCCATATCCTGAATTATTGAAGCGGACGGCAAAAGAAGCGTTAAGACAAAAAAAACACGGGGTAAATGTTGTTGGCGTAGTTGGAACCGGAGATATGGTTATTACTATCCTTGAGGATTGTGGTACCAGCCTTGATAAGCTATTACCTTTTACACCCAGCTGCAATTATTCGTTTCAGTTCCGCTTGCAAGTCGCAGCACGCATAGCGAGTGAGATGCTTTTGTTACAACAAAAGGGAGTGGTACATCGGGATCTTAAGCCGGCAAATATTTGTTATAAAAAGCTAAGCAATGGGCAATTTCTTATAATTTTTATTGATTTTGGTTTGGCTGAAGATATTGATTCAAAAAATAATCTAAAAGCTTCAGGAACACTGGCTTATATGGCTCCGGAAGTCATTTTGGGGAAAGGCAGCACTTATCAATCGGATATGTATGCATTAGCAGCAATATTTGGTGAAATCTTTGGTGCACGGCATCTTCTAAAATATAAGGAATTAGCAGTAAACCTAGCTGATTTAGCTCAGGCCTCCTATTGTTTTGATGGTTTATTTACAGGTTATGATGTATCTCACATCGATCCTTATCTTTTAGAAGATATAAAGATTTTGCTCAATTGTTTACAAAGTGAAAACCCTGAAAAACGTCCAACGATTGATCAAATCAATAAATTTCTTATAACTTTGCCCTCCAGGATGGATGCATATAAAAATTTTAATGAGCAATGGGCGGTTATGGCTAAGAAATTTGCAGAATTTGAAGCCTATCATCAACAAATGAAATTATTAAAATCAAAACATGATTTATTCCCATTTAGAAACAAACTGTTACATGTTCCTAATCCAGTAAGCCATGTATTTAATGGAAGGATGCTCCACAAAAGAGAGGAAATTTATAAAGAAATTTCAACGTTTGCTTTACCTTTATCTCATTACGAATTATCAAAACGATTAATTCAAGAAAATCGTAGGGCAGATTTTGAAAATGAAGACAATCCTTATCCGAATTTGGAAAAAGTAATTCGAATGCTAGAGCAGGAAAATTTGCAATTTAAAAACGCAATACACAGTTTTAACGAATACGTCAATGTGATTATAGATGGCAAACAGTTAACAAAAAAATTTATTACTACAAACAGCACTGGGATGAGAAAAATTGCCGGTATTTTAAGTTCTACACTATCTCCCTTGGAACAGTTGGAACAATTACAGCAAATTGGTCAAGCAAAGACAACAGCGGGATTTTTTTACTTTTTCAGCCACTCCAAGTTTTTTGGTAGAGGTCGACATGAGAATATGGAGAAACTTTATCAGAAACTCGCTCGGCTTGATCCCCAAAAAGAGCAAACGGAATATTTGGCGAAAACTCAAATGGATGAGATCACCCAGTTTATTCAGAACACAACGAAGTTTACGCATTAAAACCTGGATATCGTGGCGAAACCCGGTTTCGTTTCGCTGCACTAAGGCTGCATTATTTATATCCATAAGGGTTTTCGTTTTTCGCAAATCGCTTTTGAGGGAGCTATGTTTGGCAGCGAGAGATAATCACCATGGTCCAAACTACAAGTGCATTAATAATCGTAATAAAAACGGCAGCTGAGCCGAGATCTTTTGCTTTTCTAGTCAGAGGATTCCAGTCGCGGCTTATCCGATTCAATGTGGTTTCTATCGCTGAATTCAATAATTCAGCAATTAAGACTATGAATAATGTGCTAATTAATAAAGCGCGCTCAACATAAGTTTTCCCTATAAAAAAAGCAAGAGGCAATGCAATGATGCCGGCCAATAACTCAAGACGAAAAGCAAATTCGTCTTGAAAGGCCGCTTTTAATCCATAAAGAGAATAACGAGTGGCTTCTTTTAATTTAAGAATTGTTTTAACTATGAATTTAGGCATTTGAGTAATCCTACAACTTATTTTGCTAAGGTCTGTTTCCATTTCTACTAGCTCGGCCAGAACATTTGGTGCAAGCTAGCGAAATGTAAAATAGACCCTAGTTTGTCTGAGATTGCTGTACTTTTCAAATAGATATTCCATAATAGACTTCTTCGAAACTCGCTGCATCGGCAAATTGCTTCGCCGATACAGTGCTCGAATCCTCATGTGACTGCGTGTACACTCAGATTCTGCGCTTCATTTCTCCTTGCACTTAGCTCACTGCAGCGAGTTTCGAAAGAAGTCTAATCAAATCGAACAGGAACGTACTGATGTCAGTTTTCTATGAGGTTCAGTGTCATTATCTTAGATTTAGGGGTTGGGTATGGAGGAACATTTTTACACAAGTTTAGTCGACTTACTGGAAAAAAAGGCAGAGAAAAATCCGGATTTCCCACTCTATACCTTCATAAATAAAAAAATACAGGAAAGTAAGAGTCTGACTTATCGTGAGTTGGCAGACCAAGCAAAGAAAATAGCAAGTGTTCTTTGCGACGTAACACAGCCTGGCGATCGGGTATTAATTATTTATCCTCCTGGCCTTGATTTTATTGCGGCCTTTTTTGGTTGTTTGTATGCAGGGGTTATTGCTGTACCTTCATATTCTCCTACTACTACCGATTGGGCAAAAAAATTCCAACATATTATTAAAAATTCAGATGCATGTGTTGTTCTGACCACAAAAGAGCTTGCACAACAAATCAAAAAATACAAAGAGTATGAACAGTTAAGATGCATCATCACAGAAGATTGGGTCAATGCAATTGAGACATGGAGCCATTTTGCGTTTAAGGAAGATCATATTGCTTTGTTACAATACACCTCTGGTTCAACTGGAAAACCCAAAGGAGTGATGATTAGCCATGGTAATTTGTTGCATAATTTATTTGTAATAGGAAAAGCAAACAGCCTTACTGCCGAAGACATTAGTGTTTCTTGGTTGCCTCATTATCATGATATGGGACTTATTGGTGGGATATTACAACCTGTTTTCAGTACGATTCCTGTAAAGTTGATGTCACCATTAACCTTTTTGCAGCGCCCGGCAATTTGGTTGGAAACAATGACATATTATCGAGCTACAGCAACGGTTGCTCCTAATTTTGCTTATGATTTATGTGCCAGTAAAGTCACTGAAGAAGAAAAAAGCCGATTGGATTTAAGCAGCTTGCAATGTGCAATGAGCGGGTCAGAACCTATTCGCAAAGCAACCATTGAGCGTTTTCTTCAACGTTTTGCAAGCTGCGGTTTTTCACCTGAGGCTTTTTATCCTTGTTATGGACTTGCTGAATCGACATTAATGGTTACAGGAGGACGTCGCAAACAAGGAATAGACAGTCAATGGGTAGATAAGAAAACACTGAATCAGAACAAAGTCCTTTATTGTGATGAAACGCATCCTGATGCCCACAGTTTGATTAATTGCGGACAGCCCGTTGATGGTTGTTTTCTTGCCATTGTGAATCCGCAGACGTTGCAGGAGTGTCCAGAACGGGTGGTTGGCGAAATATGGGTAGCAAGTAAAAGTGTTGCCCAGGGTTATTGGCAATTACCCAAGGACTCAAAGCATTATTTCGATGCACGCATCGCCCATAAAGAACATTCTTTTTTACGCACCGGGGACATGGGGTATCTGGATCAAGGGGCGCTTTATGTCACGGGACGTCTCAAAGATCTGATTATTATTCGTGGATGTAATTATTACCCACACGATTTGGAAGATACCATCCATACATGCCATCCCTACTTGCGTGAGCATGGTTGTGCCATTTTTTCAGTAGAAGAAAATGACTCGGAATTATTAGTTATTGTGCAAGAAATTAAAAAGCAAGTTCAGGGGCTGAACTTAGAAGAAATCATCAGAACCCTACGGGGCAATTTGCGGCAAATGCATGGGATTGAGGCAGATGTTGTGGTACTTGTTGAGCCTAAATCAGTTCCTAAAACAAGCAGCGGAAAAACACAGCGCTTATTATGTAAGAAAAAATATCTGGAAGGTGGCCTAGGTATTATCTGTATCGATAAGCTCGTAAAAAAGGAGGCAGAGGAACCTGTAAAAACCCTGAATTCCGAATCTTCAAATATTGCCCAGATGCTCAAGCCCATTTTTAATGAAGATCTTGCGGTTTTAGATAAAGAAAAAAAGTTAAGCGAAGTGGGTTTAAATTCAGTGCAGCTGGGGGAATTACACTATGTGCTGTCGACATGCGCTGACAAAGATATATCGATTGAATTTCTGCTCAGGGATCCAAGCCTAGGCGAAATTATGGATTTATTTTCAGGAAAATCGGAGCAACAAAAACAGTGTGATCATTTCCTGATTGATTTGGTTGCTGAGTTTAATCAATATAAAAATATGACACCTTATATTACCTCTTTGCCCAAAGCGATGCCAGAACATGTATTATTGACTGGAGCTACAGGCTTTTTAGGAGCTTATTTACTGCGTGAGCTTTTAATTAATACGAGCTGGTATATTACATGTCTTGTTCAGGCCAGTTCACCCGCGGCAGGACGAAGCAGAGTGATGCAAAATATGGAGCACTATGGTGTGTGGAATCCGGTTTTTCATGATCGCATTAAAATCGTTTTAGGCAATTTGGAAAAAAACAATTTAGGTCTCGCTAAACAAGACTGGTACTATTTGGCAGATACTGTTGATCTTATTTTTCATGGAGCTGCCGTCCTTAATTTTATTTATCCTTATCAAAAACTGGCAGCAAGCAATGTGTTTGGTACGAAACAACTCATCGAGTTAGCCGGGTACAGGCGGCTGAAAGCGCTGCATTATATTTCAACGGTAGGCTATTTTATGTCTGCTGATTTAGCAGATGATGCAGTAATCAGTGAACAAACTGAGCTTACACCCGAAGACGGGATTTATGGTGGTTATAATCAAACAAAATGGTTGGCTGAACGATTGGTATTTCATGCGCGCACCTATAATATTCCAACAGTGATTTACAGGCCGAGCTTGATTACAGGGGAAAGTCAAACTGGATATTGGAACCAGGAAGATGTGGTATGCCGTGTCCTCAAAGGATGTGTTGAACTGGGCGCCCGCCCATTATTGAATGTAGATTTTAATTTTGTTCCAGTGGATTATGTCGCCAAGGCAATCGCCCGATTTGCTTTGGAAAGACCCTATCAGTCCGATACGTATCATTTAATAAATCCGCAGGAAGTCGATGTCGATAAATTATTTGGATACGTTAAGGCCAAAGGTTTTAAGATAGAAGATGTCCCCTATCCTGATTGGGAAAAAATGATTAAGGAGAAAAGTCAATTTGATCTGAATCATCCATTTTCTCCATTACGGCCTTTCTTTACGGAAAAGGTCTTACATAAGGACCGTTCATTATTTGATTTATATCTTCACAACAATCAGGCGAAAATTGATTGCACCTATACAAAAACCCAGTTAGGCAATCATGAAATTTATTGTGAAAAAATAGATGAAACGGTATTCAATAAATACCTTAATTATCTGATTCAATGTGGATATTTAACCCAAGCCACTGAAGACACAACGAGTTAAGAAGTTCTGTGTGCTATATTTTTACAGGAGGAGGTTAATTAGGAAAAAATATGCCACGCATTCAACACATTACATCATTGCCTAATGATAAGGGGATGGATGTGTGTAAACTTGTAAAAGAACATCACTTTGGTTTGTATGAAACCATAGGTTTGCGCCCGAGCCAAGAGGATGCGGCCTTTGCATGTTGGTATGCACGCGATCATTTTAAATACCTTACCCCTCAAGAAATTGGTCGTCGTTTGTGGACGAGTTATCACCTGATTAATATTTTAGGACGCAATGTGATGTATGGAGGTACTACCGCATCAACGACTGTATATGATGGCCATGGCGCGTTGATCACTGCAACTTTAGCAGACTCCATTTCTTTTGCAGTGATTTTCGACACGCAGGGGGAGATAGCAGGTGTAATGCGTTTAAATAATATTATTCATCATCCCAATGTAGAGCTAGAGCGTATTCAAAGAGCTGGAGGGGTAGTTTTTTTTGATCGCATCGATGGTCAATTGGCGGTATCCAGGGCAATAGGAGATTTTGATTATAATGCCGAGGTAGTTTGTGCTGATGCAAGTATCGATATCAATTACCTTGATGAAATTTATGAACATATAGGTATCTCCAAAGAAAACGTAGGAAAAGTGCAATTGATTACGACATGTGATGGTTTTACCGAGCCTTTAGCGTTTCAGACTAAAAAAGAGCATGAGCAATGGCTTTTAAATTGTTTAAGGGAAATACCCTCAGCAAGAACGCTAGAGGAACAGCTATTAGCAAAAATGCTTGCTAATAAAGCGCTTGAATGGGGATCTCGAGACAATATTTCAATTGCCGTACAAACACTTTCTCTGTCTTTACCTTTTTTGATAGGGATTTATGATGGTCATGGAGGAAAAGAAGCTTCACGCTACACTGCGGAGAATATAGGCGCTGTTTTTGACTATCAGTGCTCCTTAACTCAAGAGGCCTATGCACAGCAATCGTTGAGCGCAGAGAAAAACTTCACGATATATTATCGCGATAATAAGGATCGAGAATGGTATGAACCTTTAGCTGATGCCGCTAAAAAAGAAAGAGAGTCTGAGCTTTCCAAATCTGGAGGTGTGCGCTCACAATTGCAATTATTGATGGAGCAAGCGGAAGAATATCTCACTTCAGCGAAAGGAAAAGGAATGGATAAGAACGCTGCTGCAAATTTAGAAACAGCTGTACACCATTTTTATGGTGTGATGAACGCGCTATGTAACTTCTATACTGATTTGACTCTAAGCAAAGAAGAGTTTGGTGAATGTGTAAACTACATCCTCCGCTCCGATGCAACGTATCAATTCGTCCCTGTGCGGTATTCATTTTTGTCATTAAATTTCGAAGAATGTAAGGAACATGCAGAAATAATTAAAAAGAATAATTTGTTAATGCAAATAATAATGGACTTAACCGTGTAGTTGGCTCCATTCTGGAGCAGTGAACCAATCCAGAGCCCCTAGTAAGTTAAAGCGAAAATGTCCGGAGGCATATTACTTACACACCCAAATATCTTTTTGAGTGATTTATGTAAGTTCAATATAAAAAATAAGATGATACTATAAAAGGCCTATATGCTCATTGCCTTGCAGTGGTTCTGGTTTTTTCTCTTGTTGCTCCGAGCGCAGAATAGCAAAAAGCGTGACACAGGCACAAATCAATAGGTAAAGAGCCGGTGCTTCAGATAATTTCAATGCCTGGATGAGTTGTGTAAAAGCAAGTGGTGCCGCACCACCAAATAAAGCAATACCAAGACTATAGCTAAATCCAACTCCACAATAACGTAAATGGGCTGGAAATGATTCACTGATAAGAACCACATAGCTGCCATTGATCATTGCTCCAAATAAAGCAAAACATAAGGTGAAAACCCAGACAAAAGATTCGCCAAAATGGTTCAGCCCATAAAAAAGCGGGTAACACGATAAAATCAAAAGTGTGGCACCGAAGATAAGTAATTTTTTACGGTTACACCGATCAGACAAGCTGCCAAAGACTGCAGTGAGTACTGCAAAGCTTAAAAAGCTTACTAAATTAATTAAATAAGTATGCGTTACCTTAAGCTTCACTATAGAGGTAAGATAGGCAGGCAAATACAAAAAAAGTGAAATAATGCTGGACGAAACGGCAGTAAATAAAAAAGCATGGAATAATTTTTCCCATGATAAGGTCCACAGTCCCCAAAATGGCTGATGATGCAATTTTTCTTCTTTTACCATAGTTAGGAAAACAGGAGTTTCAATCGACTGCTTGCGAATTATATAGCTAATAATCCCTAAGCCAAATCCAATTATAAAAGGAATACGCCAACCCCAAGCCATCATTTGCTCTTGGTCCAAGAGCGATGTAAGAATAAATCCTACTAATGCTCCTAGGCTATTGCCAAGGGTAATGCACATGAATACAAGACCAATAGCAAACCCGCGCTTTTCTCGGGGAACGTGTTCTATCGTAAATACGGCAGCTCCAGGAATTTCTCCGCCAACAGAGAATCCTTGCATCAATCGTAGCAAAATTAGGACGACGGGGGCAGTCATCCCAATGGATTGATAACCAGGTAAACATCCCATAAGCAAAGTTGCGGTTGCCATCATAAAAACGGCAAGTGAAAAGGCGGATTTTCGGCCAAATTTATCGCCTAAGTGGCCAAAAAATACACCACCTATAGGCCGTGCTAAATACCCAAGCGCAAAGACTGCAAAAGTATTAATTAACCCAATAAGCGCATTGGTGTTTGCGAAAAAATTTTGACTAATGTAAGGTGCAAAGAGGGCGTAAATCGTAAAGTCATAAAATTCTAATGCACCGCCTAAGGCAGTAAGTGTCACAATTTTATATTGCTCTTTATTCATGATTTATTCTTTTCGCAAGTAACTCTGTCATCCTTCGTAGGCGGGGAGCCACTTTTAAATTGGCAATGTGGTCCATCATGAATGGATTCCTGCTTTCGCAGGAATGACAACATCCGCTTTTCTGTTCTCTTGATAGCCATTGGGCTATTATGTTGCATTGATTTTGACCTATAGGAATTTTTTTTACAAGAGAGCGTTATAAATTAACACCATAAATTTTTTTTGAACCCAGGTGCTACTAAATGAGTAAAGATTTACGATGGGGTGTGGATTTCCGGGACTTGAATGGCCCGGAATTGATGGTTATCGTATTTGCAGGGATTTAGTGTCGACTACTGACTCATCAGTACGCTCTGTAAAGGATTGAAATATACTTAATCGATGTGATTTACCAAAAGAAATTGGTGGTAAAATCTGATTTTTCTGGCTTTCAACTAAGGTCATGGCATTTTGGACGAGCAGTTTAAACCCTTCACCACAATCATCTTTATTCAATTCTGAGGCATAATTATCAATAAAAAATTGAGCTATTATGCTTGCGGAGTCGCCTTTTAGGCCTAAGATACCGTTTTCAATGAGTTCTGAGGTAGCACATTTATTTAAAATGGACCGTAAATGATCGAAATTAATATTCACATGGTGGTTTAAACTTGCAAATGTCTCTATTTCAATCTGGTTGAGAAACTTAATTGTCAATCCTCCTCGCCCAACACCTAAAAATGGTTCAATTTTTCCTAATTTAGGAATGAAATCTACATTCCAGACAGCGCGTTCATTACTGGACTTAATATAGAGCAGAGTGAGCCCCAATATATGTCTGGAGAATTCAGTTAGAGGGACTGAGCCAGGCTCTTTATTCTCAAATCTTAAAAAAGATTTCTCAATAAGACCGAGAAAGAACTCTATTTCAGGATTGTTTACTACTTGCGTCACAGATAAAAAAAGCTCATTTAAAAAAATTTCTCCATCTTTTCTATTTATTGCCGGAAGTGTTTGTAATAATTCACGCATTACTTTTAAATGCCACATAATTAGCCACCATAAGATTAGTTTGCGCAAAAAATAACAAAAATAGATTAAGAGAATATTAATTGAGCCTGTTAAAATTGGATAATTGAAATATACAATGTGCAACACGAACATTACATTCTGCAGGAGAGATATTTTTTTTGCAATAATGACTTTCATTTAAGCATCTGGAGTTTTTTTGAACTAATATGATACTAAGCGAGTACTGATTTACGGTGCTTCATCATGGACATAAAGGATCATTGGGACCACAATGCGCGAATGCCGTTACTTTTCATAGGTCATGGTTGCCCTATGAATGCAATTCAAACCAATAAATTTACATTGAGCTTGCAGGCATTAGGTAACAAAATTCCGCAACCCAAAGCGATCGTATGCATTTCAGCACACTGGCTAACGACAGGCACTTGGGTTACTCATATGCTAAGTCCCAGAACTATTCACGATTTTTATTGCTTTCCCAAAAAATTGTTTAAGGTAGTATATCCAGCCCCAGGATCTCCTGAAACGGCAGAGCTGATTAAAACCCTTGTTACTGAGACCTCAATCAATCTGGATGATGAGCAATGGGGATTAGATCATGGAACTTGGTCTGTGATGCGCCATATATATCCTCGGGCGAATATCCCTATTGTTCAGCTCAGTATTGATATAGAAAAACCCGAAGAGTTCCATTATCAAATGGGACAGCAGTTATACTTGCTGCGAGAACGAGATATTCTCATTGTCAGTAGCGGTAATTTAGTACATAACCTTTCCAAGGTTAGTTGGGAATGCAAATCAAAACCCTATGATTGGGCAATTGAATTCGACGAATGGATCAAAGAAAAACTAATACGTAGAGATTTTGTCGCATTGATTAACCATTATGGCAATACTCTTGCAGGAAAACTGAGTGTTCCTACTTGTGATCATTATTATCCCTTGCTTTATATTTTAGGTGCTGCACGAAGTGAAGACGAACTTGTTTTTATTTATGAAGGGATTGAGAATAGTTCTGTTTCAATGCGCACATTTTTTTTGGGTATGAATTTAAATAAACAATAATACTTAACTTTTTGATCTAATTAGCAAATAATCCTGGAAAAAGCAGTTGAAAGCATGGCGAGCAAACTAAAGGTGCTGAGAGATGTTGGATTTTTAAATTTTTTTGTGAAAACAGCAGTCGCTGCTACGTGAGCGAAAAAATTTAAAAAATCCGGCAGATTCAGTATCTTTAGCTTGCGCAGTAGGTTTTCCCCGCTTTTTCTAGGATAATAAAATAAACCGAATTAAAAGGAATTGTAAATGCAATCTCAAATGGATAAACCTCATATTCAATTAGCCATCATGTCACGCTGGTATGTCGTTTCACGAGCATTACATGCCGTAGCTAAATTAGGCGTAGCAAATCATCTGTCCTCTGGGCCTAAAAGGATTGATGAATTGGCGAAGGTTACAGAAAGTAAGCCGGAATTACTGGATAGAATATTAAAGTTTCTCAGTAGTTATGACTTATTTAATTACAACAATGGTTTTTATTCGTTGACTGAATTATCCAAGCCGCTGTGTGACGATGACCCTCATTCCATGCGCGATGTGTTATGTATGGTTGATGATGCTTGGTGGCAAGCTTTTTCCCAGCTGGATGTGAGTCTTAATACCGGAACGCCTGCATTTGAAATACAACATGGCGATGATTTTTTTAGTTTTCTAAGTAAAAATGAAGAGAAACAGCAGAATTTTGATAGAGGAATGGCCAAGCTATCTTCTTATGATGACGCGGCGATTAGCAATGCATTCAACTTCTCTGAATTTTCCAGTTTCGTTGATATGGGCGGGGGACGCGGAGGATTGGCGACAGCAATTACTAAGCAATATCCCGGATTAAAAGCTATTCTTTTTGATACCCCGGCAGTTATTGGTCAATTGGATCCTAATAAGTTCTCCAATAAAGTCACTCTTCAAGAAGGAGATTTTTTTGCGACAATCCCATCAGCAGATGCCTACATTTTTAAAGGCGTTTTGCACGATTTTAATGATGAAATGATGCATAAAATATTAAAGAACTGTGCCCAGCAAATGTCTAAAAATACAACTTTATTTATTGCCGAACAAGTAATGCCAGATGATGATAAACCACATCCCAATAAAACGATGGATATTGTGATGATGGTTTTATTAGGAGGCAGACAACGCACCTTATCTGAATGGCAAAAATCAATTGAACCTGCAGGATTTACTTTTAAAAACAGTTATCCAACAAATAGCTTATTTACTTTAATGGAATTTCAACCTAAGAAATAAGGTGGAGTAGGGCAGTGAAACTCCATTTATGAACGGGTAATCCTGTTTGGAAGATGGTAATTTATCGCGTTAAACTGAACTTTAGGTTTTTTTACAGAGGATTTTATGACCACTATTTTAATCTACTCATGCTATTCCTCGCTTTGCTCGTGAGGTATTGTTAGTTTTTTTTGAGTCATTATTCAATAAATAGTGCACTACGTCCCGCGGACAAGCCCTAAGAGAACCACGTAAAATTTGAATGTCATTTATGTTTTTTAATGAAATATACTCAACGCGATACGTAGGGGGTTAAATTTCGCGTGGATCGCTCAAGGACAAGCCGCGGGACTCAAGTTTCCCTGGGCTGCGTCAAGCTATGCTAATCATGATGTAACACAGAGCAAAAAATATTTTGCGGATCATAGAGTTCTTTTAGTTTCAGCCAATCCGTATAGCGTTCTTCGAAATGATTTTGCCAAAATTTTATATCCGACGAGTCTCCCAGATATCCAGAAAGATAACGCTTGCCACCTTGAGGTAAAAAAAGTGCATCCAGCTGTTTAATTGTTTCTAAACAACTTGGAATTAATGCTTTGGGCAAACCTGGATTCAGGATCATGAAAGCAAAAATATCTTTATCTTTAGGAAGTTGTAAAAAACCAACAGGAGTATGAGACGCGATCCGGGCAAGATGTACTACTGTAGCATAGTGTAAAGGCAAAGTAGCTAATAATTCTTCCAGATTATTTAATTGTGAAGCGGGTATAAAGCATTCATACCATGGATGTTGCAATTCCCATTGCCCCGTCATTTTCATTGCATCAAAACGCGAATCATGACGATGTAAATAAGAGTGGATTGATTCATCCTGGGTATGCAGTAAACGCCAGGGCTTTAATCCCAAATCGTGAAAATCAGGCGGCAGATTATCATACTCTAGAGCTATATGAAGGGAATAAAACCATTGCGCAAAAGGCAAACGTCCTTTTTTCGATAATTTCGCGCCTTGCAGTGCTGGTGTGCAAAATGATTCCACATAATCTGCCTTTGTTTGGCATAAAAGCAAATCATGAAGCCATGCGTCTTTATCCAAATAGAGCAAAAAGAAGGTCCTGACATTTTTTAAACAAGGTCTTAAGGCAATGCAGGCTTTAGTAATCAAGCCAAAACGCCCTTGTCCACCCAAACACGCGTGCATTAAAGAAGAGTGCTCTTCTGTCTTAACCAATTCTCCATCAGCCTTTAATACTTCCAAGGCTTTGATATGGGCAATCACACTTCCGTATTTGAATGATGAGGCCCCCATCCCTCCTGCAGAAAGTACGCCACCCACTGATAAATTACAATTATGGGGTACTACATAGGGAACGAGGGACTGTTTTAACGAATTATCCAATAAAGAAGCCCAGGTAGTATTTGCTTCTACCCAAATGGAGTCTGAATCAGCTTCCAGTGGATGATCAAAGTGTTTCATGTTGAGGATTACCCCACCAGGAACGGCAAGCGATTGGCCGCTTTGGCTCATTCCATTGCCGCGAAGTGTTATAGGTAAGTGGTTTTCATGTGCATAGTGTATGAATGATTGTGCATTCTCAGTAGTCTCAGGTTCAAAAACGGCTACTGGAGCAGAGTGAATCAATTTGCCAAAATCTTCGTGAAAAAAAACAAGCGAATGCTCATCACTGAGCATCGCTTGTCCAAACTTTTTCTTACACTGCTTTATGTGAGATAAGTTCCACTGGTTCTTTGTTTGCAGCATCTTGTTGATTCCTTTGTTTTGCCAATTCAAGTCTTCGATTACAAGCAATAATCAAGCCATCGAACATTTTGTTAAACGCATCATAGCAACGGTCAACCAATTTTAATGCTTCACGTCGAGTATGGACTGGTATTTGTCTTGAAAACAAAGAGCGTTCCATTTCTTCTTCAAACAAGGCATGAGCCATTTCTACTTCCAAATGTGATGTGGAGAAATATTTGAGGTTTTTATCTTCCCCAGTTTTTTTCACTTGTTTTGAAACTTTTTCAAAGAAAACGTGTCCGGATGATTCAATAGTTAGGAGGAGAACAATATTTAGAATTTCATCATTTGCTTTATACACTTCAGCTAAAATGGCATAAGCAGCATCACGAGTTAATTGGGTTTCTTTGCTGTAGAGCCAACTTACATCATTCGTATCATTTACTGAATCGATATTCACTGCCCCCATATATTTTTTATCATGTAGAAACCATTTTTCATGGCCTGCGTCTTCGAGTCTGTGATGACGGGCAACTTTTCTTAAGTAGGGATCAGTCACTCGTTCTTCATTTATTCTTAAAATATCTTGGAAGGTCATAGCCCAAAAAGTGAGTTCAGGAACAAAGTAGCTCAATTCTTTTAAACTTTTCAATTGTTCAAGTATTTCAAAAAAAGGATGATTCATGAATTCTTGTTGTTTGGAATCAATATAATCTTGTATGATTTTCATAGCCATCTCCATGAGAATTTGTTGGACACTTTCAACAATGCATAGTGCATACCAACTTTTTTCTCTTTTTTCCTCGCAAAAACTATGAAAAAAGGATATTTTTGCTTTTTTTCATAAAAAAAGAGCACGAACTGCCAATAAAAATGAACGCAAAATAATCACTGTGTCAAATTTTTGACAAAGCAATCCCTTGAATTTTTTACTGATTTTAAAATTCAAATCAATTTTGCCAATTTTTTGTCATATTGTTTAAGTTCTTTCTCTACTTTAGTCCAATCTATCTCTTCAATTCGCTCCACTTGGTCAGATATTTTATTTAAAAATTTCGCTTGTAACTCCCCGTGCGCTTGTGCTTCAGCATAAGGAGTATTAGTAAACATGACTAAAACATGCTTTGAAACATAGTCTTCTGGATATCGATGCATTAATTCGAGTTCTAGTTGTTTTTTTAAGTTGAATCGTGTGTCTCTAATGTCGATTTGAATTTCATGGAAGTTATCCATAGACATTTGTGCCACGGCATCAGTATTTATTTTTCTTGATTGATAGAAGGCAGGCATTACCTTTTTCCAATCATCATGATATTTATCTAAAAGCTCATTTAAAATACGGCAATCTTCAAACGCACTATTCATCCCTTGGCCAAAAAAGGGTACAACGCCATGTGCTGCATCTCCGATTAACAAGCATTGATCCTGGTAATACCATGGGTCACATTTTATAGTACTCATATTACCTGTAGGATGTTGTGTAAACTCTTCAATTAAATTGGGCATTTCAGCATATGCATCTGGGAATGCTTCTTGAAAAAAAGTTTTGATTTTCAACTCATTATCCAATTCTGCAAAACTGTTTTTTCCATCATAGGGCAAAAATAAGGAGCCGGTAATTGATTGATTAAGGTTGGGATTGCCTAACAATAAAAAGGCATCCCTTGGCCAGAGGTGTAGATGTTCATGAATCAGATGATTTTGAGCAGGCTCGCCAATAGAGAGTTCTTTATATCCATAAGGTAAGTAAGTACGTGATGCATGCACTAAGTGCTTGGCATGAAGTTGTTCACGAACTGCTGAGCCCGCCCCATCAGCACCAATTAGAAGTTCATAGTTTCGTTTTAAAATGGTGCCATCGGGTAGTTTAAACAGGACACTTTTTTTATCGACATCCAAATCAATGAGTTTCGTATTAAAATTGAGTTTAACTTTAGGATATTTTTCCGCTTCATTAAGTAATAACTTATTAAGATCATTACGTTGAATTGCATTAATGTGTTCGTTTGGATGTCGGCCAAAAGATTGAAATTTAATCTGCCCCTGCATTTCATGAATTGCGCGAGCACGCATGGGAACCATGAGTTTTTTTACTTGCGGCATGATGCCTACGCCTGCCATGCCGGTAATACCGCGACATGACAAAGCCAGGTTAATTGAACGCCCATCCTCTGCATGCATGGTTCTTAGATCAGGCCGTGCATCAAATAATTCAAGTTTATATCCTCTTTTTGCCAAATAGAGGGCGAGTAAACTCCCAGCCAAACCCGAACCAACAATGGTTACCTCTTTCATTCCAGTCTCCTTAGAACGATCGTAGCCTGCATGAAGGTATGGTTTAATCCGAGTTTGAGTTATAAAACGCTCGAGACAAACTATATTGCCTTCACTTCAGGTAACAATTACTACGACTACTGAGCTCTATTTAATCAATCAATTTAAAACATAAAAATACTCTAAATACATCGCACATAATTTTTTATAGCAAAAATCATACCGACTAAAAGAATTCGAAAAAATGGTAGGAAAAGTTAACCTAGAAAATCCGGCAGATTCAGTATCTTGAGTTTGCCAGTCATTTCAACTGTTTTTTCTAGGTTTAAGTATGACGAATAATAAAATCTTTTAATTCTTCTGCTTTTTGAGGCATTGCAAAATAATAGCCCTGGGCATAATCACAGCCATGCTGCATAATAAACTCGCGTTGTAATTCTGTTTCTACTCCTTCAGCTAATACTTCCAAATTTAAGCTATGAGCTAAATTGATAATTGCTTTTGTGATCGCAGCATCATTTTCCCGATTGACTAATTCACTGATAAAAGAACGATCAATTTTTAATTTATCAACAGGAAATTGCTTGAGGTAAGATAAACTGGAATAGCCAGTACCAAAATCATCAATCACTAATTTTGTACCCATGTCTTTTAACTCATACATTGTTTCAACAGCATGTTTTACATTATCAATAAGTAGGCTTTCTGTAAGTTCCAACTCCAAGAATTTGGCAGGTAAGCCTGTTTCAAGAAGAGTTTTTTCAACTATTTCGGGTAAATGAGCCTGACGGAATTGGCGGCCAGAGATATTTACAGCGATAGTGAGTTGGTCATAACCTTGATGATGCCAGCGTACCAGTTGGCGGCATGCTTCTTGCAAAACCCACGTGCCAATATCAAGAATTAAGCCATTCTCCTCAGCCATACCTATAAAATCATTGGGAGGAACATCTCCTAAAATATGGCTGTGCCAACGCAACAATGCCTCGAAGCCAATAATTTTATTGGTAGTTAAATTTATAAATGGTTGATATACCAGATGAAATTCATTTCTCTTTAGCGAATCACGTAATGCATTGTCAAGTTGCATGCGATTAATGACGCGCATGTTCATTTCTTTATCATAAGTGCGATAGGTATTGCGGCCATTATCTTTGGCATGATACATCGACAAGTCAGCACTTTTCATTAAAGATTCATAATCGTCGCCATCTTTGGGGAAGTAGCTGATTCCTATACTGCCTGTGATTTTTAAATTATGTTGATCAATCTGAAAGGGTTTGGCTAGAGAAGTAAGTATTTCTTCTGCTTTTTGTTGTGCTTGCATCTCGGTGGCAACATCCTGTAACAAAACAACAAACTCATCGCCACCTAAGCGACAAACGGTATCAAAATCATCAGTGGCAAGAAGCAAACGGTTGGAGACTGCCTGCAGCAGCCTATCTCCAATGCTATGTCCCAAAGTATCGTTTGTCATTTTGAAATGATCCAGATCAAGGAATAAAAAACCTAACATGGCTCCTTTCTTCTTGGCTTGTAAAATTGCTTGATCTACACGGTCGATTAATAAAACGCGATTGGGCAATTCTGTGAGTGAGTCATGAGTTGCTTGTTGAATTAACTGCTGCTCCATCTCACGCCGCTGAGTGACATCATTAAGAATACAGACATAATGTCTCACGTTATCAAATGAATCTCTGACCGGAGCAACACTTAATTCGCCCCAAAAAACTTCGCCGCTGCGTCGGTAACTTTCTAGCTCTACCGTTTCTTCACGGAATTCTTTAATTGCCAGATTTATCCGTTTTTGGTTCACATTTTCCAGCTTGCTTCCATGCAAAAGTGCCAGATTTTGTCCTAATATTTGCCTTTCACTATATCCTGTAATGCGTTCAAACGCTTTATTAACATAAATAATAGGCAAATCGGGTTTGGAAATATCAAGAATCGCAACACCATGAGTGCTTGCTTCAATGGCGCGCTCTCTAATACGAAGTTCATCTTCTTCCATCAATTTCTGGGTTATATCCCTGAAACTGTATACCCTTCCAACAATTTCGGAGCCTATTCGCTGTGGCTGGGTGAATCGCTCAAAAATTCGTCCGTCTTTAAAATGCAAAACAGGTAATTCTCCTTGCCACTCTGGATTTTCATAAAGATATTTCACGTCAGCAATTACTGCTTCAGGATTGCTTAGTTGCTGTAAAATATATTCAAAACCAATGCTTTCGGTACCTGATTCCAGCATATGAGAAGGAATACGCCACATTTCCACAAATTTTTGATTCCAATCAACTACTTGCCCCTTTCCGTTTACCATCATGATACCATCTGCGGTTGACTCAAGCGTAGCACGTAACAGGGATAAGGATTTTTCCAACTCTATATTTTTTTCAAGAATATCATGGGTTTTTACGTTAATATTTTCTGAAAGGGGCGCTTTAATAGAACGCTGGAATTCGGGTTGGGTGTGATACCATTTTTCAAGAAGGAGAGACAAGTTAGGGGTGGGGGTAATTATTCCTAACTCTTCACATACATTTGTAAGCGATGGTTCGCGGCCTTGCTTTTTAACATGTTCGGCGGCCTGTGCTACTTTCTGGTAATCTATTTTACGTCTCGCCATGTTCCCTCACCCATTCCCCTCTAGACTTGTAAATGAATCTCTGTTGTTCTAAGTCAGGTTAATTTAAATTATATACCTTTAATGCATTTTTTGCTTAAACAGAGCTGATACAGAAATTGCCTTCCTGTTCAACCGGAAACTTTCGTCAGAAAATTTAAAGTCTGTTTTACGATTCAGAGAGAGCGAGAAGAGATAAAATTCGTTTAACGCATAGACGATTCCCGCTTTCGCGGGAATAATATGTGACCTGATTTATTTTGGTTTTCCTGGAGCAGCCGGAACGGGTACTTGTTGCATCCCTTGTTTACTTGCTAATTGCTGAACTTGTGAGTTTACAGTTTGTATTTGGGTCTGTAATTGGCTTTGTACTGTTTTTATCTGATTTTGCAGTTGAGTATTTACTGATTGTATTTGTTGTTGCAGATCAGATTGTACTTTCTGAATTTGCGCCTGGAGTTGGGTGTTCATTTGTTGTGTTTGCTCTTGTTGTTGTGACTGTAATTGTTTTAGCTGGCTTTGTATTTGTGAATTAAATTGTGATATATCATCAGCCAAAGCAATATTGGCCAGAAAGACAGTACAAAAAAGTGATCTTGCTAAAATTTTCATTACCATTCCCTTACGTAAAAAATAAACCGGACCTAATACTTTAACCTAATAATCTATAAATTGACTAGATTCTGTTTTCATTTCTACTCTCATGGTCCAAAGACCTGAGGTGGTCGTCTACTGAGGTTGAAGGCGGGAAAGACTTGGAGCATCTGACACATTGTGCACTTGACCTTGCCTATGAATCATTCTATTACGATGACTATAAGGTATATAAGGTACTAGCGCTGCTGGCTCATTATGATCAGATTATCGACAAAGTGGAAAATCATAACGAATTGACGAGATGAAGTATAGAAAAGAATGGAGAGTCTATTGATGTCGTTATGGGCTAAGTATTTAACGTTTAAAGCCTAAGTAACAAAGGATTATCCCAAGAATCAACTCAAACCCCGCTGCGCTGTATGCAATATTTGCATTTTGCATAAAAACAAGAGTCGCTCTGTCAATATAATGTGGATAAAAAATCATGCTTGTCCCTTTCAGGAGTATAATCCAGCCAATAATGGTAATTAAGAGCCGCCAGCTCCACTGCCAAACATTATGGCTTACAACCATAAGTAATCCAATAATAAGAGTCCAAAAGCCGGTGACAAGCACTAATGGGGCATCCTTAAGTAACTCTTGAACATAAATTGTAAATTGCTGCAAGTTGGCAAACATAGCTAAGCTGACAATGATCAAATAAATCCCAAGAACTTTGCTTAAAAATTTCGATATGTCCATTTGAGCTCCCTCACTTTTTACACTACTTATAACTCAAGTGTAGTCGCGGATTAGAAGAAGTTCCTGCAGCAACGCCCAGGAACAAAATCTGATGATTCCCGGAGCTACGCTACATTTAACCCTTTATTATTTAGGGAGACGGCTGCTTGCAGCTGTCTCTTGATCACATCATCACATCTCTGCCTACACCCCGCGACTTGTTCGCGGGGCCCAGTGTTTTAGGGCAGAACGCCCGGATCCCGCGGACAAGCCGCGGGACGTCGGAATAGTGCCTGGACTGGTTTTCCAGCGATGTGTATAAGATTCAGCTGATTGCAGCCAGGAATTATATTATTTTTAATACGCCAAAATTTCCTGTCTGTTTTGCTCTTCCTCGGCTATTTTCATCACATTTCGTGGATTCGGGGGCGGGAATAAGCTTTGACTTTGTGCATAAGTACGTGCTGAAAAATACTCTTCAGTCACTGTTTTCGCGCTTTCTACAAGTAATTGAAATTTTTCTGTGAGGATTTTAATCAATTCATCGAAGTTATAATGGCTTAATTCGACAAACGTAAGCCGATTTTCTAGAGCTTTAGATAAAGGCTGCCTCCCGTGAAATGTAGTTGGGTTCTGGGTGCCAATAATACAAAAACCTGGTTTTTGGGGAGGATTTCCTTCAAGGTCATACCCTGAAAGCAAGGCATTAAGCAGTTGCTCATGAACCTGGGTATTAAACTCTTCAATGCAAACGACTTGACCCTTATGAAATGCATCTAAGAGCTTTGCTTGTACTTCTTTAGGATTGATGGGAGAAATGGTCATGAACTCAATTCCCTTGGCTTTAAGTAGTGCTTGCACCAATTGACTTTTGCCTAAACCCGGTTCTGCTTCGAGAATGATCCCATTGATGCCAAGCTCCTGATCCCATTCACCTTTTATTTTCTTTTCGCGGATACGCATCAGCATTTCGATGCTCAATGCTATTTTTTTGCGTGAGTCAGTCCAAATGAATTTTTTATCGGTAGTTTTGGGCTGGAATTGTTGCAAGACCTCTTTGAGCTCTTTTTGCTCTTCTTTCCAAGTAGTTCCTTTTTTTATATCGTAGCGAATGTGCTGGCTTAGCTTTTTATCCAGACTTATGGTTTTGATTTCACTTAAAATAGCATAGCGCATTAGGAAATCATCAGTCATCAACTTGGTTTGCGAACTTTCTTTTAAGATAAAGAAGCGCAAACACATCATTTGCGCGTTACGAGGAGTAATATTGAGCCCTGCATCTTGTGCTTTGACATAGTAGGTTTCAATAAGTTTCAATAAACTCGTTGCATCATCACAGTGTACAAGCAGAGGGCTTAATATTTTATCCAGCCGTTGCCCTTCGAAAGGAAAGTAATTGGGGAAGCGTTTAAATAAATCGGGTTCGAAGCGTCCTTCGTAATGAGTAGGGTTTCCAGCAAAGATGATTTTATGATTTTTGAGGGGGTAGCATGTTCCTTCATACCAAAATTCTTTCTCGCCTCGCGCAAGTGCTTCAAATAATGCATAATGTTCCAGACTTATATTGGCTTCATCAAGAAATAATACAGGTTGACTCTCACCTTTATGCGCCAGCCAATTTTTTACTCCAGCCAGTTCATGATATAGGGTGATCGGTTTATGATGTTCCTTTCCATATTTAGGCAGGATTTTCTGGACAAAATAGCTCTTTCCAGCACCTGTTTTACTGGTAAGAAATACAAATGAATGTTTGTCCAGGTAGTCCATCACCATTTCAGGAGTTGTGGGTTCTGCAATGTCGGGAAGAATTCCTGCGCGCCATTCCAGGCGCTGAGTTAAATTATCCAGCCATTGGATATGAAGTGTTGGGTCATGGGGTAAATCAATGAAATGGCTATGGCATGGTGTTAGCTTGAGCTTTTGATAAGTTTTTTTTAATTGTTCTGCCAAATCAGAACTTAATCGAGCAAAGTCTTCCTCAGGTCTATATACATGGAGTGTTTTATGGACGGCTTTAAAAGGAGCCGCATTGTCACTGATTAACGTGATATTTTTGGCTACAACCGCTTCCCCATTGACCCAAAGAGTGGGCGGATCAATAAAGAGCGTTTGTAATTGTTGGGCAAAAGTTGTTGAAAATTGCCCTTTAAGAATGACGGGGTTCCCTTTTTTTATAGCCTTTAATAATTCAGTTTCTTCACCTTGAAACTGTCTATTTTTTAACGATACGTGGAAGAATAAACTATTAAAATTGGTTTTCGGATCAATATTGATGGTGATGGCATCTGCTGGTTTATAATGTTCTTCGGCATCATCTAAATCATTGGAAATAATAAGTCGATTACTTTCTCCTAATGTTTCGATGGGAATGACCAATTGTTTCAATGGTTCTGGTACAAATACGTTAGGAGTCGTCTTAATTGTTGGCGCGCATTGAGCTTTTTTCGCGTCCCTTAAAAGGCTGTACCATTGAATTTCCGTCAAATTATCCGTCACCAGCAATTCGATTGCAGGGGCTGCAGCAAAAAATCCGGGAAGGGGCTTCAGCGTGCCGTTTTCGCTAATTTTGTATTGATTGGAAAATAAAGGGAAGGTCGTTTGATTGACAATTCGTTTTTTCCCGGGAGTTACCTTAGGCGTTATCACCTCTGGATAAGTACTTAAATCAGGTTGGGTAAATTCCAGACGAAAATCTTTGGGCAAATCATGCCATTCACCATTAAAGAAAAAGCGTTTTTTTGCCATTAGTTCAGTGATTAAGAAACGAAATTTAGGATCGTCAAACGGAGCATTATGCAAAATTAACGTTGAGGTTTTGTTTTGAGATGCTTTTAAGAGGGCGCCGGGAAGAATATCTAAAGCGCCTTCATCAAAAGTATGCCTGCCTAAAAAAATGGATTCCCAATTTAAAGCAGAGGGAAAAAGAACATCATCATCGCCTATAGGTTGATTTGGTTTAATCTCCGGTAATCCCAGAGGAGGGATATCGGGTGCTTGGCTTATAGCGTCAAAACGTGAGTAAAAATCATCACCCATTTTAAATGCAGAGCGTTCATCCATTCCCACAACAATATGTACGTTAGGTGGGATAGGTAGACCTCCGAGATTACGGTCTTCAGTATCAATAACGCTGTTTAAGCTGACATGGCGTGCCTTGGGATCGGACCAGTTAATAAACCAAGTGAATGATTCATTAGGATTTAAAGCAGCGTTTTTTAAAAATTGACTTATAGGACTATCTACATAGTGGTCTTTATTCCGCACAACGTGTAAGTTGCGGAGAATCAGCGAATCTAAATCACATGAGAAAAAAGTGTTGTTGCATGCCGAAGATGCTTGGTGTAAGGCCTCTATCCCCTGGTTGTCTTTAAAAATAAGCCATTGCCTTGTGGGGGAGTCTTGGGAAGTAAGTTTTTTTACAAGTTCATCGGCATTTGATGCTTGAATAGGGAAGTTATTCCAGGTTTGAAAACGGTTACCTGGCTTTAAGGGAGGGATTGTTTTTTTTGTACTTGCTGCTGACGCTTCATTTGTTTTTTTATCCTGTTCTTTTTTTAGAGGTGGCATAGGCAAGTCAACAATATGTGCTATACCGCCACCTAAATCCACAGTAAAATGCGTGTCTTTGTGTTGTACTACTATAAATTGGTGGACGTCGTTATCGATTAGCTTGGCGTTGATTTGTAATGTGTTTGCTAAAGCGATAAAGAGTTGAGCCCGGTGTCTGCAAACTCCTGCCCTTTGTTTAATTAAAGCATTTAAGATATCAACGGAGTTGCCTTTTATATCCGCTGCAGCGGATTCTTTTTCAAAACGACAATATTCGGCCAGAGCTTGGATGCGTTGCTCCTCATCAAGGTTCAATAGTTTTTGATATTCCTCGCAATTCACTAATTCTTCTGATAGAGCAAAAGATAATTTGGATATCCACTCCAGGTGTTCTTGAGGTGCCTTTTTTTTAAGGGTGAAATCGAAGTTACTTCCTGGCTCAAGAATGTAATTCACAAGACAAGATTCAACTTTTTTCTTAAACTTGATGAAATAATAACCTGAATACGTACACCTTTTTATTTCAAAATCTGGGTGCTCTGCTGCGTAGTTGATCAGCTTATCGTGCGTGCTTAAAGCGGGTAATTGGAGCCATTCACCCACTTGAGGTTTTTCAAAAGTTATTTGACCATAAACCAGTTTTTTGGATGTTTCCGGATGGTTAAATTGTTCTTCTATCTGTTGTGGAGCGCGTTTTAAGAGTTCAGAGACAGGCTCCAAATCGTCATATATGGGGCTGTAACGACTAAAGTTCCTACTTAATGATAGCCAAGAAAATGTATTCAGGTGATAACTGGAAACGGGAGGATTTGAACCGTCTTTCGCTTTGAAAATTGTTCGTGCGGGTAACGTTGGAATGGTATCCGAATGGCCTATCTTTCCATCTAAAGATAGAGAACCATCAGTGTATCTAACAGATTCTTTGGAGTAACTGTCTAATAACTTGATTTCAATCTGGGGGTAGCTGTGTTTGAACCATTGTGTTGCAAGTAACTCGCTTCGCTCCTTTGGAGCGGGGAATGATATTGATTTTAAATTAGGAGCTATTTTAATTAATTGATTTAATTCTGCAAAAGATAATGTATTTGTATAACATCTAATGTGATTTAGAGATGGAAGGGAACCAGGTTGCAGACTATTAAGAAAATCAGAAAAATTGTCAGGAGTGTTTATAGTTATGTCATTTAAATGAGGTGCTGCGGCTATAAGATTGAGTAGTTGTTGGGAAGTAAGGTCCGTTCCTAGTGCATACAAGGTTTTTAAATTGGGAAGGGAGTTCGGTGCACAATTGATAGTGCCTTGTTTGATAAAGAAATAGGATAAGCTAAGTTCAGTTAAATTGGGGGCTGATTTGAGGAGACTATGAAACTGCTCTGAGGTCATTATCACATTCTGGATAATAATTTTTTTTAGTGCTTTCAATTTATGCTCGAGTTGAAAGAGGAAATCAGGAGATTGTGTCAAATCAAACCTATAAATTTCTAAAGTTTCGAGATTAGGGGCAGCATTAACGAGCTTATATAGTTCATCGAAAGTCAAGCTGGCATTGATACAAAGCTTTTTTAAGTGGACAAGAGGGGAGTTAATTTCAAGAAAGTGGTTCCTTTCTCGCAAAAGACTGCGTAGTGTCAGTTCACTTAAATTAGGCGTTGCATTAATTAAAGCCCCTATATGGTTAATTGATGTCCTTATTTGGTGTAGAGAAATCGTTTTTAAATTAGCGGTCTTTTTAGGTTGAAGTTTGAGTTGTGCTTCACCCCAAATTTCTCCTCCAGTAAGATGAAGCGACATCAAATTCGGTGAATTGTTTAGTAATGTTGTGAAACGTTGTACCGAAAACACTACATCTCCTTCCGTCTCTAAATGTCTTAATGAAGTAGTTAATAGTGGTTCTTCGTTGTTTTCGTCCTCATTTTTATCTAAGGACTCCACCTCACAATTTCTTAGGGCAAGAGAAAGCAGCCCTTCTCGTTTATTGAGAAAAGGAAATAGAGATACTCTGCTGTTTGCTAAAGAAATATGAGTAAGTTTTTTTAATATGTCAGGACGATGTTGCACTAAATAAGAGAAATAAAGTTTATCGTATTCTGGTGTTGTTTGAGCAGAAAGAGGGGTAGTTTGCAAGAATTGAGGCGTCGGCTTTTTTTCTTCTTTGGCTTTAGAAAGTGCTATATTCAAATTTGTATATTTTTCCTGCCAATCCCTATCCATATTGGGGTGGGGATCAAATGACCATTCAACGGCACTGCTCAATCCTCGATGGAGCATTTCAGAATAATCCAGTTCACTGAACAGCTCCTGCGGCTCCAGGGTAATGCAATTGATAAAATTAAAAAACGCATCAGGGGAACTTAAAATTTTTGTACAAAGATCAGCGAATGCAAACGAGTCCAAAAAAACAACCCGATCGGGGATGAGATTTAATTTTTTTAATTCAGCGGCTTCTTGTGCTGGTTCCAGTTCACTATATGGACCAGGGGGGGAAATATATGGTTCTGCAACTTCTATTTTTCTTAAGCCTTCTTTAGTAGGAACGTATACAGAAAAATTAGCACCAATTAATTTTTTAATAACCTGTTGTTTCAGATAAAAATTCTCTGCCGTTTTATCCAGGTCGCATTTAAGAATAATGGTTTTTTTTTCAAGTTGAGAAGAACCTATAGCTATAGTATCCCAGCATTCTGGGTTATCAACCAGCACTTTATCAAGATTTAGAACCCCGCCATTGGGTTCAACAGAAGACTCAATCGTTGGTAATTGAGTCTTTTCATACAATAAGCCTAGGCTGTCGAGGATTTCCGTTTGGGTTTTCATTTAATTCCTGAGGTGATTTTCTGTGTCTTTCGTATTTTTAATTAATAAGGTGGGTAATTATATATCTTTAAGTGAATTTTGTGGACATTTGTTTTGCCACAGAAAGATTTGTGCGCAACATTCCAGGTAGACTTTTATATTTATCAAAGGCGTATTGTCAAATATTTATCAATTATTTTTCGTGAAAGACTAATGGGCTTGGGTAATTGAGGCAGTTTTTTTATTGAGAACCATTGGGCATCTTCAATTTCAGTCGCATCGATTTGAATTTCGCCGCTGTCGTATTCCGCAATAAATCCTAACATTAAATTACTTTGGAATGGCCAGGGTTGGGACGCAAAATAGTGTAAGTTTTTTATGTTCAAACTTACTTCTTCTTTTACTTCGCGCATCACTGTTTGCTCCAGCATTTCTCCTGGTTCTACAAAACCTGCCAAAAGACTATAGACTCCAGGTAAAAAATGAGGAGAACGTGCCAGCAAGATCTCATCATCTCGCCAGATTAACACCAACATAGCAGGCGAAATTTGCGGAAAAATTAATGAATTACAGCCCGGACATACTTTGGCTCGCTCTTTAGTACTGTATTGAGTTTGATGACCACAATACCCACAAAAGCGGCTACTTCTATCCCAATGCAATAGTTGTTTTGCCTTGGAAACAAGCAAAAACAAATCTTCATCTCGCAAAAGTTCATGGGCCTGACGAATATGCTGAAAAGCCATATTGGGAGGCAATGTACATGGTTGAGTGCTGATCTGCCCCGCAAAACACGGCGTATTGCCGTATGTTCCTAAATAAAGTTGGTGCTTGATAGACAGATTGAGGATGCTGATATTGAGCAACTGAGGTATGGTATGGTCCTGTAAAAGAATGTCTTCGCCGTAGAAAATAAACCAGAATGGAGGTTCAGCAAATGCTATGGGAGGATGAATTTGTGAAATAAATGGTTTTGACATGACGAAAATCCATAAGTGCTACACATTAAGTGTATCTAATGGTTTTATAAGTGGTCAAATTCCATAATTTTATTATGTGTTCACCCTCTCCTATGATGCGCATGGCCGTCAAGCTAAGGAGAAAGCGGATGTTGTCCATTCCTGCGAAGGCAGGAATCTATCCATGATGGAGCACATTGCCAATATAAAAATGGATCCCCGTCTGCGCGGGGATAACAGAGTTACTTGCGCATTGAGTAAAATTAAACATTAAATACTCTTAACTTGACGGCCATGCCTATTACAGGAGAAGATGTTTGCTAGGGCAGCTGTGAAGCGATTCCTAAAACATGCCATTACTGTTAGCTGACTCAGCAGGAATGGGCTGAATCACATCCCAATGCTCGTAAATTTTATTGTTTTCCAGACGAAAAATATCCACAATGGCTCGCCCTTGAGTACCTGGTTCTAAAACTGAATGGACATGCACAATGACATAATCTCCCTCGGCAAAAATACGTTTAATTTCGCTATGTGATTGCGGGTACGTGCTTTTCAGATAATTAATGTAATTTTTTAAACCTTCAACCCCATCTTGAGCCATAGGATTATGTTGAATATACCAGGCACCCAGGTAATTTTGTGCTGCATCAAAGTTCTTTTCATTCAATGCTTTTTGATAAAATTGCGTGACGACGTCTTTATTGGTTTCCTGAAGTGATCCTGCAATTCCAGAAACTGAGTGAATCAATAAACCACTAGTAATTAGTGATAACAGTATTTTGTTCATTAGCGCTCCTTATTAATCAAACAAATTGATTATAAATGGCTATTTAAATTAAAAAAGCGCATAATTTTGACCAAATATATCTAATTTTTAGATGAATTTAGGTCGGAGAAATAATGACTAAAGTCACTCTGGAACAATGGCGCGTCTTGCAAACGGTAATTGATGAAGGAAGCTTTGCTAAAGCAGCGATAAAACTGCATAAAAGCCAATCGAATATCAGTTATACGATAACAAAACTACAAGATATGTTAGGTTTGCAATTACTGCAACTTGAAGGGCGTAAAGCAGTGCTGACCGAACACGGTGTGGAACTATTAAAGTTATCACGGCAAATTACCCGGGCGGCAAAAAATGTAGAAAATGCGGCACTTAATTTAAAATCAAGCCATGAAAAATCATTGCGGCTTGCTATTGATGAGCTCTTCCCATCTCCTCTATTGATGGCTGTACTGCAAGAGTTTGGCCAAAAAAATAAACACACCAAACTGATTATCAATCAAGGGCTATTATCGGGTCCAAGCGATCAATTAATTCATGGCGAGGCCGAGTTGGCTCTTATTTCAAAAATTCCCGAAGGCTATACGGGGAATAAGTTAATGGATGTTCATTTTCTTCCTTATGCTCACAAAGACAGCTCTTTACATCAAAAACAGGTTACCCTCGAAGATCTTTATGATGAGCGTTATCTCATCGCCCAGGATTCTGGACGCAATAAAAAACGCAATGAAGGTTGGTTAGGCTCTGAATTTCATTGGAAAGTAAGCACCTTAGAAATGAAGATTCAATGTGTTGTGTATGGGATTGGTTTTGGTTGGTTACCGCAGCAAATCGTTGAAGCGCGAAATTTACCCATTCTTCCATTGAACATGGAAGAAAATAATATAAGAACCTATCCGGTTTATTTAGTGCATCACCAACCTCAAGAAGTGGGGCCGTCAGCAAAACTTTTAATTGATCTCTTTAAAAAATATACTTACAACGAGTAGAACAGAGTATTTGATGAGCAAAAAATGAAGATTGATTTCGTGTAAGGACATCAACGAAAATGATAGTAAATGCTCAACCGATGACGTCAACTTCAGGGAAATATTTTGGCACCCAAAACTTAGGCTAGGCTGAAAGCCCAGCCTTGTGTCTTGAATTTCTTTAAGTTGATATCATTAAAAATAAAGAAACCCATTAACAAAGAGAAAATTATGAAAACGTCAAAAGTGTACCTCATACTCAGCGGTTTGATGATTATGTTTTCCGTTACAGCACATAGTATAACTGAAAATGTGTCGCAATCTGAATCAGATACCGCCCGAATTTCCATGTTGGAGAAGGCACTGGCTCCGCAAAAGCTGGACGAAGTTGCAACCATATTTGCAAAAGCCAATAAAGAGCGTAATGGAGCTGTCCAATTTATGTTGTTTTCAGACCAGCTTAAAAACAAATTTAAAGACAGCTGGCCTTCTTGGGTTTCTGGAGTTTCCAGTCCATGGATTACTTCTTATGAAATTAAAAAAACCGCACAAGGCAAGAATTCCTGGAAATTTAAAATAACGTATCAATGGGCAACAGCTTCTGGACCCTTTAATCCTCCTTTAGTGCAAACGATTGTAGTAACGCCTGTTCCCAAAAATATAAACTCGTCGCAAAAATTTTGGATCACTTCGTTTAATGAACAGTAGTTAGTGGGAATAGGAGAAATTCTTATCGACGCGGGCATTATTGGCTGCGATGAATCGGAAGAAGAAAAATATTAATTTAAAATGTTCATATTACTTCCTGATACTATAATTACTTCAGGTATCAGTTTAAGGAATAAACAAATGCATAACGGAGAGGATGTAATAATAAAAGATTTTCAAAATATTTTACTAAGGAATGGGTTTTCTGCTCATGAATTTAAAATAACGATAGAAAATGGCTCAAGTTATGATCCCAAGCAAATAGTAAGTGCACAAGTGTGGATAACAATTGAAAAAAATTCCATAAAAAAACGATATGGTTTATACCGGACTAATTGGCCAAGCGATTTTGAAACAGACTTAAAAAAGGGTTATTTTAACACCTAGCTCATGGAATAGCCTGGGTAAGTTTTCCCAGGCGTACCAAATCAGTTGGATCTTAAAAACCAGCATCTTCATGCAAATCTTTTCTATTTTCTTGATGCAACGATTCCTATTGTTGCAACTACTGCTAAAGCAGCCACGCCAATAGTCATTGGAGAGAAAAAGCTATAGCGATTTGCTTCTTTTTCCCCATCTTTTGAACCACGCTGTGGGGGATAAGAAATTTCAGTATCTTGTGAGCTACTTTGCATAGGAGATACAATTTTACTACTTGGTATTGGTGTTATTTTGGAAGAGGATTGTTCTCTTAAAAGCTTACGTTGTTCTATTTCTTCTTTAGAAGCATAAAAAATTGGGTCAGTAAATATAAATTTGGGTATTTCTTGCCCGCGTTCGTATGATGACCCTACTTGCATGGATGATTTCCCTAGTAGAGCTGCTGCTTCAATTTCTGTATAACCTTGATTGACTAATTTTTTGAGCTCTTTATTTATTTTTTCTTTTTTAAGAGAACCCGCAGTTCCTTCTTTAACAAAATCTTTTTCTATTTGACCCTCAGTTTTTCCATCATTCCACGAAACCTTTTTTTTCTCTTTCTTTGCTGCACCCATTGTTGTGGATTCGTATTTTTTTTTCATGAAAAAACCCCATTACTGTTAGCTAAAATTGAAACAATTTTAACAATAAATAATTAAGGGAATATGAAATCGAAATAAAAAGATCTTCTTTTGATCAATATGGAATAAAAATAAATTATTTATAGGTATTTCTATCTCTTTATATATATAATGCGCAAAGCGAAATCTAGAGCTCCTTATCCTACACTTACATCTAGGGTTTCTTAGACTAAATCAGGATATACCGCAAATACCCATCCTGATTGCTTAATTCAACTATAATTAGGAAGTAAAATTTTTTTATGCGATTTGTGACATTCCATTCAAGCTTATATGAAGATGAGTCGAAGCCAAATAGGGAGGACATGTATGCGTGTCGATAGGGAAGCCTATGCAGCAAATGTCTCGGTTCGCTCACCGCTTTGGCGAGTTTACGGTATTCCTCTAATTCTATCGCTAATCTGTATTTTAGCGGAGTATAAAACCAACCTTCTTGTTTTTCATACGCTTACTGAGTTTTTTTCGGTTGTTATTGGGTTAACTGCAATGACTGTAGCAGCTACAACCACTCATTTTACAAAAAATCAATTTGTGATTTTTATTTCCTTAGCTGCCGGTTGGTGGTCCTTCATCGATATCGCTCATATTTTAGCTTATAAAAAAAACTTATTGCCTCATGGTGGAGGTGATTTAAGTACTCAACTTTGGATTTCTGCCCGATTTTTTCAGGCTGCAGTTTTTCTTTTTTCCATTTATTTTTTCAGACATACGTTGAGAACTTGGGTTGTTAATCTTGGCTTTTTTTTAATAACCCTAATTATTTTTACCGCCATTTTTTCAGGTCATTTTCCTACGACGTATATTGAGCATTATGGAGTAACTTGGTTCAAACTTTATTGTGAATGGGGCGTTATCCTAATTTTAATCATCGCGTTAATCTTGTTTTGGTATGAGAGGGCAATGATACCGAAAGAGTTATTGTTTTATGTGAGCCTAAGTATGATTGCAATGATATTGTCCGATTTGGCATTGTCCGATTATAAACGTTTATTTGGTTTAGAACATGTAACGGGTCAAATATTTAAAATATTCTCAATTTGGTTTATCTATGTTGCTTTAGTCGAACAAACTTTGCGTCGACCTTTTGCGATGCTGACACGTGCTGCGACTACATATGATAATATCCCAGATCCCACTTTTATTGTTAATGGAGAGGGCATAATTCACCAAGCTAACAAAGCTGCAGGAGCATTCACCCATTTAAAACCTGAAGAATTAGTCGGTTTATCTTCCCATGCACTTTTTCATAATAAGGCTACAGAGCAGCAAGAATGTCCAGTGTGTTCTTATTTACCGCGCTCAAGAGATAAATTTATTAAGGAAATTAAGACTGGAAAAAGTGGGTGGGTAGAATGTAGTTTGTCCCCTATGGATTCTTCTTCATTTCCTAATTCTTGGATACAAACAATAAGAAATATTACCTCGAGGAAGAGGGTTGAAAAAGAGCGAAAACAATTGACCTATGATTTAGGCGAACGCGTTAAAGAACTTCAATGTCTTTATCAGCTTTCAAATTTAATCGCACTTAGAGATTTAGATATTGAAGAGCTACTTACAAAAACAGCTAATCTATTGCCAGCCGCATTTCAATTTCCAGAGTGTATGGTGGCAAAAATAGAAAGCATTTGGGGTGAGTTTTATTCAGACCCAAAAGCAAAAAAATTGCCTTATCAATTGGAAAAAGAATTTAAAATTGAGAATGGATCTCTAGTAAAAATAAGTGTCTATTATTGTGTTCAGCCGCCAGTACAAAAAGGTATTTTTTTAGCTGAGGAATCAGTTCTTTTAGACTCGATAGCCACTCTGTTAAAGGACGCTTTACCTCGGCTTTAATATGAGACAAATCTTCGGAATATCAGTATAGTAAAAGCTATATACTTTAATCCGCTGGTGTGTATTATGTTTCGAAAAACGGCTCCTTGTTTTTTTGCAGTAGTCATTGATGCTCTAGGTTTTGGACTTGTTTATCCAGTAATGACGGCAATATTTACAGCAGATCATAGCCCTGTATTGAATGCTGATGCCAGTGTGGCAGCGAAACATTTTTATTTGGGATTAAGTTATATGCTCTATCCCTTATGCATGTTTTTTGGTACCTCATTCATGGGTGATTTATCCGATGTTTGGGGGCGCAAAAAAGTGCTGCTGTTGTGTATGTTAGGAATAACCATTAGTTTTCTGTTGATGGGAATAGGGGTTGCCTTTTCTTCCTTAAGTTTATTACTTATCGGGCGGGCACTTTCCGGTTTAATGGCTGGTAGCCAACCTATAGCCCAAGCTTCTATTGCTGATTTAAGCACTCCTGAAACCAAAGCATTAAATATGAGCTTGATTTCCCTGAGCTTTAGTTTTGGCTCGGTTCTCGGTCCTTTACTTGGTGGAGTCATGTCGGATCAACAATTGCTACCCTGGTTCACTTTTACTACCCCATTTTTGATGGCAGCACTCCTCGCATTTATTGCTTGGATCTGGATAGAGTTTAGATATCAAGATACGGTGTTAACTTTGTCGCATAAAAAAATATCTATTCTCCGTCCAGTACAGATTTTTATTGAAGCATTTCAGCATCGATCCGTGCGTATCCTGGCTTTGGTATTTTTATTAATGCAAATGGGATTTAGCCTTTATTTTCAATTCATCATTGTGCATATGAAAATGGTTTACTATTACACCAACTGGCAATTGGGTGCCGTACAAGGCATGATCGGTTTGGGTTTTGCTATCGGTATCCTTATTGGAATGCCTTTGTGTGTCAATCGATATAAAGTACACCACATTGCTTTATTTACCCTTATTCTCACAGGCTTGGGACAATTGGCAGTTTATGTTATTTCCAATCCTGTAGCGCAATGGCCTTTAGCGGTAGCAATTGCAACTTTTGATATTATGGCATTTGCCTGCTTGCTCACTTTATTCTCCAATGCTGTCGATGCGCAATCGCAAGGATGGGTAATGGGAATATCCGGCGCAGTGATGGCATTTGCTTGGATGGTCACGGGTTTTGGTTCTAATTTATTATCTATTATGTCCAGTGCTGGCCTGATCGCCATTGGTGGAATGTTATTGATTGCTTCGGCGTTACTTTTACTAAAAAATAAAACCACGAAAGAGGGATGATGTTATTTGTTTATAAAGTTGGAGCATCATGATTATTTTCCAATAGCTATTGAGCGAGCCATCCAGTTTTATCAACACTTTGTTGCAAATAAATCATTGGCATCCCGTATCGACGTATTTTATGGGATAACGTTCGTTTCGCGGCATAAAAAAGGCCATTGCATATCCTGTATGCCGCTCTTACGTTAATTTAGGTACCGTGGATACATTATCTAAATGTTTTGTGGGTTTACGCGAAAAAAAAGCGCCTAAATAACTTGTGAGGGAGCGATGAGTACCTGCTTCAGCATCCTCTTCAACTTCTGTTATTTCGGGTTCTGGTTGAGGATACAAACTGTCTCGAACCATTCCAAAACCTGAAAAAACACTCTTTAGAACCAGAGGTAATAAGCTCAACATAATCAGCATACTGGTTAAATTGGTTGACTCGTCAAACAGCGCATAATTGGCCAAGGATTGCAAGACTGCGATGATTAAAGAAATTCCTATGGTATTTGAAATCAGTCTTGAAGCATTGATATTTCGATTATCCATGGGTAAATCAGCACTTTGATTGATTTCATAAAACGCAATCCATAGCCACAACAAGTCAAAGGCAACGCTATACCAATGTTGCTGATTCATTTCGCTCACATCTGCCCCTACTGCTTTAGCCAATTCAAAAGTCATTTTCCCGCTTTTAAGTGCTAAGGCCATGCTGGGTTTTTCTTGTGAATTTGCCAGAGGAGCAAACTGTTGTATAAACAAACTCTTAGGGAGATTAATATCAAAAAGTTCATAAAAAGTTTTCTCGGACCCAAATAATCGTCGCAGTTGCGCTTCACTGATATTTGATAAAGCATCTACTCCGGGAGCAAAAGTACCATCATCTGAATGGTGAGCAATGACCACATTTGAATTTTTCATCATCATGACATCATTCGTACCATCCCCATTGGCAACGATAAAATACTGATGGTCTTTAAGATAATTAGCAAGGATACCTTTTCCTTCAGTACTCATTTCTGCAAAAATAATGACAGGGCGTTTTGTTTTATTTCTCTCCATTAATTTTTGAAAATAGGTCAGTATTGTTTCATTGACACCAGCAAATATCACTGTGGAATCAGGAGGACAATTTGCTTCATTTAAAAGCTCAAAATCATTGTCTTCAGTTTCATCTGCACGAATGGTCATGATGTTTTTTGCATTTTCCGGACATAACACTTTGGCAATATTTACCGCTGCTTTCGTGGTATCGCCGGTCGCTACAAATACCGGCACTGATATTTCTCGACATCGAGCGATAAATTGTTCCGCGCCTTTTTTTACCGGATTATCAATAATAAAAGTCCCGTAATATTCTAATCTTTTAAGTAATTTTGTATTTTTTATAAGAAAATTCTCAATTTCCTTTTTATCATCCTTATCAAATAACTCTCTTAAAGTTGCAAACTCAAACTCATTAACCTTAGTGTGTGCAAGACACCAATCGCGTGATAAGACTTTTGTACGACTTTGCATCCTGCTGTAGGCTTGCAATAAAGGTGTTTCTTGCAATGCATCCGCTTTAGGCACTCCGCAAAAGACAAGAGAAGATTCTTCACCATTCTGAACCAGGGTAAAGCGGCCACCAAACGTACGGTATAAACCCAGATGAAACGTCTCGATCTCCTGTTTCGCTTCTTTGATGGCAATTATCTTTTTAAAATGATTGTTCCCCAGGGTGGTAATTTCCAAACACTGCGGATTAGTCAATAAAGACTTGAATAATTCCAAAATAGCATGCTCTTCTGGTTCTAATTCTTTTTTATTATTGGTAAAGGCATAACAAAATACCTCAAAAGCTTTAAGCCATTGTGCCTCTTCGGGTAGCAGCAAACTTCCTTTTTTTTCTTTGAGTACGTGCTGTACCTTGGAAGGCATAGCAGTAGTCCACAGGCCAAGTACATCCATCCGCGTTGTAGTAAGGGTTCCGGTTTTATCGGAAATAATTGCAACCCCATTGGGAAATTTGTCCCGATAATATCCTCCCAATGCATTACACAAATCCACGAGACGAAGCGCGTCGATTGTTTCAAAAGGCTGATCTCCCAAATTGCTATTCAGTGTCTTCATCAAACGACTGTTCACTGTTTCGCGTAAAAAAGCTTCGGAAAAGGGGATCATTGTTTGAAAAAGCGTAAACATGAGCCTGAGTGTTTCCGCAGGCATTAGGGTAATGTCTCTTTGTAAAAAAGCTGCCATAATAATGGAGCCTAAAATAGAATATAAAACATTTTTTTGTTTGCGTTTGGCGATAATTTCATTGATGTATGCTGTCTTCTCGTAATTACTATTTAATAAAAGCTCTTTCTCAGGTTTAATCTGGATAAAAATGTTGTCATGACCGTATATATTTAACTTGTCACCCACTAATACTCCTGCCTGTTTACCATCCCTTATGGCATATAAGTCCACTTTTTTGTAATTGGAAGTAAAATTCGGTTTGGTATGGTGCTCTATCCATACGTCTTCACCATTTTGTGCTTTAAGATTGACGCTAAATTTTTTTCGTTCCAGCGTTTGGGTGAAATCCCCATCTATATTGCGTTGTAGCGCAATTAACTCTCCAGAGATTGGCACACAATCCAAATTGATGCGTTCATCACAAAGAACCAAATCCCCAGTACGGAGCTGATATCGGGGAACAAGAACAAACAGTGGACCCGTCGTGGTAAATCTTAAAACCTGATGTAACTTATGATTGTATTCATAATCATGGTCCAGTTTTTCTTGTTGTATGCGCATTTTTTTTATGGTTGATGGAGCTAAATCAGCCAATAATGCAGGGAGGTTCCGAAACTTCTGTACTATTCTGTCGGCATAACGAATATTGTGTGCAATCAATCCTAATTGAAAGGCGCGCGAACTGACCATCAGCTCACTGGCGATAAAATGATTGATTTGAAAATACAGATTGGATAATGGAGTTAGTCCACTGGAGATCACTGCCGTGTCTGAGCGCTGTGCTCCTCGGCTGTATTGGAAGCGAACCAGCAACTCTTGCATTTTTTGCGTGAGGTAAGAAATTCCACTCGGAACAACCAATGCACTGGCCCCTAATCCAGCAATTAATGAATATTCATCAGGAATTTGCTCATTGAGTAAAAAATTAGTCCCTTTAAAAACAGAACGGTACATATAAATTATGGCGGTAACTTCACTGGCTACTGCAACAGACAACGCTGCTCCAGAATCAAATTTTTTATCCGTAATTCGGTTTAACGCACAATATCCTAATATTGCTGCGCCAAAAAGAAATTGGACAAAAAAATCATATTCAGTGCTTCCTGTTAGGAGTGCGCTGAGATATGGAGTGAGATAATTCCCAGCAAGCAATGCAGCTCCAGAAGAGATGGTAGGCCAAATGTATTTTTTAAATGTACTCCAATCCATAGGGTCCAAAGAAAAGGTCCAGGCCAGAGTGTTATACAGTTCTTTGATGCGCAGCGAAAAAAAACTACTTATTTCTGTGGCAGTGCTTCTTAAATAGTACATTCGATCTGCTTCGGCATGTTGCACCAATTGAAGCGGTAAGGCTCTGCTGTCTTTAGGATTTGGATTTTTTTCTTTTTTTTGTGTGGGTAGTTTTGTCTTCATGTCGTAAATCCTTTTGCGCACCAATAAACTCCATTGGATATTTAGGGTTCATCTTGATAATTAACTTATCTCTACGAAAGGTGCAAGAGGATTAGAGAAAAATATTACAAACAGCATTATTGTGAGTGGATTTAAAAAGATATATTTTATTCATTTTGTTCTATAATCAAACCATGGGCATTTATTTTATGGATGTATTATGAAACGTGGTTCAGAAGTCCAAATGGATATTATTGAGCGAGTAAAAGAAGTAAAAGATGAAATAAGGCGTCATGTGAGTGAAATAAGTAGTGCTCTTGAAGAGCGAGATAATGAAAAAGCCACCAAAGCGCTTATTAATTTTGGTGCATTTCTTCAAGACCGATATCCTGGTCTACTCTTGGATGATCTGCAAAAGCAAATGATAGAGTTAATGGGGGAAGAGCTATTTAATCAAAAAATGCCTCCGCTCGATTTTATTGAATATTTTGTAGCTGCGCGACAAGAGGTATACGAGGCTGTACTCGAAGATGATGCCCCACGTGGAGTGCAGGCAAATCGTATAGCTAAAATGGATGCTGCAACCAAGGGGGTAAATATTTTATCGGTTTTATTAGGAGGGGAGCGATGGGAAAAGGGATTACATGCAGTAAAAGACAAGTTTGACGAGTCTAAGCTCCCTTCAGTCAAAAAATGGATCTTAGAAGCTCCTTATCAAGTTAGTGAAAACCTTTCTGAAGCAGCGCGGCAAAAACGTCTTGCTTTAAGTTTTGTTTCAGAAATCCGTGACAATCTCGAGAAGACAATTAAGAGTTTAACGCAATAGATAAACGAAGAAGTTCAAAAAAATCGTGATTTATATAAATCATATTTTAAAGGTGACAGTCAAGAAATTGATATTGATGCATTAGTCAAAAATCTTAAGGAGAATCCGTCTGATGCACATTCTACTGAAATTAAAATGGCCGCTGCAAGTTACGATGCACTGCGAGCGCTTACTGCTACCCTAGATGACGCGGGTAAGGGAAATCCTACGCCTCAAGATAAACTTAGACGCTTTCAAGATCACTTAAATCAAGAGGAGATAAGAAACGCATTGGATACAAATCCGGATGATGGTGTGACTCAATTTTTAAAAACAGTACTCTATATACTAAAGTGTGCTGTGACCTTTACCGCATACCATTGGGTTACAGAGGGTGAATCCTTAAGATCAACACAGCAACAATCTCTTAAAGAAGCGCTAACAACGTTAAAAAAGGCTGACGAGGAGGGCGTTATAGATCAGCCGAAGAATACTATGTAATTTAATTACTAACTTATTGTTTTCGTTCGATGATAATCTCATGGATTGATTTAATGCAGTATGAATTTGGAATTGCTTTGAGAAGTAAAAGCACTGGCATAAGTTTGAGCTTTGGGCTTGCTTGACCCACTCCTTATTAATATGGAGGGAAATCGTATGCCTCACCATCCGCATGAATAGTTTTTATGATGGCTGTATTTTACAGCTGGACTCTTGGGAATATTAAATTTATTAATCTTATAGGTTTGTTTTTATACTATTTGCAGAACCAAATACACGCTCTGATCCTTTAATTAGGTGTGAAGTATCTATGTACCGTGTTGATATATTGAAATTGATTATCAAGAAAAACGAGCCATAATAATTAAAGGAATAATAGGGATGTAAGTTAAAATGAATACTTTTGATACCATCGCAATTGAATTTGATTTAACCCATCGCAGCATCAAGCACGTTGCTCTTGAAGACTTGCGGGTCCATGTTCAAGAGAAAAACAAAATTTATTGGATCCATAGTAACTTAAAGCAAGCGGATGCTTTTAAGCAATTAGTAAGAAAACTGAGATTACCTGCAGACGTAATTCAATTATGTTCTGAAGAAAATAATTTATCCAATCTTATTGATAATGACAATGCATTAACATTGCAAATTAAGTGTTTGGCTTCACTTGAGTTGAATGAGAAGAATGAACTAAATTTGGATAATCTTTTAATTCACCTTACACCGCATTACTGTTTTACTGCTGCCGATAAGCCTTTACCTGTTTTATTTGAGTTTTTTAATAATTGCTCAAAATCAGTGCATTATGCTAAAACGCCTTGCTTCATCTTATTTTTATTCCTTGAGGGGATTATTAATGATTATGCTAATGTTCTTTTTCATTATGAAGAAATCGCCGAGCAGTTTGAATCTGTAATACAAAAAAAGCATGAGAATATTTATAAAGATGTAGCGGAGGTAAAGCACCAAACGTTGCAAATTAAACGTGATATGATTGCAATAAGAGAAATTTTAATGCGGATCACCAGTCGAAATATCTTGGTTATCTCTGAAAAATGCCGCTCTTCTTTATATAATTTATCAAATCATAGCCATCTCATCATCAATGAAGTGGATTCGATTCGCGAGTTATTAAATAGCTTATTAGGACAGATCGATAATGAACTGATGCAAAAAATGAGTGAAACCATGGCCGTGCTTGCCGCATTTGCGGCTATTTTTTTGCCATTAAATTTAATTACTGGAATTTACGGAATGAATTTTGAGTGGATTCCTGAGTTGCATTGGAAATATGGATATTTTGGTGCCCTTGGTTTAATTGTCCTTTGCGCCATATTTCTATATCTTCTTTTTAAAAAGAAGAAATGGTTGTAATCTTAGTTTCATTAAATGCAGGATAAAGATGAATTCGCCGCGATTTTTAAAAAGGAATAGTAGTTATTTAATGCTGATTAAAAGATGAGTGCTCTTGCTCGTCCAGAGTTTCTTCTTGGTTTTCTCTAATCTTCTTAAATTGCAGCATGATAGTTTTTGCCGCTTTTTGGAATATATTTACTTTGGCGCCAGTATATTTATCCCAATCTCGCTCAAATTCTTCTATTCTGAAATTATTTGAAACACTATACGTGCTATAAACTGGATGAGGTTTGGATGAGTCGTTTTGGAAAAAAGATCGAACATCATCTTTTACCATTTGTAATAATTGAGGTTCATGTTCTAATTCTTTAGTGATGCCTCTTAGAACAGCAGAATAACCGATGCTGAAACCCGTCTTGGAATATTCTTTGTCCCAACATTCGAGATAAATATCGACTAGGGCTTGTTTATATTCTTCCAATGACTTATAGGTCGTGTGTTCCTTTTGGAACGTATGAACTGATTTTGCACTTGTTTTTGTAATTCCATAATTGTACTAAGCCGTGTTTTAAAACTACTGCTTATCTCAATGGGGAATTGGTGCCAAGATTTTAAAGAAGCATGCGCATTCTTTTTTTTATCTAAAGATAATTCATCTTCTGGATCAACATTTTGTTTCCCCCAATTGCGTAAAGTAGTTTCGAAATGAGGATTTGGTTTTACATCGGGTGAAGAAGTTATTTCTTTTCTTTCGATTAATTGCATTGAGGCCGGATGAAGTTTTTCATTTTGATCATAATACCGAAATGTTTTGATTTTAACATTCCCGGGAATCAATTCTTTATTATTCTCAAAAAAACACTCAACGGCTTCGAGAATATCTTCCCGATCATCAAAAAAAGAGAATTCAATTTGATCCTCTGGATGTTCTAGAGCTAATTTTTGAATTTGCGCATAGATAAGAGAAATTTTATTCTCATCATTTATCCATTTTGATATGCTTAGCCCCGTATTAGGTATTAAGCTCGTTTCGTATTGATGCCGTTGTTTAAGTAGTTTTTCAGCTCCTTGTAGTGTATGTCCATGAGCTTTTTCTGAATAAATATCCCCCATTAAAAAACCATCAAACTTGGCCCCAACCTCTTGGCTAAGTGCTTTGAATAGAGGAAAACAAGATCCTGGGCCATCTGCTTTATGATTTTTAGCATTAGAAATATCCATATACACATCTTGGCGATTAGAACCTACTATAACTTTATCAATCTGCATTTCCTGTAATTTCTGAATGAGAACTGGATTGCTGTTAATACATGCTTGGACTCTATCACCGCTATGCATCATTTGGTTTATGTAATCCTGATGACTCAAACATCCATCAAAATCAATGGAGGCGACACGAATAACTTTACCCATACATCCTGCTTTTTACACATCTACTCCCTTTAAATATAGATTAAAAATTGATTTTCCACTGCTTTTATCCCTAATTTTTCAATATATGAAATCAAGTAAATGTATGGTTGTGCCCAAGCTTTGGTATCTTATTTTTTCTTTCCATCATTGTTTCGTGAATATATGGACAAAGCGAGGATTGCTGATTATTGCTAAGATAGCCTTGGACGGGGCTGGGAACGGATAATTTTGTGGGATTTGGGTTTATTTTAAATACTCATCTTCACGATGAAGTGCAAAGATGAGATTGATTTATATCGGCGAGGGAGTTGGCTCCTATCAACGTCATGACAATCCCCATCTCGTTTCGAATAAGTTCGAGCATATGTTCAACGCCTGCTTGTCCTCGTGCGGCTAACGCATAAACGGTGGGTCTCCCTAAGAGCACCGCTCGCGCTCCTAGAGCGAGCATGCGTATGACATCAAGTCCTGAACGAATTCCTGAATCGACAAGAATCGTGAGCTCAGAACTTACTTTATCCACAATTTTGGGTAACGCTTTGGCCGTGGATAAAACACCATCAAGTTGTCTTCCTCCATGGTTGGAGACAATAACTCCATCCGCACCAAACAGCACTGCATCTTTTGCATCTTCTGGATCAAGTATTCCTTTAATGAGCAAGGGGCCTTTCCAAAAATTACGTATCCATTCCAGGTCTGACCAACTGATTGAGGGATCAAAGTTCTTGGTTAACCAGCCAATATAATCTTCTAAGCCTATGACTTGGTGAAGATAGGTGGAGATATTTCCCAAATCATGTGGGCGACCCATAATACCAGTATTATAAGTCCATGAGGGTTTCATCATGGCCTGTAAGAAACGACGCGTGCGGGTAAACGGACCACACATGCCAGAGTGTGCGTCTCGATAGCGTGCGCTTGGCGTAGACATGTCTGCAGTGAACACAAGATGAGTAATGCCACAGGCTTGGGCTCGTTCCAGCACGTTTTGCATAAAACCACGATCTTTGAGCACATAAAGCTGAAACCAGAGGGGCTGAGCACTTTGAGTGGATACTTCTTCCAAAGAACATATGGAAACCGTCGATAAGGTAAAAGGTATACCTTTTTTGGCGGCTGCTTTGGCAACTTGTACCTCACCGCGTCGAGCATACATTCCTGTAAGTCCTATAGGGCTTAAGATGACCGGCATCGCCAGTTTCTGTCCTAAAAGTTCTGTTTCAAAATTAAGATGCCCTACATTTTTTAAAATACGTTGTCGCAGTGTTACTTTGGCGAGATCGGAAGTATTTTCTCTTAGTGTTTGTTCTGTAAAAGCACCACCATCAATGTAATCAAACAGAAATCGCGGCAGTTTACGTCGAGCGGCTTCGCGATAGTCAGCAATAGAAGAAATGATCATATTCAAGTCCAATGTGTCACTAAATCTCTGTTTTGGGATGGGAGTTCGCTTTTTTGTTATGTCAGCATAACAAAAAGGAAAGCATCTCCCAAGTAACGAATTCAAAATATCGCTATAGGGGAAGTGGTTTATTAACCGCACACACCATTAAAGTAATCCTATTCTCGATATGAGAGTCTAGTGGAATACGGGAAAACCCGGGTTCAGCCTTGGAGGCTTATACTCAGACTACATTTTTAGATTTTTGATAAGAAACCTTGATGTATTTGAGTCATTTTCAATAAATATTCCGGTTGCTTATTATGTCCCCCCAACTTGTTCACAGGGGGTTGAGGCCTCAAATTTTTTCACCTACGTACCGCACATAAAGCGTAGTACGTAGAGAGATTAAATGAAAAACTGGCGATCTCTCAGGAGTAATTACTTAATTGCATTTTTACAAGACTGGTAATTGCATCCATCATTTTGTGGCATGATTCAGGACTTTCTGGAAATTGTTTGTAGATGATATTGGCCAAAAATGCAGATAAAGCTTGAGATATAACATTACTGCTACGTAAATTAGGCGGCAGCTTTTCTACGGATTGAACTAATGATGACAATAAATTTTGTCCTATAAAATTCATCGCCTTGGAATAATCTTCATTGGTTAAGGTGTCTGCTGTTTTGGTATTTTCATCTATGTTCATGTTTTGTTCCTGTAATTTTTGCTTAAGCGAAATTATAGAGTTTGCCCCCAATCACTTCAATGCCTGAAGAGAAATACGAGATTTTCCTATCATTATTTTAGGAGTAATGCGATAAGCTGCAGGCTTTTTCTTTTGAGATTCAGTAGACCTTTTTTGAGCGCTACTGCAAAGAAGACCCGCTTCGTCGATACTGTGCTCGAATTCTCATGTCCTTATGTGTACACTCCAGTTCTGCGTCTGTGTCTTCTCGCATTTCTCTCATTGCAGCGAGTTTCGAAAGAGGTCTAGGATATGGAGAGGAACCCCTATTAGTTAATGACGGATTGGGATTTACAATTTACTCATAATAAATTGATGTGTGTAAGGGGAATCCTCATTCAGAATTGCATCTGAAATTTGTTTTTCAATCGTTGTATTTAATTCTAAATCCTTTAAATTATTAACCGGAGAATAATCTCCGTGTCCTGCTCTTGGCAGTTTGGATTCAATACCTTCATTTAATTGCCCTAAAGGATCTAGTACGATTAAATCACCTTTTCCTGTTAAGTTAAAAGCGACACTACTGCCAAATAATGGATTTGGTTTAGCTCCTTCTTGAGTTAATATTTTAAATGTTTGCTTATAGCACAAACTGGGTTCATCGGTGCTGCTTCCAGGGCCTACTACAGTGACTTGTTCCGCTAAGTCTGACCATGTAAGTTTTCTGCATGTAAGTCTTTGCACGTCGGCAAGAATTCGATCGAGCTCTACCTTTACTGTTGCATAAGTTTCATGTTCGCCGAATATATGGCCTACATAATAACAAGGTGTTTCTTGCTCATCCTCTGTAGTAACCAAAACGCCAGTACATTGTAAGAGACCCTCAGTTCCCAAAACGTCCAAATCGCCTTCTTTAAATCCTGCACCTGCATCAACCCCTACGCGATAACAACTTAAATTCTTCATGCTCAGCAGATGTTCTGAATTGGGCATATAAAATAATGAAAAATCATTGCACTGATTTAAGAGAGAATTGATTTCTTGTTCTTCATCATTGGCTTTTTTCTTTATTAGATTTTTAAGGAGTATTGCTGCCCGCCAATACTCTTTTTCATTAAGCCCCGATAGTAATTTTAAAGCTTCATCAAGCTTTTTGTAGTGTAAGAGGTTTTTATAATAGGTAGACATTTCGCTTAACCTGATGTTTTCTGTATCCAGTAGAACTAGTTCATCATCACCGTCAGTTACAATTATTTTTGTCATGATATTGCCTTTCTTACATATTGGCCTAATATTATACATGTGAGTTGTCAATTACAATTCCATTGATTATGATTTGCATCAATTAAGTGAATTACATAGTTCTTATAAACTAAATAATGGCCTAAATTCAGTGGATGCTTCGATACTTTATACCTTTAGACGCTGCCCTTATGCAATTAGAGCACGAATGGTGCTCGCATATTCCAAGATTAAAGTAGAACAACGTGAGGTTGAGCTTAAAAACAAACCGCAGGAAATGCTGCTTGCCTCTCCAAAAGGCACTGTTCCAGTATTAATTTTAGAAAATGGTCGTGTGATTGATGAAAGCATTGATATTATGATTTGGGCCTTAACACAATTTGATCCTGATGGCTGGCTCTCTGTTGGAGAAAAAGATAAGTGGCATGAATTAATTCGCTTAAATGATATAAAATTTAAACCTATTTTGGATCATTATAAGTACCCACAAAAATCAGAGAAAAAAGATCCACTTTATTATAGAGAGGAAGCCCAAGAATACCTCTATAAATTAAATTCGCTATTAATAAAAAATCACTTTCTTTTAGCAAACCGTATCAATATAGCCGATATTGCTTTGTTTCCCTTCATAAGGCAATTTTATATGGTTGATCCACAGTGGTTTGCACAAAGTGACTATAAATCCCTACATTCATGGTTACAATTTTTTTTGAATTCAGAGTTGTTTCTTACTGTGATGAAAAAACCTATATCAGGATGAACGCTTTGTATAATTGCAGCCATTGCTTGTATGATGACACGGTTTATTTTCAAACTGCAGTGTGGTGTGATAAACTGAAAATTTGGTGGCAAGCATTTCTTGAAGCAAGGGTAATAACTCTTCTGAGTGATTATATGAACTATCATAAACCACATGCGCAGTAAGGCTGGATTTACCGCTAGTAAGTGCCCATAGATGAAAATCATGTACACTCAAAATCCCGGAAATCCGGCATATTTCAGATTTTATTTCTTCAACATCCATACCTTCCGGAACCCCTTCAAGAAGAATATTAATTGTTTCTTTTAACAGGATCCAGGTTCGAGGCAACACCCATAAACCAATTGCAATGGCAATGATAGAGTCTACCCACTCATAACCAGTCCAGCGGATAATTAGTGCACCAATTAATACACCAATGGAACCGAGCATATCGCTCCATACTTCAAGATAAGCACTTTTAACATTGAGGTTTTTGTCTTTTCCACTTGCAAGCAATTTCATGCTGATCAAATTAATCACCAACCCAATTGCTGCAATAACAAACATGCCTACCGTCTGGATGCTCGCAGGTTCATAGAGACGTTGATACGCTTCATATAAAATATAAATGGCAACAAAAAAAAGTAACATTGCATTAAAAGCAGCTGCAAGAATTTCGAAACGATGATAGCCAAATGTTTTCCGTATATTGGCAGGGCGGTCAGAAAGATAGACTGCTGTCAGCGAGATGGCTAATGCGCTGGAGTCGGTCAACATGTGTGCTGCATCGGAAAGAAGCGCTAAGCTGTCAGTAATAAGTCCTCCAATTACTTCAACAATTAAATAGGTGGTTGTGAGAATAAATGCCATCCAAAGATATTTTTTATTCTGATTCGTTGGAATTGCATGACTATGGTCGTGAGACATCCACTTGCTCCTGTTAAAACGCTCTTTTTCTTATTAATAGCATAGATGAACTATCGTATTTGATAATCTGAACTGGAAATTGTAACACATCTGAATCATTGCTATTCGTGCATGCACTATTAAATATTTATAAACCAATAATTATTTCCTTGACAACAGTTTCCTAGGAAACTAAAATGTAAACCTGTGGAGGCATTCATGCTAAAAGTTAAAAAAAGAAAAGAAGTAAGTCAATTGACGGATCATATCGGTTATTGGCTGCGCTTGATTTCTAATGAGGTGTCGCATGCATTTGCAAGGAAACTTGCGCAAACAGGGGTTACAGTTGCCGAATGGGTTGTACTCAGAAAAATGTATGATTGCAATAACATCATATCGCCCAGTACCGTTGCCCATGTTACGGGTCTCACTCGTGGCGCAGTTTCCAAACTGATTACAAGACTCCTTGAAAAAGGCCTGGTAAATCGTAAGGAATCTGCTGATGATCGCCGTTATCAAGACATAGAGCTTACCTCAACAGCTGTAGTGCTCGTGCCTAAACTGGCTGCTCTGGCAGATCAAAATGATGAAGAGTTTTTCTCGAAACTTACATGTGCACAGCAAGAGCAATTCTTGAAACTTTTAAAGAAACTTGTTTATTTCCATCAAATTAAAACCGCACCAATTGAATAGACTTCTTTTGAAACTCTACTGCAATGGCAAATTGCTTTGCGGTGCTCGAATCCTCATGTGACTGCGTGTACACTCCGGTTCTGCGCTCCGTTTCTTCTCGCACTTTGCTCACGGCAGCGAGTTTTGAAAGAAGTCTAAAAAAACGGAGAATTAAACGTGAGTAAAGCAATTGATAATTTAATGAACGCAATCCAGTCGGCAATTGCAATTCGTCCTAAAGTAGGAGGTTTTCCTGTTTTAGCAGAAGTGATGCGTCAAGCAGGAGTCAAACAGACTCTTTGGTATTTACCGTCTTGTCAGAGTATCTATATTACTAAAGAGGGGAATATTGTTTCTCAAGAATCCCCTTTGGTTACAGGACAAGTCGATATTCCCGAGTTTAATAAGGCAGAACTTATAAAGGCCATTCGTATTGATCAAGCGGGTGAAAGCACTTTTCCTGAGTTTCTTCGCGCATCTTGGGAAGCTGGAGTAGTCCATTATCATGTTGACTTAGAGAAGCGCACCGTAACTTATTATGGTGTACTTGGTGAGTCGTATGTTGAAGATTATCCTGCTGTAACAGTGAATTAATAAAATTTTATTTTACAGTGAATTTGGCTCAGAATTCATTGGTATCTTTCAAAAGAGTTTTCCGGGATGTTCTAAACATCCCAGATGGTGCTATTTGTTGCATGTGTTGCGTTTTAAAAACTGCTTCTCTTCAGGTGTTCACTGCAGTTTATTCTCTTGTTCTGTCTGCTGTGAAAGAACATCGATCTTATAAGTGCAGCCATTGCGCCAAAGCATGGATCCCTGCTGTTAAATCCTCTTCACTGCCGCCAAACGATAAGCGTACATAACCTTCTTTGCCAAATGCAACTCCTGGCACGAGAGCAACATGGGCTTCTTCTAATGCGTGTTTACAAAATTCTGTGGAGTTCTGTTTTTTAAAACCGAGACTGCTTAAAGAAATAAATACGTAAAGGGAAGAAGCAGGAGCTTGTATGGTGAGATCAAAATGCTGACACAAGGCATTAAGGAGTGTATCTCTTCTTTTTTGCATGCATTGTTTCACCCAGGAACTGATATGATCTATTTCATTTAATGCAGCAACTGCCGCCCATTGACTTAAAGTAGTGACGCCGCTGGTACTTTGACCTATTAATGCTGTTAATGGCTGGATAATTTGTTGAGGGGCAAAAATAAAGCCAATTCGCCAACCGGTCATGGCAAAATTTTTTGAGCAACTTTGAATAATAATGACGCGATCCTGAAATTGGGGAAAGGAACCACAAGAGATGTAATTGTGCTCATTGTAGGTCAGGGCACTATATACTTCATCAGCAATAACTAAAAGTCCTTGCTCATGAGCAATTTGCAATAATTGGACGAGCTCGGATTCAGTATATAAAGCACCGGTTGGATTTGTGGCATTATTCAGAATAAGGATTTTACTTTTAGGAGTGCATGCGTTTTTGAGCGCCTGAGGCGTCAGCTTCCAGCCTTCTGTTTCTTTAGTTTCAACAATAACTGGTACCCCGCCAAACAGTTTGGTCATGGCTGGATAGGAAACCCAATAGGGGGAGGGGATGATGATTTCATTGTGCTCTTGCACTAATAATTGCATCAGTAAGTAGATTCCAAATTTTCCACCATTAACGACAAGGCAGTTCTCTTTTGGGAATGAACAATCATAAACTTCATTCATCCATTTACTTGCTAAAAGCCGTAGTTCTGGAATTCCTGATACTGGAGGATAAAGAGTATGTCCTTGCTCTAAAGCACGCGTCGCCGCAGTGATAATTAATGGATGGGGTGGAAGTTTGGGCTCACCAGCGCTTAGATTATAAATTTTAATCCCCGCATTTATTTTTTGCTGAGCCAATGAATTAATCACAACTGTTGCTGAATCCTCAGGTAAAATCTTCATTATTTTTGTACCTTTCTAGAGTTTGATATAATTATTTTGAATAAACGATTAATAAATTCCTTTGGCAAATGATATTGTTTGGATAAATACTCATAAAACTCAAACAATTGTTTTTCACGGGAGCGGTCTACTATTTTTTTTCCTTCTTTTGATTTTAAGGCGCCAATTTGTTTCGATAATTCGAGACGCTTTGCTAAGATTTCAATGATGCACGCATCAGTTTGTTCAATTTGTTTTCTCAATTCTTCGAGCGTAGGCATGATTTTCTCCTTACTTGAGAAGACTTGTGTTATCGCGATACTTTTTTACCAGGATAAAAGCAGTTCGATTCGGATGGCTGTCGTGAATATTTGCTGCTTTTATTTCTAAACCATAAAGTTCGGCACACCGTGCCGGTGCAATCACCGCGGCATGGGATGGCAATATCCCTTCTGCTAAATCCTTTGCTGCTTTTGCGGTATCGATCCACTCTATTTGTTCGGTCTCTTTAAATTGTTTTCGTAAAAATTGGTTGCATTGAGCTAATCCTTGGGGATGGGATACAATGTGCGTAATTTGATCGCGCTGAATTCCAGGATTTACAAGCAAGCATTGATTAATTTCATGCCATAATTCGTCAACAAGAGTAAATAAATGTCTGCCCATTGCCTGGAATGCTGGTTTTACTAATCCTCCTAAAAGATTAACAACAGGCACGATACCCAGATTAATGGCTCCGTTTTCAATAGCATTGAGAACGCCTTCCATATCCAGTAAATGGATAAGAGTGGGATCAATTCCTTTTTGTCTTGCATAAATTAGGGCTGCTTCTTCAGAAAACGAGCCCACATCACCAGAAATACCGAATAAAGTCGTCATACGAGTTCCTCCATGGGTAATTCTTTTTTCTCTAAAGATCGTAACTTAGCTAATTCCAACAGAAAAGTTTCTGTTTGCTCCCAGCTTAGACAAGGGTCGGTGACAGATAGCCCACTTAAATCAAGGGCTTCTGGGGCCATCGGATCTACTTTTTGACTCCCTTCTTTGATAAAACTTTCAACCATGAATCCTTTGACCAATGGCTTTAAATCAGGATGCCTTTTAAGGCTATCCAAAACACTTAAAGCAATGGAGGGTTGTAATTGATGATTTTTTTTGCCATCTACCAGACAATTATCATGGCTGACATCAACAATGACCGAAGGGTTAGCTATCTTATGGAGATCCATATAGCACTTCACCTCTTTAAGATGGGCAATGGAATAATTAGGTGCATGGTTTGAGCCACGTAAAACCAGATGAGCATGATGATTGCCATGTGTTTGCACTTCATAGCCATCAAATACAGCGACATGATCATGTTGTGAGGCAACAATACTATTTACCCCCACTGCTAACGAACCATGTGTGGGATTTTTTAATCCTACAGCGCAATCTAGAGCGGAAGCAAAAATTCGATGCTCTTGATCCTCTGAGCTGCGAGCACCAATGGCTACCCATGAGAGAAGCTCAAGAAATCCTTTGGCATTATGAGTAAATAAAGCTTCATCGGCAATGGACAATCCCATTTCGATGACTTTAATCATCATCTCTCGTGTGTATTTTATTCCGGCTGCGATGTCTGGGGGAGAAAATAAATCGGGTTGGTTTACAGGGCCTGTCCATCCTTTAGTTGTCCGGGGCTTTTGAATATATACTCTCATGATTAATTTTAATTCGTGTTTTACTTTCTCATTGAGTTTCACTAAACGTTTGGCGTATTCCAGAACAGCCTTTTTAGGCCAGGCAGAACAAGGCCCCACGATCATTAAAAGACGATGATCACGGCCTTCTAAGATTGCTTTGATTTCTTCTCTATCGCGAGCAATTTGTTGAGCGGCAGCATGCGATAAGGGGATTTTTTGAATAATTTCTTCTACAGGAGGTAGTTTTTTTAAAATTGAATAACTCATAATCCCCTCCTGCAACCCGTAAGTACTTTGGATAGGTCATGAGAACAACGCGGCGATTGATGATGCATGATGTACACTCCTCTTTGGTTCTATCCAACGCCCATGCTTTTTATTGTCTGGGAATTCGGGTACCAAAAACCCCCAGACTAAGCTGGGGGTTGGAGTGTTAGTTTATTCTACCTAACCACCCAGCGCCGGGCTAAAAAAGCTAAAATAAAAAAAGCAAACAACGGCTTGTGTAAAAGCTGCTTTTCTATTTAACTTTTGGTGTACGGTAGAATGAGACATGAAAAAATCACAAAAATTTATCTGTACTATTAATATACAATTTAGTGGTGGGGCTGTCAATACCCTAAAGAATATTGAAATTATTTGCGCAGCAGCACTTATAACCCTCTGTGTGATTATGTTGGGTCTGATTTTGCTGTGTTTTCTGTGACTTGCCAGCGACGTGCAATAGGGCTATATTTTTTACTTCTCTTTCTAAAACAGTAAAAAATGACCAAAATTGCGCTTTACTTAGCTGGTGGTGGAGCCCGCGGCGCCTATCAGGCAGGGGTTCTTAAAGCGATCAGCACCATTCTTGATACAAAAAAAATTCCTTTCAATATGATTAGCGGCGTGAGTGTTGGCAGTATTAATGCTGCGGTAATTGCTGAAAATGCACTGGATTTTTCTGCTGGTACGAACAAATTAAATGAATTATGGAATAATATTACGTGCCAGCATATTTTTAAGTCCAGCAATTATGCGCTAAGCATATCAGCTATGCGGAATATGAGCAGTATGCTGACCAGACAACGCCTTTTGGGCCATATTCTTGATACCTCGCCTTTGCGCCAGTTTATTAATAACATCATTAATTTTGAGGTTCTGGATGGCGTGATTAAGAATAAGCATTTAGACATGATGGAAATCATCAGTAACTGTTATGAAATGCAAAAAACCATCTCCTTTTATCAACATCATGCAGAGGATTTTGCAGATTGGGATGATCCACTTCACAGCAGTCAACGGGTTACTCTGCAAATGAAGTATTTTTTGGCGTCGACCTCATTGCCTTTATTCTTTCCGCCTGCAAAAATCGATGGACTTCATTATGGAGATGGTCATGTGGGATTAGCAGCTCCGTTACGTGGTGCTATCCGTTGTCAGGTAGATAAGATTTTAATTATTGGTACGCGCACATTACCGAGTATGAGCGATCCAGAAAAATTACGCGGCGGCGATATTGATTTTTCTCGTGTTTTGGGGGGTATGGTTAATGGGTTATTTTTAGATAATCTCGAGCGTGATCTGGAGATGGTAAGTCATATGAACCATATGGCGCATATGGTTCCCACGAGGGATCATTCTCATTGGCGTCCCATCCAAACCTTACATCTACGACCGAGTGTGGATGTAGCCAGTCTGGCTCAATCTCAATACAATAATATACCTATGCTCTTGCGTATTCTGCTTAATTTTCTTGGTGCTAAGCGGCATTCTGGTGATTTACTCAGTTTTCTTTTATTTGAAAAGGCGTTCACTCGCGAATTAATAAAATTAGGTTTTGATGATACGATGGCTGCACATAATTCCGTTTTAGATTTTTTTAATGCATAGCCTATTTTGTGCCTGGAATATTCTTGTAACGTTTCATCTAATAATTGTCTTGAACTCCTACTTCAAAACAGTTGCTTAGCGTTTTTTATTCATTATGTTGTCTTCTAATTGAGTGGCATAATCAGTTAATAACTTTGCAACGTAGTCTTCTGTTTTTTTATCATAGAAAGATTTAGGGGCTTGCCACATGTCCGCTTCGGCTAAAATTGATTCTTTAGATTCATCCAATACGTGTGCCAACTGTTCTTTATCTGCTGCCGAAATGGGAAGCGTTTGTATTGTTTGCAAAACATGTTCTTTTTCTAGGGGATGATGTTGTGAATTTTTTGTTGATGGAGAGTGGGTACTACTAAAAAATAAAAAGGATTTATGATTACTATATTCTTTAGGTGGCTTATAGGTACTTTGAGGTTGAATCGCACGGCTCAAGTCCATTAAAATTTGTGCTATTTGTTGACTCAATTGCTGCTCGTAAAATGTGCTGTCTCGCCACGCAGAAGCTTCTTTATTGAGTACTTCGACAGGTTGGTCTATCAATAAAACTAATTCTTCCTTATCTTCTTCACTGATAGGAAGACTGAATAAGCGGTTCAAGGTTTGTTCTTTAAGACGAGCATGGACATAGTTTGTTAGAATTTGCTCTACTTGGTTGCAAACATTTTGTTCGTATAAGTCGCTATGCAGCCAATCAAGCGCTTCTTTTTTAATGAGCTCAATAGGTTGATCCAACAATAAAACGAACTCATGTTTATCTATATCGCTAATAGGAAGACTTAATAATGCGCTTAAGGTTTGCTGCTTTACATCCATCGCGTCATTTTCAGAAGTTTCTGGAGGATACATCATCTCTTCTGCATCTACATCATAATTATCCGATAAATATTCTTCAGAAATACCTGTTTTAAGGATTGCTTCAATTCCCGAGGGAAGTAAATGTGTGGGTAAAATTTGAAATAAACTGGATAATGTCTCAGAAGAAAGTTTTTTAAAGTATTCCTCATCATTATCTTCAAGTGCTTTTTTACATAGAGCGATAATATAGTCTTCATCGATATCCATTGTGATGTCGATGCTAAAATTTTCTAATGATCTGCAGTCAACAAAGTCTGCATATTTATCTTTTATCCATTGATTGCCACCGGCATTTTGTGCACAACGCAAGAAAATATTTGATAAAAAATATTGCTGATTTTGGGCATCTAAATGATGCAAAATTGAAGTAATTAATCGATCATCGTCTGCATTTAGAATTAACTTGAATATTTTATTGTTTTTTTCCTCGAATATTTTTAATACCGTGGTTTGCTCCAATTTTCTGGTTTCTAATAGTTTTATGAGTAATTCTGTTTTTTCTGTATGGATAAGATAATTAAAGAAATCTTCCTGATATTTTTGTAAAAAAATACTCCCTTTCTCGCCTTCCAAATCACGGGATAACTCCTGTGCTGCCAGTGCAAAAAATTGATATGTGGCGTTTTCTTCAACAAATCTTAATAACCCATCATAGGCATTAAATTCTTGATGAATCGTTGCAGTAATTTGTTGCCACTGCTTTAGGAGGACTGATCTTTGCTCCGTGGCAATTTCAATCATTTTTTGTAACATTTCTTGATTGATTTCATCTTCGGTAACAAGATGTACACAAGCATTGATGTAATCATAAAGTGGTTGGTGCTCATTAAGTTCTTGAATGAATTTTAAAAATTGGTTATCCAAAAAATATCTTTTATTATCTACAACATCAAAAAAAGGTAAGGAAAGAGAAGACATCACCTGACCAATAGAAGTATCCCCCGCTGCACATGTTGTATCTGCTATAGCGAATAAAGCATTTATTTCATCATTGGAGCAATCTTTCATTTGCAACACATCTATTTGTCTTTGCCCATCTCCAATTTTGATAATCGATTCACTACCATCACTGTTATGAAAAACAATGTGTCCAATGCCTGCTTGAGACAAACTGGATAAATCCATTTCTTTTAAAGTGGCAGGATTTAATTGATTCGAGGTAATTAAAATATTTTTTTGCTCCGATATCTTACTGACTAATGTGAGGTAAGCTTGCTTTGTTAATTTGGTATGCAGATAACCTGTAGCAATAAAGCAGTCTTGACTTATCGCTTGGGACACAATCTTTTTAACAAGCGGGCTTTTAATGTGTTGATCGATTATGTCTTTTTTAGAGATTTTTTGAGAATCTAATTCGTTACTCAGCTGACTTATTGTTTCATTTAATTTTATTCCTGTTTCTTTATTATGCTTTTCAAGTCCCATATAAACTAAACCTTGGGCATAGGGTTTGGTTTGGTGTGCAGATATGCCGGGTCTAATTTCAAAAAAAGATAACCAATCGTGTTGTGTAAAAATTCCGTTAGCATTCAAAAATGTATTTTTATCTGAAATTTGAAGTTGGGCAGATATCTGCATTCTAAAATCGGAGCGTTCTAAAATACCTGCTTGTTGTAAGGCTTTTAAAGCACCTTGCCCTTTATCTGTTAAAACCAATGCTCCATTTTCATTAACTGTGTAAGGAATAAGATAATAATTTTCAGACTGCCCGACTTCTAAAATTGATGCCGCTTTCTCCATGTCTGTATCAAGGACAAATGCAACACGAGTAATATTGGTATGGGGGACTGATTCAAGATAATCAGCAAAATCTTTCAAATGAACTAAATCACCAATGCCATCGGGCAACACATGAGTACAGAGTACAAAATTAATGGGGGAGTTTGTATCTGAATTAAAAAGTTCAGATTTTTCTTTTCGTAAAGAGGCCATACTCTCTAGAAAATGATGTATCTCTTTGTCGGTATTCATCGTCAGCGTACTTCTCGTTATTTGCTTATTTATTGTTGTTTTTGGTTAAAAACTAACTCATTATTGAAGTGTAGCATAGGATGTTTTGTGATTTAGTGTCGATTTAAATAATTAATCTAAAGTTCTAATAACAAGAGTGGGTTAAAAGATTTTACAGGACCTAGGACGTTTACAATAAAACTGGCTCCCGTGGATAAGCGTGGGAGGTAGTAATTCATTGAAAATGACTCAATAACTCAAGATTTCTTATCAGAAAACAGAAGGGTTATTGTTCGTAGGATTTTCATTTTCAGGTGGTAGTTCTTGCGTCTTTAAGCGAACAAACCTTCGCCATGCTTTTTGTAGGGTCAGTGCCGCATCATGATGTTCGGCATGATATCCGTCTTTGAAAAAATAATGACTTCGAATATAGTTCGCGGTACTTGGCGTAACCAAGCCAGCTATTTGAGGTTCTTCATCGTTGGGCATATTACATACTTTGGACCGTACCAAAGTTGAAGAAACAGTTAAAAACTCATTTCCCAGCTCCAGTATCCTAATATTGTTCAATTGGTGCTCTGCTATGGCCTTGGTTAATTGATCTGCTTCATTTTCGCCTCTGGGAGCAACAATAACTTCTTCATAGTTTTTACAATATTTTGCTGAGGTGATAAATGAATCTTGACCAACGATAGGTACAATACAGGCGTTTCCATTCATCTTCTCAATTAATTGACTGTCTACTTTATAATTATCTGTTTGAACAATGATTTCGATTGGGGTCTGCTTCATCAAAGCAATGGGTTGTTGTTTATCACTATCCCAAAACATTTTTCGAATCATGGCCGCTCTATTTTTGCCTGGAGTATGGTAGTGCTTAGGGCCAGTATTATCATTAATTACAATGACTAATTTATCGAGGTTGCCTTGAGTTATTGCGTTTTTCATGATGTTGAAATGTGCCACGGTTGGTGGATCAAACGTTCCCCAATAAAGTCCAATCTTACTTCTTGCCATGATACTCCCGGATAAAAAGGAAGAATTATATAAATTGAACATTAAGGAATTATTAATGTTTGATGCTTCGAAGCATAGGTCAGAGTAACTGCATGAATATAAAACAGCTTTTTTGCCTTTTGCTTTGTGCGCGGGATCCACCTCTTTGGTGGTCATCATGGATTCCGCGCACAATGCGCGGAATGTAGGTATTTTGATTCGACGTGATCCATTACTTGATGAGCATCAGCCATTTTGAGGATGGATCAATCTTTTGATTATTATTAGGGTTTCCAGCGGTATAATGTTTGCTCATTAAGGTGCTGGTGGCACTATCAAATTTATTATTATTAATATGCTTATTAAGGCAACTACCGACACTAGAGGCAGTTCCTGAACAGAACGCTTGATTAAAATCATAATATTGATTGAGCTGACTCTTAGCAGCAGTATCACCGATGAAATTGTAAGTAATGTAGTCTTTCAATTTCCATGGAGCCTGTTCATTGGGTCTTGATAAATTTAATGTTTTAAAAGAAGAAGCATTGCCATGATCTGAGCCAATGGAAGCAGAATAAACAATTGGAATGACATAACCGTTACTTGCAACTTTAATTGCATGGATTTCATCAAAATGAGTATGGGCTGCGAGCATGCCAATTACAACTTCTGGATAAGCTTTTATAATGTTTTTGAATGAGTTTTTATAAGTTGTTTCCCAACTTTGTGGAGGAACATGCATGGCTAAAAGAACGCTCTCATGATTTGCTTTACTTGTTTTGAACTCTTTTTCTAACCATTGCAATTCATCCATAGCTCCGTCGCGAGAAGGAGAAAATCCTGGCCTTGATACAAATACAACACTGTTTAGTGAAATAAGCTTGAGGTGATCGCCTAAATAAGCAGAGTAATAACCGTATTTAGTATTTTCATTGTCAATACACGTTTCACCATTAAAAGGACATTGAAGTCCTGTTGAAAGAAATCCATCATCATTTCCTGTTATTGCTTTTAACAAATCAGAAACAGATTCACTGTTGTAGGTAAAGGGTCCATAGTCTCTTTGCAAGGAATCATTATTACCAAAAACGTAATACCAGGGGGCTGGGTTTACTTTTTCATTCAGTTGCTCAAAAACTAAATTAATATTGTCGTGGGTTGTTTTACGGCTGTATGCATTATGGGCGGGTAAGTCGCCGAGCAATATAACTGCATGATCCGTTTCTTGATGTAAATCAATTTGCTCACCAATTTTAGCGATTAAGGTTGTGAAACTTTTTTGATCTAATTCTTCAGAGGTGCCTGGACGAGGGTTTATATGAGTCGCTTGACGCTTGGTAATATCCACATGGGGGTCTGAAATTAAAAAAATATTCATTTGATTTTGATCTGCTGCCAGGGCGGCAAAATTAACCAGATAGAGTGGAATCACGGTTAAAACGGTTATCAATTTTTTGAAACTTAACATGTTCATCTCCTCCTCTGCCTCAGTGACAGAGTAATTTGCTGTTTAGAGTAACGGCTTTAAGAAGCTTTTATTCAACTTACAATGATACGCTTCGTGTTTTTAAGAGAAGTTAAATTTTGTACGTAAATTACGCAATTAGATTGTTTTTTTAATGATTTTTATTCGTTTATCGGGAGTAGTCATCCTAGGCTGCTCTTGCTCAACTCGCTCTATTCGAGTACATTGAAGTGTTTTGCAATTAATAATGTATCGCGGTAAGTTCCCGGTTTCAAGGTAGTTATTAGTAATATAAAGAGTAAATTTTACTTATCGATTGATTCATTCATCGCAAATAATCTCGGAGGAATAAAAGCAATGGAAGGTGTATTCATTTGTTTAATACTTCTTTTTCTTATGGTGATCTCTGGAGTAATTACACGTTTTGTTTCTTTCCTGCCGACTCCCTTAATCCAAATTACCCTAGGGGCAATTATAGCAGTATTATTTCCCACCTTTGATGTAGGATTTAATCCTGAAGTTTTTATGTTGTTGTTTATTCCTCCTTTATTATTTAATGACAGTTGGCATTTTCCTAAACGTGAGTTTTTACTCTATACCCGACCAATTATTATGTTATCCATTGGATTAGTATTTTTTACTGTGGCGGGAATTGGTTATTTAGTTCATTGGTTAATTCCTCTTATTCCCTTACCTGCTGCTTTTGCATTAGCTGCAGCTCTTTCCCCAACAGATGCTGTATCACTCCGATCAATGACTGCAGGAACTCGAATACCTGAACGAATTATGCATATCTTACAAGGAGAAGCACTTTTAAACGATGCTTCAGGTCTGGTTTCGTTTAAATTAGCTGTTGCTGCTATGTTGACTGGCGTGTTTTCACTCAAAGAAGCAGTAGGAAGTTTGTTATTTATTAGTGTGGGAGGAATTGCTGTTGGTGTTATTCTTACCTATATCTTTATTTCACTTTTAGGAAAGTTAAGCAAGCATAGCGCTCACGAAACCACTACTGAAAATTTATTATTGCTGCTTTTACCTTTTACTGTATATCTTGCTGCAGAAAAATTAGGTTTTTCAGGAGTACTGGCTGCTGTTGCTGCAGGCTTCACTATTGACAGAGCTGGATTTTTAGACCGAACAATGGCCAAAATGCGTATTGAAGGTCATTTTGTTTGGGGGGTCCTTGATCTTACTTTAAATGGAATTATTTTTATTCTCTTAGGATTATATTTGCCTCATTCCATTAAATTCTTTGCAACAACAGGCTATAGTTTATCCGAGTATGCACTGATTGTTGTTTTTATTACGGTAACCTTAATTTTACTTCGTACAGCATGGATTTATTTAACTTTGCCTTTTGAAGCATTAATTTCCAGACGAAATCGTAGCTCTTGGCGTTTCCCTAATATAAAAATAATCAGTACTTTTTCACTCGGGGGAGTGCGCGGAGCAATTGCTTTAGCTGCGATTTTATCGTTACCTCATATGATCAATGGAGAGCCTTTTCCAGCACGAAAGCTTTTAATTATTCTTGTCATTGGTGTTGTGCTTTGTTCGCTATTAATTAGTAGCCTACTTTTGCCTTTGATTACACCGGGTTTGAAAAACTTAATACATCGACATGCTCAAGAGGAAGAAAATGAAGCAGTGCTTGCATTATCCAAGGCGGCAGTTGAAGCAATTAAAACAAAAATGAAGAGTTTATGTGACGAGGTAAATGAGCGGGATCGGGCTTTGTGTATCGAAGTTGCAGATAAATTAATGACTACCTTTAATCAATTTATTGTCTCCAATCAGGGTACTGAAAGTGAAAAAATGGAGGGTCTATTAGCCTTAACCTTCGAACGACAATTACGATATGCTGCTTTAGAAGGAGCCCATCAGGAATTGCGCACATTGAGGAAAGAAAGAAAAATCAATAATACAACAATGATGAAAATTATTTCTAGATTGGATTTGCGGCAAATTGCTTTATATTCGGAACATCAAACAATTTCTAGTTTAGGAAAAACAATACAGGGCGCAAAAAATATTTTTGGTGCAAGCTGAATAAGCGAGCAGAGTGCTAATCTCCCAATGCTTTTTGTAGTTTCTGCTACACTGTATTTATATAAGAGTATAAGAATAGCAAATGTAGTCTGTATTAATTGAGCGTCAGATCTTTTTCAGATTGTGTTCGTCAAGTCAATATTTGTATCTATATTTTGCAGACATACTTTTAAGTCAGTTTCATTTGAGGTGTAGGGGATTGTATGGCTAAGAAATTAAAAACAATAGTTAAAACAGGTACCACCCCAATCACTAAAGAACAAAATCTTCACTCAGATCATCATCCCCAATTATTCGGTAAAACATTAATCTGGAACATAGATAAAGATAATGTCAATGATGATTTAGAAATGAAAGCCTTTGCCATCGCTCAAAAAATTAACAAAGGAGATGTTACGAGTGGCATGTTGCAGGAAGTTCCTCATGATTCCCAAGATAAATTAATCACCAATATCGAGAAGTATTTAAATCCCAAGCAAAAATTGAGCATGAGGTATAATCAAAATGGTACTCATCCTTTTGGTAATCTTACGTTCAGTTGCAACCCAACTACACCTACCCCCAGTCAAACATTAGAAAAAGACGTCAAAAAGTTACAACAAAAATATGAAAATTCAGGCGCAACACAGGGGCAAGTTTTAATCACATTGGTTGAGGATGAGAAGGGCAAAAAAAGGCTTTTGGTCAATGTGCATGCAGAAAGTCCTCCAAAATCCGGAGCTCCTCATCCTCCAAGAACTCCTCGAGTCGATCTCAATCAAGTCATGAAAGATATGGAGCAATTCAGAAAAAATCATAGCGATATCGATGTGGTTGTGGGCGGTGATATGAATAAAGGACCTAAGGGTTTGCCTAAGGAGATGCCCAACTATCGAGCAAATCCCAATTTTAGATACCAACACAGTGAAGCGAATACCGCCTTTAAACAAGACGGAACAGGTATCGCCGTAGACGCTGTTTTTTCAACGGAAAAAGGAATTGATTTAAAAACTCAAAAGAAAATGAATTCTTTTAATGAAAATTTTCGAAAAGCTTTTAAGAAAAGCAAAGATGAAAAAGAACAATTAGCACAACAAGAAAAAATGAAACCAGTAGTTGATTTACAAAAAAATCTTAAAAGCAGTCCTGCTTTTACTACTGCAACAGTGCATACGGGTCATTATCAGCAAAAAATTAAGCAAGATACCCAACAGGATTTTCCTGTAAAGTTAGTTTTCCAAGATGCACGACAAGCGCGGCAATTTACCAATCATGTTTCGCTAAGGGATAAGAAAAATTTATTTCAAAATGAAAATGAAGTTTATCTAACTCAGGGGGCAGTTGCTAAGATATTAACCCTTGATATTAATCAACCCAAACTTGTATTTACTCATGTAATGCAGGGGCATCAAGATGAAAAACCTTCTAAACAAAAAACAGAAGAATTACAACAAAAATGTATGGAACAAATAAAAGCAGTTAAAGGAGTGCAAATTTCTGCTGTACCTACTGTTAAATATGAAAATACTAAAATACGTCAAGACACTCGTGGAGAAATAGACTATTCCATACAACTGACCTTTGCGAGCAAGGAGGAAGCTCGTGCGTTTAGTGATGCAATGGGTTATAAAAATAAAACTTTATTATTTCAAGATGGTAATAAAGTGTATATCGCAAAAGATGCTGAAGCGGATTTTCTTAAAAAGATGTGTAAACCGGAAAATAGCGCAAGTTTCAAAACACATTTAGCAACGCTCAAATCATCATCACCATTATCACAACCTAAGGAATTACTAGAAGATGTTGAGATGAGTGCACCTAAAAGTGCTCAGGGCCCTCTATCTTAATGGTTTTCTTTTTGCTGGGAGTGATCATTTAATACCTAATACTTTGAGAGAAAGCGTGTAGCTTTCGGGCTAAGCTACTCCCCGTTTTTTTAGACAACACTTCCATCGTGCCACTGCTCAGAATATAATTTTTACTTGCCTCCGAAACAAGCTGCAAGCGTTACTGCATTACTTTCAGGAAGCCAATGACCGTAATGTTCTCCATGCCAACGACGGGTTTTCTCAAGCTTAGCTTGCACCATTTGCGGTGTAAGGCCTTCACGACTAATCCACTGAGCACAACGTTTTTTAATTTGTCTACGAATTTGACTTCGGTTAAAAGAATATCGGCAAGGATTATACGCTTCATTTAAATTATCTGAGATATAAGGCTTGAGTAGATTTTCCTTGGTAACGTGCTTGGAAAACTCCCATTGATTTCCATTTAAAACCAGGATGGGAGGAAGCGTACGATCGCCAATTTTTACGCTATGGCCAAGATTCATATAAAATTTCCATCCCGCATAATTTCCCGATAAATCACCATTGGAATAAACGCCATTAGCTAATGTACCCAAATAAGTTTGTTCAAGGATTTGACCATATAAAACAATCGCAGCATGGGCTTGTTCCGCAGGTTTTCCATGATCCAGATAATACATATAAATTTTGTAGTAGGTATGGCCCATCATGAAAAAATGGCCTAGCTTATCTGTACCAAAGTAATGGCCGTACATATTGATTGTGGGGGCAAGTCCAATTAAAAATAAGGGGGATTGTGAAAAAACGAGCCAATAAACCGTTTTCCAAGGTAAGACTTCTTTATAGAGTAGAGGTTTGGATTCTTTGGGTAAACGACGTAACCAGCGTGGAAAACCTGGGCCAGTATATTTATATACCAAATCAACGAGGTAGCTATCATTACGACGTGATGCCAATTGGGATGCTGCGTGTCGGCTATGTTGAGCTCTTGGCAGAAGCATTTGAATTTCTGAATTGGTTTGAGCAATCACTTTTTCGAGCACTTCATAAAGTCTGTAGCTTGCTACTGGACCGATGTCTTGCAGTTCGCCAGGAGGAAGGGTGAATTGATCCGTTTCTTCTGCCTGAATTTCTTGTATCCTCAAAAAACTAACCAATACAATTAAAAAGAAAATCCTTGTAAAAACCATAATTCTTCCCTTTCCTAAATCGTTATGACATTAGAATACAAAAGCTTTTCCACTGTCTAGAAAAATTGCTTATGAAATGTATTTTTCAATGAATTGAGAATAAATAGGGGACTTAACTTTAAGTTAAGGTTAAAGGTTTATTATCTAGTTATTAAGAAGCAGAGAATTTTCAGTATCTTGAATGCTATCGAGGTTTCCCATGTCAAAAAAGCAGAAAGTAAATACTGGTCAACATTTAATTATACCAAATCTCAATAAATACCTTAAATATCATAATTTACCGATCAAATTAGATGAAGAGGGAATTTGTCATGCCTTATCCACTTTATACATTCAATATGTGTTAGAAGGAAAAGAACAGGAATTTGTGGAGATCTTATCGTTTATTGCACAAAAAATTCCTCCGACAACTGAGCTCAATGTGAAATTATTTAGTTTAGTGGAAAAAATAATTGCATTGCAAGTAAGCGATGATCTCAGCACCCGCAATAGATTCAGTCAAAGTAACTCAATTGAGCAGTTAGAAGTAAAGGGCAAAGATCTGCGATCGATTTTCCAAATAGGACTTAAAACAAGTCGCGAAAATTGGGCTGAAATAATAAAGCAAATTGATCTAAAACCAAATGAGGCGATGCGTGTTTGCTCTTTAGATCATGCTATTGCCATTGTGCGCGATGGCAATGGATATAAAGTATATGACCCTAATAATTCAATAGTGAGCAAGAGATTTGATGACGTAACCAAGATGACAAAGTGGTTATCGGGTACAGCATATAATTTTTCAATACTTCCCTTTGCGTGGCGTACGACGCTTGATATGCATATTGATGTGATAAGTACTGAGCTTCCAAGTGATAGAACATTTCCAGATAAGAAAGCACTTCTTGATAAGTATTTAACACCAGTACAAAAAAAATTAAACCCTAAGGTTGGTGGTGGTTTATACTTTGCTATGAAATATGATGATGCTGAGGCCGCTGAATATATTTTCAATGATAGCAAGACGCAATTATCTGAAGACGAACTTTCAAATGCTGGAATAGTGGCAATTAATAGTGATTCAGCAAAAGCCCTTGAGAAACTCATACATAAATTACAAAAAGAGAATAAAAATGAGTTACTAGGGCCTTTTTTCATGCTTGCGTGTCAAAACGGAAGTTATAGATGCTTTGCAATGTTATTGCAAGGACAGGAGATAAGAGATCTGTATGAAGAAATTATTTCTGATGCCCATGAAATGATATTAAAAAAAGTTTTTGCAGGCCTGAATGATCATTTAATTGGTAGAGTAATGGATGACGTTCTAAAGAAACATAATGCGAATGTTTTTACTCCGAGACTCTTAACTGATTTGATTGATATTTCTATTAAGGAACGAAATTATCAAGGCGTCAAACTTATTGCGGAAAAAATTAATGATTTGGCCAAAAAAATTGATGATCCAGAACTGCGATTAAAATTTTTGAAGAAAGCAATAAAGCAAAATGATCCTTTAATGGTTAGAGTATTAATCGAAAAGCTTAAAATAACAAAAGATGAATTAAATTGTATGGATATAAGCATTACCATGATAAATAAGCAAAACATTGAAATATTCACCACATTGAAAAAGAAGGGGTATGAGTTTTCACCTCAAGCAGTTGATTTAATTGAAAGAAAACAAAAAAATAGCGTTGGTTTTTTAAAGAGTTTGGGGATAGCATTGATTAGTTTTTCAGAGTTTCTTCTGCAGCAAAGTAAGATAAAAGTAGATAATAATAAACTCAGGCTCTTTTTTGATTTCAAGAAGAAATTTGTTGACATAAAACTGAATGACACATTAACACAAGGCCCGCAAGATGATCCGACGATTAAATCTTTTTCTGGTAATTAAACAAATTGTGGTGGGTTCGGAGCATAAAAATCAAGAAAGGCGCTAATCTTGGGTAGCTCCGATCCATGAGGTTGATAAAAAGTAAAAACTTCATATCGTTTAAATTCGATTTCTGGGAGAACTTGTATGAGCGTTTTTTCCTTAAGCGCATTTTCAACCAGTCGATCACCTGTTAAAAAAAGACCTATTCCGTTTTTACATGCCTGGTTTAGCGCATTAAAGTCATCCATAAAAAGTATTGGCTTTGGACAGGGTAAGTACGTTCCATTTTCTAATGGAAGCTCTGTAGCAGGTTTCCTTAGACTATGTGAAATAAAAGGAAATGACATAAGATCAGCAGCCTGAGCAGGCATGCCATATTGTGTAATTAAACTTGGAGCTGCACAAAGAATATTGGTAATAGGCCGCATCCTTCTATATTTTAAGTGATCAGTAAAAGGTGGAATCTCAGGAAAGCCAACCATCACATCGATGTCTTTTCGTGCCAAATCATTATCTTGCTCCGAGAATAAAAATTCACACTCAATTAAAGGATATTGTTTAATAAAATCAGAAAGTCTATCTAAAATTAACTCGCTTGCAAGAATGCTCGAAACCAAAATAGTAATTTGGCCTTGAGGAACTGTGTGTCGTGATTCAATAAATTGTTCGATGAATTGGGTTTCTTGGAGTAATCTCTGACATTTTTCCAGGAGCATGATACCAAATAAAGTCAGCTGTACCTTGCGCGTGTCTCGAATAAAGAGTTTTTCACCCAATTGATATTCCAGATTTTTAATTTGCTTACTCACAGCCGTTGCCGTGATACTCAACTTCTCTGCGGCACGATTGTAATTGAGATGTTCTGCAACTTTTATGAAACATCTTATTTGGGAAAGATTAAACATAATAAAGTATTGGTCATTAAATATATTTATAATTATAAACTAAAAGTTCATAATGGCAGAAATAATATTGATTAATATTGGAACAATTAAACTGTAGAATATAAATAAATCAAAGCAATTAGGGGCTTATTATGAAATATCAATATCATCATGTTGGAATACCGGTAACTGCCCCCCGTCCTGGCGAGCGTTATAGTTCTGTTATGGACATGTATACCTCGGGAGGAGACTTGCCTGGTCGAATTCAATATCATCGATTTGGCCCAAATTGTCCTTTGCATCAGCTGATTCAAACGCAACCACATATAGCCTATAAGGTAGATAGTATTGATGAAGCAATAAAGGGAAAACATGTGCTTCTGGAACCCTATTTTCCATTAAAAAATTTTAGAGTGGCTATGATAGAGGAGCATGGAGCCATAATTGAGTTCATTGAAACAAGTTTATCTGAAGACGAAATATGGGATGATGCAAAGCACCAGGATTCAATGTTATATCCTAAAGAATAAGCGTAGTCTGGCTGCAAGCAAAAGCAACTTGGTTGCCTTGAAATCAAATTATATCAGTAATTTTAAAAACTGATGAATGTTTACACTGAATACCTAATGATTTAAAGTTCATCATTTTGATTCATGTTGAGATTGTTTATGTTTGGTAAATTATTAGAAAGCTCAATAGGGTTAAGTATACGGTATTACTCAACCCAAGCTTATGAAACTGCGGTAGGTATTTTCCATCAAGTTGAACGATTTGGATTTGGTTACACTAGAGAATTTGTCCAAGATCCTAAAGTGATCCTCCAAAAATTAATCTCTAAAGCTCGAAGCAGTGAGGAGGGGTATAGCGTAATTAGCTTGGGATATTTGGGCGGAAACTATGCAGTAATCACGCCACGATCTCAATCTCAGCTCGTTGAATTAATAAATCAATTTGACAAAGAACAATCGAGTCGCAAGGGACATGCCTCATTTAAATTTTTTTCTGGGAATGATTTTTTTATTATTTCAGATATTGGACATGATGCAGTGCTATCAAGAAAAAATCTTTCTCGTTTTCTTACACCATCACGACTTGCTTACCCTACGATCACAGAAATTGAAAAAACTGTAGCTGCTGATACAGACATTTCAACCAGGCATATAGTTTGTGGTATCGTGCGGGCTGTTATGGTAGAAAATATGCTGGGCATCAAGCAATTACCGGCTGATACTTATGATGTAATGGAGTCTTATCGAAATGATGTAAAGCGGTGGGGCGCATTCCCTTTTCCTGAATTGCTTCATTTTATGCCGAGTTTAAGAAAAAAACGGGATGCTTACCGTGCTTTTTCAAGAAGTATTTTAGAGCAAGAATTCGAAAAAGTTGTTGAAGTACTTCATCAAGATGATCATCCAGGAAACGCTAATTTAATTGCTGCTTCTATAGTTAGTTTATTTAAAGAGGAAAATCCAACACTTAAAGAGGATGAGCTGTCATTTGCCTTAAAATCTTTGTCTACTGAGGAGATTAGAAGATATTTTGAAAATCCAATAGTCCAATCGTTGCCAATGATCCTAAAAGCTGCAGATAACCTCACTGATGCAATTGTACTATGTCTCGAACAAATTGCAGCAGACCCCAAAAAACTTGAAATGCTTCGATATGAAATTGAAGGATCTCATCTAGTGTTGGATGATAAGTTAGATATTAGCGCTCTTAAGTCATTGCCTGTATTGAATGCTTTTTATAAAGAGTCAGTTCGGTTTGATGCTCCCGTGGCGGTACCCAGATATACCCAAAATGGATATTCATCTGATTCAATGACCATACCTCCTAATACGATGATAATATTTGATTTACATGCTTTAGCTAAAGGAGAGCAGTACTGGACTAATCCAAATGAATTTGAACCAACACGCTTTTTGCAAGTTGAGCCACAACATGTTGATGAAGAGGGAGCGATGAGCGTTAAAAATAACCATCCTACGATAGGCCAATTCCCATTTGTACCTTTTTCTGTAGGTATGCGTAATTGTCCAGCAGTCGCCGTGACTGAGGTTCTTTTTAAAGTGGCTATTGCTAAATTTGTTTCAGACTACCAGCTTCAATTTGTTAAAAAAGACGCTGATGATTCAACCTTGCATATTAGCTCCAAAGATAAATCTTTTGAATTCATATACTAGAAGCTTGAACGAGTAAGTTTAGGGATGAGCCAAGATCCAACCTAAACTTGCTGAACTGATATTAGAGATTTATTGCTATGTGACTCAAGCCATTCATCGAGTGTGCGTAACTCATTGAGATGTTTTTGTGCCGACTCTGTGAGCGTGCTGTATTTTTGAGTGCCTTCAGGAGATAACTGGCGTAAATCTCCCAGAGTAAGATATAAAGGGCTATGTACTTCAGTAATCGTACAATAAACTATTGATTCAGATGTGTTAGGCTTTTTTACGGTTAATTGATAGATGTGAATAGCAGCTGATTCTTCAGTTGTTTTCATCTTATTTTTTGCAATCTCAGGTAATTCAGTAATGCCAAAATATACATCTTCTTTAGTTAAATCAAATCCATCATCTTTAATCGTTTGACCAATAGTACTTCCGCTGTAAATTTTATTATGAGTATCTTTCAGCCAGGGTGAGGCTGGTAAAGAGAAATGAACAACTGCAAAAGTTCGCATGACACCATTTGAATTTAAATTGGATATACGAACATTGTTTTCTTGTAAAATGAGTTCTACTCCATAGTTGTCAAATATGAGTTTAATTCGTTGACTGTTTAGTAAACCCTGCATCTTCTCAAGTTCATCGAGTTTTCTACAAGGCATTTGTTGATTTACCTTACCTGGTTGAAAAAACCTATCAATTTTGGTCGCTGAGGTAGTTGTTTTCGCATACATCTTAAAATCCGTGGGATTAAATAGCTATGAGATTGGATGTTGTAACTCTTTGAGGTAGTGCATGTCAATAAATGGAAGGCCAAGAGGTTGCCTTCCTAGAAAGGGTATAATCAAATAAGCATAGCAATTAAATTTTCTACACATCGCTGCGAAATCAGCCCAGGCCTATTCTGCTGTCGTATTCGCACAGCTTGTTCGTGGGTTCCAGAAGAGCTGTCCCTAAAACACTGGGCCTCGCGAACAAATCCTGAGCAATCCACGCGAAATTTGAATGTGACTTTATATTTTTAAATGAACGATACTCAACGTTCTACGTACTGCGCTTTATGCGCGTTACGTAGGGGGTAAATTTCGCGTGGATCTCTCAGGAACAAGTCGCGGGGTATAGACAGAGATGTGTCAAGAGCTGCATTTGCAGCTCGGAACTATTTGGCACATTTCAGGAAAATCCTGGTGGCAAGCCGCCTATCATAATAGCGAGTATTGTGCAGATCATGTATAATTTATACTGTGAGGACGACCTCACCCATTATGGTTGCATGCGGGACGGCCCGATTTTTGAAAGGAGGGCTGTATGGCATGGGTTCTCTTAGTTTTCGCTGGTCTATTTGAAGTGGTCTGGGCTTTTTCCATGAAGCAGTCTCTTGGTTTTACTAGGATTTTACCTAGCATCATCACTATTGTAACGATGATTGCGAGTTTTGTTCTCTTATCCATATCAATGAAAACTCTTTCATTGGGAACAGCATACACGATTTGGACTGGTATCGGGGCCGTTGGTGCTTTCCTGGTTGGTCTCATCTTTTTGGGTGAACCGGTAAATACCATGCGCATTGTTGCGGCAGTACTGATTGTATCAGGTCTTTTGCTGATGAAGCTGTCTTCATAGATAGAGGCTCGTATCATCCTAAAAACCAATTAACAGAAAATCTGTTAATTGGTTGGAGAATGCAGTAGTAAATCAAGCATACATCGTGTGTCGGATTTCTTCGAATCGAGCTTGATCTTGTTCTTGCATTTTTTCAGCGGCTTGCAACTCTTCTTGCTCTTGTTCTTGCTGGGTTTTTAGTTTCATGAGTTCAATCATATTTTGAGTCTTTAATTCTTGCAAAATAGCAGCTAATAAGATGTCAGTAGTAGTTTGTAAACTGATTTCTTGAGGTTGTGGCGTTTTTTGTGCTCCTTGCATTTCTGATGAGGGAGTAATTTGTTTTTGATTAAAAAAACGTTGTGATCTCGGATTAGAATCGGGTTGTATTGATTTATTATTTCCATTTTTTAGACGAGCATTTTCTTTTTTACCCATGATGATCTCCTTTTCCTTATGAGTCCCCTTCAGATTAATATAAATATTGCCTTAAATGCAAATGTTTTTTTCAATATTAATAAATTTTGTTTTCTTGCAGTCAATATTGCTCACATTGATGTTATAAGTCCTATTTGTTTTAATTTTAATAATAAATCTCCAGGAACATTGAACTGAAAATAATGCGTAAAGTTAATAAGCTGAATAGTAATGTTCCTATTTGTCCGAAATATAATAGAAACTTGCAACATTAAATGAAAAATTAAATGTCTGAATCGATTAAATTTGTTGTCACCGGAGAAAGTGCCGGGATAGTCGAAGTGATTATTGATAATACGTCATCAGAACTCACTGTAACATTCATTTATAAGCCAAATCCAGAAATCCCTATCCCCAAAGAAATGTTATTGGGTTATCGTGATTCATCCGGGAAAGGTCATATGATTTCCATGACAGAGGATAATGGTCAATGGATCGCAAAAAGGTCTATCGAGCCAAATGAAAGTAGCGATTTTTTCATGCATCCTGATGTGAAACCGGGAGAATTGACTCAAAAACCTAATATTATCAACAAAATTGCCTTATCTGATGGAAAAATTGTCACATCTGTGTATGAAAATTCTGAATTAGCCAAGAAAAATAAAGGAAGCATACAAAAACGTGTGCTTCATGCAGAAGGTATTTTAAGTGAACCAGTGGATGAGCATTATCAATTAGGCTTTGGGGAGCAGTTGGTTGAAGTTTATTTGCCGGCGGGTTATAGGGCTTCCGACCCTAAAGAGTATGCTATTCAAGTAATGCTGGATGGTGATATGCACTTACGCCAGGATGCTTTTGGAAATGCCATGGGCACAAAGGACATTTTAGATAATTTAATTGCTGAAGGTAAAATGGAGCCCGTCATTGCCGTATTTGTATCGCCTACACAACCTACCATGGAAATGGGAAAATGGGTATCAATGCCTCGACTTAAAGAATATGGTTGTGATCTGCAAACGGATGCGATGCTTATTAAAATTCCAGGCGCGCTAAAACAAGCAGGTATTCCTGTCACAGATGATCCCCAAAAAATAGGTTTATGTGGCCAAAGTATGGGGGGGTTGCAAGCACTGTATACTGCTAAAATGCATCCTGATATTTATGGACAAGTGATTGCTCAATCGCCTGCTGTTTGGTGGGGCCCCTCTTCTCTGCGATTAAGTGGTGAAGAGGTGACTGTTCCTGTGCGATATGAGGATGATCAAACTTGGCGTGCTCCTTTGGCAAATAAGCAAGAACAGCGCTATTTGTTGCATATGCTACAGACTGGTTATGATGTACTTTCCAAGCGTGAAGTACCGAAAGGAAATCCCTATATTTATCTCCAGGCGGGAACCCATGAAACAGGAGACTGTGGTCTAGGTGATGAACCTTTAACCCAGGCAGCCATGTTATTAGCTCAAGAGTTACATGTTGAATGCAGGCTACACGATGGGGGACATACTGCAGAATCCTGGGCGACTGGACTTGCCGTACAGCTGCCTCAGGCACATCCTAAACTGGCTGCTTTTAAGGAGGAGCAGTTGAACTCCATACCAAAGACTGAATCGGGCGCAATTGATTTAACTAAAGCCGAGCGTATTGCTGAAGGAGGGACTCATGTGCTTTATCGATTTCCAGAAGCCCCCTTTGTTATTAAAGTAATGAAACAAAATCCCAACCCTAAAGAGCTTGAAGAGTTAGAAAAAAAATATGCTGTTTTATACGAATGCTTTGACAAAGATGGAAAACAGCGATGCATTCGCGAGCATCATATTACTCTTCCTGTACAGCTTCCGAGAAAAGAACCTCAAAATGCAGCATTGTCAATCGTTCCATATGAAAAATGTTTCAAATCTAAAGTAAAATTTGATTTTAAAATAGAACCTGCCGAACTGGATCCTTACTTAATGGAGCACAATAAAGAGTTGTTTGGTAAGGTACATAAAGCGCTTATACATAAAAATGGCTCTGAATCCAGTTTTGATCTTAATGATTATCTGTTCATTGATGAACGAATTGGTGCAATTTTGCAACGTTTAGATAGTGATCCTACGCTCAGAGACGTAATGATTGAGTTTCTGACTCATTATCGTGATTTTTATCAAAAGACAGGGATTATCATGGATGCCATGGGATTTGAAAACATTCTGTTTTTTAAAGATGAACATGGTGATTGGCAATTTAAAGTAGGAAGCGTGATCAAACACGATACAGGAAAATACACGAACGAATTGTTTGCTGCATTACATCACGGACGAAAAATCGATTTAGACAGTTTTGTCAACTTTACCCATGCTTATTTTTCACCGGCGAACATCAGGGCTGTTAACGTATGTGCCATGAAACTTGGCCTGGAGCCTGTTATTCATAATGTGATGATCGATGCACACGATTTATTTAAAATATCCCAGGCATTATCGATACCAGAACGGATGCTTGCTTATGTGCGGCATGGTGATTTTGAAAAAATGAAACAAATTCTCCAGGAGCATAAAAGCGAGCTACGTTTTAGTTATAGAGATTTTTGGGCATATTCTTTAATTGCTGATGAATACATCAAACATGCGCAGCCTCCTGAAGCCCTGCAAACGTTTCTCCATATTGTGAGTCAATTACCGGTAATTTTGCCTGAAAACAAGGAGGATGCACAACGAGTACAGGATGCAAAAAAAGCAATTATTGCTCGAAACAGGGTGCATGATAAAAAAATAGCGCTGCATGAAGAGCTCACAAAATCTGTGCCTGATTTTAAATTTAGGAATAGGATATCCATTTTACCTGGAGAAAAGGCTTATGACACAGAATCAGTGACCTACAATTATAAAAAACAACTGCAACAAACAAAATCTGAGAACCTTCCTGATACTCCCCTTTTTATTCTGGAGCAGTAACAGTAATAGGGTCTACTTATAAATAAGATGTAGTATAGGAGCGTAGACTTTTTAAAAATCGGTCAGCATTGCATTAATTTTTTAAAAATATCCAATATAATGTTTTTTTGAAAAAATTTAATGCTGGAGAGCTAGGGATGAGTAGTGCAAGTTGTACAAAGGTACAATCAAATGAGCAGGATCCAAAATTAAATTATAAACAAAAGATTAATGTTGATGTTGCTAGTGGGTTAATTGCAGGTATATCCAACTCAGGTCTTTTTAATCCATGGGATCGCGCCTCCAAATCGCAAACTGCCATCTGCATGTGAGGTATTCACTAAAGTATGGAATGAATCAAAAACACCACAACAAGCCTTCTTAAGTCGATTGAGTTTTTTTCAGCAACGATTCAGAATTGGACAGGGCACAGCACGAGTTGCAGTTGGAATGGCTGTTGGTCAAAAACTATTTGATTACACGCAAGCACACCTGAGTAATTTATTCTCAGAGACCTCAGAGAACAGTTTGAAAAAATAAGCAGTTAAGAAAGCGTGGCTTAGAGTTTGCCAGATAAATCAATGTTGTTTATCAAAGCATATTACTTAAAAAGATAAGGAGAGGTTTTAAATGAATCGATATACAGGCGAATGTTTATGTGGTGCATGCCGTTATGTGATTACTGGGCAAAAGCCTACAGCAATGTATTTATGTCATTGCAGTCGATGTAGAAAAGAAACTGGCTCGATTCACGGGGCAACTGTTTTTTTTGATGATGCGCAATTATCCTGGGAGAGAGGTGAAAAAAATATCAGCTATTTCAAACTGAAAGATACAAGAAAGGAGCGTATGTTTTGCACGACGTGTGGATGCCCGCTCCCTAGAAAGAATGAAAAGGGTAACGTGGTGTTACCAGCGGGGACCCTGGATAATGATGCCTCTCTAGAGCTAACTGCCCATATTTTCTATGCGAGTCGAGCATCCTGGGAAGATAAATTAGTGCACTTGCAACGATTTGATGAGTTGCCAAAATGAGACTAAATTGGTTTCAAAATTTTTTAAAATCAATGTGTTAAAATTAGGTGTGGTGACTTTTTAAAGCCCAAGAATGTTAGTGAGATAGGACTCGCTACATGATCTAATTTTTTTCGGTATTTACACATTTATTTATATTTTAACGCAACCAGGAAAAAGTATTTTTTGACCGTACGCCCTGTATAATATTCATAATGTTCAATGTATGATCTATAATCTCAAGTTTAGAGCATTTGAGAGAAAAGTATATATGCCAATTCCAAATATTGTTGTTACTAAAAAAAGCGAATTTTTTATCACTATTGTTAAAAATGGTATTCATAGCATGCTCATGCTGGGGGTTATGGTAAATGGAAAACCTGAACTTTTAGCGAAGGTAGGTAAAGGGAATGTTATTGACAAAGACTTTGAGCATCCCTTCACTCTATTTGGAAAAATTTTGGGAAGTCATTCTGATGCTTCATTGATGGATGAAGGGCACGATACAAGAGACTCAGACATTAGCTATCAAGCGTACTCCATTACTTATGAGCACTATTTAGAATTTTTAGCGATTACAAGAGATATTCATCAGGATCAGCGTGAATTCTATAAAGAAAGAAAAGTTCGAAATGTTCCAGTTAAAAAATTAACCTATCCAGAAAGAGGTGTATTTTATCTTCGAGAGGGCATCAAGTGCTATATTCCTGCGGAAGAGTCCTCAGGGCAAATAACATTGAAACATCAAAAAGTTGATACTTTTGCTAGGGCAAGCACTTTTAATAATGAACAAATTCGCCAAGGTATCATTGACGGGGCAAGAGAAATTAGCGCCTCGAACACATGTCGTACTACAGCACGTGATATTCTTAATTACACCTTACAATATTCTCCCCATGTTCCTGCTTTATTTGCTATTGGGCTTGATTACAAAACAAAACTTGTAGAAGGACAATTACCGCAAAAGGGATTTTATATTCTTCCACCACCACCCAATTGTTTTAAGGTAAATCCTACTCAAATGGAAGTACTCAAGGAATTGTATAAAAAACTTGAGAATCTTCCTAAAAATCAGCCCAATTTAGATATTACAGAGAAAAAATTTAATCAATTAAAATACTTATATCAGGAGATAGCTGGCGAATCTCAATTATCATTGAATCAGCTTTTACATAAGATCACGACTCACAGAGTCGACAATGATCTATTATTTAACACCCGTAGAAGTCAAAGCATTTTTAGTAGCCTAGGTGAAGCACTTGGGTTTAAAACAGGCACTCAGCAGACTTATGACCGAATGACCAAAGCTGTAACTGATGAAATTGAAAGGAAAAAGAAAGGCGAAACAGAAATAGAAGAGGGTGCGATGGTTCCATCCATGTAAGCCAGTTCTAAAACCGGCCAATCACAACTATTCTTACAAGTCAAAACAAATTCGCTGTGATGTATCGACCAATGTCCAGTTGAGGTGCTTCTTATTTTTGCACTATGCCATGAAACTGACATGCAAACGATTTATCTCATTTGCACGAGTTCATAATAGTAAGGGGATATAGGTTTTCCCCTTCCTTGGCTGTGCGACCATAGCTTTTGCGGCGGCTTCAGCACTGCTATCTTGCTGCTGATGTAAGGCAAATCAAAATCCTTGGGATCTGCAGAAATTAAGATTAAAGTCCTGCCAGAAGGCATTGTTGCATTGGACCAATATTGATACATTAAACTATTCATACCAAAAATATGTCGCCCAATAACGGGATAAATGGTTTGAATTTTTCCGTGTTCCAATAGTTTTGCTTGATAAAATGCAAGCTCACTTCCTATATTATATGCATCCAATGGAACAAGTATGGCTTCAGTATTTCTTGCAGCACTCACATTTTTTGCTAAATCATGGAACTGCTCGGTAAAATTTTCCCATGAAATCATTTTTTGAAAGAACGTTTTTGATGCTTTTTCAGAGATGCCAAACGCTATCATGATGATTAAGAGAATATAACAAGGTAATAAAACAAATGAGCTTAGATGCCATTCCTTGTAGAATTTGTTTTTAGAGATCAAGAATGCAAGCCAAGGAATAATAGAGATTAACCCTGGGCCTATCCAATCTAATCGAATCGAATGCTTAAGACTATATACTCCAAAAAAACCCAAAGGAAACAGTGTAAATATTTGCAGAAAGCGTTGGGTCTTTACTTCAATGTTGATGGATTTTTTATTCCATAAGAGATAAAGGCCCATAACCCCAGAAGGCAATAAAAACAGAAAAAGCAAGCCAATAAAATGATGCAAGGAAAAACGATGGGCTGGCTTAAATCGACGCACGCTTTGAAATACAAATGAAGCCCACTCATGCATGAAATTCCAATAAATTACTGGAGTGAAACAGAGTAAGGCAATTAATACACAAAGATAAGGTTCTTTCTTAATAAACCAATATCGTGCTGAAGGGACAATGATTAAATAAAGAAGTACCGCAGGGCCGAGTAATACAATTGTATATTTGGACAACATTCCTAAGCCAAGCCATACACCTGCTTTGTACCAGGATTTAGATTCATCGAAAATAAAGATGCGATAAAAATAATAGAGTGCGGCGGACCAACAAAGCAGAACCGGTTGATCCGGCGTTATTAGGGTAGACTGTATAAAATAAAATGGCATTAGTGATAGCAATAATACCGCATACAGACCCGCGCCTCGATGAATTAATTCGGTTAATTTGAAGCTGAAAAAAGCAGCACCTCCCCAACAAAGCAGTGCAGGAAGACGAACGGCAAACTCATTGGTACCAAAAATCAAGGTAGAAATTTTAATAAGCAAAGCGACCATAGGAGGATGGTCCAGATAACCAAAATCGAGATGTTGCGAATAATTCCAGTAATAGGTTTCTTCAACAAATAGGTTGTGTGAACCAAGACATAAAAAACGTATTGCTACGGAAACAAAAATAATCGAAAAAGTAAATAATATGCTGATATTTTGGCTTACTCCATTATGAGTAAGAGCAATATTTTCGGATTTAAGTATAGAAGTCATTATCCCTGTACAGAAAAACTTAAACAGAGCACATCTTATCCTTTTTAAGGATACTAAGCAAAATAATAGTCTTCTTAATTATCTGATTTATTTGGATGATAAAACCAGGAGGACAGGAGTAGGTTAAAGTACTTGGGTAAATTGGTGTAGATCCACCCTGCAAAAAAACGCAAATAGGTTGGGGCATTCTGGCCCAGCGCTTATCTATATCTATTTTTAAGGCGTTCTTGCATTAAAAATTTTTATAGCAAGAGTGCTCTGAGGATAGTTAGTTTTCTTTAACATATCTGGCATGCTTGTAAAGAAATTACAGGTCCAATTGCTATCTTGATAAGAAGCGGTATTACGTCCTGATGTTGTGCCTGCATCTCGCTCAAGAAATCCTTTTTCAGAATCTGAATCTACAATATTAACCATAGCATGAATTGGATTGGATGCATCCTTCTTAACCAGACAAACGCCTTGATTTAAGCCTATATCTTCAAAATCACAATTGACGATCTTATATTTTGTTTTGCTATTCAGTGCTTGTACAAGTACTTGAATGTCAGCAACTTGTGTACTCACCTTTATTTCAAAAACTGCTTTTTCCTTACTATAAGTAATGCTGACATTATTTCTATTTAAGGTATTATCATATTGGTGTAGGAGCTTTAAAATCGCACTTTTTTCTTGTCGGACATTTATTTTTTTAGTACTACACGATAATGAAATGAGATACATCACGTTCCGTTTTGTTTGGGGTTCAGATTCTGATTTAAAATCTTTAACGTCCTCCTGCATCGCCACGACATGCTCTGTTGAAGCCAAACAAGAAACAGGTAAGGTAGGCGCTTTAGCAGCTCTTGAAATGAGGTAATGCTCTTTATCTATCTTGCGTTTCTTTACCATAGAAGTATTTATTTCGACTTTTTTTCCACTGAACATATAAGCTGAATAACCTGATTCACGTGATGTACATGGGGGCGTTTCTGAGTGATGTTTCTTCATGAACTCATCGATTTTTCTTTGCTCCTCCTCATCTTCTATGGGAACAATTTTTTTACCAACTTCTTTATAATAGTGCTGTTCACGTTGGTTTAACTCGTGTTTTCTTTTCAAGGGCATATAATCCAAATGATGCAATTAGAATAATAATTGAGCGATATTATATTCAAATAAAATTAAGAAATTATTAAAAGAAGAGTTTTTTTAGAGTTTTTTGTTTGTTTTTTTATCAGTGCAAGATAGGTGAATTCTATTCTTCAAACTGTATTGTTGTTGTATTTCTTCCTAATAGGACTTGATCAAGATGGCAGTCTTCAAAAAATCGTGCGATGGTCGGTATAAGATCTAACTATTAGTATCATTATTTCCCCCAGGTGAAAAGGATAATCCCGATTCAGACGTTTTTTGGGGTTGAATTACTGGGGCATTCGTTGCTGGTTGGAACATTCGATAGGGATTGTTGTCACTGGGAGTAGGTTCCTGTATTTTTACCGTTTCTTTTATCTTCGAGGTAACCCCTTCAATATGTTCCTTAACCATTAGATAATCTTGCCCATCTTCAGTTTGCATGAGCTTTCGAATTGCGTTGACGAAACTATCAATATCATCAGAAGAAATGTTAATCTCATATTTTCCAATACATTCACTCAAGAAAGAAAGTAAAGGCACTATTTCTGCTTTTGCTTTTTCTTGAATGGCTTTCGATTTAAATGGTTGGGCATCACTCCCCATTGCAACGATTTTGCTTAAAATATTGAGGGTAAATTGCGGGTCAGAAACTGCCATGAGCATCGGTAATACGAGACTGATATGCTGCTTTTTTAACTCCACCTCAATGAGCTGCTTCAGCTGATCTTGATTATTTTTTGAACCCTCAATAATTGCCTGTAACAATTGTCTTGTTGTTTCTTCATTGGGTGAGCAATCAAAAATGGTTTTCTCATCACTCCGTACATAAGGGGGATCGAATTTTAATAAAATTTTAAAAATATCTACTCGACCACTTTGGGCTACAAGCATTAAGGGTGTCATTCCAGCGCCATTTATTGTATTGAGTAATTCTGGATTTGTATAAAGAATAATTTTTAGCATTTCTTTTGCTGCATCTTTATCTTTTGCATTTTTACAAAGAAGGTGCAATGCATTATTTCCCATCTGGTCTACCAAAGTAATATCTGCTTTACATTCTAAGAACAGGCTTACGAGCGATGGATTATTAAATACGACGGCAAACATTAAGGGAGTCTGTGCTTTTGCATTTCTTAGTTCAGCCATTTTTTTTATTTCAGCTATTACTTCTTCCTGGTGAGTCTCTACCCGTTGTGTAATTACATGATATAAAGTCTCGTTCTTTGCCACAGTACACGCATCGTGTATTGCTGTATTCAAATCTGGATCTACAGCATAAATATTAGCTCCTTGTTTAATTAAATAAGAGGCAATCGCCGGGTTATCTTTTAAACTAAGAGCTAAAAACAGAGGTGTTCTACCATCGGGGAGAGGAGTTTCTAAGACGCTATGGTCTTTTTCGACAAGCCATTTGACCAGTTCGATGTGGCCTTTTTCGCACGCACGATGGATCGCACTGATGCCTTCGGAATCCTGCATTTTAATATCGACGTGGTATTTATTTGCGACTAATTCTAAAAGAGGTAAATGTCCTTCTCTCACAATATAGGTAAGCCATTTAGGATCAGTCTTTATAGCGCGATTAAAGTTAGGACAACAATCCAGCAAATATTCAGCAACATTCGTACGTCCTTCTATAATAGCAAAAGTCAGAGCATTGTTGTTCTTATTTGTAATCGTTTCTATATATTCAACACCTAACTTTTCTACAAATAATTTAACGATACCTAAGTTACCCATACTGCACGCAATTAAGAATGCCATCTCAGCTTCAGGTGATTTTAAAATATCAGGGTGTCTTTCGGCAAAGATGCGCGCAATATCAGCATTGCCATTCTTGCACGCAATTCTAAATAATGGGAGAGGCTCATAGTCAATTTGATGTTCAGGAAGTTTAGGTTCAAGAAGTAGTTTTACTAATTTTTCGTTGCCACTATTGACAGCGGCTAAAATGAAACGTGAGTCATTTTTTAAAATACTTGGATCATGTTCAAGTAAAACTTCAAACGCACCTAGACGGCCTTTAACACAAGCAAGGTATAAGCTAGCAAGATTAGCTTCAGCCTTGTTAGCTAATAATAATTGTGGCAATTCAATATCTTCATGCAATGAAATTGCATAAACCAAAGGTGAAACCTCCTCAGTATTTAATAGATTAATGAGCTCAGGATTACTGCTTATTATTTGCTGAGCGATGTTCGTGTATCCTTCGATGCATGCATGATGTAATACAGTATTTCCTTTCTTATCGGTTAAAGCTGTTTTTGCACCGTTTGCTAACAAAATTTGCACGATGTCATCAAATCCATGCCTGCACGCCAGCATGAGAGGGGTTAATCCTTGCTTATTAGGTATATTAAGGTCAACTCCTTTTTCTATAAGTTTATTTAGAAGCTCAACATTTCTTGATTTAACAGCGGAAAGAAGTAACGTTGTTGTGGAAGTTATATGTAGATTACTTCTTCTAATTTCTCGGTGTAACGCACCTTGAGTAATAGATACATCTGAGCCAAATTGCAATTTGTCTATTTCTTGCATTACCTCACTCGATGGATTTTTTAATGTATTGAGTTGCCATTTATTTTCTTTTGATAAGCCATATATCATTATTGTATTGCCTTGCTTTATCAAAATTGGAATATTTCCGTGTTCTGCCGATGCTCTACTCAATTGTTCTTCTTTCAGAGTTATCCCCTTATTTATTTCTACTACAAACATAAAATAAGGGTTTTGTTTTTGATTTTGAAGATGTTTTGCAAAAGTACCATTTAGGAGGCGCTCATATGCTTGTATATTGAGTTCACTTAATGCTTCTTCTGCTTTTAAGACATCAAGTTTTTGTATTTGAGCCAGTGCTAAATCTGGTTTTTCACATAAAATGGCATATTCCAGGAGTTTTAATTCACGATTCGGAGATTTGATCTGGCACACATCGTCCAATAAATAATCTAAAACCATTTTATTGTTGTTGTAAACGGAACCCATTAAACACTGCTCTAAGGTAGCTGCTAACTGTTCTTGACTCAATTTCGGAGATAATTGCTGATATAATAGTTTAAAATCATTTAAAGGTTGTGAAGTAAACTCAGCTAGAATGGTATCGATATCCCGTTCACCTAAATTCGTTAATTCAAGTTCATATTCTTTAAGTTTACCGATAAAATAATCATATACCTCTCTTTTCTTCCTTCTTATGCTTAGAGAGGTAGAGACAGAGGGAGTGAGATTGTCCAGTATTAATTTAACGACATCGTCATTATCCATTAGACCCGCCACAATTTTTTTTATGGCGACTAGATTATCTGATTTTGCTGCGATTTCAGCCCATGTTTTACCATCAGCATCAATTCGACGCACATCACTAAAACCAGTTTTATGAATATCAGAATTTACTTGTATCGAAGTCATCGTCTCTTTTACTTTAAGGGCTTGATCTTGATTATTTACAGAGGCAGTAAAAACTATGCCAATGTATTCACCTTTATTATCCTTTTTAGCAAGGGGCATATATGCGCCTGTTATAAATGCTGTTATTTCTTTGACAGGCGAGGGATCATTATTAAAAAATTTGAATTTACGATTTGGATCAAATGCGATCCATTGGTTATTCACATAAGTAAGCTCAATTGCATGATTGCAAGCAGTTAGGCTAAATGTAATAGGTTGATATTGAGGTGCAATTTCTGTAAAAGATTGGATCAGTTTTTCAAGTGATTCATTATTATAAATACCACATACATCTCCTGCGGGGAAAATGTTTTTTCTCTGAAAATATTCAGGACTAACTTGATGGCCATTTTTTTTCTCGATTAAATCGATAACTTTTTTAAACGATGCATTTAATGTTTTGAATGGCTGTTCTTGTTCACTGGATTTGAATACAGTATTTAGCTCTTCTGCAAGAAGTGTTCCTCTTACCTCATCACCTTTTGGATTTATGAAAACATAGTCAAGTCCTTCTGGAGTAAATTTAGCATAGAATTTGCCTTTTTCTGGTACTTGATTTGATAGCTCTTCAATGTCGTATTCATTTTTCCATTTGTCCAAACCCAATATTGAAAGTGTTTCTTCTACTTCCTGAGTTCTAATCGCGAGTTCATTAGGAAATAACTGTGAGTAATGCCTTGGTTGTTGCAGGATCTCGACCATTTCACAGAAGCTAGCGGCTTCAAGCAACAGTTTTTCTGTTTCGGTGAGTTCTTCTTGTGGATTTTTTGCAATTCTTGCCCATAACGCATTAATCTCTTCTCTTTTGATGAGGTGACGGTTTTCATTGATAAAATCTAACATTGTAAAGAATGAATCAGCTTTATTATTGAGACAATAGACCATAAACAAGGAAGATAATCCACGACATACTCCACCTCGACTACTTCTGTATCCCAGCCTTCTCATACTATTAATAAACCATTTTTGCCCATCAGGAAGACTTTCCATTTTGGCTTGCATAAGACACCTGGATTCATTTATTGCTTATAAGTCTAATTATAGACCATTTGGTGTGGGTGAAATGAGCAAAATTGAAGCGATTTTCAATCTGTAGCGGCATCAAAATCAGAAGAAATGAGATTGGAGATTTGTTGGGAAATGTAACAATGAAAAATTCAATATAATGAATGCATTATGATTTGAAGGGCATCCTAAGAACAGGGCAAAAATCAATGTTTGAACTAAGTTTTTGAGGTTGGTGAAAACGTCTTGTTCAGGTCTTTTTCTAAAGTTGTGTCATCAGGTTTCTTGAATAAAGAATAATAGCTCCGTGCTACTTTTGAAGAGCGCCAAGAAATCTCTTTTTCTTTTCCTATATTTAAAAAATCTTTTTTAGCCTGTAGATAACTATAAACACCATTCTCTCGGGCTTGTTCTATAACCTTCAATTGCGCTGCTACAGTTGCGGGAATTTTCTTCTCTTTACCTTCTACGACTATGGTATGCTTTTTCCATTGAAGCCCGACGTCCCAATTGCTAGCACGTAAATATTTCTCTGCTTTATCCAAGAAGAGTTTGGCTTGAAATTCATCGGATGATTCAAGTTGGGCTATATTTTTTGTTATTTCTTCGGATAGTTCAAAGATTTTTTCAGTATAATCTACCTTAGGTTGTTTTTTTAAATTGTCTACCCTATTTTGGTATGGAATAAGTGGGAGTAACTTTTCACATAGTTCTCTCCTAGCAATCAATTTGCTATGGACTGGAACGCATGCATTTTTTTTGCTTGGATCCATCATCTGGGTTACATTATTCCGAGCAGCATCCAAAACACCTTGCAAAGAAGAAAAATTCCCCTTGACCATTTTTTTCAAACATTGTTCAATATAATGTGTATATTGCTCGGTGATAAATTCTTTATTAAAGATATCAATTTCTTCAATAGCTGGATGAATTTCTTTTAGATAAGCATCAGACTGTTCTATTGATTCGATATAAAACTGTGTGCGTAAGTCATCATGACCGGCTGTAAACTTTACTTTATCAACGTCTACTTTTAAATGGTCGAGATTTTCTGATTCCAAACCTTGAGTAATCATTGCGCGTAACAGCTTCGCTTCGGAACTTAGGAACGTTGGTGAAATATATTGTGAAAATTGTTCATCCATTTCAATAATTTTATCAGCTTGGAGCTGTAGCTCAGTTAACTTGTCATCATGTTGAGAAGAATGAGATGAGATTAGCTTGGCAAGTTCTTGATTTATTTCTTTTAAGGCTTGATGCACATTCCTATAATAAGTTTTCACGAAATCATCTTGCGACGCTTTGGGTAATTGTTCAAACCGTTCAATAGCTGCCGCAAAAAATTGTTCTTTATAACGTTGTTGGATTTCTTTTTCTGTACTTAATTCAGGTAATTTCGCAAGTATTGCTGACATTTCTACATGTAATACAATAGGAGAATGTTGAAACTCAGATAGTCTAAAATCAGGAATGCTGGTTAAATAAGACGCTAACGTTTTATTGATGCAGCCTGGACCATAATTTTTAGGAGCATTTTCTCCGTCGCCTTTTAAATAAGCAATAACCCCATTATATGCCCCCATCTCATAATTAAGCTCTACTATATGTCGCAATGGGTTTTTTCTACCATTATCAATCTTAATTGTTCGATAGTTACTGCGTTGATAAATTTGATTAATAATATCTTGATGACTATCAAAAACCACTATATCTTCTTCATTCAAGACAGCTTTTTTATATATTCCTTTTTCGTATATTCTTTTTTGGTACGCAAGTCGATGTTGATAAAATGCTTCGATCTGCGGAATATGTTGGAGAAAAAGCTCTTTATTATCCTGAATCTTTTGCCTTGCTTCTTCCCATTGATGAAGGTCGCCATATTTCTTCTGTAATAGTTTCGGTTTATCCGCATTAAAAATAAGTTCTTTTAATAGGGTTTGCAATGAAGGTCTGGCAGTTGAAGGTTTGGCACTTGGCAGTTGAGGATATTCTGTCTCCATAATGACTTCTGCTAACTGAAATAAGTCGTTCCAAACTCCCGGCATTTCACCAAATAATTCAGGATTTTTGAAATCCTTTAAAATACCGCCTTCAACTGCTTGATAATAATCAACATCATTGCTCGGTTTTCTAAGTGCATGATGATGTTTTATGGCATCCAAATGGATGAATTTATCTGAAGTTAATTTAGCTGCTTTTTCAGGAATAGATTCAATTTCTGCTTGTAGCTTTTTAATTTTTTCTTCTAATTTTTCTTTTTTTGTTTGTAATTTCTTAGTCTCTTTTTCTAATTCGTCCCTATCTTTTTCTGCGGGGAACCGTGTTGCTAATTCGTCCAGATCTTCTTCTGTAGGTATCTGGCTTTTTAAGAGGTTAATTTGTTCTTCTAATTGAGCACTTTTTCTTTGAAAATGCCTGGATGTGGTTGCTTTTTCATGATGTAAAGGAAGAGTATCTAAGAAAAATACCATATGCGAAATATCCATCTTCGCGTTTTTTTCTATTATTGTTTTTAATTGTGCGAACGGCGATTGTTCCTCATTATCGGGAGGCGTATGGCTGCAAGCAAGAGTTACTTCCATACTATATTTCTTGGCATAGTTTAGTACATTGATCAGTTCCTGCGTCCTTGTCATTTCACCATGATTCAACTCGATGAGTACATCATCTATATTGAACACAATAAGCTTTGGACGTTTAGGATACCCCATCTCTTTGGGTTTTTTCTGTTCAATACGCGATTCAAAAAAAGGAATTTCATCTTGAGCTTCTCGAGCAGCAGCAGATCTAATGGCTTTAATTCTTAAAACATTTTCCCTAGATTCTTGATATTGCTTTGTAAGAGAATTTTCTTGCTCTGAGTCTGAGTCTGAGTCAACGGTTTCTGTTTGGATTTCCGCTTCAATTGCGCTTATCACATGCTCAATGAACTCATTCTTATCTTGTTTTTGATATTCTGATTTTAATTCAGCAAAGCGATTTTTTAATACCTCAAACTCAGGGCCTCTCAATTGAGAACCATTTTTAAGACGCATAAAGTCTTTGACTAGATTTTCAAACCGCACTCTAAAATCTGTTGAGGTGATAAGAAATGGAAGACGCTCTTCAATTAAGTCAATAACCTGCTGCCGTGCTTCTGCATAGTCTTCTTGCCTTGGGGTTTCACGTACTTCTCCTTTCTTCGGTTTTTTAGTCGCAGCTAACTTTGAAACGTCTTCTAATAATAGGTCGATTTTTTTAGAATAAATACTGTCATCACTATAATACTCTTTTGGAAAATCTTTGAGCAGAGTATTTAATACAACTAAAATTATGCCAGTAACAAATTCCTCGAGACTTTCTTTTTTCGATTCGACTTGTAAAACCTCCCATTTAAGTAAAATGGATAAATGGGCAACATGTTCTCTTTTTTCTTTGAATAACTTATCCAAAGTTGAAAATATGTCAGGGGTTTCCATTTCATCTGGCTTTGTAAAATCAAATATGATCTTAAATGCAGTGAACTGTTTTTTTAACGTCATCCATTGTCTCGGGCTCAGTTCATTAGTGGCAATTAACTCACTTAATTCTTCATGGATCAAATGCATTTTTCCAGTTATATGAACCGGGTCCACTGTAAGATGGTCATAATCCAAAAGAAAGAATTGCTCTATAACGTTGATACGTTGTTCCACCTCCTTATCAAGCACCTTATAGTCATTATCAATTTCTGCTTTTTTTAATAGTTCAATACATTGTTTCCATTGATAATATTTTTCTTTTAAATTATTGAATTCTGCTTTTGTAAATTTCTCTGGATCATGATTAATTATTGCATCTAATATTTTATCGCCTGTTTCTAAAATATTATTTAATACATCAAGTTTTAATTGTATTTTGTTTGGATTACTTAAATTTCTCGAATTTTTTAAATAGGCATTCTGCACGCGCACCTTAAAAGAAGACTTATAGTTATCAAATTGATCCTGCTCCATTTGAACGTGCTCAGGAAGAATTCCTTCCAACTTATCAAGAATATCTTGGTAGTTTCCAGTATGTGTTTGTAGATCAAAAAACACTGCCAGTTCATCGAGGTTTCTCTGTTCTGCAAAACCATGTAGTAAGAAGTCGGTAGAATTCTTAATTGACCCGAATAATGTTAATGTAGGCTCAGAGATAAGAGGATTTTTACAAACATCTTTCACCCACTTAGGTAATTGATGAGGAGGAGTCGAATTTAATTCCTGATATTTTTCTATTAACTCAAGAAGTGCGGCTTGTTCCGTTTCAGCCGATATCTGCTTGGGTATCTCAATCTGTTGAAGGAGACGATCAATTTCCTGCTTTAATAAAGTTCCATAAACAATGTAGCACTCAATATCTTCTTCAAGAAAGGCTTCAGGGCCAATATGTTCCTGAATTAAGTATCCGGCCTCCTCAATGTAATCTTTCTGTAGATCTGTTTCTATAAAATGCCCAGGTTTTCCCTTAGGAGTTTTTTCTGCTCTCATCTGAGCGAGTCGTTCTTCAGAATTAAGTTGAGAATACTTCGGATTCAAAGATGCCAAAAGGTAGGCAATTTGAGCACTACGTCCTTTTCCTTTTCGACAATGTGCATGGATATTTTGTTCTGGAGGAGTTTTCTGGCCCACTTTTTGGACATGGGCTAATTCTTGTAGAGTTAATTCCAGAGGTTGCTTATCCCGAAGAGGAAAATGGTGTACTTGGATAGGAGCACTTCCATTGATACTGATCTCATAAGTTATAAATCGTCCTACTTTTCTAACTGGACGTGAAGTAATATGAATATTTTCAAGTTCAGGAATATCAGGAAGTGTTACTCGCCCATTGGCATCGGGTATGAAGTAATTAATAAAATCATTTAAAGCTTCATCTTTTCTTATTTCCCTTTGCCCAGAATCTGCTTGAGGATAATAAGGAAACACCCTACCCATAGCAAATACATGAGTTACATTATTGGTGAGTAAATTGTTTAAATATCTTGCGATATCCTGTTCCGCTTCATAAAGTTCAGGATTTGTCTCAGGGGTAAGTGATTTGGCGGAACTAGGTCCTGGTGAAATGGAAACATTAGTATCTTTAAATTTAAAATAACCCATGCCTATCATTTGCCGGGTCGGACCTGTTAATTCCATACTTAAGGGATTTACAAGTCGGAACAAAGTAGGCGGCAAAAACTCTGCGAAACACTGTTTCGCCAATCCCATACTCGGCTGATTCGAGCTTATATACTCATCATCACGATCCATCGCTGCAGAAGTGAGATCATTGATTACAGAACGAATAGCAGATTCAAAAATGATCATTTCTCTTACAGAAAGATGCTTGAATCCATAAGATTTCAGTCGTGTTTTAATTTCATTTTCATTGAATTTTATCTCATATTTTGCAGCAATATCTTTATTTATAGAACCGTCTGAATTAAATACTCCGTAAGCATCTAGTTCACGTAACGATGCAGATTTATATGTTCCAAATGTATTTTTTATTTGTGCAACATTTCCTTCAAGAACAGCTTGATCCATCTTATTAGGGTCTGACACTATCTGACCTAATCGAATTAAAAACTCACGTTTTTCAACTTCTGAAAATTCAACCTCCTCTTCAGGTTGTACTATTGTTTGAAATGTTGCTAATCTTGAGGATATCTCTCTACTTGCATAACGCAGAGAGTCTCCTTTATTGCCCCGGCTATCCAATATAGTAATAAGATCTTGATTATAGACGCTATTTGGAGCGCCAAGTGCCTTCATTTTTTTATGGCTATAAGCACAAGTAAAGTCTCCACAAGCATACATATCTCTTTGTGGATGAGTAGGGCCTGTGGTTTCAATTGTTATTTGACTCTTATCAATCCCACATTCTTTTAACAAATCCAAAGCGATGTCCTTGATTGCATCTGCACCACTTGGGCCAAAAGGGTCAAATAATTCAAGGTGATATTTCCCTTTCCCACCTACAGGTTTTGTTAAATAAAAACCTCGCCAATGACCAGGGCCTATTGGAATAAAAATATGGTCAAAATGTTTATTTTTAAGGGCTAAGTTCAAGCCCTCTTGTGCTGCTTCAATAGATCCGGAGTCAAAGCGATTTACTGGCCCCAACACCTCGATATTGTTATGGGATTTGGGCATTAACAAAGACATATCGTGGTCTTGCAATTGATCCCGCAGGCTGCGCTGATGAATATATTTTAGATCAAAACGTCCCTGAGCGTGGTGTTTACTCATATTTATATTTTTTTCACGATCGTTTTGCTCTATGACCATAGAGTAAATGGAAGCAGCAACATTTTGAAGCGAAGACGCATCAAAAGGCTTTGCGAGCTGTTTGCCTACAAGCTCAATAACGTCATCGCTTTGAAAACCTAAAGGCACATCATAACTAGCAGCCAATTTATTGACAGCATCGAGAAGAATTTTGCTTTGGGCGGTTAATTTCTTATTGTAACGTTTAATGAAATTTTCCAAGCTTTTCTTTTGATATTCTTCACTTAATGCCATTACTATTCCTCAAGCATGTCATTCGTTAAAAAATTCCAAGCATTATGACAAGTCCAGGGATTTACTGTCTGCTCTGAAGGAGCGATCTAGGCTTATCCTGTTTTTTATGCACAGAAGTTCCTCCTATTGTAAGCTTATATCATTAAGATTAAGAAAATATGAGCAACTCATTAGGTAAAGGCATTAAATACAGATTAATAATGCAGCTTTTTTCCTAATCACACAGTATGTAATTGTACGACTAGCGCCCTCTATGGTCAATGTTTTGTAACCTTGTTCTTGACAAGATCATTGCGAATAACAATAATTCGACTGATTTTTTGAAATCCCTTCGCTGCAAGGACTGTCGGCCCTAACTAGGAAAAGAATATGAAAAATAAAATAGTTAAGTTGGCACTAACTTCCTTATCTTTTACTTGCATGCTTGATGCTTATGCTGTTGATTACCGTTTGAATGGCTTGTCGTTAAGTACTTCTATAGGCGTTCTGTCAGGTAATGCCCATGAATATGTTTATAACCAAAAAACAGATACTAAGCTAAGCCAGCTCAATTGGCGCATAAAGAATGCTGCAATAATAAATGGGGAATTAAATTATGATTTCCTGACTTGGCTCAGTATTAATGGCAGGGGCTGGATCACCTTGGCAAAAAATAAAGCTTCCATGGATGATTATGATTGGCTCAATCCCTATCAAGAAACCTGGACTGACTGGTCACATCATGAGAATACGCATCTTAATTATGCCAATGAAGTGGATCTGAATCTAAGAGCTTGGCTGATGCAAAATGAACATTATAAGCTAGGTCTGGCAGCAGGTTATCAATGGAGTTCCTTTAGCTGGCGCGCAATTGGTGGTTGTTACCAATATAACAACGGCACTGATATGGGGTGTTTTCCTGGTAATGAGCTTGGAATTGGATACCAACAAAAATTTAGAACTCCTTATGTTGGCTTAGCAGGGAAATATTTCATCAATAATTTTGAATTCAATGCCTTTTTAAAATATAGTAATTGGGTTTCAGCACGAGATCATGATGAACATTATGCTCGCAACTTAACGTTTAAAGAATATGGAAATAACTCCAGATATTATGCTGCAACAATTAATTCTGGCTATCATGTGACACGTAGTGCGACAATTTTTGTTGAAGCGTCTTACAATCATTATTCTAATGGGCGTGCTGATACTGAAGTAATCGACAACGATACCGGTGAGCATTTCTATGAGAACGACTCAGCTGGTTTATCTAATAAAAACTATAGTGTTGCCCTAGGTTTGCAGTATCTTTTTTAAGATGAGCCGAACAATATATACTCTCAATTCTGAGGGCCCCCACGACTTGTTCGCGGGATCCAGTAGATCTGCCCTAACACACTGGACCCCGCGGACAAGCCGATAGGCAGAGATATAATCAAGCGACTGTTGCTTGCAACCAGGATTTTTTCAACAAAGAGGTTGAGCTATATTGACCCAACAATCCGTGATGAATTTTAATTTTTGTTGGGTTTAAAGACCCAATATATTGTTCTTCTTGTTAGTTTGGCCCCTTATTAGAGAACATACTAGTTACTTCATCGTGTATCGCGCCTCCGCCATTGATAATATTTCTTATGGTATTGTTCACTTCACCAATATTTTCGTTGGGCGAGTTTTGGGTAAAAAACATTCCTGAGAAATAAGTTCTTCCCTGATTGAGCAGATTGGAGCCTGGCCTTCTTTTTTTCCCTATGTCATGGAATTGAGAAATTAACAATCCATTGATTACCAAACCTGCTGTCAAAGCAAGACGGGAGTCAATTAAGAGCAGGGGAGATAGCATCAAATTTACCACTCCCAAAACCTGTAAGGTTTTTTGCATTTTTACATCAGGAGTATCGTTTCTAGGCATAGTAAATCTCCTTATTATTTTTGAAAGGCTAGGTGGGGAAATAGAGAAAATGAACCAATCATATGCCCGATTATAACACAGAGTGCTCAAGTGGCAAGTGATTGATATTAACATTATTTAGTTTCATTTCCTCCTATTTACTTGCCTCTAATTTGTCCCATAATTGACTTCAAAGAAAAATATTTTATACTGAAAAATCTCATGCTATACCATGAATTATCATGTTCAGGATGAACGCCGATGCTCTTTCACCGGTTACCTTTAAAGTCTCTGTCTTATTTTCACAAGGCTCCCATTCGTTTTATGGCTCAAGTTGCTCACTGCCATGGGGATATAGCTGGTTTTCAGTGTCTGCATCAGCGTTTATGGGTAATTCGTCAACCTGATTTGGCTGATGCTTTACTAAAACATAGCGGTTTTGCCAAGTCTTCTCTTGTTTTTAAACAGCTAATTCCTATTACTGGCCGCCAAGGGTTGGTCCAGTTAGATGACAATGATTGGAAACATAGAGTACCTGCAATTAAGCCGCAGTTCTCTATTCAAGGACTGAATGAATCATTACCTTTGATAACTACTAATATTGATAATGTATTGCAACAGTTTGATAAAGGGCTCATTGATATTCACCCAATCATTATGAGATTGACCATGGGTAATATATTAGCCTTAATGGGTATTGAAGAGGTGACGGATATATCACCAATCATTAATGACATGTTGGTATTAAATCATTACTGTGGCCAACGCATGCGGCAATTGCTGCGCTTGCCTTTATTTTTGCCTTTACCTTCACATCGCTTGATTCATAAGAAAGCGTTTGAGTTGAGAACCAAATTAGACATCCTATTACAAACAGCCAGAGTCCGTACTAATTCACCATTACATCAACTTCAACTACACTGGTCTAGAAGGGAATGCATAGACCACCTGAGTACGTTTTTATTTGCTGGTTTTGAAACGACAGCAAGTTCTATTACTATAGCTCTGCATTATCTGGCTAACAATCCAGAATGGCAACAGGCTATATTAGAAGAAAGCACCAACAGCGCGCAGTTGTCAGTGCAATCACTGAAGCAATGGTTTTGGACTCAAGCACTTTATTGTGAAACACTTCGTTTGTATCCTCCAGCATATATGCTAGTGCGCCAGCCAACTGTCGATGTTAATTTATACAATCTGAATTTCCGGCCTAATGATTTGGTGATCATCAATATCCATGGAATGCAAAGACATAAAAAATACTGGCCAGATCCAAAGTCATTTGATATCAGGCGCCATCTGAATAGTTCTCCATTTGCAAATAAAGCATTCATGCCTTTTGGTTTGGGTAAGCGTATTTGCACCGGGCATCAGTTGGCCATGACTGAAAGCATGATGATTTTATCTGCAATGTGTCAGCGTTTTTGCTTATCAACACCAAGTAGTATCAAACCAATAATGAATGCTGAAATTACGCTACATCCAAGGAGCCGTATATGGTTGAATTGCCAGCTACGCTAAGCTGTTGGTTAAGGGAGTACCTAAGATTAAACATGGGACGTGATGAACGTTTATTTACCCAGTTTTTGTCTTTTGGTTATGCAAAGACTACTTTATCCAGCGTCAGCACTCTTTTTTACGAACAATGTCAATTGGCAAAATGGATGCTAGGCTCACTCATTACGTTGACAGATGATTTCACCGATCATCCTTCATTCAAGAGCATGCAATGGGTAACAAGTTTTATTGCTGCAATCCAAGGTGGTCATCAAATAGCACCTTTATCTGCTCATCAGCTGCAAGCATTAAACTTGGCTTATCAATTGTACGGATGGTTACAACAATCCATTCATAAAATGACACTGCAACCAAGACTTATTGCGCTCATTGAGTTTGACTTACAACAGTACTTTCTCAATATGCGTTTTAGTACTTTTCTCAATAGTGAGCCTTTATTGATTTGCAAACGAGAGTATTTATGGCACGCACCTCATAACATGGGCATGGTTATTGCGGGAATGATGGATTTGGCCTGCAGTGATCACATTGAATGGCAAGAAATGGCAGCCATGCGCGAAATTTTTTACTGCGCTCAACGCAGTGGGCATATCTGCAACACATTAACCACCCTGGATAGAGAAACAGAAGAAGGGTGCATCAGCAATGAAATTCAATTAAGAAAAATGCATGGGAAGAATGGGAGCGAAGAAAGCATTATTGAACTTCTGCAACAAGAAAGAGCTAACTTGTATCAAAAAATAGCTAATGAATCGTTAAAAACATTTTCGACCAAAGGTTATGTGCAAGGACTGCGGCAGCTGCAAACTTTGCATGAAGACATGCAAGGTGTGATATGAACTCCTCACTAACTATCATTGGTGCAGGTGCAAGCGGGTTATTATCAGCGCTGGTTTTAGCGCCGTACTATGAAGAGATTTTACTGATAGACCGATATTGGCCTGATGAGCTTGGTGTCAGTCAAGGAACACCTCAAAGCCACCATTTGCACGTACTGTTAGCAGAAGGGCAGCGGTTGTTAAGTTCCTTATTGCCGGATGTTTGGCAGCAATTAACAGCCAACTCACTCCCTGTTGTTGATTGGGGCAAAGATACCTGGTGGAAAACGCCACATGGCATACTTACGCCTAATGATTGCGCCGTGAGAACTCATCTATTTAGTCGGCATTACTTTAACCAGGTTTTATGGTCTCAATGCCAGCAACGGAAAAACATTAAAACGTTAACCGCTACAGTGGAACATTGGTTGATTGCAGAAAGAAAGATAAAACAATTGCAATTTAAAGCGAGAGAATCTCTAGCTATAGCAGGACACGTTATTGAAGCGCGGGGTAGAGCCTCCGGTTTGCACACGCAATTAGGTCTGGAAAGTTTACACGTGAATAATCAATATCGCTATTTTTCTACTCGGCTGGAGCAAAATGATTGGTCAACCGATTTAAAGGCCAAACAGGTTTATATCCAGGCATGCCCTAAAAAACAACCTATTGGTCTGGTTTTATCGCCCATAGAGGGAAATGCCCTGATTTTAACATTAATTGATACTACAGGAACTATTAAAACGGATGAGCAAAAACAAGCGGCAGTAAGCTGCTTATTTAAAAAAAACCAACTGGGCCATATCCATTGTCAGGGAAAGTCCTGGATTCCTTATGCTAATTTGAATAATACGCGTTTAATTATTGAACGCCAGCGTTGGCCTTTGAACTTATGGGCTGTTGGAGACAGCATTGGATACCAAAATCCTGTCTATGGGCAGGGTTTAACGATTATTCTTAAGCAAGTAGATTTGTTAAAGAGACGCGGTAAAGTGAATTGGTTGAAGCAAAAACAGCTTCACCGATGCAGTTGGATGCCTTGGTTATTGGCTTCTAATCAGGATATGTCTGGTGAGAAAAATAATGTTTTTCAATGGTTGATGCAAAAGTTATTGCGACAGGCGTCCAATGATCCATCTGTTGGGGAAACATTTATTCAGCTTTTGCACCAAATCAAATCTCCCTGGATTTTATCGAATCCAAGATTGATACTCAAACTTAGCCGCAGAGGTGATTATGATTAAATTATACCAATACCCAGGTGTTTGGGGTATGCCCAGTTTATCGCCATTTTGCAGTAAGGTATTTTATTTTTTAACCTGGGCTAGGCTCCCTTTTGAGGTCATCCAGGTTTTCAATCCCCGCCAAGGCCCCAAAGGTAAGTTTCCGGTGATCGATGATGAAGGGGTTGTGGTTGCTGATTCAGAATTTATTATTAAGTATTGTCGGGAAAAATATGGGGTGAATATCGAGGATCCTATTGGCGATTTGTCTATCAGACGATTAGTAGAAGAGCATCTTTATTTCATTATTTTATATTCACGCTGGATTGATCCAGAAAACAAAGCACAGATTGATAGGGCGTTTAGACATTTTTTTCCCAAAGGCACAGGCAAACTCGTGTTATCTCTAATTCGTCGACAATTACGAAAACAAGGCTATTTTCAAGGAATTTCCCGGCATAGCAGACAGCAAATTTATCAAAAAGGTGTCGAGGATTTGCAGGCTGTTGAGTCTTTCATTGTCCAGAGTCAGCAAGATGGGTGTCGTGTGGTTGATATGTCATTGTATGCCTTTTTGCAAGTCATTCAACAAACACCACTGGATATTCCTATTCGCTCTTATCTAATTGAGTCACAAGCCATCCAGGATTATTTAGTTCAGAAGAGAAATCTATTTGAGCATTAAATGAATCTATCGTTAATAAGATTTGTTTTTAAGAAATTCATAGCGTATCAAGTTTTTCAGATTAGCATACCGCATCCGTAGCAAGGTTTGATTTCAATTCTGTAAAAAATTTTCAACGAGACTAATCTATTATTGCCCACTTTATTAGCGTGGAGTAGAATTTCTGCGGCTGCAGTTTAGAGTAAGCAGAAAACTCAATACATTATAAGGAAGCAATAAAGTGGAACGAAGTTCTCATCCTCCTGTGCACCAACATTTCAAATATCGTGCCGACATTGATGGCTTAAGAGCTATTGCTGTTTTATCGGTAGTGGCTTTCCATGCTTTTCCCCAATGGGTGAAGGGAGGATTTGTTGGCGTAGACATTTTTTTTGTAATTTCCGGCTTTTTGATTTCCACAATCATTTTTGAAGGCCTTGAAAAAAATAGTTTCAGTTTCGTAGATTTTTACAAAAAAAGAATCAAGCGTATATTTCCGGCATTGGTGTTCGTGCTGCTATTTTGCTTAATATTAGGATGGTTCGTCTTATTCCCTCAGGAGTACAAACAGCTGGGGAAGCATGTTATGGGGGGAGCTGGTTTCATCTCTAATTTTTTACTTTGGTTTGAGACTGGGTATTTTGATAATGCAGCTGAAACCAAGCCCTTGTTGCATTTATGGAGTTTAGGTATCGAGGAGCAGTTTTATATTATCTGGCCCTTTCTCATTTGGTTCGTATGGAAAAGAAAATTAAATCTATTTTCTGTAACCGTACTGATAGTCCTTATATCGTTCCTTCTCAACGTAAAAAGAGTTAGCGTAGATGCCACGGCTGCTTTTTATTCACCGCAAACCCGTTTTTGGGAGTTATTATGTGGAAGCTTATTAGCCTATATCACTTTTTATAATATTAATTTTTTCAATAAAATAGGGAAAAAGATAGATACAGTACTTGCCAAAATTATTTACCAACAGGGAAGGGAATCTAATGGGGAGATATTAAAAAACACCCTTTCTTTCTCCGGCATTGTGATCATTGCCTATTGCCTCTATACGTTTTCAAAAGCCACAACCTTTCCTGGTGCTTTTGCATTACTTCCTGTGTTAGGGGCCATATTCCTCCTTTCTGGGAAAAACTCATGGATAAATCGTGCCATTCTTTCCAATCGCATTATGATATGGTTTGGTCTAATTAGTTATCCACTCTATTTATGGCATTGGCCCTTGCTTTCCTTTGTAAGAATTATGGAAGAAGATCTTCCTAATCGAACTATTCGATTCATCGTGGTTGGAATTTCGATTGTTTTGGCTTGGGTTACTTATAAATTAATCGAAAAACCAATACGACATGGAATTGGGCGGGACAGGACTAAAGTAGCTTTTCTTGTAGGATTAATGTCCATCATTGCGAGTTTCGGTTTATTTCTACAACAATATAATGGGCTCGATTTTAGGATTAAAAATCTAAATAATTTAAATAGTGTACATGATATCGTTGCTCTTCCCTTGCTTCCGCTAGAAAATACCACGCCCTGCGAAAAAATAATTCCTGAGTTCAAGAATTTTAAATTTGCGGGTGATGGCGTTTGTGTTTTATCAAAAAATCAAGAACCAGATATTATGTTTCTTGGCGATTCTCATACTTGGCACTATCAAAACGCATTATGGAAGCAATTTCCTTCGCAATCGGTTTTGATGCTTGTATCAACTTCCTGCCTTCCTTTTTCCAGTAATTACTTTTTAAAGGGTGAATGTAGGAAAAAATACGATGAAATACTTTCATTCTTGGAAACGAATAAATCCATTAAAACGGTAGTTTTAGGGGGGTATTGGGCCTATTTAATGACAGGGGGTTTTGAAAAACAAGGAACCAACTGGCGTACAGCAAAGGCTTTAGATCCGGAAGGAACTAAGAGTTTTCTAGAAAATGGGCGCTATTTTCTTAGCAAAGCGCTTAAGGGAAACAAGGAAATTGTTTTTATAAAAGACATACCTGATTTAAATTTCAATATAAATACGTGCTTTAAAACAAGACCGCTTCAGTTGCCTCATAAAGTGGCTTTTAATAAAGAGTGTTCCATGGATAGAGCCAGTTATGAGCAGCGGGCTAGTGGTTATGACAATGTGGTGAATCAATTGTTAGCAGAATTCCCACAAGTAAAAATTTATAATCCCCGGCCTTTATTTTGTAAAGACGAAAAATGTACAGCGCGTGGTGAGGTACTGCCTTATTACTTTAATGGCGATCATTTAAACCATTATGGTGCGAATATTGTCATTGAAGATTTAAAACATAAAGAACATTTAGATCAAAAAACAGACTTGGCGATGGTAGAACCTAAGAAAACTAAAGGATAATAGGTTGTGCAAATGAACAGGTAAACTCATTTGTTAGCCTGTTACAAAAAGAGGTAGTCATTTAGATTTGTTGGTCTAAGGACCTAACCTACATTGTTATACAAAAGACAGGTTGGGTCATTTTGACCCAACAATCGAATATTTTATAGTGTTGGCTCTAAAGACCCTACCTCCCTTGCTGTGGCTGCAGTTTAGAATAAGCAGAAAACTCAATACATATAAGGAAGCAACAAAGTGGAACGAAGTTTTCATCCTCCTGTGTACCAACATTTCAAATATCGTGCCGACATTGATGGCTTAAGAGCTATTGCTGTTTTATCAGTGGTAGTCTTTCATGCTTTTCCTAAATGGATGAAAGGAGGATTTGTTGGCGTAGACATTTTTTTTGTAATTTCCGGCTTTTTGATTTCCACAATCATTTTTGAAGGCCTTGAAAAAAATAGTTTCAGTTTCGTAGATTTTTACAAAAAAAGAATCAAGCGTATATTTCCGGCATTGGTGTTCGTGCTGCTATTTTGCTTAATATTAGGATGGTTCGTCTTATTCCCTCAGGAGTACAAACAGCTGGGGAAGCATGTTATGGGGGGAGCTGGTTTCATCTCTAATTTTTTACTTTGGTTTGAGACTGGGTATTTTGATAATGCAGCTGAAACCAAGCCCTTGTTGCATTTATGGAGTTTAGGTATCGAGGAGCAGTTTTATATTATCTGGCCCTTTCTCATTTGGTTCGTATGGAAAAGAAAATTAAATCTATTTTCTGTAACCGTACTGATAGTCCTTATATCGTTCCTTCTCAACGTAAAAAGAGTTAGCGTAGATGCCACGGCTGCTTTTTATTCACCGCAAACCCGTTTTTGGGAGTTATTATGCGGCAGTTTATTAGCCTATATTACTCTTTATGATATTAAACTATTGAGTAGGGTAAGAAAAAAAACAGATGTTGTACTGACCAAAATTATTTATCAAAATGGAAGGGAGTCTAATGGGGCACTATTAAAAAATATTCTTTCTTTTTCCGGGCTTCTCATTATTATTTGCTCCTTTTTTACCTTTTCAAAAGCTACAGTTTTTCCTGGAGCTTGGGCTCTAATTCCTGTGCTAGGAGCTTTACTTCTTGTGGCTGGGAAAAATTCATGGACAAATCGTGTCATTCTTTCCAATCGTATTTTAGTGTGGTTTGGTTTAATCAGTTATCCACTTTATTTATGGCATTGGCCGTTACTCTCCTTTGTAAAAATTATGGAAGGAGGTTTTCATCATAAAATTTTTCAATGGGTGGCCGTTGGACTCTCTATTGTGTTAGCCTGGATTACTTATAAGTTAATCGAAAGGCCAATACGGCATGGGTTTGGGCAGGATAGAGCTAAAGTAGTTTTTCTTGTAAGTTTCATGTCCATTATGGCGAGTTTCGGTTTCTACATAGAAAAAAATAATGGCCTCGACTTTAGGATTAAAAATCTAAATGATTTAAACAGCTTAAATGCAATCATTAATCTTCCCCTTCTTCCAATAGAGCCAGCTTTTGGATGTGCATTGAAAATTCCTGAGTTTAAGAATTTTAAATTTGCGGGTGATGGTGTTTGTTATTTATCAAAAAATCAAGAACCAGATATTATGTTTCTTGGCGATTCTCATATTTGGCATTATCAGAACGCATTATGGAAGCAATTTCCTTCGCAATCGGTTTTGATGCTTGTATCAAGCTCCTGCCTGCCTTTTTCCAGTAATTACTTTTTAAAGGGCGAGTGCAGGAAAAAATATGATGAAATACTTTCATTTTTGGAAACGAATAAATCCATTAAAACGATAGTTTTAGGCGGCTATTGGGCTTATTTAATGACAGGAGGTTTTGAGAAGGAAGGATCTCACTGGCGCATGGCAAAGGCTTTAGATCCGGAAAGAACTAAAAGTTTTCTAGAAAATGGGCGCTATTTTCTTAGCAAAGCGCTTAAGGGAAACAAGGAGATTGTTTTTATAAAGGATATACCTAGCTTAAATTTCAATATAAAAACGTGTTTTAAATCAAGGCCGCTTCAGCTGCCTCATAAAGGGGGTATTAATAAAGAGTGTTCCATGGATAGAGCAAATTTTGAACAGATAAACAGTAGTTATGACAATGTGGTGAATCAATTGTTAGCAGAATTCCCGCAAGTAAAAATTTATGACCCCAGGCCTTTATTTTGTAAAGGCGCGAAATGTACAGCGCGTGGTGAGGTACTGCCTTATTACTTTAATGGCGATCATTTAAACTATTATGGTGCAAATATTGTTATTGAAGATTTAAAACATAAAGAACATTTAGATCAAAAAACAGACTTGGCCATTATAGAACCTAAGAAAACCAAGGTACAATAGATTGGTGCCACGCGAAACTTACCCCTCCCTACGTACCGCGCATAAAGCGCAGTACGTAGGATGTTGAGTATAGTTCATTTAAAAAACATAAAGTGACATTCAAATTTCGCGTGGTTCTCTCAGGGGCAAGCCGTGGGACGTAGTAAGTAGAATATTTATTGAAAATGGCTCAATACAACAAGCTTTCTTATCAAAAAGATTGATGATACTTCAAGTCTCAAGATCAAATCTACCTTGCTATTTTTTCGTTCTTTTATCAAAGGGAGTTTTGAGAGCAAAAGTTTTCGCTTCTCACGAGCATCACAGTTAATCTTATACAATTGCAACTAATTATATCTACATTAATTACAATTAACACTTTTTGATTTTATTGTGATTAAAAAGTATTGAATAAGTCACAATGATCTAGTAGATTACATTTTAGGTTAAATAATTACTAAAGGAATAAGATTATGCCAACCTATTTTGATCCAATCATGCTGGAAGACACGCTACTGAATGAAGGTACCAATGTTTACTTAGTGAAAATTGGGGATAATAAATTCTGTATTAAGGGAGTATCCTCAGGATTAGAGAAGCTGCCTGGTGATCCCACTACGCACGCTACAGAATATTGGCCCATTTCCATTGACACTTTAATTGGCCTTGCAAGTAATAAGATCCTCTTTGAGGATGATAAATTAACAACCAAACCACTCACAAAAGAACAGGTTAAAGAATTTTTTGCTTTTGATCCTAATGAAGTAGCTCCTCAACAGTTTAACAGTTCCATTAAACAAGAATTAACAGATGAATGGACAGAGGATCTGATTCAAAACACATTCGGCCAATCTGCTCTAAATCCTCACTCATTCTTTTTCCAGCCGATTTTTTTACACGCACATCATGGAAACCATAATCCTGGTGTACAGAATGGTACTAATCCGATAATTCCAGCTATCTTGGTATTCCATTTGATGCCAACGTCGGAAAATAATGAAGAAGGAGCAGTACCATTAGTTTTAAACATGTTGATGTTGATGATGGATACAGAAGCTCACGCAGAAGAAGAAAACGAGCAAAGTAGTTCCAATAATTTAAGCGGAACTTCTTAATCACATGGTTTAGGGTAAAAGGCAGATTGGTTGGTTCAGAATAAGCCAAAAATCTGCTTCACTAAGCGAAAACGCTTTGGGATAATGGGAAAATTATTCTATACTCTTACATAAGTAAAAATGAAAGAGAATAAAAATATGCCACATGGACGATCTGAATTTGAACCAATTGATGATGCGATTATAAAAACTCTAAATTCATTATTAGAGCTTGAGATGGCAGGTGTTGTGCGTTATACCCATTACTCTTTCATGGTTTTTGGTTTTAATCGTATCCCTATCTGTAAATGGATGCGTGATCATGCTCAAGAGAGTTTAAACCATGCTCATTCAATAGGTGAACTTATCACCCATTTTGCCTATCATCCTACGCTTAAGATTGGCAAATTATTAGAGACCCATGAACATAATATTGGCCATATTTTAGAAGAATCTCTTGAGCATGAAAAACAAGGCTTGAATTTGTATTATCAACTATTACAACTCTCAGAGAAAAAATCTGTGCTAGTCGAAGAATTTGCTAGAAACATGATTCTAGAAGAGGAAATGCATATTGGTGAAATACAAAAAATGCTTATGGATCCTAAGACTTTGAGAGATTAAATAATATCCCTAGATTTTTATTGTAGCCTGGGTGCTAGTCCGAAGGATTGTAACCCGAGTTCCACTGCTAATCTCACATTATTATAATTATTGAAATAAAATATGGTGTAGCTTTTTGTATAGGAAAAAAGTAAGCTGCCCATTGTTGACCCAACAACATTTAAATAAACTTAAGCTAATTACTATTCACTGATGCACTAAAGTTTATATAAAAAATTTTGATCAAATACTGATCTAAAATTTTCATCTAATTAGATTTAAAATTTAACTAATTGTATTTTCACTATGACTAAATATAAATTTGAACTTACGGAACAAAACGAAGATATTCAGATATCAGCCAAAGTAAGAGCAACAGGAGTAATACATGGCTATGTTCAAATAAGTTCTTCCATAACCTTGGAAAATAAAAAATTAATAGAAATAGCCCAGCTCTTCGTGAATCAAAATATTAGAGGGTCTGGATTAGGAAGCGAACTTGTATCAAGAGCAATCGAATATGCTCTTAAACAGAATAAAGGCATCCATATGATGATCCAGCCTGGATCGGTAGGGTTTTGGAAGAAATATTTTAATAACCGTTTTGATGGAAGGCGTATGACCTTATTCGGTGGAGAAGCTTTAAATTCAAAACTATCTGACGGAGTAGTATTTGAAATATCTATGATTAGCTTAATTAAAAATTATAAGTTTCCTTTGGATGAAGATTTACGAGCTCCTGGAATCGAGCGAATATGTCGAGAGATAAGTTGGAACATTTTAACTGAATAATTTAAAGTGCTAATTAAATAAGGAAACGGCAGCGAATCCCTACATTTTAATAGAGGGTTCGCTGTTACGTAGATTAAAGCATGTTAGAAATTAAAATAGCTTCTCTCATAGCAGTATAGAGTATGTTTTTTCTCTCTTATCATGACAGTGACAGTTTTTGGCGTTGAGAGAACTTTTACTTTTGTGTAATTTTTTCGAGGCTGCAAACAAGTTCTGTAGCGTCAATGTTTAAGAAATAAAAACCACAGGAGTTACAGTTTCTGGTAAGTAGTACACATTATTACGAAACGCTACATTAGTAAAAGTAGGTATCAAGAGCAATTATGCTATTTAATAATGACATACCTTTAATCAATGATAAGTTTTCCCATACCTCATTTAACGAATGAAATGGCGTATTGTGCAACAAATGCAAGTTGATTACGTAAAGAGAGCTAGAAAATGAAAAATCATACACTTATCCTCAAGTGGGCAACTCATTACCTGCTCTCTAAAGGATATTCGCTACTGCATTCACCTGAAATCATGCTGGAAACCCCTTGGTCCAATGTGATTCGATTTTCAACTTCAAAAGGTTATATTTATTTGAAACAACCAGCACCGTCCATATCTCAAGAGTCAAAGATCATACAACTATTGGCAGATAAATTTCATGCCAGTGTACCTATTGTAATAGCGATTAACGATAAGCTGCATTGTTTTCTGATGAAAGATGCCGGACAATCACTGCGCGAATATCTGAAACACGAATTGCAGACGAACTTATTGTGTCAAGCCATTAAGCAATATACATCAATGCAACGCTCGACAGAGAACCATATAGAATCCCTGCTTGCACTAGGAGTCCCAGATTGGCGATTAGACAAATTATCCAAACTCTATGATCAAATTATCAACCAAGAAGAGTTTTTAAAAGCAGATGGTATGACGGACAAAGAACTACGGTCAGTACATGATTTAAGTCCGCAAATTTCAGCAGAATTCAAATTATTATCCCAATACAATATTCCGGAAACAATAGTTCAATCTGATTTTCACAGCAACAATATTCTGATTAATCCGAGTACCCAAAAATTGACATTCATTGATTTGGGAGAGATAGTGATTACCCATCCATTTTTTTCCTTACATACTTTTCTTCGCCAAGGCATTACCCATCATGGTGTAAAAGAACAGGATCAAACTTACCAGCAACTTCAAGGCAGTTGCTGCGAAAACTGGCTGGATTTAGCGGCTAAAGACAAGCTGTTAGAAGGATTTTTGTTAGCAAAAAAATTATGGCCCATTTATTCCGCACTTGTTCATTATCGAATAATGAATAGCCTCGATCTGCAGGCTTTTAAATCCTTTTATGCTAATAAGCCTAATCACCGACTCGCCAATTTTTTTAGAGAATATACTGAATCCCACTTAAACTTTTAGGCTACCTTAATCTTCTGAGCAAATGAGTTGAGTTATTTTGATCTGACATTAAGATTTTAATCAATTTTTGCTGCAACAGAGATATTTATTTCTATTTCATACTCAAATCCCATTCAGACTGATTTGGCATTTCTTTGAAAATTTTACCTACCAAACAATCCATTTCTACTGATTCCGCTCTTTTTCTAAATAGCATATTAACGAAATCGTCTGCTACCAGCGGCCAATGATCTTCAGGATTGGGCTCGTTACTATTTTCTTTTTGGATAATGTTTTCATTTTCTTTTAATAAGTCATTTACAGCTTTTTCATCGTACGCAACAAGGGCTCCTGAACGAATACTTAAAAAGCCGCCTTTGGGAATTACTTTATATTCCGTATTGTCTGCTATTCGTACATATCTTTTTTTGCCCGCATCATAAGCATACATCTCTTCGGGGAGAGGGTTAGGAATAACAAAAGATTTTAACCCTGCTTTTTTTAATAACATAGTGACTTGAAATAGTTCAAATCCGGAACCACGAATTGCCTCTAATGGTAAATATCCCAATGCTTTTGTTTTTCCAACCTCTGCCAAATCGCTCATTTTCTGATGAGAAAAAAAGTCACTGGTTGTTTGACTTGGTGAAAACAGAGGTTTACTCTGGACAGGTTCTGCATCGTGAGGACTAATAGTTGTTGTTTCACTGGAATCTCTTTTTGACGAAGTGAGTTTTTTTAGGAGCTTTTTGATCGACTTCATAATTAACAATAAGATTTGTATTTATTCAAATTGTAGACAAAAAATCCTGATACTGCAAAGCAAGGAGGTTGACAGCAATCTGCAGAATAATGAGTGAATAGGAATGAGCGATTTAAATGGGATATCCCTCTGCTATTATTTGCGAATATCGTTAATGAGGCTAATCTATAAATAGAAGGAAAAAAGGAGCAAATATTGGAGGGAAACACATGAAAAAATTATTAATATCTTCCTTACTCACTGTATGGAGTATGGCCGCCATGGCTGATAGTGCCATCATAACAAAAACCCAAACATGGAAAAGCATTCCCATTACAGTAAATGCCGAAAAACACATTTATACTGTTAATGAGGGAGATGTACCTCTACCAGGGAGCGAATTTTATTATACTTATTCTGGTTATCGATGTATAACAGAGAAAACAAATATTGTTGGTGTAAATGCAGTTGTATATCATGCAGGCGTCACTGGCGGAAGTGATATATATTGTTACCCCGAATAATGGCAAGCAGGCAGATGACTTGCAATCACGCGTTACTAGAGCGAAACAAAATATTGTGAGAATGAATGCAGTTGTATTTCATATAATGCATCTGTCTCATTTTGATTTAAGCCAAGTTGGACTATGGTGACTTAATGTTTTAATTAAAGTAGATAATTATTTACGCATTTTTTTAGTCATATAATGACTGAGAAATAATTCCAAAAAGCCGATGAGGCTCTTTGTTTTTTCCGGTTTTTTTAACTTAAGACGCATCATAAGCTGTGTGAAAATAAATTGGACTAGTTTAAGACGAAAGTAATTTAAAAGTAATCGATAAAACATTAAAATTCCTAGTGTAGAACAACTATTGTAATTATAGTCTATTTAAAGTGGAGCGGATGTCGAAAACGCTCCCTTTCTTTAAGATGAGCAATATCAGCAACGAGTATCGTAGCTTGAGTTGCTTGTGAGTAGGATTTTCTAGAATACGCATCTCAATAAGTTCTGGCTGCAAGCACATTTTTAAGGGGCCCAAAAACCCTCAGACCAGCTATTCAAAATAGTTTGAGTTCAACTAAGTATATGACCAGAGAATAAAGTACACAAATGACCAAAAATACGATGAATAAAGTCATTAAGATAGATTTAATATTAATGCAAATTTTTGGTCTTAGGAAAAAGGAATATGCACCAAAGAAACCGCAAGTGGCACCGAGCAGGGCACCTCCTATTACATCAGTTAGCCAATGCACTTCCAGGATTAAACGGGCAATTGCTTCGAGTATAATTAGAAGACATGCACAGATTATCACAAGCCAACGATAAGATATTTGTGGAATAATAAGTGCAGACAGAAAAGTAACATAGGCTGAGCATAAAGTTACATGCCTACTAGGGAATGCATAGCTTGGTAACGTACTCGTTGATATTTCGGGTCTGGGATAATCTATAGCATTTTTTAGAACGTGTGCTAGCAGGGCTGCAATTAAAACGACACCAATTAAATGTAAAGCAAGCCACTGCTCCTTTTTTCCAAAAAGCATAACACTTGTAATGACAAAAGTAGGTATAACAATATGTTTATCGCCAAATAATGAGAAAAAAATACTTATCCAATATAAATAATCATTTTGTAATTTTTTGATTAATAAATATAAGTCAATGTTAATAGATAAATAGGGGCTTTGAAGAAAAAGTGCCCTCACGAGTAAAAAAAATAAAAAAATGCATATGAAGGCGCTGATTAATAAATAGAATTTATTATTTTTTATTTTATCTAATTCCATTTTTTTTCCTAAAAAAGGTGCGTATTTTGTAATTTCCTTTTACTTTAATATTCAGAGACGTTTTTACCAGCAGGAAGTATTTAATTTTTTATCTGGTTTTTCCCGCTTTTAAAAAGTATAGCTAAAGAAATTCCCTAAAAAATCTGATAGATATAAAATTGATAATTAATTTAATTGCTGAGCCAAGCGTTTTGAATCATACAGGTTGATTGTTGTTTGGAAATGGGGATTATTCTAAAGAAGCCACATGCAGGATTTTAAGGTTAGGTAATCAAATGGTGAAATCAGACAGGCAGCCCGTCTGCAAGCAAACAGGCTGCGTTTTCCATTGAGGTGAAAGCTTAAGGCTTTTGCCAAATTGGAGCGCCGGTATGTCTGTTAAGACAGGTAATATAAGTTTTTGTCCCTTTACGGTCTTTAGAAAAAATAAAAACAAAATCACCTGCAATTTGCCATGATAATATTTTCGCATGGAAGGGGGCATTCCATAAACGAACTCCAGCATAGGTGTAGGCAGTGACGTGATCCTCACTATCAAAAGTTGAAATAGCCATTACCGAATCAGGAGTGAGCTTCATTCGTTCTTGTTGGAAATCATAATCCTCTATCGGAGCAGCCGCTGCGTGAGTGATTAGCGTGGTGGAAAATAACAAGCCAAGGAACATCATTCGAAACAATTTCATATTAAAAACCTCTTGGGTGTGAATGAAAATAAGCCCTCTACGGTCAACTTTCCCACAGGGCGTATAGGACAATTCGATTCAATTCGAGTATCGTAAGAATCCCAGCGGACAATACAATTATTCTGCATTTTTGTAAACAGCTTGAGATTGCTGATAATTCAGTTGCTTGCAAAAAGAATGGATCTGATAAATTTTGAAATGTTTTGCTTCTAGGTATAGGGTTGCTTTGAACTACGGTTTGAGCTAATTGACGTTTGTATCAATTTATAATAGCGTATTCAAGTTGTATGACCTAAGGGATCAGATAGTTACGAATAATTACGCGCTCACCTAAAATATTCTTTATTAGTTTTGCATTCCCAGGTGTTTATTCTGCAGGAGCCAGGCAGGGGTAATGTAGGTCCTTCTTTAGCTATTCAATACCTTAATCATTTAACTACAATTAATGCAGGGGTTTGGGTTCGCGGTACCAATCAAGTTTATTCCCAATGGGAATCACTAGCAGGACCAAACTGGTCAGTGGCAAATATTCAGAATACCTATGTTGAATTAGAACGTTATATGGGGCTAACGCCGAATCCTGCTGCCCGAGGATTTAGCGGGCCACTCCCGATTCGCCAAGAAACTGCTCCTACACAAGTATCACTTAAATTGTCACAAGCAATCATGAATGCTACCCATGTGGGATTTGTTCCGGATTATAATGATCCCAATGCCCCTATAGGGGTTTCTCCTCAATTGCAATACACACAAATGGATCCCGATGGTGTTTTTCGAGCAAGTAGCGCGATTGTTTTTTTAAACAATAATGTCATGGATCATAATGGCAATGGAGCTAATGGGCGTAAATTGCGCGTCCTATTTAATGCTACTGCAGATAAGGTGATTTGGAGCGGTAATAAGGCAGTAGGCGTGAATTATTTCCAAAACGGTACTGCCAAAAAACTTTATGCAGCCAAAGGAATTATTGTAAGCGCCGGGATTAAAAGCAGTGCATTTTTAATGCGTTCTGGAGTAGGAGCAGCGCCTTTATTACAGGCACTCAACATCCCTGTAGTCTATAATAACCCTAATGTAGGTCAGGGATTGGCTGATCAACCGCATGTCATACTGATTTATACTTCTAATCCCAATGATACGCCTTCATCGCTCGTGCTGCAGATTGCAGGCAATATTATCTCTGCTTTAGCAAATACTCCTATTGGTCAACAATTTATTAAATATATTGGTACTCATGTGAATGCGCCAAATGGCTTATTTTCGCAAATTGCAATGTTGCCGGATCCGAGTGGAGCGAATCCTGGGGTACGTGCTGTGCGATTTGCCTCAATTAATCCGATTTCAGGCATCACTGTTGTCTTATTAGATTTGGTACAACCTGCGAGTGCTGGTTTTATTATGATTAAAAGCAGTGATCCTTTTGTAGAACCCAATATGGATTTGGGCGAGTTTAAACAGCAATCTGATCTAACGCTTTATATCAATACACTGCAAATTTACATTAAGAATATCAATACCCAATTACAAGCTATTGATCCGAGCTATCAGATGATTTTTCCTGACCCATCAGTACTTGATGATGTGTCACAACTTACTGATTTTATAAAGCAAGAAGTGGGTAGTAACATGGTTTTTCAAAGCCATTGCCGTATGGCGCCCTTAAATCAAGGGGGTGTTGTGGATGGTACAGGGCATGTATATGGAGTACAGCATCTCATTGTAGCGGATGCATCTATTGCTCCTGTGCCAATGGATGGTACTCCTATGGCCACGGCTTATTTGATTGGAGCAAAGATAGCGGATATTTTGCAGGAACAATAAGATTGGAGACGAAAAATACAGGTCGGGCCTTGGCCCGACAATTCGGTGGTTAAATAAAAAATTTGTTTTCGATAATTATACGCATTCAATTAAAATTCGCTTTTGGGACCTTTAAAATCTTCTTCCGCCCTATGTTCTTCCATAATCATACCTAATGCTTTTTTATGTTCAACAAAGTTCTCTTTAAATGTTTTTAGCTCAGTATTAGTTGCTGCTAAGGTATTATCGGTTTTTTTTATCATCTCCGCTTTGTAATTTTTAAAGAAATTTTTCACCCAAGCGATAAAGCCTAACTCGAGTAAACCGGGGCGGTTATTTTCAATGGCTTTAATATTATTTTCTAAATAGGCTAGTGTCTCGTCTGGTGTCCTTAAATTAGAAGTTGTAACCGCGATAAGCATATTTTCAGCAGCAATTTTACGAGCCTCATAAGCTTTTAACAATATTGAATGTTTATGAGGACGGTTGTTTTCTAAAAAGTCTAAATAGGATGTAATTTGTTGATGTATACTTTGAAAAGATTCTTCAACAGGTACTCCTTCTAAAGCAGTTTTTACTGATTGTGCTGAAATTTGCCCATGCGTTTCCGGGCGGCTTAAAAGCGAAAGTTGATCTTCTACCTCAAGTTTACGATTCCAGATCTCCCTTCTTGATTTTTCTAATTCCTTTATGCGGGCTTGCCTTTCACCTCCTGGCTCCAGTTGCTCAGCTTCTAATCGTTTTGTCTCCTGATCAATAGCTTTTATATCAGCCTCTATACTATCGAGGTAATCACTAAGTAGTTTGCCCATGTCACGTATTTGTTCAACATTTCTTTTTATTAAATGATCCACAGCATAAGCAAATACCTTCTGGCAAGACTTTTCTTTTTCAATCAAAATTTCCATTTCTGGGCTCTTATCTATTATAGTTGTTCTGGCAACCTCTTTGGCTGCTTCTTTTTTTGGATTTACAGGCCTTGCAATTGCTTGAGCAATCTCATCCCTTACCATTTGGCGAATTTCTTGTGGTGATTTACCTTGATTACCTTCTTGCTGCATTAACCATGCTTCATGGCTTAATAGCGTTGAGACGGCAGACATAATTTGAGTCAAATAATATTGCTGTTCCGCAGTTTCATGTGCATTTAAGGAAAAGATTCCATGCTGAATCTTTACGATGTCATTAAAAGTAAGGTCCGTTTCTGCAAGTAAACTTGCCATTAAAGGAGTAACGTCGTCACCTCCCAAGATCTCGTCATTATTTAAAGGCATATACCTGTCATAGACTAACTGCCCTAAACCTAAGGCCAATAAGTATTTGCCCTTTCTTATGGCATCAATATAATCTTGTGGTTTTGGCATATCTGATCTCCAAAAAGACACATGATCTAATTATAGAGCACTCCAATAGATTGGTGTGTTGTGATGCTGGAATTGCTAAAGTTTAAAGGACACGAATGGTAAGGCAGGTAGGTTGGGGCATTTTGCCCAACCATTTAAACACAATCACCATATTAAATCAGAGGTATCGATGAATTGGATGTGTAAATGAGATTTTAAAATTATCGACTCATAATTACTCAATCCTATGCTTGCTATATTGAACTTAATTTCATTGATTCTAAAGTGGGTTCTTTCAATTTCACTTCTTCTTTCTTTAAATTTGAGAGTTGCTTTCTTAATTCATCTTGTTCCACTTTATTTTTCCAAATTAGGAGATGAGTTTTTTTAGATATTTCTGTTGTAATAGTATTAATTTGTTTCGGAGTAAGTTCTTGCGTATGATTATAGTAAGCATAAAGTTGAGCACATATCTCCTCAATTTTTTTCTCTTCACTTAGGTCCTCACTCTCAGGCTTTAAGTGAAAATCAATCACACAACATAATGTGGTGCGTACATTATTCATATGGAACCAGGACAAAAATGCACGATAATAAGCACTATTGCGAACAAATACAGGAATGATTGGATTTTGTAAACTCCAGAAACCATCAAGCCTAAGAACATGAATGGGTGTTTTATTCATCAATGCAAGCTTGGCTACCCCGGTGTAGACTCTAGGAGGTTCTTGATCTAATCGTGCAAAATTACCTTGAGGGAATAGTGCGACACAGCCATGTTCACTCAGTGCTTTACTCGCTTGTTCTAACGCGCCAGCATTAGCAGAGCGCCCATTACCACTTTTAGTTGCAGTTGCTTCGACCGGTATCGTTTTAAACATCTTCAGAAAAGAGGAAACACCAGGTATAGAATTAAAAGCAGTTGTGGCGAAAAATTGAGGGGGCGTGCCCTTCATTTTTGAGGCAACGACAATTGCTTCCCAGCCCGTTCGATGCGGGCCTACTGCAATGAGTTTATTTTCTGTTGGTGCGTTAGTAATCTCTAAATCACCACTTTTTGTGTGCATTATTCGGGTCATAAGCAACAAAAGACCGGCTATTATACGGGCAAAACGATTTTCATAGTTAAGTTGATTGTTAGACTCAGCGAATCGTGCAATGGCATACGTCGCTACAGCAAGACCGGCTAGTAGGAACAATATATTATAAGCACTCGCTATAGACTCATCGTAATTATTATGTGGCTCTATATGGGAATACATGTGAATTACTCCTTGTAAAGACTAGAGATATTAAGAGCTAGCCATCCAAAATCTGTTATAGTACCTTTAAAATTGATGTTGTCAATTAAATGCCCAAAAAATAAAGCTGGGTTTTAGGTTGAGTCATCTTGACCCAACACTATTTATATCCCTATCCTGTTGTCAACATACCACAAGAAATGCCTGTGACAGTTTTCCTTAAAAGAGGTAAATCCTTCCTTTTCATGGCCTCAATCTGTATGAGATTCAAAGGATGAATTAGGGTTGATCTTAATTGAATACTTTCCCCAAGCCAGGGTTGATGAAAACAAAAATTTTTCTCACCTGTTATTTGATAGAAGAATAGGATGGTTGACTCGAGTTCTGCTTGAAAAGGCTCGAGAGACTCCTTGGAGCCAGTCAACTGGTACAAGTACTGTTCCCAGATGGGGAGGTATACTTTAGAAAGGGTTACGCCTAATTGTTTTACGAAGGACGCAAAAAGAGCATTTTCCTTGTAGAGACCTTGAAGCCTATTTTTTCCAAGATCATCCAGCTCTAACCAAGTGGAACCAACCCCCCACCAAGTGGGGAAAAGAAGTCGTGTTTGCGTCCAGCATAGGATCCATGGGATGGCCCGCAGCTTTCTTTGATCTGACCCTGATTTTCGTTTGGTCGGACGAGAGCCAATCTTCAGCTCTGTTAAAAAATGATAGGGCGAAGCTTGTTCAATTGTGGACCAAAACCATTCGCTTTGAATAAGCGTCTTATATTTCTGGCTGACCTTTGTAGAAAATAATAGCAGTTCCTCAGGATAATCATCGTCTGTGTTTTTATCTTTTTGTGAGTAGATATCAAGGAGTTTGTCAATCTGGCTTTTGAGTATGGAGCTTGAACCAAAGAGTCTTGCGACCATTTCTCCCTGGACAGTCACTTTATAATTAGCCATCATTTCCTTGGACCAGGAAGCGATTTGTTCTTTGATATCCCCACCCCCTCGCTCAATACTGCCGCCTGATCCATGAAAAAAGATGGGCCTAAGGTTCTTATTTTCGAGCGTAGATTGAATACTTCTTAAGCTTTTCGCAATCATGAGTCGAGAAGGTAATACGCCATTTTCTTTAGACGAGTCGGAATAGCCTAACATGACTTCATAGTTCCCATCCCATTGGTGAAGATGCTTTTGTCTAATGTCTTCTGTGATTGAATTATTTAAAATAGTATCAGCACTGGTAAGAGCACGTTGATTTTCAAACAAGGGCACAACAGGTAGGGCATAGCTTCTAAAAACTTGTTTCACAAGGTTAATTCCATTTTTTATATCCTCAGCAGATTCAACCATGCTGAGGATAAAACCTCGTATATAGTTTTTGGGATCAGTCCCATGGGTTATAGAATAGACGCGCTCAAGCATTCTGATGATGGTTGTTTTTTTGATGCTGGTTAGACTCTCTTTTACAACAGCTGAATCTTCCCGGAGCTCTAGAGGTATGACTAGAGCGGGATAGAGCTGAAAAATGGTGGCAATTATGGCAAATTGTTCGGGTCTGAATTTTAAAAACTTTAGGACATTTGTTTGTAGCCCGGTTAATTCTTTTTGGAATGCAGAGATTCTTTCATGATCCCTTGGTTGTATTTTCTTAAGATCGTGCCCTTTTTTAATAAGCTGTTTGATCTGATTTGCCAATGCTTTGTTTTTATTTAATGCGGTTGAGAGTTTGATAATTTCTAGTACTTCTTTTAGGTATTCCTGGATATAGGCAATAAAAAAGGATCGAGAAAGCTCAAGACTTTTAATCATAATTTTTTCATTAACACCAGAGTGCCCGTCTTTATCGCCTCCTACCCAAGTACGTAATTGAATGGGAATGCCTTTGCTTAAAAGGGAATGATAAAGTTTGATGTTGAGTGGATCGAGTGCATATTGATAGATGTAGTGAGCTTCATCTTCTACACTTGGTTTTTTTTGATAGGAAATATTAATCTGCAGCGAGATTTTAAGCATTTGATCAAGATGAGATTCATTCAGCAGATAGGGGGATTTTAGAGTCTCGACAAGATAGTCACGAATTGTTTTAAACAGCGTTAAAAATTCATTGGTACGAGCTTCTGTTGGATGCGCTGTTAAGACATAATGAATTCCCTGAGGCCTGTCAGAGTAGACTTTTTCTTCTCTTTGGTTGATACGAAAAATACGGTAGGCACTTTCACAGGCATTAATGAGTTCCATGATGAGAGAAAACCCATGGGCAATTTGATAAAGTTGATTTCTATCAAGCTTGGAAAGCTCAACGTGCAGACTAAGAAGCGCATTTTTCAGTACAGACGGTTCACTCCCAATTGTGTCTTGCATGGATAGCCGAATTTGCTCAATTCGTTCATATGTTTCTTTTCCATAGACTTCTGCAATGGCTTTCCCTAAACGAGTAAGGGACCAGGAAACCATACGGCTGAGTTCTCTTGGCAGATGGGAGACATTTTGTTTCATCAAAACTCCGATTTCTAAAGGGGTGTCCGTAAGGCCCGTTCCTGCGGCGCGCCTTACGCTTGTGATCTAAACCCCGATTGAATAGACTTTTCTATACGAACTTCTCAACTTATTCTCAAACGATTTTGGTGCAATGAAACCAATTGCAGAATGCCTTTGCACCTGTTTTTAATAATACTTATACTGGAAAATACGGAGTTTTGCTAATTCTCTTGTTTTAATTATTTTCCTTAATAAAGGATGTCGCAATATTCATGTTAAAATGTTTTTAATTTAGCCCTTTTAAAATTGTATAGACCTGTATGATTGCTTTGTAAATCATGGACATGGCAGTTTAAAAACGGATAGTGTGCCCCTTCATAAAAGACTCCGAAAATATCCGATTTGATTTTAGTTATTCTTTTTAGCGAGGCCATGCCTAGGGAATTACGCGTCATTATGGCTGGTTTTACTGGGGATTCTGATTTAGGTAACGAAACAGAAGCGAATCAAATCATACAAGAAAATTTTAGTTGTTCAACTTAAAATTGCAGATGGTTTTACCCTTTTTCTTGGGATTCTTCTGACGTAAAATAAGCCTGCATAGCAACTGTCTTGAAATAAAATTCAAGACGGTTGAATCGGTTCAAACGTCCAGCATTGTTTTTTCTTAATCATGGCATTCATTATGATGAGTAATTTGCGCATACAAGCAATTAAAGCGGCCATTTTAGCTTTTCCTGCCTCACATAATCGTTGATAGAACGCTCGTAATTGAGGATTGTGCTTAATAGCAACAAGAGTAGGCATATAAAGAGCAATTCGCACGGAAGCTCTACCTCCCCAAATAGTTCGCTTTCCTTTTAATGTGCCACTATCACGATTAAAAGGAGCTAATTCTGCTAAAGACGCGACTTGCTTCGTGTTTAATGCACCTAACTCTGGAAGTTCGCATAGCATAGCCATTGCGGTTACTTCACCTATTCCTTTAATACTGGTTAATATTTTTTTCTTTTCCTTCAAGGTTTCATCGTGACAAACAAATTGTTTTTGAATCGCCTCAATGCGTTCTAATTCTTTTTCTAAAACTTCCACGATACGTTGAATAGACTCTGCTTGTTCAGAAGTGGCTTTATCTAACCGGTTTTTCTCAGCAATAATCATATCGATCAATTGTCTTCTACGCGCATTATTTGCAGCCATAGCCTGTTGTTTTTCGTTATAAATAACATTGGGTTCAGGCTCCATCTTACTGGCAAATAGTGCAATTATTTCTGCATCAACTTTATCTGTCTTGGCTAATCGTCCAGATGCTTTCGCAAAATCCCTTATTTGTCGTGGATTAATAACGCACACATTAAGATTCACTTTGCTAAGTGCATTGCTCACTGAAACTTCATATCCTCCTGTAGACTCCAAAACAATCAGTGTATTGGGGAATAACTTTACTTTAGCAAGTAGCTTTTGAATACCTGCCATTGCTAAATTGCATGTATTTTCTTTTTGGAAGTATAAATACATCCAGATGTGCTTTTGATACATCAATCCCAATATAGATTTTTTCTTCTTGAAACATGATAATAAAGATCCTTTAATCACTCTGCCTTGTAGGTACGGGATCCGTGATCCCTGGCAACTGTTCGAGTTTGTTTAAGGGAATGAAGCGGCGATCAAGCTACGCTTCGGGTTCGTAACCCATGGCTGGGACGACCTGCCGCTTCTCTTTTTTATTACCGTACGACGATAATAAGACTTTATTAAATCATATTTTCAAGACACAAGGCTGGGCTAAATCGCGCGACTTATGCTAGCTATACTGCACTGCCCTTAATCAAATCCTGTGCTTAAACTGGATAGTGGGGGAGGCATTTGATTTTCCTTATCATCATGAGTCTTAAAAAAAGATGTTTTAGTTCTTTTTAGATTTCTTATCTCTTTATCTTTTATCCCTTCAGGGAGCATAAATGAATTATTCTTTTTAAGAACAGGTCTATTCTGCTCCACTAATTTTTTCCCAAAGAATCGTTCGAATAGACTGGATGTTTTTTCTTTGCTTGGTGTTTGCTCCATTGTATGTCGAGGAGTTAGACGCGGGGAATGAGTTGGGCTGTATGTTGGTTCTGAAATAGTCTCAGTTCGATCACGCCCTATATTATAAGAAAGAGGGCGTTCGTCCTCTTCAGATTTATCATATAATTTTACTTTGTCCTTTTGGGTAGCGCATACAGTTAATAAGTCTTTACACATTTTCTTGATATTTTTATCTTCTATAGTATTTAACAAGTGTATGGTACTTAAATATTCTGGGAAATTAACCACATCAAGGGGGCGCATAAGATTATTTTTGATATCCTCTAATATTCCTCTTGCTGCACTTTCAATTACCGACTTACCTTTCTTCGAAGTATCAGCCATTAGTTTAATAACAAAAACCCGCAGTGCATTTTGAAGTTTTCCTTCATTCACTTCTTCACCAAGATTACGGTATCCTTTTCCTTGTCTTGCACTATGAATAGCGGCAGCTAATTTACTTATTGCCTCTTCTTTTTCTTTGGATCCTTTTTTCATTTGTCCTATTTGGGAACTTCGTATTTCTAAGCTAGTTGCCAAGGTTCTCATTTCATCATTAAAATCAAAATAGATAGTTCCCTTTTCGGGGTTACTCTCCGAACCTAAAAAATGTTCTAGAGTATTCCAGGCATTATTAATTACCGTAGCAAACACCGCTACTTTAGTAGTCAAGAGGTTCCTTCTTACTAATAGTTCAGCACGTACAGATTCAGTGTCTGTCTGGGTGAATTCATTGGTAATTCTATTGTTTTGTATGTTAAGCCAACTTTGTTGTATTCTATAAATAATGGCACTGGCGATTTGATCGTGTACTTTTTGGATTTCTTTGCTTACATCTTCTTCTGTGGCCGCACCATTTTCAGACATAACCCGCTTTACTATTAATTGAACTTGTTTTTCCCAAAAGCTATTCCATGCTTCACTCTGTTTCATAGGCTCGAAAAAAAATTTATAAAATGTTGCTTTGGTATAACTTAGATTCGCTTCATTCACTCGAGGTTTCCATTGATCGAAGAGTTTACCAAATGATTCGAGTACTTTGTCCTCACATAATATTTCTAATAATTCCGTGGGTTCTTTTATCTGAACATTTCCCAGAGACGGTGTAAAAAATAATCTTCCATTTAATTTATTTAACAGTTCACCTACATCTTTATCGTCTACTGGTGTATTTTTCAGAGCATCGGATACATACTCTAAATATTCGACTAGCATCTCAGCAGCATTTTTCATTGCAAGATCCCCACTTTTAGTTCATGTTGTTTTATAGTTGGCGCCATAGTAGCATTTTATTTCAGCAAAAGGCAGCCATCGCCCATACAATCAGATAAAGCGCTTCCAATATGAATAAAATGCATTGAGGAGTGAGTAGGTTGAGTCATTCGATCCAACAATTTAAAGTACTTCTACTATATTTAAATTAGAGGCGTGTAAAAATCATCAATGTAATAAGTGATCGTGAATGTCCGGACTTTTGTAGGGGGAGCGGGGAAAAGGATGGGGGAACTACAGCGAGGGCAGTGTAATATTCGTCCCATAATTCAGAATTAAAAGGGCCTATCCAAGCACAGGCATTCATAGTAGAAGCCAAACAGGAAGATCCGATGGAAATTCAGCACATAAAAAAAGAAGTAAAACAATTTTTACTTAATTCTTTTAGAATTAAGGATATTGGCTATTCGGATAATATTTTTGATACAGGTGCCATGCATTCTTTATTTTTCATTCAATTATTAGTTTTTATCGAGAAGAAATATAAAATTGATCTTGAGGTCGGTGAGTTTGAGCCAAATCAGTTAACGAGTATTGATGCCATTGCTGGTTTTATTTCGAGTAAACTATAATTCAATATGGATAACCGAGATAAAGTTTTGGCTGTATAATGCATGCGGAATGGACACGACATGAAACAAAAAAAACTGACTCTTCTTGGCGCAGGAACAATGGGTTCAGGTATTGCACAACTTTTTGCGCAATGCGGATTTTATGTCACCTTAATTGATAATCGCCAATCGCAATTAGATAAAGCAAGAAACACAATAGCTAAAAATTTGCACTATCTGGCATTAACCCAGAATTTACCATCAAACCATTCTATTGAAACAATATTGGCATCCATTTCTTTTACAACAAAACTAGATGAACTCCAGCACTCTGAATACATTATTGAAAATATCCCTGAAAATTGGGAACAGAAGAAAGCGTTATACCAAGTATTCAATGAACAATGCAGTTCAACCTGTATTTTCGGGGTAAATACTTCTTCCATATCCATTACGAAAATAGCATCGCTTGTTGAGTATCCTCAACGTGTTATAGGGGTACACTTTATGAACCCGGCACCAATGATGCCTATGGTAGAAGTGATAAAGGGATATCACACGGATGAATTGACAATAGAAAGCACCAGGGTGCTACTTGAGCAAGTGCATAAAAAAATGATTGTTGTAAAGGACTCTGCTGGCTTTGTAAGTAATCGGGCAATGATGATTTTTATTAATGAAGCCATTTTTATGGTACAGGAAAACATTGCATCAATTGAAGACATTGATATTCTATTTAAACAATGTTTTGGGCATAAAATGGGGCCGCTGCATACAGCAGATTTAATTGGATTGGATACGGTTCTCTATTCTTTAGAATCCATATATTCAGCGCTAAACGATCCAAAGTACCGGCCATGCTGGTTATTAAAAAATATGGTTGATGCAGGGCTTCTTGGACAGAAAACGAAAAAAGGATTTTATCAATATGAATAGGGTTTGTTTGCACGCCATTCCTACTTCCCGCGGCTTGTCCGCGGGATCCACAGATTCAGGCACAGAGCGAAATTTCTGGCTCCCGCGGATAAGCCGCGGGAAGTAGGGGAGCGAGTTGGCCAAGATAGTAAAATGGTACAAACTCTAAGGAGAGGAATTTTGCCAAATTATCAACCTCGATATGTGAAGCAACAGCGATTTTTTAATCAATTCATCGAAAATTGTCTTCACACGCAAGCGCCAACTTTTGATAAAGAACAAAATATCCCGCGCGATTTTTTTTATACGTTAGCCCAAAATGGTTTTTTAGGCGCTTGCATTCCTAAACAATTTGGCGGGCAGCAATGGGATGAATTGACCATTGGGATCATGCATGAATCGTTTGCTAAAGAGCTTTGTTCCTTGGCAAATATTTTAACTGTATTGGGCATGGTGAATAAGTCACTCATACAGTTTGGTTCAAAAGTGCAGAAGCAAACCTGGTTACCCCAGATTGCATCAGGGAAAATTTTAGCTGCATTCGCATTCACTGAATCTAATATTGGTAGTGATTTGGAACACGTTGAAACTCAGTTGTTGGATAAAGGTGATGAATTGATTCTAAAAGGGAGTAAAAAATACATCACTTTAGGACAAATAGCGGATTTGTTTCTAGTTTTAGCAAACTGTCAAGGACAGCCTACTGTGATTTTAGTTGAAAAGGACACGCCAGGCGTAACTATTTCACCAATGTCTAATTTTTTAGGTTTACGTTCTAATATGTTGGCAGAAATTTTTTTTGATAATTGCCGCATCCCTAAAACAAATCTATTGGGGAGTATTGGTATGGGTTTAGCCTATGTGGCCCAAACTGCTTTAGATGAAGGACGCTATACAACAGCGTGTGGATGTGTTGGTTTAGGACAAGCATGCCTGGATGCGGCTCGTGGCTATGCCCAAGAAAGAAGACAATTCGATCGTCCATTAGATGAGCATCAGTTAATTCAAAAAATGATAGCTGAAATGGTGGTGCAAGTTAAAGCTGCCCGAGAATTGTGTTTTTATGCAGGAGAACTGAGACAACAAAAAAATCCGGCATACATTGCTGAAACCTTAGTAGCAAAATATGTTGCCTCTAAAATGGTTGTTTTTGTATCGAATCATGCAGTGCAAATATTTGGTGCAGCGGGTTTTGATGACGCTTATCCTGTTGAACGATATTATAGAGATGCCAAGGTAATGGAGATTATCGAGGGGACCTCACAAATGCACGAGATTCTCATTTCGAAGCTTTGCATCAATTAAAAAGGGTATTTTTATACAATGAGATCCTCTGAACAGTACCCAACAATTTGCTCCTTATTCGAAGAGCAAGTAAAGAAAAAACCGGAAAATACGGCAATTTATCTGGAAGATCGGCACATTTCGTATGATGCATTTAATAAACAAGTCAATCAATATGCACGATATCTGCAAAGAAAAGGGCTGCCATTAAATGGAATTGTTGGCATTCAACTCATGCGTTCTTTTGAAATGCTCGTGGCAATTTTTGCAGTATTAAAGGCAGGAGGAGCCTATTTACCAATAGATCCCCTGGCTCCTGTAATGAGAAATCAAACCATACTTGAAGACAGTCAAATCAAATTTCTCATCGTTGATGAGAGTTTATTATTGGCAGAAAAATCCGGATTATTAGATGATAAGGATAATCTGCACGTATTAAGTATTCGTGACAATGTGAGCCATGAAGAATGCCATAATTTAAACTTGCGCCGAGGAAAACACGATTTAGCTTATGTGATGTATACTTCAGGTACTACAGGCAAACCCAAAGGGGTCATGATTTCACATCAAGCCCTCGTTAATCGAATTCTATGGATGCAAAATACCTTTCCCTTACAACGCCATGACGTAGTATTTCATAAAACACATATTTGTTTTGACGTCTCTGTGTGGGAGACCTGTTGGTGGGCTATTGCGGGTGCTGGAGTAGCTCTCTTGCCGCCCCAAAAAGAACATGATATTAAGTTATTTATTCATATGATTGAGCAATATCAGCTCAGCGTCATTCATTTTGTACCCTCCATATTACGTATCTTTTTAAGTTATATTAAAGAAGATTTTTCGATAACTCGCTTAAGCTCGTTAAAGTATGTCTTTTCAAGTGGAGAGGTGCTTGATGCGCGAAGTGTTAATCTATTTAATAAGCTGTTTCAAGATCAAAAAACATTATTAGTCAATTTATATGGACCTACAGAGGCCACAATAGATGTTTCTTATTTTATTTGTGAAAAGCACAAATGTTATCGGACTATTCCAATTGGAAAGCCCATCCAGAATATTCAATTTTTTGTGTTAGATGAGCGACTTGATTCAACCGGTTTCGAACCCGGAGAACTGTTCATTTCCGGAATTGGATTAGCTCAAGGTTATTTAAATAATCCAGCGCTTACTCAGGCATCGTTCATAGACAATCCTTACTTGCCTGGAGAAAAAATGTATTGTACTGGAGATATAGTACGTTGGAATAAAGAGCATGAATTATTATTTTTGGGCCGTAAGGATGATCAAGTAAAATTACATGGTATCCGTATTGAATTAGGAGAAATACACTATCATTTATTAGCGCATCCCAACATTCAGGATGCAGTTGTAGTCTGCGAGAAAGTGGATTTTCTTGATCATCGAATGGTTGTGTTCTTAATTGCTAATAACCAACAAATAAAACCTAGTAATGCTGAGCTTAAATTGTTTTTAAAAAACAGGCTCCCAGAGTACATGGTGCCGGAGCATTATATATGGTTAAGCGCATTGCCAATAAAAGAAAATGGAAAAATAGATAAAGAGAAACTATTGAGTTTCATTTAGCCTAAATAACATCATGAAATAAAAATACTCAATTGGGTTGTTATTTAATTCAAATAAAAAAAATAACCTATATTTAAAATATACCAAAGAGTAAAGCAGGGTCCTTTTAATTATGAATGTAAATAACCACTCAAACAAAGTTGCTATTGTGGGTATGGCTGTAAAATTGCCTGGAGCCAATGATCTTGAGGAATATTGGGATCTCTTAAGGTTTGGTAACGAAGCGGTTAGTAAATTTTCTGCAGAGCAATTACAGCGGTCGGGCATTTCAGAGCAGTTAATCGATGCCCCTTATTATAAACCATATAGGGGAATATTAGATGACTTAGAATCGTTTGATACTCCTCCGTTTGCAAGTACCACCAAAAATTTTGAATTATTAGGCGTTCAAGGCAAAGTGATGTCCCATCTAACTTATCGTGCTTTGAGTACCATGAGAAGTCAGGCAAACAACTCAAATAACTTCATCAAAAATACGTCTGTTTATATTGGGGCAAATAATCAACCCGCCTCTCATTTCTTGGGCGCAGCCTATTACCAAGCGATTGATACCCAAAAAGCGATAGAAAGGTATTATTCAAAAGTAATCGCCCCCTATATTTCTTATCAATTTGGATTTCAAGGAAGCTCCATTGATTTATATACCGCGTGCTCGTCTTCTTTAACTGCTGTGATTCAAAGTTGTCGCGAGTTAAATGGTCATTTATGTGATATGGCAATTGCAGGTGCGTGCTTAATCGATTTACCTCAAGAAATTGGATATATTTATGAAGAGAATGGCTTATTTTCCTCTGACGGTCATTGTCATTCTTTTGATGCTTCAGCATGCGGCACTTTATACTCCAGTGGTGCTGGGTTGGTTGTTTTAAAACGGCTTGAAGATGCAATTGCAGATAATGATCAAATCCATGCGGTTATTATCGGAGCCGCTATGAATAATGATGGTAATTCTTCAAAAGAAGGATTTATGGCACCAGGGATTCATGGCCAATATACTTGCTTGCAGTCGGCTTGGAAAAATGCTGGGATTGAGCCAGGTGATCTTGATTATATTGCAGCCCATGGCGCTTCAACCAAATTAGGCGATGCAACAGAAATATATGCCCTAAAAAAAGCGTTCAAAGATGTTACAAAAACTCATCGTTGTCCACTAAGCTCGGTAATAAGTAATCTGGGCCATACGGGTATAGTATCCGGTATGGCTTCAATCATTAAAACGGTACTTATGCTCCAAAATAAAGCTATTGTTCCTTCAATTAATTTCGAAACTCCGAATCCAGATTTTATGTTGGACGATTCGCCCCTATATATTGCCACTGAATTTCAAGATTTTCCCACAATTAAAAAACACTATTTAGCTGGAGTTTCTAGCTATGGCGCGGGAGGAAGTAATACACACCTGGTTATGCATAGCTATGATGAATAAGTGGTCACTCCGTATCAAGCGGCAGGGTGTAGGTGAGGGAGTTTTTTTCTTAACTTAGCCTGATGATTCAATACCCGAATTCGACTTCAAGGGGATAAAACGATTCAGCTTACCTGAATACAAATAGATAATTTCAGGCACCTCAAGAATCGTTACTTTGGCATCAGGAAAACCTACGTTGCTTAACCGTAAGCGTATCTTCTCTTGCAATTGGCGTTTGTTTACAAAACCATTGGTTACAATCTTAATGTTAGCTCCATCTATTGTTTGTTCGACCTGATATTCCTGAATATTTTTTTCTGGCAAAAGCGCTCCTAAAAAAAGCGAATGATGCACAAAAATATTGCCAGGATAAGTAAAGTCACATCCAGGTCGGCCTTTAGGTGCTTTTATAAGCTGATAATGGATGCCGCAATCACAGGTTTTATTTAAAAATAAAATTTCGTCCGAGTTTTCATAGCGGATTAGCGGCAAAGTATAATTATATAAATTAGTGATATACACTTTGGTTGCCATAATTCCTTTATCAACAGGGCGATTTTGTTCGTCCAGAGGCTCAATAATACATTGATCATCATTCAAGTGCATCTCATCCGTATTCGCCCGGCAATTTAAGCCGGCCATCCCCTCGGTACAGCCAAATATATTAAAAATATCCACTTTAGGCCAAGTTTCTTTGATTAAGGCTAAGGTTTGTTCAAAAAGGGGTTCTCCGCCAAGAAAAAGAATCTTAGGTTCGATTTTTATTTGTCCTTTTTGAACTAATTGACATACTTTGTGAATGTATGAAGGAGCGGCGGTTATGACTTCAGGAAGAATTTGATTGAGACGAGTAATAACTACGTTTAAAGGGGTTACAGCCATAGGCAGAAAATACGTATTTTCATTATGCAGCCAAAAAGTTTTTGCTAAAGAGTAGGCGGCAATAGCCGTATTTGTTACAAACAGGCTTACCGTTTTTGAATTTGCATTTAGTTTTGTCGTTACAATGTGTGTGCGTTCATTATTGTAGAGTGGGAAGCGGATGAATGCAGTGTGAAAGGTAATCCATTCATCCCAATCATAAATAAATATACCCCGTTTCCCACTGCTTCCTCCAGTTGCCACGACATGATAATTGGAGAATAGATACAATGTGTCAAGTCGATCATTTTTTTGTCTCATATGCTTTTCAACTAAGGCTAATGAAAGCTTAGGATTGGTGACAATTGCATCCCAATTTTCCATTAGGATGGTTTTATTTATAGTAGGAAGCTCATCTAATCGCTCTTTGGTGAAGTTCTCTACATTGATTTTTGCGAGTGTTTTTTTATACCAAGGAGATTTTGATTTGGCATGAAGTAATAATGCTCTCAGCCTTTTATTGATCAGGTCTTGCAGTATTTCTTTGGAATAGCGGATTGCTTCTCGATTTTTTTGAAATTGCTCTTCGAAATCTCGAATATGATGTAATGTTAATTCACGTGGAGTTATTGACCTATAATTCTTCTCAGAGGTTCGATTAACCAAATGATTGAGCCTGTTTAAGAAGCGAAAAAACGACATATAATTACCTTTCTTATACCCATTCGCATGTTTTTAATCCTTTGATTGTAGTATAGATTGTTTTTTACCTTTGTTTGATGTATCAGTGGGATTTGGCTAAATCTTGAATAGGTGATTTGCCAAAATAACGACTATATTCGCGACTGAATTGAGATACACTCGAATACCCTACATGAAAGCTGGTATTGGTTACATCCATGATTCTAGCAACTAAAAGGTTGCGCGCTTCCTCTAATCGTAAAGTTTTCTGATATTGAAGAGGACTCATTAGTGTTAGTTTCTTAAAATAGGTATGAAAGGGAGACAGGCTCATACCGGCGATTTTTGCCAGATCTTCTATTTTTGCAGCTTGATTGTAATGGCTCTTAAGCCAAGAAATTGCTTTTGAAACTTTATAGGTATTAGAGTCTAATATACCAATTTGCGCAATTGATGCTCCAATTGGACTGCGTAATAATCGGATCAGAATTTCATCGATTACCAATGGAACGAGTAGATCTACATCCTCTTGATTAAGAATGATTTCCATTAAACGAATGGCTGATTTCACAATATTTGGGTTACTCTTCCCAACATAAATTGGACGAACATCCGATTTTTTGGGGACACCATGAGGGAAAATTTTTAAAATCAGTTCAGCCATTTTATGCGGGTCAATTGGAATGACTAAGCAAAGATAGGGTTTTTCTTTGCTGGCCTCAACAACTTTTACGTTGAGAGGAACCTCAGCAGCATACACTACCATGTTGGAATGGTCATAATTAAAATAATTATTAGTCAGCGAAACGGATTTTGTTCCTTGAGCAACAATGCACATTCCCGGTTGAGCCAGGCTATAGGTTTTTTCATGTGTTGTTTTTGAGGCCCTAAAAACATGCAGTCCTTCAACGTTTAAATCAAATCGATCATCATGAGGGGCATATTTTTCTAAAAGTTTTGCAAGTTTATATAAATCCTCTTCGTCGGGAAAATCATCCTGATTTCCCGCAGTGGGGAACTTTGTAACATTGTTTACTTTTGACATACTATTTACCTCAAATATCATGATAAACGATTCAGATCGTTTGTCCACCATCAACTACTATAGCAGCTCCAACAGTAAATGCCCCGGCATCCGAGCATAACCAGATAACCGTTTCAGCTATCTCCTCGGGTTTTCCCATTCGTCCAACAGGTTCCTGAGCGATAACTCGTTGTCTTCCCTCATTTGTACCTTCGGTAAAGCGATCCATCATAGGCGTTTCAATAATGCCAGGGCAGACGGCATTAATGCGAATATTTGCATCGGCGTAATCGAGTGCTGCTGATTTAGTTAGGCCAATCAAACCGTGTTTGGTTGCTGCATAGGCAGCTTGTCCCCGAAATCCTTTGACTCCGGCACCTGATGATGTATTGACAATAACGCCGCCACCTTGTTTTAACAGCAGCGGAATTTGATGTTTCATACAGAGAAATACACCTTTTAGATTGACAGCTAGTAGTTGGTCCCACTCTTTAAGTGTAATATCAATCACTGGTTTTAGGGGCTGTTCAATGCCTGCATTATTAAAGGCAAAGTCCAATCGCCCAAATGTTTTAATTGTTTGATCAAGGGCACTTATGATCTCCTCCTCATTGGTAACATCGCAATTGATTGGAAGTGCTGTGCCTCCCGATTTTTTAACAAGATTTGCTGTTTCCTGCACGTTTTTATCAGATAGTCCAGTTGCGATAACTTTAGCGCCTTCGCGGGCGAATGCAAGGGCTGCTGCTCGGCCTATGCCTGTACCTGCTCCGGTAATAAAAGCCACTTTTTCACTAAATTTAGTCATAATCATCACCTTTTCTTCCTATCCCATGCATCCTCGTGTCTTTTTAACCGTTAAGTGCGCGGGGATTATTCGAGTTGAAGTGTTGCCATATCGATGACAATTCGATGGGGCACTTCGCCTTTTTCCAAACGTTCAAAAGCATCATTAATCTCATTCATTCGAATAATTTCGCACTCGGGGTGAATATTGTGTTCAGCACAGAAATTTAGAACCTCCTGTGTTTGCCTAATCCCGCCAATTAAAGACCCCGCTACGCTACGATTACCAAAAATCATTGGCATGGTATTTGGTTCTTCTAGAGGGCCAACCTGTCCTACGATGACAAGAGTACCTTTGACATCGAGAAGTGGTATATAAGGGGTAATATCATGCTTGACGGGGATGGTGTTGATGATGACATCGAGCGAATTCTCTGCTTGAGTCATTGCCTCATCATTGCTTGAAATCAAGACATGATCAGCCCCTAATGAAAGCGCTGATGTCTGTTTTGCTGCCGAATGGGTAAGTACGGTTACCGATGCACCCATGGCTTTTGCAAGTTTTACCGCCATATGCCCCAAACCACCCAGGCCGATAACACCAACGCGACTATTGGGGCCGACGTTATAATTGCGTAAAGGAGAAAAGGTAGTAATTCCTGCACAAAGAATCGGTGCGGCACGGCTGATATCCAGCATATCAGGCACAGAAAGTACGAAATTTTCATGAGCAACAATATGTTTTGAGTAACCACCATACGTTATATTGCCTGAAATTCTATCCGGGACGTTGTAGGTTTGAACGCTTCCTTCCCGGCAAAATTGTTCTTCACCTTTTTGACATTGGTTGCATTTATGGCAACTATCGACCATACAACCGATTGCAACATTATCCCCAACTTTGTATTTAGTAACATTTGGACCAATCTCAATAACTTTGCCAACAATTTCATGACCAGGTACCATTGGGTACTGGCTGAATCCCCAATCATTCTTAACCTGATGAAGATCCGAGTGGCAAATTCCACAGTAAAGAATTTCAATTGCCACATCATTAGGGCGAAGATCACGTCTTTCAAAATGGAAAGGTACTAGCTTAGATTCTGATGAGTGTGCGGCATAACCAATCGTTTTCATTAAGAACTCCTGTTTTTTCAAGTCCTAATATTCGTCTATTAGAATAGTCAATTTCTAAGTTAATTGTAGGAGGAAGGAAGTTAAAATTATTGACTGATTATTTTTAATGTTTGCCTATTCCTTCTAATTAAAAGAACAAGAATTAAAAAAATAGGAGCACAACGGTTTAGCAAGGTCGGGCCATGTCGAAGCCCTATTTGGGACATGCCACTTTATGGAACCAAATAGCTCTTCGCGAATAGGTTGGTTCGCTTGCCCCACCAACTTGCTTCGTCATTTTCAGGTATTTTTTTAGGGGCGTTGAAAATGCTGTTTCTCGATTTACTCACGGTAAGTGTTGTAGCTAATTCTGCTTGGGAGCTGTTTAGTGTAGTTAAAATTTTAACGGCCTGAGTTTCTGTGAATTTTTTAAACAATTGAGTATTAATAAAGATAAGAGCCCTTTTCTCAATGGTGGGATATTCTTTCTTAAATTCGACAGCCCCCCGGAGCATTAGGGTTAGAGTTTCTCTTTTATAAATATTAAAATAAATATTTTTTATTGTATTGTGGTGCTCATGGATCTGGGCACATGCATTATTAAAATCAACAATAGCTTTTGGAATTTTATTATTTCTTCTAAGCCTTTTATATTGTCTTTTTGTGGGCACAATACCTTGTTCTGCTAGTATTTTCAAAGAATAGGCATAATTGCTTTTTGCATTACTTGAGTATTTTGCAGGGGATGGGTTTTGCTGATTTCTTGGGCGAAGTAATAATTTTCGAAGTTGTTTTTCCAGTGTATGCAAAGTGGGCCTATGTTCTGGCTTGGGGGCTAGACATAGTTGAATCAGACGATTGATATCCGAAGATGGCTTTAATACAGATTGCATCATAGAGCCTAGAGCGTAAACATCCATGCTTTTTTGGGCAGATATCGGCGTTTTCGACCAGCATTCGGGTGCAATTTGCGTATATTTCTTTTTTTTTGACATCCGATCTTCATTAGAGTCTACAGCAAAGATATCAGGATCGAGTAGCTCATCTTTCTTTACGGAAATACCACCATCAAGTAAATAACTTTTACCAGAGTTTATGTCATAATGGATATTATCTGCTTTTAAATCCAGAACAATATATCCCTTATTATGACAATCTTTTAATGCTTCAATTGCAGAAATAAAAAGTTTTATCTGTTGCATTTGATTAGTAAAATGCAACTTCTCATAGGGTATGCCAACAATATAAGGAAGCACCAGGCGATAAGTATTCTCTTGTTCTATTAATTCAATATTTTGTGTAGGGTAAAGAGTCTTGAAAAATTGATATTTATTATAAACTTCTTTAAAACCAATATCATCTTGATCCCTAGGCTTAAGTACTGCACATGATCTTTGACCATCAGCGGATTGAAATTTTCTTGCTTTGGCGTATGTTCCTGAACCAATGTTTTTTTCTGGATAATATTCTGTTTCTCCTTCACTTTCGTAACACGATTCCTCAGAATTATCATCATCATGGAATTTATAGTTTTTTGGCATATCCTTTGCCCTTCTCATACTGAATTCCCTAAATCAATTCTGCTTATTTTATAAGGAAAAGTCCATTGAGTGATAAAAAAATACTCTGATTTTTTTCAACGAATGAATTTGTTGGGTCGAACGACCCAACTTGCTCTAAGTATAAAATAGAAAAGAGCAATTAAAATTCAAAGCCAGGAGTTTGATTTTGTTGTTCAGCAAACATATTGGTGTATGCTGCATAAAATGCAGTCATGGCAGCCACTCCAAAAGCCACAGTAACTGCAGCCTTTATTGCTTTTCTTTTAAAAAATGCATATTGCTCCATTTTATTCTCCAAAAAATCGATGATAGTATAAATGATTGAGCTTTTAGTCAAATATTCGACCTATTTTTGCAGTAAAGAGCAAGTAGGAGGTAATCTTGACCAACAACCAATCTATCGAAAACTCCTATAATATTGAGTCGAACGATCCAATCTATCTTGCAGAAGTTCTTCCGTAGAACTCTTTTTTAATATCTTGGAGCGATCGCGAGCAGTACAAGGACTCAAACATAAAGAAATTCAACTATCGTAAAAATAATCACAAAAGCCTTAAATTTTTATATTATGAGTAAACTCCGGATGCTCCTGTTTAAATTCGTCAATAGCACTAGCAAGAGTTCTATTAGGGATAATTACATCCTCAGGTCGCTGATTAGGTTTCAATTCTTTGCGATTCATTGGTGCATTTCTTTCTTTCTGTAACCATTTTAAAACCGCAGATTTTTCATAAGTTTGTTCATCCAGCAATAAGATTACAGGTTCATTCATCAATTCCCCAGTGATTGGGCATTCAAAACTTCTAGGGATACTTACTTCTTTAGTTTGAGGTAAAGAATTTCCAAATATCCCTATTTTTGCTGGTAATGAACTATTATTTATACCCTCACTCTTTTCTAATTGCGACAATTTTTCTTTTGTTGATTTTATCTTTTTAAATTTTTCGATGGCTCCATCAACTTTACTACTAAATTCAGATGTTAAATTAATCATATCCAATATATTGCTAACAGTTGCAGCAGGATCCTGAGCTGCATCATCCAGTTCTTTTATTTTAAGTTGAGCATCGTTAGCCCACATCTTTAAGTTGGTATCATTTTGACGAGAACTGTCTGATTGGCATCGGTCGAGTTGTGAAGATATATTTCGTTTAAGTGATTCGATTATTTCTAGTTTGTGGCTTAAAATAGCCTTTTTTAGCGCATCATTTATTAAGTCCTCATTGCCCAAAATAGAAGCTTTATTCAGATAAACAATGTCATTACGCATAGCGAATGTCATAAATTCCTCACACCAATATATATAGGGCTTTAATGCACTATTTATCGCTTTATTTAAACAGGGTGGAAAAAATAACTCAAAGTAAGGTTCATCATCTTTAGGTAAGAGGCTTTTCACACCTAAGGAAAAATTTCCCTTACCATTTAAGTCTTTTAACAAGACATCATATGCTACCGTCCTATTTTCTTGATTTTTAAATAAGATGGAACGAACATCTACTAAAATCTCTTTAAATCTATTGCTTTGTTTTTCATCAAGATTTTTGTTAGTTAAAATACTCTCGATGCTTAATACCAAATTGTTCAACGAGGATGGATTTTGTTTTTCTAATTCATTTTTTCTGGCAATGCTAGTTAATTTCCAAAGCTCTGCGCGGAACCTCATTCTATCTTCGGAAGAAGTTAATGTTTCATACTGATTATCTATCAATCGCATAATGGACTCTATTATTTATATATTTATAATTTGTAAGAATTCGATTTTCATCCTAAAAAAATCCAATTAATTATTTTGTAAAGACTTATTTTAAGAAGTTTTATAAAAAAAAACACTGTCATTCCTAACAGTGAAAAAAAGCTGCTTGATTCCCCACAGCCAAAAACAATGGGACTAAGGCTTCCATCGCAAGAAAGGGCATAAGCTAGTAGGTTAAAAGTAATTGCAAGGACAATCCAAAAGCTCAACGAACACAGCCAAGTTATGAATGTGCAATGTGCCACTGACCATTAAGGAAAAAGGGTTGCGTCCACTGTATTTGTAACTGTTCGTTTTTATCCTTAAGTGATTTCGTTAATTGATTTGCCCGCACGGTAACTGAATGATTCGAATTATCAATCTTTTTAATGGAAATTAAATTGCTTTGTTGATAGTTAATAAATTGCGGCAATAAGATGTCAACGTTTGCGTCTTTTGCATCAACATCGATAACACAATCATCAAGATTAGCGACATACTGGCTGTTTTCACTACTGTGAATCGTCCTGTGCTTGCAATGATTTGCTGATGATACCAGCAGCTCATTTGCATTATATTTTTTAGCTTGGGCGAGGCGATTCAAAAACTCCGCAAGATCGCCACTATAGCCACATAAGTTAATGCGAATGAAGGCATCTGTAGCACCCATCGCGTTACCATTATCCACTGCAACATTAAGATCTTTCAGCAGAACCTCCTCGCCAGTCATTTTTGCAATGTCTGGGCTATTGAGCTTTGCAAAAAAAGTAGGACTGCCTGGAATGCTTATGACTTCTGTTCCAGGATAACGCTTAAGTATCTCTGTTTTGACCATGTTATGCCGCTTTACAATAGTATGAAAGGCATCGGTGCGAAGGGCTTGTCCTGCATCAGGAAGTGCGACCAGAGCAGACATAAGATTCAACGCGTCAGCAACACCGGGTGTGCTTTCTCCTGTTGTTAACTTCCAGGTATAGGAAAAGAAATTATGAAAAATACTGGCAGCATATGAATCACTCATAGGAAACCACATATAACCAAGGCGATATCCCGGTTTTCCAAGTGCTTTGGAAACAGAATTAAACGCCAGAACATGTTTGCCCTCATTCCTTGCTTTAGTAAGCCAAGCAATATTGTCTTTAATATATCCCGTACCATCACTACCATAGGATGGTGAAGAAAAGACTAAATCAGCAATGATGATGTCTGCTTGCGTATAGGGCTTGCGAAATGTGCCGTCAGGATTATTGGGTGAGGTTACAAATTCAACCACGGTTTCATCAGGTTTTGGCTTCACTTCACTCGGATCGTTAAAGCCTTGAAATCGTGCATTTGGATAGGGTCGAAAAGTCACTGCGTGCTCATGGAATGAATAAAAAGGGATCTTTTCAACAAAAAGGAAGCGTTTTTGTGGTTCTGTTGCAGCGATAGCATAAACTAGGGCAAAAATAATTTGCAGTGATCCATTCGATGGACAAAAGGCATAGTTTGTTTCACGCGGATCAAAAAACAATTCCTTATTACCAATGCGTGCATGATAAGCGCGAAGCGTTTGATCTATTTCATTAAAAAAAGCTACGCTTGAAGGGATGAGTAGGCTTTTTTCACCAGGTTGCCCCAGATAAACAGCACTGTCAAAAACATGTACCGCTGGAGGGTTGAGTAGGCCATAACGTTGGTACAATTCAGTGAACATCGGCGTTTCGTTTGGTCGCATGTAAATTAGAGGCTCAGAGGCATTGGCAGAGGCAGTAACAAATACAAACAGTAAAAAAATCCTAGACTGAAATACTGCCTTCAAAGAATTCATTCTAAGCATCAACCAATCTCCTATAAATCAGCTCCTTTTTACACATAGTTACAATAAGATTACAAAGGGTCAAGCTTTTTATTTATTAGCTCCAATGAAGCAACACGCTATTTTGGGATATTGAGTTTAATAAGCTTATCAGCTTAAGATAACTATTTAGTAGTTGATCAACATCTGGATTTACAATGCAATCAGAAGAAATATCAAATGAAGAGAAGCCAGTCCTTTCTGATGAAGAACTACATGTTCAAGCGAATCAGTATATAAGTGAATTTAATCAACTGATTTTTCAGAATCTTCCCTCTGTAATATCACAGATCATTGAGCGGGAAGTTTGGAAAAAAAGAAATAACCCCTATAAAAATTTTGGGGAATATGCCCTTGATAAATCATCAGACGGCTTGGGTATTACTAACAATGAAATGCTGTGGTTATTGCGGTCTGCTATGGATATAAATACGCAGCATGTAGCTCATTGGGGTGATGTGCTTAGTATGGTGGATAACTGTGTCAGAGTGTATGCAAAGGAAAATAAAATTTCTATTAAAAATTTGAATAATGATCTTAGGGAGCAAGATAATACGAATCCTAATTTGTATCAGGAAAACACTATTACATATTTACCCTCTCGTTCGAGATCTGTTGATGGCCAACTTTTGAAGCTAAAAAAGAAAGATCCCCTCGCCTATGAAAACGTGATACAAGGAAAAATAAATATAAACGACGCTTGGGTCAAAGTTCCTAGAAAACAACAACAGCCTATTGAAACAATTAAAAATAAATTTTTTAACTTGTCTAAATCAGATCGTGAAGCTTTTTTGGAGTGGCTTGAACAAGAAAAAGATAAGCTTCAAAATTAAAATTCGCACAAGGCTAGTACTGCAATTTTGGGAATGATGCATTTACGAATATACCTATGATGTATTTGTACTATGATTCTCATGTTAATGATCTTTATACAGCACTGTTGGCATTGCATCTGCTGATATTTCGAAACCAATAGCGAATATCAGCGTAATTTTATCAAAGACTTTTCTGTGGTACTATTTTTCTTACATAAGGAGAGCTCATAAAAAGGAGAGGGCATGCCAAAAACACTTATTAAAGTAGATCTCAATAAAAAACCTCATGAGCAACCATATCCACTTCATAATCGATGGCATCCTGATATTCCTGCCGTAGCAACTGTAAAACCTGGAGATGTTTTTCGTGTAGAATGTCTTGATTGGACAGGAGGACAAATAAAAAATAATGATGATGCAGATGATATTAAATATGTTGATTTAGCCCAAGTGCATTATTTAAGTGGTCCTATAGCAGTTCAAGGAGCACAACCTGGTGATATTTTAGTAGTGGAAATTCTCGACATAGGTGCACTTGAAGGAGCGGAATGGGGGTTTACTGGAATTTTTGCTCATGAAAATGGAGGGGGTTTTTTAACTGACCACTTTCCTCATGCCGCAAAAGCTATTTGGGATTTTGAAGGTGCATTTACCTCCTCTCGGCACATTCCAGGTGTTCGCTTCCCAGGGATACTTCACCCCGGCCTAATTGGCTGTGCTCCTTCTCATGAACTTTTAGCTCAATGGAACCAACGCGAAGAGGAGCTTAACGCGAAAGATCCTAAACGGATTCCTCCTTATGCTGAATTACCGCAGAAAAAAGGAGCATTATTAGGAAGATGTTCACATAATGATTATGAAAAAATTGCTCATCAAGCGGCTCGTACTATTCCTCCGCGAGAAAATGGTGGAAATTGTGATATTAAAAATCTAACAAAAGGGTCGCGTATTTTCTTTCCTGTATTTATAGAAGGCGCTCATCTTTCAGTAGGCGATATTCATTTTTCTCAAGGAGATGGTGAAATTAGTTTTTGCGGTGGAATTGAAATGGCAGGATGGATCATCTTAAAAGTAGATCTTATCCCTCAAGGATGCAAAAAATATTCACTTAAAAATCCACTTTTTTATACCCCTGCTTTAGAACCACATTATTCTCGCTATTTTATATTTGAGGGAATATCGGTTGATGAAAAAGGAAAACAACATTATTTAGATGCTACTATTGCGTATAAACAAGCGTGCTTGAATGCAATTGAATATTTAAAAACCAAAATGGGCTTCAGTGGAGAACAAGCATATCTTTTATTAAGTGCAGCTCCTATCGAAGGACGCATCAGTGGAATTGTAGACATACCCAATGCGTGTTGTACTCTTGCTTTACCGCTTGATATTTTTACGAGCGATATTATGCTTCGTTAATTTAAATAAATTGAGCGCTTTACTGCACGCGGTAATTCAGGTGTACGTTGAATTTCGTCTATGATTGCTTTATTGATTCGATTAACAAAACCAACAGGATCTTGTTTTGCAACGTTGGATTTTCTATTTTCGAAATAACCTTAAGCAAAGCCCCGCCAATGTTCTATAATTTAACATATCATGATTTAACCTTATACTATGACTACTCAAGAAAGCATTGTTCCAAGAATTAATGAATATCTGAAAGCACAAAATATTCCGTTGAAATTTGATGAACAGGGAGTATGTAATGGCTTGGCCTCGTTATATGCAAAATATGTACTTGAAGGACGTGCTGATGAATTCCAAGACTTATTGAAACGAGCGTCAAATGTAACCGCATATGATGAGGAAGTAAATACCTTTATAAACCAAGTGTTACTTACCATGGAACCAGAGTTGTTCAACAAAAATTTAAACCAAAATAACAGTTATCAGGCATTAAGCGTCAATCAAAAAGAAGGTGATAAGGTTACCTCAAAGAGTATGAAAGCATGTTTTGATATATCCTTGGTAGGTAGAAAAAAAACTATGGCTAATCTTATCAAAAATATAAAGCTTCAGGAAAATGAAGTAATGCTTATTTCCACACCAGACCATGCTATGGGGATCAGAAAAAAAGGCGATAAATATTATTTGTATGATCCTAGCTCGATAAGAAAAGAAATTAAATGTGATGATGAAGCTGCTATAGTTAATTACTTGTCATTTTGGTACGGTAGTAGTGATGGACTCGCACTGAACATTCGGGTGATAAATAATCCTCATATCAGCCCAAGAAATGATTTTCCTTCTCTGGACATATTCGCTGAGGATCCTAAGTGTACTATTAAAGTAGCTGGGCAACATTATAATAATTTATCTTTTTTTGCAGAAAATAGTAATAGTGCAGAGGTGATGGGACAAATTATCGAAGTCGGGAATTGGTCCATTTCAGAATACTCCGATGCCGCGTCCAAGGCTGTTATAAATAATAATCATGAGTCGCTAAAGGCGCTTTTGCCTGCTTTAAATGAAAGTGATTTGCCAAACCTCATTTTTCAAGCATTAGTATATGGTAGACGCCAAAGTTATCAAACCTTACGTAACTGGCTGCCTTTTTCAGAGAAATTTAAGGATGTTTTTAAAGATGAAACCATGACTAATTCTTTACTGGCAGCTGCAGCTAATGGAGGAAACCCTGAACTGTTGAGTGATTTTTTCAATGAGTTAACCGAATTCGAACCTCAGAATATAATCACCAAGAAATTATATTTTGATGGCACGGAAGATATGATACAGCATGCTATTAAAAGTGATAATCCGGATTGTGTGCGAATAATGTTGAGCAAAATTTCATCCATTGAAGTTCCACTCGATACGAAATTGAGCTATTTAATCGATGCCATCAAGAGAAACAATCCATCCATAGCCAACGTATTAATTAAAGAGTTGAATATACCTAGAGAGTCTTTAAGTAGACTTAATATTCCCATGGCAAATTTTGAAAAAACAGATACCTACCTTTTGCAAATACTGAAAGATAATGGTATGCAATTTTCAGAATATCAAGAAAGAATATTTGAATATAAAACCCAGCATAAACCAATGGGAGTGACACTTGCTATTGGCATAGTGCTGCAAAAATTTACCGATTATTTTCAAGGTAAAACACTGTCCGTTGAACAAGAGGAGATGCGAATTGATCTTTCCTCAGAAAATCGGACACTATCCTAAGCTTGTTTTGTGCGTGGTGATTTTTCAAAGCCGAAATGTTTATAAAAAGATTCTGCTATATCGTCAATGGGGTGAGTAATATAGCTCTTACACCGACCTCATTTGCGACCTATGTTCTTACCCTGATAATCTTTTCTAACTGCAATTCTTGCTCATCGTCAAAAACGACATAGGTCTTCGCTGAACCACTTTCATTAGCTTGCTTTATAAACCATGAATCTAAGTTTTGATTACAACTATCAAAATCACTAAGATCAAATATTATTATTAATAGGGACTGGCTTTTTTAGCATTATTCATCCCATGGTGGAGATTTGGAAAATAATTTTTTTAATCTTTCATTATCCATGGGAGGTCTGTCCAGAAGCTTTGAAAACTTTTCAAAATAAATTTTCTCTTAGAAATCCACTACAAATGCTTGACGATGTATAACTGTGTCGTACTCAAATACACAAATTCTCCCCAAATCTTCGCTATATACTCTCACAGCAAATGGCTAGCATTTAATGCACTCATTTGAATTGAGTATTCGAAGTATGTTAAATCACTCATACTTTAATGACCATGTACTCCAATGCCAGAGTATTGCCTTGGCCGCCTTCAATACAACATTTATAGCATGGAGGATGTCAAAACTGTTTTTCTCTCTAAAGTAGGGCTACCACTGGACTCTTCATTCAAGCATGCATCAAAAAATCTTAGCCCAGCTCGGCTACTTTTAGGATTATTAGGTTTGATAGATTTTTCTGCTGTTGGTAATGGCGTATTATTTTGCAGTGCATCTGGAGTATGACTTTGACTTATTTTTTCTCTCAATGGCTTCTCCATCTGTGAAGGATCTTGAGTCGATTTTTTGTTATGAAAAACGGTAGGCCAAGTAAAAGCTATCGATACGAATACCAAAATGACTGGAGACAGTATTGCCATGGTAACGGTTAATGCAAGTTTTGCTCCTATTGCTTCTCCCAATGTTTCACCAACATGAATTCCACTGCGGATTCCACCGGCAACAGAATAAGCAAGAGAATCACCTATCAAAGCAAATAATTTGAGCATATTGATGGCTCCATGCTTTATCTTTTGTACTTTTGTCTGGTTTTCTTCTGGTGGTTGATATATTGATTCAAATTTTTCTTTTAGATCGACATAGGTTTTCGGGTTAAAGACTTTATATACTTGTGAAAAAGTGTTAACCACCATGGTTGTTGAAGTACATATCATAGCAATAACATGTGCTAAAAGGGTATCGGGAGTCGCACCTAAGGAATTGAAAAGCTTATTAACCCCTGAGACAGTAGTAAACCAAGTTAGCGTCGCATAAACAGCTAAAAAGACCGTACTTACGGCTCCTAATAAGACACATCGCAAAAGACCATAGGGTTTTTTATAATCTTCAATAAAAAGATTTTTAAATTTTGTATAATTTTCACGTATGCCTGCAGCTTGAAACGAATAAAAAGAGATAGCTGCAATCACAGATAACCCAATCGTAACTGCCAAAACTAGAGGGTTAGAGGCGAGCATACCCGCCCCCAAAAAAGTGAGAAGTCCTACGAGACCAGCATATCCAGAAATGCCCGCAGAAATACATGCCAACAATGTCACCACACCAAAAAATAATTTCTGACCTCTATCGAGTATCGTTTTTTCTTTTATATTTTCTTCAAAGGTCTTAAACGTTTTTTGTTTTTGAGGCTGAAAGCCAGCACTATCAAGCATGGCTTGTCCACGACTTAATAAACACACTATTCCATTACAACAGGAAAGTACTATTGCTAAGCCGAGGCTAACGCCAAAGGGTGCCCCTAAAGTACTTAATAATCCCAGGCAAAATACCATACAAAGCGCCATGGAGGTAACGACTTTGCCAATGACTAATGGCACTCCTTTTAGCAGCCTATTTCTATTTTGAATGGGGGTTCTTGCAAATTCTTGGCTATTGCTAGAGTAGGTAGCAATTTGTAAGACCTCTTGTTTGGATAATTTTTTTCCACCCGAAAGTATCTCTCCCCACTTAAAGGTAAGGAAACTCCAAAAATAGTGGGTAAACGGACGTTTTAGAAGATCTGTTATTCGAAGATCCCCATTTAGGATCGCCTGTTGGACTTTTTGTGATTCTTTTTCAGTAAATTGATATTGGTTGAAAGAAGCTATAATCCAATCTTTTTGAGTACGAAATTTTCTTCTTAAAACCATTATGACTTCAGGACGTTTATAATTAGCAAAATCGATTTGCTCTTGTTCTAATAAACTAACTATTTCTTTCATTACGACAAATCCCTTTTAATGCAAATCATGTAGCTTATTTATAATTTCACAAGAATTCCATTTAAATTTTTAATTAATTATTAAGAGGTATGATCCGGCTATTATTTTTATTAGAAAGAATTGACATACTTTACGAGTTACATTCTAATCTTATTTTTTTCATGATGATGGACAATCGTGGCATTTTTGACTTTTCTAAAACCTGCTCCTTATCTTAATGAAATTCAGGATAAAACTGTTGTTAAACAGCAATATCGTTATTGGCGTATTCGCACTTTTTATGCAATGTATATAGGCTATGCTTTATTTTATTTCACGCGAAAAAGTTTTACCTTCGCGATGCCTGCATTACAAAGCGCCTTAGGGATGAGCAAAACCGAACTGGGAATGATTGCGAGCATTTTGAGCTTAAGTTATGGCATCAGCAAATTTTTGAGTGGAATTCTTGGCGATAAGTCAAATCCTCGTTATTTAATGGCGATTGGGCTAATTTTGACAGGTATTGCTAATATTTTGTTTGGATTGTCTTCCACCTGGTGGTTGTTTGCTATTTTTTGGGGATTGAATGGTTGGTTTCAAGGGTGGGGATGGCCAGGATGTACTAAATTATTAACACATTGGTATTCTCAATCCGAACGTGGTCGTTGGTGGAGTGTTTGGAATACATCACATAACGTTGGTGGTGCATTAATTCCATTGATTGTTGCTATGTGCGCGCAGTATTTCGGCTGGCGTTCAGCCATGTTTGTGCCGGGGGTTATCTGCATTTTAGGAGGTATTTTTTTAATCAATCGTTTAAGAGATACTCCGCAGTCGCTGGGTTTACCTGCGATAGAGCAATATCGAGGAGATTTTTCTGGTTTATCCAATCACCACCATGAAAAAACAGAACTCTCAATCAAAGAAATTCTTTGGAATTATGTGTTAAGCAACCCATATATTTGGATACTGTCCATTTCTTATTTGTTTATTTACATTGTCCGAACGGCCCTTAATGATTGGAGCATGCTGTACTTAACTGAGGTGAAGGATTATTCCTTAATCACAGCAGGTAGTTGTGTCATATGGTTTGAGGTGGGTGGTTTTTTTGGAAGTCTGGTTGCCGGATGGCTTTCTGATAAAATATTTCAAGGTAAACGCAACCCAATCAATGTTCTCTTTACTGGAGGTGTATTTGTCACTTTGTTGCTCTTTACGTTGACTAGGGGATATACACCATTCCTCGATTCATTGTTTCTTTTTTTCTTTGGTTTTTTTATCTTTGGGCCACAAATGATGATTGGTATGGCGTGTGCGGAGTTATCACATAAAAAAGCAGCGGCGACAGCAACTGGCTTTGCCGGATTTTTTGCTTATTGTTTAGGTGCTGTTCTGGCTGGTGCTCCTTTGGGTGCAATTATCAAAAATTACGGCTGGGATAATTTTTTCCTCACCTTGTTTATTTGCTGCCTGATTCCATTATTTATGATGCTGCCCCTCTGGCATGTGAAAGTCCATCCAGGGTATCGTAAAGCAGAATTTTCAGGCAAATCTGAGTTTGCTTAGCTAGCGCAGTCCCGTATTAGCGAAAGCGTAATACGGGACTTTCTCCATATCCTCATCTCTTATCAATTATTCCCTGCAAATCATTTTCATCTCTAATTCGATACCCTCAAAATCGATTTTGCCAAAGAGTACAATATTCTCGTGAGCAAGTGTAGCCCGTAAGAAGCGAAGCGGATTATGGGATTATTCCCCAAAGTCCAATGAATGAAAATGCATCTGCGCATTTCCCCAATGGGGATGAACCGGATAAGCCAAATGTTTGGGATTTAAGATGCCTAAGGAAGTGTTTATACAGCAGTATAAAGGTAGTTTCAGTCTCTAAGTGCGAATTTCTGTTTTAGAAACAGTTATAAATAACGTTATGCTTAACAGTTATTTTGACACTACAAACAGGAATGTGTATGGGAAAACATTATCGTCATTTAACAGCTCAAGACCGTATTCAGCTGTATGAAGGTTTATTTTCAGGTCAGTCGATAGCGGCAATAGCTAGTCATTTAGGATTTCATAAATCTACTATTTATCGAGAACTAGAGCGTAATAGTAGTCGGCCTGGTTATCGAGCAGATTGGGCTTCTCAACAGTATTTATCAAGAAAATTTCATCATGGATTTAAGCGAAACAAATTTCCTGAGCTTAAGAAAGTTATTATTGCTCGCTTGAAAGAAGGCTGGTCTCCTCAACAAATTTCAGGTCGGCTTAAAAGGTCAGCAGGACAATGTATTATCTCTCATGAAACATTTATGCTTATATCTATAGTCCAGCAGGTAAAGCAGAGAAGCTTTACCAATTATTGCATAAAAAGAGACGTTTTCGTTATCCGTGCGTTCAACGCAAACGACAAAAATCGACATCGGAAACCGAAAAAATAGGTATCGCACAACGTAGTAAGGAAATAAATCAGCGCCAACTATTTGGTCATTGGGAAGGTGATTTACTAATGTTCACAAAACATAATCCGCATTTAATTACCTTGCGTGAACGGAAAAGCCGTTATTTAGTAGCAATTAAAAGTAACAGCCGAACACCTCAGAAAACAGCTTATACATTAGTTAAATATATGAAGAAAAACTGGAGTAATATCGTACACTCTTTAACATTAGACAATGATATTGCATTTGCTCATCATGTAACAATAGCCGATGCTTTTGCCGCTCCTGTTTACTTTTGTGAACCATACAAATCCTATCAAAAAGGAGCTATTGAAAATGGAAATCGTTTATTGCGAAGGTATCTACCTAAAAAATCTAGTATTGAAAAACATACTCAAAAAGACATTGAAATGATTGTCAGTAAATTGAATAATCAACCTATGCGATGTTTAGAATATCGTACGCCAAAAGAGGTTTTTTATGAGTACAAAGAGCGCTTAAATCCGCAAGGGGAAATTCGCACTTGAAAACTGAACGTGCCAAAAATAATTGTCGCACTTGGAGCTAGAATGCGCCTTCTACAACTACACGTAACTACTTGATTTTATTGGTGGGCCCACTAGGACTTGAACCTAGGACCAACGGATTATGAGCCCCCAGCTTCATTTTTAAGCACTTGATTTTATTATAAATTTTGCCGCGGGTTTTTACTACAAATGGCGTACTGTGTCGTACGGTGTCGTACCCAAATACGACGATCTCCCGAAGGGGGTTTTTTGCATTATATTGTGTTATTTTTAATGTGTTGTATTTTTTATGTTCTATTTCGAATAGTTTATTTTGCAAAAGTCTCAGGTGCTGTATTAGAAAATGCCTCAATTTCGAGTATATTTCCAGTTGATCACACAACAATGTTGATTTTGTAAATATATTAACTCCGATCCCAAATTAGGTTTAAGTCAAGATCTACACTATTACTCAGTGAATTGAGGTGTTCTGGCATGCAGATATCCCAAATAATATGCGTGCAAATCAGAAGAATAGTATGTGTTAGCGTTTTGTTGTTTAGCATAATTCTCGCTGGTTACATAAATGTTCATTCCCGTTCCATTGGTATCTATAATTATGTCGCCTCCCTGATTATTAGTGATCAGCTTTAAACCTCTCCTGCTCCAAGCTCCGTAACCTAGATGTTCAGAAGGTGCATTACCGAATAGAGTAAGTTTTGGTCTGACAACATCTAAGAAATCATAGGAACGGTCTGAATCACGACCATGATGAGGTGCAATTAGAACATCTATATCTGCAATATCATTGTGATGATTGGCTAAGAGATGCGCCCATGTTTTATCATGAGAATCCCCCGTGAATAATATCCGTCCGGCATTTGAACGGTATAGAATGACGTAGGAAGCATCATTGTAATCGTCGCTTACATTTGCATGATTAACTAGTTCTTGCGTAGGAGCTAAAACGTATAATCCATCGGCTCCGTTCTTTCCATTTTGATCTTGGTTAAAAAACTGGCCTTGAGCACCGGCATATAGATTCAATCGTTTGATTGAGGAGTTAGTATTTCCATCACGGAGTGAACAATAAAATTGCCAATCTTCCTCCCTGTATGGACCATTGCTCCAATTAGATTTTACGCTCTTGTTTTTGATATCCCAGAAATTAGTTGGGTGAAATTCATCAAAAAAATCTTTGATGCCATCCATGTGATCCATATCAGGATGCGTCAAAATGAAACGAAAAATTTCTTTGATACCATGCTGTTTAATATAAGTGATAGGGTTGGTTGGGTTGGATTTCTGATGACTTGTAGCATTTTTATTTAAGTTTGTAATTAACTCTGAGATATTTATGTGCTTGTCTTTATGTTTACGAGCATTGCAAACATCAATTACTGTGACATGTCCTGACGGATGCTGAATAATTGAGCAATCCCCATTTTTAACATTTAGAAAATGTACAATACCCATAGAAATCCACTTATTTTTCGGCCGATTTAATGGCCATAACTGTTGTTACAAAACGCTGTCCATGGTTACGAGCTGCATTATTAGTGAGGCAGACCTGTATTATTAGAAAAGCGATGTAAATCCACTTGGTTTTGATCGGCACAATCAAGAACCATCCTACAATCCCAAAAAAGAAGAGGAATACCAATGAGAGAAAAGCATAATCACGATTAAATAGAAACTCACCATGTGCATAAATTACAGACACATCACCACTCACAGATTTATATAAGCGATACCATAAAGCATTTTGTTCCTTAGGGTCTGTAGGCAATGGCCCATAGTTTTGTTGTAGTAATTGAAGACTGATTCGTTGATCGTTCATTGCATATCGAGAAAATGCTTGAGAGCCTGGCAATGGGTTTTTCCAGCGCCAGAACACCAATCTAGCTTTCATTTCTGATTTAATTTGAGCATTAATTATTCCTGAAAAAATGATGGCAATAGATCCGGGCAACACCCATAACCCAATTTTTATGGCACTCCAGTCACCTTTTAAAATATTATCTACTTGGAGAATAGTAAGGAATATTGCAATATTTCCAATTATCACAGTACGTAAATGTTTTTTGTTTTTGTCTTGTAGTGAGGCCAAGAGTTTATTTTCCGAGCAAATAAATGAATGACAGGAATATGGGGGAAGATTTAAGAATTTCAATATATTAAGTTATAAAAAACTATGAAAAATAAACATTTACTCAATGAATAGCTTATGAATTACAGGTTGAGTGTTAAAGTTGAGCATTGCGTTCTATTTAATTTTTCTATGCAAATAAATAACACTTGCAATAATTTTACAGACTATCTGATTGTCGACATGAAGATTTGCCCAATCTTCGTTTATTGCAATTAACTCGTAGACTTGTTCTGTTGTAGAAATAGACAATTGCTTATATTTTCGAATAACAACTCCTTCCTCACTTCCAATTTGAGCAGCGACATAATCTCCTGGATTCAATTTAGCATTGGGATTTAATATTACAATATCATTCACTCTAAATTCAGGTTCCATGCTGTTGTCATTAATTTGTAATGCAAAAGCATTTTCATCTATCTGATTTGCTATGTCAGGGCCGACAGGTACAAAATTTATTTTTTCGGGGTGAAGTTCTTCTTTAATTCTTTGGATATAAAAGTCCGGATCACAAGCTTGTTTGTAATCTAATAATGGTATTAATGTTCCAATTCCAGAGTTTCTGCTAAATTCACTGTCTCGTTCATCGGATAGCCCCATCAGAAAAGCTGGGGATACTTCCAAAGCTTTTGCTAACTGAGTAATTTCTTCTGGGCCAGGAGTTCTTTCTCCACGTTCATAATTGTTGATTCGGGAAACATTTAAATTTTCAGTCAACTCAGCCAATGCTTTCCTTGTCAGCCCTTTGGTAGTGCGTTCGTGTTTTATCCGTTGTCCAATTTTTTCTTTGACATTCATATTTTGCCGAGCCTTCCAGTTACTAAGAAATAAACGATTAGCAAGTATTGACATTGTCTCAAAACGTGCTAATTTATACTCTTTATGAGTTAAATTGCTCGAAAAGAGTATTTAAATGTAATCCATCGTTTAAAAGATAACACAATAAGAACTTTATGACGATAGGAGGAAGGAGCAAAGTGAGTAAATGGATTTCAAAATTAATCATCAGGAGTTAGATGCGTTAAGTGGCTTGCCACATATCCAGCGCCTGGCTTATCTAATGGGAATTAGGCCTTATATGGATGGTAAAACTGGATTAGTCGGGATTAAACGACGGATTAGTCACCAATCAATATCAGAACAATTATATGTTGAGCCTCATCAAGGGATCAAAAGTCAGAATTTTTCAAGAGATCAGGTTCGACGAGCGCTATATGGTTTAGTCCGTGCGGGTATTATTACTATTCAGTCAGAAGGAATGCAGTTAATTTTAAAATGTGAATTAGCAACAATGCATTATTCTGTCCAAAATAAAGCCGCCATAAACCCGCCACAGAAAGCCACCATAAACCCGCACAATGAAAGTCTTGTAGAGACTGGGCTATCTCACGTTGAGCCACAAATAGCCGACATAGCCGAATCATCAAAAGCCGCCATACCTCTAAAAGAAGATTATTATATTTATTTATTATCGCGATTCGAACAATTTTGGTCGCTTTACCCAGAGAAAAAATCTAAACCCAAAGCACAAGCAGCATTTTTAAAACTTAATCCAAGTGCTTTGTTATTTAAGCAAATCATGAGCGCATTACAAGCCCAAATCCATCATGTTGAAACCATGAAAGTCAATGGTGGATGGGTCGCGGAATGGAAATATCCTGCCAATTGGTTGGCACATCGCTGTTGGGAAGACGAAATCACTGAAATGAAGCAGGAGAGTCATCATGAAACACATTGGAAGCCTCATCAACATGAATCCACAAGAGACCCATTTTGGAACCCCAGTGAAGAAGACCATGAACCCGAAAGAACCAACATCGTCCATTTCCCGAGAGGTTAATCCCAAAAGCAAAATGATTGAAACCTTGTTTTCAAAGTTTGCAGCTTTTTATGGCCACATTTGGCGAAGCCAGTTTAAGAGTGAAGGATTTTTGGAGTATGCCAAAAAAGAATGGCAGGATGGTTTGAATGGGTTTAGCGAAAACACGATTAATAAAGCCATCATCCAATGTCGGGATTTTTATGAGTTGCCGCCTTCTTTACCACAAATGATTGCGTGCTGTCGTGAGATTAAAAAGCGTACTCAGTTTTATGTGGTTAAGAAGAGTCATGTGCCTGCAAAACAAGAGGTTGTTGTCACTCATTTAAACAAGTGTAAAGAAATTTTAACCAAAAAATAAAGGAAGAACATCATGGTGGTATTAAGCAGAAAAATTGGAGAAAAAGTGTTGGTTGATGATGGGGAAATCGAGGTTAAGGTTTTGTGCTCTAAAGGAAATAAGATCTTATTGGGATTCAAGGTACCAGCGAATATGGGGGTTGAACGAGAGGAAGACTATCTAAGAAAAATATTACAAGTTCCGGAGTTTCTAAAAGTTAATCAAGCTTAATCAATGAGCCATAAGGAGAGTGAAATGCACAAACAAAATACCTTCATGAAGACCATTAAAGGAGGAATCAGTTCTATATGTGTTTTTCTTTTTTCATCAAGTCTATGGGCTAACGATCTGTTATCCAAAGCATTGGAGGGTGATGTTAAAGATTCATTAGGAAGCGGTTCAATGTTTTGGAAAGTGTTTATTTTGGTGGACATTATTTTAGCTACTGCGATGGCTGTTAAAAGTAAGAATCCAATGGTTTTTGTTGGTGTTACTGCAGTGGCTTTTATACCAGCATTTTTATTGAAAACATTCGTGTTTTAAGGAGAAAGCAAACGATGAGTAACATGAATTATCAATTTTTAAGCCACATTGAGGCACCCAAGAGAATACTGACGTTAACTTTGGATGAGCTTGTGGTCGCAGGATTAGGTTTTATGTTGCTCATCATTAGTAATCAAAAGATTTTGGTCTCACTGTTTGGGCTGGGGTTATTAAGTGGTTTGCGTTATTTGAAAAAAGGGGAGGGTCCCAAAGCGCTTCTTGTGTTGGCTTATTGGCATCTCCCAAGCGGGCTGACTCAGTTCTTTTTACCCCAATTACCACTGTCACATCATCGTGTGTATGTGGCTTAAGGAGATCTAAATGGACTTTAAAACGCACCAAAGCCGATTAAGCCAATTATCCGCACGATTTAATTTGATGGTGTGCCTTGTGTTTGGTTTATTGGTATCTAACGTGCTGTTGTCTTGCTTTGTATATTCAGCGTTCAAACATCATACCGTAGAGATTACCCCTTTTTCAGGGAATCCTGGTTATTTAAAAAGTGCTTCATTTGTTGACAGTCATTACTTAAGTTTAATGACGGAGAATTTTATCAATGAGCGCCTCAATGTTAGTCCTGAAACCGTTGATGCGAATCATAAGCGTCTGCTTTCCTTTGTGAGTCATCAACAGTACCCCTATTTTTTAAAGCTGTTTGCCCAGGAAGCCAGGGTTATTAAAAACAAAAAAATGTCATCTACCTTTGACATCACTGAAATCAAAGTAAACCCCAATGAACTTAATGCTGTGGTGAATGGAAAGTTAAAGCGCTATGTGGGAATTCAAGCACTTTCTGACACACAAACAACATACAAGTTGGTATTTCAATATATGGATGGTCGTTTATCAATCGTCCAATTTGCACCAAAGAAGGAGAGTAACGATGCATAAAGGACTTGGTGTCATTTTGGCACTGGTATCAATGAGTGTGATTGGGAGTAACAGTATCCCTTTTAAAGATAATAGTGAAATCGCATTAACTTTAAGCCAGGGAAATTACAACCGCATTTTTGTGAAAAATGACAAAATCGTGGAAGCGGTTTTTCCGGAAAAGGCGATGGCGATTAAACGTGATGAACAGGATGGATCTGTTTACATTATGTTGGCAGCAGCCAACCCATTTACCTTATTCCTTACTACTGAAGCAGGTCATCATTTTTCGGTGACGTTAAATAGCGAAGAGTCATTAGGTAAAACAATTGAACTCATTCCACAACAGCCACTACCTGTAAAAGTAACACCTCGTCAAACGAAAACCAGTCAGGTAGCTGGGACTCATGAAGCTATTCCAGAAGCAATTCTTGCAATGCTTACCCATATGGAGAATAAAAAACCATTTACTGATGTGGTTGTAACGCGTCAATTTGGCAAAGCCCAGCGTTGGGGAAGAGGTTTAACCCTGTTACCTAAAGAGTCTTGGGATGGGCGGCTTCTTAAAGGAGAAACCATTGAGCTCTATAACGGGGGTAAAGAGCCTTTAGAGTTATCTCAAGAATGGTTTGCAAAGAAGGATACTCTAGCGATTAAATTTTCTAAGCCCACAATTAATCCTCGTGAGCGTGCCATGCTTTACCGTGTTGCAGGAGTGGATCATGGCTAATTGGCAACTCAATACAATGGTTAAAAGCCGCCAACTCCGTACATTAATCATGGTGGGAATTGGAGTTTTGCTTATTCTCGCTATCATGATTGTATTGTTTGTAGATGGTCGTCCTAAAAAAACTTTAGTTCAACAAAAACCAGTAGATATAACTGGAATTGTGGATGAATCGTTTACCGAAGCAGCAGCTGATAATGCATTAGCAGCCCAACAAACTGAGCTTGAATCACTTAAAAAGCAACTCAATGCTTTGACTTCCAATTTGAAAAAGATGAGTAAGGAACATGAGAAGCAACTAAGCGCTCAGAAAGAAGAATTGACGTCTCAAATCACCTCGATTCTCGCAAATCAGGAAAAAACAACCATTTCCGAGCAACCGCAGAACACATCCAATGAGTTAAAAGGAGTACACAATCCAGAGTTGTGGCATCAGCCCAATGCCTATGCCATGAATGCAGGTAGCAACTCTAACCCCATGGTATTGACGGATAGTACGCCCCGTATTCATACAGTTTCTTTTCGACCCAAACGCCGTAGTACGAAAATTCATCATAATAGCTATTTGAACCCTGCTCATTACGTCCCCTCAAACACTTCGGTTAGAGCAGTTGTTTTGGGTGGTGCTGATGCGGATGCATCCGTTAATGGTCAATCTAAAAATAACGGCGTAATGCTCTTTAAGTTCCTAGAGGATGGAACACTCCCTAATGGAGCGCGCTCACGTCTTCGGGGATGTCGCGTGAGTGCGAATTCCTATGGAGATATTTCCAGTGAACGTGCTTTTGCAACCTTATATCGTCTCTCTTGTGCTCATCCAGGCCAACCCATTATTGATAAAGAAGTGACGGGTTGGGTGTTTTTCAATGGCAAAGTGGGGATTAAAGGCAAGCCATTGATGAGGGATAACAAAGTGATGACTTGGGCAGGAGTTAGTGGTGCGTTATCTGGAATTGCCCAAGCCGCACAATATGCTCAAAGCGTACAAGCGATTGGCCCTTATGGTGCAACTTCTGTAGTTCCATCAAGCCAAATTGCACCTTTTGCAGCTTATGGAGGTGCTTCCAAAGCAGCAGATACGTTATCTGCGTATTACGTTAAACGCGCAGAACAATACCATCCTGTCATTCAAGTCGGTTCTGGCAATGTGGTCACGGTGGTTTTTAAAGATGGATTTTATTTAGAGCCTGATGAAGACAAAAGCCAACATGCCATGAACCAAGTCAAAGCAGAGGAAGAAGCACAAAGATTAATTACTGCTAACCATGAAGGGAATTCGATTGACATGAATTTTACGGTGCCGCCTGAGGTATTAGGGAAAATTGACCATGCGAACAGCTTGAGCGGAAATGAGACAGGGGTATTACGATGAAAATAATTAAAAAGAGTCTGATCCTTTTAATTTATATGGGATTAGCAGGATGTGGACCAATCAGTTCCAATTTCAGTTGTAATGCCACGGCCGGGGATAGTTGTTTGACCATCGAGCAGGTCGATGCCATGACTCGATTTTCAGATGATGTAAAACCCTATAGTTCCAGAAAGAACATGATGAAGGCTGAAAGCAAACATCTTTTAAATCAAGGAAAAATAGTCAAACAAGATAATGGACAAGCTCTATGGCTAGCAAAAACAGTTAAGGAGCAATCGTGGGCTTAAGGCTAAATCAATGGCGAGATAAAGCACGCGATATGATGCATCGTGCGAGTCATAAAATGGGAGAAACAGCAGGGATTAAACCAGAGTCACTGCAAAATCATCTAAAAGTAAGTGAATCGTGCACTTTAGATTTACCTTCTCTAAAAAGTCTTCTGCCTTATGAAACGGTAAGTGATGAGGGATTTTTTGTAAACCGAAACTCTGCGGGGTTTGGTCTTTTATTGATGCCTATGGCAGGGGCTGACGAGTCTTTGATGAAATCCTTAGCAGAAACTTTTAAAAACAAGCTAACTGAAGGGACGGATTGTACGGTGTTATTGTATAAGCACGCTTGGCTTGCGCAAAATATGTATCAAAATTACGTACCCATTTTAAAGCAAGATGGAATTTATGCAGAACTAGCACGTCAAAGTCTCAAATACCATCTTAGTGCCATTGCCAAGGGCTATAAAAATGGACGTAATGTTCCAGCCACACTCTCGGATTACCGATGTTATCTTTTTATTTCAAGACCAACAGAGCTTAGAGTTGAAGGCAAGCTTCAGGGACTGCGAGATGACTTTGAATCCGAACTCAAAGTTGCAGGGTTTAGTTTTATGCGGTGTGAGGCGCACGATTTTAAAGTATTGATGCGGGCTCTTGTTTCACCAAATTTCGATGAATGTTCCTGGCCAAAAATTGAGGATTCACAACCTTTTATTAGTGCATCCATTCCCAATCCGACTACAGTATATGAAATTGGTGATGAGAACATTGATATCTCCATTGCAGATGATGAAGGTGCTATTCAGCGCTCAAGGGTGGTGAATTGTGAGCTCACGAGTTTTCCTAAGGCTCCATTTGCCTTATGGCAAACGCCAGACTTATTTGCCAATCTTTTAAAACCTGAACAAGGCATTCAATGTCCATTTCTTCTTTCATTTACTGTGCGTGGTGTCAATCAGGAAAAGATGAAGGCACAAGCGAAAAAAAGAGCTAAATCTTTAAGTGCTAATAACAATGCCATTCAATCCTTTATTAATCCTAGTATTAAAGAGGAGGCTTCCGAATGGCAATTTGTTCATGAGTACGCATCCAAAGGCGAACTGTACCTGCTGCCTACGTTTTACAATCTAGTATTGTACACCACCGTTGAAAAAGAACGGGAGCATGTGGCAAAAGCAATCGCAAGTTTTAGGCAAATGGGATTTACACTGATCCAAAGCCGTTGCAAACAGTGGCTTCGATTTTTGGGAAGCTTCCCTTTTATGTTGACCGAAGGGCTTTTTTCAAGCCTTGAACTCTTAGGCCTAACCAAAAAACTAAGTCATACGAATGTGGCCAATCTTTTGCCTGTGGTTGCTGATTTTAAAGGAGCACGGCAGGGGCTTATTCTACCCACATACCGCCATCAATTGTTTTATTTAGATACCTTTGATGACCGAGTTTTACCTATTACCAATTTTAATCGTTTAACCATTGCAAGCCCAGGCTCTGGTAAATCCTTTTTTGAACAAGCACAAATTCTTGATGGTTTATCACGTGGGCAGCAAATTTTTGTTATTGATTTAGGAGGTTCTTACAAGCATTTATGTGAATTAGTCGGTGGAAGCTACATTGATGCATCTACATTGACGCTTAATCCTTTTACGTTATTTGATTTTGATGGGGTTACCGAGATTAATGGCGAGAAGGTGAATGACTATATTCAAATCAGAGACTTGTTAGCCATTATGGCAAGCCCCAATGAAGCATTGGGTGAGGTACAAAAAGCATGGCTTTTGGATGCGGTTCTTACCTGTTGGAAAGGGAGAGGAAGGCTCGCCAAAATGGATGATGTATTGGCAGCACTGAGAGAGCTTCTTCAAAAACCAGAATCCAGAAATGACCGAAGATTAAAAGATTTGCTGATTTTGTTGGATAAATATGGAAGCCAAGGAATCTACGGCAAGATGTTTAACAGCGATACCCCTCTTTTGAATAACTCTAATTTTGTGGTTCTGGAAATGGGGAAACTTGAAAGTAATCCAGAACTACTTACCATTGTCATGTTCGTCATGATTGTGATTATTCAGGGTCAATTTTATCACTCAGACCGCCGAACCCAAAAGCGTTGCATCATTGATGAAGCTTGGCGTTTTCTAGTCGTGGGATCTAATCCTATTTCAGCAGGATTTATTGAGCAGGGATTTCGTACGGCAAGAAAACACACTGGTGGTTTTGCGGTGATTACTCAAAATCTTGCCGATACTATGAATACGCTCCAGGGGCAAGCTATTGCTGCAGCAGCCGATACTAAAATCATCATGCGCCAAGGAGCATTTAGGGACTATATAGAGAAACATCCCGACCATTTTAACCCCCTAGAAGTTTCCATGATCGAATCCTTTGGTGAGGCAAAAACACAAGGATTTTCTAATTTGATGATTCAATTTGGTAATGTCACAACATTTCATCGTTATTTTTGCGATCCATTTTCAAGGGTTTTGTTTTCTACCTCAGGTGATGAGTTTGGGGAAATTGAATCCCTAATGAACCAGGGGGTACCACTCACCGATGCTGTGCACCGTGTGGCACAACAATACTATGGAGATGAATTATGCGATTAGTTCATCAAGTTTCACTGAGTGTGGTTGCATTAATTCTTATTGGATTGGAACTTGTTTGGACTTCGCAAAACACTCAGGTGGTCCTTTTTGATACTGAAGTCATTCAGGCGCAATTGGTTCGTCAACTCGCCGAGCATCAAGCAAATGAGGAGCAAGTGAGCCATACAACACGTCAATTTAAAAATAAACTTCAAAATCTATTAACCCAGTATGCAAAGCAGCATCACGTCATCATTTTAGATCATCGTAAGGTTCTTGCCGGTGGTGAGGACATTACCTATGAGATTGTTAACAAATTGGGACAAGCAATGAGGAACAAGTCATGAAAAGAGTAATTTTTGTGTCTCTTATGTTAGCGAATTGTTGGAATGCTCATGCTAAATCATTCGATGTTGTAGGCGGGGTTTTCCCCGTTGCAGAAAAAAGCTTTGTAGTGCTGATTGAAGAACGTTTACGCATATTAACTGCCAGTGGTGAGTTGGAGACATTAAACCGGAAATGGATTGATACAGTGGTCAACCATACTAACAGACCTACCGCATTAGGTTTGGGGCGAACCAACCAAACAATCAGACATTACTACATATCAGAAATCACTTTAAGTCAGGATATCGCGGATGGTAAAGGCAATGTTCTCTACCCCAAAGGAACTCATGTTAATTCTTTGGGGTATATGCCTACATATAGACCCTGTTGGTTGTTTTTTAATGCAGATGATGAGGCGCAGATGCGTTGGGCGGAGAAGCAAAATAATCAATGTTCTAATCCAAAATTTATTTTGACGAGTGGGACAATTGATAGCACTGAAAAAAGACTCAACGCAGTAATTTATTTTGATCAGGAAGGACGCATTACAAGAAAGCTTAATATTGAACATGTGCCAGCGCGAGTAACACGCAAAGAAAATCAGCTTCTTATTGTTGAAATGGCAATTAAGGAGAATGGCAATGTTGTTTAGAACTCTATTTTTAATGGTTTTATTTATTTTTTCTTGCAGTGGTTTTAGCAAGCAGTGTACAGGAAATTTTGTTAATCCGATTACTGATGTATGTTGGCGATGTTTATTTCCTTTATCGATTGGAAACATCAAGGTAGTGAACTCATCTCTTCCCGATACTGACAATGCAGCAAGTCCTGTAGGTGTATGCCCAAGCCCTATGGGTTTACGTGTGGGGTTGAATATTGGTTTTTGGGAGCCTGTGGCGCTGACGGATGTGACTGACACACCGTATTGTCTGGTGAATTTAGGCGGCACCCAGCTCAATCTTGGCCTAAAGCAGTCAAGAGGTGGTCGTCATGTGGTGGGCAATGGCCAGCAACGCGCGTTTTTCCACGTCCATTGGTACAAATACCCGCTTATTAGCTGGCTTAATCTCATCACCTCACTCGGATGCATGCAAGGTGGAGACTTTGATATTGCCTACCTGACCGAACTTGACCCTACGTGGCAAGACTCAGAAATGAGTTTTGTATTAAGTCCTGAGTCGGTGTTATTTGGTAATCCCATAGCAGCTTCTGCATGTGCCGCGGACGCTCTTTCTTCGACATTGACCAAGAAACCCATAGACAGCCTTTTTTGGTGTGCGGGAAGCCAAGGGACTCATTATCCTCTGACAGGTCATGTGCATGCACCTTTATCTCCCGTGCAAACCGCGCTGCTATTGACCGAGCGCATGAATTACAAAATGCATCGTGAATTTTTAATCGCTGATTCAAGTCCTGTGTCAGGTGCGATTTGCAAAGAACATCATTATTCAGTAACCCCTAAATCCCGCTACCGCTATGAAATGGTCAATCAGGTGGCCGATGGCAAACATTGCTATCCAGGTGGGTTAAGCACTTTGGCTTGGGAGTTCGGAAAAATTAAACCGCATACTCCAGACCAATATGGGTTTTTAGTGTGGCGAAAACGCAACTGTACCTTCCTTTAGATGGAGTTTGACATGCTAAAAAAAGGAATTATTTTTTTACTGGGATGTTTTGCGAATACGGTACTTTTTGCCTCTACAGTCTCCGTGTTTATCAGCTTTTCCATGCCGGATGCGCTTTTGGAGCAGACCCTGAAAGAAAGCAGCAGGTTACACATTCCTGCATATTTAAATGGGTTGTATCACGATTCAATGAGGGATACTGCACTCAAGGTCATGGAGTTAAGCAAGCAAATCCCCAATTTGAATCTAGCCATTGACCCCACCTTATTTGAGCGTTTTGAGATTCAGCAAGTCCCTGCCCTGGTTGTTGAAGAAGGGAACTCCTTTGATGTGATTTACGGCCATTTAACCCTAAAAGAAGGATTGTTACGAATTGCAGGTCATGGAGATGCCCAATTGTCCATGCAGGATGCTCGGAGGATAAGCGGTGAGTAAGTTCATCTTGATTTTATGTTCTTCTCTATTTATTACCGCGGGATTGGCGCAAACTCCAGCGGATGCATTAAAGGCGCGCGAACAAGCGATGCACGCTTTAAACGGTTTTAGTCCTGCAAGCGTATTGAATGGATACACACAAAATCCTAAGGAGACGAGCCATCTCCCGCAAGAAGGAACGAACACTTTGCCTTCTGCAGGCTTAAACGCACTGTCCCACAATCCGGAGGCTTTAGAGGTTTACCAACACGCAGGAACTCGCACTAAAGGACGCTACAATCCGAATAGCCCTGAGATGCGTTATGCCGAACAATTGCTTGAAAATCCAGAGAGTGCGGTAGATGGTGTTTGCTATAAAGAACCAGGATTCTGTGAATCGACCCAAGAGAGCAAAACCTGCGAAGAAACCGTGGGCTACAAAAATATCTCCTGTGGTGAAGCGCTTAAGGTAACGCTAAAACCACTCACACAAAATTTTACGCGCGAGGTCATGTTCCCTCAAGGAAGTGCAACGTTTCATTTAGCCCAATGTGGCAAACACAACAAAAAATGCAGCAAAGCAAATCTTGCCGAAATAAGCCCTGCGTGTGAAGCATTAAATCTGGTGGTGATGTATCACAATAAAGTGCTGCAAATCATAAAAAATCCTACCTGCAAAGACCCCACAGTGACGGTGTCCTTAGGAAAAATAATTAAGGCACCGATACCGCTTAGGATGACATTGACGCAACAGGTAAGTGAAGAGTCTTGGGTCACGCAAGCCTGCGACAAAAACACCTCAGATACCTGTGTTTTAACGAACACCAATTCATGTCTTGAACCGAATGCCACAAAAATCATGGAGGGCATTGCCATTACCAGACCGTGCTGGGGTCATGCTTCGAATTATCAATGCTCTTACTTAGAAAACAGTTATTGCATGCCTTTGCTTCAGGCCGGCTGTTCGCAAGTGAGTTCCCGGTGTCTTAATGCGTCCAATGGATTATGCACTCGCTTCTTACAAACATTTTCCTGTATGAATCAGGTGTGTTTTCCAGAAAAAACCATTTGTCCTGACAAAATACCCTGCAGCGATGGATCCTGTGACTTGTCTTTTGAGGAAGAAAGTGATGATGCGGCTGAAGGCTTGTCACGCCTAGGGGCTCTTGCTGGTGTGGCATCTGATGTCGCAACCAAGCAAGTTCGCAGTGGGGTGCCTGCGATTTTCACTGGAACAAATTCAACCTGTCGCAAAGTGGTTGCCAATACACGTAATTGTTGTCATGGCAGCTACCAAATGACTCATTGCAGTGACGATGAGAAGCGGCTTGCCAAAGCTAAGGAAGAGGGCAGAGCATACAAAGTAGGAACTTTTTGTGCTTTAAAAAAGCTAGGACTTTGCCTGGAGGAAAAAGAATCATGGTGTGTTTTCCCAACAAAATTGGCTTCCATCCTGCAAATTCAAGGACGTTTTTATCAGTTAGGCATTCACTTTGGTTGGGCAAAAGATGAGGATAATAAAGCCAATTGTCGTGGTATTACTCCAGAAGAACTCGAACGCATTAATTTTTCTGCCTTAGATTTATCTCCTATTACCCAAGAACTCATGAATCGTAAAGTACTGCCAAATGATGGGCAAGTATCTGCGGTCAATCAGTCGCATATCGAGCGTTTAAAACAGATGGGGCGTGCACATGATTAAATGGGGCATTTTACTTTTGATATTCCTTAATTCGCTTAGTGTGCTCGCCGAGAAACCGGTCGGTTTTCTTTGGTACAGCATCGAAAAGGAACAGAAAAAGACAAGACAACCAGTGCCTGGAGGCACTCCCTTTAACCGGCTTAGTTTTACTGAACGCGATGCGGTACTTCGTTTCTATACCATGGAAGCCTTGCATAAAGCACGGTACACCAAAAAGATTGAAGACATGCGTGTTTTTCTGAGCCTTCAAGATTACTGGCTCAATGAGTCAACGCGTTTTAAAACCTTATTTCAAAAAACGATGCTTGCTCATCCCCAATACGATTATACAGTGACTCATCCTACATCGAACATGGGTACTAAAATCACCGATGAAGTACGTGAGTCGCATCGTATAGAAGTAATCACAACTCTCGCCAAATCCCATGGATTATTGTTTTTCTATCGTGGCAAAAGTCCTTATGACCTCAAGCAAATTCCCATTCTTGCTGATTTTTGTCATCGGTTTCGTTTGACTTTAATGGCCATTAGTGTGGATGGGGTGATTTCACCTGAATTCCCTCACTCAAAAATTGACTCAGGGCAAGCAAATCATCTTGGCGTGCATTATTTTCCTGCACTCCTTTTGGTAAACCCACTATCCCGTAAAACAGAGTCCGTGGCGTATGGTTTAACCACGCAGGATGTATTAATGGAGCGACTCGTACAGGTAGCCACTCAGTTTCAAGGAGAACAAGGATGAAAGGACGCTTGATTATTACCGTACTTATTCTGACTATAAGCACATTTACTGTGCACGCAGAAAGTTCCGCATGGTTTACGAAGATTATTGCTTCCAAGGAAGAGGGCTCGCTACAACATACAGTCAAAAAAGAACCCAAAACACAACAGCACGGCTTTTTTAGAGAACATGGACTCATTCTCTTTTATGCAAGCACATGTCCTCATTGCCACCAATTTGCACCCATTCTTAAATCATGGGTTGTGCAGAATGAAGTTGAGGTGCTTCCCTTAGCATTTGACAATCTACCCTTGCCTGAATTTCCAAACTTTTTACCTGCTACTACTGAATGGATTAACGCAGCTTTCCAAGGACAACCCATTAACTATCCTGCATTGTTTGTTGTGAATCCCAAAACAAAGATGCTGTTTCCTGTTGGATTTGGGTCTATGACCCAAGACGAATTAAATTATCGTATGGAGCGCCTCATTCCCAAAATTACATCTTATGAACGCAGGGGAGTGATGCTATGAACAAATTGATAGTAAGCTTTGTGCTGTTGAGTGTGGTTTCATTGACACAGGCTAGTGTTAGCACCGATTTAGATAATTTCTTTAATGGCATTGGCTATGCATCGAATGTAACCTCTCCTGCTGCTTTTGAATCGCAAGCAGCAGGATTTTTTGGTGGAGGCTCTCTTTATGCGCGCAATCAAGTGCGTCAATATCAGCTGGTACAATTGGACTTACCCAGTTACCGTGCAGGATGTGGGGGGATCGATTTATTTACCGGCAGTATGAGTTTTTTAAGCGAACAAAAGCTTGTGGATTTAGGCAAATCAGTGATGACCAATGCCGGCGCTTATGCCGTAGATGTAATGCTGGCATCAACTGTTCCTGAGCTGAAACAAGTTCGAGATTACTTGCAGCAATTGGAACAAATGGCCAATCAAGCGAGCATCAATTCCTGTCAGTTGTCCCAAAATATGGTGGGTGGTGTCTGGCCAAAAACTGCAGAAAGCCAGCAAAAAATCTGTAAAGACCAAGCAGCCATGGGCAAAGAAGGATTATTCAGTGATTACGTCAAAGCACGTATGGTCTGTTCTGGAACTGGTTTTGATAGTGTGATGAGTAAAGCATCGAGCGATCCCGAACGTAAAAAACAGGTAGTGTTAAATAAAAACCTTGTGTGGTCTATTTTACAATCGAAATCGTTTTTAAGTGCTGACCGCGAACTGTCTGAAATGGTGATGAGCCTTACCGGAACGCTGATTATCGATGGCCAAGGTAAAGTAACCAATGTGCCCTCACTTGTGGGCAATGCTGGTTTAATCAACGCACTTATTGGGACTGCCGGTACCCACCAGGCCAAAATATGGCGCTGCAAAGATGCAGAAAGCACCAATGCCTGCTTGCAAGTAAGTCTTCAAGATATTTCCATACCCGAAACCGCAACATTAACCTATAAAGTTCGTGACATTATTCGCACCATCAATACCAAGCTGCTTAATGATGAGAAACCAGGCAATCGTGAATTGAATTTCTTAAGTATGACTTCACTTCCCGTGATGAAATTTTTATCCGTATTAAACAGCATGCGCTATGCAGGCACCACCGTAGATATTGAGGAGTATTCAATGCTGATTGCTCAAGATTTACTGACCAATTACCTCACCGAGCTACTTACGGAAGTCAGTCAAGCTACAGCAGGCTCTGAATTAAACGCTGATTTAGTGAAAGAAATACAAAAACGAATTAATCGAGCTACTACAGTTGTGAGCTCACTCGATCCTAAAGTAGGTCATAAGCTGCAACAAAAATTGGCACTGGTTGAGCGCATGGCACAGATTGAAAAGCAGGTGGCTGCCAGCATGAACAGTGCAGGAGCATAAGAAGATGATAACCATTCATGTGCTTGCAGGTGGCGAACTCGTCCAACATGTGCTTAATGCAGTAACTTCGTTTATGAAACAGGACAGTTTTTTAGGATTACTGCGTATTACTGCACTTATAGGTATCGTTATGGCCACCGTTGGTTATTTAAAAACGAGAAATCCGATGAGCTTTGCCCATTGGTTCTTAGGTTATGTGTTGTTTGTAAATCTCATCCTTTTGCCTAAAACCTCGGTCTTAATCGATGATATTTCTGCCCAAAACCCTAAATTAGTTGATAACGTCCCTGTTGTCTTTGCGTTAAGTGCAAGTCTTGTGACCACCATCGGTTATGGATTAGCGCAAAGTTATGATGCCTTACTTACTATGCCTGATGATTTACAGTACACCCAAACAGGAGCTTTGTTTGGCTCACGCCTTATTCAAGCGGCAACCAGTTTTCGCATCATCGACCCGGTACTTAAAGAAGAGATGAATGAATATTTTCGCGTGTGTGTGGTAGGGGATATTCGCATGAATCGCAAATACTCCGTGGGTGATTTGGCACATTCCACCAATCTCTGGGATTTAATCAGTGCTAAAGCCTCACCCCTTCGCATGCTCGCGGTGAATGGAAACCTTGTCACCTGTGCTGAAGCCTCCAAACCCGACGGACAAACTAGTCTTCGCAAAAAACTGGATAGCGAAATTAAAAAGGCCTATACCTTTTTTGGTGTCAATTTATTTGGCAAACCCAAGGATACAACCTATGAAGCATTGTTCAGTACCCATCTGAAATCTGCTTTTGATTATTATCAGGGGCTTACCGATTCCGCGAGTAATGTCTTTTTACAAAGTATGATGATTAATGCCATGAAAGAAGGCATAGGACAATATCAAGCCTTTACCGATGCTACGGCAGGTGTCGTCAATCAACAGTTCACCAAGTCCCAAGTGCAGCATCGCTGGAGTTGGGAGGTGCTCGGGCAAAAAGCACTTTGGATTTTACCGATTACCCATACGTGTTTGACGCTTTTATTATTTGGAGTGTTCCCTTTAATTATTGCTTTAACTACACTTCCTGGTGGGGTACGAATTTTGTATGGCTATTTGCAATTTTTTATGTCCTTGCAGTTTTGGCCAGTGCTCTTTGCCATTCTCAATGCAGGCATGACCATTTATGGCGCTTCATCCTCAGGCGAATACGGGCAATTTACCATGGTTAATCTCAATCAAATTGATGAGTTGCACGCGGATATTTCTGGTGCCTGCGGTTATTTGATGATGCTCATTCCCTTTTTATCACATGGCTTAGTTTCCAATTTGGGCGGGGCATTTAGCAATCTCGCAACCTCTATGATGAGCCACATGCAAGGCTCGAGCATGTCGGTGGCAGGAGAAGCTGCCGGCGGCTCTTTTGCCCTAGGTCAAACAAGTTTCTATAACACCACGGCCAATAATTTCTCTGCTAACAAACACGATTCCAATTGGAGCCATCTACATGGAATGCAGACCGAGCAATTAGGAAGTGGGGTATTAAAAACCATTTCCGGTAATGGTGAGCGTATTTTTGATGTAAGTCCAGGCATGACCCGAAGTGCAGTTTCCATAAACACTGCCGAAGGTTTAAGTGCCTCACTGAACCAAGCCTATGAAAAATCATCTCAAGCAGCCCTTAATGAAACCAATCATTATCAATCGGCATTATCACGTTTTGCTCATCGTGCAGTGCAACTGTCTCAACTCCAAGGACATGATATGCGCCTAGGTCAAGGAGTTTCTGAAAGTGAATCAAGCCAATACTCCAAAGCGCTCTCAACCTTAAGTCACATAGCCGAAGATGTGGCGCAACGTATGGGAGTAAGCAAGGAAGATGCATTAACTCACTTAACCAGTGGTGGTTGGGGAGCCCATTCAGGCATCAATACCAATCGCAGCATTTTTGGTAAATTAGCTCAATGGGGAACGGGGTTGCATGCAGGAGGGGATGCACATCTTAAATTTGACCGTTCTTCAAGTAGCAGCAATCGTTATCATCAAGGCATGGATGGGAGCTTGTCTTCACGCGAAGCCCAAGATTTTAATAAGGCACTTAATTACGTGCAGCATTTTTCCCAAACCCATCATTTGGATGACAGTCATTCTGAAGCCGCATCACTCTCGAAGCAAATGGGCACTGATTTACGCGAAGCAGAATCAGCAAGCCATAATGTTGATGCCAACCGCTTGGAAGCGGCGCGAATTTCCAAAGCGAAAAGTTTCATTGAGTCGCATTCAGCCCAAGTGAATACGGATTTAAATCAGGCATTTCCTGCCTATGTAACTCAGCGAATTGGAGAAGCGGCTCGCGATGAGCTCTTTGCACGTCCCGGGGATATGCAGGCACTCAATCAACTTCAAAAACTGGGGCATGAGTTTATTGCAGTCAGGCGTGATGAATTAATTGCAGAGTTCGGCACTAAAGAGCAACAAAAAAATGTGGATTCCTTTTATCATCAAGCAAAACAGGGTCTTGAGAGTCGAGAAAACCAGTTAGGTGTAATGTATCGAAAAAACACACACGAACTCGAACACGATGCACATCAACTTAAGCTCGGCATTGATGCAAACAACATGCACACACTACCCAATAACGTGCAGCAAAAAATTAAAGAAGCGCCACAGCATCTTAACCAACAGGAACAGTTGATTCGTAAGGAGCAGCATGATCTAATGGAGAACGAGGTTCAAACAGTACACGAAGGAAAGGTGGACGCACAAAAAAATGTGATTTTAACGGAAAAGCTCCCAAGAACTTGGGGACTGCATACGAAAGGAGAGTAAAATGAACCCAATAGAATTGAAACTCGCACTGGATGAGGATGTCCAACTCATCAATAGTTTAAATCCCGATATTATTCCTGCCCGCTTTTATTATGGAACTTTTTTGAAATTATTTGCCAGTGGGTTTTGGAAAATTTGGCTCATTATCACAGCCACACTGACTTATGCAGGAGTTCATAACCCGTCCAATGAGGCGATTGCGCATGAGGCTGTATCGCAAATTGTCGAAGAGTCCGTGCTTATGGCATTTTTTATGAGTTTAGGCTCCATGCTATTACTCACTCAAGCCTTAAATTTCCGCATTCTTGTGCGTTTTTATTTGGAAGACCGATTAAAAACAGGCCGAATACTGACTCAAAAATTAAAGCACATCGCCTATCTGTTCTTCGGTAGTTTTGCTGTGTTCTGCGCGATGTTTGCAAGTTATGGAGAGTCTGCTGCCATTTTTTTCTTGGTGGGCATAGCATTTTTTGGAAGTCTTGTGATTACCTATTTCGTGGTGAACATGGAAATGAACCGAATTGGGTTAATTCTCATTTTTTCAGTCATACATGAGTTTTTTCAAAAAGGGAAAAAAGGGTACTTAAATTCTTCGATGACCCAATAAAAAACAAAATAACCAATTAACAACCAGAACAACATGCAGTGGTAGCCACTGCTTTGCCTGAAAAAAGGTAGAGGAAGAAACATCATGCAAAATGAGCCTAATTTTAAACACTATACGCGGGGTGGGCAAATCAGTTTCCATAACTTAAGGATGTGGGATCAAATCACTAAATCCTTGGTATTGATTTGTCTGTTTTTATGGGTGGTACTCACGGGGCTTATTATTTGGAGTGTGACCTCTTTTGAAAAACTACACCATGTGTATGCTTATTATTGGGCGCAATTTTTAAATGGTGTGGGTCAAAGTCATGTTTTTCATCTTTCTTTTCATGGCAAAACCTATTTACAAAACGTCCAGCAAATTCTCAATTACCCCTATTACAAAGAAAATGCTTATGAAATAACCCGGCTCATGGGGCAATCCGCATTAGGAGCTTTTGCTGTTGCATTTTTGCTGGGGATAGTGCTTGGTATTTATTTTATTCGCCGAGGTAAGGAACAAAGCAAGCATCAATTCATTCGTGGAAGCAGGATGGATACAACTGAGCAAGTCAGAGCACTCATTTTAAAGGATGGTGTTCATTCAGACATTCACATTGATGGCTTTCCTTTAATCTATGGCAGTGAAGTACAGCATCTATTAGTGCATGGCACAGTAGGTACTGGAAAAAGTCAGCTCATCATGAAGATATTGGATGTCTTACGTGCACGCGGAGATAGAGTTATTATTTATGATAAGGGATGCTCTTTTATCTCCCATTATTTTCAAGAAGAATGCGATGTAGTTTTAAATCCCTTTGATGTACGCTGCCCTAATTGGGATATGTGGGCTGAAGCACCTCGCGATTCTGATTTTGAAAATATGGCAGAAAGCCTTATTCCCATGCATGGGGAATCTGACCCGTTTTGGGTGAATGCAGCGCGAACGGTCTTTGCATCGGTTGCAGCGACCATGCGTCATGACTCCGAACGCTCACTGGACAAACTCTTGCGACTTTTATTAACGGGTGAATTTGCTACTTTGGAAGCTTATGTAGCAGGTACGGCGGCAGCGACTTTAGTCAGTGGGAAAATAGAAAAAACGGCGATTTCCATTCGTTCAGTTATCACCACTTATCTGAAATCCCTGCAGTCTCTATTAGGGCTTGAGCATGAGAATAAGCCTTCATTTTCTATTCGGGATTACATTTTAGATGATCAACGTCAAGGATGGTTTTTTATTTCGTCTAATGGGGAGCAACATAAAACCTTAAAACCGCTGATGTCTATGTGGCTTGCCATGGCATCTCTAACACTTTTAAGTTTAACTCCCGACAGAAATCGACGCATTTGGTTTGTCTGCGATGAGTTACCCAGTTTGCATAAACTGCCTTTATTGGGTGAGACCATAGCTGAGGTACGCAAATTTGGTGGCTGCTTTCTTTTAGGGATGCAAAGCTTTGCTCAGCTCACCAAAGTATATGGACAAAGCGGGGCGCGCGAGCTTTTTGATTTGCTCAATACGCGTTTTTTCTTTCGCAGTCCAAGCAGTGATATGGCGCGTCTTGTCGCTCAGGAACTCGGCGAAGAAGAAATCGAGGAGTCACGGGAAAATTATTCCTATGGCGCGAACAGTATTCGTGATGGGATTTCTTTAGGAAGCCAGCGAGTAACGCGTCCCATTGTTGCTTATTCAGAGCTTATGGAGCTTCAGGATTTGCATTGTTTCGTACGGCTTCCTGGTCCTTATCCGGTCACCCAGTTATCCCTTAAGCTCAATCAACGTCCGAAACACTGTTCTGGTTATATCGAGCGCACGATTCCTGAAGCGTTGAACAGAGAAGAAACAGTAGAAACTAACCCCAAGTTGATAAACCAAAAGGGTGAAGAACTCGTTCAAAAGAACAAAAAATCTCATTTAATTGAATACATGGATTAAGCCTATGCTCAGTGTACAACCCTTAAAATCAGCTCAAGGAGCCGCAGACTATTATACTGCAGCATTTAACTATTACACTGGTGATGCCACAGCCATGCAGTGGCTGGGAAAAGCAGCCGAACATTTAAAGTTAAGCGGCATGGTTGAAAAAGAAGAGATGCTAGCACTTTTAGAAGGAGCCTTACCTAATGGCCAAAAACTGCAAAATCGCCAAGGGGTACATCGCCCAGGTTTTGATATGACCTTTTCAGCCCCTAAAAGCGTTTCACTGCTGGTGGGACTTGGAGTAGCACCAGAGCTGATTTCTTTTCATGACCAAGCAGTTCAGTATGCCATTTCGCAAATTGAGAAAGAGTTTTCCCAAACACGAAGTGTTCGTGATGAAGCGATTATTTTTGAGAAGACGGATAATTTATGTGTTGCTGCGTTTAGGCAACCCAGTTCGCGTGCCAACGACCCGGCACTACACACTCATTGTGTCACGATGAATCTTACCTTTCACAATGGAAAATTTAAGTCCTTAGCAAGTGACCCCTCAAGAAACAAAGGAGTGCTCGAGCAAATCCAAAATAATGCACATTATTGTGGTTTAATTTATCGACAGCACTTAGCTAATTCCTTAAAAGAAGCCGGATTTTCTCTTCGTTTGAGCGGAGATGGGTTATTTGAAATTGATGGGATTCCAGAGGATGTGTTACGCGCGTTTTCCAGAAGAAGGGGGGAGATTGAAGCGCATTTAAGCGAGAAGGGCTGGTCAGGGGCTAAAAGTGCTTCGGCAGCTAATTTGCTTACTCGCCAGAATAAGGAAGAGCAGGATATTCATGTACTGAAGCAAGAATGGCAGGAACGAGCTCATACATTGGGGTTTGATGCACATGAATTTTTAAAAAATCGGAATCAACAACTTGAGACAAACAGTTTCTTTTCTGCACTTAAAGAAAAAGTACATAACCTAATCAATCACTTTAAAAAACAAAATACCTCAGAACTTGATGCTGCACGTGCCTGTGTGCATGTTGCTGTTGAAAGGCTAAGCCAACGCACTGCTTTTTTTAGTGAGCGCCAACTCCTGACAGAATCCATGAAACACAGCTTAATTGCACCTCAATCGATTACACAAAAGGAGCTTCTTGCAGCCATTGAGCAGGAAAACAAAGCACAAACACTTTATGAAGCCAAATGTCCGGAAACCCAACAAACGGTGTATACCACCCCGTGGCTTTTAACCCTTGAGGCAGAAACAATTGCGCGGATTGAACACAATAAAGGAGTGGTTCCTGCAATTGCTTCACGCCAACACATAAAGTCTTTTCAACAAAAACGGGCAAGCTATTTAATCTATCCTATGACCCAGTCACAAAAACAGTCGATGATTGCGTTACTTACTTCCCAAGACCGTTTTAGCGCCATTCAAGGTTTTGCAGGAGTTGCAAAAACCTCGATGCTTGCAGAAGCCAAGACTTTAATTGAAGAGAAAGGCTATATGCTACGAGGAATTACCGTTGCAAGCTCTGCAGCGCACGAATTACAGACTAAAGCAGGTATTCGTACCGATGTTTTTCCAATTGTACATCAAGAATTAAAAGAAGCTCCGACGGGTTCTTTATTTAAAACGCTCTTTATAGTCGATGAAGCCTCCATGCTTTCTTCTCACCAAGGTCATGAGCTGTTGAAGCAAATTGAACGCACCGGTGCGCGTCTTATATTGGTAGGGGATAAAGCGCAACTCCCCAGTGTGAACACAGGGCGTATTTTTAGCCTTGCCCAAGACTATGGCATTGAAACATCGGTAATGGATGAAATTGTACGGCAGCAAAATCAAAAAGCTAAAGAAGCAGTGATTTGTGCTACGAAAGGGGATGTTCAAGGTGCAATAGAAAGGCTTAATGTGCAAATACTACCTACATATGAAAAGCGAATCCAATGGATTGCAGAGCATTGGCTGTCTTTATCACCAAAGCAACGCGATGAAACACTTTTATTTGCACCAACCCATGCTAATAGGAAAGCCATTACTCAAATTCTTCGAGGAGGTTTAAAACAAGAAAGCAGTTTAAACGGAGATGCTCTTATTCAAAAAGTTTTGCATCCCAAATCCATTGAAGCGGTACAGCAACGATTTGTTTCTTACTACCAGAAAGGAGATGTTGTACGTTTTAATCAAAACTTTAACAAGGGTATTAAGCAGGGAGCTTATTTTACTGTAGGGCAAATGACCAAAAAGCATTATAGGGATAATGTACTTCTTTTGATTAATACGGAGGGAAAATCTTTCAACTTTCCTCTTAAAAATCTTCCTGCTTATAAAACCCATAGCGGTCCTTTTGAGCGCATTATTGAATTGTATCAAGCCAAGGAATTGGAGCTTCTTAAAGGCGATAAAGTGATGTGGACGCGCAATTTTAAAGAATTAGATCTTCGCAATGGGCAATGCGCCAAAGTGCATGAAATCAAAGAACATGACATTGTGTTTAAAAATCAAGAAGGAGCAATTTTTAGTATTCAAAAAGCGCATCCAGCCTTAAACCATCTTGATTACAGTTATGTTCTTACTAATTACAAAGTTCAAGGAAAAGACGCGCCTTATGGAATTGGCCTTATGGAATCCTATCACCGCTTTAGTGCGACCATGAAAAATTTTTATGTACAAATTTCCAGGGCTATTCATGGAATGACTTTGGTGACGGACAATAAAGAGCAATTGGTTCAGGCGATTCAAAAAAACTCAGATGAAAAGCGTGCTTCACTGGATGTGATTTCTAGTCACAAATTAAATCAACATGTATCGCGTTTTACACATAATCATCAATTTTCCATTAAGCCGGCTATTGATAAAAAGATTCAATTTGAATTGCAAAATGAACGAATAAACTCATTGAGACAATTAAATAAAATTGAGGAGCTCTCTTTCACTAAAGATGAGAGTGGCAAAGTATTTATTGAAAAAACCAAAAATTTTATCAAAGAATTAGAGCTATAAATTGGAGAAAGCCATGTCACGATTAACGATTTCATTGTCTGATAATCTACACAACCGTATTTCATCACTAGCGGCGCAGTATGATGATTCCATGTCGAGTATAATTAATCAATTAATTCATATTGGTATGCAACATTGGAATGAGAGGCAGCAAGGCCCCAATTTAATTGAACAACATTGCCAACAATTAATTATTCAGATGAATGCATTAATTAAAAATATGTCTGTAGAACTACTTAAGTTTACTCAAGATGATTTTGAACAGTTACAAAAGGCAGCTATGGGAAAATTTACTGAATTAAAAGAAGGCTAACAAAATGTCTTTCCAATTCAAGGAGTTTGAGTTGGAAAATTATCCTTAAAGCGTAGCAAAAGATTTAAAAAGTCAATTTCTTGAAACCTGGTCATTTCATTTTTTATGGACTATGGAAATAGTTCTTTAATAGGTATTACATAGAGCTACTAAAGTCTTTGAGTTTAAAATGACTATAAATAGACATCCTAACTTATTAATTATTTTGACAAAAGGGTATTAGGCTAATCATGCATGGGTATTGTATGGAAATATTTTCTATAAAGTGAGAGAAATATTCCGTTGTCTTGAATTTTTGTTATTGCAGTGTTTACACCATTTATTCGGGGCAAAGAGCCAAGTTTTGCCATAATTCCATAGCCTATCCCAATTGCAAAGGGTTTACCAATTCCTTTAAAGGAAGACGGATTATTGCTCACCCAATAATCAGTGGAAAAATCATCCATTAAGATGCTGTCCACATGTTTTTGATTTAACGCACTTAATAATTGTTCGGTAGTTGGGTATTCTTTGATAATAGCTTGGGGTAAGTATTGATTTATCCAATGTCTAAAGACTGCGCCCGTAGTGATTCCTATCGTTTTATTTGCCAATTGCTTTATTGTCTTTATTTTACTGTTCTTTCGTATGATAAAACTTCCTTGACTGCTTAAGTAGGGGAGGCTAAAAAGAAATTGGTGTTGTCTTTCATTGGTAATGGTAATGGCTGCAATAGCTAGATCAATATTTCCCTTGTTGATTTCGCTAAAAAGTGCATTGAAGACCATTGGCTTAAATTGGCACTCTACGTTCATTTCTTGGCAGATAGAACTCATCAGCTCAATATCAAATCCAAAATAATGACTCGTGCTGGCCTGCAAGGCAAACGGTGGATCATTATTAACTATGCCGATGATTAACGGCTGGGCCTTAACTGGAAGTGTGAGTAATAAAAAAAGAAGGGATAAAAAACGAGTCATATAAGTTTAATTATAATTATTCATGGGAAATGAGCCAAATTTTGGCTACTTTCTCCCTGCGATATCAGTTATTATGATTAAAGTAGCATGCTGCAAACGTACAGGGCAAATAAAAATTAATAATCCATGGTGTACAATAAGTTAAATGGGGATGAGAGAAGGAAGGGAATGCGTTTTTTCATTAAATTATCAATGACACTGTTGCTAGGCTTTATGTTTGCGGAAGTGCAGGCAACACCCTTGACTTTTCGAGAGGCATTGGAAATTGCCAGTCGCAATAATCCTGAGTTACAAGCAGAAATGGATAAAGCACAAGCCATGCGTGGTGCCTTTATTCAAAGTGGCTTGTATCCTAATCCCCAGCTAACCTTAACTGCGGAAAATTTTGGCGGGTCTGGAAGTTATTCAAGTTATGAGGCCGCAGAAACGACCGCATCTATAACACAACCCATTCCTTTAGGCGGTCGTCTTAAGTATCTGAAAAAAGCAACCTATGCAGATTATTTAGCATCTCTAGCTCAAATAAATGTTCAGAAAGCATCATTGTATATGGCTGTAGGAGGTGCTTATGTCGATGCATTTTATGCAGTTCAATGGCATCAGGTGACCCAAAAACTTGTTCGCTTGAATCAGGATATTGTGACTGCCATCGATAAACGAGTTAAAGCCGGGGTAGGTGCGGAGCTTGATTTGCGCTTAGCGCAAATTCGCTTGGGGGACGCACGTATTCAAGAGCAAAAAGCAGGGCGTGATGCGCTCTTCTTACGGGCAAAATTGGCACGGTTACTGGGTAATGGCTTACGTGTGGACAGACCTTTGGTTGACAAAGGCTTGCCCGATGTGGAGTTAAACTGGTCTGAGTTGTTGAAAAAAGTACCGCAAAGCCCGCAAATGCTGCAAATGCAGCTGCAATTGCAAGCTAAGCGCGCCGCCATTACTGCGGCTAAAAAATCAGTATGGCCTGATTTAAACATTCAATTGGGTGGTCGGCATTTTGAGGATGACGACAGTAATGCTGCGGTAATGTCCGTCTTTGCAGATGCACCTGTTTATAACCGCAATCAGGGGAAGATTTTGACTGCGGAAGCACAATACTCCCAAACAACCTATGAGTTTCAAGGGACGCGTCTTGAGGTACGTCAAAATGCATACAATGCCTTTTTACAGGCGCAGCAAGCTAAGTTTGAGGCACAATTGGTGACAAAATCTCTGCTGCCTTTAGCGCGCAAATCAATTAAGCTCGCCCAAGATGGTTATCAAATGGGGCGATATACCTATATTGAATTATCCACTTCGTTAAATAATTTATACGAAGAAGAGCGTCATTACCAGCAAGCTCATGCCGATTTTCATAAAGCGCTCATTCAATTGACTGGTCTTTTAGGGTTACATCCGACAAAGGAAAGTAAATGAAACTTATAAAAAAATTCGTCACCTTGTTCTTCTTAATTATCTTTTTATCAACAATAGTTACTCCCATGGTGTTTGGGTCAGAAGATGATAACCAACAGAGCGAGGCTCAAGAAGAGTTTGAAAAAGGTCCACAAGGAGGTCGTCTTTTTAAAAAAGACAGTATAACCCTTGAGTTGCTCCTCTTTGAACGCGGGATGCCACCCCATTTTCGTGCCTATCTTTATCAAGAAGGAAAAACAATTTCTCCTAATTCATCGCAACTTACTGCAGAATTAACCCGATTTAATGGAAAGAAGGAGGTTATTACATTTAGGCCGGTTGAGAATTTTTTACAAAGCAATCAGATGATTAAAGAGCCTCATTCATTTGATGTGTCCCTTCAATTACGGATTTCAGAAAAATCCTACAATTGGCAATATAACACTTATGAGGGACGGCTTAAATTAGTTCCTGCCATACTTCAAGCCGCAAATATACAAACCGAAAAAGCAGAAAGCCAAACCATTAAAACTCAATTAAAAGTAGTGGGAAAAATTGCGCCTAATCGCGATACTATGGCCCCCATCTATGCTCGCTATGCAGGCATTATTAAACTGATGAATAAAAACTTAGGCGATGAAGTGATTAAAGGCGATTTATTGGCGACAATTGAAAGCAATGAAAGCTTACAAAATTACAACATAAATGCACCTATCACAGGAACTATAGTACAAAAATATGCAACCAATGGCGAACTAGCGCAAAATAATAAACCCATTTATGATGTGGCGAATTTAACCAACGTATGGGCTGACTTTACCTTATATCGCAAAGAAACTCCGCTAGTAAAAAAGGGAATGACTATTGATGTAATTGGTGATGAAGGAAAACCAAAAACGACAAGTTATATCTCCTACATCGCACCTCTTGGGATAGAAGACAGTCAAACCACTTTGGCACGTGCAGTCTTACCCAATGAGCAGCGCTTGTGGATTCCCGGCATGTATGTCAACGGTTATATTATTATTAAAGAAAAAACCGTGCCGGTAGCGGTGCTTCTTACGGCATTGCAACGCATGGGCGACCAAGACGTAGTATTTGTCCAACAAGGCGATTATTTCGAAGCGACACCTGTAGAACTTGGCCAACGAGACAAACAATGGGTTGAGGTTCTATCCGGGCTTGATGCAGGCCAGCATTATGTAACTAAAAACAGCTTTTATCTAAAGGCGGAGCTGGGTAAGGAAGGCGCAAGCCATGAGCACTAAGGATTAGAGATGCTGGAAAAAATAATACGTTTTTCTTTAAAACATCGTTGGTTTATTCTGTTGTTTACAGTGATTATTGCTTCGTTTGGTGTTTATAATTATCAAAAGCTTCCTATTGATGCCGTACCTGACATTACCAATGTTCAGGTGCAAATTAATACAGCAGCCTCTGGATACTCGCCTTTTGAGGTAGAACAGCGAATCACTTTTCCTATTGAATTAGCTCTTAGCGGCCTTCCCAATCTCGATTATACCCGGTCTTTATCTAGGTATGGATTGTCTCAAGTGACTGTGGTTTTTAAAGACGGAACTAATATTTATTTTGCAAGACAGCTTATTAATGAGCGCTTACAAGAAGTTAAAGATAAATTGCCGCCAGAGTCTGAAACTACATTAGGACCTATTTCTACAGGTCTTGGTGAAATTTTTATGTATACGGTGACGAATAAACCTAATGTGCCTAAAAGTCAACGCTATAACCCCACGGGACTTCGCACCATTCAAGATTGGATTATTAAGCCGCAATTGCGCAATGTAGAAGGGGTTGCGGAGGTCAATACGATTGGCGGTTATGCAAAACAATTCCATATTACGCCCGTTCCCTCAAAGCTTGTGCGTTACAACCTGAGTTTAAACGATGTGCTTGAAGCACTCCAGCGGAATAATGCCAACGTTGGTGCAGGCTATATAGAGCGCAATGGAGAACAAAATCTGATTCGTGTTCCTGGACAAGTAAAAGACATTCCTGATATTGAAAACATTGTGATTGCCAACTTTGAAGGAACTCCAATCCGCATGAGGGATGTAGCGAAAGTTGTCTTCGGCAAAGAACTACGTACAGGGGCTGCTACAGAAAATGGCCAGGAAGTGGTTTTGGGTACCGTGTTCATGTTGATGGGCGAAAACAGTAGAACGGTTTCTGAGCGGGTTGCTGAGAAGATGAAAGAAATCAACAAGTCACTTCCTGAAGGCGTTGAGGCCGTTATTGTTTATAATCGCACTTTGCTGGTTAATGCAACGATCAACACGGTTAAAAACAATTTACTTGAAGGTGCACTGCTCGTTTGCATTATTCTTTTTTTATTTTTAGGGAATATTCGTGCTGCATTGATTACTGCTATGGTCATCCCCTTATCCATGTTAATGACCATCACGGGCATGGTGACTAATAAAATCAGTGCGAACCTTATGAGTTTAGGTGCGCTGGATTTTGGATTGATAGTAGATGGTGCGGTGATTATCGTAGAAAACTGCATCAAGCATTTAGGGGAAAAGCAACATAATGCACAACGACTATTAACGCTTGAAGAGCGTTTAAAAGTGATTTCTTATGCCACCACCGAAGTCATTCGGCCCAGTATTTTTGGGGTTTTTATTATTACCGTTGTGTATCTTCCTATTCTGACATTAACGGGTGTGGAGGGCAAAATGTTTTTGCCTATGGCAGAAACCGTGATTATTGCCCTCATGTCCTCGATGTTATTCGCACTTACTTTTGTACCAGCAGCAATTGCAATTTTTTTGCGAGGACGTGTTCAGGAAAAAGAAAATTGGCTGGTGCATTATCTTTCAATTGGCTATGCACGTGTTTTGCGGCGATCTTTTCATGCGCGGCGTTGGGTTATAGGGGCTGCCGTTGTCTTAGTTGTATTGAGTTTGTTTATTGCATCGCGTATGGGCGGCGAATTTATTCCAAGCCTTGATGAAGGTGATATTGCCATGCATGCCATGCGTATTCCTGGGACAAGTTTGACTCAAGCCATCGCCATGCAGGATTTGGTTGAACAGAGGGTGAAACAATTTCCAGAGGTCAAAGCGGTATTTGCAAAATTAGGAACCGCAGAGGTAGCCACCGATCCGATGCCACCTAATGTTGCCGATACCTTTATTATTCTAAAAAAGCGAAAAGATTGGGCTAATCCCAAAAAGCCCAAGCAGGAACTGGTACAGGAAATTGAAAATGCAGTGAGGCAAATTCCAGGAAATAATTATGAATTTACTCAACCCATTCAAATGCGTTTTAATGAACTGATCTCGGGGGTTCGTAGTGATGTCGCGGTCAAAGTATTTGGAGATGATATGAATACTTTATTGGAGATCGCAGAAAACATCAGTACACAACTTAAAAAAGTACCCGGAGCGGCAGATGTCAAAATCGAACAAGTGAGTGGATTACCTCTTTGGACGGTGGTAATTAATCGCGATACTTTGGCGCGTTACGGTTTGCAAGTTGGCGCTGTGCAAGATGCCATTGTGATTGCTACCGGCGGGAAAAAGGGTGGTGAGCTTTTTGAAGGGGATAAGCGTTTTGATATCGTGGTACGATTACCTGAGTCTTTCCGCAATGATCCTGATGTATTGCGTGAAGTTTTTGTACCACTTCCTCCATCTAAAGACAGTGAGCGGCATTTTATTCCCTTAAGTGAAGTCGCGAAAATGGTACGAAGTGAAGGACCCAATCAAATTAGTCGTGAAATGGGCAAACGTAGAGTGGTGGTTAGTGCCAATGTTCGAGGTAGTGATTTAAGTACCTTTGTGAATAATGCAAAACTGCGCATTGAACAGAACGTTAAAATACCTAGTGGTTATTGGATAGACTGGGGTGGACAGTTTGAGCAATTGCAATCTGCCTCACAACGATTACAGATTGTAGTACCCGTGACGCTACTTGGCATTTTCTTATTACTATTTATGAGTTTTGGCAGGGCAAGAGATGCATTGCTTGTGTTTACAGGCATTCCTTTGGCTTTAACTGGCGGTGTTTTTGCTTTGTGGATCCGGGATATCCCATTATCTATTTCGGCAGGTGTCGGGTTTATTGCCTTATCAGGGGTGGCGGTGCTCAACGGCCTTGTGATGATTACATTTATCAATAAGCTTCATGAACAGCAAAAATTTTATTTAAAAGATGCTGTATTGCAAGGGTCACTGGCTCGACTCAGACCGGTCCTTATGACGGCATTAGTGGCCTCTTTGGGATTTGTGCCAATGGCACTGGCAACAGGCACTGGCTCTGAAGTGCAACGACCTTTGGCGACGGTGGTGATTGGGGGAATTATTTCATCGACTTTTCTGACGCTTTTAGTATTGCCCGGTTTGTATTATGTGTTTCATGAGCGGCGAAAAAAGGGATAATCCCACAGGGAGGCGAAGACTAAACCGCCTTTGACTCAGTTCACCTCAGCCTGGGAAAATAAGCGAGATAAAGAATAATGATAATTGCTATTAAGCCGAAAAAGGACAAGAGAAAACCAACAGTTCCTAATATATAGGTTTTTCTTTGCATGTGTTGATGGTGCGTCAACACCAGTAAACAGATTCCTAAAAGAAAGACAAAGCTTGCGATGAGCAAAGGCATATGGACGAATAGAACATTCATTGTTACTCCCCGAAGTAGGTGATTTTTAATTAGTGTAAGTTAATTTTCTTACGAGTACAAAAAAACGCTCTCTGTCCGTGATTTGACAAAATGAAAGGCTCGGCTATATTTATAGTTAAATACTTATTTAACTGTTGAACTCAATATGCTAACCCACGATCAACTGATTACTTTAAGCGATACATTGCATTTAATGGGCGAGCCCAATCGCTTGCGACTTCTACTCACATGTCTTAAAGAAGGGCCTAAATCCGTGTCTGAATTAGCAGAACAATTGAAGCTTTCCGTTCCCTTAGCAAGCCATCATTTAAGTTTGTTACGTTCTGCACGGTTACTGAGTGCCAATCGTGAGGGAAAACATATTTATTACAGTATTTTTGATACGCATGTACGTTGTATTTTGGACGACATGTTGCGCCATTTTGCTGAAGATGATGAGGAGAATTAACATGAACCTTTTAAAACGCTTTCTGGGTAACTACTTGAATGGGCATCATGGGCAAAATCGTAGTTCTCATCAAAATGGATACGGTAATTTCCATCATAAGCAAAAAAATCATAACAACAACTACATGTCTCAAAATGAATCACAGGGAGTTATATGTACACGGTGTCAAAGTCGCAATGAGCCAGGAGCTCGATTTTGTGGACAATGTGGTCAGGCAATCCAAAATACAGTGTGCCGTTGTGGTGCATCCATTCCTGCTGGAGCTAAATTTTGTGGCCAATGTGGGAGCTCCTTATGACAACACCATTAACAGCAACCACCTTTTTTGTGGCTGGGCTTGATTGTCCTGCAGAAGAGCAGCTCATTAGAAAACAGTTACAAGATGTTTCTGAAATTGAGCATATGGAATTTAATTTTATTGCGGAAGAGGTCACGATTCATCATCGTCTCCCTGTCATTGATGCATTGCAGCAGCGCATTGAATCATTAGGCATGAGTGTTCGCAGCCAAGGTACACGACGTTTAGCTAAAGAAGGCGAAAAAGCAGTCTCTGATTTTTCTTGGAAAATCATTCTACTAGCGGGTATTTTGGCGTTGTTTTCAGAAATTATGGCCTATTATCTGAATACGGAATTTTCAGTCTGGATTATTGCTCCTGCTTTATTGGCGATTGGCTTAAGCGGTCCTCCGACCTTTAAAAAAGGGTGGTTGGCGTTGCGTACCAAGGCAATGAATATTAACAGTTTAATGTTGATTGCCATTATTGGAGCGATATTTATTGGTGCATGGCCTGAAGCGGCGATGGTGACGGTATTGTTTGCCTTGGCTGAACGTATTGAGCGCTATTCTTTAGATAAAGCTCGTCTTGCTATTCGCAGTTTAATGCAAATCGCACCGGAAATTGCACGAGTAAAACAGGATAATGGGCAATGGCAAACGACTCCTATTGAGCAAGTGCACTTAGATGCTGTTTTTAAAGTAAAGCCTGGAGAGCGTATTCCTTTAGATGGAGTGGTTGTTTTAGGTAAAAGCACGGTTAATCAAGCGCCGATTACGGGCGAGTCCATGCCGGTGAGTAAAGAGATAGATGATACGGTTTTTGCAGGTACGCTTAATGAGTATGGGGTACTTGAGGTCAAAGTCACTAAGGCATCGGGAGATACCCTTCTTGCCAAAATTGGTAAGGCCATTGAACAGGCGCAAGCAGAGCGCGCGCCGACACAACGTTTTGTCGATGTATTTGCTCAATATTATACGCCAATTATGGTGATAATTGCAGTTCTTATCGCATTAATCCCACCTTTGGCTTTTGGTTATCCTTTTTATGACTGGATCTATAAAGCGCTCACTTTATTAGTGATTGCATGCCCTTGTGCGTTGGTTATTTCGACCCCGGTAACAGTGGTGAGCGGATTAGCCTCTGCCGCCAAGCATGGGCTTTTGATTAAAGGTGGAAGTTATTTAGAAACTGGGCATCAGTTAAAGTTAATTGCCTTAGATAAAACGGGCACCTTAACCGAAGGCAAACCTGTGGTTACGGACTTTATTGTTCATGACTCGAGTAGAACAAAAGAAGAGTTACTGCTTATTGCAGCAAGTCTTGATAGCCATTCGGAGCATCCTGTAGCACATGCTCTAGTGACTTACTGGCAGCAAGAGCAGTCTGACACTGCTTTATTAGAGATTGATGAGTTTAAGGCGCTCCCTGGCCGTGGCGTGAAGGGGTTGGTGCAAAAGGAACTGTTTTATGTAGGGAATCACCAACTGGCTGAAGACAATCACGTATGCAATCCTGAAATAGAAAAAGAGCTGAAACGATTGGAGGAAGAAGGAAAAACCACGGTCATTTTAAGCAATAACAATACGGTTCTTGCTCTGTTTGCGGTGGCTGATACGTTGCGTCAGTCCAGTCAGTGGGCTATTTCAAGGCTTCATGAGCAAGGGATAAAAACAGCAATGCTGACTGGTGATAATGCAGTAACGGCCCATGCCATTGCGAAACAAGTGGGTATTGATGAAGTGAAGGCAAATGTATTACCTACCGATAAACTGCAAGCAATTAATCAACTCTTGGCGCAGTATCAAACGGTAGGCATGGTAGGCGATGGTATTAATGATGCACCTGCTTTAGCCAAAGCCAGCATTAGTTTTGCAATGGGCAAAGGGACGGATACGGCATTGGAAACGGCCGATGTAGCGTTAATGAATGATAATTTGGCCATGCTGCCTTTATATATTGATTTGAGCCGCAACACAGCAAGAATTCTTCGACAAAACATTAGTTTATCCATCGCTATTAAAGGAGTATTTTTTATTTTAGCACTTGGAGGTATTGCCACTCTTTGGATGGCTGTTTTTGCGGATATGGGGGCTAGTTTAATTGTTGTAGCAAATGGATTGCGACTCTTGAATTCTCATAAAGGACATGCAGACATTCAAGAGGCATAGGAATAACGAAAGAGGGATAACTCGATGGTGCAAGGGAGTGATATGAGGTGTCTTATGGTCGATACTTTACTTTTTTTAGTAATCGATGATTCATTAGGTGAACGCATTCTCTTGCGTGCACAATTGCAAAATTTGAATCATAAGGTGGATATGGCCTGTGATGGGAACTCAGGTTTGGAACTTGCTTTAATGAGACGTTATGATGCAATTTTAATTGATAAAAATTTAACACAAGGATTTAACTACCAAGAACTCATTGTACGTATTCAAAAGGATTCGGAGCTGAATCAAGTCACACCAATCATAATCATGACTCAACACAATGACATGCATAAAATGCAAGAAGCAATGCAGTGTGTGAAGCCTTTTACGAAACAAGATACTTTAAAACTAATTGATTCAGTAAACCGGTTGAAACGAAATATATAAAGTGGCTATTTGTGTTGTTATCGAGGGAGGGTTGTAGCATGCATCTATTTTTAAGGAATGACCTGAAAACAGGAACTATATTGGGTTTGAGACTTTTTTTAAGAATGAGCATTATTTTTTTTGGAGTGGGGTTAGTGTCTTGTGCTTCGACTCAATCAACTGTTAAGGAGATGCATTCTGAAAGTCAGTATGTTGGGGATTTTGGCGGTAATGGGGAGCATGTGCATGAATTACATTATAAGAATAAGAAAGTTCAGGAACACTAAGGATGGAAATGAATTTTTGGATTTGGGTACTGCTAGGGTTGTTGAGTATTGTGCTTGTGGGTGTTTTGGTTTTTCTCAAAAAACATAAGAAAACCATCCACTTTTATTCTTTTTTAATCATACTCCTAATCTTGGCAGCTATTTTTTTTCATGGAGTATCGTTTCAATTGCATTGATATGATTTCTGAATGAGCAAATTTCTCTTCTTTGTCATGTCAATGAATTAATGATGTCCATGTCCATGTCCATGAGGATGATATCCAATGAACGATTTATTAACGGATGTATTATTTTTGGGGTCATTCTTAGAGACATAATGTTCACAGGAGCATAATAAAGTGACAGAAATTAAAAGACAGCATCTCCAATTTTTTAATAAGATATGTTTTGTCATATATATTTTCTTTCTGTATGAGCTTATTACACATTATAGACAATGAGGTATGGAATATTAAAGAAATCGATTCCGATTTTTAAATTAATTGAACATGCTGACTTAAGCAAAATACAGGTCATTTTGTATGATTTTTGGAATAGCTACCTGAAAAATTCTATTAAAGAATTTAGTGAGGCGATAATGTGCAGAGGGATTTTAAGATCTCGTGCTGAATAGGAGGCGGTAATGAACACTGATGCAATCCCACGACGTTTTGTGATTCCATTGGGCACTCGATTGTTTATTGGATTTATGACTCTTGGATTACCTTTATTAATATTGATTATGCTTTTAGTGCCTAAAGTAAACTATATAATCCACTTGAATCATAAAATTCAAAATGAGAATTTACCTCCTATTCTTGATGCCCAAATTTATCAATCCCAAGACATCTTGGAGCATTGGGCAATGACAGGAGACCCAAAAGATAAGACTTATTTTGATAATACATGGAATGAAATTCATCAAGTTAGAGTCCAGGGTGATAAAGTAATCGAAGTGTTAGATAATCAAGAAATACAGCATAAATGGAAAAAGCTTCAACAGCTTTATAAATCGTTGTATCAAGCTCAAGTATCAATAATAAATGCGCCAAGGGATCCTAATAATCCCGATAATGTAGAAAATATCAGGAACAAAACACGAGCCATTCAAAAATCAATGATAGATCTCATTGATGGTCCTTATTCGGAGATAACCGGTAAAAGAGAAGGGGGGCTATTTAGAGACTTATCCAAAGAAATTGAATCCCATATAAATGAAATAGATAAGAATTTAATTTCTTTAAAAGATTCCGCTTTGTGGCTGTTGATTTTAGCAATTGTTTTAACAGTGATTGTCCCTTATATCACACAGCGAGCATTATCCATTCCACTAGATAATGCAATAAATGCTGCTGAGCGAATTGCAGCAGGAGAGCGAAACGTAACAATAGAAATCATGTCATCAGATAAATTAGGGAAGCTGCTTTTATCCCTAAACAGCATGCAAGATGCAATAAAAAAGAATGAAGAAATGCTTCGTCATAAAGAGGAGGAGACTCGAGTGTTATTGGAAACACTGATTAATTCTTCGAAAAAATTTAGTCTACATAGCAGTAAAGTTGCTTCCGGTGATCTTCGTCATCGTCTTGAAATAGAAAATGAAGGCATATTACAAGATCTGGGGCGAGATTTAAATTCCATGACGGATAGGCTTTCATCGATGACAAAAAAAATTACACAAGCCAGCAGTGATATCGTTACAATGGTTGGAACGGTGCTCACTTCTGCTAATAAACAAGCAAAAGAAATTAGTTCCCAAGCATCTGCGATTAATCAAATCAGTGCTTCATTGGAAGAAATAGACAATAGCTCCAAAAAAACTATGGCTAAAGCTCAAGTTTTACGAGAAGTGGCTCAAAATACCTATGAACAGGGAAAACGAGGGGCGCACTCAGTAGAACAAAGCATTCTGGGCATTAGGGCTTCAGAAGAAAAGATGAAGCTTATTGCGCAAACTATTCTTGATTTAAGTAACCACATGAAACAAATCGGTGAAATTACTGTAGTAGTAAATACGCTTGCCCAACAATCCAAGATGTTAGCATTGAATGCCTCAATTGAAGCATCAAAAGCAGGAGAATCTGGTAAAGGTTTTGCCGCAGTGGCAACTGAAGTAAGAAATCTTGCAGAGCAATCAGAACAGTCCACGGTACAGGTGCAAAAAATTCTTGAGGACATACGACGTAGCACTGAAAAAGCGGTCATCGTTACCGAGGAAGGAGCTAACACTCTTGATTCAGGAATTAAGCTCATTGAGAAAGCAGGCGACGTTATTCATGCGTTAAGTAAAATGATTAATGAAGCATCGATTTCAAGCCAACACATTGAGGTGTCTATTAGGCAAGAAGCAGTTGGAATTGAGCAAATCGTTGAGAGTATGAATGAAATTAATCGTGTTACCGCAGCTTTTTCTAGTGGCATAGAAGAGATGATGAAATTTATTCATCATTTAGATGATATTGTTAAACACCTAAAAGAGGATATTAGTCTTTATAAAGTTTAGACGGTTTCATTTCATTAATTCTTGGCAGTTCGTTATTTTTAACTACAGATGCTTTTTAGCATCGACTATATTAATAAGTGAATTTCATATGCTCAAGCCTCATTTATCATCCGCTACATTATCAGCTCTTGGAGCTGCTCTTTTATTTGGAGGGAGTACCCCATTTGCTAAGCAATTAGTTGGTAATATTTCACCTTTGCTCCTAGCAGGTTTTCTCTATTTGGGTAGTGGAATGGGGTTGGGATTTGTGCGCCTAATAAAAGATCGAGGTTGGAATGGTTCAGGTTTATTAAAAGGTGAATGGGCCTGGTTAATGGCAGCTATCGCCTTTGGCGGTATGATTGCTCCAACTTTATTAATGGTCGGCCTTTCTCATACAAGTGCAGCCACATCTTCTCTGCTCCTTAATCTCGAAGCAGTATTAACGGCTGTTCTAGCATGGATATTCTTTAAGGAAAGCACCGATCGACGTATTATTTTAGGCATGCTACTTATCGTAGCCGGCGGAGTTCTATTATCTTGGCCACAAAAAATAGCCCCGCAAAATTGGCTAGGTACTGTAAGTATTGCCGGTGCTTGCTTATGCTGGGCAATTGATAACAATCTCACCCGCAAAATATCATCTTCGGATGCATTCTTTATTGCAGGAAGTAAGGGGTTGGTCGCTGGGGTAGTAAACATTAGTTTGGCATTCTTTATAGGATTAACATTTCCCGCGTGGACTAATATTAGCTATACCATGTTGCTAGGTTTTTTTGGCTATGGCATCAGTCTTGTCCTATTCGTTCTTGCTTTACGCGGACTTGGAACAGCAAGAACAGGAGCTTATTTTTCTACAGCACCGTTCATCGGCGCTGGTATCGCCATACTATTTTTTCATGAATCGCCATCGGGATTATTTTGGGCAGCTGCTGCTTTAATGGGTACAGGGGTTTGGATACATCTCACTGAGAGCCATAGTCATATCCATACGCATGAATCTTTATATCATAATCATTCACATTGTCATGATGAGCATCATCAACATACTCACGACTTTCCTTGGGATGGTAAAGAGCCACACACACATCCTCATCAGCATGAAGAGTTGACTCATTCTCACCATCATTATCCTGATATTCACCATAGACATAGGCATAAAGAATAAAATTGTTTCGCTTTTTAAAGTATGTTTAGTGTCTAAAGATAGGGTTTTATCTAGCTAAGTAATCCAATGAAATGGTATAAAATTTCATATGCACTTGAGAGTGGGATCCACTACACTTAGAGCCAAGTTATAAGTGCTAAATCAATATAACCTTCAAAAATTCAATTAATTCTAAAAGTATACTTTAAGCAAAAAACTGGCCTCCAAATAAACAAATATTTGAAAAACAAATTTATTTAGCCTCATAAGTGGCAATGTTCGCAAAACCCCCATTTTTGTCTCTACTATGAGTAATATACCCCCTACATTAATATGATTATTTTTTGATAATAATAATTTGGTGATTAATTGGTGAATTAATGGTGAAAAGATAGCTAAAACCCGATTAAATAGAAGAGTTATTTTAACCAGATAATTCATCATGTATTCACCGCTATTTTTTGCTTTAAAATTACAAGAACAATTAAAAATTCATTATTTATCAGATAGATATAATGCATTTTTATGTCATGCGAAAGGTGTGTTTTGTACTGAAAATTTAACAAAATTTATTCATTCATTTTTATTACCTACGGTTCTCTTTTCTTTTAAATTTTAAAGTGCAATTCTGAAGTTGCACGTTTGTGACATCTATATATATATGGATTAAAGAAATTGAGAAAATCAATGACAGTATTTGAATTTTCGAGAAAACCAATTTAATAAGAGTAGTCTAAAATAAACATATATTAATGCAATTAATAAATTAAGTTGTGCTTACGTAAAAAAATTTTTCGCAATAATTTGCTATATATGGAAGTTAATTAAAATTGAACATTTTTATTACTGCAGAGGTAAAAAATGCGAAAATTAAAAATGCATACTCCTGACTTAGTTTCTGAAAATATTGATAAATTACTGGAGTTATTCCCTAGTTGCATGACTGAAATGCGTCGAGATGGTCAAGTTAAACAGGCAATTGATTTCGATAGATTGAGACAAGAACTGTCAACATCAATAATAGATGGTCAAGATGAGCGTTACCAACTTAATTGGCCAGGTAAACGGGAAGCATTGATCACAGCTAATAAACCTATAGCTAAGACTTTACGTCCCTATCGTGATGAAAGTGTTTATTTTGATACTACTAAAAATTTATTTGTTGAAGGGGATAATCTAGAAGCTCTTAAATTGTTGCAGGAAACATATCTTAATAAAATCAAAGTGATTTATATTGATCCACCCTACAATACGGGAAATGATTTTATATACAAAGATAATTTTAGTCAGGATATTGAGTCTTATCTTTTAAAATCAAATCAGAAAGATGAAAACTCTAATCGTTTAGTTACTAATAGTGAATCTAATGGACGTTTCCATTCTGATTGGTTAAGCATGATGTATCCTAGGCTTAAGTTTGCACGTAACTTACTTAAAGATGATGGAATTATTTTCATTAGCATCGATGATCATGAGTTTGATAATTTAAAAAAAATTTGTAATGAAATTTTTGGCGAAGAAAATTTTGTCGGAAATATAGTAAGAGCTACTGGTCAAACAACGGGACAAGATGGTGGAGGGTTAGGCTCATCATTCGACTATATTTTAGCATATACGAAAATCCCCGATTTAAGTTTAACAGGTTTACCCCTTACACCTCATGATTTAAAAAGATTTGAAAACGAGGATGAGCGTGGAAAATATGCGTACGATCAATTAAGAAAAACAGGAAGCAACGATCAACGTGTAGATCGGCCTAATATGTTTTATCCAATTAAAAATCCTGATGGAGAAGATTTGTATCCAACTGGACCTGGGGGCTATGAATCATGTTGGCGTGTGGAGAGAAAAAAATATGAAGAATTAGTAAATGATAATTATATACTGTGGAAAAAAACTGAAAAAGACGGCAAAAAAATATGGTGGCCTTATATTAAATATTATTTGGAAGGAAGAACAAAAAGACCATCACCTTTATGGGATGATTTAGATGGAAACAAAAAGGCCACTAGAGATTTACGGAATTTATTCGATGGTAAAAAAATTTTTGATCACCCAAAACCACTGGCTGTTATTAAAAGATTAATTCAAATTGCACCTAACTCGACATCAAATGATTTGATATTGGATTTTTTTGCCGGTTCAGGCACAACAGCACATGCAGTTATGGAACTTAACGCCGAAGATAACGGAACTCGCCGCTTTATAATGGTTCAAGTACCTGAAATTTGTGATGAACAAAGTGAAGCTTTTAAAGCCGGATATAAGACTATTGCTGAAATTTGTAAAGAACGTATTCGTCGAGCAGGAAATAAAATAAAAAGTGAAAACATAAATAAAAAAATTGATAATTTAGATATAGGTTTTCGAGTTTTAAGAATCGATAAATCTAATATGAAAGACATATATTATGAACCTGATATCCTTGAGCAAAGTAATCTTATTTCACATATTAATAATATTCGCGAAGACCGTAATTCTGAAGACTTGTTATTTCAAATACTTTTGGATTGGGGAATAGATTTATCTTTGCCAATTTATCGAAAGAATTTCTCTGGAAAAATATTATTTTTTATAGATCATAATCAATTAGTTGCTTGTTTTGATGAAAAAATAAACGAAGAGTTTGTTAAAAAACTGGCAGCTTATAAACCCTTGAGGGTTGTTTTTCGTGACTCAAGTTTTGATAGTGATAGTGTAAAAATCAATATTGAGCAAATTTTTAAACATGTTTCGCCAGGTACTGAAATAAAGACTATTTAATATCAGATGATAGAAGGAACTTTCTTTATGAAGTTGAAATTTAAAAAGCAACCCTATCAAACTCAGGCAGTTGAAGGTGTTATAGATTGTTTTGCTGGTCAGCCTAATATTAGTTACGCATCATATCGCAGTAACCCTGGACGAGTGCAACCTACAATACAAAATGACTCTGAGTTTAAAAATCATGATATTGTGCTTACCTCAACTCAGTTATTAAATAATATTCAAAATGTTCAATCTCAACAAAACCTACCAATCTCCAAAAATCTGAACCATGATAAAAAAACAGGATTTGTAATTAATCTAGATATAGAAATGGAAACAGGTACTGGGAAAACCTATTGCTACATTAAAACAATGTTTGAGTTAAACCGTCAATTTGGTTGGAGTAAATTTATTGTCGTTGTACCTAGTATAGCTATCCGTGAGGGAGTTTCAAAATCCCTTGAGATCACAGCAGATCACTTTTTAGAAGAGTATGGTAAACGAGCGAGATTCTTTATTTATAACTCTAAGCAGTTATACAATTTGGAAGGATTTTCATCTGATTCAGGAATTAATGTGATGGTTATCAATGTACAGGCATTCAATGCGGCTGGCAAAGATGCTCGTCGAATTGATCAAGAGTTAGACAATTTCCAATCACGACGACCAATTGATGTCATTAAAAACAATCACCCCATCTTAATTCTCGATGAACCGCAAAAAATGGAAGGTATAAAGACAATTGAATCATTTAAAAAATTTAACCCGTTATTCATTTTACGTTACTCTGCGACACATAAGACCGAATACAATAAGATTTATCGATTAGATGCATTGGACGCTTATCAGCAAAAATTGGTAAAGAAAATTGCTGTGCGTGGAATTTCTTTGAAAAGTTTAAACGGTACTAATACTTATCTATATCTGGAATCTCTTGAAATTACTGCACATAAACCGCCAATTGCTCTTATGGAAATTGAAGTTAAGCAAAAAAATAAAACTACCCCTATAAAACGAATGATTCGTAAATTTAAGAAAAACGATAATTTGTTTCATATTTCAGGATTAGATCAATACAAAGGATTTGTAATCGCTGATATTAAGGCAAGTACACAAACACATACAGTGAGCTTCACTAATGGTGTTGTACTACATACAGGAGAAGTAATTGGTGATGTTAATGAATCAATTTTACGTAGGATTCAAATTCGTGAAACTATTAAAGCACATTTTGAAAAAGAACAGGCCTTGTTTCATCAAGGTATCAAAGTTCTCTCATTATTTTTTATTGACTCAGTAGCTAAGTATCGTAGTTATAATTCAGATGGGCAGCTTAATGGTGAATATGCTGAGCTTTTTGAAAAAGAATATAACATCCAATTAGAAAAACTATTAATTAAAGCGGATCCTATATACAGGCAATATCTTAAACAGATTGATGCATGTAAGACTCACAATGGTTATTTCTCTATAGATAAGAAAAGCAGACATCTTATTGATCCTATTTTGAATAAAAAATCCAACGAAACAGATGACGTGGATGCGTATGATTTAATCTTAAAAGACAAAGAGCGTTTATTATCGCTGGATGAACCTATTCGTTTTATATTTTCACATTCAGCTCTTCGTGAGGGGTGGGATAACCCTAATGTGTTTGTCATTTGTACACTAAAACATAGTGATAACACTATATATCGACGCCAGGAGGTTGGACGTGGTATGCGAATAGCGGTTAATCAGTTAGGTGATAGAATGGATGATTCAGCTACTGTTCATGAGATAAATGTATTAACTGTGGTAGCGAACGAAAGCTACAAAGATTTTGTAACTGCGCTCCAGCAAGATATTAGTGATTCACTTTCTGCTCGACCGCGTATAGCAGATGCATCGTATTTTCAGGATAAAATCATCAAAACTGCATGTGGCGACTTGATAATTACGAAACAGATGGCCAATCTAATTTATTCTTATTTGATAAGTAATAAATATGTCAATGATCATGACTTCTTAACATCAGTTTATTTAAATGATAAAAATTTGCAAAACGTTGCTGAGTTTCCGGAAGAGCTAAAAGATTATACTAATCCCATATTACAACTGATAGACAATGTATTTACTGGGCATAATTTACCCGATTTTGAGGATGACAGAAAAGTAAAATTCAATCCATTGAATGCAAATTTTGAAAAAAAAGAATTCAAAGAACTTTGGAAGCGAATTAATAAGAAAGCGATTTACATGGTTAGCTTCAACAGTAAAGAGTTAATTAAAAAGTGCGTGATAAATTTGAATAATGATTTACACATTACTCAAATGGAATATGTAATTCAACGTGGAGAACAAATTAATGAACCAACCGTTGATGATTTGCATCAGGGTAGGAGTTTTAGACTTAGTGAAACATCCATAGTGAATCATGTTAAAAGTATTCATTCCTCAGTGAAGTATGACCTAATTGGTAAATTGGCGGAAGAAACTCAATTAACTCGTACTACAATTGGAGAAATTTTACAAAGCATAAAGCCTAAAGTTTTTGAACAATATAAATCGAATCCAGAGGATTTTATTACAAAATCGGCAAGGATTATCAATGAACAAAAGGCAACCGTAGTCGTTGAACATCTTACATACAATACACTATCTGAAACTTATGATTTTGAAATTTTCACTAGAGAAAAAACAAAACAAGATTTTAGTCGAGCTGGTGAGCCTATGAAAAATCATATTTATGATTATGTTTTTACAGATTCTAAAAATGAACGTCAGTTTGTTGAAGAGCTTGATACAAGTGAAGAAGTAGTTGTTTATGCAAAATTACCAAAAGGTTTTTTTATTCCAACACCAGTTGGTAATTATAATCCTGATTGGGCTATTTCATTCAAAGAGGGTAGCGTAAGGCATATTTATTTCATCGCTGAAACAAAAGGCTCTATGTCCTCAATGGAGTTACGAAAAATTGAGGAGTATAAAATCGATTGTGCTCGAAAATATTTTAGGAAAATAACCTCAAATCAAGTTAAATATGATGTAATAGATAGTTATACAAAGTTAATGGAGTTAGTGAGGTGACTCCATATTTTAGATATCCTTCTTCATTTAAAGAAGCAAGACCCTGCGTCGCATTAATATTGAGCAATGGGAGGGATAATTAGAGTTAACCATTTATAAAAATAAAAAACCAATCGACTAATTTTTGGAAGGTGTTTATATCAAGATGCTCTTTTCCATTTGCAACATGATTAAGAATTAGTGGGTTAACTTCCAGAATTTCTGCAAATGATATTAAATCTAAGGAAGTATGATGTAAGATAGTTTTAATTAAGTTCTTTTGCGATTCATTTTTAAATATATATCTTTTCTCTTTTTGTGCTAAAACAACAGATAAACACTCCATGTCCTCTCCATCTATAACAAAATTGATTATTCCGTACATGAATAAGAGTAAGCGGTTATGCGTATTAAAAAAATTAGAATGTTTACCCCGAAAATGTTATAGGAAAAATGCATAATTAATTAACTAATGATCAACATGTAAAATTACCAATTAAATAAGGCTTAAACTTGGACAGTTGATTCATTTACAACTTCTGTTGATAGTTCGTCAATAAGATTTTTTATCTTTCCTGATATAAGGTACAAGAAAATCCCACCTGCTAATGCCCATAGTCCCAATTGGTAAAATACATGAAGGTAATCTGGGTTTGTGGTTAGAGGATCAGTTGCTTGTGTTTGTACCATTGCATTAGAAAAGTATTGCGATAATGATGCAGAAACTCCTGAAACCATCATCCAGGTCCCCATTAAAATACCTTGCAACTTAAGAGGTGCTATGCGCCCAATCATTGCATATCCTACGGGTCCTATTAGTAACTCTGCGATGGCTTGAGCCACAAAATGAAGTACGATCCAGAATATGCTACTAAAACCTTGATTGTCAGGGAATATTACCGCACAAGCTAAGAAAAAGAATGAAAAACTTAAAATAATAAATGCACTTGCAAACTGCAATGTGGTAGAAAAGTTGTATCCTTTGTTCTTTAATTTGTTAATCACAATGGCTACAACTGGTGCACCTAAAATAATTACAATTGCATTAAGATTTAAAATCCATTGGGTAGCAACTTCGAAATTGAGAATATGTCTGTCAACATTATTCTTAATAAAAAGAGTAATGCCCATCGGCCCAGTATAATAGATCATCCAAAATATAATTGATGTTACAGTTAAAATTATGTAGACCAGAATTTTTTGTTTATCTGTTTGATTTTTTTGTTGATAGCCTAAAGTAAGAATTACAAAGAGCATGGCAATACTTGTAATAATAACAAGACTATTGCTTAGGTAAGAAGAATGAAAACATAGAATTAACGCGGGAATTAATATGACAATTCCTAGTATGCTAATCATGTTGTTAGCGAACCTATTTCTATTGTTTTTAGGGAGCAGGGATAAATCATTGTCACCCAGATTGCGCCAACTAAAAATCATAAATAGTAATGTTAAAACATTAGCTAATACACCAATATAAAAAAGCTGTTGATAATCATTTGAATAGTCATAAAATCCACTACTGATATAGCCAGCAAAAAATCCTACATTCATTGCAGCATAACTTAAAAAAAACGCTTTATCCCTCCGATCATCATCTGGTTGAAAGCGTTGAGATAGAATGGTGTTATAACATGTAGTATTCAAACCGCAACCAATTAAAAATAAGCTTAATCCTATATATAGTAATGAGACTTTAGATATTGCCAGCACTATAAGTCCGAATGTTTGAATTAGAGTTGTAATAAAAAATAAAGTGCGATTGCTGATATATCGACCTCCCATCAATCCACCAAACAAATGTAAAACATAGTTAAAGGCCAAAAATAAGCCCACAACACTGTTGGAGACAGTTGGAGATAACCCAAGCTGTTTGCTTATGTAAAGTGAGAGGGAAGAGTAAAGTATTGCAAAAGAAAATGTTGAACAGGCTTGAATAAAGTAAAGTGATGTAACTCCATTTGGCATTCGTTGTATTGAATTAGACATTTTTTCCTTTCACATCCATTGAAATGGGTGACTCTACCATTAAAATTGGCTAGTATTAAGTCCTTTTTGCAATTATCTAAGTTTTAAGATAAGGATATTTTGTAATACTGTATATTTACAGGCGTTTAGGTATGAACCGAATCGAAAAAGTTTCATGGAATGAAATTAAAAATAAAATTAATGCAGTAAATCCTTCCATTTACCAAGTTTTAGACGAGCTTTTATCAGATACTCAAATCCCTTTTTTTCTAGCTCATTATCGCTTTGGTGAGCATTTTGGTATTAAAAATCACGCATACTTGCCTGGGAAGTCAGGAAAACTAGAAAGAATAGATAGTTTCAACACGGATAATGAGTTATTTCAACATTTAGGTTATGGAAAGAACAGCTTACCTTTAGGTATTATTTTGGACAAATATTGTGAATGGCACTATTTTGGGGAAGAAGAAAGGATCTTTCCTGATTGCGTCCAAGGACCAGGTGCTATTTTTAATATGCAAATTGTATTTGATGAAGATCAGACAGTTGATAACAATGTTTTATCAGTTTCATCTGGCGCTCTGTCTTCTTTTTTGTTACCTAATATAGGATGCCAAAGAAAACATACACGAGTACAAAAATATTTTAATGTCTCTCATCCTCCACCAAAATCACCTTATGAACACTATCGTATATTTAAAGAAGTCCTACAGGACGGCTTCACATCTACAAATTGGCATAGCCAGATTCTTTATTTTTCTGAACAATTTATTGATGAAGTGAAGAGGAATGATAAGTGGTTAAAGTTAAAACTATATTTTTCTGAGGCATTACGGAAAAAGCTAACTAAAAACACTTATGATTCTTCATGTAACGATCTATTTTTAAGTGCAAGGAAAGTAAATCGTTTTAGGCCTACTCCATTTATCATGGATACGGCAAAATACATTTTCAATATTTGTATGGGATCGGGTATTGGGGTAAAGCCTGCTATTGATGAGCAGTATTTGCCTGTTAGTGATGTTCAAAGAATTTACAACACGTGTTATGGTCTTGAATATACACCTACAGTAATGGTTCCTTCTTCTTTAGAAGAGAAAAATGACAGTGTTTATTATCCATTGCAATGCCCGTTTGCAAAAATTAATACCTTTAAGACTAATCAAAGTAATAGCACGTTAACGGAGCTTGAAACCTTAAAAAATGTATTACTAGCATATCAAGAAGAGTTTACAGAAGAGAAAGGTGATGCATTTGGTAGTTCTTTGTATAAGGTAAGTAAAGAAACTCAATTTACTTTTTATCATTATAAATCGGATGGTCAAAATTTGATTAAAAATCCTAATGTGTTATTAGAAGAGGATTCTCGTTTTTTATTTTCTTATTGTAATAATGCGACGACTTTTTCTAGTGATGCGAAGCTATTTCGTGGGTGTGTCCGACTTTCAAGATAATTTATAATCTTGGAGATTGATTTCTAGAAGATTAAGATATTTTTCACTTAATTTTTTTTGATTTGCTGGTGTTATATATAAAGTTGTTGTCGAATTGATTTTTGAATCTACTAAATCCTTTAATGTAATTTTCTCAATTCTAGGTTTTTGCATAGGGATTTGTGCTGCCTCATATAGGTAAGCAATATGATCATGATGGTAGAACTTAGCTAGGTATTCGGATAAAACCTGCATCTTACTAGTCTGATTAATATTATGCATTCCAATGTTTGCAACTTGCCATAAAATGACGTGTGCATTTATGTCGATATCTCTTTCATAAAGTAATAGTTCAGTAGCATCAATAGTGAAACATCCTTTATTACCAGGATCTATTTCTAAATCACTAAATAGACAATCCAGAGTTGAAATTCCTGGGAGTATTGTGGCATTTCCGTTAAGTGCTTTTATTATTTTTACTGCATTTAAAGCTGATTCAGCAAATACTGTCGGGTGACCATAAAATAGAACACAAAGCATTTTACCTTTATTATATTCGCTAACAATGTAGTTTGTGATTTTTCTATAAGCATCTATTCGTTTATCACTACTAAAATAAAGATCCTCTAAACTCTCAGCTTCTTTGGATTCACGCTGAATCCAAGATTTGAGATTCTGCTCATTGACTAAATATAGAACTTTATCAGAATTTTTAATTATATATTTAGTTTCTTCGGTAAAGTGAGAGATGGATTTTATTCCGGATCCACAAACTATCAGCTTTGACATCAACTATAAGATTTCCACTATTTTATTTGAATGGGGCTGTTGTTCTGAATTGATCATTTCCTGAACGTTAAACAACAATTCTACATGCTCATTTGTATTTATAAATTCGCTGCCAACTGCATGTTCGATTTGGTCTAATAAATCCATTTTTTTCTCCATGAATCAACTTTCGGTTATTGTATAAACAAAAGGGTCAAAGGTATAGCTAATTTATAATATCTCATTAAATTTTCATATATACGATGTATTGCAGGAATGTACTCAATATGATTAAATAAATGCTCGATATGAGTATTAAAATGTTCGTTAAGAGTTTTAAGGAAGTATGAAAACATCACCTTTTCAATGGATCAAATGTAATTAATATTCTTGTGTGATTTTATTTTTATAAAGTTAATTAAGGAAAATCATGAGCACTTATCACATTCTACCAAGATTAATACGTCTTAGAGATGCACCTGCTTATGTGGGCATGGATAGGCATCGTTTTAATGAAGAAGTACGTCCTAGCTTGATGGAAATTCCCATTGGTTCACAGGGTGTGGCATTTGATCGACTTGATTTAGATGCTTGGGTAGACGATTATATACAGTGTAGTGATCGACCCGCGGCATCCAAGCGAAGGAGTTTGGAAATATGGGACGAAAACGAATACCAGGGATCTACAAAAAAGGTAGTCACTGGCAAATTGACAAAAAAATATTTGGATACCGACTTTGCGAAAGCACTGGTACTGGCGACCTCGAAGAAGCCGAAAAATATCTAGCAAGACGGATTGATGAAATCCGTCAAGCCACGGTATATGGTGTCAGACCCAAGCGAAGTTTTATGGAGGCCGCGACTAAATTTCTGATGGAAAACCAGCATAAACGCAGCATTGATGATGATGCAGGGCGTTTACGCGAAGTGGTAAAGTACATTGGTGATTTATCGTTGGAATCTATTCACATAGGCTCGTTGCAACCATTCATTGAAGGTAGGAGAAAGGATGAGGTATCTACGAGAACCATTAATCATGGTTTAATGGTAGTGCGTCGAATTATGAATCTAGCAGCAAGCGAATGGATGGACGAGTTTGGCTTAACTTGGTTGGCTAACGCGCCCAAAATTAAACTCTTACCGGAGAATGATCTGCGCAAGCCTTATCCGCTGAACTGGGATGAACAACACAGACTCTTTGGTGAGTTGCCGCCACATCTGGAAAGAATGGGTTTATTTGCCGTCAATACTGGATGTCGGGATAGTGAGATATGTGAATTGCGTTGGGAATGGGAAATTAAAATTCCTGAAATGCCTCATATCATGGTGTTTATCATACCAGCTGAGTTGGTAAAAAATGGTGAGGAACGATTGGTTGTCTGTAACGAGACAGCTAGATCGGTTGTGAGTAGTGAGCGTGGAAAGCATCCGACACATGTATTTAGTTATAAAGGCAGGCCTTTAGCTCGGATATTATCAACGGGTTGGCGGAACGCTAGAGTAAAAGCAGGATTACCACATGTGAGGGTGCATGATTTAAAACATACTTTTGGTCGTCGTTTACGTGCGGCTGGAGTCAGTTTTGAAGATAGGCAAGATTTGCTAGGACATTGTTCTGGTCGAATTACCACTCATTATTCATCAGCCGAGTTGCAAAATCTTTTTGAGGCGGCCAACAGGGTTTGTGAAAAGCAAAAGAGCGGGGTAGTTCTTACTCTGCTGCGGAACAAAAATTTTAAATCCAAGAAAGCAGTAAATAAGGATAATAGTGCGATTTCGCTTTAGATTTTGCACGTAGGTCCCGAAGAAGTCCCGAAGTGGGTTTCTATGGGTGCAGGGCGTCAAGTGTAACTTATTGAATTTAAATGATTTTGTTGGTGGGCCCACTAGGACTTGAACCTAGGACCAACGGATTATGAGTCCGCTGCTCTGACCAACTGAGCTATGGGCCCGGAGAGGGAGTCATTTTAAACTTAATTTGCTTAATGTTCTAGTTTTTTTTGTGATTTTTTTGGAGTTTTCCTCTCCTGTTAGGGAGAGGAGTAGGGAAGAGTAAAGAGGTCACAAATCCTTTTTATCCTTCCTCTTTATTTGAATCATTAGCCTTCATCACCTTCGAGGAAGCTTCTCAGTTTCTCTGAACGAGATGGATGGCGCAGTTTGCGAAGCGCTTTGGCTTCGATTTGACGAATTCGTTCACGAGTAACGTCAAATTGTTTGCCCACTTCTTCCAGAGTATGGTCGGTATTCATTTCGATACCAAAACGCATACGGAGTACTTTGGCTTCTCTTGGGGTTAGCGTTTCCAAGATTTCCAGAGTAGCTTCGCGCAGACCTTCAGCAGTTGCCATGTCGATTGGTGATTCAATGTTATTGTCTTCAATAAAGTCACCTAAGTGTGAATCATCATCATCCCCCACTGGGGTTTCCATGGAAATCGGTTCTTTAGCAATTTTTAAGACCTTGCGAATCTTGTCTTCGCTCAATTCCATTTTTTCAGCCAATTCTTCGGGTGTGGCTTCACGGCCAGTTTCCTGAAGTATTTGTCTGGAAATGCGGTTGAGCTTGTTAATCGTTTCGATCATGTGTACCGGGATACGGATGGTACGCGCTTGATCGGCGATAGAACGGGTAATTGCCTGTCGAATCCACCAGGTTGCATAGGTAGAGAACTTATAACCGCGACGGTATTCAAATTTATCTACTGCTTTCATCAAACCGATGTTGCCTTCCTGAATTAAATCAAGGAATTGCAAGCCACGGTTGGTGTATTTTTTCGCGATGGAAATAACCAAACGTAAGTTGGCCTCAACCATTTCTTTTTTGGCGCGACGTGCTTTCGCTTCGCCAATGGACATTTTACGGTTGATGTCTTTAATTTCACCGATCGTCAAACCGTACTCGGCTTCGAATGCGACCAATCGTGATTGGATACGTAAAATCTCCTCGGTATGTTCCTGGATACGGTCCATATCGAGCTTTTTACCGTGTTTGCTAATAATGGAATTGAGCCATTCCATGTCTGTTTCTTGGCCTGGGAATGTATCAATAAACAGTTTTCGCGGAATACGCGCTTTTTCAATGCAAAGGCGCATAATGCCACGCTCGAACTCTCTGATGTGGTTACGTAGCTGACGGAAATGACGTGTTAAACGATCAACCTGTCTGGAAGTAAGCTTGAGCTTTAAGAACGACTCAGACATCGCTTCCAACGCTTTCAGCGCTTTGGCATGGTCTCTGCCAAGCTCTTTTAATATAGCTAGTGCTTCTTCATAGGTAACACGTAAGTCATCAAAATAAACTTTGGCTTGTTCTGGGTTTGGACCATCATCGACTTCACCCATACCTCCTTCGCCGTCTTCATCTTCTTCATCATCAGAAAGAAGCAGATCATCATCTTGCCGATCTTCATCAAGCATAGAGCCGATGCTTGCAGCAGGAGCTACTTCATCTTCAACATCAGAAAAACCGCTAATAATTTCATTCAGACGAATTTCTTGGGCATTGAAACGATCATAATCATCAAGCACCAACTGGACAGTTTCTGGATAATGAGCCAAAGATTTGAGTACTTGGTAAATGCCCTCTTCAATGCGTTTCGCGATGCGGATCTCACCTTCACGGGTCAACAGCTCTACTGTACCCATTTCACGCATGTACATACGAACTGGATCGGTTGTACGGCCAGTTTCTTTGTCTACAGAGGCCAGTACCATTGCGGCTTCCTCGATATCTGGAACTTCTTCTGTATTGAGCAGAAGTGCCAGTTCATCATCACCTGGCGGCAATTCAAATACTTTGATGTTCATGCCTTCCAGCATGCTGATAATGACATCAAAATGTTCTGTATCGACTATATTAGGCAGCAAGTCATTGATCTGACTGTAAGTCAGGTAACCTTGCTCCTTGCCTAGGCTAATGACTTTGGTTATCTGTGAGCTTTGCTGTTCTTGATCATTTATGGTCATAGGCACTTCTCTAGGGACAATTGGACATTATCCTAAAAAACAATGGAATCTACAGCATCATATAGCACTAATTGGATTGCTTGCTTCTTTAGGATTACAAAATCTTATAATTATAAACCGGGAGGCTGCAACATACCAGTAGTTTTTCATTGCTTTTTTCTGGACATCTTCTTTACAAGAGTCTAGCACATGATGAAACACCGTATGAGTTAGGGTTAATACTAATTGCATTGTCTAAACGCGTAGCTCTGATGTTTTGCTAAGTACTAAGTCACACATGGCGTTCTTTTAGCATGTCTTGTAACTTTATTTTTTCCTCTTCATTTAAGCCGTATTGGCGTGATTTATTAATTAATTCACGTATGGTTAATTCACGATTTTGTTTTTGTAAAAACGCCATAATATCAATAAATTCCTTAACTAATTCTTGTTCAGGAACCAAATGATCCCAGGCAGCAAGCCTGTTCATGGAATCAAAATAAGGATGATCGCGCCATGATTCAATAAGTGTTGCTGTAGTGGCTTGTGGATTTGCTGCCAGTTGCTGTAACAGTTGCACTAAAATTTCATGTTCTTTGGCATCCAGAAGCTCGGGATTAATGTGCTGTTTGATTTGTGCATAAATTTCTGGATGTTGTAAGAGCAAGGCCACCGCAACGCGCATGGGTGTACGCGCTATAGTCATCATTTGTTCCTGTGGGGCTGGACGAGATGCCTCGCTAACTAGCTGGCTTAAGCGATGCGTTTCTATATGAGTTAAACGAGCAAGATCTTCGATAAGTAATTGTTTGTACGAGCCCTCATTCATTTTTTGTAAAAAAGGTTTGGCCAAATTAATTAATTGAGTTTTTCCTGCAGGACGAAGCAAATTGAGGTCTTTGGCTAAGTTGTCAAAGAGAAATCGATGCAGTGGCGTGGCTTGTTTTAGCTGATTTAAAAAATTGTCTTTGCCTTCCTTGCGGACTAAACTGTCCGGATCATGTCCATCAGGTAAAAACATAAAGCTGGCATCGAGCCCCAGATTCAAATGTGGCAAGCTGCTTTCTAGTGCGCGCCATGCAGCTTGTCTTCCAGCGTTATCTCCATCAAAACAAAAAATCAGCGATTTAGTATATTTCGCAAGAAGTTGAATATGATATGTACTGGTTGTAGTACCTAAGGTGGCTACTGCATTCATAATTCCATGCTGGGCTAATGCAATCACATCCATATAGCCTTCAACTACAATAATGTAATCTATTGTTTTTTGCTGGCTTAGAATTTGGTGTAAACCATATAATTCCCTGCTTTTTTGGAAAATGACTGTTTCAGGTGAATTAAGGTATTTAGGTTTTTGTTCAGCCTCTAGGACGCGTCCGCCAAAGCCTATAATACGTCCATGGCGGTCATGAATAGGGAACATGACTCGGTTTCGATACCGGTCATAAATTTTCCCCTCTTCATTTTTAATTAACATCCCGGTTGCGAGCAACTCACGTTGGTTACGAGGAAATGCTTTTTCAAGATGATGCCATCCTTCATTTGCATAACCTAATTGATACAGTTTCGCGATTTCTCCACTTAAGCCTCTGCCACGCAAGTAATCGATGGCAGGTTGTCCTTCATATTTTAATTTTTTTTGATAGTAAAGGCTTACGGCAGACAAAAGTTTATAAAGATCCTGCGATGGATTATTTTTTTCAGTTTGTTTGTCACGAGGAATTGTTAAACCCAGACGAGTAGCCAGCGTTTCAACCGCATCAACAAATCCCTGATTGAGGTAATTCATGACAAAGCTGATCGCATTGCCTGAAGCGCCACAGCCAAAGCAGTGATAAAACTGCTTTTTGGCAACGACATTAAATGAAGGAGATTTTTCGTTATGAAAGGGACAGCAAGCAATATGACTGTTCCCTCTTTTTTTCAAGGGAACATAGCTGTCAATTAATTCAACCAGATCTGTTCGGTGGAGAAGATCATCAATGAATGGCTGCGGGATTAAGCCAGACATGGTGATCCTTAACTTAACTTAGCCTTTATCATGGCGCTAACTTGAGCCATATCAGCACGTCCTTGCAAGTTGGGTTTTAAGAGTGCCATCACTTTACCCATGTCCGCCATTTTTTCAGCACCAGTTGCAGCAATAGCTTCTTGAATCATTTTTTCTATTTCTGCAGCAGATAAAGGCTCAGGCAAGTATTTTTTCAGAACATCCAGCTCATATTGTTCCTGAGCGACCAGATCTTCTCGATTGGCTTTTTCGTATTGGGCTATGGATTCTTTACGTTGTTTGCTCATTTTATCCAAAATCACCAACATGCGTTCATCATCCACTTCGATACGCTCATCGACTTCGACTTGTTTTACTGCAGCAGTGATTAAACGAAGCGTGGATAAAAGTTCTTTATCCTTGGCACGCATTGCATCTTTGACATCATTATTGAGGCGTTCTTTAATTGTCATTTTTATTCCTTAAACCTAATGAGCTCGGCCCTAAATGGATTTTGAAAAGCAAAAGGCCACTAAATACGACACCATAATCACTGTGACTATGCGAAGTACATGTGGCCTTGGTAAAAAATACAGGACGGACAAATCCTATTTACGTCGGCGTTTTCCGCCTTGTTGTTTTGCTGTCATATCACGAGAAATTTTCTTCAGATGACGTTTTACTGCAGCAGCTTGTTTGCGCTTACGCTCAGCAGTTGGTTTTTCGTAAAATTCACGACGGCGTAATTCGGTTAAAATACCGGCTTTTTCACAAGAGCGCTTAAAACGGCGCAGTGCGTATTCTGGGTTTTCGCCTTCTTTGACGCGAACGGTAGGCATTAACTAGTCCTCAAGTTATTTGATCTTAATAGGTGGGCAATTCTAGTGCTAGTTGAAGCAGTCGTCAAGTTTTAAACTATAAATTTTTATGAATTCCTTGTGGACTTTATATTTCTGTATACCACAATTGTGCGATAAGCGATCAAATTATTTGTTGATTTGTTTTTTTGAAACCACAATATACAATAGGAATCAGCTAATCCGATTAATGTGTTACAATTCTGGCTTTGATAATACTCTTAGACTAGGTTTTTTATGTTGATTTTAGGCATTGAATCTTCTTGTGATGAAACCGGAATAGCAATTTACGATTCAGATGCTGGTTTGTTGGCGCATGCCTTACATTCGCAAATTGATACGCACCGTGTGCATGGTGGCGTGGTCCCTGAGCTTGCTTCACGTGATCACATTAATTATTTAATTCCTTTGCTTGATAAGGTATTGCAACAAACAGGAATAGATAAAAAAGCGTTAGATGGTATTGCCTATACAGCCGGTCCAGGTTTGATTGGTGCATTACTGGTAGGTGCTTGTTTTGCAAAAAGCTTGGCGTACGCATTACAAATTCCCGCTTTGGCGATTCATCATTTGGAAGCGCACCTTTTAGCGGCAAAAATGGAAACCCCATCACTCGAATTCCCCTTTATCGCACTTTTGGTATCTGGTGGTCATTGCCAATTAGTCGAAGTCAATGATTTAGGAAAATACCGTATCCTTGGCGATACTCTGGATGATGCAGTAGGCGAAGCTTTTGATAAAACCGCCAAACTTATGGGCATACCTTATCCCGGAGGTCCGGTGCTTGCATCTCTTGCCGATCAATGTGAATCAACCCCTTATCGGTTTCCCCGTCCCATGACCGATAGACCCGGTCTGGATTTTAGTTTCAGTGGTTTAAAAACCTTTGCATTAAATACTTGGAATCAAAGCACAAAAGATGAGCGTGCACGTGCTGAAATTGCCAAGGCGTTTCAAGAGGCAGTGGTTGAAACCCTAATGATTAAATGCAAGCGAGCAGTGCAAGAGTCGGGATGTAAACAATTGGTTGTTGCGGGTGGAGTAGGGGCAAATAAAGCACTACGGTTAGGCTTACGCGAATGGATACAGGGTATTGGCGGAACAATTTATTTCCCCGCTTTAGAATATTGTACTGATAATGGGGCGATGATTGCTTATGCCGGATGTTTACGGATGTTAAGGGGCGAAAAGGATTTAAGTAGCGGGGTAGAAGTTAAGGCAAGATGGCCTTTGGCTTGATTTTTTTTCAATCCCTGAAAAATTTTTGTGAGAATGGATTTTCAGGGATTTCTAGATTTTAGACTCTATGCTTGTTTGGTTATTTCTCTTCAGGTTTTTTGGTTTTCGCTTTAGGTGCAGCGGTTTTTTTAGCTTTGGTCTTTTTTGCAGATTCCTCGGTTTTTTTACTGGTTTTTTTCGCGGTTTTAGCTGTTTTCGTTGCTTCAGGCTCAGCCACTACAGTTTCAGTGATAATCACTTCTTCTATCTCGATTACTGTCTCTTTGGGCATTGCCTCAGGTTTTTTGGGGGAAACAACGTGGTGCTCCGCTTTGCCCTCCATCATGGCATCAAGGACATCTTCCTTTAATTTAATGTGTGGTTCTTTTTTATCAATAAGGCGCACAATATTGTCTTTATGTTTGTAGACGATTAATAAGGCCATAATGAATATAGGCAGGAAAATATCCAGGCGCTGGATCAGTAATAGTGAGTAAAATGGAGCAAAACCAATAGCAGTTATGGAGGCTAAAGAGGCATAACGTGAAAATTTGGCGACGATTAACCAGGTTGCTGCAACCAGAATGCCAACAATGAAATGAAAACCCAAGAGCGCTCCAATTGCTGTAGCAACTCCTTTTCCGCCTTTGAAGTCAAAAAAAACAGGGTACATATGGCCGATAACTGCAGCCAAAGCAGTAAACCCTACGGTCGCAGGCCCTGCACCCAAGATTTTGGCAATGAGTACGGGAATAGTACCTTTCAGCAGATCGGCAGCCATAACCAATGCCGCATATTGTTTTCCTGCAATGCGCAAGACATTGGTAGCACCAGGATTTTTTGAACCCTCTATACGTGGATCGGGCAAAGAGCAAGCCTTGCAGACAATGACTGCAGAGCAGATAGATCCCATTAAATAAGCAAGAACTACCAAGAATATAAATAATATCACCGATTGCTCCTTTTCCGGAAAGTAACTTATTATCAATTAATCTTTATTTGCAAGCAAGAGGCCGGAAATTTAAGGATAATCGCACCGCTCACATACGATGAGATGCGATTGTAATCAACCCCTCTTTCTACGTCCTGCGGCTTGTCCGCAGGATCCAGATTTAGCGAGCATTCATGGGTTTCGTGCATAAAGCGTGGAATGTGATTTTTTGATTTTGAGTTTATAAATATAAGGCTTGTAAGTCGTTGGTGTAACGTCTGCCCAAAGCAGTTACTTGCCAGTATGTATCGGTGAGGGTAATCAGTTTTTTATGTTCTGCTGTTTTGAGTTTAGGGAGTAAGTAATTCAATGGCAAGCCAGTAGTTTGTGAGAAGAGTTCTAACGGGATGGCTTGCTCCAATCGCGTGGTGTTGAGCATAAATTCAAAAAGAAGATCTTGGGACTCTACTGTTTCTATACTTGCCAGAAAAGGTTTGTTTGGGTCAAGATATTCTTTAGGCTGACGTTGTTTGCGTGTTCTTAGTATTCCATTTTGAGTAGTGATTTTACCATGAGCACCTGCCCCTATGCCGAGGTAATCACCAAATAACCAGTAATTTAAATTATGCTGGGCTTGTCGCGCAGGTTTGGCAAAAGCGGAAATTTCGTACCGTTCAAAACCTGATTCTTTAAGTAAAGCGAATCCTTCTTCTTCCAGAAGCCAGGCTTCATCTTCAGAAGGTAATGGAGGTTTTTCTTTGTAAAATACTGTATTGGGTTCTATGGTTAATTGATACCAGGACAAATGTTCTGGTTGGTGCGCAATTGCAGTACGCAAATCCCCGAGTCCTTGCGCTACGCTTTGCTTGGGCAAACTATGCATGATATCCAGATTTAAGTTGTTGAAACCGGCATTACGCGCTGAGTCGATGGCGCGATGAGCCTGTTGGGCGTCATGGATGCGACCCAGAGTATGAAGATGCTCCGGATTAAAGCTTTGGATGCCCAGGGAAAGCCGATTAATACCGAGTTGTCGATATTCAGTAAAACGTTGCTGTTCTACAGTGCCTGGATTTGCTTCCATAGTAATTTCAATATCTTGGGCAAAGGACAAAAGATGCTTTAGTTCAGTGAATAAGGTATCGTAAGCTTGAGCAGAAAAAAGGCTAGGGGTGCCTCCGCCAATAAAAATAGAGCAAATTTCACGAGCTTCAACGTGCTGCAAATCGTTTTTTAAATCAGCAACTAGTGCCTGGACATAATTTTGTTCTGGTAAAATCTCAGGACTTTTATGGGAATTAAAATCACAGTAAGGGCATTTACGGATGCACCATGGAATGTGAATGTACAACGATAAAGGAATCATTACTCTTTTTAGACTGGCTTGTTTGAAAATGCAATAGTATCATGTTGCGAGTTTTCTAACAAAAAATGTAATCATTTATGTTGTGTTCTTCCCGCTTAGCGAGAGAGAATTTTCGATGATTACCTGAAAAACAAGAGGAAATCACATGGCAAATAAACGAGTTAGAGTTGCTGTTACTGGAGCAGCGGGACAAATTGGTTATGCATTATTGTTTCGGATCGCTTCGGGACAAATGTTTGGTGCAAATACTGAAGTGGAATTAAATTTACTTGAGCTTGAAGCGGCGCTTCCTTCTCTAGAAGGGGTTGCTATGGAGCTTGACGATTGCGCCTTCCCCTTATTGAAACGTGTCGTTTGTACTTCAGATATGAATAAGGCAATGGATGGAATAAACTGGGCGTTATTGGTGGGCTCTGTACCTCGCAAGCAAGGTATGGAACGTTCTGATTTATTGCAAATTAATGGTGGAATATTCACCAAGCAAGGTCAGGCGATTAATGATTATGCAAGCGATGATGTACGCGTATTTGTAGTCGGTAATCCATGTAATACAAATTGCTTAATCGCTATGAATAATGCTAAAGACGTACCTAATGATCGTTTTTATGCAATGACTACGTTGGATGAATTAAGATCGCGTACTCAATTGGCTAAAAAAGCAGGAGTTGATATTACTGCAGTCACGCAAATGACCATTTGGGGAAATCATTCTTCAACTCAATACCCTGATTTTTATAATGCGAAAATCAATGGAGTTTCTGCAGCTAAGGTTATTGATGAGTCTTGGTTAAAAGACACATTTGTTTCGACTGTACAACAACGTGGTGCTGCAGTAATTAAAGCGCGTGGTTCTTCTTCTGCTGCGTCAGCTGCCAATGCCGTTATCACCGGTGTCAATCATTTAGTTACTGATACTCCTGCTGGAGAGTCATTCTCTATGTGCCGTAGTTCAAAAGGTGAGTATGGTGTGGATGAAGGTTTAATATTCTCCTTCCCTTGTCGACGTGAACACGGTGAATTAAAAGTAGTTGAAGGCTTGCCTTTTAATGATTATGGCAGTGAAATGTTTGACAGAACTTTAGATGAGCTAAGACAAGAGCGGGATACAGTGAAGTCTTTAGGCTTGTTGGACTAAGGATAATTTTTCTATGTGACCCAGGGGAAGTGTCAGCGGAACCTGGGTTTCCGGCTACCCATCCATTAAATTTGTGGCTTCGAATATTCATCTTCTACAAATGAAGGATATTCTTGGCGATTTTTATATTCTTCACTTTGGTATATTTGAAAAAATTCAGAACCATCTAAAATCGCTTTAGCTTCAGAATTACGTAAAAGCGTAGAAATTGAGCGCCCATTCGATAATATTCCATTTAGTCTATCTATGAGCTGTTCTACTTGGGCGAATGGATTTGGATGTTCTTGCAGCAACTCAGGCAAATATTGAATTATTGCTTGGGCTATTTGCACATCAGTTAAATAAAAAATTAAGCGCGTGCCTGAAATCTGGGTAAAATTTTCTTTGGACTCCATGATTAAACGGAATAAAAACTCCGGATCTTTTTTCAAATGTGAGATAAGCCTTTGACTAAATCCCAGTTGTTCTCGATGAGCGATTAACTGCGAATGTAAACTCAGTTCTTGCTCAGTAGAGATTTTTTCTGACAGGGTATTTAACCAGAGAACAAAGTCGACGTCTTGATGAGGATTATGAAATGGGAGTCTTGATGAAGTTTTAGGACTGAGATAGGTGTCCCAATTAACAGGAGGCATCTGATGTTGCGCAGCCAAAAAATTCATTGCATTTTTTATGGGCTCAAAATTAATACCCCACTTTAAAAAGAGAGGCAAAGCGGCACCTAATGTATTTACCAATTCCTTGAACGTAGCTATTTCAGCGGGCTGATAATTTTCCAGCGCCTCTTTTAGCTTCTGGACCTCAGAATAGGTATATTTGCCACTTACTCTTGGTTTTACCCTATGAAAAACGGTTTTAACAGCCTCTATTAGAGAAGAAAAAGGGTCGTCCATAGATTCGTCCTCAACAGGAGTAGGCCCTTCTTTAAAAGTAGATTATAAAAAAAGAAAACGCCAAGTTTTTTACACATTGCCTCTAATGAAATTGCATTTTGCAAAAAAAGCGCTTTAAATCCGGGGGTTTTTAGGTGCAATGCAACATAAATTTTAAATTAATTTCCGAAAATCTATTGAGTTAGTGGTATTCTGGTGTCAGTGATTGTTTCGAGCAATTCTGATACAATAGACTTCTTCGGAAACTCTACTACAGAGGGGTATTTGCTTCGTCGATGCGATGTGCGAGCCTCATGTGACTTTGGGTATACTCGGTTCTGCGCTCCGCTTCCCCTCACATTTCTCTCAGTAGCGAGTTTCTAAAAAAGTCTAATAAGTTTGCAATTTTTCTTTATGTGGTGGGGATATGCCGTCTTTCAAAGTGAGCTGTGTGGTTACTATTGCCATCGTGTTATGGGCTTCAGCATTCGTTGGAATACGCATTGGATTAGCTGCCTATTCCCCAGGAGCACTTGCCCTTTTACGCTTTATGGTTGCTTCACTGTGTATGTTGATCATTTATTATTGCCTAGGCATTAAAAAACGGGTGGCTTGGAAAGATCGGCTTCAATTACTTCTTACTGGCATGGCTGGCATAGGAATTTATAATATTTGCCTGAATTATGGCGAACTGAGTGTTTCTGCCGGCATAGCCAGTTTTATTCTAGGGTTAATGCCGGTGTTAACGGTTATTTTATCGTTGATTTTTTTACAGGAGAAGCTGGCGCGCGGTGTTTGGGTTGGTATCATCATCAGTATTTTGGGACTGGCTTTATTAGCAATTGACAACAACGCGGAGCCTGGAATGCAACAGGGAATTTTGGCGATTTTAGTTTCTGCCTTAATGGGGGCGATTTTAACGATTATTCAAAAGCAATTCGTGAGAGTTTATCATCCTGTTGCGATTATCGCTTGGGTGATGTGGGGTGGAACTCTGTTGTTATCCATATTTCTGCCTGATATGTTGCAGCAAATTCAAATTGCGGATTTTCAAACTACCGCAGCTGTTATTTATATGGGTATTTTCCCCGCAGCACTTGCTTATTTGGCATGGGCTTATGCGTTGAAATATTTATCTGCTTCTAATGCGTCCATCATGCTCTATGCCCTCCCTATTGTATCGACATTAATGGGATTTCTTTTGCTAGATGAACAACCCTCATTGCTTTCTCTAATTGGATGCAGCATTACTCTGGTAGGGGCCTTTATTGCCAATCGCTTTCAAATGCGTTTTTCTTTTGCTCAAGAAAAGCAACTGTCTAATTGAATAGAATAGTCTGGATACAGCGAGCTGTACCCAGAAAACAACTCCCCCATGTCCCGTCCCCACGACTTGTTCGCGGGGTTGCCCGCGGGATCCAGAAAGATCTTTGCAAAACACTAAACCCTGCGGATAAGCCATGGGGCATAGGCATAGATGTGTACAAGAGACAGTTCGCTACAACCAGGTTAAAGTTTCTTCCTTATTCTCTGTGAAAAGAGAGAAACAGGGTTTATACTTTTGATTTTGATGTCATTTGTGAGAGTACTCATGGAATTGAGAATTGATAATACCCCGTTTAAAGCGTTATTTCAGCCTTTAGATTTAGGCTTCACTCAATTAAAAAATCGATTGTTAATGGGATCTATGCATACTGGCCTTGAAGAAGATAAGGACAGCCTAAATCGTTTGGCACAATTTTATCGAGAAAGAGCGCTTGGGGGAGTAGGATTAATCACAACAGGTGGTTTTGCACCCGATCGAGCGGGACGTTTGGCACCTTTTGCTGCCAAATTGACAAACAGTAAAGAGCAACACAAACATGAATTAATCACTCACACAGTACATGAAGCGGGTGGCAAAATTATTTTGCAAGCATTGCATGCCGGTCGTTATGGCTATCATCCGTTTATTGTTGCGCCCAGCGGCATTAAATCACCTATTAGTCCTTTTAAACCCTGGGTAATGAGTCAATATCGCATTAAAAAAACCATTAAACATTTTGCCCGGTGTGCTCGCCTTGCCCAATTAGCTGGCTATGATGGAGTCGAAATCATGGGCAGTGAAGGGTATTTAATTAACCAATTTATCGTGACGCATACCAATCAGCGCCAGGATGAATGGGGCGGCAGTTATACGAATCGTATTCGCTTTCCTATTGAGGTCGTTCGCAGTGTCCGTGAAGCAGTAGGTGAAAAATTTATTATCATTTTCCGCTTGTCGATGCTTGATTTGATTGCAGAAGGCAGCAATTGGGAAGAAGTGGTAATTCTGGCTAAAGCAATTGAAGAGGCCGGTGCGACATTGATTAATACGGGTATTGGTTGGCATGAAGCACGAATTCCAACGATTGCCACCATGGTTCCTGCCGCAGCATTTACTCATATAACCCAACATATGAAGCCCGAAGTCAAAATTCCGGTAATTACTTCAAATCGCATTAATACACCTGAATTGGCGAATCAATTAATTGAGTCAGGAGTTGCAGATATGGTCTCCATGGCGAGACCCTTTTTAGCAGATCCCTTATTTGCTGAAAAAGCCAAAAAAGGAGAAAGTGAAGCGATTAATGTGTGTATTGCCTGCAATCAGGCGTGTCTCGATCGAGTCTTCGTGAATAAAACAGCTTCCTGTTTAGTGAATCCGCGTGCATGCAACGAAACGGAACTGATTTATGAGGTGACACCGAAACCCAAATCTATTGCTGTAGTGGGCTCAGGGCCTGCCGGACTTGCTTTTGCTACAGTGGCGGCGGAACGTGGGCATAAAGTGACTTTATTTGAAAAAAGTGCTCAGCTCGGTGGACAGTTTAATCTGGCAAAAAGAATTCCAGGTAAGGAGATTTTTCAACATACTCTGGATTATTTTAATTACCAATTGCAGAAATTTAAGGTAACCATTCTTTTAAATACTGAAGCAACGCTAGAACAACTACAAGACTTCGATGAAATTGTTTTAGCCAGTGGAATTAAACCGCGCATTCCCAACATCAATGGCATCGATCACCCTAAAGTGGCGAGTTACATCGATGTGATTACTGGAAAAAAAGAAGTCGGTCAACGAGTAGCTATTATAGGTGCGGGTGGAATTGGTTTTGATGTGGCCGAATTTTTAACGCATGAGCATCCGGTTCCCAAGGAGCAGTTTTATAATGAGTGGGGGATTGATATCTATGGAAAATATCGTGGTGGCATTAAACCTCCTGAAATTACCCCTAGCCCTCGTGAGGTCTATTTATTACAACGTAAAAAAGAAAAAATGGGCAAACGTTTGGGTAAAACAACAGGATGGATTCATCGTTCAAGTTTGAAACATAAACAGGTTAAGATGATTTCCGGAGTGAATTATGATGCGATCGATGATGAAGGATTGCATGTACAAATCAATGAAAAAGCACAGGTGTTACCCGTAGATACAGTAGTGATTTGTGCAGGACAAATTGAATTGGCTGAATTGTTCACACCGTTGAAAGAAGCGGGAAAGAGTGTGCATTTAGTGGGTGGTGCATATAAAGCGCTGGAGCTTGATGCACGTCACGCAATTGATCAGGCATGTCGTTTGGCGGCTTTGATTTGAAATGCAGCTTCGATGTACCGAAGTAAAAATGTGGAGTCTGGCGGCAAGCAGCCGGGCTTCGGTTCTTTGCCACGTTCCGGATCCAGGGGCATTAACTTAATGGCAATGAGGTGAGAGACTGTAACCCAGAAAAAATCGTGTTATAATCATTGAATTCAATTATCGCTTTGGCTCTTAGAGCTTATACCTCAGTTAATGACTTCCCCTAATCATTTCATAAATATAGTGCATTATTCTGTTTATTTTGTTATTATACTGTTCAATTTTATATCACTTGGCCTTTTGTAGGTTATTTTTTAATCGATTAGGATTTTTATGTCTCAAGAAATCACAAGCTTTTCGTCCTTTAATTTTTCAGATGCTTTAAACAAAGCGCTAGAGGACATGAAGTTTACCACTCCTTCTCCCATCCAAGTTCAGACGATTCCTTTACTTCTGGAGGGGCGGGATGCAATTGCTCTAGCACAAACAGGAACAGGAAAAACGGCTGCTTTTGCTTTGCCTATATTGCAAAATTTATCCCCTAATGTGCAGAATACTCAAGCTTTAATTTTAGCCCCTACTCGTGAATTAGCAATTCAAGTTGCAGAGCAGTTTGAATTATTAAGCGCCAATCAACGTGGAACCACTGTTGCTGTTCTATGCGGCGGGCAAGATTACGGCCGTCAATTAAAACAATTAAGAGCAGGCGCTCAGGTAGTGGTGGGAACTCCAGGTCGTATTTTAGATCATATCGATAGACGTACTTTGCAATTAGATAATTTGCGTACATTCATTCTGGATGAAGCAGATGAAATGTTACGTATGGGCTTCATTGAAGATATTGAAACCATCATGGCCAAATTGCCAGAGAAGAAACAAATAGGTCTCTTTTCAGCAACCATGCCTCATCGTATACGCCAAATTGCCAATACATATCTGCATAATCCTGTTTCTATCGAAATACGTGCAGAAACAGCTACAGTAAAAAGTATTGAGCAACGCTTTTTATTTGCTTCGGGACATCAAAAGCCTGATGCATTATTACGTTTGTTGGCAGTAGAAGAATATCAGGGCGTTATCGTATTTGTGCGCACTAAAAGCAGCACGGAAGAAGTTGCAGAAGTATTGCAACAACAAGGACTGCGCGCTATGGCCATTCATGGCGATATCACCCAGGCATTACGTGAACGTATTATTGCCCAATTCAGACAAGGAGCAATTGATATCCTGGTCGCTACAGACGTTGCTGCGCGGGGCTTAGATGTGGAGCGGGTAACTCATGTAATTAACTATGATTTACCACATGATAATGAAACTTATGTGCATCGCATCGGTAGAACAGGTAGAGCAGGGCGCTCTGGAATAGCTATTTTATTTGTAACTCCTAAAGAAGCACGCTTGATTAGCAGCATTGAGCGACATACTCGTCAGCGTATTACCAAAGTACCTGTACCTAATGACCATATGATTCAAGTTGCACGACAACAACGTTTTGTGGCAAACATCACTGCACGTTTAGAACATGAAAACCTGCCTTCTTACAGAAGAATTATTGAAGAATACATTAAAGAAAATGACGTTTCTGCTTTGGATGTTGCTGCAACGCTTGCTTTATTATTAAATAAAGACTTACCTTGGCAAAAAGAGCAGGCTTTACCTAAATCACCACGCCCAACTAAAGAAGGCCGTGTTGAGCGTGGCGGCAAATTTGAGCGTTCTCGCGATGAGCGAAAGGGTTTTGCTGCAGACAAGAAAGGTTTCCGAGAAGGACGTAAAAAATTTAATGATGAATTTTCAGGACAAGATTTATTCCGCATCGATGTGGGTAAAATTCATGGAGTAAAACCAGGTAATATTGTCGGCGCCATTGCTAATGAAGCCGGTTTGCAAAGCAAATACATTACTGGTCTTAAAATTCATGAAGATCATTCAACGGTTCGCTTGCCGAAAGATATGCCTAAAGAAGTAATGAATGATTTAACTAAAGCATGGGTTTGTGGGCGTCAGTTAAAAATAACCTTGATTGGTAGCGCAGGGTAAGAAACTTGGGTAGGTTCTGTATAGTAGCCTGGGGGCAGCGCAGCGGAACCCGGGTTCCGCTGCGCCTGACGGCTATTAAAAATCTCTCCGTGACCTGTTCGGTTTCTACGCTTTGTAAGACAATAATGCTATTGTTGTAGCGGCTGCAGCCATTACAACCAGACCTGCTGTAACTGGAGTAAAAAACGCGTAGGGGTTTTCACTGTTTTCCATTTTGTTTTTAAGATCTGTTTTAATTCGTTTGATATTTTCTTTTACTGAATCAATTCTGATATTGGGGTTGGTATTTTCAGTGATTATGGATAGGTATTGATCCAGAAATGCTGTATTGGCAGCATTTATTTCCTGAGCCCGCTTATCACTTTCCGAATAAAATGATAAAGAGCTACGCGCAATTGCTTCAAATACGGAAGCACTCAAGCGGAGCTTGTCTTGTTCATTCCATTGTGCTGAGTCAGTTATTTTAGTATTGAGCTGATAGCGTGAATTAGGGGCCTTATTTTCAGTGTAATGCTGTATTGCTTCTTCTAACTCCAGATCATCGGAAAGAATTTCTTCTATGCATTCAAGACATTTGAGGATGAAATTTCGTTCAAAAGTCATTGCTTGAGCCTCCATGGCAAAAAAATACTAATATAAATATCTTTTAATTAAGGAGCAATCGAAAAAACTCACAAGCTGTTTTTTTGTCTATGAAATAAGCATAATTTTGACTTAGAGGGCTATTTTTATGGAGTTTGATTTTATTTAACTCATTGATAAATATATAAAAAAAATAAAAAATGGGTTTATGCAAAAAAATTGCTTATGAATGATCTTTCATACTATAATGCAAAGTGACTTTGTTTTTAAAATAACCAGATACACTCTTCAAAAATTCAGTGCAGTAGTCATTCGTGATAAGATGTCACTGCTTTTTTTAGGATTAGAACTTAAGGGTATTCATGAAACTGTTAGCAACTATAGGGGCATTTTTATTTTCTGGAATTGTTTGGGCTACACCTCTTCATAATATAGTTGTATTTGGTGATAGTTTGTCTGATAACGGTAATTTGTATAAATTTATGAAATACCAATTACCTCCATCTCCTCCTTACTTCGAAGGTCGCTTTTCAAATGGACCCGTGTGGATAGAACATGTAATTGCTTCTTACTTTCCTGAAAATCCTGATGTGCATTTATTAGATTATGCTTATGGCGGTGCTGGTGTGTCTGAGGAGGAAGGAGCTGATGATGTATTGTTTACTTTGAGGAGAGAAGTGAACAGCTATTTATTAGAGCATAATGACAAAGCGAGTGAAGACAGTCTTTTTGTTATATGGATAGGCTCAAATAACTATCTCGCATTTCCTGCAGAAATTGAACAAACACTTCACGATGTGCATGCAGGTATTGTGCATAGTATTGAGCGTTTGGTAGAAAAAGGTGCAAAACATATTTTAGTGGTCAACTTACCTGACTTAGGACGTACTCCTGCTGCAATTGAATTTGATTCAGTTGATACAATGACCTATTTTGCGAAGGAACATAACAATTTATTAAGTAAATCGATTGATGATTTTCGACAAGAACACCCGGATGTGGAATGGCTCTATTATGATCTGCACCAAGCTTTTGAAGAGGTCATGACGCACCCTGAAGATTATGGTTTTACCAATATAACAGGTACCTGCGTTAATTCTGTAGTTGAGGATGTAACAAAAACATCGGTCTTAAAAATGGTGACATCAGTTGAACCTAAAATAAACGCAGATGGATGTACCGGATATTTGTTTTTTGATTTAGTGCATCCAACGGCATTGGCGCATCAGATCCTCGGGAAAAGAGCCAAAGAAATGTTGGATCAAGCAGGTGTAGAACTGACGGATTAGAAGCACTATCCTTCAATGTAGCCTGGGTGCAGCGTAGCGGAACCCGGGACAGAGATGGTTAAATTTCCCGGGTTCCGCTACGCTGCACCCAGGCTACAGTTCATTTTTAATCAATTCAGGATCGTTTATTAGGATGATATGAAATATATTATAAGGACCGTTCTAATCTTTTTTTTCATATGCTCAGCTGCATTTGCAGACAAACTGGCGATCAAAGTTGATGGTAAAAACATCGACTTATCTTATTGGCCTGCGAAAAAAGAAAAATACGGAGCAGTTCTCTTAGTCAATGGTGGTGCACAAGTACAATCTTTTATATTGTTGGATAGTCTGGCAAATGAATTAGCTCAAAATGGATGGCAGGTTGTCTTGCTCAACAATGACAGCAGTACTACTGTACCCTGGATCAAACAATTTCCTGAGGTACTTGCCGTTTTACGCAAGCAAAAAAATATACGCGTGGTAATGGTGCATTATGGAGAGCAATTAAAACAAACATTTGATTATTTGGGAAATCCTCCTGTACCTGAAATTGAAGGCCTGATTCTCTTATCTGCTTACAATACTCCTCCGACTGCAGATAAAAAACTTGAATTACATATGCCTGTTTTTGATATTGTTGGTCAGTTTGATTATGATCTAATCAAGCAAGAAATGGCAGCAAGAAAAAAAGAATTTGGAACAAATAAAAACAATTACTTAGCTATAGAAATACCCGGTGCCCATCATGATTATGAATACAGCAGACAACTTCTTTTTTCATTTATCCATGGTTGGATGGTAAAACTCCCTAAACTTCAACCTAAATCGCCGCCGAGAATGTACTCTTATTTAGTTCCAATCGCTGCTTTTTTCCAAAATCAAGTGGCAGAAAACAAGAAGTCTGATGGGAGCGGTTATCTTGAGCAAGCTCCTGAACTTACTTAAGCCTCCTGGGTTCTACTGCCATGAATGGATTCCTGCCTTTGCAGGAATGGCAACATTTGCTTTTCTGCTTAGTGTGACGGCTATGGGATCTACTGCATCCGTGACCTTTTTGAAGTTTACCAGCCTTTACTGGTACAAATTAATTCATATGCTTTTACAATTTTCTGGGTTTTTTCATTTGCCATTTTAATCATCTCTTGAGGTAAGCCTTGGGCGATTAATTTATCTGGATGATTACGGCTCAACAAACGTCTATAGGCTTTTTTCACTTCTTGTTTGCTAGCATCTGATGTTACTTCCAAAAGCGCATAAGCATAGTCCAAGTTTGTTTTTGTGGGTTGATAATTGTATCTACTATAGGATGAATACGAGTGAGAGGACGAATAGGATTGTTCTGATTGTTGCTTGGCATCATTTTGTGGTTCTGATGAGTAATCTACGCCAAAATCTTCATAAAAGCGATATTGTTTGTGAAGTGGTGCGAAGTCCAGCTTGGAAAAGATTTTATCCAGTACTTTGATTTTTTTTGTATCCAGCCCATCAGCCTGGGCTGCTCGATATTGAATATCAATAAATAGCCTTAACAAATCGCGGTTATCTTCGCAGATTTTTTTTAAATTTTCGAGCGCACTATCTAAGTTAAACTGCGGTTGCTTGCCCTCATTAAAGAAATGTTTTGCCAATGTCTTTTGTTCGCTGCTTAAACGCATTTCATCCATGAATAAACGTGCCATATTCAGTTCTTGTTCACTGACGCGACCATCGGCTTTAGCTAAATGTCCCATAATGGAAAAGGTAGCTTCAAAAAAAGCTTTTTGGATTGCTTTACGTTTTTCAGCGTAATATATCCAATGAGGATTAGAAAAATAAGTATATAAACCACGATCAAAAAAATTACCTACTAAGAGGCCAAAAATTGCCCCGATAGGACCATCGATTAAATAACCAAAGAATGCGCCAATAATCTTTCCCCACCAAGTGGATACAATGAAGAATTCCCGAAAAGACATTACAAAGGATCCCTTAAATTAAGTCATTAAATTTGATTTTATCGCTTATACCACATTTTAAGTATATACTGTCGTTTTTTGGGTTTGGTTTTATATGCGATTTTTTTACTCTTTTTTAATGTATTTGCTGGCTCCTTTTTTACTTATTCGTTTGTGGTGGAAAGGCAGAAGCTTACCTGCATATAGGGAGCGCATATCCGAACGTTTTTTTCTTGGTAAACATGAGTATAAACCTTTTGACGTATGGATTCACGCTGTATCTTTAGGCGAGGTGATTGCGGCTATCCCGCTCATTGATGCCATGTTGGAAAAAAACTGGTCTTTATTGGTTACTACCATGACTCCAACGGGTTCTGAGCGAGTGCAAGCGCGTTTTGGTAACAAAGTGGCTCATCAATACCTTCCCTATGACCTTCCCGGCATACTTAAACGCTTCTTTAAACAAATTCGGCCGCGTGTGGGTATCATCATGGAAACTGAATTATGGCCGAATTTAATTTATCAGGCCAGGGCGGCAAAAGTCCCTTTATTGCTCGCCAATGCACGGATCTCTGATGATTCTTTGAATGGGTATAAAAAGATTAAATTTTTAATGAAACCGATTCTGAATCAATTTTCTGCTATTTTAGCGCAGGGAGAAGAAGACGCGCGACGTTATATCACCTTAGGGGCAAGAAAAGAGATAGTACATGTTTTAGGGAATATAAAATTTGATTTGCAGACTAATACTATAGACAGCAAGCGTTTTAGTGATTTAAAAAGCCATTGGGGAAGCGAACGTGTAGCAGTTATTGCAGCAAGCACTCATGAGAATGAGGAGGCACAGATTTTATCTCATTTAAAACGGTTGCAACAAGCGATTCCTGGCGTTGTCTTATTAATTGCCCCCCGCCATCCTGAACGATTCCAAGCGGTTTATCAATTATGTATGCAATCAGGATTTAAGACCGGATTACGCTCTAATTTAAATACCTTAAACCCTGAAAATGAGATTGTGGTATTAGACAGTCTGGGTGAGCTCTTAGGGTTATATCAGATTAGTGATTATGCTTTTGTAGGAGGGAGCTTGGTTCCAGTAGGTGGACATAATGTCTTAGAGCCAATTGCAATGAATGTTCCCGTGTTAAGTGGAAGCCTGGTTCATAATTTTAAAGCCATTTGCAATGATTTACAGGCCGCTCAGGGTATTTTATTGGTACGCCAGGCAAATGAACTAATCGATGGAATTATTAAATTGCACTCTGACTCGAAGTTTCGTCAGCAGATGATTCAAAATGCTGCTGCTGTTTTTGAAAAAAATAAAGGGTCTGTTGTGCGCCATTTACAACAAATTGAAGCGGTGATTTAGGATATTTATACCACCGCCACTTTATATTACTTCTACTATTTACCGCCCTTTATGTTGTGCGGTGCTCCCATATTCTGTCATCCCTGCGTAGGCAGGGCTCTATTTACAATATATATCTAAGCTAGCCAGGATATTCCATTGATCCAATGTCGCCATGCTTGCTTTATCGCGTATGGAAAAGCAAATAAAAAATGAAAACAATGGAAAGTTAACTTAACTTAATTGAATCAAATAATCTTAGTTTGAACTATGGATTATTTTGAGAGATGGATCCCTGCCTACGCAGGGATGATAGCCTTTTAGATATTACTAAAATTTTTACTAGGAACCTTGATTTTGTTTTTCTTTAATCTCGGACAAAGTCTTACAATCAATACACAAAGTTGCAGTAGGTCTTGCTTCCAAACGCTTAAGGCCGATTTCGATACCACAAGCTTCGCAATAGCCGAAATCTTCGTTACGCAAACGTTCTAAAGCATCCTCAATTTTCTTAATGAGTTTCCTCTCACGATCACGAGTACGTAATTCAATACTGAATTCTTCCTCTTGACTGGCTCTATCTGAGGGATCAGGAAAATTAGCCGCTTCATCTTTCATGTGCGTCACAGTTCGGTCGACTTCTTCCATCAATGATTGACGCCAAGCTAGCAATATTTTTTCAATATGTGCTAACTGCTTTTCATTCATATATTCTTCCCCTGGGGCTTCCTTGTAAGGGGTAATTCCCATGCTACCTATTGCGTCGTTTTTCACGTTGTGTCGTCTCTCATTGGTTTTATCGATTAATTGTTCGGTCATTTTAGCCTCCGTTCCCAACTCGTGTACAACCTGGGTTTACAGAAAGCGGTTAGGTATACCAAAAAACTATTGTATCATCAATAAAATTATCGCCAACCCCCACTTACTCTGTCATTTCCCTGAATGTCTTGCCAACATTGTACGTTTTTATACTGTAACTTATTAAGTATAGTCTGTACTTTTAATTTTTGATCATAACCATGTTCTAGCAAGAGCAGGCCACCAGGTAGAAGGTACTCATGACCTTGTTTAATAATACATTGTAGATCAGCTAAGCCGTCTTGACTACTCACTAAAGCATTTCGTGGTTCAAAACGCAAGTCACCTTGTTGTAAATGAGGATCATATTCTGCAATGTAAGGCGGATTAGCAATAAGAGCATGGTATTGCTGCTGAGGAATGTTATTAAACCAATTGGATTGATAAAAGCTTACATTCTTTATCATATGATTTTGCGCGTTTTCCTGGGCAATATCTAAGGCTTCTTGGCTGATATCCCCAGCAATAATGTGCCACTGCGGTCTTTCTTTAGCAAGCGCTAAGGCGATGGCTCCGCTTCCTGTGCCTAATTCCAGTATGTACCTGTCCGGTTGATTGGGGATAAGTTCCAGGGCTAACTCAACGATTCGTTCTGTTTCATGGCGTGGAATTAAAGTATGCTCATTGACTTTTAAATTGAGTGACCAGAATTCACGCTCACCGATGAGGTAGGCAATTGGGATCCCTTGGGCTCTTCGCGACATTAAATTTTGAAAGGTTTCCCATTGTTTTGAAGTTAATAACGCTTCAGGATGGGCGAAGAGATAAGCCCTTGTTTTGTTTAAAATGTGGCAGAGTAAAATTTCTGTTTCCAGATCTGGTTTTTTTCCCAAAGCGTTACGAATACTAATCATGTCGTCCTAGCTCTGCGAGCAGCTCTGCATGGTATTCACGTTTTAAGGGTTCAATGACCAAGGCCAAATTGCCTTCCATCACATCACTAAGTTGATAGATCGTCAAATTAATCCGATGATCTGTTAGTCGCCCTTGCGGGTAGTTATAAGTACGAATTCGCTCAGAGCGATCACCAGAACCTACCAACGACTTACGCGTTTGAGCTTGTTCTTTTTTCTGTTTGCTCTGTTCTGCATCCAGCAAGCGTGTTTTAAGTAACGACATGGCTTTGGCGCGGTTTTTATGTTGTGAACGTTCATCTTGGCATTCTACTACAACACCAGTTGGAATATGCGTGATGCGTATGGCTGAATCTGTTTTATTAACATGCTGCCCTCCAGCGCCTGAAGAACGGTAGGTATCGATTCGCAAATCATCTGGATTAATTTGAATGTCATCAATTTCATCCACTTCAGGCATAATTGCTACGGTACATGCAGAGGTATGGACACGTCCTTGGGATTCAGTCTCAGGAACACGTTGTACACGATGGGCACCGGATTCGAATTTAAGTTGTGAATAGACCGCGTTACCGCTAATACGCACGATAATTTCTTTATAACCGCCATGTTCACCATGGCTTGCACTAATTAACTCTTGTTGCCAACCTTGATCTTCTGCATATCGACTGTACATGCGATATAGATCTCCGGCAAAAATTGCGGCTTCATCACCACCGGTTCCTGCTCTGACTTCGAGGTAAACATTACGTTCATCATCCGGATCTTTGGGAATTAAATGCCATTGTAATTGCTCATCGAGTTCTTCCACTTGTTTTTGAGCACTTTCCAATTCCTCTGCAGCCATTGATGCCAACTCTTCATCCTCACCTTCGAGTAATTCTTGCAGAGAAGAGAAATTGTTTTTGGCCTCAATGTAGGTTTCATAACATGTTGCAACAGGTTCCAGTTGTGCATATTCTTTGGAAAGTGTTTTAAACTGGTTTTGATCTGCAATAATTGATGCTTCAGATAACAAGCGGCCTACTTCCTGATATCGCTCAAGCATTTGCTGCAATTTGAGTTCAAGAGATTTCTTCATAAGATGATTGATGTGTTGTTGTATTAAAAAGATATTGTGCCAAGGTAAATAAATCTTCTCGGCCATCTTTAGCTATTTGCCTTAAACCAGCGGTGGGATTATGTGTGAGTTTATTAACCAGGCGTTCACTAAATTCATTTAAAACGATTTGCTGACATTGTCCAGCAGAAAGTTTTTTCAAGGCACGTTGCAATTCTTTTTGTGCCAAGTCTTGCATTTGGCTGCGGTAATCGCAAATGACTTTCTTCGCTTTAAGCGAGCGATGCTTGCGAATGTATTTATTCAGTTCCTCATCGATTAATTGTTCTGCATGTAATGCGGCATGGCGTCTTTCTTCCATCCCTTTATCGATCATGGTTTGCAAATCATCAATGTTATAAAGATATATTTCTCCCAGTTCCTTGATGTTTTCTTCTACATCTCGAGGAACAGATAAATCCAAAAAGAACATTGGCTTATACTGTCTTTGATTTAATGCCTGTTCGACCAGACTTTTATTAATAAAATGGACAGGACAATTTGTAGCAGAAACGATGACGTCTGCTTGCGGTAAATATTCAGCAATGTCTGTAATTGGAATGGTTTGCCCATTGAATGAATTGGCAAGCTTTTCTGCATTTTCTAGTGTTCTGCTTGCTATCATAAAACGTTCAACACCTTGCTGGTGCAAATATTTTGCAACTAAAGAAGCGGTTTCACCAGAACCAATCAGAAAAACATTTAACGATTTATAGTCTGTAAAAAGTTGGCCTATTAATTGGGCTGCTGCATAGGCAACGGAAACGGGATTCGTACCGACACCACTTTGAGTGCGTATCCGCTTTGACGCACTAAAAACATATTCAAAAATTGGACGTAGTTCTGTTTTTATTGCACCAAGGTTGCACGCATGTTGGTACGCTTGTTTCATTTGCCCAAGAATTTGAGGCTCGCCAATCATCATGGAATCTAAACCGCTGGCAACACGTAAAAGATGTTTGATTCCCTGGTTTCCTTTATGCACGTAAAAAAATGGGGATAAGGAATCCAATGGGAGTTGATGTTCTTTAGTAAGCCAATGTGCGATGACCTGAGCATCTTGAGTATCACAGTAAATTTCTGTGCGATTACAGGTAGATAATATAGCAGCTTCATTCACTTCCGGTAGATTTAACAGGCTATGGAGCAAGGAATCTTGGGTAGCCGGAGATAAGGCGACTTTTTCACGCACGTTTATTGGAGCAGTTTTATGATTTAATCCGCAAGCAACAAACACCATAAAATATATATTATTTGAATATGAATTATTGAGTTAATCGTGGGATTGTAAACGATTAGTCATTAAATTTGTAGTGTAAGCAGTTTTATTTCTTTATTCTGATTCAAGAAAAATGATTCTGTAATCTATATGAGGGCGCAATGGAATCTAAGTTTATCACGGTGCAACACCCCAGACTGCAAAAAAACAATTGTAAAATTAAAGTACATTTTTATTTGGCCGCTAACAATAGTAGAGGGTTTTATACAAAAATCCCAAGTTATGGGGAGATCATCATGGATATCATCCTGCAAGGTGAGCATAGTGGCGAAGAAGCAGCACAAAGTTTGGCGCGTGTATTGGAATTATTTAAAGAACGGTATCATATCGCTGGATTTCGAGAAATTCATTTAACCGTGACGTTAATTGACGAACAAGGCGATGATGTCGAGTTAGTTGATAGTGAATCGAATCAGGCATATCGTGTTTTTGAGGTTTATCGTCAAGGTTATGAGTTAAATGGCAAAAAAGGAACGCCCGTACTACAATTAATTGTTGATAACACACGCCCGCGGTGAAGGAGTAGCTTATGTTTTTGGCAATTATCGCCATAATCCTTACATTAATTTTGGTAGTAGGAATCCATGAAGGTGGGCATGCAATTGCAGCGCGCATTTTTGCAGTAAAAATCAAAAAAGTTTCTATAGGTTTTGGCAAACCGCTGTTGCGCTGGCAAAGCCGAAGCGGTTGTGAATGGGTATGGGCATTTTTTCCTTTGGGAGGGTATGTCCAACTAGAAAATACACGAATTAGTCCAGTAAAGCCTGCACAACAGTCCGGATGTTTTGATAAAAAACCTGTCTGGCAGCGCATTTTAATTTTATTAGCCGGAGCTGCCGCAAATCTGATTACCGCTTGGTTTGCTTTGGTTCTTGTATATTGCGTAGGACTGACTTATACATTACCCGAAATTAAAGAGGTGCTTCCTAATAGTGCTGCATCCCAAGCAGGAATGCATCCTGGTGATCAATTCAAGTCTATTGATAATTCTACCACTTCGACTTGGAGCGATGTGGGAATGCGCTTAGTTATTCTTTGGGGGAAGAAGGATATTCCAGTGACGCTTATTCAAGCGGATGGCAAAGAGTCAAAAGCAACGCTTGATTTAAGCCATGAGCAATTTCATGGGGTAAGAGGATCTTTATTAACACAACTGGGAATTAAACCCAATACAGCTGCAGCAAAAAGCGTATTGCAAGCTTCATCTTTTATGGATGCAATCCAGAAAACGAATGAATTTATGGTCAACATGGTTTATTTTTTTCTGATGATATTGAAACAATTATTTACTGGGGTAATCCCTTTTTCAGTATTGTTAGGTCCTATAGGTATTTTTGCGGCCTCCGTGGCTTCGCTGACACAAGGAGTGGTTGTTTTTCTATTTTTTATAGCCACCTTAAGCCTGGCCGTTGCCGTGATTAACCTGTTTCCCATTCCTGGATTGGATGGAGGTTCCATTGTTTATGCAATTATTGAAAAAGTCCGCGGCAAAGCAGTATCTGTACCCATGGAGCTTTTGTTGCATCGACTGGTCGTTATTGCATTTTGCGTGTTATTAGTCCACTTATTAATGAATGATTTGCAACGAATCTAGGGGCCTGTTTCTATTTCTACTATCTTGGCCAAACTGTCCTGATTTTCTGCGTTCCGATGCTCACATACTCTTGTATGCTGCGCTTCGATACTCAAAAATCAGGCCATTTTAGCTCAAGCTAGCGAAATAGAAACAGGCGCAGTGTCTAGGTGCAGAGCAGGTTACAATTTAGTTACAGCTCGTGCACAACACCATACATCCACCTTTTTCACTCCCGATTTTTTTAAAGTAAATGCCAGCTCATTGGCTGTGCTGCCGGTAGTTAAGAGATCATCAACAATTGCTACATGGTGCCAGGGAATTTTTTTGACCTTAAATGCACGACGTAAATTTTTTTGTCTTTGTTCGCCGTCAAGACTTGCTTGGGGCTCAGTATTAATGATTTTTTTGCAACTGGTTAAGTCACAAGGCAATTGTAATTTTTTAGCTAACAAACGAGCTAAAACTGCTGCTTGATTAAATCCGCGTAATTTAATTCGTTGCGGATGCATAGGAACGGGAATTAAACATTGAGGCATGTTTTCATTTTTTGGTAGTGAGTGACTCATTAATTCACTTAAAAAGGAGCCTAGATAAAGGCCATTGTGGTATTTAAATTGATGCAAAAGACCACGTAAAGGCTCTTCAAAGACGTAATGAATAAGTGCCCGATCGAAATAAGGTGTTTTTTTAATACAGCGTCCGCAGCTCAATAGATAAGTATCGGGTAAGGGATATGCGCAGTAGCGGCATGCAGGACCTAAACGAGTCATGAACTCAATACATGGGGTGCATATTGCCATTTTGCCGTTATGAAACTGATTACATAAAACACATATTGAGTACAAGCGTAAACTTTGTGTTAAACTCCATATTTTCTGGCGCACGAGTGTTGGATTCCTTTAATTTTTCCTGGTTTTATAATGGCTGTTATCTACGAAATTAGCAAGGCATTTAATCAACATGCCACTGAATATGAACTTGCTGCCAAAGTACAACAAGAAATTGGGGTGCGGTTATTAGATCGATTGCAGTATTTGAGCATTAAGCCACAACGTATTCTTGATCTTGGGTGCGGGCCAGGTTTTTTTTCTTATGAGTTAACGCAGGTGTATCCAAAGGCACAAGTTGTTGGTTTGGATTTGGCGCAGTTCATGTTGATTCAGGCACAAAAAAAGCAAAGCTGGCGACGGAAGTGGCCTTTAGTGGCTGCAGATATGCGGCAAATGCCTTTTGCTACAGGTACGTTTGATTTAATTTTTGCCAATCAAGTGATTCATTGGGGTGGTCCTTTAACGCCAGTTTTTCGTGAGTTGAATCGTGTCATGAACACAAATGGTTGTTTGATGTTTACTACTTTGGGCCCTGATACCTTTAAAGAATTAAAGCATGCGTGGTCCGGGGTAAATCATTATGCTCATGTGAACGAATTTGCTGACATGCATGATATTGGTGATTGCTTGATGTCAGAGCATTTTTTAGAGCCAGTAATGGATATGGAATTGTTGGCCGTGCATTATGAAACGCTACCTAAGTTATTACATGCTTTAAAAGCCCAAGGCGTAAAAAATATTAATCCGCAAAGAAACCAAGGCTTAACTGGGAAAATGGCTTGGCGACAATTTGAACAAAACTACTCTGTTCTGCAAACCGAGAAGGGGAAATATCCGTTGACGTATGAAGTCGTTTATGGGCATGCATGGAAAGGTGAGCAACGAAAAACAGCGCTGGGGATAGAAACCATGATTCCCGTTTCACAGATAGTCCGGCGCTAACTCGCAAATAATCACAGAGTCACTTACTCCGTATATTGTAGCCTGGGTGCAGCGCAGCGAAACCCGGGTTCCACTACGCTGCACCCAGGCTACAATGTTGTCTTGAATTTATTTCACGACAGTTGCTATAGCTCGCTTTAAAAAAAGAATCAATGCATTACTTTCTAAGGCTGCAAGAGTTCTAGTGTTTTTTAATAGTCACTGACTTTTGATTTGCATCTAGGTCCTCTAACTGATCATAAAATTTTGAATGTGTAACTGGTCCAAAACCCCTACCTCGATGTTCATTCATAATTTTCATAAAATCGCCATATTCTTCTCGTGTGTATTTTTCCTCCGGAGTTTTTTCTACATTAATGTCTAATCGGTTTTTAATCGCTCCAATCATGGAAGACCAAGTTTTCGTTTCACCATGAGTGTGAAAATGCCATCGAGATCGTTCTTCTCTTAGATATTTAAAATTATCAGATTCTTTTTCGTCGATTAGTTTCACTAATTTAATTACTTCGTGATTATCTGTCATTTTCCCTAAGATCAAATTAAAACAATGTGTTGCTGTAGTTTTTCTAGCAAGAATACCCTCATCTCTTTTTCCTATCGCTGTAAGTAATTTTAATAAAATATCCGCTCCATCTTTATTCCAATTTATTTGCGGATTCTTGATAAAATCATCGATTTGTTTATTAGTCCATTTTTCCGTAGGATAAACTAGGTGAGGAGGTGTTACAGGTTTTCTCTCGTTATGTACAGAATCTTCGAGGGGATCTGATTGGAGAAGATCCCCATGCGTAGAATCTTCTAATTGAACCTGGAGAGGAGGTATTACAGATTTACTAGAAGATAAAGTTTTATCATGTGTAGAGTGACCGGAATCTTCGAGAGACGTAGTGTCATCCTCTTCCCTTTTTTGTCCGCTAACTTCTTCAGAAACAACATTTTCCTGACTCTGATTGATTGAGCTTGATGGTAAGGACGTATCTGTTCTAGGGTGCGTTACCAACGAATCAGAGACGTGATGTTCAGAAGATAATGAAGTGTCATCGACTTGCTTTTCTACTTTAAGCTGCCCATCTTTTTCAGATTCGCGAATCACACTTCCATCATGCTCTTCGATATGAATAGAATCTTTGGCAGGTTTTTTAAGTACTTGTTTCGGCTCAGACTCTAATTGATCACTACTTTCTGTTAAAGTAACCGTTTCAATGGGAGGCAAACTTCCTCCAATAGAACTCTCATCGATATGTTTTTGGGATTGAATGACGGAGCTTGGAACGGGTTCTTCTATAGAGCTTGGGTTCATGGAAGGGCCAAGATCAACAAAAGAATCCATGATTAAACTATCAGTCAGTTCATTAGGAATAGTAAGAGGTGAATCGACCTGGGTATTTGGTGTTAATGCTTTTTTTATCGCATTATTGAAATCAGCTTCTAGAAACGATGCTTTTTCTCTTAACTCTTCTAGCACACTACTCAGTTGGGTTTCATTTAATTGAAAAATTTTAGATAAATTATCTCCCCATAATGCCGTTGGTACGTAGACATTGGTAAAAGGAATTTTATTTTGCGTAAGAAGCTCTAGTAGGCCAATAACCTTGTTAAGATGCTCTGTGTTAACCTCAGGATGAGCTTTTATATTTTTAACCAATGATTGAATTATATTTTCATCGAGTTTTATTGGTTCTACTGATTGATTGAGCTTGTTTGTAATGAAGTAAAAAATCTCTAATTCCTGAAGATTTAAGTCCATAATTAATGGGCTTACTGTCACTAAAGAAATATCTTTGTGTTTTTTTAACTCTTCTAAAATGGGTTCAATGAGATCCACTTTTTCATGCAGTGTGCTGGCATGACTTAGAATATAATCGGCAATTTGGTTGCCAATATCTTGGCCAAACCAGCGACAAAGCTTTTCAATATTCTCTATTTCCTTTGTTTTAAGTTTAAATACAGGAGCAAGCTTATTACCAAAAGCTTGTCTCTGGAGATCGTTTTGTCCTATAGTTACATTCGCTTCAAGCAAAAAGTTAATGAGTTGCCCCATCGCCTGTCGATAGTCAGGTTCGCTCAATTTTTCATTGTCTTTTATATTATCAAGGATGGTTTTAACTGCATTGGCATCCAATCTTTCATTTGTATTGTTTATTAAAGTAAAGAAAGTGTTCACAAAACCAAGTTGACTTTGAGTAAGGCTCATTATCGGTTGACGCACTCCACGCAACAAAATGCCTTTATCTTCCATCAATTGAAAAACTGCTATTATGTCTTTAGCCTTATCTTTAAGATTCCCGCCATTTTTTAAAATGAAGTCTACTGTGTCTTCATCGAGAACATTTTTTGTGGAAAGATAGCCTAATAAAGCGTGAGCAGATTTTAATTGATCCTCATTGAGGAGTAATAAGGCAGAAGGATTAAAGCGTAGATTTTGTTCTTTTATCTTTGTTTCTTTTAAGAGAATAAAGGTGTTTGCTAATTCATCTCTGTAACTCGCTTTGGTAAATTCACTAGGATTAGTTTTTATTCGATTAATTAGCGCATCCGCTTCGGCAGCGCTCATCTTTAAATGTTTTGCTTCAATTTGTTGTAAAATCGAATCAAGATGGTCTAGCTGATTATTATCCAGTTCCATAACCGATTGTTTAAGGCCATCCAAAGGAGTGCCAAGGTTCTCCATTCGATGGAATATTACTAAAATAGCGTCGATTTTCTTCTGTAAGGATGCGCCGTTGGCGAAAATAAAATTTCCTATTTTGTCATCAAGAATATACTGGGCAGCTAAGTAGTCGAAAAGTTTAGTGACTTCTTTTAGCTGATTGACATCAAGGGCAAACAAGAGAGTGAGATTTGCACTGTATGGCAAAGAATAAGTAAAAGAAACTTTGTGTCGGGTCATATAATTGAGTATTTTAATTATATTGTCTCTATACTCGTCATTCGTATTAATTAACTGTTGCTTTGTCTTTATCTCGCTAATGAGTAGTTGTGTGGCTGCTTTACTCAGTGGAGCATCTAATGGTTGAGGCTCCATGTTAGATAAAATACTTTTTAATGCATCTAATGCATTTTCATCAAGAGCTCTAATGGCTTGACGCGATCCTATAATAGGAATCCTCTTGTTTCCCATTTCCTCAAAAATAAGAGTAACTTTCTGCGATACCTTTTTAGGCAGGGTCTTCTTTAAAGTTGCCGTTACTTGTCGATCATCTAACGCACCACTCTTTGATAACTCTGTAAGTATGCGATAAGCCCCTTCCAATTCTTCAGAGCTTAATTGAAATATAGTTTTCAAATTTGGGGCTAATGTAAGTTTTTTATCGTTTATTAAATTAATAATTTTGCATACAGACTCGAAATAATCCTTACCCTTTGCAACGTCTTTTATTTTTTCTTTATTGGATATTACTTGAGCAATCAAAGTTTTGGCTGTAGCTTTATCCATCGTAATATTAAAATGATCAATTTTCCTCAAGAAAGCAGACAACACGGCCCTATCATCTGAACTTAAGTTCATCACTGGTTGTCTGATACCTATAATAGCTATATTTTTCCCTTCAATTAATCTAAATAAGTCTATATATTCCTGGATGATTCCTTGTAATTGGACACCATGAGTTAAAACATAATTTACTGTGTGCTCACCAAGTGGTGGTCTATCTGCAAAAAACTTTAAAAGTACATTCACTTCTTTTAGTTGAGTTGGAGACAATGCAAATAGAGCTTGAAGGTTAGGTGTCCAAATTAGCCTTGCAGTATTTGTTAAAGAGATCTTATGAGTTAATAGTAAATCGATGGTTTTACTGATTTCAGTTAAATGCTCTAATGAATTAAGTTGAGTCGTATTAGTATTACCTACTTGCGCAACTAAAGCATTAAACCCATTTGGATCAATGGGGATAGTCGAGGTAATCTTTTCTAGAATCGTATTGAGCGTAATGATTTTTCCTTTTTCTAAGGCCATCACTGATTCGACTGTACCTTCAAAAGAAATTTGTTTCTCACGCATTAATTTAAATGTTTGTTGGATTTCTTTCGTTTTATTCGGTAAAGATGAGGCATTATTTAAGATATAGTCACTACTAGAGGGAGTTAAGGCTTTATAAGATTCTAATTCGGTAAGTAATTCATTTACTTGAGCTAATTGCGGGGCCTCTAAGTCAAATAATACATTAAGTTTATTGCCTCTAAAATAAGAAGTTACCCCAGTTTGAGATAAGCTCATTTCTTTTTTTAACAGAAAATTGATTATACCGGTGATTTGCTTAAAGTACTCCTCGTCCTTTAGCAGTGCATTATGTTTGCGTTTGATATTCTCAATGAGTGGTTTAAATGATTCCTTTCCTAATTCTCGTTCAAGCCTATCAATTTTTGATAAAAAAAGATTTAAAGCGAGCAATTCATTTTGATTGAGATTCATGACCGGTTGCCGAACACCCCTTAAAGGAATATTTTTTTTAGCCATCTCCTCAAATATGCCAATTATATCTTGAGTTTTATCCTGCAAATTTGTCGCATTGTATAAAACATAATAAACAGTGTTATCATCAAGTGCTTTCTTTTCAGATAGATGCTGCAATAGTACATGGGTTTTTTGTAATTGCTTGTTATCTAATTTGGTAAGCAGAGTTAAGTTATCATAATAAATATAATCGCCCCAACTCCAAACGCCTGTTTTCGTTAACGTGATGTTGTTTTTTAACAGGATATTAAGACAACTGCTAAATAAACCAATACCTCCTTCAGGATCCATTATTCCCTCAGGATTAATTTTACTTGCTGATACTAAATTAGGAAGTTCTTTTTTAATAAGTTCAAACGCCTTATTATCGAGGGTTTTCCCAGCAGGAATGTTTTTTAGCAGATTGATATAAGCTTTTTTAGGTGTATTCTCTTGCACTGGCATCGCAATAAGAGAGCGCAGCGCTTCGTCGCTCACTTTACCAACAAGAGCTTGGTATTCCTCAGGAATCTCTTGCTTTTCTATGCTTGGTTTCACGTCTGATGTTGGAGAAGGTTGCTTATTTAAATTTGCGGGATTCAAGTATAAATTATAGGCAAGATTTAAAGCATAAAATGCCGCAGCCTCTGTTGAATCTGAGTTTCCTAATTCACGAATCCACGAGTCCATTTCTAGAGCAATGTCCTCAGGTATTTCTATTCCTTGTACAGCAGGTTTTACTATTTGATTGATGAAATCCAGGTAATTGTCAGGCTCAAGATTGCGGCTCTTAACTGCATCTGTATAGATTGCAGCGGCAGCAAGGATTAGGTTTTTTTTGTTTTCGCTATTTTTAGGATCTTTTAAATAATTTAATAAGTGAGCTCTAAATTGTTGGCTGCTAAGAAACTCGGGTATTTTATTAACCAATAATTGGATCGGTTTGGATGTTGATGCTGTTGCTTCAGTAAAAAAGGTGCCGTCTGGAGAAAAAGAAGAAGGGGCCTTCAGAAAAGCCTCTCGATTTTTTAAATAGTTCTCATATTGTGCTGAATAATGTTTTAGGAGCTCGCTTGATTCAGGAGTAGCTTTTAACAGGTAATGAGCTCCTTTTTCTTTTATAACCAATTCAAACTGGGGAGACGGTTTATCACAAACTACTTGAGCGTCATTTTGTCCATAAATGGCGTAATTGACCAATCGAGTAAGAATAGGATCAATATCAGCATAAGTTACTTTGACGCCCGGTATGCTTAAAAATTCGCAATATTTTTTAAAACCGGTTGTATTCCAATACTCTTGAATCTTCTCCATGTCCATTGTTAAAAGGGCATCGTTAAAAAACTCTTTGTTTGCGAGATAAATGGAATTTTCTATAGTTTGTTCTTCAAAAGCTGTGAGAAAGTATTGTTCTTTTGCCAAGTCATATTGAAGTGTTTTTTCGATTTCATTTAATATAGGATCTGATTTTTCCTTATTCAATTCTTGAAGTTTTTCTTGAACGGTTTTAATGATCTTTTGTGCTTCGCTAAGGGTTTGATCAGAAGGTTTTGCTTCAAGTTCTTTCATGTCCTCAATGGACTTTAAAATCAATTGCTCCAATCCTGAGTCCACTTTACCTTGAGCTTTCTCTACTACAGTTTCCAACAAAATTCGTGCTCTATGAGCAGGGGCTTTTGCATTATTCGCTATAGCCTCTTTGTAGTCTGTAACAATTTGCAGGAATGTTGTGCGGCGAATATCATGATCATTAAGCTCCCCTCTCGCTTGAAAAAAAACATCGGGGTTACTTTGGGCTAATTGTGTGCAGAACCAGCTACGAAATAAAACACCTAATATTAATGTCTTTTCAAACAAATAAGCAGGTGATTCAGCCGAAGTAAGTTCTTGTTGGAGGGCTTTGTCCTTTAATAATACTTTTAATTTAGCGAGATTTTCATCGTTGTCGAATTCATTTGAATCAAATAAATCTTTCGGAAATTCACCGTGGGTACTTAAAAGATATAAGGCATAAGCATGGAAAAAACAATTACCAAGTGCTCCTGAAACATCAACTGCTTCTTTCGTTATCGTTTCTTTATCTGACGAGTCTTTTGCAAACATACAATATCTCAAAAAAAATACATATATGACAAAAATAGCACAAAAAACTTATCTAAATATTAAGTAGAATGGCCTGAACCCTTTATCAGACGAGATATCAGCAGTCCTTATCAAAAAGGCGCCTATTTTGGAGCAATGGCCTCAGTATATTTTTGTCGTTCAGCAACAGTTTCTATTAAGACATCAGAGCTTGGTTGTTGTACTGGAAGTGTATAAAAAATAAATTAATGTATCACCAGAAGATATGATTTTTCTTGCGAAGTTGTATCTAAATAACGCAGTAAATCAGAGTGATAATCGAGTCACTGCACTCACTACCTTTCTAACTTACTACGTTCGTGTAGTTTCTTGGTTAAGTCAATTAATGCAAGTGCTTTTTGATCAAATATTTTTAATGCATCAAGAGCTGTTTGATAATGCGTGCTGATCTCTTCTTCCAATTTTTTTTGGGAAAATAGAGTGGCAAACGTTATTTTTTCGTTGGCCAAATCAGAGGAACGACCTTTACCCAAGAACTCGGCAGGAGCATAACGATCCAAATAATCATCTTGCATTTGAAAAACCAGGCCTAAATGGCTGGCATAGGCTCGTAAAGCTGCTTTATATGCTTCGGGCGCTGAGTGAGCATTCAGAACCATTTCGATACACGCTAAAATAAGACGTCCGGTTTTAAGGTAGTGAATTTCTCTTAGCTGCTCTTCACCAGTAGATGATTTTGCCAATTCAGATAAGTCCAGACTCTGTCCACTCACCATGCCACTAATGCCGCTTGCTTTAACCAGTTCAAGAGTGATCGCAATGACTTGTTGGGGTGGAAGCAGAGGAGAAAGATGAGTTAATAGTACTTCGATGGCTAAGGCCTGCATGCCATCCCCCACTAAAATCGCTGTTGCCTCATCAAACGCTTTATGACAACTGGGTTTACCACGGCGTAGATCATCATTATCCATAGCCGGGAGGTCATCATGAATTAAAGAATAACAATGCGTTAATTCGATTGCTGCAGCAATAACATCCAGAATTTTGAGATCAAGATCAAGTATATTCCCAGTTAAATAGACCAAAATAGGCCTGATTCTCTTTCCTCCAGGGAATAGAGAATAATTGATTGCGGAACATATCGTTGTCGCGGGTACAGAAGAGTCATTAATAATTTGCCTGAGAAATTCTTCGTGCCGTTTTATATAGTTACTTATCACTTAATTGTTCATCCGATCTAGGTTCTGCAGAGGTTAAAGTTTCTATTTTTTGCTCTGCTTTTTGTAATACATCCTGACATTGCCTGGCCAGACTAATTCCTTTTTCAAATTGTTTCAGAGAGTCTTCTAAGGAGAGTTCCCCTTTTTCCAGTTGTCTGACAATTTCTTCTAGTTCCGTGATTGACTGTTCAAAATGCATACCTTGGCTCATAGATTTTGTCCTGATTGTGCAAAATGTACTGATTATACTGAGTTGCTCTCAGGATTCAATGTAAGTAAATTAATTTTTAATAAAATGAAGCCTGAATAATCGGGCAAAGGATTTCTTGGTTTCGTCTTCGCTGTATCCAGGCGTATATCCTGAGGTATGGTCAGTTTCCAGTATTCTTTATCCCTACGTCCTGGCCCTCGCGAGCAAGTCCTGAGAGAACCACGCGAAATTTGAATGTCACTGTATGTTTTTAAAAGAAATATGCTCAACGTTCTACGTATCGCGCATAAAGCGCAGTACGTAGGGGATTAAATTTCGCGTGGATCTCTCAGAAACAAGTCATGGGGCCATCATGATTCGCTAGGATAAATCGTGTATATTAGAGCTCTTGCAAAATCCCTATGAAACTGAATCGGATGGAACACGAATGAAAACAAAGACCCAATTTGTCTGTAATCAATGTGCCGCAATTTTTAAGCAATGGGCTGGACAATGCACCCATTGTGGCGCATGGAATTCGATTGCAGAAGAAGGTATGCCAGTAAATCGTAACTCGCGCAGCGGCTCATGGGCGAATCAACGTTCAGTAATCACTGCCGTAGAAGATGTAGTGATGGATAATGAACTACGGATGGATTGTGGCTTATCTGAACTTAATAGAGTACTTGGCGGTGGTTTGGTGTATGGTTCTGTGGTTCTTATTGGAGGAGATCCGGGCATTGGTAAGTCCACGTTATTATTGCAGACGCTAGCTAATCTTTCTATGCAGGAGACTGTTTTATATGTAACGGGTGAGGAATCCTTGCAGCAAGTAGCGATGCGCGCCAAACGCTTGGGTTTGCCTTTGGCAGGTTTAAGACTTTTAGCGGAGACACAGGTTGAATCAATTATTGCTCAAGCACAAAAGGAAAACCCTAAAGTGATTGTGATTGATTCGATTCAAACTATTTTCACGGAAACCATAAGTTCTGCTCCGGGTGGAGTAAGTCAAGTGCGTGAATCAGCAGCACAATTAGTTCGTTTTGCCAAACTGACCCAGACAGCGGTATTTCTGGTGGGACATGTAACGAAAGAGGGTGCCTTAGCTGGGCCGCGGGTTTTAGAGCACATGGTGGATAGTGTTTTATATTTTGAAGGTCAAAGTGACAGCCGGTTTAGAGTGATTCGTGCTATTAAAAATCGTTTTGGCGCAGTCAACGAATTGGGTGTATTTGCCATGACCGATAAAGGCTTAAAAGAAGTGGCAAACCCTTCAGCGATTTTTTTATCGCGTCAACCTGAGCCTACTTCGGGTAGTGCAGTTATGGTAACTTGGGAAGGATCACGTCCTATGCTGGTTGAAGTCCAAGCGCTAGTTGATGAGGCGCACGGACAACAATCCAAACGCGTTACTGTTGGTCTTGAGTCCAATCGGTTGGCTATTTTACTTGCTGTCTTACATCGACACGGAGGAATTGCGACCTATGACCAAGATATTTTCATTAATGTAGTGGGTGGCGTCAAGGTAACAGAAACGGGTTCCGATTTAGCATTATTAGCTGCTGTAGTATCCAGTTTACGTAACCGGATTTTTGACCGGGAAACCATTATTTTTGGTGAGGTCGGTCTTGCTGGTGAAATTAGACCGGTACAAAGCGGGCAAGAACGATTAAAAGAAGCAGCAAAACACGGGTTTAAGCGTGCTATAGTGCCTTTTGCCAATGCCCCCAAGCAACATAATGCTTCAATGGTTATCGAACCTGTTAAATATTTGCATGAAGTTCTGGAAAAAATGTAGTTCTTGATTGTAGCCTGGGTGCAGCGCAGCGGAACCCGGGATCGGTAATATTGCATTCCCGGGTTCCGCTGCGCTGCACCCAGGCTACAAGGAGTATTGTTGTAACGCTTCAAAAATTGATGCATGATAAAAATACAAAGTCTTTACCTTTTTGCTGTTTAATCAACAATAGGAGCAATGATGACTTTTCCAGCCAAGCTAAAATTTGCATTTATGGATATGCTAACCCGCAACAAAATTTCGTACACTCAGGGTTGGTCGAATTTTATGGGAAACGTACGTAATCCCTCTGCTGTGGTTGTTGATGTAGAAAATGAAGATCAGGTCCAATTGATCATGAAAGAAGTAAAACGAATGAATGAGAATCGGACTTCAAAAGATAAAATTACCTTAAGAGCTACTGCCGGTTGGGAAAATAAAGAGAAATCTGAAGGCTGTTGCTTATTTCCCTGGTCTAAAGTTCAGGATGACAAATACGGTAAAGGGAGCTTTTCTTTTTCAGAAGTAGTAGGTGGCAGAGCCTCGCCTCAAGGTGAAGGTACAGACATTATTATTCGCTTCAAAAAGAAATATCATAAGGCGAAAGTTCTTGGGCCTCTTAATACCAAACCAACATGGTTTAATCCCAATAATCCAATACATCAGCTTCCTGCATCACTGGTCGAAGTAAACGCAGGAATGCAAATAGACGATTACTCAGAATTTTTGCGGAAACATAATCTCTCTTCAACAACGCTCAGTATGCTCAGTTGGGCGAGCCTGGTGGGATTAGTAGGCACTGGTGGTCATGGCACCGGCCGTGATGAACCGGCTGTTAGTGGTTTGATTGAGTCAATAAAAGTGTGTGATATGGATGGAACTATTCGTGAATTAACTCCTGATCATCCTGATTTTCAAACGTTACGCGCAGCACACAGTGGCTTTTTAGGGGTTGTTCTTAGTGTGAAAATGCGTGCAGTGAAAGCATACAACTTACGCGAGACAATTACATTATTTCACAACACTGAAGAAATGAAAGGCAAACTGGGAGATATATTAAAGAATAATCACTATGTCAGTATTATGGGAATGCCAAGTTCTTCCAAGTCTGAGCTGAGTGAAAACATTCACCAATGGCAAGTGCGTATGTGGAATTTCACTACCGAGAAACCAACTCAAAATAGCAAAGCTACTTATCTGCCATCAATTACTTCGTTACTCCAGGAACTGGGAGTAAAATTAGGTGAGGATTTGATGGATTTTCTTGTTAATTCGGACTTAAAAGTTTTGTTGCCGGAATTTATGTTAATTGCTGCTGCTCAATCCATTGAAGCGCGTGGGACAAAACCTATAGTTGATTTTGAAAACCATATTACGCATCCGCAAGTTGCTTTCCCCGAAGAACTCCGTGATGTCGATTATTTTATCCCTGTAAAAGATGACAAGGCAGGGGAGCATTTGGAAAATATTTTGCAACAAATTGAACTGCAGGTAAACAAGGCGGCAAAACGTGGGGAATATCCGATTACTTATGCAGTGTACGTTCGCTATTTGAAAGGAACTAATGGTGGGTTGTCTACAACCAGTACGAGTGCTCAAGATGAGCATGTTATTGCTTTGGATGTTGTGACTCATCCTCAAGCACAAGGCATTGCTCGTTTTGAAAAAGAATTTTTAGCGTTTTTAAAAGAACAAAAATTAGAAGTAAGAAATCATTTAGGTAAAAATTTTCCAGCTGGCGTGGTTCATTATGCTCAATTTTTGGACTCTAAAAACATGAAGCAATTTATAGAAGCGGCAGAACGCTGGAATGCAACACCCAACAAGGATGATGGCGCAGAACGTTTGGCTATGGCTCCTTATTACACAAATTATTTCCAGGAAATGCTTGATTTGAGTCCAAGTTTGGAAAGCGAGCTGGAGAAGAAGAGTATCGTAGGGGAAAATCTTGCACCAAAAACAGAACCAATAGAATATACTAAAGAGGAATATGTAACATTTTTAACTCGTTTATGTGACGTAGTTGACTTAATGCCAATACAGGGTGAGGCAGCAAAAAATGCCAAGGCGACTTTTTTAAAGACGTGCCAGCATGAATTGGAAAATCGAAGGCTACGTGATTTGGTTATTGCTTAAATTTGGAAGATGGTATTCCTGCGAAACAGGAATCTATTGGTTGAGCATTGTCAATATAAAAATGGATCCCCGCCTGCGCGGGGATGACCGATTTGAGTAAAGTTAAATACTAAATACTCTTCGCTTGGCGACTATGGGACATAGAGGCAAGGTTAAATCGGCGAAGTACAGAGCAAGGCATGCAGACTTTTGATTAGGCTTTGTTAAAATTATATCGGGATGGAGCAATTTCCAAGGAAAATGCAATTAAATATGCTGATTCAAAAAATAATGTTGGTCTGCAAATTCGTTTAAATAGCGCAGACTTTGATTTACAAGCTGATAATCTGACTATAGAAGGTGATTGATTTTTTTGATCTCTGTGTTAAAATTTAGCGCAATTTGATTTCGATTATGATCTATGATTCATGCCTGAATTTTTCCAACTTGAAGACATTGAGCTAGGTCCTGCTTCACATGCAACGGGTCATGAAACGTATCTACATGCGATATATACTCCTCCCAATAAAAAAAGACCTCCTTATCGAGTCATTTGTAAGAAAAATAAATATGGTCGCGCTGAACTTTCTCGTTTGGAAGTGATGTTTGGTCAATTAGCTCGTCTGCTTTTATTATCTAATTTGACGCCTCCCAGCAATTTGGTGGTAGATGCCCACAATAATATTAAGGGTTTGGCAGTGGAGCATCTTGGCTATACCATCGCAAACAAGGAAGGCTCAGGTACCTTTTTTTATGCTTTTAAGGACAAAGAAACAGGATGTGACTATGTCCCTCCAGCACAATGCGATGATCCTACCCAAATACCCATTTATTTTATGGATAAAGTGCCTCAGGGGTTTTATGCACGTTTAGTCGAAGCGGAGATAGATGATAAGTTAACCATTGATTATGAGTCCTTAGCCAGTATTCTCGCTACTTCCTATGCCTTGGAAGAGGATGATTTACATAAGGGAAATTATGGTTTTTATCTGGTAGATCGAGGAGGAAAACCCCAGGTAGTATTCTTCAAAATTGATCATGATTTGATGTTTGTAGACAGCATCATGGGGTTTCATACCCGTCGTCCTTTCCATTTATTGCATGGCGCTCATGCTTTTGACATCACAAAAAGTGATCTCAAATCTCTGGTGTGCTTAACCAATTCATCTAATTCCTATTGGCCCACAAAATTTGGTTATATTTCTAATCCTTTTGACAATAAAGAATGTCATAATTATGCCGATATTAATGCTTTTTCCCGGTTACTCAATAATCCTCAATTTATTCAAGCGAAATGGAAGTCTTTTTTTAAGCATATTTTAATTCCGAATGAGCTCATAGTGCAGACATTAGAGGAATGTGCTGATACGACGAAAGCCCAAGATCGGGCAGAGGTTGCTTTAATGACTCAAACTGCCATGGCACGGCTTGCACGTTTGCGGGCAGCACTGTTTTCGATAAAAGAATTCCGTACGTATGTGTGCGGATTAGATCAAAAACAATTCGATGCTTTATTGAAAGAAATCATTCCGCCAAATTTGACTGAGACGCTTGGGAAAGAAGTTCAGAAGTCTTTTACTCAATATCGAGATTTATGTAAAGAACCCCATGGATTTGAAAAGGGGGATACGCCGCTACATACAGCAATTAAGCTGGGTGAATATCGTTACGAAGAAACTTTAAGCATGTTTAGCGAGTTTATCAATGTAAAAAACAAAGCAGGTAAAACTCCTTTGGATATTGCATTGGAACGGGTGAGAGCTGGAAACACTGAGGAACATGATGTACGCAAAAATGCAAAGCTAATCAGTAAGCATTTAATAGAAAATGGAGCGGACACCACGAAATATCCCAGTCTTATTCCAATAATTCGCTCTTATTCTTTTAAAAATCCTTATCTGGAAGGAATTAATGCAAGCATGCACTATAGAGACTTTAAAGATATTTTAACCCGGATAGGTGAGGATCATCGATTTTGTCTCAAATTTAAAAAGAATTTGGCACGCGAATGCATTGAGCAGTTTATCAAAGTAAACGAGGGGCGCCCTGACTTTGAAAGCCGATTGGAGCGATTAAGAGACGATATAAATGGGTATTCATCCGAAGAAGAATCTGCAGGCGTAAAATATATACGTCAGTTACGCAGCCGGTTCTGGATTATTCGCCAGCTGCGAGGGTTGTATGGCTGGACTTCAACTCAATGGGAAATTCATACCATGATAAACAAAGCGCTGCTAGAGAAAAAAGTCAAGGAACCCAGTTCTTTTTCATTCTTTTCTTGCAGTAATGAAATGGAAAACCCCATTACTCCTGACTCGCAGAGTCCATGTTTCGCAATGTAATGTAAACAGTGTAAAATGTAGCCTGGGTGAAGGCAAAGCCGTAACCCGGGGTTTCGGTTTCGGACTAGGAATAACTCTCAAAACCCGAGTTCCGCTGCGCTGCACCCGGGCTACATTACCTCACCAAAGCTTCCTTCAAAAGATGTTCCTCCCCAATTTTTGTCAATAATCCCTTTACTAATAAATCGATGAATGCTGGAATATGGCCATTGAGTAGGTACCTCCACCAATCCATGTTTTACTGGATTATAATGAATGTACTCAATATGCTTTTGATAATCTATTTCATTCCTTATTCGATGCTCCCAAAATCTTCTTTGCCATAAGTTGTATTCGCCTCTTTGATTAGGAAGCAGGGGTAATCCAGATTTTACTAAGGAACGAGTAAAATGAGCTTTTATTAAAAGCCAGCGTCGAGAGTAATCAAAATCGTTATAGGGTAATTGCCATATTACATGCAAATGTTCCGGTAATATAACAAAAGCAGGCATCTCAAAATGTGCATTTTTACGAACCTCTCTAAATGAATTGCCTAAATCTCGGATGTGCGATGTGAGTAAACTTGAGTATCTGTCACGTAATGTTAGAGTAAAAAAGTACGTACCGCCTGCGGTAAGGTCACGTCGATAATGAACCATATTTGTTGAAAAAGGTTGGATTTTCCATGTGTTCAGAATATCAAAAAGGTAGGAAAATAAGAAGCAATGCCTAGGCTACACGTTGATGTTCGTAATGTAATGTAGCCCGTGCAGCGCAGCGGAACCCGGGTTTTGAGAGTTATTCCTAGTCCGAAACCCCGGGTTACGGCTTTGCCTTCACCCAGGCTACATTAAATCGGGGCTAATGAGTTTGCATTTGTCCCAAGCGGAAGGGATAATCATGCCGGCAACGGGCGTATGCGGCGCCAATCTTCGTCGGATTGGGATAAAATGCATAGTGGGTGGCTTTATACGCACAGCAGGGGACTGCACTGACAAAACAACCTCTTTTCGCGTTCCAGCGATAATGGCCATCTTCTGCAAGCTGCAATGTTCTGCCATCAAAACAGACATAACGAGGTTGTGAAGGAATCTCGCCAATAACACAACCTTGAGCATAAGCAAAATGTGTTAATGTTAAGAAAAAGCCAAATAGTATGATTTTCATCACTTAATCCTTTAATCTTGCTATACTAATGTTATAACGTTAGTTCATCTTACTGCCTTTATTCAAGCGGGATGTACTTTTTACGATGAAAATTTAAGGTTTATTTAATAAAATAAGTTTAAAATAGATACATAATAGTTTGTGGAGTATGTAATTATGGCTACAAAAAATGCTCAGCTTTTACTCGCACTAAAAAATTCTACTGAATTAGGAAAACAAAAACCACTAGATAGAAATAAGGCATTAGACGAGATACTGGCGGTTGAACTTGGTACTCCAATTACACCTGAGCAGGCAGAAAAATTTAAAACTGCAGTAATAAAACATCTAGATTTTTGGATAGCAGTTGACGCACGAGTAAAACCAGATGGTTTTTCTGTCTGGGCTAACTGGGCTCCGAAAGTTCTTGGTGGAAAGAGTTCAACGGACAACCATAAAACAAATGATTTTCTAGATACAAATGATTTATTGGATACTTTTCTACAAATGAAACAAGCTGCTGCCGAAGAGCGCGTAAAGTTCGGCTTATCAAGTGCAGATGAGAACGTTTTAATTGATATTTTAAAACATAATGGACAACAATGCAGAGAGTACTTGGCAGAAAAATTACGTTCAGAAGTTAAACTCAATGAAATACCTGGATGGGATCCGTCTAATGAAAATGTTCTCTCTACAGCTGCATTAATGAATATTAAAACAGAAGCGGCAAATGATTTATTATTAAAGTTACTTGATAAACCTGATCTGAAAGAATCTAAGATATTTAAAAAATTAATAGATGCGCATACTTCAGGTGTTACTGCGAATGTTCAAGCAGCTGCAAGAGAGCTTGCTAAAGAAGCAGGAATAGTAGATCCAACTGCACTCGATGCTTTCGCGAAAGCTTTAACTAAAGATTTAACTAAAGCGATAACTGATAAGGCTGACGCTCGCCACAAGGCATTGGAAAAGGCTGAGCATTTAGCGGAATTTAAACAACAACTTAAAGATTATGAATCTAAGCTTACGCCTGATGTTCTGGTGGGTAAAGGAGCTCTCTTAAATAGGAATGATGGAGCTTTCCTAACTGAGCTTTGCTCTGTGCATGAATTACCTGCTGGTCCTTATAACAATGGACTTATTCAGGCGGAGCCTGAGATTCAAAATCTTGTAAAAGAAATGCATAAGCGTTTATGTGCAAAATATGTGGAAGAAAAATTAAAAAGAGTTGCGGCGCCTATAAATGTAGTTCATATGGCAGATGCAATTAAAGAAAACAGAGGGGGGGGGCATTTAAAAACTGCGTTACAACAGTTTATTCCTGGTGAAGGTGAAATACATGATAGAGCTGTATTGGAGTCTTCAGCAAAATTTAAAGCGGCTTTAGTAAAAAGGTATGTAAAGGAATTGACGGGTACGCCTAACAAAGCACTTCTTGAAAAGCTTGCCAAACCAGAAACAGATATTAAGGAAATTAGAAGAGAGTTAGCAGCAAAAATAGCTAATGGTGTTACCCATGAGCATTTAGAGTGCCTGCAAGACGTTGATCTAAAGGAGATAAAAGAACATGCTCGTCTTGAAGCGTTTAAGTTGTTAGTTGGCGAAGGAAATCATTCTAAATTAATCGCCGCATTTAGTTCGTTACCTGATAAGAAGCAACAGGAACTCCTTAACCTTAAGCCTGAGAACTTACGTTTTATATTGAACGCACAGACTAAAGAACAACTCAAGCATTATTTGGGAAAGGATGTTAACGGCAAAGATGATTACCTTGATGGGATAGTTACAGAAAATAAAAACAATGCCTTTTTTAAACAAATAAATAATACTGAAATAGCAAAAATTTTGGCGAGTTTTGATAAACCACCTATCACGGATATGAACGATGCCAAAGTTAAAAAGATTAATGATTTTTTATTTAGTAAGCGTGGTGATGATTTAGCCCAGCATGCTGATTATAGCGCGGTGATTAATAAGCTTTTTAAAAAATCAGGAATAGCAGATAATGTTGCTAACCGAAAAGCTTTTTATAACGCATTTAATTTAAATGATAATGGGACCGCTTTTACTACTCCACCAGGAGTCTCTGCTACCAATACAGTTACCGATAGAATCAAAAGAGACCATGGTTACAACCAGCTCTTGCACACTAAGTTGAATGCAGTTAGAACGACACCTCCTCTCCAGCCTGGTTATGAAAAATTATTGGATGTCTTATTAAGGGTAGAAAAAACAGCCCAATTTAATCCTGATCACACAAATTCAGATGATGTACGCGATAAATTTTATAATAGTCCGACTTTAGAGGCGTTTCTTGCCGAGCCTGAGGTGGCAACAATAAGGGATAAGCTCAAAGAGACGCTTTCTTCTGATGAATTTAATGCAATACGAAAAGAACTCAAGGCCAATAAAGCTGCAAGTAACGATCATAATGCTACTGCTCAATTAGAGAAAGATATCAAGGAAGGACAAAAAGCACATAAGCAGATTTCTGAAAAGACGCTAGCACTTTTCGAGCGTATGCAGAAGATAAGGGTTATTCGTGGAATTAGTGCTGAGCTAGGTGTCAATGGTGCCAAGGCTCCTGAATTCGTAGGGCTATCCCAGGAAAAACTTAGGGGCTTTGATAATAACTATAAGAAATTACAAAAAGAGTGCTTGGATAGCATTGCATACTTAGAACAAGCTCAAAAAGAGCTTGAGGCGCTTAAACCTACAATCCCTGTTAGGCTAACTCCTCCTCCTCCCGCTACGGCAAAACAAATAAAAGAGCGTGACGAGGTAATTAAGAATGCAAGAGCTTTAGAAAAAGATATTGATCAAAGACTTAATATAATTCAAGTCCGATTAGATGATTATAGAAAGGTCTATAAGGTAACAACCGAAGAGATATTACCTGCTCTTGAAAAAGCATCTAGAAGCTCTGAGAGAGTAACATATCAAGCTCCAGATCTTACTATCGGTCGTCGGAGCCGTCAAAATGCTTTGGATATGGGGCATAAATATACACTACATGATCCAAACATCATCGCCGAGCCAAAACCTCGGAACACTGGGGTTACGACTAATACGGATCCAACGTCACTTTTTCAAGCAACAGGAAAACCAGATCCTGGCGAGGTGATTTGCTTTGATACAAAAAAACCAGCAACAATCGTGGTTCAAGGATCACGTGGTACTATGACGACTGAAAACGTCGATATTGAAGGACGTTTTACTTATGATCCATCACCCCAAGGCGGTATTTCTGGAACGATGAAGGGAACTGATGTTACCCGTGCTATGCCAGGAAGATATGAAGTCGTACAGTCTCCAAGGCCTACGAATGATCCCGATGGTAAGAAGAAAGCGCAGGAAATTACAGATGAACAAGTCAATTTTTATATGAAAATGGCTACACAGATCCTTTCTAATGTCAAACTACCGCTTGAGAAAAAAATAGTACTAGAGGGGGTTCGTGGCAAGGAGGACGAAGTAAAATATTTATATACTTCATTACTTCTTGTTGGTGAAAAGATGGGTCTTAAGCCCAGTGACTTAAAGGTCATTGGCGATGCTAACTTTAACCCGCAAGCAGAAAGAAAGAAGACAGCTGGCATAGACAGAGGATTTTCTGACACCTCTTTTTATAATGCGATATTCAAAAGCCGAAAAGATGATGGTATTGTCAGGGATCATATTGACAAGTTCAATGAACAACGCGAGCAAAAGAAAGAGCAAGCCAAGACCACCGCAAAGGTAAGCAGCAGCTTACAGAGTACTATGAAGGAAGAGTTCAGTGTGGGTAGGGAGATTGAGAAAGAGGCTAAGGAGAGACAAAAGCAAGAAGGCATATCGCCGGAGGTTGCACGAGCAATAGCTAATAATGGTTAATGTTATACACTAATAACTACTAATGAATAACAATAAGGGGTTATACAATTGAACTCAAACCAATTGGCAATTGGTGTATTTGACTCAGGGATGGGCGGTTTGACGGTTTTGCGTGCGTTGCGAGAGGGGTTGCCGCACGAATCATTTATCTATTTGGGGGATACTGCTCGACTTCCTTATGGCACTAAAAGTCCGGATACAGTAAAACAATATGCCATGCAAATGGCAAAATTGCTGGTAGAACGACGAATTAAGGCGTTGGTGATTGCTTGTAATACCGCAACGACAGCTGCATTGCCCTATTTGCAAGAAATGTTACCTGATATGCTTGTGCTTGGGGTGGTGGCTCCAGGTGCTGCGGCAGCAGTTGCAGCAACTGAAAACAATCGCATTATTGTTTTGGCGACTGAAACGACCATTGCATCGAATGCATACCAGCAGCTCATTACCCAACACTTGCCGCAAGCAATCATTAATACTCGGGCGTGCAGTGTATTAGTTGCTTTAGCAGAAGAAGGAATGGTGACCAATCAAGTAGCTCGCGAGGCATTAAAGCATTATTTGGATGGCTTTACTAACGAAGATACGGTTCTATTAGGATGTACGCACTTCCCGGTATTTAAGCCTTTGTTACACAAGTTACTCCCTCAAGGCGTTACTATAGTTGATTCAGCACATGCAACCGCACTGGCGCTGCGTCAGTTGCTCGAAAAACAGGGTTTGTTGAATGATATTCCTTCATTAAGTAGTAAAGTAAACTATTTAGTAACGGATTCAATCAAACGTTTCCAGATTGTAGGGGAGATATTTTTGGGCGAGCGATTAGCGTTAGATAGTATCGAACTTGTGGATGTGAAGTCCTAAATAAAACTTCCATGAGTCACAGGGGGTGGTCCTGAGAGGCGTTATTCTTTTCATTATTCTTTATTCCTACGTCCCACGGCTTGTCCGCGGAATCCTATTGCAAGCATTTCTAGATCCCGCGGACAAGCCGCGGGATGTAGGAATCTAGTGATGTATTTATTAAATAACGGCAATACACCGAAAGGCTTCAATTACCTCAGTGCTTCCTTCATACTATATTTTCGTAATATGGAGTTATTCTTCCTTGGGTGGACGGCTCATTAGATTTTGAACTACCTGTTTGGGACTAATTTTTCCTTGTAACAGTGCATTAATTTGTTCACAAATAGGCATTTCAACATGATGTTGTTTGGCGATAAAGCAAACTTGTGATGCGTTATATTTTCCTTCTACCACTTGGCCAATTTGCTTTTCTGCTTCAATGATACTGATATTTTTTCCCAGAAGTAAACCAAAGCGGCGGTTTCGTGATTGATCATCAGTACAGGTTAAGACTAAATCACCTACACCCGCCAAGCCAAGGAACGTCTCTGCGCGTGCCCCTAAAGCAAGCCCCAGGCGCTCCATTTCTGCTAACCCACGCGTGATTAATGCGGCTTTGGCATTCGCTCCATAACCCAAGCCGTCACTAATACCACAGCCAATCGCCAAGACATTTTTAATCGCACCACAAATTTGCACACCAATCAGGTCATCAGTCAAGTAAACACGAAGATTATTGTGGTGAAGCAATTCACGAATTTCTTTTTGATATTCTGAATCATTAGAGGCTAAAGTCACCGCTGTAGGTAAAAAATGTGCTACTTCTTTGGCGAATGATGGTCCTGAAATAATTGCCTGTGGGAACGTGGAACCAAAAGTTTGACTTACTAAATCGCTGAGTAATTGATGGCTTTGTGGATCAATTCCTTTGGTCAGCCAGGTTAAGCCACGGGGTGCTTTTTTTATTTTAGTAATAATTGTTGCAAATGCATGGGAGGGTACGGCAATAATGATGTAATCAGCTTCTGTATATTGTTCAAAATGAGCTGTGGGTTCCAGTGTTTTAGGAAAATCAATATCAGGTAAATAGCGTGCGTTTGTTTTTTTTTCTGTCATAAGAGCAACATGCTGCGGATCATGTCCCCATAACGAAACACGATGTCCTGCTTGCGCTAGATGAATTGCAACTGCAGTGCCCCAAGAGCCGGCACCTAATATAGCAATATTTTTTTTGTTCATTTTATGCTCTTAAACAGAGGTTAAATAGAGTTTGGGTGCAATGTCATTAAGTTAAAGGATTTTATTTCACTTTAACGACAAGGCTTTGTCCTGAGGAATTCCCAAATTTTGCCCTACGTACCGCGCTTTATGCGCGGTATCCAGAACGATGCTTTTAGGATATTGCTGAATTTTTTAAAGCAAAATCCCTGGATACCGCGCATAAAGCGCGGTACGTAGGGGGTTTATAAAAATTAATTATTTAATTAAGCTTGTATCCTATCTCTTAGGTTTGTCTGCACACTGTTTTTTTAGTGTGGGTCCTTATATTTCCTAAGCTTGACCTTCTTTTTGTTTTTCTGCAACCTGTTGCATGTATAAGGCATCGAAATTAATGGGGGCCAATACCAGTTGCGGGAAACTGCCGCGGATTACTTGCGAAGTAATCGCTTCACGAGCATAAGGGAACAATATATTGGGGCAGAAGCTATTTAATAAATGATCTAATTGGTTTTCTGGAGCACCTTGAATGGTAAAAATACCTGCTTGTTTTACTTCCACCAGAAAAGCCGTAGTTTTTTTGTTGGTTACTGTAGTAGTCACTGTCAATACAACTTCATAAACGCCTGCTTCCAGTTTTGTGTTGCTGGTGTTGATTTCAAGATTCAGTTCAGGTTCCCATTGTTGCTGAAATACAGCGGGTGTATTCGGTGTTTCAAACGATAAGTCTTTAGTATAAATTCTTTGAATCATGAATTGAGTTTCATTCTGATTTTGTTGTGTTTGGTTTGCTTGTTCACTCATGATATTGTTATCCTCTTAGTAATTGGTCAAGTTTTCCCTGAGCATCCAGGGCATATAAATCATCGCAGCCACCAATATGTTGGCCATTAATGAAAATTTGCGGTACAGTACATCTGCCGCTTTTGGTTATCATTTCATCACGTAATTCCGGCTGTAGATCAATACGAATGTCCGTAAATGAAGTGTGCTTTTGTTGCAACAATTCCTTGGCTTTAACACAGTAGGGACAATAGGCAGTACTGTAGATAATCACTTCAGCCATAATTTTATTTTCCTTTAACCAAAGGTAGCTCAGCATTTTGCCAGGAAGTAATTCCACCACTAAGAATATGAGCTTGGTACCCTTGAGCGCGAATTTTGCTGGCAAAAGTTTGAGCTTCAAAAGCTCGTGCAGAGATCAAAATGATCGGTACATTCTTATATTTATCCATTTTTTGTTGTGCAAAATCTTCGCTTTTGACATTGATTGAATCAATAATATGTCCTTGCTTAAAGGCTTCTTTGTCCCGCAAGTCAATGACTACAGCATTTTCATTATTAATCAAATCAACAGCGGCTTGGGGAGTCAGTTCTTTTGCTTTCTTTTTTTGGGTGACTAACTCGTTGATAAAGATGAGGAGTAAAATCACAATGAGGGCGAGCCATAGCTGCCAGTGATTCATGATAAATTGACCTAAATGTTCCATGTTCTCTCTTGATGTTTTATTAATATAATGTAGCGAATTATCCTCAGAATGAGGTCTTAACGCAAGTAAAGGAATTATTTAAATGTAGCCTGGGTGCAGCGTCTGACTTTTCCCCAAGATTTTTAACTGGTGACTAAGAGACGTACTTTTTTATTCCCGGGTTTCGCTACGCTGCACCCAGGCTACGACTCCGGAGATTTATCTTTTTTTCTTTTAAGTAGTACATATACTGCGCCGCTTCCGCCATCTTTAGGTAACGCGCTATGAAATGCCAAGATTTTATCTAACTGTGGTAACCAGCGATTCAATAAATTCTTAATCACAGGAGGTGCACCAAGGTAACCGCCTTTACCATGAATAATGAGTAAGCATTTTTTGCTGCTTTCTGCCTGAGTTTGTATAAACTGACATAAGATATCACGAGCTTTTTCACTTTTTAAACCATGTAAATCCAAGCGGGCTTCCCATGGGATTTTTCCCTGTTTTAATGCTTTAAATTGCTGGTTGGAAAGACTTGGGTGGGCATAGGACAGAATTGTTTCAGAAAAAACGGTGTCCACAATCATATCCGATAAGTAATATTCTTTCTTTTCTTGGATTTCCAGGGATTTATTTTTTTTAGATTGGATGGAAGGCTTGGGTGCTTCAACTTTGACCCGTTTTGTTTTTTCATTTAATGGTTTTACCGAACGCATGGATTCGCGAAATAGGGCTTTGTCCTCATCGGATAGAAAATCATCAGCCATGTTTACTTGAAATAATTAAGTGATAATTGAAGTATAACTCAGATTGTTGGGCTGCTTGAATAAGCAAAGCCTTCTTTGGAAACGCGCTACAGAGGAGGAATTGTTTCGTCGATACCGTGCCCTCATATGGCTTTGTGTGCGCCCATAGCCGTCAAGCGAAGCAGAAAACGTATGTTGTCATTCCTGTGCAGGCAAGAATCCATCCATGATGGAGCACCGTGCCACTGTAAAATGGATCCCCGCCTGCGCGGAGACGGCGGGTTTGAGTAAAGTTAAATACTCTTAGCTTGATGAGCTATGGGTTCTGCGCTCTGTGTTTCCTCGCTCATCTCCTCTGTAGCGAGTTCTGAAGAAGTTTAAAGAAATTTAAGTTACACGCTACTTCACCACGATTACTACTTTTGTTGATCAACATAGGGTACAATTTGTACTTTTTCTGAATGAGAATTAACATCCAATGAGCAATTACATACTTAAGGAAACGGAAGAATTAGTCACCATTTTGGATTTTTTACGTTTTAGCGTGTCCTGTGCAATTAATGCGAATTTGTATTATGGTCATGGCACCGATAATGCTTGGGATGATATGCATTCATTGATTCTGAGAAGCTTGTCTTTGCCTTATGATTTAGAGCCAAACTGGCTTAATGCACGTTTAACTGCAAGTGAAAAAAAACATTTATACCAGCAACTGGAAAAGCGCATTAATCAACGAGTACCCGTCCCATATTTGATAAAAGAAGCCTATTTTTGTGATATTCCATTTTATGTAGATGAGCGTGTTCTTATTCCTCGCTCGCCTATAGCTGAACTTATCAAAAGTGAATTTTCCCCCTGGATTGATGAGGATAAAGTACATCGTGTTTTGGATTTGTGTACTGGCAGCGGATGTATTGCTATATCTTGTTGCTATGCTTTTCCTGAAGCAAAGGTTGATGCGGTTGATATTTCCAGCGAGGCACTTGCTGTTGCTGCAATTAATCGCGAACAGTTAGGTGTTGAGGACCAACTTACTTTAATTGAATCAGATTGTTTCTCGAAAGTGCCTCAAGTAGGTTATGATTTAATTGTCAGCAATCCTCCTTATGTAGGGAAGGAAGAGATGCAAACGTTACCTGATGAATTTCGTCATGAGCCTGTTTTGGCTTTGGAAACAAGTAATAATGGGCTGGCTATTGTTGAAACAATTCTCCATAATGCCCATAATTATTTAAACGAACACGGTATTTTGATTGTAGAAGTTGGGAATAGTGAAACCGCTTTATGTGACGCTTATCCCCATGTCCCTTTCACCTGGCTTGAAATGAGTTATGGTGGGCATGGTGTCTTTTTATTAACAAAGCAACAACTAGAAGAGCACTTTAATGTCCGGTAATACATTTGGAACTTTATTTGCTGTAACCACTTTTGGTGAAAGCCACGGCCTGGCCATTGGTTGCGTGGTTGATGGCTGTCCTCCTGGGCTGCAGCTGCGAGAAGAAGACATTCAACCTTTTCTAGACAAACGCAAACCTGGACAATCCAAATACACAACACAACGCAGAGAGGAAGATAAGGTACAAATTCTTTCTGGTGTTTTTGAAGGTAAAACTACAGGTGCACCTATTGCCTTGTTAATTCATAATACCGATCAACGGTCCCGGGATTATGAAGAAATCAAAAATTTATTTCGTCCGGGACATGCAGATTTTACCTATCATCATAAATACGGTCATCGAGATTATCGTGGAGGAGGGCGCTCTTCCGCCCGAGAAACCGCAGCGCGTGTAGCAGCTGGAGCAATTGCTCGTTTGTATTTACAACATCATCTTAACCTGGAAATAGTGGGTTACTTACAGCAAATGGGTGATTTGGTTTTGCACTTTGCAGATGAGGCAGAAATTAATAATAATCCTTTTTTCTGCCCCAACGCGACTCAAATCCAGGATCTTGCCGATGCAATTGAACGTTTAAGAAGACAAGGAGATTCGGCAGGTGCTCGAGTGAAGGTAATCGCTAAAAATGTACCTGTAGGATTGGGGGATCCTGTGTTCGATAAACTGGATGCCACATTAGCTTATGCTATGATGTCTATTAATGCAGTTAAAGGTGTTGAGATAGGGACAGGGTTTTCGGCAGTAAATCAATTGGGCTCAATACATCGCGATCAAATGTCACGCCAGGGCTTTCTTAGTAATCATGCTGGTGGAATTCTAGGGGGCATTTCTACAGGACAAAATATAGAGGTGAGTATTGCATTAAAACCTACTTCAAGTATCACTACCCCAGGAAAAACGATCGATGTTTTTGGGGATGAAGTAACTGTAGTCACTAAAGGTCGGCATGATCCTTGTGTGGGAATTAGAGCTGTGCCAATAGCCGAAGCAATGATGGCTTTAGTGTTGATGGATCATTATTTGCGGCATAATGCATTAACTAATAAGTAATTTTTTTCAAAATGCCCATACGGTGCTTTATGCTGACTCTTGAGCACATTTCTGCCTACGCCCCGCGACTTGTTCGCGTGGTCCAGTGTTTGGCGCAGATTCTCTGGATACCGCGCATAAAGCGCGATACGTAGGATTGGTTTGGAGTACGTAGGATTAATTATAATTTGTAAGGATCTCTCAGGGGCAATCCTGCGAGCAAGTCGAGAGAGAAAGACCTGGTCAAACACACTTAATGACAGTCAGGATTTATCGCTCTCTCCTAATTAGGGCTACATCTCTGCCTACGCCCCGCGGTTTGTCCGCGGGAGCCAATGTTTAGGGCAGATCTTTAGCTCCAGCTGGCAACTCCGTGAACAAGTCGTGGGGGTGGGACGTTGAGCTGGACTGGTTTTTCAGCGATATGTGGAAGATTCAGCCTAATAGGGAGAGGCGCACTTAATAATACAGAAGAGGTTAAGAATGAGCAGAGAATTAAATGTAGCCATAGTTGGTGCCACTGGTGCAGTTGGCGAAACTTTTTTAACTGTATTGGAAGAGCGGGATTTTCCTATAAAGACTCTTTATCCATTGGCTAGTTCTTGTTCTGTAGGAAAAACGGTAGCGTTTAAAAAGGAACAATTGGACGTTTTAGACCTCGCTGAATTTGATTTTAGCAAGGCTGATATTGCTCTATTCTCAGCGGGTGGTTCTGTCTCTAAAGAATATGCGCCTAAGGCTGCTGCAAGCGGATGTGTGGTTGTCGATAATAGCTCTTGTTTTCGTTATGAAGAGGATATTCCTCTGGTTGTTCCAGAAGTTAATCCACATCGTATTGCTGAATATAAAAACAGAGGTATTATTGCTAACCCAAATTGCTCTACGATCCAAATGGTAGTTGCTCTGAAGCCTTTGTATGATGCCGCAGGAATTACTCGTATCAATGTTGCGACGTATCAATCTGTTTCAGGTACTGGAAAAAAAGCCATTAGCGAGTTGGTTTCACAAGTAGGAGATCTGTTGAATGGCCGGCCTGCCAATGTCAGTGTTTATCCCCAACAAATTGCGTTTAACGCAATCCCGCATATTGATCAATTTGAAGAGAACGGTTATACCCGTGAAGAAATGAAGATGGTGTGGGAAACACGTAAAATTATGGAAGATGACAGTATTATGGTTAATCCTACAGCGGTTAGGGTACCAGTTATTTATGGACACTCCGAAGCCATTCATTTGGAACTAAAAAAACCTTTAACTGCTGAAGAGGCGCGTCAAATTCTTTCTAAAGCTCCAGGCATTAAAGTAGTGGATAATGTGAGTAAAGCAAGTTATCCAACTGCATTAAAAAATGCGATAGGCCATGATGAAGTATTTGTTGGACGAATCCGGCAAGATATTTCACATCCAAATGGATTAAATTTGTGGGTCGTTGCAGATAATATTCGCAAAGGTGCTGCGTCTAATGCTGTGCAGATTGCTGAAATTCTTCAACGAGAATATTTATAGTTTCAGTGGCAACCGGCCTATTTAAAATTCGCTAGATTGTCGCGAGGCCTTGTTTCGAACACCGAAGATCAGCATACATAAAAATATGTGAGCATCGGAGCATAGAAAAGCAATGTCTCGCGCCCAAGAGAGTAGAATTATAAAGAGGTCTTAAAAAAATCCTCCTACTTTTTATAACGTACGTTATACTTTGATTAACACGATTGGATTTTTGAAAATATGCTAAATGAATATTATTTAACCGATGATATCGAAGAGCCGGTTCTTGCGAGTAGTATTTTATCTTATGCCACTCACAATATTTCTGCTAAACGATATCATGAATTAAAAACAGGATATATTCCCTGGGAAGCAAAACTGGACCTTTCTGGCTTACAGCCAGAGAGTGCCCGTAATTCCTTGTTGGAATTTATTCGAAAGCAGGTGAAAAATAATAAACAATGCGTACTCATTATTCATGGTGTAGAAGGCCCTAAAAATACTCTTCCTCTGCTAAAGAATTTAATCAATCACTGGTTGCCGCAAATCCTAGAGGTTGCAGCTTTTCACAGTGCGCAACCTAAAGATGGTGGCATTGGGGCAGTGTATGTTTTGCTTAAAACAACACAGGATCTTCCAAAACCAACTCGCATCGAAAAAAATACCTCTTTTTTAGTTGTTGAAACTAAGGCTATGGAACGACAGAGACGTTTGGCCGAACAGCAAGGGGAGCGAAGGATCGCATTAGTGAAAGCTCGAGAACACTCTGACTATGAGGCTCAGCCCGGTCCTGAAGGGGAATTGCAAAATAATATTTTGCAACATCCAGCATTAGACAGCCAGCGTTTTGACGGCGTTGACTCTCCTTTAAACCCTGAGCCTCCATTGAACACTGATGCGCGGCGAGAATACGATAATGAACGACGCAATCAGGAACAAGAAAAACAACTGCGTTTAGGTCATATGCCAAAATTCACTAATACACCTAAACCTAGAGGTCCCTATTAATGACAATAGCAAGTGACATAATCAGTCATCGAATGCCTGATTTTGAAGCTTACCTTCGAGCAGGAGAATCATTAGATGACATTGATGAATACGGTTTTACGCCTTTAATTGAATGTGCGATTACGCGTCAAATTGAAATTGCTGAGCAATTAATTGCGCGCAAAGTTGATGTCAATAAAGCGGATGTGACGGGACGTACCCCTTTGCATTGGGCTGTGGATAATAATGATGTCGCGATGGCGCAATTATTATTAAATAATGGAGCAGATCCCAATGCCTATACGCGCAATGGACTATCTATTTTGGTTTATCCTGTATTACGCAATCAAGAAACACTCAAACATTTACTCTATCAAAATGGCGCGAAGCTCGATTTTGCCCTTGATTTTATTAATGCCAAATTGATAGGACATCGTTTTGAGTTACAAGGAGATGTAGATATAGTCAATGCCAAGGGTGAATTTATTGAATTGGATTATGAAGGATTTATCCTTGAATTTACTGTTGCAGTAATAAGAGATGCCTTAAGGCGCTTTATCAGTAGTTATTCAACGCGTCATTTACGTGAGTATTTTCCCTTAGCTCATGTCATTATGGATGCATTTTTACTTGCAGAAGAGCTGTTGCAATATCAACATTTGCCTTTTCTGGATAAACAGCATATGCAGCGACTGAATGACTTATTAAAAGCGCCTATGTTAATTCTTCCGGCAGCAAGTCGTGGCCATGCCATGGGTTTTATTCGTTTTGGTCACTGGTGGGCTAAAATTGATCGAGGTGAAAATAGCCTGCAGGAAGGAAGCGTTAATATCTATAAAATTACTTCTCCGGAAGCATTCAATGTGCGTTTTTTACAAAATTTTCTTTATAAAAAACAACCAAGACGTTATTTTCACCAGCAGATCAATCAGCAATTAGGTTTGGTTCCGGTGACAAAAATGCCGATTAGTTCACAAATCAGCGGTAATTGTTCTTGGGCTAATATACAAGCGATTGTGGCAGTTGCCTATGCGATTCAAGGATTGGAACAAAGCAGTTTTTTTAATTCAGACTCTGCTATGGCCTTTTATAATGAATGGGTTGCGTGGGATAAAGAACGGGCTATAGATGAATGCATCCAACGTTTTTATTTGGCTAATCCTGTGCGCAAAGCAAGTATTGCGGCAATGCTAGGGGGCGTTTTATTTCAAGCATGTAATTACGCGAACAGGCGTCATGTAGAGATGGCGGAGAAAATACTTAAAATTTTAACGCTCCCTGATTATGAGTACATTTTGAGAAGTTATCTTGAAGAATATTGCATTAAACGATTAACAAAAAAAGGGAATAATTTACTTAAAATTCTCGATGATTGCGGTATTAATCCTAATATTGGTGTTAATCCTATTGCCACAGATTTATGATTTTGCGGCTGTAACGAACTTAATCTAATCACATTGCTAAAAAACAGCTCAGGGTTACTCCTACGTCCCGCGCCTTCTCCGGCGTTGTTACAAGTCGATACATGGAGCCTGAGTGAAGCGAAGTGTAACCCGGGTTATGGTAGCGTGATGTTTATCCATAAACCCGGGTTACGGCTTTGCCTGCACCCAGGCTACGAAGTCAATTACGTTTATTTTTTCAGCTATAATCAAAAGGTAAGAATTCTCTTATTTTAGATAAGGAGATCATTATGTTAAAGTGGGCGCTGATCTTTTTAGTTATCGCCATTGTTGCAGGTTTATTTGGTTTTCGTGGGATTGCGTCTACGGCTACCAGTATTGCCAAAGTGCTCTTCTTTTTGTTTATTATTATTTTCCTGGCATTTTTAATTTTGAGTTTATTTGGAACCGCAACACTTACTGCTGTGCCGTAATTTGGATCATGCAAAACAAAGCGGGTTTGCCATTATCAGATCCTGGGTATGGTATGCACTAACCCAGGATCTCAATTCAAAGTCTCTTGAGAGCAGTTGCCAATGGAATTATGATAGAGAAGTGATATCCATAACAAAACGATAGCGAACATCACAATTCTCTCAACTTTATTCTTTTATCGCAGGTTCTCTTTTTTTATTGTTTTCTCCTTTGGCAGCGGAGGATTTGACATTTCCTTGCTGCTGGCCTCCTTTTCTACGATTTTGACCTGAAGCTTGTTGATTCGTACTCGCACTGGGTCGTTGCTGTTGATTACCACTGGGCCGACGTCGTCGGTTTTGTGATCTTCTGTCCCCAGAGCCCTTGGAGGTTTTTGTTTGAGGTTGATTGCGGCCATGCATTCGTTTAGATTGGCTTTGTGGTGCCGTACTTAAAGAATCTGTATGCCCGCTACCAAATAAACTTGACCATAAACGTTTGATAAAGCTGGTTTGGGCACTTTTTACAGGTGTATGTTCTGTAAATGATTTGACCGCAGGTTCATCGCGTAAAGAAGCGTCTGCCTCATTACTGGCAACTTGTAATTCAGGTTGTTGGATTAAGGTATAACTGGGCTTTTTAGATTTACCCACATTATCTTCTTTTAGACGCGTGATTGAATACTGAGGCAAGTGCATGTAGGGATTGGCAATAATCATCACTGAGACGCCATGTCTTTTTTCAATGTCTCTAACGAAATTGCGTTTTTCATTGATGATGAAGGTTGCCATTTCCGCAGGAAGTTGTACTTGTATTTCAGCAGTCTTTTCCTTTAATGCTTCTTCTTCAATAAGACGCGTAATAGCCAGCCCATGCGACTGAATGTTACGTACAGTACCACGCCCCTCACAACGTGGACAAACTTCTTGAGCACTCTCACCCAATGATAATCTGAGACGTTGGCGCGACATTTCCAAAAGACCAAAACGTGAGATACGCCCAATCTGGATGCGTGCTCTATCTGCCTGTAATGCTTCTTTCAAGCGATTTTCTACATCACGTTGATTTTTACTGGAACTCATATCGATAAAATCGATAACGACCAACCCACCCAAATCACGTAGACGTAACTGACGTGCAATTTCATCCGCTGCTTCGATATTCGTATTGAAGGCTGTTGCTTCAATATCTGCTCCGCCTGTGGCTTTCGCTGAGTTAACATCAATTGACACCAATGCTTCGGTTCTGTCGATCACCAAAGCGCCTCCAGAAGGCAACATCACTTGTCGCTGATATGCAGTCTCTATTTGGCTTTCAATTTGATAAAAGTTAAACAAGGGGATGCTGCTGTTATAGAGCTTCAGGTTCGGTAAAAATTCAGGTTTTACTCGCTCAATATATTGTTTGGCTTTGATGTAAGAAATCTGATCGTCAATGATGATTTCGCTGATTGACTTGCGTAAGTTATCGCGAATAGAGCGAATGATGACATCACCTTCTTGATGAATCAAACAAGGAGCAAGCTCTGTATTATAAGCTTGTTTGATTGATTGCCATTGATTGCACAGCATGTCCAGGTCATCTTGCAATTCTTCTTGGCTTTTACCTACACCGGCTGTGCGGATAATAAGTCCCATATCTTCGGGTAAAGTCAGTGCATTAAGTGTTTCACGCAGCTCATCACGCTCATCCCCTTCAATACGTCGTGATATCCCACCAGAACGAGGATTATTAGGCATCAGAACCAGATAGCAACCTGCTAAGGTAATGTAGGTAGTCAGTGCAGCACCTTTGCTGCCACGTTCTTCTTTGTCTACCTGGACCAGTAATTCCTGGCCTTCACGGATTAACGAAGTAATTGGTGGTTTTTCATCGCCAAACTCTTCAGGATTTTTGCTTAGATATTCAGGTGCGATTTCTTTAAGGGGCAAGAAGCCTTGACGTTTAGAACCATACTCTACAAAAACAGCATCGAGGCTTGGTTCTCGTCTGGTAACTGTTGCCTTATATATATTCCCCTTTTTTTTCACTTCACCAGGACATTCAATATCCAGGTCAAATAAATAACGGTCTTTCACAAGTGCAACACGAACCTCTTCCGTTTGTATTGCATTGATTAACATTTTTTCCATCTATTACCCCATAATTGGGCGCAATCATTTAAGCTGAGATAGTATAAGGCTCAAAATACCTTAGAGGTTCAATTGAACCTGTTACAACTCTACTATCTTGAGTCGGAATGCATTGATTTTCTGTGCTCCGATGCTCACATACTTTGATGTATGCTGCGCTTTTAGTGCTCGAAAATCAATGCCTTGCGACTCAATCTAGCGAATTGTAAACAGGTCCTAAGATTTACTGACATTTCTACGCTTTTGGCTGATGTCGGGATTTTCCGTGCTTCGTTGCATACCTCAGTATACTTTGTTGCAATGTTTGGAGCCCCGGGTTTTTCACCGCAAGTAGGTAATAGGTCAGTAGAATCTGGAATCGAACAATAAGCGATGTGATCTTTAGGCGAACCCATGGCCGTGTAAACAGACTTTACGCATGTTCCCTGCTTAACCGAGCTTTTTTGAAAAGTAGAGGATAACTGCGGTGTGGGTACGTTGCGCGAATCCCCATGTACCGATGCGTACATTCCGGGTCTGTGCTCCGCTCCTTCTGGCATTTGTCTCTCTGCAGCGAGTTTCAAAAGAGGTCTAATTAGAGGTGCATACTGTGAAATATACTGGTTACAAATCAAACGGGTTGAAATATGAAGCCAAAGGCGTGCGAAAACCCTGAAGTAATTCGTAATCGGTATAAAGCATGTCTGGCATGCGTAGGTTTCTGTCAAAAATATGCTCAATTTATCTCTGGCATTGGGTCGCTTCCTTATATCTTTAAGCTTAAATGGAAGCGCTATTTTTTATTTAACAATATTTAACACGTAATTATTCATTTAGGTTGGGTTAAACCCCCATTTCCTCAATGACTAGCATATACTTTAAAGTAAATAGTCACGCTTTTTATTTAAATGCGTTATAATTCGGTTGCATGGAAATTTTCCCACGCTATAGGCGATCATATCAAAAAAATCACGCCCAGAAAACAGGTTTATTGACAATGAATGAAGTAAGTTACAAAGAAATCAGTAGTGAAGAAGAAGGGCAACGTCTGGATAATTATTTGATTCGTATTTTAAAAGGTGTTCCCAAAAGCCATATTTATAGGATTATACGTGGCGGAGAAGTTCGGGTTAATAAAAAAAGAGCGCAAATCAATTCAAGATTGCACGCTGGAGACAGCGTACGTATCCCTCCAATTCGTCTGTCAGAATCAAAAGAGGTATTTGTCGGTGATGCCTTGGCAAAACGGTTGAAAGAAAGCATCATCTTTGAAGACTCCTGTTTCTTGGTAATTAACAAGCCAGCAGGTATCGCCGTTCATGGTGGTAGCGGTTTGAGCCTTGGTGTAATTGAAGCGTTGAGAAAAACCAGGAATGATTTGCATTATTTGGAATTAATTCATCGGCTTGATAAGGAAACTTCAGGATGCCTTTTGTTAGCCAAAAAAAGAAGTATTCTCAGGGCAGTGCATGCGTTGCTTGAGGCACGTGAGGTGCAAAAAACTTATTGGGCATTACTGACACATCGTTGGGAAAATAAAAAACAAGTGATTGTTCGCGCTGCGCTTGAAAAAAACACTTTAAAATCAGGGGAGCGTATTGTATCGGTTAAGGAAGAAGGAAAAGCTTCTGAAACAAAATTTAGGCTTCTTGAAAATTATCAACAGGCATGTTGGGTTGAAGCCAGTCCCAAAACGGGGCGCACGCACCAAATTCGTGTACACAGTGCTCATTTAGGACATGTTATTGTCGGAGATAAAAAATATGGAGCACTTGCAGGAGAAATCGAAGGGATAGATAATCAGCATCATCGTCTTTTTTTACATGCACGATCCATTCAATTTGAATTGAATGGTACAAAGCATTTGTTTCAAGCTGATGCAGATAACCATTTTTCTACCGCACTAAAACAATTACGTGCGAGGAGCGTAGTGAGCAATGAGCAAGCCATATGATTTGGTAGTATTTGACTGGGAAGGTACTATTGCGGATACTTTAGGGATAATTTTACATGTAGTTGCTACAGAAGCGAATTTGCTGGGATTTGGTGATTTTGATTCCCACCAGGCGAGAAAATATGTTGATTTGGGTTTAGTACAGGCATTGAGGAAAACATATCCTCATTTAACAGCAATGCAACATCAACAATTATTACAGGCTGTGCAGTTGGGCTTGAACTCTCGTTCATCTGATGCATGTTTGATGCCTGGCGTGCGAGAACTGATTTATCAATTACACGAGGCTAAGATAAACCTGGCAATTGCAACCAACAAAGGACATCAATCCTTGTTACGCGCCTTGCAGGCTACCGGTCTTGATACACTGTTTAAAGTAACTCGTTCTGCGGGACAGGCTCCTGCAAAACCTTGTCCGCAAATGTTGGAAGAAATTATTGAAGAACACGGGGGAACTGCTGCTACAACTTTAATGATAGGCGATTCATTGACCGATATGGAAATGGCAAAAAGTGCACAAGTTACTGCTGTAGGGATAGATATTTATCATCAACAAGAAGAGGCTGCCCTTAAGGCGGCTGGTGCAATTGTAGTATTTGATGATTATAAACAAATAGCAGATTTTTTAAATTTATCGAAGAGTAGTTAACCGCTTACGTAGCCTTTCCGTAGTTTGAGGTGCAGATGAATCTGTGCAACCATTAAGTGAAAAAAGTGTTCCTTTCTCAGCAAATAGGGGATAGAGGCACTGTTAAGGAACTTTATTATTCCCGCGTAGCGGGAAGCCATTTTCTAAATTGTCTTTGGCCTTCGATTTAGAGTTTGGACTCCCGCCTGCGCGGGATGACAATTAAATACACTTAACTTGATGGCAGTAGACTCTGTTTCGCTCATTCAGGCTAGGTTTAATTTTTGGGCTGCTCATAGGATGGGGGTTGCGTTATTTAGTCATATGTATAGGGAGTATCAAGCGTTGAGCACATTAACCAGTTTGCCAAATTTATTAACATTACTGCGGATCATGCTGATTCCAGTGTTTGTTATTGTTTTTTATTTGCCGTTTGCATTTGCGCATATGTTGGCAGCAAGTATTTTTGCTGCAGCAAGTTTTACTGATTGGTTAGATGGCTATCTGGCACGTAAACTCAAGATGATGTCTCCTTTTGGCGCTTTTCTTGATCCTGTTGCAGATAAGTTATTGGTTTCCACCAGTTTACTGTTATTAGTAGGAGCTAAGGAAATCAATTACATTACGATTCCTGCTATTGTCATTGTTGGACGTGAAATTGTTATTTCAGCATTACGGGAGTGGATGGCTGAAATTGGCAGAAGAGCAAGTGTTACCGTAGGATATGTGGGTAAAATAAAAACGTTTTTACAAATGATCGCTTTGTTTTTATTGCTTGCTTTTAATCCGACGGATACATGGGGTGGTATTTTTGGTTTTGTCTTACTGTATGTGGCAGCAATTTTAACGATTTGGTCGATGATTATTTACTTGGCAATTGCTTGGCCAGAATTAACGAAAAAAAATTAATTTTATTATTGACAGGGTGTTAAATTTCGGTAGAATCACACCCCGTAGAGACGCGGGAATAGCTCAGTTGGTAGAGCACAACCTTGCCAAGGTTGGGGTCGCGAGTTCGAGTCTCGTTTCCCGCTCCAAATTAAAGCGACAAAAAGTCGCTTTTTTTTTTTAGAGCTGTGAAGATATAGAAGTATTAATTGAGGCTGTGTGGCAGAGTGGTCATGCAGCGGCCTGCAAAGCCGTGTACGCCGGTTCGATTCCGGCCTCAGCCTCCATAATCGATTGCCCAGGTGGCGAAACAGGTAGACGCAAGGGACTTAAAATCCCTCGGTGGTAACACCATGCCGGTTCGATTCCGGCCCTGGGCACCAATCATCAGTTATTCTGGGGTCTTTCCCAATTACGGGGGCACTCACCAGTTAACAACACAGCACCCTAACACGGGTTCTATAATTTTCAAAGTTACGAAAGCCATAAGCTCTTCTTTGTATCAACTTCATCTTTCTATGAAACCCTTCTGTAATGCCATTAGACTTCCTAAAACGCCACATACGTACTATCTCTTCTTTCCATTGGCCGAATGTTTTTCCGAGAGCTGCCAAAGCCTTAAATGGACTACTTTTCAGGTCATCAAGCATATTTAAAAACTGCGGAATCATTTTTTTACACCAATCTTTATTCATGGACTTGTGTAGGAGTAAAGAATGAACTTGTTGCTGGAACTGATATATAGCGTTTATAGCTGGATTGTCTTCAAGAAATGCATCACGCTTAATCCTTCTTTGAGGAGTCAATCTATCAGGTCGTGTACGCAGTAAAGCTAATATACCCCGATTACTTTTTACTTCGCTCGATAGCTCGCGGTAAGTCATCATACATTGATGTTGAAGCAAGCGAATGACATGAAATCGATCTGCTACTACTTTTGCATTAGGAAAATGTTTTTTAACAATGGAGCGGTACGTACTACTTAAATCCATACAGACTACTTTGACTCGTTCTTTTCCGACCAAGGAAGCCAGGTAACTGGAAAGGTCTGTTTCACTTCGCCCTTTAACAATATCAAAAATTTTATGTTTTTTGAGGTCACAGAGCGTTGTTGCAAATCCCTGTTTTCGGCTAAAGAAATGTTCATCAATACCAAGCACCACTGGGCATGGTGTATTCATGAGTTCTCTTGCTTGCTCCTGATAATGGCGATGATACCAACGCTCAATGGTGGCTTTTCCTTTATTAAATTGCTGGGCAAGGTCTTTTTGAGAAATACCACGAGTATGATCATGAAACACAGCGGCTTGTAAACGCCATGTCGAACGCTGATGTTTATTAATACCCGGGAATTGTTGATTACCGTATCGTTTGCACATATTGCAATAGAGTTTATACGCTTTAAAACGCAATAAAGTGCGACGATTACCAATTAACTCATGAGCTACCGTGCGTATATATGAGGACTTCTTACGAACCATTTTACTATGGCAATGCGCACAACGAGGTAACCGATGATAAGAAATGTCCAATATAAGTGGTTGATAACCACTCACTTTTTCTATGGTAAAACCAGGTAAATTTAAGATAAGATTATGCTTGGGCACTTTAATCTCCAATTTGATCGCGAAATCAATTAGTTAGTCTAGACTAACTTGATTAAAGTGCCCCCTTATTTGGGGTAGAGCCTTATTCTGTAGCAAATAAAATCAACGCAAGAATTGCAAAGATCATCCCCAATCCATGTTTGAATGTTAGCCCTTGTTTAAGAAAGACGACGCATAACAAGAGAGTAATCATAGGATACATCGATGTGACGAGTACTACGGGCATTGTAGGTCCGTTACGAAGCGCGACAATGAAAAAAATACAGGCAATGCCACTTGCTAAGCCGTTCAATAGTCCGTATGTACTCCCTTTAGGGCAAAGATCCAGTTTGAAATCAAGTAATACTAAAGCGATGATGCCAGAAATCAATACACCTATGCTTGAATAAAAAGTGATGGACAGGGGATTAATAAAACTGGATGCTCTTGTGCCCCAATAGCCCCAGGCACCATAAAGACATAAAGCGATGAGTGAAGGATAATACCAAGAGCTAGGATTCATACAAATTACCTTACCTGATAGCAGGTTTTACATAGTGGCTATATACCTTATAGGATAACCGCTAGTTTATTAAAAAAATACGGTACCGAGTATCCTTTCTTGATCCCCGGCTACAATTTTTATTGCATCAGCTTGGAACTACTCTTTGTTCAGCTGTTAGAGAACTGGATTGATAATCCAGTTCTCTTTGTTTCCCTAACCATTCAACTAATCGGGTACGAAACGTTTTAAAAAATAAGAAGAAACGATTGGATGAGCGAATTTGAGCTATTTCATCATTGTGATACAAATCCATCACCTCTTTTGAGGTAGTTAATTTTAAATTTAAGGCAATTTTGTCTGCATGAAAAGCAATGTCAGTCAAAGCACAATTTTTTAATTTGAAGAAATCGTCAACAATTTCCCGACCTTCTATTTTAAAATCAGTAAGCGTAAATTGATGCTTTACGAAGTAGGCACAGTTTTTACCATTTGTTGCTTTTAATTCTTCATTGGCACCTGCTTCAATAAGTTCCATACTTAAATCATCAAAATGATAAAATCTTGCCCAATGAAGTGCGGTCATCCCATGATGGTCAGTTTGATTTACATTACATTTTAACTCGCGCATTTTTTCCAAAATATGCTTTGCAGCTTCTTTATCAGCCAGTTTGCAGGCTAAGAGCAAGGCTGTATTGTCATAAGAGGTTGCCAAGAGAAGTTTCGAGTTTGCCAAGCTCAATGCATGTTCCAGATTAAAAAGATTACGTTCAATAATGGCTTGATGCAACGGAGTATTGGTTGACACTACATCATCATAACTTCCCTTCTCAGGCAGAGAAAGCTGGCAAAATGGAGTGAGTTTCCTTAATGTTTCTTGGCATGAGCCGACAGATTTCAGTTCTTGCAGGTAGGCATTGAAAAAAATTTTAAGCGCGTCTAAATGATGTAATAAAGGCAGGGTATGCTTTAAAATGGTGGGGTGTAGAAAATCATTACTTTGTAAATAGCCCAGGAATGTTTGAAGTTTTTCTATACTGTTTTTATATCTTAATTGGGGAAGCATTGCTTCTATTATATCGTTCCGTAAAAGATCGAGTCTTTCTACGAATTTAAGAAATTTTTCAAGCGTTCGAAAATCTTCCACAGAGGGATTCGTTGTGGTTAATAATTCTGCTATTAAAGGAATTAATTCAGAAGGCAGACTTTTACTGAGTCCAAACAGATCAAAAATTAAATACCAATCACTACATTCTTCCGTATATTCCAACTCACCTTCGCCCGTGGTAAAACGTAGCGGAGTAACATGGGTTATTTGTGTATACCGGGTAAGTGTATCTTTTTTGGCTAAAAAACAGATGAGCTCATAAATTTTATCATCGCGTGCAGGGGCCATCCCAATTGCTTTAATCAGAGCCTTGCGCGTTTCCTGGCTTGTATTTTCATTGATAAACACCTGCAAGGCCAAGACAGGATTAGAAAAACGTCTTGCTTTAATGAAGGAAACGAGATGAATGAAATCAGTTAACTGATCAAGTGCTTTGCCACCTGGAACTACCGTAAGCTCTTCGCCTACCAATGTCTCTATTTCATCAAAATGAACATCAGGTTTATTGACTAAGGCGATCATCTTATCACTTAAGAGGATTTTTTTTACTTCTACTTGTGATGAGGCCATAATCGTCCTTCTGTTAAGTCAATGGTTTGATTGGTAAAACATCTTACTTTAAATAAATTAAATTCACAATTTGTAAAATTAGTGATTTTTATAGAAAATTAATATATGAAAAAAGACAATCGGCCTACGATAAAACGAAATATCCACAAATTCTGTGGATAAGCATGTGGGTTATCTGATGAAGAAAATAATAAATAAGCCGAACTCAGTATAAGGTATATCTCTTGGGTGATTTTTTCTCTACAATAAGACTTTAACCAAAAATCAAAGCAAATATGTATAAACCATTAGCCCTTTTTATGGGGTTGCGCTATACGCGTTCCAGAAAGAAAAATCATTTTGTTTCTTTTATTTCGTTAAGCTCAATGCTTGGTATTGGCTTAGGAGTGATGGTTCTTATTACGGTCTTATCGGTAATGAATGGATTTGACCAGCAAATCCATAATCGGTTTTTCGGGATGGCTCCCGAAATTACGGTTTCTGGACCTAATGAACGACTTAGTGATTGGCCTGAAGTGGCTAAAAAAATCCAAACGATTCCTGAAATTAAAGCATTGGCCCCCTATGTTGGCGGACAAGGATTAATGGTTCATGACGGACAGGTTTTACCTGTTGTCCTGACGGGAGTTTTACCCGAAAAAGAACAACAGATGAGTCGCTTACAAGATAAATTGCTTGCTGGGAGCTTAAGTAATTTAAAAGATTTTGGCATTATCTTGGGTAGAGGACTGGCAGACAGTATGGGAACAATGATTGGAGACAAGGTTACCGTCATGATTCCCCAAGCAACAGTTACCCCTGCTGGAATGATTCCTCGTTTTAAGCGATTTACTGTGGTTGGGGTTTTCTCAGCTGGAACCGGGTTTAATTTTGATACCAAATTGGCATTTATCAATATGGGAGATGCGCAAAAATTATTGCAAATGGGTGATGAGGTAACTGGAATCAAGATGAAAATAGGTAATGTTTACCAAGCACCTGAATTGTCTTATCGATTATCTCATTTATTAGGCGACGACTATCAGGTAGGTAATTGGACGCAGCAATATGGCGCATTTTTCCAAGCAGTTAAAATGGAAAAAACAATGATGTTTCTGATCTTGTTACTAATTATCGCAGTGGCTGCATTTAATCTAGTATCTTCCCTGGTGATGGTTGTTAATGATAAACAAGCAGAGATCGCAATTTTAAGAACTATTGGTGCGACTCCTTCTACCATATTATGGACGTTTATTGTGCAAGGAATGATGGTAGGAATTGTAGGTACCTTTTTTGGTTTGCTTGGTGGATTAGTATTGGCAAAAAATGCAACCACAATTGTGAATCATCTGCAAACCTGGTTTCATTTTAAAGTTTTATCATCCAGTATTTATTTTGTTGATTATTTGCCTTCTGAGATTCTGTTTAGCGATCTATGGAAAGTTTGTGTTATGGCGTTATTAATGAGTTTTCTTGCAACAATTTATCCTGCCTGGCGGGCCTCAAAAACAGTAATTGCGGAGGCTTTGCATTATGAGTGATGTTATTTTAAATGCGGAAAAACTATGCAAGTCATACAATGACGGTACTTCCAAAGTCGAAGTATTGCGAGGGATTGATTTGTCCATAGCTCAAGGGGAGCGTTTGGCAATTATTGGGCCTTCAGGATCTGGAAAAAGCACTTTATTGCATTTGTTGGGTGGATTGGATAAACCAACAAGCGGAGATGTATGCATTAAGGATGTAAATTGGCAAAAGATAAACGAAAAACAACGATGTAAACTACGCAATCAAGGTTTGGGATTTATCTATCAGTTTCATCACTTGTTACCTGAGTTTACCGCCCTTGAAAATGTTTGCATGCCTTTATTATTGGCAAATATCTCAGTGAAGGATGCAGAGGCTGAAGCAAGCAAAATGTTGGATGATGTTGGTCTTAAAGAAAGAAAAACTCATAAACCTGCACAGCTTTCAGGCGGAGAGCGACAACGGGTTGCCATAGCTCGAGCTTTGGTGCATCAACCCTATTGTGTATTGGCAGATGAACCTACGGGAAACCTGGATCAGACAACTGCAACAAAAGTATTTGATTTAATGCTGGAGTTGAATAGAAAAATGAATACTGCTTTGGTTATTGTGACTCATGATCAGCAATTAGCCAATCAAATGGATAGAGTTTTAGTGCTAGGAGAAGGCACTTTATCTGACTTTAAGTAGCTCTGACTATTAGCTAAGTCCAACCGGAATTGTTTCGAATTATAAAACAGGAAATAATAAGATGTTTAAAAAAACTGAAAAGATTGGTAAAAAGCGATCCTCCGATGATTTGCCTCGAGATATCCCCTTGAGTAACTCACCAGGAAGTTTAATAGATAAGATCAAAGCAGACAAAAAACAATATGAGCTTACAGATGTTGGACTTCCATTAACTTCTCATGGTTTTTTGTCTTCTAAAAGAAGCCGTAACACCTTAAAAGAAAAGGATTTTCAATCGCATCATCGTGCAGGATTAGAAACAATACTCGAAGAGTCAAGCGAAGAAGAGACTAAAAGTGAATTTATTCCACTCTAGCCTATTAGTCTTGTAACATTTTATGAATTGAAGCAGAATCTGTATGGAGTTCTGCTTCATATCCAAGAAGATAGATTTATTCTTAATAATCAGCATGTCCTGGTGTGCGTGGAAAAGGAATGACATCGCGTACATTGGCTAAACCGGTAACATAGCTTACCAATCGTTCGAAACCTAAACCAAAGCCTGCATGGGGTACTGTGCCGTAACGACGCAGATCCCTATACCATTGATAACTTTCTTTATTTAGATTGCATTCCTCGATGCGCTTATCCAGAATATCCAGACGTTCTTCGCGCTGACTGCCGCCGATGATTTCACCGATCCCGGGTGCTAAAACATCCATAGCAGCAACCGTTTTTCCATCATCGTTGAGGCGCATATAAAAACCTTTAATTTCTTGAGGATAATTGGTCAGTATGACGGGTTTTTTGCAGTGAACCTCTGCTAAATAGCGCTCATGTTCAGATTGTAAATCCAATCCCCAACTCACTGGAAATTCGAATGATTGCTCTGCTTTTTCCAAAATTTTAATGGCATCAGTGTACGTCATGATTTCAAAATCTGAATTAACAATATGTTCCAGGCGTTCAATACATCCGGGGGCAACGAATTGATTGAAAAAGTCCATATCATCCGCACGCTCGTTCAGAACAGCTTTGCATAAATAGCGCAGCATCGTTTGGCTTAAATCACAAATATCGTACAAAGTAGCAAAAGCAACTTCAGGCTCAATCATCCAGAATTCCGCCAGATGACGGCTTGTATTTGAGTTTTCAGCGCGAAAAGTTGGCCCAAAAGTATATACTTTGGACATAGCCATACAATAGGCTTCTAGGTTTAACTGGCCTGAAACGGTAAGAAAAGTCTCTTTAGCAAAAAAGTCTTTGCTAAAGTCAGTTTGGCCGTATTCATTTTTAGGCACATTTAAAAGATCTAAAGTGGATACGCGAAACATTTCACCTGCACCTTCACAATCACTTGAGGTGATAATGGGGGTATGCACCCAAAAAAAGCCTTGTTCATGGAAAAAACGATGGATGGCTTGTGACAGACAATGGCGGATTCGCGTCACCGCACTAATTGTATTCGTACGAGGCCGTAGATGGGCTACTTCACGTAGAAATTCCAGTGTATGACGTTTCGCTTGAATAGGATAGGTATCCGGATTTTCTACCCAACCTACGACTTTAATCGAGTCAGCCTGAATTTCAAAAGCTTGGCCTTTTCCTTGTGATGCAACTAATTTTCCTGAGGCAATCAGTGAGCATCCAGCAGTAAGTTTGCTGACTTCATCATGATAATTAGATAAACCATCTGTAGCTACGATTTGAATAGGAGCAAAACAGGAGCCATCATGCAGGCTAATAAAAGATAAGCCCATTTTGGAATCACGTCGGGTCTTTACCCAACCTCTAACAGTAACGTGTTCATCAATGCGGATTTCACCATCTAAACACTGTTTTATGGTAAAAGCTTTGGTCATTTTTTACTCCTCATTCTATATATATTTTGCGCGGTCACAAAGCATTTTTAGTGTTTATTTCCATTACGAAAATCAGACTATTTAGGCGCAAGCTAGCGAAATGCAAACAAGCCTTAGTACTTTTTTAAATTCTATCAGTCTGATATACATTTTCGATTGAAGAATTCATTAGGTTAGCGAGACTGGATATGCCAAAAAAATCGCAATTTGTGACCTCATGAAGTATAGATACCTTCAACTAAAAATGAGATGATACACTGGGGTTATCCGCATTTCTACTATCTTGGTACTAAAAGGCATGGATTTTCTGCTCTAGTGCGGTACTCCTAAAATAAAACTTTTAAATTACATATCAGTAAAAATGAAAGTGCTTAATTGGGATCTGTCTGCAATTCCCGAGATTTAAGTCGCAATGAGTTGATTTTGCAAGCACTGAGCAGCGTACATAAAAGTATGGCGGCATCGGAATACAGAAAATCAAGGCTTTGCGCGAAGATAACAGAATTATAAGCAGGCCCTAGATCATTGAGGAAATATTATGTTGCGAATAGTACTCTGTATTTTATTGTTTTTTGGTTCTTGTATGGCCACAGCAAATGATACGATATTAAAATTATACAGACCTTATGGGGATGCGACAGAACAGGTAACTCCTCAAGTGAAAAAGATACTCAAGGGAGAGTGCTATTCTCAATCACAACTCATCATCCGCGAAGATGCCTGGCGTTGTAGTGCACATGGCAAAACTTATGATCCTTGTTTTGTTAAATCAGGTCCAAACAGGACAGAGGCTTTATGTCCTCAATCTCCCTGGATTGGCGATAGTGTACAAATTAATGTGAGGCAGCCTTTGAATAATGAGCTCAATGAAACTTTGGATATGTATCGCGCTTATCCTTGGGGAGTCGAGTTAACCACTGGAGAGCGTTGTAAAGCAATTCATTCAGAAAAAACTTATGATCAAATGCCGATACGTTACAAATGCAACAATAAAAATTACTTAGTAGGTCATTTACAACGATGTAAAACAGTATGGAGTATACTGGAAAAAACGCCCCAAGGTGTTGTGACAGTAGAGCTAAGCAAAGCGTGGTTCTGAACAGAATATGAGAAAAATCATTTGCCGCTTTAAATTAATTATTTGATTTTAAATAATTTTTATTGATTATGTTGTAAAAAAATTAGAAAATCCACTCGCTTTTTAAAAGCTATTTATATTTTTTAATCATAATTAATTTTAAAGTCTAGGATTAGCAAATGCAAAATAAACAAGAAAAACTCTTTGAAAATGCTCGCTTTCTTAATAATGAAAAAGAAATCGACCGTTTGCAAAATTCAAATGAATATAATCCATATAAAATTATTTTCTTATGCCAGGAAAATTTAAATTTTATACAGCCTCTAATAGCCGATCCTAAAGGGGAAGAACTTCCTGAAGCTTTTTATGATGAAGCTCTTCAACTGGAATTATTAAATAAACTGGGTAACTATTATTTATCTCTATATAAAGCATTAAGTTCTATTAAAAATCCAACAGAAGGTGACGAATTAGATCAGGTGAAATATAGGAAGCTCGCTGAAGAATACAATTTTGAAGCAGTGAAGCAAATGGATATAGAGTTGGAAAGAGTTCAATTTGATGAAAATTATGCAATGGCACTGTATTTAAATGATTTGGAAGAAAATGAGGCTTCCCCAATATATTCAGGGCAACGATTCTTTAAATTAGAACCCAAAGATGATGATTCTAATATTCATCTGGAACAACAGAATAAGGAAGAAGATAGTCCATCGAAAAAAAGAAGATTATCCATGTAGTTTGTTGATGTACATGATCACAATGGTGTCAACTTAAGAAAGTCCAAGCATATATGCTGCCTTTCAGCCCGATAGCCGTCAACCCTAGTATAAAGCGGATATTGTCATTCCTGCGCAGGAAGGAATCCATCCATGATGGAGCACACTGCCAATATAAAAATGGATCCCCGCCTGCGCGAGGATGACAAATTTATTTGCGAATTGAGCAAGATAGCAACTGTCTTGAATTTTATTTCAAGACAGCAAACGTAGGTCGGGCCTTGGCTCGACAAATCGATGTTACTCTCCAAACCAATTTCTCCAGAAGCTATTTTTATGAATGAATTTTTTATTAATTGAAAATTGTCGGGCCAAGGCCCGATCTTGTATCTACGCTTGCTTTTCAGCCCAGTCTTTTGGATGCCAGAATATTTTTCTTAAGTTGTCGCCGCAAAGAAGACATGATGAAATAACTCAGTTTGAGTGAGGTAGACCTCTTGGATCTCTACGAAGAAGCCTCCGGAGCTGCTTTTTTGAAGGGTTCCAGGGTCAAACAATGACTATTGATTTCATTGATAAGAGGATAGTTATCCATTGGAAAATGAAACCGGTTTGCATTGTAGATCTGAGGAATAAGGCAGAGATCTGCTAAAGTAAGCGCATTCCCAAAGCAAAAAGATTGACTGCGTTTAATAGGCTGCAATTTCGCTTCAAAAGCATCAAATCCGGCTTTAAGCCAATGGTGATACCATTCTGTAACTTGTGCTTCATTCACTTGAAATTGCTCTTTTAACCGATTTAATACTCTTAAATTATTCAAAGGATGCATATCACAAGCAACGATTAAGGCAAGCGATCTTACTGTGGCCCTATCCAGTGGATTTTGAGGTAATAAAGCAGGTGTTGGGTAAGTCTCATCCAGATAGTCGATAATGGCAAGTGATTGATTAATCACTTTTCCATTGACTTCCAAGCTGGGAACTAATTCTTGAGGATTTATCTTTCGATATTCAGGGCTATGTTGCTCTCCGCCATGATTCACTAAATGAATATCAATTTTTTCATAAGTGATATTTTTCAGGTTCAGAGCAATACGAACACGATAACAGGCTGTCGAACGAAAATAGTCATAAAGTTTCATTACTTATATCCGCTCAACGACTTGATCGATCGCACCAAACAGGCTTGTGCCCCGTTTATCGAGCATTTCAATACGGATACGATCCCCAAAGCGCATAAAAGATGTTTTAGCTTGACCATTTTCTATGAGTTCTAGCATTCTTTTTTCAGCAATACATGAAGAACCTTTGCTGCGATCAAGATTCGAAACAGTACCTGAACCAATAATTGTTCCTGCACTGAGGACTCTGGTTTTTGCTGCGTGTTGAATTAACTCTGGGAAAGAAAAGGTCATGTCGATTCCCGCGTTGGGTTGACCAAATAATTGTCCATTTAGATGGCTCAATAAAGGCAGATGCACTCGCTGACCGTCCCAATCAGTACCTAATTCATCGGGAGTAATGGCTACAGGAGAAAAACTGCTGGAGGGTTTGGAATGGAAAAAACCAAAACCTTTTGCCAGCTCATCTGGAATTAAATTACGTAAAGAGACATCATTAACCAGCATCAATAATTTAATATGTTGACCTGCATCTTTAGCACTTATGCCCATAGGAACATCACCCGTTACCACAGCAACTTCTGCTTCAAAATCAATGCCGTATGCCTCATCAGCAACTAAAATGGGATCTCTGGGGCCAAGGAAGGAATCAGAACCTCCTTGGTACATCAAAGGATCAGTCCAAAAATTTGCTGGCAGTTCAGCCCCACGGGCTTTGCGTACAAGCTCAACATGATTAACGTAAGCACTTCCATCAGCCCATTGATAAGCTCGGGGTAAGGGAGATGTGCAATGTTGCGGATCAAAGCTGATGGTATTTTCCAAATGTCCTTCATTGAGTTGTTGATAGACCTTTTGCAGCTTTTCTTTTACTGTGTCCCAATGTTCTAGAGCATATTGCAAATTGGCTGCAATCTGGGGTACACGTAGTGCAAGAGTCAATGCTTGATTGACTACGCATAATTCTCCATCTCGTGATGTTGATTTTAAACTGGCAAGTTTCATACGATCCTCATTAGTCGTTATGGTCTTGGTTCTGCTGTGCTTTACCCGAATCTTCTACACATTCTTTGAAAAATCAGCCTAGCTCTATTCCAACGTCCCGCAGCGTGTCTGCTGGATCCAGAAGATCTATCCTAAAACACTGGACCCTGCGGACAAGCCGCGGGGTGTTGGCAGAGATATGATTAAGAGACAGGTGCTTCATCCAGATTATAGTACCTAGTCACCAAATTTTTTAAGCAGATGTTTCTTTCAAAGTACCACGTCTTATCTGATCTCGTTCAATGGCTTCGAATAATGCCTGAAAGTTACCTTCACCAAATCCCTGATTTCCTTTGCGTTGAATAATTTCAAAAAACACAGGGCCAAAGATATTTTCCGTAAAGATTTGCAGTAATAAACCATGTTTCGGATCAGCCTCGCCATCAATCAGAATTTTCTCTTCTTGAAGTTGATTGACTGGCTCTTGATGCCAGGGAAGGCGCTCATGCAACATTTCATAATAAGTATCTGGAACATCAAGGAATTTAACGCCTTGTTCTCTTAATGTATGCACCGTATGATAAATATTGTTGGTGGTTAATGCGATATGTTGAATGCCTTCCCCTTTGTATTGATGAAGAAATTCTTCAATTTGTGACAAATCATCTTTGGATTCATTTAAGGGGATTTTGATTTTCCCACAAGGACTACCCAGCGCACGGCTTAATAATCCAGTCATTTTTCCTTTAATATTAAAATAACGAATTTCCTGGAAGTTAAAAATGGATTCGTAAAACTGAGCCCACTTATCCATATTGCCGCGAAATACGTTATGGGTTAAATGATCAATCATGATTAAACCATTTCCTTCTACTTTTTTATTGGGTTGATGTTCCCAATCAGCAGAGAAAGGTTGATGTTGATCATCAACAAAATAAATAACACTTCCGCCTATAGCCTGGATACCAAGTAAGCCATGATGAGCATGGGTGCAATCTTCAAAAGCAGTTGCTCCGTGTTTGATTGCATATTCAAAGGCTGCTTTGGCATTTTTGACTTTAAATCCCATAGCACAGGCACCTGCTCCGTGAGTTTTGGCATGATCTTCAGCTTGGCAATTGGTTGCTGCATTGACTATAAATTGAATTTCACCTTGTTGAAATAAGGTGATGTCTTGGTTTTTATGATGTGCAACAGCTTGGAAACCCATGTCAGTGAATTGTTGATGCAGACGTTTTTTTTCTGGGCCTGAAAATTCTAGAAAAGCAAAACCATCTAATCCACAGGGGTTGTTGTTTGTTGGCATTGTCTATTTACTCCTTTAAAATTATTCGGTACTTAATAACAATTCCTTCTTCTAAGGATGGAAAAAACAAAGATACTGTAGCCTGGGTTATATTATTTCTTAAGATGGCTGTACTAAAAATAATCCATCTGCTATCGGCAATAAACTAATAAACACACGCTGATCATTTTTAATCAATTCATTCAGTTTCCTGATTTCTCTGGTCTGGCTACCTGTTTCATTCTCGTCGATTACTTTACCATCCCAGAATATATTATCTATAGCGATTAGCCCTTGAGGTTGAATGAGCTTCAATGCCAATTCATAGTAATTCACATAGTTGGTTTTGTCGGCATCGATAAAAATAAAATCAAATTTTTGTTCCCAACCTTCAGCGATTAATGCATGTAAAGTATCTAACGCACGGCCAAGTCGTAATTCAATTTTATGGTCTTGTTTTGCTTCTTTCCAGAAAGGATGTGCCTTACTTGTCCATTCCGCATTGATGTCACAGGTAATGAGCTTACCATCATCAGGCAGCATCAAAGACATTGCCAAAGCACTATAGCCGGTAAATGTACCTAACTCTAGAACATTTTTTGCCTGAATCAAACGCAAGAGCAATTGCATAAATTGTGCTTGCTCCGGCGCGACTTGCATGTTTGCCAACTCCATAGTAGAGGTTACTTTGCGCAGACCAGTCAGAGACGGGTGTTCCCGCAAAGACTTATCCAGCATGTATTCATAAAGGTTTGGAGTTAGGCTTAAATGCTTCATAGTATCCTTTTAGGAGTTGTTGACAATTCTACTATCTTGTTGGCCACAATGGCCGAGTTTTATGTGCCTCTGAAACACCCATACTTCATTAGTATGTGCTGTGCTTCGATATTCTAAAATCATCTCATTTTGGCTCAATCTAGCGAATTGTCAAACCCTTAAGATAATTTTTCTTTTGCCAAATTATCCGCAATTTCACTAGTAGGTAAATCTTCTTTAACAGACAGGGCAAAAATTTCAGTTAAATGGCCATAAATTGCATCGATCTGTTCATTAATTTTTTCTTCTGGAGTATGAAGATATTTAGAGGCTGCAAAAATTAATCCCCCGGCATTAATAACATAGTCTACAGCAAATAAAATACCTTTATCATGTAATTTTTTACCATGATAGGTATGAGCCAGCTGGTTATTTGCGGCTCCGGCAATAATTGTAGTTTGCAGTTGAGAAATAGTGATGTCATTGATAATTGCACCTAAGGCGCAAGGTGCGAAAACGTCACAGGGAACCTTATGAATTTGATCGGTACTAACTGCTTTTGCGCCAAATTCAACAACAGCACGATCTACTGCAGTTGGAGAAATATCAGCAACAGTTAGTGTAGCTCCTAATTCATGCAAATGTCTGGCGAGCAAAAATCCAACATGCCCCAAGCCTTGAATGGCTACATGAATACCGTTGAGGTTTCCTTTGCCTAGTTTGAAAGCGACAGCTGCTTGAATGCCTCGTAGTATCCCTCTGGCGGTAGACGGTGAAGGATCGCCATGGTACTTGGACAAGCTGGCTACATAGGGAGTATGTTCCCCAATGATATCCATATCTGGCAATTCAGTTCCACTGTCAAGAGCAGTGATATAACGTCCATTCAATTCATTAACAAATCGACCAAATTGATGCATGTATTGGGCGCGATCAAATGGGCCATTAGGTTTGATAATAACTGATTTACCGCCTCCCAAAGGCAAGTTGACTGATGCCGCTTTGAAGCTCATTCCCCGTGCAAGGCGCATGGCATCTTGGATTGCTGCATAAGTACTCGGATATTCAATAAAACGACAGCCACCTAAAGCAGGACCTAATTTGGTATTGTGAATGGCGATTATTGCTTTCATTCCAGTTGCAGGATCCACTTTAAAATGTAAGTCACCAAAACCATGAGAGAGGGCGTAATCGAGGAAATCATCTTCAGCTATTATTGGGTTACTATTTGATATATTGTCCACTGACATCATTGTTTATGCTCCTCTTGCAAATATTTTGCAGAAGTTATATTCCTATTTTTTGATTAAATCAATGGTAAGGTTAATAATTTGGTGTCTTAAGGTATGCTGATATACACTTAATTTCATTATTCATCAAGTTGGAGAGTGTCATGCGCCAAGTAGTTGTCAGAATGTTGGCTTTAATGTTAGTCACACCGTTTGCTTTTGCTGAAAATGCCTTACCGCCTCCTGTTTTTCCTCCTCAGTTAGTCCTTGATAAAATTGATTTTCAAGTTTCAGCAAAACAATGGGTTACAACTCAAACGGCTTTATTGGGCGTCAATATTAATGTGACTTTAACCAGTGCTGATTTAGTGAAGGCACGTGCTGATATTATGGAGCGATTAAACAAAATCGCAAAAGGAGAATGGCATTTGCTCGAATTCGATCGTTCACAGGATAGTTCTGGCCTTGAAAAGTTGTATGTGCAAGCACAAGCACGAGTAAATCAAGAAGCATTAACTGATATTTATAAAAATGCCAAAGATGTGAGTTTGCCTGGTGCTAAATATGAGATATCCAGTGTTGATTTCAAACCAAGTTTTGATGAAACTCAAGCTGTTTTAGGGCAAATTCGCCAACGCTTGTATCAACAAGTGAATGATGAACTTGCTCGTATTAATAAAGCATACCCAGGACAAAATTACAGTGTCAGTAATTTGGTTTTTGTTGAAGGAACTAATCCGCCTCAGCCAAGACCTTATCAAGCGAAGACGATGAATACCATGATGGTAGGAGAAGCAGCAGCTGCGGCTCCGGCTTTGACAGTCAGTAATGAATTAATATTAACCGCAATTGTTGAGGTTGCTTCGAATCGTAAGCAATAAAATAGCAGGATGCTGTCATTGAATTAAAGTATCTGCGACGTCCTACCCTATGACTGGTTCATGGGGCGTGTCTCTGAGAGATAGACGTAAACTTAAATTAGTTTATTGTTAACTAATTTTATAAGCTCTCTACGCGCGCTTTATGCGCGGTATGTAGAATAAAAATTTATGAGGATCTTCATAAAGAATTGTCTACTGACTCCTGTAATGAAACTGCTTTATGGATTCCGTGTAGGCAAGCTGCGAGATATAGAGTAGGGATGTGAGTAATTAATGGCAAGCTTGGTACAAAAACCACTATTTATACAAGGGGAATCAATTTGTTGGTTGTTGAAAAAATTATTGGGCATCGAGGTGCGTCTGCATATGCTCCTGAGAATACGTTAGCTGCTTTTGACAAGGCTTTGGCTTTAGGATGTCATTTTGTTGAGTTTGATGTGATGTGTAGTGCTGATGGAGAACCTTTTGTAATTCATGACGACAATTTAAAAAGAACAACAAATGGGCGCGGTAATGTAGGCATGGTTGAGTCCGGATATTTGCGCTCTTTGGATGCAGGCTCTTGGTTTTCACGACAATTTAAAGGCGAACATATTCCGCATTTTAAAGAAGTACTGAAGTGGTTATCTTTTTCAGGCGTTCAGGCAAATGTGGAAATTAAACCTTATCCTGGTACTGAAGAGCAAACTGCGGTAGCGGTAATGAGCCACATTCAACGTTATTGGCCACAAGATAAAGAGTTGCCTTTGGTTTCCAGTTTTTCTTGGGATGCTTTAGTTTTATGTCGCAGTATCGCTCCTGAAATGCCATTAGGTTTATTACTGCATGTTTGGGATGGGCAATGGTTACAAAAAGCAAAACAGTTAGAGTGTTTTTCCATTCATCTTAATCGCAGGGTTTTAACAGAGGAGCGGGTTAAGGCAATTAAAGCAGCGGGTTATGTACTTTGTGCTTATACGGTGAATCGCAGACGTTTGGCTAATAAGTTATTTGGCTGGGGGGTTGATGCGGTTTTTAGTGATTATCCTGATTTACTGGCATGAAAAAATTATTACTTTTTTTATTCATTCTCTTTTCTACTTTGTCTGTCCAGGCAAAACGAGTTGAACTGGTGCTTTGGCATGGAATGGCAGGACATCTTGGTGATGAAGTCAGGCTGCTTGCTGATGACTTTAATCAAAGCCAAAGTGAATATTTCATTAAACCTGTTTATAAGGGAAATTATGTAGAGACATTAACAAGTTTTGCTGCTGCATTCAAAGCACATCATCCTCCTGCAATCGTGCAAATTTTTGAGGTAGGCACTTCCATTATGCAGTCACCAAAGGGGGTAATCAAGCCAGTAGATGAGTTGATGCAAGAACAAGGGATGGGCCTGCCTCAAGAAGACTTTATTCAATCGGTTCGTGAATTTTATAGCAATAAAGGGCAATTAATGGCTTTGCCTTTTAATCTCTCAGTTGCAACGTTATATTACAATCTAGATATACTTGCCAAAGTAGGTTATTCACAAGCCAATTTTCCTCGTACTTGGTCTGAGATGGAGGTATTGGCAGAAAAGTTAAAAAAAGCAGGTTATGATTGCACCTATACCACAGCTTATCCTGGATGGGTGCTTTTTGAATCGTTTTTGGCGATTCATGGATTACCGTTAACCCAGAATAATCCTGCACGTGCTGTTTATGCAACACCGCAATTACTCCGTCATTTTGAGCGTTTGAAACGGTGGCATTCATTGCATTATTTTCGATATGCAGGCCGGGTTGATGATGCTACCATTTTATTTACCAGCAGTGTTTGTCCTTTATTTAGTCAATCCTCTGGAGCTTATAACAGTTTATCAGCTTTGGTTCCCTTTCGTTTAGGCATTGCCAGTATGCCTTTGGATACTGAAGCAAGTAAACTAAGGCATGCGAATGTTGCTGGGGGAGCTGCATTATGGGCAGTGGCTGGACAAACGAAGGAAGAATATAAAGGGATAGCCCAATTCTTTGCGTTTATTGCCAAACCCGAGACACAAAAACGTTGGCATGAGCATACAGGCTATCTTCCCATAGGGTTACAAGGTATTTATGAAGATATTTTGCGCAGCAGTCGCCATCCTACCTTATTGATGGCGCGTACTGATTTAGCAGGTGAGTTACAAGAAAAACCGTTACAACGTTTTGGTCCACAAAATCAGATTCGCAGCATCAATGACGAGGTTTTGGAGGCGATGTTTGCTGGTTTTCTAAGTCCAAGTAAGGCCATACATGAATCTGCAGCGCGAACCGATCATATATTATTGCGTTTTGTAAGAAATACTACGGGACAATAATGATAAGAACATCAAAAATACTATGTATTCTAGCAATTGCTTTTTACTGTTTTCTGGATGTTTTCGGGAATGTTTCTGATTATTATGTCAATTTTGCTGCGGTCGAACGCACGCTGATGATGAACGATATATTTCCGGATTCTTTAATTGGTTATCGAGCCATTACCAATCCCATACTGCATCATGCAATGTATCTGGTTATCACTGGTTTAGAATTGTTAACTACGATAATTTGCGGTGTAGGGGCATGGAAGTTATTTAAAGTGCGGCATGCAAACGCTTTCGTATTTAATGGTGCTAAGAATTGGGTTGTAGCAGGGCTTACTTTGGGATTTTTAACTTGGCAAATGATATTTATGTCTATAGCTGGTGAGTGGTTTGGCATATGGATGTCATCCTCGCTAAGAGGGGCTATAACAACTGCATTCCAAGTATTTATTACTTTTTTAGTTCTTCTGATCTACTTAATTATTAAAGATGAGTAAAGGTTAGCTTGAGGATCCCATTCCCACTACCTAATAAAAACCCTCCGCAAGCGGAGGGTTTAATGAAGTACGAAGAGTATTTATTCCATTATTATACAGAAAATTGCCTACTGGCTTCTTCAATTTGTTTAAGCATACGCTCTTCTTGGGCTCTCAGTTTCTCCAGTTCTAAACTTCCTTCTTTGTACGTAACTTGGATTTCTTTGATAGAGTCTTCCAGTTTTTCTATCTCATGATCTATTTGCTCAAGAGTGGAGCGTACTTCTTCCGTTGCAGCATTCAGGGTTGCTTTCTTAAGAGTTATTTTTACCCACATTAAATAAAGTGATGCATTTCGAGCATACTCAGATGGAAGTCTGGTTTCTGGGGCCTTATCTTTTCTTCCAGGGATAATTTCTAACTCTTTCGCAAGAGCTGTTATATCTCCTTCGAGCTCTTCTCTCCTAGACTCATATTGCTTTTCAGTTCTATCTCTTGTTAACCGGTAAGTAGCCACGCTCTTCTCTTGATCTCTTAAAAGATTATCGAGAACGTCCAATTTTTTAACAAGTCCCTCAATTCTATCATGTAACGGCACACATTGTTGAAACAAGGTAAATGCATCGAAACCTTTTAACTCAGTCTTCAGGAGACGAACAACAGCTGCTTCTTTCTTAGCTTGTTTCTCCCTGTTTTCCAAAACTTCTCTTGCTTTCACTGCCGAGTTTTTAACATCAATAACGTCATGTACAGTAAGAATTAGACCTTTGCCTTCATATCGTTGATCAATGTATTGTTGAACACGCGCTTCAGTGTCTTTATTTCTTACGCAACGGCCTGTTGCCTGGGGTCCTGACAAGATTCCATTAATTACATTGATATCTGATTCAATAACAGGCGAATTAGTATTGATAATTTGCACGTTCAAGATATCTCTAATACTCACCCCTGTTGCAATTACCTGATCCGCTACGATATGGGTTCTCAATCCTACTTCGATTTGAGCAAGTTGCTCATCTTTTGTAGTTTGAGTCGTACTCATATCAATTGCACCAGAATAATTCTCAGTTGCTTGCAAAGCGACTAAATTAGGCTGCGGCGCCCCAGTTATCACTTCAGATATGGGTTCAGATCCTTTGATCTTGGTTACTATTGCTTCTGCTCTATCCAATATCAATTTGGTAATGGCTTCTCTTTGCGCCTCTGGCAAATTGGAAATAGGTACGCCTAACTTTTCTAAGGCTTCCTTAAGGTCTTCCCTGCTTTTTACTTCAGCCGTTTTAAGTTTGGTAGCATAGGGTTCAGGTAACACCTCCTTTTTATATTTCACAATATGCTGATCGTATTCAGTTAAATAGTTATCAAATTTGTGAGTTCTGTCTTTTTCCGCGATATCTGGTTGCTTTTCATTGAAGACAAGAGCAAGAGCAAAGCTATTGATGGCTCTTTGAATATCTTTTTGTTGTTCTTTATCGATATCTTGCTTTAAATTTACTACCGGTAGTGCTACAGTTTTTCGGAATTCTACTTCATCTACGGCGCCAAACTTCCGAGCTAATTTCAATCGTGCGTCACATTCAGATTTTTGTCTAAGTTTTGCAACGTCACCTTGATATTTTTCAATAGTTTCTCTATCTCCATTGGCGATTTTTTGATAGATTTCAGCTAATTCCTCACGAGTTTCTTTATCGTCGGAAAAACTCATGTTACGTTGGCAACGGATGCGGTTCAATGCTAAAGCCTGATTAATGGCTCTTTCTTGTGCTACAGAGTCTTCGATTCCTGTTTCCGCTTTTATGATCTGTTTCTTTAATTCAAGAGGATCAACATAACCAATCATCCCTTCTTCGAGATAATAATCATCAAAGTAGTGAACCACGGCTTGGTCAACCAAATCTCCTTCTTCCAAATAAGCCAATTCAGGTTTAATTGGTCGAATAGTTCCGAGTTCAATTGCAGCACCCAGACTTAAGTCATCTAAAGGATCACCTTTAAAGAGCTCATATAATTCAGAAGTTGGAGTGGCTGTTAATGCCAGGACTGAATTACGTTCTTTTATTCCTTTCAAAATTTCTGCATCTTCTGGTTTAAAAGTATGTTTATGGCTTTCATCAATTAAGACCATAGAATCGTTTATTTCACTTGCAATAATCTTGAATAAGGGATGCTCAGCTTGTAAAATAACTTGATCAAAAGGCTCAGTACCTGCAATTACTTTGCGAAAATATACTTTGATTTTTTGTATATCTTCTTCCTCTATATCACTTAAATCCTTCTCCAAAGCGTCCCAAAGAACGTCCACTTTACCTTTAATAGAATCCAAAGTGAATATTCGTGGAGCTACTTTAACCCCATGGACCACTCCGGCGCTAAGCAGGTCGGTTGTTTCTTTTATTTGCTGCTTTACCAATGTTTCATCAGGAACAATCATGACTGTGCGCCCAACGGCTTGAGCAATACCGGCCATAACAATACTTTTACCGGAACCGGTACCCATAACTGCGAGTCGTTGTTCTTGCCCTGCTTTTAAACTGTCATGAAATTTAGCTAAAATTTCATTTTGATATGCGTATGGAACAAACGATTTGGTATCAACAGCTAACCCTTTATGAGTTACTGCACGAAGATCACCTTCTTTATCATAGGTGAGTTTCACAATAGCTGTATGGCCATGATCGAAGAATAATTTTCCTCTGCTCACTTCAGAATTTAACTTACTGGTAATATTTACCGTATAATTTTGCGTCGTATCTACAACAGAATCATATCCATCGAACACCAAGTCAATTGTATAAACTGCGCCACCAATCGTAATAGCAGCTTCAAGATGTTGCTTTTCGTCATCTTTTTTGACCCATTTAGTGCTTTCTCCAGGATTACCTGCACTTTGTAAAATCGCTTTTACGACATTTCCAATCTTTGGATCTTTTTCCTTATTTTCTATAGCAATAATTTCTTGAGCTCGGCCTATTGTAACTACTGCTCCACTAGTTACCACCTCTTTTAATAAATGGACCGCAGCAACAGTATCTGTATAATTTTTAAGATCTTCAATCTGCTTGCGGACTATATCTTTACTAGCGCCCATCTTTAGTTTCCCCTCGAATATTTTTTAAACATTTGTTTTTAAGTTAGGTCATTGTGAGATTTATCTATATAGTTGGGTCACAATTTACCTAATGCGGGAATTATACAAAAAGAATATTAAGTGACTATTAAGTGATTTTATTGAAAATTATTTGATCATATAAATAAAGTTTTTAGAGGATGATGAGGTGGTAAATGACCTGTCTTAAAAGCAATCAAATAATGATGACAAAACTTGAGAAAATCCGGAAAATGCTAATATTTTTGCGAAAAATATTTTTCTAACAATTGAATTCGCGATATTAAAACTCGATATCACTTCGTAAGCTAAGAAGTTTGAATTGGTATTTGAGTTCGGAACCTGATCATAAAAAAACCCTCCGCAGAGGCGGAGGGTTTGATGAAGTACAAAGAATATTTAATCCATGATTATACAGCAGTAAATTGCTTGCTGACTTCTTCCATTTGTTTAAGCATACGCTCTTCTTCCGCTCTCAGTTTCTCCAGTTCCAAACTTCCCTCTCTGAACGTAGCTTGGATTTCTTTGATAGCCTCTTCCAGTTTTTCTACTTCAGCTTCTATTTCCTTAATAGTCTGACGTACTTCTTTTGTTTCAGCTTCAAGTGTTGCTTTCTTAAGAGTTATTTTCACCCACACTAAATAAAGAGATGCATTTCGAGCATACTCAGGTGGAAGCGGGGTTGCTCCGTCTTTTCCTTTTCTTCCAGGTACAATGTATAACTCTTTTTCAAGAGCATCGATTTCTTCAACAAGAGATTTCTTCTTAGCCGAATGTAGCTCTTCAACCTTAACCTGTTTTAGCTGTTGGGAAAGCAGGCTCTTCTCTTTGTCTTTTAATAGATTATCGAGTGTTTCCAATTTTTTAACGAGCCCCTCAATTTTTTCATGTAAAGGTACGCATCGTTGAAACAAGGTAAACGCTTCAAAACCTTTTAGCTCAGTCTTCAGAAGACGAAGAACAGCCGCTTCTTTCTTGGCTTGTTTTTCCCTGTTTTCCATAACTTCTCTTGTTTTTGCTGCTGAGTTTTTCGGATCAATGACCGCATCTACGGTAAGAATTAGACCTTTGCCTTCATATCGTTGATCAATGTATTGTTGAACACGAGCTTCAGTATCTTTATTTCTTACGCAACGACCAGCTGCCTGGGGCCCTGAGAGGATTCCGTTAATCACATTGATATCTGATTCAATAACAGGCGAATTAGTATTGATAATTTGCACGTTCAAGATATCTCTGATACTCACCCCTGTTGCAATCACCTGATCTGCTACGATATGGGTTCTCAAACCTATTTCGATTTGAGCAAGTTGCTCATCAATTGTAGATTGTGGCGTACTCATATCAATCGCACTAGAATAATTCGCAGTTGCTTGCAAAGCGACTAAATTAGGCTGCGGTGCTCCAGTTATCACTTCAGATATGGGTTCAGATCCTTTGACCTTAGTTACCATTGCTTCTGCTCTATCCAATATCAATTTGGTAATGGCTTCCTTTTGTGCTGTAGGCAATTTGGAAATAGGTGCGCCTAACTTTTCTAGAGCTTCTTTTAGTGTTTCTCTGCTTTTTGTTTCACATGATTCAAGCTTGGTAAGAAATGGTTTAGGTATCTCATCATTTTTCGTTTTATATTTCGCAATATGCTGATCCCATTCTTTCAAATAGTCGTCAAGTTTGTGAGTTCTGTCCTTTTCCGCGATATCTGTATGCTTTTCATTGAAGACAAGAGCAAGAGCATAGCTATTGATTGCTCTTTGAATATCTTTTTGTTGTTCTGTAGCGATATCTTGCTTTAGATTTACTACCGGTAGCGCTACAGTTTTTCGGAATTCTACTTCATCTACGGCGCCAAATTTCTGAGCCAATTTCAATCGTGCGTCACACTCAGATTTTTGTCTAAGTTTTGCAACTTCACCTTGATATTTTTCAATAGTTTCTCTATCTCCATTGGCGATTTTTTGATAGATTCCAGCTAATTCTTTACGAGTTTCTTTATCGTCAGAAAAACCCATATTACGTTGGCAACGGATGCGGTTCAATGCTAAAGCCTGATTAATGGCTCTTTCTTGTGCTACAGAGTCTTCAATTCCTGTTTCCGCTTTTATGATCTGTTTCTTTAATTCAAGAGGATCAACATAACCAATCATCCCTTCTTCAAGATAATAATCATCAAAGTAGTGAACTACGGCTTGGTCAATCAAATCACCTTCTTCCAAATAAGCCATTTCAGGTTTAATCGGTCGAATAGTTCCGAGTTCAATTGCAGCACCCAGACTTAAGTCATCTAAAGGATCACCTTTAAAGAGCTCATATAATTCAGAAGTTGGAGTGGCTGTTAATGCCAGGACTGAATTACGTTCTTTTATTCCTTTCAAAATTTCTGCATCTTCTGGTTTAAAAGTATGTTTATGGCTTTCATCAATTAAGACCATAGAATCTTTTATTTCACTTGCAATAATCTTGAATAAGGGATGCTCAGCTTGTAAAACAATTTGATCAAAAGGCTCAGTACCTGCAATTACTTTGCGAAAATATACTTTGATTTTTTGTATATCTTCTTCCTCTATATCACTTAAATCCTTCTCCAAAGCCTCCCAAAGAACGTCAACTTTACCTTTAAGAGTATCCAAAGTGAAAACTCGTGGAACTGCTTTAACCCCATGGACCACTCCGGCACCAAGCAGGTCAGTTGTTTCTTTTGATTGTTGGTTTACCAATGTTTGATCAGGAACAATCATGACTGTGCGCCCAACGGCTTGAGCAATACCGGCCATAACAATACTTTTTCCGGAACCGGTACCCATAACTGCGAGTCGTTGTTCTTGTCCTGCTTTTAAACTGTCATGAAATTTAGCTAAAATTTCATTTTGATATGCGTATGGAACAAACGATTTGGTATCAACGGATAGTCCTTTTTTAGTTACCGCACGAAGATCACCATCTTTGTCATAGGTTAATTTAACAGTAGCTGTATGATCGTGATCGAAGAATAGTTTTCCTCTGCTCACTTCAGAATTTAACTTACTGGTAATATTTACCGTATAATTTTGTGTAGTACTTACAGTATGATCATTGCCTTCATAGACCAAGTCAATTGTATAAACTGCGCCACCAATCGTAATAGCAGCTTCAAGATGTGGTTTTCCATCGCCTTTATCTTCCCATTTAGTGCTTTCCCCAGGCTTACCTGCTTTTGCTAAAATCGCTTTTACGACATTTCCGATCTTAGGATCTTTTTTATTGTTTTCTATATCAATACTTTCCTTTGCTGTTCCTATTGTTACTACCGCACCATTTGTTACCACTTCTTTTAACAAATGGACCGCAGCAACGGTATCTGTATAATCTTTTAGATCTTTAATTTGTTGTTCAACAACTTCTCGACTTGCGCCCATCTTAAATTTCCCCTTAAATATATTTTTTAGACATTAATTTTTAAGTTAGGTCATTGTGGGTCTTATTTTGATATGTAGGCCACAATTTACCTAATGGTTGCCATTATATAAAATTAATCTTAAGTGACCATTAAGTGATTTCATTGAAAATAAAATGTTCATTATTGAGGGGTTAAAATAGAGAGGAAAGAGGATGTATTTTTATTATTTACTATATTTAAAATATATTTTCTTTGTTACTATCTTGAGCTCAATGACTTTTTTTTGGTGGTACACGCCAAATAATAAATAAAAATTCATTGATATTTATTTGAGATACAAAGAGAAAATGGCACAGGACAGTGAGGCGGTAATGACATATCTTAAGATTAATCAAATAACTGCGGCAGAAGGTAAGACTATGACTCTCTTAAAAAAATTGGGTTTGGATCCTGATGAACGGATGTTGAAAACTCTTGAGGATAATCCTGAGTATGTTAATCGGCTTGCCTCCTTATTCAAGCGCTTAAAAACATGTAACATTAAGCTGAATGATACACTTCATAATATCATTGCCAGCAATGTTTCTTATGCAGGTAGTTTGAGCAATTTATTAGATTTTATGCACAATGAAAAAATTGATGTAACTCTTTTTCCTCTAGAGCGTTTATTTGCTGGTGCACAATCAGATACAGCCCTAATACAGGGAATACAGCTGCTCAAAACGCGTGCCTCCCTTGATTTAGCCACTTTAAATCTTTTGTTTGCCTATCCTGCGCACTCTTTATTGCTTGCTGATTTAATCATTAATTTTCAACAGCACGCTTATCCTACAGAGAAAATAGTCGAAAAGCTCCATAAGTTTTCTGCAAAAAATATGGATACGGCAATAAGAGTACTTAACCTTCTTTTAAATAAAAATCTCTATTACTTTGAATGTTTCGATGTTCTTTTAAAGCATCAGGAATATATCGATAAAATTTATGAGGGCACGGCAAAACTTACTGCAAAAAATAAACTCGCAGCAAGTTACTTCGGTGTCATTGAGAATAATCCACAGAATGCCAATGTCCTTGCTAATCTTATTTTGTTATTACATAAAGAGTCACTCATTGATTATAGAAAAACAGAAGATTTATCAACGATAAGCAAATTGGGGATTGGAGCATTTCATTTCTTGTCTCATCTGCAGCAAGCAGGCATATTAAATTCTGAAAATTATAAAAAAGTCTGTCAAGATACTTCAATTCTCATGCAAAAGGAGGTCATTGAGTTGTTTAGTAATCTTCCTTTATTTGAAGAATTCGATAAATCAGAATTAGCACAAATGCTTGGTTTAATTTCTGAACCGAGTTCTGAAACCAATTTAGATGAATTTATTGAAATAATTGAAAAGCATCAATTAATTAAAAACCCAAGCTTGAAACAATGAAATTTGCTTTAAGATGGCCATTTGTGTTATATTTTAGTCCTTTGAGGGCAATTTAGGGACAGTTATGGCTGGACATAATAATACTGAAAACATAGAGACAACAAGCATGAGTACTCAAACGATTATCCAAAGTTTAAAGCCTGAAGTTGTCCGAGGATTAATGCAATCTTCTTCTTCTCCTGGAGCTGGCGGAGGAGATGATAAAGAAGAAAAAACAACAATCATAAGTAGTGTTTTTCTTAACCGTTTGAATAAATTAGGTCTAGGATTTGAGCGGCGAATGATCAATCTCATTGCAGCACACCCGGAGAGTGGTAACCGTTTAATTTCCGTATTTAAGGCATTGAAAGAACTTAAAATTGAGCTGACTGATCATTTGGAACATGTTATTGGACAAAATATTGCCAATGTTGGAGGGGCAGTCAATTTATTGGGAGTGATGAAAGATTTAGATATCGAACCTAATTTTGTGCCAATGGAACTTTTGTTTCAGGCTGCCAGGAGCGATTCAACTGTGGCGCAGTCCGCACGAGATCTACACGAGAGAGATTTGCTTGACAAATCGAGTTTTAATTTAATCCTTGCTTATCCTGAGGAATCACTCAATATTTCTCAATTCCTTATTGAGCTTCAGGATCATGCATACAATCCTGCATCTTTAGTAGATAAACTTCGCGCAAGTTTAATTTCACCTGCCCACATGAATACAATGCTTAATCTGCTTGATTTATTATTAACAAAAGACATTTATGATCTGGGTATCGTTGATATTCTTGTAAGACAAGGAAAATTCATCGATAGAATTTATGAAGGTGCTAGAAAACTGTTAGCAGTGCCCGAATTGTTAAATAACTATTTTGTATTACTTGAGAGAAATCCCGAGAATGCTAATATTTTTGCCAAAAATCTTTTGTTATTACACAGTACATCACTTATTAATCACTGTTCATCAAAGGAAGATTTTTTAAAGGTAAGTCAATTGGGTGTCGGGACATTTCATTTTATGAATTACTTGCAGCAAGCAGGCATGTTGAATGCTGCAAATTATCAAAAAATTTGTGAAAATAATAGCATTTTAGAAAGGCCAGACGTCGTTACAACATTAACTAATCTTCCTTTAATGACCAAATTTACGCATGAAGAATTAGTAAAAATGATGACGTTAGTGACTAAGCCAGCAATTTTCGTTACCCTGAGAGATGCTAATGAATTCAATGAAGTCTTAGAGGAGCATCAATTTCGTATGGGTAAAGCTCCGGGGCCGCGTATGGGGCCAGGTCGTTAGTCAGTAAGCAAGCAATTAAATGCTTGCTTTTTTCATATAAGTTATTTTTCTATACTGAAAAATGCATTATATTTTTTACAAGCTTGGTAGCGCATTAAACTGTTGTATAATTACTTGCTGTTGAGCTGCCTCTTTTTGCTGTTGGGCTGCTGCAATCGAATCATTCATTGCATTAATCGCATTTTCTTGCTCGACAACGGCTTCACTGTCTATAGATGTATTTGCATCTACTGGCACATCTGGATAAGCTACTTGCTGTGGATTATACCCAGGAGCATAAGTGTAATGGATTGGTTCATATGTTGTACCCACTACATAAGCTGATGGTGTACCACATCCTGTTAGTAGAAGTATCATTCCCAAGCTAATAAAACAGGTAACTTTTATCATAAAAATCGCCTTTAGGCATACAGGAAATTCAATGTATTGCCTTTTCAGTTAATTTGTCTAATTATAGAACAAAAAGATAATTATTTGATCTATTTCTTGGGGAAATACAGCTTGGCTCTTACAGTTGAATCTTATACACATCGCTGAAAAACTAGTCCAGATATTACGGCTTGTCCACTGGATCCAGGAGATCTGCCCTAAAACATTGGACCCCGCGGACAAATTCTGAGCGATCCACGCAAAACTTGAACGTAACTTTATGTTTTTAAATGAAATATACTCAACGTTCTACGTACTGCGCTTTATGCGCGGGTATGCAGGGGGTAAATTTCGCGTGGATCGCTCAGGAACAAGTCGCGGGGTGTAGGGCCGGGATGTGATCTAAGAGGCAGCAGCTTACAGCTGGATCCATTGGAGTACATTCTAATAAAACCCTGGTTGCAAGCGTCCAGGATATAAATCTATAGTGGCTCCAGAAAATTTTCTAGATTGGGCTTTTGACCCAAACGGTATTGATAAACCATATAGAAAGCCATAATGTTTTTTAAGTAGTTACGTGTTTCTTGCCAGGGAAGGGTCTCTATCCATACATCAATTTCTTTAGGGGGGTGCGTTTTTAACCAATAAACTACCTGTTTTGGTCCTGCATTGTATGCTGCAGCGATAAGTATGGGATGATTATCGAATCGTTTTGCAAGTTGTTTTAAATAAGCAACTCCGATATTGATGTTCTTTTGCGACAAGAACAATTGCTTTTGATCATTATAAGGAATCTTATCGGTTTGTGAGACTACTCTTGCTGTATAAGGCATGACTTGCATTAAACCTCGAGCTCCCACAGAAGAAGTTGCGTCGTCTCTGAATCCGCTTTCCTGACGAATGATGGCGTAAATAAATTCTGGAGCAACCGCATATTTTTTAGAATAAAGCGAGACGCTGTCTTTATATGCCAAGGGAAATCTTAATGAAAGTTGATTATTTAGAGTCTCATTATTGCTTAAATAAACTGATTTACCATGCCATTGTAATTTCTGATCTATCCAATAGACCAAAGCACTTGCCTCGTCTTTAGGCAATTCACTGATGAAATCATTGAGCAGCCGTGAGGCTTGCAGCGTTTGCTTGGTCATGTAAAGTGTTTGGATTTGATCAATGAAAGCCTGATAGGGTTTCAATACATCCAGATTTGTTGTAGGAGTTTCATTGGCAAAACTGGGCTTTTTATTGAGATGAAGGCTTGCAAGAAACCCATAATACTGTCTATTTTTTGCCAGAGATTCATAAAGTGCTTGTGCGTCTGCTTTATTCCCTTGCGCTTCTAAAGAACGTGCTAACCAATATTGCCAACAGGGTTCATCTTTATGTTTTGAATCATTAATTAATGCGGTGACTTGTGCCCAGTTTTTTCGTTTTAAAGCAAAGCGTATTTGCCAATCCAATAACACATCATTGTAGTATTGTGACTTTACTTTGGTGAACCACTCTAACGCATCTTCATGATTGCGCATGGCTTTATAAAGAGCTACATGAGCTAAAAAAGCTTGCTGTTGTGCTTGGCTCAGTATTTTGGTGGTTTTGCTTTGCTGCCATAACTTAAGCGCTTTATCCATATTAATTGAAACCATACGCTTCAGGCCGTAAAGATAGATGTCATCGTTTAATTCACCCGGGTTTAGCTTGCTGATATTCCCAGGATTTTGATAAACAGCATTTAAAGCATTCAGCTCTAATGGATGAGGTTTTTTGTATTTCGTCAACAAATAGCGGGCTAATTGAATATTGCGTCGCTCTAAAGCAAGGGCGATTCGTTGAGTAATTAAGTTTTGATCAAAATTATTATCTTTCAAAAGCAAGTCAAACAAACTGTTGCAGGAGGGGGGTCTTGAATCACCACTTAGCCATAGTGGAATGGATGCTTTTAATGCTTCTTGTTGCTTTCCTGTATTGTAATTTGCAATTTGCTCATAACACACGAGATTGAGATCATTAGAAGATTGATAATATTGGCTAAAACGAGTCCAATCCTTGCTTTTTGCTAATTCATACAGCCATTTTTCGCGTAATTTGGTCGATAAAGGAGTGGTTCCGCTAATGAACTCCAAGAATGGTGGACTGGGTGTCGCAGTAGGTAAGTTTTGACTAAAAGACAAATAGTTATTAAAACGTTCCATATATTGTTCTCCCGAAAGGGCGAAGCAAGTCTGGAAATTAATAAATGCACATAAGAAGAAAATAAATTTTTTCATAACTTTTCTTAATTAATGTTCTTTGATGGTTGCTAATTGTCTCCGCATGGCATCAATTGTTTCTTTGTAATTTTTACTATTGAATACGGCAGCACCAGCCACAAATTGGTTTGCACCAGCACGTGCCAAAGTAGCAATATTATCTATGGTCACACCACCATCGACACAAAGGTCGAGTTGGGGATAGAGTTTGCGGACTTGGGGTATTTTATCAATAATTTCAGTGATAATTTTTTGTCCTCCAAATCCGGGATTTACAGTCATGATTAGGACAAAGTCGAGTTTATGAGCACACCAGGTTAATACTTCAATTGGTGTGGCCGGATTTAATACAAGACCCGCTTCACACCCTAAATCTTTGATGAGTTTTAAACTGCGGTCCACATGTATGGTGGCATCGGGATGAATACTAATTCGCTTTGCTCCTGCTTTTGCGAATGCTTCAATCAGTGTATCAACTGGATTGATCATGAGATGAACATCAATAGGGAGCTTCGGAAAACGTTTGCGTAAGGCCTCACAGAAAGCAGGGCCAAACGTTAAATTGGGTACATAATGATTATCCATAACATCAAAATGAATATAATCTGCTCCTGCATTCATAACGGATTCTACTTCATCACCTAGACAAGTAAGATCTGCAGATAAAATTGAGGGTAAAATATGATAAGTCATACAGTAATTTTTAAATTTGGATAAGTAGGTATATCATATGCTGTCTTGAAAAAACATTCTACGATGTTAAGCAAAGAGTATGGTATTTAATTGTTTTTAACACGCTGAAGCGGATGTCTCGCTGGGTTCTTGCATCTTGAGAATTTGGTCAAAATATGAGACAATATGTTTCTATTTCTGCTCTTGTAATTTTGAAACTTATCTCAAGATAATGGGGATTGTTTACCTCTGCTAGCTTAAGCTAAAATGGTCTGATTTCGAGAACCGACGCATAGCATACACGTAGTATGTGAGCATAGCAGCACAGAAAATTAGGCCAGTTTGGCCAAGATAGTGGCAATGGAAACAGATCCGGAGAAATTACAGAGACCTGCTTTGTAGGGAGAATAATATGAGTCAAAACTGGCCTACCAGAGACAAAGATTTACAAACCGCCCGTGTGATTATGGAAGAATACGCTAGTGAGCGTGAGAGTGATACGTTAGGTCTTTTTGAAATTGTTGTCGATCAAGCGGAAAAAAAAATGAGTTTCCGTTTATCTGGATGGGTTGTCATTTTAGCAAAACATTTTAATTCAACGTATGGCGTGAGCCAGGGTGATTTTATAACAAGGCAAGTCATTACACGTTGCCTGACCCAAGGACACACATTACATTAAATCTTGATCTCAAATGTAATCACTTAAGTCCTCTATAGTAATATTTATTCGAACGATTTGATTTTTTGCTTGTTGTGAGAAAATTTTCTCACAACAAGCGCTAAATACAGTGCACTGTATTTAACCTCCCTGATTTTGTTCTTTCCTTATACACGCTTAGAATTGATACAGATATTTATTATAATTTTGTTTGAACTCATCGGAATTTTGATATTGGATCAGGGCTTGGTTTAGCTTTGTTAATAAGTCAGCATTAGCAGGGCTAACAGCTATCCCATAACCATAACCATACATATAGCGTGGGCCGATTAATCTAAATGTGTTTGCTGAATTGGATGCCCAGTAAGTCGCTGTTGGGTTATCCAGTAGAATAATATCTACATTTCCTCCACTTAAAGCTGCAAGTTGCTCTTGAATGCCGGCATAGTACTTAACATTAGGATTCTTTACTCCCATCTCTCTAAGCTGGTCAAAAAATACGGTGCCTTCTTCCAATCCTATTTTTTTAGTATTTAAGAGGTCCAGACTAAACGGTTCTTTTGTATTAGATGCTCTTTCTAAAAATCGGGAGAAGCTTTGCAGATAGGGTAGGCTGAAATTGACTATTTTTGTGCGTTCGCTAGTAATGGTTATCGAGCTGACTGCAACATCTATTTTTTGGTTAACAACTGCATCGAGTAATTGATTGAAGCGCATCACATGAAAGGTACAGGTTCTATTTAGGATTTTGCATAAACTGTTCATCATATCAACATCAAAACCAAAGACCTGATTATGATTTCCTTGCATGACGAACGGAGGATCAAAACTTTCGATCCCTACATTTAAGGGTTCACCTTGAGCGAAAAGTGAAGAAGTGAAACAAATAAATGCAGTCAGAATTAATCGGATCATTTTATATTTATGCAATTGTTATTGATTTTTATAGATCATATTATAACGAGAGTATTCATTTTGGAATGAAAAAAAGAAAATTTATGCAAATCGAAATCCCTGAGTTATTGCAATCAAAAGCCTGGTTTATTGAAAAGCATTTGTCCGATTTGCAGCATCCCTTGCATGAAAGTGTTATCAAATTACTCCTTATTAGTGATTATGCATGCAGGCAGATTCAATTATTAAAAGCATTGCTCATGGAAGATCACTGCTGTTCTTTGATGGCACGAGAAGATTATTTTCGTATTTTGAAAAATGTGTCATTTATTTTGCCGCAAGCAGCTTATTGGCGTGCGTTACGTCATTTTCGCAATACGCATTTTTTGCGGTTATTGCTTCTTGAAATAGCAGGCATTGCCAATACGGAGCAGATCCTGCGTGCATGGTCTGATTGTGCTGATGCGCTGATTTTGCATGCACTTGCTTATTGTAAACAAGGATTGTCCTCACGTTATGGTATTCCGCGTGATGCAGAGGGAAATGAGGTAGAGTTATTTACTCTGGCCATGGGAAAACTAGGAGGCCGAGAGTTGAATTACTCTTCCGATATTGATCTTATTTTTGCTTACACCGTTGTAGGAGAAACTGACGGCGAAGAACGCATCGATAATCAGCACTATTTCAGTAGATTAGTGCAGCAATTTGTGCAGACCCTACAAAATATAACCCTGGACGGGTTTGTATTTCGCGTAGATTTACGATTGCGACCTAATGGTGACAGTGGTCCGCTGGTTTCAAGCTTGGCAGCCATGGAAACTTATTACCAGGAACAAGGTCGTGATTGGGAACGCTATGCTATGGTTAAGGCTCGGGTCATTGCGGAAAAGGTGGATGAGATACAGCTATGGTTTCAGCAATTGATTGTACCTTTTGTATATCGACGTTATGTCGATTTTAGTGTCATTGAATCGCTGCGTAGCATGAAGGCCATGATAGAGCGCGAGGTGCAAATAAATCCCCGTTTGGATGATATCAAGCGAGGTAAAGGCGGAATCAGGGAAGTGGAATTTGTCATTCAGAATTTTCAGTTAATTCGTGGGGGACGTTTGCCGCAATTACAAGAGCAAAATGCCTTGTCTGCCCTTGCTGTTTTAAAACATGAAAAATTATTACCGCATACTGATGCTTTAAAACAGGCTTATCTTTTTTTACGCAAATTCGAAAACACACTCCAGAGTTTAAATGATCAGCAGACTCACTCTTTGCCAGAAGATCCTGTGAAGCAGGAACAAATTATTTTGGCTATGGGGTATTTTTCCTGGGATGATTTAATTAACAGATTGCATAAATATCAACGGATTATCAGTTATGCTTTTCACTCTGTGCTTGGCAAAGTCAAAGATTACGAAGATGAGAAAAGATTACTCACGAATCAGTTAGCTAGCCTTTGGCAAGGACATGTTGAAACCACGATGGCAATTAATTTGTTGGCCAGCTTAGGTTTTGCGAATGCTCCTCATTGCTATCAGATGATTCATTCCTTTCGCCATAGTCCGCGTTGTCGACGTTTAACACAAGGCGCACGAATGCGTTTGGACCGATTCATGGTGATGTTGCTTGCTGAGCTGACTCACGTTGAAAAAACGGATGAAGTTTTATTACATGTGATGCATTTGCTCGAAAATATTGTGGGGCGTAGTGCTTATCTTGCTTTATTAACTGAGAATCCGCAGGTTTTAACTGAATTATTATTTTGGTTCGCTCAAAGCCCATTTATTACTTCTTTGCTGGTAAACCAACCCTTTTTATTGGAAGTATTGCTGGATCAGGGGCAGGAATGGCGACCTCAGTCGCTGCATCAATTACAAAGACTATTGATGGAAAAATTAGCGCATCACCATGATGTTGAAGTGCAAGAGGAAATATTACGTCAATTTAAGCTAACCAACTGGTTAATGGCTGCTCGTGCAGAACTTTATGGATTCTGCAATGCGGTGCGTATTGGACAATTTTTGTCGGATGTGGCTCAAGTCATTGTAAGCCAGGTTTTAATCATTGCCAGCGAACAATTATGTTCGCGGTATCCAGAAATGGAACAAGTCAAATCACACTTTGCAATCATTGCTTATGGAAAGTTGGGTAGCCGCGAAATGAATTACGCTTCTGATTTGGATTTGGTGTTCTTACATTCGGCAAAAATATCAGAAGAAGCATTAATTACTCGTTTAACTCAAAAAATTTTGCATATGCTGACTACTCGTTCCCAATCTGGAGTGCTTTATACGGTAGATACCCGTCTTAGACCTTCGGGAGCAGCGGGATTATTGGTGAGTCATGTTGATGCTTTTGTTGAATATCAGAAAAATCAGGCATGGACGTGGGAGCATCAGGCTTTGTTGAAAGCACGTATTTTGACGGGAAATGCAAGAATTAGGCATGCTTTTTTGCAATTGAAAAAATCGGTAGTGTTATTGGGACGAGATAAACCCACCTTGTTGCAGGAAGTATTGGCGATGCGAGCCAAAATGGAACAACATCAAGATCGAAATCCCATTTCTGGTGGTTTGTTAGATTTGGAATTTTTAGTACAGTATTTAATACTTCATTTAGGGGACCCCTCCTTAGCTCGATATACAAATACATTAAGCCAACTCCATCATTTGTTTTTAGCAGGGGTTTTAAATAAAGAATATTACTCTTTTTTAAAGAAAGCATACAAAAAACACCATCAGTTATTGCATCAAAATTTATTGCGCCCAGGTATTGTGAATAATAGAAGCATGCAGGAGGAGATAGTGAAGGTGTGCAAAGAACTATTTAATAAAACTTTTGCATAACCATGTTTCTGGTTTTCATACACGAGCGATTGGATGCTGTGCATAAGCACGGCAAGTAGGAAAAAAAGAGTTTTTTATGTTCAAAAATTAGATGCAGTTCCCTAAGAAAGATAGATACTTAATTTAGTTGTATACTTTATAAATAAATTAATCACGGATGGAGCTCGATCATGAACAGAATAGGAGTCTGTGCATTTTTACTCAGCGTACATTACAGTGCATTTGCAGGTTTTGCCGATGTAGTTCCAACGAAACCGTCTAATTATGGACCTGGTAAAATCCAATCCAGTGAAGCAAAAAATTATGCTAATCAATTGGTTGTCGCTTGCGGACGGGCAAGTAATCCAATAAACAGACTTAATGGAATAAACATCGGCGAGCCAGGCCTTGATGGTATGGTGGGTGCTGATCTTATAATGATTCTTCCCCAAAGCATTCCAAGTTCAAACTACTATGGCAAACTGTTGTGTGTATCAGGGGTCGTCAAAATGATGCCCGTGAATAATTCACCTCCTGTCCCTACAATTACCGTTGGCTCTGAGAAAGATATCGATATCTTACCTAATCAAGAACCGACTTGGTAAGAGATGGACAAAGAGATGGTTCTTTTACCTTAGAATAAAATGGAACGATTACGAGTTTCGCCTGTCATTTATTTGGTAACTGTTCAGAGAGTATGTTTGAATCTTGGGGAACGGTTGGATTTAAGCGCAGGTTGCGCCAAATGCAGTCGTTCGGTGAATGGGGCGTGAACGCTCAATGGCATCAACTTAAGGTAGCCTGGGTGAAGGTCCGAAGGACCGAAACCCGGGTTTCACTTCGTTTCACCCAGGCTACAGTATATCCGTGAGAGTTAGGTATGCTTAAGTTGACGCCATTACGTGAACGCTTACTTTATTTGAATTCAGCATACAGATCGTAATCATCACTATCTGTAATCATGACTTTTGCAAAAGATCCCACTTTAACTCCAGGAGTTGGCGGTAAAATAACGAGACCATCAATTTCTGGAGCATCACTTTGACTGCGTGCGATGATTTGTTCCTGATTTACTTCATCAATTAATACACTTTGTACGCTGCCAATTTTGTTTTCTAGCTTATCACGGCTAATTTCTGCTTGTAATTGCATGAAGCGATGATAACGTTCTTCTTTGACTTCTTCCGGTACCGGGTCGCTTAAATCATTTGCTTTTGCTCCTTCAACTGGAGAGTATTTGAAACAACCTACCCGATCTAATTGTGCTTCTTCGAGGAAGTCGAGCAGCTCTTCAAATTCTTCTTCTGTTTCTCCGGGAAAACCAACAATAAAAGTCGAACGCAGAGTAATATCCGGACAAATTTCGCGCCAAGAAGCGATGCGCAATAAGGTATTTTCACTGCTTGCGGGGCGTTTCATTGCTTTGAGCACGCGTGAATTGGCATGTTGTAATGGAATATCCAAATACGGGAGGATAAGACCATCTCGCATTAAAGGGATAATTTCGTCTACATGGGGATAGGGATAAACATAATGCAGACGTATCCAAATGCCGAGCTCTCCTAGTTGCTCGCATAAGTCATAAAAACGTGTGTTAATGGTTTTTCCTTTCCAGCTTACCGGTTGGTAGCGTGTATCCACACCATAGGCGCTGGTATCCTGAGAAATCACTAAAATTTCCTTCACACCCGCATCTTTTAACTTTTGGGCTTCAGTCAAGACTTGGGCCATTGGGTAACTTTGTAATTTGCCACGCATGGTAGGAATAATGCAAAAAGTACATTTTTGATTGCATCCCTCAGATATTTTCAAGTAGGCATAATGGCGTGGGGTTAATTTAATTCCTTGAGGGGGAATAAGTTGGGTAAAAGGATCTGCTGGTGGAGGTAAATGCTGATGGACTGCATTGACTACTTCTTCATAGGCATGTGCGCCACTAATATGTAGCACATCTGGGCATACTTCTTTAATGATCTCTGCTTTGGCACCTAGGCAACCTGTGACAATAACACGCCCGTTTTCTGCCATTGCTTCTTTTATTGTATCCAGCGATTCTTTAACGGCACTATCAATAAATCCACAGGTATTGATGACTACTACACCTGCATCTTGATAACTGGACACTAATTCATATCCCTGAGCACGCAATTGGGTGATAATGCGTTCTGAATCCACCAGAGCTTTGGGACAACCCAGACTAACAAATCCTACTTTATGATTCATAAAACTCTAACTGTAAAAAAAGTGAACGAATTATACCTCTTAACAAGCCTTATTGTCGACAGGATTATGGTGATTTAAGTTATTTTAATTTTGCATTTTTTACTGTACTTATAGGTTCTTTGATAATTCATCTTGAGGTGCTTACTTCCAAAGCTTTATGCCTGAAATTTATTAAATCAACTCTTATTAAATGTTCGATGGACAAGAAGGATTAAATCAGCATTTTCTGGATCTTCATCGATACGTTTTCTATTTTCGTTCGTTAAGATATCTTCTTGAGTAAGCTGCACTAAAGCCTCAGAAATTTTTTCAGCATGTTGGGGATGTTTTTCAATAAGATCTCTATTCTCATCCGTTAAAATATCTGCTTTAGCAAGCTTCACTAAAGCATTAGAAATTTTTCCAGCATGTTCAGGATGTTTTGCAAGAAGATCTCTATTCTCATTGTTTAAAATATCTGTTTCAGCAAGTTTCACAAGAGCATTGGATAGAATGCTAGCGTATTGAGGATGTTCAGCAATAAGATCTCTATTCTCGTTTGTTAAGATTTTTTTTTGAGAAAGAAACATTAATGCATTAGAAACAACTTCAGCACATTGATAATTTTTTACAATAATGTCTCTATTCTCTTTCTCCAAAATTTTTTCTTGGGCAAGACGTGCTAAGGCATTAGAAATAACTATAGCATATGGGTAATATTCACAAATAAGCGCTTTATTTTCGTCAGTTAATATCTCGTTTTTTGCAAGGATAATAAACGCCTTACTTACTCTCTCAGCATAGGGTGCGTTGTCCACAATAAACCGCCCATTTATGCTCGTTAAGATATTTTCTTGAGCAAGAAGAATTAATGCATTGGAAACGATGTCAGCATACTCAGGATGTTTTGTAATAAACTCTCTATTTTCGTTCGTTAAGATATTTCCCTTTGCTAGGGTAATAAGAGCATTAGTAATTTTCTTCGCATGTTTCGCATTATCTGCAATAACCTGCTTATTTTCATTTGTTAAAATATTATTCTGCGCTAATTTTTCCAGGAGTTTCATCCAGTCACTTTCTATCTTAAGATGAAATCTCAGTCGATTGTCATTAGTATCATCTGGAATAAGAGGAGACTCTTGAAGTCTTTCTAAGCCGGTTATATCCAGCTGTTTACCGATACTATCCATAATTTTTTGAAATACTGGTAAAGGAAGCTCTCGACGCAGCGCAAGTGAATGAGCACTACCGTGACCAGCAGTTAAACTGTTATTAAAAAATACGGTATAGATTGGATCATAAGCACATGAAAACATATTTTGACTGGAGGAGCGATTTTTAAGAAATTTTATAGCTTTATTTTCTTTACCTAGATCACTATCGCGGAGAACCTGCTCAACTTCTCTTCTTTCTTCATAATTTAATTGTTCTGGCTTTTTTGTATTGGGTAATTTATTAATTGCCTCTATTAAACCTGGTATAGTTTCCATAGAAATAATTTCAGTTTCTCTCTTCTGATTAACATACATAAGTTGCCAGGTTTGATCATTATTATTTTTAACAAGTAAATATTCATTTGGGATAAGTCTAAGACTACTTTCCGGCATCTCAGATAAAAATTTAACTCCAATCCCACCTTTCCATAACCCAAAACCCATCAGCAAACCATTCGCTCCAGCTTTATCTCCTAGTTGCAATATAGAAGCGCTTTGCATATGGAGATCTCCAGTGTTGCCACCCAATTGTTGAATACTCTGCAACCATTGCGTAAAACGTTTTCCATTTTTATCAACGTGTACCAGACCATCATTTTTATTGAAAGCTGGGACTAAATGAATTTGGCAATTTTTTAAATCAACTAAACCAATATAACCTTGACCGTCACTACCCAGTTCAAATAGTTCCTTCGATTTATCTGTGAGTATTAATTCGCGAGAGAAAAAGTCCTCACATTTCGGAACAGAATGAAAACTTACAAATGATTCTGACTCTGATTGTGCAAACATTTCATACCTCTTATTTTTGCTTACTAATTTATCTTTCTGTCTTTAAAGAATAGCTCATTTTTAAATAAATAGTTTTTGCCCTACTTGTCCCACCATGAAAAAGTAATTTATAACCCATTGAAAATTAATGATAAAAATATTTTCTAGAGGCGAAATCGAATCAACGACATAAGGATTTTCAGTCTTAAATAATGCTCTTTTTAATACGCTTTAATAAATTTTATAATCCTTTAATATCTCTTTGAAAATCAAATAGTAGATGGGATCTAGTCGATTTTACACAATGAATCGTATCCAGCGATCTGACACAAAAATGCATACACGTTGGCCATAGTTTCATTCCATGAAGGATAATTTTGGTAAGCAGAAAGCGAAGAAAAACTCATCTCTTGTAGCAATTCTCGATTTTTAATTAATTTTATAATGAGCTCTCTAAGCGTTGTACAATCGCCAGGAGTAATCAAGAATCCATTAATCGCATCCGTTACAATTTCTGGCACGCCTCCAGTATTGCTTGCAATGACTGGAATACCAGCTCCCATTGCTTCTGTATAAACAATTCCATAGCTTTCAAAATACGAAGGAACAACCAACAGATGGTGTGAAAGAAGTTCTTTTTTTAAACATTCAATATCGAGTGCCCCATGAATTTTTATATTTTCTTCCAGCTTTAAATAGGTAATCATCTTGAATATTTTTCGGGTATATTTCAAATCAAAATGAAGGCTACCCACAATGGATAATTCCCAGGATTTGTAATCTATTTGTGATAAAGCCTGGAGCAGTATATGTAGCCCCTTGTTATACAATAGGTTGCCAATAAAAATAATCATGAATTTATTTTTTTTGCATTTAAACCGAATGTTATCCTTTGGAGCATCCAGTTGCAGACGATCTTTGCCAGGATAGGCAATCAATGAATTATTATTTTTTCCAATAATTTTTGTAATGCATTTCTCTGTGGAAAGGCTATTAAAGATAAAACCATCGACGGATTTAAGGTATAAACTTTCTATTTTTTTAGTGAACCATTTAACCAAAAAATTGTGCAATGCATTTGCCTGTAAAAGATGAACAATACTTATAATTGGAAAATTTCCCATTGCTTTTAGTCTCTTATTTAGAATAAATAATGAATTAAAATTCATCTCATCTTGTAAAAGGACATCAGGAGAAAATTCAATAATTTCATTGATTAGTTTTTTTGAAAAATTATTTCTGATTAATCCCCAGAAATTCTTTTTCTCTTGTGAAAAAATTTTAACAACTACACCATGCGCACGTAAGTATTCGACTAACTTATAATCATAAATGTATCCACCGGTAGTTGTAGTGAGAGAGCCATACAGAATTAATCCTACACGCATTTGGTTTCTCGATAACTGGCTTGAGCAATATCATCCTCCCATAATCTAACCGTGATTTGACTGTCAACCGGGAGCTCAATGTGATTATTAAATTTTTGCCAGAGAATCTTAGAAAACAGTTCGAGGCTTGGATTTTGGTTTTTAAACTCAGGAAGTTCATTTAATATCTTATCCTGAAAATAGGATATTAATTGATCGATGTGTGCTCTGACTTCTACAATATCAATCAGAAAATTAAACGGGTCAAGCTTTGTATTTTCAATTTCCAATTCAAAACTATAGTGGTGGGAGTGCCGTAAATTTTCTGCGCCAAAATCTTTGCCAATCAAGAAGTGTTGTGCAATGAAATTTTTTCTTAACATTAAATGATGCATCATTTACTCCCCATAGGTTAACGTGATAAATAAAGTATCATGTGGATTAGAATCCAATAATTGATAGGCTTTATTTGCATCAGTAATATGAAATTTATGAGAAATGAATCGTGCCGGATTTATTTTCTCCAACATTTTAAAAACAACTTCAAATCGTCGAGCTTTTGTCCATCTTCCTTGCAGCTCAGAGGCAATCGTGCTGACTTGACTTGCAATGACTTTAATTCGGTTTCGATGAAAACGGCCTCCTAAATCAATAGCACATGGTTTTCTTCCATACCAAGATCCCAGAATGATGCGCCCTTCATAAGCAGCAAATGAAATAGCGCTATTGAGTGCATCAGGATTGCCTGTCAATTCATAAATCAGATCAATAGGGTTTGATTTTACATTTTTAAAGTAATTGGTCACTTGCAAATGAAGATCAGATTGTGAGGCATCAAAAGTATGTTCGGCTCCTAACTCCATACATAGATTTCTTCTTTTAGCATGTAAATCAATGCCAAGAAGACTGGCTAACGGAAATTGTTGCAATAAAGCCGTAGTGAGAAGGCCTACAATTCCAAGTCCAAAAATAAGTACATTTTCTCCGATTAAAGGAGAACCATCTAATACCAGGTTTATTGCGGTTTCCATATTGGGTATAAATAGTGCGTCATAAGGAGATATGCGCTCCGGTAACACAATAATTTGTGTTTCCTTGGCGCAAAAATAACTTTCATGTGGATTAAATACAAAGACCCATTGATTTAATAAATGGTTTAATTTTCTATTACCTGTTTCAATTACTTTCCCAATAGAACAATAACCATATTTGAATGGATAATTTTGTTTCTGTTTGAGCGCAAGAATTGTTTCATCCAGACATAGCTCGGTTGGCATTAGGCCGCGATAAAAAAGCATTTCTGTACCTGAACTTATCCCTGAAATAATGTTTTGAATCAACACTTCATCCGTTTTGGGTTTGGGAATTGATTCTTCCAGGATGGAAACTTGCTTTGGTTGATTAAAATAAAGCACATGATTTTTCAAGATAGATTCCTTTCTATATCTGCCATGATGATAATATCTCTGCCTAATTTATATTGAAGTACATTTTTTAATTGAGGAAAACCAAGATTTTCCTTTATTTCTTTTGATAAAACAGAAACGCCACCAACGAAAATTGGTGCTACGGTGATAATTACTTTATCCACATGATTTTCATTAAGAAAGCTCGTGATAATGGCTCTTCCTCCTTCGACCATCACTGTTTTAATACCAAAGACAAATAATTTCTCTAAAGCTTGGCTTAAATCAGTACGACCATCAGGAGTTGAATCAACTAACACAATCTTTGCGTTCATTTCGGCAAGCAATTTTTGTTTTTCAGGATCAGCCTGGTTTGTTGTAAAAATTATAGGAGGTTTTGAGTTTTTTAAAACGCGTGCGGTTAAAGGAATGCGAAGTTTACTGTCTAAAATGACTACCTGTGGATTTTTCCCTTTATAGTGCCGCACCGTTAATTGAGGATTATCTGCAATAACTGTACCTACTCCAACCAATATTGCATCGTTTTCAGAACGTAATTTATGCGTCATTACCAGAGATTCTTGGGAACTGAGCAGAAGCCTTTTTTTCCGATGAAATGAAATGGAGCCATCCAGGCTTTGCGCATAAGCTAAGGTCACTACAGGTTTTCTCTTTTTTAAGAAAGAGGAGCATTTTTCATATAACTCTTTAAGATCTTCTTCTTCGAAAAAATGATGCATTTTTTGTTTTTTAGTCAACAAATAAAAAGCATTATGAGGATGAATAGAGCCTTTTATAGGAACTCTTGAGGTCACGTTTAAATTATGCTGATTGAGTGCTTCTATTTTTTGAGGGTTATTAGTAAGCAATCGCAACGATTTAACCTGTAACTCTTTTAAAATATGAGCAGCCACTTCATAAGAACGCTCATCTTCTTCGTGGCCTAGCGCAAGATTGGCATCGACTGTGTCTTTTCCCTGATCCTGCAAATTGTAGGTATGCAATTTGTTAATTAAGCCAATTCCTCTTCCTTCTTGTCGGAGGTAAATAATAATGCCGCGGCCTTCAATAGCAATTTGACTCATACTCATTTGCAGTTGTTCACCGCAATCGCAACGTAACGAGCCTAGAATATCCCCAGTCATGCATTCTGAATGAATTCGCACTAAAATATTATCTGCATTGTGCACTGCTCCAAATGTGAGTAAAAGATGCTCTTTATCATCTTGATTTGTAGTAAATAACGAAAGTTCAAAAGAACCATATTTTGAAGGAATTGCAGCAGAAACTTCTTTTTTAACAATGAGCTGATTATCCATAATCTAATCCTTAGACGGAATCTCCGACTCTTATGTTTCTCATGCCTTTATAACTATAGTTCATAAAAAAAATGGATCAAATTTTATTCACAAAATTTATAAAATAGCCATAAACACCTGAAGAAAAGTTGAGAGAGGACAAAAAATTAGGATCTTGCAACTCATTAATTTCTTTTTAAAGTTTCGGGCATGAGCGATAAAAAGAGAATGAAGCCAATCATTGCAAAGAATGCCAAAGTATAAAAGCCCATATTATAATTATATGATTTTACAATATATCCACTGGCAAAATTGCTAATTGCATAGGCTACGCCTTGGCAAAGAACCATCAATCCAAGCATAAAATTAAACCGTCCGGAATATGCCGCAAGTTCTGCAATCATTACGATGCCAATCACGCCAAAAATGCCGCCGCTTACCCCATCTAAAACTTGTAATGCAATAATAAAATAGGGATTTTGGGAAAAGGTAAATAAAATTGCTCGTATGAAAATAAATAAAAATGCAAGTAAAAATAAAGGCTTACGCGGTATATTTTTAATGAAGTACACTAAGAGAATTGAAACGAACATCATAATTATATGGGATACTATGACACTATTTGCCATAAAAATGGAGCATGCTTTTGTACTGACTTGAACAAAAATCAAACCAATTAGTGTCAATTGTGCTGCACTCGAAAAATGAAATAAAAAAACAGCAATTAAGAAAATAATATTGGTGCGAGAGAGTAAGATTTTCTTAAGAGGGACAATTCCCTTTTTTCCAGTATCGAAACCCACAGGGGCTAATTGGCGTGCAATATCATGATCAATATCTGTTTCTCTAATCAGAAAAATTGGCAAAATTCCTAAAAGGGAAAAAATGCCATACGAGTATATAATCCAAATATTTCCACTAAAATAAGAACATACACCGATAATTAGAGCGAGAATTATATTGCCAGCATGACCTAATGTTTCATTAATGCTTTCTCTTCGGGGAAATTCCTTGGTTCCGACTAAACCCAGTGTTATGGCTACGATTGCTTTTGGCATAATTGCCGTTGCCAATCCAATCAATATTTGTGCACTTATTATTGCTAAAAAATAAGGAAATTTCGTGATGAGATAACAACTTATTGCAAAGATGAAACAGCTTCCTACCAATAAGAGTCGTTTTATTTTGTATGCATCAATAAGTAGCCCACTGGGAATTTGATTGAGCATATTTGCAAAATTCATTATTCCTAGCGCAATACCAATCTGAGCAGGATCCCATTGCAACTCTGCTTTTAAATAAATTGTTAGAAAAGGACTAATGTCAGATTGGAGGCCGGCAAGTAAAAGGATGACCCAATTTAAAGCAAAATAACTTTGAAATGATGCGCGCATTTTTTCCCATTTTATAGGTAATTCATATTAACAAGAGTAATAAAATATTTCTTATAATTTTGGTGTCTGTGGCAGTTCATTTCTCTACGTACCGCGCTTCATGTCGCTTCATGCGTGGTATCCAGCGATTTTGCTTTAAAAAGAACCCGGGAGTACGCAAAGGCATCATTCTGGATCCCGCGCATGAAGCGTGGTACGTAGGCTCTAAGGCGAATTGTGAAAGACTCTTAATGGTGATTATCAGACAAATATGAATCCAAAATTAATGTTAGTCTATCTTTTTTAAAATTTTTAAAAATTTATTGGCAGAAATTTCACCAACCAGTTTGAGCTCGTTGAGTTCATTGCCTTGAGCATCCAAAAAGATAAAAGTGGGAGGGGCTACAACATGGAAATAATTGAGTAACGCTTTATTGTCGGCATTATTTTTTGTGACATCAATTGTAATCACGCTAAAACGCGTCAAAGCCTTTTGTACACGAGGATCTTTAAATGTCGTTGCTTCCATCATCTTACAGGATGTACACCAGTCAGCGTAAAAATCAAGCATTACTGGCGTGCCGCGAGCATCAACTATGGCTTGTTTTATAGTGCGTAAATTCTGCTCTTGCTGTGTTTTGGCAGGGGCTGCGTTTGCTGATTGGATTGTTAAGGGTTGCAGGGGATTTGTTGCTCCCATGCTGGCGCCCACCAAAATCAAGAAACCGTAGACGAGTAAAATGAGTCCCACCCCTTGGTTAAATTTTTCGCGATGTGTTGCAGAATACGTAAGAGCACCACTGTAAATCCCTGAAAAAATGAGCAAGCATGCCCATAAGATCATGCTGACTAATGGGGAGGCTATTCGAGAAATAAGCTCAATGGCAACGGCAATAAAAAAAATGCCGAATAGTGCCTTGATAGTATTCATCCAGCTGCCTGTCTCTGGCAACCATCTACCTGCGGAAGTACCGATGAGAAGTAAGGGGGTGCCCATCCCCAGACCTAAAACGAACAAAGTCAGACATCCTAAAAGAACATTTCCACTTTGGGCAATGTAGGTTAATACGCCAATTAATGGGGCAGTAACACAAGGTGAAAGAATCAAAGTAGAGAGACAACCCATGATTGCAGCCCCAAGATAGTGGCCGCCTCGTTGATTGCTGGAACCGTGTATTTTTGCCTGCCAGGAATGCGGTAATTTGAATTCATAAAATCCAAACATGGATAAGGCTAATAGAATAAAAATCAGGCTAAACACGCCAATGGACCAAGGGGATTGCATACTAATTTGCAGATTGGCTCCAAGCAAGGCAACTACTGCACCGATGATTGAGTAGGTAATCGACATGCTCAGCACATAACTTAATGAGAGAAAAAAGGCTTTGCTGGTCGTAATTTCTTTACCATGGCCAACAATAATCCCGGATAAAACAGGAACCATTGGTAAAATGCAGGGGGTGAATGATAAAAGCAAACCAAAACCATAAAAAGTAAACAGAATCAGAAACCAATTGTGGCTTAAAAAGATTTTAGCGACGCTGTCATTTTGTGATTCTTCAGTGTCTGTGGTCTGGGTATTTTGAGGTTGCACCAGGCTTACTTGCGCTAAAGCCAAACTATCATCTATGGAGAGCTGAATTGTTTTCGTTTCTGGGGCATAACAAAAACCATCATCAGAACACCCCTGATAATGCAAATCAATTAACGCTTTTCCTGGTTTATTCCCTAAAATTCCTACAGGAATGGAAACTTGATTACGATAAACAGTATATTTATGCCCCTGTTTGTCAATTTTTTGTTCTGTAGGTGGGAAACGCAAAGGGCCTAAGTGAATTGTATCATTCGTATTTGTTGTTAATTTAATACGATCACTATAAAGAAAGTAATGAGGCTTTACCTGGAAGTTGATGGCAAAAGTATTGGGATCAACTTTGCTTACATTAACATGGAATACTTCTGCAGCAGGAAGCGGGTTTGCATATAGAGCAAATGTAGTTATATAGCAGAATAACAGTAAAAACCATTTTCTCATTCTGAAAACCTTTATAATACCGGGGAGTAAATACATATATGTAACTATATCAGAACATCATGGAGTGTGAATAAAATTAAAACTAAAATTTTTTTTATTTTTACCCTTGAAACTTTTTACCTTGTCCCCATATGGCAGTCAGTAACATTGCAAATTGACTTTAAAGTTTAATTAATCAGGAGATAAAAGTATGAAAATTCGTCCTTTACACGATCGAGTTGTTGTTCGTCGTATGGAAGAAGAGCGTACCACAGCGGGTGGTATTGTTATTCCAGATAGCGCTACTGAAAAACCAATGCGCGGTGAAATCATTGCTGTTGGTGCTGGTAAGATATTAGACAACGGTGACGTTCGCGCTTTAGCAGTAAAAGTGGGAGATATCGTCCTGTTTGGTAAATATTCAGGTACCGAAGTGAAAATCGACGGTAAAGAACTGGTTGTGATGCGTGAAGACGACATCATGGGTGTAATCGAGAAGTAATCGTTTCATTAGGAGAGAGATAATGGCTAAAGAATTACGTTTTGGTGACGATGCGCGTCTACAAATGTTAGCTGGTGTTAATGCATTAGCGGATGCAGTACAAGTGACTATGGGTCCACGCGGTCGTAATGTTGTATTAGAGAAAGCTTATGGTGCGCCTACTGTAACTAAAGACGGTGTGTCTGTTGCTAAAGAAATCGAATTTGACCAACGCTTCATGAATATGGGCGCTCAAATGGTTAAAGAAGTTGCTTCCAAGACTTCTGATACTGCTGGAGATGGTACTACTACAGCTACTGTATTGGCTCGTGCGATTGTAGTTGAAGGCTACAAAGCAATTGCTGCCGGCATGAATCCTATGGATCTGAAACGCGGCATTGATAAGGCAGTTACTGCAATCACTAAAAAATTACAAGCAATGTCTAAGCCTTGTAAAGACAATAAAGCAATTGCCCAAGTAGGTACTATTTCTGCTAACTCCGATGAAGCAATTGGTTCTATTATTGCCAGTGCTATGGATAAAGTAGGTAAAGAAGGCGTTATTACTGTTGAAGACGGTAATGGTCTTGAAAATGAATTATCTGTTGTTGAAGGGATGCAGTTTGATCGTGGTTATATTTCTCCATACTTCATCAACAATCAACAAAGCATGACTTGTGAGCTTGAGCATCCATTTATTCTGTTAGTTGACAAGAAAATTTCCAGCATTCGTGACATGTTGTCTGTACTGGAAGGTGTTGCAAAATCAGGCCGTCCATTATTGATTATTGCTGAAGATGTTGAAGGTGAAGCTTTGGCAACTTTGGTTGTTAACAACATGCGTGGTATTGTTAAAGTATGTGCTGTTAAAGCTCCTGGCTTTGGTGATCGTCGTAAAGCAATGTTGCAAGACATCGCAATTCTGACTCGTGGCGAAGTGATTTCTGAAGAAATTGGCAAGAGCTTAGAGCAAGCTACTTTAGAAGATTTGGGTTCTGCAAAACGTATCGTAGTAACCAAAGAAAACACTACGATTATTGATGGCGAAGGTAAAGCTACCGACATCAATGGCCGTATTGCTCAGATTCGTGCTCAAATCGAAGAAACTACTTCTGATTACGATCGTGAGAAGTTACAAGAGCGTGTTGCTAAACTTTCTGGCGGTGTTGCCGTGATCAAAGTTGGTGCTGCTACTGAAGTAGAAATGAAAGAGAAAAAAGCTCGTGTTGAAGATGCATTACATGCTACTCGTGCTGCTGTAGAAGAAGGTATTGTAGCAGGTGGTGGTGTTGCTTTAATTCGTGCACAAAAAGCTCTGGATTCTTTGAAAGGCGACAATGACGACCAAAACATGGGTATCAACATTCTACGTCGTGCTATTGAAGCGCCAATGCGTCAGATCGTATCAAACGCTGGTTATGAAGCTTCTGTCATTGTAAACAAAGTATCTGAAAACAAAGACAACTATGGTTTCAACGCTGCGACTGGTGATTTTGGCGACATGGTTGACATGGGTATTTTGGATCCAACTAAAGTAACTCGTATGGCATTACAAAATGCTGCTTCTGTAGCAAGTTTGATGCTGACAACTGAGTGCATGGTTGCTGATTTACCAAAGAAAGACGAAGCTGCTGGTGATATGGGCGGCATGGGCGGAATGGGTGGTATGGGAGGCATGGGCGGCATGATGTAAGCCTCTCTCTCCTATTCCTTTAAAAACCCGCCTTTATGGCGGGTTTTTTATTACTGTATTTAATTATCAAAGGCCATGAATGGTTTATTAAGATATATGGGATATAAGCAGCTTAGATTACGAGCTATTAGTAGCAATTAATCTAAACACGATAATTCAGTCCAAAGCTCAATTGATTACTGTAGACTTGCAAAAACCTGGTGGGGGCGCCGCTGGCCGGGACACCGTTCGAGGCTATCGTATCATATTGGCCACTATTGCTAGTTTGACCTATGGCTAGGTAACTGTAGCTGATATCGATGTCGAAGTGCTCAGTCACACGGTAAAGGCTGCCTGCACCGACTTGCCAGGCGAAGTGGGTGGTAGTAAGTCCTGATTCATGTTGGACCGCTAGAGGCCAATAAATGGTATTAGTTTTTGAGGTTGCTGCACCTAGACCGCCACCGAGATAAGGTTCTATGCGTTGATTCATAGGCAGAGGATAAGAAAAATAGCCATTGATCATATAAGTGTAGGTGTTAACATGTCCGTGAGCTGTTTCATTTCCATCATCTGTAACTGAGAAAGGAATGTCTGGTAGCCCTTGCACTCGAAAATCTGTTCTGAAAAAAGGATTGAAACGATAACCAACTCCTAACGAGTATCCCCAATTATCGCCTATAGAAGCCGCTGGTGCAGTAATTGCATTTGGAGAAAAAAAAGAAGCAGTCTCTGCTCGGTTAAAATTAAATGCATTGTAGGTGGCAAGTCCCACTACATAAAACCCCTGCTCCTTTTTATAAGTTACAGGCCCCATATCACCTGCGTACGCAGGGAGTATTGCTACTGAAAACAAAAAAATCGCGACTTTTTTTAACCTAAGATGCATACCAGACACTCCATTGTGAGATAAAATTCATTAGTTAAATGCAAACGGGCTCAAGCAAATGCTACGTTCAAGAACCTCAAACTTTATAGTTACAAAAAATAACTTTTAACACAATAAGCAATATCGTTATGAATTATGACTGTTCAGGCAATAGGGGTAGCGTGTTGCATCTCATAAGTAATTACGAATAAAAAAAGATAATTATAAACTCTAGTTCGCTGATGCAAAATTCAATTGACTTTAGCGGAAATGGAAACAAACCCTGGAATTTTTGCAATGTATCGTCCACAATGATGGGGAATTTTATAAAGTCAGGAGTAATGATGGAAGCAATAATTAAAAAGCTGGAAGTGGTTTTAGCTGATACCTACGCCTTATATCTTAAAACACAAAATTATCACTGGCATGTTAAGGGAGCTCAGTTTAAAAGCTTGCATGAATTGTTTGAAATGCAATATAGAGCATTGGCAGAAGCGGTGGATGAAATTGCAGAACGAATTTTAATTTTGGGTCATAATGCACCTGCTACTTTTACTGTATTGAACCAATTAAAAACAATTCAAGACGGCAACTCCAATATTAATGCGAATCAGATGGTGAGTGAGTTGGCTCAGGACAATGGGATTCTGGTTAAAGATCTCAACAAAGCAGTTAAACTCGCTCAGGAACATGATGATGAAGGAACGGTGGCTTTACTCAGTGAGCGTATTGCTGCGCATGAAAAAGCACGATGGATGCTGAACGCATCTACTGTCTAAGACTTGTTACAAAGCCATTATCATACACGTCTGGCTGCTTGCCCTCATGACTTGTTCGCGGGGTTGTCCGCAGGGTTCAGTGTTTTAACGCAGATCGTCTGGCTCCCGCAGACAACCCGCGGGATGTAGATAGAGAGGTACTGTTATTTACTCTTCATTACTTCTTTTTCAGCGCCTTTTTTAATGACGATAATGCTAATTCGTCGGTTTTCAGGGCTGAAAGGATCTTTAGTATTGAGAAGCAAAGTTGATCCGAAACCGGATACACGCATCACTTTATCGGGATCCAAACCTGCCTTAACCAAAGCACGGCGGGCAGCATTGGCTCTTTGGGTGGAGAGTTCCCAGTTAGTATATTCTAATTCATCTGGATTATGGTAAGGATGGGCATCGGTATGTCCTTCAATGGTAATTTTATTGGGGACTGTCTTAAGCAGTTTAGCGATCTGCGCAAAAATCGGTTCCATCCCCGGGTTAAGTTTATCTGATCCCACGTCAAACATAGGCTTTTTCTGATTATCGATTAATTGAATGCGTAATCCATTTTTTACCACTTCCATGATTAATTGATTTTTTAAGCCAGAAAGAGAAGGATCTTGTTGAATACTTAAATTAATTTTTGATTTTAATTCTTCGAGTTTTTGTGTCTCATTTTCAGTGGATTGAATTACTTGCATGTCTTGGGGTTTTTTATTTGGTGCAGATGACAGCTCCGTTTTAGAAACTTGCCCATTGGTATCTTTGAGATTAGGTCCTCCCCCTTTAAGGTTAATTTGCTGATTGCCTACGTTTTCCCCGCCAAAAAAAGTGATTTTCATTGGCTGTTTAAAATACTCGGAAATACCATCTTTTTGTGCTTTATTCAGTGAAGCAATCAACCACATTAACAAAAAAAAGGCCATCATTGCTGTAACAAAATCAGCAAAGGCAATTTTCCATGAGCCCCCATGTAGTTTGTGTTTATTCTTTTTTATTTTTCGAATTATAGGGGTTGGACCAGTCTTTCCTTTACTACCGTTTTCGCTCATACTGTAACCTCATTAGCCCGGTGTAGCTTCCGTAGCGGAATTTTCTTCAGAACTCGATGATGATGCCGCTGGTTTGGAATTTTTAATTTCTTCATTGAGCTGGGTAAAGGAAGGGCGTTGTGCAGAAAACAAAACTTTACGTCCAAATTCAACAGCAATAACAGGTGGATTATTGTGCAGACTAGCTAATATTGTGGCTTTTATACACTGCAGTATCAATTGAGTCTGATTGGCCTGATGTTCCATTGCTGAAGCTACAGGACCCACAAATCCATAGCCAATTAAAATACCTAAAAAGGTTCCTACAAGAGCATGAGCAATGAGTACTCCTAGTTCCGGGGGCGGTAAATTGATCGATTCCATCGTATGGACCACGCCAAGAACGGCAGCAACAATACCGAAAGCAGGCATGGCATCAGCGAGTTTTGCTAAGGCATTTGCCGGGATCATTTCTTCTTCATGATGGGTTTCAATTTCCATATCAATTAACGCTTCAAGCTGAAAAGGCTGTATGTTCGAAGTAATGATCAATCTTAAGTAATCGCAAATGAACTCAATGATATGATGTTTTTTCATGAGCGAAGGATAAGCATTAAAAATAGGACTTTCTTCAGGGTTTTCAATATCTGTTTCTAATGACATCAGTCCTTGTTGTCGCGACTTGTTCAACAGATTGTATAATAGGCCTAATAGATCACTGGAATTTTCCTTAACTGATTTTTCACCTCGAAAAACTTTAGGCAATGCTTTTAACAGGGATTTTAATACCGTAACACTGTTCGCTACAATAAGCGATCCTACCGCTGCTCCAGCAATGATAAGCAATTCTATGGGTTGAAAAACCGCCGCAAGATGACCACCGGCTAGAGCAAATCCTCCAAAAACACAGAATAATATAACTAAATAGCCTATTATTATTAACATTTATATTTGATCTCCAAGTCCTTTTTAAATTGCTCAAATCCTTTATTTAAGATAATCGTGCACAACACGACCATAAGGCAAAGTGAGATCCGTTAATAAATGTACACCACTTACTATACGTCGTACGGGCAGGTTAGCTACTGGAGCTAATGCATGGTGTGCTAATTGCAACTGAGCTGGCCCTTGCCATGCCCCTTTGATGTCAACATGTTCAAGATAATATTCAACAAGTTCACAAATTCGAACGCTGCCATCCACATGAGGAATTATCTTAAGTAAATAATTGGGGGTGTTTAGTGATTCAGCTACCTTTTTCACGTCCATTGTTTCGTATTTATAACCCATGGTCGCTGTAGCAATACGATAAGGGCCATACTCTAGAGTGCCTAATAGCGTTTCATGAACCACTTCTAGTTTAGGTTGGGCCAGTTTCTTGGGAAATCCCCAAATTTCACGACCACCTGCTATAGGCGGGAGATCATCCAAAAACATGGCATGTGTGTAACCGCCCATTTTACCTTTATAACGTACCGGTATCACTTGGCCTGATTCCGTATAGTCCCCAAATCCTGTGGAGTCAGGCATGCGAATGAATTCAAACTTGACCAAAGGGTCTACTACTTCTAAGGGGGCGGGAACTATTTCGCGGAGCAGATCGATATCCGTTTCATAGGTAATGATTAAGAATTCCCTATTGATAAAGCGGTAAGGGCCACGAGGATAAGATGGGCTGATGAGCGGCATGGCAAAAGCGTTTTTTATTACTTCTGCTTCATTCATTTTCAGACTCCTCTTTTAAATGTTTATTGGGAGACATATCGTATACAGCAATACCTGTTGTTTGTGATACGGGCTGGTCCCAGGGGGATTTTTTTATGGCTTTTCGTCCATCAAGATAGCCATGTTTTATGCGTTCTGAAATACTTTTTCTGGAAAACTCATAATCTTTTGAAGAAAACTCAGTTTCATCGTGTTCATATAAAAAGCGAACTAAAGAAATCGTAGATTGATGCCCACGGGCAATACAAAGTTTTAACTCTGGGTTATCCCTTTCCTCTTTAGGAACATAACGCGAAAGAATATGAATCGTATTTTTTAACGCATGAATCTGTTGATACATTTCAACTGCTTGGGCAAAACGGCTTGAATACTCTATATCTTTTTTGCGCTTCATTACTGCATCCAATGAATTAGGGTACAAGCCATAAGAGTCAAATAAATGAATCGCAAAACACAGTAAATTTTTGGGGCATCGATTTACTGATAATACATAAGTCGCAGGGGAGTTACAGGAAATCCCACCATCCCAATAATATTCTCCATCAATTTCAACAGCTGGAAAACCAGGAGGCAATGCACCACTTGCCATAATATGCTCAGGCCTAATTTTTGTGTCTTGTGAATCAAAATACATCATTTCACCCGAACAGATTTCAACTGCGCCAATACTTATGCGGGTTTCTTTTGAGTTGAGGCGATCAAAATCGATAAATTGTTCTAAAGTAGATTTTAAATTTCTAGTATCGTAAAAACTTAAGCTATCGGGTGCATCATAATACCCCATAAGAAGAGGGGGAAAACGAGGTGCAAAAAAACCTGGCTGGCCAAAAAGTAGCGAAGATTGGGCAGAGAAGAAGTGTTCGATTTTTCGGCTCTCGTCATCATTGGGAAGAAAGCTGCCCTCTATAAAAGAAGGTGTGGCAATGGTCTCCCAAAATTGATACATTTTTTCAACACGCTCTTTAGGTGGATTGCCTGCTGCAATTGCAGCATTGATCGCACCTATTGAGGTGCCAGCAAACCAATTTGGATCATAGCCTGCTTCATCAAGAGCATGTAAAACACCTACTTGGTAGGCGCCTAAAGCGCCTCCGCCTTGAAAACAGCAGGCAATATGATGATGCTGCTGTTTTTGGGTTTTACCTTTATTCGTCCGAGCCATAGGGGCTTACTCCATGAACCATCCATGACTCACTATCAATGATTGGCCTGTCAGAGCGTTTGATTCAAAGGAAGCAAAAAATAATGCAGTTTGCGCTACGTCGTCCGTGGTAGTGAATTCCCCGTCAACTGTATCCTTAAGCATGACATTCTTAATGACTTGTTCTTCAGTGATTCCTAATTCTTTAGCTTGCTCAGGAATTTGTTTATCTACTAGAGGAGTACGTACGAAACCTGGGCAAATGACGTTGGCGCGCACATTATGGGCTGCCCCTTCTTTGGCAACTACTTTACACAAACCAATCAAACCATGCTTTGCAGTAACATAGGGTGCTTTCAGTTTAGAGGCCTCTTTGGAGTGAACTGATCCCATATAAATAATACTTCCTCCTTTACCGGAGGCATACATGTGTTTTAATGCGGCGCGTGTCGTTAAAAAAGCTCCATCCAACTGAATGGATATTAATTTTTTCCAATCAGAAAAAGCCAATTGTTCTACAGGGCTAATAATTTGTATTCCTGCATTGCTGACCATAACGTCAACACCGCCAAAATATTTAGCAACATCATCGATACCCTTATCAACTTCGTTTTCATCGGTGACATTCATGGCAACTGCCATAGCTTCTCCACCTTTAGATTTTATTTCTTCGGCTGCACTCTTGGCTTGCTCCAGATTGAGATCTGCAATAGCTACTTTAGCCCCTTCTTTTGCATACACTAAGGCGATTTCTTTACCTATTCCACTGGCAGCCCCGGTGATTATTGCTACTTTATTTTTTAAGCGCATGATTAACAGTCCTTGTATTATTTTGAGTGAATGATCAATCGCTTACGATTAATCTAAAAATTCTTTTAAAAGTATAGCAATGGAAATTTGATATTGCCTACATTCACTAAGATTTTTTATTTATTTAAAACGCCTACTTTTACAACATGAAATATACTTGGCTTAACTGTTAAAATTTAAAACCCTTAACCTCTTTTGGAGATTAAGGGCATATTTATTGGTATTGATATTAGATATTAGTAATAGTAATAAGGACGATAGTAACCACGACTATAATAATATCGTCTATCTTGGTCTCGGCCGATTGCATTTCCTACCAATGCGCCCGCCCCTGCACCAATTACTGTTCCTACAGCACTACCTCCAGTCGCAGCATAACCTATGCCTGCCCCTGCAGCACCGCCCGCAGCAGTGCCAATTTCAGTATTAGTGCAACCCCCAAGCATAAAAGCTGATAAACCAGCAAAAAATAAGGGAGCGATAATTTTTTTCATAGTGAACTCCTTTTTATAGTTTTCAGGATTCCTGCATTGGTAAAGCAGACATTCATGACAAGAAAATCCTGGTTGCTTCATCTTCACTATGATTTTAGTACAAAAAAAATATTTAATGTAAAATAAATGATCATAATTTGTTTTGCCGATCATTTTTTTAAATATCAGATTTTACTCTGACCTACATTTTCCAGTAGTATTAATATAAGAATTATAAAAATAGGGGACTTTATGTTTAAAGGAAGCATTGTAGCTTTATTAACTCCCATGAAAAATGATCAAGTTGATGTGCCGCGCTTACGGGAGTTGGTTGAGTTTCATATTGAAATGGGCAGCCATGCTTTGGTTGCGGCAGGTTCTACCGGTGAATCAGGTACTTTATCTCATGAAGAAAAACTGTTGGTTATAAAAACAGTAGTAGACCAAGCTAAAGAGCGAATTCCTGTTATTGCAGGTACCGCCATGAATGCAACACGGGATTGTATTCAACTAACGCAGGAAGCGATGGAATGTGGAGCGCATGCTGCTCTAATTATGACTCCAGCTTACATCAGACCTACTCAAGAAGGCTTGTATCAGCATTACAGTCAAATAGCCGAAGCAGTTGCCATGCCGATTATTCTTTATAACGTGCCAACACGAACAGCTTGTGATATGTTGCCTGAAACAGTAGCCAGACTTGCCAAGATTTCCAATATTGTGGGAATAAAAGACGCTACGGGGCAGATGACTCGGTTACAACAAATTTTACGTCTTTCAGAAGGCAGTATTGATGTATTTAGTGGTGATGATTTTACTGCAGCATCCTGGATGTTGTCTGGAGCTAAGGGAAATATTTCCGCCGCAGCGAATGTGGTCGCCAAATTAATGGCTAAATTATGTGACTCAGCTCTAGATGGTGATCATGCTGTATGTTTGCGTTTAAACGAACAGCTGATGCCTCTATATGAATTATTGTTTATTGAGACAAATCCAATTGCAATAAAATGGGCAGCAAGCAGAATGGGGTTAATGGAGAATGAATTAAGGATGCCGTTAACTCGTTTATCTAAAGAACATCATGAACCATTGGAAAAAGTAATGAAGAGTTTGGAGTTGATTTAAGTGAAAAAATTGGGTTTTATTGTTTTTTTTGTGCTTTTGCTCTCTGGGTGTAGTCGTTATGCCAGTAATGGGGAGCATCTTTATCTGAGTAGCCGTAATGGTCCCTCATTAGAAGTTCCACCACCATTAACGAGAGCAAATATTAGTAATTTTTATGATTTGCCTCAACAGAGTCAGGATGCACAGGTAAGTATCGCCCCACCTGTATCATAAGGGATTTATTATGACACCATCAGAATCAGCTGAGTTGCATATTGTACAGGAATTATCGCAGCGTATTGTGGAAGCGCAACGCAAGATCAGGATTCTTGATAGTATTAAATGGGATGAGACGATAAAAAAGGAATTTTTTAAGAATAAAGGCAAAAAGCTTCCCGCTGTAGATAAAGAATATTACGACAAAAAGCCTTTGCCTTTTGATGTTCATGACAAACAAGAAGAGTTTCGTATCATTTTGCGTGATACTCAAAATCAACTTGGACAATATTCTACCTTAACTCGTTTAATACGTCGTCAGTGTGAAGAATACAGTCGAGCCACGCAAATGCTCGCGGTGCGAGGTACTCCGGCATTTTCTGAATTAGCAATGGAATTGTATGGTAGTCCCAATGATGTATTTTACGCGGGTGGGCCACGCATGTCTGAAATGGGGACTTTACTCTTTGATGTGTTATCGGGTCTTAGTGTTCAATTGCAATCTGAAGCTGATGTAAAACGTTATACACCACAACAGGCTCAAGAAATTTTGCAAGCGCGTTTAGGACAGTTTTTTGATAAACATCCTGGCAAGGTAACCGTGATGATCAGTGACGATATGATTGCGGATGCTTCTGCTGGAGCGGACAGCATTAAACTAAGCCAACAAGCTATGTTCAGTGAGCGTGATCTTCGTTATCTGGAAGTCCATGAAGGTTGGGTGCACGTCGGAACAACCTTGAATGGCTCTATGCAGCCTAATTGTTTTTTCCTTTCCAAGGGCTCGCCTTCCAGCAGCGTTATTCAAGAAGGTTTGGCAGTAATTACGGAAGTTGTTACGTTTTCTTCATATCCCAGTCGCATGTTAAAGATTACCAATCGCGTGATTGCTCTAGACATGGTCACCCAAGGGGCAAACTTTCTCGATATTTATAATTATTTTATGGAGTGTGGTTTAAGCGAAGAAGACAGTTATAATCAAACAGTACGCGTTTTCAGGGGAAGTACGCCAACCGGAGGACCGTTTACCAAAGATTTATCTTATGCTAAAGGTTTTGTATTAATTTACAATTACATCCGTTTTGCGATCAGTCGAAAGCATGTTGATTCTATTCCCTTATTATTTACCGGGAAATTAGTTCTCGATGATTTGCCTTTACTCACTGAATTAAAAGAGCGTGGGGTCTTAACCAATCCTGTTTATCTTCCACCCCCATTTCAAGATTTAGCGGCATTAAGTGCTTGGATGAGTTTTTCTTTATATTTGAATCAGTTTGATTTGAATGAGATTCAAAAGAATTTTCGCTTTTTGATTGTTTGAAAAAATACGTATTTTACAGTCTGCAATTATGCCTAAAAAGACTGCCATCCCTGCGTAGGTTTGAATCTTCTAGACATTGCTAAAAAAACAGTCCAGCTCTATTCTGACGTCCCTTGGCTTGTCCGCGGGATCCAGAGGATCTGGCACTAAAACACTGGACTCGCAGACACCCCCGCGAACGAGTCGTGGGGGTGGGGTAGGCAGAGATCCAATTTTGAATAGAAAATTAAATAAAAATCTACTGTTACCTGGGTTGCATTGTTTCACCCAGGCTACGGTTTTTTAAATTTAAATGTACGATAATCAGCCTTTGCACGCTACAGTTTGCATAAGCTCAAGTGATTCTTCTTTTTCTTGTTGCGGTGTAAAGAAGCGATGAGCGAGACTGTAACTTAAATTTGGCTTCGTTTGTTCTTGTAATGCCCTTGTTAATTGAGGATATTCATCCACGAGTAATTTCGCCTGTTCTTTGATGTATGAATCATCAGACTTATTAATCATAGTTACATAATGCGCTGCTTTTTTCAGATCGCCAGGTTCTGTTGATTTTCCCAATATTTGACACATAACCAACATTGCATTAGTACATCCCAAATTAGCAGCTTGGCGCATTGTTTGTTTGTACTGAGAAGATGTTGGTGGATAAATATGGGCTAAATGATATAAGGCCATAGGGTTCTCTTGAGCTAAAGCCATCATTTTAGGTAAATGTTGGACTACGGCTTGTTTTAAAACAGGATCATTAGGTGATCTGTGTAATTGATTTACCAATACAGCAAATTCATTACTTGAAGACATATCCTACCCCTAACTTAAACTCATTCCCTTGTAGGATAAAAGATCAAGGTTAAGACAAGATTAAGGAGGATAGGCTTTACGTTTTTTTTACATTGTCAAATACTGCCCATCCTAAATGGAACAGCATATGTGCCAAGATTGCTACAATAAGTCCATATTGCCAAAATAGATACCCGAAAAGTAATGATTGGTAAAGGCTAAGTAAAATTAGAGAATAAATGAAACGTCGAGTCGAGGTACAGCCCGCGGCAAGGTAAGCCGGGAGTTGGCTTACTGCAAATACTAATCCACTAATAACAATTGAAATCCAAATAATTAAGACAGGATATTGTTTCGTAAAGAGCAGTGCGAAAAAGGTGGCAAGATTCATTAATCCCCATCGAGCAATAACTTCTTCTACTACACCGCCATAAAGAACACAGCCATCAAGACCAAGAGCCAGGCGAATATTAGTCATAATTTCCATGTTTTTTTTATCTATGATGCGTGCAATGACACCATAATAAAGAACCAGAAACACCAGCAATCCAAAAAAAGCATACAAAACAGTAGGTAATAAAATAGGAAGTAACGCATTTATTCCTACAGTACCCTGTAGAAGTTCTTCAAGTATTGTGGCATGTAAGCCAGTAGTATTAGATAATACAGCACCTGCAATGCACAGGACCAAAACCATAAATAAGGTTTGCAAGATGGCAAAACGACTCACCCGTTTTTGCAGCTCTTCGGAATTATCTGGTAATAAAAAATAAATTAAACGTTTTATTGCAATGACAACACCTGGGATGGATAAGCAGAACAAAACGATAATTAACGGCCAATTGATTGTCATTTATTATCCTTAAATAGAAGCGCTCAGCCCATATCAGTGAACCGCTGTATTCGGTGCATCTCGCGCGAGAAATGTTCCTAATCAATGCTCACATACCAATGTATGCTGCGCTTGCTTAGAAAAATTTTCTCACAACCTCCACGCAAATCCAACTGTTCAAGTTAATATGGGAACGAGTTATTACTCTTAAATAGTACGGCATAGAAAAATCCATCCATACCTTGTTCCCCGGGTAAAATCTGTAAGCCATGCTTTGTTGCATGTCCACTGATCCCGTATTCTTTTATTATCGTACAGTCTGGATGGGTTGCAACAAAATTTGCAATTTGTTGCTCATTTTCAGCGGGCATCACTGAACAAGTGGCATAAACCAGTAAGCCGCCTTTTGCGAGCAAAGGCCATAAGCAATCGAGCATGTTCTGCTGGATTTTAGTTATAGTAACAATTTCTTCATTGTTACGTAGTAATTTTATATCTGAATGGCGTCGAATGACACCTGTTGCAGAACAAGGAGCATCTAATAAAATACGATCAAAAAGTTGGCCATCCCACCATTGGGTAGGAGTTAAAGCATCGCCCTCCATTAATGTTGCATGCAAATTAAGGCGGTCTAAGTTTTCTCGCACGCGTTTCAATCGTTTGGGATCAACATCTAAAGCAATACACGCCGACAGATTAGGTTCTTTTTCTAGAATATGGCAGGTTTTTCCTCCGGGAGCACAACAGGCATCGAGAAGACGTAACCCTGGTTTTAAGGACAATAAAGAGGCAGCCAATTGTGCTGCGCCATCTTGAACGGAAATACATCCTTCTGCAAAACCAGGGAGCTGGCGCACATCACAAGGCGTTATTAAATTAATTCCTTCGGGTGCTACAGGATGGAGTTCAGCAGCAATGCCTTCTCGTTTTAAAATCTGTAAATATTCGGCAACAGAATTTTTTTGTACATTAACTCTTAAGGTCATGGGGGGATGCATGTCATTTGCTTGAGCGATGGATTGCCAGTCATCAGGCCAATCTGTTTGTAAACGATCCAATAACCATAGGGGCTGGCCATGAATGAATAAAGGATCAGTGTTAAGACGTGCCAAAATTTCTTTTTGCTGACGGCAAAAATTGCGTAAAACGGCGTTCACCAAGCCTTTTGCCCATGGTTTTTTGATTTTTTCAAGTAAGGCAACTGTTTCCTTGACTACGGCATAATCAGGCAGCTGCATATAGTGTAATTGATAAAGACCGATAAGCAACGCTACCCAGATTTCCAATTCTTTAGGTTTTTTTTGCAGTAAACATTCTGCTAAGGCCTGTAAACGAAAATAATGACGACAAAAGCCAAAGCAAATCTCTTTGGTCATCGGGCTGACTTCGGTTGTTGCAGGCATAAGCTGGGATAACGATGATTTTCCAGTTAATAAGTGAGTTAAAATTTTTAAGGCATGCAGTCGTTCATTCTTGTTCATGAAAACACAAATCCTGCATGTACCTGTGATTTGGAGGAATTTAACCAATCTGCTATGGAAATTACTTTAGCACCTGGAAACTGAATTCGCTGCACGAGCACGCCTTGCTCTCCGGTTGCCACCAACATCCCTTTTTTATCGATGTTGACTACAGTACCCGGTGGTTGGGAAAAGGGTAGTGCCACAACTTGGGCTTGATGGATTCGCAAAATTTCTTCATTTAAGTGTGTGTAAGTGATTGGCCAGGGATTGAATGCGCGAATTTTTCGATCGATTTCTACTGCAGTTTGTTGCCAGTTAATGTGCGCATCTTCTTTATTAATTTTGCTGGCATAGGTAGCTAATTCATTATTTTGAATTTCAGGTTTTGCGCTTTGGGAAGCTAATTCATCTAAGGTTTGGAGTAAAGGTTGCGCGGAAATTTTTGCCAGACTGTCATGCAAGCTTTGTGCTGTTTCTGTGGTACTTATCGGACAGGTGATTTTACGCAGTATAGCACCTGTATCCATGCCGGCATCCATTTGCATAATTGTTACCCCAGACTCTGTATCGCCATGAAGAATGGCGGATTGAATGGGAGAGGCGCCACGCCAACGAGGTAACAAGGAAGCATGTACATTAATACAGCCTAAGCGGGGAATTTCCAGCACTGCTTTAGGCAAGATTAAACCATAAGCGATGACGACCATGACATCAGGTTTTAATGCTGCAAGCTCTGCGATTGTTTCAGGATTTTTGAAATTCAGCGGTTGATAGACTGGAATTTGATGGTTTAATGCCCATTCTTTCACTGCAGATGCTTGTAGTTTTCGGCCGCGTCCTGCAGGACGGTCTGGTTGAGTATAAATTGCTTGAATATGATGTGTGGAATGCAGCAGTGCATTAAGACAAGGCAACCCAAATTCTGGGGTTCCTGCGAAAACGATGTTCAATCGACTCATGATAATTACTCACCTCGATCAAGGAGCGTTTTTAAGAGACGCATCTTGAATGAAAAAACTGTGAAAAAAATGCAGCGCATTATCTTTGAGAAATCCCCTACAAATTCTCTTATCCTACGTACCGCGCTTTATGCGCGGTATCCAGAGATCTTTCTTTAAAAAAGAGTCGGGAGGTACCCCCAAGGTATCGTTCTGGATACCGCGCATAAAGCGCGGTATGTAGGGAAGCGCCTGTAAAATCTATTATTTTACAATAAACTGCTTTTTTAATTTTTGCGTCTACCACTCAGGGTATTATTTACGTGCTTGTTGACGTTTAAATTTATCTAATTTTTTACGAGCCATGGCTTTTTTCAATGGGGAAAGCAGATCAATAAACAGTTTACCATTCATGTGATCAATTTCATGTTGCAAACATTCAGCGAGCAAGCCTTCGGCTTTAATTTCATAAGGGGTACCATTTCTATCTAAGGCTTTTACTGTAACTTTTTCTGCACGGATAACCGTATCATAAGCACCGGGAACAGAAAGACAACCTTCTTCAAATTTTTTTTCGCCTTCTGATGCAATGATTTCAGGATTGATAATAACCATTTGCTCCTGTTTTTCGCCTGTAATATCAATTACGGACAAACGCAGACTAATACCAATTTGAGGCGCAGCAAGGCCAACGCCGCGAGCGTTGTACATTGTCTCAAACATGTCGTCAATTAGAGTTTGCAATTTGTCATCAAAATCAATAACAGGTTTTGCAACCGCTCTTAATCGAGCGTCAGGCAAATATAAAATCGGATGAATAGCCATTGTTTATCTGGTTCTCTACACAAAAATCATGCTAATATTATCCTTCATATATTGTAAGGCTGCAAGATATTCCAACAAAGGATTGCCTCGAATGAGATTTATTCTCTTTATACCCTTCTTTTTTTTCACCACTTTGAATTATGCTTTAAGCTTGAAAGCAGACGCTCCTGAGCAGTATGTAGTTCAACATGGTGATACTTTATGGAGTATAGCAGGTCGCTATTTAGACAATCCCTGGGAATGGAAGGAACTTTGGCTGGCCAATCCAAAGATAAAAAATCCCAATCGTTTATATCCAGGAGCAGTTCTGGCTTTAGCCTATTCTGGAAACAGACCCTATATCAAAGTACTATCGAATGGCACAATAAAATTATCACCTAATGTCCGTCCCTTATCTTTAGATGACCCCATCCCTGCAATTCTTTTAAATGAGATTAAACCTTTTTTAAACGAGTCGCTTATATTGGATCAAGATGTTATTAATCGGGCTCCTTACATCGTCTCTCTAATAGGAGAGCGCATGTTGGCTGGCCAAGGAGATAAAGCTTATGTTAAAGGATTACATCCTTCACGAGTACTGCCTGCAATAGGGGTCCCTGCTTATTCTGTTTTTAGGGGTGGAAAAGATTATGTGCACCCTATAACCAAAGAGTTTTTGGGATATCGAGCGAATTTGGTAGGTAATGCAGAGTTGCTTGCAGGGGGGGAACCTGCAACTATTTTATTAACTGACATTAATGAAGGTGTTAAAGTACAAGATAGTGTCCTGATTAATAATAGCCCTGGATTTAATTTGAATTTTGTGCCCAAAGCGCCTTTGTTCCTTGTAAAGGGATTTATTATCGACATGCCTAATGGCATGCCTGATGGGAATGTCGAAGAAGCTGTTGGCGGCGTGGTCGTGGTTAGTTTGGGTGCCCGAGACGGGCTTGAAGCAGGGGATGTCCTGGCTATCTATAGAAAATCACGTCTCGTCAATGATCCCCAAAATAGGCTGTTCCCTGTCCGATTGCCTCCTGAACGTATTGGTGAGGCTATGGTTTTCCGCGTGTTTACGAAAACCAGTTTTGCTTTAATCGTTCGTTCATCCCGCGCTGTTTATTTATTAAATTTAGTGACCAATCCATGAATAATTTATCCTATTATCTCGCATTAAACCGAATGGAGCGAGTGGGGCCGCGTACAGTAGACAAACTACAAAAACGTTGGCCTGATTTACAACAAATGTTCCAGCTCTCAGCAGTTGAACTGGAGCAAGCGGGTTTACCCTTTGCTTTGGCACAAACTATAGCGGGTTTTGATTTGAACTTGGTTCAAGAAGATCTTAGTTGGTTGGCGGCTGCAGACGATCATCATATACTCACTTGGGATTCGCCTGAATATCCCGCTTTATTGAAGGAAATTACGGATCCTCCTATCGTTTTGTATGCAAAAGGACAGCTCTCCTGTTTCAATCAACCTGCATTAGCTGTAGTAGGTAGCCGCAATCCTACGGTAACTGGAAGTGAAAATGCACGGCAATTTGCAAAAGCAATCGCATCCCATGGCGTTACTATCGTAAGTGGTTTGGCACTTGGTATTGACGCTCAGGCTCATTTGGGATGTTTGGAGGCAGGAGGACAAACAATTGCAGTTTTAGGCACTGGAATTGATCGAATATATCCTCACCGGCACACGATATTGTCACAACAAATTGCGCAAGATGGCTTATTAGTGAGCGAATTTTGCTTAAAAAGTCCACCAAGCTCTGGACATTTCCCTAGAAGAAATCGTATAATAAGTGGTTTATCATTGTGCACTTTGGTTGTTGAGTCGGCAATCAAGAGTGGTTCGTTAATCACAGCACGAATGGCTTTGGAACAAAACCGAGATGTTTTAGCGATCCCTGGTTCCATTCATAATCCTCTGGCTCGAGGGTGTCATTACCTGTTGCAGCAAGGAGCCAAATTAGTTACTTCAGTGGTTGATGTTCTTGAGGAGTTACAGATTGAAGCAGAACAACAAACAGCTGATAAAGCTATTTTACCTCTTGCCAGCGGGAATAAAAACCTAGTAAAGTTCATTGGCTTTGAAATGACAACTGTTGATCAGATCATTTCACGTAGTGGATGCACCGTTGAGCAAGTCACGAGTGAGCTTGCAGAATTAGAATTAAATGGGGCTGTTGTATCTGTGCCCGGTGGCTATATGAGGTGTTAGTATATGAAAGATAACTTATTTGAAATGTTATTGAGTTTATTTGAAAAAAGTCTTACCCAGCTGCAAAAAAGCCATAAAACTGCTGATCAGGATGCATCAGAACAACTTAATGAAGAAGATATTGGGGCTTCAGAGGAACAAGTTTTGCATTTGAAGTTGCAACAACACACTTCCACACGAGTTTTTACTTATGACGAGCAAATGAAACTGACTAAGGCCAGTTATCAATTTCTCATGCGTATGAAATTATGGAAAGTTCTTAATCCAGAATCGTTTGAAATGATTATGAACCAATTACAATTTTCTGAATCTCGTATCGTAACGCTTCAAGAGACTAAATGGACCATAAGAAATGCCTTGGCGAGTTCGTTAAATGAAGAACAGCTTGCTTTTCTTGATTTAGTCCTTTATCAATCAGAAGATGAATTGACATTACATTAAAAGCTCATCTATACCCATGAAACTTCGAAATGCTCGTTTTAGACGATTTGATTTTTTGTTCTGGACGATAAAAGCAATAGGTTAAAATCTGGCATTTTGGAGTTTCTTGGGTATATTACCTATATTACTAGAAGTTGGTGATATTTCATTTTCAGTGCCAATGCTTCGTACTTGTCCTCAAGTCGGGCATTCCTGGTGCTTAGGGATGAAGTGAAAAGGATAAGGTTGACGTTACTATGAGTAAACATTTGGTGATCGTTGAGTCACCTGCCAAAGCGAAGACAATTCAAAAATATTTGGGTAATGACTATGAGGTGGTTGCCTCTTATGGACATGTTCGTGATTTGCCGGCACGTAAGGGCTCGGTTAATCCCGATAAGCATTTTGCAATGACCTATGTGCCTATTGAAAAAAACTCACGCCATATCGAAACCATTGCGAAAATGCTCAAAAAATCAGACTCCTTACTGCTCGCAACGGACCCTGATCGCGAAGGCGAAGCTATTTCCTGGCATATTTATGAATTAATGAAGGAAAAAAATCTAACAAAAGATAAGCCCATTCACCGGATTTTTTTCAATGAAATTACCAAATCAGCAATTCAGGATGCAATAAATCATCCACGTTCTATTTCTATGGATTTAGTGAATGCCCAACAAGCACGACGGGCATTGGATTATTTAGTGGGATTTAATTTATCTCCTTTGTTATGGAAAAAGGTTAGAAGAGGACTTTCTGCAGGGCGAGTACAAAGCCCGGCTTTACGACTTATTGTCGAACGAGAAGAGGAAATTGAGCGTTTTGTAGCTCAAGAATATTGGAAGATTTTAGCTCAATGCATGCATGCAAAGGTATCCTTTGAAGCGCGTTTGACGCATTATAAAAATGAAAAATTACAGCAGTTTACGGTAACCAAAGAAGAGCAGGCGCAACAAATCAAAGAGCATTTGATTCGTCAGGCGCAAGGTCATTTACTGGTTACCCAAATTGAGAAAAAGCAACGCAAGCGTAAGCCTGCACCGCCATTTATTACTTCAACGTTACAACAGGAAGCCGCACGAAAATTAGGCTTTACTGCCCGAAAGTCAATGATGGTCGCCCAGCAATTGTATGAAGGGATAGATATTGGGACAGGGACAGTCGGTCTTATTACCTATATGCGTACGGATTCGGTTAATTTATCTGCAGAGGCAATAGAAGAAACGCGACAGTTTATTACTCAGCGTTATGGCGCCGACAATTGTCCTGCAAGCCCAAGAATTTACAAAACCAAATCGAAAAATGCCCAAGAAGCACATGAAGCGATTCGTCCAACATCCATTAAACGTTCACCAGAAATGGTGCAATCATCACTAACTGCAGATCAATACAAACTCTACAGTTTGATCTGGAAGCGTACGGTTGCCTGCCAAATGGCCGATGCGATACTGGATACGGTTGCAGTGGATTTAAGCTGCGGCGAGGGCTCTATTTTCCGCGCTAATGGTTCTACAGTTACTTTTTCCGGATTCCTTTCCGTATATGAAGAAGGTCGTGATGATACCAAAGATGATGACAATGAAGGTTCATTATTACCCCCATTGGTCGTCGGTGAAAAAGTCAAAGTAGATGACATCTTAGCCAATCAACATTTTACTGAGCCGCCACCAAGATACTCGGAAGCAACGCTGGTGAAGGCACTGGAAGAATATGATATTGGCCGTCCTTCAACTTATGCGTCCATTATTCATACCTTACAACAGCGCGAATATGTTGTTGTCGAGAAGAAAAGATTCTTTCCAACAGATGTTGGCCGTATCGTGAATCGCTTTTTGACGGGTTATTTTACGCGTTATGTAGATTATAAATTTACCGCGGAACTTGAAGATACTTTGGATGCTATTTCGCGCGGTGAAAAAGAATGGATTCCCGTTTTAGAAGAATTTTGGCAGCCATTTGTACAACAAATTGAAACCACAGATCAACAAGTGCAGCGTAAAGATGTAACCTCTGAAGTTCTGGATGAACAGTGTCCAAAATGTGGCAAGCCATTGTCAATAAGATTAGGTAAACGTGGGCGTTTCATTGGTTGTACTGGCTACCCTGAATGTGATTACACTCAAGACATCGCGGGTCAGGACAACGAAAAAAATGAACCAGAAGTTGTTGAGGGGAGAGTCTGTCCGGCATGCTCCAGTCCCTTACATGTGAAAACAGGACGTTATGGACGTTTTATAGGTTGCAGTAATTATCCACAATGCAAACATATGGAGCCTATCGAAAAACCAGCTGATACGGGTGTGGAGTGTCCCAAGTGCCATGAAGCAAAAATTTTGCAACGTAAATCAAGGAAGGGAAAAATTTTCTATTCCTGCGGCAATTATCCTAAATGCGATTATGCCTTATGGAATGAACCGATTAATCAGCCATGTCCGAAATGTAATTGGCCAATTTTAACGGTAAAAGAAAGCAAAAAATTTGGTCGCCAAATTCTTTGCCCACAGGAGGGATGTGGTTACTCTTCCAAGGAAGATGCTGATTAGGATGCAATTGGAACGCCATATTTGGCTCATCTTGAACGAAAAAATATGCTGATAAATGCTCACATACTGATGTATGCTGCGCTTTTTCAGCATATTTTTTCGTTCAAGATGAGCTCAAATCTGATATTCCACTAAGATTCAAATATACCCTTGAACAGTTTGCAATTCTATTTTACATGCGTTGCGCTCGGCGCTCTACAAATCATACCATTTTGAGCTTAATCTAGCGAATTAGCAACAACCTAATGAATAGGAAGAAAGATTTTGTGAGACGCTGGGTTACAGCTTAGCCGTCACCCAGGCTGCATTTTTTAATTAATAAAAATCAATCGTTGTTGTTGTCACATCTAGAGGTCCTACTGGGTAAGAATAAACTGTTACAGGTTGCACAACAGGTGTTACAACACGTGTAACTACCGGTCTATAAGTAACTACTGGTTTGTAGGTAACTGTGCGGGCATAAACCGGTGTATAGGCTGGTGTGAAGTAGGTAACACCACTGGTACAACAACATCCAGCCATCAAAACAACACTTCCTAACAGAATAATCCATTTCATTATGAAGTCCCCTTTAATGGATGCTTTCAAAAGAAAGTGTAGATTATTTGTTCATTTATCTCAAGATTTGATCATTTCAGTGTGTTGTTGCCTGGATGAGCGAAGCGGATCGGGAGATTATCACGAGTTCAATCATTCTCGGGTTCCATGCGCTACAAATATGAAAATCATAGAGAGCAACAGACCTTTTAACTGATGATACAAACTCATTCTTCCTGTTCATTTTGAATCAGTATATACTCATCATCTCTTCATAAAAAATACTCAACAGGATGTAGTGATGTTAGACAGGGCTATTGTAGTTGATGAGCAATTTTTAAAGCGAGTAGAGCAAGCGGACTTTCCAAAACCCAAGAGCACAATGAGTCCGGATACCGCGGAATTGGATAAAAAAACTGCTATAGAGCTTTTTGATTCGCAAATTAAATCACGTCTTCTTGATTTGATTGCCAGACAGCTTAAGGAAAAGGGTTTGTCTTTTTATACTATAGGTAGTAGTGGACACGAAGGTAATGCGGTTTGGGGACAGGTTTTTCGTCCAGACGATATGGCATTTTTGCACTATCGAAGCGGCGCTTTTTATTTACAACGCGCCAAGAAAATACAAGGTGTAGACGGTGTTAGAGATATCTTATTTTCTTTAGTTGCTGCGGCAACTGATCCGATTTCAGGAGGACGCCATAAAGTATTTGGTAGTGTTCCTTTAAATATCCCGCCGCAAACATCAACAATTGCCTCCCATTTACCCAAAGCTTTGGGTGCTGCATTATCCATTACTCGTGCAAAAGAATTAAATATTCATGGCAACTTAAATCCAGATTCAGTCATCATTTGCTCCTTTGGTGATGCATCAACAAATCATGCTTCAGCGCAAGCCACTTTGAATTCTTGCTCATGGATTGCACAGCAAAATTATCCTCTACCAATTGTGTTTATTTGTGAGGACAATGGAATTGGAATTTCTGTACCTACACCTTCGGATTGGATAGAGCGTTCTGTTCGAGCTCGACCTGGATTGCATTATATTGCTTGTGATGGTTTGAACATTGCTGATGCGTATGCGAGTGCACAAGAAGCAGAATATTTGGCGCGTGTAAAAAAACAACCTGTTTTTTTGCATATGCGTTGTGTGCGCTTGTTGGGTCATGCCGGTTCTGATATTGAGTCACAATATTGTACAACGGCTGAAATCGAAGCAAGAGAAGCCCAAGATCCTCTATTGCATTCGGCCGGTCTTCTTTATCGCGAAGGTTGGATGACGGTGCAAGACATGCTGAGTCTTTATCGTAATAATAAAGATTTAATTGAAGCAAAAGCAGTAGATGCAATACGACAACCTAAACTTTCCAGTGCTGAAGCCGTCATGTCTTCGTTAATTCCTAGTGTGTCTAAAAAACAAGCATTTCCTCTGCCTAGTGAAGAAAGACGGGCAGCAGCCTTTGCTAATACATTCTCACAATTGGCCCAAAAACGAAATTTATGTCAGCAGATCAATTTTGCTTTGACTGATTTAATGCTGCAATACCCCAATATGGTGGTATTTGGTGAAGATGTGGGCAAAAAGGGTGGTGTTTATCGTGTGACTGCTGATCTGCAGGCTCGTTTTGGAAAACGTCGGGTATTTGATACTCTTTTGGATGAAACGACAATTATAGGCACTGCAATTGGCATGGCGCACAATGGCTTTATTCCCGTTCCGGAAATTCAGTTTTTGGCTTATTTGCATAATGCAGAAGACCAGTTACGTGGTGAAGCATCCACATTATCCTTTTTTTCCAGCGGCCAATATCAAAACCCTATGGTCCTTCGCATCGCCTCATTGGCTTATCAAAAAGGATTTGGCGGCCATTTCCATAATGATAACTCGATTGCTGTATTACGTGATTTGCCAGGAGTGATTGTCGCATGCCCTTCAAATGGACCGGATGCAGCAAAAATGTTGCGTGCGTGCATGCGTTTGGCTTATGAAGAAGGAAGGGTGGTTGTCTTTTTAGAGCCTATTGCTTTATACATGACGAAAGACTTGCATGTGCCTGGCGATAACGGATGGCTTTTTAATTATCCAGCACCAGATGCCACGATTGCACCGGGTGAAGTAGGTGTTTTCGGCGACGGTGCAACGGTTATTTTAACCTATGCCAATGGGTATTATTTATCACGGCAAGCAGCTGCAGTACTGCAAGAAGAACACAACATTTCCGTGAAAATAGTGGATTTGCGTTGGCTTAGCCCCTTACCGGTTAAAGCGATTTTGAAAGAAGTAGCCAAAGCAAAACAGGTATTAATTGTGGATGAAGGCAGGCAAAGTGGTTCAATTAGCGAAGGCTTGATGACCTTGTTGTTAGAAGAAGCTTCATCCAGGTTGAAAATCAAACGAATTACCGGTAAAGATTGCTTCATTCCCTTGGGTAATGCTTGGCAATATTTGTTACCCAGTAAAGAAAGTATTATTGAAGCGGTAATTGCGTTACAGTCTGATAAAAGGGAGAAAGAAAGTGGACGACTTGTTGTTTCTTGATGAGCAGTTAAATGGTGATGAACGCATGATACGCGATAGTGTAGCGCGTTTCGTGAGCAACGATGTAACGCCTTTGATGGCTGAGTCTTTTGAACATGCTCAATTTCCACGCGAGCTTATTAGAAAATCCGCAGAATTAGGTTTATTAGGTTTGACTTTACCTGCAGAATACGGCGGTGCCGAGGCATCTTATGTAGCGTATGGCTTAGTTTGCCAGGAACTCGAGCGCGGTGATAGCGGATTACGCAGCTTTGTTTCGGTACAAAGTTCCTTATGCATGTATCCTATTTTTCGTTTTGGTTCTGAAGAGCAACGCGTGCGTTTTTTACCAGGAATGGCTACAGGCGAGATCATTGGTTGCTTTGGTTTGACTGAACCTGATTTTGGCTCAGATCCAGCGGGCATGAGGACTACCGCGAAGAAAGTTAAGGGTGGCTGGAATTTGAATGGCGCAAAAATGTGGATAACCAATTCACCAATCGCCGATATCGCTATTGTTTGGGCAAAAACCGATGAAGGCATTCGTGGTTTTATTGTGGAAACAAATTCTCAAGGATTAAGCCGTCCTGAAATCAAATTAAAAATGTCATTACGTGCGTCCATTACTGGGGAATTGGTTTTTGATAATGTTTTTGTCCCTGATGAAAATTATCTTCCTGGCAGTGAAAAAGGTTTAGGCGCCCCTTTAAGTTGCTTAAGTCAGGCGCGATACGGAATTGCCTGGGGGGCTCTGGGTGCTGCGATGGCATGCTTTGATATTACCCGCGACTATCTGTTAGAGCGTAAACAGTTTAACAAGCCATTAGCTTCTTTCCAGCTTATTCAAAAAGACCTGGCAGAAATGTATACTGAAATTATTAAGGCACAATGTCTTAATTTACAGATAGGCCGAATAAAAGATAACCATCGTGAGAATCCAGTGATGATTTCTCTTGCTAAGGGCAATGCCTGCCGCGAGGCATTGAACATTGCGCGAAAATGCAGGAATCTATTAGGAGCAAACGGAATCAGCCTTGAATATCATGTGATTCGTCACATGCTTAATTTAGAATCAGTCTTTACGTACGAGGGTACGGATAACGTGCATACTCTGGTACTAGGAAAACATATTACAGGCATTAATGCTTTTGCTTAATTAAGGACAAACGGTTAAGCACTAAGATCAATGACTTTAATAGTAACCCGGAACTCAAGCCGGGTTACATTTCGTTTCACCAAAGCTTCAACGTCATTGGCATCAGTAGCGTTTAAATAGGGAGGTTTCTTTTTCTCAAAGTAGAACTTATTTTTCATGCATAGGATTGTGTGAAATAAAACAGGCTTATTGAGCAACTTACAGGAGTATCTATGATTAAAATAATTTCAAAAAGAGCGTTAATATTCAGTTTACTTGTATTCAGTATGAATGTGCAGGCTGGGCCGAGCAAAGAATTTTTGGCCAACCAATGCTACGAGTTGTCTCGGGTAATCACCTCTTTGGCAGATAATCAGGAAAAAAATGTCTGCTCTAATAAACTCCATATGGCTTCAGTACAAACGAGCACCACCGCTTTTTTAATTATGGAAGATTCTCCTGATCTGGCAAAAGAGATATTGAATAATGCAGTAGCTGCCTTGCAATATGCAGAATTATTGAGTTGCAAACACTACATTCAAATTTCACACTCTAAATTTGAAGCTCAGAAGATTAAAACATTATTGTAATCATGATACTCTTCAAGTGTCTTGCAGAAGCCTTGAAGAGTTGCGGGGAGTTTTTAAGCGTATTCCTAATTTTTGCATCCACTAATTCATGTGGTTTTGGAAAGAATCTGAAGAACCAATGACTGAAGAGCTGCATTTTTGCCTTCTGCCTAAAATTGTCAAAGAACATCAATACAATCCTGAAGCATTCCAGGTAGAAAAATTACACTGGCAAATGGATTATCAGGGATGGGAAGCACCGGATAGAGTCGGTTTTATGCAGACACTGATTAATGAGAATGATAACTTGGTTTGTTATTATCGCTGGCCAAATCCAAAAGATAAAGGAACCTATGTATGGATGACCATTCACTTATCGCCCTCAGTAAATCAGTTAGTGAAGCCCTATGGTTCCTACTGGACAATACAAAAAGAAGAAAAGCAGGCTTTATGCAGATCAGAAATTAACACATGCAGCTTTATTCTTTCAGAAAGCTCTAAAAGAATTATCCCGCAAAATAAATGTAGCCGGGTGCAGCGCAGCGGAACCCGGGTTTCTGAATTAAATGAGCCTCTTGATCCCGGGTTCCGCTGCGCTGCACCCAGGCTACAAATATCCCATCGGGCCAATAACCCCTTGTTATTTCTTCCAGACTTAGTTATCATTTGCCACCAAGTCGGGGCGTAGCGCAGCCTGGTAGCGTACTAGCATGGGGTGCTAGTGGTCGAAGGTTCAAATCCTTCCGTCCCGACCAACAAATCCGGGTCTTTCCCAATTACGGGGGCACTCACCAGTTAACAACACAGCACCCTAACACGGGTTCTATAATTTTCAAAGTTACGAAAGCCATAAGCTCTTCTTTGTATCAACTTCATCTTTCTATGAAACCCTTCTGTAATGCCATTAGACTTCCTAAAACGCCACATACGTACTATCTCTTCTTTCCATTGGCCGAATGTTTTTCCGAGAGCTGCCAAAGCCTTAAATGGACTACTTTTCAGGTCATCAAGCATATTTAAAAACTGCGGAATCATTTTTTTACACCAATCTTTATTCATGGACTTGTGTAGGAGTAAAGAATGAACTTGTTGCTGGAACTGATATATAGCGTTTATAGCTGGATTGTCTTCAAGAAATGCATCACGCTTAATCCTTCTTTGAGGAGTCAATCTATCAGGTCGTGTACGCAGTAAAGCTAATATACCCCGATTACTTTTTACTTCGCTCGATAGCTCGCGGTAAGTCATCATACATTGATGTTGAAGCAAGCGAATGACATGAAATCGATCTGCTACTATTTTTGCATTAGGAAAATGTTTTTTAACAATGGAGCGGTACGTACTACTTAAATCCATACAGACTACTTTGACTCGTTCTTTTCCGACCAAGGAAGCCAGGTAACTGGAAAGGTCTGTTTCACTTCGCCCTTTAACAATATCAAAAATTTTATGTTTTTTGAGGTCACAGAGCGTTGTTGCAAATCCCTGTTTTCGGCTAAAGAAATGTTCATCAATACCAAGCACCACTGGGCATGGTGTATTCATGAGTTCTCTTGCTTGCTCCTGATAATGGCGATGATACCAACGCTCAATGGTGGCTTTTCCTTTATTAAATTGCTGGGCAAGGTCTTTTTGAGAAATACCACGAGTATGATCATGAAACACAGCGGCTTGTAAACGCCATGTCGAACGCTGATGTTTATTAATACCCGGGAATTGTTGATTACCGTATCGTTTGCACATATTGCAATAGAGTTTATACGCTTTAAAACGCAATAAAGTGCGACGATTACCAATTAACTCATGAGCTACCGTGCGTATATATGAGGACTTCTTACGAACCATTTTACTATGGCAATGCGCACAACGAGGTAACCGATGATAAGAAATGTCCAATATAAGTGGTTGATAACCACTCACTTTTTCTATGGTAAAACCAGGTAAATTTAAGATAAGATTATGCTTGGGCACTTTAATCTCCAATTTGATCGCGAAATCAATTAGTTAGTCTAGACTAACTTGATTAAAGTGCCCCCTTATTTGGGGTAGAGCCGCTCTTCGCTGAATGAGTTTCATTTTGCGATGAAACCCTTCGGTTATTCCATTAGATTTACTAAACCGCCACATTCTGGCGACCTCATCTTTCCAAGCACTAAGAGTTTTTCCTAGCGAAGCTAACGCTTTAAACGCGCTCTGCTTCAATTCAACAAGCATATCCAAGAATGTAGGAATTACTTTACGGCAGGCACGTTGAGTTAAAGCTCTTTTCATTAACAGAGAATGAAGTTCTTGCTGAAATTGATAGATGGCTTCAATAGCAGGATTTTGAGTTAAAAATACATCTCTTTTTTACTTTCATCTCTTCACTGAGGTTATCAGACCTGGTTCTCAATAGGGCCAGGATGCCCCTATTCCTTTTAATTTCACGGGACAGTTCTCGATAAGTCATCATACATTGATGTTGAATTAAACGGATTACATGAAATCTATCGGTAACTATCATCGCATTAGGAAAGTATTTTTTTACCATAGACCGATAGGTACTACTTAAATCCATACAAATCACTTTGACTCGTTCTTTCCCTGGTAACTGCTGCAGGTAGGTTTTCAAATCCTCTTCACTTCGTCCTTTCACTACATCAAATACTTTATGCTTTCTTAGGTCACAAAAGGTTGTAGCAAATCCTTCTTTCTTACTAAAGAAATGTTCATCAATACCCAATACTATCGGACAGGGTTTATTGGGTATTATCTCTTGTTAATCTACTATCTGCAACAGTCTCTAGTGTAGGAAATTCTCTTTCATTACTTATCCAACTTACAACAATCGTCATAGTGTTTCCCAAACACGGATCTTTAGGGCATTTTGCAAGAAATATTCTATACCTAAACTGTTGCATCAAGTGATTTACTTCTTAATAATAGGCGTGATCCATCTAAATATCAGAATTTTTTATATGGCTAGTGATAATGAATACAACGAATACAGTTCTGGTTATGAGCTTAAACTCTATTGCCTTAGAGTGCTTAGAGAAGCGTACAATAGAGGCGGCCCAAATGAATTACGTTTATTAAACAGGGGAAAGAAAAACCGTTATTTAAACGACGAGCTGAAGAAAATTAAAGAAGAGCTGTTGCCGCTTGCTTATTTTCTTGAAAAAGAGATTCCTATCCCGGGTGTTTCAAAAATTCTAATCCCTATAAATATTAGCAATCAGGGGTTTGATGCTCGTATATGCACGCAGGGAGAAGATGATATTTTCATTGAAGTTACGTCTACTCTTGATGGAAAAAGATCAAGCTCAATATTTTCAATCAACAAAAAACTCAAGCGAACCCCAGGTAAGATTAATAACTACAAGCCCAGAAGACGAAATCGAACGTATCAAAAACATTATCTCTCAAAAAGCAAAGAAAGACCTATATGCACGATACAAACCAATATTGCTCGTTAATCTTGCCAATCATCCTATGATCTTTTTATATGATCATGAGCTTGAATGCTTACAAAAGGAGATTAAGGATTTTGTTATTAAGAACAATATATTAGAAATATTCACGCAAGTAGTATTAATAAATATTATCCATACCAGAGATTATGTAGATACGTTTTATAAAGGAATTATAAATAACTCTCGGAGTAGTGAGGAGGAAAGAATCATTTTATTGTACTTGGCTCATGAATCATCCGTTTTAACCTAACAAAAAAGGCATTAATTGGATGGAAGGCACAAACAAAACCATTATAATTCGCATAACCATTCAAATAAAAATACAAATAATTTTAATTAAAGCCTAAATTGGCAATATATTGAATTACATCTGAAATACAAGTTTTCTCAGTCTTCCACAGGCTCCAAGATAACTATCCCGTAAAATATACCATTAATGAAACCTAGAAAAATTAACCAGATTAGTTAACTTTAAAATATCGTGTTTGACAGGATTTTAGAAATTGGGTTTTGATAAGATAGGACGAGTAAGCCTATTCCCATTTTATATACATGCCAAAAACTACGCCATTGACTTATATCTGTCTAGGATATATACTTTATTCATCAAATAAAAATAAGAAATAGCAATGATTTTTATTGAAACTCCAATTTTTACAGAAGACATGAAAGAACTATTATCTGATGACGAGTATGCTGAGTTTCAAGAGTATCTTGCTGATAATCCTTTAGCTGGAGACGTGATTCAGCAAACCGGAGGACTAAGGAAAGTTCGATGGTCATCTCAAGGCAAAGGAAAGCGAGGTGGTGTTAGAATTATTTATTATTATGTAACTCCTGCTTCACAAATAAGACTCTTACTTATTTATAAAAAGGGTATTCAAGATGATCTGACTGCAGATCAAAAGAAAATGTTACGACAATTAAATGAACGGTGGTAATCATGGATAAAAAATTATTTGAACGATTGTACGAAAGTATGACTCAGATGAACGAAATTATTGATGGTGAGCGCGTTCCTTCACGAGAGTTTGTTGTAGATGCTCTTCATGTAAAAGAGATAAGAAAAAAAACGGGCTTAACTCAAGAAAAATTTTGTCATTTAATTGATGTGAATATTGGAACTTTAAGAAATTGGGAGCAGGGGAGAAGGGAACCAACTGGACCTGCTAAGGCTTTGCTAAGAGCCATAAAAAATGATCCAGAACATGTATTGGCTGCCTTGGCAAGCTAAAATTTATAAGATTTTATTTTGATTAGATTAACGGAATAAATATGATTGAAAAAGAATCATGTCCAATAACATTTGAAATATTAGATGATTATTCCCACATTAATACGCCAAGAACTTGTTATTTAATTAGGAAAGATTGGGACGATTTTAATTTCAAAACTACATTTGATGCTATATTTATAACCGTTGAGGGCAAACAGAAAAATCTTGGTCCTGTAAGCATAGCTTCAAAAAATATGGGCCATGGATATGTTGTACTTCCCACCGATCATTTTTCCAAGTTACCAATTAACTACTGTTCCTTGGATACAATCTTTCTTAGGCATTTTAATCTTCCTTTTGACCGTCAAATCAAAGGGTTAGTCTAAACTAACTTGATTAAAATGCCCCTTTATTTGGGGTAGAGCTTGAGTTTGTCCATACTTGCCTATTTGACCACTCCATACATAATGGTGAAATGAAGAGTGTGACCAATCATGTAGGGCGTTAATAAAAACCATGATTGATTTGGATTGATTAAAATTAACTGATGGATTTGATTAAATAAACCTTGATTACACTATGCTCCATCAAGGCTACGCTTGCTGTTTGCCTTTCTAGGAAAGACCAGTCCCTGAATGCTGTGAACGTTCCCTCGTAAAATCACTGTGCATATGGGCATATACAAATTATTTATACTAATATGAACATAAAAAGGATTGTTCTTAATTAAATGGCAAACTTTAAAAAAATAAATTTGAATTTATTGTTACACTTGCATGCTCTTTTGACAGAGAGAAAAGTGAGCGCTGCAGCTGACAAAGTTTTTATTAGTCAACCTGCCATGAGTTCTTCACTTAAGCACCTTCGAGAAATATTTAAAGATCCATTATTAATTTTTGATAAAGGTGAATATTTTCTTTCGCCTGAAGCGGAGAAGCTTCTGCCAGAGTTAGAGCTATTTATGCTCCAAATCCAAAATATTTTAACTCCTAAAGAAAAATTTGACCCCAGGAAATCAAACCGAATATTTAAAATTGCTTTACCTGATTATATAGAACTACTTCTTCTTCCTTCCTTACTTACCTCATTAGAAAAATATCCTAATATTGTTATAGACATAACGATTAATGCTATGGTTGATAAGCCTGCATTATTCATCGAGAAAAATATGGATATTGTGATTGGTGCTATTGATGAAAATACAGCACTCTCCCAATTAAAAGTGAGAAAACTATTCGAAGAAAAACTTGTTTGCTTTGCCAGCAACAAAAACCCTTTGATAAAAAATCCATTGTCTTTAAATCAGTACTTAGAAAGTAGGCACCTAACATTCAGCTTTAATGAAAAACAATACAGTAGCTCTGCTGAGTTTTTGAGAAAAAAGAAATTAACTCGTCATGACGTCATGTATGTCAATAACATCCTTCCTGCAATTTTTGCAGTAGCTAATACGGAGTCAATAATTTCTATAGCTCCCAAAGTTTTAATTGATATTTTTGCAAAGCAGTTTGATTTGGCTCAACAACCTTTACCTTTTGATTTAGAGCCTATCCCAATTTATTTAATAACTCATAGGAAAGATCAATCAGATGAAGGAATTCAATGGTTATCAGCATTAGTTGCTGAAAATATTGAAAAATTAATCTTTTTATTTCCTTAAATAGAAATCTCTATTCTTACTACTTAAGTGAAGAACCCATGGCAGCTTGACGCATACAAACTTTGTCAGCTGCAGCACTATTTCTCGCTCTATCAAAAGGGTGTGTAAGTATAACAATAAACTCAAAAACACTCTTAGCTTAATCGTTGTAAACCCAACTGCTTTTTCCAGGATAAATAATTTATATAGGCCCATATAAAAAAGCAATTTTATGCACCAATCAAATGATTATAAAATAATCAATGTGGTGATATCGCAATCAAAGATATCGTTTTTTACTAAATACTAGGAATTTCCATCATGTTATACCAACTAAAAGACTTAATATACAAAGCAAGTAACGAGTTTATTAATGAGTTTACAACGCTTTCAACAGAAGTTACTGCTCTTGATCTGAGCAAAAATGGTCTTGATACCAGACTAACAGACGAATTCGTACAGGGGTTAACTTCTATTGCCCCTAAAATCAAAGAGCTATATTTAGCAGATAATTTTCTCGTTACAAAACCAGGGGCAGACTTGGCAAAAATTTTTGCAGCGATCCCTTCTAGTGTAACATTTCTCCATTTAGGCAGTAATTTATTAGGTAATAAAAAGGCTGCGGAATTAGCTGAAGCGTTTGCAGCAATTCCTGCTCATGTTACTACCTTAAGGTTGGATGATAATTTTCTTAATAATTTTTCTCAAGATGATTTACTTAAATTAAAGGGTTCTCTTACTCATGTAAAAACGTTATATGTTAGCTATACCGAAACTTTAAGTATGACAACAGAACAACGACAAGCACTAAAAATGGTTTTTCCACAAATTGAAACCATCAATCTAGTAGATCCATCAGGAAAAGTAATGGAATTAAATAACTCTTTTCCTCTAATTAACCTGGTCAGATCCTTAGGTGGAAAAACAAGCGTACCTTCATTGCTTGTCCAAGGCACTATGTTTGTAAAAAACAATAATATCGATTATCAAAAAGAAAATGCAATTCCTAGCGACTTAAAGGAATTTGTTAGCAGTATGAAATAATGTATCGCTCATCCTTGCTAAATAATTTCTTATCAAGGATGAGCTCCTTAAGTTGTTGTAATAAAAACCACAAAACAATAGCTCTTGTCACAAGTTCAGGTCAAATTGAGTTGACTTAACATTCGACTTGCATCTAATCTGTCGGTCTTTGTCCGTCGGTTTTTTCTATCTACTTTTATATAGGAATCTGATTCACCTCCTAAATCACTTAATTCGAGATAAGCGCTTTTAGCATTGGCCAGACTCATGGCAGGGTAGCTAACTCATAGTTTTCAAATTTCTAAATCGGTAAGCACTCGTTGAATATCAAACATCAAATGAATACAATGATATAAAAACATACTAATGGATAGAGTTCAAATGCGTTTACTTTTAGCTATATTCTTACCGTTTTCAGTATTTTTCACTATTGGTCGTCCTATAGCTGGAATTGTTTGTTTGATATTACAAATAACCCTTATTGGCTGGATCCCTGCTGCTTTATGGGCTGTATACTCCCTTTCGCAATATAATACAGATATGAAAATCCGCGAATATAATAAACGAAGAGAATAGCAATTGTAGCCTTGATGCGGCGAAGCATGAGCAAGGATTTTCCCACTTCCTATAGCAATTAACCTTATATCTTGTCTAGTATGGCGGGCTCGCACCTTGCTTTATTTTTAATCGAGAATGCGTAATTTATAAAGAAGGAAAATGAAGCTTTTTGAACGTGCTATTCTAGTATTATGTAGCCCAAAAAATTTAGAACGCCTCTGTGTTGGGTTTCACATGAGTATTTTTCAGTTTGGTGTGATGATATTTGCTAGTCGCAGGACTATATTTTGCTTCTGACTTACTGAAAAAAGGAGTGCTATGCAGCTGAATGGGAAATCAGGGAATGATTCTGGCATGAACCAAATTAAATCTTGGCATGCCCTTGAAATCAGTGAGGTTGCGCTATGTTTTAATGTTGATCTTTCTAATGGACTTACTTTGCAAGAAGCAGCAACAAGATTAGCTTCTGTAGGTATTAATCGAATTGAGGGACAACCGTCACGATCACCCATCCTGCTTTTTTGACCCAGTTTAAAAGCGCTTTGATTCTCATCCTAATCGGAGCTGCTGTACTCGCTGCACTGATTGGAAACTTTAAGGATGCTTGCGTGATCCTTGCGATTGTAGTTATTAATGCTTTCGTGGGTTTCTATCAAGAATACCGAGCAGAACACAGCCTGGCTGCACTACGAAAGATGCTCCCATTAAAGACCCATGTCCGGCGTGAAGGTAAAAAACTTTCTATTGATGCCGAAGCCGTGGTGCCTGGTGATATAGTATTAGTGGAAGCAGGTGATCGACTCCCTGCTGATGGCAGATTGGTGGTTGTAGCAAACTTCGAGGTTGATGAATCGACGTTGACTGGTGAGTCACAGCCAGTCAACAAACATGTAGCTACTCTATTTGCAAGGGATCTTCCTGTAGCTGATCGGTTGAATATGGCTTATATGAATACGATGGTCACTCGCGGACGAGCAGAACTTCTTGTCACAGCAACCGGGATGCACACTGAGATGGGGAGGATATCGCAACAGTTGGCTTCGACACCAGAGACTCTCAGTCCACTACAAGTTCAGTTAGACAAACTTGGTAAACGTCTGGGCACAATAGCGTTGATGTTGATCGGCCTTCTTTTTCTATTTCAATTGTATCGAGGTGTAAACCTCACGCATGCTGTTATCGATGCCATTGCGTTGGCTGTAGCTGCGATGCCGGAAGGATTGCCTGTAGTGGTTACAGTAACTCTTGCTTTGGGTATGTATCAGATGGCACGGCACCATGCTATTGGCAAGTGTTGAGATCCTGGGCTGCACAACCGTCATTTGCTCCGATAAGACTGGAACACTTACACTCAATCAAATGACTGTGCGTGAATTGTTTTACCTTGGTAAGCTATTCAAAGTTACTGGTGAGGGTTACAGTACTGTAGGTGCGGTACTTCATGAGGGAGAGAGCTCATTACTGCCAGATATGCGGCCAGTTTTGGTGCCTTTAGTTCTTTGCAATGATAGTAATGTTGAGGATGGGAAAGTCATTGGTGATCCAACCGAAGCTGCTCTCCTAATACTCACAAAAAAGGTGAGATTTCACTCTGAACCTATACTGAGTGAATACCCGCGCATTGCCGAGATTCCTTTTGATTCGACCAATAAATTTATGGCCACGTTTCATCGTTTTGGAGAACAAATCCGAATATTTGTGAAAGGGGCACCTGATGTTCTTCTGGCTCGCTGCAGCCATTTTATTAAGGAGGATGATCACAATGGTTTGTTGAGCAGTAAGCACAAACAAGAAATAGAAGATAAGTACCGCATGATGGCATCTCGCGGGCTTCGATGCCTGCTAATAGCGTCGCGCACTTTGAAGGCCAAAGAATTTGAAACATCAGATAACTTACTGGTTTGGGTTAGTGACCTCACTTTTTTAGGCCTGATCGGACTACAAGACCCGCCACGACCCGAGGCAAAGCAAGCTATCGCCAAGTGTAAAGCGGCTGGGATTGCAGTCAAAATGATTACGGGTGACCACAGGGATACGGGTGTAGCTATTGCACATGAACTCGGTCTGCAAGGTGAGGCCATCTCTGGTATAGAGCTTGAGCGGTTGGATGAGCGACAGCTTGCCGAAATCATCAACGATATTGCTGTGTTTGCGCGAGTGTCGCCAGCTCATAAAGTGAAGATCGTGCAATCATTGCAGAATAGGGGACATGTGGTGGCGATGACTGGTGACGGTGTCAATGATGCTCCTGCCTTAAAAAGTGCAGATATTGGCGTGGCGATGGGGGTGGTTGGCACGGCGGTTGCAAAAGAAGCGGCAACTATGGTGCTCACGGACGATAATTTCTCCACAATTGTCGATGCGGTCCAACAGGGACGAATACTCTACGATAATATCCTTAAATTCATACGTTTCCAACTCTCTACCACTGTGGGTGCTATTTTGACAGTATTTTTCGCGCCTATCCTAGGATTACCGGAGCCCTTCAATCCCATCCAGATCTTATGGGTCGCACTGATCATGGATGGTCCACCTGCAGTATCCCTGGCTCTGGATGCGGGACGGCCAGGAGTTATGAACGAGTTGCCCCGGGATCGTTCGGATCCTGTATTGCCATGGGGGCGTCTGGGACGCATCCTTGTGTTCGGTTTAACAATGATGGTGGGTACACTTGGTGTGCTGTACTACGCAGTGAACAATTACAATGAGCAAAGTGCCCTGACACTCGCTTTTACCACATTTGTGCTATTCCAGTTTTTCAATGTTTTCAATGCTCGCGTTGAGAGGGGCTCGGCTTTTGTCGAAGGTTTCTTCAAAAATCGTATGTTATGGGTATCGCTCACCGCAGTTGTCATTCTCCAGTTCTTGGCAGTGCACTGGATACCTGCCCAGTCTATTTTTGGGACAACCCACTTGACCCTTGCGCAGTGGTTCGTGGCCATTGGCATCGCTTCGTCTATATTAATATTTGAAGAAGGACGTAAAGCCGCAACCCGGTGGTTTTTAGAAAGGTGAATGCATGGAAGTGAAGAGCGAGAAATTGAATATACTTTATGAGCGACAATATATTTTAAATTTGCCTTGTTTGTTGGTTCCCATTTTTTATAACATTAAAGATAAAAAATTCAATGATGAAAGAAAGAATAAGAAACAGTAGATTTTATTTATTAATAGGCGGAATTTTAAGTCTTTTTTTATTTACGATACTTATGTTTGCTGTCTATTCTCAAAGCTCATATTTATCGATTAATAATGATCTGTATTTATTAAGCAGTAAAATTCAAAAAGATTACATTTATTTACTCAGCAGTCTCATTTCACTATTTGGTAATAAATACATTATTGTGCCTACTTTCATAAGTACAGGCATTATTTTATGCATAAAGAAACAAAAATGGATAGGCCTCCATTTGATTGGAGTCATTTCAATCGCTGCTTTTCTTGCTTACATTTTCAAAAATGCAGTTGCTTATCCCAGACCAGAAATAACAACGAGCACATTAACAAGTTATGCTTTTCCCAGCCGCCATGTAACTTTATGCTCAGCGTATGTGAGTTTTCTAGCATCGCTAATTGTTCCACAAATGAAACAACGTTCGTTCGGAATAATCATTGCTGGTTTTCTCATTATAATTGAATCAATTTCTCGTATAACGCTTCAAGTTCATTGGCTATCAGATGTATTAGGTGGGGCTCTACTTGGCGTTGCTTGTGGCTTGTTTGGCGCCTATTCCTTTTTTTTAAAACCTAAAACTTCCTTAAATATCAAATTCATAGTGATAACATTATTAATAACTTTCTTAATTTATAGTTTTATTTATCTGGTGTTACATTTAATTGGAGTTAATCTGAATTAACTAGCTCATTCTATCTTTCCTGAGACATGATTGATATCATCCAGCAAGTAGCAACTGTTGTTATTCCCTTGGCTATTTTCTAACAAGTAATGCTTGACTTATGTAAATAATGTAATCAATATAATCGCATAATGAGCAAAATGTGCCTATATGGGGTGATTTTTCCAAATGAAAACTCGGCGGCCTAAAAGCTTTTATTATATCGGCTATCGATTTTAAACTTTTGAAATGGGTTCTTATTATGCACGATAAAACAGCAGACAAAATGCCAAATTTTTTTAATAACAACAGTAGTTTTTCTCAAAAAGCAGGCAAGGAACCATTAATTATTAAGGGGAGTGAATTACCGGATCTATTAAATGCCCCACTTGATAGAGATAAGAAATATCATCTCCTCATCTCCTTCATTCGTGATCATGATGCCGAATATCTAAATCAAAAAATTACGGTTAATAGCCATATAACTGATGAAAAAGAGGGACATACCCCTCCCCATTGGACAACTACTGCGACAAAAAGAGTATATGGCAATCCAGGCCCTACAACTCAAGATGAGCCATTGATGACAACCCTAGCAAATATTATAGCAACCAATGAATTAAATTTTTCTTCAACGCAAATGGTCTCATTGTTTAAAGAATTGATGGCAAAGCGAGTCGATTTTTCCACTATTGATCAGTCTCCTTATCTGAATTTAATCCACCCCAAAAGTGGCAATAATCCGCTCAAAAGTTTAATCGTATCGAGTTTTGGAGACCCCGAGCTTATTGACTTAGTGGGCGACTTCATAAGTTATATTGAGAGCAATATTGCTGGTGAGGAACGATTATTCATGATTAATAATCTGGATAATTTTGAATATGAAGCGATGCGGCCCGCTGAGTTTTTGTTGCGTTTGGGTCATGAAGATTTGGCTTTAAGGTTATATAATTTGGGGGCAAAACCGACTTCACTGGCATTCCAACTAGCCTGTGCCAGTTTTGGTACTACGCTGCATTATGAAGAGGCTATCCGCTGTATTCATTTCTTAATGAAGTCTGTCGATTTGGATGAATCCGTTTTATTGGAAGGAAAAACTTCCCTGCACAAAGCAAGCCCTGCCCAATATACCGAGATGCTTACCAGAATATCACAAATGCTGTATGAAGAATCAAAACTGAAAAGTGGACACGCAACGATTTTCGAAATGATACGAAAAGAGTACTTGGAGTATTATCAGGATACAATGAGCCTGTCGTTTCACGATTTTTGCCAAAATAAGACGAATAGGGAGCACCCGCTCATTCAAAAATATGCTCTTTTACGCATCAAGGAAGAAAACGTGGGGAATGGTTTATTCTCAGCTTATTACCGTACGGATCCTGATTGTTTAGCTAAGAAGAAATGGACTTTGCTCAAACACGATCAAAAAGCCAATAAATTACTTCTCGACCTTATTGAGTTGGTTGATAACCAACTGGAGACAACTCCCACGCTATCTTTGTCTTAAGGATCATGAATAGGCACTTTAACAGAAAATCATATATCCGAAACAATACTTTGTAGCGAAATCCGGGTTAACTTTGCCGTATCATTATCCCGGGCTTCGCTGTGCTATAACTCAATTACTTGCTATGGATTATTACGAATTTAAGTCTTTCTCCCACTATATTGCACTCTTTACAAGGCATCATCAGATTTCCTAAAAATGCTATGCGTGTAAGCTATGTCTTAGGATGGACATGGCACTAGACCTTGTTTTATCTGTTTTAAACCTTGCGCCACTTTTTCTTTACTCAACGCATAACAAAAACGTAATACATGTTTTCCTTTATCCGGATTTAAATAAAAAGCGCCTCCAGGAACCACGGCAACTTTTGCTCGTTCAAGCAACATGCGTGTCATGGTGGCATCATCTTTAAAACCCATGCGTGAAAAATCAGCCATAATATAATACGCCCCCTGGGGAACGGTCACTTCAAAACCAATGTCACGTAACTCACGAACAGTATGATCGCGTTTCTCCAAATATGTTTCACACATTATTTGATAATAATTTTCTTCTAATTTGAACGCATCGATCGCCGCATGTTGTAACGGTGTTGCAGGACACACATATAATAAATCTTGCACCAAGGCCATTTTTGCAATGACATGTGCCGGACCACTGGCATAACCTAAACGCCATCCCGTCATATTATATGTTTTTGAACATCCCGAAATCGTGATAGTGCGATCTTTAAAATTTTTTAAACTGGCAAACGACACATGTTTATAACCAGGATAAGTAATATATTCATAAATTTCATCCGTGATAACTGCTAAATTATATTGTTCTGCAATTGCGCCAATCGCTAATAATTCGTGTTCAGAAAAAACTTTGCCACAAGGATTACACGGCGTGCAAATAATTATCGCGCGGGTTTTCGGAGTAATCACTTTTTTAAGATCATCGATTTGAATGCTAAGATCATGTAAATTAATAGGTACTGCTTTAACATGAACTTGATACAGCTCCAAAATATTTTTGTGGTAGCCATAGAAAGGTTCAAACAAAATCACTTCATCGCCTGGATTAAACAAAGACATCGTCGCACAAATAAATGCGCCGGTAGAACCGTGGGTCACCAGAATTTCTGTTTCGGCATGAACTGGGATTTTATTAAACGTTTGAATTTTATTGGCAATAGCCTGGCGTAAATTGAATACCCCCTCACAAGCAGAATACACATTTTTTTCTTGTTCAATCGCACGTATAGCAGCCTGCTTGATAATCTCAGGTGTAGGTAGATCACAAATACCTTGACCTAAATTAATGCCGCCAATTTTTGCACACTCCGTGCTCGCCGCACGAATACCAGATTGATATAAGGTTTCACTTGCTTGACTTGTTTTCAGCATGTTGTTAGTTCCTCTTTGATTCTTGGTCCTGCATGTAAATAAAAAATCCCCGCCTCGTTACCGCTTGCCATTAAAAACGATGCAAGATCTCACGATGTTCAGCCGCAAAATTGTTTCTAAAAATAGGGGCATATAGGAAGGAAAGGATACCATTTAAAATTCCTACACCCAAGAAGCAAATACACAACTTACTCTTAGCATTGGCATGTTATAGTTTGCTAAAAAATGTGTGCATGTGTGTTTACTTGCAATACAAGCCTTTAATCATCTATGCTCGAAATTAATATTAATTGGAGGATATGGCCTAATGTTGGTTTCTGAAAATGTCATTACTTAATCATCTCCCAAGCTATATTGGTTGGAAGGATTTAAACCGCCATTATTTAGGATTTACTCGAAATTATTTAAAGGAAATTCGCATGCGTCAGTTATTGATTACATTGTTTATTTTTTTGCTGTCTCATGTAGTATATTGTGCGCCTGTCTTCGAAATTATCCCTCTTGGAGTCTATGGTGGTTTGAAAGATGGAAATTTATCAGCTTATTTATTAAAGACTATTGAGAGTGAAAATTATATGGCTCTTGATGGGGGTACTTTGGTGCATGGGCTTGAAGTTGCCATCAATAGACAATTCGTGGGTAGTAAAAATATTGAAGATTTGCTGCAAAGACATATTCCGGCTTACCTTATTTCTCACGCACATCTTGATCATCTTATGGGTCTTGTGATGGCGCAACCCGAATTGCGAGCGCAGCAAACAATTATGGCGCGCGAAGAAACAATGCAGGCATTGCAGAAAAATATTTTTAATTGGTCTGTTTGGGGGAATTTTGGGGATAAAGGAGAAATTCCACACTTGAATTATCAGCATTATCAAACTATGCCATTACTCCAGTGGATTGATATTCCTAATACTGATCTGCACGTAAAAACGTTCCCTTTGAGTCATGGCGGAATGGCATCAAGTGCTTTTTTAATACGTTATAAAACTGAATATCTCTTGTATTTTGGTGATACTGGTGCTGATAGCATTGAAAAATCGACAAACATGCAAAATATTTGGAAAGAAATTGCACCACTCATAAGAAATAAGCGGCTCCATGCCATCATGCTAGAGTGCTCATTTTTAAATTCACAGCCAGATGACAAATTATTTGGTCATTTAAAACCAAGCTTATTTATGTTTGAGTTGCGACAATTGGCGTCGATTGTTGATCCTTTAGATTTAAGAAACTCGCTACGAGGATTACCAGTTGTTGTTACTCACATCAAACCCAGATTAGCTGACCTTTCAAACTCTAAGGATGATTCAAGAAAGCAGGTTATAAACGAATTGTCCCAGGAAAATGATATTGGCGTAGAATTAATTAAACCTGAACAAGGCATCATGTTAAGTTTATAAGAGACACAATTTCATGATTAACTTTGCCATTATGTAAATATTTTATTTATCTAAGATTTGAGGCGTAAATAAATAAACCTTGATTGCGCTATGCTTCATTAGGCTACGCTAAAAATCAAGTGTTCGAGATTGGCCGAAAAAATGGACTACACTGTTATTATGAAGAAAGGAATGGTGTTTTTATTTTGGTTTTCTATTTTATTTTTTTCGTCGTTTATAACGGCAGCGGATTCTCTTTATTCAGATCAGACGGTAAAACTACAAGTTTATCTGGATAAAAACAATTTTAGTCCTGGAAAAATAGATGGGGTTGATGGGCCGTTTACCCGTTTTGTTTTTTCTTTATTAGATAAAACCTCTGAAGAGGAAAAGGCAAACCTAAAATATCCTATGAGTACCATTAATCCTCTTTATACCGAATATAAAATTAAAGAAGCGGATAAAAAATTTATTGGAAAAGTACCTAAAACGCCGAAGCAACAATCCCAAAAAAAATTTCTTCCCTATGCCAGTTATGGAGAATTTGTAGCAGAACGCTTTCATAGTGATACCCATTTATTAAAAACAATTAATCCAGGAAAAAATATAAATACTTTAAAAGCTGGCGATATACTAAAAGTCCCCAATGTTGAACCCTTTGTCATTGAAGAAATTAAACCAAAATCGTTTGCAAAGCAAAAACCAGAATTCGCAAAACGTGTGATAAAAATAAATACCAAACAACGTATTTTAAGAGTTTATGAGAACGAAGCTCTTTTGGCAGTATTTCCCGTAACGCCAGGGTCTACCGAGCTTCCAGCACCAAAAGGTGTATGGAAAATTGTAAAAATCACCTTTTTACCCTGGTTTCGCTATGACGAAAAAATGCTCAATAAAGGAAAAAGAAGTAAGTATTTTTTTAATATTCCCCCAGGACCGAATAATCAAGTGGGAGTGGTTTGGATAAGTTTAAATAAATCAGGTATAGGTATTCATGGTACAGATAACCCTGAAACAATCGGACGTTCGACAAGTCATGGGTGTATTCGTTTAACGAATTGGGATGCGTTAAAATTAAGCAAATTAATAAGTCCCGGTGTTGAAGTCAAAATCGATGTGAATGAATAAGCAAGCGCAAGTCGGACTTTAAGAACCACTATGTGCCGTTATTGGCTCATGAGAGTCGGGGTCCTCCATAATTTTATGTATTTGCGGATCTTTATATAAATTAGCACGGATACTGGCAAAGGTAGTTGACGTAGGACTATTAAATACAGCTCTTAATGAATGAACCTGCGTATTTTCATCCGGAGAAGGTTCCATTTTAGAAATTTTCTTAATTTCAATGATGCTTTTTACAATATTTGATTCGTTATTATAATCTATTTGGCTAAGAATATTCCTTAACTCATTAATATAGCGAGGAGAAGTATTGTCTTCATTTCTAAATAATGAATCAGATAATAAATTGTACACTGCATTTATATTTGCGCGCCTATCCAGAGGGTCAATTTTCATCACACTAAGATGCATTCTTGATAAAGAAGCGTTGCGCTCATTAGAGGCGGGTTGACTTAAGCTTTTTATGTATTTTAGACCATCCAGAAAAGCCATATGTGTTGCATCATATAACTTCAATGATTTGTTTAATTTAGTGCAAAGTTCCAAAGAAGAGAGTTCCAGTTGTTCCCCTTTATTGGGATCAAAAAATGAATAGGTATTATTGTGATTTTTTTTGATTAACATGGAGTGCCCCTCCATTTTTCCAAATGATTTACTAAAAGCCATGAATTTTATATAAGTACCAGGCTCAAGCTTGTCTAATTTTTTGGTGAATAAGTGGGGGGCCAGCTGTTTTCCATCATTACTTACATCCGCAGAAGAAAAGAGGGAGTAAGGATATATATTTAGCAAGTAGGCTTTTAGTTTTTCAAAGTGACTGCTGGTATCTAAAATGTGGCTACCTAATACCCAGTCAGTGTTTAATTGATATACTCCTGCCAATAAATGAATGTCATTTAAATTGGAAGGTAAGATTCTGTTAAAATCACTGCCATCTAAGGATTCACTCTGAGAAGACAAGCCCATTAGATCTTCTTTGATAATATAATTACAAATTAACTCACAAAGACCTGAAAATCTTAGTCGCGCTCTATTCAGTGCTCGATAATTACTATCTTCTCGAAGTTTTGCAATAAAATCATCCTGATTATAATATTTTTTTACTGATGCAGCAGATGGCGGCGTAGGATTACTCTCCATTTCTTTTGCATCATAAGTGGAAACAATTTTTTGGGCTAAAAAATCCAAAACATTTTTAAAAGATTCCATACTTTCTGCATTTATTGATTCATACTCTTCCCTATTTTGCTCAAGAAAGTCTCCCAATTTATTGAATAGTTCCATTTCGTTTTCTTGAAGGGATGCGGTATTTTTGTAATGGAGTACCGCGGATAATAGTTCTGGCTTCAGTTCATTCAAAAGGGGAGTTGCCTTAATATAAATGTCTATAAAATATAATAAATTTTGTTCTGGATTTGTATCTTTGGTTAACTCTTCTTTTAATTTGGATTTAATCAGTTCTATTGATGAGTTATAAATCGTTTCAAGTTGGGCAGGATCCCATACGTTTTCATCTTTTTTATGAAATTCATGTTTCATTTCTTTAAGAACTCTAAGCATTGCATGGAGATCATTTTTGGCTTGCGCTTCATTTAATAAAATAAGATAGGAACTTTTTATTCGTTGATTTCTTTTTAATAATTTCTCTAATTCTATCAAGCTGTTATCTGAAATCCTTCCTCGGTCAAAATCAATTGAAGTAATGCTGATATTATTTTGCAAATGGTCACATAAATCCTGGACTGAATTAAAATCGTTTTCGAGCAAATCAAGATGAACCAGTGTATTATTTTGTTGAAGTGCTTCACTCAAATGTTTTAATCCCTCATTACTTACATGATTTCTTTGTAAAACTAAAGTAGTTAGTGAGTTGTTGCTTTGAATTCCAGTTGCTAAATTCCTAAGTCCTTCGTCACCAATGTTATTAGCGGTTAGATTTAAAGATTGAATAGAAGAACTGTTCTTAATTATTTCGGTAGCGAGCGGATATTTTTCTGGGTCAAGCCCATTTGAGGATAAATCCAAATAGGTTAAGGAGGGATGGATACTTAAAACTTCAGCTAAATTCTTTAATCTCCCAGCAGTAGAGGCATCTAATGCACAGGAGGCTAAATTTAAATGGACTAAATTTTTATTTTTTCTTAAGCCATCGGTTAAGTAATCTAAATCGTAAGTGCCGAAAGAGTTCATGCTCAGATTTAATTTTTTTAAAGATTCACTCTCATTTAAGAGCTGCGATAAACCTGAATCAAATTGTAAATAGCTATTGCTTAAGTCAAGTTCTTGAAGGGATTCGTGGGTGCTTAATGTTTGGAAGAAATAATTTGTAGATCGCCCAAGATCAGAACCAGCTAGTTTTAATATTTTTAGACCTTTATTTTCTTTTAGGGCGAGTACAATTTTATCGATTCCCAAAGGATCAATCTCAGTATAACTTAAATCAATTCCCTTTAATGTCAAATTGGATTTTAACATTTCCGCAATAAAAGCGACTTCTGTATTTCCAATAGGATTATGTCTTAAAACCAAAGTTTTTAAATGCGTATTTTTAGATAAAGCGGTAGCTAATAGTTTTATAAACTCAGTAGTTGCTTGATTTTTAGGTAATTTTTGACAACATAGAGATTCTAGCTGGGAATTATCAGCTAACGTTTGTATCGCCCATTGCCATATACGAAAATCTTTTTTAAGAGAAGATAAATCAAGTACAGAGCTCGTCTTTTGCAAACTTTGTGCTATTGGAGCCTCATAAAAATAGGAAGAATAATAATGCCGTATGAGCGAATCAAAAAGCAATATTTGCGCAGCAAACATGGGACTCTCAAAATAATAAATTTAGTATACAGTATAGAAGAATCTAATGGCTTTTATGTGTCACAATCGATTAATAAGCAAGCTTGTTTGCTTGCAAACAGGTTCCTCTAGGCACTAATTCAAAGTTTCTAAGTGATAAGTGTGATACGAATAAGTTACATTTTTGTTAATAAAGTTTATGATTGGCAAAGAAATAGTAAAAAAAGTAACGATATATCAGGATTAAATTGATGGATACCACAACTTTAAGGCGGGGTATTTTGACCCAACACAAATCTAAATTTGCCATAGATTGGTGGGTTTAAAGACCCAACTACTTTTCCCTCTTTGCAATTTTCGGAGTTTTTTATGTCCATTCGACTATTGGTTATAGCAATTTTAAAATTCTTGTATTGCACCACGGTATTTGCTGTCGCAGGAGTACCTCCTACCTCAGCGAATATCAAGCAGGTAATTTATATCACTTTGGATGGTGTCCGTTGGCAAGATGTTTATCAAACTCACCAATATTTTCCAAAATTTTGGCAAAAGCACGCCAGTAAATTTATTTTTTACGGAGATCCTGCGAGCAATACTCCTATGTATACTGCTTCAGTGCCAATCAGCCTTCCTTCTTATCAAAGTCAAATGGCAGGGGCGGTACAACCATGTACAGGTAATGAGTGCGGCAGAATTAAAGTTGAAACATTGCCGGAAGCAATTATTCACAAATTGCATCTATCTAAAAAGAAAGTGGCAACTTTTTCCTCTTGGCCTGAGATTGGCTATGCTGTGGAGCACGTTCCGGGGACAACGTTCAGTAATAATGGAAATGAATTAGTCTATGATCCCGATAGTTTAAAGCCTGATGACGTGATGAACGAGTTGAATCAAAAACAACGTGATGACCATCCTGACGGCAAGGATCGTTATGATCGATACACTTTTGCGCAAGCATGGCATTATTTTGTTACCTATGAACCTCTTTTCTTATGGATATCATTGGATAACTCCGATGGAACCGCACATGCAAATGATCTAGAGGGCTATCATAAGGCATTGGCCTATTACGATGACGTGTTAGATAAAATTTTGACTTATTTACAAACTAAGGGAATAGATAAGCAAACCCTGGTCATCGTCACTACAGATCATGGTCGTGGTGATGGAAAAAATTGGGTACATCATGGTCCCAAATATCCAGAATCCAGGAAAATATGGGCTTTTGTGATGAACGGACAATTAGTTCCCGTCGCACAAGATGAGGAGAAAGGTCATTATAGTTTATTGTCTATTCGTCCCACTATAGAAAAGGCATTAGGCTTGGTTGATCAGTAGGTTAAGCTTATAAGCATAATAGAGCTCAAACAACTTTATCGCTTCAAGGCGAATTTAATTACCATCCGTGCTAGCAAAATAGTCTTTACATTGACGCTATTGTATATTACATCTAGAGTGAATACTGAATAATCAGAAATTCATTCTTGTTCAGGACATAATTAATAAGGGATTAAACTATGCGATTCACTAAAAATATAGGTTTTATTCTTCTCGCTGTTTACCTGATTCTAGTAGCTCTTGGTACTTTGGCGCCTGGAGTTGCAATTCCCAGCACCATCACTGCTGTAGTTGCTTTGGTAGCTGCAATTTTTATACTCATAGGTAGGTGAATAAAACGAGTTCCCTATGAATCTTGCTGCAGCGCAACGCCATAGTTCCTTTAATATGTAAACAAAGTTGGGTCAAAATGGCCCAACCTGTCTTACTGATCCATAGTAAAGTTAGGTTATTTTGTCCCAGCAATATTAGAGTTGTTGTTATTTAGCCTCAATAAATTTTTCTTTAGGATTATCAGATAAAATAAATTGCACATTATTTCCTTTAAGGCTAATCCGAATCATTGTTGCATCCTCTTTGAAATATCATTTGATAAAAATATAATCATATTTAAGTATAGGAGCATCTTAAAAAAAGTGATTGGTTTTTGTTTATTTTGTATTTATAGCTGGACTGGATGTGTAGATGTAATGATTGAATTCATAGCAAAAAATATTAGAAATATCCTTAGCAGATCCGCAAATTTAAAAGAGTAGAACCTATTTTAAATCAATAGGATAGAGCAGAATAAACCAAAAGGAATTGCCTTTTCAGATTATATTAATAAAAAGAAGTTCATTTGATCAATTAACATTCAGAGAAGGAAATAGGTTATGCCACAGTGTTTTAATGCACAAGAGATACAAGGTTGTCTTATTACAATTAATAAAATACCTACTAGTGAAATAAAGTATTATTTGTTGTTGGCCCTTCATTCGATTAGAAATGCAGATGCTGCTGAGTATCGGGATTTTTTAAATGAATTAAATAAATTGAGTAATAAATTAACTCATTTTCTGCTATCCGAAAATACAACGTTCTCTTCCACAGTTCTTAAAGATATTTATCAGTCTTACCAAAAGCTTTGTGAGTTTTCTAAGGCGAATACTACGACTATTGCAGTGAGGGATGTACTAATTAACCTTGGCGCAACATTATTAGCAATTTTGGGCGGAGTTTTAGGAGGGATAACTGGTTCCGTTGTAGGATTAGGAAGAAGTGTTTGGGAATTAGGTAATCCACTAAGCTATTTGAAGGATGGAGCAATCACCGGGTTTGCCTTTGGTGCGGCCATAGGATTTAGAGCGCCAAAAAAAATATTTAAAAATGAACTAACACGACAATTAAAATTTTGTCTAAATCAACTCGAACACTGTTTGCAAGAGATGCAAGAACAGAAAATAAAACCGTTATCGTATTATAAGGACAAAGTGAAAACCCGACTTTTAAAAGAGTGTTTTAACAATGATGAAAAAGCTTACAAAGAATTTTTAGATGAAGATAAGAAATTTCAAATAGTAACATTGCGCGCACAATTTGTAAGCGAACAACTTGAAGGTTATTTAGGGCATCATGCGTGTATTGTCCTTTCGTTAACCAATCAACAAGAACCCGAGTTGATTGAGTTTTCCTTAGGCAAATCGGATCTGAGGCGAAAATTTACGCAAAAAGAGGAACGAATTGTAACAGGTGAAAAAATTGTAGAAATGATGGCTTTTCACCAACTATTACAAGAGACACAGACGTGTAGTTTGCAGTATATTTTGACCAAAATGAAAGCGGGTGAGAATGATTGTTTTCGATATATTGAGAAAATTCTCCTTTGTACAGGGCAAAAAACAATTGAACTGAAACGTTTTGACGATAGTGAAAATTGGGTTGGAAGAAATATTGTAGGTTTTTTTGTTAAAAAATTGAGTCCCTTTAAGCAGAATATTTTTGAAGAAGAGCCAGACCAACTCGCTTCAAGTACCAATCAAAGGAATTAATCCTGTTTGCAAACGGGCTACCTTACGGCTTTCGCCTGTACCCCAGGCTATACAATATGCTCTAATCTTGCCATGTAGCCTGGGGGAAGCGAAGCGTAACCGGAGTTAAATAGGATACTGTTTATCCGGAAACCAGCGTTGTTGCCCTAAAGATAACAGCCCAGCCATATGGTTGGACTGCCTTAAGTGGACGCCATTGTGTGAATAGTTACTACGTCTTTAAGTGATGATTGTTCAATAAATTGAGACGTTCTCTCTTTAACTTTATTGATTGGAAAAATAAGTTTGATAGAGAGTAAGATAACTATCATCTTCTTCTATTTTTTCTAATATTTTATTTATTCGTGCAATTAAAGCAGCCTGTTGGGGTTTAGCCATGATGGCGATGCCTTCACCTAACACTACGACATCTCCCAAAGGTTTGAATAAATCATTGCCGTTTTGATTCCAGAAGTTCATATCGGAACGATAAAGAAATACTGCGGATATGGTTTTATCGTGTAATGCGGCAAACATATCTTCTGGTGTCTCGTACTCAATAATTTTAAATTTATTTTGATAATTCTTGTTTAGGTAAGAATACAAAACACCACCGCTGAGTTCATCATGTATCACACCAATTTTGCTTCCATTTAAATCATCTATGGAATCAAAATGATTTTGTTTTAATGTTAAAAATTGATTCTTACTGAGCAAATAAGGTAAGCTAAAAATGTAATCTGCTTTACGAACAGGAGAAACAGTGATTCCAGAAATTGCGAGATCAACTTCTCCATTTTTCAACGCTTCATAGAGCTGGTTTGGCCCTTTCTTTGGAATAAGCTCGCACTCTATTTCCAGGTGCTTGCATATCAATCGTGATAATTCAATATCAAATCCTTCACCGGTTGATATGATAAAAGGAGGATCATAGAACAGAGTCCCAATTTTAACCGCACTATGGCTGAAAGTAGAAAAGAAAAAGCAGAAAATTAATCCTGGCAATATCTTAATTGACTTCATGATCCAATCCCTTGGTTTGCTTTTCTTTAAGTTTAGTCTACAAAGTAATATTCCAAACAGCTAGCTACGAAACCACCAGGTTATAAAGCATAATGATGCGGGCTGGATATTATGAGATGTCCCTATTTTTGTGTTTATAATATACCTGCCCATCCAAATATCTATTCTTATCTATCTTAAACTAAGGCTCGTTGATTCTATCTGGAGTTTCTCACTATTATTTTTATAAAAATCGGATCTTTTATATCTTCGAAAACTGTACCTTTTTCTACTGCTTTTGCCTGCCACGCTATGCTTTTTGTAGTGAAAACTTGCCTACTCATACTTCCCCTGATAGTTTACTTCCTTTTCGAATTTAGGAGAAATATATGGGTAAATGGTCTGCATATTTTTTAGCTCATCTTGATAGTAAACACCATCCACTTGTAGAGAAAGCTTGCGCTAAATTTTCTGATGAAAATGATGCGCAGCAAATTACAAATCAATCATTGAAGGCTTTGGATCTTGGATGTGGAACGGGGAGAGATACGGTATTTTTAGTGGATAAGGGATTTAATGTGACTGCCCTGGATGCAGAACGTGAGGCTATAGAGATAACCAGGGAAAGAACTCGTCATAAAGCAAATCAGATCACTTTTATTGAGTCTCAGCTTGAAAAAATGCAGCTCCCCGAGCAGTACCATCTGATAAGTTCTAATTTAACACTCTCGTTTGTATTGTCTAAATATTTTCACGGTACTTGGTCTGAGATTGTTCAACATATAACCTTCGATGGTCGATTCTCAGGGCAATTTTTTGGCGATCAACATGAGTGGGCTAACCCAGTGCAAAGTTATTTTAGCTACTCGCAAATGTTGGATTTGTTTCGGCTCATGTTTGAAATCGAGTTTCTTGAAGTGTCTTTATCTCAAGAAGAAACTACCACTGATGGCACCAGGTTATGGCATCAATATGATATCATTGCTTGTAAAAAAGCAATTTCCCCAGAAAAACCGTTAGCGATTAATTCATTTTTTTATCATGATGGGCGTTCAAAAAGAACGAATCATGATAAGTTGCTTGAGAATAGGCCAATGGTTTTATCAAATTAGTAATGACTTAAATAGAAAGGTATATGTGGATATATGATAGGCTGCGTCCACCTGGAGAAGTATAGCTGACTGGACCTTGGTAAGATACTCACCTGAGTTAAGCAGCCAATTGGGTCACTAGGTTAAAAAAATCAGGGAACGTATTGGTTTGCATGTTTTGTGATGCGTGCATCTGGCGTACTACGACCATATTTTTTTCAGGGATAATAACAAGGTATTGGCCTAGATATCCTTCAGCAAAATACATCGTTGGTTGCATCTTTACCCACCAAAGCAAACCACACATGTAATTGATTCCACTTTCTAAGCGGTTAGAGAGTGGTTCAGGATTCATTGATAAGCGAATCCATTCTTTGCTGACAATTCGTCTGTTGTTCCAAATGCCGTGATTAAGTATTAACTCACCAATTTTAAGCAAATCCTCCGCTTTAATTTGTAGTCCTGCCATACCATGAGGATTACCAGCGGAGTCTTTCATCCAGGCAAAATCAGTAATTCCCAAGGGGTTAAACAATGTTATTTCGATAAAGTGATCCATTGGCAAACCTGATATTTTTTTAAATAGGCCAGCTAATAAATTGATTGCCTTGTTATTATAGAAAAATACTTCTCCAGGATGAGTACTAAGTTCTGCGGCTAATGCGAGTTGCACAAAATCTGGAGAAGCATAAATTTCTTTAGTTGTTGGCTCTGCCTGGATACCGGAAGTATGCGATAGCAATTGCTGAACCGTAATGAATTTCTTTGCTCCCTGCCGCCATTCTGGGTAAAACCGAAAAATCGGATCATCCAATGAAATCAGTTTTGCATCATACAATATCCCAATGCCCAAGCTAACGATTGACTTGGTAACCGACATGGCCTCGATAGATCCTATGTGCGGGCTTGAAAAGTACGCTCCTAGAATTTTACCATTTTGTGCAACAATCGCAGCATCAGATTGGGATAATTTAGATCCGCTAATAATAGCGATTATAATTTTTTTAGTGTTCTCATCAAGTTGATCAAGGGAATAGAATTCATTAGAGCTATAATCAAAAGACATATTATAAGACATACAACGACACATCAAAGTTACCACATTTTTTTATATAATAGATTACTTTTTGAACATTTTCATAATTTGATGGATTTTTTTGATCTTTTATATTGTATGATACAAAAAAATTAATAATGAGACTTCTTATGAAAACAGTTTGTGTCTATCTTGGTGCACGTTTTGGAAATAATAGTTATTTGATTTCATAAATTATTGTGTTGGCAATGGGTTTATAAATACCAACCAATCCGCAATTCCAATAGTAAATAATGATCCCTCTTTGTTGCTTAATCATTTAATTTGCCCAATTGGAGAATTTACCCTGGCGGATAAAACCCCTGACTTGGTTAAATGAATTTTTCATACTGTTAACGTATTAACAAGAGGTAGTTGAGGATATCAGTGTACAGAGTAACAATCAGGACTTTGAACTCAACTCAAAAATCCATATTTTAAAAAGAAAGAATGTTCATTTTGTTTTAAAACAGAATGAACATTCTATAACCTCTTGCATGAATTACATTACAAGACAATTATCTTGCTTCGTTTGTAACGAATACTCTTCCTTATACCCTGGCATTTGACCTGAGATAAATTCAAGGTTATTAACATCTGTGGTCACATAGCTTACGGATGCTGTTTTTTTCTTATCACTCCATGGGAATCGCAAATAGTTTACATCTTCTTGAATTGTAGAAAGTATTTTAGGCTCAGAAAGTTTTACTTTAAATATGGGGGATCTCTCGGCAAACCCTAGCCCTCTATCAGAGTCTTTGGAGGTTTTAAAGGCGTAATCCTCAGCTTCTTCTTGAGATTTGAATAGCTTAATTTTACCCGTAGGGATTGCCTTGCTTATTTCTGCTAAAGGTATCTTTTCTTTGAGCTTGGTGTAAGGATATTCTCTATCTAAAAATAAATTAGTCTCTCTTGAAATAACTACTTTTTCTCCAACTGCAAAATACTCTCCAGCCAGGAGTTTAGTAGTATAACTCTTTAATTCATTTTGACTTAAAGAGTAAAATTCTTTTGAAACTCTATGAGTCTTTTCTAAATCCGCCTTATTAAAAAAGAAGAAGACATTTTCTGCTACTACTTTAGGAATCATATATTTCTCCATATTTTTATGGCTGTAAATTTTACTACAAGATCTAAATCTATTCAATTTATTGATCGATTTTTAGATATTTCTGTGCTCTTAATATTTTTTTGAGGGGTATTTGAGCATAATTCTCAGTTAATAAAAAATTTTAGTGATTTTTTTCTATGGCAAACGCCTTTACAAATGTTATCGTAAAGATTTTTATGATGACAACGGATTGTTCGTTTATTATTTGATATTAAGGATGATGATATGAAAAAGGTTGTTCTAAGTCTCATAACTATTGCAAGCGCGAGCTGTAGCAGTATTTCATATTCTGGGAGCATGGGACCAATTCACGCTGAGCCCCATGGCTGGACAGGATTTTATATAGGTGCTAATGCTGGATATTGGTGGTCTACAAATAAAGCAGTGAATACCGTGGGCTCACCTGGTTATGCAGATCCATTGTTTTCATTGGGCGCAGAAAATATTGCAAACGCACTGGCTGTTGTAGGAACCAATAATTTTTCACTTAATACAGATGGGTTTATTGGCGGTGGTCAAGTCGGTTACAATTATCAGTTGCAAAATCAATTCGTTGTTGGCCTTGAAGCAGACATCGATGGTCTTACCCAATCTAATGCAACTGCTCAAGCGGCCCGCATGGTTCCTTTGGTTGATTTTCCTGCCGAATATTATAACGCAACGATATCTGTTACCAAAAAACTTGATTATCTTGGGACAGTTCGTGGTCGATTGGGTTATCTATGGTCTCCATCTGTACTTTTCTATGGCACCGGTGGGTTTGCTTACGGTGGTGTTGTATTGAATGAAGCGTTTACCGCAAATGAATCATTAGGATTTCCTAGCTATGCTCCTATTACCATGCAAAACAATATAAAGAAGACTGGTACTGGATGGACAGCTGGGGGTGGATTGGAATGGATATTTCGAGCTAATTGGAGTGCTAAAATTGAAGGGATTTACTACGACATTGGCACAATAAATAATAATGTTGTCTTATCCCAGAGGAGTTTTTTGCCGATTCAACCCATTGTTTTTGGTGCTGCACAAATTAATACCACCACCAAATTTACTGCAGCGGCTGTTCGTGTCGGGTTGAATTATCATTGCTAATATTTGCTATCGTACCGGCTATTAAATAAATAAGGGAGTATTTATGAAGCGATCAGAAAAACACTTGAGTGAGACAACTTTACGAAGATTCTCTATAGCTTTAGGATTAACGACAGCCCTCTATGGGATGAGTGCTATGGCACAGGCACAAGAGCTCCTAACACACCATATTTATCCCGAAGTTGCAAATGGAACTGCGACATACGTGCGTCCTATGCTTGCGACCAAAATTTTGCGTCTCGACATTGTATTACCACTGCGTGATCAGGAGGGATTAGATAGTTTTGTAAAAGAACTTTATAATCCTGCAAGTCCCTTTTATCGGAAGTTCCTCACCGTATCAGAGTTTACTGATAGATTTGGTCCGAGTCAGGAGGATTATGACACCGTAATTCAGTTCGCCAAAGATCACGGCTTTAAGGTAGTAGGAGGCTCTCGCGATGGTATGGACATTCAGATTGAAGGCTCTGTTGCGAATATCGAGAAAACCTTCAATATATCCATGCAGATGTACAAGGACGCCAAAGAAAACCGCATATTTTATGCCCCAGATCGCGAGCCCACGGTGGATTTGCCATTCCCTCTATGGCATATCTCTGGCTTAGACAACTATTCAATCCCTCATCCTCGGTATAAATATAGAGAACAGGAGCTGGGTGAACCCAGGGCGACTACAGGTTCTGGTCCTCAGAACTCATTCTTAGGCAGCGACATGAGGGCCGCTTACTATGGAGTAAAAGGGCCATCAGCTCTGACTGGTGCAGGCCAACATCTCGGGCTGCTTGAATATGCGGGTACAAATCTGATTGATTTATACACTTATTTCAACAATATTGGTCAAACTAATAGGGTACCCATAACCTTGCTCTCCACAGACGGTACACCAACGAGTTGCGTCCATCCATCGTGTGACGATGTTGAACAAACACTGGATATGACACAGGCTCTTGGTATGGCTCCTGGACTCGCAAGTTTGGTAATGTATATAGGCTCCACTGATACTGCAATTTTCAGCTCTATGGTTTCGCATAATCCTTTACCTACGACTATTGGCTGTTCATGGGGATGGACACCTGCTGATCCAAACACACTTAACCCATACTGGGTGAGAATGATGGCTCAAGGTCAAACTTTTTTTGTAGCATCGGGCGATGATTCTACCTGGGAGAAGACTGGCAAAGCCGAGGCATGGCCGGCAGATTCTCCATATGTTGTCTCAGTTGGTGGTACTGACTTGATTACTACTGGCCCAGGCGGTGCTTGGCAGTCGGAAACAGCCTGGTCACATAGCGGTGGCGGCGTCTCCCCAGACAATGTTCCGATCCCCCCATGGCAGACCATTCCAGGCGTGATCAACTCAAGAAATAATGGTTCGCAATTTTTGCGTAATGGCCCAGATGTAGCCGCCAATGCGAATTTTACTTTTTACGTGTGCGCCAATCAAAAACCGTGTACGGCAAACCATTTCGGAGGCACTAGTTTTGCGGCTCCTATGTGGGCTGCCTATATCGCTCTGGCTAATCAACAGACAGCCGCCGTTCACCATACGACGCTTGGATTTATTAGTCATACTCTTTATTATCTTGGAGCATCATCCGTTTATGGTATCGTTTTTCATGATGTCATTTTCGGCCAATCTGGCATTTATTCAGCAGTACCTGGTTATGATCTTGTAACCGGCTGGGGTAGTATGAAAGGGCCTAACTTGATCAATTATCTTGCTTATTTTGGATAATTAGAACGATCCACTACGTCCCGCCCCTACGACTTGTTTACGGAATCCAGTTTTATCTCATTGTTGCTGGAATAGGGGCAGGCAGATCTTTTGTATGGCAAGGGGATATTTATCTTGTTAGAAAATATTACCAGTAATGAGAAGTACCTATACGCTCATCGGATCTTAAGGTAAGGATTTCATACCCATGATCAGTGACTAAAATGGTATGCTCCCATTGTGCAGATAATTTATGATCTTTTGTGACAACAGTCCATCCATCACCTAATGTCTTGATTTCCTTACTTCCTAAATTAATCATCGGTTCAATAGTAAAGGTCATTCCAGCTTGCAATGATAACCCTGTATTGGGCTGGCCAAAATGCATTACATCAGGTTTTTCCCACATGGTTCTACCAATGCCATGTCCCCCAAATTCACGAACAACAGAATACCGATTTTTCTCCGCATGTTCTTGGATGATGCTCCCTATGTCCCCGAGTCGGGCTCCCGGACGCACAAGAGCAATTGCCTTATAAAGACATTCCTGGGTGACTTCTACTAATTTTTTGGCAAAAGGTTTTACATTGCCAATGAGAAACATTTTACTTGTATCTCCAATGTATCCATCTTTTTGAACAGTAACGTCAATATTAATGATGTCGCCATTTTTAAGTAGTTTATTAGAAGGTATTCCATGACATACAACATGATTAATTGAGGTACAAATGCAAGCCGGAAATCCATAGTGATTTAATGTTGAAGGAATTGCTTTTAAATCTTCAATAATATAGTTACGACATATTCGCTCCAGTTCAATAGTGCTTATACCTGCAACAACATAAGGTTCTATCATTTGCAGTACCGATGCAGCCAGATTTCCAGCAATGCGCATTTTTTGTATTTCTTCAGGCGTCTTCACTAACATCGTGTATTTCCCCTGATGATGCTTGGTTTACTAAAATTTTGAGAATTTCAGGGTAAGTAATAGAAGGATTTTCTTCTGCTAATTTTCCTACTCTAATCCAATACTCAGCTTGTGAATTTATTGAACGACTCATGGCTCTAGCCATTAATTTAGTGGCTTCATGCAATTCATTTGAAATTTTTACAATACCCATAGAGTTCTCCTAAAAAAAGCGGATAATATAACATATTAATATATATTGCTACATTATGTGTATTAAGTGTAGTTTTCGTCATAAACGTAGTATTGTCAAATTACTCTGCATTAAAGAAAGCTCCCCCCTTGGAAGTATATGCTTCGCAAAAAAACCGATGAGCCATAACTTTATCTTAATGTTCAATAACTAAACTTCTCCTAATGATTTTATTATCAAAAAAATCAACCGAAAAGCAGTATATGAATAAAATATGGAGTCGCTAAAATGTTCCAGATAACCGGCCGTGATATTTACTCAATTAATGAATGGCAAGCTATTTTGCATTCTTCACATGGTGATAAAAAGAATAGCATTATTACTGAAATAACTGATGCAATAACAAAATACCATCAATTTGCAAAGAAAAAAGCAGACAATATCATTGCCCGAAAAGAAGCGTTATCTCACATAGAAAAATTGTGTGAGCGTTATGTTGCAGAACGTGGAGACGCTTTAGGTCAAAAACCACAAGGGATCCACAAGAAATTAGAAGATAGTATTGATTACTGGATTTTGTCATTACAGAAAAAGTCTAATCATAAGTTACAATACCTTAGCAAACTCGAATCGTTCTTAGCTACTGCTAAATCTCATCACATTAATCGCAATGAAATGATTGAACATTTAAAAGTACGTAACAAATCAAATGCACCATCACGGTTAAAATTATTCAGTGGGACATATCTCGAAAAAATTGATCCATTACATCGGCAATTTGAATTTAACATGAATAACTTACCTAATAAAACGTGCGGAATAAATTCTGCATTTATTGATTGGGTAAAAAGCGAAGACACTACTCCATTTTTTCTATGGTTAGAAAATCATAAGATATTAACTCAAAATCGAGTTTTTAAAGAAAAGTATGAAATTAGTTTGATTGATTATGCTTTGAAAGATGCGCATATTGCGACATTTAAAAACATTGAGGGCCAAAATTACATTGTTTCAAAGCCCCAAAATAGTGATGAAGAAGCTGAGAAATTAAATTCAAGACAAATGAAAAATTATAGCTTTAAAATGGGCACGGCATATGGATCAGCAGCATTTGTATGGTGCAAGGATAATGAAAATCAGTTTCTTACCCATCCTCATCAGGCTGGCAAATTCCATCATTCTTCATTGAGTGCGGGTAAAAGTGTACGATGTGCAGGCATGTGGGTGATAAACAATGGAATTATTACACACATAAGCAATAGCAGCGGACATTACCGACCAAGCTCGCTTTCATTTTATTTGCTCATCAAATTCTTAGAAGATAAGCAAGTGATTCACGATAATACGAAGGTAGCCGATTTGCGCAAACCCAATGAAGCTGTTAATCCTGATCAACCCTTTGGATCCACAAAAAGCCTCTATATTCCATTAAGAGAATATCTTGATTGGGCTGAGCAATTACCAGAGATACAGGAATACTTACAAACCGTGAATACAAATGACAACACAGCAAACGAGAAATGCATTATCTTTTAAATCAATCTCCAAGCTGACGCCTCTGAAGGAGACTAAAATGGCGGTTTTTATAAGGTAATTTACGTCTTCCTATCTTTTTCACCAAAAAAATTTTTATGGCATCGAGCATTTTTCACCTTGCCAACTCAGTGGGAGGGGATAGTTAATTTTTGTGCTTTCACTTATCTACCATTTCTGGCAATATTCGGCTTCTGTTATGGATTAAGGAAGATCGTGTCGTGTCGATAATTCTAAATTCCCACTGCTTTAAATTTCTGTTAGGGAGCTTATTGTTCTCTTTCTGTCAAATTATTGTTGCTGGAACTCCTAATGAAAAAGAAAAAAATATATCGCACTATGGCCATGCGATAGCGAGCCAAGATGGCTTTGGCTTCATTTCAAATGATAACCAAAACAAATTATTTCTGCATGGTCTTTATCAATTTGACAATGATGCTTTTTTCAATGTAAGAGGATTAACCATAAATAATGGTGCCGAAAGTACCGATATGATTAACCAGGATGATGTGAATCGATTTTGGATGAGACGTGTACGCCCCATTTTTAATGGTACTTTTTTGAAATATAATGATTTTTATTTCACACCGGATTTTGGTCAAGGTCAAACTCGCTTATTTGATGCCATTATTGATTTGCATTATTTTGAAGTGTTCAGTTTAAGAGCTGGCAAACAAAAAAGCCTCTTAACAGGATTTGATCGATTGAGAGGGGCCGCTACGAACAATACAGTTGAACGTGGCTATGCAACGATGATGGCGCCGAGCAGAGAATATGGTTTCGTATTCTACGGAGCTGTGGGTCCAAAGCGAAAAACCGATCAATCTCCTTATAATTATAAATACAATAAATTCAATGACTGGTTTTCTTATGAGGTTGGGGTATTAACAGGGACTTTTGATAATACCAATCCCGGATTAAATCCTGTTACACCCACTACCTTTAGTTCAGAGACAGCAACCTTAGCGAATAAAGTATTTGAAGTTCGCTTGTTTACCAATCCTTTCCTAAATGGTTATTTGCCGCTTTTAAGAAATTTGGGATTTGGCATCGCTGGCAGTACAGAAGAGGTAAACAATCAAAGCAATCCACCTGCTCTAGTTTCTGTTGGCCAAAATCCAATTTTCTTTTATGAAACGGATGTACACGGGAATGGTCCAAGAAAAAGACTTCATCCTCAAGCTTTTTGGTTCCTAGGCCCTTTTGGCGTATTTGGGGAATGGGCACAAACTCGGCAAACCCTGTCCAAAGGACTTGTTTTCCCCAACGCTGATGCTCTGCAATTCGTTGAAGTGACGAACCACGCAGCAGAAGTGCAAGTGGTTTATAATTTGACTCAAGAAGCCTTTACGCTCGGGTCGTTAAAACCTAATCGCAACTTCTCTCCCAGGGAGAAGGGATGGGGCGCGTTTCAATTAGTCGCGAGGTGGTCACAATTAGCGCTGGACAATCGTATTTTTAATTCTTTTACTACCGAAGAAGAGCAAACCAATTACACCTTTTCTGATCCCAGGCTCTCTATACAAAGAGCGAACACTTGGGGCGTAGGGATTAATTGGTTCTTAAATAGAAATATGGTCATTATGACAGAATATGATCAAACTAGTTTTGTTGGGGGGTGTTCCACAGGAGCATTAAATGCCCCAGAGACACCTGGATGTTTAACCGCCGGTGATTATGCCACCGCTTCGACAAGTAAAGTGAGAAACCGTCCCAATGAACGTGTGATTATGCAACGGTTTCAATTATCTTTCTAAAGTACTCTGCCATCTGCAAGCTCATTAATATTATTTACTTCTTAAATAAAGTCGTTAATTTTTCAAATTCTATAATAATGAAGCTAAAGATGCCTATTACTCCTATCCCAACGTTATGCCAAAGGGTAAGGGGTTCTGTTTTAAAAATTTCTTGCATAAATGGCATATAAGTAAAACTTAACTGCAAGAAAGCAACTAATCCTATTGCGACTAATACAGGTTTTGTTCCTTGCATTCCTTTCCAGGTTAGAGATGGGCCATGTATATATCTCGAACTGAACAGGTAAAAAATTTCCAGTAAGACTAAGGTATTTACGGTCATTGTTCGTGCCGTTTCCAGGCTTTCTCCGCGCCACAATGTCCAATAAAACACGGTAAAAACACTAGCGACAAAGAGTAGGGAAACAAAAATAATCCGCCAAACAAGGTACTTCGATAGCAAAGGTTCATGAACTGGAGTTGGCGCTCGTTTCATGATACGAGGTTCGGATGGTTCAAAAGCTAAGGCAAGCCCTAATGCTACAGAACACGTCATATTTACCCATAGAATTTGTACCGGAGTAATCGGCAAAGTGGCACCCATGATAATAGCAATAGCCAGACTCAGTGTTTCACCACCATTAATTGGCAGCAAAAACAAAATGGCTTTTTTTAAATTATCATAAACGGTTCGTCCTTCCTTTACTGCCGCGACAATAGAGGCAAAATTATCATCTGTGATAACCATTTCAGCTGCCTCCTTGGCGACTTCTGTTCCTTTATGTCCCATGGCTACCCCTATGTCAGCTCGTTTTAGAGCTGGGGCATCATTGACTCCATCACCAGTCATTGCAACTACATAACCTTTGGCTTGCAGCGCGTTGACTAACCGTAATTTATCTTCAGGACTAGTGCGTGCAAAAACATCAACTGTTTCAATCGATTGCTCGAAACGTTCATCACTAAGCTCGTGTAATTCTTTCCCGGTTAACACGTGTTGACCATCACCTATTCCTAATTGCCTGGCGATAGCCAATGCGGTGATAGCATGATCGCCTGTTATCATTTTGACTCGAATATTGGCTGCTCGACACTCTTTTACTGCTTGAATGGCCTCTTCTCGTGGAGGGTCAATAATACCCACGATGCCAATCAGTATCAAATCAGACGTTACATCCGCAAACTCTATCTTCTCGTCATTGATTGAAACAGGTTTGTAAGCAATCGCTAACGTGCGTAACCCCTGCTGTGCCAAATTAGAAATTTTCTGCTGCCAATAGTCAAGGTCAAATGCATCATACCCCTGATTATGAAGCTGGAAGGAACAAAAATTGAAAACAACTTCGGGGGCTCCCTTTAAATAGATAAAAGCCGATTTCTCTTGGTGGTGTAAGGTAGCCATAAACCGATGTTCTGCATCAAAAGGAATCACATCCTTCAATGTGAGTTTTTCTTCCAGCTGATGTCGGTATATTCCTGCTTTGGCTGCGAGAGAAAGTAAAGCCCCCTCCATGGGATCACCCTGTAATTTTGGCTCATTATCCTGAAAATCCAATTCTGCATCATTACATAGTACGCACGCAGTCCCCAAAGTTAATAAATCATGATTTTCTTGAGGCTGTATTTTCTTGCTTTCAAAATAAAAAGAACCCTCCGCATTGTAGCCTACGCCACTGACATCCAGATCGCTCGTTGCTAAGCAGATTTTCTGCACAGACATCTCATTGCGCGTCAAAGTGCCCGTTTTATCAGTGCAAATAATGGATACTGAACCTAAAGTTTCCACAGCAGGAAGTTTTCGGATAATAGCATATCGGCTGGCCATGCGCTGAACCCCAATAGCTAAAGCCACCGTCAATATAACAGGTAATCCTTCAGGGATTGCTGCTACAATAATCCCTACTGCGGCCATAAACATCTCATGTGCTGAAAAGTGATGAAGAAAATAACCAATAAGAAACAAAACACTTGCAAAAGCTAAAATAAATCCACTTAACCATTGAGAAAATAAAGACATTTTCTTTATAAGTGGTGTCATTAAGGGTTGTACATGGGTAAGTAACTGGTTGATTTTGCCAATTTCTGTTTGAATTCCTGTTGCAACAACAATCCCTTCCCCTTTGCCCGAAGTCACTAGTGTTCCTGAAAAAGCCATGTTGGTCTGTTCTGCTAATGGAGTATCAGAAGCTAATACCCCTATTTTCTTTTCAACTGTGTTGGACTCTCCTGTGAGTATGGCTTCATTAATTTTCAAGTTCTTAGTACGTACAAGTTTAAGATCAGCGGGGATTTTATCTCCTGATTGCAAAAGCACTAAATCACCAACGACTAACTCGCTTGCGGGAATAATCATTCGCTTATTTTCTCGTAAAACTGTAGCATGTAATGAAAGCATGCTATGTACAGCAGCAATCGCCTTTTCAGCTTTTCCTTCTTGTATAAACCCAATTAATGTGTTGATTAATATGACCCCGAAGATTATTACTGAATCGGTAATCTGGCCTAAAAATAAAGTTGCTATAGCTGCAGCCAATAATACAAGAATTAACGCGTTATTTAACTGAGAAAGAAGCCTTTTAAAGACCGATTGTGGAGGTAAAGAGGGCAGTTCATTGTATCCAAATTTCAATAGGCGATTTTTCGACTCGCTTATTGTTAAACCTTCTTCAGTTGAAGTCATAAGCTCATTACAAATATCGTTATCCGTACAATCATTCCATGAATGGAGTCTGTTATTTTTCTTCATAATTCTTCCAGACTATGAAAAAGAAAATTGTTGTTTTTTTGCTTTAATAAGCTTTTACAGGCGATACAAAACCCTGTGGTTTAAGCGCCCAAAGCGAACAATTGATTTTTTGCAGAATATTTTCGGCTGTATTACCAATAATAAAACCAGCTATTCCTGTTCGTGCTACTGTTCCCATCACCAAAATATCAATTTTATTCTCATTAATGCTTGAAGGGATAAGTTCAGAAGGATGTCCTTTCACGTGATATATGGTTGGTTGCTCTTTTATGCCTGATTCATGGATCAGCGCACATAATGCACTATAATGTGAGCGACTCTCTTTCATCACCATTTCATCCAGTTCTGGTGGGGGGATATCAATAAGAACGCTACGGCGCAGATAGTCTTCCAAAACGAAATCCCAGCAAGTAACAACACTTAATTTAGCCTTATAATGTATTGCAAGAGCATTGGATAACCTTAAAAGGTTAATAGAAAGATCATGACCTGAAACCTCCTCCTCTTTGGGGTCAATCGCTACGGCGATATGAATCGTTTTATCTGGAGTTATCGGACGATGAAGAAATAAAGTGCAAGGGCATTTACGTAATAGGGCCATATCTAATGCCCTAAAACCTTTTTTATTACCATCTTTTTCTGCTGCTTTCACTACAAGATCGTATGGATGACGCAGTACGCGCTGAATAATACGGATATCTGGTGTATTTCCACATTCAATTTCTATCTTTATTAATGGCTCTTTCTTATTAAGAGATAAGGAAGTTTTCGCTGATTCAATGATTTTGTTCATTTTTTCTATAAGAAACGTTTCATACGAGCTTTTATATTCATCAAGATTATGAGGAAAGGGTGGGCATGTTATCAGAATATCAAGGGTTGCTTTATTATCAGCAGCTAATCTTATAGTATGTCGTAAAGCTTCAGATTCATCATCAATTCCGTTACTTACAAACAGAATATTATGAAATTGTTTCATTCCCTGTTCCTCCATGAGTTCATAACCAATTGAGCTACACTTTACTTTATTAATTGATCTTCAAAGTAAAATTCCTATTTAATAATTAATTTTAGACTATTTTTCTTGAATGATGCGTGATAACTTTTTACATTGAGTAAAAATTAAAAAAGGACTATTTGGATTGCATCATTCGCTTCCCCTGATTACCACCATCGCCATGGGATTTGCTTTAGCATTAATCCTGGGATTGATTGCCGCACGCCTTAAGATTCCCGCATTAGTAGGTTATTTATTAGCTGGTGTTGCTATTGGGCCGTTTACTCCCGGATTGATGGCAGATATCAGTATCGCTCAGGAGCTTGCGGAAATTGGGGTTATGCTGCTGATGTTTGGAGTAGGATTACATTTTTCATTGTCGGATTTGATGCGCGTACGCAAGATTGCTATCCCTGGTGCAATAGCCCAAATCCTTGCAGCAACAATACTTGGCGGTTGTGTTGCAATCATGTGGGATTGGAATTATGGCAGCGCTTTAATTTTTGGGCTTTCTCTATCCGTAGCCAGTACCGTTGTATTATTGAGAGCACTTGAAGAACGAGGAGCCCTTGAATCGATTAATGGCCACATTGCTATAGGCTGGCTTTTGGTTGAGGACTTGGTTATGGTTGTTGTTCTTGTGTTGCTTCCACCGCTAGCACATTGGCTAGGCGACAGCTCATCTGTTGATATTCATAAACCTCTGTGGTTGGTTTTTGGTCTAACACTCCTTAAGGTATCAACGTTCATTGCATTCATGCTCTTGGTCGGTCGACGGTATTTCCCTAAGCTACTCTGGCTTGTTGCCCGAACCGGCTCACGTGAATTGTTTACTTTATGTGTGATTACTGCAGCAATTAGCATTGCCTATGTGGCCTCTAAATTGTTTGGTGTTTCGTTTGCCTTAGGTGCTTTTTTTGCAGGTATGATTATGCGCGAATCTTCATTCAGTCATCGTGCTGCTGAAGAATCCTTGCCGCTTCGGGATGCATTTGCTGTATTGTTTTTTGTTTCAGTCGGCATGTTGTTTAATCCTTCTGTGTTGATTGAACAACCCTTACAAATTTTAATTGTGGTGGGGATTATCGTTATCGGCAAGTCAATTGCAGCTTTTGCATTAGTCCTTGCATTTCGCTATCCATTACAATCCGCATTAATCGTATCAGCAAGTCTGGCGCAAATTGGTGAGTTTTCATTCATACTTGCTGAGCTAGGGATACGCTTAGGCATGCTTCCTACAGAAGGTCAAAGTTTTATTCTTGCCGGTGCACTCATATCCATAGCGATTAACCCTCTTATATTTAAATTAGTGAATCCTGTTCATGCTTGGATAAAGTCTTACCCTCGATTGCTCCATTTTTTTGAACGCGCCCACGATTCTTTGGCTGAATTACCGATGTCCACAAAAAAAGAGTATCTTGCAGGGCAAGTGGTTTTAGTGGGCTATGGGCGTGTTGGGAAGCGCGTTGCCCATTTACTTTCTGAAAAAAACATTCCTTACGTTGTGATTGAGGAAAACAGAGAGCTAATTGCAAGTTTGCGAGCTTCTGGTGTTCCTGCAGTTTACGGCGATGCATCCAAACCTGCCGTGCTGATTCAAAGCCATATTGCTCATGCCAGTATGCTCATGATTGTCATAGCGGATACTGTCCACCTAAGGAAGATGATTCAATATGCTTATCAACTTAATCCAAAAATAGAAATTGTTGTCCGTACACATGATGAAGAAGAAGCGGTGTTATTACAGAAAGAAATTGCAGGCAAAGTATTTTTCGCTGAAGGGGAAATCGCTAAAAACATGGGAAAATATGCCTTAAACCGATATGGAAAATTATAAATTAGTACGATTTAGAATCAGTCTTTAAGTGATTAGGGCTTTGGAGGAACAACAAGCATATCCACAAACTAAGATGAAGAATTCGTTGGCAACACTTTTGAATAAGAAGTCTTTACGCTTGGGACGTTAAAACCTAACCGCAATTTCTCTCTCAGGGAGAAGGGATTAATTGGTTTTTAAATAGAAATATGGTCGTTATAACAGAATATGATCACACGATAAATTGCCAAAATTAATCTGTTTGGAGTAAAGCGACGCTCTTAGTTATCCATTTCTTCCCAAGTACAATCTTGTGCATTCGGATAATCACAATGATACCCATAGAAGTTATCGTCTTTATCATTTGGGAAGGTTGTTTTAATCCATACATTGCTTTTGAGTCGTATAGAGGTTGACTAAAAAATCTGAAAATTCATTGGGCCGTCACAATTCATCGGATTGGTTGACTTTTTGTTGGAAAGAGACCTAAACTAATCTTGAAGCGTGCCGCGCCGGTGCTGCTAACACCAGCGCTGCACTAACCATAATCCTAGCGCAAACTAGAATCATGGCTAAGTACCATGGCAAACGCATTGAAATTCTCTAGTCCATAATTCTGTTATTAGCGTCACTACCCATCTATTGAAATTAGGATTAAATAACTTTATAAGGTCTTATTTTTTAGGGAAAATAAGATGAATATAGAAGGAACTTTTCTAAGCCATTTTAAGCAATTAGAAGACCCTCGTTTAATTAGTCACCGCAATTTACGCCATAATCTTGAGGATATATTAATTATCAGTATATTAGCAACGATATGCGGTGCGGATAATTGGGTAGAAATAGAGCGCTTTGGCTTAGCAAAACAAGAATGGCTAGAAACGTTTTTGGGGCTTCCCGAAGGCATTCCTTCTCATGATACTTTTTCCCGAGTATTTGCCTTGCTTGAGCCTGATTGCTTTGAAACGTGTTTTAATGAATGGATAGCTTCATTAGATATTGATTTAAAAAATGAAATTATTGCATTGGATGGAAAAACGCTAAGAGGCTCTGGGAATAAAAGGCAACATCATCCTGCGTTACATCTGGTTAGTGCATGGGCAACGAAGAATCGTGTTCTGTTAGCTCAAGTCAAAACTGAAGAAAAATCAAACGAAATTAGTGCTATCCCCAAATTATTGACAATGATGCATATAGAAGGCGCAACGATTACTCTCGATGCCATGGGATGTCAGACTCAAATTGCAAAACAAATTATTACTCAGGGTGCTAATTACGTTCTATCTTTGAAAGAAAATCAACCCACGCTATATCATGACGTACGCACTATTTTTTTACGTGCTGAAGAGGAAGAGAAAAAATATAAAAAAATGCTTCATTTACGCCGAGTTGAGAAAATACATGCTCACGGCAGAATAGAAACCAGGCGCTATACCTTAATTTCATCTCGAGCCCCATTACTATTTGAATTACGTTGGCCTGGATTAAAAGGAATTGGTAAAGTCGATGTGGTACGCACAACGAATAATCAAGTAGAACGCTCTACTCGATACTTCATCACGAGTCTGGATTACGAACAAATCGACTTATTTAAAGAAGCCGTTAGAAAACATTGGCACATTGAAATTGATTTGCATTGGTCTTTAGATGTTGGCTTTCGCGAGGATTTGAATCAAGCCCATGTCGGACACTCAGCTCATAATTTAGCCATTATTAGACGAATCGCTCTCAATCTTCTCAAAAAAGAATCCTCTCACAAAAATGGAGTCGCCTGCCGACGAAAAACTGCTGGATGGTATCATGCTTATCTATTAAAAATTTTAACAAGCTAAATAGATTTTAGGGGGAATTTAATGCGTTTGCCATGTGATGTGTGCAGGGCATGTTCTGTTGGTTAGGAATCAATAGAGCACTGCTGTCGCTTTATTGATTTTCTCCCCTCAGAATATGCTCGTGCAGCGTGCGTGGTACGTTTCCTGGAATATTTTCAGAGTGTTGTTGAAGAAAGGAACTTATCCATGGAGAAAAGCACATTCAATTGGCCGCCTCATATTTTGTTGATTGATGACAATCCATCAACTACCGTCCTTGTCCTGCGTTTGTTTCGCTATCTGGGGTATAGTGTCATGCACGCTGACAAAGCAGAAGAAATAGTAACGTTTATCCAGAAGGAGCAATTTGATTTAATCGCCATAAATCTGGCCTTTTCATGTTTAGAAAAATACTGGCTGCATCGTACCCAATACTTTAGAGAAAATATCTCCATCATTTACTATACCCCCACTATTCTCATCAATGATTTTACCCATGCAGCGAAGCAGGCGGGCAGGGATATACGGGATGACAGCTGGATGCTTTATTCTGAATTTTTTCATTTTTTACCTTTTACATGAACATTGAATATTTTATTCAACTTAAAATATAAAAATTTAAAACATTCAACGGCGTTGGCATGCGAGCATTTTCTTGGTTGATTCATGGCAACGATCTCATATTAAGTCTGACTTATTGGATTCACTTGAATCAAAAAACCAATAGGCGATTAACTTCAACCAATCATTGAGCAAGAACCAGACAAACGCATAACCCCAAACAAACAACGCCCAGCCCCAGCCAAGAGGTTTCATAAATATTCCATAGACAGCAAGTAAGGTTGCCAAAATTTGTGTTCCAAGAACAGCACACCATAAAATTTTTGCAGGACGTATTGACCAGAATGGGCCACGTGTGCGGGTCAAAAAGATGGTCAGATGTCCAGCTACCGATAACATGAGATACATGAGTGTCTGGAGATGAGGATGATCCAGATGAAAAACACGGTCACCAAGATAAAATAACCCAAATGCAGCCACGGGGCCAATAACCCCTAATACCGTAGCAACTCCCAGTACCACTTTCATATTCCAAGATTGAGGTTTATTTTTACAATGTACGTTATCATAAGCAATAGATAATATGGCACCGTCATTGAGCAATGCCAAAATCACAATCATCACTGCTGTTAAGGGATAAAAGTTAAAGATGAAGATGGCTAAAGTCATAAATAACAGGACACGTAAGGTTTCCGCAATCCGATAAATTGCATAACTATTCATGCGTTGAAAAATTTTCCTGCTCTCTTTAATCGCATCAATAATTACTATCAGTCCAGGAGTCATTAACACGATGTCTGCTGTAGCACGTGCTGCATCCATCGCACTCGAAACAGCGATACCACAATCCGCTTTCTTCAATGCAGGCGCATCATTTACCCCATCACCTGTCATTCCGACAATATGACCTTGTTGTTGCAATGCATTGACAATACTGAGTTTGTGTTCAGGAAATACTTGTGCAAAACCACTGGCATGTTCAATAGACTTCGTTAATTGTGTCGTCAATCCATCCAAGATGCTCGCATCGAAAATATCGGAGCCAATTCCTAATTTCTTTGCTGTTTCCTTAGCGATTGCTAACTGATCGCCAGTAACCATTTTAACTTGAACACTCATGTGTCGTGCTGTATCTACAATTGTTCTGGCATCTTTTCGGAGCGGGTCAAATAAAGGCAACACACCAAGAAACTGCCATGAGCCATCTCCATCAGCTCGTGCAACACCTAATGAGCGAAAACCATGTTCAGCAAAATCATTGACTGATTTATCGACAAGTGATTTCACATGCGCTGCATTAGCTGATAATGCCAGGATTACTTGAGGTGCACCTTTTGTCACCTTAAATTCCTTTCCATCCGGACCCTTGACTAACACCTCTGTACGTTTATGTACTGGATCAAAAGGCTGGAAATGAAGCCTTTGGTACTCTTGCAAAGCTTGCGTATTCTTTAATCCGCGAAGAATTGCTAAATCAATGGTGTCGTTATTGTCGGCACGAGATGCCAGAGCCGCATTGAGGATCACAAAATTTTCGGAAACATTGTTTACACTAAAGGGAGCACCTAAGGTCAATTGGTTTTGTGTCAACGTACCTGTCTTGTCGGTGCACAGCACATCCATGCCTGCTAACTCCTCCACAGCGGTTAATCGAGTCACAATGGCCTTTTTCTTAGCTAAAACACGAGCACCAACGGCCATGGTCACTGAGAGTACGGTAGGCATGGCAACAGGAATTGCAGCTACTATCAATACTAACGCAAATTGTAATGTCATGAGTATTGGATCACCGCGAAGAAGCGTGACTGTAATAATTGCCGCCACTAAGACTAAAGCAAGAGCAATCAGGTAATTGCCTATCTTTAAAACGCCACGCTGGAAGTGACTCACAGTATGCACTTCTTTGACCATCTGTGCTGTTTTACCAAAATAGGTTTTGGCACCAGTCGCATAAATCAGTGCATTACTTTCACCCTGACGAATAATTGAGCCAGAAAATATAGCATCGCCAGATTGATACACAACGGGTAAGGATTCACCTGTCAATGCGGATTGGTCAACTTCTACTGGATCACCTTCCAATAAACGAGCATCAGCAGGTACGATATCGCCCAGGCGTAAATGAATCACATCCCCAGGTACTAATTCACGCGATTTAAGATTAATCCATTTTCCATTACGTTTTGCTCGGCACGTAATCGCAAGGCTTGCTTTAAGGGCAGCAATAGCGTTTCCAGCTTGATGTTCTTCCCAAAAGCCCACTAAAGCATTAGAGATTAATAAAACAAGGATGATCAAAAAATCCGGCCAGTGTCCTACTAAACCGGACAAAATCACAGCTACTTCAATCATCCAGGGAATGGGGCCCCAAAAGTAGGTGAGAAATTGCACCAAAGGGTTGCGCTTTTTATCCTCGATTTCATTAGGTCCATAGTGAATCAATCGTTTCTTTGCTTGGGCTTGACTAAGGCCTTCTGGCGATGAATCCAGTTTGTTCTGTAATTCCAATAGAGGCATAGATTGCAAATCATCTTTAGTATCGGATTTCATAATGGTCATACTCCTGTAATCCAGATTTTATGAAAAATATACGATAATCTGTGCTCATTCTGAATCTTTCTAATGCAAATAAATCTATTGGTTTTTTAATTGCAATAAAGCACTGTTTGTCTTAAATCCTATCTACTTTGAGTCATTATCTTTCATGCGCAGAACGAGCTGCTATCAAAAAATGGATCTGAAGATCGGATGAGTCATTTCTATTTATTTCTTTTATCCATGGGGCTTGTGAACTTTATGCGAGGAAGCTCATAATCGCATATGACGTTCTTAATTGATGCTGGTTATAAATCAAAGTTCATTTTGACCTCCATGATGTTAATTATATTGCAATTCCTCCATTTAAACCGGTTTGACGCTTCTAGGTTTTATTTTATATTTGACCGCATTATGCAGCTGGTCAGATTTTTTTCTTCGTTTTTACGAATAAGCCGCGCTACAAAACGTGTGGGGAATTTTAATGTTTCAGCAATTAAAAGTGGGGGGATTGTTTTTCTACGTAATGTAGATGCAATACTTCTTTTTTATTTATGGAAGCAAGAAACTCCAGGTAAACTCCTCTTCCATATCAATATGTTCTGAATCATTTTTTTGCGTAAAGGAATCAATAAGATTTTTTTCTTCTTCATCAGGAGAGATTAAATCGAATATTGAGCTGGCAATTAATTGGTTCATTTCTTTAGCTTGTTTTATAAATTTTAACTTTTCCTTTGGAATTGATTGGCCAGTAACCGCACTTTTATGGGTTATATTTAAAACCATCTCAATAGGATGTAAAAAAGTTCTAATATTATCTTTTTATCAAGACTGTTTGTGAGCTAAAGTATAACTTGGCTTAGCGCTCCGGAACTTGTATATGGACTCATCCGGGATTGCAATATGTTCTAATGTAGTGAGGTTTGCATTTGTATATCCGGTAATATTTTAGAGTATTAAATTAACTCATACCTTGATGTGATTCGTCCTCTGTCTCCTTTATCGCGCCGTCGAACATAATAGCTCAGCAAGTTCCTCAGGTATAAACAGAGTAGATTTTACCTTACTTTCATCATCGCATTTTGCAAAACTTAGATAATCACTTTTCTTTAATTACAAACAAAATATATAAAACTAACTTGCTAATTGATATTTATATTCTTCACCATAATACATTATTGCCCAGGCATGCCGCGCATTTTTATTAGCGATCGCAACGCATGCTTTATTAAACCCTCTATCTTGTTTTATTCTATTTACCCAAGAGTTTAAAGGAGTTATTTTTTTATCGGAAATCTTTGCCACTGAACGTCCGCCATTGATTAAAAGATTTCTTAAAGTAATATCACCTCGTTTACTTATTCCCATTAAACATTGTTTTCCTCCGCTTGAATGTTCTTTAGGCACAAGGCCCACAAAAGCTGCGAAATGGCGCCCATTTTTAAAGTTTTTAGCATCGCCTATTTTTACTACTAATAAAGAAGCCGTTAAGGGTCCAATACCCTTTAATTTCATAAGGCGTTTACAGTTTTCATTTCTAAGACATATATTTTCTAATTTTTTATCATATTGAGAAATTAGCCTAATTAGATGTAATACTTCTTGGTAAATTTCATAAATTTCTTCTCTAGCTATTTGTGTTAATTCATTACCAGCATTCTCCAAAATTTCTGGGATTTCTTTAGTAAAGAAAGTCATTCCTTGCCTCATGACAATACCGTATTCTGTCAAAAAACCTCGCGCTTGATTCGTTAAGGCCGTCCTTCTTCTTACAAGCTCTTCTCTTCTTCTATGAATTAGTTGGATGTCTTGTTGCTCTAGTGATTTAATAGGAACCGATGGCATACCATCCTGCATCGCTGCGGTTACTATACCTTGAGCATCATTCGCGTCATTTTTATTTCCTCGAACAAAAGGTTTAACATGCTGCGGGCTAATCAACATTACTTCATGCCCCATACTTCTAAAGATTCTTCCCCAATAATTTGATCCTGCACAAGCTTCCATTGCAATTTTGCAAGGATTTATGTTTCTTATAATATCCATCAAATTAGCTCTATTAATTTTTTTCTTTATGATCGTTTTTCTTTGCTTATCTATCCCATGCAATTGGAATATATTTTTTGCTAAATCAATACCTACAAGGCTAATATTATTCATTGGATTCTCTCTTAAATCGTTAAATCAGTTATCTTGGCCTAAGCTATGGCCGATTAAAAGAGGATGAGTCCATCACATTGCGCTCTGACGCAAAAAATTTATACCAGACGATTTATCAACAGAGCATTAGACCTGAAAGTACTTTATTCAGTAGTCATCTCTATAGTTTTCAGCCAAATTTCCAATAAACTAGGCCAGTTTGTAATTGGAAGGTTAATTAATCTTACTAAAAATCCGTGACCACCTTGCGCATAAATGAGGGATGTAAATACGGGTCTTACAACATGGGAGATTGATGGAGAATCAGTACCTATTTTTGACATGGAGCGTACAATTATCGATGCCTTTCGGTTTCTTTCAAAAGAAATTGCTCTTAAGGCACTTCAGAGTGGATTGAGAGAAAAACATATTGATTCCCGAAAATTGCAAAAGTATGCAAAGAAACTGCGGGTTGATATTACTCCTTATTTGTTGGCGATGACGATATGAATGAACAAGCAGGATAGTCCAGTCTCCCCATCATCCTGGCTAGTTGGCGAACTAAGTCAATACGGCGCTGATGGGCAGAGGCTTGTTCCTTTGGAAATTTCTCCAACCATTGCAACACCAACTCCTCAGGCAAGGCCACTTCTCTAAGTGTTGTGTTACAGAGAAACTGATCAAACTGATATAAATACGAACAAAAATTAACCTATACTAAAGTTATTATTTACATAATTACATTTATATCTATGGTTGATTTAAATAAATTGGAGAGGTTATATAAAGTTATTGATTTATTAATAGCTTCGGATTCGGCTAACTCCTTTTGGAAAGACATCATTCCAAAGACTCTGAAGCTTCCTAAGAATATTTCTTCTATGAAGCAGCTTTTCGAGGAACTTAAGAGAAACCCATTTGGTAGCGACTCATCAAACAAAATACGGTTGTTAGTTGAATTGGGAATAAAAGCAGATGATGCTTTGCATAGTGATCCAGATTTTTTAATAAATGCTAAAGAAAAGTTAAGTACTTTTAAAATATTCAAAGGCCTTTCTAGAGATCCGATCACAGCTCAATTTTATGAAGCGCTTGCTCAATTAAAAAATTTAAATAACCTTTCCGATGATGAGAAAAATATGTTGATTGATGAGGTTCAAAATAAATTATTAAATTTAATTAAAGAAAGGAACAGTGTTCATTTCAAACCTCCAAGGTTAGTGACCGATATCTTACACACCGAGCAACAAGAACAACTTTTAAAATCGCAATTGAAGCTTAAGGTTTCTGAAAATAGAACAATCGCATATATTTATAGTAATGAACCTCCATCGCAAGTGTTTCAACAAGGATTGAAAGCGAGTGGATTTGATCGCGCTCTATTTGAAGGTACATTGAGTAGTACTGTTGGGAGTAAAACAAGCATGTATATCCTCTCACATAATCAATTAGATTTAAAAAAAGCACAGCAATATAAATATGTTTATGTGGTTGATGTTTTCTCTCCAGCAATAATAAATATGAATAATTTTCCAAAAAATCCAACTCCAGACCAGAGTTTAATACCACGCGCAATTGAATCTGGTGAAATCGTTGGTTATTTCCAAGTAACTGTTGGGGAAAACCCTCAAATTAAAAATGTAGAAAGAAACCTCGAGTATGAAAAAACAATGGATCCCGGTAAACAACTACTATTTCGAGCGGATAGTCGCCATTACTCTGGCGCTCCATCTAAAGATGCAGCATTGCATGTTTTTCAAGAAGGCCCAATAAAGTCAGAACAAAACAAAGTATCAGCACAAAAGAAAACTGAGGATTTATTTAAAACTGGGATGAGGCCATGGGTCAATTATTCTGATGATTACAAAGAATATATCGATAACCGAAAACCAACCATTTTTATTTCTACGACAGATGATATTGAACGAGCACTTAAATTCCCTGAAGAAGTACAAGCAAAGGAAAAACGTTATATTTATGTAATGTATAAACCAGAACGAGCAATCCAATCCGTAAGCGTATATAAAGATAGTCAACATGCATTAACGGATAGTGAGTTTTTAGTTCCAGGTGGTATTTCAGGGGAACATATTATCGGTATGTATACTTATGAAAATGGTAAATACACTTCTTTCGATTATAATCCTAACTCAACGATAAATATTGGTAATGATCCTAAATATTTTTTGGAGGAGCGTGGCTTACCCATAGCTGAAGACATGCCGTACACTGAAGAAGTAGCTCCAAAAGTGGAGATATGATTTGAATGTGCTTATATAATGGATTTAGATTATAATTTTTGATTAGGTATATTTTGCGGAGGAATATCCATGTGTACTTCTTCTTTTTTACAGCGCATACCAATAACAAGCCCCCAATACAGCTTGAGAAGGTGCCGATAAAAAAGGGAATGAAGATGGATAACGCTCATTAAGTCTGATTACTCATACTAAAAATATGAAACAGCATAGAGACTGGAATTTGATTTATTGAAAGCTCATCTCGAAATCAAAATTTTAAAATACCAGTTAGAAATACTTTAGATGAGAATTAGTTCTTAAATGCTGTTTTTGATATCACGATAAAAGTTTTCATGGGTCCTAATTTAAGTAACGTTAGTACGAGCTCACCCTCTTCATATATATAACCTAATAATACTTCCTGATTTGAAAATTTGAATTTATGAACTCTTAAGAAGTCCAAATCGCCTTTCTTGCGTTCACCTATTTCTGGGTTGTTAACTAATTTTCTGACTTCATCATCGAGAATTGCTTTATATTGTTTAGGCAATTTTTTTACAGCTTTTTTAAATGAGTTAAATTGCTTAATGATCAAATTCATAATCATCAATCAATCCATTATCTATTTCTGCTTTTGCTAGTAAACTATCTCTAATAAACTCATAGGATAAATCAGGATTTTCTTCAGCAATTTTTCCTATTTTTGCCCAATGTTCAATTTGTCCAGCCCCAGAGCGAGACATTACTTCACCAACCGCTTTGGCTTGTTTCACTAGTGTATCTGATAATCTTACCGATTGAGCCATGCTAATTTCTCTCGTAAACTATATAAAAACAATTATAGCATATGACGACAAATAATCGCAATTTGCGATTTTATATAATTGATGTTATTTGAGATAGATAACGTACCGGCGGCCTGTTGTAAAAGGTGGCAGATTTTGATCTTTTAAATCAAAATAAAACAAACATAAAAATACTATTCGCTTAATATTGATTGCTATTGCAGCCATGTAGGCTTGTATTTGGATATTTTCAATTCTGCGATATTTTGCACATCTCTACCTTTCATAATAGGGGCTTGGCAAACATCTCTTAGAGAGCAATTTCTACAATCTTTAACTCTTGTACGATAAGTAACAATTTCATCTGAATTAACCTTGCTCGCATGAAATAGTACGTTGTTTCTACAAACATAAGTTTGTTTAATGGGATCAAAAGCTATTCCTTCAAATTCAGAACAATTATTATTGCCGCTCCGTGTTGTAAAAAGAGGAATAAAAGATTTAATTCCATAATTCTGTAAAAATGCAAGTATGGCACCAGAGCCATAAGCTCGATCAGCGACAACCTCTTTGATAGAATGGGAAAATTTAGTATTTAACTCTTTAATCAGTTCTATAAATGGTTGAGAGTCATGAATCGACCCAGTTGTTACGTGAATAGCTGTTATTACTCGATTTTTACTATCACACCAGACATGAGCTTTGTACTTAAGGCTTCTGGTCATTCCAGCTTTAAAAGCAAGAGAAGAATCAGGATCTGTAATACTGCGATGCGTTTTATTTGAAAGCTGCCATTTTGTAAATTGTGGTTATCATGAATACAAAAATTTTGATAAAATAACTGCGAGACAGGAATATCAATTAAGAGTAAATGAAGTACTGAGGCAATATTCCGATGGATATGAGTTAAGCGACAACGGATGTATTTTAATTCTAGTTGAAGGAGGGTTTGATAATTTATTAAAAGCAGCGGTCCCAGAAGGTTTAGATGGTCGCCAAATTATACAGAATAAAATAAATCATGCTGTAGATAAGTACAGAAGAGGTAGAAGAGCTGAAGAGAGAAGGGATGGCATTCGTATTAGCAGATATTTTAGAGTTGCTCCGTCCGGAAATTAAAAAGCTAAGTTTAAGTCAAGATGAAAGTGATATTTTTAATTTATTAAATAATTTTGGTATACGACATTTTAATTCTGGGCAAAAAACAAACTATAATACTTCAATATTTTATAGCGCATTATTCTATCATTTTTTGTTGATGATACACATGTCCCTAAGGCTAATAGAGAAAAGTAAAGATGAAGCTATTGAAGCGTGATTATTTTCCACTAAGTCTGATAAATCGTAAACTCAGATGATTAAAAAGCGTACCCCATGTTTTTTATGGATAAATAGAAATTAATTATAATAGAAATAGCAGTTTTTAAACTTTGACTACTTCAAGTTTTTCCAGTAAGACAGGAGTACAATATGGTTTATTTAAACACTTTTATTGCTATCGCTCTGTCCTTTATTTTCTTATCTAAAAAGATAAAAAAGAGAAATAAAGAAGTCACCAAGAAAAGAATGCAACAAGAAAGACTTATACCTAAATTTTCCTTTAATGGAAAACCGGGATTAGCACTTCCAATAACTTCAAAAGAGGAAGAGTGATATGCTGAACTGAACTCAGCAGCCATAGCAGCAAAATAGGCTTGAATTTGTGTGTTTTCTAATCCTCTGTATTGTGCTCGTTTTAAATCATGATAATTTTTCAATTCATTCATAATTCCTTCTAATTTCCACATTCTTTCATATAATTTTTCCTTAAAATATTGTTGCTCCATTTCGTTCTTCATTTGATTATAAAGCTCGGCATATTTATTGCGAGTGACATATCGAGCTGGTCCTTTATTTTTGATCTTTGCCAAATAATCTGGAGAAAAAGAGCATTGTTTACAGTCCTTCGTGGAAGAAATATAGATAGTGGTATCTCCCTGTGATTTACAGGGTTTTAATATGGCATTTTGAGGACATACGTACTGATTCTGTATTGAATCATACTGAAAACCATCAATAATACTATTTTCAGAAGAACCACTTCGGGAACTAAGCAAAGGGGTATAGGTTGTTAATGCTTGTGCTCTTAAAAAAGAGATAATTTCACCTGAACCGTATGCTCTATCTGCAATCGTTTCATTTAAGGAACTAAGAGCATTTTGCTTTACATAATTAAGTTGTTCTAAAGAAGGTACAGAATCATGAATTGCACCTGTAGTGATTTTAATTGCCAAAATTATGAGTTTTATTTGATATGGTACGCTTACCTTTTTCAATAAACGTATTATCGATATCTTTTTCTTTTAACGTTAATGAGTCAAGAGAAGCATTTGCATCAAGTAAAATACTATCAGTCATTACACTAGTACCATTTAATAAGTTAGCTTTCCTGCACTGTTCAATAATTTCAAAAAAAAATTGCTCTAAAATTTTCGAACCTAATCGTTTTTTAATTCGACTCAGAGAGGAATGATGAGGTGTTTTATCTTTGAGCGTTAATCGACAAAACCAGCGATAGCAAATGTTGTATTTTATATGCTCTACTAACTGTCTATTGGAATGTATATTAAACAAATGACCTATTAATTTTATTCGCAAGTAGAGTTCAGGAGAAATGCTGGGTTGACCTTTGTTAGGACTATAAAGTTTTTCAGTGAGGGTATTAGCAAAAGAAAAATCGACTAGTTGATTTACTTTCTTTAAAAAATGGGTTGCTGGAATTAACTCTTCCAGATGCGAACTTGTAATACCTTTCTTGCCATTAATTAATCCTTGTATACAAATAATTTAACTCATTGAAAATAAATTTGGATTAGATCATTTTTAATCATTTGAGTAAATTTTTTTCATATTTTTCAACAGGCCGCCCCGTTTTATGAACTTTATATCAAGGCTGTATTACAGTGTAATCATATGAGAAAATAACAATAATATTAGACGGTAAGAGATTTATGGTGGGAAAAATAAAACCTGTGCGTATCCATGAGCAAAGTTTTGATGACATCGTTAATTTAATTAAATCTTGTGGAAAGTGTCGTCCTTTGAAACTGATCCTCATTTAGTCTTATCGTTATTTTTATTGCGCGATAGCATAATCTGTATTTTCTATTTTCGATAGAATCAGAAAAAACACCACCTTTTATCATTTAATCTTATGGGTTAAAATAGGTCATTAAATTGGCCTAGTAGATTATTGTGCCGCAAAAATAAATGATTAAAATAATGCCTATTAGTAATAAAATTGACGCACCGAGTTACCCTTGATAACGCCAGAGCACTAATGAAATCGCTTTAAATTTACTCAGTTATCAAAAATTATTGGAAACAAATACTCAGTGAGATTTACTACTTCCTGAATTGCAGATACTTATTTGAGACAATCTTCTTGAGGTTTTTTTTCTGATAGGCAACGCATCCAAAGAGTTTGGATTTTTTACATATCTTATTATTTTTATTCACATTACGCGACAGCAACTATGCTGCATAGAGTGGTTTAAAGGGATTTTTTAATGATAAAGAAAAACTCGGGGGATAATCTTTCAGATATAATGCATGAGCCGCTCGCTATTGTGGGAATAAATTGTCAGTTTCCTGGAGTTAATGCGGATATCGAAGATGTTGATGCATTTTATGAGATGTTAATTAAAGAACAGACTTCAATCAAAGAAGTGCCTGCAAATCGCTGGGATATTGACAGGTATTATGATCCTGATAGACAGAAAGACGATAAAATAGTGAGTCGTAAAGGAGGGTTTTTAAATGATCCTCAGTTATTCGATGCTGCTTTTTTTGAAATAGCTCCCATTGAAGCCAAACAAATTGATCCACAACACCGCCTGTTTTTAGAAGTATCCATTCGCGCATTAAACCATGCCAATATCCCCCTTGATTCATTAAAGAATTCAAATACCGCAGTGTACTGTGGCATCTCTACTAACGACTACAACCAGCTGAATTATAAAGACAATATAAAATTTAATGCGTATACCTATATTGGTTCTGCTGACAGTGCGGCAGCAGGCAGGCTTTCTTATTTTTTAAATTTGAAAGGACCATGCATCACGGTGGATACAGCATGCTCTTCCTCTTTATCCGCACTTTATCTTGCAACCACGGCATTAAGAAATCAGCAATGCGATATGGCAATTGTTGGCGGAGTCCATCTTAATCTTTGTCCTGAAATTTTTATCGGCGTAACCAAGGCCAATATGCTATCAGCTCTTGGCCAATGCAGTAGTTTTGATGCTAAAGCCGATGGCTATGCACGTAGCGAAGGTTGTGGCGTAGTGGTAGTTAAACGGTTATGTGATGCGATTAAAGATGATAACCAGATCCATGCGGTGATCAAAAGCATTGTCATGAATCAGGATGGTGGTGGAATGGGCATGGCTGCGCCGAATATAGAGGCACAAATTGCGATGCATCAATCCGTGTTAGAGCAAGCTCATTTAGCAGCAAGCGATATTGATTATATTGAAACACACGGAACAGGTACTGTTGTTGGTGATTCGGTTGAATTTAATGCGATTCAACACATACACCAAGGCCAGCATGACAAAGACAAGCCTCTGATTATCGGTGCATTAAAAAGTAATCTAGGCCATACGATTTCATCATCGGGTATTGCCTCACTGATTAAAGTAATCGAGGCATTCAAGCATGAAACCATACCAGCAAACCTACATTACGCAACACCAAACAGCTCAATTGATCCGAAAAGCATACCCGCACTGATACCTGTTAAGGCGATACCCTTTACGAAACAACTTAATAAAAAGAGGTATGCACAAGTATCCAATTTTGGTTTTACGGGTACCAATGTGAGCGCTATTATTGAAGAACCGCCAAGTTTTACATCAAAAGAGCCTATTGCGGATAACGGTGAACCCGTATGCTTTGTCCTTTCAGCAAACAGTGAATACTCATTGCAACACATGATGGCAAGCTACTTACACTATTTCAAGGAATCTTCCGTAAGTTTGTGTGATGTGTGTTATACCTTACTCAATTGCCGAGACCATTATAAATTTCGCTGCGCCATCATTGCAAAAGATAAAAGGGAATTAATTAAGGCAATAGAGTCTAAAGATTATGAACTGAAAAGAGTAACTATAAAAGAAGACATCAAAATAACCGGAAATGATGCAAATCAAATTTTCAAGCTTTATCTATCCGGTGCCAACATAAGATTAGATGAACGTGATAATCAATACAATAAAGTTGATTTACCGCTGTATTACTTTGATAGAAAACCCTATTGGCATGAACCTAGAAGCAGTAGCATTAGTGAACAATCATCAATTAATGCGCCTCAGAAGGCGGCAGACGATGCAATCGCTATTATAGGAATGAGCTGTTCGCTGCCTAATGCACCTGATATTACCGCATTTGAAAGGTTGCTTGAAGAAGGGCTGAGTGGCATTAAGGATATTCCAATCGATCGATGGGACAATGAAAAATACTATAATCCAAATAAGGACGTCCCAGGAAAATCCTATGTTAATAAACTTGGATTAATAGAGAATATTAAAGATTTTGATGCAAGTTTTTTTGGTATTAGTCCCCGTGAAGCGCAATTTATGGAGCCTCAACATCGAATTTTTTTAGAATGTTGTTATCTGGCTATAGAAAATGCAAACTACCCTCCTAGTTCTTTGCGTGATAGTTTAACCGGTGTATTTGTTGGCGTGGGGCCCATTGGTACGGGATATTATCCACACCAAAATGAAACATTAAATTTTTATTATGTTACCGGTAATGGACTAAGTTATATTCCGGGTCGAGTGGCATATGTTTTTGATTTTAAAGGACCATCGATAGGTTTTAGTACAACGTGTTCTTCATCTTTAGTTGCAATTCACTATGCATGTCAGAGCTTAAAAAATAAAGAAATTGATTTTGCCTTGGCTGGTGGCGTGAATATCATATTAATGCCAGAGCTAAATATAGCTCTTTGCAACGCTAAGGCATTATCGCCCGATGGTCAATGTAAAACCTTTGATGCAGGTGCAGATGGTTATGTACGCTCCGAAGGTTGTGGGGTCATCTTTCTTAAAAGACTGGCGGACGCGGTTCGCGATAAGGATACGGTTTTAGCGGTTATTAAAGCCTCAGCAGTTAATCATGACGGAAAATCTATGGGCTTTACTACTCCTAACGGTAAAAGCCAAGAAGAAGTGATGTTGCAAGCTCTGAAACAAACCAAGTTATCGAGCAGTGATATCAGCTATGTTGAAACGCATGGAACAGGTACTCCTATAGGTGATCCTATCGAGGTTCATGCTATTAATAACGTCTATGGATGTCAGCGTAGCAAAGATAACCCCTTATATCTCGGGGCGGTTAAAACAAATATAGGTCATCTTGAAAGTGCTTCTGGTATAGCAGGTGTTATTAAAACGATCATTAGCCTACAAAAGAAGAAAATTTATAAGAATTTAAATTTTAAAAAATTAAATCCCAACATAAAACTAGATAATACACGTATCGCTCTGCAAAATATGGATTGGAACATGGGTTCAAAACCCAACTGCGCAGGGGTCAATTCTTTTGGCTTCAGCGGTACGAATGCCCATCTTATTTTGCAAGAATTTGCTGTAAAGGCAGATCAAAGTCCACCTCAACCAGCGAGATTAAATTTACTGGTTCTATCGGCAAAAACCCAAACCTCATTAGACCGTTTGGCAAAACGATATCCACAGTATTTAGAAACAACAAAAGATAGTTTTAGTGATGTATGTTTTACCGCTGCCACTTGCCGAGAACATCATCCTTATCGGTTGGCTGTGGTTGCTAAAAGCGCTGCTGAGGCCGGGCGATTGTTAGATATGGGCCAATTTGCATCATCGCAAGGGAAAAATAATCCGTTTGATTTACAAGACGATGCTGTACTAATGTTATTGCTTACCGATTATTTGCAAGGCAAAAATGTAGACTGGAATTTATACTATAAAAATTGTGATCATAGATTTATAAAAGTAGCGCTGCCTAACTATGCGTTTGACCGGAAAGAATTTTGGTTTGAAAAAAGGGACTCTTTAATAAGTACTGATATAGTGCAAGCGAGCCCAATTTCTGGCAATGAATCTCACTTGAATCATCTCTATGAAATAATCTGGAATAAACTTAATGTAAACTTGCTAAGCACACCAGATATCCCTGACTTTTGGGTTATTGCGCAAGATGAAATGAAAGTGAAACAAGTATTTGGCCATCTTGCTTACCAGCGCACAGATGATGTGAATGCATTAGAGAGTATAGAAAATAAAAATATAATCTTCTTTTATGAAGAAGGGCAATTTACTGCGTTGTTTCATTGCTGTCAAAAAATGTTTAAATCATGCCCGAGCAGCTTTATATTAGTTACAGAAAATGCCTATAGCATTAATGGTAAAAATAAAGTAAATCCTGAGCATACTATGGCGAGTGCTTTTTGGAAAAGCTTTAGAAATGAGCTCGGACTCAGTAGAAATTATACGATTGACTTAGATTCAAACGGCAATTTGAACAAGCTTTTAAACTATCTATTCGACGCTAAAAATTTGGAAACTCAATTTGCAGTAAGAGATTCAATTTATGTCCCCAGGCTAGAAAAAAAACAATTGTCTCCTCCTCCTGAGCAACAGAAGATATTATTTGATAGAGAGGCAAGTTACCTCATTACGGGAGGTACTGGAGGCTTGGGGAAAGCATTAATTGAATATCTTATTCTTAGAGGCGCTAGATATATTATTATTACGAGTCGCTCTGAATGTTCAATGGATACAAAGGACTTGATTTCAAGTGCAAGAAAAAAACAAGTCTACATTAGGCATTATGCTGCTGATGCAAGTAATTATCAGCAAATGAAGCAGATATTTGAGTATATTGAGCAAGATTCCAAACCTCTCAGAGGTGTGTTTCATCTCGCAGGCGTTATTAAAGATGGCTTGATTGTCAATTTACGCGATGAAGATATTCAAACTGTTTTACGTGCGAAAATGGAAAGCGCTCAGATTCTGCATCAATTAACTAAAAATATTCAGTTGGACGTGTTTGTTTTATTTTCTTCTATAGCGTCCGTGCTAGGATCAAAAGGGCAGTCAAACTATGTTGCTGCTAATGGATTTTTAGATGGGCTAGCGCATTTACGACATCAGTTGGGTTTACCCGCAATTGCGATTAACTGGGGTCCTTTTCATACAGTGGGGATGGCAGCAAATCTTACGCAAGCTATGAAACAACAAGGTTTAATTCCTTTAGATAAAGACAGTGTGGATATTCTTGATGTTTTATTGACACATCAGGTGACGCAAATTGCAGTATGTCCTATTGATAGAGATATTTATTGCAAAAACGCACCGAAACAAATGGAGTTTTTCGCTCAGAGCAGGGAAGCTCCTGCACCAGCTCAGCACTTTTTAAACGCTCTTCGAGAGCATACTCATGAAGAGCGCGTCGCTATGTTGAGTTTGGCTTTATGTAAAATTACTGCGGATGTTATGGGGATGCCGGAGCTGGATCAAACCGCAGTAAAAGATGATTTGTACTCAATGGGAATGGATTCATTGATGTATTTAGAAATTAGAAACCGAATGCATGATAAGTTGCAATGCCCATCGCTTAGCATACCCATAGAATATTTTCTTAATCACCCAAGCATTGATAAAATTGCCAGGAATCTTGCAAATGAATTACAAAATATTTTTGCAAAAGAAACCGGTAATCACGCCCAGAGTATAGAGACTCCTAAACCCGATAAGCACTTTTTAAACGCTCTTCGAGAGCATGCTCATGAAGAGCGTGTGGCTATGTTGAGTTCGGCTTTATGCAAAATTACTGCGGATGTTATGGGGATGCCGGAGCTGGATCAAACCGCAGCAAAAGATGATTTGTACTCAATGGGGTTGGATTCATTGATGTATTTGGAAATTAGAAACCGAATGCATGATAAGTTGCAATGCCCATCGCTTAGCATACCCATAGAATATTTTCTTAATCATCCCAGCATTGATAAAATTGCCAGGAATCTTGCAGATGAATTACAAAATATTTTTGCAAAAGAAACCGGTAATCACGTCGCGGAAAATCCAGTTTTAGAAGAAATAGCTTTATCTGATTATCAATACATATATTGGGTTTCAAATAAAATGAGTTATGCTATGAATTGCGGCATACACATACAACTCCACGGAAAACTCAACAAAGAATACTTGTTCCAAGCGTTTGATTTTGTTGTGAAGCAAAACAGTACTTTCTGGATAAACTTTAATGAAGATGCGCCGACCCAAATGGTGAAGAAAGACGGTCAATTTCAGCTAAACTACGAGGACATTTCCTTAGATAATAAGAGGGATGTGTTGAAGCATGAGTTCTATAGTAATGTAAGGAGTATTATTCCATTAAACAGACAGCCACTGATTAGAGTATGTCTGTATAAGGTGCAACATGACTTGCATGAATTACATATCGTGATGCCTCACATTATATCTGATGATGATACGTGTAACATTGTACTTGCACAGGTTAAGGAAAATTACACTGCACTTACCCGTGGAGAAGCACTCACCCCGATACCCGAAAAAGCATCTTTTTTTGACTATGTGAGACAGAGTAATATTGATTATGCAAAAAACCTGAAAGATAAAATTGATTTTTGGTGGAGTTATAATAAAGGGGTTAAAGGATTAAATTTTGGTCCCGGAAATCATTTACCTGATTCAGGGTTTGGCCGCTCAAAGCATTTGTTTCATTATACTATTGAGTCACAATTAGTTGAAAAATTTATCGACTGGCATAAAGAAAAAAATATTAGTATCAGCTCTGGATTAATTGCTGCGTGCCAAATCGTTTTTTACAAGATAACTCAGCAAAATAAAATACCTGTCACACTAATTCATAAAGGTAGAGAGGGAGGTCAATACAAGTCAGCCCTGGGTCTGTTCTCGGAGCGTAAAATGATAAATATTACCTTAAATGTGGAGGATAGCTATATTGACTCTATTCATTCAATTGAAGAGCAACTGTTAAAAACAGCCCCTTATCAAAAATGTTCTCAACTAATCAAAAACCAGAGGCTAAGAGGTTTTTCATTGTCTCTTGGTCAGTATTTGGTATATGCATTTAACAAAGCTTTTCTAACGAAACATTTTAAAAAAAGTAAGCTAAACTCAATAGTAATAGACTACTATCTGAACTACTTAGCTCAGATCACATCGAGAAGAAAAAATATTTTAATCAAATCAAAGCTCAATAAGATGTTTCACTTGAATATCCCTTTACTAAAACCAAGTCCGGTGAACGTATGTATTAATATTACTGAGGGCTTTTTCAAAGAGCCTCCGCATATGGGGTTTGCAGATCTTGAGTATAATTATGCCAGTCATTTTGCCAGTGTAGACCGTCCTATAGGCAATCAATACTTATGGATTATCTTTACCAGGAATCAGGATGGCGAATATCTGGTGTCTATTAATGGCCCTCTAACTGAAAAGTGTAACGATCAAATAGCCAGCGAATTAATTAAGTTGATTAAAAAATTAGTGAAAAATGACGAAACTAAGATTGCTGATTTAATAAGTGATTAAAATGAAAGAAGAAATCAAAACGTACAGTCAAGCTCTTAGAAAAACAAATAAAATACTTAAACAAAAATGTTATCATCCCTCAGACGCTATATTAATGAAACAGGATGTCAAATCGAGCTATGAATGTTTTGCCAATTTTATTGAAGAAAACGTTTTTATGAACTGGGGGCTGTGGAATAAGAAAATATATAAGGAATACATGGCGTTAAATTTTGATATTTCTACCTTATCTCCACATCAAGATATTTATTCACCACTACTCCTTTATAACCTGATCAGGCCATTAATAAAAATGGAGTTTTTCGATAAGAGATTGTTAGAGGTTGGTTGCGGCAATGGGCTCGGTTTACGATTGGGTTCTGAATTACTGAAAACTCAATATGCTTTAGGCGTTGATTTAATAACTCCTTTAATAAGACATGCAAAGAGTAATTTTTATAAAAATGAAAAAGTAAATTACCTACAATCTGATGCGGAAAGCTTAGCGTTAAAAGATGAAAGTTTTGATGTGGTAACGAACCTTGAAAGCTCTCATCTTTACCCAAGAATTGAGCTTTTTTTTGCTGAGGTGGAGCGCGTCCTAGCCCCTGGTGGTTTCTTTTGTTATGCCGATATTTATTTTAAGAATAAACAGCAATCAGACAGATTAGAAGCATATATTAAGACAAGTAAGCATTTAAAAATCATCAAAAAGAAAAATATTACCCGGATGGTTCAAGCATCTATCTACAAACGTCTCATTGTAGATGAAGCTGGACTTTGTAAAAGGGCTCAAAGGATATTCGGCGATGATAATCCGATGCCGCTTACCGAACTTCTTGCACTGGCGGGCTCTAAGGGAGCAACCTTTCTGCCTTGGTGGAAAATTAGATTTAAAAATCCCACACTGCGTTACTTGGCGAAGTATGCTCGTAAGGAAAGAGCGTGGGGTAAAAAATATTATTTTTATTATCTAATTCAGAAGGTGGGTTAAATCATAGGCTATTTAAGGAGGGAATTCGCATTGAAATTAAAAAAATGCGAGTAAAAGAAAAAGTTAGTCAAACTGTAATGGCGATGCTAACCCGATTTTTATGAATAGATCTATCCAGACTTTGCGAAAATTCTATAAATTTGTCTCACATATAGAACTTGGCAGTAACCCACTCGGATTAAGGGGGAATGCTAGCAAGTGTAACCTTGATTCCGCCTACGGCTCCATCAAGGCTATGCTTGCTGTTATTGCCGTAGGAGATACTTTCTCCAGCACAGGAGTTGGCAGAAATGCCTTGAACAGGCACACCAAGCCTTCTTGGAAGCGTGCTCGACAAATGCCCGTGAGAAGGCAGAGAACCACCAATCCTAATTTTGGGCTGTTGTAAAAACAATACCATTAGGTCCTGCAGTTTGACCGCCAGCAGGGCCAAACATTGTTGCTTCTGTTACACCTAAAATTGAAGGTAGAAACAATAAAGCGGCAGAAATAAAGACGAGGGCAATTGGCGTTCCAATTGGAATTTGCGTCGGGTTGTCTTTGTGCTGTTTAAACTTCATAATAGCCCCGATAGAAAATCCCAAACCAGCTAAATAAGCACCAGCAGTAATCAATTTAGCCAGATTCGTAAATGATACAGTAATTGTTGATGCCATTGCTCCTAAAGACCCTACAGGACTTGCTGCTGCACTATGGCTTACTAATGTCAGAAATGTAAGACAAGCAATACTGCTTAACCAACAACTAAAACCAGTTTTATTTATAATGTTATTTCTCACAACTTCTTCTCCAAAATTAACAAAAATTCGTGCATGATATTATTTAATAAATATTATTATCTTGCAAAATTATTAGATTTTAAATGGGTATATTTATATTTAACTGGTAAACAAAACCCTGTTTTATGCCTTATATCAATAAACACATTAATTGTGTCTGCATGCAGACATTATTCTTCGATGCTATATAATTATTTCTGCGCGCAGACATACTATATCTTGGCTTTACTTCACTCAAACAAATAAGTGAGCCTAATGTTTATTACTAAAAGGACTCAAAATGAATAGAAACTCTTCATCCGGATTAATTAGAGCTCTTGGTTTAGGTGCTTTAATTATATATGGTGTGGGGGATATTCTTGGTGCCGGAATTTATGCCCTTGTAGGGAAAATTGCAGGCCATGCAGGTTCATTAACCTGGTTTTCATTTGCTATTGCAATGGGGATTATCTCATTCACAGCATTATCTTATAGTGAATTGGGGAGTCGATTTCCTAAAAGTGGTGGAGTATCTATTTATATTCATGAGGCTTTTGGTACTCAGTGGTTTTCGATGTTAACAGGTTTGTTACTCTTTTGTGCTACTATTCTCTCTATTTCAACTTTATCGCATGCATTTGCTGGATATTTGAGAGCTTTAGGATTTAATATCCCCAGGAGCCTTGATATTTTCGGTTTTTTGCTTATTTTACTTTTAATTAATCTACGCGGTATCAAACAATCATCAATGGCTAATATAATAAGTACCTCAGTTGAAGTAAGTGGCCTATTTATAGTGCTTGGTTGTGGATTTTGGTATTTGGCAACACATCATAGCAACGTTATTGCTACTCCTACAGAAACACCTGGAATAGGTGAGGTGCTTCAAGGAACAGCTTTAGCTTTTTTTGCATTCACAGGATTTGAAGATATGGCGAATATTGCAGAAGAAGTTAAGGAACCCAAAAAGAATCTACCTCGTGCCATATTATCTTCTGTTGGAATTGCTGGGATTTTGTATTTAGGAGTAAGTTGGGTAGCGACAACGATTATTCCAGGGAGTGAACTTAGTTCCTCTGACGCTCCTTTATTAGACGTGGTTAGCAAATCTTCTCCTGCTCTTCCCAAATCTTTGTTTTCAATTATTGCCATTTTCGCCGTTTTCAATTCAGCTTTATTAAATTACATTACAGCATCGCGTCTGCTTTATGGAATGGCAAAAGAAAATCTTCTACCGAAATCGTTACAGAGGGTTCACCCCAAATTTCATACCCCTTATAGTGCCATTTTTCTAATCTTTCCAATAATACTTTGCTTGGTATTAACAAGTAATTTGGGAGATCTGGCAAGTTCTACAAGTGCAATAGTTTTGATAGTTTTTTCATTAAGCAACCTGGCACTAATAAAAATTAAACTTAATACAAAAAAAGAGAGAATTAGTACCAAAATATTTAGAATTCCCTTATTGGTACCTTGTTTCGCAATCGCTTTAAATCTCGCTGCCATCTCATTTTTGCCTCTACACAATATTATCCCTGCTACAGTATTGATTGGCATATGCGGTTTTATTACATGGGTTATCATGAAGGGTTTGTTATCTAAAAATTGATTAAATTTACCTTAACTAAGAAGGTATCATTCATTTTGCTGGAGTTACCAATAAATCAGTAGTAAATCCTGGCTTTACTGAATGGATGCATTGCTTTCCGACTTATTTGGACTCAGGGATTTGGCACCAAAATTTAGCCTTGATGGAGCTGTAGGCGGAATCAAGGTTTTCCCTTTCAATAAAGGAAGTACTATGCATATTGTTTTTTGGTTTTTATTCTTCGGGTATACTTTAGTAGCATTCGCCTCTTCACCTAATATTGCTGATAATTCACAAGATAGAATTGTATCCTTACCAGGCTTTGGTACGCTTAAGAATATAGAGTATGCAGGCTATCTTCCTCTTTCGACTTCTGTTTGTTCAAAGCAAAAATGTAATGCTGTACCAGGTAATTTATTCTATTGGTATGTTGAAAATCGAGAGCATTATGCTGATGCTCCTCTGGTGTTATGGTTAAATGGTGGTCCTGGAGCCGCGTCAATGTATGGTTTTTTTATGGAAAATGGGCCTTATGTAATTAATAAAGATGGGACTTTGTCAGAACGTCATTATTCCTGGAGCCAAAAAGCCAATTATTTAGTAATTGATCAACCAGCTGGAGTTGGTTTTTCTTATGGGGAACCTAATACATTCTCAAATGAGTCAGAAGCAATAGATCAATTATATGGTGCACTTAAGATTTTTTTTCAGCAGCATCCGGAGCTAGAATCGAAACCATTTTATTTGGCTGGTGAATCTTATGCTGGAAAATATTTGCCTCAATTAGCCATTCGAATTATTTCTGAAACAGGGACGACTCCCAAAATTAATTTAAAAGGACTGTTAATTGGCGATGCCTGGGTTAATCCTCGTCTGCAACAACGTGCTAATGCTGATTTTGCTTATTCACATGGTCTTATTGATCGTCAAGTTCGAGATCAAGTATTAAAATTATATGATTTATGTATTAAAGAAATAGACAAAACAATGCCATCAAGTCGCAAAGCAAACCAGGTTTGTAAAAAAATGCAGGAATTAATTGAGAAAGAAAGTGGTGGACTTAATATGGCTAATATTGCCAAAGGTACAGAACCTGATGATGCATTAATGATTCATTATTTAAATAAATCTGAAGTTCGCCACGCTTTGCATGTAGATAAGCGTATTCAACAATTTAACAATTTTAGTAAACAGGTAGCAGATCAGCTTGAAATTGGTGAACAGGATTCTGTTGCCGATTTATATCCTAAAATTCTTGCAGCAGGTATTCGGGTATTGATTTATAATGGTCTAGAAGATGGAAAGGACTCAAATTTTATGAGCACTGAATTATGGCTATCCGCACTTAAATGGCCATTCAAAAATAAATTTGCTCATGCAGCTTCTTGTGTATGGCGTACAGATGGTAAAGTGGCTGGCTATGCTAAAACGTCAGGCGGCTTAACCCAAGTTAAGATTCGCAATGCAGGACACCTCGCCCCTATAGATCAACCGGCAAGATTATTTGACTTATTTAATCACTTTATCAGGAATAAACCGCTGTGTTAATCTTGATTGAACCTGAGTGGAAAAGTATTTAAAGAGAACGCGTTTGGAGTTGGGACAAATTTTAATTTGTTCACAGTGGTTGGGTCTTTTCATATAACATTTAAATGAAACTGATGCCCATGTTATTTCGTGGCCGATACTGAGGGAGTAGTCGGGTTATAATCGACTGCATTTTCCTTATCTTCGAAAGCTTGTCGCTGATTTTGAACACGCTGTTTAAAGGAATTAAAATTTTCCCTACATTGTTGCAAATTATCTTCTTTAGAAAGTTTTTTTTCGTTTAATATCCATTCAGTAAATTTTTGTAATTTTATACCTATGGTAAGAAGTATTCCCGGGGAACGTTCTTCTTTTTTGTGTATAATTTCCTCTACACCAAATGAGTGTTTAGTACCGTATTCTTTAAGAGTTTTTAAAATAGATAAATCTGTATGTTTTGCAGTTTCAACACTTAATTTAATTGATTCGAACAATTGAGCCTGGATCTTCTGGGGTAACTCTTCTCTAATTGTTTCTGCAAAGAGTTTTACTAAATGGGGTTGATTCGTCTCTACAGCAAGCAAGGCGTAATGGAGAAGCTGCTCTGGGGTGAGTTTTTGATCTGACTCCAAAACCTTTTTAAGTAATATAGATACACATTCTGTGTTACTTATTCCACAAGCCCCTTTCTTTCCAATAGCAGCTTCAATCATATCTGGTTCATTTTCATTTTTTTTAAGAATCATTTGTGCTAATTCATTCTTGCTCAAAATAGGATTATCACCCGCAGTATAAATTTCAATAATTTTTTTTAAAATATCGGGATTTCCACCGTTATTTAGGTTATTACCAGAAGCGGCCATGCGAATGTATTGAGCGGCTTTATCTTTGGTAAATAATGTTAAAAAAAGGTTTTTAGTATTCGTATGCTCCTGAAACAGGGTAAAAGCTTTATAACTATTAGAGCTAATACTCATATCAACCAGTTGTCTAAATGGCTCTGGTATTTGCACTATAGCGAGATTATCTGTGGCAAATTGTAATATTTTCATACTATCGTATTTAGCCGCACTCAATAATCCTGCAGCTAAGTCCTTAAAACCGGTGAAATCCTTTTTGCCATCCTTTTCTAGTATCTTAAATTTGTCTTTATTAAATAAATGTATAAATAAAGCAAAATTGTCAAAGCGTGCTGCGAAACTAGTTTGAGAATAAGTGTCTTTCTTGTCACGAGTGCTCACACTTATAGCATTCACATCGATATCCCCATAGATTTCCGACATACTTGGTAGAGAAGGGATACGAGGTTTATCTAAACTATTATTATGACGTATGATATTTACATCAAGGCTGTAATTGCCTTCTTCCCATGGATAAAGTTTTTTAACATGATCCATAAGTGAACTTACATCATCGAAATCTTGAAAGCCGTTTGGATTGTTGGGATCAGCAAAGCGGTATTTACCATCTTTTGTACGAGAAATGCTTGTGGCATGGTTAGGAACATTTAATTGCATCACTTCATCTTCTTGTAAGTTGAGCGATTCGATTGTTTTTTTCCATTTATCAAGTGATGCGATCATACTGATGCGCAGTATTTCTTTTCCTGGGGTCTGAATCATAGATATTGCATCTTTCTCAGTCTTATTGGAAAAAAGCCCTGGTTTATAAGCCATTACTACTTGAGCTACGAAATGGTTTAATTCCATGTCATACTCATTTTTAAGTGTTTCTATATTAGATATTTTATCTAACATTTCATAATATTCATTTTCACGTCCTTCGAGAACATATTTGCAACGAAGAGCGGCAAGACCAAGGCATACCCCTTCTTGATTCATACGAAATGGGAAATCATGGCTTTCAAGATATTTATTTAAATTCGTTATTAGATTGAGTTGTTCTCTTGATAGGCGAGGTTTTTGAGTAGCTTCTCTCATGCAACGATTTTCCTCATTTTGAATTAGCTAAATATTTGCTATAAATCTAAATTGTCAAAGATTTAGCCCGTTAGGTTTTTTTATAATGACATCGATAACTATTAATAAAATTATAGATTAGCTCAATAATTATGCATTATGATTCAAATAAACATTAAAATGCGGTCTGTGAAGTAATGAAGTGATTTTGAATAGATCTCTAGAATAAGGTTGAGGAGGCCATCACTTGTTAGATAATAAATCTAATTAATCCTAAAATTAAATTTAGAATACAAAATATCAGGTAGAATAAATTTCATATCTAACCGAGATGAACCTTAATTAAATAATATTCATTCTGTCAACGACAGGTAAATTGCAGTGGATAAAGAACCGCATGAATTTGATATTTTGGGACTAAATTTATGACTCGAAAAGGGATTATGCTTGGTTTGGTACATAAAGTACCAACGGATTTTCAAAAAGTATTATCTTTTGACATGAAGGCGCTAGCTGCATGGAAAGATATTACACCGCTTGCGCGCAATGAATGGATATGTTGGATTGAGTCTGCCAAAAAACAGGAGACAAGGGAGCGCCGGATTGAGAGGGCATGCAATGACCTTAAAGATGGTAAGCGCCGGCCTTGTTGTTGGCCTGGCTGTTCCCATCGTTAAAATTAAATCAAATTATTGATTTTTCCACTGGGTCTGATTACGTCAATCAAATTTTAACTTGTGCTGTGCGCGGTTATGATTGCCATTGAGTTGAGATCATTCTTCATTATGCAGTTTATTTTATAAGAAATATCGCAAAACTATAGAACACCTATCATAAACTGCGCGGTTTGCAATTTTAGAGCAGCAAGATGTAATTTCTCTGCTTCAAGGCAGCTGGTAAGCTATGAAAAATAATATTAGGAATCCATAGCTTATGTTATATTCAGCAAACCAAGATGTCTACCCTCTTTTAATGTGAGATAAGTCATAAAATTTACGAAATTAAAAAGCTTGCCTACTAACATGCAGTAGGCAATCAAATTTAAGACAAATTGCGTTTTGCAAATACTTTCATGGCAGCAGTCAAAAACTCGACCAAATCAGGATGATAGCGATTAAAGAAATCACGAAAGTCAGGATGGTCCAGATAAATTTGTCCAAGCCCTAAATAAGTATCCTTAGTTGGCGTCCAACAATTATTGACCCAATTATAATGCTGTTGAATAAGGTCCTGCACCTCTGATGATTCTATGTTAAGGCCTTGTTTTACTGCGTTAACAAGTGCAAGATTTAATTGCTCCCCAGAAGCTTTAAAGGCCTCCCAATCGGGCTTTTTCCAATGGGTAACTCTCGCCCAACTGTCATCAATTTGTTGTTGTGAAATAACGCCAGCTTCAACCAGATATTTTTCATGTTCTTGTTGTTTGATGGGGTCAAAGCCCTCAAACATTTCTTCGATATTCATTTTATATTGTCCTCTTAAATGTGAAATGGTTTTATCAATCGTCTGTATGAGTGTTTGTGTTCGCTCAATATGAGACTGCAATGAGGATTTTTGTTTCTGTAACGATTTTATTTTATCGAAATCACTGCAGCTCAAAATTTCCTTAATGTCATTAAGAGGAAACTCAAGTTCACGAAAAAATAGAATTTGCTGAAGTAAAAGTAGCTGTTCTTCCTGATAATAACGATATTGATTATCACCATAAAATGCAGGTTTTAATAAACCAATTTCATCATAAAAACGCAAAGTTCGGGTGCTTACACCAGAAAGCTTAGCTAATTGTTTAATTGCGTACTTCATATTGTATTCCTCTTAAGTCACAAGAGACACAATAAGGGTTAACGTTGCGGCAAGGTCAAGCATTATAATCTACTTTGCAAAATGATTTTTTAATTTTAATTCTTTATATTAGAACACATGTAGAGGAGGACTCATTTTCTCTCTTATCTTTATGATGCTCTCTTTTAGCCTCATCTAAGAAAGTTTTACCGCCTCTTTTAAAGTTCAATTTAGAGCCTGAAAATTGCGGAACGGATTGCGCTGAGGCAACTGAGGTTTCAAGCATTTCAATACCGAAATTTAAGTAATGAATGGCTCTAATCTCACTATTTACTAATCCTTGCACGTTATGTTGATAGTATGTAAGCGGGTCTTCTTCAATAGTAGAAACACTAAAAAATGAGCTTGAGCCGATTTTATTTGATTCTACATTATTGTTTTTGAGCAGCGCACTCATTGCTTTAGTAAAAAATGGGATGCAAGCGGCATTATCATTAAAGCTTCGGTAAAATGGACAGGCAAAGCCTTCTTCTCCGATTTGAAAGATTGTTTTTCCATCAACGTTCTTACAAAAATCTTTACTCGCATAAAGAGACAAGGTAATGGTAGAAATTTTTAAACTGTTTTCTTCAATTGTTTCAGCCGCGAGATGATGCCTGCCTTGCAAATAAGTATTTATGGTTTTAAATAAATCAGCGGGAATTTTGCCCTTATCTGATAGCGTATATGGTGTTTTGAATGTAGCCTCCTTCATGGCTTGATAAGCAGGCTCATCAATAAAAATTCTTAGTGAAATGGGTGTCAGCCCATCCTTTAAATGTCCCACATATTCAGAAACAAGATGTTTGGTATAAGCAAGTACTCCTGGAAGTTCAGTGACTTTATTCAGAGGCCTTGTTGCGCCCGTTGCTTTATATTTAACTTCAACTGCATAACGCAAGGGTTCATTGATCTGATTTTCGTTATTAAAAACTTGAGGATGAATAATGCCCCGCAAACCGCCACTCCCTACAAAATAATTAGTGTCAGGGTATTGTTTTTGTAATTCGTTAAAGTCCTTTACTTCCTGATATTGAATTTTAATTCCAATTGATGTTGCATATTCCCTAAGTTTCTTTTCCAAGTCACTAATTACCACCTTGGAAGGAATACTATCAAGTACCTCTCCAAAGCCTTTACTTCTATCCATTCCCACAAAAGAACTTTGTTCCACATACATTGCATGATTGCGTACAGGAATCTCATATTTTTCAAACATGAGAATTTCTTTTTCCGGGAATTGTAGTTTTAACTGTATTGCACCTAAAAGACCAATAGGACCTGCACCAATAAAAATTATATCAGCCATACTTATTAATACTATTTAGAAAACAGGAAATTATAATAGCAAGTACTAATTTATTTGTATCTGATTTTTTAGAGGTCAAAAAACAAATAAAGTATTTTTCGACTATACTACTTGAAACTTGCTGCCACTTACAATCAACGCCAATGTAGCTTCCTTGTTGCTGCTCAGAACTCGATTGCTTTCACATGCTACTCAATGCAATATTGAAATTTCTGCACTATTTCATACACTGAATAAGCAGAGTTAAATTAAAATACAGGACATCAGCAAAAGAATTGTTAGATATTAATAATAAGGAATGTTATCTCATGAAAAAAAATATTGTTTGCGGATTATTATTTAATTTAATCTGTATTCAAGTATATGCTGGACAACCCCCAGATGCTGTTTCTGAAAAAATATCTACGCGTGCTAAATCCTATGAGGGAGTACAACAAGGAGAGACAACTCAAAAGTCGCACACGATAACAAAAAAGCAATCAATTGAAATCAATTGTGATTATAGGATTTCTCCCGAAATTCAAAAAATTGATAATGCCTTAATTGTAAGCTGGGCAGAATATGCTGTACTCCATTCCTTTAATTTTGATTTGTCGTCCTTTGACACTCAATTGAAAAATTTAAGAACATGCTATACCAAAAATGGATGGATTAGCTTCATTAATGCATTAACAGATTCAGGAAATATTGATTCAATAAAAACCCAAAATCTTATGGTGAGCAGCATGTTGGATGGAAAAGTTCAACTTATTGATGCTCAGGAAACTCAATGGAAAATGAATGTGCCCATTAAAGTTTTTTATAAAAATGATAAAGAAGAAATAACCCATTTTCTTAATGTTTACTTGATTATCAGCTGGAGGAACGCATTTAAACTCGGAATAGTTCAAATAGTCGCAACACCACGTGCCGCTCCTTTATCTCAAAAAGCAGCCGCAATAAAAGAAGCTCTGGGAGCTGTTTCTTTGAGCGTGACTCAGCAAATAAATAGCGCAGAGAACCTGAAAAAAGTGGCTACTTCGTTTCTGACCTCTTTATTCATTGCGTCACGAAGATCGCTTTCAGAGACGGATAGAATCCTAAGTCATCCCGAATTGTGTCTCAAGTTAGAGTATGATATTACAAGACAGCTCCAACACCTTGTCGAAGAACAAAAAGCTCTGGACTATGAGAAAGCAATAAAAACTCTAATGGCAAAGTTAACTTCTTACTATAAAAATGAAATTGAAAAACCTTTAATGGCTAATTCGTTTGTATGGACTAAAAATCAGTTTCTTGCTATTAAATCAGATATTTTTGCTAATAAATTGCCCAAGTTACTCTCCTATTTTAAAGAAAAAGGAACAGTTAATTTTTATGCTGCATTACCAAAATTCGATAAAATAAAAGTAATTAACACGCTAAACACACTCAATCAGCAACAGGGTAGGGAAATAGTTCAACATGTTGAAATTTCGAAACCATCTCAAATTCCGAAAATTACGTTTAACAGACCTTCTGAAGAGAGAGCGGAGCCCATTAATTGTAATTACAAAATTCCTAGCGAGATGAAAACGATTAATGAAGACCTGGTAATAAAATGGGCAGAATATGCCGCAACACAATCTTTTGATTTCAATCCTGTATCAGTAGAGTCTCAGTTACAGAAATTGGAGTCTTGTTATACTGCAAAAGGCTGGACGAATTTTAAGAGTGCTTTAGATAAATCAGGTAACATTGAAGCAATGCGATCCCAAAATTTTATTATGAACAGTAGGGTAAATGGTCAAATAAAACTGCTTAGAACTGGAAATAATCAATGGAGCATCGAGTTACCCTTACAAGTTGTTTATCAGAACAAACAAGTCAACGTAACTCAATTTCTAAATGTTAATTTAACTATGGGACGTAAACCTACAGGCGAGTTTGGAATTATGCGAATTACTGCTCATCTCAAGGATCCGGTTAACGCCGATACAGTAACGCCCAGCCAGCCTCAAGTGACACCGTCTAACGAACGCGGGTTGCAAAATACACAACGATCTACAGTGGAACAACCAAAAAAAGCAGCCCTTATCGATTGTGATTATAAAACTTCCGCTGAAATTAAAAATATCAATCAAGCCATTATCTTGGCTTGGGCTGAGCACGCTGCAACTCAATCTTTTAATTTTGATTCTAAATCTATAGACACACAGTTGAAAAAATTGCAATCCTGCTATACGAAACAGGGATGGGATAAATTTATAAATGCCTTTGAAAAATCAGGCAACATTAAAGCGTTTAAGACCCAAAAACTCAGTGCAACAAGCCAAATAGACGGAGTACCTCAGCTCATTGAATCTAGAGATAACAAATGGATACTCACTCTTCCTTTAAAAATTAACTATCAATTTGAAAATAGTAATGTAATACAATTAATTAAAGTAGATCTAACCATAGGCAGGAAAAGCACTGGTGAGCTGGGGATTATACGACTAAATTCTACATTACGGGTCGCCTCTAACCACTCCTAGAGTAGGGAGAGAAGTCCCAGTAAGTGGTGGCTTGAGGATAGTTTTCGACTTATGAGCACATGCGAACACATGCCTTGGCCGCTCATTATTTTGCTTCTCTATTTAAGTCTCAAGCAGAAGCACCATTCGTATGCATTGTTACCTCAGGCATTTTAATTTCGTTTAATCGGTCTATAGTTGTCTGGATGGAAGATAAGAAAAAAAATTTATTATTTTGATTATTTTGAGTGCCTATTAAACATAGTAACATATTCGTTCTTTCATAAATGTATCGACCTATATCCCATCCAGCATCCTGCTGCAACGCCATTTCTACTGCATTGATTGTATGCATTACTTCATCGTGAAATACATGCAGAAACTGAGAGGAATTAAATTTATAGCTTCGATACATCTTTTGTAACGCCATAAGGCCATCTACAATTTTTTCACAGTATATTGCCTGCTTTTGCAAATTTAAGTTCCCTTGAGATAAATCAAGCCTCTGGACCCATTGATGATACCATTCACCTAAACAAAAAATTATGGATTGTTCTCCTGGAGGTCCTTTAAAATCTGTATTCTCTAATAATAAAATTCCACTGGTTAAAATATAATTTCTATTTAAAAACTCGTTTAATTTTTCTTCTACAATTTTTGTAGATGATGATAGTTCTTCAATTAATTGAGAGATTTTTCTCTCTGAAAGAGAGGGATCAGCATAAAACTCTTGAATTAGATTTAAGGTATTCACTTTTAATTCTTCAATTTCCGAGGATTGAAAATGAAAGCTTTCACAACGCCTGATGCATTGTCCAAACATATGTTCGGCAGTGAATGCTTTATGGAATGACTGAAGCATTCGAACTTTATCTGCAATAACTGAAGAATTCAGGGTCTTAATCATTTGGAGATCGAAAGATAATAATTCTTTAAGCTCTTTCGTTAAGAAATTTAATGCATCATCGTGAGGAACTAACTGACTTTGAGTCAGCATGATAGAACTTTCTAATAACTTTAAATAATCGAATAGAAGAGGACTTTGTTGTAGTAGTAAATCGATTTGAGGCGCAATATCATGTAATAGGCTATAGATCATATCTATATCATTCTCAGGAACAGGTTCCTTATAACATCTGTTTTGCATCACCGCGAATAAAAAACAAAGCAGCTGTTGCCTATCGTAAGGTAATGCTTTCCATCTTTCTTGTGATGTTTGAGCAATTTCCCCCTGTTCTAGCATTCTAGTATACTGCGCGAAATTTTGAGAGCCAATCACATAAGGATGGTAATTTTTTAGCTCAGCCCAAAGCTCTGCTTCGTCAGTGTACTGTTTTTTGGCAATTTCCAATGCGACCTGTTTTGATATAGTGACATATATGGCATAGGGTTGCCATTTTCCTCCCAATAAATATTCAAACTTGTAGCGATTTGATCCCGGGGGTACGGCAACAGACATACCTTGCGTATTAAAAATTTGCGGAAGAAATTGATGACGTATGGGAGTTTTCCAGGCAGTACCACTCTCTTTACAGGGATAAGTAATTTTACCCCTTTTTTCAAGGCCCGATGTTCCGCCAGTTAAATCAATTTGATTACAAAGAGCTGCCGGTATAAAAATGAAATGTACGCAGGCATAATTTAAATAGTTGTTAACCGCTTTCAAGCCCTCATTATGATCAAATTCAAATGTACTTAAGAAACCTGAATTTATATATTTTCTGTATGAGCCTGCTGTCGTTTGCAAGTTCATATGTTCGGCAGGACATACCAAATACTGATCAAAGGGTTGAAAATATATTGCAGAGGAGTTATCTGTTCGAATGAACACTCTGAATTTCATCATGTTCGCAATCAGTTCAACATCACTGAGAGGCATTTCAAATTTTGTTTCCATCGGGTTCTTAGTAAATGAAATGGAAAAATTTTAACTGATGACTCATGATTCGATCAAGTTGATCGATTAGTTTCTAAGTGGAAAGATGTTCAAAACCCAAAAATAAAAGATTTTAGTCTATTTTGTAAAAGCAAGAATATTTGAGTGTGTATTTGGGTTACCTGCGGAATAGCTGTGGGAATATGGAAAGTTGGGGCTCAAAATTAAATTTGTTTTAAAGGCCAATTCTGATCTATAAACTTATCAATTTCTGAAGTTCCAGGCGTAACCTCCTTCATATGAGTAAGGTGCTTTAAGAGTTGGTTAAAGTCTATTCTAGGCATTCGAATCTAAAAATTCTTCCAGAGCTGATTGCGGCCTGTTTCCCATAAGATTGTTTTTCATATTATTTTTAAATGTGACAGGAACACCTCTAATAGCAGTACCACAAACATTTTCAAATTTATCATTTACCATTTGATAGAAAATCCAATCTCTGTATTTTTCTTTATCAGAAACCTGTTTGTAAACTGGCAAAAAAGCCTTGCAGTGTGAGCACCATGATGCATGAACTAATAAGACCGTTTTAGGCATTGCTAAAGCAGCGCAATCTCTGCTAGTGAATGGTTTTAGAGTTGCAAAAGACAGAGTAGGAATTAGAGTTATTAGCGCTATAGCGAAATATTTTGTTACATTTTTCATTTATTGCTTACTCTGGATTTGATTTCGATGAGAGATGATAATGTATATGATAATTCAAATCAATGTATGCATTAGGATATACCCTTGACTATCCAAGGCATGTTTCCAGGCTTATTTGTATGAACAGAAGCGAGTGAATTAATTGGCTCACTGTGTGCAATTGACAATTTGAAACCAAGACCCTTCATTGAAACAGCTTTATCACTAAGACGTGCAATTGATTTCACCAAAGTGCTGCTATAATAATTATATTGAGCTCACGGAGGAGAGAAATATGCTTAGCGTTCACATTACACCTATTATTTCATTAATTGCTGGAGTTTTAATTCTGCTTTTACCACGATTATTGAATTACATTGTCGCTATCTATCTGATTATTGCGGGCATTATGGGTTTAGGATTTTTTCATTAATGAAACTCATACATCACTGTATAAGCCGCTAATTGGGTTTAATTTATACATACCGGTGTTGGTACGTGGAACGCTAATTTGAGTAACCCGTTGTTCAAATTATTGAGTCAAAATGACCCAACCCACCTTATTTAACCCCTTTTTGCATGCCTAATACGATTTTTTTTAAAAGAGCGCTTATCTGTTCTTGCTCCGCTACATCAAGGATTTGGGTAACGGCAGAGTTTAGAGAGGTCCACATTTTTTCAACGTCTGCTCTTAATTTTTTTCCCGTAGAAGTGAGGTTGACCTGCATTACTCTTTTATCTTTGCTGGATGGTGTTCGGGTGATGTGGCCCTGAGCTTCTAATCTTTGTACCATTTTAGTGACAGTAGAGGCATCCAAGCCAAGTCGGCAAATAAGTTCTATCTGGCTCTGGCCATCTCGATCCCATAATTGCATAAGCAAAAGTTCTTGCCCAGGATAGAGATTAAGAGGTCGTAAAAGTTCGCTTGCCATCCCCCTATGTGTTCTGGCAAGCAGGAAAATCAGATAGCTGAGCTCATTACCTTTGACTGCATTCGGAAAACGTAAAACGTCTTCCTCTTTGCAGGAAATTGTTTCTTTTTCAGTTTTCCCTTCTATATTAGCCAATTGAGACTCCCAAGATATGGATGCTTGACAAATACTTTGCCGACCAACTATATTTATAAATAGTTGGTCGGCAAAGTATAGTTTGGTACATCATCTTAAAATTTGCAATCAAGATATGAAAGGTACTCTATCATGAAAAATTTAATGCTCACAGAATCATTCACCAAAGGGAAACTGACATTTAAGAATCGAGTTTTTATGGCCCCCATGACTCGTTCACGTGCTACGCAGCAAATACCTACTGATTTGATAGCTGACTATTATGCGCAAAGAGCATCAGCAGGACTTATTTTTACAGAAGCAACTCAAGTGAGTCCACAGGGTGTTGGCTATATATTTACTCCAGGAATCCATAGTCAGGCACAGGTTGATGGCTGGAAAAAAGTCACGCATAAAGTTCATGTGCAAGGGGGGAAAGTTTATTTGCAACTTTGGCATGTAGGCAGGGTTTCTCACCCTGACTTTCATGGTGGTTTGCTGCCAGTCGCACCTTCTGCTATCGGCTTTTCAGGTCAATCTTATACTCTTTCGGGACCTAAGGATGTTGTTACGCCAAGAGCCTTAGAACTAGCGGAAATTAAAGAAATTATTGAGGATTTTAAAAAATCAGCAAAACTGGCCAGAGATGCGGGCTTTGATGGGGTAGAGATTCACGGCGCTAATGGGTATTTGCCAGCGCAATTTTTGGAAGATGGCTCTAATAAAAGGACGGATGAATATGGAGGAAACCTGGTCAATCGAGCACGTTTTTTAATTGAGTTAACCCAGGCAGTGATTGACGTATGGGGAGCAGAACGAGTCTCTGTCCGTATATCCCCTAACAACCCATTCAATGGCATGAATGATTCTAATCCGAAAGAGACTTACCTTTACCTTGTTGAGCAGTTGGAAAAGCTGCATTTGGGAATGTTACACCTCGTTGAACCCATGCAACTTCCTGATGGGGTACCATTAGCGTCGAAAATAAGAAAATTATTCTCTGGATTACTGGTACTTAATGCGGGCTATACCCTGCAAACAGCCGAAGCAGCAATTAATGAAGGCCGAGCCGATGCAATTTCCTTTGGCAGTAAGTTTATTGCCAATCCTGATTTACCAGAGCGTTTTACAAAAGGTTTTTCTCTAGCTACCCCAGATCCGGCAACTTTCTATGGAGGAGCCGAAAAAGGGTATACAGATTACTCTAAAATGGAATATTGAATTAAGGATATATATGGGGGAGCATAACTATATTATCTATGGATATTCTAATAGGCTCATACATAAATACATCATTAGGGCTTTATTAGTTTAAGGAGCGCGTGATATTGTTAAAGAATTTTCCTCGCTTAAGTTGATACCTATCTGATTTTCTGGATTTAGTAGTGCAGTATTTGTTAAATAAACTTGATCAGTACGTATGGTGGTATTATTTCCCAGAGCTGATTCTACGCTACCGTATCCTTGCTCATTACCTGGAAAAGCATTGGAGTCACTTGGGTTAATAGCACAAACATAGTATTCTTCTCTTTCTTTATCGGTAAAACTAAGAACATCTCGGGCAAAGTGTGACACCTCAATGTGATTAATTTTATTTTGCCCATTAAAAACCAAGTCATAGGTGTTTTCCTCTTCATCCCCAAAAATTGGGAATTCAATTACTTTTATATGAGGAAATGAATAAGTTTCTAAAACATGTTTATAGGCATGTAAATAAATAGGTAAAAGATAACCATGAATATCATAAGCACAATTGATTTTAGCAAAAAATCCCATGCCTACTCCTGTAGCCTTTAAGAAAGCAGGCTTTTTTTCCTTTTCAGCCATTTGGTCCACAGCAATTAGAGCCAAATGTATGTCTTCGACAAGTGAATTAAAAAAAGCTTTTCTATTAAAAATAATTGCATTTTTATTAAAAAAAGTACGATAAAAATGGCCCGAAGTATTTCTGGCAATGTAGAGCAATCCATCTCTTGGTCGAAATAAGTCACCATTACTATCATATTTTGCTAGAACAGCCGCTGCTGATCTAAAATCAGTAGGAGTATCTTCATACAGATGCTTTAAGTGGGGGTGTTCAATAATATCCTGATAAGGATCCATGATAAAAGCTCTATAATGTAAATAAGAATTTTCAAATTGTGCACCTACTTGAGAAAGTAATCCAATTTGAAATGGTTTTTTTAAATTTTGTCGAGGAATTGTATGAGGATATCCACCGACTGCCATTACTGAGCTGTTAGAGGTTATAATTTTTTTTGATGCAATTAAGCGTTCTTGGGGTGATAGTCCTTTCGGATCACCAGGTTGTAGCTTAGCAAAATAATCTTTCTCCTTAAAAGGTTCTCCATTTTGAAAATAACCTGCCTTATCTCCATCAACACTAATTGCTGCAGTTCTTGTTAAAAGACGGGATAATGAATAAGACGTATCGGGATCCGTGCCTAAAGAATCTGGAAAGTATTTTTGATTGAAAAAAACTTTAACACTCTTCTTGTTTTTTTGACTTGTTTCTGCCGGTATTTTGCTTAACCAGGTTTTTTCAAGAGATTGAAGGTAGTTATTATGAAAAAGATAGGGAGATGTATTTTTAATCAGGGGTTGAAACAAAGATAAACGACGCCTCATTATGAAAGTACTCCTTTCAGGAAATTCAATATTTAATTATTGACTGACCTATAATTAATCACAGTGTAATCTATTTTTTTATAACCCACAACTGTGTCATGATTATATTTTTAGGAACATTGCTTATTTCTAAATCAAATTTTACAAACTTATTGAAGACGCTTTATTGAGAAATTACATCAAAAGAAACGTTAGTTTAGAGACACTTAAAACAAATTTTTGCATTTTATTCAACAACTCATTCGAGCAGGTCAATTAAATCATAGTTTGCAGCACACGTTTTGTTCATAACTAATTTATTAGAGAAAAATAAGCGAACTTACCTTATTAAAAAAGTTGCTCAATAGGCATGCTTATATCAAATGTTGTTTAATTAGACACATAGTTTATTTTTGCTACAATTTAAGATAGACCTATCTTGGCGAAAATAAGGGTGGTGCACTATGCGTAAAAAAATGACACAAACACTATTTTCCTCTTCTTTAGTGCCTTCTAGAAGTATTTGGACTCGAGCTTCCGCTTATCCAGTAAAATATGAGGCAACTTGGCGATTGGAGACTTTATGCTTTCCAACGAGTACTTATAATGGCTCAAAGTTGAGTGATTTTAATTTTTTTAATATCTTTACTATGCCTCGGTCACATAATCTTCTATTTAGAGGTATGTCTAAAAAGGAGTCTGATTGTGTATTCAATAAGAAAATGGATGGTTTTGTGGGAAGGAAACCCAGTGTATTCAGAAGTAAAGACAAAGAAAAGATGATGATTGCTCACCAAAGCGGCGATATTATGGGAATCTCTACCTCAATGAGCTTAGATGCAGCAAAAAGTTGGAGTAGGGGTAAAGAGCATGAAATAATGGTATTTGATTTGAATAACATTCCTAAGAGGGAAACGCACCATCAAAAATATGAAGCAGGTGAGTTGGGTGTGAATCCTATTGACGGAGAATATATTGATTTTAGCGGTGAAGCTGAGTGTACTTTAAGTGGCGCCCATATATCCGCTTGTGTTGCAAGGGTTGAGAAAGTTGGTTTACTTTTCTGGAAGATTGAGTTCAATCCTTTATATGTTGATGTAAAAAAGTTACCTCCAGATTTAAGGAGGGAGTTTAAAGATGTAGTGCGTTCTTTTTATGATCTTATTCAAACTAAAAAACCTGATTCTGAGAAAGTTAAAGAATATGAGAAAAAAGAGCTAAATTTTTATCTAAAAGTCGCAGATACACTTGGTTATAGTGAGGAGCATAAAGCGGCAATAGTTTCTCACTTTAAGGGAAAGGGCTTAGAAATTGAGTATAAGGAAGGGCCAGACTTGAAGTAAAAGAATCTTCCGCTATTGAATCACCCCTTGAGTTCATAATTTTCAATTGAAAGAGTGTTAGAAAGAGGGGCTAAAGAAGGAGGAAGCTTAATTCCTATTGCTGGGGAGAACTATGATAAATGATCTCCAGTAAAAAAAGGTTTTGCCTTCGATACGCTCAAATTAAGTCAAGTAATCAGCAGTATAGCTGAGCAACGCTACTTTGGACTTTTTTATCTGTTTTAGTTGGTTTTTTTCTTGATGAAATGTTTGACTAAGGGAGCTCATATCTACTTGATGCAGAAAGTGGAAAAGTATGTTCTCGCTCAACATTTCTTTGAGACTCCTTGCAATATAATCTATTATGCCAATTAGTTAGTCTTTAAAATATTTGGATAGTGAATGATACAGCCTTCTTCTGAAACAGTAATGCCGAAGCGTTTTATAGCAATCGGTGCTTTATCAGCAATGGTTGCCACAATTTTAGGTGCTTTTGCTGCTCATCATTTGAATACACAAGTTAGTGCGTCTCAAATGCATATTTTTCAAACGGGTGTTTTTTATCAATTTATCCATAGTTTGGCTTTATTATTCGTTGGAATGATTCTTTGTCAGTTTGATGCACGAATCATACGAGTTGCAGGATGGTTATTTTTTACTGGCATTTTTCTTTTTTCAGGAAGCCTATATTTATTGAGCATGCTCAACGTAAAGGCAATTGGAGTCGTTACCCCCATTGGCGGCTTATGTCTTATTATTGGTTGGCTATTATTAGCTATTGGAATATACAAGGCTAGTTCGTAATAGAATTTTAAATACAACACTTTTTCATGATTCTTTATTCCTACGTCCCACGGCTTGTCCACGGATCTAGACAGTTTGCAATAAAAACTGGATCCCGCAGACAAGCCCTGAGCGATCCCCGCGAAATTTACCCCTACGTACTGCGCTTTATGCACGTCTACTCATTCCTTCTTTCTTTGCTCCTATCTGGGGAGTCCTCAGGCATAAAGCGCGGTACGTAGAACGTTGAGTATCGTTCATTTAAAAACATAAAGTGACATCCAAATTCGCGTGGTTCTCTCAGGGACAAGCCGCGGGACGTAGTAAGCAAGTGCACTATTTGAATAAAGGGATTAAGTTATAAAGTTTTATCTATTCTCTTTAATATGATTCTATTTTTTATATGCAGATACGCCCCCCATGGGGATGCTTGAACCAGCCCGCTTGTTTAAGCAATGCAACGTCAAATTATTCCCGGCAAAATAAAGTTAAAACTTGCCTGTTTTTCAGATAATATTGTTTTGGAAAATGTTCACAATTTAAAGGTCTAAATAGATATGGAAGTTAAACTGCAAAAGCTTGTTACTTTATGTATTTTTTTTATGTTTTCTTGTTCTGGAAATGCCAATCAAATCAGTTTCTTTGTTTCAGGAGGTCCCAATTTTTCGACCCTTAAAAACGAGCGCCTGGTTGATATTAATGAGAGCATTACCAATGCCTACCAAACCAATACCAAAACAAACTGGCAAGGTTTTTGGGGTATAGGGGCAAATCATACTTTTGAAAAGCCATGGTTTTCATTTTATCAATTATCTTTGGGCGTGTCGGGATATTTTTTCGAGCTGGGGCAAGTAAAAGGAACGGAATTTCCGTTTATCAATGAGGGTCTTTTTGATACCTTGAATTATAATTTTCATGCAAAAAGCGCATCGCTGATGGTTGAGTCCAAAGTAATTTATTCAAAATATGCTTTGAAACCTTATGCTTTGGTCGGTATTGGTCCAGGCTGGAATCGTTTTTATGCATATCATGAAGAGCCGACCGATCCTTTATTAAGCGCTGCTCCTGCTGTAGCCCGTTTTAACAATCATACACAACAGACTTTTTCCTATGAATTAGGTACGGGTCTTGAATACCTGCTGTGGGATGATAAGCAACATCATGTGCAATATCATGCGTCTGTTGGTTATCAATATTTTAATTTGGACAAAGGAACTTTAGGTAACTTGCCAGCACAAACTTCCAAGGATCGCTTGAACATTAAAAATCTTTATACACAAGGGATCCTGTTTACTCTGGCAATTTCTATTGGTTAACAAGGATGAATGCAGATGAAAAAACATATATTGTTCAAAACGCACTGTTTCTGGTGGATGTTGGCCCTGACTTCGGCACAAGCTGCTTCTGTAGTAGAAATTACACCAAGCAGCTCAAGTCCCATCGTTATTTCCCAGGTTGGCTCTACTTATATTACTTATACGGCTAAAAATACTACGTCAAAAACATTGAGTGGTCTTACAGTTGACCCTAACTATAGAGCAACAGCAAATACTCTGAACGTCTCTTTAAGCAGCAATACCTGTACCGTTTTGGCTGCAGGAGCTACCTGTTCCTTTATAGTCTCTTTACAAGGAATTAACCAAAATGCTGAGATCACATTAATGCCGCGAGTCTGTGCCTATAACGGAGCGGTGTGCTCTGTACCCGTATTAAATAATCGTATTAAGGTGACTGCAACAAAAAAACTTCCAAGCAGCCAATTTCCCCTTCCTTACGCCGGTACCTATTACCCAATTTATAATTTTGGGGCAGGACAATGGTTACCGCCAAATCAAGTTCCTATTCCTCCTTTTAATCGGGTTAGCGCCATTTTTGTGGCATTTGCTCACACTTATGCATGGCAAAACGGTGCAATTTTTACCTACGAAGAAGGCCAGCCTAATGAGCCTGCGCGTTTGGCTTTATTGGTACAATCAGCACGTATTGGTAATCCGAATATAAAGATTTTAATTTCATTGGGATGGGGGAAAAAGGATTGGACCTATATTAATAATGACTATGTGAATCATGCCAATATTTTCGTACCCAGCGTGATTCAGTTTATTCGCAGCAATCATCTGGATGGCCTTGATATTGATGATGAAAGCATAGGTGATTCCAGCGGTTCCATTCCTCAGGCCAATTTCGATGGGGTGATTGCTAATTTAAGAAATGCATTAAATTATGCATCACTGCAAGATGGCAAACCCTATTATCTCACTATCACTCCTGCTGGAAATAATGATGAGCCCGGTGGAATTGCAGCAACACAGGTCGATATATTAAATGCCAGGAGCTTTGATTTAATTAACATTCAAACTTATTTTGCTGACGGCAGTTGGGGTAAAGATTTCTTTAATGCACTTGTTGCTATAGGCTATCCTAAAAAGCAAATTGCTAATGGAATTGATGTCCAGGAAACAAATTGTGATCCTGATTATCCTCCATACATTGGTTTAGCTGGAATATTTAACTGGAATATGACTAAGGACAGCACGTGCAGTAATTACGCCAATACCGTCACTATCGCGAATTTGGTGGGGTATTATGGAACCTTGCTTGTTTAAGACAAGCAAGGTAGCGTCAAGTTATCTTGGTAAAATAAGACTAAAACTCGCTCCTTTTAAGGTTTTCGCATCATTTATTGCAAGTATCCCGCCATGTAAACTCACTATGGATTTCGTGATGGATAAACCAAGTCCGATGTGTTTTCCTGTTGTGTCACTTGCATTTAATGTAGTAAAGGGTTCCACTATTTTTTCTCTATCACATTCAGGTACACCTGGACCATCGTCATCTATGCGAATAACTACTGATTTATTTCGATATTCCAAACTGATTAGTATCTCCTTATGTGCGTGTTTTAGCGCATTACTAATGAGATTAGTTACGGCGTGATATAAGAGTTTTGGATCAAAAAATAGCAACTCATTGTCACTTTGTTGGTAATTAAACAGTACGTTTACTTCATAGGATTGATACGTTTTTAATAAATTCTCAAGCCATTGGCGTAGATTAAGCAATTCCTTATTTACTCTAAGTTCGTGTGCCGTACTCTGGGAGTAGAGTAAAAAAGTGTGAATCAACTGATTCAATTCTTGTATGTCTTCTTCGATGCTTTCAATATGTTCTTGCTCTTCAGCAGTCTGAGCCTTAAGTTTTTTTAACGAATCAAGGGCCAATTGTATGGTGTATAAGGGAGTGCGCACTTCATGGGCGACAAATCGTGCCATATTTTGTTGTGATTGCATCAGTACATTTATTTTGTTACCCATAGCAACCACATTTTCATAGATACCTCTTAACGTTGAAATGCGATTTAGATGCACATCATAGTTAAAATGACCTTGGCTGTACTCTTGCGTTAATCTGTATATTTTTGCGCTGTTCCTGCTAAATAGCCATGTGAGAACTGCCACGGCAAAAACAGTCAAAAGGGTTATTGTTATCACAAAATATATTTGAATCTCAGATAATCGAAGTGAAAAATAGGGATAGTTTAACGGCCCCACAGTTATTATTTTGTCACTACCAGGAATTTTAAAATAAACAGTCGTTATCGGTTTTTCATCTGTAGGGATATCATAAACTACATCATTATCTATTAAATTATTTCTTGCGATAGGAGAAATATTGTTATTGTTGATTGAAGTGAGTGTTAAGGGAATTTGATACTGAAGCTGGAGTTTATCTAATGCATCTTCCCATTTACTCATCGGGAGAGTCTTTAATGTGTTTAAAATAAGTGTTCGCATCAAATAGGTCGCACCTTTAACCACGTCATTGATCGATGCCCCCATCTGCACTTTTAAAACAAAAGAGCTCTTGTCAATTCGCTTGTAGGCATAGACATCATGAATACTATACGTCAAAAACATACGATTCTTTGCATCTTTATAAACAATATTACCCGCAATTAATTGTTCTTTTTCTTTATCTGTAAAGGGTAGGGAATTCATATCAATCACTTGTGCCGCCTTAGTGTTCCGCGGCAATAATTTTTTTAGTTCCTTACTGGATTTCGAAATAGATGTGTTTGATTTGAGTACTATGTGCTCGAGTATCGAAAAATTACCTATCCCTAAAATGTCCTGAGTTTTTTGAGACATTGTTCGTATGGAATGAGTAAAGAAAAGATAAAAAACCAAAAGAATAAGAAATAGAATTAATAGTGAAGCGGAAATTGTTTTTAGATATAATTTTATCATTTATTTTTTCCATGAATCCGATAAAAATAAATATCCTTTTCCGTAAATCGTTTTAATTCGATAAGGATTGTCTAGATCATCGCCTAATATCCTTCTTAATCGGGATATCTTAAGGTCAATACTTCGGTCTACACCATCGTATTCTCTACCCCGTAATGCGTAATCAATATTATCTCTGCTTAAAACAGTATCAGCATTCTTTGCTAATAGAGCAAGTAGCTCATACTCACTTGGACTTAAATCAATAGGTTTTCCACAATAGCTGACGCTTTTTTTTATTAAGTTAATCGCCAAATTATCAAATTGAATTTCTTTAGGTTCGGCAATTAAGTTGGGTCTTCTTAAAAGCGCAGTAATTCGCGCTTTTAAGATCTCTTCTTTAACCGGTTTAGTCACATAGTCATCCGCACCCAGTTTAAGGCTAGTTACCTCGTTTTGTTCTGTATTCAAAGCCGTTAACATCAATATCTTCCCGCGATATACATCACGTACCGTTTCACAAACTTGTTCGCCATTCATCCCAGGCAACATGATGTCAAGAATCACTAAATCAGGCTGTTCTCTAATGATACGATAGACAGCACTATCGCCCCGAGATTCGGTCGCTATATGATATCCTTCATCTGTAAGCATTTTTTTTAAGTACTTGACTAATTTGAGGTTATCTTCAACTAACAGTATGTTTATGTTCATCATTTATATTCTATGCAGTTTCATATTAGTGTAGTCATGCTCTCCTAGAATTCCCACTCATTTTTTTCTAAATATATTCAATCTATACAAAGTTTATACAACTGACGCTTAGTGTTTCGATACAATGGATTTATTGAAGAATTGAAATGTAACATTGTAGGAGAGACGACATGCAAACAAAAGTAATCCAATTAATGGCTTCGCTAAAAGATTTAAGTTCATTGCTCTTTAAGTCCAACAGCACAGAGGCTGAGGTAGAAAGGATTAGGAAGAAAGCCAAGATAGAACAAGTATGTGTGGCGACAGTGATGGGCCATGGCATGCCCGAAACTCAGGGCTATGGGGACGTGAATAACGATACGGTTTTTGGCGCTGCGTCACTGAGTAAGCCCGTATTTACTTATCTTGTTTTAAAGCTTGTGGCAGCTGGCAAGCTCTCTTTAGATATGAAGAGGCTTAATGATATTTTGCCTTTTAAGGACTTTTGCCAACAGCATGGTTTTAAATGGAAAGATGATGAAGAAATTACTGAAGAAGATACAGCACGCATTAATGCATTGACGCCAGCGATGATTCTTGCCCATAAAACAGGATTTGATTTGAATCGAAAAGATGAAGTGAATCATCAATTTGAACCCGGCCAAGAATATTATCGGTATTCAGGATTTCCCTTATTTTATTTGCAAAAAGTGATTGAAAAACTTCACGAGCCTAAGCTTGCTTTAATGTCGGAAAATGATTTTTTTGCAGAAAATATACTGTATGTTTCAATCTATCCTCCCAATTTACGGTATACCATTTTTGATATTACTGGGGTGGGAAAATCTGGCACTATAGATTTAAACGCACTCCATTGTAATTTACAAGAGCTTACTGATGTTCAGGAGCTTAATCCCTACTTGCCCAAAATTCTTGAGGAAGTAGCAAAACGTGGCCATACCGCGAATCTTGATATGCTTGCTAAAAAATATGTGTTTGATCCGTTACATATGAACCACAGCAGTTTTGGGAAAAAGCCGTGCGCAGCAAATACATTAACTACTACTGCGAAAGACTATGCACTGTTTGTGCAAGCCTGGATGAACGATGAAACATTACAGTATGCTTTTAATCCTCAAATTCGGATGACCCAGGACCCTTGGGCAAAAGAGACTGTGTCTGATCCCAGAGATTTAAAATATGTCGCTGAATGTTTGGGTTTTCAACTTGAAGTAGATGAAAATGGCAAGCCACTCACCGCGTTTAAGACCGGAGATATGGGGCCATGGAGAGGGTGGGTTGCAATCGATTTAACCGGTGATTTAAAAGAAAGGAAAGCAACCGTTTATTTTGCAAAAGGCCCAGATGAGGGAAATGGACACATTCTTGCAGAGACGCTCATCAAACCTTATTTTCAATTAGAGCATGCGATGAGGTGGTTTAAAGAGAAATATGGTTTTGCTACTGGCTGGGAAGAAAACTGGGAAGCTTTGCAAAAAGTACGATGTATGCGCGGAATGAGCTATCAAGAGCAATCCCCGAAATTGCCTGCACCTAAGGAAGAAGTTACTGCTCCTATTGACAGTCCACAAAAAATGGCTCGACTAATGCCTAAACAGGAGCCAGCACGGCAAACGATTCCATCTCAAGAACAAGAAACACACTCGAATAAACCGATTCAAGAAGTTGAGCAAATAATAGATGAAGATAAAATGCAAGAGGAGCGACAATTTAATCCTGCACCATTTTCTCCTTCTTACTACTAAGTCATTAAGTCTGTAGAGGGGAAAATCAATATTTTTATATTCTTAATTTCGGGGGATTTTAGGATGAGACTAACTGCTAAAGAAATAAGCAGCATAAACTGTGTTTTTTTGAGCTACAGGAGATGATTCAATCTTTTTACTGGTAAGTTTTATCATGTAAATTCAGCTTGGTTATTATCCTATACTTATTAGGGTTGAGCAATAAACTCACACTTGAATTGCTACGTTTATAACTACAGGGAGATTATAATGGCTAGAAATGATGCAAGTAGTAGTGTTGCAATTGTTGCCATCGTAGTAATTGTTATTCTTGTCGCTATTGCAGCATATTATTTCTTTAGGGAGAGTCTTGGGACTACAACATCCACGACACCTGTGGTAATTAAAGAGACTCCGAGCACAACGATAGAGGCGCCTAAAACGACCATAGAGATGCCAAAAGCAACGCCAAATAGTACTGATACAAAAAAATAATATTAAAATATCATCAGTCCTGGCTGCTTGCAGCTGAATCGTCTACACATCGCTGAAAAGCCAGTCCAGCTCTATTCCGACGTTCCGCAGACAAGCCGTAGGACATAGGCAGAGATGTGATCAAAGACAGTATTGCAGCTGGTAAAAACTCCTGGTTGCAAACAACAAGGTTACTTTAAGACAGGCCCGCTGTTGGCGGTGAATTAAGATTCGCTTGTTCGTGTAATGCCGTTATAAAATCGCTTACCGTATGAACTGTTTTGCCATTCAATAACTTATCTGCCAGACCCTGTTTTACAAAGGCTCTGATAGCGCCGCCTAATTCACCCTTACGTAAGGTAGATAAATGCGCTAAAAGATCGACTGGATTTTCTTTTAGAGCATCTTTAAGTGCCGTAACAGCTTCTTTATGTGCCAAATTGCTTTTTTGAGTAGCAAAAAATCCATATTTATATTCTTTGTTTAATAGAGTCTCAAGAGCGAGAGTACTATTTACATAATGAACAACATGTTCATCAATAACTAAATTGGTTTGATGCGTCTTGGTGACAGCCTTTATTAATTGGAGTTTTTCAAAATCTGGGGTGTCTGACTTTAAATTTTTTAATTTATGCAGTTCTTTATTTTTATTTATTTGCTCTTCAATCTCCTTTACTGTTACTTGGGTTAAATCATTGCCGTTTAAGATGACATCAATACAAAGCGCATATATAGGTGATGCTTCTGCAAAAGAAGCAGGGGCTGCAAGTAATATTTTCCTTAAAGCATGACGATATGCACTGTTTAGATAGTCAATGAGTTCTTTTTCATTAATAAGATCCTCTTTGGTATGATTTTTTTTGATAAATTTTAAGGGATCATAATAACCGTCAATAGTATTTAGTTTTGGCATACACGCTGCTCCTTAGCCTGCTTCACAATTTGTTCTCGTTCTATTTGGGGGGAAATTTTTATGAATTTAAACATACCATACACTATGTTTAAAATATAATAAGGATTTGCAGTAATACATTGATGGTGATGCTGCTTATAAAGATTTTTTGGGGATGGTTTATCATGACTGATAAACTATCCCAAAGAAGATCGGGACTCCAGCATAGGAGCATCCATAATTTTTTTAAATTCCGGGACTAAAGAAAGTGATTCACGAATTCTTCTGAAATTATCATTTGTAACATTCTCAAATGCATCCAGAATGTTTAAAACATAAGAATTGTCTTCTGTATCTTTATCGTGAGTTTTAATTAATGCTTTAATTTCTTTAATTTTTTCAGAAATATGTTCCGTATCGCGAGGATCAATCTGCTCTACAATCGCTTTGATATTTTGCACTACAACCGGGATTGTATTGTCCTTATTGTTCAGTAAAGAACTATTCAATACATTGAGGACAGCAAGAATATTTTGTTCTCGTTCGTTGGCGGGTATCTTTATAACATTCATGTGGCATTTTAGTTCCATTTGCTTTTTATGTTCAGCAGGAACAGACATTCGTTTAATATGTTCTTCCATACATTGTGCTAAATTTTCCTTTCTTTCCTTTCGGGCTGCTTCAATAGCACTTTGATGTCCGACTATGAGATGCGGATCCGCCCCATTTCTTAATAAGCAGTTTAATGCATTTTCATTATTTGACGTGTCAATTAATACAATCAAAGGAGAAATAGAATCCCAACGGTTTAATTGGGTGATTTGATTAATCAGCTCTTTTTTAAAAACTGTTTTTTCATATAAATTGGCTAATTCGGTCTGATTTAAAACAGAATCAAAATAATTACTCAAACGAGCAAATTCAAAAGGATCAATTTCAGTGAAATTATTTTCTTCAACTTTTTTATAAAACGCATGTACTTGCGCTTCTATTGCTTTATTTTTAACATCAGTGTTACTCGGATAATGGGTATATCGGGGGCGCTCCTTCAAATCGAGAATATGCACTTTATCAAGCTCAAAAAAGGTATTTATTTCAGGAGGTTTTCTAAAATAAAGTTGTTTATAAATTTCTTTTGCTGCGTCTATTTGCCCACTAGGACTTCTTAAATTGAATTCTCTAGGAATGGTTTCTTTCCCTGCTTGCTTGTCATAATTTGAATCAAATAGATATAAAGTCCCATTCTTGATTCCAGCAGAAATTACATGATTATGAGCACGAAAAGCCATTCCTTTTTCCTGATCTCCTAATTGACCGAGTAAAAAAGCGAGGGAAGTGATGGTAAATTGTCCTTGATAAGATGCTTCTTCATTTAATGTGTCTACATAGGTATGCCAAGCCTTTTGATATCGGCTAAAAAAAACAGGATCCGCTAATATTTCTGGTAATTCGATCTCGTCAATTGATACTGGCTGGCCAGTCTCTCGCTCTTTTTCTTGACGTATCTTCTCTTTTACTTCCTTTTGTGACTGGGCTACTTGTTTTTTTTCATGACTGAATTTTTCCCGATCCATTTGATACATTCTGGTTAGTGAAATGGCGACTTCAAATTTTGATTTTAACTCTTGGCTTAATTGTTCAATAGAACAATCCCAATAAATAATGTCTGAGAATAACTCATAATATTTATTTTCTTTATTTTTTAGCCATAACTCCAGCCAAATAGCAGACAGTCCATTACAATGACCTTCGTTTAGCACATCAATAATGGCTGTAATATCCTCCTCCTTGTACTCCTTGGGTTTAAGCTGATGTTGTATTTTTAAATACACGATAAATTGATTTAGAATATGTGCTTGCTTCCAAGACGGGCCAAAAACTTGAGCGGCAACCTCCCTGAATTGCGCGTCTTCAATATCAGCAACACATTGATAAGGCGTTTTACCCTCTTTATTTCTTATAACATAACTGGCGCCGAAACCTCTCTCATAAGTTTGACTGGCTCTCATGAGCGATAGATTGCCTGATTTTATCAGATGATGAAATAGCGTATTTCCTTCATCATCAACTAACGTAGGTAATTCTTTTATATGTTTATTTTTTGCTAAAATATCTCTAACGCCATCAACATCTTGTCTTTTAATTAATTCGACAATTTCTTTAAAAAGTTCTTCATGTGCCATAATTCGTTCCATCCAGAAGAATAACACTCACGAAATATATTTTTTCGAATTAATGAGTATTTTTTGAACAAAAACTAATTTAAATATAGACAGGCAAAGCCTCATACGCAAGTATTGCTATTTATTGAATAGCTCAAGAAGGAACGGTCGATTTCTAGGTTAGGAAAGGAACTTTCCCCAAATTCCCCAGATAAATTTATTTCGTTCCATTTGGGACATGCAGAAATTTTTATGAATTTAACGTAGCATACAGCGCGTTTAAAAATATTATAAGGATGTGTAATGAAAGTAATACATGATGGTGATGCTGCCTATGAAGATATAATGGCATTATGTTTATTGCTGCTTAATGCAGATGTCGTTGCCGTCACTGTGGCATATGGAGAATCGACTACTAAAATCGGTGCTGAAAATATGAAACGAGTATGTCGGATGTTAAAACCTTCAGCAAAAATCCCTGTTGCATATGGAATTAATTCTGCCTTGGATCACCACGGGACTCCTTTTCCCGAATATATTAATAAAGAAGCAAATACCATTTTAAATAATACTGATGTGCCCACGATAGCAGATTCTCAAGTTACCGATTCTGCAGTTCAGTTAATGTATGACACGTTAATGTCCAGTGATGAAAAAATAACGATTGTAGCCACTGGCCCTTTAACTAATATTGCTCAGCTGATATCTGCTCATCCTGATTGCATCGAAAAAATTGAAAAGATAGTTATTATGGGAGGCGCTGTAAAAGTAGCAGGAAATATTTCAGATCTGCTTCCTGATACAGAAAATACCCTAGCGGAATGGAATATTTACGCTGATCCAAAAGCCGCAGAACTTGTTTTTACCACAAAAAATCTTCCCATAAACCTTGTTCCAATCGATATTACTTGTCAAATGCCTATGACCCGAGAATTTTATGCACGATTGGATAAGGAAACATTACCCTCGTTAAAACTGGTCAAAGATATGTTAACGTCCTTATTACAAGGGATGGGAGAGAAATTATTTTATGATAAATTACAATTTTGGGACAGTTTATCAGCCATGATCGCTTTGAATCCTGCTATGGCAACATTTGAGGAACTCTCACTCACAATTGACTTAAGCACAAGCCAGACAAAAATAGATGAAGCCTCAAGCGCTAAAGTAGCTCGTGTTCAGGTGGCAACCTCGCTCAACAACGTTGAGGCAGCTTATGATGCATTCTTAAGATTAATGAAAACAGGAACAGAACCAGTCATGACGAATTCAAGTTATAACGGAACCTTTTTTGGATTATCTAAACCAGAGGTGTTCTCTTCATCGCACGATCCCGAAAAACAACAGACAAGTGCTCTCACTTAATCGTGTAGCCTGGGTGCAGGTCTGTAAAAGACCAGAACCCGGGTTTCACTGCGTGTTACCCAGGCTTGCTAAGTCTGATGAATTTGTAAGGTAAGCTTAGTAGTGGGGTTTACATTTTCAATTGTGATTCGTTGCTTAATAATGGAGAAAAAGTGGCTGTTGAGGATTTAAAAAAAGAGCTATTCGGAGCTACATTATTTTGAACTGCTGCGCCATAGAATTTTTTTAATTCTTGCTTTAAATTAGGGAAATCGCAAATTGTTCTTCCCAATGCTAAACCTAAAAATATTTCTCTTAAGTTAATTAAATTATTTAGTTCATCGGCTTCTAACCTATCTTTTGCCCGGTCTTTTGCCATATCCCGGGTTAAACTTGGTGGCAATCTATTATCCATTCTCGTGTGCAAACCAAACATACTCGCCGAAAAAGGGAGGCAATGTTCATAGTCAAAAGTTGCTCTACTATAACGTGGTCTCATACAGTTCATCAATGGAAGAAGTACATTCCTATTGTTATCAATATAATATATATCGAATGCAAGAGAACCTTTCCCTCCACATGCAATCTCTATAAAAAGATTACCTAGCTTAATTTGCGCACGGGAGCGTTCACCGGAACCACCGGTGAGAAAAACAATGAAGTCTTCTTTAGTAAAAAGATCACTACGCGACAAATTTAGTTTTTCTTGTAATCGATCAATGAATAATTGAAAATAAATTCTATTAACATCAAGGTTATTTCCCAAAATAATTTGGTCATTGAGATAATCTAATTTCAATTCATTTACAGGGACGTTTTGATTAAATTCTAGTCCGTAAATTAGATCTTTCGCATGCTTTAAATTTTTCTCTGGAAAAAGGTCGGTAGCACTCGTGATGGATATTCCGCATTTCTTAATTTCTTTAGTTGAAGATGAGTTAAATAAAGGAAGGTTTTTGGGCTCCGCGGCACGAGCAAAGTGAGTATGATGTGGCGCTAATAAAATTTCTAATTGTCTAGTAGCATCTCCTATATTACTAAAGATAGTAAGCAATCCTAATTTATCATTATCAACCAGTATTACTAATAATGAATCAATAAATTCTTGTATGGATTTATTAATAAGAGGATTATTTTCAAAATATTCTTCAAAAATTTTTGCAAGTGCAGGCATATCTGTATCCGAAACATTGTCAACTACGATTTCTGTATGAAAATAAGCCATAATTTTAGCTACTAGCTCGTAGTCATTTTTTGGAAAATAAATTGATTGGGGCAAATGAATATTTTGTATAAAAAAAGAAAAATCACGGATGTTATTGCCTGGCATATTAATCTCTAAATGGGAAATGTTTAATTTTACTGCGCATTAAACAGGCGGTAAAGGATTTTGAGCAAGCGTAGTGGAGTGAACCTCGGGTTCCAGTCTTACAGACCTGAACCCAGGATACGATTGCTGGGCTTGTTGGGCCAAGGTCCGACCTACTCTTGCTGTCTACGCCCTGCGGCTTGTCCCGGGTCCAGTGATTAGGGTAGATCCTCTGGATCACGCAGACAGCCGCGGGACGTCGGAATAGAGCTGGGCTGGTTTTTCAGCGATGTGTAGACGATTCAGCTGCACGCAACCAGGCGGCTACCCATAGTATTTTTTTTATGCTAGTTTTTCATGAACTCGCTTCATATTAATCGATTTTTGCCATTTTGAAATAATCAATACAACAATGGCATTACCAATCATATTGGTTAAGGATCTCCCTGAAGACATAAAGCGGTCTACTCCAAGAATTATAACCACTCCTGCAACAGGGATCGTACCTATAGCTGCTAAGGAACTGGCCAATATAATAAAACCGCTTCCTGTAACACCGGCAGCTCCTTTTGAACTGATAATCATGATAAGCAATAAAAAGATTTGCTGTTCAAGAGTGATATGCGAGTTTGTTGCCTGCGCGATAAATAAAGCAGCAAGGGTAAGATAAATTGCAGTCCCATCGAGATTAAAAGAATAACCTGTTGGTATCACTAAATCGACCACTGATTTATCGCAACCTAATTCGATTAATTTTTCCAGTAAATTAGGCATCACTGTTTCAGAAGATGAGGTAGCAAAAACAATAAAAATTTCCGTTTTAAAATACTGGATCACTTTAAATACACTTAAGCCTAAAACAAAATAAAGTACGCTGCCGAGCAGGACCACTATAAATACAATGCACGTTAAGTAAAAACAAATCAGTAATTCAGTCAATTCAAGTAAGGAGTGAGCGCCATATTGACCTACTGTATAAGCCATAGCAGCAAAAGCTGCCATGGGAGCGTAATGCATCATCGCATGAATGATATTATTATCGCAGCGGCAATGATTTTGAATCATGCAAGGGATGTTAGGGCTACTATAGTTTAGTGAGTCAAATAGTGTCAGTTACCGTAATTGGATTCGGAGCCGTTGGGAAATTTTATGGCGGATTATTTATCCTTGCAAAATGCCACTCTTATTTCCTCCTGGAGCCGCAGAGATAGTAATCACAGAATAGTGCATGATTCATCAGGTTGGTTAGAAACAGAAATGAAAATAGACAAGGAAGTAGAATTAATTTTAAATAAGAGAGCAATGCAACATCAGTCGTTCTTTCAATTGTCCAAAATGCAATCTTTGAATTATGTGTTACCGCGCTATACAGCACTGGTGAAGCATCTTGAAATACAGGAGAAAAAGCCTACTTCTGAACTTTAAATTGAATTATGTTGGGTCATTTTGACCTAACTTAATGGTAAAGACGAGTTGAATTTGTTGGGCCGAATGACCCAACCTTAGAATATTTTTCTTAAGTTGACACCGGCTGAAACGAAGTGGAACACCACGGTTTCGGCCTGTACTTTAGACCACGCTGAAGATGCTAAGTTTTAGAGCCTCTTTTCCTTGAGCTATTTGTGAATTTTTTTCTATTGGGTTTATTGTCCGTTGAAGTTATTTTCTTGCGAGTAGGGGAATGTTTTTTGAACTTTGAAACACTATTGGTTGGAGGAACATTATGCTGGGGTTCAAAATCTTCGATTTCAATACGGTTTAGTTTGCGTTGAATTAGTTTTTCTATAGCGTGTAATTGATTTACCTCATCAGCACTTACTAGGGAAACGGCTAATCCTGATGCGCCAGCGCGTCCGGTTCGTCCGATGCGGTGGACGTAATCTTCAGCAACTTGGGGTAAATCAAAATTGACCACACAGGGCAATTGATCAATATCAATTCCTCGTGCAGCAATGTCTGTAGCGACTAAAATATGTAACTCTCCGGACTTAAACTCGGCTAAAGCTTTGGTCCGCTGGGATTGCGATTTATTGCCATGGATAGCGGCAGCATGAATTTGCGCTTCGGCCAATTGTTTCACTAATTTATTGGCGCCATGTTTGGTCTTTGAAAAGACTAAAGTCTGGCTCCATTTATTTTTATGAATTAAATGACTCAGTAAGGCCGCTTTTTGACTTTTATCAACTGGATGTACTGTTTGCTTGATTTTAACTACGGTTGTATTTCGAGGGGTAACATCAATTTCTATGGGTTGGTTGAGAATGGTTTTTACAAGATTACGAATTTCATCAGTAAAAGTAGCTGAAAACATAAGATTTTGCCGGTTTTTGGGCAACCATTTAATAATTCGTTTCATGTCATGAATGAAACCCATATCCAGCATTCTGTCGGCTTCATCCAAAACAAGAGTATCCACTTCATCGAATTGTATGGCGCGTTGCTGATGCAAATCCAATAAACGTCCCGGTGTAGCAACCAGAAGCTCAACCCCGGAACGTAATTTCATCATTTGGGGATTAATTTTTACCCCGCCAAACACTACCGCAGAGCGAAGCGATAGGTGGCCTCCATATTGAATGATGCTTTCATGTACTTGACTGGCTAATTCACGTGTTGGCGTTAGGATGAGTGTACGAGTTCTATTACTTTTAGCCCGGGGTTTGGAGCTGAGTTTTTGTAAAATAGGTAATACGAAACTTGCCGTTTTACCTGTTCCTGTTTGTGCTGAAGCCAGAACGTCATGACCTGATAATATCTTGGGAATGGCTTGAGCTTGAATAGGAGAGGGTTCTTTGTAACCTAATTCGTTAATGGCTTGAAGTAACGGTTCGATTAAACCTAACGACTTAAAACTCATGCAGTTTCCTTTATTTTATTGGGCACGGTGAAAGGGGAAATGGTTTTGTTTTCATTTCAAATTGTTTATTTTCAGGGCAATTGTATCACACATATTAGAGAGTACGTTAGTAAATAAACCGCCTTGAATCTCTGGTCGAAACAGTTGTTTGCCAAAGTAGGGATGAAAAATGCTTTCTGGAATATTCCAGAAAGCATTTAATAAGTTATGCTATTTTATTTATAAATTATAACTCATTGCTTGTTCATATTTTTGAAAGTATTGATCTTTTGCTTTCTCATCTAATCCATTCCAAAAAGCTTCTGTAGTTGGTTTAGGAGACATTTTATGGCGAATATTTTGAGTTTCTTCTGATAAATAAGATCTAAATTCAATATCTAAGGAGTCATATGTTCTTGATTTTTTATAAAGATAATCTTGGAGAATAACTTCTTTTTCTTCTTTTCCTATCATATTCCAATATTCGCTGGTTGGTATATGGTTAAAAAATTTTACGCGTACTTTACGTGTTGTTTCAGAAATATGGGCTTTAAGATCAGCATCAAGTTGATCCCATTCATTAGTAAAGAAACTTGAATTGCTTCCTGAAATGGAAGGATTTTTTTCTGCTTTCTGCATTGCTGATGGTGCATCGAGCACTTCAGTAATGCCGTTGTGTAAATCTTCTGGAGATTTAACTTGAATTGCTTTAAACCCATGTGCTCTTGCTTCTGATACATTATGAAAGGAGTCATCAAAAAAATATATTTCTTCTTTATTAACATTAAATCGTATGGCAATTGCTTCTAATCTCGGCACCTTGCTGCCATCTTTACCTTTTTCTGGACCCATATAATTTTCAGGTGGAATATTTACTCCATAGCGTTTAAAAAAATCCAGGGTACGTTGAATTACCTCTTTATCTAAATCCGCACCATTATTTGTTACTAAAACGATGTGAATGCCTTTTCTTTGAGCATGCTGAAGTAACTCTGCTGTTTTTTGTCCTCCGACCATTACTGAATATGCTCCTGGAATAATTTCTTTCCCTACACACATGGGTTGCCCTAGACCATTGTCATTATGTTCCGAACCAGTTTGTAATGTCTCTGATACATCGAATGCTAGTACTTTTGTCATATTGATCTCTTGTCATCCAAAAAAAAGAAATTATACCCTAAATTTATTAAAATTTCCTTAAAAATGATTTTATTTTGAATGATATGATGTAAATTTGATCAATTGAGATGCTTTATAATGGTGTATGCTTGGTTGCACTTCATTCACCAGGCTCTGCTTGCTTTCCAAAGTATATTGAACTAAGTATTGTTTATGTCCATGGAAACACTTTCTTGACATGCTCTTATTGCTTTGCTTAAGATGGTTACCATGCTGCCTTCCTCAAACGATTTGTATTATTTTATTGAAGTATGCCAAACGTTGAATTTATCACGTGCTTCTGAACGCCTGGGAATTAGTCAACCATCTTTAAGCAGCGCAGTCAAACGACTTGAAAATGCAATTGGTACCAGTCTCTTTATTCGCATAAAAAATGGATTGAAATTAACTAAATCAGGGGCGCAATTTTATGCCCATGCCAAGCAATTGATTCATTTATGGGAAACCGCTCGCGCTGAAAGTCTGGCAAGCGTTAATGAAATCCAAGGGGATTTTGTTCTTGGTTGTCATCCTTCTGTAGCACAATATGATTTGCCCTTATTTATGCCCCAATTGCTTGAGCAATATCCTCAAATAAGAATTACCCTGAAACATGATTTATCACGCAAAATTCTCGAAGGAATTATTAATTTTTCCATTGATATTGGTATTGTTGTTAATCCAGTAAGGCATAGGGACTTGATTTTGCAAAAGCTTTACGATGATGAGGTCGGTTTTTGGCAGCCTAATGATAAAAATTTCATGAAAGAGCAGAAGATTTTAACCTTATTATGTGATGTTGATTTATTGCAAACGCAAAAATTACTCAAAGATTTGGAGGCAATGGGTATCAAGGAATATCGTTTATTGCCTACCTCAAATCTGGATGTAATTGCCAGTTTGACTGCGGCGGGGTGTGGTGTGGGCATTTTACCTCGCTCAGTAGTGTACACTCATCATCAGTCATTGCTTTCCCAAGTCCCGAATACACCTATTTTTCATGATGAAATTTATTTGACACATAGGCCGGAGCAAAGGCAAGTCAAAGCGTTACAGGTTATAGTGCAAACAATCCGTGATTCGTGCAAAAACTTGCAGCACTAAATGGTTAAGCCACATCTGAAAGAATGTCTTCTTCTAAATGTTCATTAAACCAGCGGGTTAAGGTTTCTTCACCTAATTGCTCGTAAATGTAATTCAAAAACAGCTCCAATTGGTTCGTGAAATCTTCTTCAGTAAACTGCAATTTTTCACGCATATTGGGAATATGATGCAAATATTCACCAAAGTAGTGATTACAGAATTCATGGTAATCTAAGGTAATCAGAATAAATTCATGCCACATATTATCGATAGGTCTCATTTCTTCATGCATCACAGGAATGAATTGCAGTTCTGGGTTACCAGGAGTGGCTTTTAAATCATATTCGTGTTTTACACTGAGCCATAGATATTTGAGCATGTCGGTAAACAGCTGTTCTGCAGAAGCAGAAAAACCAGGAAAATTCTGCTTAAATCGCTCTATAACTAATGGGTTTTTGTATTCCAGTAATAGTCTAAGATTGGGTAACTTTTTCATGGTCATTCTCACAAATAGTCTATGGCTAACAGGATATTAGGAATAGCGACAGCATTTGCAGCGCATCATGCCCTTAGCTATTTTGGCCCTAACGATTTGTTGCACTAGTTGTTTTTTCATTTTTTCTCTCCATTGGTAATAGTGTTTTTAGCATAATTTATATGGAGCGTTTTAACTATAAAGAAAAAGCTATCGCTGTAATAGTTTATGGCCAGGTAGCTGGTAACCAGGCTATGTTTGCTGTTCTGCTGTAAAGTCTATAAGTTTTCATATAATAAAAATTCGTATTATTGTACTAAAATTAAAACGAGTAGTATTAATTGTGAGTGTTTATCATGCCTAAAATAAAAATTGCCTCTATTGATTGGGATGGTTGTTTAAGTCATGCGTCTTATCAAACTGCTGTAAAAGCAGATTTTCATAACAAACCAGAAGAACGAAGAAAATTTCCAGATTTATGCATTGAGCATAATCCATTATTAATTAATAAACTAAAAGAATTGGGAATTAATAAAATTATGGTAGGCTCCAATCGTCAAGACATACGCGGCGATTCCAGTGATACATATGTTAGAGAAAAGGAAACAATATATCAAACTGGTTCATCCTATCCAAATTTGCAAGAAATAGCGACACACATAGGAGCTGAATTTGATACGTTCTTATTAGGTGATTTATACAGTGGGCTTGAGCCGGGAGCAACTCATAAAGCAGCAATTGCATTACAAAAAGATTACAATTATCCACCAGACTTTAAATGTGCTACAGAAGGTAAAAAAGTTTCTGAATGGGAATTTGAAAAAAACAAAATATCTTTAATCTATGCGCAAATTCAAAAGTTAGCTTTGCAACATCCTAATGATGAGGTGGAATATACCTTTTTTGATGATAGGAAAGAAATTCTTGAAGCAATAGAAAATTTTTTCCGGGCTAATCCTGAAATGATACCTGGTAATGTGAAAATTAAAACATACCGCTATTATAATACTGTGGAATCAAAAGATAGAAATGACTCTGTTATGAAACTAGAGGAAAGAGAAACTCTAGAGTCCAACCCTACAGTAAAAGCTAACCCCAACTATGATTTAACTCTGCGCTTATGGGCACACAAATCTATGGATCAAACAAAGCAGGGACAGCTTGTGGCAACTCCAGAACTTTATGCCGCATTAAGAGAAGCACATGATACGGTAGTTGAAACCCCTAGAGTGGAGGTTCATAAAATAGCACGAGAGGCTAAAGCTCTTGAATTAAAAAATGCGGTATTTAAGTTTGAAGAAACATATCCGGGCTATGGCAAAATAGCGGAAAAAGTACAGGAAATCTTGGTTGATAAGTCTTCTTCAAAGAAATTTGGTGGAGCTTCCGACTGGGCTGACCTTCGAAATAATCTAATTAAGCTTTATCAAGACGCATGGGATCGTGAGCTTAAAAAGGGCAAATTAACTACAGGCTATTCGGCAGTTTTAAGAGATATCACCAGAGAATTATCGGCAAACTATCCTGATATACTTAAGAATGTAAAAGAAAGTTTACGATTTGAATATGAAAGACAAGCTTTAGAGCAAAACAGTGGACCTTATCATCATGGTCAGCTGCATATGTTTTTGCAAGAAGATTTTGAAAAAGATTGGAATAAATTTACTGGAGCAAACGCCAGCTTATTTCAACGATTCGCTAAAACTATCGTGCAGCAGTTTAAAAAACCACCCGAAGAAGAAAGTGATCAGGAAAGAGAGAATGTAGGTCTGCATTGATTTTGCCATGAGTTTTTGCCGTGCCTGGATTGTCCTTATTGAGACATAGGTAGCACTATCCATACAATTTTAGATAAATATGGTTTGGTAACAAAACAAAAGAGGAGGTGTTACAAAGCAGAGGGGACAAAACTAACTAATGGTAAAAGTCCTAATGAGTTGTGGTGTGCAGATTATGAAAGTGAATTCCAATTGGGAAGTCCAAGGAGAATAATTCATTCAAATTAATCGTACCTATAAAAGTGGATTTTTTATTTCATTTTGCACTGGTGCGGCTGGGGAAAATAAATAGATAAGCAGTAATATGAGAAAAATAATTATAGAAATATAAAATATAATTTTTGCATTATTTGTTAATGAAGGATCGGTACCTTTATATCCCATGTATCCTGAAACAATTGCTATCACTAAAAAAATAAAAGCCGTGGTTAACATTTTATCTTTCCTTTTTCAGAGTTAAAGAGTATCTATTGCTTTTGTCGAAGTCTCATTTATTTAATTATAGATATCTTTTGTAAATTCGTTTTTTCAGGGATGGTTTAGGGGCTGTTTACAATTCTATCCCCAAAATACTCCGATTTTATGCGCCCAGTAAGGGAATAACTTTATTCTCTACGTCCCGCGGTGTGTTCGCGGGACGTAGGCGAGAGAGATTTTTCCTTAACGTGATGCCATAAGTGCATACTCCGTTTCTGTGCCCTAAAATCGGAGTATTTGCCTCAAGATAACGATTGTAAACAGACTCTATTAGAACGGGCATTGTTTTTTTGAATTATTTATGATGAACTTGTTTGTTTTTGCATCGCGATTATGTTAAAAATCATGTACTTAACGCCGCAATAAAGCGGCAAAATATTCTTTATCTTATAAAGAGATTTTCATGGACGAAAATAATAATAAATCCCTGGCTCTTCATGTCTGGATAGTCTGTGCGCTGGGTTTGTTCATTGATGGTTATGATTTATATATCGCTTCTGTAGCAGAGCCTTTTATTAATGCTTTATACCATCCATCCTCGCTTATGATTGGCCTCACTCAAGCTGCAGCACCTCTTGGTGCAGTATTTGGTGCAATCATTGTTGGACGCATGGCAGATATGTTAGGCAGGAAAAGCATGCTCATTATAAATCTTGTCTTTTTTGTATTCATTGCTATTTGTTCTGCTTTTGCCTGGAATATAACCTCTCTTTGTGTTTTTCGATTTTTACTCGGTTTTGGCGTGGGCGCTGATTATCCTATCTGTGCCGCTTATTTAGCTGAAATGATTCCGCCTCGTAAAAGTGCCCAATTTATCGCAACTGCTATGTTTATCAATTGCCTTGCCTCACCAATAGGTGTCATTGTTGCCTGGCTTTTATTTAAACTGCATCCTCAACTCGACGTTTGGCGATGGATATTTGCTTCAGGGGCAATTCCTGCACTTGTAGGGCTGTTATTTAGAGCGAAGCTGCCAGAGAGCTTTTTATGGCAAGTCCATCAACGGTTAAAACCACGCTCAAGACGTGCTGTTTTTACGCATTATCAATTGATGTTCTCGCCAAGAATGATAAGAGCCACTGTTTGTCTTTGTCTTTGCTGGTTTTTATTAGATATATCGTATTACGGGATAGGGTTATTCACTCCTTACGTCTTACAGGCATTTAATCTTTCGAGCGCAGCAAATTTCCTGAATGCACAAACGGAAGTTCTAAAAAGCACTTTAGTGGTCAATATCTTTGTTTCCTTAGGTGCTTTTGCAGTCATCTTTTGTGTAAATCATGTATCTTTAATTAAACTGCAGAAAACAGGATTTCTCTTTTCGTTTGTGGGATTATTAATTCTTAGCATAAGCTATCTGCTCCCAAGTGCCAGCATTATTTTTGTTGGATTCATCCTGTTCAATTTTTTTATAAATTTTGGCCCAGGAATTTCAACTTATCTGCTGCCTGCAAAACTTTATAACCCTGAGTTTAAAGCCACCGGACATGGATTGGCAGCTGGAACCGGAAAATTTGGTGCGTTTATTGGCACGGTATTCCTACCTATCTTCCAGGCTCACTTGGGTATTTATCTGACTTTAGCGATTCTTGCCGGCACTCTTCTACTGGGTTGGTTGTTAACAAAATGGTTAGAAAGGGAAGAAGGTAAATTAGCTACTCTTGCGGATTCAATTTCTGAGAATACATTGCTATCAACGTCTTAAAAGGGGACATCATGGATTATCAATTGAGTGCAGAGCAACAAAATTTTTGGCAAAAACAGGGGTTTGTAATTTTGCGAGATTTTCTCTGTATTGATCTGAAACAACATCTGCAAACCTGGTGTGATGAATTAACATCTTGGCCTGAAACACCAGGAAAATGGATGAAGTATTTTGAAAAAAATGCGGAGGGTGGACGTCAGCTTTGTCGTGTTGAAAATTTTATTGATTATCATAAAGGGATGTATGAGGTGGCTAATAGTTCACGTACCTTAAACTTAGTGTCCTCATTAATGGGAGAGCAGGCAGCTATTTTCAAAGAAAAAATTAACTATAAATTCCCGGGTGGGGGAGGATTTAAACCTCACCAAGATGCTCCTGCTTTTATTAGTTTTAATCAACGATTTCACATCACTATGATGGTGGCAATCGATGAGTGCACTTTAGAAAACGGTTGTTTACAAGTAGTTAAAGGAGGAGCTAATAAGCCTGTAATTCTTCCTCAAGAAGTGGATGGTTCGATTAAAAAGGAAATTGCAGAGACCCTCCAGTGGACGCCAATTAAATGTAAAACGGGAGATATCATTTTATTTGATTCGTATTTACCCCATTATTCGGAGGCGAATCGTAGTAATAAACCACGCCGAGCAATTTTTATTACTTTTAGCAAATTTTCTGAAGGCGGAGTGATGCGGGAGGCTTATTATCAGGATAAACGGGAAAAGTTTCCTCCAGACTGCGAACGCGATCCCAATAAAGATTACTCAGCAGGTGCTGTTATTTATAATGTCGCTAATCCCATTAGTGAAATGATGCAATGAAGACAATAAATCATATCGACCAAAAAATTGATAGGGCTTTCCAGTGCTTGTATCTCTCCAAAGATATGGATTACATTGGCGAGTCTGTGTCGCAATTAGAACATGCATTACAGTGCGCCTATTTTGCTGAGCAAGCAGGGCATAGCCAGGAGGTCATTCTCGCGTGCTTATTTCATGACATAGGGCATTTTGCTTCGAATACCAAGCAAAATAAGATGGCAGATTTGGGAATAGTGCATCATGAGTGGATCGGTGCGACATTAGCATACACCCTGGGATTTTCTGCAAAAGTTGCATTGCTCATTGGTCACCATGTGAACGCCAAACGTTATCTGGCAGGAAAGAAAAAAGACTATTTTGAGCGTTTATCTACAGCAAGTAAGAAAACGCTTCTCTTTCAAGGCGGGGTAATGTCTGATGAGGAGATGCTGCATTTTGAGGCAAACACTCACTTTAAAGATATATTACGCGTGCGAATTAATGATGAAAAAGCCAAAGAAATTGGTATGGAAGTTCCCGATCTTGATTCTTATCGTCCTTATTTATATCAGCATTTTGTAGAAACAGTGAGATCAACTGAAAAAATAGTGCTCCCAAATTTTGTAGATAATGCATGGGTAGAGCAATTTAAAGCGTCACTTGAGGTTTAATGAGAGCAATGAGAACAGATAATTTCGATTGAATCCTGATTCCAATGGAGAAAATGGCAGGTCAATCGACTTAAGAATTCATTGGGCACAAAAATAAATATCGCTTTATTGGGAAAAAAAAGTTAGAATATTTGCTAAAAAATTTTACATGATGTCGCTATTTTAAATAAAATTTTTCTCTTAAAGTCGGCTCGCCGCTCCATAATCCCAACGGCCAAGAATGAATATGTATGCACAAACAACTCAGGAAAAAAAACAGTTCTGGATTATTTTACTAATCGTTTTAATTAGTTTTATTGGTTCATCTATTGCTTACCCCATTCTTCCTCCGTTGTTTTTACAATCTACTAATCAGTTAATAATTTCACCGGAATGGAGTGAAACGAGCAGGCGTGTTTTGCTGGGGCTAACCCTTGCAATTTTTCCTTTGGGGCAATTTATTGGTTCCCCTATTTTAGGGAGAAATTCTGATTTGTATGGTCGCAAAAAAATATTGGTCATCAGTTTGGCGGGAAGCATGCTGGGGTATTTGTTGACAGTCATAGCATTTTGGATAAACAGTTTCTGGCTCTTATTATTCAGCCGCTTTTTAACAGGATTCATGGAAGGAACTTTTGCTGTTGCCAGGGCATTGGCATCAGAATTAACTACCATTAACAAGTTTATAAGCTTTGGTAGAATTAACAGCATGGCTGGCATTGGTTATATCATTGGACCTATTATTGGCGGTTTATTATCCAATCCAAATATCATTTCCTGGTTTTCATGGTCGTTCCCTTTTACTTTTGCAGCATCTGCTTCAATGATTACCCTGAGTCTCGCCTGGTGGAAATTACCAGAACATAAAACTCTATCCAAACCTGAAAAAAAATCTATATTAAGTCAACTCAATATTATCCGACAATTCAAGCTCTTATTTCAAAATCATCCTCATTTAATCCATTTGCTCATCGTCAGTACGCTATTTACCTTCGCAGTGGATATGTTTTATGAGTTTGGCCCGGTTTACCTGGCCGGAAAATGGTTTATGTCTCCAGGCATGATTGCGGCTTATAACGCAGCATTGTCAGCTGCCCTTGCTTTAGGCGCCGCATGGCTTCCACATCATCTTTCAAAACATATGCCCATTCATAAAATGATAACCTTAGCCATGATGACCACTGCTTTGATTTTTGCTGCGATGGTTGCTTTTCAATATCCCTCAACCCTATTTTTATTTTTCGCATTGATTGGATTTAGTATTACTACCGTTACAACAACTATGACGATCCACATCTCAAACATGTCTCATACTGCCATTCAGGGTGAAGTCATGGGCGCACAATTAAGTTTGCGTACTTTAGGTGATGCCATTATTTGTTTTGTTGGTGGTTTTCTGATTGTTGTGTCAATTATTACCCCCATTGTTTTATGCTGCATCACCGCATTGACTGCTGGAGTTCTGTGTATGGTGTATTTAAAACCATCATCCCAAGAGTTGTGATAATTCACCAGTACCATTACGCTTGACAGGTCAATGCCTTTCGTTGTCTTTAGCAATCTTAGACGCTTTATTGAAAAAGAGTGTTTCATTTGATTAACTTATTAATTAATAAACGATTTATTTATTTTGGGTAAACCTATAATTTTTCCGTGAACTTTGTTAAATTAATTCGCTGTTGTTTTTATCAGAAGAAGTTTGCTTAAAGCACTTTTTTTCGTGTGGTTATTTTTTTAAGGATGAAGAAATTGTTAAAGAGTAAGTATGGATTTGCATTAGCTATTTTTGGATTGACTGTAATTAGTGTTCAGCCAAGTATTGCAGCTACATCGCCAGTAGTAAAAAAGCCTGCCGTTTGGAAAGATCAGATTGAAAAAAAAGTTGAGTGGTTTGCAATGAGCTGGCGTCCTTTTGCAACTGTATCATTAGGTGCGGCATTCACTGATGATGCAGGTAAGTCGCAATTTATTTCTATTGACGATCCTGTTCAAGACGAGTCTTTCAGTTATGATGCCGACAATACGGATCAATCTAAATTTATATACGGTGTTTCGCTTGGGATAGAAATTCTCTTAAATCCGAGTTGGTTTTTGCAAACAGGATTTAGTTATTATCAACCTATGGAGTTTCATACCCACGGTGTTGTGACACAAGGTGCGTCGGATGTATTAATATTTGATTCATTTTCATATAAGTATGATATACAGGCGCACCAGGTATTATTTGAAAACAAACTCTTGTATAACTTGATGTATCAATCGCTAACTTTCCATCCGTACATTTCAGGAGGTGTAGGGGTTAGTTCGAATACTGCAAAAGATTACAGTGTTAATATTGTACCGCAGTTTAGTACCTTCAGTAATCAATTTAAGGATGAGACGCGTACTTCTTTCTCTTATAGAGTAGGGGCAGGCGTAGATTATGAGGTGACAAATCATATCCGTGTAGGTGTAGGCTATCGATTTTCTGACTTTGGTAAAGTAGAGCTTGGAAATGCTTCAATCGACGGAGTTCCAACATTTAATAATTTATCGCAATCTCATTTATATACTAATGAAGTATTGGGGCAAATTACTTTTGTGGTTTAAAGGGATATAAAACTTAGTTTGGTTTTATGGAGTCTCCGGAAAGTACAAAATTTATTTCAGATGCTTAAATTTTAGGGACATGATTGGCGTTTTGAGAGTTCCATTTAAGGGATTTAATTCATTCCTCTTATGCAATGATATTGTCTTGAGCTTTGGCATCTGTACTTGAATTAACAAGATGTACTTTTCGAGTAGCTTATTTTTAAGCATTGTATTAGACGATCAAAGGATGAACAATGAACTATAAATATCATTTGTGTGTTGGTTTTTTGGGGGCTGTTACTTCAATGACCAGTTTTGCCTTACCTTTCAATATTACTCCCCAAGGTATCTTACCTTCCACTGTTCCTCTGGGAGGAAGCGTAAATGCTGCATATACAGTGACAAACAACACTTTATCAATGCGTTTTAATAATTTTGTTAAGTGGTTTCCGCCCAATGTAATTCAAGTACTCGAACCAACAGACCCCACTGTTTGTCCTCTTTTTTTTAATTTAGGACCCAATGGCTCTATTAATCAAAGCTGTACTTTAAAATTGAAAATATCCGGTGCGGTTAATCGTGATGATCCTGATCCACACCATCATTTATTTGCTTGTTTTCCCGGAGGTAAAACTTGTGCCGGCCCAACACTTGCCAATTCATTAAACGTAAATGTAACCAGTGCTCCACCTGAAACGCAGATTTCTGTTGCAGTGGGGGGCTATGGAACTGCGAATGGAGGATTTCCACTCGTTTATACAAGCAATAATAATGGTGCCACCTGGCCTACTCCAGTATTACCACCAACTGCTGGTCTTCCCGGTAATCAAGTAGCACTTTTTGGTGTTGGGTGTAGTGGAAATCTTTGTACTGCTGTTGGTGCGGTTTTGGGAGATATAGACGCAACGCTACCTTTATCCTATTCAAGCTCAGATAGAGGTGCGAGCTGGTCTGCTCCTTATCTATTTTTACGTACTGGTCCTCTTGCAACAAGTGATGAAGTGTTCCTTCCCGCTGTGAGTTGTGTGGATAACAAGTGTGTGACTGTAGGATATTGGCGAGAAAGTGTTTCTGGAAATCGTTATCCGCTTACCTATTCCAGTTCTAATAATGGAGTCACTTGGTCTCAGCCTAATTTTCTTTCAACCGCAGGTCTTCCACTTGGAAATCAGGGAGCGAGACTTGGTTCGGTTAGTTGTGCAGGAACAAATTGTTCGGCTGTTGGTTTTTATAATGACGCTTCAGATGATCGGCAACCTGTGAGTTATTTTAGTGCGAACAATGGGGTTACATGGTCCGAAGCAATCATACCAAGTATTGCTAATTTTCCAGCTGGGTATGTAAGTGGTGCTAAGTTGATGGGTGTAAGCTGTGTTGGAGCTAATTGCAGTGCTGTAGGTGAAACTCCTGACCCTGCAAATCCCAACGGGCACTTACCTCTAAGTTATACCAGTTCCAATGGTGGAATTTCCTGGTCTTTAGTAAGGTTTCTTTCCATAAATGCCTTGCCGCCAGGAAACAGAGGAGCGTTTCTAAATAGCGTGAGTTGCTCCGGTGTTCGTTGTTCTGCGGTGGGATATTATGACACAGTTTCTGGGCAATCATTGCCAGTGAGTTATTTCAGTGCAAACAATGGAGTGACTTGGTCAGAAGCTATATTGCCTCCCATAAGCGGGATCCCTGCAGGATTTGGGAATGCCCAATTAACCGGCGTTGCATGTAAAAATAATATATGTTCCACTGTAGGGTATTATGATCTTATGGGCAATACATTTCCTTTAACCTACCAAAGTTTGGACAATGGAATAACCTGGACAATGTTTTTACCCAGCATCGCGTCTATTCCTGGTGCTATTGCGGCGCTTACGTTTAGTGTAGGTGGTTCTCAAGGTGGTCTTTTACAGACCTAGTGCGGAATGAAGCTAACCCAAGGTGTTTTCTTGGGTTAGCAAGATTGCTCTAGTGTGTGTAAAAACGAATATTTTTATTTTGGAATTTATCTAGTAAATTATTTACAGACCTTGATTGTAGGTGTAAGAGCTTCTTTCTAGTTTGGGAAAGTTGTTATTTTCAACCGTAGAGGGCCTAGCTAAAAATCCATAATTGAGTATGCCAGCTATTGGCCATTGTAATTGTTGATGCTCAATTACTTTACCATGGCATGAGCTCAAAATAAGTTGACCATTATTATTAAAAATAGAGAAATTTTTATTATCGGGTAAATTTTGTATTGTCTCCTTAGATAAAGAGGTCGTTCTGGAATTAGTGATAAGTGCTGTATACAGAAAATCCATACGGTTTTCTAAGGATTCATCATGCATCGATTCAAAATATTTTTGCGCGCAAAAAGATAATGAGGCTGCACTGCCTGCAAGTGTTTTTACAGAGCCTTTTTCTCCAGAAGGAAGTCTGCCTTCTTTCATCAGAAAATTACCGTTATTATCTGCCAAATAGAAACTATTTTGCTCTTTCCGAATATCCAAACTTCCTAATTTATAGGTTCCATCTTTACAACCTGTGGGGCCTAAGGCATCGGTTACAAGAATGATTTTGTTTTTAACTGCATTCTGGATGAGTGAAATAAATGAGGGGGATAAATGGACACCATCAGTAATGAGCTCCACACCAGGCGGACAATGTTCAGGATTTTCGAGTATCCATTGTACTACATGACTTTTTGCGTCACTTAAAGTAAGTGGTCGTGTTTCCCTACTACACGATTCTTGACAACCATTGCCCAGATGCGTAAATCCACAAGCGCCTGCTGCAATAGCACGGCTAATGATCTCCTTATCATCTGGATTGCAGTGACCAATAAACACTTTTACAAAAATACCTTCTTCCTCAAGGGTCTTTGTCTGTTTAATGAAATCTTCTGCACCTAATAAATCAGGGGCAATGGTAATTTTCCAGTGTTTAATATGAGGCGCTACATCAATAATATCCCTAAATTTTTCCATACAAATACTATGTTGCAGCGCCTCTTTAGCATGAGCGCCTTTGCAACTTTCTGAGATAAAGGGACCTTCTAAATGCACACCAAGAATCTGAGTACAACCAGGGGTAGGATTCAGTTCGTGTTTCCAAATGAAATCATTAATTTTTATCAGTGATTTTTTTAAAGCGGGGATAGGCATGGATACTAGAGTTGCTAACGCATAAGAAAGCCCTGTTTTTCCTAGTTCTTTGACAATACGCTCCAATCCCTCCTGACTCATTTCATCGCCTAAATCAGCGAAATCAATACCCCCTTGGCCATGAACATGGGAATCTAACATCCCTGGCATGAAGAAATAGCAGCCTTTAGAATCAATTATTTTATCCTCTTGCAAAGAGGATAAAAAATCGTCATCAATATTGAAGATTATTCTTGCCCCATCTTCGGTAACTTGCACGTGTTTTAATTCTTTAAGCCCGGCATCGTTATAAACATAAATATTTTTAATTAGCATTTAATATCCTCGTAGGGATGAGTTCCACAAACAATTGCTAGGAGCTTAATCTATTTCCGGTCAGAGCTCTAAATATCATATTTTAGAACGGGACCTCCACAAGAAATGCCCTAGAGTTTCGCTGCTAAATTGGCTAAAATTGCGCGTCGATAAATCAAATTTTTTATGATTTTATTGGCATCCTGCATTAGGTAATTGTAACAAAATATGGGAATGAATGGAGAGTGTTTAATAAGGGTTTGTTTCAACAAACCTAATATGGATTTTCTTTATTCTGAACTCTTAATTTATATTGGATATAACACCTCGATTTCTTGGAGAAAGTATTTATGTTTAGCCGCATTTTTGTTAGGGAAACAGCTGAAGGCATGGCAAGTAAAGCTGCTCGAACCATTCAAATGAAAATCATGGAAAATAATCAGAAAAAAATACCTACCGTTTTGGGACTGGCAACAGGAAGTACCCCTGAGCCTTTATATAAAGAATTAGTTCGTCTGCATAAAGAGGAAAACTTAGATTTTTCATTAGTCATCACGTTTAATTTAGATGAGTATTTAGGGTTAGAACCAACACACATTCAATCTTATAATTACTACATGCATCATCATTTTTTTGATCACGTTAATATCAAAAAAGAGAATATTCATATGCTTGATGGAACTGTTCCATTGCAGTCAATTGAGCAGCATGCGAAAGAATATGAAGAAAAAATTCAAGAAGCTGGTGGAATAGACATTCAAATTTTAGGTTTGGGTGTGAATGGCCATATTGGCTTTAATGAACCAGGCTCTTCATTTGATTCTAAAACACGATTAATAAAATTAGATGATAAAACTCGCGAGGCGAATAAACGATTTTTTAATTCAAAAGATGAGGTACCAACCCATGCCATAACAATGGGAATTGGAACGATTTTACAACACAGTAAAGCATGTTATTTGCTCGCCTCAGGCGCAGCTAAGGCAGATATTATTGCTGCTGTTAATCTGGCTTCGGCACCGAATCAAGATATTCCGGCAACAGCCTTATATGATCATAAAAACGTTACAATCCTGCTTGATAAAGAAGCGGCATCTAAGTTGCCGTCATCGATTAAACCAATCAAATCGCCATTATTGTTTCGAAGCATCTATGCTCCTAAAATTTCAGAAGAACCAAAAATTGTTCCTGTTCATGATGGCCTTAACGAGATAAAAATAAATCTAAGCTAATAAGACATCGAAAATAGGTACCCAAGCCCCATATTTAGAAAGACGAATATGGGGGTCTATTTATAATCGTTTAGTTCCCAGACTGGAGTGATGCTTCAATGCACGAGGCCTATGGGAGCAGAAAAAAGAAGCAATCCAAGGAAACAATTCAAAGGATGACATCCTGCTATACCCATACTGCTGGCCTTGGTGTTGCTTTTAGGTTTACCGATTGCAATTTGGTTCGAAATAGCTCCCCGCCTGCGCGGGGATGACAGAGTTACTTGTGAATTGAGTAAAATTAATACTAAATACTCTTAGCTTGACGGACATGATCGCTAAGCCCGAACTGATTAGTTAATGTGGGCAATCTTATTGATAACCTGCCTGGCCATTTTGATAATTTATCTGGTTTTTTCTATATTTTGTTTGGTAGTTCGATTGGCCATAATTTACTTGACCATTTTGATAATTTATCTGATTTTTTCTATATTTTGTTTGATAGTTCGGTTGACCATAATTTACTTGACTACTTTGATAGTTTATCTGGCCATTTCTATATCTTTTTTGATAATGTACCTGGCCATTATGATACCCTACGTTACCTTTATAATATTTGGTATTCCCATATCCAACATAGGTCTTATTGTAGTAACCTAGAGGTTTATTATAGTTTCTATAACCCGTGTAATATCTTGTTTTGCCAGTATTATAGACGATATTGTTTGAGTAATATCCTCTTGCTCTAGAGTAAGAGCTAGGCCAATAACCATAAGTATTACCATAATAGCCACTATTCCAGCCGGCTCCATAATAAGTACCTGTCCCATAACTACCTACCCTATAATAGTTAGTCGTATATCCTGGAGGAGTATAACCAGAAGAATAGACATAATTGGCGCGGTATCCAGGTGAGTTCCCAGTTGTTGTGGTACATCCACCTAGACCTAATAGAGTTGCAGCAATCCCCACGAACTTAATTGTTTGGTTCATAATGACCTCCTGTCGTTAAAATGCAATTTTATTGTAGTATTAGATTATAGTTTGATCAAATTGAATTTTAATAAATCATTGCCAATAGAGTTTAGGTAGGAGTTCATTGCGATGTTTGAGGTATATATCATCGAGCGTATGTTAAATTAACAAGGGAAAACCTCTATTTTTGAGACTGGACAAAGTCTTTTATTTTAGTAAAGCAATAATGGAGAAATGCTTCATTGAGTTTCATTTTAGAAATTTCTTCTTTATGATCTTTTAAATGAATTATTTCAATCACTGGAATATTTGCATCTAAGTTAAGGGAGTGAATGGTTTCTTTTGTATCCACTCCATATCGATCGGGATCCAATCTTCCATTTCCATGTAAGAGGCAATTTCGAATTTTAGAAATATTGACTAGCATTTTCCAATGTTTGCTATCAATAGTGCATCCTTGTTCGCTCAGGATGGGTTCAAAGCGTGATATGCTTGCATTTTTCTTAATTAGCAGTGGGGTACATTCATAATACAAGGCTTCTTCTAGTTTGGCATAAATTTGCAGGAAGGTTGATTCAACTAGAGTCTGCTGGCTTTGTTTATAAAATTCCAGAGCATGCATTTCATCTATTGTAAGTTCATTAATATTTTTCTTCGATTCGAGAGCCGCGCTCTCCTTTTGAATGGATGCGGCCACTAATTCATATAGTTTTAATTGATATTCAATATGAATTGTTTTTAGAAATTTAAATTGATTCATTGCTCATTATCCATGTCAGATAGTTTTTCTGCCAAGAAAATAAACTGAGTAGAATAACATTTTGAGAAAGTTATGTCTCATCCGAAGATGGTGAATAGCTAAGAGCTCTACTCCTTAACTCTATCTCTGACGGAAAAGTTTTCTCTCTTTTTGTCACATTATTAATGGTGGAAGTATTGGGTTGAAATAAAGGATCAAAATGCGGAACGTCTTCTTCGGGCTCTTCTCGGTGCTCATCTGAATCTTGCGGTAATATACTATAGCTGTGCTTTACCTTAACCTCTTCTTTATTTAAACCCAATGCAGTATAGAGATAATTTATTGTTGGGTCAGCAATTTTATAAGCGCCAGTTACCGCCAGGGCTGGCACAAGTAAAACAGAAACTACGGCAGCTGCTGCAGCAGAACCCACAGTAACCGGTATAAGGAGGGCAAAGAAAAGTATACCTGTCATTGATAATGAAGTAATTATGGGGCCATTTCCATGGTTTGAAGTCATAATATTTTTAGGAGGATAAAGCCAGTCTGTAAATCTTTCGGACAGCTTTCCGGCAGACCATAAAGCACCGCCTATAACAAGAACAGGGGAAACCAGAGCAAGCATGGCCAGTAACAATGCTACTATCACTACACTTGCAGCAGCAGAGAAAGGCAATAGGAGTATTGTTAATATACCAGTCAGGGCTCGTTTCATTTTTTATCATACAAGGAAAGTGTTTGTTATTTTAACAACTTGACCTTAAGTAATTCTTAACAAAATTCATTGAAAAAAATAAGGCGAAATAAACATTAATTATTGAATAAAAACAGCTCTTTTTACCTAGTGTTGTCCTGAAAGTTGGAGCTTGATTTCGCGCATAAAACGTGAAGGCATTTTGATTTATATCATGATTTTTGTGTTTTTTTATTGAACAATTTGTGAGCTCTTAAGCTATACTTTTTTGTATGGAATATAGAATAGAAAACACTCATTATGATTAGCAAAGAAGAGGTTCAACGACGTAAATTTGTGGATTCTCAAGCGTTAATGCAAAGCATACGTCAAAATCTTTCAGAGTGGCAGAAAACTGAAATGCCTTCTCAATACCGCGAGGCACATCAGGATGTGACACAGGCTGTAAGCAAAGAGCTCGACCGATTAGATAAAGCTTTAGCCGATGCCACCTCTCCTGATAAGGGAGGCCGTCTTGACGAAGTTTATGAGTCGCTTAAAGACCTGAGTAAAAAAACCACAACAGCACAACTGTTGAGTAATGCTGTGATTATGACCTCTGATCTCAGTCAAGAACAGCGAGTTGATCCAAAAGCACTACAGGAAATGGGTATAAATTCAGTGAGAGTTGCATGGAATCTGGCCACTGACTTAGCATTTGATAAATCTAAATCTTTGACTGAAAAAATGGGGGGATTTGCAAAGGCTTGCATGCAAGGGACGATTGGGATGTGTCAAGGTGCCCTAAAGGGGTTTGAGGAAGGTAAGGGTTTTTTTGATACTGTAAGTAAAATGGTAGGAGCGAGCTTCGAACAAGGCATGGGAGGGTATAATAAATCACTTGTTACGAGTTTACTGAGTGAGAAGGACCGAGGCAAGCAAATTATAACCGATCTGCGAGCAGCACATGACAAAGTAGCGCAGGAGCTTGAAAATGATCCTGATAATCCCATAAAGCAAGCGCGAAAAGCAATTATCGACGAGGAAGCCCGATATTTAGATGACCTTGAAAAAGATTTAGCTAAAAATGAAGGTGAAAAACTTTCAAATACAGTACGTTCTTTAGAGTTATTACAATTAAGCCATGCGGGTACGTCACTTCAAAGTTCTGGCTTGTCATTCCTGCATCGCCTGGTTCTGGGTAATGACAAAAATTTAAAGAAAGAGACAGTAGAGCAATTAGGAAAGGATACGGTAAATATCACTAAAAATATAAATCAAATACTTGATGATTCGTCAAAAAGTTTGCCATCAAAGTTGTGGAATATGACTAAAGCTTATGCCAGTGCAGCAGGAGATGGGATAACAGCGTTCATAAAAGGCTTCGAGGAGAAGGGCAGTTTAAAAGAAAAATACGTACATGCTGTAGAAAGCGGTTTTTCTACTTTTATGAATAAATTTTCCAAAGCTCTTGATGAAATTAATCCCCAAAAAAAATCAGAAGCCGAACCCGATTTGCTCCAGATGGGTAGCCCTAAATCAACGCAAAAAACAATGCCTCAAGGAGCTACTCTTCCCCCAAGTAATGAATTACTCTCTCCCAGCGAGAAAGAGCCCCCTAAAGTAGGGACTGTTAAAGAAGACAGCGATCTGATTATAAAACACAGTTGATATCAACAGTTTTATCCCAACGAATACTTCTTTAGCTATTTAATCGATCTAAATGAGATGAATCACATTGGGATTAAGGAACTACTGAGCGCATGATGGGATTTTGCAGGGAAATCAGTGTCTCTGTTGATTGAATTTCATCGATAAGTTGAATTTTATTCACTAATAACTGCTGTAAGGTGTCTATGGATTGGCACATTACTTTGATAAAAATATTAAAATGATGACCAATAGTGTAATAAGCTTCGATGACTTCTTCTAAATCTTCCAGTTTCTTTAAGACCGCTTGATAATCTTTTGCATGATTCAAAGTAATACCAATGAAACAACAGACATCATATCCTAATCGTTTGGGATTAATGTGTACATGCACTCCTTCAATAATGCCCGCTTGCCGCATTTTTTCTACCCGTACATGAATCGTAGCAGGACTTACAGCGCACGTTTTAGCCAGTTCTGCATAAGCAGTACGTGCATTTTTTATTAATGCGTTCAGTATTTTTCGGTCAAGATTATCGATTGGATAATTTTCAAGGTCTTTCATAGGTTTTTTTTAAAAGTTATTTAAATAAAAGCTTATTTTAATGGATATTATTTTCTTTATATACATTTATTTTAAATTAGAAATAAAAATAAATTAAAAATTCAATATAATGTTAAGTTCATTTTATTATTTTATTTTTGAGGCAGTGTGATGAAACAAGCATTTATTGAAAAACAAAAGCAAATAAGCTTTGTTAAAGGTTTTTTTTCCCGTGAATTGGAGCAAAGATTAGGCCTTATTGAAGTGCAAGGGCCATTATTAACTCGTGTTGGAGATGGTGTGCAGGATAACTTGTCTGGCACAGAACAAGCTGTTTCTGTGAAGGTTAAAGCAATGCCCGACCATTCTTTTGAGGTTGTTCATTCCTTAGCCAAATGGAAAAGAAAATTACTTGGAGAATTTGCTTTTCAAGCAGGGGAAGGCATTTATACTCATATGAGTGCTTTAAGACCTGATGAAGAAGCATTAAGCGCAACCCATTCAGTTTTTGTAGATCAATGGGATTGGGAGCGTGTCATAGACCACAAAGATCGTTGTTTAAGCTATTTGAAAAAAACAGTCATTGAACTTTATGACGCCATAAAAAAAACAGAACATATAGTCAGTGAGCTTTATGGTTTGGTCCCATTTCTTCCTCAGTATATTCATTTTATTTATGCCGAAGAATTACGCGCGTTATATCCTCATCTATCACCCAAAGAACGAGAGCGGGCTATCACTAAAAAATATGGAGCGGTTTTTTTAATTGGAATTGGGGGTTCGTTAGCCGATGGAAAACCTCATGATTTACGCGCTCCTGATTATGATGATTGGAGTTCAGTGAATGAAGTGGGATTGACTGGCTTAAACGGTGATATTTTAGTTTGGAACCCAATAATTGCAGATGTTTTTGAAATTTCTTCTATGGGTATTCGAGTCAATGAAGCCATATTAAAATATCAATTGGCATTAACAGGTTGTCAGCATCGTTTGGATTTTGATTGGCACCAGAAATTAATATCTGGTTCTTTACCTCAAACAATTGGCGGCGGTATTGGCCAATCTCGTTTAGTGATGCTTTTGTTGCAAAAAAAACATATTGGCGAAGTTCAATGTAGTGTTTGGCCTGAATCTGTAGCAGTTTGACCTACGCTACGAAGAAATCGGGCGTAATCCAAGATCCTACAATCCACTTGGATTACGCCCTCTTATTCGAATTTCTTCTATGAATTTATGGCTCTGTTAAATTTAGATGTAACAAGATAGCAAAGCAACATCCATTTGATCCTTTTTTTACACATCAAAAAAATTTTCCAAACTAAACTATAATAATCATACAAATTGTATTTTTAGTGGACAATGTTGGCGCCATAATCATTAAGGAGTGATATATGTCTCATATTAAAAAGATTTTTATGATCTTGATTGTTAGTTGTTTTGTATCAAACTCTTTTGCAGCTTGGGGATATCATAAATCCACCACTGTGTGTAAAGGAGGTACCTGCCATCATACAAATGTTAAAAAAGGCTGTGTTGATGGTCATTGTGGCAAGGTGCGCTATGGTACAACCTGGCATAGATAGTAGATAGATCATGAGATCACACCGTCATGTGATCTCATTATTTATATTTCCCTTAATTGTACTGATCGAATTATTCAAGTAACGTTCTGTTTACAGAAGTCTAAAGTAATTAATTTGACCTAATCGGCTCTCTTTTCTGATTGCTCTTAAATAATACTTATTGATTGGATAGTGATATAAAAGTAAAGTAATATCATTGCCATATAAAAACTAAAGGACTACAATGATGCTAATACTTTTTGTTCCGTCCTGCAAAAAAGCTGTCTTCTGATGCTGAAAACCAACTCAATATTTATTGAGCCTATCTTTGGATTAATAGTTATTAACAATTAGAGCAATAAAAATATTTTTTGAAAAAAGAAGTGAGTAATAAAAACTATTGACGCAAGAAGAAATCTCTAAGGAACTGAGATTTACAAAAAAGGAGCTTATTATGTTTCATGTAGACAATAGTGGTAAAGGCAATTGCATGTATTATGCATATGGCATTTCTTTAATGTATTTTTTACGAATGAAAAATACTTCTCAACTGACAGAAGATATTTTTAACAAGTTAAAACTTAAAGAAAATGATAAAGCCAGTTTGCGAACCCTATTATCTAAGGAAGCAGATCAAGCGTTTACCTCCCATGAGATCAAAACGATTATTGAACCTATCTTGGGAAGGGCAACAAGGGATTTGGCAGCGGAACATACAAAAGATGAATTCAAAACGTCTCCTCAAGATGCACCCTTATTTGCTGCGTCTAAATACGGTTTAGAGTATTATTTCAAGCTCCAGTTTGATACTAAGTATTCGGAGTTATCAGAGCTTATTAACCACGGATTTACTCATACTGATTTTACTGAAGCAGAAATATATCGAGTGAGCGGCATAAAAACGGCGATGGAAGAGTTTGCTAAAGCAAGATTTCTGCAAGTTAGAGAAGATTTTTCGCGTGAGTGGGCAATTAAAGAACAACAGCTCAAATCAAAAGGTAAACGACCCACTGAAAGTACTCTTCAATCTCATAAAGCACATCTTTTAGATAATATCTTGAGAAAAGAAACAGTTGCGTTTTTTTCAGTCGATGATGACAAGCATCTCAAACAATATAAAAATCATCTGCAAAATGAATCTGTGTGGGGTACTGAAGAGACACTCTTTGTCTTACATCGAGCCATTCAGGGTGAGCTTATGGTGCGTAATAAGAAAGGAACTATTGATACGTTTTATGATAATGAGATCGTTTTACACCTACATAGAAATGGCAACAGCCCATATATTCAATCTGGAAATCCAGTAATGATTTTGAATAATGAAGAGAATAGACATTGGACTTCTAAAATACCTAATTCGGTATTTTCAATGCAACAATCTACGAAAATGATTCAAACAGATTACCCCGCAGAAATTGCTCTTTTTGTTAAAGAAGGCAGACAGTCGGGCCCAAAAGTAGCGAAAGCACTGAGACATATGTATCAAAAAGGGCTTTTGGAAGGCAATGAACTATACTCCCCAGAACGGTGTAAAGAAATAGCAGAACACTATCTAAATTATGTAAAACATAACAATCGTCGTTTTCTAATCACTGAGGTAGAGAGCTTTTTAGAAGAAATGAACGAAATTATTAAGAAAAAAGCAGTCAATGATATACCCGTTGTAGTGGGCTCAAACCCCATGTTAGAGGTTAAGGAAACAAATTCCCAGCTGCAGATGACTACTACAGACTCTCCGATGGAAGAGGTATTCTCTGAGGTTAAATTAAAAGACCAAGAAGTGACATTGAATACCCCAGTTGCAGAGGGGGTTACATCTTTTATTCTGCAAGAATATCCCATACCAAATGGCGACGAACTTACGGGCAAGGATAAGAGTTTTGCAAATAAGAAACAATTTACGCATCCTTATAGAGATGAGGACGTCACCATGTTGTATCAGACTATATATGATTGGATCGATTCTTTAACGGATAGATCATTTAGAAGTTTGATTAATTCTTCATTAAGAAAATATGAATCGAAAATATGGGGAAGTCTTTGGGGAGCTTCCAGAAGAGCAGAAGTAGAGGATTATTTAAATGGAAATTGCGGCTCGAAAGCACTTGCCATGATTCTTATAAATGGAGAGGAAGAATCAACATTCAATGAGTGTTTGTTTATTAAAATAGTTGAAACAATTAAAAAAGAAATTAATAGATACCCAGTAATGTTGGAAGAGCCGAAATATCAATTAATTGCTCAATTTAATTTGGAAGAGCATGGAGCGTTTTATCTTTCGAAAATGAAATCTCACAAGGAAACGATTTCGGTTTCGAAGCGACAACTACTTGATACTTCGACTTTAATCTGTTGAAACTAGAAAATTATTGCTGTATTTCTGTACTTTGCTATCCAGAACATATTCCTGATGCAGAGCTCTTTTTAGAGCTCAATAAACCAGGATTTTGCTTAATAAAGACAAATAATTTGTCATCCAGTTATTTTGTTCGTTTTTTGTGTACTTTCTTGAACGAGAGCCTCCGGATTAGAGGCTTCTGAAGTAGTTTCTTTATTTGTGAAAACTCCGACCTTTACTAAAGCTTCACTTAACGCTCCAGGATCTTTTATCTTAACGGTATTTTGAGCAAGTGCATCTGCATCTGGACTTGGGACACCCTTACTCTGCACTCCTGAAGATGGATAAGTTTTAGTTAACTTTTCGGATACCCCTGTTTTGGTTTGAAGGGTTGCTCCAGTCAATCCATTTTTATCTGCTAGCGCTATCCCATCTTCCACATATTCTTTATTTGCTGATTCTAAAATTAAATAAACCTCTTTTCCAGAAAAAAAACGATTCAGCGTGCCGTCAAATAAACAATCGGTAGGAGATTTATCACTGGTACACAGGTTTAAATCACCACGATAAGTTACTTTTTCAAATTCACTTTCTAATCTACCGTCAAGTGTACTTAATAATTCGAGCAACTTACTTTGTATGGCATCTTGTGAGGCTTTAGGAAACTCTCCCTCTATTTCTTGTAAGTCTTTTAGTTTTAAACCCTCTTTTCTAACTAATGCAGCAGCATTAGATTTTGATTGAACTTTTTCGTGATAACTTGAAATAATGAGTTCCTTGCTGGGTGTGACTGCATAAGTAATATAAATTTTAGGCATGATAACCTCTTATAAAAAAGGAATGACTTTATAAATTATAGACTATTTGATTTATTTTAAGACATTTATTGATTTAGACGATTTAGAGTTGTCTAATGAAGCAATTGATTTTTCATAATATCCCACAAAAAAATCTTTTGCTTGTGCTGGTAATTCAAATCCCATGGAGTTACTGCATTTAAGACCTAAACCTATACTTGCATTTTGAATGCTGTATTGGCTTTCATTTAAAAGTAACTCTGCATTATCCAAAGCCTCTAAAGCAAACTTATATTCAGTTTCTGCTTTTACAACATCTTGATGGTTTAGCAACCAGATGCAGTAATGGCCTATTGCATCTGCTAAGACCATATAACCATAACTGCCGTAATGAGGGAGCATGAGTTTACTGTTAGCGATAAGCTCTTGATAAAGGGCAGCAGCTTCTTCGGGATTTGCTTGCTCTAGTTTATGGTATAAATAGTCATTGTAACGTTGGATTGCATGAACGGAACCGTATTGAATTGCCATTCTAACCGATTCAATTTCAGAAAATCCAAATTCTTGCTTCATACTTTTTCGTGCTTCTTGTGACAGGTGATAAAAATAGGCACCGCGTACTAAATTAAATTGATTTAATTGATCATGAGAATAAAATAACATTAATGGTATATCCTTTTGTTGAGATAATGCTACACCATAGGCACACCATATTTTTCCCCAATATTCTTTTAATTCCGAGCGATTGCAAAATGTTTCAATTTCCTGGATGTGATAGGCGATTCGAGCAATTGTTTCAATATTCTGGTTTTTTATAAGCTTAAGCTTTTCTTCATCATTTGCCTGATGAAACATATAGATAAATAATGTATCTTGGTCTGTTAACTTTAATGACTTATTTAATGTCTTAAAATCAAAGAATTTGTACATATTTTATTACCCTTGCCTATGCGTGTATTAATTATAATGCACTTATATTACTTAAACTGAGTATTATTGATTATATAGTATATTTTATGAGTTCTAAGCTAATCCATACTGGTTACCAAAGCACAGACTTATTTATTTAGCTGTTTGAGCTTGTTAATCCTTTTTGTTTTTCGAGTTCTTCTGATGAGGATTCCTCTATTGGTTGTTTTACCGTTGGTATTTCAGGGATCTTTCCTCCTGGGTTGGTAGATTGCGGAGAGGTTAATAATGGACCATCATCTATAGAAGTAGGTGCTGGTGTTTGCGGCTTTTGAAATGCATCTAAAGTAGGCAGTTTTTCCATCTCTTCTTTGCTCGGTCGTAAAGGACCATCTGTTAACTCCTTATCTCCTCTGAATAACTTTCCATCTTTTGAATAGGCTAAAACTTTATTTGTCTCTTTATCAATCATAATAAAGTTTTGATTCTGACTCGCTAATTTTTTGGCAAAATTTAGTGCATCCTCGTCTGATTTAAAGGTTAAAGTAGTCTTATTTCCTTCAACCTTGGGCTCGTGAGTTTTATACCATTCATTATCTTTAAAATGCTCTTTAAAAGCTGAGACTACGGCATTAACATTTTCAGATTTGGCCGTTACAGTTAGAGGAGGGGAGCTTGGGTTATGCTTTTGATAATGTTCTTTGGCCTTCCCCATTTTATCGCCATTTTGTTGAAAAAGTGCTAGATATTCCTCATAGGCTTTTTTACTTTCATTATCATTAGCCTCTTTGATTTTCACTGCTTTTTCATAAGCCTCATCATTTGCCTTATCACATTCTTCTTTTATCTTTAAGTATTCCTCGCGGGTAATTTCTCCTTTTGCTGCCTGTTCACCAGCAGCTCGTGATTTAGCATTATTCTCTTCACAAGTTTTATCATACTCTTTAAAAGCTTCGTCAGATTTAGCATTATTAATTTGCTGAGTTTTTAGAAAGGTTTGATAAGCAAGTCCGTTGGCTTTCTTAAAGGCATTCATCGCGGATTCATGGTCTTCAATTTTGGGTGGAGAGCCCATGGCCTTGAGTAAGGCTTTCTCTGCTAATTCCTGAGCTTCTTCATATTGCTTAAGCTGTTTATCACGGAGCTTTGTTAACCTTTCTATCTCTGTTGGCATAATAGTAACTCAATCCTATACGCATATATAAAGGTATAGCATAAAAACTTAAACAATAGAGGTATAATACCAGCACTAAATATTCTTACGGCCTTAAACCTATCGTTTAGAAGCCAGAAAATACTATGCTTGAAGTAAAAATTAAGAATGGAGAATAGGGAATTTATAATGGGGGCTATTAGGCTCGGAGCATTGTGCCCCGAGCTCATGATACTATTTTGCAGGAACTTCTTTCCACCAATTTGTTTTGGTTTCTGTTGCCCAATGTCCTTCGCGCATACGAGCAACAAATGCCTCAGCTTTTTCTGGAGAGGACATTTTTGGATCTAACTTAATGCACCAATCCCATTCACCTGTTGTAGACCACATTTTCTCTACACCTTCCCATTTTGCCATTGCATTCATGTCAGACATCGATTTGTTACTTTTTACAAAAATTACACTATTCCATGCATTCATTATTACTATCCTTATAAAATGTTAAATGAACTGCTTGAGTGGTTCAAGCTTATTAAGAATAAAATAATTCAAGCATTCTTTCCACGTATCGCCTGATTTTTATATTTGATTTTTTTAGTGATCTTACAGATATCAAATATGCAGAATATTGGGATATTGTGATGAATTGATCACAGGTAATCAAAGAATACTTAATCGCTTAACAATACTGATCACTTATTGATCATTATGATCAATAAGTGATTGATTAATCTTAATAAAATAATCCTGCGTTAACAATCCCATAAGTTTTATTTGATACCATAGTGACAATTTAATTTATTTAATTTTTTAAAATGCGTGATAAAAAATTTGAGATTCTGTCGTGCTCTATCGATCAAGATCAGGTTAATGTTGCTCAACAATGGGCCAATACATTTATTCATAATTCAAAGGATGATCATGCAGTGAACATGATGCAGTTGTTGCTGGCCTGTTTGGCTTGCGGTGACTTCGGAGTACGTTCTTATCTATCCAAATCATCTGAATTACAAGCTCCATCGACTCAATTAAGCATTGTTGATTATGTATCTCATGCTAGCCGTGTGATTCTTGATTACCAAGAGCTATCTGAAGCGAATAGAAAAGAATTATTGAAGTTTTTCCCCGCTCCGGGGGGAGACAATAAGGTTTTTGCTCGCTCAGCTACTCATAATGTATATCGTAGTGGAGAAGGAGAGATTGTAGAAGGGAAGGGCTTTTTGTTAGGGGTAATAGGACAATTGCCCGAAATGATCAAATCATCCCTGGATTTTGGGATTAACATCGCCATGGGGGGAAATGGGCAAAAGAATTTTTATGGAAAAAAAATATCAACCAATGGCTACAGTGGTCATTTTTATTTTCACCGCAATGACCGAGATAATTTACTCATGCTTGGGCTGGAACAATCAGCACCAGCAGCTTCTCCGTTAGCATTTATTTGGGGGGCGGAAAAGTATCCTGAGGATGTGCAACAAAATCATGATCAATTTGGTCAGGGGCATTCATTGACAGGTGCTTCTGATACTTATACTGCCGCAGGATCTTTATATTTTAGTGATCCTGTTTATCAAGCAAAACTCTTATTGGAAAAAGGGGTTTTCCCTCCCGATAAATACGGGGCAATGCAAGTCAAGGTTACCGATGCAAATTGGCCGAAAATCAAAGAGTTTTTAGAGCTACTGAGAGCAAAGTCTGATGACCTCCACAAGGAGCAACTATTAGATTTACTACTTACCAAGCCTTCCAGTGCAAAACCTGCTAAAGACGACTACAAAAGTTATATCGCGCTTGATTTTCAAAGTTATTTGAAACGTGTCTATCAAGTTTTTATTAGTGAAGAGGAATTGGATACGGAGAGTCAATCACGTTTCTTGGCGTTACAGGCTAACTTATTGGTTACGATTAAAAAATTACAACAAGGCCAAATTGAAAATTATGAGCTCTTTAAGGAGCAGATTAAAGAAATCATTGGAACAAAAAATACTCCGCCCGAGTACCTAAAGGCTATTATTCGTATCCAACAATTATTTGAATTACAACTTAAAATTGATCCCCTGCTTCATCAAACACATCAAGAGCTCTTACTAAGAAATCAATATGATGACTTGCAGGAAGAAAGTAAAGTTATTCTGGAAAAACTCTTGGAAATTCAAAGATATTTTCGCGAGCAACCTCCTACAATAGAGCAAAAAGAACTACAGGTGTTTCTTCTGCAACTTGACATGCAAATTAATGAGCTTGAAAACCCGTTTGCATCAAAAGAGCCAGTTGATTTAGAATCAAGTTGGGTGATGTGTGATGTTTCTATTTCTATTAATACGGATTCTATTGAAAAATTGAGACAAACAATAGAGCGAGCTAAAGCACTTACTAAACAAAGCCCTTTAACTTTAAAAGGTAGGGAAGGAGTTTCTTTCCCCCAAGTACTATTAGGCTGGCAAGAAAAGCTTTTACCCTTATCCCAAATCAATCTTATTGATTACACCGAATTAAACTTAAATGATTTGGCGAAGCAATTTAATGACTATGTAGATTTTTTAGCACTGCAAGCGGAAACCCTTAATCTTTGGGAACACGCTCCTTCGCAAACGGCGAATCTTCTTGTCACTTACTCTGATAAAAATCCTGAGTTTGCTCATGGTTATGCTTTTGTAGCACAGTACCGTGAGAGTACGATCCTGCGACGTTTATTTACCTTAGATACTTTAGCTCTGAGTACTCACCGTTTTAAACCTTATGAAGTTCCTAGTGCACGTTGTAGGGAACAATCGTCTCTATCTTATTGGGGCAAAGTCAGCACGCTTCTTACGGCAGGTTCTGATGTGATTGCGATGCTTCGAACTTTAAAAAACCTACAAACGATTAAAGCATCATGGGAGGATATGAGTCGTACAGCAACTCTTCTTCAAGAATCTGCAGTACGTTTTGAAAAAGCACGCAAAGAGGTAACGAATCATTTAAGTAAAATTCCTCAAGAACCTTCTGGTGAAGTTTTTGAAAGCCCATTTTTTTATTCCATCAGTAAGAAAGCGTTGCAAGAAATGGATGGTTTGCAACTTGCCACTATATGTCTGGAAGAGTTGAATGCAAAAAAACCGAGTATCTTGCTAAAACGCATCACGAGTAATCCTGAATTGTGGCAATGTATGGATAAAGTCTTACAAAGTAAGATGGCTGATTTTACAAACCGAAAAGATAATGCCAAGGAAAAAATTATAGCACTAGGCCAAATCCGGCATTTTTGGGAATTAGTCCAACAATTTAAAGAAAACACGAATGTAACAATTAAAGAAAGATTTTTTGCCGAATTACAGAGTCTGTCGCGAGAAACTTCTTATATTTTTATTTTGGGAGGAGATGAAACGATTAAGAATGCTCAAAATGAGTTAACGCAATTGCGAGAATTCTTATTATTGTTGCAACGATTCGCGACAGAAGAAAAAGATAAGAATGCTGCACTTCAATTATTGGAACAAGGATATCAGAAGCTTACGGAAAATGAGCGAAAGTACTATGCACCTCAATTGCTTAGGGCGAAGGAGATTACTTGTCAGTTTTGTCTTGATAAAATCAATTCATCAATAACAATTGATGAGAGAAGAACAAAATTTGGTATCTTCCATCAAATATTTGAAGTACTTCCTCTTAAGTCACAGGAGCAATTCAAGGCTGAGCATGAAGTAAAGCAAAAAGAAGAGAGTTTGTATGCATTACATGAACGCTTAGCAACAGCGGTTTTGGTAAATGACAAACACCAAAAATTCAATGATGAATTATTCGCTACTACCATACAGAATTTTGAAAATGTAAAGAGCGAGCTCACCTCTGAATGTGCCAAAAAGGTTCATAAACAAATCACAAGGGCTAAAGCGATTTATGAAATGCTTTTACGTGATAAAGTTATTGGAGAGAGGGACTCAAGTAACTCTATAGACACACTCTTAAATCAGCTGGAACCAATACTTGATGCAATTAAAGGCTCGCTTCACGGTCAATTAGTAGAAACAGCGCTACAGGATGACGTGTTTAAAGTGGCTATTCTGAAAAAAGTCAGAGCCCATAAAAAATTCACCTCAGCATTGATTCAGGATTTATTTACCTTAAAAGAGTTCCGAGATCAAAAAATTACATTAAGTCAAACGAAACATTATGATAAAGAATATGATCAATCAATTAATCAATTTTATGCAAGAGCCTTAAATATACGTTTATCAGAGCTTCCTATAAAAAAACAGGGTGAAAAAATAATTGATGCTGCCAATAATGAGTTTAAACATCGACACGATGGAATTCGCCTGATTGCTGATGTAGTTATGATGGTTACGGTTTTGGGACTTCTGGCAGGATTAGGGCGTTTAGCTTTAAATAAGACTTTCTTTTTCAGTAGTTATCTCAGTGATATAAAAACTGATAGAGAAGTAGAATTAAAAAAGGATTGGCTTGTTAAGGACTTACCAGAAGATGGGAATGACGTTCGAATAATAGCTGCTCCTGCTGCTTAAGCAAGAGGAGCAGTCGAGTTTCAAGATCTAAAAATAGCAATTCAGCGCAAGGGCTCCAGTCACGAATTTGGCTGCATGCGGCCCAGTTACTGAAAACCAAACACCACCAATAAGACCGATATTGGAATTAAAATTATATTCGAGGGCAGGGGCCAGTGAAACTTGCTCGTTTGCCTTCCCTCCTATACCTGCAACAGTTCCACCTGGAGTAAATCCTGGGTTACCATCAAAGTTGCTTCCCGGACTATGTACATAAAGTGCTTCAAAAACGGGAACCCAGTTTTGCGTTAGCGTGTACTCAAATGCTAAGTCAGCAGAGTAACTATTATCAAGTTTTACTTTACCGCTGGTTCCGGCGGTGCCGCCAAAAACGTTCGCGTTATGTACGTTGATATCACTAAACTTTGCACCAACCAAGCTCAAACGTGTTCGTAAGTAACGCCCACTATGAAACTGAATCAATTTTTGAAAGTTAAAACCAAGGTAAGTTTGGTAAGCGCCTAAGCCCGTTTGATCAGTACCCAATCTCTGCGGATCCAGGTTTTCAAAGCGTCCTGTGGGAAAAACTTCTTGTATCACTACACGAAGATCAGGAAGCCATGAATTTTCTTTTTGTCGCAGAACTTGAAACCCTAAAGCCAAGCTATAATCGCCAATGCCATTTCCATGCTGCCTATCGTCCCAACTGACGTCATAAGGTAGTGCAGTTTGTAAATCTACAAAACTAAGAATCCCGACGCTTAAAATGGGAACGACTTCAAAATTTCTAAACCCTTTGGGATAGCCGCTATAAAATGCATAAGGTTCAAAATTTATATGGCCTGCTGGTATTGTTTTTCCAGCTGGGGCGAGCAGAGGTCCGGTGAACCATGGGCTTGCAAGTGCAACATGAGCAAAAAATAATAATAAAAAAAGCAATCTTAAACGCATAGTAAAATATTCTTATTATGAATGGAAAATAGAATTTAAAACTTTTTTCATATTAATGGAATCTATTTTTACTCACTTCTTAAACTTTTTTTACTATCAATAATTTATTCGTTAAAAAATTTTTCACAGTCAGCTTTTTTAGAATATCAAGCGACTTCCAAATCAGGTAATACCGCTTGATAATTCATTTACTTCAGCAGATGGTTCATCAGAGGCAGAAGCAGTACATTGAAAAGACCTGATAAAATCATGACTAGGCTGGCAATAGCTCCTTCAACATGACCTATTTTATGGGCTTGTGCAGTCCCTGCGCCATGGGCTCCAGCGCCCAAAAGTGCGCCTCGAGCCAGGGTTGAATGAAACGATAGATGTTTTAGAATAAATTCCCCCATAATAGCTCCTAGGATGCCTGTAATAATCACAAATATGGCCGTCAATTCAGGGATGCCTCCAATACTGTGTGATACTTCCAGCGCGAAGGGCGTGCTAATCGATCGGGGTAGCAGGCTTAATCGTATATTTTCATCAAGGCCTACTAGTAGCGCTAATGACCAGCTTGATAATATTGCAGTGAAGCTGCCGGTAATTACACCAATTAAAAGTATTCGCCAATGTTGGCAAATGAGTGCACGTTTTTCATAAATGGGAATTGCGAAAGCAACCGTTGCGGGTCCAATTAATTGGACTAACCATTGTGTTCCATGAGCATAATCTTGGTAAGTGACGTGCAGTAAAAGAACAAGGCCGGCGATAATTACTGGTGTCAAAATAAGTGGCATTAACAACCAAAATGACCAGCGGCTATATAATTTTTTGGTAAAAAAATACAGGCCTATCGTCATGAAAGACCAGAAAAGGGCTGGTTTAAAAAGAATGGGGCTTAGCACGATTAGTTCTCCGATAAAAATAATCCACAACAATCGCAGTGACAAGCATCACACATAAGGTACTGAGCAAAATAACAAAGAGAATTTTAAGACCTAAAAGACCGATCAACTCATGATGCTCGAGTACCGCAAGTACGGCTGGAATAAAAAAAAGCAACATGTCTCTAAGGATTAATTCAGCTCCGTTCTTTATGAGATTCAGCGTTAAGCGTTTTGTAGCTAAAAGCAATAAAACCATTCCTAGGCCAAAGATTCCACCGGAAAAAGGAAGTTTTAAAAAATGAACAATAAGTACACTGGAAAGCCAAAACAGGCACACCAACCCCACTTGGAGTAACGAATTGTGCTGAATTTTTAATGCTATATACTTGGTCATATTGTTCATTTCCTGTTTGGGCGTATTTTACACTTTTCTATAATATGAATAAAATGAATTTATAGACTAATGATCATTCTGGAATGGAATAATTATGGAATTTAAACTACTCCGAGCTTTCGTTGAGGTTGTGCGTCAAGGCAGTTTTTCCAAGGCTGCGGAAACTCTTTTTGCTACTCAATCAACAGTGAGCAAAGCGATAAAACAGCTTGAGGATGAGCTGGGAGTTCCTCTTATTGACCGATTTAAGAAACGTAATGCCCCGACTACTGCGGGTGAAATTGTCTATCGTCGAGGCGTTAAGCTGCTTGCTGATCGTGACGATCTTCTCAAAGAGCTTGATGCAATCCGTGGTTTGAAGCAAGGACATCTGCGTCTGGGTATTGCTCCGGTTGGAAGTAGTACTTTATTTGCCCCTCTTTTTGCTCAATATAATCAACGCTATCCAGGTATTGAGGTGGAACTTATTGAACATGGTAGTATTAAGCTTGCGGAATGTTTACGCGCAGGTGAAATTGATTTTGCTGGAACATTATTATCTGTTGCTGAAGGGTTTGATTGTCAACTAATCCGTAGTGAACCTCTGGTTGCACTTTTGGCATCGGGTCATCCTTTGGCCACACGGCACACAATTTCCTTGCTAGAGCTTAAAGAGACGCCATTTATCTTATTCAGTCGTGATTTTGCCTTGTATCGCATGATACTGGATGCGGGTCGTCGAGCAGGTTTTGAGCCTAAAGTAGTTGCACAAACCAGCCAGATTGATTTTATGGTAGAACTTGTGGCCGCAGGTCTTGGCGTTGCCTTTTTGCCACGAATGATTGCCCATGAACGATTAAATCCTCAAGTTTGTTTTTCTTTACTTGAAGGAGACGAGTTTCAGTGGGATATGGCTATGACATGGCGCCGTGATGCTTATCTTTCTGATGCTGCAAAAGCATGGTTGGCTCTGGTGCGCGAAGTACACGACGCTAATTAATTTAGGGGTTTGTTTATGTACAGACCTTAAAATGAAATAAACTTGAGGAAATAAGAGTGTAGATATCATTATGATATTGCTAATTTTCATCTTTAAATATGTTCACGTTTAAAACAAAACCTACTTTAAGTGAATGATTGCAATGGTGTTATCCTTTTGATTTCATTAATTGATTATAAATTGTTCTTCATGTTACAATAATGCTCATTTTTGAGGGGCAGGGTTGGTCATGCAAGCCAAATCAGTGAAGTTAAGAACGCATTAGAGCAGAATCCTTCATTGGATGTTGGTCGATATATATTAGAAAGAACAAATCAATTAATCGGTTTAATGGGAGTTCAGCTTTCTCGAAGATCAGACATTTTTTATATAGCCTCTATAAGACAGCGTTGGGAACGCTTAAATGAGGTTCGAAAACCTGATCTTGCCGCACCTCAACGTATGGAGGAAAGCATTAGTTCCTTTGCATCTCCATAGAAATTTATTAGCTATAAGTTTTAACTTAATCTTCCTTTGAAAAAGTATTATTTAATCCTAAAATTAAAATTCTTATCAAAGTAAATTCATGTTGGGTCTAAATTGACCCAACATTGTTGTTTGTTATAAAGTATGCAAACGTGCTAGTTCAGATAAAGATTGTTCGAGTGTTTCCAGAATGAAATTAACGTGTTCCCGATTAATTGTCAGCGGCGGCGCTATTCGGAAAACGTTTCCAAACTGACCTCCTTTTCCAACTAATAACCCTTTTTCCTTACACAGATCCATTAATTGAAATGCTTCATCGGATGCCGGTGTTTTTGTTTTGAGATCTTTGACGAGTTCAATCCCTAAAAGCAAACCGCGACCGCGAACATCTCCAATGAGGGGATATTTCTTTTGCAGTTGCAGGAATCCGTCTTTTAGTAGTTCTCCCATGATGCGTGCATTTTCAACCAACTGTTCTTCTTTAATAATTTCCAATGTGAGCCGGGATTGGATCATTTGCAAGGGGTCGCCAGCAAAGGTATTAAAATACGTTTTGCCGGTCATTGTTTCAGCCACCTCGGTTTTCATAAGTACTGCCCCAACTGGAGCCCCATTACCAAGTCCTTTAGCCATGGTCACCATATCGGCATCGATATTTAGGGTTTTGGTAAGTAAAAGATCACCACCGCCGCGACCTGCACCAGTTTGTACTTCATCACTAATGTATTTGCCACCGTAATTATGAACAATACGAGCAACCTCGCTAAAATAATCATCAGGAGGAGTAATAAAACCACCTACCCCCATCACAGGTTCAAGTATAAACGCAGCGATCTTTCCATGAGTTGAGTTCTGAATGGTTGTTTCAACATTTTTTGCACATGATAAATCGCAGCTGTCTGGTTTTTGGTTAAACGGACAGCGGTAACAATAGGGTTCAAGTGCAGAGGTTACGCCGGTAACTGGCTGTGCCTTGAATCTCCAGATTGAATGGCCACATGAGGCAAGTGCAGCAGAAGTTCCTCCATGATAAGAGTGGCGCACATTCACTACCATTGTTTCTCCAGTTGCATGGCGCGCTGCCATTATGGCAAGTTCATTGGCCTCTGAGCCTGAGTTAGTAAACGATACTCTGTCCATACCATTAGGTGCTTCTTCAAGTAAACGTTCCGCAGTTTCGACGGGGGCCTGGTTTAGATAAAGAAGGGTTGTGTGTTGAATTTCATCATTTTCTATCGCATCAATAAGTGCTTTTTTGATTTTAGGATGATTATGTCCCGCGGAGATGCAAACAATTCCACCTATGGCATCAAGGTAACGCTTTCCTTCAGAGTCCCATACATAAGTATCTTGTGCTTTGACAAGCTGAATTGGCTCCTTATGGTAAAAACCAGCGGTGGGTAAAAAGTGTTTTTTTCTGAAATTAATAAGCTCTTCATTTGAGCGTAGTTGCTTTTGATTATTACTCTCATTCATGAGGGTTGTTTCCTTTTATGTTTGTAAAGACTTGAACTTGTAAATAAAGAGCTTTTGCACACTCCTTTTACTTCAAATTCTTGTTGACTTATTTTGAGATTTGCATCTTTTTCCAGTATTTTGTAAACATTATATTCTTTGGAATTCATATCTTTATCATTCTCCTATTTTGTTATTTTCATTATTAAAAAATAAGTTTGCGCGCGTTGTGCTAAAAATAAGACCAAGATTCGCCCTACGCCTGCTCAACCTTCTAAATAACTGATTTATCCGTAGATTCCTGGGCCAAAAATAATTTATAAACAGTGGCAACGGATTTAGTTCCCATAGGATCAGCTTGCGTTTTAAGTTTACAGAAATCTTCTGCCCATTCCGATGTTCTGATTCTCAATGGAGGATTTTTACTGTTCACTACGTCAAGGACACAATCCGCAACTTGGTCGCTGCTTTGATAAACATCAAGCGTGGATGCATTTTTAAAACGATCTCGTGCCTCTTCAAAATACCGTTTAAATATGGGAGCATATTCGTCATTTTCTGAGAAGTCGATGGCACTGTTTTTAATAACATTTGTAGAAAATTCTGAAACAATACCTCCTGGTTCAATGGCTGTGAATTTAATATTAAAAAAGGGTTGTATGTAACTTGCCATACTTTCAGTCAAGCCTTCTACTGCAAATTTAGAGGCACAATAAATTTCATTAAATGGCTGTCCAATTAAACCGCCAATGGAGGTGATGTTAATAATTTTCCCGGATTTGGCTTGGCGCATTGCAGGCAATACTGCTTTGATTGTTCGGACAACTCCCATAAAATTAATATTCATAACCTGGTTTATCTTTGCTTCTGAGGCTTTCTCAGTGGTTTCTACAAAACCTATTCCTGCATTATTGATCAGACAATCAATACGGCCGTTTTGCTCAAGAATGGTTGCAACAGCACGGGCAACACTCTCTGTAGACTCAACGTCCATCTGAATTAAATGAATATTGAGATTCTTCTTTGCTATGGCTTGCTTTATTTGCTCTGCTTTATCAAGATTACGCATACTTGCATAAACAGTATGGCCTTGCTCCGCAAGCTTTATCGATACGCTTAAACCTAGGCCAGAAGAGGTCCCAGTAATTAATATTATTTTTTTCATGATGATGATGAGACTCCAATGTCTGCTGAATTGATCCAATATGTGTTATAACGCAAAATGCACTTAAGTATCAATTGGTAACTTTTGAATGTCCAGCAATTTGCAACGGCCCTTGGGCAGGCCTGTCCATAGATTTATTGTGTTTATCAAAAAAAGAATGATTTAAAAGAGTACCTGATGTTGGCATTGTTGCAGAAGAGCGGCTATGTGATAAATCAGAACTGTATTTAGAGACAGTTTGGGAACTACAAGACACCAGAACATTTAGTGCTGCCTGATTATTGTGTTTCTTGGCAATATCAAGCGCTGTTTCGCCATCGACGTTGGTGAGGGTCACATTGGCTTTGGCTGCTAAAAGCAGCTTAAATAATGCAGGATTTTTTTGTGTATAAGATGATTTACAGGCAAGCATTAAGGGAGTCATTCCTTTGGAGTTTTGCATATTCACATTAATATTGGCATCGCGAAGCAACAATTGCACAATACGGTCATTGCCATATCTGCAAGCCACTCCCAGCGGAGAGTCATCCTGACTACAAGGACTGTTGATATCGATTTTGGGAATATTTATTAGTTGATGCATAATGCTCGACCGATTGCAGGCCGCCGCATAAAAGAATGCATTCTCTAATTCGGATTGGCTGATAACCGGTGATTTATTGTGTAATCGTAGTATTTTCCATACTGTACTTCTATCATCATTTTGAACTGCCAGAGCAAGCGCGCCATAGCCGCGACAATTAGTGGTTTGGATAATCTCTGAATCGACAGGATATAAATCATCAATTGCTCGGATTTTTTGCACTAAATTCCGTTTTCCTGATGTTGCGATAAAAGAGCAGTGAAATACCAAACTTCTACTGGATTCAAAGAGAGATTTATAAAGTATGGGACAGAGTTCCTCACTGGTTAATAATTGATAAGGGTATTCTTCATTTTGTTCATATAAGTGATTGATATCCATGAATAACCATGTATTGTCCTTATGCTTTTTAAAACCAACGGTATGTTCCTCACTACTGCAAATCACCACAACATGACTTTTAGCTGGGAGGATAATATACAGTTGTTGTAAAAATTCTTTGACGCTTTGCGGCGATGCCAAACTTATTGTTTTACTAAACAGGTTCTTGACGGTGTTTTGATTCCTATAGAGATTAAGTTGAATCATCTTATAAATCATATCAATATTAGATTGTTGAATCACTTGAGCATAAATCTCATGATAATCGTCGGGGGATTGAGCGAGACATATGGCTTCAAGAAAAGGTCTTACTTCATTTCGCTTTTGTTCTTTTCTGGATAGAGTTTGGCTGGATCTTATTTTCTCACTAATTACTTGTAGTGTATCGGGTAATGTTTTTTTTTCTCGCTTAATCAGATTGAGCCGATTATAAAATTGATAATCTAATCCAAGTGCTGCTTCTTGTGCCCAGGTTAACGTAAAGCCATGACAAACGCCGTCTTCATGTTTGTAATTAAATTTATCAAAAAGAGTTAATAAATCTTCATGTTCTAAAGCATTCTGTTTTGATAAAGATAAGCGATTTAATGAAATGAGCTTAAACTGGTGCATTACTACAATCAGTAGAGAGACTAAAAGCAGTACATAGACGACGTATTCCATTTTACGAATCAGTGAAGTCCTTTATCAAAATCAAATCATAATCCGCAAACGAAAGCAACACAGGGTCTATTTGTGAATGAAGCGGCAGGTAAAGTGTCTAAGCTATTCGTTTGATTTACAACATTTTATGTATGATTGAAGTTTAAATTATGGTACATGAATGTGAACTGATGCACTCGTTCCTTTTTGTCTTTTCTGTGTCGTCGTCTGGTAGGTATTTCAGCGCATCAAATTGAGTGAGAAGAGTCATTAGACTGACGAGAGTGGAATGATCCGTTTAAAAAATGTGTCCTTTTTTTATTTTTTAAATGTTTTTTTAATAGAGTAACTGTTTCGGATACTGCTCTGACCATAATTTTTACAACATTAAAACTTTTTTAAATTATAGATAAAAAAATGGAAAAAAGGATAATTCGTTCTACAATTAAGGTATCTGAGGCCTCATGGGTTAATTAGCTCAATACGATTTATTCTGGTTAAGAGGAGCTCCAAATGAGGAAAAGAGTCATGGAGGACATAAATGAGAATTTGGCAATCAGTGGTAGTTACGACCTTCTTGTTGTTTCCCTTAAGTCATGCTAATTCATTTACGAATAATATCACTGATTTTCCTCAACTTGTACAAGCCGTTGAGAGTGGTAGTGATGTCCGCGCAATTATTCATTTTGATAATTGCCAGGTCACAGGTCCTGAACTTTCGACTCAAGCAAAAAGAAGATTAAATGGAGCTACAACGCGCTTTAATTTTACCCAGTTTTTTCATGGTAAAGAGGATATTGATGATCAATTAATCGATACCGTGACTACCTCCATGAAAATTTTTATAGAGAAACCCACAGGAGAATTCTTAACATTTTCTGGTCGTTTAAGTGTTTTTGAAGATAACACCGCGACACTGCATGTGGATTTCATCGATCCCGTTTTGAAGAAGCAAAAATTGGTTGTTGATTGGTTTTGCAGAATTAGCAACGGTGACGATAATAATGGTTTAGTGTTATTCAATTTTTCTTAGCAGGGTAAGAAGCCCATGGGCTTTTGATAATACTCCAATCAAAGAGGAGAAAGTAAATGGCCTCGTCTAAACTAGAGAACGAAATTATACAAACAAGAACTTTTCTTAAACAGATATCCTCCCCAAAAAAGGCAATACGATAATTCTTTGAATCATCTCTTCAGCATCCTATCAACGAAATAGGTGAAAAAATTACGCGTACACAAGACATAAGCCAAATGGCGGATGACCATATAAAACTAATATGGCTAAAGGCAGCAAGTTTGGCAAATTATTTGAAAGAGTTATTGAAAAAGGAGCAATTGAAAAGGATAAAGATGAGAGTTTAGCTGATTTTATGGATCAGCATAACCTAAGAGAGGCAATGCCAGAAAGCTTAAAAAATTATTTAGCAGAACATGATTCGGACTATGGAAAAAAAGTTCAAACTGTAATGTAGTAATAATCGTTGTGAATTAAATGCTAACAAAACCTGCAGAATAAGGTAACCATTTATTAAGAAACCCGATGTTTTATTGCGCTGGATTTTTCTTACAGCAAAAATCACTTCTTATCAATTGATCATGATTAATGCCCCCATTTCCCTTAGTTTTTATAAGCAAAATCCTCAATTGTGTAAAAAATATCTGGAAATTAAGATGAAATTATTCTTGATTTACAGTTATTTGAAGTACTTGAAATGAGTTCATTAAGTGTACCTTCAACTAAAAGACATTTAGTTCTGAACTGCTAATAATAAAGGAATAATGACAATGTCAGAAAAGATAAAAGGGACTGTAAAATGGTTTAACGAACGCAAAGGTTTCGGATTTATCCAAAGTGATGGCCAGGATTATTTTGTGCATTTCAGTTCCATTCAAGGAAGTGGCTTTAAGACACTTAGAGAAGGGGCGTCTGTGTTGTTTAAGCAAGGAAAAGGGCAAAAAGGTCTCTTGGCACAAGAGGTTCAAGTGGTCTAGGCTCATGGATGTGAGTTAAAAAAGATAGCGCTATTTGATAGTTAATGATCACCTGCTTAAAATTCCGCGGTTTAGTCCGCGGAATTTCTAATTTTTACATTGGCAAATGTTCTCGTAGAAAATCAGATAATTTTTGCTCTGTTAAATGAATCACGTCATTCTTAATGTTATAAGTTATCAAATTATTGATATGTTTGTTTGTGTGCTGTAATAAAAGCCCATTCATATGAGGCGGTGCGACGATAATGAGTCTGTCATAGTCGTGATTATTCCTACCATTATCCAGCTCTTCTGCAATTTCTCTTGCAAAATTATCGTTCTCGATTTCTTTTGGATCGGATTGTTGGGTATATGTTCCTTGAGTGGTGGTTCCGGTGTTGAAGCGTCCCGATTTACTTGATGTCATCTCAATATCTCTAAGCTTAGCTTCAGGATGAAAAAGTTCTTTGACCAGTGAGAATTGATAAGGTTTTGTGGTCGATTTATAGATTCTGCAAGTGCTTGTATCTGCAGTCAGAATCCATGTTGTATGTTGATCAAATTTCATCACGATATCCTTATTATGAGTAGCGGCAAGAAATTCTTAATGTGTATAACTAAATTGATGGGGCAAGGGTTTCTGCTCTATTCTCTTCCTGCAAATGAGCATCAAGCGTTGGTAAAAATTCATTTTTTAGCGCATATTTTTTTAACAGATGCAATACAATTCCATCTATTTGTTTGTCAACTTCTTCAAACAGCGGCTCTATGTTTTTATTATCCATAATAACTCCATTCATTAGATTGCTCCGATACACTCATCGAGACATATTGCACACATGGTAGAACTTGTTTTTCTTGTTTTCTGAAAAAAATGCTGCATTCTTTAATCAGGAATTGGCAATTTTAATTCCCGTATGTTTTTTTTACAATCGAGGTCTTACTTATAAAAACTAAGGAAAACTGGAATGTGTTGATTGCCAATTGCTAAGTGGAACAGCACTTAGCTCACTGATCCCCTAATACCTATGACTACAGAGTTTCTGTCCAGTTTGGCCGTTTTCACTTTCATATACATGCCTGCTTCAAAATGGCCTGGGATATTACAGGCAAATACAACATCATGCTTTGGATTTGCTTTAAATTGCCAAGTCAATGTTTTAGTTTCACCAGGATTAATTGTGATGGTATTACCATCTTTATGAACCAAACCTGGCATGGTACGCATCATTTTTTGATGTTCTTTTTGTTCTTTTTCATCGCCTATAGAAAATTCATGAACTACTTTTCCTATATTGGTCACTTCAAATGTTATGATTTCACCATCATGAACTTTGGGGGCTTGTAAAAAATTAAAGCGCATATCATCAGAAGCAGTCACTTTAATCGTTTTGGTGGCCTTTGTTGCATTCACTGGATTTCCTATAGAACTTGTTTCGTGGTGAGAATGTGCAAATGATGAATTGATAAAAATTCCTGAAAAAAAGCTGGTCAAAATAAAAGTTCTTGACAAAGTAGTTAACATATTTGAAATCCTATTTTAATAGTAAGATAATTTAGAATCACGAGGTAATCGTATTGGTGATTCTAAATGATCTTAATGTTTAGTCACACCCTGTGTTTGGGTAAAGTGCAAATAAACCAAGCGCCTATGCCCTCATGATTCTGCACATAAAGTTTACCGCCATGGGCTTCAAGGAGGTTTCTACAAATAGTAAGCCCCAAACCAGTTCCTTGGGCTTTGGTGGTAAAATAAGAGTGTAAAATTTTATCTTTATGCTCAGGAATGATTCCTGGTCCATTGTCACGGAAATGAATTTCAATGTATTCATCTTTATTCTTTGTTTGAATGGTGAGCTCAGGAGTTTGGCTTGTATTTTCTTGCATCGCTTCAATGCTATTTCGCGTTAAGTTGATAATGATTTGCATGATTTGAATTCTATCAATATCTAATTTAGGGAGCTCCTCTTCTAAAATTAAATTAATTTTTAATTTTGAATGTGTTAACTCATAATCTAAAAAAATCATGGTGTCTTGAATTAAGGTATTGATATCCGCTCTTTCTGGAAAATGCACATTTTGATAAATAAAGCTTTTCATACGACTCATTACTTCACTGGCATGTTTTGCCTGTAAAATAATTTTATTCAACAAGGCTAATGGACTCGGATCTAATTTATTTTTTTCAATGTGTTCTTTGATTTGTAAAAGACACGTCTGACCATAAAGAAAAATGGCAGTTAAAGGCTGATTAATTTCATGAGACAATGCTGATGCCATTCCTTCCATTGTATTCAAGCGAATTGCATGAGCTAATTTTGCTTGCTCTTTCATTTTTAATTTTTTTTGTAAATAAAATTCGGTTAAATCTTTAATAAGCAAAATAATTTCATTGTTTTGGGATGAGTGGTTATAAATAGGATTAAAATTGATTTCAAAACAAAAATTAGCTTCATATAATTCACTCGAATTTTCAATTAAAATGGTGGTTTCTTCTCCTAAAAGAGCTTGATGACATGCTTTGATTAGTTGTTGTTTATATTCTGAAAAATTGGAAATAAGTGTAAGAAAATTCATTCCTGTTTGAATTTTTATGGTAAAAATCCTAGAAAAAAAATTAATAAAAGTGGGATTTATAATTTTAAAGTAAAATTCTTTATCTAGTGTGGCTATTGCATCGGAAACATTTTGCAACAAATTAGTAATCGTCTCTAACGATCGATTTAACTGTATCTGTTGTGATTCTAATTGGCGTACATAGGTAATATCTTTAAGAATAAGTCGTATTAAGTGTTCATTCTTTGTAACCAGGCATTCGATACGTACTTGTTTTCGTTTTCCTCCTTTTTGTAGTAATTCCAGCTCACATACTTGCTTTATTTTTTTTTCCATTAGGGTATGGATGCATTTTTCTAGATTATTTTTCTGAAAAGGATTAATTAAATTTAAAAAATTTTTATGAATCAACTGATTGCGATCATAATTCAATAAAATGGCGCCTTGAAAATTTACAGAGTGTATTAAGTAATTTTTATTAATAGTAAAAAAAGCCGTGGAATTAAAATCATAAAATTCAATAAATTGATTTTTTAATTCATCTATTTCCGAATTAAGGAAATCAATTTCCCGATCTTTTTTATTTAATTCTTTTTGTTTGAGCAACAGCTGCTCTTGTAATTTTTTAATTTCCTCTGGTATCGGGACAAATAGTTCTCTATTGACTGTTAAATCCATTTAATTTCTCTCAAAATATTTGGAATTTATTCAAGCATTCCTATAATGAATCTGTTTTAAATTGTATTAATAATAAAGAGCCCGAAATTTTTTGCACTGTGATTTGGCAAACAGCAGTATTGCTAAGTTCTAGTTCGCCTTCACAATGAAGATCTTGCTTGCTGAGAAACTTCTCTAAAAAGTGGTTCAATTTGTTTCGATCAAATTTCAATTTCAATTTGAAAATATTTTGGCCAATAATGCTTTCATTGTGTTCAAGAAATCGTTCGTTAAAACGATTATTGGCTAAAAAGACCTTGAAATGCTTGTCTAACAGTAAAACTGGATAAGGAAGTATATTAATTAATTGAACTTCAATTGCTTTGGAGGCTTTAAGTTCATCTTCTATTTTAATTAATTCATTTTCAGCTTTTTTTTGGTTATGAATATTTAAAAAGGTAATCACGATACCGTCAATAATATTATTGACCGTACGATAGGGAATAATTCTTATGACATACCAACGTCCGCTCTTATCAACTACTTCTATTGTTTTCGATTCTAATGTTTTAAGAACTTTACGCGCATCGTCTGTCAATTTATCGTATTGCAAATTAGATACAATATGATTGATAGGACGTCCGACATCTGTTGGAATTAAATTAATAATATCTGTTGCTCTGGGAGTAAAGCGTTTGATGCATAAATCTTTATCTAAAAAAATGGTTGCAATTTCTGTATTATCAAGGAGATTCTTAATATCATCATTGGCACTTGATAATTGTTCAATTCTGCTTTCTAGTTCTGAGTTCACTGTAGTTAATTCTTCATTTAAAGATTGTAATTCTTCTTTTGAGGTTTCAATTTCTTCGTTAGTACTTTGTAATTCTTCATTAGTTGATTGCAGTTCTTCATTACTGGACTTCAGTTCTTCATTAGAAGTTTCTAATTCTTCAATTGTAGATTGTAAGCTTTCTTTTGTATATTTGAATTCTTGTTCTAATTGAATAATTTTTTTGCCAAGTTCCCCTTTTTTTTCTTGCTTCGATAGTTCATTATGTGGGACTATTGCTGGCAATTCTTCAAAAACTAATAAAAGAAGCATTCGATTGAACGATTTTGCTTCGAAGATCGGTCTAATTCTTATATTGACATACCGGAATTCAGCACCCTCTTTAAGAGGAAGACCTATAAGCGTTTCTTCTTTTTGTGATGCTGAGGCTTTTCGCATTGCGCTCAAAACTTTAGACTTTAATTCGGTTCGTATCATATTAATAAAATTTAAATGTACTTCCCCTGAAGCAAACTCTATAAATTTACTGGTTCGACCGTAGATATAAATAATATTTCCATTTTCATCGAGAACGAAAGAAGCCGGGGTATAATTATCTAATAAAATATGCTCGACTAAATGCGACAAACTGGGTTTACTACCTTGATTATTTTTTTCCATAATATGTAAGTTCATTGATTCTGAATGCTGAGCTGCATAAGGTAGATGCATAGTTGAGTTATATGCTGTTGCTCCACCTTTCCTTTGAAAAATTTTCCACTGTCTATTTAGAATTGTAAACAAATCAACAGAGCTACTAATCGCTTCAGAGGTTCCTAATAACAAGAGTCCATCAGGTTTTAAGCTATAGTGAAAGAGTGAAAAAAGTCTCTTTTGTAGCTGCGAGCTTAAATAAATTAATAAATTTCTGCAACTCAGTAAATCAAGATTCGTGAAAGGTGGATCTTTAATGACGTTTTGCACTGCAAAAATAATCATTTTTCGTATATCAAGGTTTATTTTATAAGAATTCTCGTCTCGGATAAAAAAACGTTTTAGCCGTTCTTCCGAGACATCTTTTTTAATTTCAAGAGAAAAAATTCCTGCTCGTGCAATTTCAATCGCCTCTTCGTCAATGTCGGTGCCAAAAATCTGAACTTTAAAATGACATTTTAATTGCTCCATGCACTCTTGCAAAATAATTGCAATTGAATAAACTTCTTCTCCAGTGGAACATCCTGGAATCCATATTCTTAAGTTTTCACTTTGTGACTTATTGGATAAAATCTTTTCGAGTAATATCTCTTTTAGTGCATCAAACGCCTCGGGATCCCGAAAGAAATGAGTGACATTAATAAGCAGCTCTTTGAATAAAATTTGTATTTCAGTAAGGTGTTGCTGTAAATATTGCATATAATCTGATAAATTTTCGATTTGTAAAATACTTAATCGTTTTTGGATGCGACGGAAAATGGTATTAGGCTTATATAAAGAAAAATCATGGCCGGTATTCGTTTTAAGTAATATTAATATTTGCTGTATTTCATCGGAGATGCTTGCGGGGAGAAGCGTTTTATTATTTTCAAAATAAGCTATGTAGCTAATAAGAAATGGATATATCTGTTGAGGAAGAAAAATATAATCAACTAACCCAGTGTTTATTGCACTTTTTGGCATAACATCATAGGCAGCGGATTTAGCCATTTGCGCAATAACCAATCCTTTTTGTTTCGCTATTGCGCGCAATCCAATAGTACCATCATTTCCTGCCCCTGAAAGAATAATACAAATACTCTTTAAACCCTGATCTTCAGCTAAGGAGCAAAAAAAGGCATCAATAGGATGCATTTTAGTATCAGGAGTAATCGGGGCTAAATGCAATATTCCTTTTCGAATAAGCACGGTATTTCCTGGGGGTAATACATAAACATGATTAGCCTCTACTTTTTGGTAATTGCTCATAGGCAATACTTTTAGTGGGGTATATTGTTGTAATAATTCAGGTAATACGCTTTCTTTATCCGGACTTAGATGAGTCACTATTGTAAAAGCAAGATTCTCATTTGTTTTAGAACGAGAAAATAAATTTTTTAATGCTTCCAAGCCTCCTGCTGACGCACCAATTGCTACAATAAAAGGTGAATTACTTTTGGGTTTCACATTTTTTTCCACAATGCTCGAAGAATTGGATAATTGTTCTGGCATAGGATTTTGTTTTTGGGAGCGCATATTATTTTTTTTTGTAGTCATCTAATATCCTAAAGCAAATTTATTTATTTGAGTTTAATGGTGGCAAAGGATTATTTATGTATTTTATTAGTAACGATGCAATATCATGTGTTGGCAAACAATGATCTATAGTAGTATTTTGGGCCGCATTTTTCGGCATATCAGGATATTCAGCTTCTTCTAACGATTGAATGATGGTGATGCCTTTATGCTCTTTAATTTCTTTTAAGCCAGCACTGCCATCATTTAATAAACCACTTAATAGAATGCCAATGACACGGTTTTCATGATGATATGCCGCTGACGAAAACAAGGGATCAATAGCAGGCCTACACTTATTAATTTTAGGACTATGCTTAAGAGAAATTGTGTCATTCTCAATAATCATATGAACATTCGAGGGTGCAACATAAATACGATTGCTCTCTAAAGGCAATCCATTAAAGGGATTAACTACGGGAATTTTAGTAAAATGACTAATGACTTGAGGTAATCTACTGATTGGGGTAGGAGGAATATGCACTACTATAAGGATGGTAGCAGGAAAATCTGCTGGTAATGGACTTAATAGGCTATCTAGTGCAGTGATGGCACCTGCTGATCCTCCGATTACAATAATGTAATTTTTAAACAATACATACTCCTCTTAAGAGCTTTAACTATATATCAAATTTCTTAATCCAAATATAGGGTAAACCCATAATGCAGCCGATGTATTTCGTAATGGTGTTTTTAAAAAAAAGCTCATACAGTTAACCTTGAAAAAGGAGTTGAGGCGAATAGGTGTCTTGCAAATCGAGGAACAATTTTTGTGGGATTGGGAACAGTATAATGACTCCCAAATTAAATTACTTACGTTCATTCCACCACATATTCATTCATTTTGGGCTGGTGCGCATTGTGAATTTAGAAAGTGATGTTTGGAAGATTACTCATTTGCCTATTTCATGTCCACGGTATTAACAGGAGAAATGAAGATAGCGATAATTTTTATTCATTTAAATTATTATATTCTTTTAGAATATGAAACATATCATTTAGATCAAAAGGTTTGGATAAAAAAGTTTCATTTTGCATTTTTTCCATTTTTTCTAAATTCGTTTTAGCAGAAGTAATAATTGTTGGGATATTTCTAATCCGCTGAGATGCTTTTTTTCTTTCTCGGAATTCAAAACCATCAAGTACAGGCATCATGAGATCCAAAAAAATAATTGCTGGCAGAGGATCTTCTTCAAGCATATTTAGCGCTTCTTGACCATTTCTAACAGTCACTGTCGTATACCCGGCATATTCTAAAGCCCAAACTAAAGCTTCACTTACAGCACTGTTATCTTCAATTAATAATATAAATTGCTCTTTCTTTTTTTCTCGTTTCATGGGATTGAATTAATGGTAGAGTGAAAAATCATTGCTCCAGTTTTAACGAATCCCTGTTTTTTTATGGCGTGTAATGTCAATTTCATGTTTCTAACAAATTTGACCATACACAAAATCAAACTGATTCATTCTGTAGAATCAATGGCTCTAGTATAAATTAGATTAATCTTTATAAGCTCAGCTAAAGATTTAGTCTCCATTTTTCTCATGACATTAGCACGATGAACTTCAACTGTCGATATGGATATATTAAGATCATAAGCGATCTGTTTATTTAATTTACCCTCAACAACCAAGTTCATAACCTGTTTTTCACGTTTGGTCAAACTATTCATTCGCTCATGAAAATTAGACTGAGAGATTGTATTGTTATTATTTTTTTTAAGGCATTTTTGTGTGACTTCTAATAAATTTTGATGATTAACGGGCTTAAGAATGAAATCTTCCGCCCCTGCTTTCATTGCGCGTATTGCCATTGAAATATCACCATAACCTGTGATTACGATTACTGGTAATCTGTTTTGTGACGCATTTAATTGCTCCAATAATTCTAAGCCACTCATTATAGGCATCCGTACATCGATGATTAAACACCCCTGTTGATTAGTGTAACTATCGAGAAAATCTCTGGCATTATCATAGGCTTGTACTTGAAGGCTTATTGATTCAAATAACCACTTGAATGATTTGCATATTTCGGGATCATCGTCAACGACGAAAACAGTTTTATTAGAAGGCATATCCATTACCTTTGTTGAAATGCTGTAAGTTGAAAACAAATACTATGAGCAAATAATTCAGCTAATAAGACACCACTCTCTTTATCGAGAGAGGTATGACAATAAGTGAGCCCTTTTTCAAAATCCTCCTCTTTTATTAAAAAGTTACTTATGATTATAATTTTCATCATGTTTTTATCTATGTTTGTTTGGATTTCTAATTTTGGTTGGCGAAGCTTATTTTTTTCTACAGTGTGAATACATTGTTTCAATAAACGAAATAAAACATGTCTGATCTGAACTCCATTAATAGGGAAATTAGAAAAATTTTCCTGAAAATCCAAGATTAAGCTAATATTGTGATGTTTTATTTCATAGGAATACAGTGAAATAATCTCTGTAATAAAGCTATGGATGTCAGTAGGTTTTTCTATGAATGTTTCTTGAGCTGCATGCTCATATATGGAGTCAATCTTATTTTTCAACAACTCAGTCTGTTCATCAATTTTTTGCAAGATACTGAGTATTTGTCCTGCGCTTAAGTTGTTTTTTTGAATTCTGAGCTCACAACCTCCTAAATAGGCTTTGATTGCTGTTATTGGTTGCTTTAATTCGTGGATTAATTCTGAAATATATTGACCTTGCGGCTCATCTTCCCTTATTTTTTTCATCTTTCCCTGGACCAAACAATTATGTACTATGAGCAAACTAAGCATGTTGGGATAAAACATACTCTACTCGTCAGACCTATAACACAGGTTCATATTAATTTATATCATTTCATTAGTTTATTCTGGTTAACCTTAGGAGAAAAGTAGGGGAGATGTGGGTAATTGGAAATGTAGATGGTACAGGATTTATATTGATGCCAGTGATAGTATAAAACGAAAGTAAATCAGGTTACACTTTGACAAGTATCATGGAACAGTTAAAAGGTAAGGAATGCGTTATATTGGTTTCATCATTGTTTTATTGATGAGCTTCATAAATAATGAGGCGCTAGCAGCTGCCCCCCTTACTTTTAAAGAGGCGTTAGAGATTGCCTATCGTAATAATCCCGATTTGCACGCAGAAATGGATAAAGCACAAGCAATGCGCGGCTATTTTATCCAAAGCGGACTCTATCCCAACCCTCAACTGACGTTAACTGCTGAAAATTTTGGCGGTTCAGGCAGCTATTCTAGTTATGAGGCTGCAGAAACCACGGCATCTATAACTCAACCTATTCCTTTAGGGCATCGTCTTTCCTATTTGAAAAAAGCAACCTATGCAGATTATCTGGCAGCTTTGGCTCAGATTAAAGTTCAAAAAGCAGCACTTTATGTATCGGTTGGTGTGGCCTATGTTGATGCTTTGTATGTAGGCCAATGGCATCAAGTGACTAAAAAATTAATTCGCCTGAATGAAACGATTGTGACCGCGATCGAGCGCAGGGTAAAAGCCGGAGTGGGTACGGAATTGGATTTGCGATTAGCGCAAGGACGTTTAGGTGAGGCGCGTATTCAAGAACAAAAAGCGATGCGCGATGCGCTTTCTCAACGAGCAAAGCTTGCTCGTTTATTAGGTGATGGATTAAGAATCGACAGGCCTTTAGTGGATAAAGGGTTACCTGATGTGGTATTAGATTTGCCATTTCTCTTGAAAAAACTGCCTCAAAGCCCGCAATTAATGCAACTGCAACTGCAACTGCGAGCAAAGCGGGCAACGATTACTGCGGTTAAAAAATCAGTTTGGCCTGATTTAAATATTCAATTGGGTGGGCGTCATTTCTCCGATGATGGAAGCAATGCGGCAGTAATTTCTGCTTTTGCGCAAGCACCTGTTTTTGATCGAAATCAAGGAAAGATACTGACCGCGGAGGCACAATTGACGCAAACAGCACATGCATATCAAGGAGCACGACTTGATGTAAGGCAAAATGTCTATAATGTTTTTTTACAGGCACAACAAAGTCAATACGAGGCAAATTTAGTTACTGAGTCACTTTTACCTTTAGCCCGTAAATCAATAAAACTTGCTGAAGATGGCTATCAAATGGGACGATACACTTATATTGAATTATCTCTTGCCTTAAATACATTATATGAAGAGGAACGACACTATCAACAAGCCCACGCGGATTATCATAAAGCATTAATTCAGCTTACGGGACTTTTAGGACTTCGTCCCACTAAGGAGAGTAAATGAAATTTCCAAAGCCATGGGTTTCTTTTCTATTATTGTGTGTTCTTTTACTTAGTTTAAGTTTGATTTTCTGGGCGGGTAAGAATACGCCTATGACTGAGGAGGGCGGTTTTCAAGAAACTCTGGAAAAAGGTCCCCACGGAGGTCATTTATTTAAGAAAGGGGAGCTGAGTCTTGAGCTTTTAATATTTGAGCGTGCGATGCCTCCTCATTTCCGAGCTTATTTTTATGAGAGTGGGAAGATTATTTCTCCAGATAAAGTGCGGTTGACCCTTTTATTAACACGATTTAATGGCAAAAAAGAGACGGTTACCTTTAGTTCTGCTAATCATTTTTTACAAAGCAATGAAGTGATTAAAGAGCCTCATTCTTTTGATGTTACCGTTCACTTGGAGTTCTTGGGAAAACAGATGAATTGGTATTATGCCTCGTACGAAGGGCGAGTTCAAATTAGCCCAACGGTCCTTAATGCTGCAAAAATACACACTGCAAGAGCACAAAGTCATGAGATCAAAACTCAATTAAACGTAGTAGGAAAAATTCTTCCTAACCGCGATACATTGGCACCGATTTATGCACGTTATCCTGGCATTATCAAATCCATGATTAAAAATCTTGGCGATGAGGTCACGAAAGGAGAAACATTAGCCACAGTAGAAAGTAATGAAAGTTTACAAAACTACACGATTACCGCACCGATTACCGGTACTATTGTGCAAAAGAATGCTACGAATGGTGAATTGACGCAAAATACCAAACCGATTTACGAAGTAGCAAATTTAGCGAATGTATGGGCAGATTTTACTTTGTATCGTAAAGATGCCTCTCTTGTAAGACAAGGAATGGAAGTCATCGTAACGGGGGATGAAGGAAAACCTAAGACCTTGAGTACCATTTCTTATATCTCCCCTTTAGGCATTGAAGACAGTCAGACTAATTTGGCTCGTGCCATTCTTCCTAATGAAGAACGCTCCTGGTTGCCAGGTATGTACATCAATGGAGCCATCATCATCGATAAGAAAACAGTTCCTGTCGCTGTTCTTCTCTCTGCAATCCAGAAAATAAATGAAAAAGATGTGGTTTTTGTTCAACAAGGTGATTATTTTGAGGCAACCCCTGTACTTTTAGGAAAAAAGGATGAGCAGTGGGCAGAGGTGACTTCAGGACTTGCTGCGGGACAACGCTACGTCAGTAAAAACAGCTTCTATATCAAAGCGGAACTAGGGAAGGAAGGCGCAAGCCATGAGGATTAAGGATAAAGATGCTTGAAAAAATTATACGCTTTTCTTTAAAGCATCGTTGGTTTGTCCTTTTATTCACACTGATTATTGCAGGGCTTGGCGTATATAATTTTCAGCGCCTCCCAATAGATGCGGTGCCGGATATCACGAATGTCCAAGTGCAAATTAATACTGAGGCTTCAGGTTATTCACCTTTCGAAGTGGAGCAGCGCATCACGTTTCCTGTCGAATTGGCGATGAGCGGTTTGCCGAATTTAGATTACACCCGTTCTTTATCACGTTATGGATTGTCTCAGGTGACCGTAGTGTTTAAAGATGGGACGAATATTTATTTTGCACGCCAATTAATTAATGAACGTTTACAAGAGGTTAAAGATAAACTTCCTGCAGAAGCAGAAACGACATTAGGACCTATTTCTACAGGTCTTGGTGAGATATTCATGTACGTGGTGAAAAATAAGCCTAATGTCCCTAAATCACAACGTTATAATCCAACAGAACTTCGTACCCTGCAAGATTGGATCATTAAACCGCAATTACGGAATGTGGAGGGGGTAGCAGAGGTCAATACAATTGGTGGTTATGAAAAACAATTTCATATTACACCCGACCCGAGCAAACTGGTGCGATATGGTTTGAGTTTAAATAGTGTGGTGGAGGCTTTGCAACGCAATAATGCGAACGTGGGAGCAGGATACATTGAACGCAATGGCGAGCAGAACCTCATTCGAATTCCTGGACAAGTACAAGACATAGCGGATATTGAAAATATTGTCATTGCCAGCTTTGAAGGTACTCCTGTTCATATCCGCGATGTGGCGGAAGTGGCATTAGGGAAAGAGTTACGTACTGGGGCTGCTACTGAAAATAGCAAGGAAGTAGTTTTAGGTACTGTGTTCATGCTGATGGGAGAAAACAGTCGCACGGTATCTCAACGCGTCGCTGCTAAAATGAAGGAAATTAATAAATCTCTTCCTGAGGGAGTCGAGGCCGTTACGGTTTATAACCGAACCGCGCTCGTTAATGCCACAATTAACACCGTCAAGAACAATTTACTTGAAGGTGCTTTGCTTGTTTGCGTTATTTTATTTTTATTTTTGGGAAACATTCGCGCAGCGCTGATCACTGCTACGGTGATTCCTTTATCGATGCTGCTGACCATCACAGGGATGGTCAGTAATCAAATCAGCGCCAATCTGATGAGTTTAGGGGCGCTTGACTTTGGTTTGATTGTCGATGGCGCGGTAATTATTGTTGAAAATTGCATGAAACATTTGGGTGAGCAACAGCATGAGTTACAACGTATTTTAACCCATGAAGAGCGGTTAAAAGTGATTGCTTATGCTACGACCGAAGTCATCAGGCCCAGTATTTTTGGCGTATTCATCATTACTGTTGTTTATCTTCCGATTTTAACCTTAACTGGTGTGGAAGGAAAAATGTTTTTACCTATGGCTGAAACGGTGATTATTGCCCTGATGGCCTCAATGTTATTCGCTTTAACTTTTGTGCCGGCTGCAGTAGTTATTTTTCTAAGAGGTCGCATTCAAGAGAAAGAAAATCGGTTAGTGCATGGTATTTCCTTAGTCTATGCGCGAGTTTTGCGGCATTGTTTTCATGTGCGATATGGGGTGATTTGCGTCGCGATAGTGTTGGTTCTCATCAGTCTTCTCATTGCTTTTCGATTAGGTGGTGAATTTATTCCAAGCCTTGATGAGGGCGATATTGCCATGCATGCCATGCGTATTCCAGGCACCAGTTTAACGCAGGCGATTGCCATGCAAGATTTAGTTGAACAAAGAATCAGACAGTTTCCTGAGGTGAGCGTCGTTTTTTCCAAGCTAGGTACGGCTGAGGTGGCTACTGATCCTATGCCGCCGAATGTGGCTGATACGTTTATTATGTTAAGGCCACGGAAAGAATGGCCTAATCCTAAAAAAACCAAACCAGAGCTCATGCAAGAAATCGAACAGGCTGTAACACAGATCCCTGGAAATAATTATGAATTTACCCAACCAATTCAAATGCGTTTTAATGAATTAATTTCAGGTGTACGCAGTGATGTAGCAGTGAAGGTATTTGGAGATGATATGAATGCCTTAAGAGAAATTGCTGAATCAATCAGTAGGCAACTTAAAGAGGTGCCAGGTGCTGCTGATGTGAAGATAGAGCAGGTAAGTGGCCTGCCTCTGCTTACTATTGAAATAAATCGAGATACACTCGCTCGTTATGGTTTGCAAGCAGGTACAGTGCAAGACGCCATTGTTATTGCAACAGGAGGCAAGAAAGGCGGGGAGCTTTTTGAAGGAGATAAACGATTTGATTTAATTGTACGTTTGCCAGAGTCTTTGCGTTCAAGTCCTGATGTGTTAAGAAATGTTTTTGTTCCCTTACCGCCGGCAAAGGATGGAGATCTCCATTTCATTCCATTGAGTGAAGTAGCTAAAACGATACGAAGTGAAAGCCCAAACCAAATTAGCCGTGAAAGTGGCAAGCGTCGTGTGGTGGTTACAGCAAATGTGAGAAATCGAGACTTAAGTTCGTTTGTTAATGAAGCCATGGAACGCATCGAACAAAATGTTAAATTACCTAGTGGCTATTGGATTACTTGGGGAGGTCAGTTTGAACAATTGCAATCTGCATCTCAGCGCTTGCAAATTGTGGTACCCGTTACTTTATTAGGCATTTTTTTATTACTTTTTATGAGTCTGGGTAATATCCGCGATGCACTTTTAGTTTTTTCAGGTATTCCCCTTGCGTTAACTGGCGGTGTATTTGCTTTGTATTTGCGCGGCATCCCTTTGTCCATTTCTGCGGGGGTCGGGTTCATTGCTTTATCCGGGGTGGCGGTTTTAAATGGTTTGGTGATGATTACTTTTATCAATAAATTATACGAGCAGAAAAAATTCTATTTAAAAGATGCAGTGTTGCAAGGTTCTTTGGCAAGACTTAGGCCAGTGCTCATGACCGCACTGGTTGCTTCTTTGGGGTTTGTACCTATGGCATTGGCAACGGGCACTGGTTCAGAGGTACAAAGACCTTTAGCAACGGTAGTTATTGGCGGAATTATTTCTTCTACTTTTTTAACGTTACTGGTTTTACCAGGCTTGTACTATATAGTTCATCAGCGCCGCAAAAAAATAAAACAAAATCCAATCCTGTAACTTTTTAGTATGCTCCAGATATTGCATTACGACACAGGGTAGCGCTTAGGAAACTTTTGCTGTTTATCATGAATTGTGTTTGCTATTTTTTTCAGGTAATTTGATATAAAAAACATATTCTTACTAATGGACTAATGGAAGGGATTATGGCCAATATGATTATTTTGGCGATGCGTAATTTTACTTTGACCTGTTTTATTTTGGGCTTGTTGTTTTCTTTTATAGAATGGTTGATACACTCCAAGCCAATAAAAAAAGCCAAGATTATTGAAATTATATTTTCCTGGTTTTTATTATTTAATATTGGTTTGGCCTATTTGTTTAATTTTGTAATGCATGTCTTCTTCGGTGATTTTACAGCGCAGTTTATTGGCTGGCCGCAAAGCCCGTTTCAAATGGAGGTTGGATTTGCAAGTTTGGGAATTGCTGTGAATGGGATAATTAGCTTTAAAAGTAAAATTGCTTTTCGTGCGGCAACGATTATTGTGCCTGCCATGTTCTTATGGGGGGCTGCTGGCGTCCATCTTTATCAAATGATCACGACTCATAATTTTGAACCCGGTAATGCAGGTACTATATTTTGGACTGATATTCTAATCCCTGCTATCGCGTTTCTATTACTCTGGCTTCATTATCGAAACCTGCTTGTCCGTTAGGCGAGCGGATTTAGACACTCCATTCCTAGGTTATTTATCTCTTTGTCATATGATTCATTTATTTGACAAAATGGTTTTTTATGTGCCAAAATTTATAGATACCCATAAAGTTATGGAGGTGAATCATGAGTAAAGTAACTCAATTCAAGAAAGGATCTCCTTCTAAAGGATCTTCCATTCAAATTAATCGTTTGCAAAATCCTTTTTTAAGTCTGCAAAATGAAGTAGATAGATTATTTAGAGACTTTAATGAGTTTTTACCTGCATCTAAATTAAATTGGGGGCAATTTGAAAAAATGGATCTTTCTCCATCAATGGACATTGTTGAGGATAAAGAGCATTTTTGTGTTCAGCTAGAAATGCCTGGTATGGATGAAAAAGACGTTCAAGTATCTATAGCGGACAATGTACTCACTATTAGTGGTGAAAAGTCCAGTTCGAAAAAAAATGAAGGTAAAAAATTTATTTCTCGAGAAATTAGCTATGGAAAATACGAACGTTCCATTTCGTTACCTTCAACCGTTGATCTGGCCAAGGCAAAAGCAACGTTTAAAAAAGGAATGCTTTGGATTGATTTGCCTAAAAAACAGGAATCCAAAGCGGGTGCACGATCAATAAAAGTTGAACAAGCCAAATAGAACTAAGTAGCCTCATAGTTAAAACTATGAGGCGGTATTTAAGTGCTAAATTATTCACGCGTTTATCCAAAAAATACGGACTAAAACGTACAAAATGGTCATGCCTAAAATAGGAATAACAAGAAAAGCAAGAAAGTTATAAAATCCGATTCTATTTTCTGGTGAAGCATTGTAAAACGCTTTAAATTTTCTCCACAGGGACATTATAAAACAGTCTCCATTTTTGCCTAACAGTCAAGATCATAGATTCTAGCATAAATACTACCTCCAACTTTTAATAATTAACGCCCGGTCATTTTTTCCAAATTTTCTGGGTAACGATCACCCATAATCGTGATCTGAGCGGTGGCGCGATTTATTTCATTTAAGTCTTCTGATGTAAGATTAATTTCAGTTGCTTTAATATTTTCCTGAAGGCGTGCTAATTTTCGTGTACCAGGAATTGGGACAATCCATGGTTTTTGGGCGAGTAGCCAGGCAAGTGCAATCTGAGCAGGGGTTGCTTTCTTCCGGGCAGCAATCTTGGCAATTTCGTCAATCAATGCCTGATTCGCCTGTCGTGCTTCGGATGTAAACCGAGGCAAAGTATTGCGAAAATCAGAACTGTCAAATTGTGTGTTTTGGTTAATATTACCTGTGAGAAACCCTCTCCCTAATGGGCTGTAAGGAACAAAGCCGATCCCTAACTCTTCAAGTGTGGGAAGGATTTCAGCTTCAGAACCTCTTGTCCATAAAGAATATTCACTTTGTACTACAGTAATGGGATGAATTTTATGGGCTCTTCGGATTGTATGCTCACTTGCTTCACAAAGGCCAAAGTGTTTAATTTTGCCTTCATGAATTAAGTCTTTTATTGCACCAGCTACTTCTTCAATAGGAACTTCGGGGTCAACACGATGCTGGTAAAACACATCAATTGCTTCCAGTTTAAGTCGTTTTAAGGAGGCTTCCGCAACGTGTTTTATGTGTTTTGGATGACTGTCTAATCCAGACCATCTTTTATTTCCTGTGGGATTCAGTTTAAAGCCAAACTTTGTTGCAACGACTACTTTTCCACGATAAGGTGCAAGCGCTTCACCTAAAAGTTCTTCATTGGTAAAAGGACCATAAACTTCGGCAGTATCAAAAAATGTAATCCCTAGTTCTATGGCGGCATGCAGTAAAGAGATCATTTCCTGTTTGTCTGCTGGTGGTCCATAAGAATAGCTCATCCCCATGCAACCGAGGCCTAGGGCAGATACTTCCAGGCCGCTTTTTCCGAGTTTACGCTTTTGCATCGTAGTCTCCTTTTGAATCTGGGTATTCCATATATTCTAGCCGCTGGTTTTTAGAAAGACTTCAAATTTTGAATGAAATGAGTCCTATTTCCCAGTGGATTGTTAAAATGATACACTTTTGGCCTGTCGATGACAGGTTTGGGTTCGAAGTCCATGGCAAGCTGAGCTTGCTCGTTATGAGGATATAAGATGTTACTTTTTAGTGCTGCTTTATTTAAACATCAATTGGATTTTAAGCCATTATCGGAGCGTATGGAGTATTTATCGCTAGCTGCAACTTGGGCAGAAGGAGAATGGGGCTATATTCGTAATAAAGGAGTGGAATATCGTAAAGGCGTTCTCAATGACTTGAAGGAACATGTATATATAGGGACCTTGAATGATGAACCTGTTGCGCTATTTGCTTTATTCCCAAAAGAAATGGCTCCTGAATTTAATGAAAAAAAGTTTAAGGCACCTGCTGTGAGTGAATTAATGTATGTTTATGTGGATAAGCCCTATCGCGGATTAGGTTTTGGCAAGCAAATCATTGAACAGGCTAAGCAAATTGCAAAAGCACAAAAAGCGGAATTTATCATGTTAGATACCTTAAAACCTTCATTAAATCGATTTTATGAAAATGCTGGAGCGCAGATTATCGCAGAGAATCAGTTGTTTTCTCATCCTACAGATGTTTTGACAATGAAATTGTAGCGTTCTGAGGCAACCCTGCGAACACGCTCTGAGCGTTCCCTACAAAATTAACCAGGAAAATGTGTATTCTGTCATCCCCGCGCAGGCGGGGATCCATTTTTATATTGGCAATGGGCTCATTCATAGGTGGATTCCTGCCTTCGCAGAAATGGCAATGTCCGCTTTCTGCTTCACTTGACAGCCATGGCTTTCACTCAGGCCAGGTGATTAAAAATCGAACGTTTTATAACGTAACAAGCTGGGATTTAAAGTTTAAAAAGTCGAAATCCCCAAGATCAGCATCAAATTTTGCGCTTGCTTGCACCAAAGTGTCTGTAATAACGGCTTCCATAAGGTCGATAAGAGGAGTTTCTTTATAGCGCCGCATGGATTTAACGTGTTTTTCCAAATTTTGTCCAGCAACTGTTTGAGGCTTAGTGTGATTCAATTGAAATTGACCTAGACCGATTTCGCTGGTTACTTTATCCAGTGCTTGTTGATATGAAGTGGCCATACCGGATTTGATTGCTTGGACTACTGAGTGAATAGAAGTTCCTTGTTTCAATAACTGAGCGCAGATATCTGCCAATTTATTGATTTCATTAATATAACCTTGTTGATTGCGTAACATTAATATTTTCAGGGCAGAGGCAGCTGTGGCGCTGACTTGGGGAATATTTGCAGCTTCTACTTCCTCTGCAAATAACGCATCTAAAGAAAATACAGGTAGATTTGTTACATCAATTTTTTTTTGCACAGTGGGACTCCAAAAATAAGATTAGATGGATAAATTGTTCACCCGTGGAACAAAAATAATTAGTCATTATGTAATTATTTTGCTCAGCTGTAAAGGCTTTTGCAAAATTAAAGAAGAGGGAAACCAACTGCAAATATGTTTTACTCCATGTGGTATAATAAGAGTATTTTTATTAAACTGTTTTTCACAGCGGGTAGCTAAATTGATTACCAATCGTATCGATCTTCGTTCTTATCATACTGAAAGTTGTAGTCATGCTCATGATTTTGCGCAATTGGTTTTACCTCTTGCTGGCTCCATGGAGTTAGAGTCAGGTCTTTATGCGGGTATTGTTGATAAGCAGGTTGGTGTATTTATTGCGCCTAATGAACGGCATTGTTTTGCAGGAAGTCCGAATAATCTTTTTTTAGTGATTGATGTCACTGCCCAAAATCATCTATTTGAAGATCGCAGATCTCATGCTTTTAATTTAACTGCGAGCATGAAAAAGCTTTTACATTTTACACATCATTATTTAGCGGTCAAAGAAGGGGATTTCTTCACTGATTCATTAATTAATCAATTAATTATTCATTTTGCCACAAAATCTTTTTCGCCGGAGTTGGATCCAATAGCAATTAAGGCAAAAAACTGGATTGATTTGTATTTTGCAGATGCTGTAGATGTAACTAAAGTTGCACGGCAGTGTTATTTGAGCGTAAGTCAATTACAACGTCGATTCAAACACGCTTTGGGGTGTAGTATAGCTGAGTATTGGCGATTTAAAAAATTACATCGGGCAAAGCAATTGCTGTCATCAAAAAACCTTTCTATTGAAGCCATAGCTTTTGCAGTGGGTTATGAAAATTTACCTGCATTTAGCCGACGATTCAGTAAAGTATTTGGGGAATCGCCTTCTCAATGGAGAACAAAAGCGTTATCAGCAAATAAAATGCGTGAAATGGATAACTCAAACTGATTTCAAAATTGATAAACTATGGATTCGATTTCACTTTAGAGAAGTGTTTATAATGAAAAAATCCAACGCTTATTTTATGCAAGGCATGCTTTTTCTTATCCTAGCTCAAATCATGGTAGGCGTGAATATTGTTTTTTCCAAGTATCTGCTTTCCTCCATTCCTGTCCTGCTTCTATTAGCGCTTCGATTTACTTTGGCTGCGCTCATTTTATTACCCTTACATTGGCTCACACCTGCTAAAAGAAAACCTGTTCGTTATTATTTTTCGCAACTAAAGCAAAAAGATTGGGTTTTTATCGGTGCTCAGGCACTCTCTGCCGGGGTGTTGTTTAATTTCCTTATGTTATGGGGGTTAAATTATACTGATGCTAATGTGGCTGGCATTATTACCAGTGCTTTACCTGCAATCATCGCGATGATGTCTTGGATTATTCTTGGTGAGAAAATTTCAGGCAAAAAAGCTATTTGTGTAGGTTTTGCCACATTGGGATTAATTGTTATCGCATACGATAGGCTCGGAGGCTCCCACGTAAGCCATTCATTTTGGGGAGATGTGCTTGTTTTAATCGCCCTTTTGCCCGAAGCAACTTATTATATTTTAAGTAAAATGCATGCTAATTCGCTTCCAGTATTTCTCATTTCTTCTTTACTCAATGCAATTAATGCTATTTTATTATTACTTAGTCTGAGCTTTAGTACTTGGAACGGTTTAAGCACCTCGCTTTTAGATTGGCTTATTTTGATCATTTTAGGTTTAAGCTCAGGTCTTTTTTATGTTTTTTGGAATTTTGGATGCCAGAAAGTGGATGGTGTTATGGCTTCATTATCAACTGCGGTGATGCCATTAGCTACAGTACTCATAGCATGGATGTTGCTTGGCGAGCGTTTAACATTAGGGCAGGCCATAGGTATGGGAATGGTGATTTTCTCTATTGCTGTATATGCTAAACGGTAGATGTCGCCAACGGCCATTTCAAGTGAAAAAATAGGACTGTAATGAGTGCAGAAAAAAAATGGGAACATTTCTCTCATGAATCAGATATAGGGGTGAGGGGGTATGGGCCTACTTTAGCGGAAGCCTTTGCGATGGGAGGGGTGGCCCTGACTAATGTGATTACCAATTCACAATCAATCCAACCCCATAAGAGGCTTCATGTAACTTGTGAGGCGCCGAATCAGGAGATTTTATTTGTCGACTGGTTAAATGCCATTATTTACAACATGGCAATCTACAATATGCTTTTTAGTCGATTCGAAGTCTCCATAAAAGAGGGGAGGTTAACTGCTATAATTGCAGGAGAACAAGTGGATATCAAACGGCATCAACCTGCAGTGGAGGTTAAAGGCGCTACGTTCACCGAATTAAAAGTGTACCAAGGCAATGGCATTTGGGTAGCTCAATGTGTAGTCGATGTATAATAAACCCCGAGGAGAGAAGGCAGAAAATCAATGGACTTAAATCGATTAGAAAAAATGAGTGACTTTGAATGGCAAATTTCCAAGCATGGGAAAATGCGTGTACCTGGGATTATCTTTGCTTCAGAAGAATTAATACTCAATATGGATATGAAAGTCTATGAGCAAGTCACTAATGTGGCAACTTTGCCCGGCATTGTTCACGGCTCGTTTGCCATGCCTGATGCACATTGGGGATACGGGTTTCCTATTGGAGGTGTTGCGGCATTTGATCCTGACAATGAAGGAGTTGTCTCCGCTGGCGGTGTTGGTTTTGATATTTCATGTGGGGTAAGGCTCTTATCAACTGGGTTTAAGCGAGAAGAATTTGAGCCGTATAAGGAACAGCTTGCAGACGCTTTATTTGCCCATATTCCAGCAGGCGTAGGCAGCAAAAGCCGTATTAACCTCACTATGAAGCAAATGGATGATATGCTGCGTGGCGGCGCTGTCTGGGCTGTAAAACAAGGATATGGTGAACGGGAAGATTTAGAGCGAATTGAAGATAATGGCTGTGTAGAAGGCGCATTACCCGAGTATGTTTCAGAACATGCAAAAAAACGACAAAAAAATGAAATGGGTACTTTAGGCTCAGGTAATCATTATTTGGAAATTCAAGAAGTACGCCAGATATATTGTGAAAAAACTGCCGCTGCATTTGGTTTAGCACTGGGGGATGTGGTGGTGAGTATCCATTGTGGTTCGCGTGGGCTAGGCCATCAAATAGGAACTGATTTTTTGCGCTCCATGTTAATTTATGCTCAGCAGCATGGTATTCAACTGGTTGATCGCGAATTAGCGTGCGCGCCTATTCGTTCACCAATGGGCGAACGCTATTTAGGCGCTATGCGCTCAGGAATAAATTGTGCTCTGGCAAATCGTGAAATCATTACCCATTTTATGCGTGAAGTTTTTCAGAATGAAATGCCAGGAACCCAAATAAAGCTTATTTATGACGTATCCCATAACACCTGTAAAGAGGAAACGCATCAGGTGGATGGTAAGACGATGCGTTTATTTGTTCATCGTAAAGGGGCCACACGAGCTTTTGGTCCGGGTCACCCTCAATTAATAAAAGACTTTAGACATGTAGGTCAACCGGTGATTATTGGCGGCAGTATGGGGACTGCATCTTATATTTTGGTAGGTACTCCAAGTGCTGAAAATAAATCATTTGGTTCTGCTTGCCACGGCGCAGGACGCGCGATGAGTCGACATCAAGCAACCAAAAAATGGCGTGGTAGTGAAATCATCAAGCAACTGGCACAACAAGGGATTCTCATTCGCAGTAGTTCCTACCGTGGTGTAGCAGAAGAAGCTCCCGAGGCATATAAGAATGTCGATTTTGTTGTGGATGCCGCACAAGCATCAGGTTTAACCCAAAAGGTTGCCAGGCTAGCACCTATTGTTTGTATAAAAGGGTAGGCCTGTTTACAATTCTACTTTCTTGGCCAAAATGCTGCGATTTCTGCGCTCCGATATTCACATACTTCGTGTATGTTCCGTTTCGGTGTTCTAAAATCTCAGCATTTTGGCTCAAGATAGTGAAGTGTAAACACCCTATATATTGGCTCCAAAAACCGAAAAATCAAATTACTGCATCGCGTTCCTATAATCAAAAATTATCATTTTAATCGAGACAACAACTGTATAAAAATAAATCAACTATAATAAAAATATTGTTTTAAAATTTTAAGAGATATTGTTGTATGCCTTTGAATGCAAGATCCGATAAAGGTCCGATTAAGAAATTAAGTGGTTCTTCAAATCATGGTCGCTATAATACCCAGTTTGATAGTGTCGATATAGTTGCTTTTGATAGAGAAGGAGAGGAGTGGGGGATTTTTTCTAACTATGCAGAAATTCCTATTAAGATGCAAACCCCTTTTGGAGAAAAAACGTTCCCCACGGTGGAGCATTATTTTCAATATCAAAAAGATCCTAATGATAAAGCTTATCTAGAGAGGATTCTTCAGGGAGATGCACAGAATGCAAGAGATTTAGGACAAAAAAAACGATGGAGTGATTTTAAATTAGCTGACGAAGCAATGCAAAGAGCAATTCAGGAAAAACTAAAAAACCCTTTAGTGCGACGAGCGTTGAAAGATACAGGAAATGCTTGTCTCATTGAAGATACAGGAAGTAGAAGTTCGCAAAATCAGGATGGTAATTGGGGGTGGAGAACAGGGGGAAGCATAGAACCACATGCTACAACAGGTAATAAGCTAGGCATTTTGTTGATGGAGGAACGTAATCGTTTGCATCGACAAGAAGGCAATTTTTCTATGATTGTGCAAAACCCCCGAGATTTGTCTGAACGAGCCCGTGGTATTATGACGCGAAATTACAGTAACAAGAATCTCATTCATCTCAGCTTACCCGTTGTTTCGACTACACCAACACAAGCTAGCTATCCTTCTTCTCGAATGAAAGATTCTTTGAATCAGACTAAAAAACATTCAACTCAAGAGTCACATCACGAAGTGAGTCAAATGATTCGTACCATGATGACCACCTCTTCTCCAAGTTTGGATATCCCATTTGTGGGCAAAGGTCAGATGAACGGTACATTCAAAATAGCTTTTGATAATCCTAAAGATGCTGCTGCTTTTCAAGACATGTTAGCAAAGCAAGGTTTTAAAACCTCTTACTTCGGGGATGGTGAACGTTATCCGATGGAACATTCAGGGAAAAAATTGAATCATATTGTTCGCTTTGAGAATGCAGGTACAAAAACAGAAATTCCTGAAAAAGCGTTACAGTTTCTCAAAGAAAAATTTAATGATGATGCAAAAGTAGCCAATATAGTTGAAAACATGGGGTTTGAACGGCCCAAAATGGGGGTATCAATGCATATGTAATTGTATGCCCATTTGATTAGAAATGTTTATTAGCGCGCATACTTCCATAAAGCCCCTGAATGGGTTTACCAGCTTCATCATTTTTCAATTGTCCTATGGTTTCTTTAAACTCCAAAATTGACTCGTCACTGTTATTGATAATAATGGTAGATAGCAAATCAGGTCATTATAAAAAGTAGCCATGTTTTTTTTCCATATCAATAAGTTAATGTACTCCTTTTCAGTTGAAATTATAGCTTTATTTGCCTAGTGTATTAAAAAGATTGAGTATTATTACCTCTTGCTCCCATTATGAGTAAGACTACTTTAATGAAGGACTAGGTTAATCGTGACATGAAGACTACTTTTACCTTACATCCTATGGCTCCATTCCAGCTGGACTATACAGTTCTTGCTTTGCGTCGAAGAAGCAAAAATAATGTTGATCTTTGGGATGGACGCCGTTATACACGATTATTGCTCATAGAGAATGCGCCTGTTAAAGTCATTGCTGAGCAAAGTAAAAAGCTTAATAAACCAGAGTTACTTCTATCCATTGAAAGCCAAAACGACGTATCTCAAAGTCAGCTTACATCTCAAATAGAGAAAATGTTGGGCTTAAAATGGGACCTACGCGATTTTTATCATCTCACACAACATGATGCTCAATTAAACCCACTGGTTGCGCAATTTAAGGGGGTTAAACCGCCGCGATTCCCTTCTATTTTTGAAGCACTTGTTAATGCAGTTTCATGTCAGCAAATATCACTTGATGCAGGATTGCAAATTCAAAATCGATTGGCTGAATTTCTGAGTATAAGAATAAAGGAAAAGGAGCACATTTTCTACGCATTTCCAAGACCGGAAGAGGTTGCTCATTGCACCGTTTCTGATTTGAAGAAAATAGGCTATAGCACACATAAAAGTGAAACACTGATCCGCTTAGCAACTGCAATCCTTGAGGAAAAATCAAATTTTAGATCTTTAGAAAAGAAAACAAATGATGAGGTAATTAATTTTTTATGTCGTTTTAAAGGAATAGGGCGTTGGACTGCGGAATATGTTTTATTGCGTGGTTTGGGAAGAATCGACACTTTTCCTGGTGATGATATTGGTGCACAAAATAATTTATATCAATTGCTGCATCTTGATAAGAAACCTGATTATAAGAAAACAGCGGAAATTACAGCCAAATGGTATCCCTACGCAGGATTAGTTTATTTCCATTTATTATTACAGCGCTTGTATGAAAAAAGAGATATAAGATAATCATACTTAAAAGGAAATTTTGTTTTACAATAGGTCTTGGTTTGTGAGCAAATTAAAAAATCGAATAAGGGAATGTGTGAATGGATAATGCACCTCAAAGCTCAATTGTTGAGCCTATGGACGTTGATAAAGTATCTAATGTCTTAAAATGGATTCTTTTAATTACAGCAATTATCTGTTTTATAGTACTGATTTGGGGTACCTATAAAACCTACCAGCTTGCTCCACCTTTACCTCAGCAGTTTCAATCTCCTTCTGGACAAACTGTGATGACAGCAGAAGATATAGTGAATGGCAAAGCGGGTTTTCAACGCGCTGACCTTATGGATTATGGCAGTCTTTATGGAATGGGCTCTTATTTTGGAGAGGATTATACTGCAAAATATTTAGTCAGTCTTGGCAGAATTATCGAAGATAAAATAGCACAACAACATTTCGGTAAGTCCTTTATAAGCTTGACCATAGGAGAACAATACACTGTACGTCAAGCAATGCAACAGGATTTGCAGCAAACTGATCTAAGTAAACAAATTAGCATTTTGTCCCAGCCAGTTGCTGATGCAATTGTGCAGCTGCGCCAGCAAATTTCACAAAATCTACTGAATCATGATCCAGAAACAGGTTGGACCAAGGCTTACAGCTTGAATGAGCAAAGTGCCTTACAAACGGCTGATTTTCTTATTTATTCTTCACTCACTACGATTGCACATAGACCAGGACAAAATAGTTCCTATACCAATAATTGGCCTTATGAACCCACCATGGGAAATACGCCAACAGCAAATACCTTTTACTGGACTTGGGTATCGTTTTGCTTTGTATTTCTGGGTTTTGGTGCTGTACTTTATATTTATCATCGATATTTGAGTGTGCCTGATGAAGCATTGAAAACGCCTGTTTTTTTGGGATTTGACTCGTTGACGCCAAGTCAGCGCAAGGTAGGGCAATATTTTGTAGTCGTTGCGCTTGTTTTGCTGATCCAGATCGCTGTAGGTGCGATTATGGCGCATTACTATACAGAGCGAACGGGTTTTTATGGAATTAATATTAATGATTATTTACCTTTTAATTTCTTACGTGATGTACACATTCAAACACCAATCATCTGGATCGCTCTTTCATGGGTGAGCGCTGCTGTTTTTATGGCTCCTCTCATTAGTAAAAAAGAAGCGAAAAGACAAGGTTTTTGGGTTGATCTTTTGTTTTGGGTCACCTTGTTTATTGTTGGCGGAGCACTTGTTGGTAATTATTTGGGGATTATGGGGTATGTGGATGAACACTGGTTTTGGATTGGCAATCAGGGTTTATCCTATCTGCAGCTCGGTCGTTTATGGCAAATTGGATTTTGTTTAGGACTTTTTCTTTGGAGTTTTATTATTTTTCGCGGCATGTGGCCTACCTGGAGTGGCTTAAAAACTGCTACGGTTGAGTTTTGGAGTGGACGTATTCGTTTAGAGCATCTTTTTTGGGCAAGCACAATGAATATTGCTGTATTGTATTGCTTTGGGATGATCCCTTTAACTGGAATTGAAAAATCATTCACAATCACTGATTTTTGGCGCTGGTGGGTAGTTCATCTTTGGGTAGAGCAGTCATTTGAATTTTTTGCTGCGTGTGCCACTGCTTATCTTTTAATGGGAACGGGATTGGTTTCGCGTGCTCTAGCTGAGCGTACAATGTACTTTGAAACAATTTTGATATTTTTAGGCGGAATCATTGGAACTGGCCATCACTGGTATTGGACAGGTACGCCAGATCTCTGGGTACCGCTAGGAACTATGTTTTCGTTTATTGAAGTATTGCCTTTGGTTCTTCTCATTATTGATGCCATCGAACATCATCAATTAATTAAGCGACAAAGTGTGTTTACTTATAATTTGGCTTTTCTCTATATTTTGGGAGCATCCTTTTGGAATTTTGTTGGCGCAGGAGTATTTGGTGGGGGGACGCTTAATGCGCCGCTTATAAATTATTATGAGCATGGGACATTTCTTACTTTAAACCATGCACATACTGCATTATTTGGTGCATTTGGTTTGCTTGGCCTAGGTTTAATTTATTTTTGTTTACGCTATGCTGCAGGTGATCGTTTTGCTTGGAGTGATCGTTTAGGGATTTGGGCATTTTGGTTATATAACATAGGCCTTGTCTTATGGATTGTGTTGAATTTCTTTCCTATAGGTTGGGCACAATTAATGGATGTTTATGAACATGGCTTCGCCCATTCAAGAAGCCTTGAATTTTATAATACAACATTGTTATGGCAATGGTTACGACTGCCCGGAGATGTAGTATTTGCTTTAGGTGCGTTATTCATGGCCTATGATTTTATTAAAAAGTTAGGCCCTTTCTTTCCAAGATGGTTGGGAGCTAAGCGTTCAGAACAACAACTTGTTCGCGATATTTAGCAGAAAAAGGTAATCCAAAAGGAAGATATGGTTATGCCTGAGCTTTTTACGATTGGACACTCCACACATACTTTGCAGGAGTTTCTGGGAATAATCCACGCCCATCAAATAACGCATGTTGTTGATGTGCGCACTATACCTAAATCACGCACTGTTCCTTGGTTTAATAAGGAGGAGTTCAAGAAATCGCTTGCAAGAGAAAAAATTGCTTATACCCACTTACCTAAGCTAGGAGGATTACGTAAAGTTGAGAAAAACTCCATCAATAGAGGATGGCGGAATGCAAGTTTTAGAGGATTTGCTGATTACATGCAAACGGAGGCGTTTCTCGAAGGACTAAGTGAATTAAATCATTTAATCAGTAAGAGTGATAAAGTGGCAATCATGTGCGCTGAAGCGGTGCCTTGGCGATGCCACCGTTCGCTTATTGCGGATGCAGAATTGATTCGTGATTATATTGTTTGGGATATTATGAACAAAACCACTGCGAATCCCCATCAATTAACTTCTTTTGCAGTGGTAGATAGAAAGAAAAAGCCAATACAAATTTATTATCCCTAATTAGGATCTGTTTACAGATTCTATTTGGGGAGTTGGGTGTATCGCGGTAGAAGGGTTCATTGTGATGAAGTTGCTGGTCTAGCAGCCGGCTTAATTCAGGCTGTTCGATTCTTCCATAGTGCTTTCTGTATCATCCTTCTTAGCCATTATTCTAACTCCATTGAAACTGAATGGTGAGACATGAGCACCATACTGCTGTACGTTTTTAAAAAGAGTACAAAAATTAGGAAATTTATAGATGGATGTAGAGACTGTATCTTTCTTTTGCAGAGCATTCTCAATAGTTTGACAATTTTCTTCAATGTTTTGCTCAAAATTGGACACTCCTATGACCATCAAACTAAAATTTGGTGATAATGATTGAAGCCACCGATAAAATGCCATCTCACATCTGAAGTAGTTGTCATCAAGTGGATAAATACATTTTCCTTGATTGTAGTTTTTCTCGGTCAATACGACCACCTGCTTAATTCCAAATTCTTTTAATTGCTTCAATGTCGGTAGTTTTGTAGCGTCAACTGCAGTGAATCCATGATTGGGTTCGATGATTAAACCTAATGAAGAGTCATGTGAGGTAGGCGATTGTGATAACAGTTCATCACGCGGTAAAGCATCTTGCAGCTGCTCCATAATCCGTGTTTGGGAGGTTTGATCATTCATTATGGATAGTTGCCAAATGCAATCAATCCCATTCATATATAATGCGCTTGCAACAGGTGCTTCATGACCGGTAAAGTTTATAAACAGTGTATTATCAAGCCCATGTTGTGTATTTAATTCTGCTAATACAGCATTTGTATTGGCACTAATCTCTTCATCAATGGCTTTTGTTATAAAGCTCCGCCCTTTGGGTATCATATCATGAGGTCTATTAAGACGAATGAAATGTATTTCGCCTCCAAACGTGGATAATACCTTTTGTGAAGGGGTCACAATTTCCACTAATGTTTGTAAATCATGTCGAGTTCTTATTCTAATTTCAAAATTTTGTGGGGTCTCTTTTTTTGCGGGGGGATTTTGCAAGGTATCTATTTTATGGGTAATGCTCTTTAGTTTGCGTAACTCATCGATAGAGATCTTGAAAGCAAATTCTCCTTCTATATTTTCTACTGCGACACCCAAATACTTTTTAAAGAAAATATCGCGTAATCTATATTTATTAGCCCTGCTGGCATCAACATTTCCACCCTCAATTTTACTGAAAATCAAAAGGCGGTTTTCATTTTCTAAAAACTCAATATGATCCCGGTAATAACCAAAGTCTTCTATTTCGTTAATCACTGCATTTAACGCATCTATAATCAGTTTTACATCAGGTTTCATTTATTCACTTCTAAAAGTTACCTTCTAAAATTAACAAGATACATGATACAAATCAGTGGTAATGATTCCTCAAGTACTTTTTTGTATAATTATTATACTATATTATAAATGAATAATATTAAGGACAAATTAAGAGATTACTCCTTGTGGTGAGATTTCAAAACAGTTGCTACTCGTTAGAAGACAGTTTATTGTATTTTCGTTCGAGGTTGATATATTTCACGGAATAAATGTTTTGATATACTCTAGATGAAATCCAATATTAAATCTGTGCCAAAATGTACATCAAATCCAGCCAATTAATTTTCTCGCCATCTGATCTTACCCAATTTATGGAGAGTCCTTTTGTATCTTGGATAGAACATCTTGCTGTAGTGCATCCTGATTTATTGCCTATACCCGATGAAAAAGATGAATTAATTGATGTATTGCAACATTTGGGAAACCAACACGAATTGGAACTCTTGGCATTATTTGAAGAACAAGGATTATCCGTTGTCAATTTGCATCAACAGCCTAACTCCTATGAGGCAACCTTAACTGCCATGAATGATGGAGTAGATGTGATTTATCAGGCGCATTTGCAATTGCTTCCTTTTCAGGGATACGCTGATTTTCTAATAAAAAAAGCAGGTAAAAGTCGATCGGGTGATTATTGCTATGAGGTTTGGGATACCAAGCTTGCTCGATCTGTTAAACCGGGTTTTCTGCTACAATTATGCTGCTATGCGGAAATGCTTGAAGCAATGCAGGGCAGTAGAACAGAATACATCACAGTAGTTTTAGGCAATAAAGAACAGCGGCGCTTTCGTACCGCAGATTATTTTTATTTTTATCAAAATCTGAAACAACAGTTTTTATTGACGCATCAAAATTTTGATCCCAATGCTTGCCCTGATCCTGCTGCATCTAAAAATTGGGGAAGATGGAGTACTTATGCTGAAGAGTTATTAATTAAAGAAGATCATTTGATCCAGGTCGCAACCATTACTTCCGGGCAAATCAAAAAACTGTATCAAGCAGGAATTAAAACCATGACTGCATTGGCTTATGCAAATTGTTCCTGGGTCAAAGGGATTAAACCAGAGCGTTTTGCGCGTTTGCAAGCACAAGCTAAAATTCAAAAAGAAAGTAGCGGCAAGGATATTCCCTTATATCAAATGCTTCCTCATGCCCCAGGACAAAAGCAAGGTTTGGCGTTGCTGCCTCCTGCATCACCGCTAGATGTATTTTTTGATATTGAAGGTTTTCCTCTTGAGGAGGGGGGACTGGAATATCTTTGGGGTATTGTGTATTTTGATGAAAAAGGTCAGCGCCAGTATAAAGATTTTTGGGCACATGATGCAGAGCAGGAAAAAGAAAGTTTTCAAGCTTTTGTGAAATGGGTTTATCAGCGTTGGCAAGAAGATCCGCGAATGCATATTTACCATTATGCCAATTATGAAATTTCTGCGTGTCGCAAATTAATGGGGCGATATGGTGTTTGTGAGAACGAGGTTGATCAGCTCTTACGTAATGAAGTATTTGTTGATTTATATAAAATTGTTAAAACATCACTCATTATTGGCGAGCCACGCTATTCCATTAAAAATATAGAGCATTTATACCGCGGAAAACGAGATACTGAGGTGGGGTCGGGGGGCGATTCAGTCGTTGTTTATGAGCATTGGCGAGAACATCCAGATGGAGAGAGTTGGCATACGTCAAAAATATTAAATGACATCCGTGCTTATAATATGGATGATTGTAATTCCACTCAGGAACTGGTGGATTGGCTAAGGGCGCGGCAAAAAGAACAAGGTATAAGTTACTTAGGTAAAACAGAGCTTGTTGAGCTTGAGATTAAGGAAGAGGTGGGTGAGCGTATTCAATTACGCGATCGGTTACTGGCACAAGCAGAACGTTTAAAATTTGAGGGGGACATCGAATTAGCTAAAATAAATTTGATTTTTGCATGGTCCATTGAATTTCATCGACGTGAAGCAAAACCGGTGTTTTGGCGTATGTTTGAGCGATTGGGGCTAACTGGAGAAGACCTGCTCGATGATATTGATTGTTTGGCTTATTGCCGGCGGACCGCTAAGCCACCCTATAAACCTTCACCAAAATCACGCAATATGGCCTACGAGTATTTTTTTGATCCGGAACAGGAGTTTAAAGGAACTGCTAAGCAATATTTCATTTTAGATATTTTAGATAAAGAAACAGAAGACGGTAAGACGGTTACCGCAAATTATTGTGAAGAGGACAGCGATTTGGAGCATGGGATTATCGTCTTGCAAATGAAAAATGAAGTGGATGATCCAATTACCTTAATTCCTAATGAATATGTAGATCCTCATTCGATTCCTGATGCGATTGCAAAACAGGCAGCATTATTTGAACAAGGTTTGCTTGAAAATACTGCGATATTGGATTTTCTGAGCAAATCTTATCCGCGGATTAAAGATCATCCTCAAGGGGTAGCAATTGCACCAAGTCATCATCCTGAAGAACGATTAGCTGAAATTATTCATGCTGTTTTAAATTTAAATAATAGTTATCTTACGCTTCAAGGGCCTCCTGGCGCAGGTAAAACCTATACAGGAAAGCATTTAATCGCAGAGCTCATTCGGAGAGGAAAAAAGATAGGGATCTCGTCCAATAGTCATAAAGCAATCAATAACTTATTGCTGAGTACAGCGGCTTATTGCCATAAAGAAGGAATTAAGGGCCACTTTGCATGTTCTCGTAATACAGATGGAGAAATTGAAGCTTTAGGTATTACAGTACTGGAAAACAAAAATATCGTTCATTTTATCCAACCCGGATGTGTTGTAGGAGCTACAGCTTGGGGTTTTGCCAGAGAAGAACTCGCTGATGTTTTTGATTATCTTTTTATTGATGAGGCAGGGCAAGTCAGTGTTGCAAACTTAATTGCTATGAGTCGTTCAACCCGCAATATTATATTAATGGGCGATCAAATGCAGTTGGGACAACCTTCCCAAGGAAATCATCCTGAAGAAAGTGGTTTATCCATATTAGAGTACTTATTACATACAACACCAACAATTCCAGATTCTATGGGGGTTTTTCTGGGTACTACCTATAGGATGCATCCTGCGGTAAATCAATGGATTAGTGATGCGATTTATGAAGGAAAACTGGAAACCGCTCCTGAAAATGTACAGCAAATAATAAGCATTCCCAAGGGATATCAAGGTGTGCTGAATAAAGAAGCGGGAATTATTCCCGTACCGGTCATTCATGAGGGAAATACACAAGCCAGTGATGAGGAAGTAGAGCAAATTGCATTATTAGCCAAGGAGCTTTTAGGTAGAACATTTAAGGCAAAAAATGGTTCGCAAAAAGCAATCGGTTGGGATGACATTCTTTTTGTTGCCCCATATAATCATCAGGTAAATAAATTGAAAATGGCACTTGGCGAACAGGCTAAAGTAGGAAGTGTCGATAAATTTCAAGGACAGGAAGCGCCAATTGTTTTTTTGAGTATGTGTGCGAGCAATGCAGATGAATCTCCTCGAGGACTGAATTTTCTTTTTGATAAAAACAGAATAAATGTGGCCATCTCGCGAGCTCAGTGTTTGGCGATTATTGTCTACTCACCTTCTTTGCTTGAGGCTGTGCCCAATAATATCGAGCAAATTTCCAGGATGAATGTGTTTTGTCAATTGGTCAAATTAAATGCTTCTTCTCCGACATGAGATACGCCTACACTCTTCTCTACGTACCATGGCTTGTCTCTGAGAGATCCACGCCAAATTTGAATATAACTCTTATGTTTTTAAATGAACTATACTCAACGTTCTACGTACCGCGCATAAAGCGCAGTACGTAGGGGGTTAAATTTCGTGTGGATTGCTCAGGGTTTATCCACGGCATCCGGTGGCTCTGGTCTTGAAACAGTATTTAGATGATTCCATCGAGATTTTTCCTGGGTCAGATAAACGCATTTCTCTGTTTAAATAAATTATAGTTTGTTCACAGGATTGTAGCGAGCGAAATCATGCTTTAGGCTTCTTTGCTGTATAGAGCAATTGCATTTCCTTCAGAATCAAGAATGGTGACTCGGTGTCCATAAGGACCTATTTGTTCTTTGGCTTTTAAAATTGTCCCTTTGTTTTTAGTTACGGCTTCAGCAGCCTGGTCCAACCTTCCTTCGGCATTAAGATAAATTAAGGGGCCGTTTTGCGAAGGTTTTCTGTTCTCCATAACGCATAAACAACCTGAAACATTATCTTGAGTATGGGGTAACAGACCAAATTCAAATCCATGCTCCGAGAATTTTTGTACGGGTTCATCAAGAACAGCAGAATAAAAGGCAATTGCTCTATCTAAGTCAACCACTGGAATATCTATCCAGCAAAAAGTATTTTTTTGATTCATGAGATCCTCTGATTCAATTTGCGAAAACTTTATAATACAAGATGTCAATTAAATCTTCGATGAATTTATTTTAAGGTTTTAGGTTACCCTAGAAAATCAGCAAGAGTACATTCATCATTTTCTAATAACTGAGCCATTATTTTATTAAATGTATTTACTACTTCATCTTTACCGTATGCTGTTAATGGTCCATTAATCGATAGTTGGTACTGTCCTTCCTGATCTTTTGAAAATAAAATCCATAGAGAGCGGTTATTAATAGGGCGATCCTCACTACTGTAATGATTTGGATACTGATAACTAAGATTTGCAAAGTTTTTATCAGGAACTATTTTACTAAAAAAAGAAGGAGTAATATTAATAAGCACTCTTAACCTTTCGGGTTTTGTCAGGGGTATATTTAACTTAATTAGTTGATTTAATTTATGTTTAATCAAAGTATTGTGGGTCATTGCCTGTGCCCAACTGAGATACTTTATTAAATAATCAATGATGATTGAATGCAACTTGCTTTTTTTAAGATCCTTTTTAAGGAATAGTTTATTCCATACATAGTGCAAATAATGACTTATTGCTAACCCAGAACCTTTAAACTCTCTATTCTTAATTATATGAGAGCATTTTTGATAGGGTGCTGTTATTAGAAATTGTTCTTCAATAGACTTAATAAAATTAATAAAGTTATCTTTCTCATTTAAGGTAAGATTTATTCTTTTATATTCTACGAACACTCCTACTATGGAATTATATTGACTTCCTTCTCTACCATTATGAATGAGGACAAACGGCATTTTCTTTTGGTGACTCAGCTTATAAAGTGCAATATGGCATGCAGCAATTAACCCAGTACTGACATTAATATTTTTTGTTCTATGCCATTCTATAAATTGTTGCACTCGAAGAGAATCAAGAGAATAATGAAATAAATACTTCTCCTGCTTGTCTGTATCAGATATATAATATTCAGGTTTCAGTGACAACATCTTAAAACCATAATTATAGTGGTGCCAAAAATTAACTTTATCTTTTAGATTGGTTTCATAAAGATGATTATTTTTTTTAACATAGCTAAGGAACGAATCTTTTTCTGGCTCAAGAATCATTTTTTTGCCACGGAAAAGAGTTTCATAGCATTTTTTGAATTGGTTCAATAGAATACTGCATGAAGGTCCGTCTACTATGATATGAGGCATCACAATATGCAACTCATGTAATTCACTATTTATTTTATAAAGATATACTCTAATTAGCGGGGGTTCTGTTAAGGGTATAGCACTCATCATGTTGTTTTGGAATTCCTGATGCAGCACTGTTTGGTTGTTGTTTAACGAAATGTCTTCGTAGATTAACTTGAATTGCCCCTCTTTCTTCAAAGTTTGAATCGGCACCTCTTTGTTAAAACTCAACCAAAAAACAGGATTGTGCTTCACAACAAAATCAAATGCCTGAGCTACATATTCTTTATTCAGTTTGCCTTGTATCTGTAACTGTGTCCCAGCATTATAAGGATAATCCATTTTATTGAGCACCCAGAATACGTATTGAAAATCGCATAGAGCGATTTCTTCATCGCTTGGGTTTTCTATGGGAAGAGGCGCAGAAGTATTCTCAAAAATTTTGTCTAATTCATTGGCAATATTTTGGGCGATTTTGTCGATTCGGGGTTCATTAATAAAATATTCTATGGGCAGACTCAGGGTTGGGCAGTTCAATTTATCATGAATACGGTTTCTCAATTCCAAAGTCATCAGTGAATCCATGCCCATGGCGAGCAGATCGTTTTTGATGCCTACCTCTTCGCCGCTTTCCAACCCCAAAACGTCAGCAACAATCTCACATAATGTCTGGCGCAACAGGGGAATACGTTCTTTATAAGCATAGCGTTGTAAAACTGCTAAAAAGAACGGATCTGTGGGCGCGGTCTTTACCATCAGTGCTGAAAACTCACTTGGCTTGGGCGTGTTTTTGAAATAAACATCCCAATGTATGGGGCATACGGCCATTTGCGGCACCTTGCTCGGCAACAACACATCCAGCACACCAATACTCTCGGGATTCAAGGGAATAAACCCGCGTCGCTTAAGCGCCTCAATGTGCTGTGCTGCCATGCCTCGAGTGTGAAAAGTACCCCAGTTAATTGCCAGTGCCGGCAAGCCCTGTTGGTGGCGCAGATGCGCCAGACCATCCAAGAACCCATTCGCTGCCACATAGTTAGCCTGTCTTCCGGAACCGAGAATGGATGCAGCTGATGAAAACAGGACAAAGCAATCCAGGTGCAGATTTTTGGTGAGTTGATGCAAAATCAGCGCGCTGTTCGCTTTCGCACGCAACACCTCGTCGACCTCCTTGTCCCTTAAATTAACGAGCAACTCATTCCGAATCACTCCGGCAAGATGGAAGATCCCCCTTAGGGGGTGTGCGCTGTGTTCAATCTCGGTGATAAGGTGTTTCATGCGCTGAGCGTCGGCGGCATCACAGGAATAATGTTTTATCGCAACCTGTTTTTTGCGGGCCTGCTCTATGAAGGCCTGCGTCTCCTGGGCGCATTCTGTGCGGCTGGTAATGATGAGGTGTTTGGCCCCTCGCTGTATGAGATACTCCATTAAGGGTTTGCCCAAACCACCTGTACCGCCCGTAATGAGGTAACTTGCTTCCCGGTCGAATAATACTTCGGGGTGCTCTGGAGGGAGTGGCTTTTTCTTAAGCCGGGGTACATAAATGGCATCACGCACCGCAAACTGGGTCTCAGCACTCGTGGTATGCACGATATAGCGTAACACCTCGCTTAAGGTACTGCGTGAGTCGAGGTCAATGGTATAATTTTGAGTCAACCCAAGTTCATTTCTAAAACTTTTCCAAAACGAACTGGCCATGGTGTGGTACGGGTTGACCCTGTCTGTGGTGTACTTGTCGTTGAGGGCATACGCGTTTTCAGTGACGAAGATAAAACGTGCCGGCTGGTGTTGAAACATCTGTTGGCACCAATGAACGAATGCAGTGAAGTATTGTTCATCGTACAGGAATACGATGTTTTTATGCGCCACATCCTCTAATTGGGTGACCTCCTTGATGCACTGATACTTAAGCCCCCCTAATACTTTTTGCGCACGTAGCTCATCGTGTGCGATAACCCAAAGCTCAGGCAGTTCGGCGGTGCTGGGGACGTTGGCATGCAGCAGATTCCAGGTGCGGTCATAAAGATGCTGTACGGCAAAGTCATCGGCACTGAAATGAGGTGCAACCGCTTTTTTTTCCAACCAAAATTCACGGCGGTCAAATGGATAGTTAGGTAAGGAGACTTTGTTGAATGCTCCAGGGGAAGCGGAGTAGTAATCCCGCCAATCAACGTCTCGACCTTGGAGGTACTCGCTAACGAGTGCCGCACGTTCTGGGGTGTGCACATCCAGCGACTTTGTGTCCTCAGAGGATGAAGCAAACACACCTTGCTGCAACATTTGACTGGCTTCAACAGCACTCTTAGCCGCTACGGCCAGGCGATAAGAATAGTGCTCTCGACAGGTGGCTGCGGTAAAGCAGATGTCACTAAAGGCATCTGAGGTTGTTGCTAAATACTGTTGGTAGCGTTGGGCCAGATGGTCCAACGCACTCTGGCTTTTGGCAGACAACACCAGCACATTCGAAAGAAGTCCGGTTTGGGCGGGCAGAGTGTTTTTTTGTCGTGTCTTGGCAGGAAACTCTTGCACAATCACATGGGCATTGGTGCCGCTAAAACCAAACGCGTTGACGGCGGCGCATTTCAGCGAGGTATGGGGAGTCCAATCCATGCTGTCTAATGCAAGACGGGTATTATCCAGTTTGATTTTTGGATTTAACCGCTGAAAATTGATGTTTTTATAAATTCGCCCCTTTTGTAAGCTCAAGATGACTTTAATTATACCGGCAACACCCGCGGCGCTTTCAAGATGGCCCAGATTGGTTTTCACAGCACCCAGATAAAGTGGGTTATCTGGGCTGCGCTGCGCACCATAGACCTGGTTGATGGCATGAACCTCGATGGGGTCGCCAAGAGGAGTACCTGTGCCGTGGGTCTCAATGTAGCTGATGTCGCTGCTGGATAAGGACGTCTGGCTCAACGCTTTGCGCATCACCTCTTCCTGGCTTTTCCCATTGGGCACGGTTAATCCGGCAGTCTTTCCATCATTACTGACTGCTGACGCTTGAATCACTGCTAAAATCGTGTCGTTATCGCGTAGGGCGTCTGCGAGGCGTTTCAGGAATAACACCCCGCACCCTTCCGCCCGCACATAACCGTCTGCACGTTCGTCAAAGGTTTTGCATTCACTCGTCAACGATAAGGCCTTTGCTTTGCATAGATTGACAATGCTTTCGGGGCGTACTAACACATTCACCCCACCTGCAAGCGCAAAATCGATTTCCCGGGTTTTTAAGCTTTGACAGGCATAATGAATCGCAACTAAAGACGAAGAACACGCCGTATCAAAGCTTACTGCAGGGCCCTTGAAGTCAAAGGTATAGGTGACGCGCCCAGGAATCATGTTTAACGCTTTGCCCGTGACCGCAAACATCCCCATCTCATCGTGGGATAGCCCTGCTTGTTCCAGTTGGGAATAATATTCATGCGACGCCCCAACGCCGGCAAAGACCCCAGTTAAGCTGCCGCGCAACGAGCGGACCGGGTAGTTTGCATTTTCTAAAGCGTTGTAACACTGTTCTAAAAAGAGACGTTGTTGGGGATCTATGAAAGGCGCTTCGCGGGGGCTAATCCCGAAAAACGGCGCATCAAATGCTTTAATGTTCTCGATGAGCCCCAGTTTCGTAATGTAGGATTTTCCGGGGGCATCCGGATTGGGGTCGTAGTATTTTTTATTGTCCCAACGCTCAAGGGGAATCTCTTTAACGCCGCTTAGACCTTGTTCGAGCAGGGTCTCAAAGGCAGCAACATCAGGGGCACCAGGCAGAGAACAACTCATGCTGATAATGGCAATCGGTTCATTCATGATGTTGTCTTTGCTCTCTTGATGTCCTTTTTGTATCTGCATCGTGTACCTCTGAAGTAGTTACTTAAATTTTAGCTAGGAATGACGCTTCTGTCTAAACAAGAAGACCTAGACTATAATACTTATAGAAAGGCTAAATTATGATAAGTTTTAAAGGGCCTCTCATTCTCCAAAATGATCTCATATTAATGGTTGGTAAGATGGAAGCTTGCCCAGAACTATCGGCCTAATTTATAGACAGACTTTAATAAATGGGACAACCGTGAATGTCTAATACAATTTTAAATAAACAATTTACAATTGGTAAATTACATTTTATAAGCGAGCATGAAACGCGTGGGTTGATCTATGAAATCTTTTATCAAAAAACTTATTTGCCAGATTATCTCACTTTAAATCCTGGCTCGATTATTATAGACGTAGGGGCACATATTGGACTTTTTTCACTATTTGCTCTACGTCAATGCAAAAATGATGCATTGATTTATAGTTTTGAACCTATTCCTATCTCTTTTGAATGTCTAAAGAGGAACTTGGCGCCATTCGGAAAGAAATGTCATATATATAACATGGGAATTGGTGATGTTACTGACGATTGTTCTGTTGAATTTACCCTTTTTGGAAGTGATCTTACGACCGCAACCTATAAGCCCCTGGATAAAATGATCTCTAATTATAATCCTTTATTAGATTATAATACCTTACTAAAAATTGCTCGATATCGGAACAAGTTATTGTATTATCAACTGAAATATTTACCTTTTATGCGACACTATCTGATTAAAAGGAACTTTAAAAATCGAACAGCAGAAACAAAAGTCTTGTGTCAACTTACATCACTTGGCCGTTTTATCGAAAGAAAGGCGATAAATCATGTCGATTTTTTGAAAATTGATGTTGAAGGTGCGGAGTTTGAAGTTGTAAAAAGCATTAAATCCATGCAATTTTCTATGATTAAACAGTTATGCATTGAAGTGCATAATATAGATAATAGAGTAGAGTATCTTGCTGCATATTTGCGAGAACAAGGTTATCTTACTCTGATCAATAGAAATCCTCTTTATGAAAAGTTGGATTGGAACCAATATATGATCTATGCAAAAAGAGCAGTCTAATACAATGAAAGCAAGTAAACTTAGAAAAATACATCGATTTTTAATGCAGTTATCACCCATTCTACGCATCGCATTGATCCGCTGGCTCTATAATAAATTTGCATCGAATAACAAGTCGAAACAATGTGTTTTTCTGAATTATGGGTATCACGATGAGACTACCTTATCGTTAAAGCCCGAAGATGAGCCAAATCGATATTTCATTCAACTCTATCATCGTGTCGTCAGAGATATCGATTTACAGAACAAAGATATTGCTGAAGTTGGATGTGGTCAGGGTGCTGGTGGTACATTCTTATTGCAGTATAAAAAACCTCGCTCCTACATTGGTATTGATTTGTCTGAAAAAGCAATTGAAATATGCCAACGCAATTCCAAATGGGCCAATGCCCGTTGGATTCAAGGACGTGCAGACGCTCTGCCTCTCCCTGATCAGAGTGTTGATGTGCTTGTTAATGTAGAATCCTCTCATTGTTATCCTTCAATGGAAAAATTTCTTAGCGAAGTTTGGCGTGTGCTTCGAGCTAATGGTTACATGGCTTTTACCGATCTGCGTCCGTCTTCAGAGGTAGAATTGTTAGACCAATGTATTAGTACTTCTGGATTACACGTTATTAGTCGTTGTGATATTACTCCTCAAGTACTTGATTCGTTAACTCGTCTGTCGGACAGGCGAAAAGCCCATATTAATGCAACTTACTCACCCATATGGCGTCAAGCGGTTCGTGACATATCTGCAGTGAAGGGTTCAGTTACTTATAATGGGTTTATAAATGGGCAACAGAAGTATCTTTGTTATTTGTTACAAAAGAAAAGCACAGAAAGACATCTTGCATAATCTAATGAGGTAACGCGATGCAGACAAAAAAAGGACATCAAAATAGTATAAACGACATCCTGAATGAACCGATTGCCATTATTGGAATGAATTGTCAATTTCCCGGGATTAATTCTGATGTCGAAGATGTCGATGCGTTTTATGAGATGTTGCTCAAAGAACAGACTTCAATTAAAGAGGTGCCTGAGAACCGCTGGGATATTAATCAATATTATGATGCGGACAGACAGAAAGAAAATAAAATAGTAAGCCGTAAGGGAGGGTTTTTGAATGACCCTCAATTATTCGATGCCGCTTTTTTTAAAATAACGCCTACTGAAGCGAAACAAATGGACCCGCAACAACGTCTTTTTTTAGAGGTTTCCATTCGCGCGTTAAATCATGCCAACATCCCGCTTGATTCCTTAAAAAACTCCAACACTGGGGTCTATTGCGGCATTTCCACCCATGATTACAGCCAACTGAATTACAAAGACCATATCACATTTAATGCCTATACCTATATTGGTTCTGCTGATAGTGCTGCCCCAGGAAGACTGTGTCACTTTCTTAATTTAAAAGGCCCATGCATGACGGTGGATACCGCCTGTTCCTCCTCGCTGTCGGCACTTTATCTTGCCACAATGGCATTAAGAAATCAGCAGTGCGATATGGCGATTGTTGGCGGAGTCCATCTGAGCCTTTGCCCTGAAATTTTTATAGGGGTAACAAAAGCCAATATGCTCTCAGCTCTTGGCCAATGCAGCAGCTTTGATGCTACGGCCGATGGTTATGCGCGCAGTGAAGGGTGTGCGGTAGTGGTTGTGAAACGGCTTCGTGATGCCCTCAAAGACCAGAATAAAATCCTCGCCGTGATAAAAAGCATCGTCATGAATCAAGATGGCGGCGGCGGGATGGGTATGGCTGCGCCGAATATCGAGGCGCAAATTGCCATGCACCAGGCCGTCTTGGCACAGGCTCATGTAGCAGCAAGTGATATTGACTATATCGAAACCCATGGAACCGGGACGATTTTAGGAGATGAGGTCGAGTTTAATGCGATTCAGCACATACACCAAGGCCATCATTCCAAGGACAGTCCCTTAATTATCGGTGCAGTAAAAAGTAATTTGGGGCATACTATTTCTGCATCAGGAATTGCCTCGCTCATTAAAGTGATTGCCTCATTAAACAATGAACGCATCCCTGCTAATTTGCATTACACCACACCAAGTCCATCGATTGACCCCGAGAGCATCCCTGCGCTTCTCCCCGTTCAAGCAATCCCTTTTGTGAAATGCCCTAATAAAAAACGATATGCGCAAGTATCCAATTTTGGGTTTACCGGCACCAATGTGAGCGCAGTCATTGAAGAGCCGCCTGAGTTGGCATTAACCCCATTCAGTGCTCCTCACGATGAACCGCAGTGTTTTGTGCTTTCAGCACACAGTGAATATTCTTTAAAGCACATGCTGGCAAGTCACTTGCGCTATTTAAAGGAATCCTCCGCAAGCCTACACGATGTGTGTTCTACTTTAATCAATTGTCGGGATCATTATAAATTTCGTTGCGCCATTATTGCCCAAAATAAAGAAGAACTCATCCAAAAAATTGAAGCAAAAGCGTATGAGCTGAACAAAGTAGCCCTAAAAAAAGACATAATCATCATAGAGCATGAGGCCCAACAGATTTATACGCATTTTCTCGCAGGAGCCAATATCCGATTTGCTAAGAACACGGAATCATACAATCCAGTTGATTTGCCCTTGTATTTTTTTGATAGAAAAACCTACTGGCATGATAAAGAAGATAAAAGCATCTCAGTCGATGCACCGGTTCCTCAAGATTGGGGCTTCCAATTGCAATGGCAGAGCCAACCCGTTGGGAAAGATCATCGCAAAATATCAGGTAAACCTTGGCTTTTAATAGGAGCCAAACACTTGGCTTCTGGCTTTATAGAACAAGGATTACCTATTGTCCTGGATGATGATAGCCCCGCATTAGACACGCTGGATGGGATTATTTTTGCAGCGAATTTTGGTTCAATACCTCCAAAGGATATTGAGGCCCATATTGATTGGCAAAAGAATACGCTAAAAAAATTATTGAGTTTGCTTAAAGAGTTACAGCATAAAGCAATTGAATTACAGCTCATAGTCCTCACTACAAATGCAATAGCGGAGCTTGCCGACGACACACTGAATCTTGATAGCAGCGCTCTCTTGGGATTTTGCAAGACTTTGGTTTTAGAATTACCCCAATATCAAACGATTCTCATCGATTTGGATAAACACGATGAAGATTATTATCCGGGGCAGGTGGTTAATGAAATTTATTATAACCATGGCCAAAGTTATGAGCATGTCGTTGCCTACCGTAATGGCCAACGATGGGTCTCTCGCTTAAAAAGAGCCACACTACCCGACAAAAAACAATCACTATGCAGCGAAGGCCGCTACCTTATCACCGGGGGCTGTGGCGGATTAGGTTTGGTAACCGCGCAAGCATTACTATCAGCCGGCGCCAAAGAGTTAATTCTTGTCTCAAGGCATGTGGATAAGCCCGAATTAAAAGCACGTATTAAAATACTTCAATCCTATTATCCGAATCAAATAATTCGTATTGTTGGGTTAGATATTACAGATAAAGAAAAACTATGTAATTTGTTATTAGAGAATAACGAGGATGGTTTGTTAAAGGGCATTATTCATGCAGCCGGAGCCTCAATGAATGCGCCATTGCTTGAGCACCAAGATGAAGACATTGACTCTTTATTTTCTGCCAAGGTAAAAGGTGGCTGGTATTTACATGAATTAAGCCAGCACTGCAGTCTGGATTTTTTTATCGTCTACTCTTCTGTTTCCTCGGTATTTGGCAGCAACAAAGAGTCAGTATACAGTGCCACTAATAGTTTTTTAGATGCCTTAATTGCTGAGCGTCGGCGTTTGGGATTGGTGGGCACAGCAATTCAATGGGGACCTTGGGCTGAGGTCGGTATGGCAGAAAAACGAGCACGCGACCCGAGTCTAAAACAGGCATTCATTCATAATGAGCAAGGTCGTGCCTTGATTCATCGTTTAATCAATAGCCCATTAACTCATATCACTATTATATCACCTGAATACCTCAAGTTTATGCTGGATTTTGTGCCAAAACCACTGCCTTTATTTTATCAAGATTTGGACAATGAGCTGAATGGGGTTGAGCACAAGGGTAATGAAAACATATCGCCTTGGCTGAATGATTACATAAAGATAGCAGGTGATAAAAAAAGTATCGCGTGCAAGAACATGGTCTCTGCACTCTGTAAAAAAATCCTAGAATTACCAGAAACTGAAGAATTAGAAGAGCATGAAGGATTTTTTGAACTTGGTTTTGATTCGTTAATGGTTACTGAAATAGCGACCAGGCTGAAGGAAAAGTTGAAACCCTTTCTTAATGTAACCGCCACGATCGGCTTTGATTATCCATCCATAAGCAAACTCGCCCAATATGTTGAATCGGAATTGCAAAAGAGCCTCCTTCAAGCGCAAGTGCTGCAGTCATTACCAGAAGATGCTGATGACTCCATTGCCATTATCAGCATGAGTTGTTCCCTGCCTGGTGCCCCTGATGTTGCTGCCTTTGAGACCCTGCTCGAACAGGGTCTAAGCGGCGTTAAAGAGATTCCCCTTGAGCGTTGGGACAATAAAAAATACTACGACCCCAATCCGGATGCCCCCGGAAAATCCTACATTACGAAACTGGGGCTCATCGAGAACATTAAAGCATTTGATGCGCCGTTTTTCGGGATTAGCCCCCGCGAAGCGCCTTTCATAGATCCCCAACAACGTCTCTTTTTAGAACAGTGTTACAACGCTTTAGAAAATGCAAACTACCCGGTCCGCTCGTTGCGCGGCAGCTTAACTGGGGTCTTTGCCGGCGTTGGGGCGTCGCATGAATATTATTCCCAACTGGAACAAGCAGGGCTATCCCACGATGAGATGGGGATGTTTGCGGTCACGGGCAAAGCGTTAAACATGATTCCTGGGCGCGTCACCTATACCTTTGACTTCAAGGGCCCTGCAGTAAGCTTTGATACGGCGTGTTCTTCGTCTTTAGTTGCGATTCATTATGCCTGTCAAAGCTTAAAAACCCGGGAAATCGATTTTGCGCTTGCAGGTGGGGTGAATGTGTTAGTACGCCCCGAAAGCATTGTCAATCTATGCAAAGCAAAGGCCTTATCGTTGACGAGTGAATGCAAAACCTTTGACGAACGTGCAGACGGTTATGTGCGGGCGGAAGGGTGCGGGGTGTTATTCCTGAAACGCCTCGCAGACGCCCTACGCGATAACGACACGATTTTAGCAGTGATTCAAGCGTCAGCAGTCAGTAATGATGGAAAGACTGCCGGATTAACCGTGCCCAATGGGAAAAGCCAGGAAGAGGTGATGCGCAAAGCGTTGAGCCAGACGTCCTTATCCAGCAGCGACATCAGCTACATTGAGACCCACGGCACAGGTACTCCTCTTGGCGACCCCATCGAGGTTCATGCCATCAACCAGGTCTATGGTGCGCAGCGCAGCCCAGATAACCCACTTTATCTGGGTGCTGTGAAAACCAATCTGGGCCATCTTGAAAGCGCCGCGGGTGTTGCCGGTATAATTAAAGTCATCTTGAGCTTACAAAAGGGGCGAATTTATAAAAACATCAATTTTCAGCGGTTAAATCCAAAAATCAAACTGGATAATACCCGTCTTGCATTAGACAGCATGGATTGGACTCCCCATACCTCGCTGAAATGCGCCGCCGTCAACGCGTTTGGTTTTAGCGGCACCAATGCCCATGTGATTGTGCAAGAGTTTCCTGCCAAGACACGACAAAAAAACACTCTGCCCGCCCAAACCGGACTTCTTTCGAATGTGCTGGTGTTGTCTGCCAAAAGCCAGAGTGCGTTGGACCATCTGGCCCAACGCTACCAACAGTATTTAGCAACAACCTCAGATGCCTTTAGTGACATCTGCTTTACCGCAGCCACCTGTCGAGAGCACTATTCTTATCGCCTGGCCGTAGCGGCTAAGAGTGCTGTTGAAGCCAGTCAAATGTTGCAGCAAGGTGTGTTTGCTTCATCCTCTGAGGACACAAAGTCGCTGGATGTGCACACCCCAGAACGTGCGGCACTCGTTAGCGAGTACCTCCAAGGTCGAGACGTTGATTGGCGGGATTACTACTCCGCTTCCCCTGGAGCATTCAACAAAGTCTCCTTACCTAACTATCCATTTGACCGCCGTGAATTTTGGTTGGAAAAAAAAGCGGTTGCACCTCATTTCAGTGCCGATGACTTTGCCGTACAGCATCTTTATGACCGCACCTGGAATCTGCTGCATGCCAACGTCCCCAGCACCGCCGAACTGCCTGAGCTTTGGGTTATCGCACACGATGAGCTACGTGCGCAAAAAGTATTAGGGGGGCTTAAGTATCAGTGCATCAAGGAGGTCACCCAATTAGAGGATGTGGCGCATAAAAACATCGTATTCCTGTACGATGAACAATACTTCACTGCATTCGTTCATTGGTGCCAACAGATGTTTCAACACCAGCCGGCACGTTTTATCTTCGTCACTGAAAACGCGTATGCCCTCAACGACAAGTACACCACAGACAGGGTCAACCCGTACCACACCATGGCCAGTTCGTTTTGGAAAAGTTTTAGAAATGAACTTGGGTTGACTCAAAATTATACCATTGACCTCGACTCACGCAGTACCTTAAGCGAGGTGTTACGCTATATCGTGCATACCACGAGTGCTGAGACCCAGTTTGCGGTGCGTGATGCCATTTATGTACCCCGGCTTAAGAAAAAGCCACTCCCTCCAGAGCACCCCGAAGTATTATTCGACCGGGAAGCAAGTTACCTCATTACGGGCGGTACAGGTGGTTTGGGCAAACCCTTAATGGAGTATCTCATACAGCGAGGGGCCAAACACCTCATCATTACCAGCCGCACAGAATGCGCCCAGGAGACGCAGGCCTTCATAGAGCAGGCCCGCAAAAAACAGGTTGCGATAAAACATTATTCCTGTGATGCCGCCGACGCTCAGCGCATGAAACACCTTATCACCGAGATTGAACACAGCGCACACCCCCTAAGGGGGATCTTCCATCTTGCCGGAGTGATTCGGAATGAGTTGCTCGTTAATTTAAGGGACAAGGAGGTCGACGAGGTGTTGCGTGCGAAAGCGAACAGCGCGCTGATTTTGCATCAACTCACCAAAAATCTGCATCTGGATTGCTTTGTCCTGTTTTCATCGGCGGCCTCTATCCTTGGTTCTAAAGGTCAGGCTAACTATGTGGCAGCGAATGGGTTCTTGGATGGTCTGGCGCATCTGCGCCACCAACAGGGCTTGCCGGCACTGGCAATTAACTGGGGTACTTTTCACACTCGAGGCATGGCAGCACAGCACATTGAGGCGCTTAAGCGACGCGGGTTTATTCCCTTGAATCCCGAGAGTATTGGTGTGCTGGATGTGTTGTTGCCGAGCAAGGTGCCACAAATGGCCGTATGCCCCATACATTGGGATGTTTATTTCAAAAACACACCCAAATCCATCGAGTTCTCTGCACTCGTTGAGAAGGAGTCGCCTAGTGGTAAATTCTTTTTAGAGGCTCTGCAGCAGCAGACGCCCAAAGAACGAGTTACCCTCTTGAGCCAAACTTTATGCACGATTGTCGCTGATGTTTTGGGGTTGGAAAGCGGCGAAGAGGTAGGCATCAAAAACGATCTGTTCGCCATGGGCATGGACTCACTGATGGCTTTGGAATTGAGAAACCGCATTCATGATAAATTGAACTGCCCAGCGCTGAGCCTACCCATAGAGTATTTTATTAACGAACCCCGAATCGACAAAATTGCCAAAAATATTGCCAACGACTTACACAAAGTCTTTGAGAATGTACCAAAGTCTCTTCCCTCAGAAAATCCAAGCGATGAAGAAATCGCTTTGTGTGATACTCAATACGTATTCTGGATAATCAATAAAATGGGTTCTAGTTTCAATTGCGGAATGCAGGTACAGCTACGCGGTAATCTCAATAAGAAATACTTGTATCAGGCTTTTGATTTTACCATTCAGCAAGCTCCTGTTTTTTGGTTGAGTTTTAACAAAGAGGCGCCGATTCAAACAGTGAAGAAAGAAGGGCAATTCAAGTTAATCTATGAAGACATTTCTTTAAATTATGATCAGAATGCGTTGAACGACGTATTTTATGAAAATATAATGCAGTTGATTCCCTTAACAGAACCCCCGCTGATTCGAGTTTATCTTTATAAATTGAATCATGATCTGCATGAATTACACATCATGATACCTCATATCATACTGGATGATCCTTCATACAGAATTTTATTCGATCAATTTAGGAAAAATTACGCAACCCTTTTACGGGGCAAAAATCTTGTGCCTGGATCAGAAAAATATACCTATTTGGACTTTGTGAAGCAAAATAATGTTTATTATGAAAAAGACCTGCACGATAAAATGGATTTTTGGCGGGTTTATAATAAGAATTTTGAAAGGTTGAGTTTCGGACGTGCGCATCATCTACCTGATGCCGCTAACCAACCTCAAAATTTATTTCATTATCCTTTAGACGCGCAACTTGTCGAACAATTTAGGAGTTGGCATCAGGAACGAAATATTAATGTGAGCACTGGTTTAATTGCTGTGTGTCACATGGTTTTTTACAAACTCAGTAGTCAAAAGAGAATACCCATTACGATACTGCATAGTGGTAGGGAAGGCAGTCGTTACAGTTCTGTTATTGGCTTGTTTACGGAATATAAAATGATAAATATTACCTTAAACGAGGAATATAAATTTGTTGATTTTCTCAAATCAATCGAGGAGCAGTTCATAATCACAGCTCCTTATCAAAAATGTACTTATGCCATCAAAAGTACGGGAATTAAAGGTTCTCGATTATCATTTGGTCAATATTTGACCTATATATATAATAGGTTAACCCTTGCAAAACACTTTAAAAAAAGCAAACTTAATTCAGTTGTAGTGGATTATCAACTTAAGAGCCTGAGCCGAGTACAATGGCGTCAACTCGAAATTCAAGCGAAGCATTACCTCAATGAATTATTTAAGTTAAATCTGCCGTTGCAAAAACCAGCGAGCTTAAGAGTAGTGATTAACATTACGGCAAACTTTTTTATCAAAGGGTTTAGGGATCTGAATTTTGAAGGTCTTGACTCCAGTACCCCTAATCATTATGGCAGTGTGGACCGTCCTATAGGTAATGAAGCTTTATGGCTGTATTTTACAAAAGATCAATATGGTGAATATCGACTTTCGATTAATGGCCCCTTAACGAAACACTGCAAAGATCAAATAGCTCACGAATTGAATCAGGTAATTGCTAAGGTATTAACAAGTGATGAATATACCGTTGATGATTTAATGCGCGAGTAATTTTCATCGAGTCCGAACGTTCTATATCCCTGCTGCCTTCTGTTCATCCCGTACAGGATGACAAAATGTTAAGATTTAGATGAAATTTTAAAATTTTTTACGTCAGACGACTCAAAATAGACATATTTTCAAACAAATATATACTTTATTATAACAATTATGAATTACGTCAGAATTTATGCCTAAGTTCACTTCGATTGAAAAAAGGTGCGACGTGACAAAAATATAAGGATATGTGAATTATGAAGCATGGGCACTGTGATCACGAGCACTCAAAAATGCGTTCCAAGCTTGAGAACGCGCATGAAATGTGTCATCAACATCATCAGATGCATAAGCAGCCTAACCCGGATGGACATCGGGCTGTGACCGGAATCTACACATGTCCTATGCATCCAGAGATTCGTCAATCAGGTCCTGGACATTGTCCTGTTTGTGGTATGGCTTTAGAACCGGAAACCGTTTCCGCCGAAAAAGAAAATCCGGAATATAAAAGCATGAAGTACCGGTTTTGGTTGGCACTGATTTTGAGTATACCGGTAGTTGTATTAGAAATGGGTGGTCATTTGTTCCATTTTATTTCGGCCAATAGTTCTGCCTGGATTCAGTTTGTATTAGCAACTCCTGTAGTTTTATGGTGTGGTCTTCCTTTTTTCCAGCGTGGCTTCCTTTCATTGAAAACCCGACAACTGAATATGTTTACACTCATTGCGATGGGGATAGGTGTCGCTTGGGTTTACAGTGCTATAGCTCTATTGTTTCCTGGCCTCTTTCCTACTACTTTCCGTAATCAAGGAGTAATCAGTGTTTATTTTGAAGCAGCTGCAGTCATCACTACTTTGGTTTTGCTAGGACAAGTTCTGGAATTAAAAGCACGGGAACAAACAGGTGGCGCTATTCGTGCTTTATTGAGTTTAGCTCCTGAAAGTGCCCGCCGAATTGATCAAGAAGGTAATGAGGAAGAAGTCACACTGGATCAAGTTCAGGTAGGGGATATGCTTCGTGTACGTCCCGGTGAAAAAATTCCTGTGGATGGTGAGGTACTCGAAGGAATTAGCAATGTGGATGAATCCATGGTTACTGGGGAGTCGATGCCAATAAATAAAGAGGCGGGTTCAAAAGTGATTGGAGCCACAATAAACCAGAATGGTAGTTTTATAATGAAAGCGGAGCATGTGGGTAGTGACACCATGCTGTCACATATTGTACAAATGGTGAGTGATGCCCAACGAAGTCGTGCCCCCATTCAACGATTGGCCGATACGGTTTCAGGATGGTTTGTGCCCGCGGTGATTTTGATTGCAGTAGTAGCGTTCATCGTCTGGTTTTTCTTAGGTCCACAACCTTCATTCAGTTATGGTTTGCTTGCAGCGGTATCAGTGCTGATTATTGCCTGTCCTTGTGCATTAGGTTTGGCAACCCCTATGTCCATTATGGTTGGTGTTGGTAAAGGCGCTCAGAATGGAGTATTAGTTAAAAATGCCGAAGCATTGGAACAAATGGAGAAAGTTAATCTACTCGTTGTAGATAAAACGGGTACTCTAACGCTTGGTCATCCAAAATTAACCCAAATTATTTCTGAAAAAAAATATGAAACGGATGAACTACTTGCTTTAGCTGCCGCATTGGAATATCAGAGCGAACACCCTCTTGCCAATGCAATCACGACTGCAGCAAAAGAGAAACAGCTGTCGTTTGCCACGGCAACAGATTTTAAAGCAATTGCAGGGCAAGGTATTATTGGCAAGGTTGATGGTTCAAAAATTGCACTTGGGAATTGGCAATTGATGCAAGAATATGGATCAAATAATACATCACTTGTCGAGAGTGCTGATGAATTACGAGCTCAGGGAGCAACCGTGATGTTTATGGCTGTCGATGATGAGACCATTGCCATTCTGGCAGTTGAAGATCCAGTTAAATCAAGTACGCCTGATGCCATTCTTGAGTTGCAAAAAAATGAGATTGAAATCTATATGCTCACTGGGGACAGTAAAAAAACCGCAGAGTCTGTGGCAAGCCGTTTAGGTATAAAAAATGTGCTTGCTGAAATTATGCCTGAGGAGAAACGTCGGATTGTGAGTGAGTTGAAAGAGAAAGGTTTTATTGTGGCAATGGCAGGGGATGGGGTGAATGATGCTCCCGCTTTGGCAATCGCGGATATCGGTATCGCAATGGGGACAGGTACTGATGTTGCAATTGAAAGTGCTGGTATTACTTTGTTACATGGTGATTTAAATGGCATTGTTAAAGCACACCACCTCTCCCGAGCAACAATGAGCAATATACGCCAGAATTTGTTTTTTGCTTTTATTTATAATGGATTAGGTGTGCCTTTAGCTGCTGGAGTATTGTATCCAGTAACAGGATTGTTGTTGAATCCCATTATCGCTGCAACTGCGATGGCATTAAGCTCTGTTTCGGTAATTATTAATGCACTGAGATTAAGGAGAGTCAGACTATAAACCAGCTTTGTTTCGGTGCTATAAACTATAGTCTCGTTTTTTTATGGTGGATACAAAGATTTTTATGCCTAAAATACTCATGAGTGCTTGTCTTCTTGGCCAAAAAGTTCGTTATGATGGAGGCGATTGTGTACAAAACCATCCTCTGTTACAGCAATGGTATAAAGAGGGAAAAATAATTACTATTTGTCCGGAAATGGCAGGAGGATTGCCTACGCCTAGATCTCCTGCTGAGATTCAAGATGGAAAATCAGGCGTTGATGTATTAAAGAAAAATGCTTTAGTCAAAACAAAGAACAATCAAGATGTTACTGGTTTTTTTCTTGAAGGTGCGCAAAGAGCACTGGAACTCGCAAAGAAACATCACATATGTGTTGCTATTTTAAAAGCCAGAAGTCCCTCTTGCGGGTCGAATATGATCTATGATGGAACATTTACGCGCTCATTGATACAAGGAGAAGGTGTTACTGCTGCATTATTAACAGAGCATGGTATTCAAGTATTTGATGAAAACCATATTAATGAAGCATTGTGTGCTGCACTAAGGTAAACCCTTAATAAACCGCAATTTACAAGTCCATAATTTGTGCCTATATTTAACCAACATCTTCAGTACCTTCTAGGTTGAAACTGATTTATTTTTACAAGGAGAAAAGATAATGGAATACAAATGTCATAAATGTGGAATGGGAGTGAAAAACTTAACGTGCAGCAAATGCAATGCACTACTGGTTAGTGATGTTGTTAAAACCGATAATGCCAAGGTTCAGGTAGCAAAATGTCCTAATGGGTGTGGACAAATTAAATCACCAACATGTTGTGGTCATGATATGGTAAGCTCGGATTAATAGAAAATCTTTGCAGCCCGTTAAAAGGCTGTCATCCCTGCGCAGGCAGGGAGCCATTTACAATGTGACAAATAACGCTATGGCAAGCTTGCAAACAGATGGATTTGTAAGTTAAGAATAAATCCATATTTCATGCAATATTCTGCTGCATGCTCATGATTACGTTGATTTTTTTCCATATCCAGAAGCCCCGCCTCCCAAAAACTGACAACTTCATTGATTTCAGAACGTTCTGCTAAAGTAAGATCATGCCCCTTATCACGAATAGCGTTAACACGTTGCGGCTCTTTTCGATATTTATTCATAGGGCTCACAAAAACCTGTTTATTCGTTTTTTCAGCCCATTCATGTGCCCATGTAGGTATTTCGCTATAAGGTATATATCGATCCTCCTCGGGCGCAGACATAACAAATTTCAAACAATCAGCTCGCTCAAGCATTTTTGAATTAGGCTTCAAATAGCGAATGGCTTTTCCATCTTTTTCCAGGCATTTGGGGCTCACTACCAGTGTTGTGCTTTGCAGAAGGTCAGGTAGGAGGGAAATACCATTCGATTCAATTTGGATGTATTGGAAATACGGTTTGGCTTCTTCTAAAAATACCGATAAATTTTGTTGTAATGAAGGTTCTCCCCCTGTAATAACGAGGACCATTTTTTTTGCCAGCCCTTTTGCCCAGGAAGGCGTAGGAAGATTGCGGCCCTGAAAAAATGCAGCAATGACGCTATCTGCTTCTTCGAGTAACGAGTTAAAGCTTTTCCATTCACCGGCATCAAAGTAAGTATCGCAAAAGGAACACGCTAAATTACATTTGGCCAAACGAATAAAATAGGCTGGATGGCCGCGAAAAGGTCCTTCTCCTTGCAAGGTAAAAAAACGACTGGTAATGAAGAGCTCGTCTGGTTTTGCTGTTTTAAAAAAAGACTTTCCTACTCTGTCGTTCAAGCCGAACATCTATTTACCCTTTTCTGTATAAAATTTTTACATATTATACCCTATTGTATTTGAAATGTGAGCCCTTACTCTTATTTTTATTCTATGGAATGTGTTGTTCGAATTTTTGGGATAGCCTGAGATAGTGTCAGTTTTTTTGACTAGAAATCTTAATGTATTAAGCCATTTTTAATGAATATAGTGTATTTCCAACGTCCCGCGGCTTTGTTCGCGGTGTCTAGTGTTTTAAGTGCGCGGACAAGCCGCGGGGCGTTGGAAGAAAGAATATGGAAATCTGATGATCCCTCAAGATACTGGGTGAGGATGTAAGCCGCAACCTGGGATTTAGACGCTTTTATTTATATCTAAAAAACCGGGTTTACGCCGGGCTGCTTCTAGGCTACAAAACCTTTTTGATGTCGGGATGTGAGCCGTTTACAGACTGAATTAAGGCAAAACGCTCAATTAAATTGATGTTCTCTGAAGCCAATTGATAAATTTTTGCAATCGTTTCCCGGCTTATTTGGTTGAAAATAAGCTTTATTTCATTTTGTTGAGGCAGGCATATAGGCGAATACCGATAGGAGCTAAGAATTTTTTTCATTGAATTTAAATTAATGGAATCAAAGGCATAGAAATTATTGCGAGTATAAATCTTAAAAGGAAATGAGGTTTTTTTTATTTCAGTATTAAAATTCAATTTACTAAAAGGCAATTTATTATGACTGAAGCAATTTAACTCTTTGTATCGTTTGATGAAGTTGATTTGATTTAGATAGAAAAAATCTTGTGAAATTCCCCTTAGTTTTCTGTTTACAATAGAGCAGTTAATTATTGGAAGGCCAAAGCCCACATAATTAATAAAAAGCAATTCAAATAAATTTTCAATATAGTGTTCTATTGCATGCTCACGACGATTTAGCAATGCTTCATGAATAAAATGAAAATCCAAGCCTTTCCATGGTGCGGTATCAGAATGCAAATACCAAAGGAGATAATAAATTCCATCCCATGGTTTTTTGTAGTACTGCGCTGCTATTTTATTTTGCAGCTTACGAATTTCATACACCAGCGAAGGGGTAATAGTGTAAGGAATTCTTGGTTTTAAACAAACTGCCATGCCATTTGTTTTTTGATGGCGGATGGCGAGTAACTCGATATTATGCACAGCAATCCTTATTAAAATAGTGTAAAAATATCCGAATAAGGGAATAACATTTGAAAGTGTAGTAAAGAAAATAGGATTTTTCAAAAAAACGATCTTATTGTTTTTGATGAGGTGAAATCAGCCGCATAGCCATTATATTGGAGATCTGTTTTAATTGCTCACAAAGCTGGGGTAATGATTCTTTAGGACCGCATATATCAATAAGATTTACGGCAATTATTCCGCGTGATTTATTTTCCATTTGTTCAATATTGTATTTTAATTTTGATATGTTCTGGGTGATTTTGCCTATGGTTCCCGGAATATTTTTGTTAATAACCAGTAAACGATAACAATTAGGGACTTGAGTGGCAGAAAGAGAGATATTTGGAAAATTAACAGAATACTCAATGATTCCATGCTCTAGATAATTACAAATATTGCGAATTACCATTTCTGCTGCAGTCTGTTCTGCTTCCTGGGTACTTGCCCCCAAATGAGGAAAGCTCAAAACGTTAGGATGTCCAGCCAAGTTAATTGTTGGAAAATCTGTGATATAACCCATGATTTGCTGATTATTTAATTGTTGCAAAATAGCTGCTTCATTCACTATTTGTTCGCGTGAAAAATTAAGTAATAGAGTATGGGGTTTCACTAGAGCAATATTTTCTTCATTGATTAAGTGGTTGGTTGTTGCATTTAAAGGAATATGCAGCGTAATAATATCTGCGTGGGCAAGCAATACATTCATATCAATGACTTTTTCAACTCCAGGCATCAATGCTAGAGCATTCGTCAGCGTCATATTGGTATCAAAACCTAATACTTTCATTCCTAAGGCTAATCCAGCATTAGCCACTTTAACGCCTATATTGCCCAAGCCTATCACACCTAAAGTTTTACCTGAAATTTCATGACCAACAAATTTATTTTTTTTTGTTTCAATTTCTCGATTAAATAATTGGCTATCTTCTTTGGACAATTCAGTAATGAAGGAGCGGGTTTCATCTAAATGTCTATAGCCCATTATCATGGCTGCCATCACCAACTCTTTTACTGCATTGGCATTTGCTCCAGGTGCATAAAATACTGGAACACCCATATTGGTAAGCACATCGATGGGAATATTATCAATACCTGTTCCTGCTCGTGCTACTGCTTTTAAGTTGTTTGAAAATGGATGATTATGTAATTTATGGGAGCGCACCAAAATGACATCTGGTTCAATGGGATTAAGACCTAATTGATAAACGTCAGGGTGAAACAAACTCAAACTCTGAGGTGATATATTATCAAGAATTTGAATGGTGAACATGGGCATCTCCCTTGATCAAAACAGAATTATAAATCTCTGTAAGTCCTTGTTCATAACAAGCATAATATTGTGAAGGCAATTGTTTCAACTCATTCTGAGTTAATCCTAAAGGGATTATTGGGTAAAAGCTGGTATTGGTGATATAAAACTCGGAGTTGTTTTTTACCTGTTCCTTAGGGTTTAAACCAGCAAAACCAATAAAGCGTGTAACCGTTTCTCGAGCTTCCCAGTCGCTTACTCCATCACCTACCAGTAAGGATCGTTCACCTGGTTTAAGTATTGAGGCAATTTCTATTGTTTTGCCATTGCCTTGAGTCATGTTGCTTTGTCTATCAAACTCTTGATAGTTGCCTTGTTCATCAAAATATACTTCCACTGCGAGCACATTACTTGGGGGAACTCCTAAATCCTGTGCAAACGGAACAACAGCCATTTTAATCCCGGCTGAAATGATATAGATTTTTTTATTCAAATGATGCAATAACTGAAAGAGTTCTTGGGCTCCAGGAGCAATGGAGCGCTTATAGCGTTCTGCCAGTTCTTCTATTTGTTCTCGTGTAGGTTGAACATAGGCCAAGCGTTGCTGATAATCATTAGGGGTCATGCCAGTGTGTCCCATACATCGTTCAGTAATTTGATGAACTTGTTGGGCAACCCCATTCATTGTTGCTAACTCATTAATGCCTTCAATAAGGGAGAGTGTCCCGTCACAATCAAAGAAAAAGGTATCAATGGGAGCGTTTAAAGCCCAGTTTCTATTATCCATGGGTAATTTGCTCTTATTTTTAAACTGAGTGTCATAATTTTAGTTCGTTTGAGCTATGCCCATACTCTTCTTCCGTCATTAATGGACGGAGTTGTTCCACAATTTTATACCAGTCATTTTTATCATAGATTGTTTCTTCCTGTAGTTTGGCTTTATATTTATTACCTTGTAATAGGCGATTGAATTCTACAAATAAATAAGAGGCAAAAGAGTGGTTTTCATATCGAGTATCAGGATCCTCGAAAAACTGCTCCAGTTGTTGCAGAACTATATCAATGCTTTGACTTGCTTCCGCTTTAGTTTTAATCGAATCTGCTTTTTTTTGCCCATCAGGCCCGTGACGCAACCAACTAAGCCAGCCATTAGGTTGGCGAGTATTGATACCCAGTTCATAATATTTTTTATAAGCGGTCTGTGCCTTTCCTATTGTTGTCTTTAACACGTTGAGCCAATCTTTAGTCAAGCCTATATCTGTTGACTCGCAGGATTTTTGCTCATTTTTTTTAAAAAAATCATGCGATAATGAGTTTGATTTGCGTTGTGAAGGGTTCCTGTGCTCAATTCTTGGCCTTGATTTGGTAAGATGAGTCAGGGATGCCTTACTAAAAGGTAGCGCGTTAATAGGTGTTGTATTAAAAGGAATTGTATTAAGAGATGCCGCTCTCAAACGAGACCGCTCTTTTGCTGCAAGTAGCTCCTCCCTTCTTTGAGCAACTAATCCTTTAGGAATCCCAAAATTGTCACCTTCTTCAATTGCATGTGTCTGCTTATTCTTTTTGCCCATTGTAATTTCCTTATCCCTAAGTTATTCATTAGCCCTCTTTCCAAACTCTACTGAGGAGGTGAGTTGCTTCGTCGATTAGGTGCTCGAATCCTCATGTACTGGCGTGTACACTCCGGTTCTTCGCTCCGCGTCTCCTTGCACTTCACTCCTCTCAGCGAGTTTGGAAAAGGTCTATTTACAAACATCAAATCGATATGATTTAAAGGCGATCTAATCATATAGGCTCTTTTTTTACTATGCAATAATTCCAAACTCATGTGATGCGAATTATGTAATAGCACTAAGACTTAGCTATAACTTCAAGAATAAGTCTATACTTGGAAGAATGATAGGAGCAGGAAAAAGGAATGCCATGAATACTTATACACCAGACATTGAACATCCCGTATCTATCCCCAGTAAAAATGTTTATCTCAACGGTTTTTTATTGATACCTGAAAAAGCTAAAGGAATGGTAGTTTTCGTGCATGGAAGTGGGAGCAGTCGATTCAGCAGCCGCAATCAATATGTGGCAAGCACCCTGAATGAAGGGAAATATGCTACATTGCTCTTCGATCTCCTTACTTCCCAAGAAGATGTTATTGATAATGTCACTCGCGAATATCGTTTTGATATTCATTTATTAGCTTCTCGACTTGTTGATGTAATTCATTGGTGTACAAAGGAGTTTGCAGAATTCCATTTTCCAATCGGTTTGTTTGGGTCGAGTACTGGCGGCGGCGCCGCGCTTGTAGCGGCGGCGCAGGAACCTAAGTTAGTCAATGCGATTGTATCGCGTGGTGGCAGGCCGGATTTGGCTGGAAACTATTTGCCGCAGGTCAAGACGCCTACGTTACTTATTGTGGGTGGTGATGATGAAGTGGTGATTGGGCTCAATCAGCAAGCGATATCGCAAATGAGTTGTACCACACATTTGGAAATAGTTCCTGGAGCAACTCATTTATTTGAGGAGCCTGGAAAATTACATGAGGTCTCAGACTTAGCCAAAAAATGGTTTGACCAGTATTGCACTGGATAATGTTTTGTGAGCAAGGAGGCTTTTTATGAATAAGGATGCTTTGCAAAAATTAATAAATGAACTCAACGGCGCAATCGTTTCACTTAAATCTCATGATGAAGATTATGATGTAGTACTCAAACAAATGGGGAGTTCTCGATTTGTGATGATTGGCGAAGCAACTCATGGAACCCACGAATTTTATCAAACACGCATCGAAATATCGCAACGTCTTATTAAAGAGCATGGATTTATGGCTATTGCAATTGAAGGGGATTGGCCTGATGCGCATCGTGTTCATCGTTATTTACAAGGGGAGGGCAAGGTAACTGACAATGAGCACGCCCTAGATGGTTTTCAGCGATTTCCTGTCTGGATGTGGCGCAATTCAACACTTCCTCCTTTCCTTAGTTGGTTGCGTCAATACAATGATAACTTACCTGCAACACAAAAGATTGGATTTTACGGCCTTGATTTATACAGTTTAAACTCTTCCATGCAAGCAGTAATTGATTTCTTAAATAAAATCGATCCTGAAGCGGCGCAACGTGCCGCTCAGCGCTATGCCTGCTTTGATCATTTGAATCAGGATCCGCAAATGTATGGTTATCTAATTAGTGCTGGGGTTAAAAAAGCCTGTATTCATGAAGCAGTAGCTCAATTAGTTGAACTACAGCATCGTGCTTTTGAGTACCTTCATCGCGATGGAATCGCTGTCGAAGACGCATATTTTTTTGCAACTCAAAATGCTCGCTTGGTAAAAAATGCAGAAAATTATTATCGCTCCATGTTAGAGGGGAGGGTTTCTACATGGAATATCCGGGATAGCCATATGATGGAAACACTCAATGTGCTCGCTGATCATTTGGAAACCCGATTTAATCAACCTGCTAAAATTATTATTTGGGCGCATAATTCGCATGTGGGTGATTCACGTGCCACGGAGATGGGTGAGCGTAATGAGTTTAATTTGGGCCAATTAGTACGTGAGCAATATGGCCAGCATTCTTATTCTCTTGGTTTTTCTACTTATGAAGGAACTGTCATGGCTGCATCCGATTGGGGAAGGCCTGGGGAGAAAAAGCAAGTACAACCGGGTATACCAGGGAGCTATGAGGAATTATTTCATCATTTAAGGCACAAGAATTTTTTCTTGAATTTATCAGCTAACGAAAAGTTGGAACATTATTTAAATGTTCCCCGCTTACAACGGGCTATAGGAGTGGTTTATCTTTCCGCGACTGAACGTTTTAGTCATTATTTTTTTACACATTTGCCTTATCAATTCGATGGGTTGATTCATTTTGATAAAACAAGTGCTTTACAGCCTTTAAGTGAAGAGCAGCTCATGACCCATGAATAAGGTAAAACGGTAGCCTGGGGCGCAGCGAACATCGCTGAAAAACCAGTACCGCTTTATTCCTACGTCCCGTGGCTTTGTCCGCGGGATCCAAATATCTGCCTAGAACACTGGATCCTGTTGACAAGCCCGCGAACAAGTCTTGAGCGATCCACGCGAAATGTAACCCCCGACGTACTGCGCTTTATGCCTGTACGATCCCCACAAAATTCAAAGAAAGACTGTAGTGGGGGTCTGTGTTGTGGCATTTAGCTCAGAGAGTAGAGGTAATAAATTTTGAAACTGTTTTACTTTGAGAGAGATTCCTTTTTTGAGAGCTTCGCGCCCTAAATAGACCAGGGATAAAATGTTGGTGAATTTTGAAGAGTGAGCCTGAAAGGAAGATGCATATCCTTTACGCTTGGTAAAAATGCCAGCAAGCCAACAAGCAAAAGTAGAGATAGCAGCAATAAGCAGTAATATGCTCATTCTTTGAGGAGAACGAGAAAGACTTTCTTTCAATCCAAACCCATAACGAGTACATTTTGTATCACGAAAATTTTCTTCTATTTGCATGCGTTGCCGATAAATATTCACAGCGTATTCAGCGGTGTTTGTTGAGGTCAATGAAGTGACCAATAACCAAGGCTCACGATGAGCTCTAGTATATCGTTTACTCATTGCATCACGCCTACCTTTCTTGTATTGATTCACTCTATGACGACCTTTAGAGAGGCCTTTATAGAGTATAAAGTGAGCAGGGATTTGTTCTTTCTCTGTAAGAAGGCCCTGCCCCAAGTAGTTAGGTTTGGCTGTGGCTTGTTCATAATAGATATGACTTAATTGCCAAGTTGCTGTAGCCTCTAAATATATCGCATTCTTATGGCGTAATCGGCCTAAAAAATCCCAATCAAGCGCTCGAACATAGGAAAACCAAGGCGCTCTAAATCCCGCATCGGTAACAATAATAGGTTGTACAGAGCTCGGTAAAATAGCTTTTAGATTATTTAAAAATTCTTTATGAGTTTGATGGTTATTTTGTTTTTTCTGTGGATGACATTCTTCGTAAATCACAATCGAGCGTCCTTGCATCGACAAGGAGGCTCTCAATAAATAGAGTTTAGTCTGCGAACATATACAGCTCCAATCAACATGAATCCAGGGGCGTCTTTGTGCTGCTAGTAGATAATGACTCATTGTCCTATAAAATTCAATCGCTTCTTTTTGTAATCGCGTATTCCCTAATAAGCGGTCTATCCTTTTTATATTGCTGCGAGTCTTAACTTTAGTATGAGGCAAATGACGGCCAAGCGATGTCAGCGTTAATTTATTTACCTTAATTAACGTCGATGAAGCCATGATTAAATTGTGTAAGCGTGATTTATGAATAAAAGGTAATTCTTTTGCTAATGTTTTGTGTAATAATTGCATCAGGTGCATGACGTCGATCTCTTATTGTTGTGGAACTCTATTGGATCATAATCCGTCATGCACTTTCAATACCATTATTCCTATATTTCAATGCCTTAAACCAAATTTTTTTGTCTATCTCTCAGGCTTTATGCGCGGTACGTAGAAAGATGAGTATGTTTCATTTAAAAACCCAAGATTACATTCAAATTTCGCGTGGGTCGCTCAGGGACAAGTCGTAGGAGCAGGGTGTAGGCAGGGATGTGATCAAGAGACAGTTGCTGCACCCGGGTTACTTATGGACAGCCTTTTTATTTGATATTAATGCAATTAAATCTTCTTCATTTAATGTTTCTTGCTTTAATAATAATTGCGCCCCTTTTTCTAAAATTTTAATGCGTTTTTTAATAATATCTACGGCATCATCAAAGGCAGTTTGAATTATTTTGCGAACTGCCGTATCAATCTCACATGCTGTTTCTTCGCTAAATTCACGTTCGTTGTGCGTTATAGGAGACTCCAGGAAAGGTGAGTGTTCTTTCTGGTACGTTACAGGCCCAAGCTCTTTATCCATACCGTAACGCATGACCATATTCCGTGCAATGTCAGTCGCTTTGGCAAGATCGTCTGCTGCTCCCGTTGAAAATCGACCAAAAACAACAAATTCAGCTGCTCTACCTCCGAGTAAAACCATCATTTTATTTTTTAACTCTTCTTCTGTCATAAGATAACGGTCCTCAGTAGGACGTTGAATGGTATATCCTAAGCTGCCTATTCCTCGTGGAATAATTGAGACTTTGTGCACCTGATCTACGTTAGGCAAGGAGAGCGCTACCAGGGTGTGTCCCATTTCATGATAAGCTACTGCTTTACGCTCTTCGGGATTGAGTAAGCGATTCTTTTTTTCCAGCCCTGCCACCATTCGTTCAATAGCATTGGTAAAGTCATCCATACTTACAGAGTCGGCATTATGACGTGTGGCAAGCAAGGCTGCTTCATTGACCAGATTTGCTAAATCGGCACCCGAAAAACCTGGAGTTAAGGCCGCAATCTTTTCAGGATCAACATCAGGGCCCTGCCGAATTTTTTTCAGATGAACATTGAGAATTTCTACTCGACCTTTTTTATCCGGCCGATCGACAAGTATGTGGCGGTCAAAACGCCCCGCCCGCAATAATGCGGGGTCAAGAATTTCCGGTCGATTGGTAGCGGCAAGCAGAATTAATCCTTCACTGGGGTCGAAGCCATCCATTTCCGAGAGTAACTGGTTTAAAGTTTGCTCTTTTTCATCATGTCCTCCGCCGATAGGATAAGCGCCGCGTGCTCTGCCTAAGGCATCAAGTTCATCAATAAAAATAATTGTTGGCGCGGTTTCTCGGGCATTAGTGAACAAATCACGTACTCGTGCAGCACCAACGCCAACAAACATTTCTACGAATTCTGAACCATTAATTGAAAAAAATGGTACTCCTGCTTCTCCTGCTACAGCTCGTGCAAGTAATGTTTTTCCGGTTCCAGGCGGACCCACTAAAAGTACGCCTTTAGGTATATGAGCGCCAATACGAGTATAATGTTGCGGGTTTTTAAGGAATTCAACTACTTCCATAAGCTCGGCTTTCGCTTCATCTACTCCTGCAACATCTTGAAATGATACATGTGTTTCTTTTTCCATGTAGATTTTCGCTTTACTTTTTCCAACATCCAAAACGCCGCCAGTTGCTGAACCCATACGTCTTAGTAAAAAACTCCACAGAGCGAAAAAGAGCAATGCAGGAATAATCCAGGATAATATCAGGGTTAACCATTTGTTTTCAGCTTGTCCTGTAAATTTTACTTTTGCTGCTTCCAAAGCCGATATAAGGGATGGATCATTAACGCGAACTGTAGTGACTTGGGGGTTTTTGCCGCCATATTCTTTTATTTCATTAAATTTGTCTTCGGGAAGTAATCCTGATAAACCTTCAGTTTTTACGTCTGCGGTAATGTAGCTTTCATCAAGTAAGACGTTATTTAACTTATCGGCTTTCAAAAGTTTTATAAAATCACTGTAAGCAATATTTACAGGATGGGTTGCGAAAAAAAAGCTCTGAAACAGGATGATAATCCAGAAAATCATCAAAACATACCAGAGCGAAAACTGCCATTGTTTATTTTCCACCACTTCTCCCAATTTAAGGCTATCCTTTTATTAGTAGAAAAAACGAACTGGTTTTATACAGTATATACCAAAGGATGGATGAGCATGTGATGAAGTATTGCCTAATTCCATATTTTTATGCTATGAGCCTGACTGGAGGGGGATTTCAAACCATATTGAAAAGAGCAGGGAAATAGTTCCTATTTAGCGAGTGAATTAAGTGCTAAAAGTGAAGCTGTTTTATTTCAAAAAACACCCAAATTGTTGAATTAAAGATCTATCGAGATTATAATTAAACTATTGCTCGGTAATTGGCATGAATCATGTTTCAAAATGTAGATAATACAATTAACCCAACTCCTAAAGAGAATTATATTCTTGATTACCCTGGTAAAAATGATTTATCTGATTTTTTAAGTTATGTCAGGCACGAAGATGCGATGGCGGAAATTTATTTTGAAAATGATGTTGAAAAATTAGGTGATGAAACGGTTCAGTTATTTAACAATAATGGAAAATTGTTACATAACGATAGCAATAGATGTGATTTAATGCTTGTTTTGCGGGACAATGGAAAAGTCATCGGCTTTATTGAATTAAGGCTAAACAAAGATACAGAAAAAATATCTCAATTGTTTAGTTTATTTGTAAGTGAGACATATCGTCGTAAAGGACTTGGTAATTTAATGATGGTCTATGCTCTGGATTTTTTCGTAAATAGCGGACAGCACAATATGACAGTCAGCCCCTCAGCAGAATCGCTTACCGTTTATAATAAGTTTGGTTTTTATCCACCAGAGTTTTATGAAGATCAAGAGGCATTAAAAAATTGGTTCAAAAAGATGGAGAAGGAACGGCTTGAGCAGTTACAAGATGAGCCTTCAGAGTATCTTATAATGGATTTAACCGATCAATTTTGTCGTGAAACCTTTGAAAATCATTGTAAGAAAGTTTCTCCTCATTTTGTCAAATTTGAGATTTCTCAAGATTTACAAAAGGATCTAAAAAGTGATGTCTTCGACTGGAGAAAAAAAACAGCCACACCAACTTTATCTAGCAGTGGTTTGGGAGTTCTAAGTACTTTAGACGATGGCAAAAAAAGAAAAGCTGAACCTACCACATCGGCCTCCACTGTGCAGGATGAACCTCAAACCAAAAAATTGTTTCATGATTAATAGAGAAAGTGCATACAGAAAATCAGTACTAATCAGCGCGAAACGGCCATCATTTATTACCGCATGTTCTTTAATTTACGACTATTATTAGTAGAAAAATGAACTAATCTTACCCTTAGATTCAAGGATAAAGGATCATGTCATCAGTATTTCCTCAATTCCATATTTTTTTATGTGGTGATGTTATGACTGGGAGAGGGATAGATCAAATTTTAACTCATCCTGGTGAGCCGCAAATTTATGAGTCTTATGTTAAAGATGCACGTGATTATGTCTGGCTTGCTGAAAGAGTCAATGGCAAGATTCCGCTTGGCAAAAAAGGAACATATATATGGGGAGATGGTTTAGTAGAATTAAAATTAAGAAATCCTGATTTTCGTTTAATTAATCTGGAAACAAGCATTACCCGTAGCAATACGCCATGGCCATTCAAGGGGATTAATTACCGCATGCATCCTGAGAATATAGATGCAATTACTTCAGCACACGTTGATGTATGTGCTGTGGCTAATAATCACATATTGGATTGGGGCCGAGAGGGATTTTTAGAGACACTGTTGACTTTGGATAAAGCTCGAATAGCTTATGCGGGCGCAGGAAAAAATATTCAGGAAGCGACTGCGCCTGCAATCCATCTTGTTCCAGGTTTTAAAGGAAGGATTCTCGTATTCTCGATGGGGCTTTTTTCCAGTGGTATTTTAAAAGAGTGGGCTGCCACTTCGGAACAACCTGGGGTATGGTTGCTGACTGATTTAGGTAAAGACTCCATAAAGCAAATAAAGGAAGTGATTGAGTATTACAGAAAAACTGGAGATTTATGCATTGTTAGCATTCATTGGGGGGAAAATTGGGGTTATGACATTCCAGCTCAACATCAGCGATTTGCTTACACACTCATTGATGAATTAGGTGTTAACGTGATTCATGGTCATTCTTCGCATCACCCAATAGGTATTGAATGGCACAACCAGGGGTTAATTCTATATGGTTGCGGAGATTTGATTAATGATTATGAGGGTATCAGTGGCTGGGAACAATTTAAAAGTGATTTGTCATTGATGTATTTTTTTTCTTTTGCCCCCAATTTACAGTTGTCGCATTTGGAGTTGGTGCCAATGATAAGAAAAAATTTCAAATTGCATTATGCAAGTAATGAAGAGTGCCAATGGATAGTTAAAAAACTTATCCAATGTTCGCAGGCTTTTAAGACGTCTTTTGAATTAGAGGAGCGTGTGATTTATTGTTTATGAATTCAACTAATTGAGTTTGAGGAATTTGTGGAGAAAGGTGAATCTATCTTTTGGGTTATTCCTTCTGTAATAATTAAAATTAAAGGCGCTAAATCTTTTTTGCTGCATTGCTCGAGTTTTTTTCTTATTTTTTCATGTGAAGTAGAATAAAAATCTGCAAAATCATTATGTTTATAACAGTAAAGTAACCATTGGATGTCTTTTTTAGTTGGTGAAGAAGAGAAAAAAAAACTTGTCCGTGATGTTTTTTTTAAAAAACGAATTTGTTCTACCAGATGGTTTGCAGCATTTCTTCTTAATTGATTGATAAGTGAGAAGGGCGCATTGTTTTCTTGGGCAATTTTGTAGAACAGGACACATTGCTTCATACTCATTAGGCTAATTAATCTTTTTTGCAAATGCTCATCTAAATGGAAAAATAACATTTGATATTTTTTCTCGGTTAACCAATATTCTTCTTGAGCTGCTATATAAAGACGCAAAAAGTAACTCTCCTTTTCTGTATTATAGCGATTGGCGTCATCGAGTAGGCTTAATTGCCTTAATGCAGTAAAAAACTCAAGTATGGCATTTGGCGAAGGTCGATCCACCCTGTTTTTTTTTCCCATTTTCAAGATGAAATTTTTTACTAATTCACAAATAAAGAGGTCAGGTTTTTTCTTAAAATGCTCAAAAAGCCCGTCAGTACAAAAACCAATATCGCGAAATTTTCTTATGAGTTCCTCTCGCTTCATGTGTACATTGTCATTTCCGAATTCAATAATCTTTTTTAAGGGGTTATCTGCACCAAATAGACTTAGTAAAAGTGGGCTCAATGCAAAAAAATCACTAGATTCCGAGTAATAACCGTTTAATATTTCGATGGCAATATGTTCTGGAGTTCCTTGAGGAATTTGTGGTGTATCAATGATGGGTTTGGCATAATCGAGATCCAGGAATGACACGTCAACTTTATATTTTTTCCCATCAGTGGTCTCAATTTCTTTGATTTGTATTTTGATATTTTCCCCTTTAATATCGCCATGTACGATTGAAGGACCGCTGGTATTCCTATAATGAAGGGTGTTGAGTCCAAGAATCAATTGCCAAGAGATATCTACTACTTGTAAAAAGGTTAATTGATTTAATCCAGGATTATCACAAGCATCCGGATAGATATGGAACCCATCTATGTAATCCATAATGAGAGCATCTCTACCTTTAATATTTAAGACGGCTATTTCTGAAGTATAAAATTGAAAAGGAGAGGGATGGTGCTTGCCATCATAGAGTTTTATTGCCACAGGGCTATGGTAGTCAATTCTCAACTCTTCTTTTTTTATGTGGCGCGGTTTTAAATCTAGGGGGTTTGCATTGACTAAAGTACACTGATGTCCTTTATAAACAGCACCGCCTAACTCTTCAGAAAAATCAGAGGCATAGTACACAACAGATCCATTTCGTTGTTTTACAGGAAATAAGGTAAAGGGCAGCGGTTTTTTACCTTTTTCTTTATGTGTCATAAAGCGTGCCTTTTAGTAAGTACTATTTTATTACTTAAACCATCCAGACCCTAAATGTCCTTAATTAATTTTGACTCGATACTTAGTGACATGAACGCATCCTGAAAATTAGTTACTTTTTTTATTGAATGCAACATGTCCTTGCATCATTTTTACAAGTTGCTTAATAGTCTCTTAATTTTAATGGAATAAAGTGGAATTAGAAAAGAAGAAATAAGTTGATCGAAGAAGTGTTGAATTACCGCTATTTTTAGCGGCGTCTCTATCATTAATCTTTAAAGAGGAAGATGACATGATATCTAAAAGTGACATTACAAAAAAACAGGAAGCTGTATTTGTTACAACGGATCATTTTGCTAAGGAATATAGAGAAATTATCGAAAGAATTTCGGGGATCCGAATTGATGCCTCGCGTCTGCAGCGCTTGAATCAAGAAATAATTAAAATAAAGAAAAATGATTTTTTATCTTCTGATGCAAAAATTATTGCACTTTTGGATGTTTTGGCGAGTGAATATGCTGTCATTTTAAATTCATTTGGGGGGGCATACAGTGAAGCAGGTAATTTTATTAAAAATTTCTGTTCAAAAAATTTTGGTGTCGAATTAGGTAAAGCGCCTCTATATCGTATAAAATCAGATGGTTTAATGATGCGTATTTTAAATGATCAGATAAAAGTTCAATCTCAAGAGATAGAGGAAGAAAATTTATTACCACCTGTCAAAATGAGAACAACTGAATTGGGTTCTGTTTCAAAGAGCGAACCACTGCTTAGGCTACAAAAGGAGTTAAAACCTAGAGTATCCTCTTCAGTAGATATCCTTGAAACAGAACTAGTGGAAATAGGCCAATTCACTGTACGCAAAAACAAGGAATTAACTCGTTTAGGTAGTATGTTTGGCGCAAAACAATTTTGTTATGCAAAAAAGCCTAGTGGTGTAGAACCAGGATTTAGGGCGGTTAATTTAGATAAATTATTTTTTCAGGAACTGGACTCCCTGTTAGCGAAAGAACATTTGCCCTCTTCAGAGGAGTTGCCTGATAAAGAGCGATTAAAACTTATTCGCTTACGAGAAGACTTAAATGAAGCGGCAAGTGTAAAACAAAAGCGCGTCGTATTTTCAACTTTTATTAATTCGCATATAAAAGGCCCTCATGCTGAAAGCATCCTATATCCTGGTATCCAATGGCTTTGCAATGAAATAAAAGAAGCGGTAGCCAAAAACAATGGCTTAAGAGCTTGGATGTATAAACTCGATTATGCCGAAGGTCAAAAAGACAGAATTAAAGCCAACAAAGAAGCAATAAGAGAGTTTGTAGGCACACGCTTGGCCGGTATTTTTAGTGCGCAAAATCAAAAGCAGGAGCTTATCTGGGTTAAAAATGGTTCAAAAGGAGTTCATGCCTTATTAGCATGCGGCTGGAAAAATGGTTTGCGAGAGTTAACAAGTTTTCTATATGGTGGTTCTGAGCCTGATTATAATGGTGTCTTGGTAGAAGATAAGCAGGCTGCAATCAAACGCTCCAAATACATTCCCGGGTTGGCCAAGAATTTAATTTTTGGTATTGCGATTGGCGATCGGGATGGCATGGGTAAGGATGCGCAAAATAAAGGTTTTGCCGACGCTGCATTTTACGGTTTTGATTATGGAAAGCCTTATGAAGGAGAAGGCGTATGCTCAAGCTTAAGTGATGATTTTTCATTTGAAGACAGTTTCGCTAAAGCGCCTGCATTATTTAGAAGTTCTTCCACAATTGGTTTTGCCCGCCATTTTATGTATCGAAATTACAGTGTTTTTTACGATACTACCTTATCTGAGCGCATGGAAGGGTTCCATTTACTCAGAAAGATGATCACCGGTGAAAACCCTAATGAAGAAGTGATTGAAAGTTATCCAGGGCTAAGACAGGAATTAGAGCGTATTCAAAAAAATACACCTTCCCGGGAGGAGTTATTAAATTCTTTAGGCGAGCTGAGGAGAAATTGCAGTGAGGGAAGTCAATTACAGGCTTTAATTGATACCGATATCATGAAAATATGGGCAGGGAAATTATCAAATTTTGATCTGTATTTTGCCAAAATAAGAATTAATTTAATCGAGATGGGTATAAAAAACGACATGCCTTATGAGGAGCTGGAAGGGTATCTAGGGTTTATTAATGATATGGCAGCAACAGCCTATAACAGCAATCAACAGATATTGGCTAAATTCCCAAAACGAATGTTATTAACTGCACAGGAAATCGATTTAATCGATAAATTAGAAAAGTATTTTTCACCTACCTCAGTCATGTCGCATGATGGAGAAGTTTTTTTGCGTACAATGCGTTTTGATCCACAAAGCGGCAGAATTCCATTTCAATTAAAAAGGGAAGAGAATGGGACTTATACCTTAACTACACTGAATAAAAAAATTGCTCGTCAATTGGAAGATGAGTTTGCGCTTGAGTGCGTTCAAAACGATGGGGGCTTAAGTTGTACTATTATGCCCAAACAACTTTTAAAATTAATGGAAATCGCTGAGCTTAAATACAATCAGAAAAAAGAGATGTTATTAATTAAACCAACCTATAAATTTATCACCTTTCCTAACATGTCTTTTTTGCTGAACCAGTATAATATGCCATCGGATCCTAAAATAGATATTGGTTTTTTATGGCATGCAGAGAATAGCTTATCTTTGCGAGTTATCGCTAAAACTGAGAAACAAGCACTGCAAGTACAGAAGCTTTTTGGAATACTTCCCGCGCTGAATCAAGCTGAGCTTATTGAAGTTTCATCAGAGGAACATGATAAATTCCAACACCTCATAGACCAACTCTTTGAGGAAAATCAGCAGTTCATGCGACGCAAAATGAGTGTGCAGACAGGGCGAGGAGACGTAATTTCTACTTTTTCTCGTTTGAGTGTGCAAATAGCTCCGACTGCAGGGGGTAATACCAAATGGAACGATTTACATGAAAAAGCTGAAGTTGAAGACGAGGCTCTAGCACCCACCAATCAATTGTTATTGAAACGATTGCGAGGATTGATTAGTGACTCAGGCGTTTTACAAGTAATTGAAAAAGTTATAAACGAGGTAACGAACCCTAAAGTTATTGAAAAATTGTTGCAATACAATGATAAAACGCTCTCTTCTTATGATAACCTAAAAGCGATCATTGATGAGCGATTTGATGCGATAGTAGAGATTGCAGAGGAACAGCATCTAATGGGCTTAGTTGGTTCAAGCGTGAAACAAACAATTTATTAAGGTCCGGGCTTAAGCAATAGGACACTATGCATTTAGGACAATGCGCAAAAATACATGCTATTTATTTTTATTATTTAGAACAATCCCCTTATAGAATCCTTTGCATTGTTTGCTATACCAAACGCCTTTTGTAATTCCTGCTTCACTGTATTTATATAAAAAATAATCGATTCGCTCATGCCAGGAATTTTTTGCTGTCTTTGCAAAGGCGATTAAACTGCCGTGAATGAGATAAATACCGTCTACTTTGTCACTTTTAAAGGATATTTGTTTTAGATGAATCCCCTTATTAGTGATTATAGGCTTATCAATTCCATCCTGTATGGTATGAATGAAGGTGCCAGGGCTATGTTCCTTACAGTATTTTTTGGTAACTCCTTTTTTATTCGGAACTGCTTGATAATAAATTCCTTTCCAGGTGATTAAATCAAGATTGGCAAATAAGACACCAGGAAAAAATAAGAGATATAAAAAAACGAAAATACAGTGCAACGTGATTATCCTTATCTAAATATATAGTCTGAGTAAAGCACAGCGGTACGTAGGTCATGAAGCACTCAGCTCATAATAATGGTTTGTAAAAAGGGGCTGGAAGCCGATACGTTTGTAGAGATTAAGGCCTGCAGTGGATGCTTCCAAAAAGCATGTTTGCACTTTTAAATCCAAAGCTTTTTGCAAAGTATAAGCTAACATTGCGCAGGCAAAGCCGCGTTTTTGAAAGCGCGGTAAGGTAGCTAAATCATCGATGCGGGCAAGATTTTCTTTTACCGTTAATGTTATTGATACCACTGCTTCTTTGGCAAAAAAACCTGAAAAATGATGAATATCACACGATTTTTTCAATGCTTCATCATGTCTTAAAGTATAAACATGGGTAATTTCTGGTGTTGATTGAAAGCCATGGATAAGGGGAATACTCCAGGTATGTAAATCCTTATTCATTTCTTTAAATTCAAGTTGGTTATCCGGAGTATTCAGTGAATTCGCCACAAGATTGAACGCCATCCCTACACCAGTATCAGTTAATTCATAATCTTGTGGTAATGGATTATCTTGCTCTGAAAAAATCGGTGTATGTTCTGAAAAAATCAGTGCCCATGGTAAATTCTTTTGTGCGAAGTAGGATCTGCAATGTGCGAGATCATGTAAAAATTTTTCATCTATCTTGGTAACAAAAGCAGGGTTCAAACCTGTGGCAAGCACCCCGGTTTCAAAAGCAGTTATTGTTTGATAATCAAGACAATTTAAACTGATCAGCGAGAAAAAGCGCCTTTCCATATCATGAAAATCATGAAGCAGTTTTTGCATTAAAATAAATCCAATAAATAATTTTTTGTCGCATTATAACAAACTCCTAAGATGATAATGTACTGAAAAGGGAAAGAATCTGCATTTCAAACTAGGTACAGCGAAAGAACCTTCAGTATAAGGCTAATCCTTCGCTATAATTCTTAGTTTACTGAAGCTCATTTATTCAGGATTGTTTGCCTCGGATGAGAAGAACCGGCATGGGGGCATTGCGAATTACTCCTTCTGCAACACTACCAAGTAATAAATGCTGATAGCCTCGACGACCATGCGTTCCTACGACAAGCAAATCAGCTGGCCAATTTTTTGCTGCTTCAATGATTTTCTCAGGTACTTTTTCTTTAGAAGGATTCATTTCAAGTAAATGTGCTTCGCAATCAGCATGGTGTTCGCGGGCAATGGTGAGCATCTTATCCAGAAATTTTTGACCATATTCTTTGAATGAAGCTTCTAGTCTCTCATAATCAACACCGGTTCCGACATAAGGAGCATAAAATTCGTTTGCTATATGTACAATTCGTAATTTTGCCTGATGCACTTTACTCAGATTAATGGCTTCATGGAAGGCTTGCATTGATGTAGTACTGTCATCAATTGCAACTAAGATATTATGATACATTATTATTTCCTTATGAAAGTAAAATGGATTCCAGTGGTAAACGCATTAAATAGCATGATATAAAATCAGACCTATATTCCGCGCCTTATGGGCGGAACCCAGCTCCGGTATTTCATGTACGCTCGACTGGATGCCGTGCATAAAGCACGGCAAGTAGGCCCAAAAGAGCTGTTTTATGTTCAAAGAGCGTTTACCCTTACGTTCTGGAATATCTTACCTATAATCTAGAATGAAACCTAGGGTCTGGTGACAATTCGCTCCATTTTGGCTCAATCTAGCGAATTGTCACCAGACCCTATAGAATGTTTTTAATTTAGGTAAAAGAAACAAAATGAATTAATTTTTGAGTATAAAAATTGCATGAGGCAAGAATGACTACGAATAATGAAATTCTGTTTACTCCATTTAACTTGCGCGGTTCAATTTTGAAAAACCGCATCGTGATGGCTCCACTAACGCGAAATCGCGCAATTCATGGAATTGATGCCCCTTCAGAACTTAATGCGGAATATTATGCGCAACGAGCAGATGCAGGTTTAATCATCGCTGAGGCAACACAAATTTCACCTACAGGGAAAGGATATGCTTGGACGCCTGGAATTTACTCCTCGGAGCAAATTGCTGGATGGAAATTAGTAACGGACGCAGTTCATGCAAAGGGTGGGGTTATTTATTTGCAACTTTGGCATGTAGGACGAATTTCACATCCCTCGCTTCAACCGAAAGGGGGTGCTCCTGTAGCTCCTTCTGCCATTGCGGCAACAGGGCAGCGCACATTTATTGAAAATGGGACATTTGTCGAAGTGGGGAATCCACGTGCTTTAAAGCTTAGTGAAATTCCGGGCATTATTGAAGATTATCGAGTTGCAGCAAGGAATGCTATTTTATCCGGATTTGATGGTGTTGAAATTCATGCAGCCAATGGATATCTTATTCATCAATTTTTGTGTGATGGAACAAATCATCGCACCGATCAATACGGCGGTTCAATTGTTAATCGACTGCGTTTTGCACTGGAAGTAACCAGTGCCATTGTATCTGAAATTGGTGCAAATCGAACAGGAATTCGTCTTGCTCCGGTAAGTCATGCCAATGGCGTTTCAGATACCTCGCCTGCTGCGGTGTTTTTCCCGCTTGTACGGGAGCTGAATCGATTCGATTTGGCTTATATTCATGTTATCGAAGGGGAAACTCAAGGCGCACGAGAGTATTATGGCCTTGATTTTGCTGCATTACGGAAAGAGTTTAACGGCCCTTGGATGGTAAATAACGGCTATACATTAGAAATGGCAATTGAAGCGATCAGCAGTGGTTATGCGGATCTCGTTGCTTTTGGGAGGTATTTTATTTCCAATCCGGATCTGGTGACGCGATTTAGAAAAAATGCCCTACTCAATGAATTAGATCGTGCGACTTTATATGGGGGTGGCACAAAAGGTTACACTGATTATCCCTTTTTATAGTAAATGAATGAAGACAAATAAGATGAGGCACAAACAATTGTTACTGGTTCTTTTTCTTTTTATTTTAATTGTTACTCTAGGGTATTTTTTACAACGACATTTCATTTATTTTCCATCTCCAGAAAAACCGAGTTTGAGCGATTTTCAGGCCGAAGACATGCAAATCATTAAGCTGCCTGTTGCAGATGGATTGACTTTAAGTTCTTGGTATAAACCCGCTGTGGATAATAAGCCGACAATACTCTATTTACATGGAAATGCAGGGCATATTGGTTATCGCATGTATTTGACTCGTCAGTTCCTTTCACAGGGGTTTGGCGTGTTATTACTTGAGTATCGCGGGTATGGAGGAAATCCGGGAAAGCCAACTGAATCAGGATTGTATCAGGATGCTCGAGCAGCAATGACGTTTTTACAGCAACAGGGCGTTCCGGTAAATAATATCGTGCTTTATGGAGAATCATTAGGAACCGGGGTAGCTACGCAAATGGCAACAGAATTTCCTATTTGCTCTTTAGTTTTGCAATCCCCCTATACCTCATTAACTGCTTTGGCTCGATTTCATTATTCCTGGGTGCTCATGCCTGTAATTGATAAGTATGATTCTTTATCGCGTATTCAAAACATTCATGTTCCTATCTTAATGTTGCATGGAAAATTGGATGAGGTTGTACCTTACGATCAGGGTTTAGCCCTTTTCAACCATGCAAACCAACCTAAGAAATGGATTGAATTTGCTGATAAGGGGCATCATAACTTATGGGATGAACATTTTGCTCAAATCGTTATTCATTTTATTAATACTTATTGTGGGCCCGAATTCAACACGAGCACACAATAAATAATATTCTTACAGCCTAGATGACGCGTCTGAATCTTATATACATCGCTGAAAAACCAGTCCAAGCACTACTCCGACGTCCCGCGGGCTTGTCCGCGAGATCCAGGCGATCTGTCCTAAAACACTGGACCTGCGAACAAGCCGCGGGGTGTAGGCCGAGATGTGATCAAGAGACAGGTGATGCGTGGCGGAAAGCTACAACCGGAGAAAATAAGGCTAAATTGCATCAGCAGGTCTATTCATGATTAAAATTTTGGTACGTTTTTTTGAGCCAACAGTATTGCGGTAGGAAAAAAAATTAACATAGAATGCATTATGTTTCTTGGTAAGGGGTTATGGATGACCTATTTGAAGCGTATTGCAGTTATTTTCATCATTCTATCGTTGGCTCAAGAATTGATTTTAGCAAAAACAAATACAGAAACTCAAGCATGCGATGCAAGCATCCATAATCCTTGTGTCGTGCAGGATACTGAGTATTCCTCTTCTTCATTAAAGGTATTGCGTGATGCCTCCATGATCGCCGATGTATACCAAGGGAATACAGCAGGTATTAAAGAGCTGACCATTTCTGGAAGTGAGGAGCCGAGTGAAAAGGGATGGAAAGATATTTCTGATTATATTTCCAGGCATAAGAGTTCAAGGAGTCAATCTGTTTTGGTACTAGATTTACGCCAAGAGAGCCATGGTTATCTTAATGGCAAAGCGATTACGTTAGTAAGTGAATATGATTGGATAAATAAAGGAAAAAGCAATAGCCAAAGTCTTGCAGATCAGGAAAATTGGCTTAATTCATTAAGAGTTCAGAAAAAGGTGAGAGGGATTTTATCCTCACAACAGTTTGCCGCTAAGGAATATTCCAATGGTAAAAACATTCCAGTTAAAGTGGTAAAAAACGAAAAAGATTTGGTTTCTCGATTAGGTTTTGAATATCATCGACTCTATGTTACCGATCATGCCGCACCTTCTGATTTAGAAGTTGATGCGTTTTTGGCCATAATAAAAAATGCGCCTGAAGATGCGTGGTTTCATATCCATTGCCGGGGAGGAAAAGGCAGGACAACAAGCTTTTTTGTAATGTATGACATGTTAAAAAATGCAGATAAAGTGAGTTTTGAAGAAATTGTTGCGCGTCATGCCTCAATACCGCCATATTATAATTTATTTGAAGTAAATCGAGCTGATCCTTTTCTTACTCCTTATTATGAACAGAGACTTCGTTTTCTTTCTCATTTTTATCAGTTTGCTCAGCAGCTTTTGAAAGGGTATCAAGGAACATGGAGTCAATGGAGCTCCAGCAATCCTGTAGATAAGACATAGGATGGATTTTGAAATTAGGCTAGTGAACAGCTTCAGCCGTGATGTTCTTGAGAATAGGGTTTTATCCAGACTTTTGAGGTAGGGGTAGTGTGGTATACCATGCCTCTCCTAGGATAATCTGTTCCCACCAGACAGACATTTTTTCTTCATTCATTTCGTGCCATGCAACAGGATGTAGTACCAAAGCATCAGCCATTCGTTTTGATAAATCATACATGGCAAGTCGTTTAGGAAGAGAATCTTTCTCCCATGCTGTAATTGCCTGCTGCAAATCATCACCTTGCTTGAGATGTTCACTAAGACTTAGTGCATCCTGAATGGCTAAGGAAGCGCCATTTCCTACATGAGGGCGTAATACTGCACTTGCATCACCCAGTAAAAGAGCGCCCTGGGTTACAAGGTGATCGACGCAAACATCAACAATTTTCTGCATGAAAGGAGATGGCGTATCGAGAATGATTTGTGCCGCAACCTCCGGTAATTGGTTACGAGCTAATTGGTGTAGATGTTGTTTTGCTTTTACAGAAAAGTCGATTAAAGAGGTTGGGCCTAAATCCTCAAGGTCTGCAAGCGCTAATTTTTCATAAAAAACCCAATTTAACTTATTTGTTTGATGATGATACACCGGATAAGTTAATAAATGTCCTTTGTTATAGCAGTAATAAAGTCCCTGATCATTGAAAAGAGTTTTATTTTTTATCTTCTCAAACTCCAGCGTGCCACGCCATGCAACATAACCCGAATATTCCGGCTGTACATTGGATATCAATTTTCTTCCCAGAGATTGAACGCCATCTGCAAAAACAATTAAATCAAAGGCCTGTGTTTCTCCAGACTCTAAAATGACTTGTCCAGGACGTTCATCAGGAAGCTGTACGTCAATGACTTTTACGCCATGATGATATATCGAGTTCGGTATTCTTTTTCTTAAGTTAGTGAATAAAGTATCCCAGTGGAGACTTGCCATGGAAATTCCCTGTTTCCATAAAAATTTTCCATAAATCGGCTCATTGTCCGCTTGGCAATAAAAGCTGCGGGTGGTGAATGTATGAGCTAATGTACCTGGGTCAATAATATTTTGAGCGATTAAGGTGTTCAGTAATTCAATAGAGAGGGTAATACCCGCCCCACGTGATTTTAAATCAGGTTCCCGCTCAAAAACAGTGACCGGAAACTGGTCTTTCAATAATAAGGCCAGGGCACAACCTGCTATAGAACCTCCAATAATAGCGATTTTCAATGTAATTCCTGCCAGGAAATTGAATGAATACGATGGATTATATAAAGTAACAAAACAAAATCAATAAAGACCAATTAAACGCACAGGGGCTTCGGTTAAATCAGCAATTTTCATAAGTAAAATCATGCTGTAGGCACCTAATGCAGGTAATCTTGTTGCATTAAAAGCATTTTCAACAATATATTTCTTGTTTTCGAGCATCAGCTGGTGAACGATAAAGTCATTTTCTGGTCTATCCGGAGACAAGGTATCAATTCCGAATCTTATATACATCTCTGGAAAACCAGCCCAGCTCTACTCCAATGTCTTGTCCCCACGACCTTGTTCGCGGGGCGTCAGCACAGAGGTGAGCAAAGGCAACCGGGTTATCTACCGAAGCCCTTGAAAGGTATTTATTGCAAATTAATTAAAGTTCCAATCAGCAACCGGAGTTTCTGAATATTGATTTTTGGTATACTGCTCCAGCATATAATTAAAGTCATTTTTGTGTTTCATCAGATGTTTCTTTTGCCAGATACTTCCATTTTGATTTTTATAAAGTCTGGTTTTAATGATATCTAAATAAAAATGAGCCTCAACAGAGTCTATCCCCAAATCTTCAAGTCCTTTTAAAGCTTGGGGTAATAAGTTTTTTAAAAGAGTTCGAGCCTTAATCTTACCGGTGTTCCAATGTAGTCGCGCTTCTAATCCATAACGAGCTGACGCATAAAAATTTTTTAAAGTAGATTCCTGAGTTATTAAAGAGGTTAAAGAAGGGGATGTGTTTGCATAATAATAAACTATGCCATAAAAAAATGCCGCATTTGCTATCATATCAATTACAGTTGGGCCCGTAGATAATGCGCGGTGTTCAATTCTCAGATACGGTTCATCCTGTTTGTTAAAATCTAAAATGGGCCTGTTCCAGCGAAAAATGCAACTATTTTGACATCGAACATGGAACATATGATGGATTGGCTCCTCATAAGCTGCCAGAGGCAAGAGATAAGGAAAGTTTTTTAAATTATTTTCAAAAATGGGACATAGAGTTTCTTGCATATAATTAGGTTCAAAAAAAACGGTTTTTTGCAATGGATGAGGAAATGTATAAAGTTGTTCAAAAATACCAATTCTTGTTTCGCTCCATAAATTTTTTCCACAAAAATAAGGGGAGTTACTACTAAGAGCTAATAAGGGGGCTGATAATATTTGAACAATATTAAAATAATGAGCTAATTGATGCTGGGGAACTTCTATATGAAGCTGCAACGCACATATTAAACCTTCTATAGCTAAAGATTCTGGAGATAACTGAAGATTTTCATTTTCTCCTTTTAAATGAATAGATAAAGGTGCTTCTTTGCGATATTTGGTTACAAACTCATTCATTAAAAGAAAAGCATCCTTGGGCGTAATATAGGAAGGTTTAAAAAGAGCAGGGTCTGTTTGCGGTATTGAACCTATAAGTACCAAGTGGTGCCGGGTATTAAGCGCCATGTCACAACATTTATTCCAGGTCGCTAAAATATTTTGATGCAGAAGAGATAAAAAATTATCTTTTAAGGGAAAAACCGGAGTATTAATTTCCAGTTGAGTACCTCCTGCCTCTCTGACCAAGTCTTGGTTTTTTAATTTTTTAGTAAAAAGAATATTATGGGGCGTTAATTGATATTCTTTATCCAAAATAAGAAATTCAATTTCGGCACCTGCATTCATATGTTCCGATTTAAAATAATTTTTTGTAAACCATTTTTCTAAAAGCTGGGTTTCAGCAATTAAATTTTTTTCAAATAATTCACAATCAATTTTATAGTTTTCAATTTTTTTAATGCGCATTGCATCGTCCTTAGTATTACAACTAAAGCTTTTGTAATGAAATACTTAAATTTGATTCAACCATGAAACAATGATTCATCGGAATAATTTGCCATTTAAATCCATTGTTGGTTGATAATTTTTCAGAAGCAATGATTACGTATTGGTAAACAGTTTCTGTAGTTGCTTTTTGTGCAAAATTCCCTCTCAGGGAGAAGTACATCGTTTCCGGTTTTGCTTTTGAAGAAGTACAATAACGAAATGCAACGATTCTTTTTCCATCCGTGATGCAGATATTAAAATAGGACACGCCTTTTTCATGATGTTTTTTTACTAATTCGTCAATTATGTTCAACGTTTTTAACAAGGTATTGTGGATATCATGGGCATCTTTTATTTTTAAATTTTTTGCTAATTGAAGAAATAATGCAAAAATCAATTCTGAGTCGGTACTGCCTTTAACCCAATTATAAATATCATTGTCCAATAAATTATGAATTTGTCGCTTGATTTTTTCAAAGTTGGGAATCCATCCATTGTGCATAAATAACCAGTTTTTATATATAAAAGGGTGACAATTAAATTGTGAGATCCCGCCTGTGCTTGCTGCACGGATATGGCCAAAAAACAAATGAGACTTAGTCTTTTTTGCCAAATAAGTTAAATTTTGATCATTCCATGCAGGATAAAGGGATGTGAATAAAGCAGGTATTCGAGAGAATGAAGTGTACCATCCTAACCCAAACCCATCTCCATTAGTCAACGTACGTGATTCACGGGCAAGGAGGCTTTGTTTTATAAGCGAATTATTAGGCTTTATTAAAAGATCCGCTAATAAAATATTTTCTTTTCCTATATAAGCTACAAATCGACACATAATTTGTCCTATCGAGGCTTAAAACGATCCAATCATTGTAATTTTAGGAGTGGAACAATGAGATGTCCAAAAATAAACGTCTAATAATTACTTTTTTATTCATGTTAACCAGATTGTATCTTTGGGTTTATATTAGGGGGCTTTGAGTGCATCTCCGACCTACACCCCATATGGCAACAGTATTGTTTAGCGCAACTCTTCTGGAGCTCGCGGACAACCCGCGAACAAGGCCGTGGGGGCGGGACGTCGGAGTAGAGCTAGACTGGTTTTTCAGCGATATGTATCAGAGTTGGCCATAATTTGATATAAGATGTTGTGTAGTATAATTAATAACAAGAAGCGGCCATGGACTTAGGCAAAATGGAAAAAAATAAATGGGAGTTTTGGATCGATAGAGGCGGTACGTTCACTGATGTTGTTGCCTGCAGTCCCGAAGGACGTGTAAGCAGCCATAAATTACTTTCTGAAAATCCTGAACGCTATCCAGATGCGGCCATCCAGGGTATTCAAGATATCCTCAAATGTACTGCTATTCCAGCAGATGAAATTGCATTCATTAAAATGGGAACAACCGTAGCAACGAATACCCTACTTGAGCGCAAGGGAGCGAAGGTACTTTTAGTGATTACTGAAGGTTATGCTGATGCTTTGCGAATTGGATATCAAAATCGTCCTGAACTTTTTGCATTAAATATTAGATTACCTCCCTTGCTTTATGAAGAAGTGATTGAAGTTAAGGAACGAGTTGATGCAAAAGGTACTGTCTTAAAACCCTTAGATGTAGAAGGGGCGCGAAAAAAAATGGAACAAGCCTATGCTAAAGGATATCGCACGCTTGCTATCGTATTGATGCATGCCTATCGCTTTAATCGGCATGAAAAAAAATTAAAGGAAATTGCCGAGGTAATAGGATTCACACAAATTTCGGTAAGTCATGAAGTTGTACCCGTAATGAAATTGGTAAGCCGTGGAGAGACTACTGTTGTTGATGCTTATCTTTCTCCAGTGTTACAACGCTACATTCATAGTCTGCAAAATAAGTTAGAAAAAATCCCGTTGTTTTTTATGCAATCTAATGGAGGATTGGTGAATGCAAAACTTTTTCAAGGTAAAGACAGTCTTTTTTCAGGTCCCGCAGGAGGAGTGATTGGTATGATTAAAACCAGCCAAGCCGCTGGTTTTAATCAGGTTATTGGTTTTGATATGGGAGGAACATCAACTGATGTTTCTCATTTTGCAGGCGAATACGAACGCAGCTATGATTATACGTTTAGTGGAGTACATATCCGCACGCCAATGATGTTGATCCATACTATAGCAGCAGGGGGCGGGTCGATTCTTAATTTTGATGGTCAACGTTATGCTGTAGGACCTCAATCAGCAGGAGCAAATCCAGGCCCTGCCTGTTATCGTCGTGGTGGTCCACTCACTATAACCGATTGCAATGTGCTGCTTGGCAAAATACAGCCCCAGTTTTTCCCTAAAATTTTTGGTTCTGCAGCCAATCAAGAAATTGATGTACTCGTAGTGAATGAACATTTTCAGGCTTTAGCAAAAAAAATTCAAAAAGAAACAGGAAGTAGAAAAACGGTTGAAGAGGTTGCTGAAGGTTACCTCAACATCGCAGTGGAGAATATGGCGAATGCGATAAAAAAAATTTCCATACAACGTGGTTATGATGTGAGGCAGTATGTCTTAAATTGTTTTGGCGGAGCAGCAGGGCAGCATGCATGTATGGTTGCTGATAATTTAGGAATCAAAAAGATATTAATTCATCCCTTGGCAGGTGTGCTTTCTGCGTATGGAATGGGATTGGCAGAAGTCAGCGTCATGCATGAACAAGCAATTGAAAAAGCATTGCAGCGAGGCATTCTTGCTCTTTTACGTCCAAATTTTGAAAAAATAGAGAAAAAAGCTCATGGCGCATTAAAATCCCAGGGATTAACTAATAAAGCGATGACATGCAAACGGCAAGTGCACTTACGTTATGAAGGCTCAGATACTACATTACTTGTTGCATTTGGAACTATTAAATCCATGCGGCAGACATTTATGGAACAACATCGTAAAACGTTTGGATTCGCTTCATCCAGAAAAGCACTGATTGTTGAAGCAATTTCTATAGAATGTGCCGTTCCCAGTAAAACGTCGATTGAATTGACTGAAGAAGCGTCCCAACATCGCCCTGAACATAAAATTCCGCAACGTGAAGCAGTGAAAATTTTTACTCAGGGCTCCTACCATAAAGCGTCAGTGTATGATCGAGATGAATTAATTCCTGGGGATTGCATTCACGGTTGTGCCGTAATCATCGAAGCGAATGCGACTACTATTGTGGAACCGGGTTGGCAAGCTGAGGTGACTGCACAAAAATACTTATTATTAACACGATATCAAACTCTGGCTGCTAAAAAAGTAACGACTCGAGTTGATCCTGCCATGTTGGAGATATTTAATAATCGCTTCATGAGCATCGCGGAGCAAATGGGGGAGGTTCTACGTAAAACAGCAAGCTCGGTTAATATTAAAGAACGTCTTGATTTTTCCTGTGCTATTTTTGACGAGCAGGGCGAACTCGTTGCCAATGCACCTCATATTCCGGTGCATCTAGGCTCAATGAGCGAAAGCGTGAAATCCATATTAAAAAACAATCCGCAAATTCATCCGAACGATGTATATGTTTTAAATGCGCCTTATAACGGTGGAACCCATTTACCCGATATTACTTTGATCACTCCAGTTTTTGATAAACAAGGAAGCAATTTGTTATTTCTAGTTGGTTCACGCGGACATCATGCAGATATTGGCGGAATTACCCCGGGATCCATCCCTGCAGAAAGCAAAATTGTCGAGGAAGAAGGGGTACTGATCAATAATTTTAAAATCATGGATCAAGGTCGTTTTTTAGAAAAGGCGACATTAAACTTGCTTACCAAAGCGGAATATCCAGCGCGTAATCCCCATCAAAACTTAGAGGATTTCAAAGCACAAATTGCAGCAAATGCTTCTGGTGTGCAGAGTTTATTGGATTTAATTATACAGTTTGGTTGGGACGTAGTGCATGCTTATATGAAACACGTACGTGATAATGCGACTTCATCAGTAGAACGCTTATTGGGTAAGCTGGGGAATGGTCATTTTACTTATGCATTAGATGATGGGAGCCAAATTAAAGTCGCATTGAGTATTAATAAACAAACAAAACGGATGCACATTGATTTTACTGGCAGTTGCAAACAACACCCAGGTAATTTTAATGCGCCCACGGCGATTTGTAAGGCTGCTGTTTTATATGTTCTGCGCTGTCTGATTGCTGAAAATATTCCGTTAAATAGTGGTTGTTTTGTACCGATTGAGCTCGTTATCCCTGAAAACAGCATTTTAAATCCCAGCTATCCCGCTGCGGTTGTTGCGGGTAACGTTGAAACGTCCCAATGCATTGTTGATACCTTGTTTGGTGCATTAGGAGTGGTCGCTGCATCCCAAGGAACATGTAATAATGTCACTTTTGGCAATAAAAAGTATCAATATTATGAAACAATTTGTGGCGGAGCCGGAGCTGGGCCTGATTTTGATGGGGCTTCTGCAGTTCATACACATATGACCAATACCTATCTTACCGATCCAGAAATCTTAGAATTGCGTTTTCCAATTCTTCTAGAACAATTTTCCATTCGCAAAGGAAGCGGGGGGGACGGTTTGCATGGCGGCGGGGACGGTGTCGTTCGACGGATTCGTTTTTTAGAGAAGATGATCGTAAATATTATCTCCAGTCATCGTGTCATTCCTCCCTATGGGATGCAAGGAGGTGCTTCGGGTAAGCCTGGGCACAATTGGGTTCAACGTGCAAATGGCCAAGTAGAAGAATTGGGAAGTTGTGCACGTATAGAAATGCATCCAGGTGATGTGTTCATTATTGAAACACCTGGAGGTGGGGGGTACGGTAAACATTTACATGGGAGCCTGAGCTAATACCTAATTGTAGCTTGGGTGCAACGAAGCGAATCCCAGGATTTTAAAGTAATTGTTCTCCACGCAAGGGTATATTAAAAATGAGCCACAAAACGCAGTATTCCATTTGTACCTTGGGGGCGATTTCTGGCATCTTGCTCAGAGTAAACGTTTAAAAAGATAAAATGATTTTTGCTAAGACTGTAAACCATCCCTGGACCAATCGCCCATATACTTTCCTTGCGATTTGGGACGGCGACTCCGTTTACCAGGGTATCGGTGATTTGATTGAAAAAATAGCCGTTCACACCCACTGTCCACTTTTCAATTATTGCATAACCTACAGCAATATCTGCAAAAATAGCCTGTCCTGCCTGAGTGGAGCGAACATTGGGACCAAAGGAAACATTGGGGCTATGATTGACACCATTCCACAGATAATGCAGTCGTGCAGCAGTGGACCATTTAGGAGTCATCCAAAACGTAAAAGCCCAGTAGGGGTTTAAAGACCAAAAGTGGCTACTGGCATTAATTGCATTGATGCTGCTGTATCGTCCTATTGGGGCAATGATATCCAGTTCAAGGCGAGAGACAAATAAAGGCCCTTTTCCATCTTTGCGCATAATGGGGTCAAACTGCAGCGCAGGTCCGACCCACAAATCCCCAGGCCCATTTTCAGCTTTTAATACGGTATTTCCCAATCCGTCGTCTACACGATCATTAACTACCCAGGGTAATAGTGCGGAAAAACCTAAATTAGCTCCGAAAATTTTTTTTGTTGTTACATAGATAAACTGGGTCACATTTGCAACAACATCAAGTTCAGTACGTGGCAGCGGAAGCTTATTGCCCTTGTTATCATTAAAACGATTGGAAGTATAGTATTGAAAATAATCTTGAAAATAAAAACCCGGGCCAGAAGGAGGGCTTCCATCATAAAAACTGGTATAACCCAGATTAACAACTGGTTCATCATAAGCCAGCGCTGATGAAGCGGCCAAGAAGCATACTAAGCTAAAATAAAAATGCAGTATTCCTTTCCATTGCATAAAAGTCGTCCTTTCTAAACTCGTCTCTTTCCAGTTGTTATTCTAGGTTGATATCTTCTATTGCCTATTGAGCTGAAATGTACAGAATTAACCGAATTTTTCAGGAATCGCTATTGTATTGTGGGAGATCACAATTGTTCTTTTTTGTATATTTATTTGGCATAATTAAATCATTACTCTTTGATAATTGGTGAAATTATCTCTGATTTATTGCAGAAGAACAATATAAAGGGAATGATTTTCCCATATGAATCAATGGGTAGAAAAGAATGTATTAGGAATTAATAAAATGAATCCAATAGTTTTTATAGAAAATCCAAGTGAAGACGATCACGGCGCCATTTGCAAGGGGATTGATCATTACGCGGCCCAATTTGGTTTTGCAAGCACCGGTGGCTATTTTTATGCAGCATATGATGAGCATCACCATATTATTGCGGCAATCTCTGGGTTTGATAATTTTGGTCCAGCTGAAATTGGCGGTTTGTGGGTCGATGAACGATTCCGGAATCAAGGATATGGAAAAGCACTACTTGCAAAAGCAGAAGAATGGGCGAAGCATAAGGGATGTAACATGATGACTGTTTTTACTTTAAAAGATTGGCCGGCATGTGCTTGGTACCAAAAATTGGGTTTTTCGATAGAGTATGAACGACCCAATCATGCGAATCATTCTATAGGTTGTTATTTAATAAAAAAACTAGAGTATTAGTAGATTTTTATTCCCAGGCATCAGCTCTAATTATTATTACACAGAAAGTATTTGATGGAGGTAAATACCATGATGTGCACTGCATTTATAGGTCTGGATTATATTATTGATATCATGCACCCTCAAGGCAAAATCGCGCGTTCCGCTTCACATGCCCAGGAGCGTGATGTAATTAAAAAGGTAAATAAGGTCCTGGAGATTGCACAATTAAAAAATTGGTTAGCCATAATGGTTAAAGTGGGTTTTAGTGCACATTATATCGAGCAACCGAAACACTCCCCTATCTTTGGTAAAGTTCATCAATTGGGAGCACTTCAGTTAGGCTCTGAAGGAACTGAATTTCACCCGGAATTGCAAATTGGCGATAGTTTAGTCATTGTGAAACCACGAATTAGTGCCTTTTATGGAACTGCACTTGATGCTGCATTACGAGCAAATCAAATTGAACGACTTATTATAGGAGGAGTAAGTACTTCTTGGGCAGTGCAAAGCACGGCTCGCGATGCCCATGATCGTGATTATAAGGTCTGTATTGTTGAAGATATTTGTGCAGCGGCTAATCAGGAGGAACATCAATCTTCCATCCAATTAATGGAGAAAATAGCACAAATAGTAACGGTAAGTGAATTAAAAGGTATTTGATGCAGGTTATTTCTAAAGCAATACAAACATTAAAAGATGAGATCCTGATATGGCCTTTGTTAAGAGGTATTATCGTATTATTACCTTTCGCATTTCTGTATTTAACGACCAATAATCCCCGTTGGCTCCAGTCTTCTGTTTTAACTATGGCAACTCTAATTGTAGAGGAACGATTGCAGCTGACAGCATTAGGTGTGTTACTCCATGGCAGTATGATTATTGCGATGTTTTATTTGCTCTTTTTAACTCAACTTCAGCCGGTTCTTTTTGTTGTTTCATGCTCCCTGGCGGCAACGACTGTGATCTGGGTTACAATAAAGGGAGAGAAGTTACGTCCATTGGGAAGCTGGACTTTTATTCCTGCCATTATTCTTGCTACTGAGTTTGCAGCGGAGACTAAGCCTGCAACAATGTTTTATCAAGCACCTCAATTCTTGCCTTATTTAGTGTTTGCATTGATCCCTACTTTATTGATAGCACAGATTGATAAAATAAGCGCATTTTATAAAAAACGTGTCACATATTATCATCCCTTGCGATTAGGAGGCTTAGATGATTTTGGCGAACAAAATCCCTATATTGAAAGCATGATCGCTATGGCACTTGCTGTTTTTATTTCTGCATTTTTAGTTGAGTATTTTCAAATGGAAAACGGGCAATGGATGATTTGGGGGGCGGCAAGTGTTGTTACCGGTAACATAACGACAACACCACAAAAATTGCGTCAACGCGTTACAGGTGTATCCATCGGTGTTCCATTAGGTATTTTATTTGCTCAATTTATTCCTAATACTCCTTTTGATTTGACGTTTACCGTGTGTGGGGTTTTTTTAACTTTAGTGACTTTTCGTCGTTATGCGGTTGCATATACTTTTCGGTGTTTCTTTGTTACAACAGCTGTGATATTGGCGACTCATTCAATTAGTGTTGCTTCAGAACGCTTTACTCACGTTATATTGGGCGGTCTTGTAGGATTCGTATGCGTTATGATCTGCCATTTTTCTGTGCTTTGGGCAAGCAAAGATAAGATTTAAATTTCAAGTGTTATTTTGAATTTTTGCGCATGTTACCTTATGGCTTAGATATATTTTATCGCTTTTTTATGTATTATTTGGGAAAGATCTTCTAATAAATTAAGCTTACAGGGGCTTTTAAAAGTCTGTTATTTGGGACCCAACAATAAGAATAGAAGTAGATTTTTTTTCATATTTTTGCGTTCCTTGGTTATGTTTTTATTTCCATATGAGAACTTCTGGTAATTTACGAGGCACTACTGGTTGAGTGACGGCTGGGACCCCTACAATAATGGGTGCAATTGCTGTTATATCAGAGGGAATATTCAATTTTGTTTTCCATTCAGGAGTATTCAAAGCCGAAACTGCAAGCCCAATAACACAGGTACCAAGTCCATGGGCACAAGCTGCGAGTATTAAGTTTTCAGCTGCCAACCAACAATCAGCAGTTACAAAATGTCCATGATATTTGCTGTAAATAATGATGAGGGTGCTTGCATTATAAAATGCATGAAAATCAGGATCATTTATAAGTTCTTGCAGATATCTCATCTGTATTTTTGAATAATTAAGGGATTCTGTGTAAATAAGTGCTTTCACGCTGTCTGATAAACGATCCAGGGTATCCTGATCTTGAATTACAGCAAAAGACCATGGTTCTTCCTGCATGGCAGTAGGCGCTTGAACTGCGGCATCAAGTAATGAGTTAATAGTTGTCCGATCAAGTTTTTGTGACGTGTAATTTCGTATGGATCGGCGTTTATAAATTATTTCAACTTCGCGCATTAGGGCTTTTTCTTCCTCAGGTTTTTTTGAAGTAGCCATAATTTTCTCCATTTAAACTCTGTGACCATACAATCACAGGAAAAATAACACATTTTTTAAAATGACGACTTTTGGAGTTTGCTTGCCTGGTTTTCTTGACCAGCATGAGAGCTCCTTTTTTTTGGGGCAATGAGTTGTTTGCAGATGATAAATTTCAGCTAGGTATGGATGTTTTTTCATAACATCAAAATAATTCCTTTTATGGTTCTTAAATTTTGGTTCATCTTCCTGCTTTGTCAAGTTTATCAAAATCAGGCTCGATTGATTGAAAAAAACAAAGTATTATTTTTTGGTTATTAGAATTAGCAAAATAATCGTATAAGTAGCATTGAAGGAAGCCCACTGGAGACTAAGGATGCATTACCTTTACCCTGAACCATTAAAACCTGGAGATACTATTGGGCTGGTTACTCCATCAAGTCCTATGATTCCTGGCATATTGGAAGTCGGTATTGCTTATTTGCAGCAAAAAGGGTTTCAAGTGAAGCTGGGACAACATGTGCATGCTACGGATCGTTTTTTAGCTGGAGAGGATGAGTTTCGGGCAAGAGACGTCATGGATTTTTTTATGGATGATGAGGTTAAAGTGATCATGGCGATTGCCGGTGGTTATGGAGCGCAACGAATAATCCCTCTTCTTGATTATGATCTTATTCGAACTCGACCCAAATATTTAAGCGGGTTTAGTGATACTACCGCCTTACAAGTGGCTTTACTTAAGAAAACCAGAATGATTTCTTGTACAGGTTTTGTATTTGGTGATTTAGGAGACGGTCCACTTGATCCTTTAATTGAGAAGACCCTATGGACTTGTCTTGCAGGAGGATCATATCAAATAAAAGAAGGTCAAACAGTGCAACCAGGCATCGCCAAAGGCAGATTGGTTGGTGGTAATTTGGAAGCGTTGATTTCATTAATGGGGACACCTTATCAACCCGAAGTAAAAAACTGTATTTTATTATTAGAAGACGTAGGTGCAGAGCCTTATCAAGTGGATAGCCGTTTATCGCAGCTTGATATGGCGGGGGTTTTTAGTGAAGTTAATGGTGTGATTTTTGGGCAGTTTGTTCGGTGTGTTGCGAAGTATTTTCCGGAGCGTGATGGGATTGTTGATGATGTGATTGAAGAATGGTCCTTGCGTATTAAAGTACCCTGCATTAAAAACTTTCCTTATGGACATTTTCCTAGACGATGTGTATTACCTCTTGGTAAAGAAGTTCTTTTGCATGCAGATCAATGTTTAGTGACTATTTTATGATTCCTTCATTTAACATAAAGAGGCATTTATATTTTTAATGTAGGGTGTAAATGTAAAAAATGAGCGATTTCCCTATAAAGTACAACAGGATAAAATGGATCTGAAATACTATGTATGATGCGATTATTTTTGATTTTGATGGAGTTATTTTAGACAGTGAACCTATTCACTATGAAGCATGCTGTTATGTGCTTAAGTCATTAGGAATAACTCTAAGCTATTGTGAATATATAAAAAAATACTTGGGGTTTTCTGATAAAGATATGTTCCCAAGGTTATTGTGCAATGAGGGAGTTCGTTGTACGGAAAGAGAAATCAAGCATTTGATTCAACAAAAAGCGAGTGCTTACATTAATATCATTAATAATCGAGATTCCTTACCTCTGATTGTAGATTTTGAACAATTTATTTTTAAAATTGCTCCTAAAATTAATAAAATTGCCATTTGTAGTGGCTCCAGTTGTAGTGAAATTAACGCGGTACTCTCTAGAGTAAGGCAAGGAAAATTACATGCTTATTTTGATGCTATTGTGACAACGGAAGATGTACAAAGCGGAAAGCCATCTCCTGAAGGTTATTTACTCACTGCAAAACGTTTAAATGTTGCTCCTGGACGTTGTTTGGTAATCGAAGACACACTCCATGGAGTCAAAGCAGCTAAAGCGGCAGGGATGCAAGTAATTGGTTTGACGACAACCTATGACACATATCAATTTTTAATTGCGGATAAAGTCATTACTGGGTATAGGCAGTTATTGGCTAGAGTTTGGTAATATGTACTCATTAGCCTGAGTAACATAGCAAAACTTGGAAAAATCTTTGGCAAATCCCTGATTTCCGTTAAGTTCACTCAGAACAAGTAACTCTATTGATGTGCTAACCAGTCTTCATAGGTTAAAGCAAAGCGAAAATGATCACACCATACATTGTTTATTTTCAAATATCTTGGGGAGAATCCTTCTTTAAGAAAGCCATTTTGGGTGGCTAAATGAATGGATGCAGTATTAGTAGGTTGGATATTTGCTTCAATTCGATGCAGTTTTAATTTTAAGAAAACTTCTTTTAAAACCAGTTTTAATGCTCGACTCATTAATCCTTGGCCAGCGTAGGTTACCGATGCAAAATAACCCATGTATGCACTTTGAAACACACCATGCACCATTTCATTAATATTGAATACACCGATAATCTCTTCATTCTGGTTTAATGCTAAAAAACATCGACGATCTTCGTGCTGATATTTTTGTAAATAGGTTTGAAACTCCTCAGAAGTTTGAGGTGCACTAACAAATGGATAGTGAAAATGCCGGCTTTTTTGCATGGTCAGGAGAAAATTAGCTTCATCATGCTGACTTAACGTCCGCAGCAGTATTGTATTTGTTGTTTGCATAAGCATAAGCGTTTGAGAAATGTGATATATTATCACAGTTATTATGTAGGAGTTTAGGGTTTACCCTGAGAGTAGAAACACAACGGAACTGATTTGAGTGACAAAGTAAGTTCTTCATTTGAATCACTTTATTATTTGGGATAAAATCGGCAAAAAAATACCCAGGTCATTAAAATCATGCCACTTATTGTTAATTTATCAGCCATACATGCTTTAAAACCCATTAGCACCTGTGTCCGCTCATTTGAAGATATTTGCGATCGTTATTCTACGGGGTATTTCAGTTGTTGTTCCAGTTTCTTTCAATCATGGACAAATTATGCTTGGCTTATGTATCAACTGGGTAGGAATAACTCTAAATTAATTCAGCCTTATCGCTTAGGTAAACTTACTACAGAAGAATTTTTGGAACGTTTATTGGAAATTTTTTCATTTCTTAAGGATGCAGCTCCTGCAGAGAGGGACATGGAGGAATTAAAGGGCAAGCAGTTGTATTCCAATACTTTTGCAAGGATGCTTCTGGAACATGCTTGGAATTCACAAGTCGAATGGGATGAATTAAAGGCAGACTATCTCTCAGTATTAATTCATGAAGCAGAGCGCGATTTAAATTCAGAAGTTTCTCATGCAGCTGGATTTAAATCGAAAAGAGATCCTATTTATTTTATTGCGAATACCAATGAATTGCATGTATTGCAGATTCTCAATATGTTGCGAAAAGCATATCCATCCATCAATTTTTATCGAGATATTGATGTAAGCATTAAAGAAAATAAAGAGCCTGTTGAAATTGCTCCCGGTATATTTCTTTGTTTGTCTTACCGCTACCAACTCTTTAAAACACAAGAGGAAAACCAAACGGTTGATCCCGGCTCCACAATGTCTTTACTCAATTATTTGGTTACAAAACAACTTACAGATGTTCCGGTTTCAGAGCTTCGTGTGATTAGTCAACACCAAGAAGATTTGGTTGAAGCACTGCGCGTTGGTATTGATGCGGATCATATTTATCAAGCTAAAGATTATTTTGCAGTTCAAACAGAAAACATGAAGAAAATGAATTAGCCCTATGGAAAGAATGTGTTTGGGGCTCGCATTATACTTATTAGGAAGTACCACAAGTATGGCTATGGACATAGTAACTATAGAACAACCTGAATACCGTAAGGTTTTAAAGAGTAAGGCTCAAGAAGTCCAGTTTCCTTTGAGCCAGGAAGATAAAAAGTTAATTGCTGCAATGAAGACTAAATTGCATGGATTGGGTGGAGTTGGTTTGGCCGCGCCCCAGGTAAACTGTGCAAAAAGAATAATTGCAATCTATATTCCCGAAGAATCGACTTTATTGCGGGATAATGTTAACAAATTTTATCCTATGCATATTATGATTAATCCAAGTTATGAGCCGATAGCTGGATCTGAAATGCGCCAAGATTTTGAGGGTTGCTATTCTGTTTCCAGCAAATCCGGGAAGGTTCCTCGATATGAGCAAATCACAGTGAGTTATTATGATGAGTCAGGTCGTTTTCATCAACAAATTGAAGAGGGATTCTATGCTCGGGTTTTACAACATGAAATTGATCATTTAAATGGCTTTTTAATTCTCGACCGCCTTACTCCAGATTGCATACAAGGTTCAGTCGAAGAAATGATGGCTTTGCGACGAGAATCGTTACCTCCAGAGAAAAGAGCGCTATTTGATCAGGTTATTGCACGAAAGGCGAAAAAATAACCTTGAGCTTAAGATAAACTTATATCATTTTGTCAGAATTAAATTGAGGATTATTTTTTATTTTTAATAGTTCGGCTGAATTTTGTGCGGTAAACTGAGCTTTTGCTTGTTCATAACCTGTTTCGGCGATTTCTTTGTATTTTTTGAAATCCAGAATGCCATATTGATCTGTTTTTAAAGTAATACCATAATCTGCCATGGCCATCATTTTTGAGGTATTTTGATGGGAGCTGATTGTTAGAAGTCTCAACACCAATTCACCTAAGTTAATGGGTAATATTGACTCTTTCCCCATAAATTTATTGTAAAGCAGTTTCCATCCAGAAAGCGAATAGGGTATTGGTGATAATTTAAATGCATTATTATTATTAATATTGGAAGCAATAATTTTACTGCTATGTGAGTACTGTCTCATGACATTAGTGGGTATATTATTGAGTATTCCACCATCAATTAGAAGTTTGTCATTAAAAGATACTGGTGGATAAATAAAAGGTAAGGAAATGCTGGAACGAATGGATTCCCATAATAGTCCTCTGTCATGGACATATAAATTTTTACTGATTAAATCCGTTGATACGCAAAAATAGTTAAGCCATAAATCTTCGATTTGACTCTTTTCACCATAGAGTTCAATAAGACTGTCTGTGGCTCTTCTGCCTGTAGCAATTGCGATGTAGGGGAAGGTAAAATCAATTTTGGACCCTTTGATCAAATACGCTTCTACATATTTCAAAACATCACTAGAAGAATATCCCATAGCAAAAACAGCTGCGAGCATTGCTCCCATACTTGTTCCGGCAATGTAATCTACGGGGATCCCTCTTTCTTCTAATAAGCGATAAACACCTATATGAGCGAGACCTCGTGCGCCGCCGCCACTGAGTACTAAGGATATGGTATTGTCAGTAAAGATACGCATCATCCGGGAAATACCGTCCTCTGTATTACTTCGAACATGAAAATGACTGTTGACAGAGCGTTTTTCTAACCAGCTTTGAGTATTTTTTGGTGGGTTTGCAGTTTGATGAAGAAGTACTAGTACGTTTCGTTTAATAAAATTACTTTGCATTGTTAAAATGTAACTCTCTACTTCGGATAAGTCAGGATCATGTTCTTCTGCCAGTGCTAAAAAAGCGAGTGAATCTGCTTGACGTACACAAAATTTAGTCCAGCTTGTTATTGTTTCATCAGCGAGATAGAAAATATAAGTGTACTCTTTTTCTAGTTGGTTAATCCATAAAATCCCTTCATTACTCATATTTCCATTCGCATCCAGCAGATTTTTTCTTTTTTCCAGATAACTACTGTTTAATAAAAGAATTTTTTCTCCATAGGAGAAACGAAAAATCATTTCTTGCAATTGAAATTCGAGGTCTTGTATTGGTCTTATAGGGATTAGAGCAATAGATTTATCGCGTGTAGAAGCGCTATGGATTCCCTGCAGTGAGTTGGTTAGTCGTTGAATGGTGAATTGGGTTATTTTATTCAGCAGTTCAGGAAATGTTCTGCACAATTTCAAAAAATATTTTTTCGATAATTTTAAGATAATGCTATCACGCAAGGTATAGACATTCGCAGAACGTGGTAAATCAGACAAAAGAGCCATTTCACCTATAATTGATCCTTCATGTAGCTCGCCTTGGAACGTTACATTTCCTTCAATATCGGTTATTTGATAGTAAAGACGACCTTTAATTAAAATGTAGAGGTCATTCATATTTTCCCCTTTTTTAATCAAAAGGGAATCACCGGCTCGGGATTCTATTTCCAAAACACGAGAAAGTTTTGAAAGACATGCATCACTCATACAACTAAAAGGTTCATGTTGTTTAATGAATTCAAAAATTTCTTTGGTTGTAAATAATGGTTGAGTCATATCTTTATTGTTACTTTAAAATTACAACAATTATTTTTATTATAGACTTTGTTTTGGAAGTGGAGATGACTAAGGATTATGCTCATTTTGCTGTTATTGGTGCGATTTGGCTAATCACTAGAGGAAAACCATTATTTTTCAAAGGCGAACTTGACAAAATTAAATATAAATTTCTAAAATGCAAAGGGCTAAATTATATTTTGCCTTATAGCTTATTTAACTAACTCTAAAAGGAATTAAGTAAATGAACAAATTACAATTAACAGGCGTTGCTCTTGCAATGGGTGCTGCTTCTATGTTTGCTTTAACCCCTGCTTTTGCAGCTGATACTACTGCGGGCATGGTAAAATGCCAAGGTGGTAATGCATGTAAAGGACAAGGCGCTTGCAAAACTGCTGATAACGCTTGTAAAGGCCAAAACGCTTGTAAAGGAAAAGGTATCGCTGAAATGTCTCAAGAGGACTGCCAAAAAGCAGGCGGTACTGTTGTTCAATAATTTCAATTTGAGTTTCGCATTACTCCAGGCATGTATTGCATGCCTGGTTTCATATCTTTCCCCGGGCTGAATATGGATATCCCACAGTATAAAACAATTGAAAAAATGCCTTTTTTAGGTTTTGGATTGGGATTACGACCTGATTATTATGAAGAAATCTTGGAACAAAAACCCAACTTGGATTGGTTTGAGGTACTCACCGAAAATTATATGGTTTCAGGTGGCAAACCACTTTACTATCTTGACCAAATACGAGCTCACTATCCTATAGTGATGCATGGGGTATCTCTTTCATTAGGAAGTACAGACCCGCTGGATCGTGATTATTTAAATCAATTAAAAGCGTTGGTAGCTCGTGTCGAGCCAGTCTGGGTATCTGATCATTTATGCTGGACGGGGGTTAACGGGATTAATGCTCATGATTTGTTGCCTGTTCCCTATACACGTGAAACAATAACCCACATTGCATCGCGAATTCAGCAAGTACAGGATTTTTTAGGGCGTCCCATTTTAATCGAAAACGTTTCCAGTTATCTTACTTACAAACAATCTGAAATGACCGAATGGGAATTTATCCAGGAAATTGTAAAACAAGCAGGTTGTTATATTTTATTAGACATAAATAATATTTATGTGAGTTCTGTAAATCATCAGTTTAATCCCATGGATTATATTATGGCTATGCCTGCCGAACGTGTTGCGCAAATTCATTTAGCTGGCCATTCAAATCATGGCGATTACATTATCGATACGCATGACGCACCAGTAATTCAACCTGTTTGGAATCTTTATGCTGCAGCATTGCAACGTTTAGGGCCGATATCATCTATGATTGAACGAGATGACAATATGCCTCCTTTTGCGGAATTGCTCGCAGAAATCAATCAGGCACGACGGATTGCTGAGTCAATTTTAGTTGAAGAGGTACTGGTATGACGGAGCTTTCCCAGTTACAGAATCAGTTTCAAAAATTTCTCTTATCAGGGCATGCTGAGATTCATGGTTCTATAGTACAAACTGATTTGGTATCAGTGGAAACTCGCCTAGGCATTTATCGTGATGCTTATAAACTTCGGCTTATTGAAAGTTTGAGTACTAACTTTCCTGCCTTATATGCTTATTTAGGAACCGAAGAATTTAATAAGTTATCTACTTATTACATTGATGCCCATCCTTCTTGTTATCGCTCTATTCGTTGGTTTGGTGATTTATTAGCAGATTTCATTAAGCATAATTATCCCCACTATCCTCATTTATCTGAGCTTGCTGATTTTGAGTGGAAAATGGGTTTGGCTTTTGATGCTGCTGATGAACAGGTAGTACGAGTTGAGGATATGGCGGTTATTCCACCTGAGGCATGGCCCAATCTTCAATTTGTTCTCCATCCATCGCTACAGCGAGTCAATTATTTAGGAAATACAATTCCTCTTTGGCAGGCTTTAACTCACGATCGGGAACTGCCTGAATTGCAACAAAGCTCAATGCCTACATCCTGGGTTTTATGGCGCTCACCAGAATATATAATTCAATTTTATAGTCTCTCAGATGAAGAAGCTTGGGCTTTAGACAACTTATCACAAAGATTGTCTTTTGGTGCACTTTGTGAAGGACTTTGCCAGTGGATAAAACCGGAAGAGGTGGGGATGAAGGCTGCTTCTTTTCTTAAGGGTTGGATTCAAAATGGCATGCTATCGCAATTATTGATTGCCGATTAGCTGATTATTTCCAAATAAATACTTTCTATTGCGAGTTAAATTCCCTCGTAGCATAATATGTGAACATTTTTGTATTAGACTTCTTTGGAAACTCGCTGCAGAGGATGAATTGCGAGGGAGCGCAGAACCGGAGTGTACACGTACATGAGGATTCGAGCGACGAAATAAGTCGCTTTTGCAGTAGAGTTTCCAAAGAGATCAATTCTATAGAGTGCAACCGGGGAGTAATCAATGTCTGGAACCAAAATTGAAATTGGCAAGGGACCATCCCTGACTAATCCGAGCCCCGAAATATTGGATGATCATCTTACTATAGAAGAAAGGGTGCTCGATAATCCAGGTGGTGGTGATTGCGGATTTTATGCGTTTGCTATAGGTTTAATCGATATTATTCAAAAAGAACACGCACTTACTGAAAAAAGCAAAACTTATGAGCAATGGAGGATTCAAAGTCTTCGTCATGTCAGTTTGCAAGAGATTCTCGACTTTGATTTAAACGAATTATATCACTCGCATGGACATTATAAAAAAGAGCTCCTGTTCAAGTTACAAATGTCTTTAAGAATTATTGCCTTTAATGTCTATAAAAACGAACCCCTAAACAGAATAATAACAGAAGACATATTAAAAGATGGGCGAGGCAATATTTCAGCTACCCCAATATTTTGCAAGTTCGTGGAATTAATAGACTTTTACTTAGGAAAAAACGATCGCTCATTGGCTGCAATAAGCCAATTTAATGAATTGGCTTTATCTCCAGAAGTCCAAAGATTGGCCCAAGAAACTGCTCAATCACTAGTACTAAAACTTAAAGGAAAAGGCGATAAGGAAGCACAAAAAATACAAAATGTTTATGTCAAAGAAGTATTAGAAAAAGACATAATAGTGGGTAGGAAAGCAAATCCGGATTCAGTTATTTTAAAAGGCATGGAAAAGATTAAAGAAAAAGGAAGATGGGCAACCCATTATGACTTGAAAGAAATCGCAGATCAACTTCATGTAAATCTCCATGTCGTCGGTAAGGAGAACGGACGTGATAAATCTTCTTACCCTATTATTACCTTACATAACTGGGGTAATGCACATTGGACTACAAAAGTGACAATAGTTAAAAAGTCAAAAGTTTTAGCGGCGCCCAATGAACCCGGGGGCAGTGTGTTATCCCATTCAAGCAGTAAGAAAATAATTGGATTAAAAATAGAACCTAAGCAACTTAAAAAAGATCCTGTGACAAAAAAATTACCCCTTCAAGATCAAAATTTCCCAAAAACAGATGTAAGTAAGCCAAAGAAAACTCAGCCTGAAGTAATAAATCCTGAAAGGTCAAAGAAGCAACCTCAATACTTTCTCAATAAACAAACTCTTTTTAGCCAAAGTGATGAGATCCCTCTAACATTCATGAGTTCAAAGGCAGATCAAAAAGAATTAAATCGATTAATTCATATAGTCCATCGTACAGTAATAGCATATTGTACTTATAGTGATGGAATTATTTTTTCACTTTTTCACAGACATGGTGCATCCGGTAGAACAAGAGCCAGTCAGTTTGATGAGCAATTTTCTTTGGTTGAAGATCTTGAGCAGGCTAAGAATATGTTAGTGAATTTTCTAGAAGATAGTAAAAACGGTAATACTCATCCTCATTCATTCAGGACTATGTTATTACAGGGGCTGTTAGCAGCAAATGAGTCGCATAATAAAAAGGATTTAAAATATATCTCTAAAAATTATTCGGCGCTTTTGGAGGAGTTTCAAGGAGAGTTAATTCCTGATGAACTGGTAATTTTTTAAGTAAGTTAAGTCAATTACAAACAACTACCCACGCCCCGCGACGTGTTCGCAGGATCCCATGATCGAGCAGTGGATTGCTCGAGATTTCAGTTTTGTTTTTAATATCCTGAATTCCGCGAACACGTCGCGGAATGTAGGGAAGTGAGACGATGTCAACACATCTAATGAATTCCGAACTACATTCTATTCATCCGAGTAGGTTCGTTTTCGGCTTAATAAAGCAATAAAGGGGGGTAAAATTGAAATAAAAATAATGCCGTAAATTACTAGGGTGAAATTTTCTTTGACTAGTGAAATTGAGCCGAGAAAATAGCCTAAGCTCAACAAACTAGCAATCCATATTAAGGCACTGATCAAATTGTACAATGAAAAATGAAAAACTCGCATTGTCCCTATGCCGGCAACAAAAGGTGCAAAAGTGCGTATGATTGGAAGAAAACGTGCAAAAATTATCGTTTTACCTCCATGTTTTTCATAAAATGCATGGGTTTCATCTAAATGTTTTTTATTAAGCAGCCAGGATTTATCGGTAGAAAAAATGCGGGGGCCCAATAGACGCCCCACCAGGAAATTGATTTGATTTCCCAAAACTGAGGCAACAAAAAGCAGTAACAACAAAATTGAAATATTTAATGGGTTCCCGGGTTGAGCTGCGATACTGCCTGCAGCAAAAAGTAAGGAGTCTCCCGGTAAAAAAGGTGTCACAATAAGCCCGGTTTCGCAGAAAATCACTGCAAATAAAAGTAAATAGGTCCAAAATCCATAAGTTGAAACAATGGTGTTTAGATAAACATCAATGTGAATAATATAATCAAAAATAGTGTCTAAAAACATTTTATATTTGAAATTGAAATTAAATAAAGGAAACATTCTTACATACTTATTTCTTAATTAATATAATTTTATATCTCAGCTTGCCTGCTTTTGCTATCCTTATAGAACAGACTAATACAAGGAGTATGTATGGTTCAGAAGAATGGAACATGGAAAAAACAAAAAATGATTAAGAAATTAAATTCATGAATACTTTATTTCATCTCGCATTTCCAGTGCATGATCTTGTTCTGGCAAAAGATTTTTATCACCATAAATTGGGTTTTTCATTAGGACGGGAATCTGCTCATGCTTTGATTTTAGAATTTGGCAATCATCAAATTGTGGCACATAAAGTGGATACCATCCTTCCTTCACAAGAAGGCATTTACCCAAGACATTTCGGCTTAATTTTTCTCGAGCGACATGAGTTTGATGCTTTTTTGGCAAAAATTAAAAGGGAGCACGTTTCTTTTGAAATTCCATTGAAAACACGATTTAGTGGTAGTCGAATTGAACATCTATCTTTTTTTTTGAAAGATCCCAGCAATAATTTATTGGAATTTAAATATTATCTATTTAGCTCGGCCATTTTTGGCGAAAAAGATTTTAAAAAAATTGGTGAGTCCTCTAGGGAGTAAATAGGTAAAAATGAACTTAAGGGATAATTATGTGCTAAGAGTAACTATTTTCTTTATCCAGACTATCCATGTTTGCATTCAATAAAAGTAAACTAAGAGTAGATAGACTCCCTGTTGATTTAAGAGAAGAAATGCTCAATTTCTCCACACACTATTTGTTGCCCCTTTAATCATTGAAGACATTAAGGAATTTCCTGAAGCAAATAAAAGATCCCCTGTTTTTATTGTATCTCTTATTTGTTCATAACCAGTCACACTTACTTTAGGAAAACCATCCATAGTTACTCCTAGAATAATGAAAAAATAACGTTAATATAACTTTTGATTACGGATTTTAGAAGTTTAATAATAACTTTCGATATATGACAAGTTGAATAACCATTTCTGTAATCTTACAATGCTTTTTTATCAACGGAGTTTTCTAGCCAAGGATGCTTTGTGCGTTTTTTATTCCCTATCAGTTTGTTCTTAAGCGCCATTCTTTTATTTAGTATTCAACCTATGGTTGCTAAATCTTTATTACCTGTTTATGGAGGGACCCCGGCAGTTTGGACTGTATGCATGCTTTTTTTTCAAGTGGTATTATTGTTTGCTTATGGATATGCCGCGGTGCTTGGCTTTTTTAATAAACCGAATATATGGCGAGCGACGCATACGGTGCTCGTTTTTTTGAGCTTTATTGCGTTACCTCTTGTATTTCAATCCTTGATTCTTCATGAGTCTCCTGAATGGAGCATTTTATCGAATTTATTTATCCAATTGGGATTGCCCTTACTTGTTATTGGTGCCTCAGCACCTTTATTGCAATTTGCGTACAGCCAGACCAAGGAAAAAGGTGCTGCAGATCCTTACTTTTTATATGCTGCTTCTAACCTGGGTAGTCTCTTGTCTTTATTGCTTTATCCGTGGGTCATAGAACGTTTTATTGGATTAAAAAATCAATTTTATTTATGGAACATAGGCTATGTCATCTATGTTGCTTTGTTATTTTTTATTCTCCTTACTAATCGTTATCAACCGCTAGAAAAACAAAATGAAACAGCTGTAGTCTGGTCTTGGCAGAAAATACTGTATTGGATTTTTTTAAGTTTTGTTCCATGCAGTTTAATGCTGGGGGTGACTTTGTATATTACTACGGATATCGCAGCAACACCTTTATTTTGGGTATTGCCTTTGGCTTTGTACCTGCTTACTTTTGTGCTTGTATTTACTAATAAACCTTTGATTTCATTTCCATGGATAGCACGAAATAGTGTATTTTTTCTCATTTTTCCGATCATTGGTTTTATTTTAAATGCAGGGCAAATAAAGGCTTGGCAAGGTATCCTGTTTCATTTGTTGAGTTTCTTTATATTAGCATTGCTGTGCCATAGTCAATTATTTTTAAGCAGACCGAAACCACAGTCCCTTACTTTATTTTATTTTTGCTTGGCTCTTGGGGGAGTATTGGCTGGGGTGTTCAATGGAATTTTAGCTCCCCATTGGTTCAACCAGATTTATGAATATCCTTTAGCAATCTTACTCAGCCTTTTTGCTTTACCTCAATTGCCAAGAAAAGGCGGTTGGTGGGTTCCTGTGGTTGTTCTGGTTCTTATGCTACTGCATTACACTCTTCGCGGTATTCATTGGCCTGGAGGGTTTTCATCTTTTCAAGTGTGCGCTATTTTGGCATTAATTATCATCGTGATTTGGCAAGAAAGTAAAACCAGTTTGATTGTATCGTTATTGATTTTATTTGGGTTTATTTTTTCACCACTATTACAAAATGATTCAATTTTAGTACAGGTGCGTGATTTTTATGGGGTAAAAAAAGTAATAGATAAACAAGGAATACATGTCTTAATCAATCAATCTACAGTGCATGGATTGCAAGCTGCAGGAGAGAACAAACCTACTGGACTCACTTCTTATTATGGAGCGGTTAAACCCCTGGTGGATGTCATGCAACAAAAATGGAATTCTTTATCAGTAACAATTATTGGCTTAGGTATAGGTACTATGATCTGTCAATTTCGAAAAGAGGATCAAATTAAAGTAATTGAGATTGATAATCAGGTCATTGCTCTCGCTAAGAATTCTCAATTGTTTACCTACTTAAGAGATTGTCCTGCCCAGGTGACCATTATAAAAAATGATGGAAGATTAGCTGTAGAACAATTACCGGATCATTCCCAAAACTTATTAGTCATAGATGCCTTTAGTTCAGATGCAATTCCTGTGCATTTATTAACTCTTGAAGCATTTATTTTATATCAACAAAAAATTACCGAAGACGGGGGTATATTGATTCATTTAAGTAATCGACATATGAAATTATTACCTGTGATCAATGCTGCGGGCAGATCTTTGGAGTTGATGGTGCTTTATTTAAATAATAAAGGCATGCTGGCATTAGGCCAGTTTGATTCACAGTGGGCTTTTTTGACTTCTAATGAAAATCTGGCCCTTCAAATTATGAAGGGAACTCATTGGCAATTTAATACAAGTGGCGAACAGTTCTTATGGACTGATAATTATTCTAACTTGATCCCATTGTTGAAGTGGTGATTTATCGTAGCACGGGTGCAGCGCAGCGGAACCCGGGTTTCTTACTCACAAATTTCCCGGGTTTCGCTTTGTAAGCGTTCACGCCCATTCACCGAACGGCTGCATTTGGCGCATCTTGCGCGAAAATAATACTTCGGAAGCCTCACATACTGATGTATGCTACGTTTCCTCAGCATCATTTTCACGCAACCTGAGCTCAAATTAAACCGTTCACCAAGATTCAAACATACTCCCCTGAACGGTTACTTCGCTTTGCTCCACCCAGGCTACAATGGTTTGATATTTTGATAGAAGGAAATCCAGTACAAATTAAACTTCAGCTAAGTTGCCTTTGGTTTCCAACCAAACTTTTCTGTCGCCTGCCCGTTTTTTATTTAACATCATATCCATAACTGCTTCAGTTTCTTCTTCATCATCCATGGTTAATTGAACCAGGCGTCTGGTATTGGGATCCATGGTGGTTTCACGGAGTTGTATAGGATTCATTTCCCCCAAACCTTTGAAGCGTTGAACGTTGGCTTTAGCTCGAGTTATTTGTGCCAATTGGTTGAGGATACGATTTTTTTCTTCATCATCCAGAGCATAATAAACCTCTTTGCCTGCATCAATCCGATAAAGTGGGGGCATAGCGACAAATACATGCCCTGCCTGAACCAGTGGTTTAAAATGGCGTAAAAATAAGGCACAAATCAACGTTGCAATGTGCGCGCCATCAGAATCTGCATCTGCGAGAATGCATAATTTACCGTAACGAAGCCCACTCAGATCAGATGAACCGGGATCTACCCCGATGGCTACGGAAATATCATGAATTTCCTGGGATGCTAAGACCTGTGATGAATCCACTTCCCAGGAGTTAAGAATCTTTCCACGCAAGGGCAAAATTGCTTGGAAGTCTTTATTACGTGCTTGCTTTGCTGATCCACCTGCTGAATCACCTTCTACTAAAAATAATTCAGCTTGGCTTAAGTCAGTGAGTAAGCAGTCAGCCAATTTACCTGGGAGAGCAGGTCCTTGGCTTACCCGTTTGCGTGCTACTTGTTTGGCTTGTCTTAAACGTTTTTGTGCACGCTCTATTGCCAAAGAGGCAATCGTTTCACCCTGGTTACGATGTTGATTGAGCCACAATGCAAAGGCATCTTTAACCACATTACTGACAAAAGCTGAAATTTGGCGCGAACTTAAGCGTTCTTTAGTTTGGCCTGCAAATTGTGGTTCTTTCATTTTAACTGATAATACGTACTGGCAAGGTTCCCACAGATCATCTGCGGTAAGTTTTACTCCTCGAGGCAGTAGATTTCTTAATTCACAAAATTCAGCCATGGCATCAAATAAACCGGATCGTAAACCGTTAACGTGGGTACCGCCTTGAACAGTTGGAATTAAATTCACATAACTTTCATTAAAACCGCTGTTTGTCCCATTAGACCAAACCAAAGCCCAGTCAACAGTTGCTTCATCACTTTTGAATTCACCTGTGAAGGGTTCTTCAGGTAAGTAATCACCATCAGGTAATGATTGATTTAAATAATCAATAAGTCCTTGCTCATAGCACCAATGCATTTCTTCATTACTTGTCTTATTGACAAAAGTCATGGACAAGCCAGTGCAAAGCACGGCTTTTGCTCTAAGCACATGAGTAAGGTGTTTTACGGAAATCCTTGTAGTATCAAAATACTTAGGATTGGGCCAAAAACGGATAATTGTACCTGTGTCCCTTTTTTTAGTAATGCCTGCTTCATTTAATTCGCACAATTTATCGCCATTGGCAAATGACATTTGATAAATAATTCCATTGCGTTTAATTGTGACATCAAGACGCTCGGAAAGGGCATTTACTACAGAAACACCGACGCCATGTAATCCCCCAGAAAAGCTGTAATTTTTATCAGAAAATTTACCTCCGGCATGTAAACGAGTCATAATGACTTCAACGCCGCTTAACCCTAATTGCGGGTGTAAATCCACTGGCATACCGCGGCCATCATCCTCTACTTCAATAGAACCATCTTCATGAAGTGTGACACGGATGTTGCTTGCAAAGCCGGCCAATACTTCATCCACGCTGTTATCAATCACCTCTTGTGCCAAATGGTTAGGGCGTGTTGTATCGGTATACATGCCGGGGCGTCGTTGAACAGGTTCCAGTCCACTTAAGACTTCAATTGCTTGGGCTGTATAGTTTTCTGACATGGGTATTTCTCAAATAAAAGTTAGGTTTATTTTACCATATATTATGATACAGTAGACGAAAGACGAATATTCCTTTTTGTAAATCTATTATAAAGATCCCTTGCTCTGCAAGCGGAAGAAGATCAGAATGTCGTCACTGAGCCCTGTGATTTGGGGCGTCTTAATCTGGAAAATGAACAAAGACGCCTTCTGGATTACGTATTGCTTAATTCAACAGAAAACATATGCAAAAAAATAGTGTTGAAATTCATCAATTGTCCGTAGCTTTTCAAAATCACCATAAAACGGTATCTGCTCTGGATGAGGTCAGTTTTAATTTACATCCTGGTGAAACTTTGGTTTTATTGGGAGAGTCGGGCTGTGGTAAATCCTTAACTTCTTTGGCATTAATGCGTTTGTTACCTAAATCCGGTGTCTATGGAATTGATAGTTTCATTCATATGGATGGACAAGACATTCTGGACTTACCAGAACAGATGATGCGGCAATTGAGAGGCCGCAAGATTGCAATGATTTTTCAGGAGCCAATGACGGCACTCAATCCAGTGATGACTATAGGAGAGCAGTTAACAGAAGCTTTGGTAAAGTGTAACTCTTCCTTTACTAAGCAGGAATTGCAAGAGGCATTATTATCTTTACTTTATGAGGTGGAAATGTCTCAGCCAGAAGTTAAAATTCATCAATATCCACATCAATTGTCCGGTGGACAGAAACAACGCGTGGTCATTGCTATGGCTTTGGCATGTAAACCTGATGTTTTAGTTGCTGATGAACCAACAACAGCTTTGGATGTTACAATCCAGGCGCAAATCCTCGCATTGCTAAAAAAAGTACAAAAAAACCACCAGATGAGTTTACTGCTAATTACCCATGATCTGGGAGTACTTAGAGCCATGGCATCTCGAGTCTGTGTGATGTATGCGGGGCAAGTGGTGGCGCAATCTTCTGTAGATGATTTTTTTTCACGAGTAAAGCAACATCCCTATGTGCAGCAGTTATTGGCTTCTGTGCCTTCTTTCGCAAAACGTGAGGAACGGTTGTCAGTGATTCGTGGATTTGTACCTTCTTTGGAGGAAATGCCTTCAGGTTGTCGTTTTCACCCACGGTGTATGTATGCATTTGAGCGTTGTTCTATAGAGGAGCCGCAATTACAAGAACAAAATGGTCAATTGGTACGATGTCATTTATATCCTGATTTAGACGAGCTACCTCCTTTACAAAAAAATAAAATAGCTTGGAATGTTGCATCTTCTGAAGCAAAAACAATCCTCACCGTGAATCATTTATCTGTTGGTTTTATCCAGAAAAAAGGAGTATTCAGCCGTAATAAAGTTATATTTAAAGCAGTCGATGGCCTTTCATTTCGTTTGCAGCAAGGAAAAACATTGGCTTTGGTAGGTGAGTCAGGATGCGGAAAAACTACAGCCAGCCGAGCTCTGTTGCGTTTATTACCTATTTCTGGAGGTGAAGTACATTATAAAAAACATGATGTGCTGGCATTAAAAGGACGTTCATTAAGAGAATACAGAAAAAAAGTACAAATTATTTTCCAAGACCCTTTTTCATCTATGAATCCACGAATGACAGTAGGTGAAATAATAGCCGAGGGCATGCATGCCCAAGGGATGAAACGTTCCGTAATTAACGTAAGGCAAAAGGAATTGTTAAACCAGGTCAATTTGCCTAGCACCAGTTTACAGCGTTATCCGCATCAATTTTCTGGAGGCCAAAGACAACGAATTTGCATTGCGCGCGCATTGGCAACAGGGCCGGATGTTTTGATTTGTGATGAACCAACCAGTGCTTTAGATGTTTCTGTGCAGGCACAAATCCTTAATTTATTAAAGGAGTTACAGCAGGAGACGGGTATTTCTTATTTATTTATTACCCATAACATGGGCGTAGTCTCCTACATTGCTGATGAAGTGTTAGTCATGAAGAATGGAGTAGAAATTGAGTTTGGAAGTTGTGACGCCCTTTTTAAAAATCCTAAGGAAGCATATACACAGCAGCTTTTAAATGCCGTTTTAGATGTTTTTTAATCAAATTTTCAAGTCATTACGACTTATCTTTCATATTTTATTCATTAAAAATGTGATATATTTGCGCACTATTTGGATAATAAAGTCTTAGTATTTATTATTTGGGGGACATGGTTGTATGAAAATCACTGTGGGCAAAGATAATTTTAATAATGTCAAAGATTTTATCACTTATTTGGAAATCACCTTTGAACAAGATAAGTTGATTTCTGAAGAAGTTACTTTGTCTTTGGAATGTGATGAATTAATCCAAGAAGAGTTCAATGAGTTGGCTGAGTTTCTTTTAAAACCAGAACGCCCCAGACTTTATAAATTCGAGTTTCCTCCTCAGCAGAGACACTATCAATTATCTTTCGATAATGTGTATCTGCAGGGTAAACGACAAAAATTTTCTCTTGAATTTCAACATCAGGTGGCAGAATTACCTGGCTCATCAATTTCTTTTCAACCATCCATCAATAAAATACGAAAAACGAAAAAGAATTGGATTGAAGGGACAAAAGGTCCCAGTATGAATCTGCAACTGCAATATCAGATCCAATCGCATCAAGAACATCCTCAACAGGAACGACTCCAAAAGGCAACCTTGAGAAAACGAAAAGAGGAGCTGGTTGTAGGTGCTGTTGTTGAAGCAGAAAAAGTACGCTCGGAAGACTTAGGCGAGCTGGTTGATCGCGCCAGTTTAGATAGTAGGCGATGGCTGGATTTTTTCAAAAAGCAATTCAATCCAAACCAATTCTTCATATCAGACAAACTATTACTTTCCATATGGGATAGGTTGGTAGGTAAAGGGGTTAATCAAGTTAAAGCTTTAGATAGGAAAATTACCCATGTGCAGGCGGCTGCTATGGAAAAAATTATCCGAAATTTCCCTGAGTTTTCTTATGGATTGCTTTTTGAAAATTTACCTGCGGGATTTTATCTACAACAAACTCAGGATGGCAAAAACGTATTGTGCTTTAGTGATGCACCAGAATACCAACGTCTTGAACAAATAACTCCTCTGACGCTTGTCCCTGAACTTCCTCCAGTAAATGCCCGCAATATTATTGGTTCTTACCACCAATTCAGTTTCTTGAAAAAAGATTCTGAGAATGTAGGACGTTATAAAGCTGAGTTTAATTATTTATTGAGTGAAAAATGCACTCCGGAACGACGCCGGGAAGCTTTTGTTTTTTTCTTGTCTGAGTTGGCAGGATATGATACGCCAAAATTGAAACAGATAAAAAGATTATTACAGACGATACCTTTATCGGATCTTAACTATCGTGGTCTGGCTCAAGTGTTAATTCATACTGGAGCTGATGGTGTTCTGCTTTTATTGCAACAACTTAAAACCTTACATGATAAGGATCTTTTTAAAGATTTTAATAAGATGTTTCTGGATAAACCAGAAAATTATCTTGCACTCATGTCACCTCAAGGTTTTGCAAACCTTAAAAAATTGAGTGAATTAAATAGTGAACAGAGGACTTGGTGGAATTCTTTAGTTGAGCAACATAAAGAAGCAGGCGCCCGTGCCGAATTTAATGAGTTATTTGCTGCTTATGACTATTTTCTGAGACAGCTCGACAACAAGAAGCTGAAGTTACCTTTATCTTGTGCTTTAAAAAATATTAGACACATGAAACCAGCATTAGATCGCTTATTGTTTATCATCAACAATAGCAGTGATCCCGAAGAGCAACTTACTTATCTTGATGGATTGGATTTTGACGTCTATGGCGCTTACCATGCCAGTCGTTATAACCAGTATCAGTTGGTATCGCAGCGCATGAATTTAAGGCCCAACATTCATGCAGAGGCTCTTGATTATACGGTTCCTGTACTGCCAAATGAAATCCATACATGGCTGACCCGTTTAGATGCTTCATACGGGGAGGTTATATCCCGATTTTATCGTTTTATCGGTGGGCAAGAATGGGCATTTACGCTGGATGTATATCAAAAAATCGAACAGGAAATTAGTAACAATCAAAAGCTGAACAAGCAGAATAAAGTATTACTCCTCAATATAATTGCTTTGATCACCATGGGGCAGCGGGCTTGCACTAAAACAGAAGAGCCCTATACCCAGGTTAAGAGTTTGCTGAATCAATTCATTATAATTACTGAGAATTTTGACGAACACTTAAACAGTCAATTATCGACAGTACTTCTTGCTTTTTTGGGAGCACTGGAGCATTGCCATTGGGAATCAATGCCCACTGCTGATGAGTTGAATAAACTTATTGAGGCCTTATTCCCCATGCAAAAAGCAAAAGCCCCAGACGTAGCACGTCATGACTTTCTGGAGATGAGTTCGCTTGCTTTGAAATTCATGGGCGAATACAGCAATTCGGCATCAATAGTTATCGATAATTATCAAAGACGTTGTGCCATAGAGCAGACACATACTGTTCCTATTCAGAAATTTTCTTTTCCAATTTTGTTAAAGCATTTAGTTACTCCTTCTAAACTGAATCAATTTCTGCCAGATCTTTTTCACGATCAACCCGAATCACTTTCTCAGTTTGTGGGACTCCTTTCATTATTTAATGATGAAATACCGGAAGGTACAGGACATGATCAAGGCGATAGCGAATTTGAAATAAAAATAAAAACTCTAGCACAGGTTGTACATGACATGCAGCCCGAACGTAGAGGACAGTTATTATCAATTTTCGCTGATATTAATATAGAAGCTTCTTATCGTCTGCCTTCATTGGAGCAACTGATAAAAACTGTTGATTCAGTGACAAAGGCCGAAGAGAAATTGAGTGTACTGCCAACTATTGAAAATCAAAAAGCAGGAATTCTTGAGATTGTTTGTGCTGAATTACCTGATCTCAAAGTAGGGAAAAATACAGTTAACGAAACAGCAATTGATCTTTTTAGCGTGCTGAGACAAAGTTATAAGGAATGGCGATTCGAAAGTAAGCTTGCGAATTTACCAGAAAAATTACAAGGATATTTGGAGTCCTGGATGGATTCCCATTATGTTGTATTGTACTATTTGGATCAACACCCCCCTAACCCAAGAATGCTCTTCGAGTCTTTGGCTGAAGCAGAGCGTGAAGCTAAGAATTTATTAGGTAGCAGGTGGTTTGCTTGGACTTTGTCTGGATTTCCTCAAGAAAAAATACAAATGACTCAAGCATTGGGCGCTGAGTTTTTTACAAAGAAATCTTACTTGTCTGTGTTGAAACCTAAAATAGAAGCGAATTATAAATCCAGTTTAATTGCCGCTTTAAAGCCATTACAAACAAATCAGGATTTTGATAATTTTCTATTTAAGCAAATTAAAGAATTAAATATCGAGCGCCCCATCGATGAGTCACTGCAGGAACTGGGACAGCAATTAGATGTAGTGAATGGCTTAATTAATTCCTTAACTCGTATTAAAAACGAAAACAACATTGAGTTTCACCGGTGTATTGCATTATTAACTGAGAGAATTAAGTCTATAGCACCTGAAAAATCTTTTTTAACTGCAGTTCAGATGAAGGATTTACTGGATGTTTTGAGTCAAGGAAAAGCGGTTTCCGTTGCGTCGCCCTTAGCTATTTTATGCACAATATTAAAAGAAACGCCAAAATATACAGCGGAGCAGCTACGTGATGCTTTGAGCGAGGTTGCTTATTTAACAAAATACCGAGAAGAACTTGGGCAGCAGGCCTATGAAAACTTATTACGTTGTTCATTCACGCATAATTTAACCCAGAAATCCTTATTCCCATTAAAAGAACTGATAGGATTGAAATCAAAAGAACTGATAGGATTGAAATCGTTAACTGATGGAGAGGCAAAGCATTCTGAAGCGTTGTTCGCTGCGCTGATTCATGTAATAAAAAGATCAGAGCCAGATGTTGATGAGCAAACTCTTCAAAAAGTTATTGATAAAATCGCATCAATTACCCAGACCAAAGCAACAGTACAGTCATTGGTACCATTGCTTACTTTATTAATAAAAACGTGCACCAAAGGCAGCAAGTCTGAGTTGACTCGCTTTTACAACGTAGTCAATAAATTGGAAGCTACAGAAGATTCCGACTTAAATAATTGGGCAAAAATATTGCTTATATTGGGAGAGCATGTAACCGATAAAAACATTCATCGCCTATTAGATGTGCTGGCAGGGCTTGAATTAAATCAACACTATCTACGGGAAATCGTGGCATTATTTGATTATCCGCCTTACCCAGAGATAGAACCATTTATCAAAATGTTAAATGGTTATGTTAAGGATCTCAGAGCTTATATTGATGCATTTGACAAAGATCCAAAAGCAGGGCGCGCTCCTCAAAAAAATGCATTTGATGTTGTTCTAAAAGACTCTGACCAGGTTCTTGATGAGCAATTTGAGACCTCACAAGTGAAACGAGTCATTGCTGGCATTAAAAATACTTTTGCAGGAGCTTCTTTAAGTAGCCAGGAACAATATGATTTAGCCCAACAAGTTACCTATATCAATGCGATAGGAAAAAATCAACCTTTAACTCTGGTTGTGGGTGATAAGCCGACGACGAAACAAATTAAAGTCTATAAAAATTTAACTAAAATCAGTCGCGCTGAATTGCGTGAATTATCAGATACATTGATTGCTGCACTAAGAAAACCGAGTGAATTATCAGTTGCACTAAGAAAACCAGAGCTTGAGGCTCATGAGAAGCTAAAAATTCAATTAAGATTACTTGCTGTATTACGTGAACAATATTTTCGGGCTACGGGAAAATTTGTTGACACCACACAGCTTATTGCAGTTTTAATGTCATTAAAAAATCAGCAAAGCAACATGCTGATGGAGATTGATGGTGAGGAAAGTAATAGTATTGCAGCTGCATTATTTGCCGTAATGCAATGGGTTGAGGCGGATGGAGGGACGGTTGATGTGTGTGCTCCAAGCCGTGATGTGATGGCTCAAAGTTATAAAAATCATGCCAAAGATTTTTTTGTCTCTCTAGGTATTGCTTCAAGGAGTATTGAGATAGATGCTCCTAAAGGAACCTATAAAGTTGGTGGGATAAACTATTCCACTATAGGTGACCTTGCGTTATATCGCTCTCGTGCCAAAACTGAAAATGAAAACTTAACCGCTTACAAAGAGGATGGTCATGTTGCATCAAGTAACTTAATTTTTTATGGATCTGATTTTTCAGAATTAGATGAAAGGATTTTATTTAATCTTGCTATGAGGGCTGAGAGTGATGAGGGTAGTGAGAATAGCCCTTATGCATGGATTTATCTTTTAGTAAATGAATTTATTACTCAGGAACAATTTAAAACACTACACTCGAGTAATAGTTGGAGTGCAGATAAGGATGTAGATCAGCTAAAAGAATTTTTGTACAGGTATGCTCCTACAGGTTTGCATAGAGCACAGTTAAACGATTTACCCAAGGATAAGTTTAATTTGTGGATTAATTCAGCTATAGCAGCCCAACGTTTCGTTGAAGGTGAAGATTTTGTTATTCCACCTTCTAAAACAGCACGGCATTTTGCTATTCCCATACATCAAAAAACACGCCAAAGCGGTTTAACTTTTATGGAACATCAATTTTTGCATGCGCGGTTACAAATAGAACATCCTGATTGGGAATTCGTTATTGCTCCAGACATGCGTCTTGTTGATTCTGTTTCAACTAAAGAGTTCATTGATGACTATAAGAAGCAAGGGCGTATTATTAGTATTTCTAGGGCTTTAGAAAGACAAGATGAATTACTCGAGCAATGCAGCAAGTTTGACATGAGTGCTGCGTGTCAAATACCACCTCATCAAAAAAATAAACCTAAAGGATTAATTGCAAAAGAAACCGTAAATAAAGAAGCTCATTTACATGCTCTTAGTGAGGCCATCAAGCAAGCAAAAAATGAGCAACCTATTGTTATCCTTGCTAGAGATGCCCATGAAGTAGAATTCCTGGAAGGAAAACTAAAAGCACAATTTACTGAAAAAAATATTGCTGCATTTAAAGATGCTGGCCAGTTACAAGAAAACTGGATTAAAAATCAGTCCGGCAAAAACAATACACTAACTATTGTTACTTCGGCACTCGGACGAATATCTGCTTTTGATACAAAACATTCTAAAGGGTTTTTGACGATTCAGACTGAATTGGATACCCCTCATGATACGCAGCAGATTATGAATCATATTGCAGGAAATGATAAACCAGGTAGGCACATTGTAATTTATGAAGAATATGGAACATTTTTGTCACAATCTTGTTTTTATCAGTCCGAAGAAGGCCGCAAGAAAATGCTTGTTGCATTAGCGCAGCAAAAAAGACAACGAAATGAGGACATTGCGGTTGAGCGTCATTACATTCAAACGGTTTCCAGTATACAACAAGTTGTTCTACAGCAATTCCAGGAATGGAAGGAATTTTTACATCTTGTTTATCCAAAATCTGAATGGAGAACATTGGATGCTGAGTTATTAGTCCAGAGAGATGACTTAATTCTTGCTTTAAGCCACCAATGGGGTGAATGTCTTGAGCATTCTGATCCGCAGAAAAAATACGCTAATCCTTATGTACGTCGTAATGTAAGCAAAGAATTACAAATTAGAGAACTGGATGAAGCAGTAGCTGCCTATGAAGTTGCTGTCAATTCGATTTGGAGTCAGCAACGCGCATTTTTTAAAGAAAAGGTTATGCCTGTCATTGTTGAAGATTCAATCAATGCGCAGCGTTATCATTATTTGGATGGTGTGTCATTAAGCGAGCAATTGCAGTTTCGTCGATTGGCAGAACATGAAGGCAAAAAAGAAATGCTTATTCAGAAGAAAAAGACGCGTCGTTATGTTGAATCTGGATTGGAAGTAAACGGAGCGATGCTGCGGTTTGCTGATGGTGATGTAGGCGTTTATCGCGATGCTTTTGTTAAAAGCCAAGTAAAATTATTTGCTGCAGACATTAGTCGTATTATAAAAAATAACGCTTATTTAAATAAAACCACGCGATCATTATTGGTTAAGCAAATTGAGCACGCAACGAATTTAGATATCCTTATTGACCTCTTGGCTGATTATGCGAATTATCTGCCTGAAGATCGATTTGCTGAAAAATATGCCATGCAACCAATAATTCAAGAGATGTTAATGGTGTATCAACAAGCCGGGTTTGAAGAAACAACGGAGTTGCAGGAATTAAAAACAATTTATTTGGATCAAGTGGCGGCAGAAATTGTTGACGATTTGGAAAGCACTCTATCTTGGGCTATGAAAGAACACCGCGGCTTAGGATATTTGCTTGAGCGTTTTGCCGTTACTACTGCTGCGGATGCCATATTGAATGCTACCCACATTTTAAAAGATGCCAAGACGTTATCTGATAGGCAAAGTGCGATTAAGCACTTGTATAAGGTATTGACAAAACATGAAGCGCAGCTGGAGGGTTTATGGATATTCTCTTTTGGCTTCCATAAGAATACACATACTTTAATTAAAGAAACTTTAGCTACTCTTGATGGATTAGCGGCGATGAGTTCCAATGAAAATGAGCTGGATGCTGATTTCATACATGATTGTAAAGAGGAGGCTCTTTATGAAGTGATGAAAGAAAAACTGGATTCTGCGATTCAAGTTATTGAAGGGGAAGAGCCTCTTTTACAAAAAAATGATGAATGGAAGGCGATTAAGCACGCATTAAATGCAATACAAGCTGAAAATAACACGCTCTATGGATTTTATGAAATGCATTATTTTCTCGCGAATAAAGTAGGTGATTTGACGAGAAAAAGTTCTAAGTTGCAAGAGTTTGCAATTCGTCTGCGAGGAGAGGTTCGCAATATTTGTGAAAAATTTAGCCAAGATCATAAGGAATTACTTAATACAAGTAAGTTTTTGGCACGTAAGGCGGATAATCTTAAAGAAAAACTTAATGGATTAAATGGCTTTGCTGTGAAAGAGGTTAGGCTTAAAGAAGGACATAATGGTTTTAGCGATTATTTTGATTTGGTGATCAAAGGTGTTGGTTCGCATCCTTTACTCCATAATTTTACCCAATATAATTCTCGTGCCCATGAGCTAACTGAAGAGCGAAAAGTTTTAGAAGTAAGACTAGTCAAAGCGAATGAGCAACTTTTAGCTTTTGACCAATTAATAAAAAAGCAATTACCTCTGCTTCAATTTGGAGCAAAAATAAAGCCGGATGTGGAACAGTTTCCTAAGAAATTTCAGGATCAGGTCAATGAAATTCTGGTTTTAAAAGAATGGGCAGCAGATCAAAAGCCTAAAGATTTAAGCTCCTTTTCTGAAAAAGTCCACAATAGTTTTCTCGATAGAGAGTTAATCAAAACATTTAAGTTTCCTGATCTCCAAGCAGAAGAAATCGATAAAATTCAGGATATCCTTTTAAAAATCAGATTTATGGATTTGCATGGGCGGATAGTGGAAGGAATGAAACCAAAAACTGTTTGGGGGAAGATTTCTTCTTATGTAGCAAGCCATGTCTTTACTCCGGAAGATATGGATGACTGGCGTTTGGAATTTGATGAGTTATTAAGAAGTCCCGGGAGAAATTTAACCGATGCATTCCGTCCGGATATTGAAAAGAAACAAGGTGTACTAGCTGCTGAGCTGGGTAAATTGCGTCAAGAGATAGCAGAGCAAGCTGAGTCCCTGAAACAACAAGTTGCATTTCTCAATGAGAAAATTAATGAAGAAGAGAAAAAAAGTGGGATGTATGTTATGCGAATTACTAATCCATCTGAACTCTTGGAATTTGAGAAGCGGCTATCGGCCATTAACATTAAAATGAAACAAAAAGCGCAACCTGTTTCCCAAATAGCACGGAAACCGACGACATCGTCAGAAGTCATGTATCCACAAGTTGAACGATTGGAGCACGTAAACAAAACAGCGGAATTTGTTATGTAATAAATTTGTAGTGCTGGGTAAAAGCGCCACTTAAGTTACAGAAATGTTCCATGCCTTAGGCTTCTTTCTAAACTCTGCTGCAGCGAGTTTGGAAAGCGATCCGCTCAGTATCACAAATATTCAAAATGCGAGTTCCTTTTTTGTTTAAATATTGAACTATAATCAGATCTAGGTGATGCTGAAATTTGGAACGGCAATGTTATCTCCAGATGTTGTAAAGGTTATTGATACGATTAGTGAAAAAATTGAAACAAATAATTTTGAATCATTAACTTTTGAAGATATAAAAAATGCATGTTTTATGGTGATGGGACAGATAGAACATGTGAAAGCTAATAATCAATTCCCTACCGTAGATGATTCCAAAGAAAAAGAACTGATTGCATATAAACGTATTGTGATGCACTTAGTAGAATGGCAAGCACGATTTGTCGAAATGAAGAAAAGCAATGTATTAGGAAATTACATTGCGGATTTAAATTTCTTACGTGAAATAATGCATTCCATACCTGATGTATTAGGTGGGGTTTATAAAGTAGAAATGGAAAAAATTAACTTTTACCTTTCCAATATACTCGGCAACATCAATAAGCTAAAAAATAAATTACTTGAAGCAAATTGTTTTGATGTTGCTTTAACGGCACATACACAATGTGCTTATGAAATTACTTTCCTATATTCTAAATTACTTGAGATACACTACACAGCAAAAATGCGCTATTCAGTGGTTATTAAAGGGTATTTTGAAGCAATTCAGGAAACCTTTGATTTTTATTCAAAAGAAATAACCTATTTTCGTGATCTTGAAATTACCAATGCTAAATGCTTGAGCTACTGCCTGATGAATTATCTTCCCAAAAACGTGCGGCACTGAACTGTCAATTGCCCTTTTATTTTCTTCAGCTATCTCCCTTATTTTTCTGTCAAATAATTTACATATTAATCATAATAAATGCAGTAAATATAAAAAATACTATACTTTGATAAAATATAGTCACAAAGCGGGTAGTGAATGATGGGAATCCTTCATATATCACCAGATGAACATTTAAAACGGGTAATGGGCAATCCAAGTGATTTAATCCTAAAACAACGTGAGTTATCTGAGGCAACTTATCCCCTTTTGGTTTCTTATTTAGGGTGGCTCAGAAGACTTAATGCGATTCAAAATAAAAATGATGTAATTCATCAAAACGAACAAATTTTTAATGAATTTATGCACTTGTGCGAACATAATTTGCTCTTTTTTCTGACAGTTAGTGGTCGTTTTGATATCATTCGCGAGCTTTTCAAAGATAAAGATTTATTGACAAAAGAAATTGCCTTGCTTGAGGCAATTGAAAAAGAGCACGCACAGGCCGCAGCAGCAAATTTACAGAATTTTGTGTTTATCCCCAAAAAAAAGGAAGCATCAATACTTCGATCTGAAGCAGTAAAACCATTACCTCTTCCTACATCAGAATGGGAAAAATCACTTTATGGCATAACGAATATGAGTTTGTATCAATATTATGAAGAGGAAATGGAACGAATTACTCACATCCATCATGTAAAACAAATTAAACTCATTGATACATCTTATGAGGAACATATTACCTTGATGCATAAGGCATTAAACTTAATTTCCCAAGATGAAAATATTCGTGAAGAAACAAAACAAAAGGCGATAACACTTTATAACAAATTAATTGCAATAAAAAATGAAATGGAAGCGGAGTATCCTGAGGCGACTCTATTGGATGGAGCCGCATCAGAGTTAGAGCTCATTGAACAACAGTATCAGGTGAAACAAGAAAAACTTAAAGAAGCTCAAGGAGCTCTCGAGGCTTTTTTTGAAGAGGTTCGTCACGAATCGCCACAATTGCACATGATTTATGAAGAACATCAAGAAATTGTCAAAACCTTTGAAAAAGAAAGTCAAGCAATTAACACTGAGTGGAAGCAAGAGATGGAGATGCTAACTACTCAATATGAAAATGCACATGTTCATGCTTTAGAAGATATAGACAGCAGTTTGAGCTTAATCATTAATGAATTAAAAAAATGCCCTGTTGATGAACTGAATGAAGAACAAATCAACCAGTTGGATGCGACGTTGATTCGATTACAAGAGTATCAAGAGAAATTAAAAACAGTTGAACGTTATGAAGCGACCCAAATTTTATTAAGCGCATGCAATAAAGACTTAGAAACCATAGCACGAATTATTAAACCTGTATTATCAGAGGAAGCAAAAAAACGTTTTGACCTCAATGTAAATTTAATGAAGCAAATGTTTGTTGCCCCACAAGAGCGTGAGAACATGATTGCGACTCCAGATAATTTGTTACAAGAAACTCTTGATAGGGGCTCTGAATCTTCTTCGAAACCCAATGTTTCTGATTCTGAAGAGCAAGGTATTGATGGAAAACCAAGTACGCCTGCTATTGAGCTTGTAGAAGTAGAACAGCATCAGCCCGAGGTTTCTGAAGGTGAAAAACTTGAAACGATACATTTACCTGAAAAGCAAAACACCGAAGCAGAATCCAATAAACCTACTATGGAGTTTATAAGTACGGAACAGCATGAGCTCGAAGCTTCTAAAAAGTCAGTACATGTGGAACGATATCGATTTTTTATAAACTCTATAAGGGATGAGACTGAACTTATTGAGTTTGATCCGGAAAAACAACGCAATTATGAATCCGCACTAAAAGAGTTATCCAGTGTTTTAAGTGACTTACATGAAGAAGTCGAGCCTGACATTGCAGAAAGAATAAAAAAAATCGAAATTCTTATTAAAGATGCAAAATCAATGGGATTTGATAAAGCGAACCCATTACATATTCAAAAAATTTGTGATGCATGTGATTTAGGCATTGATTATGAACCCTTGCATCATGTAAAAGATAACCTTGCCTCAATGTTTCATTTCCAAAATAACCATCAAAACAGTGTGGGAATGTAATGCGAATCCAAAGCAAAAAATTAAACAAAGCTCATTACAAATAAGTTCAACAGGTGGTTACATCAACATACCATGCGCTATTGTTGGCGGGTTTAAGTGTTCACGCAACTGCGTGAGATCGGCCGTTCTCACCTCATCAAGACGGGTTATAGCCGCCAAATCAACATGCCCCGCCCAAGGCAAATGCCACACGCATCTCCACCCCCGCTCCCCCCTCTGCACAAGAGGCTACAATCTATTGTGTGTAAAACGAATGGATATGTTTTGTGATAAAGTTTTGGTCGAGCATTTTGAAAGTTGCCTTCCGGTCTAAGAAAACACTCTATGACTTAATTCTATGCTTTGGATTGGCATTGTAGTACATTTTGCCTAATCATCGGAATATTATATGACAGTATGCCTTTTTTTGGTATAATCAGACCAATTTTTTATGATAGGGAGAGAAAAAAATGCCGTCAATTTATGAAGATGCATTATGGGAAGCTGTAAGTAAAAAAGAATATGACCATGTTAAAACACTGATTAACGACCATCCTGAGTTGGTGAATGCAGTGAATAGCAATGGCAGGACACTTCTTATGAGAGTTGTTCTTGCTCTGGTTCCACCATTAGACCTAATTCAATTTATTGCAAAACATCCTGATCTTAGTTTTGAAAATAAAAGTCCTGAAGCTACTCAAACAACTGTGGGGGCAATTCTATCTACAGGACGCCCCGATATATTGGACATTTTTGCTAAAGATGCACGTATTGTTTTTGATGGTGATAAATTAGCTTATGCAATAGCCAAAAAAAATTTGGAAAGTGCAGCAAAAGGCAAGGTAGAAAACTACACGAAAATGCTTACCATCATTCGGGATGCGACCATACGTCATGCTATTGCAACCGATGATCCCAGCTTACTCGAGCGATTAGAAAAAGCGGGAGATAATCTTTCCGAAGCGTTGAGCGATGGAAAGCTTCCTGTGCGTTTAATCACTAAAGAGAGTCCTGCTCCTAAAGTGAAATCATGGTTTCAATCTCAAATTGGAAAAAATGGGGCGAGTATTGCGACTCATGTTGATTCATTTTTCGCTCATACCCAGGAAATGCAAAAAACAAAAGAACAAATGGATGAACTTAACCGTCGTAAATTGGAAGATGATATCAAATTGCTCGATAAGACTTATGCGAGTACTTTAGAAAGTGTGGACAAGGTTGTGAGCTCCATGAGCCTCTCAAGTTAAATTAATTTGATTTAACCTGTATAAATGCGAAGTTAAGTAGGACACAAATGTCTCTATTGTTCAAGGTTTGTCTGCAGAATCCAAAGTTGGTCATAAAAGAGATGTCTTTAATAAATGTCTACGTACTGCGCTTTATGCGCGGTATCTATAGAGCACAATGTAGCAAAAGATTCTGAAAGTGACTCAAGAGCGTTCTGGATACCGCGCATAAAGCCGCAGTACGTAGGCAGATTGTTTATCGCTTTGAGGGGTTCCCAGGAACAAGTCGTGGGAGTAGGACGTAGCTTACATGAAGTGAAGTGAAAACAATAGCGAGGAAATCGCCTACACTTTTTCGTTCTGATTTATCTTGTAAGCCATCAATAAATCATTTAATTTGCTCTATTAAAAAAATTCCAGGAATAATTATACCGTGTGGTATCAACAGGATGCTGAGGGTTTAACCCTTCATTTATATGTTCAGCCAGGTGCCAAAAAAACAGAGATTGTTGGAATTCATGAGGGTGAACTTAAAATTCGTTTAAATACTCCGCCAATTGAAGGTCGTGCCAACAAAGCATTGTTGAAGTACATTGCGCAGATATTTAAGGTGCCAATAAGAAAAGTTGAATTACAGCGCGGGGATAAATCAAGACATAAAATACTTAGGGTTATGGGGAGTGTGGTAGCACCTGATGATTTGTTTTGAATCGAAGCGTAAATTTTGCGATAGTAGGGTCTGTTTATATTTCGCCAGTTTCTGGGTACTGAAGCGCAGAAAATCAGAATAGTTTGTGCCAAGATAGTAGAAATGTAACGGAACCCTAAAAAGAAACGAACACACTTAATCAGTTGAATTCTATGAAAATTGAACAATTTCCCATTTCTTTTAATACCCCAGGCCGCAGCACGCAGGATATAACTGATCCAATAAAAAATATTTTAGCAAAAGCCACAATACAACAGGGCTTATGCCATTTATTTCTCAAACATACCAGTGCTTCTTTGATGCTTTGTGAAAATTATGATCCTCAGGTTCGTATGGATTTGGAAAATTTCCTGGTTCGATTAGTTCCTGATGGCGATCCTTTGTTTCAACATGTGATTGAAGGTAAAGATGATATGCCTGCACATGTTCGTACTGTGTTAACTCAAACAAGCTTAACCATTCCCATTCAAAGTGGAAAATTAGCGTTGGGGACATGGCAAGGAATTTATCTTTACGAACATCGCTATCAATCACAAAAACGTCATCTGGTTATTACTGTTATAGGAGACTAATTAAGGGTTTTTGGTATACTGTTATCAACAGATCCTAATTATTAATTTTTTGAATTGGAAAAAAATATGTCCCAGATACCTCAATGTCCTAAATGTAATTCAGAATATACTTATGAAGATGGTAATCAATTTATTTGTCCAGAATGCTCCTATGAATGGGCAAAAAATGAAGCAGAAGAACATGAACATGATGAGCAGCGAATTATCAAAGATGCGCATGGCCAGATTCTCCAAGACGGGGATACAGTGACAGTAATTAAAGATCTCAAGATAAAAGGGTCATCACAAGTAGTAAAAGTTGGTACTAAAGTAAAAAACATCCATTTGGTTGATGGTGATCATGATATCGATTGTAAAATTGAGGGAATTGGCGCCATGAAATTAAAATCTCAATTTGTTAAGAAGGGATAGATAGTAATGCATAAACCACTGCATATTACTTTTTTATTTTATGAAGGAATGACTGCTCTGGATGCAATTGGTCCTTATGAGGTACTAAGTCGTTTGCCAGAAGTTGTGGTGCAGAGGGTTGCCTTAAATAGCGGACCAATACGCACATGCTCCGAGCTTACTTTGATTGCTGAGCATGCATTAACCGATATTTCGCATACTGATGTTCTGTTGGTTCCAGGGGCTGGTAATGCAACCGCATTGCGTGAATTTCCTGAAATTCTTGTATGGGTTAAAGCAACTCATGAACATACGTTATGGACTACCTCGGTCTGTACTGGAAGTTTGATCTTGGGCGCAGCAGGGATTTTATCGGGAGTTAATGCGACCACTCATTGGGCAGTAATGAATCGATTAAAAAATTGGGGGGCAATACCAACCCACAAGCGGTTTGTTGAAGATGGAAAAATCATTACAGCAGCTGGCGTTTCAGCGGGTATTGATATGGCTTTATATCTTGCTGCAAAACTTGCTAATGAAAACGTAGTACAAAGCATACAACTTGGTTTGGAATATGATCCTGTGCCGCCTTTTAATTCAGGCTCACCAGAGAAAGCACCAGAAGCACTGGTTCAATCTCTTCGTGAACGCCTGTTAAAAAATAGGTTTGAACCCGAATAATTTAGGGCATGACATAGATTATCAAAGCAATTAATCCGGCAATGGCAATGATTGGATGAACTAATACTGCTAATTTAGGGAGCGGTTTCCCTTTCCTGGCGAGCGTAACCAAGGTTAATCCACCTAATGCAGCCACGATCAAGATAACCAAGCTTGCAATAAGGAGGGAAGGTTGACCTGACATAAATGTAAGCATGTATACAATCATAATGAGTAGCCCTAGTCCTGCAAAAACTCCATGAAGGGCTTTTACTTTTTGATTAACCGGCCTATCTTGCAATATCGCGGTCAAAAGAAAAAAACCACAAACTACTGCAGCAAGAAATAAAACTATAGCGAGTATTAACATTACAACCTCCTGTTTAAAAAAATCATTGTCTCATAACATTCTAGCCTGGATGCAGCGAAACGGAACCCAGGTATTTTCTTGAACCGGTTTTCCTGGGTTCTGCTCCGCTGCACCCAGGCTACAAGATACGATTGGTTTTATTCAGGTGTCACATAGTTTTCTTTTGACTTAGGAATATTTAGAAGTTCGTTTTCTAACTCTTCTCCCAAGGTATCTTTTTTCAGAGAAGGAGAGAAGTTGATGATAGGAGCAGGGTTTTTCAGGGCTTCAGTCAGGCTGATAAATTTATATCCATTTTTTTGATACATTTCCAAAACATCACCTAATACATAACTGTTTAGAAGATTTGCATGAATTAATAATATTTGTTTGGCATTTTTTCCTTGAGAGCGTTTTTCAGCTCTTAATGTTTGCTTCCATATATAAGCCAAATAGCGGGGTTTTAATTTTTGAATATAATTTACTCGAGAGCGATATGGAACTTTATAAAGCATTGCATTAAAGTCAAAATCTTTACTATCAATGGTTACTGGTGCAATGGTGTAATTATGCTCCTTGAGGTAATCATAGACTTGTTGCTTTTTGCCTTTAGTGCCTTCTGCCAGATAGGGATAGCGAAAATATTTTGGTTGGGTCATGATTGGAGTCAGAATTTTATCGGCGCGATCCAAATCAGCAATGTATTTTTCGGCACTCATTTGATTCAGATTATAATGTGAATAAGTGTGATTGCCTAACATAAAGCCTGCTTGACGAAATTGCTCAAGAAAATCCCATTGACCTTTTTCTATTGCTCCTGCTATCACAAAGCCTGTAACCGGGACTTTGTATTTTTGAAAAGTTTGCACAATTTGCGTAAAACGTTCTGTTGAACGTTCTCTATTTCCTGGGGTATTCATCCTTGAAGCAACAAGGGGCAAATCATCCATAGTAATTGCAATTTCTTTTCCATCAGCAAAACAAACCGAAGAAAACAACGCAATAAAAAGAAAGAGTAATTTAAGCATCGATGGTCCTTATCAAATTCTAATAACATGGATGGTAACATAATTCGATGAATACATTAAAAGAAGATTAGTTAACTGTAAACTCTATTATGTAATATCTCACAACAACCACGCCAACCTATTTGGCAATAAGTTTTTAAAAGTTCTGGCATTTATAAACATTTAGTGCATATTCCTTATGTCTAAAAAGGTACGTTTGAGTAGGTATTTTTTGACAGTGATCAAAATATTTTTGTAAACAACTCTGTCGGTCATATTGATCAATATACAACGCTTCTTTTAATGTTTTATCGGCAATTTTTTTATTGATGTCAGCACCCCATAGAGCATATTGATTTTGCGCCGTGTCACAACCTAAAGTATAAATGGTTGGTTTATTGTGGAGGAAAAAGAGCATTCGTGCTGCAAACCAGCCTGATGTAAAAATCGTGTCGGGTAATTGAGGATATGTAGCATTAAGTTTTTGAATTAAATGATAAACAACAAGTTTTTTTGATTTAATCACATTAAATTTGGACGTGTTATCAATTAAAACGAAAAGGCTAATTACGGCATAAGACATGATCAATAAAATGGCGAATTTACGATTATGGTCTGCAGTAGCCCAATATCCCAATAAAATGGCACTGCTCATTAGATATGGTGTTAGCCAGAACTCTCGGATCCCAGCCTTACTGGCTGTGTATAAGTAAAAACAAAGAAAAGTAATACAAACGATACGGCACAAAGTCACAATTAATGCGCTTTTCTCATCCATTCTATGGTTTCGAACTAAAAAGGGAGGAAGAAGCATCACATTGAGTGAGGGCACAAATTGAGTAAAGAACGTTTTTATCACATGATAAAAGGGGTTTACCTCATGATGGAGTTTATGAGTGGTTAACTGATAGATAAATGATTGCCAATGGTTTTGATAATTCCAGAGAATCACAGGGCTAAAAATAATAATGGCGAGAAGCGTAGCGAAATAAAAATGTTTTATTTTAAAAATTGAACGGTAAGTGAAAATTAAAAAAATAAGCAGGGAAAGAATTAAAACGATTCCGGAATATTTGGATAACATCATTAATCCGGCACTAACCCCGATTAAATAGAGATCGCTTACTTTATTTGTTTGAATAAATTTTATAGTGAAGTACAGGGTTGATGCCCAAAATAAAGCAAGGGGCGTATCATAGGTGGTTTGCCTTAAAATATCCAAGGTGACAAGGGGAGAAAATAACCATGATAACATGGCAATAAAACTTGCCTCTTGAGATAAAAAAAATCGGGCACTTTTATAAATAATCCAACTGCTAAGTGCAATTACGATGATGCCTACACAACTCAAGGAAAACAGGTTATTTCCAAACAACGAAGTTGCAAGCCAAATAAAATAGGCAATCATGGGTGAGCCATCATAATAGGATAACGCCAAATGCCGGCTCCAGTCCCAATAATAGTAAGTATCAAGAGATAATACGTTAATGGGTGCTATCAATAAGAGGATGACAAAATAGAAGGTTAAAAACAGGTAAACATTTTGTGGGTTAAAAAAGTCCCACGAAATAACCTTGCTATTTGGTTCTGATGTATTTCCATTACCCAGCTGGATGTCTAAAGGTGAAATAATTTTCTTCAGATTCTTTATCATGAACAAGTTCACCTTTAATTACTGGGGACAAGTTTTTCCGCCCAGATATGCCGAGAATAAGTATAGTAATTTAACAGAGAGATTAGACCTATGCCAAAGCCCATGATTATATTTTCGCGCAATGCCCCGCTGCCAAAGCAAAGAACTCCAACTCGCAACCAATAACTTTGCAAATTAATGATAAACACTGAATAAATAGCGAAAAGGACGAGGCGTTTTATTTTTAAAGGCCAGGACGACTTATGCTTCACGTTAAAAGTAAGCTTGTTATTCAAAATGAAATTATTAATGATTGCTGTACATACTGCAATTTGAGAGGCTTCAAAAGGCGAAAACTGAAAGCATCCACGCAACACATTATAAGTAATAAATTGTACAAAAATACCCAAGGAGCCAACCAGACACATTTTTAAATAACGTCTGATTTCATGATAGCGCAAAGTAAAAACAACGCGCAATGAATCGACAATGCTGTTTTTAGGTAACTTGCTGTATCCGGTATTTCGGTCGATAAAATCAATAGGATACTCACGAATTTTTGCTTTATTTTTATGTAAAAGCCAAAGCAGCTGCATTTTATATGCATAGTGATTCGTAAGAAACCGATGAGGTAAAATTTTTATAAGCTGTTGTCGGCGAGTAGCGCGAAAACCGCTGGTAAAATCCTTATATTTGGGTGTAAGCACCGCTCTGGCCACATAATTGCCCAAAATAGAGAATAATTTGCGATGCAGTTCCCAGTTTTTTGGAATACTTCCTCCATCAACGTAACGGCTTCCCAGTACACAATCACAGGTTTGCAACATGTCCAACATCGGACGAATATACTTAGGTTGATGGGAAAGATCTGCGTCAAATTCAAAGATAATGTCTGCATTCAAAGAAACTAAAGCATAGTTCATGGCTTGCAAATATGCTGAACCAAGTCCAGATTTGGTAGGTTCATTCTGTAAGTGCAATTTCGGATAATTGTTCTGCAATGAGGTAACAATTTGTTGGGTATTATCCGTAGAAGCACTGTCAAAAATTAAAATATGTATATCGTATTGCTCAATGAGTTCTACCGATGTAAAAACTTGCTCTACTGTTGTTTGAATAACTGACGCTTCATTATGCGTCGGAATGATAATAACTACTTTCTCTTTTTCTAATGAACTCTTTTCAATGGAATCAGAGGGATTATTTGCATCAAAAATCAACTTTATATCTCGGATTTGTGGATATCTGGAGCAATGAGTGTATCAATTAGCTTTTAGAAAAAAAAGAGGATTTTTTGCTTCTTAAGTTATTCTTTTGGTTTTTGATTTTGAGCATTTTTTCTGTTTTTAACTATTTTTTTGCAGAAAATTAACACTATTGTGTTAATCTGTTATTGATAATCCATAGTACAATTTCAGTAATTTCTCTCAATTCATCTCAATGAGTTTTTTATGGGAAAATCAAAAATTGGTCTCATAAAACATGCTTTTTTTAACAATTCATTTAAAAAAAACGATTTTTCTTTTAAAGAAGAAGAATTTCGTTTAGACCAATTAAAATATGAGTTTTCGTCTTTATATCAAGTGATTATATCCAATAAATCGAATTGGGCAGAAGATAACCCCATAGTACTTTACCTGCACTTTTTGTGCGATTTGCTGATTTCTTATTATGAACTGGATTATGTGGGTTCTGATTTAGAAAAATTAAGACAATGTCGCAAAAAAATAGAAGAATTTTATAAAATAGGGCACGTACAAGAAAAACAAAAATCAATTGAAGGCTTCTCTGAGTTTATGCGAGAGGAATTACGGATGAATACCCAGGGGTGCCTGTCTTCGTTTACCAGCATTTCCAAGCTGCGCCAATATATTGGTACTATAAATACCAAGCGTTCCCAATTTTCCTACAGCCGTGGTTTAGCAAATTATGCAATTATTTATCTGCAAAAGAGTTCTATTTCTGAATTGATTCAAGAGATTAATAAGGTACTTGGCAATCAATACAGTTTTATCGAAGGTATTAATTTTTTAACCAAATCACGAGAAGCCATTACGGATTTGGGTATTTCGCTCTATGCACTTCGCTTTTTCATCAATTTAATATTGATGATCAAACATATTGTCGAGTCGGCAATAAGCGATGAATTATCAGTAAGAAAAGTGCTGAAGCAAGAAATGGAAAAGCGTGGCTTTACGATGGCCAATGACTTGGTTTGGGCGGTAGTTGGTTTATTGACGACATATAATAATTTTTTTCATATTGCTGAGACAGCTATTCCACTCATTACGCTTGCTTTTTTGACGTTTGATACGCTTTTGCTTTTAGCTCAATGGATTTTTGAAGCGTGTCAATATCATGATCGTATGCATGAATTGCAGGAGCAATTAAAAAAAGCAACAGTGTTCGAACAAGCAATTATTCAGCGCCAGATTGATGTATTAAACGACGAATGGGACGCTCAATGTACTTATTTTGCAATTAACGTTTTGGGAGCAAATATAATTGCCACCTCTTTTGCAATCAGTCTATTATGCACCGGGCCCCTTGCTTTAGCCGGACTTGCATTATTTAGTATGCTGGGTAATGCATTGTATAACACATCGGAAGAATATAAAAAATATCAGAAATCTTCTATTGCTGTGCGACGTGAAGTGACAAATGGTAACATTCTGGATAATGAGCATCATCACCAACTCATAAGAAAACTTAATGAAGAGTGCAATAAAAATTATTGTGAATTTTGGAAAAGTTTGGCATTCAATGTGGGTGGAATTGCATTTATTATCACTGCAGCTGTAGCGTCGTGGCCACTTGCGGTGGGTTTTACGCTTGTTTATGTGGCTTATCAATTCAATAATGCGTATCAAAAACAATTGCAAAATCAGGATGAGGTTCCTCAAGATATTTATCGTCTATTGAGCTTTAATTAGTCACAATAAACAACTTGGTGGTGCGCACTTTCTTTCATTTCTTGATCTAATCCTACGTACAGGGGCTTTCCTGTAAGTCCGTGATCTAATTTAAATTAAATCATGTTGTCTATAATTAAACATATAAAGGGGTTAAATCAGGAGAAAAAGATAAAATGAAAAAATTGGATTCTGCTAAAAAAGTTGATAAAGGGGGGCATAGCGCCAGCACGCAGAAGATTCTTAGCTCTCATACAACCCAGGCGGAACGCTCCGCATCTCGTGAACGTATTGACGATGCGGAAACTACTATGGGAAGCCCTAGCGCTCTTCGCCAAGCCCTTTTAAGTTTAAAAACAGAATATGAAAAAAAATACGATGAGCACTATAAAAAAAATAGTTACATAAGGGGGCTTATGGTGTTATTTCGCAATCCTGAACGAGTTTCAGAAATAGATTTTTTAATTTCACTGGCTAAAAAGAAGGATTGTCCCGATGAAGTTTTACTGCAAGCAGTACAATTAGTTCATGATAAAATCCAATTAAAAGAGCGTACGGAAGACGAAATTAGTATGCTTGACGAAATTTTAAATACATTACTTCAAGATGGAATAGAAATTGAACAAGAAGGCTTGGAAGCGTATCTGGAAAATCATAAAAAGGAACACCCTATGCCAGAGGAACTGGAATCTTTTTATAAAAATTGGAATCCAAATCAACGACATGGGCTCTAAAATGCTTACCGAGCTATAACATTATAATTTTTAAGGAATAAAATTATGACCATGACCACAGAATTATCTGGAAATGAAATATTTTATTTACAACTTAAAAATTATTCTTCTGGGTCTATTGTTGCAGGAAATAGCGTCCATTAGAGGTTAAAACCTATTTGTATCGTTAAGTTCCGTCCCAAGACGGACAGAGTTACCTCCTAAATTATTACAGTTTATTGATTATTAATGAATTTTTTAATAGTCGCACATTTTGCTAACATCTCTTGGAATTATGGGCTATTATTCAAAAACCCAAAATAAATAAGGAGATTATCATGTCACAAAGTTCTATGAATCAATTCTGTTGGAACGAATTAGCCACTGCGGATGTGAAAAAAGCTAAAGAATTTTACAGTAAAGTATTAGGTTGGCAATTTAAAGAAATACATTCTGGTGAAATGACATACACACTGATTCATGCCAACGATAAGGAATTTGCAGGTATATGGCAAATCCCTACAAATCAACAAAATGAAATTCCACCCCATTGGATGGCTTATATTTTAGTGAATGATGTGGCAGATACTCTAGCAAAAGCAAAACAAAATGGAGCTCAAGAAATAAAAGGCGTTACCCATGCTGGTGATATGGGGCTTTTTGCGATTATTAAAGATCCTACAGGGGCTCATATTGCATTTTGGGAAACAAAGTAAGAGGTTTTTATCACTGTAGCCTGGGTGAAGTGAAACGTAACCCGGGATGTTTTGTCATTGGCTCCGGAGGCACCTCTTTACCCCAGGCTACAATTTTTTTGATCCTAACTTTTATTCTTGTGATTGAGCTCTTGCCAAAGCTTATATATTTCGATTGCTTCGGGATGAGTGTGATAAGTCATTGGCAAATTTCTTTTCTGCCAGGGTTTAGCAAATTCATCATAAAAATTATCCAATGTGAAATATTTGCGATCGTCAATATAATATTTTTTATAATCATCTCTTAAAGTAATAAAAGTTACCTTTCGCGGGCTGCAATAATACATGGCGGCCAAACACATAGGACAAGGATGAGCTAAAATATAGAACTCACAATTAAGAAGATGTTCGGTGTGCAGTGTCGCAGTAGCTTTTCTTATAGCCACAATTTCTGCATGCGCAGTAGGATCGTTGGTTTGAGCTACCAGATTAGTTCCCTCTGCAATGATTTCACCATTTTCTACGATTAAACAGGCAAAGGGTCTTCCTCCTTGTTTTACATTTTCTTTAGCCAATTCGATAGTCTTTTTAATAAAATCCATTTTTTAAAGTCCTTAGAGTTGAAGTTATTTAAAAAGTATAGACCTTAATATTGAACCCAATCTTGCTCAGGTAGATTTTCCATGGGTAACAACTCATAAGTTTTGAAGACATCTCCATCTTGAGATAAAAGAATTGCAATAGGCCTGGTTTTTTCAAAATGGGCAAAGATAATCATCATCATGACCGTAATTGGCACTGAGAGGAACATTCCCAATATTCCCCATATTGCTCCCCAAACGGCTAAGGCGATTAAAATAACTAATGGGCTTAAGTTCAATGAGTTACTTAAGTAGCGTGGTTCAATCAAGTTCCCGACGATAAATTGAATTGCTCCCAGGCCTAGAATAATTTCAATAAAAGGAATCCAACTGGTGAATTGTAATGCTGCCAAAGCAGTTGGAAAAGCAATGGCAATAATCGCGCCTATATTGGGAATAAAATTGAGAAAAAAGATAAGAAGCGCCCAAAATTCGGCAAAATCTAATCCTACCCACTTCATGATTATCCAACTGGAAATTGCGGTGCCTATACTTAAAATGGATTTTAGGCCAAGGTAAGTCTGCGTGTTATTCACGATATGGCTAATGATATTGTTCATCAGCATGCGACCCTCCAAAGTAGGGAATAAGGCATCAATTTTTTTTAGAAAAAAATGTTGTTCAACAAATAAAAAGACAACATACAAGAAAATGAGTACCGTAGAACCAGCAAGTGTCGTAAACACCCCATACACGTTAACAAAAATCGTTTGGAGATTAAGGCTTTTGATTATGGTATTCATGCTTGTCAATACTTTTATATTAAATTTTTGATCAATATTGTTGAAAATTTTTAATAAATTTTCTTGGTAGCGACTGGACGCTGCAATAACATTATTGACATTATCCGTAATGATATTGATAAAAATGAAAGTACTCGCGACCGTTATTGCAAAAGCGACAATCATGCTCAGCCAATTGGGCAAAAAGGCACCTATCCTGGGTATTTGTTGAATGATGTTGCTTATCGTATTAAGAAGATGCCAAATAAACACCGCAATCACAAAAGGAATTAGCACATGACTCCCTACAATCAGCAAATAACCAACTATCCAAATAATAATTAATCCTGATGTAAAGAGAAGCGTTTTGCTCATAGATTAACTCCTAATGAGTTGGTTGAGCTGAATGACAATGGTTATTTTCGATACATCTTGACGCATGAGGCAAATCCTTTTGAATTTTATTATTCTTTCAGTAATATTAGCATTGATTGGTTAGGATAAGAATTTAAAAATAAAGATCAAAGAATTGATTTTTGAAATACATTGAAAGATTTATAGAGTCCCGGGCGCACATCATAGCGAAACCCGGGAGCTGTTTGGAATTTATTCTTATCAGAAGAGTCCTAGACCGCAAGTATCCTCAGAGCCGTCACTTCGAAAAACTTCTTGAGTGAGTTCCCTTTTTCTGTTGTTATAATTTTTACTGAACTCTGTCTTCAATCCAAGAGCATTTTTCTCTGTGTTAAAATATGACTCAACTGCAAAATACTGTTCCAGAAAAGCATTGATGTATGCCTTGAGTTTGTTCAAAATACCAGGAGCAGCCATTAATGTGGGCTCGTAACTATAGATTGCTGAGCGACAATCATTAGCAAAATCTCGAACGCGGCGTTGAAATTGAAGCAGGGGGATCCCCTCTTTAAAATCGTTATCAAACTGTCTTTTGGTTTCATTTAATTGGGCTTTTAGTTGTTGCACTGCATTAAGGATGTCTGGATGAAGAGGTTCCTCTCGATTCTTAGCTAATCTTTCTACATTGGCTAATTCATCAATTAACTTTCGAACTGTATTGTAAATTCGCGGGTTGTTTGTCGCTATCTCATCGAGTGCAGTGTTCGCTTTGTCATAGTATTTTTTAAAAAAATTAAACCCCATTTTAGTCACCCTCTAAATCTTATTTCTTTTTTATTTTCCGCAAATCGCAGAAATCTAGCTTATTTTATCCAAATAGACTATAAAATGATAGAGGAAGTCAAAATAAAATCACGAATTGATTAATATATTATCGTTTTGGTTTAAAATTGAAAAATAATATCTGCTATAAGTTCAGGACTATCCATATGTACGTGAGTACCTCGAGAAACTAAAGCTTCAGAGGGCTTACTTCTGCAGAAAACCTTGGGTTCCGCAGGCTACATTTATAGATTATAATCTCGTAGCCTGGCTTTTGAGACGAAGAATTTCATCACAAATTTGTTGGATACTCATTTCTTCGGTATTAACACACAAATCACAGTGATCCTGAAAATCAAATCGTTTTAACCAATGAAGTGCTGATCCTTTTAATCGATCGCCTCGAGCTTCCTCTCTTTGATTAATTACGTCTGCAGACGCATAAAGATAAACAAATAAAATTCCATATTGTTCCAATGTCTCTTTGTAACTTTTAAATTCATCCATGGTGGTAATGAAAGAATCAACGATAATATTGAACCCTTGATCCGCGATAAGTTTCAGGACACTTGGTATAGTTAAGTAGAGTTTTGAACATAATGCGCCCGGTATGATTTCATAAGTCCCATCAGGATATTTTTGTGCGTAGCAAATGTCATTAGGAATACATACTTTGGGATTATCAGGATGCAATCCCCCAAATTGGTCACCCAGCATACCCAAATACCCATCCGTACTAAAATTAAGCCAGCCGTTATCAAGCAAGTTTTGCAATTCTTGGCAAAGAGTTGATTTTCCTGAAGACGAAGTTCCACAAACTATAATAATCATTTTTTACCTTGAAGTAATGAACGATGTAGGGTCTGACCCTGCATTAGGGCTATACGAGAATTTTGTGAAAATCTTGCTTGAACTGCAACTTATTTTTTCCTGTTCCGAGTAGAAACGATAAGGTGGTTTTAATTAATGATCAAATAATGCTAAAGTACGTCATATTATTTATTTAATCAACAGAGGAACGAGTGGTGTTGCTGTTAGAAAAATATTTGCATGAAGGCATCAATTTTAAAAGAGCCGAAGAAACATTAGATGTAGGAATAAAGTTGATGAAGCAAACAAATGAAGAGAACGGTGATTCTACTCTAGTACAACAATCAAAAGAAAAAGTTAAGGAAATCATTTCCGAGTACAATAAAATTTATACTTCATCTTCATTATGGGCTATCAAGCAAACCAAATTAATGCAGGAGTTAAGGCAAAAGATGGCTGTAGAACAGCCAAAATCTGATGAGCCTGGAATGTCTAATGGCATGAATTTGAAGATATGATAAAAACAGCTGGAGATTACGTAGAATAAAAGGAGAAAGTATGGCGCATCATAATTCAATTCGTCCTGAAGATATATTGCCTGATGGAGTTGATAGCACATCCATCAATGGCAAAATAGTAAGAAAAGGCACAATTGCTGCTTTTTTAGCAAATGTTGAGGTTTTTGAAAAACAAGACGGTACAGAACAGCAAAAGCAAGAAGCAATGAAGGCAATGAAAGAGTTAGCGCCAGAAGTGATTGCAGTCGGTTTGCATCGGTATGTTGTATTTAAAAATAGAGAAATTGAGCAAATTCTTATAGATGCTGAATAAATAACTAAGGGTATGTTGAGCAATCATGCGTAGCCAACCTCCCGGAACGTAGACAGTGAGATGAATTGTTAACCCCTATAGACTTAATAGAAAGAACGATGTGATGCGTCTATAGCCGAGTAATATCACCTATACTATGTATTGAATTGATCATTATCATTTAATTTTATGAACCCACCAAATTATCAAAGCCTGAGCTGGGCCCATCCGCTCGTACAGCATTGGTTTATCCAAAAAGTAGGCCAACCCACTGAACCCCAAGAGCAAGGGTGGCCATTTATTTTAGCAGGTAATGATACGCTTATTTCTTCACCAACAGGTTCAGGGAAAACTCTGGCTGCATTTTTAGCGTGCTTGGATGGGTTGGTGCGCAAAGCCGTATCCGGAAACTTACAGGATATGACTGAGGTTTTGTATGTTTCACCGCTCAAAGCACTCAGTAATGATGTGCAAAAAAACTTACTCATGCCACTGGAGGAAATTACGACGTTAGCCAGGGCGCGCGGTATACATTTGCCAGAAATTCGGGTGGCAGTGCGAACTGGAGATACACCCACCGGCGAGCGCCGAAAAATGCTTAAACAGCCGCCGCATATTTTAATTACAACACCTGAATCCTTTTATATTTTATTAACCGCTGAGAAAAGTCGCATCAATTTGGCAAATATCCATACAGTGATCGTTGATGAAATTCATGCTTTAGCAAACAATAAACGAGGGACGCATTTAGCTTTATCTCTTGAGCGTTTGGAAGCCCTTACTTTAAAACCATTTATTCGCATTGGATTATCAGCAACCCAAAAACCTTTGGAAAAAGTGGCACATTTCTTAACAGGAGCTAAAAAAACAAAAATAAAATTGGTCAATATAGGACATGCACGCCAACTTGATTTGCAGGTTGTAGTGCCAGATAGCGAGCTAGCAGCTGTTGCTTCCAATGAAATGTGGGATGAAATTTATGAAAAAATTGCTGCTTATGCTCAGGAAAATCGTTCTACCTTGGTATTTGTTAATACACGAAAATTAGCAGAACGGGTTGCCCATCATTTAGAACAGCGTTTAGGCGAACACAAGGTCTTAGCTCATCATGGAAGTTTATCGCGAAAACTAAGGCTTGCAGCAGAAACAAAATTAAAAAGAGGTGAGCTGCAAGTATTAGTTGCCACCGCATCTTTAGAGTTAGGAATTGATATAGGAAGTATTGATCTGGTTTGTCAAATCGGATCGCCGCGTGCCATTGCTACAGCATTGCAGCGCATTGGTCGAGCAGGACACTGGCATGCTGCAATTTCTAAAGGACGCATTTTTGCGACCACACGCGATGAGTTGTTAGAGTGTGCCGCATTGGTTTATGCAATACGTGAAGGGGATTTGGATCAGTTAATTATTCCCAAAGAGCCCCTGGATATTCTGGCACAACAAATTGTGGCTGCGTGTGCTACTCAGGATTGGGAAGAGGACACGCTCTTTCATTATTTTAAAAACGCGTATCCCTATCAGCATTTAACGAGGGAAAAGTTTGACGAAATTCTTATGATGTTATCAGAAGGAATTGCCAGTTCGCGAGGACGTTATGGGGCGTATATTCATAGAGATCAGGTAAATCATATCATAAAAGCGCGACGTGGCAGCCGTCTTGCCGCAATTACAAGTGGAGGAGCAATCCCAGACAATGGATTGTTTGCGGTGATTGCAATGCCTGACAATGCGCTGGTAGGTACTTTGGATGAGGATTTTGCAGTAGAAAGTAATCGCGGCGACATTTTTTTATTAGGGACAAACTCTTGGAAAATACTGCGCATTGAAAATGGGCGCGTGCTTGTAGAAGACGCACATGGTGCGCCGCCTAGCGTACCTTTTTGGTTAGGGGAAGCGCCTGCGCGAAGCATTGAGTTATCATTACAGGTTTCGCAGATGCGCGAAAAAATAGACAAATTGTTGCCAGAAAAAAGTCCACAAATTGTTGATATAAAACATTACCCCGAAATTAAGGCAGCCATTGACTGGTTGATGAATCATTGCGGCCTGGATCATTCTGCTGCAGAGCAGTTACTGGAGTATGTCCGTTTGGGTCGACAAATTCTGGGGGCGGTTCCTACACAAAAAACAGTGATTGCTGAACGTTTCTTTGATGAAAGCGGTGGCATGCAATTGATAATCCATGCACCTTTTGGTGCTCGTATTAATAAGGCTTGGGGATTGGCTTTACGCAAGAAATTTTGCCGATCATTTAATTTTGAATTACAAGCTGCAGCTACTGATAACGGGTTAAATATTGCTTTGGCAGAGCAACATAGTTTTCCTTTATCTGATGTGTTTCATTTTTTGCATACAAACACGTTAAAAGAGGTTCTGATCCAAGCCGTATTGCAATCTCCCTTATTAGGGGTGCGATTTCGCGCAGTGGCCGCACGATCCTTGTCATTATTACGTTTTCGTGGCGGCAAAAAAACGCCTCCAAACATTCAACGTATGCTTGCAGATGATTTATTGGCTGCTGTTTTTCCAGATGCGGCAGCTTGCCAGGATAATTTGGGTGGACGTGATGTCATATTGCCCGAGCATCCGCTTATCGAAGAGACAATGAAAGATATTCTCACTGAAGCTTTAGACATCGATGGCTTCGCGGAAGTGATCCATGCTATTGAATCCAAGCACATTACGTGTCTGGCAGTAGATACTCCAGTTCCTTCCGTATTTTCCCATGAAATTTTAAATGCCAACCCCTATGCATTTTTGGACGATGCTCCTTTGGAAGAACGGCGATCGCGAGCAGTTGAAATGCGGCGCGTACTCCCTGAGGCTCTGTTGGAAGAAGTGGGGAAACTGGATCCCAAAGCAGTGACTGAGGTTCAAGAACAAGCCTGGCCAGATATTCGTTCTGCAGATGAGTTACATGACGTCTTACACACCGTGATTGTTTTTCCAGAAACAGTTCAATTGTCAGAGTATCAAGCTACTTTGCCTGCGTGGAAACACTATTTTATTGAATTACAGCAAGAAGGGCGAGCGGCATTAGCTACGGTTGCAGGCAAGAATTATTATGTAGCTGCAGAGAAAAAGAAGACTTTTCACAGTATTTTTCCGCAAGCACTATTTGTTAATGAAATGATTAATGTTGAGGAAGGACCAAGCTCACAAGATGAGGCCATTCTCAACACTTTACGTGGTTGGTTTTTGCATACGGGCCCAGTCACCCAAAAGGTACTAACTGAATGTTTGCAACTTCCTTCGCTGGATGTGGAACATGCTTTATTAAAATTGGAAGCCAGTGGCTATCTATTGCGCGGAAATTTCCGGACAGAGTATATTGGTGAAACCGAGTGGTGTGAACGTCGTTTATTAGCACGTATTCATCGTTACACTACAGAATCTTTGCGCAAACAAATCAAACCCGTGACTCGTGCACAATTTATGGCCTGGCTACTCAAGTGGCAACATGTAGCAAAAGGAAATCAGATGCGCGGCGAGAGCGGGTTGTTAGAGGTAATCAAGCAACTGCAAGGTTTTGAACTCGCTGCAAATGCATGGGAGTCTGATATTTTTCCTGCGCGTGTACACGATTATGATCTGTTGATGCTCGATAAACTGTGTATGAGCGGTCTTGTGGGCTGGGGACGCGTATCGCCTCATCCTGCTGTAGTTGTAAGCGAAGAAGCGAAAAAATCAAGACGTCTATCACCAACTCGAAATGCGCCGATTACCTTTTTTGTCCGCGAAGAATCCGATTGGATCCCACCGCATGCACTAGTGGATAATATCGAAGAAGTGAATAGTTTGAGCTATCCTGCACGTAATATTTATCAATTTTTACAAAAATACGGCGCTTCATTTTATGCAGACATTGTCCGTGGTACAGGAAATTTAAAAGTTGAAGTGGAAAATGGTTTATGGGAATTGGTTGCAGCGGGTATGGTCACCGCAGATAGTTTTGATAATGTACGCACCCTGATGAGTACAAAACGTAAATATCACGGTCGACATTGGCGCAGACCTCTGTTTCCACTCAGTACAGGTCGTTGGTCTTTATTGCATGTACATGCGCAAGCTGATCATGAAAAAAGGGTAGAAGCCGCATGTTGGATGTTGCTGAAACGCTACGGTGTTGTATTTCGTGATTTACTCGCGCGTGAAAAAAATATTCCACGTTGGCGAGATTTGCTGATTTTCTTACGACGTCTTGAATTACGTGGTGAAGTGCGTGGCGGTCGTTTTGTTGATGGATTTTTAGGCGAACAATTTGCATTACCTTATGCTGTGGATTCGTTACGAGCTATGCGAAATGAGGAGCTTGATGAGGTGCCACAAACCATTTCATCTGTGGATCCTTTGAACTTAATAGGAATTGTATTGCCTGGCGAGAGAGTTTCTGCTGCGATAAAATCGGAGATACAGCTAATTGGAGGGCAAGTTGCTTCACACCTGTAGGGAGTGCTCAGTTGATATGTAATAACCTTGCCTACGTCCCGCGGCGTGTCCGCGGGCTCCAGCTTCAGCGGCCATTCAAGGGATATTGTGTTGATGTTGCATGAAGATCGGATCTGGATTCCGCGCATAAAGCGCGGAACGTAGGCTTTTTGATTTTCGGAATGTAGCTATCCTTATGTGTTTTCTATTTTATTCCAGTAATGTAGCCTGGGTGCAGCGAAGCAAAACCCAGGTTGAGAAGTTTTATTTAAATATAGAAATTCCAGGTTCCGCTGCGCTGCACCCAGGCTATATTACTTTTCTACATGTCATGATTAAATTTCATAACTTTGTAAGAATTTGACGCCCTTATGTAAAAGTTCGGCTTTGATCTTTTTAAAATCATCTTCATTTAAAGGTCTGGTTGCATCTTCAATTAAATAGCATGTGAAACCTTCCTGAAGCGCATCTTTTATCGTGAAGTAAACACAAATATCAGCACATAAACCACAAAAATAGAGCTCTGTAATCCCTTTTTCCTGGAGATAACCACTTAAACCAATATTTCTTTTATGGCCATTATCATAAAAACCGCTGTAACTGTCGATTTCAGGGTTCATGGCTTTTCTAAAAATAGCAGCTACAGGCCTTGTTTCAAGGGTGGGATAAAATTCTGCACCCAAGGTTCCTTGGACACAATGATCAGGCCATAATATTTGCTCTATTCCGTGTAACATCATTTTTTCAAAAGGCTTTTTTCCAGGATGATTGGAAGCAAAACTTTTATGATTTTGCGGATGCCAATCCTGAGTAGCAACAATCAAATCGAACTTAGGCAGCAGCTGATTAATTATCGGAACAATAGAGTCCCCTTGCGGAACTGCTAGAGAACCACCTGGCATAAAATCATTTTGTACATCCAGAATAATTAAGGTTTTCATTCGTATGTTATTTTTTATATTTTTTAATGAGTTCATTCCGTTTTATTTTAAGCTGCTGGCTTAATCCTACCTGATAGGAGCTTGGTTTTTCAAATCTTTTATACTCTTCAGGTAGCTGGCCTAACCGCTTTTTACTGTATTCCGCAATTTGCTCCAGTGTTTTCAATGGCATTAATCGCTTGCCGTTTTCCATGACTTTTTGCAATAAAGGCTCTTGCTGATCATGATCAAGAGACAATAATTTTTCTGTTTCAAAAGGAGCATACACTCCATCTAAATTCGTCTCATTCATTAAGCCAACCACATCAACCCCTAAAAAAGTGTTTTCATGTAATAACCTGAAAACCTGTTTTTTATAAGGCAAGGTGATTTTAGTTTTTGACTCCGAAAGTTTAAGCCGGGGTTTTTCATTCGCAAAAGCCAGTTTATATACACCGTCCAAAGCAGCATCTGGAGCGCCAACAACTAAATTTGTACCCACCCCAAAAATATCAATAGGTGTTTTCTGGTCACGAAGGGTTTTTATTCTCGTTTCATCCAATTGATTGGAGGCTACAATTTTTACATAATGTAAGCCTGCTTCATCCAACATTTGGCGTGTTCTTTTTGCCAAATCTTCCAAATCACCACTGTCTAAGCGAATGGCTTGCAATCGATGGCCGCGTTGTTCCATTTCTTTGCCCACACGAATTGCATTGGGTACACCACTTTCCAAAGTGCTGTACGTATCAACCAGAAGGGTACAATTAGCAGGCCAGACTTCAGCAAAATCACGAAATGCAGCTAACTCGCTATCGTAACTTTGGATAAATGAATGCGCCATGGTTCCGGAGATAGGGATATTATAATCACGTCCTGCGCATACATTGCTTGTTGCATCAAACCCGCCAATAATTGCGGCACGACTAGCATAGTAGCCTCCAGGACCTTGAGCTCTGCGCAAACCAAAATCAACGAGCCGACAATCGCCTGCAACATAGCGAATACGGCTTGCTTTTGTCGCAATCAGCGTTTGAAAATTAAGTAAATTCAAAAGAATTGTTTCGATGAGCTGTGCTTCAATCATATTGGCTTCAACGGTGACTACGGGGGAAGTGGGGAAAACTAAATCTCCTTCAGATGGCGCATAAACAGTTCCATTAAAGCGAAAGTTCTTCAGATAATCGAGAAAGTCAGGATGCATTCCTTTACTTTGTAAAAAATGAAGGTCCCGTTCGTTGAAATGATAGTTTTCTAATATTTCCAACAAGTCTGCTAAGCCAGCAAAAACTGCATATCCTGAACCGAATGGAAGTTTTCTGAAAAAATAATCAAAAACAGCGGTATTATTTTTGTTCCCTTTCAAAAAATAAACTTGTGCCATGGTGAGTTGATATTGATCAGTATAACTTCCAGTAAAATCAAACATTTGGGTAATTATCCTTGTTTTGCGGCAATAAAAATCCAGGTAGTGGTAAAAGCTCGTTATATTGCCATAATAATTGGTGAAATACACTTCCAGGGAGTATTAACAAGAATAATGTAGCAAGCGGTTTGTTACTCTAGATTTAAAATAATTATTTTGTTATATATTTAGAAAAAATGTCGATAATTTGCATTGATTGTTGACTGAAATTTGTCATGTTCCGATTTTCTGCGGTTTATTTTTTTGCAATTGCTTTTTTACCTTGAGTTGAGGTTTCTTAATAACTACTCAATAAGACATGGAGTGAAGAGGATGAAAGTCTATGAGTTAAAAAAACATGTTGATGAACTATTTAAAAGCAAGATGGATCCATTAGAAAAACCGAGAGAAATCATCGATTTCATCTCAAAATTAGTTGCGATACTTGAACCGCTTGAGGATGAACGTGAATGTTATCCTGAAATGATGCCTCCTGTTAAAGAGCTTATTGAGCAATTTTGGCATTGGATTGTATGTAATGTACCGCATGATCAATGGAGAGGGGGTATTTATGTCACTCCTTGGCTTTCGTTACAACAGCTTTTAGTTGAAAAGGGTTTATTAGCTGCTGATTTTCATCATCCTATTCTGTATGAAGTACTTAAAAATCAGTTCAATCACTTGGCAGGAAACTGTTTGAAAATAGCGGAACTCATGCCGTTACTTATTCGTGCCAGTCGAATGCTTGGTTATATGGAGCCCGCGGAGAAGGGTTATCCTTTTGAAAAATTGCATGCAGGAGTCGCTGCTCAAAAACCACAAGAGCTTGCAAAAATAAAAGATATCATGTTTTTGCTGAGAGCATCTCTTTATTTACTTTATAGATATTGCACTGTGGAGCAATTAGCATTAATGCCTTTTTTGATTTATTTTAGAGATGTTACTACAGAGGAAGAGCGGCGTTCTGAATGCGCGATTTTTAATTATTTAACCCAAAACTCAGCAGATTGTATCGAATTTTTTAATACTTATGATGACTACATCGATACCCGCTCAATTGCGCTTATTGATGCATTGCGACATGTATCTGCTTGGATGCCTACCAAGCGCTCAGATTTTCTAAGTGCTACGAACCGAAGTCGTTGGATTTACCCTTTTATTCAGCAAGCAAGGCTTGCTCAAATTGATACAGGGGATAATTTAAATGCTGGAGATGGTTTAATAAATAGTACACTTCATTTGTTAGAGCAGGATTTTGCAACTCGAAAAGATCAATCATTTGCTGGTGCTTTGAATTTTACCACTGCAGTCAAAAGACAAATGCGAGTCCTGACAAATCAAGAGGTAAAACTTGTTCATTCAGCAGTTTGTTTATTTGGTTTCAACCAATATATAAAACATCGTGAAGAAGATCCGCGCGGTGACAAACATTCTTTTTTATCGTTCTCTGGAGAGACAAAATGCCATGCCGCTGAAAAAAGAAAGTTGGCCATTCTTGGCAGGCCTACTAGGTTTAGCTTCTTTGAAACCTTGGCTATAAAGCAAGGACGTTTGAAAAAATTGGTTGATTTTCTTGAGGAGACACCAGAAACGGATTCACAAGATTATGCTTTGTTGATGACTTAACTAATAGGTCACTCATGCCTTTTATTTCTATCAGTAATTAACACTGGTTATTCTGCGGGTGGTAAAAGAACATTCATGGGGGCAGCCATAATCCAAGACAACTCCCTAAGGATATATTTAGTTTCACTGAAACTCGCACCGCTTTACATGCCGCGGTTGAAAAAGCAGTTAACCAAAAAGGGGGTCAATACAAAATTATAAACCTCATTGTCCAATCCCAGGAGTATTAAAAACAACTCTGGAATCTCCACAATGTATTGTAGATTTTATTAAAGCAGAACGCCTTATAATAAAGGCAAAAATGACTCATAATGAAGAAGTTATTGATTTAGTTAAAAAACATGAAAGTAGAGAGTCTTATAAAAAAATTTACCAATCGGTAAAAATGATGGTGATGAGCTCCAGAAAGCATACAATTTACTCCAGGACTACAGTACTGTTTTATATAAAAATTTTTCCATTTGAAATTTGCTTTTCCATAGCGTGTAACATATATTTATTATTAGCTTCTGTACCTTAAAATCATTTTTTAAGTTATTTAGAAAAGGAGTTCTTATGCGCGTCATTAATAAGCTTTCACTAGCAACAGTGTTAGGTGTTTTGGCGATTTCACCTAGTGTTTACTCTGCAGAAATCCCTGACATTTCCGGCTCATATAAATGTTCCTATCACGATCCCTTTACTACCCCTAATGATGGAACCGAAACTGTAGTGTTCAAAAAAAATGGAGATGTTTATAAAATTTCAGGAATTCCTACAGGAAGCGTATTTCCATATTATATTGGTAAAGGCATATTTAATAAAAATGTCGGGAATGCGATTGGCTATATCTTTTGGCAACCCAAATCTCCATCTGTAACAACGATTCAATTGTTCACTATCAAACCTGATGGTTCTTTGGATGGTGTTTTTGCAGAAAGCAATAAGGATAAAGGTGGTACTGAAACATGTACTAAAGCAGCGCAACAATAATAGAGCGTTATTCACATAAGATGATTATGAGAAAAGGAATTTTATTATGAAAACTGTGATTCAAAGTGTTTATTTAGTTGCTGCATTATCTCTGCCTACTTTAACGGCCTATGCAGACACCAGTACAGGCAATACCAATACTTCAAATTCGACAACGAATACTGATGCTGCATCAAGCAATACCAGTACCTCGACAAGCAAAGCGGGAGCCTCTTCTTTTTTAGGTGATTATCAATGCCAACGTGTTGATGCCTCAAATAATACAGCCTCTTATCCTCTTACAGTATCAAAATCAGGGGATACTTATACCTTACAATGGGAAAATAGTAATGGGGATCCTGTTCTTTACGGCACAGGAGTGATGCATCCTAATATGACTAATGTTGTAGCGACCTCATTTTGGGATCCAAGAAAGCCGGATACAATTGGTATTCAAATGATTGAAATTAAGCCAGATGGCTCATTACAATCCAATTGGGTTGTCCAAACAGACAATCAAGTTGGATCAGAGACATGTACTCGAAGCAAGTAGTTGAATCTTTTCATAATCAGCAAAATAAAAGGGGTTACCATTAGTAATCCCTTTTATTTTGTTGATAAAAGGGCACTCATTGCATATGCAGCAATTGAAGAACAGGGCTTATAATCTATTTCTCATTTTATAATAGAGAATGGCAAGGGGTTCTTTGAGAAAATAACGTGACAGATATTTGTTCTTTGTCCAACATGTGCTTTTTACTGCGGGTGAGCTAATCACTTTAATCCCCAATCTTTGCGCGACTAGAATGGCTCTGGGTGCATGAAAAGGTTCGGTTACCAATATAATGGATTTAAATTTATTCGTTTGCAATATCTTTTTGGAAAAAAGAAAATTTTCATAAGTAGAAGTTGAGGCTGGTTCAAGCAGGATGTCTTTGGCAGGGACACCTAAAGAGAGCGCAATTTTTTTCATGGTGTGTGCTTCATTTGCCCCGTCTTCGATGTCAGTACCACCAGTAAAAAGAAGTTTAGGGGCATAGTTCGCTTTATATAAATCCACTGCATGTTTTACACGAGCTACGAGGCACAGATTGTATGAGTTATTGCGATAAGCTTTTGCTCCGAGTACCAAAATAACCTCTGCGTGTTTTTTTTCATCGTTTTCCGCATTTTTTATAATATAAAGAGCAAGAAAAGAATAAACAATAATGAATGTGAGTAAGACAAAAATACCTATTTGCATGAGAAATTTCATGAAGCACTCTAAATACATAATTAAATAATGGGGTTGGTCTCTGATCGAAGAGCAATTTTATCATCATTGTATGGAGGCTGAATCGAAAGAACAAGCTAAAAACTATGGCTTAACTATGTAAATGGGTTAGGGTACCTAATTGCATGATATAAAATCAAAATACTCCTTCGCACTTTCTGCCTGAGAGAGCCTCACAAAATTTTAACCAGGAAAATAAGTATTCTACAGTCTACAGTGCTGTCTAAAAGGCGGTCATCCCTGCGCAGGGATGACCACTTTTGGCATAACTGAAATCTTACTACCTTTTTATAATCAGTAGTGTTGGTGGTATCGTGGGTATGGGGTGTTGTTTTCTACTACAACACTCGGTGGTGGTGTCCATCGATAAACATTTTTCCATCTTGAGTGATGATGGTGGCGATGGAACTTGAATCGTGGATAATCATGATGTGAATGATAATAAGCGAAGGCTGTCGTAGTGGAAAATAACGTAACTGTGCTTAATATCCCACACAGTAATAATTTTTTAATCATTTTGTATTCCCCTCTTAGATTGTTATTGAAGCCTAGTCTAAATAACAAATGTAACAGGGATATAACAAGGTACACTGTAATTGTAACAAAGTTGTTACAAAGGGAGTGTAACTATAGTGTAGTCTGATGCAGCGTAGCGGTACTCAGGAAATATACATAAGCATCTCTCATTTTCATTTCTGCACCAGGTACGTTTTTAAGGATAAGCGATTCGTTTTTTTTCTTCTTCTCCTTCTTCTTCCTCTTCTTCTTTGTCATTATTAGCACTAGTTACTACTTCATATAAATCGACAGTCTCCTCAGGAACATTGGGAGTTATACAATTCGCGATCCCTTTTGCTAATAAAAAAGCAGCACAGGGACTAAAACACGCTGTAACGCATAGAGTGACGGGCAAGGTTGCAAGATAGGTTATTGTTGTTGAATACGGTACACCACTTGCACGTAATATATAATAGATACCAAGATGTACGCCGCTACCTAAGGCCATCATTGTTAGGCTTGTACATTTTTTAAAACAACAGTCCACTTCAATACGGGAAGAGCGGTATTTAACTTCTTCTTTACGTTCTTTCACATTGGCCCAATAAATGTGTTCATGTTGCTTCACTAATTCCTGTACAGGAGGATTGATATACTCATTTTCTATTTGGGGAGGTAACTTTTTATTCCCATATAAAGTAAAAAAAAGATGAGGGTTTGTTTTCTTGATTACTTCTGCTGTCAGAGTGATTAACTTGGGGATTTGTTTTGGTTGAGCTTTATTTTCAAACATTTATCGTACCTTATCCTTAACTGAAAAAAATTTCATTATATATTAATAAGCTACTGTGTCATTATTTTGTTCAAAATTTAAAAAGAAAATTATATAAAAATATGATGTTCGAATGTGTCATTAGTTATATGATTGGATTAAATTACGAAAATGGTTCAAGATTGGGGAGAAAAATGAGGGATTTTTTTCATGGTATGAGTTATATGTTACGTGGAATTCGTCATCTTTTTACTCGAGGATTGAAACGTTTTGTTCTATTGCCTTTAGCGATTAATTTTATAATGTTTGCGGGCTTGTTTTACCTGATTTATCATTATTTGTTGCCCTATGCTTATCACTACATTGATAAACTTCCTTCTTGGTTAAGCTTTCTCAGCACTGTTTTTTTTATTATTTTTATCCTGAGTTTTTTCTTAATGTTTTTATCACTTTTTACGGTGTTTTTTAATTTAATCGCAGCGCCTCTAAATGGGCTTTTAGCTGAGAAAACACAAAATATATTTTTTGGAAGTGCTATTCCATCTTTACCATTTCATAAAATCGTATTTCGTAGTATAAAACGTCAAGTTGAGTTTCTTAGCTATTTTTTACCTCGTTTTTTAGTGATAGGAGTTTTATTTTTTATACCTTTTCTACAGCCTATTTATCCTTTTTTATGGTTTCTTTTTAATGCATGGATATTGAGTATTCAATATCAAGATTTCGCTATGGATAATAATCTTATTAGCTTCAAAGAAACACGTAAAAAAGTCGCCGGCAGCAAAATGTGTTCACTTGGATTAGGTTTTTCTATAAATCTGGTCAGCTTTATACCCATCTTAAATATATTGACCCTGCCTGCAGCGGTTATAGGAGGTACTATGCTTTACTGTGATCTCAATAAACACTTACTTAAACCCCTTAAACGCATAAATTAGGGGCAATAAACATGAAGGGCATCCGTTTTTTGATAAGAAACTTTGAGAAATAAAGGATAAATAACTGACGACACCTCTGTTTAACAGATCCTGGGGAATATAAAGAACACTCGTGTGGACAAGCGGCCTACAGAGGGTACCAGGTGTGATATAGTTAAATCTGGGGCCCTCTGTGCTGTAATGCTGCAAGCCAAGAATTAATAGGCTTGAACTACGATTTTTCCTACTGCTTTTCCTGACTCAAGTAACGCATGGGCTTTCTCGATGTTCTCGAAGTAAAAAAGATGAGGGTCAATGAGTGGATTTAAATGGCCATCTTCTACCATGCTTGCGATTTCTTTTAAAATTTTGCCATGTCGTTCGCGTTGTACATTATGTAATAATGGCAATAACATAAAAACAGCATGGAGACTGGCCGATTTGCTATGTAAAGGTGAAAGATCATGCTGGGATGCTGCCTGAATGCTGATTACGTTTCCATACATGGCAACTGCAGTCAATGATTTATCAAGATTTTCTCCGCCAATTGTATCAAATACCACATCAAATCCCGCACCATTGGTAAAGCGACTTACATAATCGTGGACTGAATCAATCCGGTAATTGATTGCTTCTTTGGCTCCGAGCGATTTTGCTATCTCTGCTTTATCTAAAGAAGATACAGTGGTGTATACGTCTGCACCAGCCCATTTTGCCAGCTGAATTGCAATATGTCCAACCCCGCCTGTACCTGCATGAATTAGCACTTTTTGTCCAGATTTAATTTTAATCTTTTCAAATAATGCCTCCCAGGCAGTGATTGACACCAGAGGTAATGCAGCAGCCTCAACCATACTCAGTTTCTTTGGTTTTTTTGCAATGAGCCTGGCATCAGCAAGCATAAATTCAGCTAAAGCCCCGCTTTCATTGAGAAAGCCGCCTGCACATCCATAAACCTCATCGCCGGCTGTAAACTCAACAACTCCTTCACCCACTTCTTCAACGATACCTGCTACGTCACCATGCAAGACTGCTGGGAATTGAGGTGAAACCTGACCGTATTTACCCGAGCGAACTTTACAGTCAACAGGATTAACACTCGTGGCAATAACGCGAATGAGCACATAGCCTGGTTTAATTTTTGGTTTGGGGAGTTCAATTGTTTCAAAAACTGAAGAATCACCAAAAGATGATATAGCTTGTGCTTTCATAGCGTCCTCCTAACTTGATGCACCAGACGTTTTATTAAAAATTGTGAAGAGAATAGATTCATCTTCATGCAATGCAGAAATAACATTCTAAAAAAATCGCAGAACATTTTCCAGCAACTGTTGATTATCTAATTGATCTTTCAAGTGAATAATCCGTTTTTCCCAATTCTATTGTTCAATCCCATTTAAGTTTGTGTAATAAATAATCTGGGATAATTGGCGCGCTGAACATTAGAGTAATTGTGCTTCATTACACTATAGTATCCATTACACATCAAGTTTATGATTAATGAAATATAAAAAGGATGAAAACCATGTGGCAGACACGATTGACTGAAAAAATTGGTTTAAAATTCCCAATTATACAGGCTCCTATGGCAGGTGGCGCTGCTACTCCTGAGTTAGTTGCTGCGGTAAGTAATTCAGGTGGTTTAGGCTCACTAGGTGCTGGATATATGACTCCTACTGAGATAAGACATGCTCTAAAAACGATTCGTAAATTAACGAATAAACCTTTTGCAGTTAATCTTTTTATTCCAGAGGAACATTATGCCACGGCAGCACAAATTCAAAAATCCTGTGCTGATATTAAACAGTCCTGCCATGAATTAAATATAGAGATTAAGTCAGTTGCAAAACCTTACGCACAATCTTTTGAAGAACAAATAAAGGTACTTCTTGAAGAAAAAATTCCTGTTTTTAGTTATGCATTTGGTTTGTTGGATTCTGCATGGATATCAAAACTAAAAAAAAATCACACCATTTTAATCGGCACAGCGACAACCTTAGCCGAAGCACGGGTATTAGAAGAAAGTGGTATTGATGCAATTGTTGCTCAAGGAAGTGAAGCAGGGGGCCATAGAGGGACTTTTATAGGTAAAGCGGAGGATGGATTGATTGGGTTGTTTAGCCTAATCCCTCAATTCGTAGATCAAATCAAAATTCCTATTATTGCGGCGGGGGGAATTATGGATGGAAGAGGAATCGTTGCCGCAACGCATTTAGGTGCTGAAGGCATACAAATGGGAACTGCGTTTCTCAGTTGTTTTGAATCCGGCATTCCAGATGTCTATAAACACGCTTTACTGACACAGCAACAAGATAATACGGTGCTTACACGCGCTTTTTCCGGGAAATTAGCCCGAGGAGTACGCAATCAATTTATTGAGCGCATGGAGCTAAGAAAAATCAATATTCTTGATTATCCCATTCAAAATGCCCTGACAAGCATGATGCGAAAAAAGGCCAAGGAACAAAACAATATTGATTTTATGTCAATGTGGGCGGGGCAATCCGCACCATTATGCAGAAATACAAGTGCAAATGAATTAATAAGAGCTTTAGTACTTGAAGCAGAGGCTTTGAATAAAGGAATATCTGATTAATTTTTCTCATTATGATTAATGATGGCTTTTGGGATCTTTTGATAATAGAAAGTAGAGCTCCCAGCACACTGTCCTGGGAGCTCTATAGAAACTTTAGAGATGATAACTGTTAGTAGACTCAATCTTAATTTAAAATCACCATTAAATACCTCAACGAGGAGCAGTTTGTAAGAAAGGCCGAGTTAAGGATACATATTCATTCTGTTTCCATTGGTTTCTTCGATCATTTTGACATCTTCCTCAAAATCCATAGACAATTCTTCTTTTGTTTCATCCTGCAACGCTTGAGCAAAAAAACCTCTCCCTGACTGAGTGACGGAAACCGATCTTTGATTTTCTAGGGGTATTGAAGGTGAAGTAAAAGAAGATTGTGTTTCTGGGATACTTTGCTTTCTTTGTAAAAATTTTATTTGGTCTTCCAAATGCAGGATTATTTGATGGTCACTTTGTTGTGGAGCTTTGATCATTTGCAGTGTTTTAATGGCTTGTCTATAAGTTGCAACAGTTTCTGGTATTAATTTGTTTTGAATATGAGATTTAGCCAGTGCTAAAAGCTGCATTGCCATATTACGACAAACACCATCGCTCGGTGTTGCATTGATTACAATGGGGTTAAATAAAGGTTTCTCTGCAGATAGAGACAGTTGGCTTAACATGCCCTCTATACTGAGATCAATTTGTTGAATTTCACTAATTGATATGGCTTCAAATTGTGCGAAAAGAGCTTGTTCCTGTTGTCGTGTAACTTGTCCTTCACCAAGTAAAAGCTCATGGTTTGTAAATTTGGATGATTCGATATATGAATTTGTTGAAAGTTTTCGTTCATAATGCTCATGAAATTTCTTGAAATTAGCTATTGGATCACCTATTTTTTGTTCTGCACCAGTTTTGTTTTTAATCAAACCAAATGCTTTTATGGCATTTGACATGGCTTCATCTCCTGCAGGCTGGTTAAGCGATTCATAACACGCATCCGCTAAGTCAATATATAGTTCCGTTAATTTTCTATAACACTCATCATTTAATTCAGTTTGCAGGAGTTGTTGTATCGCATCCAGATAACATTGAGCTGCTTTTATGTATTCCGTTTTATTAAAATAAAAAGTCGCCAGATCATAATAGGCATTGGTAAGAGCATGAAAGTCAGCAGGTGTTTTATTGATGATTTGTAAAAATGAATTGATTCCTTGCGTGTATTCTTCGATTATTATTTTTTTTGCAGCATGTTTACGTTCTAGATATTTAGCATTTGTAATTTTTGATTTGGCATGTTTTCGATATTCTTCATCCATAATTTAAGCTCTCCATTATTTCATCAATTGACTTCACAATCACAGTATCATCAACAGATATAAAAAAACAACGAGAACCGTTTGTATTTGAAAATGAGGGTATGTGAATGAATTTAGGGTGTTGTCAAAGGAATTCCCGAGCTCCTGTGCGGGCTCGGGTTTATGATTTTGTAGGAGATTTTCTATTACTCTACAGTGATTAAGGTTGATAATTCGCGCAGAGCAATAAAGAAAATTGTATAATCAATACTTGAACTACCAAGCAGCATTTCCAGCAATTTTTCCCATCGTTGGTGGATAAAAGGGTTTTTTGCGAACCAATAGGCAATGAGCTCATCCGAGTTAAGCGCTTTTTGATTATTCATTAAAATGACAATAGTCAGACGGCGTTGTAAGTTATCGAGTTCATCACGTAAAGATAAGCGTGCCAGACTATTCCAATGGCCTTCACGAGAATCATTACCAATTTGATCGCGGAACCAGACCAGACTAAATTTGCTGCCTACTTTAAAATAAACTTCAGCGGTCTTCCCTAAGTCAAATTTATTTTGTGTTGCAACCTCTACTACATTTAATACAGTATACATAGCACGAGTAGCGGCGATTTTTCTCGCAGCTTCTTCGGGTAAACCAATATCTACAAATTGAATAACAATTTTATCAAGATATTCTTTAGTGACACCTGCCATTAAATCAGGAATTGATTTTTCAAGTTTCGCTATAGATTGACTGTAATGGGCAATATTATTCGTAATTTCTCCAGCAAGACGTTTATGGTGTAAAAACCATCGGGTTGCTAAATTCATTAATTGTCTGACGTGGTGAAGTAACTCATATTGAGTGTGTACGGTCACTTTGTAATTAAGCGAATCAATCAATCGATGTAAATCGTCTACGCGATAGGCTTTCGCTGCAATAATATAAGCACGAGCAATATCTGCTATCGTTTGTCCAGTTTCCATTTGCAGACGGTACATGAAGGTAATACCCATACTATTAACAATCTGATTACTGAGTTGCGTTGCGATAATCTCACGTCGCAAACGATGTGTTTGCATGGATTTGGCATACAACTTGATTAACGTTGCAGGAAATCCTGTCTCAAGTATGGTTGCAAAATAGGGATCATCAGGTAAGTCAGATTTTAATAATTCACCCGTAATATAAATTTTTGTATAGGCCATAATAATGGACAATTCTGGACGTGTTAGTGCTTGGCCTGCGGCTTTACGTTCCAGAAGATGTTTCTCATCAGGAAGGTATTCAACGCCTCTATCTAAATGCACTAATCCTTCCAGCTCTTTAATATATGCCTGATATAGACCGCTATAAGCCAAGGCGTTTGTAGCTGAAAAACTCAAAACCAATGCTTGATTGTAGTTATCGTTTAAAACGAGCTGAGCCACCTCTTCAGTCATTTTCGTGAGCAACTGATTGCGCTTTTTCTCCGTAAGCTTTCCTTGGAGCATTTCCTTATTCAGCAGAATTTTGATGTTCACTTCATGGTCAGAACAATTTACCCCTGCTGAGTTATCAATTGAATCAGTATTAATCAAACCACCTTGCAGTGCAAACTCCACTCTTCCAAGTTGAGTAAAACCGAGATTACCTCCTTCACCCACAATTTTGCAACGTAATTCATTACCATTCACACGACAAAACTCATTGGTTTTGTCGCCAACATCAGCATGTGATTGAGTTGATGCTTTCACATAGGTACCAATACCGCCATTAAATAACAAATCAACTGGTGCTTTTAAAATTTCCCGGATCAGTTCATTAGGTGTTAATGAATCGGCTGTAATCGAAAGTGCTTTTTTCACTTCAGGGGTGATAGTAATGGATTTGCTTGAACGTGAGTAAACTCCTCCACCTTTGGAAATTAAGCGAGGATTGAAGTCTTCCCACGATGAGGTAGGTAAATTAAATAAGCGCTGACGTTCTGCAAAGGTTTTGGGGCCATTAGGATTAGGATCAAGAAATATATGGCGATGATCAAATGCTGCAAGCAAAAGAGAATGACTGGTATAGATCAGCCCATTGCCGAATACATCCCCACTCATGTCGCCAATACCTACAACCGTAAAATCCTGCTCTTCGATATTAATATCCAATTCGCGGAAATGTCGTTTCACTGATTCCCATGCGCCGCGAGCAGTAATTCCCATTTTTTTATGATCATAACCTGCAGAGCCCCCAGAAGCAAAAGCGTCCCCAAGCCAGAAGTTGTATTCTTTAGCAATACCATTTGCAATATCAGAAAAAGTTGCTGTTCCTTTGTCTGCTGCGACAACAAGATAAGGATCTGCCTCGTCATAACATACGGTATTTTTGGGTGAAATAACCCGATCATCTATAAGATTATCGGTTAAATCAAGTAATCCTCGTATAAATGATTGATAACAGTAAATGACTTCTTGTTTTATCTGTTCGCGATCGAGCATATGGATTGCTTTTTTTAAAATAAACCCTCCTTTAGCTCCAGAAGGTACGATCACAGAGTTTTTTACTTTTTGGGCTTTCATCAAACCGAGAACTTCAGTACGAAAATCCTCTGGACGATCAGACCAGCGAAGACCCCCACGCGCTACTTTAGCACTGCGTAAATGTATTCCTTCAAATCGTGTTGAATAAACAAAAATTTCGTACATAGGTTGTCCGGGAGGTAAATCGGGCACTTTGGCCGAGTTGAGTTTAAATGACAAATAGTCTTTAGGCTGGCCATCGGAACCTACCTGAAAATAGTTGGTACGAAGTGTCGCTTTGATTAAAGACCAGAAAAAACGGATGATGTAGTCTTCATCTAGACTGGTAATGGCATCAATATCGCTGCGAATTTCTTTTTCCAGTTCGGCCTTTTTATTTTTATTTGCGGTGTTTTGTTTCAGACCAAATTTTAAATAAAAAAGTTGAATTAATTTTTTGGTAATTGCAGCATATGTGGCAATGGTTTTTTCAATGTATTGTTGACTAAAGCGAAATCCAATTTGTTGCATGTATTTGGCGTAAGCGCGAATAATAACAATCTCTCGCCATGACAATCCTGCTCCTAAAACCAGTTTATTAAAGCCATCATTTTCACAAATTCCAACACTTATTTTTATCAGGGCCTCATTAAAGATATTTTTTACCTGCTCGAGGGTCAGTAGGTTGGAATGGGCATAGGTAACATTAAAATCACTGATCCAAACAAATTGATTGGGTGCAATAGCAATTTTATATGGTCTTTCCGTATAAGTCCTTAAACCCATATTTTCAATCATAGGTAGGATATCGGAGAGAGGAATCGGTCTGCCATATCGATACAATTTAATATGTAATGGATATTCACCCCGTGGTGATTCAAAAAAAACAATCGTTAATGGGTCTTGTAGGGATAGTTTATCAATTTGCAAGAGATCCGCTATTGCTTCCTCAACAGTATGTTGTTCACAATAACTCATTGATAATGACGGGAGGTATTTTTCGGCAAATTTTTTTCCTTTTTTACGACCTAATTGTTTTATTAATTCTTGATCCAACTGATCTTTCCATGAGTTTTCCATTTTTCAGTCTCACAAAGGTTCAGTGTTACTATTCAATAAGTATAGGTCATGAAATGAATTGCATGGAATAGAAGATATCCAATTAATATATGTATAAATTATGTTTAATTTGTTAATAATATGTTAATTTTGAATTGTTATAATTCATGCATGGATGTTTTATTTTAAGATCTATTTTAAAAGTGAATTTGGGAAGGCAGCAAAGAAAATGAATTTTTATAACAATCTGGAATCTTTTATTTTTGCCTATGAGTTAGGTTCCTTTTCTAAAGCGGCTAAAAGGCTAAATATAACACAAGCTGCAGTCTCACTTCACATTAAGAACTTAGAAATTTATCTGGGGGAAACGCTCTTCGAGCGAAATGCCAAATGTATTTTACCCACTCAGGCTGCTAAAAAGCTTTTTACTTTAGTTTCAGAACCTTTCGATAAAATCAGAGGGGTAATAGATAATTTCTCGAAATATACCAATTCAATGAGTGGGGAGATACATATAAGCTGTATTAACGAATTCGCTGAAAATCTATTAATAAACTCAATTGGCGTATGCCTTGAGCATGGAATTAAATTAAAAGTTAATTACATTCCTAAAGATTCAACGATTATTGATGATTTACAAAATAATACCATTGATTTTGGTATTACCTCGGTCAAATATGACAATCCTAATCTTGAGTTTATTAAATTATTTGATGATGAGCTTGTGTTTATAGGAACCGAGCGTTGGGAGAAGTACTTAGATAAAACGAGTGAATCTGCTTTTAACAAAAGCCTTAAATCCATGCGATGGCTTGCTTATGAGGATACCATGCCTTTTCTTAAAAGGTATGCTGAACTTGCATTGGATATATCTCCTAATTCCATCGAACCCGCTCTTACATTTGTTGATGTAATGGGATTGATTCGGTCGGTAAGAAATGGTTATGGAGTAGCATGTTTGCCAAAATCTTATTTATTACCTTATTTAGAAGATAACTCAGTCGTTCAACTGCATCATCCACAAACAGCTCCTCGATATACACTTTATTTAGTGTACAGAGCTAAAAGTTTGTTGCATAAGCGTATGAGTTTTTTTAAAGATATTGCTGTTAAATCAGGTCCGAGCCCAAGTCAGATCGTTGTTTGATATGTTGATTTTTTTGTTTTTTATAATTTACAAAATAAATGACAAAATGCTCCAATACTGATACTGAAGAAAATAATTCACTCATTCTCCAGAAAATTTTGTAAATTACCTATGATGTTCATAAGTATTTGATTGAATTGCTCGACTTTGTTGGGAGCAATATTGACAGTAGCAATATCATCCATGGTGTTTGCACGTTCCTCCAGCTTTCGACATGCTTCTTTCGCTTTTTCAGTAAGGTAAAAATTGAACACTCGCCTATCTTCTTTATTCCGTACACGAGTAATCAAATCATCTCGTTCCATCCTATCTAAAATACGAACTACACTGGGTTGTTTTAAGCCTGCACTTCTTGCAAGTTCAATTTGATTTTGTCCATCTTGGTCCCAAAGCCGAACAAGAAAAACAGTTTGTGCGTAAGTTACACCGAGTTCATCAAGATTTTTATTCGCAACTTGCTCAAAAAGTCGAGCGGCTTTTTTGATCAAAATCCCTGTATGTTCATCAATTTTAAATGGCATATAAAGTGCACCTCAAAATAATGCTTGACTATTAAATAGCTGGCTATGTATTATTTTTTTATAAAGTATCGAATTTTAAACTCAGCCGAATCGCGGGAGCAAAATTAGGGGAGATTATATCGCTCTTACTCTTATTGCTCTAGCTCTGTTAGTTATTTGATACATTTAAAAATTAAATTCAACATGTTTTTAACGAGTAAGGATGCATTGTTATGACATTAAAATTAACGAGTTCAATTGATAACTTAAACAATCAATTCATATCTGCTGTAAAAAATCACTTGCATCATTTAAAGCGATTTTCTGAGCCTGCTTTAGAATGGTTGATGATAGAGCATTATCAGTTTTCTTTAAAGAATACTCGATTCCTGTCGACGGCGGCAAACACCACAAGGCTTTTTAAAGAACAAGGTGTTTTCCAAGAGTTACAACGTAATTTTGATGAAGAAAAAAATCATGCAGCCATCTATAAAAAATCATTGTCAGAAATAGGAACTGATGTGGATAAACGTCTTGAGTTTCGTCCCACAACTGAATTTTTTGATGCCATTTCAAATCTCATTGCTACATGCCCATCAAGTACCTTAGGCGCTGTGTATGCAACAGAAACCGCGGCAATATTTGAGCATGAAGTATTCCTTGATATTTCTCATGAAGTAGTTCAACGCAGAGCGATGCAATGGGAAAAATCAAGATTGAAAGCGTTCCACGATATGCATTTGAATGGTGTCGAGCAAGGACATAAAGATGGGCTTGGAATGTTTGTCGATCGCGCGCAAGAAGATAATTATTCTTCATCAGAAGACATGAACTGCGAACAATTCATTCGAAAAAATAATGTACTATCAGGAGCAAAACAAGCGATCGATGCGATGGTTGTTTGGTGGAATGCATTACTTAAGCAAGCAGAACGTATATGACCACTAAAATACCAGCCAGCGGAAAAGTTCAGATTATTTGTGGTAAAGAGCAATTGAACTTGCTTGATAAAGTAAGTGCTTTGCGGAAACGTGTTTGGCCGGATTTTTTGCGTTTAGCTGATGAAATTGTTTTTAAGATGTATGAGTTATATCCTGATTTTCAGATCAGTTTACTTGATGGTAATAATGAGCTAATTGGAATAGCTAATTCTATTCCCTTGATTTGGAAAAAACCACTTTTTGCGCTTTCTGATGAAGGTGTGAGTTGGGTAGTTAATACAGGTCTTTATGAGAAGTATCCCATTGAATCAACTAATCTATTATGTGCCATATCGATCACCGTATCTGATACACATCGTAATAAGGGGCTGAGCAAAATGCTGCTCCAGTATTTAAAAAATAGTGCATGGAAGAGAAATTTTATTTCTTTAGTTATACCTGTAAGACCCAGCCTAAAAAGCATATATCCCTTAATCCCCATAGATGAGTATGTTATGTGGCAAAATAAGGATGGATTAATTTTTGATCCCTGGATAAAAACTCACCTTAATCTAGGGGCGCGAATTGTGAAGATTTGCCATCGCTCCGCCTGTGTCACTGCTTCAAGTTCGCAATGGGAAGAGTGGGCAGGAATGCATTTTCCTGGCGACGGCGATTATGTAGTAAAAGACGCTTTAGCCCCAGTAAAATTTGTTAATGACATAGGAACTTATGTTGAACCCAATCTCTGGGTTTATTATCCAAACGATTAAAACAAATTAAGGTCCATCTTACTTGAGCCTGGAGGATTGTTATTTATCATTACCTTTATTTCTACATCATTTCTACATCCCGTGGCTTGCCTGCGGAATCCTGAAATTTGCACTAGTGCTGGATCTCACGGACAAGCCGCGGGACATAGTAAGTAAAGTATTTTTTGAATAATGGTTCAATACATTAAGGGCTCCTAATCAAAAAGTTGACGCCTCCAGTCCGAAAGGCCTAAATTTTTTCTCGAAAAGTTAGAAATTTATGTCCCAAATAAGTGGTAAACGTAGGTGAGGCGAGCCCAATTGCGTGTGCAATTTCTAAAGATTTAATATCCATAGCGGGCAGAAAATAATGGGCAAACAATAAACTAACAAGTAACGTTTGTGACATGCCAATTAAATTAATCAGAATAAAAAAAATAATGGACCGGGTAAATGTCTGCTGGCTTGCCTTAAATACAAAGAATTTGGTAAGAATAAACGATACAACCATTCCAGTAACATAGGCTAAAATAATGGATGTGGAAAAACTGAATGAATAGCTATAGAGGATTCTGCTACAAAAGTTTACGATAACTGCTATTACTCCTGCCATTAAAAAAGCAATAAATTGTTTTGATTTAAAATAATAGAACACAGAACAATCTCTCTTTTAGTTTTATCTGCTGTATTAAAAAATAATAGTCTGTATTTTGTTCTCTTGGTTTTTTTCTAGGCCAATTTGTCTATTAACGTATGGAAGCTAATGAGGATGTTCTTATTTTTCTTATATAAAACAATATGTTATATGGAAATTCTTACTTTTTGTTTAAATTATTCCAAACTTTTTTTCCTATCCAAAAAACAATCAGGCTGATACAAATCCATAACAAAATTAACGGTAAGAAATACACAAAAAATTCAATTAAACCGTAAGTAACGCTACGTAATTGATCCACTAAGGCATGGTAGGAGTCAATAAATGCTTCTGTTATTTTCCATTGTTTTTGTTGCTCTGTTTGAATTATTGGATTCATATTCAAGTTAATATTGATCAATGAATAAGCTACTGATTCTTTGTAATATTTAATTTGCCCCTGGATTACGTCAATTTGTCCCTGTACATCACTTAATTGTCTGAACACACTAAGAACATCTGCTGTTTCTTTTGCTTTGGCCATAATCTTGGACAGCTGCTCTTTAGCAGTTTGTAAGTTGTTAAGCTGGCTTTGTAAATCGACAAATTGTTGCGTAATGTCTTCGACCGTTACTGATTCTTGGGTGACTTGTGTTGCTAATGATTTCAATGCAGTTAATGCATTATTTAAACCTTGGGCGGGTACTCTTATGCTAATATTTGCAGTGGTATTATTCGCATCGTTATTATCTTGCATTAAATTGGAGCTGACGACGTAGCCTCCTGAGTTTTCCGCTAATTGAGAGATTTTTTCCATTGCTGAATTAATGTTATCAACTTGCAATGAAATATTTGCATTACGAATAATCATACCGCGCATTACATTTTGTGAAGGTTGGCTTGCATTAGACTGATTGTTTACTTGCATTGCCATCGAGCCAACAGCGTAATCAGGCTTTCCGACTGCTGCTTGCATTGGCATGGGACTTCCCGCATACATTGTTCTGCTACTTCTGCCAAACCATTCGGAGACAAGAAATAATAGAGCGATTGTGCCAATGAACGCTAAAAAATAAAGGATAATTTTCTTCATTATTATTCTGCTCTCACAAGAATAGGTCACATAGCCCCCCCTAAGTTCTATACATCGTTGCAAGCTCGTTCGGCTCAGGTTATGTACTTGAGTACACTCCTTCACCTCCCTTTACTAGCGTCTTGTCTAGAATTTAAGGGGACGACGCTATATAAAGTGTGGCAAAGGTTGTTTAAATTGTAAAATAAATGTGTTGTCTGTTGAGGTCATATTTCTGCGGTGTTTAAGGCAATATCTACTACTCCATTTGTTGCAAACATACTGATGAAATGTTCGTAAGATTGAGCTTTATTTCCATACTCTGAGGAGACAGAAAGAATTTCTTGAGTATAAACAGCGATATCCTCTACGATTCGCTCACATCGGTAATAGGCTAAAAGTGCTTTATTGATCTCGGTTTTGCCATAGCCTTTATAGAAAAGAGTTTCTTGATAAGGTTCATTCCAAACATTGGCAATTCCGCCGCCTATAAACATCAGATCGCGCTCTTTTGGTGCCATTATCGGTTCATCCCAATCTACAATGTAGATAGAATGATGAGGACTTATTAATATATTTCCAGCGTGGATATCAGAATGGCATAAGACCAATTGATGCGAAGTGTTTTGTATCTTTTGGACGAGATGTTCCGCGCGCTCTACTAAGTGAACAATCACCGCATGGTTTTTTTTCACAAAGGTGATCAGCTTGAGCGCGTACTCATCTAAAGCAGATGATTTTTCAATGTGCTCCCAAAGTGTTCCTACATACTCTCTCCATTTCGATGTATATAATTCATGTCGAAGTTGGTGTTGAATGAGTTGTGGTACATCGATTTCATGAATTTGCTTTAAAGTTTTCCCAAGTGTGATCCATTGCTCTTTTGTTAAGGTTTGATTAAAACCATTTTGTCCGTGAATAAAGGGGTAAACAATGAGGCTAAATTCATCAGCATACAAAATGGGTTGATTTGCAGTGGTGTTAATGGGTTTAATAATTTGCTGAATTCCCTTCTTGCGCAAAAGATCCAAAACATCAATCGCTACCTCATGATGAGAACCTTTTTTTAGCTTGACGAAATAAGACTGATTTTTTGTGTCTGCTTTGTATAGTGAAGCGTTTATATCTGCACCGATTGAGAGATGGGTCAGGGTAAGTGTATCGATGTGATAATCAATTTTTAGGTGTTCAATAATTTTTTGATGCGTGAGGGATGGTTTTTCAAACATTTTTGGCTACCAAGCAAGGAATCATTTAATACTATGCGTATTAATCGCGAAGAGCCAGTAAAAAACCAGCAATTTATTGAATTAAAAATTGCTGGTTTTTTACTGGTTTTAGCCTAAAGCTTGAGGGTTATTTTTATTGCTGTTTGTCACAGAAAGCAACACATACTTTATGTTCTAATACTTCACCACCACAAGCTGAATAACATGCTCTATAGGTGGATTCGCATCGGCATGAGTTACTACAGCTACTGCTTCGATCAAAATCATTCATTGATTTGTTAATTGGTAAACCCATTCTTTTGCGGTCCTCTTTATACTGCTTGTATTCAAACATGGCGTTTTGTTGTGCTCTCATACGGCAATTGTCATTGTCCACACGACAACTTTGTTCGCAATCATTTTTACCTTGAATACACTGAGCTGTGCACATTTTTGCGATATCTGATTTTGGCGGAACAAAACTGTATTCTGTATTATAAATAGGACCACAGGCAGTCAACATGCCAACTAGAACCATAATGGAAAAAATGAAGAACTTTTTTAGCATATTATCCTCTTTTGATGAGTTATGTGAAGCAATAGTTCTGGCATGGTGGTCACGATGCACGCAGACGAGTGTCAAACAGAACAAATTAGATGTATTTTATTCATGCCCAATTGAAAAATCAAGCTGGGCTCCCATTCGTAAACATGTGGACATGGTTTGCAATCTTAAAAAAGTGTTGTTACTTTTAATCATTTTTTGATATATAATTAACCAACTTATGATTACATCGATGATCATGTTTTTGTACCATCAAAATTTTAATTGAAACAATGTCTATGGATACCTCATTTTTAGTCGGCTTTTTAACGGGTTGTCTTATTACTGCTTTAGGTGGATGGCACATACAAAAATTCATGAATAATAAAAAAAATACTAAAAAGATAAAGAATAAAAAAATATTGGATTTGGATAAGCTTTTTAATGATTATTCTCATTTTATGAATATCATTAAAAATGATGTGACTAACCCTAATAATAAGAACATAAGAGAGTTTCTTGTCGTTGAAAAAGAGGCAATATTGAATTCATTTGTACCTCGGTTTCGCTATGAATTATCTACAGAGATTCTCCCGGCTCTAAATAGATTGGAAGAATTGGGTTATATTGAAAAAATAAAAAACAATTGCCTGCATTATAAAATTGAAGAGGATTTTATAATACAACTCAAATCAATAAGGGCTGCTGATCATGCTACTATTTTGGCTCAATCCAGCGAAATGTAAACAAGCCCCATTTCGCCGTTCACAATATTTCAAAATGAAGTTTCAGAAACCACAATAGGTTTAGCCGACTTTAGATTCACCTGACTCTTGATGTGTCTGTGAAGCAGATAAATGAGTACCGTTCCCAAAAGGGCGCAGGCTGGTATCACCATCAAAGCGTGGTGGTAGGAGGACAGGCTGTATTGCTTTAGCCCATTTTCGGTGAGGTTCCCCTCCCAGTAATAATCCATTATTTTACCTATTACAGTATGAAAAAATGACCCGCCAAGCATATTGATACAATTTAAAAAGGCTATGGTTATTCCTAACTGTTTGTTGGAAACAAGAGTGGAACCTGCCGCAAATACAATTACTTGATAGCAACACATAAGCCCAATAGTGAAGAATAAAGTACTAAGGAGCCACCAATTGCTCACATTTCCTGAGAGAATCATTAGAAACGCTAAGGTTAATCCGATTCCACAAATCCCTATAACAGTATAATTTCCTATTTTTTTACTAAGAAACGCAAGTAATGGTCCTCCAAATAGCATACCTACAAAAATCAATGAGACGAGTAGGGCTGCATCAGATTTAGCAAAACCATAGGCAGCAGTTAAAAAAGATACTCCCCACACATCAGCAAACCCTTCGAGTGCACCGACCATTAACAAATTAGCTAGGGCAAGAACCCATAATATTCTTGAAGTGAACAACACAGATAAATGAGATAGGTTAAACTCATTCGCTTTTACTTTAAAATTCTTGGGAGTACGCAATACCAAATAAGCGAATACACCTACACTTATGGAGCATAATGCAAGCACTAATCCTACCCGTTGACTGCTGTAGGTCGAAAGCAACTGAGTTAATGGTTTGCCACCATAGACAGCTCCTAAAAGCCCAACACTAAAAGAAAATCCAACCATTTGAGAATATCGAGTGCTACTAAACCATTCAGAAATAACTTTGGATACTCCCAAAAAACCAACGGCTGAGCTGGCCCCGATTAAAAATCTGCTTAATAAGGCCAGGTAAAAATTATGAGTCGAGGTAAAGAGCAGGGCGCTTAAACCACAAAGTAGTGCAAAGATAAAAACTACTTTTTTGGCGCCAAATTTTTCGAGCAATAATGCCATAGGAATTTGCATTCCAGCATATCCATAATAATAAAATGCAGCTAAGAGGCCAAAATTGGCTGCATCGATTGAAAACCGAGTCATTATTTCTTGCATCATCAATCCCGGCCATAGACGCAATATAAATTGAAGTGCAAAAAACGATAGTGGAAAAAACCACATAACAAAGGGCAAGCAATTGTTTTTTAGGTTAAAAGAGTTAGTTTGAGTCATGATACCCTCCAGCTTTAATATTCAGTTATTCCAAACACCCGATGTTCCCCCTAGAGAGGTTCGGGAATAAAAAATAACTGACCGCTCTAGGGTAAAGAGGGCAAAATAATAATAATATCTACTGAAGCGATTGCGGTAGGTAAAAAATCATGGCACAGCGATAACTTTGCAGTGAACACTGCAGGAAAGTTAGTGCTTTTGTTCGTATTGCGATGATTCATGGTGATATATTTGATTAAAATTTTATCTACGCAGAATAACATATCAAATTAAACGCCATTGTGTCAATTTAATTCTTTTTGTGTGCAAATTTTGGTTTGATTTATTTTAGAATTTTCGATGAAGAGGTACTTGAAAATTACAGGGGAAAATATTTATGAAACGAATCATACGGTTTTTATTCTCCTTTCTGGTGATTTCATTGAATAATGCCTGGTAATCGCGGTATTCGATTCGAATGGTAAAGTGATTCCTTTAATTTATAGCGGCAATTACGAAGAACAGCAGAAAGCATAACATTTTTGAGTTAAATAGGATGCTTTTGCTGTTTTTTGTTGCACACAAACTTTATTGTATTCCATTTATTTCCAGCCACAATAATAGTTATATTAAAGTGGATAAAATATTTTATGTGTATTATCAAAAAATTATCTTATCTATACAGGAGACCGTCATAATGATAATTGAAATACACGTTGTTCTAGGAGGGATCCTTCTTGGAGTTGCTGCCGGAATAATGCTGTTGGTTCGAGGGAGAATTCTTGGTTGTAGTGGTATCCTTTTTCGGTCATGGGATTTTACAACTTATCGTCCAAATATTGACAATATTTCATTTATTGTGGGATTGTTTTTAAGCGGGGTTCTCTTTAATTTTCTGCAGACAGTCCCCAATCCTGCTGCTGTTTTTAAAACGAATTATGAGCTATTGATTCTTGGCGGAATATTGGTTGGTGGCGGCACCTATCTTGGTAATGGGTGTACCAGTGGACATGGATTATGTGGAATATCACTCTTACGCAAACGCTCAATAATTGCTGTGAGTATCTTTTTCCCTATTGCAATAATTACTTCCTGGCTAACACACTAAGGATATAAAATATGAACTCTCTGATCGCATTAATCGCTGGGTTAATATTTGGTTTAGGTTTAATTTTAACGGGTATGTATAGTCCAGATATTATTATTGCAGGTCTAAAAATTGGAGCTGATACATTTAAGATTAATTTATATGTTACTTTTTTTATGGCTTTATTAGTTACTTTTCTTTTGTTCCAATTGCGTAAATGGTTGACTAAGCCTTTACTAAACAGCTGTTATGAGTTACCTACCAAAGAAAAAATTGATTGGCAGCTTATTCTTGGTGCAGCAGCTTTTGGTGTAGGTTGGGGAATTACTGGGATTTGTCCCGGTCCGAATGTTGTGGGGCTTGGAATTTTTTCCTGGCCGCTTTATTGGATAAATTTTGCAGGAATTATTATTGGCTTCTTACTCACACGTTTTTTAATTTTAAAACAAACTGCTTATTCGAAAAACGACTAGACAAATAGAAGATTATAAATCATCTCATCTTTTTTTAGGAAGCTGAAGTCTCATTTGAGGGATTCTTCAAAGATACTGCTCAAAGGAAAGATGGATCTACCTCATTGTATTAACAGCAATTTTTTTATACGAACAGCTTTCTTCTTTTGATTCCTTGCTTTAAAATTACCCTGAAACACAATATTTTGCCATTAGGTAAATGAATATTGTTCATTGATATTGACTCCATAAGTGAGGCATTCTATGTGGCGTAAGCTCAAAAGATTTTATCTTGCGATAATTTTACTCACAGTAAGTCCTATTCTTTCTGCTAGGGCTATTATTGATGCTGATGTTCTCCATACTTTAAGACATTCCAGAGCTTCTGATAATACTCCTTTATCGATTCTGGTCTTTTTGCATAATATTTCAGAAAAAGAATCATTTATTGAAGAAATAAAAAAAATTCAGAATGTGAACGTTCAAGATTTAGGCTTCATGCCCGCAGTAGCAATCCAAGTTCCCAGGAGTCGTAATTTACTTTATCAAATTGCAGATTTTGATGCTGCTGCACAAATTTCTTCTCATTTTGCTGCTCAATCGGAGCTGGATGTGACTGCGCAAGTTTTAAAACTTGCGCCTTCATCTTTTTATCCTAATGTAAGTAATTGGTGGAACCATGGTTATACCGGCCAAAAAGGAATTATCGGCATAATTGATACCGGTGTAGATCCTTTGCATCCTTCTTTATCCAATAAACGATTAATAGTTCATCAAGAGCCAGGTTCTGGCTATTCTAATCTCATTAATGGCGTAAAAGAGCCCCATGCAACCGGTGTAGCCTGTATTTATGCCAGCAATCATGAAAAATACAAAGGTATGGCTTATGGTGCTTCTACAATTATTTCTGGATTAGCAGGAGAGGAAACCGCCGATCCTTCAAGTATCATGCGTACTATGGAAACTCTGGATTGGATGTTGCATCGTTCTGAACTTAAACCTACGCTTATTAATTACAGCATGGGAAATGGTAGGCTGGATTTAAATTGTCCTGCTTGTCCTGAATGGAGCGGGCTTGCAAAAGTTATAGACTATGTGGTGAATACTCAAAAAATTCTCTGGGTAAAATCAGCTGGGAATGCAGGATATATAGAGCCCACACATCAATTCACCTTTGCCTCTACCCTGACTGTTCCTGGCGATAATTATAATGGGATTACAGTTGCCAACATGAATACGCTTGTTTCTGAAAATGAAACCGTGGTAAAAACTGCAGATAGAAGTAAACATCATATTAAGAACACCAGCAGCCGCGGCCCTACACCTTTTGGTAGACGTAAGCCGGATTTAACTGCACCTGGCCATGATACTATGACTTGTGCTCCCGATCCCAAAGTGTATGGCTTTATCTATTCCAATGCAATGAACTACAAAGATGGTTATCGCCTTATGGGGGGGACTAGTTCTGCTGCCCCGCATGTAGGAGCTTCTGCCTTGCTATTACAAGATGCAGGGATTCAGAATCCTATGGCCATCAAAGCGTTACTCATTAATAGCGCGGATACCTGGACTGATGCAGGTACAGCAGATTCTGGCCATTCTAAAATTATGGGTTCAGCCTGGAATAGAACTTATGGCTGGGGTTATATCAACATGGAAAAAGCGTTTCAACAAAGAAACAATATTATTGAAAGTGAGTTGACTGTAGAAAACCCAATATGGGAATATCAAACCATGCTTAAAAGAGGGGAAAAGGTTACTTTGGTGCACGAACGACGTGTGGGATATACTTCTGAAGGAAACGAATGGGCGCTCAGTCACCTGGAGTTAACTCTTATCGACTTGGAACATCAAAAAGTAATTGATAGCGATACCAGTCCTATAGACACAGTGCACCAAGTTGCAAATTGTAAGCGTGAGCCCCAGGAAATAAAATGCTCTGAGGAGAGCAAAACGATGAGGGTTTTAATAAGGGTTAAATTATTGAATAAAATCATAGATGGTAGTTCCAGCGAACCTTTCGCAATTGTAGTTCCTCCACAGGAAAAAGAACGCTGAAATAAGCGATGCAATTCCTAATAAGTTATTTTTATGAAACAAACGGTTCTTAATAAAAAAAACTTATCCATAACTACTTCGAGGAAAAATACAGAGTTGATAATAAAAACTTTTTCTAAAAAAATTGGTTGTACTAAAAAGTCAAAGTATTCTTATCTTTCCAACAGATAAAAACGGTATTTAAGCATCTTCTTGAATTCAAATTTATATACACTATGATAAATATATGAATCGAATTCATTTTCGAATCAATCTTTGTCTGCTTTAAGCATTCTCTATGAAGAGGAAATTTTTTTACACAAGACAAAATTGAAAAACACACTCATTTGATATCTCAGAGAAAGCAAGGAGTATAAGGTGAAGCAGGGAATGACGCGGTGTAGTATATTTAGGATTTAAATTATGAGAGCTAGATTTTTCAGGCGAGTTTCCTCAAATCATGAACATTATTCCCTCATAAAAGAAGCCATTAGAGCACAAAAACCAGGTTTAATAAGTGGTGCCTTATCAGGTAAGAGTTGGCGTTATAAAAGTATGGAAAAAACCATACAGCTGATAACAATTCCTGAAGAACAAAAAAGATTACAGCAACAGGCAATAGATAATTTAAATCGTTGGGCAAAAAAAAAATCTAAAGCTCCTAAGAGAGTTGACGTTGTACCTCAAGATTGGGGAACTGCAACTCGTGAGGCAACGGAAGAGCATGGTGAAGCTTATGCGGTATTAAATATGGCGAGCTCGCTCTACCCCGGCGGGGCCGTATTAGAAGGAGGAAATGCTCAAGAAGAAAATATGTGGCATCGAACCACATGTGCACTTTCGTTGATGGATAAATGGGTTGAGTTTGATAAAAATACCAACTTATTTTTATATACGGAGGCAGGAAGACAGCTGCTTGAGGCAAGAAAGAAAATGACGGATATGGAAATCGATATCTTAAAAGAACGTTGTCCCGGAGCTTTTTCTTCTGATGAACTCTATAAGACCTTCTTTAGTAAAGAACCTAGAGTCTGTTTCAGAGGAGAGGAACTATATTTTCTCCCATCATCAACAGATGAATTTAGCTCAAGTGGGTATGAGCCTAATCCTGATATAAGCTACTTGTTTCTTCCTCCATCAAGTATTTTTCCTTTTTATGAATTAAGATCAGCTGCTCCTGAGCACTTTTCTGAATCACAATCCCAAGAGCTTCACGCATATGAAAGTAATTTGCGCCGACGAATTGCAGCACAACTGGACACATTAATTCTTGAGGGAAAGCCTTATGCGACCCTCGGTGCGTGGGGTTGTGGCGCATTTAAAAATGATCCTGAATTAGTAGCAAGAATCTATGCTGAAGAAATTAAAAAAAGAGCTCATTTTTTTCAACATATCATGTTTCCCATAATTAATACGAATTCGCATTCCCAAAATTTCGATATATTTTCAGAAATCCTCGCTGGAATAGAACTTGGTGAAATCAGTACCTCTCGCAATATGAATAAATTTTAAATATTTTCTTTGAAGTGTGCTTAATTATTACAGCGTAAGGAAGTGCTTTAAAATAGAATAAAAAATGTTTGGCTTTCCTGCGCTATATGTAGTATTAAAATAAAGTTGATGCTATTGACTGAATATTTGGCTTTTTGAAAAAAATAGGCTAGAAGCACTCAGACATTTCGCACCTTCCTATAAAAGAGTTCCTATTATAAGGACAAAAAATGATTTTAATGAACTCTTGGAATTTCCTAAAAGAACTATTTAATAATTGGAGCCATGATAGAGTTTCAAGCAAAGCTGCAGCACTTGCTTATTATACTTTATTTTCCCTTGCTCCAATTTTATTAATTTGTATTTTCATCGTAGGAACAATATTTGGTGAAGAAGCTTCTCGTAATCAAATTTTAGCCCAAGCAAGCAGTTTAATAGGAAAAGAACCCACGTTACAACTTCAAGAAATAATTCAAAATAGAGCGCATCCAACCCCTTCTTTTTTAACAAGAGTAATCAGCTTTCTAGTTATTTTATTTACCGCCTCAGGAGTTTTTACTGAGATTCAAGTAGGATTAAATGAGATATGGGGTGTCAAAACAAATCCTGATGCAGGATGGTTTGCAAAATTAAAAAGTCGTTTTTTTTCTTTTGTAATTGTTTTAGGAATTGCGTTTTTATTCTTAGTATCATTAATTTTAAGTACCGGTTTCACTCTTTTAAGTAATTATTTAAATTATATGATGAATACAAATATTTTAATGGATTTAATAATAAATCATTTCATCTCTTTTTGTGTTCTCACAGTGTTATTTGCAATGATATTTAAGTTTCTCCCGGATGTGGTATTAAAATGGCGCGATGTGTGGTTGGGGGCATTGATCACTTCTTTATTGTTTAACTTCGGAAAAATTCTCATTGAATTTTATCTTATACAATTTTCTAGATATTCTATATTTGGCGCTGCAAGCTCTTTAATTATTATTTTAATTTGGGTGTATTATTCAGCGCAAATTTTCTTTATTGGTGTGGAGATTACAAAAATCTTTTCTATAAATAAAGGTAAAGAAATTAGAGCAACGAAAAATGCTATTTTAAATAGAAACTAAAGTGAGACGTATAGGGGCTTTTTCTTTGAGTATAAAGATTAGAGCTGGATCTACGCATAAAACGCCGAATAGAGACTCTGGGATTTTCGAAGTGATAGTATTTTGCTTTATATCATGTTACGAGACACGCTTACCCTATACTCTTAAAGTATATTTCAATAAAATGAATGAATATCCCTTTCTTTTGTAACGATTTTTTTATGGGACAACTTTTAACAAAACATTTTTTAAGCCGTGTGCTTAGCTATCTTAAGAAACAAACTGATCCATCAATTATCAAAAAAATCATGGAAGACTTAAAGTTTGATTCGTTTACAATTCGTGATGAAGGGCTTAAGAACTTTTTGATCAAACTTACAGAGGAATCAATTGATTTGAGCAGGCTTATTGAGTCTGTAGAAATTGGTTTACTAAACAATACTCCTCTTTGCGAGTTACTTGCTTTTATAGAGCATGAACAGTTAATTTCAGATCATGAATTGGAAATGATGTCAAAACAGCTGCAAATTCAGCTGAATTTATTATGTTTATTTGAAGCATGTTCTGTGACTATGGTAAATAGTTTTACATTTAATGAAGATGTATATTGTTTTACTAAAAAGCAAAGGAGCACTTCATATCCAGGAAATCCACTCTTTAATTTATTTTTTGCTTCAAACAGATACAATTTTTCGCTTTTTAAAAACCTAAAGTTAGTTTCTGTTGATCCAGTAATGACTTCAGGTGCATTTACGCGTTTATTGGGAAACGATGAGCTTGGCCAAGAAGCAATTCAGGAGAGGTCAAAAGAGTTTATTAAGAAACATGGATTAGCCCTTTGGAATACGAAAATCTGTCCTACACCAATAGGTGAAAAGCACTGTGATTCAGTTAAAAATGTGAGCTTAAATATCTTGGAGGCGATTTGGGAAGAGAAACCTAACGAAGAGGGACAGCCTAATGATAATTCCTTTGCAGGTTCTGTGCTTATTCGTGTATTAGAACATACTCAACCGCCTAATGGTTTTTCCTTTATGAAGCTTGTTTTACCTGCTGGAAGTTCACTAATAGAGGATAAAAAATACAGCCTTCTTCCTGATTTAATTGTGAATCAGCTGCCCAAACGAGTGAGTCAATTTTTTATAAGTACCGAGTGGATGTATTTGTATCAGAGCTGGAACTTACTCTTTGTCATGCAAAATCTAGATTCCAAATTTCTACCAATTAAACTCCTTGTCCCGTCGGTCTTGAATGCTATCTCTGAGCAGTATATGGAAACACGTGTTTTTATGCTTTATCTTGTAGGGAATTTATACCATTACAATAAATTAAGTGCCTTTACAGAAGAGATTCAGTTATCACATGCTCAATCAATCTTAAACAAATGGGGGGAAATCAATAAAAAATATGCGGACTTTTTGTTAAAAACCTTTTGTGCTGATTTAGAGGAATCTCCCGAAGAGATTTATCATAATATTTTTGGAGAGCATACTCATTTTTCATTAGCTTACTATATAACCCATTTTATCCAGGATTTTGCTAATTTTCGAATTACCCGTGATGAATCGCAAGCGTGTAATCTTGAGCTTGCCTGAACTGCAAGAATATACTTTTGTACCTATTCTCCAGAAATCTTATCAGTTGGTGTGTTGGTTTTTATTTATCTTCGTGATACAACTTCATAGTTTTTATTTCCTAGCTTATAGACATCAGATTTAACAAAAGGATTGGGTTCATGATGAGAAAAGCTGCTTTATGTCTTTTGCTTATACTGAGTGCAATGAGTTCATCTCTATTTGCTAAGGATAAAATAAAAAATTCTGTATACCAAGGGAATGAATGTGTTGAAAATATAGAGTCATATGTCAGCGATGGTGGTATATTTATGGATCAATGTAATATACATGATCGGGATATTCCGCAAATTCTATCTTATCTCAAAGAGCATCCCGAAATTACCCGCTTGAGCCTCTCCGATAATCAGATTGGCTTCCAAGGTGCCGAATTACTCTCCACTAATACTTATATTCGCTATTTGTTTCTAAATGGAAATCGCATCGGCTCATTGGGGGCTGAGGCGTTAGCAAAAAACTCCTCATTGGTTTATCTTCTGCTGGGGGAGAATCATATTGGTCCCTATGGAGCTGAAGCTTTAGCAAATAATACTACCTTATTTTTTCTTTCTCTTGATGATAACCCCATAGGTCCTTCAGGTGCTAAATTTTTAGCAAAAAATAAATCACTGATTCATCTTTCTCTAAGAAAAGCTCAAATTGGTACAGCAGGGGCAAAAGCACTGTTTGCGAATAAGACATTGAAAAGCTTATATTTAAGTAGTAATCATTTAGGTAATGAAGGTATAGAATTTCTTGATAGGAATCAATCGCTTAAATTTATTGATTTGGTTGACAATAATATTGATAAAGATGGGGCGAAAATTATAGCAAGAAAACCGAATTTGCTTTATCTCATTATTGATCACAATCCGTTACATAATGATGGAGCAATTTTTTTAGCCCAAGCCGGGATGCTTGAGTGGCTTTCAATTGCTGATTGTGATGTGGGTCGAGAAGGAGCTCAGGCTTTATCTGAGTTAAATCATCTTACCTTGCTGAACATCGACAATAATTTCATTGATGATGAGAGCATCGCTGAATTGGCAAAAATAAGTTCTCTGAATAACTTATATGCAAATAATAATCTTATTGGAGATTATGGGGCAAAAATCTTGGCAAAAGCGGTACAGTTACAAAATTTGGATTTAGGTCACAACTCTATTGGTGATGAGGGTGCTTTGGCTTTAGCTGAAACAACAACTCTTTATACTTTAGATGTAGGGTTTAATCAAATCACTGCAATTGGAGTAAAAGCATTAAAAAACAATGAGGTACTAACTTATTTGAATACGCAGGGTAATCCTGGAGATGAAAAGTAAATACAGGGAACAGCTGTATTTGGCGCATCTTGCGAGAAAACTCTCCTAATCAATGCTTGCATACTGATGTATGCAGCGCTTGCTTGGAAAAATTTTCTCACAACCTGTCCTCAAATCCAACCGTTCGAACAAACATTCATATCGAAAATAATATTTTAAGAATCTGTAGCCTGGGTGCAGCGAAGCGGAACCCGGGTTTTACTGAGGTACATTATTTCCCGGGTTCCGCTTCGCTGCACCCAGGCTACAGATTTGTACTTACTTATTTGTGACTAATTGCATGATTCCATCAATTGCTTTATCCAAGCTTAATTGCTGTGTTTCTCCGCTTGCTCGGCTTTTATATTCCACACAATTTTGTTCCATATTCCGCTCGCTTATGATGATACGATGTGGAATACCAATTAAGTCGTGATCTGCAAACAATACGCCAGCTCTCTCATTACGATCATCAATTAATACATCGACTCCCAGCTCCTTTAGACGTTCATATAATGCATCAGCTTGCTTTTGCACTACTTCTGATCGATGCCCATTTAAAGGAATAATGACTACCTGGAAGGGAGCGATGTTTTGAGGCCAGATAATTCCATGTTGATCATGATGTTGTTCAATGGCTGCTGCAACCACACGAGTGATACCTAAGCCATAGCATCCCATTAACATGGTTTCTAATTGACCTTGTTCATTAATCACTGTGGCATTCATGGATTTAGCGTATTTATCTCCTAATTGAAAGACATGCCCAACTTCAATACCTCGACAAGAGCGAAGTATTCCTTTGCCATCTGGACTGACATCGCCTTCTTTTACATTACGCAAATCAGCAGCAAGGTATTCACTGACATCTTTATCCCAAGCAGCATATTGATAATGTTTATCTGCCTGATTGGCGCCACAAATAAAAGAATCCATAGCAAGCGCATGATGATCCACAATTACTGGAATAGATAAGTTGACTGGTCCTAATGAGCCAATTGGTGCTTTCAGAGTTTTTAAAACAACTTCTTCATCTACAAATTGTAACGGGGAATGTACTGCAGGATGTTTTATTGCTTTAACTTCATTCAGCTCATCATCACCTCTTAAAACCAAAGCGACCATAGGATGCTCCCTTCCTTTTACAATCAAAGTCTTGATGGTTTGACTGCTTGCTACATTCAGGAATTCTGCTACTTCTGCTATGGTTTTTTTGTTTGGCGTATCAACCAAAATCATTTTTTGATTGGTCGGGGTTGCTTTCTCTGGTTTTAAACTCGTAGCTTGTTCGATATTTGCTGCATAATCCCCTTGGTCGCTGTAGAAAATCAAATCCTCTCCAGAATCAGCCAATACCTGGAATTCATGCGATGCGGAACCGCCAATAGCTCCTGTATCTGCTTCAACGGCACGGTATTTGAGTCCTAGACGATCAAAGATACGGCAATAAGCCTGATACATATCTTTGTAGGTCATTTGTAGGCTTTCCAAATTTAAATGGAACGAATAAGCATCTTTCATAATAAATTCACGAGCACGCATTACACCAAAACGCGGTCTGATTTCGTCGCGGAATTTAGTTTGGATTTGATAGAAACTTGCTGGCAATTGCTTATAGGATTGTAATTCATTACGCATAATGTCAGTAATGACTTCTTCATGGGTAGGGCCAAAGCAATAGTCTCTACCATTAGCATCCTTCATGGTGAGAAGTAGGCCGCCAAAAGTATCCCAACGCCCAGTTTCTTGCCATAGTTCAGCAGGTTGTACTGCAGGCATGAGCAATTCCATAGAATTAATGCGATTCATTTCTTCGCGAACTATTTGTTCTACTTTTCGTAATACTTTTAAACCTAGAGGCATCCAGGTATAAAGGCCTGAGCCCAGTTTACGAATCATTCCTGTTCTCAGCATCAATTGATGGGAGACTATCTCCGCATCGTTTGGCGTTTCTTTTAGAGTTGCTAAAAACCATTGAGACGCACGCATTTCTACTCCTGAAATAATATTGTTCTTAATTGCCCAGCATTATACAGGAGTTTGCGTGCAAAAACAGATGAGTTGACATGATGAGATGCAGTTTGAGTGCAGGCGAAGCAGAAACCCGGAAACTTTTACCAAGCCAAAGTTATTCTGAGCTTCTACTTCGCTGTATCGATATGACGTTATATCTGAATTTTGGCTTCTTTTAATAATGCATTTAATTTAGAGGCTAAGTGCTCATAATTTTTTCCACCAAGCTGGTTTAGTTCATACTCATAATTTTTATAATGAACTTTGCCTGTTTGAACATTATAAACAGCACCAACCATAGCAATATCATTTTGTTCTATCATTCCATGCAGGATAGAACTGCGCTCATAAATTTTTTGCATGGTATTGGCCACGTTTAATTCAGTAACATTATTAACAAAGGTTGTATTTTTACTATGGCGATTTGTTTCAGTTTCGTTCTCAGCCTGGATCGCTGGCTTTATTTTATCCAGTAACCCTGTAATATGGCCTTTCTCAACCCCATCACATGCAGATTGAATGGCACCACAGCGTGTATGGCCAAGTACGATAATGAGCTTAACGCCAACAACACTGCACGCATATTCAATGCTGGCTAGAACATCGTTGTTTACCACGTTCCCCGCAACGCGTACACAAAAGATATCACCAAAGCTCACATCGAAAATCGTTTCTACTGGAACTCGTGAATCAATACAGCCAAGAACGATGGCAATAGGGTGCTGTGCTTTGGCAGTATACTTAATATCCAGTTGGTTTGAACGGTGAATCCGGTTGTCATTGAGGAAACGTTGGTTTCCTTCGTATAAAATATTTAATACTTGTGCTGGCGATAAGTTTGATTGCACGTCGTATGTGGTTACATTAATAAAATCAATATAATTATGAATCTTATAATGTTCTTTGAAGCCAATCAGATTCAAGGAGATTTTTTTATTGGGGGCTTGCTCCTCTTTAAATTCTTTTAATAACTCGGAAATTTCCTTATCAATGTACTGAGTATACCGTGCATCAATAATTAATTGTGATTCTCTAGGTATGGAAGCAAGTTCGGCAACCAGAGCTGCTTTATTAAGAAAGGTCATTTGTTGTGGAAGGACCAGGCGGTTAACTTCTCCAGTAGGGTGGATTTCCTTAAGAATGTTAATCCGAGCCTGACTGTTTGACTTTAAGATATAGAACAAACTGACGGCCAGTCCAATCAAAATACCCGTCAGCAGGTTAAATACAATAATACCAATCACCGTAGCTATAAATGGAATAAAGCGATCACTTCCTTGAGCATATATGGAGCGATAAATAGAAGGTTTATTCAGTTTATAGCCGGTATAGATCAAAATGGCAGCTAATGAGGATAAAGGTATTTTATTTAACGTGCCTGGAATCAACAGTACTGCAACGAAAATAAAAATTCCATGTAAAATAGTAGATATTTTACTTTTAGATCCGGCCTGGATATTAATGGATGTTCTAACGATTACAGAAGTAACCGGAATTCCTCCAATTAAACCTGCTGTCATGTTTCCAACTCCCTGAGCAACTAATTCTCTGTTTGTGGAAGAATAACGACGTTTTTTATCCAGTTTCTCTCCTGCCTTAAGATTCAGTAAGGTTTCAAGAGAAGCAACAATGCCAATGATAAAGGCATAGAGATAGACTTTAGGATTAGCCAGGGCAGACCAATTTGGGTATTCCAATTGGCCAAATAGATCATGGAAACCATCCGTTTGAGGAATATTAACCAGTTGCGGCGAGTTTTGTACCAGGCTTGAGCCGGTCCATAAAAAGAGTTCATTCAGAAGTACACCTAAAATAACGACAAGAATCGGTGCAGGTATTTCTTTTAGTACCTTATTTTTGGTCAAATCAAAATAGATTAATGTAGTGATTGAAAGTATCGTAATCAATATTGCCCCGGTATTGAGATGGTGATACAGAGCAAGAATAGGACTTAACGTAATTTCTTCAGTTGTTTCTAATAAATGGGTTTTGAGTTCATTAAAATCTGCAGAAAGGGTGAATGCAAGCGGTAATTGTTTGATTATGAGCAAAATACCGATTGCACAGAGTAGACCCTGAACCACATTCGAGGGAACATAATCTGCTACAAATCCGGCTCTGAAACTTCCTATCACTACTTGGAGCAAACCGGCAAGTACAAGCGCAACTAAAAATGAGTTGAAATCCCCAAGATGAGCTATGGCAGCTACTACTACCGCAGCCATACCTGCAGCAGGACCACTGACGCTAACATGTGAGCCGCTTATGCAACCGACAACAACTCCTCCAATAACGCCACTTAAAATTCCAGAAATAAGCGGCGCACCAGAGGCGAGAGCAATACCCAGGCATAATGGGATAGCAACTAGAAATACGACTATGGCTGCTACAAAATCAAATTTAAAATAGCGTTTCACATAAATTCGAAATATACGTGAGTCAACCGTTGCATTTGTAAACATGGATTTGTTTTCCTTTATATAACAAAACTAAATAAAAATTGGTTAAGAAAAATTATTTTAATTTTAGATTATAGTGTTATTTAATAAAACATTAGTGTAACAAAAATGTTATTAATTTGTTACGGGTTGGTTAAGAATTTGTAGTTCTTATTATCTTATTGTCTCATATCAACACATTATGTGTGTTTGATATGTTCATTAAATGAAATTTGGGTGAAAATTGGGAGGAGGTGTTAACTGAAAGCCCGGGTTTCGTTACACTGCAACCAGGGCCACTGAATGTTTTATGCTTCAACGGGATCAAATTCTTCCAGGCTAAAGAGTTCATTCGTATTGGTTGTTTGATTCGTAATCAATTCATGCTCAAGATTTTTAAAATGCCACATGTTTTGATCCATAAGTTGACTCGGTTTGATACTCTGCAACGCATGAAGAATATTACTTGGAACTTTAGGGTTTTCTTCAGCAAGCTGATTAATTAAATGTGTTACTTTTTTACGCATTAAATTTTCCTGCGAACCACAAAGAGTACACGGGATAATAGGATAAGATTGTTCTTTAGCAAATGTGATAATGTCTTTTTCTTGCACATAGCATAATGGACGAATAACGATATGCTTTTTATTGTCGCTAAGTAATTTAGGTGGCATGGAGCGAATATCGCCATTGTAGAGGATAGACATCATTAATGTACGAATCAGATCATCACGATGATGGCCTAGAGCAATTTTATTGAACCCATGTTCTTCAGCGTATCGGTAGATAATACCGCGGCGCAAGCGTGAGCACAAAGAACAATATGTTTTGCCTTCAGGAATTTTTTCTTTAACGATGCTGTAGGTATCCCGGGTTAGAATTTCATGAGGGATGGAGCGATCGACAAGCCATTGACGCACCGCAGTATCATCCCAACCAGGTTGAGCCTGATCCAGGGTAAAAGAAAAAAGTTCAAATTTATTTCCGGAGCGACGGCGCAACTGATCCAGGATCGTTAGGAGGGTAAAAGAGTCTTTGCCGCCTGATAAACAGACCATAACCCGATCGCCACGCTGGATCATGTTAAAATCTGCAATCGCTTTACCCGTATAATGTAATAGTTTTTTTTCAACTTGAGAGGGATTGGACATTATTAAAAACCTGAATAAAAGTTGTTATTTAGTAGCCTTGCTTTCAGCTGGGGGTAATCTGTCAACCCGGGTTGTTGCTAACCATGAATTGATCAGTTCGAGATCATTTGCATTTAGTGTTCCAGCAAGGTATTTTAGAGTTAAAACAGCATTAATTAAAGTATATTGGTCATTAGCAAGCTGATTCTGAGCTTCAAAAAGCCGCTGTTGGGCATTTACTACATCCACCATAGTGCGAGTACCTACTTCAAATTGAGCCTCTGTACTTTCCAATGAATTTTGCTGGGAAATAATCGTTTGTCTATCAGCCTTTACTTTGCTAATTCCATCAGTAATTGTGTTAAAAGCAATCCGGCTATTGACTACCACATCTCTATAGGTTTGTTCGACTTTTTCACTGGTAGCCTGAAAATTATGCTTTGCTTGCCGTGTTTGCGAGAGTACTAGTCCCCCTTGGAATGCAGGGAAGTTCAAAGCCAAACCAATACTTGATTGCTTTTGATTTGCAGGTAAGAAAGGACTGGACGTATTAACTTCATTCGTTGTTTCTGTTGAGTTGCCTTGAATAGCTACGGTAGGCCAGTTTCCTGCAGAGAGCGCTTTCATATTTTGTCGTGCGACTTCAAGAGTGTATTTGGCAGACAACAATTTATAGTTTTGCTTAAGGCCAGTATCTATCCACTCATCCACATCATTGGGTTCTGGCTTAACGAGGGGAATTGTGCCATCCCGCAGCGGCGCTATGAGTTCATAAACATGATTGGTCAACTTTCTTAAGTTTTCACTTTGATTAATTTGATTGTTACGAGAGGCAATAACTGTAGCTACTGACTGATCATAAGCCGCTTTTGCTTCATAAACCGAGGTAATTGGATCAAGGCCTACTTCAAAGCGTTGTTTTGCTTGCTCGTATTGGCGCATGTTTGCGCGTTTTTTTGCTTCGGCAAAATTTAAGGTATCTTGAGCAAACAGTACATCAAAATAGGCTTTAGCCGTTCTAAGAATTAAATCCTGAGCTGCATCGTTAAAAGTGGCTTGTGCTGCTTTAACCGATGCCCTTGCTTGTTGCACTTTTGCCCAGGCTTGATAATTGAAAATAGCCTGTGATGCAGAAAATTGCCATGTTCTGGATTTGTAATAGTCGTCTTGAATGGTAAAAAAACCATCATTCACATGCAGGAAATTTCGAGTTGTTTGTGCTGTAAGACCTGCTTGGGGAAGCAAGGCAGCCCAAGCTTGAGGCAGAGCTTCTTTATTCGCCATATAAGTATCATAGGCATTTTTGAAGATGGGGTCATTTTCAAGAGCTTGATGATAGATATCCATTAGGTCTGTTGCAGCAAATGATTGCGCCATCAGACCCAAAGTCATGAGATAGCAGATCAACAATTTTTTCATTTAAACTACATCCTAAAATACAAATTCTTTGGGCTTTGATTTATTGATCAGTAAGGGGATGTTTGTTTCAAAAAGCAGTGATTCATGCCAATTTTCATGATGATCCAGTTCATATAATCGACCTTGCATTACAGGTGATGTTCCTTCAATAACAAATAATTTTCCGCCGGGAAGTACCTGTAATCTTTGGGTTTCAGTTATTTTTTCTATTGCACCGGTGAATATGACAACATCATAAGGAGCATCTTCTAACCAACCTTGGTTGGCGTCCCCAGTAATTAATTCAACATTATCGCAGTGATGCTCTTTTAATTTCTGAGCAGCATTGTTCGTGAAATCCGCATAATAATCTATGCTAATTACTTTTTTACACAATTTACTGAGCATCGCAGTAAAAAATCCACTGCCTGTACCTACTTCTAAAACCGTTTCGTGACCTTGCAGATCGAGAGCCTGCAAAATTTGTCCTTCTTCTAAAGGTGTAAGCATGCGTTGGCCATGATTAAGAGGTATCTGCATATCTGAATAAGCAAAATTTGTAAATTGTTCGGGAACGAATTCATGTCTGAGTACTACATCATACAAATCAAGTATGGATTCGTTTAAAACATCGCCAGTTCGAAGTTGTTGCTTGACCATGTTAATACGTGCGCTTTGATAACTCATTTGTTCTACCGTGTTGATTGTTTTAGGTTAAGATTGACTATTCATTTGCCAAAATCCCCGCTTTTGCGATGTGTTCAACGGATTTCACATTTGGGGATTTTGGAATTCCGCAAATATGCTGCGAAACGAATTTGTGGAGCGAATTGTCAACACACTTTAAAAACTTTGGCACAATCTTAGCAAAAAAACAGCGTATGTGCTAAGAAATAATGCTTGAATCCCAAATTTCGTGGTGACTCTGTTTAAAGTTTGCTATGATCCACTATTTTTAATAGTTTTCTTAAATAGATTTTTGATTCCCTCAGAAGATTACTGGTCTGGGGAATTTATGATAATTCAATGAGAGGAGAATGCAGTGCTTGAGCAATTTACTGATTATTTGCAAACTGAAATAGCGACACTTAAAAATGAAGGCTTATATAAATCAGAGCGGGTTATTTCCAGTCAGCAACAAGCCGCTGTCACAGTAAATCATGAAGAAGTAATCAATCTATGTGCTAATAATTATTTGGGTTTGGCCAATGATCCTCAACTTATTGCTGAAGGGCAAAAAGCACTTGCTCAATACGGCTATGGTATGGCTTCTGTGCGTTTTATTTGCGGTACTCAAACGCCTCACAAACAACTTGAACAAAAAATCAGTCAATTTTTAAGTAAAGAAGATACTATATTATATTCTTCATGTTTTGATGCGAACACAGGTCTTTTTGAAACTTTATTAGGTGAAGAAGATGCGATTATTAGTGATGCATTAAATCATGCCAGCATTATTGATGGGGTTAGACTCTGTAAAGCTGCGCGTTATCGATATGCTAATAACGATATGAGCGCATTGGAAGAGCAATTGATCGCCGCTAAAAATGCACGATTTCGTTTAATTGCTACAGACGGTGTTTTTTCCATGGATGGGATTTTGGCAAATCTACCTGCAATTTGTGAATTAGCAGATAAATATGATGCCATGGTTATGGTTGACGATTCGCATGCCGTTGGTTTTATGGGTGAAACTGGCCGTGGAACTCCTGAGCATTTTGGGGTTAGTGATCGCATTGATATTGTTACAGGTACTCTGGGTAAAGCTTTGGGCGGTGCTTCAGGCGGTTATACGGCAGCAAATCAGACTATAGTAGAATGGTTGCGCCAACGTTCCAGACCTTATTTATTCTCAAATACCTTAGCTCCAGTAATTGCACATACTTCTTGTGTTGTGCTGGATAATTTGATGAAAAATAATCATTGGGCTGAGAAATTAAAACGCAACAGCCATTATTTTCGTGAAGGTATGACTCAATTAGGATTTAAATTAATCCCTGGAGAACATCCAATTATTCCTGTGATGTTGGGAGATGCCAGCCTGGCAGGGCGTATGGCGAACCGTTTGTTAGAGTTAGGTATCTATGTGGTTGGTTTTTCTTATCCTGTAGTACCTAAGGGTTTAGCACGAATTCGTACCCAAATGTCGGCTGCACATGAGCTGCATCATTTGGATAAAGCAATTGAAGCATTTGAAACTGTAGGTAAAGAATTTTCTGTTATTTAAAGCAAAGTCATCTTTTCTGGCTCGTGCAGAGAAGATCTTATTTGAGGTACTTTTATGAAATCATTAGTCAAGGCGAAAAAGGAACCTGGAATTTGGATGGAAGAAGTCGCTATACCTGAATATGGCGTCAATGATGTATTAATTAAAGTGAAAAAAACAGCAATTTGTGGTACTGACATCCATATTTATTCCTGGGATGAATGGGCGCAAGCAACTATCCCCGTACCTATGACTGTAGGCCATGAGTTTTATGGCGAAATTGTTGCAGTAGGGCAAGAAGTAAAAGGACTTCATGAAGGACAGCGTGTTTCTGGTGAAGGGCATATAACCTGTGGTTTCTGCCGAAATTGCCGCGCAGGTAAACGCCACCTTTGTCGTAATACTTTAGGCGTGGGTGTCAATAGACCAGGCTGCTTTGCAGAATATTTATCTATACCGGCGAGTAATGTAATTGTTCTTCCTGATAATGTTACTGCAGAACAGGCTTCAATTTTTGATCCATTTGGAAATGCTACTCACTGTGCTTTGGCTTTTGATGTCGTTGGTGAAGATGTATTGATTACTGGTGCTGGACCAATTGGTATTATGGCCGCAGCTATTGTAAGGCATATAGGTGCGCGTCATGTAGTTATTACGGATGTGAATGATTATCGTTTGGAGTTAGCCCGAAAAATGGGTGTGACTCGCGCAGTAAATATTAAGTACGAAAAGCTGGCTGATGTAACTTCCGAGTTAGGAATGCTTGAGGGTTTTGATGTAGGTTTGGAGATGTCAGGGAACCCTATGGCCCTAAATGATATGATGAAAGCAATGAATCATGGGGGACATGTGGCTATGTTAGGTATCCCGCCTCAGGAAACAGCTATTGATTGGAATCAAGTTATTTTTAAAGGTTTAGTAATTAAAGGTATTTACGGCCGTGAAATGTATGAAACTTGGTATAAAATGATTGCGATGTTACAAAGTGGATTAGATATTTCACCAGTCATAACGCATCGTTTCCCAGTTGATGAGTACCAACGTGCATTTCAAATTATGGCATCAGGTCAATCAGGTAAAGTAGTCCTTGATTGGTAGAACGCAGCGAAGATCAATGACTCGTACGTTAAGGATTAAATTAAGAATAGAGTTGTAGCCTGGAGCGAGGGGGATATCGCCATTGCTATGAAGTTAAGGGCCTACATCCTGCAATATGTTCGCAGGATCCAGAAATCGAGCAGGATACTGGATATCGCGAATTCATTGCAGTACGTAGGAGAAGAAAAAATCCTTAACCAATAACAATGGATATCTCTACCCAGGCAACAAAGACAGTTTAAAAAAGACGGAGTAGTTATGTCACAATATATTTTTACCATGAATCGTGTCAGCAAAATTGTTGAAAATCAGCGGTTTATTTTAAAAGATATTTCATTAAGTTTTTTTCCTGGCGCTAAAATTGGTGTCTTAGGATTGAATGGTTCTGGTAAGTCCACTTTATTACGTATTATGGCAGGTGTTGACACGCAATATGAGGGCGAAGCAAGACCACAACCAGGAATTAAAATTGGTTATCTCGAGCAAGAGCCTCAATTGGATCTGGATAAAACAGTACGGGAAATTGTTGAAGAAGGCGTAAAGGATATGAAAGAAAAACTCGCCCGCTTTGACGAAGTCAGCATGCGTTTTGCAGAGCCAATGAGCGATGATGAAATGAACAATTTACTTGCCGAGCAGGGCGAGTTGCAAAATGCTATTGAAGCTGGTGGCGGTTGGGATTTAGATAGAAAACTGGATGTTGCTGCTGATGCATTGCGATTACCTGATTGGGATGCTGTTGTAGGTAAATTATCAGGAGGTGAGCGTCGCCGAGTCGCATTATGTCGTTTATTGCTTTCTAACCCTGATATGTTGTTACTTGATGAACCGACCAACCATTTGGATGCAGAATCTGTAGCTTGGTTAGAACATTACCTTGAAGGTTTTCCGGGTACCGTCGTTGCAATTACCCACGATCGATATTTCTTGGATAATGCGGCAGAATGGATATTGGAGCTGGATCGTGGTGAAGGAATACCTTACAAAGGCAATTATTCTTCATGGCTTGAGCAGAAAGAAGCACGTTTAGAGATGGAGCAGAAACAGGAAGATGCTCATATGCGTGCAATGAAAGCTGAATTAGAGTGGGTACGAACTTCACCTAAAGGACGTCATGCCAAAAATAAGGCGCGTCTTGCTCGATTTGAAGAAATGAATTCGAAAGAGTTTCAAAAGCGTAACGAAACCAATGAAATATATATCCCACCTGGTGAGCGTTTGGGTGAGCTAGTTCTTGAAGGGGAGAAAATTACAAAATCATTTGGTGATCGAATTTTAATTGAAAATTTAGATTTTAAACTTCCTAAAGGCGGTATCTTAGGGATTATTGGTCCTAACGGGGCAGGTAAGTCTACATTCCTGAAAATGATTACTGGTCAGGAAAAGCCTGATGATGGAGTGATTCGTGTTGGTGAAACAGTCCAATTGGCTTATGTAGACCAGATGCGTGATGAATTAAATCCCAATAAAACAGTATGGGAAGAGATTTCTGATGGCCATGACATCATGCAAGTAGGGAGTTTTCAAATGCCTTCACGTGCCTATGTGGGACGTTTTAATTTTAAAGGTACAGATCAACAAAAGAAAATGGCTCAACTTTCTGGAGGAGAGCGAAATCGTGTTCATCTGGCTAAATTACTAAAAAGCGGTGGAAATGTATTATTACTTGACGAGCCCAGTAATGATTTGGATGTCGAGACTTTACGTGCTTTGGAAGATGCAATTCTCAATTTCCCTGGTTGTGTTATTGTGATTTCGCATGATCGATGGTTTTTAGATAGAATTTGTACTCATCTGATGGCTTTTGAAGGTGATTCCCAAATTACCTTTATTGAAGGCAATTACACTGATTACGAAGCGGATCGAAGACGTCGTTTGGGTGATGCAGCAGATAGGCCATCACGAATTAAATACAGAAAATTAGAGTCGTAAGTTTCAAGGTAACTGCTCTCTCTTGCCTACGTCCCGCGGGTTGTCCACGGGATTCAATAATGCTATGGGATTCCTGGCTCTCGCGGACAACCCGCGGGGCATAGTGTGGGGCAAGTAGTTATGTTTCAAGTTTTAATTAAGTGGAGATAAAATGAATAAGTTGTTTTGGGCAGGTTTGTTACTGTGTATTGGAGGGTTAACATCCTGTGTTGAGAATGATCCATCTACTTTAATTACTGATGATGCAGGTTATGTGCATCGGACGGTTCATTATACAAAAGACAAACGAGGTCGTGATTATTATCCTCAGAAGATTCAGGCCACAGGTGAAAAACGTTTTATTTTCGATCCAAAGGTTTCTGCATGGGCTGCTTATGATGAAGAAGGTAATCGCTTACTGACTGGCGGTGGATCAGGAGGTATTGATGCATGTGAAGAAAATTCAAATCAATCGTGCAGAACTGTTACCGGAACTTTTAAAGTTTATAATCGCAGAGGGGTTGATTGTAAGTCTGGGGAATATCCTGTAGATACTAAAGGTGGCGCAAAAATGCCTTATTGTACCTATTTCTATCAAGGATATACTATCCATGCTGCATATGAAGTTCCTGAACATCCATCAAGTCATGGCTGCGTGCGTATCTTCCCGAGTGCTGCCAAATGGTTAAGTGAAAACTTTTTCCAAATAGGTACAAAAGTTATTGTATTGGAATACCCTAACGAGCCTGGCGCCAATAAACCAGCTATTAAATCCGCATAAAACCTAAGGTAAACAATACCTTAATCTAATGTAGCCTGGGTGAAGGCGAAGCCGAAACCCAGGTTTCTGGATAAACATCACTTTTCTATAACCCGGGTTATCACCCAGGCTACCTTTTCCCATCAAGAAAGACAATGCCAAATTAAGGGGTATTAGTTGGAAGTGTGGGTTGTGTGGAGCGATTTTCTGGCAAAGTAGGTTGTCCAGGAGTAGCTGGAGTTTGGGTTGCCGAAGGATTTGCAGAAGTTGGCTGTGTTGAGGTAGTAGGAGGTGCAGTTTGAGTTGTTGGTGTGGTCGTAGTCGGTGCAGTTGTTGTGGGTGTGGCTGTTGTTGGTGTTGGTGTGGTCGTAGTCGGTGTAGTTGTTGGGGTTGTCGTTTCAATATTTGGATTCATTACCGTAGCTGGGTTAGGATTAAAATCGGGCGGTAGTTTTTGAGTTACTGTCCCCCTTGGAGCAGCAATCATTTGAGTAATTCCCAAATCTCCAGTTATCTTACGCCCTACAGTTAAGTCAACGCTGAGTAATTGTGTTACTTTTTCTTTATCATTCTGATAAACAACTTGCAGTGGCAAATTAATTTTCCATTGATTGTCTTTTGCTTCTGTTACTACAATTTGTCCCGTTACTTGACTGCTTACTGTCAGTTTTTGGGATTTAATCGCTTCCAAATTACCTGATTTTTGTAACGCCGTATTAAAACCAGTCCATCCTTGCTCAGTAAAACAGGATTGCAATTTTTGCAGTTGGGCGTCTAAGTTATTTGGATCAAAGTCAAAAGCTTGGGTAACCGCTTTAGCGGCCCATTTCATAACCAATGACTGATCAATAGTTTTAGTATCTGGAGAAATTTTATACTCACAATTGATGGCGGCAGCTGGTGCTGGTGTTGGATTTACGGAGGGTAAATTTTGGCCAGGAGGAGTTGGGGTAACGGGTGTTGGTTGCATGGCGCCTGGGGTTTGAGGAGCAGGTGTCGTTACTGACTGAGTAACATCAGCATGTACTTGAGTACCAATCAGAGCAAAAAGGGTACCCCATAGTAATGTGTTCTTCATGAAATTGACTCCTTAAATAGTATGTAGCAATTCTGCGATAATAAGGGCCGCCAGTCTAGCAGTTTTTTGTTCGTGATCCAAAGGCGGTGACAGTTCAGCAACATCAAAACTAACTACTTTGCCACTTTGAATAATGTATTTCAAGAGCGGTAAAATTTGCCAGGGAGTAAGTCCCAGCGGTTGTGGCGCACTGACACCTGGAGCAAATGATTCTGCTAAAACATCCAAGCATAGAGTCAGATAAATATGATCCAAATTGAGCATGAAATCATCAAGAAAAGCTAAATGCCAGGCTAAACTATTCGCATATAACTCTTCTGCAGTTAGATAATTAACATTAAGCTCATTAGCCCGCTCAAAAAGAGAAGGTGTGTTTCCCATTTTTTGGATACCAAGACAGCAATAATGGAAAGGTTGATTATTTTCTTTACAGTAGGCTGCGATTTGTGAAAAAGGGGTTCCCGATGTACCTGGCTGGTTTTTTTGATGTGGCCTTAAATCAAAATGGGCATCAAAATTAATAATCCCCAATTTACTATAATGAGGTGCCAAACCCTGATAATGTGCCCATGCAATTTCATGTCCTCCACCTAAGGCAACAGTTTGGTGACCTTGTTGATGGCAAAAACTAATTAAATGGGCAAACTGTGCTTGTGCCGTTTCTAGTTCATCCTCTTCACAAAAAATAGTGCCTAAGTCATAAAGAGGTTTATCTATGGAGCAAGGCAGTTTTGCCAATTGCGTTTTGATTTGATCTGGTCCTAATTTTGCTCCGGGTCTTCCCATATTGCGACGAACACCCGCATCACTGGCAAAGCCTAGGAAAACAGTTTTTTTCTCTTTGGTAATGAGATCGGTTTGTTGCACAGGAAAAATAATTTTTTGAAAGAACCGTTCTGCATTGATAGTATCTTTTCTACCTTGCCAAAGTGCAGGATTGGCCCGTTGGTAATTGGAAAGATGTTCAAACATTAAACTCTCCCTATGTTCAGATTATGATCTTTTCTCAAGCTCTTACTAATATATAAAATGTCTCAATCTAGCGAATTGTCTACAGATCCTAAGACAATTGTAGGATGTAAAACTACAATTTTATCTTAAGTGCATTTTATAAAATAAACATTCTTTTTCCTTGCTATCAAGCAGTAAATAACCATCAAAATCACTTTCCCTAAGTAATTGATAACTTAGCCTTTCTGCAGTCAAAATAAATGACTCATTGTTTTGAGCCATAAATTGATTCTTGAATTATCTAAATAAAGCAAATCCGCATTTAAATGCAATTAATAGCCGTTACTTTAGAAAAATCTTTATTATAAGTCACAGTACAGCTTTTTGTTCCATCAGGAAGTTTACGAATCAATTGAATTTTAGTATGTGTATAATCACATGCAACCCAAGTCTCTTGTTTACCAAATGTCCAAGTCAGTTTTTTAACTTTAGAGCGTTCATGATCAGGTGTAAGACTTGCATTTTCTTTAGGATGACCCGAATAAAATGTAATGCGCTCAAATTGATGAATACCATTCAATTCATCCGTAAATACATTCCAATCGTTTATTTCATGTTGTAACGATTGATTTGTTTGAATGACCGTCGGACATTGTATTGTAGCAGCATATGCCGGGTGATATAAAAAGACTAATCCATAAACAAAGTTGATACAAACAGGAACTCTCATTAATCGACCTCAGATATTATTTTATTATTTGAACTTATTATAACAGGATGATCCTATCTCAATAGCACTCTATTAAATTGAATATTAACAGAAACTGCGATGGTTCCTGTCATAAAGCAGGCATAGTAACATAAAATAATTTCAATACTGTTTGGTAAAAGAAAAGCAATACAATCTCCTTTTGAGATACCTTATTTCTAATAAAGAAGCTGCAAGATAATGCGTTAATTCATAAAGTTCCTGACAGGTATAACACTGTTGATTAATTACCAAGGCAATTTTATCGGGAAATTTTTCTGCTGATTTGCTGAGTAACGTGCTTAATCGATACATAGATAAAATCCTTAAAGTTATTTTCTCTATAGAACTTCTAAGATCGTAAAAGTTGAGCCTAACCCAGATTTCTTGCTTACAATCTATAATAGAATTCCTTCATCTGGCAATGCATGCGCATAAAATTATGCCAAGTTTGTTCAATGTCTGGTATTATCTGCGCATGGCAAATCAAAAAGAGTAAGAGGACATTGTGATTGTTATTACCGGTGGAGGAAGTGGGATAGGAAGATCATTAGCTTTTTCTTTGGCAAAACGAGATCAATCAATCTTAATCGTAGGTAGGAGAGAGCAGTTATTGCAGGAAACTGCAGCGTTTTCTTCAAAAATTCAATATGTTTGTGCTGATGTCTCAGCACATGAAGGTTTAAAGGAAATCAAAAATCGTCTGAACCATGTGAATCAAGTGAGTGCTTTAGTTAATAATGCAGGAACTTTAAACCCCTTGGTTCTCCTTAAGGATGTTGAGCCTAAAGACTGGACTCATGCATTCAATACAAATTTGAATGCCGCTCTTTTTCTCCCACAAATGCTCTATGATAAATTGACTCATGGCCGTGTTTTAAATATCAGTTCTGGGGCTGCTTATTTTGCAATTAGAGGATGGGGAGCGTATTGTGCATCTAAAGCAGCATTATCGATGCTAACTAAATGTTGGCAGTTGGAGTCTGATTCAATTGCTTTTGCCAGCGTTATGCCCGGAATAATTGACACAAAAATGCAAGAAATTGCCCGAAGTAATGAAAATCCTGCATATGAGCAGATAAATTTTTATAAGCGCTTGAAAGAGGCAAATCGCCTCATTTCACCGGATACAGTTGCTGAATTTTTGACTTGGCTTTTATTGGATGTGGATAAAAAAACTTTTGTATCCAAAGAGTGGGATATATATGATACCGAGCATCATAAAGCTTGGATCAAACCTCCTCATCAAGTTCTTTATTGGGATTTTTAATGTCTGCCTGTGACAAATTATTATTAAATGCAACTACCATTGATGCTCAGGGTAACCAGTTAACTCAGCAAGCTATTGTGATTAAAAATGGTCTTATTGAATGGTGTGGACCGCAAGCACAAATGCCTTCGCAATTTTATGAATTGTCCCATAAAGAAGAATGTCAGGGACAATTAGTTACTCCGGGGCTTATTGATTGTCATACTCATTTGGTTTATGGGGGAAATCGAGCAACCGAGTTTCAAATGAAACTGGCCGGAGTTAGTTATGCTGAAATTGCCAAAGCAGGTGGTGGAATCTTATCTACAGTACACCACACACGAGCAGCATCTGAAGAGGAATTGCTCCAACAATCCTTACCAAGACTTCTTGCCTTACGTGCTGACGGTGTGACAACAGTCGAGATCAAGTCGGGTTATGGTTTGGACTTACCTAATGAATTGAAAATGCTGCGAGTTGCAAAGCATTTAGGTGAGTTAACAGGATTAAGAGTTAGAAAAACCTTTCTTGGCGCGCATGCAATAGGCCCTGAATTTCAAGGAAACAGCCAGGCTTATATCGATGCTCTTTGCGAAGAAATGCTGCCTGCATTGTGTGAAGAGAATTTAGCAGATGCGGTGGATGTGTTTTGTGAGTCCATTGCTTTTTCACTCAAACAAACAGAGCAAGTTTTTACTGCCGCGCGCACATTAAATCTCCCTATAAAATGTCATGCTGAGCAATTATCCAATCTTGGAGCAAGCGAGCTTGCAGCAGAGTTTGGCGCTTTGTCTTGTGATCATTTGGAGTTTTTGGATGAGAAAGGGGCATATGCTATGGCAAAGGCAAACACAGTTGCTGTGTTACTTCCGGGTGCCTATTATTTTCTGCGTGAAAAACAAAAACCTCCAGTAGAGCTGTTGCGGCGAGCTGGAGTAGGTATGGCAATTGCCACCGATTGTAATCCTGGTTCGTCGCCAACTACTTCATTACGTTTGATGATGAGCATGGCCTGCCAATTCTTTTCATTATCTGTTCCTGAAGCACTAGCGGCAGTTACAAGTCAAGCGGCAAAAGCATTAGGTTTGCAAAAAGAGCTTGGTACACTCGCTAAAGGCATGCAAGCTGATTTGGTATTGTGGTCTGTTAGTGACAGTGCCGCTCTATGTTATTATTTTGCCTATCCCTTATCACATCGTATGATGATTGCAGGGGAATGGGTTTCTATAGAGAATAATTACTAGGAAATAAATGATGTTAAACTCACTAAAAACAATTTGCTTTTTATATTTTATTGTAAGTTCTTTCGCTGTTTGGTCTGTAAATCCAATATCGATTAAAAAAGAGACGCCCGTTTATATTCTTGATATCAAATACCCGCAAGAATTTAAAGATCCCCGCATCAATGCCGCAATACAGGATTTTATTGAAAAAAACAAAAAAAACTTTTTTAAAGAAATTGCTGGTGATACGGATATTCCTGCTGATGCACCAGGGAAATCAGGTTTGAATATCACTTATTCTTTGCCTTATAAAACAAAAAATGCCTTAAGCGTGTCTTTTAATATTTCGATTTACCACCGGGGAGCTGCACATCCTGCAAATACAGTGGCAGTGTTAAATTTCATTAATGGCCGCCAAGTGGATTTAGCTGATTTATTTCGCCCTGAAGTGAATTATTTAAAACCTATTGCCAGTTTCTGCTACAAAAAAATTGCTGCCAAGAAAAATTTTTCGGACAAAAAATGGATTGAAGAAGGTACCAAGCCTGTAGATAAAAATTATAAGATTTGGTCTTTTTCCTCAAATGGAATCAATATTATTTTTGATACGTACCAGGTTGCTGCTTATGTTTATGGTCCGCAGACGGTAAAAATACCTTTGTCACAAATTTCTTCTTTACTCAATCCTGAAATAATGCATCGTGTTTGGGGTCGTTAATGGCTGATACTCCTTTTATACCTGCTGATAAAAATATCGCAGAACTTTCTTTTCGAGTGATTTTTCTTGCAATCATACTGACTGTTTTGTTGGCCATGTCCAATGCGTATCTTGCTTTGAAGCTGGGGATTTTGACTTCTGCCTCCATTCCAGCTGCAATTATTTCTATGGGTATTTTGCGCTTTTTTAAAAATTCGACCATTCTTGAAAATAATGCGGTGCAAACTGCAGCATCTGCCGGTGAAGCAGTTGCAGGAGGAATTGTTTATACCATTCCAGCATTGATCATTATCGGTTTTTGGAATCATTTTGATTACCTCACTAATTTTTTCATTGCGGTTTGTGGTGGGGTTCTAGGCGTATTATTTTCCATTCCGCTCCGTCGGATTTTGGTTCATGATCAATCTTTAAAATTTCCTGAAGGAAGAGCAATTGCAGAGGTATTAAAATCTTCTGTTGAAAAAACAGGCCTTAAAGACATATTAATTGGAGGAGCGGTAGGTGCCGTTATTGAATTATTCCAAACTGGATTTAAAGTAATTGCTAACAGTTGGGGGTATTGGTTCGTCGTAAAACGATCGCTCTTTGGTCTTGGCGCTGGTTTTTCTGCTACGATGATCGGTGCTGGCTATCTTGTTGGTCATGATATGGCAATCAGTATCTTTCTGGGAGCAGTAATCTCTTGGCTAGTAGCATTGCCTGTAGTCAGCCACTTTTATCCCGAATTTATAAATCATTATCCTGCTGAACAAGCTGCAACATTTTTATGGAACAGTGAAATGCGCTATCTGGGCATAGGTGCTATGTTGTTTGCAGGGGTATGGACTTTTTTAAAATTAGTTAAACCACTCTCTAGAAGCATTCGGGCTTCACTGAAAGCATATATGTCCAAAGGGAAGGTTGATGCTGTGTTGCCGCGAATTGATAAGGACATCCCATTACCTTATATTTTAATAGGTACTGGTGCATTTGCTGCAATCTTGTTTCTCTTTTTTCAGCTTGTTCTTCCTTTAGGACAAGTAGGATTGGATAATCAATATTCACCAACTCTAGTTTTCCTTGCTGTGCTTTATGTCTTATTTATAGGGTTTATTTTTTCAGTTATTACTGCCTATTTTTCAGGTATGGTAGGTGTTACGGCAAGTCCTGGGAGTTCCGTTGTCATTTCAGGAATGCTTTTTGCTGCGTGGCTGTTGTTAGTCGCTATTGATCATTTATTGCCATTACCCTTAAGTACGCAACAAATCCAGGCAGCTGAGGCAATTACGATTATTATTGGAGCTGTAGTTACCGGCATTGCGGCAATTGCGAATGATAATACCCAAGATCTCAAAGTGGGCCAGCTTGTCGGGGCGACCCCATGGAAACAACAATTGATGTTGTTGTTGGGTGTAGTGATTTCTTCCTTAGTTATTCCGCCGGTAATGCAGTTGTTATTTAATGTGTATGGAATTGCAGGAGTAATGCCTCATTCTGATATGGATATAAGCCAATCTTTGCCTGCACCAACAGCTGCTTTAATGGCTGCTATTACGGAGGCTGTTTTCAGAAATTCATTACCTTGGACCATGATGTTGATCGGTTCTGCAATTATTCTGATTATTATTTTTCTCAATTATATTTTTAAATTACGGCGTTATTTAAATTTATCCATTTTAGGAATTGCTATAGGAATGTATTTACCACTTTCCTCTTCGTTTCCTCTTTTCATTGGCGGTATGATTGCATTGTTCGTTAAAGAACGTTTGAAACGTACAACTCCTGTTAAAGAAGAAGCAGTGATTCGCAAACAAAGAGGGACTCTGATTGCCTGTGGTCTGGTAGCAGGTTCTGCAATTATGGATGTCTTGCTTGCTATTCCTTTTTCACTTTTTCAAAGCCCAGATGCTTTGCAATTGGTTGGTGCGGGCTGGGAAAATATAGGTGTGTATTTAGCAGTTTTATCTACTTTGTTACTTGCTTGGTGGATCACTCATAGAGTCGTTGGAAAAAGAAACGATTCAGTTTTATAATTTCGTAATCTGAGTGCATGTAATGTGTAGCCGGGCTGCCTGCAGTAAGGCTACACAGGAATAATCTGGAAGGAAACCTAAATCTTGTTTTGGCATGATTTAGGTTTATAGAGTAAAGCAAATTACTTATTAAAGTGATTCTACCCGATTTTTATGTTGGAGTAGCTTTTCTTTAGTTTGCTGTGCCTGAGCTAATTTTTCACGTTCTTTAGCAATAATTTCTGCAGGTGCTTTATCAGTAAATTTAGGATTATTTAATTTACCTTCAGCAAGCCCAATGTCTTTATCTAATTTAGCTAATTCCTTTGTTAAACGCGTCAATTCCGCATCTTTATCAATCAAATCAGCCATAGGAATGAGTAATTCAATTTCACCCAATATCGCAGTTGCAGATACAGGCACTTTTTCATCTGCTCCCAGATAATGAATCTGATTTAATTTACTCAGCGCTTTTAAAGTATGCTGATATTTTTCCACTCTTTCTTTAAGTACTGGTGTAATATTACGAATATAAAGTGGAATAAGCTTAGCCGGTGAGATCGACATTTCACTACGTATGGTGCGTACGGCTTGAATCGCTGATTTTAACCATTCCAACTCCTCTTCAATTGTGTCATTGATGAATTCAGGATTCACTTGAGGATAAGCGCTAATCATGATACTTGAGCCATTATCACTGGTTAATTTTGTAGTACGTTGCCAAATTTCTTCTGTAATGAATGGCATTAAAGGATGCAACATTTTAAGAATTTGATCAAGAACGTGAATCAAAGTTCTGCGAGTTCCTCGTTTTAAAGCACTCAATGCATGTTCATCTTGTAATATGGGCTTGGATAATTCCAGATACCAATCACAATATTCGTGCCAAACAAATTCGTAAATAGTGTTTGATAACAAATCAAATCGATACGTTTCAAAATAATGATGTACTTTGCTTATAGTGTGTTGCAAACGAGATAAAATCCACTGATCTGCTGGGGTATACTGAAACGCTCCATCATCGAAATCTATTTGTTCTTCATCAGTATTGAGCAATACGTAACGTGCAGCATTCCACAATTTGTTGCAAAAATTGCGATAACCTTCCACACGTCCTATATCAAAGCGTACGTTACGACCTGTAGATGCAAGAGAGCAATAGGTAAAGCGAAGGGCATCTGTTCCATAGGCACTAATGCCTTCAGGGAATTCTTTACGTGTGTTTTTGATTATTTTGTCACGAACTGATTGTAACATCAGATTAGAAGTTCGTTTTGTAATAAGTGATTCGAGATCAATCCCATCAACAATATCCAACGGGTCAAGCACATTACCTTTAGATTTGGACATTTTATGTCCTTCACTATCTCGGATTAATCCGGTAATAAAGACTTCTTTAAAAGGAATTTTTCCGGTAAATTTTAAGCCCATCATAATCATACGGGCGACCCAGAAAAAGATAATATCAAAGCCAGTAACAAGTACCGAAGTGGGGTAGAACTGTTCTAATTCTGGAGTACGTTCGGGCCAGCCCAAAGTTGAAAAAGGCCAAAGTGCTGAAGAAAACCAGGTATCGAGAACGTCTTCATCTTGCTTTAGCACAGTTGAATCTTTAATTTTGTATTTAAAACGTACATCGTTTTCACTATAACCTACATAAACATTACCATTGCTGTCATACCATGCAGGTATTCGATGTCCCCACCATAATTGGCGACTGATGCACCAATCTTCAATGTTGTCCATCCATTGAAAATAGGTTTTGGTCCAATTTTCCGGAATAAAGCGAATTTCCCCATTTTTCACAGCAGTGATTGCTGGCTCAGCTAAGGGTTGCGTTTTTACATACCATTGATCAGTGAGCAGTGGTTCTATAATGACATGCGATTTTTCACCACGAGGTACTTTTAACTTGTGTGGTTCTGTTTTAATTAATAAGCCTGTGTCCTCCAGATCTTTAATAATTTGTTCTCGAGCTATAAAACGATCCATACCTTGATATTTTAAAGGAGCATTTTTATTAATAGAGGCTTTTTTAGTTAAGATATTTATAACAGGAAGCTTATGACGTTTACCTACTTCATGATCGTTAAAGTCGTGGGCTGGTGTAATTTTAACGCAACCACTGCCAAACTCTTTATCGACATATTCATCAGCAATAATGGGGATGGTTCGATCGCAAAGTGGGAGATGAACCTGTTGCCCAATGAGATGTTTGAAGCGTGGATCGTCAGGATGAACAGCAACTGCTGTGTCTCCTAACATGGTTTCAGGTCGAGTGGTAGCTACAATAAGCGATTCAGTTGAGTCAACAACAGGATAGCGGATATGCCATAAAAAACCATCTTCCTCTTCAGACAGTACTTCAAGATCAGATACTGCAGTACCTAATTTAGGATCCCAATTCACTAAACGGGTTCCACGGTAAATCAGTCCTTCATCATAGAGTTGCACAAATACTTTTTGTACAGCCGCTGATAATCCCTCATCCATAGTAAATCGTTCGCGACTCCAGTCCACAGACGTACCCAAACGTCTCATTTGCTGCGTGATGGTATTACCTGATTCATTTTTCCATTGCCAAACGCGCTCTAAAAATTGTTCACGGCTAAGATCTTTTCTAGAGATTCCCAAAGCCTCGAGCTGGCGCTCAACAACAAGTTGCGTTGAAATTCCTGCGTGGTCAGTACCTGGTTGCCATAAAGTTTTATCACCTAACATTCGATGATAACGGGTCAAAGCATCCATAATCGTATGCTGAAAACCATGTCCCATGTGCAGGCTGCCCGTGACATTAGGAGGAGGAAGCATGATGCAATATTTTTTACCGTCACCATGAGGTTGGAAATAATGATGATTTTCCCAATTCTTATAGCATGCTTTTTCAATTGCTTCAGGGGAATAGATTTTATCCATAATTAAACCTGTACTGATAAAAGACGAAATGTTATCACAAATTCAATCGTAAGTTGAGTTAATTAGAGGCAACAATGTTAGGTGCTTAAATTAATTAATTTCATTAGAATTAACTAAATGCCCTTTTTCTGCAGCGAGCCTAAAAGCTAAATAGTTATCCGCAGCAATCATCCCTTGCAATGAACTTGTTGAATATTTTGTCATTAAATCCTTAAAATAATTCTCATCACTTCTTTAAATATTTATTAAAAATTGATTATTTATATGTGGGGTATACAAATTTCTTATGAAAGACTCATGGGGGTTGTTCTATTCGCAGTAATTCTGATGGAGTGTGAAAAGGTTGTGTGTTTACTAATTTGGATAACCAATGCACTCCCTCGTCATATTGACTCTTACTGTGTATCACAAGATAAATAGGAGTTGGTTCCAGATTGAACGGTAAGGTTGCATTTTTAAATTAAATTGCTTTGAAAAAATATCAATTAAAAAACTTGGAGCCGTGGAAATAAATAGCAGGCAAAATATTTTTTACAAAAACACATCATTGCGTACCTTGATTAAAACTAAATGTAAACTCTGGGTTTGGCTAGCCTCACCCAGCTATTATTTTTAATGATTATGATTAGGTACTTGGACATCTGGAATTTTTGCTTCCTCAAACTGAGGCTCAGATTTTTTTGAGCGATGGTCTTCTGCAATGTACGTATATAAAGTAGGGACTACAAACAGCGTGAATCCTGTGCCGATTAACAAGCCAGTTGCAATAACTAGTCCTATATCAAAACGACTCACTGCGCCTGCTCCGCTGGCAATCAAGAGAGGTAATACCCCAAACACCATCGCAGCAGTCGTCATGAGAATAGGCCTTAATCTGATTCCAGCAGCTTCTTCTACTGCTGCTCGTCTATCCAGATTTTTTTCACGCTGTAAATGGTTGGCAAAATCAACGATTAAAATTCCATGTTTGGAAATTAACCCAATTAGAGTAATCAAACCGACCTGGGTGTAAATATTGATACTTGCCAAACCCAAATTTAAAGGAATTAAAGCGCCGCAGATGGACATGGGCACACTGATTAAAACGATTAGCGGATCGCGAAAACTTTCATACTGGGCTGAAAGCACCAAAAAGATAATGATGATTGCAAAAACGAATGCAAAGAGCAGGGCGCTTCCTTCTTGGATAAATTGTCTTGACTCACCACCATAATCAGAGGAAAAGCCTTTAGGCAAAGTATCATTGGCGGCATTTTGTAAGAATGCCAGACCTTCGCCTAACGTTTTTCCAGGCATCATTACTGCTTGAATGGTCGCTGAATTCATTTGTTGGAAATGTGACGCTGCGTTAGGTGCAGTTTTTTCTTTAGCAGTGACTACTGTTGAAAGAGGAACCATGGTGCCGTTAATAGTTTTTACATATATTTGTCCCAATTGTTCGGGAGTCATACGATAGGAGCGGCTTAATTGGGGTATTACCTGATAACTGCGTCCTTCTAAGTTAAAATAATTCACGTAACCGCCTGATAAAGCACTGGTTAAGCTGCTTCCTACTGCTTGCATATCTAACCCCATTTCTGAAGCTTTGGAACGATTAATATCCAATACAATTTGTGGCTTATTGAATTTGAGTGAATTATCGACATAAATAAATAAACCACTTTTTTGGGCTTTTTCGGTAAGTTTATTGGAAACATCGAGTAAGCTTTGAAAGTCATTCGTTGTTTTGATGACGAATTGAACTGGTGTACCGCCCCCACCGCCTGGAAGGGGAGGTGGGACAATTGCAAAAGCATTTAAGCCTGCAACTTGTGATAATTTATCTTGTAATGGTTGTTTTAAAGCAAACTGGCTTTTGCTGCGTTGATTCCATGGTTTCAATACCATTCCTGAGATGGTTTGGCTGCTGTTGTTTACAGTAAAATAATTTTCTGTTTCAGGGAAACTTTTATAAATATCATCAAATGGTTTGGTGAAGGATTCAATATAATTAAGTGTCGCATATTGAGGGATCATCGCCATGACAAAAAAGAAGCCCTGGTCCTCATCGGGGGCTGTTTCTGCTGAAGTATGAGTATAGAGATAAGGCAGCATAAGTATAACAACCGCTGCAAAAAACAACATAATTACCCGAGTATTCAGCAAACTATGTAATGCATTTTGGTATTTTACTTTTAGTTTATTGAAAAAAGTATCGAGAAAATGAACAAACTTGCCGCTACTAATATCTTTAGATAATACCCTTGAGCACATCATGGGAGAGAGAGTTAACGCGATAACTCCAGAAATGATTACTGCACAGGCCAAAGTAAAAGCAAATTCTTTGAACAAGGCCCCAGTCAGTCCTCCCATAAACCCAATTGGTGCATACACAGCAGCAAGTGTAATAGTCATTGCAATAACAGGGGTGGCTATTTCTCGAGCCCCAATCAATGCAGCATCAAAAGGAGTTTTCCCCTCCTCTATATGACGATGAACGTTTTCTACGACCACAATTGCGTCATCAACTACTAAACCAATGGCCAGAACAAAAGCAAGTAAGGTAAGTAAATTAATGCTGTATCCGAGCATAAGCATCAAAGTGCATACGCCAACTAGTGACAGAGGAATAGTGACAATAGGAATAAATACTGAGCGAATCGATCCCAAGAATAAAAAAATGACTACGATAACAATTAAGCCTGCTTCAATAATGGTATGAGTCACTTCATCCAAAGATGCTCTAATGAATTCTGTTGCATCATAGACTATTGTTCCTGATAGAGATGGGGGGAACTCCTTGATAATTGAAGGAAGTATTTTTCTTACGTCACTAATAACTGTAAGAGGATTTGCTGTGGGCGTAGGGGTAATGGATATAAATACTGCTTTTTTTCCATTGAAAGTGACCGAAGTATCATAGTCTTGTGAGCCTAATTCAACCCTGCCAATATCGCGCAAACGAACTATAGATCCTTTATCGCTTTTAACAATCAGATTACTGAATTGCGCGGTGTCATTAAGATCTGTTTTTGCAGTGACACTGATTGCTACGTATTCACCTTTAGTATTTCCGGCAGCAGTGAGGAAATTATTTTTAGCAAGTACAATGGAGACGTCTGAGGGAGAAACACCCAGTGCAGCCATTTTAATGGGATCAAGGAAAATGCGCATGGAGTAAGTTGCACCCCCTAAAATCTCTGCTTTAGCTACTCCATCTACAGTTTGCAACTGTGGTTGTACAACACGAGTTGCATAATCCGTAATTTGCTGTGGTGTCATTTCTGTACTGTCCAAACTGATGTACATTAATGCCGTGGAACTATCAGATGCTTTTAATATAACCGGTTGTTGGGATTCTTTAGGGAGTTGGTTCAAGGTTTGTTGCACTTTGCTCATTACATCAGTAAAGGCTACTTGCGGATCAAAATTTAATTTAATATTCAGGGTGATGGTGCTTAAACCTTGCGTACTTGAAGAGGTCATGTAATCAATCCCTTCGGCACTGGCTACAGCTTTTTCTAGAGGTGAAGTAATGAATCCTGCAATAAGATCGGCATCTGCTCCCGGGTAAGCGGTCATAATGGTAATTACTGTATTATCCATGCGGGGGTATTGGCGAATTTGCATGTTATAAATGGAGTTAATACCAAAAAGAAAAATGAGCAAACTAATTACCATGGCAAGTACAGGCCGCTTGATAAAAAGATCGGTAAATTTCATAACTGTTCCTGAATAAAAATTGTGTAACAGGGCTATGCCCATCTTAAAACGTAGCCTGAGGGCAGTTCTGCTTTACTGCATTTAAGCGACGTTACTACATTAGCATTCAACTGATTTTACTGTCCCAACATATCCGGATTACTGATTTCATTTAATTTGACATTATTATTGATTACAACAGGGGTACCATTTTGTAATTTTATTTCTCCGGCGCTTACAACTAATTGTCCTGCCTTAATTCCTTTCTTGATTACGGTATAATTTCCACGTTGTTCACCCGTGGTGACAAAAACGCGCTTGACCGTAAGCAGATCGGAACCATCTGGGTTTTTCTTACCGTCTGCATTTTTTTCTATAATGTAAACCGCATTCCCATATAAGCTGTACGACACAGCTGTTGAAGGAACAATGATGGTATTCGGTTCAGGAGGCTGGCTTATCTCAATCGAAGCAAACATACCTGGTACAAAGGTAAAACTATGAATTTTATTCTTACTGTTTAAATCGGTATTGCAAGAGATAATTTGCTTATTTCCCATAGGTTCTTTTCGTGTTGTGATTAATGAGGATTTTTGGGGATCTTTAATTGCAGCTGTAGGGCAATTTGCAAGAGTACCCTGAACTAACATGTTATGTGTGTTGACATCCACTTTAGCATTAATCGCAGTGACTTTCGCCTCAAAAAGAGCATTAGGGAATGCTTCTACGGAAAAGGTAATGGTTTGATCTGGGCGAATACGTTTGTAGAGTTGTTCTGGGAGATAAAATTCTAAATACAAAGGATCTAGTGATTGCAAGGTAACAATTGTTGTTTGTCCTGGGCTGATAAATTGGCCTAGGTTGACTTGTCGAATACCTAATTTTCCAGCAAAGGGGGCAGTGATATGCTTTTGATTGATTTGTGCTTGAGTTTGATCCAATTTTGCCTGGGCTTGATCAAGATTTGCTTTGGCTTCATCGACCATGGAAATTGGGGAGGCGCCTCGTTTGAATAAATCATTTTGACGTTTATAACTTAAGGTTTTCAGGGTCAATTCTGCTTGATTAAACTTTAATATCGCTTGATCAACACTGTCATCAATCGTAATTAAAGGTGCATCTTTATCAACGTATTGCCCGGATTCAAAATCAATTTTGACCACGTTTCCCGAGGCTTGAGAGCTGACCTCAACCCCATTAAATGCAACGAAATTACCTACTGCATTAATAGTCGGTTGCCAGTCTACTGCTTGGGCGACAGCTGAAGCGACAGAGACAGCAGGTGGTTGATAGTTTGCAAAGAAACGCTTAATCAATAACCCCTTGATCAGGTTAAAAGCAATGATTCCACCAAAAACAATCAATAAGGCTATTCCCATGATGATCATTCGCCTTTTCATTAATGCTCCCCCTGAAATACTTAAACCTAAATACTTAAACTTAAAAAAACAGTTGAAACCCACAGTGCTATGGGGCCAACTGCTTTTTCTAAGTTAAAAAACGATAGGTTTTTGAAATTTGCCAAATATAACATGAAAGATGAATTTATTACCCTTATTGTGCTTATAAGTTTCAATTTTATTTATTTCATGGTTATAAAAATATCCTATTGACTAAATACAACACTTTGCTACTATGCAGCTTTCATCACACAAAGGAGAAACCATGAAGTTGAAGTCCTTGTTATTTGCTCTTTGTTTTTGTTTGATTGGTCAAGTTTTTGCAGCAAATGCACATTTGCACCCAAAAGCTACCGAAGCTGACAAAAACCATAAGTCTGCTGGTAAATCAACGATGTATCCAGGTTATTGTGAAATTGAAATCATCAATAACAGCATCGACAATGTCCGTGTATATGGTTCTTTTGATGATGGGGCTCCCTTAGATCCTTTTACAATATTCTATTATGATGCACCTCATTACATCAGCTTGTATTACTATGGTTACTGCCATTCTGGTATGAATCTTTTAATTCAAGGCCCTTACGGCACTATTTATTCCGGTTGGACTAACGTAAATAGTACTGTACGTATCGTTAACTACCTGAACAAAGGTGTTAAAGGCGAGAAAGTTGAGATTACAGCAAAGAAATAAGTAATTTAGTAAAATTAGTAAAATAAGCAATAGCTTATTTGATAATAGGGAAGTTGCATTCAATTGCACCTTCCCTTTTTATTTGTGTTTCAGGAGTTGTTCATGAAGCGTTTAATCCCTTGTCTTTTGTTAGTATCTTTTTTAACTGCGTGTGCAATGACCGAACCGGAATATTATGAGGCAGGTTATTATCACTCGGTTCCTCCTCGCTCTGAAATTTATGGTTTTGATGAGCGTCCACATGATTATCGTCATCCTGTCCCTCATTATCGAGATCACAAAAAAACAAAAGGGACTTCTAAGCAAGCTAAGACACATGGCCATCATGCAAATGATCAGAAGCAAGTTATCGTAAATAATGCCAAGCCAAACAATGTTCATGGACATGACAAGAAAAATAACCAGGTAGTGAAACATCCTTCAGAAACTGGAACCAACGTCATGGTTAATGATTAATTGGAAGAACTCACGGAGAATAAAAACCTAATGTTCCCGGTTATGTTTTTGCAGCTGGGGACAATTTTTAATCAAAATAAAAACATTATTTTCGATTTGTATTCACAATTCGTAACCAAGTAAATTTTGTGGTAGTCTTATGACGTTTTTTCTTTAGGGAGTTTTTGGATGCGTAACTCACTTAAAATGCTGTTTGTGGGACTTTTATCTATACTTATCATAGCATGTGTTGCATCTCCAGGTAGTGAAAGCACAGGAGAGTTTTTGGATAGTTCGACTACTACTGCTAAGGTAAAAGCAACATTAGTGAATCAATTAGGGCGTACAGGCTTAGCAATACAAGTTAAGACCTTTAAAGATGAAGTACAACTCAGTGGTTTTGTTGCTTCCCCAAGATTGAAACAAAGAGCAGGGATTATTGCTGCGAGAGTGGATGGTGTTAGCAGGGTACGTAATGACATCATCGTTAAGCCTTAACCATTTTCCCAAGGATTACTCATGTTTGACCAAAGCTATACCATAGAAAATTTTGATGACGAATTATATCAAGCTATTGTTGATGAACAACGCCGACAAGAAGAGCATATAGAACTTATTGCATCGGAAAATTATGTAAGCCCACGCGTTTTGCAAGCCCAAGGTTCTGTATTAACGAATAAATATGCTGAGGGTTATCCTGGTAAGCGTTATTATGGCGGATGTGAGTATGTTGATGTCGCTGAAGAGCTTGCTATTGCGCGTGCAAAAAAACTTTTTGGTGCGGATTACGTTAATGTTCAACCCCATTCGGGTTCACAAGCCAATGCTGCTGTAATGATGGCTCTATTAGCTCCTGGTGATGTTATTTTAGGTATGGCATTACCGCATGGCGGTCATTTAACCCATGGTTCCAAAGTTAATTTTTCAGGGAGGCTTTATGAAGCGATACCTTATGGCGTTGATGCACAAACTGGTTTAATTGATTATGATGTTTTGGAGCGTTTGGCTCTGGAGCATAAACCCAAATTGATTATCGCGGGATTTTCCGCTTACTCACGCATCCTTGATTGGCCTCGATTCAGAGCAATAGCAGATAAAGTAGGCGCTTATCTCATGGCAGATGTTGCGCATGTTGCCGGCTTGATTGCAGTAGGTCTTTATCCTTCTCCAGTCCCTTATGCTGATGTAGTAACAACTACGACTCATAAGACTCTTAGAGGACCAAGAGGTGGAATGATTTTATGCCGTGCCAATGAAGAAATAGAGAAAAAATTAAATTCTTCTGTTTTTCCTGGTAACCAAGGTGGTCCATTAATGCACGTAATTGCTGCCAAAGCGGTTTCTTTTGCTGAGGCCTTATTGCCCGAATTTAAAACTTATCAACAACAAGTATTATTGAATGCCAGAACCATGGCCTCAGTACTTATGAGCCGTGGATACAAGATTGTTTCCGGCGGTACAGACAATCATTTATTATTGGTTGATTTAATTGATAAGAACATCACAGGTAAAGATGCGGATTCGGCTTTAGATAAAGCAAACATCACCGTGAACAAAAATACGGTTCCAAATGATCCTCGTTCTCCTTTTGTGACCAGTGGATTACGTTTAGGAACTCCAGCGGTAACCACAAGAGGATTTAAAGAAAAAGAAATCACGCTTTTATCCAATTGGATAGCAGATATTCTTGATGATATTAATAATGAAACGACTATAGCAAAAGTTAAAGAGCAAGTATTGCTTTTATGTCGTGAATTTCCGGTTTATAAATAATTATGTTTTGCCCTTTTTGCCATGCGGAAGAAACGAAAGTAGTAGATTCACGCCTGGTCGCTGAAGGCGCCCAGGTGCGTAGAAGGCGAGAATGCCTTGTATGTCATGAACGTTTCACTACTTTTGAGACAGCTGAATTAATCATGCCGTTAATCGTTAAGCGTGATGGCAGGCGCGAGCCATTTAACATCGATAATTTACGCTCAGGTATGTTGCGCGCTTTGGAAAAAAGACCAGTAAGTGTCGATGCATTGGAAGCATCGATTATTTCGATTACTCAAGAAATTCGCCGTAGAGGGGAGCGAGAAATTGATTCCCAGATCATTGGTGAGCTGGTTATGAAAGAATTATATAGTTTGGATCATGTTGCCTATGTACGGTTTGCCTCCGTATATAAACGCTTTAAAGACGTCAGTGATTTTAGACAGACAATTGATCAGATGAATAAAGAATAGGACTTGTTTTCCTTTCTACTATTTTGACCAAACGGTCTTGGTTTTCTGCACTCTGATGCGCCACATACTCCGTGTATGCTGTGTCGATGCTCGAAAATCAGGCCATTTTGCCCCGGATCAAGTTCGGGGGAAATGAAAACAGGTTCTCCCTGGTAGTAATTTTTTATCCCTTCTCTTAAAGTTAAGAGAGAAGGACTTTATAGATGTTTAAGAAGAGTTCATGAGGTTAAGGTGGAAAAGCAGTCAATAAGCGGTAAAAGAAAAGCCCGGAAATTAGCACTTCAGGCTCTTTATCAATGGTTAATGTCCGGAAGTGAATTGCATGAAATTGAGGCACAATTTCGTATCATTAATAATATGAATAAAGTGGATGTAGATTATTTTTGCCGTATTTTACACGGTGTGCCTGCCCATGTTGAGATTTTGGAAGCACGTATTACTCCTTTTCTTGACAGAGAAATTGCCGGACTTAATCCCATTGAACTGACTGTATTACGTATTGGCTCTTTTGAATTACTCTTTTGTCCTGAAATTCCTTATAAAGTTGTTCTTGATGAATCAATATCATTGACTAAAGAATTTGGTTCCCAGGATGGATACCGTTATGTTAATGGTGTATTAAATAGTTTGGCACAACAGGTGCGTTCAATTGAAATCAATCATAAATATGGATGAATTTTCACTTATTGATCACTTTTTTAAACCACTTGATTGCAAGCGAGATGATGTATTATTAGGTATTGGTGATGATGCAGCTTGCGTACGAGTTGCTCAAGAAATGAACTTACTGGTGAGCACGGATACTTTAGTTTCAGGAGTTCATTTTCTCCCACAATGGAGTGCTTATGATATTGCTTACAAGTCAGTTATGGCCAATGTAAGTGATATGGCTGCTATGGCAGCAGATCCTTGTTGGGTTACTCTTTCTTTAACTTTGCCTGAACTCAATCAACAATGGCTTACTTTATTTGCGCAAGGATTAAAAGATTCACTGAGTCAATTTGATATGGCTTTAATAGGCGGTGATACAACACGAGGTCCTTTATCAATAACGCTAACTGTTTTTGGTACTACGCCAAAAGACAAAACGATATCACGGAATGGTGCTAAACCTGGGGATATAATTGTGGTTTCAGGTGAGTTGGGTGCTGCGGCCTTAGCAATTAAATTTCTTGAAAATCAGAAAATGCCTCAAGAAGATAAATCTGAATTAATGAATAAATTACTGCATCCCAAACCTCGAATTGATTTAGTTGATTTTTTACGATGTTATGCAACTGCGGCTATAGATATTTCAGATGGGCTTAGTGCTGACTTAAATCATATCTGTGTTGCGAGCAATGTTGGCGCATGTCTTAATGAAGGGGCAATTCCAGTGCATACTCTACTGGATAAGTATTGGCCTGATAATGCAGTTGATTTGGCATTGACTGGTGGAGATGATTATGAGTTATGTTTTACAGTACCAGAACATCGATTGGTTTCATTGATGGATGATTGTAAAGAAGTTCATTTACATTGTTATCCTATTGGAGTAATTGAAGCAACACCCGGTTTGAGAATGAAAGATGTGAACAATCACTGTCATGTGGTAAAACCAGCAGGTTATTCACATTTTTAGTAGACTTAGAAGCAAAAACTGTCTCTGGATCGCATCTCTGCTTATGCCCCGCGGACAAGTCGTGGGAGCGTGATGTCGGAATAGAGCCGGTCTGATTTTGCAGGGATGTGTAGAAGATTCAGTAGCAAAAACTAGGGTTTGATCTATGGTACGTTAGCAGCGTATTTGGATACAACCTGTAAAATAAGCTAAGTATAGAGAAAGAGAAATGAAACAAATAAATTTAGCAAAAAATGTGTTCCAAGATCCAATTTATTTCATCGCTTTTGGCTTTGGTAGTGGTTTAATGTCTACTGCTCCAGGCACCTGGGGGACATTAGCTGCAATACCTGTCTATTTACTACTTATGGGAACCAATTGGGCAGTTTATCTTTTTTTTACGCTGCTTGCATTTATATTGGGAGTTTGGGTTTGTGAGAAAGTTTCCCGGGATTTGGGGGTACATGATTATAAAGGGATCGTTTGGGATGAGGTTGTCGGTTATTTATTAACTATGTTTTTGGCTCCCAAAGGAGTGATATGGATGCTCTGGGGATTTATTTTATTTCGAATTTTTGATATTTGGAAACCACAGCCAATAGATTATATTGATCAAAAAGTGCGCGGTGGATTTGGGATTATGTTGGATGATGTATTAGCTGCGGTGCCTTCTTGGTTAATAATGCAACTTTTAGCATGGAGTTTTGCATAAATGAATGAGAACCATAAAGAACTCATTAGTATGGGTTTGACTGTTGGAATTGTAGTTCTTAGTTTATTTATTATTCATCGTTTTATTCCATCGTTGATCTGGGCATCCATAATTGTTATTGCTACTTACCCCTTATATGAAAAATGGCGTTATTTTTTTGGGAAAAAAGATAATTTATCTGCTTTACTTTTTACAACGTTAATCGGTTTATTGTTTCTACTTCCATTAAGCTGGTTATTGGGTTTATTGATAAAGGAGTTACAGATATTTATTAATTTCTTACAAGCTATAAATCAACAAGGTGGAGCGGCGCCTGAATTTTTAAAAGACTTTCCCTTTATGGGAAATGATTTGGTGATGTATTGGGATAATCATATTGGTAAGCCAGGAATGATTAAAAGCCTGCTGTCTAATGTTCACTTATCATTAACGCCAACGAGCTATTATGTAAAACAAATAGGCTCCAATTTAGCGCACCGAAGTGTTCAACTGGGCTTTACCCTGTTGAGTTTGTTTTTCTTTTATCGTGATGGCGATCGATTGATATTGCAGATTTATCAAGTAGGGGAATCTTGTTTGGGGAAAAGGTGGTTTCGTTATGCAGACAGACTCCCTAGAGCATTGAGGGCTACAGTAAATGGAACAATTGTTGTTGGGTTAGGTGTGGGTGTCCTAATGGGGGTTTGTTATGGTCTGGTAGATTTCCCAGCACCTACTCTCGTTGGATTTATCACCGCACTTGCAGCCATGATTCCCTTCGTTGTGCCTATAGTTTTTATTACAGTAGCGATTATTCTGTTTTCATTCGGTAGTATGATTGGCGCAATTATTGTTCTGGTTTGGGGAACTTTAGTAATGTTTGTTGCTGATCATTTTGTTAAACCGGTGTTAATTGGTGGTGCTATAGAGTTGCCTTTTTTAGCTGTGTTATTTGGAATTCTTGGGGGAGTAGAGACTTTAGGTCTGCTTGGTTTGTTTGTAGGGCCTTTAGTTATGGTCTTATTTATGACTTTGTGGCAAGAACCGCAAATGTTAGACTCCACAAAAGTTCATCAACTTACAGATAAAAAATAAGGGTGTCCAGACTGAGATATCCTGAGCTTTTTAATTTGTTAATCATGTAGACTCCTACGTCCCGCAGTTTGTCCGCGGGACGTAGGCAATGAGAGACGTGTTATGCTCAATTACTTATAATTGCAGTTATCAAAACGATAAATAACGCCAGCGCTGCCCATGTGTGCCTGTAATGTTCGACCAAAATTGCCAGAACTCGCTGTTGCTAAATAACGATAAGCAGCATTTAATGCCCAGTTTTCTGCAAAATTAAAAGTAAGTCCCGCAGTTCCTTGATAAGCGAAGGCATTTTGCTGATCGTCAAAAAGGGTTACGCCAAAGGGGCCTGTACTGTTTAAAGAAGTTTGAATGTAAGCATATCCTACGCCCGCTCCTACGAAAGGAGAAATTGTGGGTAGGATAACATCGGGGAAATCATAATAAATATTAAACATACCTATGTTGGCAGTGGTATTTCCTGATACCCCGGTTTGATCGATGAAATCAACTTGAAAGCTTTGGGTATTGGCACGTAAGTAAGTATATTCCAATTCAAAGCGCATAGGGTTGCTTTGATAGCCTAAGCGTAATCCAGCATTAAAACCACTTTCATAATCAACGTTATCAAACTGAAATCCCAAAATGTTTTTAGATACATTTCCATTTAAATGAGTATATCCACCAAATGCGCCGGAATACCATCCATTGACTGGAGTTGCTGCTGCAGCAATACCACTTGCTAATAATGTAACTGAAAAAAATGCAAATTTCATAACATCCCTTTGTTATTATTTTTTATCGAATCATGTTAACTCGTTACTTTAAATTTGCAAGTACTAGAAGCGCATATTTTGGAAAGGAGGAGTGCGTAAGTATTTTTTATCATCAAAAAATGTTTTTGCTTCCATAGAAAAAATTTTTTAGTTCTGGAGTATGTATTGGCATCAACAGAATCGATGACACTAATATGCTCAAAATTCAATCGATACATTTTTATGGCAGAATTTAAAACAGAGACTATACTTCCAATTGGCATCTTTGTATAAAAATACTTTATGTGGGATGCTGCAGTAAGTGTAACCAATCGAGATAATGCGGCTGTGACAAAACTTTGTTAGTGCATAAGTTTCAAATCTAAAATGAGTCCAATTTTGCCTTTAAAAAGTTAGTCTAAACCATTCAGTTTATGGAAAGATATTTAGGGGAAGATAATTATTATAACCTCGCATGATGTAGAAAAATTAACATGATTATACGCATGCGATCAATTTAGCATAATAATTTTCTACTTGTATGAAATTAATATTAATGTAAAGATAAATTTGCATCATGAAAAGGGAGTTTCAAAAAATGCCAAAAAAAAAACCATTAAAAATATCTAAAGAATTTGTTGAGCAGGTAGTGGCTATAATTGCAAATGAGTCAGAAGAGGGACGCAAAAGAATAGTTGCTATTGCTCGAAGAGCAGAAGAAAAATATGAACAACCCGTAAAATCATGGATAACTGGTTGGATTTATCAATACACCAGAACTCGCGGTGAAAAAATAGGACAATCAATTAATGTGATGAAAGATTTTCCTGATGCTTATACTCGCTTGCAAGAATTAAAGCTCATGATCAGTGACGGTGCGTGGAATGTGAAAAGTTCCTATAATTATTACCTCTTTCTTGAATTAATCGACGCAGTCCCTGATTATCAGCCTTTAGAAGATCATCTTATGCCTAACTTTATCATGGATCTTAAAGACGAAGTATTGATAGAGATTAATAATTTTATGGCTCAATATAAGGCTACATTAGAAGATAAGAAAGCACGAGAAATTGAGCGTCAAGCAGCTCGCGAAAGCGCACGCCAGTTAACTGAAAACGTGATGGTTTTTAATAATCTGGTTGCTGCGAAACAATATCAATCCACGCAACAAGACAAAACTGTTTTTGTTATAAATTATAAAAATGATCAATGGCATATTTCTTGGATCGATGTAACTGGCGAGGTTTATCCGCTTACTCCAGGCGATGAGTTAGCACAAAAACTGGCGACATTAGAAGGTCAAGATATAGAAAAATTAAACCCAGTACATTTAAAACGGATTAAACTAGAGTGTCTCAAAGCAAGAGAACAATATCTTGCTAAAGTTCAATTAGTTATCAATCCAGAAAATCCAAAAACTCATAGTGCTTTGACAAACGATGAGCTTATAACAAATGGGATGACATCAACCTTTGTTTTACGATGTACAAAGAGTGAAACAAGTCTTTGCTGGATAAATAGTATGGGAGTCCCAAAGGACATTACTTTATCTGAAGGTTCAAAGCTGAATTCCTGGCTAGCTGATCATAAAGATTCCTTACTTGAAGGGGATATTTTGCAATTAAAAGCTTATTTACTGCAATTAAATACTGCCCAATCAATTGCTTCATCAAAACTGCATGAAATGAATAACAAGTTATCTCATGTATTGCAAGCAAATAGCATGTTATCTCAAGCATTGCAAAGGAGAAATGATCACGGAGAGCTGGTAGTTGATAAAACTAAGGAATCTAGAGGCAGAATAGACCTAAAACAATTTGCCTTACTAGAACAACATATGAAGGCCCGTTTGGAGAAAATAGCCACTGATAAAGTTAATCCATCTAAACTAGAAGTCGTTGAAGAACCTCAAAAAGAAATTCCCAAGAAATTAGATAAAAGTAGATATGCGGCGCTTTCACAATTACCTACTTTTTGGCAACAACACAAAGTTGCTGAGGAACAATCAGAAGTACGTGAAACTAAATCTTTAAATAATTAGCTAATATCTTATGCCCCAAGTGTAACGCAAGTTATTTTTCCCCACATCCCGCATCTGCGGAATGTGGGGAAAAAAATTACGATCCTAAAAAACCATTGGTAATTGGATAACGCCAGTCTTTCCCAAAAGCGGTTGGGCTTATTTTAATTCCTGGTGCGGATTGGCGTCGTTTGTATTCATTACGTCTAATTAATTGAATTACTTTAGTTACGGTTTCTGGGGCATAGCCTTGCTGAACTATTTCTTTGGGAGTTAAGTTTTTCTCCATATAGGCAACAATGATTGCATCTAATGTTGTATAGTCAGGCAAACTGTCCTGATCGGTCTGATCGGGTCTTAATTCAGCTGACGGAGCGCGGGTTAGAACGCGTTCGGGAATGATTTCAGATAGGCGGTTACGATAGCGTGCTAGGGCATAAACTTGGGTTTTAAGTACGTCTTTTAATACAGCAAATCCTCCGACCATATCTCCATATAATGTAGCATAGCCTACGGCAGATTCACTTTTATTCGAAGTGGTAAGTACCATTTTGCCAGTTTTGTTAGACAATGCCATAATCAACACGCCGCGAATCCGTGCTTGAATATTTTCTTCAGTTATATCGGGAGTTCGCCCTGTAAATACGGGTTCAAGAGTGGCCATTAGAGCATTAAAAGCGGGTTCAATCGAAAGCGTGGAATGGGATACGTTCAATTTTTCTATTTGCGTTAAAGCGTCTTCGTTACTCATTTGCGCAGTGTAACGTGAAGGCATAAGCACCGCATGAACCCGATCCGCTCCTAAAGCATCGACTGCTACAGCTAAAGTTAATGCTGAGTCAATTCCTCCAGAAAGCCCAATCAGAACTCCAGGGAAATGATTTTTATTCACATAATCTCGAGTGCCGCAAATTAATGCTTCATAGATTAATGGCTCAAATTCAAGAAGGGGAGACAAGGCACCTTCAACATGATTTGCCTGGATAGCTACAGTACATAAATCCTTTTTAAATGCAGGGGAGCGCGCACAAACCCTGCCTTGTGAATCAATTGCTAATGATTGACCATCAAATAATAGTTCATCCTGACCACCAATTTGATTTACATAGATTATTGATATGCCGCGTTTTGCATAAGATTTTAAAAGGTCTTCTCGTTTTTGATATTTACTGTAATCAAATGGAGATGCATTTAAAACGAGTAAGACAGAAATTCCTTTCTCAATTAAATCTTCTGCGGGACCTGGATACCATAAATCCTCACAAATAATCACGCCTATTTTGTAATGATTTACATCCAGAATACATGGATTTTTTTCTCCGGGGGTAAAATAACGTGCTTCATCAAAAATTTGATAGTTAGGTAAATTTTGCTTGTGATATTCTGCAACTTTTTGTCCCTTAAAAAAAATACTCACGCTATTGTACAGTTGTTGTTCTTTCAGGCTTGGGTGTCCCACAAGGACATAGCAATCTTTTGTTACGGCCTGAATCTGTTTTAAATGTTCGGCAACCGCTTGTTGAAATTCCTTACGAAAGAGCAAATCTTCAGGAGGATAACCAGTTAAAGCCAATTCGGGGAAGAGTATTACATTGTGATCAGCTTGTTTGCTTTTTATAACCTCTATAATTTGAGCCTTATTGGATTCTAAAGCACCAACCGTGGGATTGATTTGTGCCATAAGCACAGTAAGCTTGTTCTGCATGATATATACTCTTTATAAATACTCTAAAAGTCCCTAAAGAGCGATAAACTAATATAAAGAACCTTTAATTTAAAGATAAAAATGTTAATTATTTTAAAAATTGACTAAAATAGATCCTTTGTCCAGTAAAAAACACATTTATGTTAAATGAAGCACTCTCAAAAATGCCAGAGGTCTTTGAGGCCAAAATATTATTACGAGGCCAAGAATATTTTGAAAATGGACACGTACTTAATATCCGCTTTAGTGATGGTCTATTAAAAGGTCGAGTTAAAGGGAGTTCGAGTCAAATTTATGATATACATATGGATTTGAAGGTCTGGCCAAAAAAACTAGCGCATTGCACTTGTAATTATCAATACAATTGTAAACATGCCGCTGCGTGTCTGCTTGCCCTGCGTGATAGAGAAAAAGTAAGCTCCCAATCTTTTGCGGGTAATAAATTAGATAAACGGCTCGATAGCTGGTTGAAAAATTTGCGCGCTCAAGAAGCTGCAATTGTGAAAGCGCCCGAAGCGACGCATCATTTAGTTTATCTCATAGAACTAAAACTTGATGGCTATGAGCACCGGATCGCCATTAAGTTAGCTTTAGCCAAGCTATTAAAACGCGGTGGCTATGGAAAAATGATCCCGTTTAACAGTCTCTCTGATTCCAAAAAGCAGCATTTTATTGGCGATGATAATGATTTGGTAGCACTTCTTCTGTTTAAATGCGGGGTTGCAGGTTGGTTTGATACATTAACCATTCGCAATAGTGAATTATTAGAACGAATCATTGCAACTGGAAGAGCTTTTTTTATACAAAATCAGGATGAGCCAATTCATTTGGGGGAGGCTATTCAAGGTACTTGTGAATGGGTGCTATCGCATAATGGTCATCAAAATTTATTGTTAATGCATGAAGGAAATGAGCTTGAGCCGTTGCTGTTGGATGAAAGTTGGTATTTTAATCGTTCTGAAGACAAAATGGGACGTTTAATTACTCCATATCCAATAAAACAATTGAGTTATTTATTGAAAGCACCTCCAATTCCAATGGAGCAGGCTGAATTACTAGCAAGCAAAATGGCTAAAACATGTCCTGAGTTTCCCGTACCGCAGGTTTTTGCAAAGCGGGAGGTTCGACAAGTGACACCAGTACCTGTTCTTATTCTAGATGCCATTAATGAATTGGATAATGAATCTTCCTGGCTTTATGACACTGAAGAAGAACTGCATGCCTTATTTACAGCGCGTATTCTTTTTGATTATGCAGGTTTAATGATTGCCGGTTCTGAAGAATGTAATACCGTTGTGTGTCAGCAGGAGGAGCTTTTAATTGAATACACCCGTTATAGAGATTTTGAGCAATCAAAATGGGATGAAGTGCAGGAAATACTTGAGTTAAGGACACCTAGAGCCTGGGAAAATGAACAGTGGGAAAAAGTAAAACAGGCTGATTTTGTTTTGCAGAATATTAATGTCTCGGCAGATTTGCAGTTTGTTTACAGTCAGTTGGTGCCTGAATTAAAAAGTCGCGGTTGGCGTGTTGAATGTGTCAGTCCATTGTATCAAGAAGTGATCCATGCTGATGATGTAGAGTGGTATTCTGACCTGCATGAAAATACAACCGATTTTTTCTCATATCAATTGGGAATTTTGGTTGAGGGTAAACCAGTCAGTATTGTCCCTTTGGTAGCAGATTTAATTCATCGTTACAGTGGCAATGATTTGGATAATCTTCTGGATACGCAATTAGTCAAGCTGCCTTTGCATGACGGACGTGCATTGCAGTTAGAAATGGGACGAATTAAACCTTTGGTTCGCCTGTTACTTCAATTTGGCTTGCGCCATATAGATGAAAATCAGCACTTACAAATTAACAAATATCAGCTTATTTTAATGCGTGAAGCTGAGTTAGCTATTGCGGCAACCAAAACACGTTGGCAAGGCGCTGAAATTTTAAGGGATCAAATAAGACAATTGTCTCAATTAACCCATATTCCTGAAATACAACCACCCCTTGGTTTGCATGCTCAGCTCAGGGATTATCAACGCTATGGTTTAAATTGGTTGCAATTTTTGCGAACAAGCCATTTCAGTGGCATTCTTGCTGACGATATGGGGTTGGGTAAAACAGTACAAACCTTGGCTCATTTACAATATGAAAAAGAACAAGGTCGTATTAAAGCAGCAACCTTAATTGTTGCGCCAACAAGTCTTGTGGGGAACTGGGAGGCTGAAGCAAAACGTTTTACTCCATCATTAAAGGTTTTAATTTATCATGGTTCCGAGCGCCATCAGGATAATTTTGATGACTATGATATCGTTGTTTCTACTTATGGATTGATCCACCGAGATAAAGAGAAATTTGTAACTTATTCTTTTTATTATCTGATTTTGGATGAAGCGCAATTTATTAAAAATACACGTACGAAAACGACACAGATTATTCAGCAGTTACATGCTACCCATCGTTTATGCCTGACAGGCACGCCTTTGGAAAATCACTTGGGTGAATTATGGTCTTTGTTTCATTTTCTGATGCCTGGCTTATTGGGTGACGCGAAGCAATTTAGACTCTGGTTCCGAACTCCTATTGAGAAATATGCTGATTTGAATAGAAGAGAGGTGCTGACAAAGAGAGTACAGCCTTTTATATTGAGGAGAACAAAAAATCAGGTAGCTCGTGAATTACCTCCTAAAACAGAAATGACGCGTATTATAGAAATTATTGGGCCACAGCGTGATCTATATGAAGCAATTCGAATGAGTATGGAGAAAAAAGTTCGTGATGCGATTGCAAAACAGGGATTGGGTAAAAGCCATATCCTTTTGCTGGATGCGTTATTGAAATTACGGCAGGTTTGTTGTGATCCCAGATTATTGTCTTTACCCGCAGCAGCTATTGCTCATGGTACTTCTGCAAAACTTGAGACATTAATGGATCTGTTGGATAACTTGATAGGCGAAGGAAGGCGGGTCCTGGTTTTCTCACAATTTACTTCCATGTTGCAGTTAATTGAAGATGAATTGCATGCGAGAAGTTATGATTATTTAAAGTTAACAGGCCAAACAGTACATCGACAAGCAATGGTAGAAAAATTTCAGGAAGGAAAAGTTCCAATTTTTCTTATCAGCTTGAAAGCAGGCGGCACGGGGCTTAACTTAACGCGTGCTGACACAGTAATTCATTATGATCCCTGGTGGAATCCTGCAGTAGAAGACCAAGCTACAGATAGAACACATCGAATAGGTCAGGAAAATCCCGTATTTGTCTATAAATTAATTACTTCGGGTACAGTGGAAGAAGCTATTTTAGGAATGCAAGAGAAAAAGAGACAATTAGTTGAAGGGGTTTTATCTGCTGATCCGGCCAAAGCAATGGCTTTAAGCGAAGAAGATGTAGAGCGGTTTTTTACGCCATTAGAGTAGGGCCTGTTTCCAATGACTCAAGAGAACGAATTGGAAACAGACTCCCTAAATATAATGTGATTACCCTTGTAGCCTGGGTGCAGCGCAGCGGAACTCGTGTTTACGATATCAACAAACTTCTTAATCCCGGGTTCTGCTACGCACCCAGATTACATGGCACACTCATTTATAAAAAATTACTTCGTTAATGCTGGCATAGTATTCAATCATAGCATAAGCTATTAAATGATTGTAAACATGGAGAAAATTATGAACTTATGGAAGCTAGCTTGTGGTTTTTTTGTTGCTGTGTTTTATTTACCTGCAGCACTTGCCGCATCGCCAGTAGGTAAGTGGGTCACAATTGATGATAAAACCGGTAAGAAAAGAGCCATTGTTACCATTAGTGAGTCGGGTGGTACTTTAAGTGCAGTTATTAATAAGGTATTTCCACAACCAGGTGATACTGGAATTTGCCAAAATTGTCCTGGTATGTTTAAAGGAAAAAAAGTTGAAGGATTGACCTTTATGTGGGGATTAAAGCAAGAAGGGGATAATGAGTGGGGCGGTGGCTCTATTTTAGATCCTAAATCAGGGAAAATCTATCGCGCTAAAATCACTGCTCAGGGAAATAAACTTTTAGTCCGAGGATATCTGGGTATTTCCTTATTGGGACGTACTCAAGTTTGGAAAAAACAGTAGCTTAACAACATAATTCATCCCGAACGGCTTTGTTCGGGATGACATCTATGTAAAAGAACATTACAATAGACCTTGTTCCAAGTTTCTCATTACATCACGACTATGTACGATCTGCAAAATTCCAAAAAAACAGTTGATCCATTAAAACGCCCTCCTCATTCAGTGGAAGCGGAGCAATCCATTATTGGTGGATTAATGTTGGACAATCAGGTTTGGGACAAAGTCAGTAATAAATTATGTGAAGCAGATTTTTATCGCACCGAGCATCGAATTTTATTTCGAGCAATTTCCACTTTGGTAAAAAAAGATCAACCTTTTGATGTAGTGACTTTGCTTGATGCATTAAAGTCTCATAACGAATTAGATGATGCTGGTGGGGAAGCCTATTTGTTCGAATTGGCTAATAATACCCCCAGCGTTGCTAACGTATCTGCTTATGCTGATATAGTTCGCGAAAAATCAGTGCAGAGACAGCTTATTACTGTAGCCACCGAAATTGCTGATTCAGCATATAATCCTGGAGGTAGACAAGTTCCTGAGCTTCTTGATATGGCAGAAACTAAAGTTTTTGCTATAGGCGAACAAACAGGCGGCGATGGCGGGCCTGAAAATATAAAATCAATTTTAGTTCGTGCAGTGGAAAAAATTGATGCACTTTATCATAATGGTGATGCAATTACTGGGCTTGCCACAGGTTTGTCTGATTTGGATGAAATGACTTCAGGATTGCAACCTTCTGATTTAATTATTGTTGCGGGTCGTCCTTCCATGGGTAAAACGACTTTAGTTATGAATATGGCAGAACATGGTGCGATTAAATCTGGAAAACCTGTGCTTGTTTTTTCTATGGAAATGCCGGCGGATTCTTTGGCCATGAGAATGATGTCTTCTTTAGGGCGCATTGATCAGCATAAGATTAGAACGGGTAAACTGGATGATGATGATTGGCCTCGCGTGACCTCAGCCGTACATATGCTTTCGGAAGCCCCTTTATTTATAGATGATACCCCCGCTTTAAGTCCTGGGGAAATGCGTGCGCGAGCCAGGCGGCTGGCCAAGGATCAAGGTAACTTGGGTCTAATTGTGGTAGACTATTTGCAATTAATGAAAGTGCCCGGGTTTAACGCTGATAATAGAACAGCAGAAATATCTGAAATTTCACGTAGTCTTAAATCGCTTGCAAAAGAACTACAGGTACCGGTTATTGCTTTATCCCAGTTGAACCGAAGTTTGGAACAACGCGCAGATAAACGTCCTGTTATGTCTGATTTGCGTGAATCTGGTGCGATCGAACAAGATGCCGACTTAATTTGTTTTATTTATCGAGATGAAGTCTATAATGAAGACAGTCCAGATAAGGGAACAGCAGAAATCATTGTGGCCAAACAAAGAAATGGTCCAATTGGTAAGGTTCGTGTAGCCTTTATTGGTAAATACACTCGTTTTGAAGATTTAGCTTATAATGGTTATCAAGGGGTAGATTAGGTGTCCAGACCTACCAAACTGGTGATAGAGCCAAGCGCTTTACATCATAACTTAACGCGAATAAGACATTTTGCCCCAGGCAAGAGAATAATTGCTATGGTTAAGGCCAATGCTTATGGTTGTGGTGTACATGTTGTAGCACCAATATTGGAAGGACATGTAGATGCTTTTGGTGTCGCTTGTATTGAGGAAGCCCTAGTTCTTCGTAAAATTGGAATACGAACTCATTGTATTCTATTTCAAGGCATATTTAGTCCTGATGAATTTAAGGTGGTAGCACAGCATCAATTTGGATGCGTGATTCATCAACCGCATCAAGTGCAGTGGCTTTTAAATACCCCTCTGGATACGCCGGTAAAACTTTGGGTTAAAGTGAATACGGGCATGCATCGTTTGGGTTTTAAGACTCATGAATTGCAAGGAGTAATGGATGCATTGCAGTCTTGTCCTTGGGTGGATAAAGAGATTGGCTTGATGACCCATTTAGCGTGTGCAGATGAACCTGAACGTATAGAAAATTATCAGCAAATTACTTTGTTTGAGAGTATTTCTGTCTCTGGGTTTAGCCAACGCAGTGTTGCCAATTCAGCTGCTATTATTTCTTTTCCACAAACTCATATGGATGTTGTCAGGCCTGGTATTATGCTTTATGGTGTGTCACCTTTTGCCGATCAGACTGCAATTGATTTGGGTTTGCTTCCTGTAATGCGTTTTGTTTCAGCAATTAGTGCAGTTCATCATAATCCTCCTTTGGCTCAAGTTGGGTATAGTGGTATTTGGAAAAGCGAAAAACCTTCCATCATTGGTATTGTTGCTGCGGGTTATGGTGATGGTTATCCACGGCATATTGCGGCAAATACCCCGGTTTGGGTGCAAGGCAAAGAGGTTCCTATTGTAGGGCGAGTTTCAATGGATATGCTTGCTGTAGACTTAACAGATCATCCCGAAATAAAACCTGGAGCACCTGTTGAGCTTTGGGGGATACATATTTTAGTTGAGCGAATTGCACAAGCAGCAGGAACTTCAGGTTATGAATTATTATGTCAGATTTCTGAGCGAGTGCGTCACGATTAAATGAATTATTTTTGATTGTAATCCGCGCACATTGTAGCCTGGAAGCAATGATGTGGAGCTTAGGTAAACTTGGGGTTCGCTTTGCTACATCCAGGCTAAAATATTTAGATTTCTCTTAACTATGGATAATAACTGAGCGTGATGTTAGAATTACAACCGATTTCTATAACCTTTTAATTGGGTGATATGTTATGAAAAAAATAGCTGTTGCATCATTGTCTTTATTATTGGTTGGTTGTGCCTCAATGAATCATGAAGACGTAGGTACTATCTCAGGTGGAGTTATCGGCGGATTGATTGGAAGCCAATTTGGTGGTGGCCCTGCAGCTAAATTGGCTGCAACAGCAGGTGGTGCTATTGCTGGTGCTTATTTAGGTGGTCAAATTGGTAAATATATGGATAAAGTGGATAGAATGGAAATGCAACGTGCCTTAGAAACTGCACCCACCGGCAAATCAGTACATTGGTCAAACCCAGACACTGGAAATAGTTATACAGTACAACCTACCCGTACTTATTATCGTGAACGCTTGCCTTGCCGTGAGTATCTAACTAAGGCAATCATTGATGGAAAACCACAAACATTACGTGGTAGTGCATGCCGTCAGCCAGATGGTACATGGCATGTTGTAAACTAATCACTTGCATCTTATGTAGGTTGAGCTAAAGGTTACTAACCTGAGATTCTTTGAACTCTGGTGCTGGGCTTTGCAAGCCAGCACCAGAGTTCAACTACTATTTTACTTCTCAACCTTTTTTACTTTCGGCTCTTTTTTTACTCTGACATCTTTTACTTCCACATCCTTTTGCTTGTCACAACAGACGCACTTGCAGCCACTAAACAAATTATATAGCCAAGCAATCAGAAAGCCTGTGATGAATGCATCAATGAAGCCTATAACAGCTCCTAATAAACTTCCTTTGATTGAAGGCTCATATCCAGGATATAAAGAACCTACTGCAACTACAAAACCATGTCCGTAGGTATAATAGTAAGCAAGTAGCCCCAGCATTAAAATAGATATGCCCCAAAGAACCCCAAATGCAAGACCTAGACCCACAGGGCTTAATTTGCAACCTTTCATGCTTGTCTCTCCTTTTTATAGAATCGTCCTCTATAGCCTCGCCAACTAAGTTTATACTGCGTTGCAAGCTCACTCGGCTTATATATACACTCCTTCGCCTCATTCACTTGCGTCTTGTCCTAAAGCTTAGTAAGTGAAGCTATAAAAACCTGGGTGCAGCGAGCGAAGCCCAGGAATTTATTTAGAAACCCCCGGGTTTCGCTTCGCTGCACCCAGGCTACAAAGCTACAAAATTGCAATAAATTCAACTGTATTTCTCAAAGTATAGACTACAACATTAATTAATTAATAATTTTTCGCAGATCGAAAAATATAAAATTTCTAATTGATACAGATCACTTAAGGAAACACATTCATTTACTTGGTGAATGGTGGTATTAACGGGTCCGAGTTCTACTACTTCAACACCATAAGGTGCAATGAAGCGGCCATCAGATGTTCCACCACTGGTAGAAAGTTCCGGTGAATTTCCAGTGTGTGCGAGGATTGCTTCCTTACAGCTTTCCAATAAGGCACCTTGGGAAGTCAAGAAAGGTTCACCACTTAGACGCCATTCAATAATAGGATTCAGATCGTGCTCTTGAAAAGTAGCAATGACTTTTTCTTTTAATAAGCGGTGTGTTTGTTCTGTTGAGTATCTAAAATTCAGGTGTAGAACCAACTCTCCAGGAATTATATTTGCAGCATGGCCTCCTGATTGGAGGTGGGTAATTTGCATGGATGTTGGCGGAAAATGATCGTTACCCTGATCCCAAAGTGTTGTGGTCAGCTTCGCAAGTGCGGGACTAATTTTATGTATTGGGTTGTCTGCCAAATGAGGGTAGGCGACATGCCCTTGTTTCCCATGTAAGGTAATTTGGGCACTTAATGAACCACGCCTGCCAATTTTGATTACATCACCCACTCGATGAGTACTTGATGGCTCCCCTACAATGCAATAATCAATGTGAATGCCTTGATTTTCCAGGAGTTGCATGACATAAGGTGTGCCCATATCATAATCATTACCTTCTTCACCGCTAGTGATAAGGAAACCTAATCTTCCCTGAAATTTGGGATAAGTATTTACGAATCGTTGTGCCATAAGCAGCATGCACGCAAGACTTCCTTTCATGTCAGCAACACCACGCCCATAGAGCATTCCATTTTTATTTTCCACTATAAAAGGATCAGACAGCCATTTTGCTAGGTCACCCACAGGAACCACGTCGGTATGACCAGCAAATACAAGCAAAGGGCCTGATTCTCCATAAGAAGCAAAGAAGTTGGAAACAGGCCCTTTATTCATACGTTGGCAAGTAAATCCTGCTTGTTCCAAAAAATGGATCATAAATTCTTGGCAGTCCGCATCTTCAGGTGTAATCGAGGGAAAATGAACAAGTTTTGTTACGATTTCTTGTAAGTCTGCCTCTAGATCAGGAGATACTTTCGTCATGCTAACTTGCTCTCAATAGTTCATTAATGCTTACTTTTGCTCTTGTTTTTTCATCTACCTGTTTTACAATGACCGCACAATACAAACTGTAACTTTTGTCTTCACTGGGCAGACTCCCTGCGACTACCACTGATCCTGCCGGAATACGGCCATAAGTAATTTCTCCAGTGAGACGATTATATATTTTAGTGCTTTGTCCTAAGTAGACACCCATAGATAATACGGAGTTTCGTTCTACGATAACGCCTTCGACGACTTCTGAGCGGGCACCGATAAAACAATTGTCTTCGATAATTGTGGGGTTGGCTTGCAAGGGTTCTAAAACACCGCCTATGCCTACTCCACCTGAAAGGTGCACGTTTTTGCCGATTTGAGCGCAAGAACCCACAGTCGCCCAGGTATCAACCATGACACCTTCATCAATATATGCGCCTACATTGACATAAGATGGCATTAAAACGCAGTTTTTTGCAATGTAAGCACCTTTGCGAACTATGGCATGCGGAACCACGCGCACTCCTGTTTGTTTGAATTGTTCTTCAGTATAGTTGTTGTATTTGAGGGGTACTTTGTCATAAAACTGACAGAAACCTGAATCAATCACTTGATTGGGATAAAGTCTAAAAGATAAAAGAACCGCTTTTTTTATCCACTGATGAACTACCCATTCATTATTTATTTTCTCCGCAACTCGGTACTGGCCGTTGTCCAAACAAGAAAGTACTTCATTCACCGCCGCAATAAGTTCAGGAGATGCTGTATCAATTGATAATGTTTGGCGTTGTTCAAAAGCGTGTTCAATTAGAGTTTGTAAAGTCTGCATCTATTTTTCCTGTGTCATTTGTAGCCTGGGTGCAGCGCAGCGAAACCCGGGTCAACTGATTAAGAACTCCCCCGGGTTTCGCTGCGCTGCACCCAGGCTAGCCAATGGCATCCTCGCTTTAATATGCAAGCGCATATTCCAAATCAGCTTGTAAATCTTTCACATGTTCTATGCCTACAGAGAGTCGAATAAATCCATCCTCTATGCCCAACGCTTTACGCTTTTCTGGAGGTATAGACGCATGAGTCATAATTGCTGGATGCTCTATCAAGCTTTCTACACCACCTAAACTTTCAGCGAGCGTAAACAACTCACAACGAGCAAGAAAATGTTTGGCTGCATCAATGCCGCCATCAATTACCATGGAAATCATGCCGCCAAATCCGTGCATTTGTTCTTTAGCTAACTCATGTTGGGGATGGTTTGTAAGGCCTGGATAAATAACTTTTTTTACTTTAGATTGCGTACTCAACCAATTTGCTAAATGAAGTGCGTTCTCGCAATGTCTTTCCATACGCAACGATAAAGTTTTCAGACTTCTTAAAACAAGAAAACTATCAAATGGACCTGCAATTCCGCCGCAGGAGTTATGCAGGAAAGCAATTTTATCTGCTAAATTAGGATTATCACCAACAACTACAACCCCACTGACTACGTCTGAATGACCATTAAGGTATTTAGTTGCTGAATGCAGTACGATGTCAAATCCTAACTCTATAGGTTTCTGAATCCAGGGAGTTGCAAAAGTGTTGTCTGCAACTGCTATAAGATTATGGCGTTTTGCTATCACTGCTATTTCACGTAAATTAGCCAGTTTTAACATGGGATTTGAGGGTGTTTCTACCCAGATCATACGGGTTTTGGGGGTAATCGCAGCCTCTATATTGCGCGTGTCAGACATGTCTATGAAAGAAAAGGATAATCCAGATGTGCGTGTTTTAACCTTATCAAATAAACGGAATGTGCCTCCATAAAGATCATCCATGGCAACAACATGATCTCCTGCATCTAATAAATCAATAATTGTGTTGATTGCAGCCATTCCAGAAGCAAAAGCAAAACCACGCTCACCTGACTCCAAACTGGCGATACATCCTTCATAGGCTCCACGAGTTGGATTATGTGTACGAGAGTACTCATAGCCAAGATGTTCCCCTGGAGCCATTTGTTTGTAGGTAGATGTTGCATAGATAGGAGTCATAACTGCACCGGTACTTGGACATGGTTCCTGGCCAGCATGAATGGCTCGAGTTTCAAAGTGATGCTTTTTCATTGGACTATCCTTAAGGGCTGTAAAATTTTTATGTCGATACTTTCTTGCATTAGCAAAGAGTGATCTTTTCAGAGTGGTTTATGTAGGATATTCTAGTGGGGGTTGTATGTATAGGCAAGTTCTACTTTTTTGGGGTTTAGTCAGGGCATAGCGAAGTTTTCATGTACAGGCAATTAATAGTTCAGGGGTCGTTTTGGCAATGAAATTTGATCTTCATGCTTTATTTTCAGCAAAATACGCACAATGGATTATTATTGTCTTGATTTCATTGTTTTCCGTACTGATTATCGCTGAATACGCTACTTTAATCTTTTCCCCTATAACTCGTCAGACGGTACCTGAAACCACAAAAGAGATGCCGGTGATAGCAAAACAGAATTCCTTTGATGCGATTTTACACTCTTCTTTATTTGGCGTTTATGTTTCAAATAATTTATCCAGTATTAAAAAATCCATGTTGAATGTTACTTTAGTAGGGATCTTATTTGCTAATAAGATAGATGACTCCCAAGTCATCATTCGTTCTGCGAATGGAGAGGAAAGCACTTATAAATTGGGTGATACGATACCTGGTGGTGCTGTGATCAAACGTATTATGGCTGCCGGGATTTTGGTTGAACGTAATGGTACTTTAGAGAGTTTAAGTTTACCCAAAAATGAATTAATCTTTGAGCCAGTAGCAAAGCCTTTGGAAGGGGATAAAAATTTATGAGACGTTTATTTAATCGATTAATCGGTGTAATTTTTATTTCTGCTCTTGCTGGATGTGCTGTCACTAACAAAATTAATTTGCGTGAAGGAATTGATAGTTTCAGAGTCGAAGATTACCGTAAGGCTTTTATCCGTTTAAAACCATTAGCTCAGCAAGGTCAACCTGATGCGCAATATGCTGTAGGTTATATGTATTATTATGGTAAAGGAGTAGTAGAAGACCGAAAAAAAGCTTGGTTTTGGATAAATGCTGCTGCTAATTTAGGCCAACCTGATGCAAAAGTAGCGATTAAAATATTAGCCAGCGGGGGCTCATTAAGTTAAATGAGCTTGGTCTGGATAGAGCTATATTTAATGCATTGAATCAATTATAGTTTTAGCTCGGATTAATAGATTACTTACGAAACTTATCGTTTTTTAAATAACATAGTGTAATGAAACGATAATATTTTGCTGGTGGGTTGAGCTAATCCTATAGAATGTATTTGCTCTTTTGCAAACCACTGCCCTTGTTGCTCAGACATTATGTTGCCTAATGCTTTAGTTTTTATGCTCAGCGCATTGATTTCCAAATGAAAATGGCTAAAACGATGTTTAAAATTTAAAAGTTGCTGTGGTGAGTCTCCGGATAAATCATAATTCAGACGAATAAAATCCAGGGGACAATCTCCTTCATCCAGACTGGGTAAACACCATAAGCCACCCCATAACCCTATAGGAGGTCTTTTTTCTAAATAAATGTGGCCTTGTTCATTGTGTAAAACCAGAAATTGTTGGTATTGAATAGGTATGGGTTTTCTTACTTTTTTTTCAGGATAGAGATGTTGTTCTTGGTATTTCAATGCAAGACAATTGTTCTGAAGAGGACAATTAAGGCAATCCGGTTTTTTTGAAGTGCAGCATAGTGCACCTAAATCCATAATTGCTTGAGTATAATCAGCGCAATTTTCATGAGGCATGCACGAGTCAGCCAGTTCCCACAGTGTTTTTTTTACTTGTGCTTGTTCAGGATAACCTTTAATTCTGAAAAAACGAGTTAAAACTCGTTTAACATTTCCATCAAGAATCGCGACAGGTTGGTTAAAGGCTTGTGACACAATAGCTGCTGCAGTAGATGGACCAATTCCTGGTAATTCTTTTAGTAACTGATAATCATCAGGAAATACACCACCATACTGTTGCATCACTATTTTTGCGGTTTGATGAAGATTTCGGGCACGGCTGTAATAACCAAGTCCTGACCACAAAGAAAGTACCTCATCATCGTTTGCTTGAGCCAAAGCATCTATGTTGGGAAATCGCTGCATAAAACGTTCGAAATAAGGGATAACGGTTTGTACTTGAGTTTGCTGAAGCATAATTTCAGAAAGCCATACTCTGTAGGGTGTTCGGGGTTGTTGCCAGGGAAGATTATTACGTCCGTATAGGGCATACCATTGTAGTAATGGTTGACTAAATTTTTTGTACAAATTTTGTTTGTCCACGCGAGCAATTCTTTGATGCTTTATTGTGGACGTACTGTAAAAAAAGTAATGCTCCAGGTCAATGAGTAATGATCATTAATATCCATTTAAATGATGCATACTCGTAGTCTCACTTGAGTATTGTACTCAGTACCATTTAAGTTATATTTATGAAGAGAGTTGAAGAATGCTTCCTGATCCTTGTTTCTCAGCTGGCTGATAAAAGAATGAACTTGGACTAGTAGTATAAAACTCATTGTTAAATTGTAATTGTTCCTCTTCTTTAAGAAAAGGGCCTGGGCCTAAAGCCCTCATAATTGATGAGATAGTGCTCTTTTCAATTAAATGAAATTTTTTGGGTTCTCCATTATCCAGATTCGTTTGAATTGATAAAACGGGTTTCAGAATTTCAACACACTGTGCAACGTCCTTTTGAGTTTTCAAATCGCCAATACTATGAATAATATTAGAAGGATAAGCATAAATATTTAAATCAGCATAGACTTCGCGAATTTGTTGAAATGTTTCCTTATGAGCCCAGCTTTGTTTTAGAATGATCGCATCATTGATCATCTCTTTAACACGTGTAAAGCCATATTTTTCCATTAGATTCATAAGTAAAGCATGCAATTGTTGAAATGACTCATCATCATAAATATCCATAGAAAACTGGTGTATGTTTTTTTCCTTTAAAAATCGAATAAAGCCATTAACAAATGATGTTGGTTCAGTTTCAGTACTTGAACCAAAATAGGTTTTAATTAAATCCCAACTGTCTGCAACTTGTGGACTTAAGTCAACAATAATTACTTGCGGCACACTACTTACTTTTTCCCCTAAATTACAGGCCAAAGCAATAGCACCAAAAATAGAAGTTCCTACAAAAACAAAAGGCTTGTCTGTTTTATAAGGTTCCAGATCTCCTTTTTTGATGGGATCATTTCCTAACCAAAATGCGAAGCATTCATTTAATTCCTTAGTCGGCAGTTGTTGGATTTTGGATAAAAGTTGAATCCGTTTTTTCTGAGTTTCTTCAAGTTGATGTGTTGCTTCTAATTTGTTATACATGATAACGACCACAATAATTTTGGCAAAAAGAAATATTATAAATCAATTGGGTTATAAAATGAACATATTATCTTAATGAATTCTGAATTTGATACTTGCATATCTTTCTTTTTGGAATAAATGCTTGCTTGGATATGACATGTTATCTCATAAAAATTTAATTAATTTCAATAAGTTATTAAAATATTTCATAAGTTAAATGATAAAATTTCACCTAGGTCATCAAAAAATTAAAGATGACTCGCTAAGTGTCGATATATAGTCTATCGTTTTAAATAGGGGCCTTTGCTGTACTCAGGATGAGTAAAGTCAGCTGAATCATTTGCTAAAGATTGTAGCGAATTCACTTAATGCATTGACGCTGTGAGTTTTTTTAAGATTTTTTTAATTTTAAAATAGGGGCTGAATTGAATGCCACAGAGCAAAAAAGATCTTAAGATAGATTGCAGGCTCAATGCATTTAGGTGTGTGCTGTAATTTGTTGGTAGGTGATTTAGGTCAAATCTAAGGAGAGATCGATGCACGACCGCCAACATGAAATCGTGGTATTAAAACCTACAGCTGTTTTTTTATCATTTCTTGCTTCGCAATTACCTGAAGCAAAGTTACCAGATCTTAGATTATTGCAAATTGACAATACCGCATATGTATTACACAAACAAAACTCAGATGATGCGACCCTGGATGAAATAGAAAAGCATTTTTCAACAATGTTTCGCCACGAAATTTGTCGTTGGCTAGGTGATAAAGCACGCAATGAAATTGAAACTAATTTTCTTGATTTTCTTTGTTGCTTTAAATTTGAATTGCACAACCATATTGTGTTAATGGAACCTTCAATAGAAACAAGTCATCAATTACTGTTCATTAAACCTCGTGTGGCTTTACTTAACTGGATTAAAAAAACAATGGAGGACCAAGATAATTTGGTCGGAGTTATTGAAAAGGTAGAATTATCACACTTGGAAGAAAATGCTACTGCTTTGGTGAAAAATTTTTCTAATTTGACTGAGATAAAACCCTTTATCAAAGAGAACTATATTTCCATTTTTGCAGCAGCGATGAGTCGTATGTCAAGTCAGCCCGATCAATGGCCATTGATGGATTCACTCCAAACTTTTAGTCAGTATTTTGCTGTTGAAATTCATACTCAATTGATTCATTTGTCCAATTAAAGGAGTTGACTATGGAGCCAGTCAGTATAGCACTTATTTGTACTGCAGCATTGGGGGCTGTTGTTATTTTGGCGGCATTTATAAGACAAATCCTGTTAAGCCGAGACAAGCAGTTAAATGATATGGCACAAAGCAGGGCATTGACCCAAGAAGTAATGGAACTGGAGCAAATCCGCGCGCAAATGCAAAATGAGAAGCGATTCGACTCTCATTACCAAGTGCTAGGAGCTAATAAAGAAGCAATTAGGTATATAGATACTAAAATAGAAGAGATTTTAAACAAAAAAACAGAGCTTGTTGAGCGTTATGCCAAAGTTATTGTGAAAGAGTCAGACTCAATAGTTAGTGGGGCTGTTTCATCTGAGCGGAAAACTGCGTGTGATCGATTAAGAGAAGAAATTGATCATAAAATAGCATTCTATGATAGTGAGCTCAAAGAATTACAAGAAAGAAGAGCTTCTCTATGGGATGCCCATACTGATTTTCAAAGATATCTTTTGAACCAGGAAAAGTCACGGAATGCCAGTTTGGATAGTGTGTACAAACAGCATTCAGCTTTGTTGGAAAAAGTATATTTACGTCATATCGATGATACAGAAATTGTGGCTGTGAAAAGCATGGAAGCATCAACTATGACTTTTAAAGATATGCTCATGATGCCAATACAATTTTTGATGCAATATTTTGGAGTATCAGTAACTCCCGGAATTTCGCTGGTGCAAACGCGAGTAGAGAATGTGTCACGAGCGAACGTAGATAAAATACAACACGAAATAAATGATCCGGTGCCTGAGAAACAGGAAGATGTAGTGCATAACGAGGCTAAGCCACGAGATAAAGTACACCAAGATGAGCAGCATGATGATGTTAATCAACAAGAAAAAAAGAAAGAGGAAGAGAAAACTCACTCAATGACATTTGCGTGAAAATTATTCTTCTGACTCATTTGATGACATTTTTGTCGTTATATATTACAATTCACCTGCATTTGGAGAAATGCACGCATATGGTCCTAATTGGTGGAGATATATTGATGGCAAGAGAACGTTTTTTATGGTTTATTACTTTTATGCTATGTTCTATTCTGGCTTTACCAGGACATAGTACAAGTGTAAATTCCCTTCTTCCTGATGAACAAAATACGGTACAAGTTTTTCATGACGCATCCCCTAAGGTAGTATATGTTCACAGATTAGCAACAATAACCAATAGATCATTACAGAAAAAGCAAGTATCCGATGGAGCAGGCTCTGGAATTGTCTGGAATAATAATGGGTATATAGTTACCAATTTTCACGTGATTAAGGGTGCTGATAAATTGGCAATTACTTTAGGTAAGTTGACGGTACCTGTTAAAGTCGTCGGAGCAGAGCCACGTAAGGATATCGCTGTATTAAAGATTGAATCACCACAAGCCTTGGCGCTGCTAAAAGAATTTAAACCGTTTGAAATAGTACATCTTAATGATCTCATGGTAGGGCAAAAGGCAATTGCGATTGGTAATCCTTTTGGTCTGGATCATAGTTTATCTAAAGGTGTGATTTCTGCTTTGGGTAGAAAAGTTCCAGGCATTGGCGGGGTTACAATTCGTAATATGATTCAAACAGATACGCCAATTAATCCAGGCAATTCAGGAGGCCCATTATTGAATAGTGCTGGACAATTAATTGGTATGAACACTATGATTTATTCCCAATCAGGTTCGTCTGCTGGAATTGGTTTTGCTGTCCCAGCAGATGATATTGATCGTATCGTGACGCAAATTATTAAAAATGGGCGAGTCGTATTGTCCGGGATTGGTATTCAAAGTGTTCCACCGAGTATTGCTCATCGATTAGGCATACGCAAAGGAATATTAATTGCAGACGTGATACGCAATACACCCGCAGATAAAGCTCATTTGCGCGGTACTCACCGAGATGCTTGGGGGCATATCGAGTTAGGTGATATTATCGTAGCATTAAATGGACATGCAGTTCCTAACTATGATGTTTTATACAATATGCTTACCGATATAAAAGTTGGGGAACAAATAACGGTATCCATTCAGCGAAATAACAAGCAGATGGATGTTAAAATGAAAACAATTGATATCGCTGGGGTTTAGTGATTTACTGAAAATTCCTCTACTGATGGACTTATAGCCTGGTTTGTGATTCATTTCACCCAGGCATTAAGGTCTGTTTCTATTTCTACTAGCTAAACTGACCTGCTTTTCTGTGTTCCGATGTTCACATACTCTGTGTATGCTGCGCTTCGGTACTCGAAAATAAGGCCATTTTTGCTCAAGCGAAATGGAAACAGGCCTAGCTTTAATTTCAAGATCTTCAAATTATGCGCCTAAGGAGAATAAGGATGTTACTTAATAAAGAGGATTCACTCTTATTATTGGTTGATGTGCAAGAAAAATTAACACCAGCCGTATTAGATAGTGAAGCATTTATCGCGCGTTGCGAATGGCTTTTAAAATTAGCCAAACGAATTAATGTCCCCATTTTAGTGAGTGAACAATATCCACAAGGTCTTGGGACAACTTTGAAACAATTTCAATCCTATTTTAATCAGCAAGAATGTGTTGTTGATAAAGTAAATTTTTCTTGCATGAGCGAGCCTAAATATGCAGAGCGCTTAAAGCAATTTCATAAAAAACAATTAATTCTTATTGGTATTGAAACACATGTTTGTATCTTACAAACTGCGCTGGAAATGAAAGATGCAGGATATGATGTTTTTGTTGTTGCCGATGCAGTGAGTTGCCGTGGTGAACAAAATATGAAATATGGATTGAAACGAATGAAACATGCAGGAGTTCATTTGGTTACCACGGAAATGGTTTTTTTCGAATGGTTAAGAAAGGCTGGGACTCCTGAGTTCAAACAATTGAGTAAGGAGTTTTTTTAAGGATCTGTTTGCATTTCTACTATCTTGGCCAAACTGACCTGATTTTCTGCGTTGCATGTATGCTGCGCTTCGGTACTCGAAAACCAGACCATTTTGGGTCAAGCTCGCGAAATGTAGCAGATCCTAGTTAATTGTAGCCTGGGTGCAGCGTAGCGGAACCCGGGAATTCTATGTTTGTTAACCCGGGTTCTGCTACGCTGCACCCAGGCTACAAATTATGGAGAATCATAGTGAATTTTACGAATCAAATCGCCTTGATTACAGGTGGCGCCTCTGGTATGGGCAAAGCAAGTGTTCAATACTTACAGAAGTGTGGAATGCGTGTTGTGGTATGGGATAAGCAAGCAGATGACCAAAGTGAAGCCGATTTATTTATCAGCTGTGATGTAACCAGTGATGAATCAGTTGAAAAGGCGATGCAACAAACAATAGAGCAATTAGGAACACCGAGAGTGTGTGTGAATTGTGCAGGTATTGCTCCTGCTAAGCGTATTGTTGGGAAAGAAGGTGCTATGCCTTTGGCTGTCTTTAAACAGGTGATTGATGTTAATCTTATTGGTACTTTCAATGTAATGAGAGTTGCAGCACATGCAATGACCAGCTTGGAGTTAGAAAGTAATTCCCAGGAACGTGGTGTTATTATTAACACAGCCTCTATTGCAGCATTTGAAGGCCAAATTGGTCAAGCCGCATATAGTGCTTCCAAAGGAGGGGTTGTGGCAATGACCTTACCTGCTGCGCGAGAGCTTGCTCAGTTCGCCATTCGCGTAAATACTATTGCACCTGGATTAATAGCGACACCTATGCTATTAAATATGCCACAAGAGGTACAAGATAATTTGGTGGCAACCATGACTTTCCCCAAACGTTTTGGTAAACCCGATGAATTTGCTTCGTTAGTTGCACATATTATTGAAAATGGAATGATGAATGGCGAAGTGATCCGTTTGGATGGTGCCCTTCGCATGAAGTAAATCCTCGGATTTTTAATGGAATTTGCAGCGCATAGCAAGTAGGTTGGATCATTTTGATTTAACCTACTCTCTAAAAATGCAAGACAATACTATGCCTGCTAAAAAATAAAGCTATAAAGACAAATCGTTGATGGAGTGCACCTGCTACCCAATAAGAAAGAAGTTGATTAATTTTTTCTGGGCTACAGCTTTACTGTCACCCAGAAGAAATTTTGCTCAATATTTTTAGGCTTCCTGATGATGTGTATTGTCTTTTGGTGATTGAATATTTCCAGTGGAAGTATAAACACTGACTGCATTTGCTTGATTTCCTGACAGTGTATTGACAATTTCTTGACGGACATAAAGATTGTTGGCTATTATTTGTCCATTTACTGCATTTAATTCACGACAGCATGTTAGTAGTTCAGCAAGCTTAGTATTTAATTCATTGATTTGATTTGTTTCCTCAACAGTGCACTCTTTAAGAAACTCAGTTAAAACGAGGTTCATATCTTGATTGGGATTCGTATAGTTAATAAGTTGCAAGCGTTGTTTGGCACTTTCTTCTAACTTACTTGATAATTCCTGTTTTTTATTCGCGAATTCTTCAAGCTTATTAAATTCACGGGAGGTGAGAATTTCTTTCTCCTCAGCCAGCAAAGAATTGAGTGACTCTATCCAATTAATTTCTTGTTCCAAATGGCTGCTCAATGTTTTTATCTTATGATCCATATAATTATTGCCCTTAGAATTTATGCAGGTTCTACATTTAACATTTTCATGGCAATTTTGTCACTATCAATCTGATAGTTTCCGAGTGCTATTTCAGATTTAAAATATAAAACTCGTGCCTCATTGATTTCAGAAACTTCCCGAAGAGAGTTTTTTATAGCTTCTAACTGTTTGGAGGTATCACTAATATTGACATGTGATGAGGAATCCTCAATCAAACTTTGGATTTTTTCTTGGTGTTTTATTTTTAAACGATTGTCTGCCTCTAGAGTTTTTACAGGAACTGCATCACTGATTTGATTAAACATAATTTATCCTCAATCACGTTCGACTTCTAAATGTATCGGCTATTTTGTAAAAATCTTTAGTAAATTTAATTAAAAGGTATGTTTGCATTTCTATTATCTTGGTTAAGCTGTCCTGATTTATGTTCCGAGTCTTACATATTGTGTGTATGCTGCACTTCGGTATCCGAAAATCAGGCCATTTTGGCTCAAGTTAGTGAAACGTAAGTAGCCCTAGTTCTTAAATAATAACATTCACTTTCTTTGAGTCAGTAATCTGAGCTTCAATAATTTTTTTGGAAGAAAGATTGCGTACTTTAATGGTTTCACCCAGTGAACCTTCTTCCAAAGCAATACCATCCATACTTACAGTTAAATTGCTATCACTAGCAATAATAGAAACATGTTCTCCTTTATTAATCAATTTTGCTGCTTCTATATTATGCGGATTAAGCGGGCTGTTTGGGGGAATATTCTGTTTGCATATTTGCCCTATTAATAAATCCTTTTTAGTAAAATAGCCGTGATTTAATCTTTGTACATCCATTTCTGTTTGATAAATATCATCATTGGAAAGTAGAGTTCCTTTAATAAGAGCACGTTTTGCTACGTAGATCGTTTTTAATACAGTTATTTTAACAGGAACGTATAAAGACCAATGATTGTCATTTTCTTGGCATTTTATTCCCATAGTACTGGTGTTTAAAATAGGAGATTGGTAGGGATTAAACACAACTAATTGCTCTTCAGCACATGCTTTGAGATTTAAACGCGAATCAATTTTATCCGCTGTAACGCGAATTATTCCTTCTTTATATGAAGAAAGCTCATTACGTATATGTTGTTCTATTTTATTCGTTAGTATTTCAGGCGCCTGCATTGCTTCAGCATGTAATCCTGTACTTGCAAAAAATAGTAAAACACTTAGTATGCACTTTTTCACAAATAATCCCTCTTTAAATAACTTGTTGCAAACTGCAAATATTATGCCAATTTTTAGGAGAGTATTACATTATGATTCATTTCATTATTTATGTAGTGATTTTACTGATATTTCAATTACCGGTTCATGCAGAAAGTCATCATCCCCAAGAGTTCTTGCAATCAATTAGCGGTACCAAAGATGAAGGGGAACAAATTTACAATCATTTTTGCGCCAATTGTCATGCGAGCAAACCATTAATTCCTATAGGTGCCCCTAGAATTGGTGAAAAAGCAGATTGGAAAATACGTTTAAAACAGGGAATGGAAGTGCTCTTTAAACATACTGATGAGGGTTTAAATGCAATGCCGCCTCGGGGAGGATGCTTTGAATGTACTGATGAACAGTTAATGAGTGCCATTCAATTTATGCTCCCAAAACAACCAAAAAAGTAACCATTAAATAAACTCTAAGGTCATAAAAAACACACAATGTAGGAAAAATTTATAAAAAAACCTAAACCTATTTTTAAATCTCCCGATAAATAGAAAAAAAGAGGGAGAAATAAAGTGAAAAAATATCTAGCGTTAGTCCCAGTGTGTGCTTTAGCAACATCCTGTGCTTCCATGGATAGATCAGTCCCTATAGTTGATGATGCGGGCTACACACATTATACGATGAGTATGAAATCTGACCATAGGGGGGCTCATTCCTTTCCTGAGAAAAGACCGGCGACTGGGAAAAAAGTGATTGTCTTTGACCCTAAAGCAACAGCGTGGGCTGCTTACGATAAGGATGGTAATAGGGTAAATACCGGTAGTGCTTCCGGGGGTAAAGATTTCTGTGAGGATGCAGGTAAACCCTGTCGTACAGTGACTGGAACATTCCATATTTATTCTAAAAAAGGTGAAGAGTGTACATCCAGTATTTATCCATTAGAAACACATGGCGGTGCAAAAATGCCATACTGCATGCATTTCCATGGAGGTTATTCTATTCATGCAGCATATGAAGTACCTAACTATAATGCAAGCCATGGCTGTATCCGTGTTTTACCCAGTGCAGCAAAATGGTTAAACGAAGATTTTGCTGATATTGGTACTACAGTAATTGTTAAACCCTACTAATCAATTGCTCATCAAAAAGAAATTTTTGATGAGCAATTGATGTTAATAAAGATGATAATCTCCACTACTGCCCTGTGCATTGCAGGGCTTTTTTATTGAGGTACTGACAATGCCAATTTTAATAATGAAAAATAAAATGAGCGATTGCTGTACTTGGATTTAACTGAAATTAATTATATCGTCAGGTAACGAGACGATAATATTTGAGCTATATTTAAGAGAAACAAGTCATGTAAAGTAAAATCAAATGAGCAGAGAAAAATTACCCAATGATTTGATAGAAAGGCTTCGTAGTGCAGAAAATCTTGCAGAAGAAATGTCAATGAAGGTGCAGATTACTCCTGTACCTCCAGAACAAAAAAAATTTATACTTAGATTACTTATAAATAAGATTCCATTACTTTCTGGTTTCTTACAAAGTTTAGGAAGTTCTGGTACTGCAACTACAGCTCTAATCAAAAGTCTGGGTAATACGTCTCAAGCGTTGCAAGGAGCAAGTGCCGGTTTTCAATATGCTGGCTTAGGTGTTGCAGCAGTTAATTTTGTTCGTATTCCTTTGATTTATTTCTTTGCACTTATTGCTGGAGATCCCCCGCCTTTTACCCTTTCCAATAATGCACGTTGGGCTTATTCAGCATTATTATTGGGCTTGACTTTAACTGCCATTTTGGTTCCCGCCGCAGCGCCTCCAATTGCCTTAGCTATGGCCAGTTTAAGTTTGATACTTAGTTTGGTCTCTATAGGAAATATGATTTACAAACGTTATACGATTAAAAAATCGTTGCGAGAAACTAATGAAAAGATAAAGGTTCAAGAGGACCTTTTAGAGGAGATGCAGGAAAATGCTAAATTGTTGAGCAAGAAATTAAAAGAACTTGATGAAAATGATGAAGAAAATGCCAAAGCTATTTGCAAAGAAATTGAAGACTTAAATTATAAATATGAAATTGAAAAAGCCAAGTTACAGGAGCTTTCTAATAAAAAATTGGAGGATGAGAAAACACTTAAAGGTTTGGGAACTGCAGCATTTATGGATAGAGGTGTCACTGCAGCCCTTACATCTGTTGCTATTATCGGTTTGGCACTCAGTCTATTTTTTCCTCCTGTTGGTCTTGGTATTGTTGCAGGTAGCGCAGGACTAGGTGCTCTTTATGTAGTGGGGCGGGTTGCTGTTGCCCTGCTCGCGCCAATCGTCAGCGCTCAAATAAAAAAACTCGGGCTATGGAAATCCCAAACAGATGAAAATGAGGAATCTCTTGAACCTTCCCTGGATGACTCATTAGAAAATCAATCCTCATTATCATCAGAAAAATATAAAGTTTCTCTGAATAAGGAGGCCCCTACATCGGAAAGTAAGAATGAGGGGTCTACCTTAAAAACGATGAGAGAACTATTTGGAATAAACGTAAGCCAAAGATTGCAAGAATTAAAAGAAGATGCCCTTGAGATGGAAAAACTCGATAATCGTTTATCTGCAATCGTTGAATCTCAGAATCATCGGGAAGTTTTAAAATTTTTTCAAAATTTAGCAGTAATTGCCCAAATGGAGGAGTGTCCTCATGGTGATTTAAGATGTTTATTCGACAAATTTTCTAAGATGGATAAAGTACTACCCTTACTTGAAGAAGCTCTTGATGAAGTTAAAGAGGGTACCTTGATCTTATCGAAAGAAGAGAAAGCGGCATTATATGCTTCTGAACCTTTAATGGCTATTTTAAAACAAAGTAAGAGATTGACCGATTTAAGCTTTTTAGTTTCATCAACACAAAACACAGCATCACTGAACGAAATGCAGGAAGACAAACAACTTAATTTGGAACAACAATAATCCCTCTACAATGAGAGGCGCTTATCGAAAAACTCTATCTGGGATCTAAAATCAAAGTATTTTTCTTTTTATCAAAAAATTTTTAATTTGCGATTTCATTTTTTCTAGCGAACACCTTGCTAATATGAACATCGCAATTTACTATCATGTTTTTTAGACTGGATGCATGACATTATGATTCTTTGTATTGATGTTGGAAATTCTCATATCTATGGTGGCGTTTTTGATGGGGAAGAGATCAAGCTTCGTTTTCGTCATACATCTAAAATAAGTACATCTGATGAATTGGGTATCTTTTTGAAAAGTGTTTTGCGAGAAAATAATTGTTCTCCTGAAGCAATTAAACAGATTGGTATTTGTTCTGTTGTCCCTCAAATTGATTATTCATTGCGTGCAGCCTGTGTTAAATATTTTTCTTTAGAGCCTTTTTTATTACAGGCGGGAGTTAAAACAGGCCTGAATATCAAATATCGTAACCCTATAGAAGTGGGTGCAGACAGAATTGCAAATGCAATTGCAGCAACACATATCTACCCAAACCAAAATGTGATTATTATTGACTTTGGTACTGCAACTACTTTTTGTGTCATTAGTGCCCAGAAAGTATATATGGGAGGTGCTATTTTACCAGGGGTTAGGCTCTCGGTAGATGCGTTGTCAAAAAATACAGCGAAATTACCTGCTGTAGAAATCATAAAAATTGAAAATTCGGTCGGACGCTCAACAATAGAAAGTATTCAGTCAGGTGTTTATTACGGTGCTATTGGTGCTTGCCGCGAATTGATTCAACGCTTGAACCAAGATGCGTTCGATACGGAAAACGCTTTGATTTTAGCAACAGGTGGATTTGCTTCCTTATTTGAAAAACAGGAAGTGTATGATCACCTCGTTCCTGATTTGGTTTTGCAAGGGATAAGGTTAGCTGCTTTGATGAATAATTGATTAACTTAATTCATTCTTCGGCATTAACTTTTTGAAACATGCCTTTCCTCTCTACTGTTGCAGTCAAATGGTGTTGGCATTGTTGAAGAATGGTTAACACTTCATAATATTGTCTTGGTACTTTTTCAAATTCCTCTATAACCCTTACTGGTACTAGAAACTCCTTCTTATCCTTTATAGCGGTTTTTGGGGACTCAAAAAAACCGCACGATGTAGGCGTAAAATAAGGACTTCGCTATCGCTCAGAATTTTTGTTTATTTTGGCAAATTTTGATGCGTAGAAATTTCGAGCTATAAAGCAAAAAAAATTCAATAAAGACATCGCCTGGTCTCAGGAGCCTTTAGACGATGTCTTTAAGGTAGGTTTGTAACTAGGCTTACTATTTGAAATAAAAATATTGTAAAAAAAAATCTATTTGATAAAATATAGCACAATTTAATTGCTTATAGGTGATTTTGATGTTAACCAAAAATGAAGCGCTTACTTTTTTATATCAAGCTAAAGAATGGGGGGGCGGCGCAGAATACAATGCTGGCAACGATTTTTCCTTGGGATATTTCTTAGTTGAATGGATGCCTTGGAGACATAATAAATATCAATCAGGTATTGAATACAGCCAAATTTTTCCATTTAATTTTGGCGAGCAATTTGATTTTAAATCAATTGATGATCTAATTGCCGAAATAGAAGCTTCAGAAGTTTTTGATTCAAAATCGCATGAAGCAAAAATTATTAACCGTTTGATGAGTAGAAAAGAAGGCTATTTCGTAGAATTATTGCACTCAAATTTAGAAAAAATTGAGCAACATTTCTTGGATTATTTGCAGGATGCGACAGGGGCAGATCGTCTTTACACAATTGATGTGGGCGGAAAGCATTACCGTATTAGCCCTTATTCTCTTTTTTACATTCATCCATTTTTTAATGGGAATGATGATACAAGTGTTGCTGAAAGAAAAAATATCATTGAGCAAAAACTTAATCAAGAGCTTGAAAAAAGAGTTAGTCTTGATGTCTTTTTAAAGCCTTTTTGTGAAAATAAACAAAGAAAGGAGTTGGCTGGATTAATAATGCTTGCTAGAGATGGATATGTAATTCCTAATGCTCAAAATGCAACACAAAACACACAAAGATTCTTTGCTATGACTAAAAAGCTGCCTCAAGAGTTATATGGGTTGGTGACTAAGTCTTTTGTTAATTCCCAGAAAGAAATCCTTACCGATAGTGCGATTGTTGAAGGTGCGAAGGATATGCTGTTAAAATTTTGACAATATTCAAAAATACTTATGGCTAATGAATAATTATTAGATGATATGATTTATGAGCCATAAGTTTTAGCGCTTAAAACCAGATTAGCTGTGCTTGAATTATTTTGCCAATGGTTCAACAGGCATTTTTTTATGAACTTTAAAAATATGTTGGCAATAGTCAACACTTTAGTCGCCAGTACGGCTTTTAATCGCTTAATGCTGAACCATTTAAGGATACGTTTTTTGTTTTTATAATTTATTGTTAACTTGAAACATTTTCGTCGTTATGGATATCAGACCAAGCGCTTCGAGCAAAAAGGTTTGGGTTTGCTTCAAATTCTCCTGTTCCTATGCGACGGAAAATTTCTTTTTGGCAAAGTCGCGTTATTTGATTTCTCATGGCTGTTTCTTTAACTCCAATTTGTTCCGCTAGTCTATCTCTAGAGTTTTTCGTTAATAGGCCGATGGCGATGCGGTGCTCGTGCGTGTACATTCTGGCTCTACTCCTCACACTTCGCAGCGAATTTTGAAAAAAGTCCACTCAATAAATGCGCATATTTTTTAAATAAAGTTCTGTTTTTAATCATTTTTTCCATGGTCCCTAAATAAATTATCCAAAAAGTGGGTTTTTATCTTGACGCATGGAGAAATGTGTTTCTATAGTGTATAAAAGTGGGGTAAAATAATAAAAAAGTGGAGAATTGTGGAAGATAAAAACTTCCACATAAAAGAAAACCATGTTTCGTGGAATAAATGCCATCACCATTGATACTAAAGGGCGCCTAGCTATCCCTACGCGTTATCGAGCCGCGCTGGGCGCTGAAGAAAAAACTCCTCTGGTGGTGACAATTGATACTGAGGAAACATGTTTGCTGCTCTATACTGCAGCTCAATGGCAAATTATTGAGGATAATTTGCAAAAATTACCCAGTTTTAATGCTGCTGCACGAAGAATACAGCGTTTATTAATCGGTCATGCGACCGATATTGAAGTCGATGCAAATGGACGGGTGTTATTACCTACGGTTTTAAGAAATTATGCGCAATTGGAAAAAGAAGTAGTGATGATAGGTCAAGGAAATAAATTTGAAGTATGGAGTAAGGATCTTTGGGAAACCCGACGTGAACAATGGTTGGCTGAGGAAAGCTCCGGAACCAGCGGGTTACCCGATGAAATGAAAACGTTTTCTTTGTAATGGAAACAAAAAATGGCAACGCATCAATCAGTATTACTTCATGAGTCAATAGAAGGTCTGGCCATTAAAAGTGGAGGTGTCTATTTTGATGGTACTTTTGGGCGTGGGGGCCATAGTAGAGAAATTTTGCAACATTTAAATGATCAAGGTCGCTTATATGCCATAGATAAAGATATAGAAGCGATCGCATACGCCACAGATCATTTTAGTCACGATAAGCGTTTTCATATATTTCAAGGTTCATTTGCACAAATTGAAGAGTTTGCTACTGAAGCAGGTGTATTGGGAAAAGTAGATGGTATTTTGTTGGATCTAGGTGTGTCTTCACCACAATTGGATAATCCGGAAAGAGGTTTTAGTTTTATGCAACAAGGACCTTTGGATATGCGTATGGATTTATCTCAACCCATGAGTGCTGCGCGGTTTGTTAATGAAGCCGAAGCAGAAGAGATGGCTTCTGTTTTCAGGCTGTATGGAGAAGAACGTTTTGCAGGACGTATTGCAAAAGCAATTGTTGCTGCCAGAAACATTGCGCCCATTTCTACAACGTTGCAATTGGCGGAAATTGTGAAAGAAGCAAATCCCAAATGGGAAAAACACAAGCATCCAGCAACACGCGTGTTTCAAGCAATACGCATTTATGTAAATCAAGAGTTAAATGATTTAAAGAGTTGTCTGGAGCAATGCCTTAATGTTCTAGCTCCCAAAGGCAGATTGGCAGTGATCAGTTTTCATTCCCTTGAAGATCGCATCGTTAAACAATTTATGCGCGATAAAGAACAGGGAGCCAAACCTCCTCCGGAGGTGCCCATTCGTTATGAGGCGCTAAAGACAAATTTTAAAAGAATAGGTAAGGCGATTATGCCACAAGAAGTTGAAGTAAAAGAGAACGTCAGATCTCGAAGTGCTGTACTTAGAATAGGGGAGAAATTAGCATGAACGCTGCAGCGAGAGTAATCAATCAAGGTACCTTATTTAATGGTCAACTGGCAGATATGCATATGTCAAAATCATTATACATGCTGATTATATTATTAGTTGCTGTATTAGTGAGTGCTTTGGCTGTGGTATACAGTACCAATTCATATCGGGTGACTTTAAATAAGGTGGAACAACAAGAACAGTTAACACATTATTTACAGCTACAATGGGGACAGTTACTCCTAGAACAAGCAAGCCTGGCTACGCCGGCACGCGTAGAAGAGCTGGCCACCGAAAAATTACAAATGCTTTTGCCAACACCTAAAAATACTTATTGGTTACAAGCACAGCAGTAGAAGTTTTTGTTTTAAACGAGTACCATTGCCCTTTAGTTTTAGTACCGTAGCCTAGGTGGAGGCAAGGCCATAACCTGGGAGTTTTGTGCAATATAACCCAGGTTATGGCACGTGCCTTCCACCCTGGCTACAGATGGATAAATATCCATGAAAAACTCAACTCATTTAAACAGACTGATCGTAGTATCTACATTTTTTTCATTACTATTATTTATTTTGATTTGGCGTATGGTTGATCTCACTGTACTTCATCGTCAATTCCTGCAAGGTCAAGGCAATGCTCGCAGTTTACGTGTTGTAGACATTCCTGCGCATCGAGGAATGATCATGGACAGAAATGGCACGCCTTTGGCAATTAGCACTCCTGTGGAATCGGTATGGGTAAATCCTAAAGAGTTCTCACCCGATAAAGAACAATTTATGTCCTTGGCAGAATATTTGAATTTAACTCCCAAGCAGCTAAGCAGAAAAATAGTAGATGCAGAAAATAAAGAATTAGAATTTCTCTATTTACAAAGGCAATTACCGCCTCCTTTAGCTAAAAAAATAAAGGCATTAAAAGTCCCAGGTGTAAACTTTCAAAAAGAATTCAAACGTTATTACCCTGATTCAGATAGTATTTCCCAGTTGATCGGATTTACTAATGTCGATGATCAGGGGTTGGAAGGAATAGAGCTTGCTTATCAAGATTGGTTGAAGGGTGTTGTTGGTAAGAAAAGAGTAATTAAAGATCGTTTAGGAAGAATTATTGAGGAATTAGGTGTCATAAAACAACCTCGCCCTGGACGTGATATAACTTTAAGTATTGATCGGCGTTTGCAATATTTGGCCTACAGCGAACTTGCTAAAACGGTTGAGGAATTTGCTGCAAAATCGGGTTCTGTTGTCGTTGTGGATACAGAAAACGGTGAGATTCTAGCTATGGCGAATGTTCCTTCCTATAATCCCAATTCGCGGGGACGTTACGATAAAGACACTTATAGAAATAGAGCAGTCACAGATACGTTTGAACCGGGTTCAGTGATTAAGACATTTAGTATCGCCAGTGCTTTGGAAACTGGTCTATTTACACCCTCGACAATTATTGATACGAACCCAAGTTGGATGAGTGTTCAAGGTCGTATCGTTCGAGATATTCATAATTACGGTGTCCTTGATGTAACTGGTGTATTAGAACACTCCAGTAACGTTGGTGTGACAAAAATGGTTTTAGCCAGTCCCCCAGAACAATTAATCGGGTTGCTGCAACGTTGTGGCTTTGGACAACGCACTGAAAGTACTTGTCCGGGAGAAAGTGAAGGAAGCATCGTTAATGTTAAAGAAGCGAAACCTTTTGTATTGGCTACTGTGAGTTTTGGTTATGGCATGTCGGTCACTGCGTTACAATTGGCTAAAGCGAATATGGTCTTTGCAAATCAAGGCAAATTGATTCCGGTAACGTTACTGCATAATGATCCACCAACCCCAGGCGTGCAAGTAATGAAACCTGAAACGGCACAACAGGTTTTATCCATGATGGAAGCTGTTTTGGGAAAAAATGGTACTGGAAAATCAGCAAGAGTGCCTGGTTATCGAGTAGCGGGAAAAACGGGAACGGCACGTGTAGCAGGAAAAGATGGTTATAAAGATAGAAAATATACTGCAAGTTTTATAGGAATTGCGCCCGTTTCAAAACCAAAGTTTGTTGTAGTCGTTATCATTCATGAGCCTTCTCGTAAAGGTTATTATGCTGCAGCAGTTGCAGCTCCGTTGTTTGCTAAAGTAATGTCGGGAGCTTTACGATTGTTCAATATACCAACTGATGAATTGGTAGGATAAAATTCAGTCGTAAGATAAAGGTTTTTGTTATAATGTAGCCTGGGTGAAGCATAGCGGAACCCAGGTTCGGACATGCTAGACTTCTTTGGAAACTTGCTGCAGAGGACTGCATCCCCGGGCTCCGCTGCGCTTACCCAGGCTATTTAGAACTTATTAGGAACAAGTGATGAAACTCTCACGATTATTAAAACCATGGATGCAACACGTTAATTCGGATTGCACTATTACCGGTTTAGAAAATGACAGTCGTCGTATTCAACCAGGAGATTTGTTTATAGCTTATGCTGGTGCAGCAGCTGATGGTCGTTTATTTATAAATAAGGCTGTTTCTGCAGGTGCAGTTGCTGTTGCCTATGATCCTATCCAGTTTCCCAAGAATTGCGTATTACCTGAATCCGTTCCTTGTGTTGCTGTCCCTGACTTAGCGACACAACTTGCTCCAATTGCAAAACAGTTTTATGACGATCCTGGCCGTTTTTTAACTGTAACTGGAGTTACTGGAACCAATGGTAAAACAACTATCGCTTATCAATTGGCTCAAGCGCATCATTTATTAGGGCAGGGAGCAGCATACATAGGCACTATTGGCCAAGGCAATGTAGATAAACTTCAATTATTGGATAATACAACCCCTGACTCACTTTGTTTACAAAAGCTATTACATCACTATAAAAATCAAGACTTGAGACAGGTATGCATGGAAGTCTCTTCTCATGCATTGGCACAACATCGAGTAGATGAAGTTGCGTTTAAACAGGCTATATTTACAAATCTAACTCTTGATCATCTGGATTACCATCTCACCATGGAAAATTATGCGATTGCCAAGGCATTATTATTTGCTAGAGAATCGTTGCAATGGGCAATTATTAATCAAGACGATACATATCAAAAAATAATGGCTACTGCCATTAAGCCTCATGTCAAAAAGTTAACTTATGGAATACATCAAGCGTGTGATGTGAAAGCTGTAAATTGGATTATGGATATAAAAGGCACAGAAATTGAAGTGCATTCTCCTTGGGGAGAACATCAATTCAGGATAAAATCCCTAGGCCAATTTAATATTTATAATAGCTTGGCCATATTCAGTAGTTTATTAGCTTCTGATTATGCACCCGCGCAGGTTGTCGAAGTGATGACCCAATTAAAAGCAGCTCCTGGGCGAATGGAAATTGTTGCTCATGCTCCTTATGTGCTTATTGATTATGCGCATACTCCCGATGCTCTGGAAAATGCCTTAATTACATTAAATCAATTAAAAAAAGGACGACTATGGGTGGTATTTGGTTGTGGCGGAGATAGGGATAAGACCAAGAGACCGGTGATGGGAAAGGTTGCCAGTAAACTTGCTGATCAAATCGTTATTACCAGTGATAATCCACGTACAGAAGATCCACAGATGATCGTTGATGAGATAGCACATGGTATTGCAAATTCATCCAATGTCATTCAATTAGTTAATCGTGAGGAAGCAATTGCTTATGCTTTAAATCAAGCAGGTGAGCATGATGTTATTTTAATTGCAGGAAAAGGACATGAGGCCTATCAACAAATTGGCACAATAAAGCATACTTTTTCGGATCAGGATGTAGTGAGAAGGTTAATTCATAAATAGGTGAATACTACTGGAGCTCGGGTTTCATGTTTATAAATTTCCCAGGTATCCGCAATACTTCACTTGTCTCTTGAGCACACCCTCCTACGCCCTGCGAACAAGCCGCGGGACGTCGAAGTAGAGCTGGACTGGTTCAGCGATATGGAGAAGATTCAGATGCTTCACCTGGGTAACGCTCTATTTATGTATATATTGTTTGAACTTCATAGGTGATATTTCTTCATAGCCTTGAATTGCTACTGCAAATAGATTCGGATCACCTGTCTCGTAGATACAAACTAATTCATCACCTTTACCTGACTCAGGAACCCCGGGTGCTGTTAAGTCAGCTAAAATATCATTGGTTATATCGATTGTCTCTTCTTCAGAATCTGCTTCTACAGGACCAATAGCGAATCCCCAGCTAGATGAAGTATTGTAGTTATTGACCGCATAGCCAATGTAATAATTATAAGCTAACTGTGACGCCATAGTAATTCCTACAGCTTGGATGTCGCTTAGTTTAGGGCAAACAGAGTCACCTGCAAAAGCAGAACCAGTAAGAACCAACGCAGCAGCAAAAGAGGTTAATTTTGCATTTAAAGACATAGTATAACTCCTTGTTAAATCAAATTATTCCAAGTGAATCCCAGGTTGATTTTTTTATCTAACCCGGGTAAATAGCTATTTTTTACTTATGAGCTTTTAGTAAGTATTGTTTTAATTTCATTGGGCTAATTGCGTAATCTCTAACAGCAACAGAATAAACATAAGGGTTACCTGTGTCATACAAACAAATTAATGTGTCATGATCCAGTTCTAAAGGAAATCCAGGAGTAGCCATATTATTTAAAATTCCAGTTGTGGCATCTAATGCATCATCTTCTGTATCTGCTTTTACTGGTCCGATGGCAAAGCCCCAGGTAGCTGAATTGAATTGACTGATAGAAAAACCAATGAAATAGTTATTACCAATCTGTTGAACTTCTGAAATTCCCTCTGCTTGCAGATCACTTAAATCAGGACACATATTATTTGCGAAGCTTGCACCAGCAAGGGCCAATGCTGCTGTAAAAGTAGATACTTTGACTCCTAAAGACATTTACATACTCCTTTGTTTTTTTGTAAAAATCGGCAAAAGAGTACCATTTGATTTACTAATTTACAATGGACAATTTTAGATTTAATCGTATTTATTATGTAAACAATTTGAGGCTATTTAGCTGTCTTATTTCTTATACACCCAATAATAATTTAGTTTTATAGTTCGAAATTGAGTCTTTTGAGTACTGAGAAAAATCATGGCGAGTTTGATGATTTTTACGCAAATTTAAGAAAGCGGCTTTTTTATCTGAAGCATGCTTTAAGGATAATGTTTCTTCAAGCGGGTTATAAATTTTTAATATAAAGTCATACCATAATTGGTCTTTTTCCAAGTTCAAAGTTTGGGGCAAAGCAGGCGCTGCAAATTGAGGGATAGCTAGATCAGCAATTTGGTGCAAAACGGAGCTAACCATAGCAACCGCAGTGTATTTTGCCTCCAGACTATGGCCTGCGATATGGGGGGTGCATATTGTGGATTGATTAATAATACGTGTGTCGATATCCGGTTCATCAAGATATACATCGGTGCAATAGACTAGCGGTTTTGAGGAATGGAGAAGTGCTTCTTCATTGACAATTCCACCGCGAGCGGCATTAATAATGACACAGCCTGATTTTAATCGGTCAAGAAAATCCTGATTAATCAAATTAGCACTAGGATAGGGTTGATTATTATGTAATTCAGCATGGATACACAGCAGATCAACTGCATACAATTCTTCAATAGCGCAACTTTGAAAAGTGGGTTCACGTTCTGCCTTGAGTGGATCGTAAGTTAAAACTTCCAAACCAGCTGTTTGCAAACGCGCAGCAATTTGAGTCCCTACTTTTCCCAGTCCAATAATGCCTGCTTTATTCCCACGAACAAGTTGCTGTTGCTCCAGAAAGGCAAGACAGGCAACGACATAATCAGCAACAGCTCGCGCATTGGATCCTTTTGCATCAATTATTTGAATGTTTTGAGAGGTGAGCCAGGGGCGATCAAGATGATCAGTTCCACTGCTTGCAGTCGCAACATAGCGCAAACAATGATTTTTTAATAGCAATTGATTTACTTTTAGATTAGCACGGCAAAGAAGAACATCTTGTCCTGAAAGTAATCCTGCGATTTCATCGAGATGATGATATATCGTTAGGTGAAAGGGCATAGGAAAAGCCTGCTCTAATCCCGGGAGAGAGGCATCAGCAAGGATATTCATCAAAGAGCACCCTTCAAAATTTTGTATTGAGAGGTTAAATCGTTGGTGTTCATATTTTAAAAATGGCGCTGAGTGCGATAAGTCCCAGATTAATTATCGGGGTTAATATCATGCCTAAAACTCCGGTAAACACTAAAAGAATGAGAATAAAAAATCCATAAGGTTCTATTTTAGCATAAGCCATGGCTTGTTTGGGAGGTAAAAGGCTACTGACTACTCGGCTACCATCCAAAGGTGGGATAGGAAGTAAATTTAATGCAGCCAAAATTAAATTAATAAATATGCCTGCCTGGGACGTAGCATAAAGAAAAAGTACAGCCATCGATGCACGTGGGTTGAGAATGAGCGCGAGCTTGTCACAAGCAGCCCATAAAAATGCCATGAAAAGATTTGCAAATGGTCCGGCAAGAGTTACCAAGATCATGTCGCGCCGAGGATGACGAAATTGACTCCCGTTGATTGGGACAGGTTTTGCGTAACCAAAAACAAAATTAAATTGGGTTAATACACCAATCAATAAAGGCATAGCTACGGTACCTATAGGATCCACATGACGAAGAGGATTCAAACTTAAACGACCAAACATTTTTGCCGTAGTATCGCCGCAACGATATGCCACAAAAGCGTGAGCTGCCTCGTGCAGGGTAATGGCAAGTAAAATGGGAATGGCCCAAATACATATTTTTTGGATCAGGGTAAATTCTATCATTAAGAAAACTGAGCAGTAATAAATGTGTTCTGATTTTAGCGAATAGTTGCTTCCAATAACAAGTAAAAAGGAGTTAAAAGTCTTTCTTCTGATTATGGATGTTTTTAACCTCAACTCGACATAAGCATCGAGCCCTAGGTATCTTGCCCTGCCCTCAATTCTTATGTCGAATTGAGATTATTTAATTTTTGTCGTCAAATCAGTATCTTACTTGTTGATTAAATTGGAGCCAGAAAGTTGATTGGTTGGTCTATGCATGATATATTTTGCCCGAAATTTAACTAGTCTAGGAGACAAAATGCCAACATTAAATAAATTAAAGCCGGAGCTTAAAGAGGCCTTAGGTAAAATGAGTGATCTCGTATCTCGATATGATGAATTGGTTGAAAAAAGTAAAAAGGAGTCTCTTAGAGATAACCAAGATGCAACTCAATACGTTGATGACGTTATTAAGCGTTATAATTTGATTAAAAAAACATCGCCTAGCTCATCAGCCCTGCAAGAAAAAAAAGAATCCTTTTTATCTTTATTGAAAGGGCATGCTGCCGAAGTTGGCATACTCGCATTTTCTAAACCGGGAGATCTTGCAACTCGACTTAACGAGCTGGATTTCGAGCCGAGTAAAATTGATGAAATAACTAAAGGCATGGAGCAAGCTGGCGGTGATGATGATTTACTCTCTCTTATTGTATCATCAGTAGTAACCAGTGAAACTTTGTTAACATGCTCTGATAGTCATCACCATGGTCATCCTCATGCATCCGTAACATCTTATGGTTTTGGTAGCCATCATCACGGTCATTGATAATTAAATGTAGGAGAGCGGCATGTTATTGATGAAGGATTGTGCTATTGATCCAGGCGATATAGTGTTTGTTGTCTCAAGTAGCAGAAAACCTTTCGTACGATTAAAACAGGCCGCTCAATCTATCACGACTGCTGGCAACAAACATGGACATATGGAGGTTGTTACAGTCTTTGTTTGTACTGGCAAGAATGAACACGGCATCATCTGCCACAATTATGAGCGACAGCTTTCTTCGTCACCGAATGTATTTATTGAAAATCTTCAAGGGAAGAACGTAGAAGAATTAACAGTTCTGCTTCTCAATTACTGCCGCAAAGAATTCACCTCTGTTCAAATAAAGAAAACACTTGAAAGTGGTGTTGAATGGATGAAACGTTGGGCTGCCAAAATAACGGGAAATGAGGAGGCAGAAGATCTCATCAAACAATTCCTTGTTGCCTCCAATGGGAATAAAGAGAGATTAATTCAATTATTGGTTGCTTTCTGGCGTGCTTCAGGACAAGCAGAAACTCTTCCTGCTGTTAATTCAAGTTTGTTGGTGTTTAAACATACCGATAGTAAACAAAGACAACAATTCCTCGATGCATATCGGGAACAAGTTAATATTACTAAAAAATTACATGCACAAGGAAAAGGCCGCACCAGCTTCTGGGCTGTGCTCAAATCACTTTTCCAATGGTCAAATAAACAGGATAAAAAAGATAGAGAAAAGCGTTCTCCTTCTGATGAAACTTTTTGCTCTCAAAATGTAATGCAAGTTTTAAATCAGGTTAATCCTGATCTGGTAAAGAGAGGCAGACATGTCCTGCCAAAATCTTTAGAGGCAGGGCTTCGTGAAGCAACCCAAGCAGAGGCTACAAATCAGGAGCAATTCGATGATTTTGAAGCAATGATTGCCGCACAAAAACTACCTCCTTTTAAATTACAAATTTTACCTTCATCAGGTAAAGAATTGATGAGTACATTATTAGCAGTAGTAGATCAAGAAATTCAGCGTATTGAGTCTAAATGGTGGAATAATCAAAAGGATAGAAAAAAAGCAGTTGATTTGAAAAGACTTCTTTTGCCTTTTCGGGATCCCAAATACCAAGACTACCCTGTTGAGTTACAGGTGGATGAGGCTTTAAAGCTCATTGCAACGTTACTTCCTACATTGCAAAGAAAAACAGGCTTCTTGGGCGAATGGCTTCCATCAACTGCTTATGCCAATGTAAGAGCATTTGCCCGTACTCAGGGTATTTTTGATGGAGACATCCGCAAAGCCACGGAGAAGCTAAAGAGTAAATCTGTTATTCAGGAAGAGGTTCAAGAAGGTGTAGCCGAAGATCTTGAACCAGTGCCTACCGATCAAATTTATATTTTTTCTGATTGGTCATTTTCCTGTTGGTCAACAGGTAAACGTGAGCTGATGCTAAAGCATATGCTTGAATTGCTTGCTGCAGGGCATGTGTTATATACCTGGGAGAATGAACAATTAGTTCAAATGGACATAAAGTCTATACAAAGCGCCATTAATGGGGAGGATTTTGATAATTTGCTGGCTTCTAAATTAAAGCCAGCAACTCGCGCTACTCTGCTTGTCCAGGCACAACAGCAACAATTAGATACAAAACAGATACACTTCCTTGATTATAAAGTCTGCCAAGAATTAGCAGATGATCGTCAATCCATTGAAATACACCTTAATCAGGTTGCACCGATATTCTCGCCTAAGCTGGACGAGTACCATTTGAATCAAACGAAACAAGCTATTATTGATGTTGAACTAGCAAATACGCATAATGCAAGAGAGCAATTCGAATTACAGAGCCTAAAAAGACGCATTATTAACCAGAAAGAAATAAAACAAAAAACATATCAAAGTGGTATTGATACAAAAGCCTTTATTGCTCAACCACAATATAGAAAACCCATATTCAAACCAGTAGATCCACTGACTTTTACTCCATCTACTAAATATTACCGTGACGAAGTTTATTCTGATCTGGTAATTCATGAAAACCCATCCTCTCCATTCCAATATTTTGAATTAGGGGGCATGAATGCTACGGAAAACCTGGTTGAGTGCCACTATATGTTTCATGCAGAGGGACTAACAGAAGAACTCATTGAAAAAAGAAAAGAGGAGTCAGCTCGCGTCCTCTTAAAAGGAAAAAAGAGATTAAGTTTGACAGAAAATTGGCAGGCTTTACCTTCCTTGCATCCTGGTGAAACTTTATTAGACATTGCGATTAGTGGATTAAAACAGGATGATTTTGAAATAAAGTACTCTAAAAAAAATCATTTGCATTATATTCGCTTACGCAAACCCACAACAGAGCCACGGGACACTTTTGTCAATTTATTATTACGCATGCCCAAACACTATAGAACACATCCTGTGTTTAGCACGTTAACTACACAACCTGAACATCAAGAAATACATTGTTTATTAATGAAATACTTTAAGTTTGGTAGAGACCGTGGAGAATTACGTAACTCCATTGGAGTCACCGTACATAATGGCAGGGAGTATCTTGATGAGGCAAGAAAGCTAGGTGTTGCAAGTTGCCGTTTAAGAGCAATTGCATTTAAGGAAGAAATGAGTCGTTTATATCCGGAGATTCCTGTATCTATTGATGTTAATCCGGATCATTGTTTTATTGAAATGGAATTGGATGGTCAATGGCAAAGGTATTGTCTTGGTGGATACAGGGATACCCCAACTTTGATGGAGTCAGTCAAGGAAGATACTTTAAGATGTCGATTCTTTACTGAAAAAACAAAGCAACAATCTCATGCACCTGTCGAGGAAGTGAGGTTTGTTAACCGTTTTGTGTAGCCTTGGTGTAATGTAGTACAGGGAAATATATAAAAGTAGGGACATAAATGATTAACTTATTTGATGCGCATCTGCATATTATTGATTACCGTTTCCCTTTGGTTGCAAATCAATCTTATTTACCTGAGGAGTTTACGGTTGGTGATTACCTTGAAATGGCACAACCACTGCACATTATTGGCGGGGCAGTGGTATCAGGATCTTTTCAAGCATTTGATCAAACCTATTTGGTAAATGCGTTACATGCCTTGGGACCCAATTTTGTTGGGGTGACGCAATTATCTGCTACAGCAAGCAACGAACAAATTATTGAATTAAATCAACAAGGAATTCGTGGTATTCGATTCAATCTGAGACGTGGCGGATCAGAAAGAATTGAGCATTTAAGTGACATGGCGCATCGAGTTTATGAGATTGCCAAATGGCATGTAGAATTGTATGTTGATTCTTCTGAGCTCGTGGAATTGGCTGATTTGCTACTCAGTTTACCGGCGGTCAGTATAGACCATCTGGGATTATCGAAAAGCGGGCTTCCAGTTTTATTTAAGCTCGTTGAGCAAGGGATCAAAGTCAAAGCATCTGGATTTGGCAGAGTTGATTTTGATGTCGCAAGTAGCCTAAAAACGATTGCATCGATTAATCCCGATGCACTAATGTTTGGTACAGATCTTCCCTCAACGCGTGCGCCGCAACCTTTTAGAAAAAATGATATTAATCTTATTTTGGATACCTTTGATAACCGTATTGCCAATAAAATTTTATTGACTAATGCAGTTGATTTTTATCGTTTACAGCTTAATTTTTAAAAAGTAACCTGGGTGAAGGCTACTTTTTGAATGATTGCTTGGCTGCTATATTGAAGTTCGAGAAAATCGAGTTATATCAAAGGCTAATAATTTAAAATAATCATAAGACATGTAGAATTCACCGTCATCCCCAACAGAGGTGCCCCAAGAGTTTCTTAAGAACAATAATCCTTTATGCTTCACTCCGTGGTTATCCACTGCAATAGCATTATCATCATACCCGGTAATGACCATTTCATGAGCTGCTTCGACATAATCAACATCTGCAATTATTTCTGGTGTTAAAACCCAGGTATCTTTATATATCCATGTCTTATATTTGCCGACTGCTCCTACAGTACCTAAATCGGTACGTGGAAGAAGTACAGCAAAAACCAAGCGGTCACCTGCAGATAGAGCTTGCTTCACATCATTTAAGTTCTTTCCTGGATCAGCTTTTTGAAATACATCAGACCAATTGACTTCTTTGCCAAAGATGAATTCGCTAAGTGAACTAAATTTTTCGGGATCCATAAAAGATGCGGGATCGTGAGCTATGTATGTTGGATAGTATTTCATGCCACCGCAACTGAATTTTAGTTGTTTTACTTTATTAACAATTCCATACTGTTCCATCTGGTCAATGACATAACTCGCATAACTTCCATCCCAGCCGCTTAGACCATAACCGTGTTTTTCTAGATAACTACCCAACTGTAGATTACACAATTGACTAATATAATCACCTTTGGCCATGGTGGCATCAAGCGCAGCGGTTACTGCAAAAGTGACGCAGGTTCCATGGATTCCTTGGTCCAAGACTGGTACATTATTCATACCTAATTTAACATTATTAGGTATCAATGAGGTTGCTTTATTTGCGGAAGCATAAGCAAACTGGTGGGTATGTGCTAAAGCATCTTGGGCACGGCTGGCTAGGAGGTTTTTTGCTTCATCAGAAAGATGAACCTGCAGTAATTGAATGCTCTTTTTATCTTTTAAAAGACGATTGTGCGACAAATTTGCAGGGGCTTGCTGTAATGTCTGTTTCAGAGTACCAACAACTGTAACATCCTGGGCATACCCCCCCTTAATTACCAACGCAGCGAAAACAAGAGTTTGCATTGACCTAATAGAAAATTTTGTTAAATCCATGCTAATTCGTTCCTGTGGTTAAGAATTTATGTTGAATTGTTATACTTTTTGGCTTTAATGTCAACAATATATAATGATTTGAGATGGATGCTGAAACGGCTAGTTATAATGGAGTTTCTTATAATGAAGATGTCTTTATTAAGATTTATTGAATGGTTACAATAGGTTAAAAACTTCAGAGGACATTAGGGATATGTCATTAATCGATAAAATTTTAGGGAAGCCTCTTACTTTAAAGTCCAAGAAAAAACAAGAATTGTCAGTATTAACTGGGGTTCCTGCACTTGGATTGGATGCTTTGTCCTCAACAGCCTATGGACCAGAAGCAGCACTCACAGTACTGCTGCCAGCAGGAATCATCGGGTTACATCATTTTTTTACTATTTCTCTCTTTGTTGTCCTTGTTCTTATGTCTCTGTATTTTTCTTATATGCAAGTAATTGCAGCATATCCACAGGGAGGTGGAGCTTACATAGTTGCTGGTGATAATTTGGGCAGAAAATACGGTATAGGTGCAGCAATTTCATTAATACTGGATTATTTATTAAATGTTACTGTCGGCATATCAGCGGGTGTAGGTGCTATAGTATCGGCAATTCCTGCATTACAGCCCTATACACTGACATTATGTCTTGCGATCTTATTTATGCTCACGGTAATTAATTTGCGGGGAATTCGGGAAACAGGAACACTTTTTGTAATTCCAGTAATTATTTTTATATTGTGCATGCTAATTGCCCTGTGTGTCGGATTAGTCGATGTCTGGAGTAGTGGTGGGCATCCACAACCTGTAAATGACTTGGCAAAAACTGAAGCAAGTACCGTCGAAACGTTAACATTTTGGATACTATTAACCGCTTTTGCTAATGGTTTAACTGCGATGACCGGGGTAGAGGCAGTTAGTAATGCAGTATCTTTATTTCGCAAACCGACTGTTAGAAATGCACAATGGACGTTGACTGTAATTGTTGGCACACTTGCTCTATTTTTAATACTCATTGGTTATCTTTGCCCTGCTTATCATATTGTAGCCATGGATCAAAATCAGCCGGGATATAAAACCATACTGTCACAATTAGTTGAGGCGTCTACAGGGAAGGGTATTTTTTACTATATTTCGATTGCCAGTATTTTTACTGTTCTTGCCTATTCAGCACAAACCAGTTTTTCAGCTTTTCCGAGGGTATGCCGTTTCCTTGCTGAAGATAATTATTTGCCTTATTTTTTTGCTGAGCGAGGAAGACGCCTGGTGTTTTCAGCAGGAATTATCATTTTGGCAATTTTTTCGGGTATGATTTTGATCGTTTTTAAGGGAATTACCCATAATCTAATTCCATTATTTGCTGTGGGAGCTTTTAGTGCTTTTCTTTTTTCACAGATTGGCATGGTAGTGCATTGGTTACGCAAAGAAAATCGGCACGTTCGCTATAAATTAGTAATCAATGCTCTGGGTGCTTTAATCACTGCAATCGCACTTTTTATTATTATTATCACAAAATTTATAGAAGGTGCCTGGATAATTATAGTTCTTGCGCCTTCATTAGCATTTTTGATGCATCGTATTAAACGTCATTATAATAAAATTGCCCGCGAAATTGAAAATCCAATAAAAATACATCCTCGTTCTCTAAAACACCCTGTAGTCATTATTCCAATACGTGGTTTGGATTTAATCGCAGAAAAAGCAGTTCAATTTGGAATGCTGCTCTCAGATGATATTACTGCTGTTTTTATTGATGCAGGATATGAAGATGTTGGACGTTTGCAACAACTTTGGCATAAGCTGATTGAAATGCCAGCCAAAAAAGCAGATAAAGGGATGCCTAAACTAGAAATTATTAAATCGCCTTATCGACGTATTTATAAGCCATTATTAAATTTTGTAGATAAAGTAAGAAAAGAGAGGAAAGATAGGCTGATTGCCCTTATTATACCTGAGTTAGTAGAACCTAAATGGTATGAACACTTATTACACAATATTCATGCCACAGGATTACGCGCTTTACTGTTTTTAAAGCGAGATCCTAATACAATTGTTATTACCATTCCATGGTACTTACGTGAAAAATAAGGATTGGATTGATGTCGCAGTTTGAAAAGTTATTTAATTTTATGAAAAAACCTTGGGTTATTATTTCCTATGCATTTTTGGTTATTTTAGCCTATTATTTTGTAGATAAGCCTTTGGCAACTTATTTTTACCAGTTGGATTTTAGAGTCAATATTCCCTTTTTAGTACTATTGACTGCATTGGGAAAATGGGTTGCTTATATCATTTTATTTTTTATCGCCGGATTGTATTTTCGATACATTCAAGTTAATACTGTTTATGAAGCGCGATCATGGTATTTACTGGGTTGTGTACTTTTAGCCAATTTGGTTTGTTTGATTTTAAAAGTTGCATTGAGCCGTGCTCGCCCTGAATTATTATTTTCCAGTAATGAGTTTGGATTTTATTGGTTTAAGTTAAGTTCAAATTATTGGTCTTTGCCTTCAGGACATACGACAACGGTTATTAGTTTAGCCGCAGGGTTAGGGATGATTTTTCCTCGATATTTTTATGTGTTGCTTGTTGTTGCTCTTTTAGTTGCTGCCTCAAGAGTTTTGTTATTTTTTCATTACTTAAGTGATGTGATGAGTGCATTTTATATTAGTTTGTTGGTTGTTGGCTTTTTTACAGAATACATGAAACGGAAGAATTGGTTCAACAAAATGGATTGTACTATGCGATAACTAGGATTTCAGAAAGTTAACGAGTTTTAGCAGTATCGATCCTAAATAGCCAATCTAGGGAGAGGTTATGACTATAGAGACTGAATTAAAAACTCTGGTTAGCATCTATGCCAGTTATGATAAAGAAAAAGAGTGTTATACAAATGACTTGAACAAAGAGGCTCTTTTACGACTAGACGCAGATTTTATTAAGTTAATTAATAAATTGTTGCTTAAAGATGGTCCGGATAAAACAAAAATAAAAAAAAATTATAAAATTTTATCTTTGAATTTCCATCCGGACCTTATAGGAAAATTCGGTCCGGAAGCAAAATGGATTGAGAGTAATCTGTCTGAAAATCGCAATGATGGAGCTTGTTTTAAAACATTATCGCTTTGCTATGGGAAGTTAACTTCGCCTCAGAATTTTAAACCGATTAAGTTGGATGAAATTACTACCCAAGAAGATTTTAAAAAATGGCTGGAAAACTTAAAAAATACTTCCCGAACGTTTACTGAGCGTCATTTCTACGCGAGTCTTCTGGGTTTATTTGATCAAGCTACTGGATATTTAGATGAAGTAGGGAAAATAAAGCCAAAAGGGATTCGTGCTTTAATTTCATTTCTTCCAATGATTTTTATTAGCTTCAGTACTTTTGTTTTTGCTGAAGAATTATTTGCTGTTTATGCAGTTTATTTTGCTTTATTAAAGGGTGGCCAATTTATGGCGGACAGCAATTCAAGAGAGTTGCAAAAGCTTGGTAATACCTTGCAAAAAATCACTATAATTTCTGCCACGACCACAACTACTTTATTAGTTCGTTTAATTGAAATGACTTTTTGGGCATCCCGTCAGTGCTATGAGATGAGCTTGCAAATAGGCTCTACACTTATAACACCATTACTTGGTGCCCCTTCGGAGGTGAAATCTGACGATTCTGCAGTAGATGAAAATTTATGTCGCGAATTGATTCTTGCAAGCCAGAATCAAAGTACCAGCAATAATTTTAAAACGCCTGAATTAAAAATGATTGCAGCGCCAATTGAATCCTGTCTTGGATTATTAGAGCAGCAATTTTTTAGAAACTGGAGAGCCGGAGGGGGAAAACATCGCGCATTAGACGCATTTTTGCTTAGAATGCGTGTCATCGATAAAGACAATGACTTGCAAGTCGAAGAAAAAGTTGCGAAAGTTTCTAAGGCATTAGAGTTAGTTAAAAAAGATCCCAGTGTTTACACTCCAGGAGGAAAAACGGCTTTGGCAGTTGACCGAGCTGAGCGTGTGATTAGCCTGCTCAAAGATGATTCTGGGATGCAGCTTGCTGTAGGAGGATGTCCTACTACGTAAAAGCAGTTTTTAAAGTCAGGTATCTCGTTAAATGCCTAAATTTTAGGCGCTATATTCATGGTCTTTACCATTGTCAAATTCAAGGTAAAATAGAAATACCCCTTGAATTTGGCAGGGTATCTCTGGCAAGATGCGTTAGTTTTGATTATCCAGTGAGGAATTATGAAAGTTCTCGTGGCAGTGAAGCGTGTAATCGACCCTTATGTCAAAATTCGGGTCAAATCGGACCATTCCGGAGTTGAAACACAAAATATTAAAATGGCAATGAATCCATTTGATGAAATTGCTATAGAAGAAGCGTTACGTTTACGCGAAAAAAATTGGGCTACAGAAGTGGTAGCAGTCAGTATTGGCAGTGAGAGCTCTCAGGAAACTTTGCGACATGCCTTAGCTTTAGGCGCTGATAGAGCAATTTTGGTTCGCACGCAAGATTCCTTAGAAAGCCTTAATATCGCAAAAATATTAAAAAAGATTATTGATGATGAAAAGCCTGATTTAGTATTAATGGGTAAACAAGCTATTGATGGTGATAATAATCAGACACCCCAAATGTTGGCCTCTTTATTAAATTGGCCCCAGGCAACGTATGCTTCTAAAATCGAAGCAAGTAGCGACCACCTTCAGGTAACCCGAGAAATTGATGGGGGGCTTGAAACAATTAACGTGCATTTGCCAGCAGTAGTCAGCACGGATTTGCGTTTAAATGAACCACGATACGCTAGCCTTCCCAATATCATGAAAGCAAAAAAGAAACCTTTAGAAGACATGGAGTTAGATAAATTGGGGTTGTCACTTAAAAAACACGTTGAAGTATTAAAAGTCACTGAACCTGATGCTCGCAGTGCTGGAGTGAAAGTTGAATCAGTGGCTGCGTTATTGGATAAACTACAGCATGAAGCCAAAGTGCTTTGATAAAGGGGGACGTGATGAGCACTTTAGTACTCGTTGAACATGATAATCAAACATTACATCCATCTACACGTAATGTTCTGGCTGCAGCATTGGAACTGGGCGGAGAACCAACCTTACTCGTTATAGGACATCAATGCAAAGCGGTAGCAGAACAAGCCGCAAGTCTTGCAGGAGTGCATGCTGTTTGGTGCATTGATAAACCGTGTTATGAGCATCCATTGGCAGAGCAAATAAGTGATTTAATTCTTTCACTTGTGCATTCATTTAAAGCCATATTAGTACCAGCAAGTACTTTTGGTAAAAATATTGCACCACGCGTTGCAGCACAACTCGATGTGTCTCAAGTTTCGGATGTGAGTAAGATTATCAATAAAGATACCTTCGAGCATCCAATATACGCTGGTAATGCTATAGAGACTGTACGAGTTCTTGATCCGATAAAAGTTTTGACGATTAGAATAACGGCATTTAATCCAGTAACTACAAGCCAGGCTAGTTGTTGCATTGAACAAATCGATAAAGAATTTATTGCAAAAGGTAGTCAATTTGTTAAACATGAGCTAAGTAAGTCTGAACGCCCTGATCTAGGAAGCGCTAAAATTGTTGTTTCTGGTGGAAGGGGACTGCAAAGTGCCGAGAAGTTTAAGTTGATTGAAGAGTTAGCTGATGTACTTGGTGCTGCTGTAGGAGCATCCCGTGCTGCTGTAGATGCCGGGTTTGTTCCTAATGATTATCAGGTGGGGCAAACCGGAAGGATAGTTGCACCAATGCTTTATATTGCTGTGGGAATTTCTGGAGCGGTACAGCATTTGGCTGGGATGAAAGACTCCAAGATTATTGTTGCAATTAATAAGGATGAAGATGCCCCTATTTTTCAAATTGCTGACTATGGTTTGGTTGGTGATTTATTTGAACTCGTGCCGCAGTTAATAGCACAATTAAAAAACCGTTAGAGGGAGAAAGTATGTTAGTAGGTGTTCCAAAAGAAATTAAACCTCAAGAAAATCGTGTAGGTCTTGTTCCTTCTAGTATTAGGGAAATTATCCGAGTAGGCAGCTCTGCTATTGTAGAGAAAGGTGCTGGATTGGGAATTGGGATTTCTGATGATGATTATCGACATGCCGGAGCAGAGGTTGTTGATAGTGCGGATGAGGTATTTTCCAGAGCTGAACTTATTGTAAAAGTAAAAGAACCGCAACCCATTGAGTGCAAACGTCTTCGTGAAGGTCAAAATTTATTTACCTATTTGCATTTGGCGCCGGATCCTCACCAAGCACGCATGCTTAAAGAGTCTGGAGTTACTGCTATAGCTTATGAAACAGTAACTGAAGATAATGGTGGTTTGCCCTTGTTGGCTCCTATGTCACAAGTTGCCGGTCGTATGTCCATTCAGGCAGGAGCACATTGTTTAGAAATGGCCCAAGGTGGTAGTGGCGTTTTACTCGGGGGTGTTCCTGGAGTGGCTGCAGCAAATGTCGTAGTTATTGGAGGAGGGGTAGTTGGTACTAATGCAGTACGTATGGCTATGGGTATGGAAGCTCGAGTGACAGTACTTGATCGTTCCTTACAACGTTTAAACGAGTTAGATTTCCAATTTGGCTCTAAGATCAATACGGTTTATTCTACTGCGGATGCCATAGAAAGATATACCGCTAGCGCTGATTTAGTGATTGGTGCAGTGTTAGTACCTGGGGCAGCAGCACCCAAATTAATGTCTCGTGCCATGCTTAAATCAATGCGACCTGGTTCGGTACTGGTGGATGTAGCCATTGACCAAGGTGGATGTTTCGAAACAAGTCGACCCACAACACATCAAGAACCTACATATGTTGTCGATAATGTGGTGCATTATTGTGTTGCAAATATGCCGGGTGCTGTGCCAAGAACATCAACCTTTGCTTTGAATAATGCAACTTTACCTTTTGTTTTAAGCATTGTAACTAAGGGTGTGAAGTTGGCTTTATTGAATGATAAGCATTTACTTAATGGCTTAAACGTTCATCAGGGTAAAATTACCTTTGATGCAGTCGCCCGTGATTTAGGCTATGAGTATACACCTGCAGCAATCGCATTGGCTGGTCGATAAAGTTTTATTGTTGTCTGATTTACTCTATAAATTGTAGCCTGGGTGAAGGCGAAGCCGTAACCCGGGAAATTTATGCCAGGAACTCCCGAGTTCCACTGTGCCTTTAGGCTACATTAATTTAAAACAAACTGTCTTCGCTCATTGGCGGTTGTTGCTGATCATTACTCGCATTAAAGACAGGAGTTGGATCTTCTTCCGCAGGAACTTCTTTATTACGAAAATACTCGATGATGCCATTTGCCTGATTAGGACGCGCCAATAAACCACTATTGGGATCAATGCGAACTGCGACTACATCCTCAGGTTGTCTCATTTCACTTTCAGGTTTTCCTCTCAAGGCAACTTTCATAAAGTCGATCCATAAAGGCAAAGCGAGTCCCGCAGCATATTCATGCAAGGATTTAGGGTTATCAAAACCTATCCATGTTGTGGCAACGAGGTCAGGATTAAACCCAGCAAACCAGGCGTCTACTTGGTCATTAGTTGTCCCGGTCTTGCCTGCAATGTCTTGGCGATTAAGCACACGAGCTGCGCGAGCAGTACCATGCTGAATAACATCTTTTAAAGCGGTATACATTAAAAAGTTAATGTCTTCAGGAATAACTCGCGGAGCTAGGGTTGAATGGTCTACATTGTTGTCGCAGTTATTACAAACAACGGTTGGTTTGGCCTGCAACAATATCTTGCCATCTGCATCAGTAATATGATCGATGAGATAAGGTTCGACTTTATAACCACCATTTGCGAAAACAGCATAAGCAGCAGTCAGCTCCATAGGGCTAATCGATAAACTGCCTAAAGCCAGAGACAAGCCTCTAGGAAGGGCTTTTTTATTAAATCCAAAACGGGCTAGGAAATCGATGGTGTAATTGATTCCTATATCATCAAGAATACGTATGGACACTAAGTTTTTAGATTGAACCAAGGCTTGTTTTAATCGTGTTGGTCCATTAAATTTCAGATTCACATTATGAGGACGCCATAAGTTGGGCTGACTTGGGTCATCAACGACAATAGGTGCATCATTAATCAATGTTGCCAGGGTATAACCGTTATTTAAAGCAGCAGCATAAACAAAAGGTTTAAAGCTGGACCCTGGTTGTCTGCTGGATTGAGTTGCCCGGTTAAATTTGCTTTTTTGGAAATTGAATCCACCAACGAGCACCTCTATGGCACCATTTTTAGGGTTAAGTGCTACCATTGCTGATTCAGCTTCAGGGATTTGTGCCAATTCCCAATGGTCTTTTATTGAATGAACATAAATAATGTCTCCAACCGCAACAACTTGCATGGCTTTGGATGGAGATTTTCCTACCCAACCATTTTTAAGCGCTGGCCTTGCCCAAGATAAACCAGCCCATGGGATAAGAATAGTGCGGCCGCTTTGTAATGTGGCTGTTGCTTCTTTTTCCCGGACTTCGGTAACTACTGCTGGAAGAAGATGGTTAAGTTCTGGATATTTTTCTAGATTTTTTTGAATTGAGTATAGGGATTTGCTGTCTTTTTCACCAATTGTGGCAACAGGTCCTCGATAACCATGTCGGTGGTCATAAGCAATTAAGTTTTTTTCGACTACATCATTAGCTGTATTTTGTAATTTTCCATCAATAGTCGTGTAAACTTTATAGCCTTTAGTATACGCGTCAGGGCCGAAATTATCGTATAAGGATTGACGAATCATTTCAGCAACATAAGGTGCCTTTACTTCAATAGGAGTGCCATGATACTTCGCCGTAATTGGCTGGTTTATTGCGTTTTGATATTGTTCTTCATTGATATAATGCTCTTCCAGCAAGCGCTCTAATACATGGTCGCGCCGTTTTTTGGCAGCTAAGGGGTTTGCAATGGGGTTTTGAGTTGAAGGTGCTTGAGGAAGACCAGCAATCATTGCAAGTTCTGCCAGATTTAATTCTTTAAGGGGTTTACCAAAATAAACCATTGCTGCAGCACCCACACCATAAGCACGATTACCTAAATAGATTCTGTTAAGATAGAGTTCGAGAATTTTTTCCTTACTCAATTCCCTATCTATTTTAATGGCAAGCATAATTTCATTAAATTTCCGTAAAAAGGTTTTTTTACGACTTAAGAAAAAATTACGCGCAACCTGCATGGTAATGGTACTACCGCCTTGGGATTTTGTTCCAGTTTTAACCATACGCACTGCAGCACGTCCAAGACCTAAAACATCCACACCAGGATGCTCAAAAAAGCGTTGATCTTCAGTAGCAATCAAAGCATGAATCAGCATGGGGGGGATTTCATCATAAGTAACAGGAATTCGTTTTTTTTCGCCATACTCCTGAATAAGCAAACCTTCTTTGCTGAAAATTTGTAAAGGTACTTGCAATTGTACTGTTTTTAATGAATCTACGTTGGGGAGTTGGCTTTCAACATAGAGGTAAAATAGACTACCAGCCACGATTAAAACAAAAAACAGGCTCATCAGCGCCCATAGACCTTTACGCCAGAAGTATGCCATTTTCATAGAGTCATAATGTTTTAAATGAAATTTGGCGTGTATTATACAGTGATTTGTTGTGCGATTGCGAGTTTTGTGTAAAAAAGAGAATAATTTTATACTAATTTTGTGGTGCTTCATCGAATTTTACAGAGAAACTCAATGAAACACAGTAAGCTATCTAATACAATATACTAAATAAAGAGTAAATGTCTCTTTATTTTCATTCTATTATTGTCTTCTGCACGTGGCTGCTCTCATCGTCCACTTCCAGTACACTTTGTGATGAAGAGCGTGGTTGAACAGGTTGGAAAAATCGAGGATGAGTTCCTGGTTGAAGCATATTTAATGCAGCAAGACTTCCATAGAATGGAGGGTAAACAGGAAAGCGTCTGGTTGGGGCTTCTGACTTAGCTTTTTGTAGTTCCTCAATAGTTGTGAGTTGTGCTTTATTTTTTTCTTTTAACTCCAGAATCTGGGATTCTGACTCTGATTTTTCTTTTTCCAACAATAGCTTTTGGGTCTCTAATTCAGATTTCTGTTTTTCTAGTTCTAATTTTTGAGCCTCTAATTCAGATTTTTGTTTTGCTAGTTCTAATTTTTGGGCCTCTAATTCAGATTTCTGTTTTTCTAGTTCTAATTTTTGAGCCTCTAACTCAGACTTTTGTTTTTCTAATTCCAATTTTTGAATATTTTGTTCTTTTTCATCTACTTTTTTTAATTTTTCAAATTGATTCTCTAGAAGAGTTTGCTGTTCCAAACAGATGTTTTTTGCAATCTCTTTGAGTTCCGCATTCGAGTCGTCGGTAGTCATATGAAGTACAGAAAAGACTTCATCGATAAGCAATAGGCCTGAATTACAGTATTTACCACCTACAAGCCGATCGTTTAATAAACCATTGAACTCCTGAGTTTTGGCACTTTTGGAATTAATTAACGTTACTGGATATTTGGAGCCCTTATACACATTTAATAATTGCCGAAAATCAATAAATAACTGGGTTAATTGCTCATGAAATGTTTGTAATTCTTTGGATTCAAATGGAATCTTTCTTTCATTTTGTTCTTTTAGATAACAAATGGTGCTCAAGATGAATGAAAGGAATTCCTTTCGAGCTTGATAGCCACCTGTGCACGCATTGATCTTTCCTTCTAGGTATGGAGCAAAATTGGTCTTTGTATCCTGTATTATTTCTACTGCGCGATCATGAGATTTTTTTTTGCGCATTGTAAGGTCAAGTGCGGTAACAAATTTATCTTTAGTCGCTATATTATCTTGAATGTCGTGATAACGGACTATAACGGTCGCCAATGCATAAATTAACTCTTCTAACCTAGTCATAAAAATCTCCTTTTTAATACATAAATGCGAAATCCCCTTACAAGTTGGTCTTTCACTATATTCAATGTTTTTGAGAAGCGCAAGTTGTTGTGGAACTAAAGAGTTAAAATGACAACATGACATCATTATAGTAGTTTAATCAAGCAGAAAATGTTGTAATTTTTTAAGAGGTTACGTTAACATCAATATATAGTCCTAAAGGAGTTTTTTTGAATGCATGGAAGATTCAAAGGAATAAAAAACATGCTCAAATTGTTTCAACCTAAGCATCGTTCTATTCTCGGAATAGATATTACATCGACAGCAGTTAAAGTTTTGGAAATTTCAGGTCAGGAAGATACATTCGTTGTTGAAAATTATGGCCGTGAAGTACTACCAGCAAATGCAATGGATGGGAACACAATTAAGGATGTTGATGCGGTTTCACAATGCATTAAGAAAGTAATTGACCGTTTGCATACACCATGTAAGCAAGCTGCTTTAGCTGTTCCTGACTCCTCAATAATCAGTAAAGTGATACAAATCAATGAAGGTTTAAATGATGAGGAGATGGAGGAGCTAATTGTTACTGAAGCTGATAAATACATTCCTTATCCAATAGATGAAATTAACCTTGATTTTGAAATTTTGGGACATTCTGAAAAAAATCCAAGTATGTTAGACGTACTTATTGTTGCATCGCGAGCAGAAAATGTGAATCAACGTGTTGAGACTGCAGTTCACGCAGGTTTAGAGGTTGTGGTGATTGACGTAGAATCTTATGCTGTGGAGAGAGCGGCACAACAACTTGCTAAGGATTTACCCGCATCCGGACAAGATAAAACAATTGCTATCATTGATATTGGCGCCTGCTATACACATTTATTTGTATTGCAAGGAATGAAATTGGTTTATTCAAGAGAAGAAAAATTTGGCGGCAAGCAATTAATAGACTCGATTGCTGAGTATTATGACATGTCTTTGGAACAAGCTGCCCTTGCTAAAAATAACGGAGAATTACCAGCAGATTATGAGGAAAAAATTTTGGATCCTTTTAAAGAAAATATCTTATTGCAAATCAAACGTACTCTGCAGTTTTTTTATTCTACAAGCCAGGACGGGGAGGTAGATCATATTTTGCTGTCTGGAGGATTAGCTAAGCTGCCTGGATTGGTAGCTTTGATTCAGGAGCGATTAGGGATGAGTACCACGATTGCCAATCCTTTTTCATATATGACTCCAGGAAAAATAGTAAATTTGGACTCAATAAAGCATGATGCTCCTGCGCTCATGGTAGCTTGTGGTTTGGCATTAAGGGATATTAAGTGAGATTATATGACGCAAGTTAACCTTCTTCCTTGGCGGGAGTTAAGGCGGGAGCAGGAAAAAAAGCTGTTTACAACGATACTACTGGCGTGCATTGTCGCCGCAGCATTTATTGTATTTTTAATTAACTCATATGCTTCAGGCTTGGTAAGGAATCAAGTCACGCGGAATCAGATACTTCAGAAAGAAATTAATTCTATGGATGCGCAAATAAAAGAAATAAAAAATTTGCAAAAAGCTAGGGAAATGATGATTTCCAGAATGTCTATAGTTCAGCATTTACAATCCACACGAACTTTAATGGTTCATTTATTTGATGAATTGATCAATATAACCCCATCAGGAATCTATTTAACTCAGGTAGAAGGGAAAAATGATGTCATTACTGTTTCTGGCTATACTGAATCAAATGCTTTTGTTTCCATATTAATGAGGAATATAGAAAATAATGACTGGCTTCATAATCCTCTTCTTAGTGAAATCAAGAAAGAAGAGGATGAAAAAAAGAAACAGCACACAGCTAATAATGAATTTAAATTAACTTTTGTGCTTGCCCCTCTCCAGATCGGGATAATACGATGAATAACATTAACCTGAGTGAATTAACTCTGGAAAATGTTGGGCAATGGCCCGTAGTGGTTAAAACCTGCATTTTTATGGGAGTGAATATTTTAATTATTGCTCTGGGTTATTGGCTAATCATACAAGACAATTTTGCTCAGTATAATAAGCTAAAAGGGCAGGAGGCTACTTTAAAAGCAGATTTTGAAAACAAGCAACGCCAATTATTTAATTTGCCAGCCTATCGTCTGCAACTGCAAGTTATGATGGAGCGTTTTGCATTAATGCTCAAACAGCTTCCGGAAAAAAATCAGATGCCCGGTTTATTAGAAGATATTTCCAAAACAGGGGTAGCATCAGGCTTAAAGTTTGAGTTATTCGCGCCACAACCTGAGGTAGTACATGAGTTTTATGTTGAGCGTCCCATAAAAATTTCAGTAGTAGGAACTTATTTTCAATTGGCAATGTTTATAAGTCGGGTCGCCGAAATGAGTCGTATTGTAACCTTACATGACTTTAGTATTGCAGGGTTGTCCTCCAAAGATAACAAAGTGGTTTCAGAGGATGAGTTGGTGATGAACATCACAGCTAAAATATATCGATATCGCACACAATGATAAACCGAACACAAAGAGTTGTTTGTATCTGTTCATTGTCTTTATTGCTGATTGCTTGTTCCGGTAATCATGATGATCTAGTGCGCTATATCAACGAGGCAAAACACAGAAAAACACGAGAGATTGAACCAATCCCTTCTTTTGCGCTTTTGCCTACTTTTAAATTTCCTGATAATGGCAATAGGCGCAATCCATTTAAGCCTATAACTCAAAAAAAGAAAGAGGTTGATATTAATGCCCCGGATAAAAATAGGCCGAAAGAGCCTTGGGAAGCTTATCCTTTGGATGCTTTAAAATTTGTAGGCACTTTAAGGCGAGGAAATGAAATATGGGCATTGATCAAACTCCCCAGCTCAGACATTACGCATGTGGGAATTGGTAATTATATGGGCCAGAATTATGGCCGTGTTGTATCAATTAAAAATGATTCAATTCAATTAATAGAAACAACACAAAAATCAGGAGAGTGGGAGAAACATAAAATGACGCTTGAATTATATACTGGGAAGTAGGAGCAAAAGTGCGGAGAATTGTTGTTTTATTCATTTTAATTAGTATGGGCTTAGGGATGGCTTTTGCCCAGAATAATCCTTTGGTATCAGTCAAGTTAATTCCTTTACCACAGGGAAAGCTGCGTATGGACTTCGAGTTTGCGCAACCTATAAAGCGAGACCCTGCAAGCTTTGTGACCCAAAGTCCGGCGCGTATAATCCTTGATTTTATTGATTCTAACCTGCAGTTACCATCCAAACAGAAAACAAAAGAAATTAAAATAGGTTCTCTTGATAAATATACTGTTGTTGCAGTGGGCACCCGTGTTCGGGCTATATTGGATTTAAACTATGCAGTACCTTATTTAGGCTCAATTTCTGGAAATGTATATACTCTTATTTTGAATGGCAAAAGTAATGAGTTATTCCAACCCCCTAAAGAGCTTCTAATCACCCATCGTCCAGTCAGAACAAATTATGAGCTCACTCATTTTGATTTTCGAGGAATTGAGCGGCAGGGCGGTCGAGCAATAGTGGATGTTTCCAGTACCACTGCCCCCATTGAGGTCGAAGAGCATGATAAAGAAATTTTAGTTAAATTTTTAAATACGAAAGCTCCTCAGAACTTAAGGAAACGTTTTGATGTTTCAGATTTCCGTAGCCCTGTACAAATCGTTACTTTTCAACAAAAAGGTAAAAATGCACATATGAGATTAGCAGGTACAGGCGCTTTTGGCCAATACGTGTATCAGGTTAATAAGCAATTTATGGTTGATGTATTTCCTTTGACTCCAGAAGAGGCGCAACAGGCCAAATTGAAAAAGAAGGTTTTTTCTGGAAGAAGAATTTCTTTAAATTTCCAAAACATCAGTATACGAGCTGTATTGCAGTTGCTGGCTGATTTTACTGGAATCAATATTGTAGTGAGTGATAAAGTTAAGGGTAATATTACCCTTAGGTTAAATAATATTCCTTGGGATCAAGCTTTGGATATTATTTTGACGACACAAGGTTTAGTGAAGCGTCAGATAGGGAATGTGATGTTGATCGACTATAAAGCTTCTTTTGATAAAATGGAGGCAGAGGAGCTGAAGACACAACGCGCTATTCAAAAGCTTGAGCCAGTACGTTCAGAGCTCATCCAGATCAATTATGCCAAAGCCACAGATCTTGCGATTTTGATTAAAGACAAACAAAATTCTCTTCTATCGGAGAAAGGCCGAGTAAGTGTTGATACGCGAACAAATACCATCTGGATTCAAGACAGTGGAACTCGGATAAATGAAGTCAGGGAGTTGATCAAACAGTTGGATGTACCCGTCAAACAAGTGCTTATAGAGGCGCGTATCGTCGAGGTGACCAAGGATTTTGCTCAAGATCTTGGTATTCGCTGGGGTGTTTCCAAGCCAACTCATTTAAGTGGTACCTTGGCTGGTGCCAATCAGTTGACACAAGGAGTTGCTCCGGCAAATGTCGTACCATTTACAGACAGATTAAACCTGGATTTAGTTGCTGCTCCGGTGATGGGCGCGACACCTGCTTCTATCGGTATCGCATTAGCGCAGCTTGGCGATAATATTTTACTTGATCTTGAACTGTCTGCTTTAGAAAGCGAGGGCCTTGCCGAATTGATATCCAGTCCGAGACTTATAACAGCAAATCAACAGCCTGCTGTAATTGATTCGGGACAAGAGATTCCCTATCAGGAAGCCACCTCAAGTGGCGCGACCGCTGTAGCTTTCAAAAAAGCGGTATTAAGTTTAAAAGTAACGCCGCAAATTACTCCTGATAGTAAGATCCTGATGGAGCTGAAAATTAATCAGGATACGGCATTACCTAACCTCACATTTAATGGAGTACCCGCCATTGCAACTAAAGAAATTCAGACGAATGTGCTTGTTAGCAATGGACAAACTATAGTACTTGGTGGTATTTATCAGCAGGATAAGAGCAAAACGATTACCAGAGTACCTTTTTTGGGGCAGTTGCCGGTAGTGGGGAATTTATTTAAGAATACACAAATTGCCCTTAAAAACGATGAGTTACTTATTTTTATAACGCCAAAAATAATCACAAACTCATTATCGATTACGACAATTGAAGGTAGAAAACCAATTCGCTTTGATGAAAAATAGGTCAAAAAATTGCAATGAACTGAAACATTGAGTTTAAGAGTAGAATTCCTAGGGTAGGATGATCAAGCTGAATCAACATGCCTATATTTTGCACTCTAAGTACAGAATGCACTGGTCTTCATGTATGATCAACTGGATACTGGGTAAACTGGGCAAGTAGGTAGAAAGAGTGGTTTTATGTTCAAAAATTAGAGGCGGTTGTCCTGAGCGAAGAATCACAGCTTAACTCGGACGTTTTGCTGCATCAGGAACTACAAATTTTTAGTACTATAGCATGATTCTACACGCTTATTTTTTAATGAAAGTGATATAATATAAATGATTAAGAGTAAATAGTTATAAAATATGCTCATTTGTTGTAGAATAATGGGCGGGAATTTCTAACTGCGAAAAATACTGTTAGGATTGGGTCCCAAGTATCCCATTTTGGCAAATTACCATACTTTAGTTTAATGCTAAAATGGGAAGTTATTTTGGACTCGATCTTTAATTAATGACATTTCAGTTAAAGAGGTATGTAATAAAAAATGAGCATAGTTAAAGTACGAAATATTTTTCTCATCGGACCCATGGGTGCAGGTAAAAGCACTATAGGTCGTGCTTTGGCAAAGGAGCTCAAGTTAGAATTTTTTGATTCGGATGAAGTGATTGAAGAGCGCGCTGGTGCCGATATATCTTGGATTTTTGATATTGAGGGTGAAGAAGGTTTCAGGCGCCGTGAACAAAAAGTTATTGAAGAATTAACTCAAAAAACCAATATTGTTTTGGCAACAGGTGGTGGTGTCGTAATCACTCCCGAAAACAGAAATGCATTGGCAGGGCGTGGAACTGTAATTTATCTTAAAACCTCATTACAACAACAATTCGAAAGAACGAAGCGGGATACCAAGCGTCCTTTACTGCAGACAAACGATCTTGAAGGAAGATTGGAGTTATTGAGGGATGAGCGCGAGCCATTCTACAATGAGTTAGCTGATGTTAGTTTTGAAACCGATAAATTAACAGTCAAAGCGGTTGCAAATAATATAATAAAATATATTTATGGCGAACTTTGAGGTTTATGAACAAGTTGATGTCTCTTTAACTGAACATCACTATCCCATTATTATTTGTCGCAATGGTTTGCAAAGCTTGGATTTTTTGCAAACGATTGTAACCTCTTCGCAGATTCTAATTGTTACCAACCAGACTGTAGCTCCTTTTTATTTAAAGTATGTGCAAGCTGCTTTCTCTGAAATTCAATGTGATGTTTTGATTTTAGAAGATGGTGAGCACTATAAAAATCAACAAAGCTTATTTGCTATTTATGATGCATTAATCCAAAACAAACATCATAGAGATACAACACTTATAGCTTTAGGTGGTGGTGTGATTGGCGATATGACTGGATTTGCAGCATCAACCTATCAACGCGGGGTAAAACTGGTTCAAATTCCCACAACTTTATTAGCACAAATCGATGCATCTATAGGTGGAAAAACGGGAATTAATCATGCGTTGGGTAAAAATATGATTGGCAGTTTTTATCAACCTCAAGCAGTGATTATTGATTTGAATACATTAAACACACTTCCAGAAAGAGAGTTTCGTGCCGGGTTGGCGGAAATGATAAAATATGCGTTACTTGCCGGAGGTGAGTTTTTCAAATTGTTAAGTGATGCTATCCAGCAGGGATTAACCGCCAAAAGTTCGCAATTACCGCAATTAATTGCTGAGTGTTGTCGTATCAAAGCCCAATTTGTTGAAACCGATGAAAAGGAAGCTGGACAGCGAGCCTTACTGAATCTCGGTCATACTTTTGCTCATGCATTGGAAACTTACACTCAGTATCAACAATGGTTACATGGTGAAGCAGTAGCGATTGGCTTATACTGTGCTGCGGTTTTGTCGCATAAAATGAATTTAGTTAATAAGCAATTGGTGGACCAAATAGAACAAATTCTGCACTATGCAGGTTTGCCACATAAAATTCCAGGAACTATTAATTTGAAAAAACTCAAAGAATTAATGCAATCGGATAAAAAAATTAAAAATAACTGTTTACGCTTTGTGCTGATTAAAAAGCTCGGTGATTGTTATCTTGAAGCCGGCGTAACAGAGGATTGTTTATATAATGCACTTGATGCGGCTGTAGAGGAGAACCAAAATGAAAGAGGGAGTAATTCAGTCTGAGGTAGCGGCTGTAATTCAACCAAGAGTATTGTTTAAACCTGGATCTTGGCTCGCTAAGATTGATTTCATTAATCATTTAATTCTTTTTAACAATGTGCTTATTACGATTTTATCAGAGAAAGAAGGGGGTAAAACTTCTTTTGGTACTTTGTTGCAAAGTAATTTAGATCAACAAATCAAATCTGTTTCTATGACAGTAAAGCCTCCTTGCAATAGAGAAAACATTATCCAAGAAATTGCAAGCCAACTACATCTTAATCATGATGAAAATACAGATATTAGCTCTTTAGTTGCACAAATTAATGAACGTAAGGCACATGTCTTGCTATTGATTGATGATGCACAACATTTACCTGAGTCTCTAATTAAAGAAGCAATGTTGGCAATAAAAAATCAAGAAAATTTTAGCTTCTTCCATCTTTGCCTTATATCGGATTACTCAATTGTGGCAACGCTTAATAATTTAGTCGCTTCGTTTTTTGATAATTTAGTCCATAGCATAGAATTGGGGGCACTAAATGAACACGAAACAAGGACTTATGTGTTGCAACGTGCCATGGCCGCACATTTGATCAGTAAACCTTTAACTGATGCACAGTTTAAGCAGTTTTATCAACTTACCAAAGGAAACGTAGCAAAAATTAATAATAATTTGGAATCATTTATATTTAAGTGTGCTACCCAAAAGAAAAAAGAGCCACGAAAACTGATAAAAAAAATAGGTATTGCCGCCAGCGTGGCTGTGATCACCGGACTTATTGGTTTTTATTTTGCCAGAAATTATGATCTTTCATCTTTTTATCATTTAGAGACAACTTCTTCAATACAAGATAAAAGCACAGAAGCTGTAATAGCGAAGCAGCAAGTGCAGCCTGAAGTATTAGTGAGTCAAATCCCTTCTTGGGAAGATTCTTCAACGCGACAATTGGTCTATGCTGCTTTGCCAAAAAAACAAATTTTGGATGACCTCAATGATGAGATGTCTAGTGATACTGTTGCAATTATTGATAAGGTTGTTGTGATTCCCAAATTACAAATGAAAAATTTAACGGAGCAAGAGCCTAGAATTCCTGAGTCTGAGTTTAAACGGGAAAGTCCAGAAGCTGATCTGACACGGGAATCAAAAACAGTCGAGATTCCAACAGCAAAACAAAATGAAAAAGATCATTCATCCTCAAATGCAAGTAAGCCTCTTTATACCATACAGGTTGCTGCCAGCCATAATAAAAATGATATAGAGCGTTTTCAACAGAACAATAAATTACTCACTCAAAATGCCAAAATAAGACATTTCACTAATGCAAAAGGTGTATGGTATATACTGACTGTTGGAGAGTTTGAAAGTAGGGCTGAGGCACAGCGTAATATAACTAAGTTACCAGCAACTTTAGTTAAGTTACATCCTTGGGTTAGGCCAGTATCCAATCTTAGCTAAAGCGTTCTGAGCTTGATTACCCATCATAGAACGTAGCCTGGGTGCAGCGTAGCGCTACCCTCAGGCTACGCGCCACATAATGCTAAGTGTCAGTATTTAATGATTGCGTTATTTGCTCAATACGTTCTTCAGCCGCTGCATAGACTTGCTTAAAAAGATCAAAAAAATCAGGAAAAGATAGTTTTTCCAAAGAATGGGCTGTCACTCCGTGAGGGGTGCTAACACCCGCCCTTAATTGGGCAAAAGAACGTCCTGATTTTTTAGCTAATTCTGCAGCACCAAAAACAGATTCTAAGGCAATTTTTTCGGAGAGCTCTTCTGGAATGCCTCTACTGACTGCTGCTTTTTGCAATGCCTCAAGAAAGAGAAAGACATACGCTGGTGCACATCCGATAGGGGCAGTAAGCGTATCAAGCATGGATTCCTTTTCAACCCAAAATGTGTAACCTACTTCATTAAAAAGGCTCTCAACTAATAATTTTTGTTCCGAGCCTGCAGAGGAATTAGCAAATAAAGCAGATGTTCCTTTGCAAAATTCAGTGGGGGTGTTGGTCATAACACGAATAACGCCTAAATCTTTCTTGTCGAGCCAACGAGTTATGTTATCAATATTTATTACACCCACTAAAGAAATAAAAACAGGTTGTCTTTGTTGTATGGTTGAACTAATTTCTTGACATACATTCTGCATAAACTGAGGTTTTACAGCAAGAATGAGGATATCAGCGTTTACGACTGCGTCAGTGTTGTTTTTTGCTGACAGCACCCCTAGTTCTTTAACCAAACGCTCTGATTTACTGGGATCTCGATTGCTAAATATTATGGAATTTGCAGGATGTCCACTTTTAATGAGGCCGCGTGCTACAGCACTTCCCAAGTGACCTGCACCGATAATTGAAATGGTTTTATTTTTAAACATATTGTCTTATATTTTAAATTTTACTCAAAAATACCAAGATGCATGGGTTTATGTCAAGAATGGATCTAAGAAAGTATCTGCAAAATAACCATTTTACATTGAATATCTTATATATCCTGTTACACTAAAAAATTAAAAAGGATTTAATCCTATATATCTGCCATGCCTGCTTTGTGCGAACGGATTTTGATAAGTCAGTTGGGCATATCAATTTATCAATTATTTTATTATGGACAAAGAATAGTAATGATGGAAACAGTTCAGACGCAAGAAAAAATCCCTGTAAAATGGCGTGATATTAATGGTTGGAACTATTATTTTCTGTTGAAGTTCGCTCTTTTATGGGGTGGATATTTAAATTTTCATCCTTTTATTAATCTAGTATTTTTGGCTTTTTTATTATTTCCTTTACCATCAACATTTCTTCATCGCTGTCGTAATTGGATAGCTATTCCAATAGGTATCGCTCTCTTTTATCACGATACGTGGCTACCTGGTTTAAGTTCAATTATGAGTCAAGGTACCAACCTTTTTGCATTTAGTTCGAATTATCTCCTTGAGCTATTAAATCGTTTTATTAATTGGCAACTCCTAGGTATGGCTTTTATTCTCTTAGTCGCTTACTTGTTTCTTTCTCAATGGATTCGCATTACTACATTTACGGTAATTGCTTTAATTTGGTTAAATATTCTCACTCTAACCGGCCCAGCTATTAGTCTTTTGCCAGTAGAAAGCAAGACTGCTACGAATAACGTGCAAGCTGGAACAGAGGCTAACACAAGCGAGACAACAGAACTTAACAGTAATTTGCCGCCTACTAATGAAAATCTCAATAGATACTTGAATCAATTTTATGAGCAGCAAAAAGGATTACATACCGTTTTTCCAAGTTCTCTTTCTGCTGATGCACTGCCTTTTGATATCATATTGATTCAGGTGTGTTCTCTTGCATGGGCAGATATCGATGCAGTGCATTTAAGAGATCATCCTCTATGGAGTAAATTTGATATTCTCTTTAATCAGTTCAATTCAGCTGCTTCATATAGTGGACCTGCTGCCATACGCTTATTACGTGCAAGCTGTGGTGAAACACCTCATGCTGGTCTTTATAAGCCTGTGGCTGAAAATTGTTATATTTTGGATAACTTAGCCAAACTTGGTTTTTCTCCTGAAATGATGCTTGATCACGAAGGTGAGTTTGGTGATTTTCTCAAAGAGATAAAAGAGTATGGCGGTTTAGAGGACGTACCTTTAATGTCACGTGCGGGTATACGCCCTGATCTTGTTTCATTTGATGGAAAACTGCTTTCAGATGATGGTCAATTATTGGATAAATGGCTTAAGCAACAGAATGACTCAAGCAAGAAACGCAATGCTACCTATTATAATGAAATTTCGCTTCATGATGGCAATACATTTATTGGTGAAAATTCGCCTGCACCCTACGGGACGCGGGCAAAGAAACTTTTTGATCAAACGATGAATTTCTTTACTGCATTGGAAAATTCGGGTCGTAAAGCAGTTGTAGTTTTTATCCCAGAACATGGGGCTAATCTTGTTGGTGATAAATTACAAATGCCAGGGTTACGTGACATTCCTAGTCCAAGCATTACGCATGTGCCTGTTGGAATTAAATTTATTGGTTTGAAAACAAAACCTACTCAAATACAAATAAATGATCCAAGCAGTTATTTGGCTATTTCAGAATTAATTGCGCGTTTAGTAGATGGAAAGATATTCAATCAGGAAAATGTAAATTTAGAAACACTAACTAAAAATTTACCAAAAACTCCTTTTGTTTCATCTAATGAAGGTGTTACGGTGATGAAATATCAAGATAAATTTTATATTTTATTAAAAGGTGACACTAACTGGGTACCTTATCCTCAATAATTTCTAAATTATATGCTGGGGGGTGAGGTATAGTTTGTGGCCTACCTCCCGAATGATTTGCTTACAGATTAAAGATACAAGTCTGGCTGCTCACAGCCAATCCTGATTGCGAACAATCAGTCTACTTGCTAATCTGCGGCACAAGTAAGTCTAAATTTTAACTAGCGAGTTAATCTAAAACATGCAAGCACGAGTGGTTTCATGAATGCGCTGCCAAGTTCAGTTAATTGTGCATGTTGATTAATAACCTGATAAGAATCCTCATCAACTCCTATGATTTTTTTATTAAAAAATGGTCTTGATGTAAATTTAAATCCAGGTTGCTTGAAGCTCCGCTGACGATTAGTCCTCCTGGCTGCAAGCCAGGATATACTCAAGATATTTCATCTAAAGTTGGAGTAGGGTATTAATGGGATAATAGGCATGTTCATATCTCCTTGCCAGCCCTCCAATGAGTAGCGCAGGAAAAGAGCGGCATGGCTTGGGGTATAGTCTGTTGATTGCTGGATATCTATCCATCCACCGATAACAAAATGTGAGCCAAGTCGACGCTCTACCAATGCAAGTACAGAATAACCATAGCCTGTGCCAGGTCCACCTTTTTGTATGAAGTTTTGCGAAGGATCAAAATTTGGAATCAGGTTTGGTAAGGGATAAGCAAGCATATCTTGGGTAGAGTCACGCGAATAGGTTACCGAACCGCCTAATTCATAAGACCAGTTTGCAGTACGCCTGCGATAATTTATCGGGAGTGAAAATGATACATAAAAATTAGGGCTAAAGTACCCGCCTTGCCCAAGATTATATCCAAATAGATTCTTTTCATAGTGCCAGACCATGTTTGTGATTCCAATGGAAAGACGACGGTTATCTTCATTAATAATTTTGTAATAATAACCATCTAATAAAAGAATACGTGTATTAGATACTACGTTTTTTCCGGTTAGCTTACTGCCAATGATATTAGCCCAGAAGCCATGTGCTTCGCCGCGATCATAACTCAGCGACAAAGTAAGTCCGGTAGCAACTACTCCTCCCCATACGATTCCCGTATTTGGATCAACAGTTCCTGAAAAAGAAAGCAGGGAGTTAGTCATAGGTCGTTGGGATGCGGTAATTGTCCAGCCCACATGCCGTATTTCACCGCTGTAATTGATGCCGCCAATCCAATTTTTCACGGGAAATCCTATGGGTGTTTGTCCAATATCAAATCCCCAGAGAGGATTTTGCCATCCTCCATCCCAGCCAATACCTTTTGTCGCCTGTTTAATACCCGTAGTACATCCGTTGATGTCGCAAGTACCAAAATCATCAAAATAAACTCCATCGATTGGAGAAAAACTTCCTGCACCTAAATTGATTTTGTCAGCTCTAAAAAATGCACGGCCATTCGAGTATGCCCAATCTGCTTGCGCTATAGTATCTTCAGCCCGCAGGTCAGAGGTACCGGCTGAACCTGGCAACCGCCAATAATCTTCATCTACAGTAATCCGTGTTTCCTGTTGCCGATAAAGTAGAGCCGCCTCAGATCGAATACTACGTTTAAGCCAATCATCTTCTATATGATTCCGAGTTAACCAGGTATAGTAATCGTTGCTTGCAGGCCATATTGAAGTAATACTGCTTTGAACCATTGCCTTTTTGTAATCTTCCTGAGCTAATTTGGGCATGCGAAGTTGTGTTTCCAAACGAGCAGCATCGCGAAATATAAGCGCACTATCCTGACTAGGTGCCACATTAATACTTTCTTGTTTGAGATGGTTGAAAATAGTTAATGCTTTTTGAGAGTTTCCTACAGCATTCCAGGCATTTGCTAACCTTCTTTGCATGTTAAGATTAAAAGCTAATTTAAGATTTTGCTGCTGTTCCAGCAATTGATACGCTTCTTTCTTATTTCCCAAAGCGATAAGTGATTCTATAACCCCAAGATTCGCATCAGCATTGAGAGGTTCATGAGTTTTCACATCTTGATAATAATTCAATGCTTTTGCAAATTCGCCATCGAGCAAAGCCCAATCTGCTAAAGTGAGTTTGATAGGTGTGGTCTGTGTTTGACTCATTAAATAAGCTACGGCACCTTGATTATCACCACTGTCACGTAATTGTTGGGCGTGTTGTAAAATCAATGTCGTAGTCAGGCGTTCTGCCAATTGACGCATGCCCTCATTCCATTGTTTTTGTGGCAGAGTATGGAGATGATTCAGAGCTTGTTGTAATTGGTCGATACTCGATAAATAAAGGGCATAAGCATATACTTGAATCGGATTTTTTCTTTGTTTCGCTATCAACTGTTTAAATAAATCATGTGCTTTTTTGAACTGGCCTTCATGATTCAATACTAAGGCGAAATGATAAGTTAACCAAACATTATCTGGGTCAATTTTTAGTGCTTGCCTGTACTTTTCTATAGCTTGTTTCCATTGGTTGGCTTTTTCAAGACGTTCCGCTTGCTCTTGTAATAAAGCGCTTTCCAAACTAAGTTGAGCATCTTTAAATTTGCTTTTTAGATCTTCAGGCAAGCTATTTAGGTAATTTAAGGCCTTTTGTAATGATTGACGCTTGTAGATGCCGATAAGCCCAAAAACTGCAGTACCTTTTCCAGGGCTAATGACCAAAGCGTGTTTAAATGCTTGTTCTGCATTGACGAAATTTTTGCGGGCAAATGCTACTTCGCCTATCCCGACCCAAGCATCATAATTCCTATTATCTAAAATTAGGGCTTGCTGATATTGTTTTTGTGCCCAATCAATATTACCGGCTTGAAATGCAGTGTCACCACCGGAAACCCATAATTCTGCCAGTCTCTCTTTGAGAGCATAAGACCAATTATCCTGGTTGTTGTTATTCGAATACACGTTATGTGCTTTTAAAAAATTATAAAGTTCTTGCAAATGTTTAAATGCATTTTGACGCTGAGAAGGTATTCTTGAGACGATACGCCAATATTCAGTACTTAATTCTGGAGTGGGAAAAACCCCATGAAAAAGAGCATCATATTGAGCTTTAGCCAAATCGAGGTGTCCAGACATCGCCATTATTCTTGCCTGTTGCAATTTTAGGTTTGTTTCAGGCTGTGTAAGGAGTAAACTCATTTTAGCTTGTTTGTATTCAACTGAATCAGGGGCTTTTTGTTTTAATTCCTCAAGTAGTTCTTCTGCTAGAATAAGGTTCTTTTGACGTATCGCAAGTTTGATGCGAGCTTCAAGAACCTCGGGATCATTAGGAGCGATTAATTGCAAACGATCAAGAGAGTTTTTTACAAAATCATCTCTATAATAGGTTTCACCCCAAATGACCTGATCCAATAAAAGCTGTTTTGGATTGATATCAATGGCATAAACTTTTAAAGCTATTAAGCTAAACAATAATCCTAGAAAAAACAGTTGAAACCTGCTGCGCAAGCTAAAAGCACCCAATCTGCCAGATTTTTCTGAATTTTTTCGCTCACCGTAGTAATGACTACTGCTTTCGCGAAAAAATTCAAAAAAATCCATCATCTTCAGCACCTTTAATTTGCTCGTTACGGTTTCAATTGTTTTTTCCAGGATAATAAACTGAATCTGCCTATGAACATTCACTAATCCAATTATTTTGTCGAACTATTTCCTTGGAGCTTTCGACTCCGGGTTGATCAAATGAATTTATATTCCAAATTACACCTTGGACAAAAATTTTATGTTCATATAAAGAAATTAGTGAACCAAGAGTTTTTGGTGAGCATTCAGTTAAAGAGAGAATATTGATAGGTATTTCGCCGGCAATATAACTGTGGGGATTTTCTCCGTGATTTCCACCTTTCGTTAATACCTCTTTGTGGGCACGACACATTTTATTAATTACCTTATCATCAAACGTTTGAACGTTAATTAAATCAGCTGCTATTTTATGTGTTCCTTGACACAAAAGCTGGTAGTAGCTGTGTTGTGCATGATTGCCTAGGCCACCCCATATAATGGGTCCTGTCGCATAATCAACTGTACGGCCTTGCTTGTTTATTGATTTGCCATTACTTTCCATATCAAGTTGCTGAAGATAGGGAACAAAATACTGTAAGTCTTGGGAGTAAGTCATGACCAGCAAGTTATTAATGTTTAAAAAATTAATGTTCCATATACCCAATAATGCCATAAGGACGGGTAAGTTTTTTGCAAAAGGCTCCGTGCAAAAATGCATATCCATTTGATATGCCCCAGCAAGGATTTCTGAAAAATGTTCAAAACCAATGGCGATACAGGAAATCAAATTAATGGCTGAGCAGAAGGAATAACGCCCTCCAACCCATTCCCATATAGGAAGAATGGTTTTAAAACCCATTTCTTGAGCTTTTTCAACATTTGCGGTGACGGCAATAAAATGTTGATTATGATGTTGCTCTTGATTTAGCCAAGATAAAGCTTTTTGATAATGAGACAATGTTTCTGGAGTAGTAAATGACTTCGAGGAAACAATAAATAATGTAGTTTCTGGGTTTAGTTTTGTAGTAGCACGTGAGAATGCATTTGGATCAATGTCGGAAATAAAGTGAAATCCTAATCTGTCTGTTACTAAGTCAGTTAATGCATTAATACAAAAAAAAGGGCCAAGCATAGAGCCGCCAATTCCTATATTCACTACATCAGTAATGGGTTTTCCAGAATAACCTAGCCATTCTCCATTTCTGATTTTTGTAGAAATTAGTTTCATCGTATTTCGAACATGAACTATCTCAGGGATGATATTATGTTCATTAACCACTATGACTTTATTTTCTGGGGCGCGAAGTGCTGTATGCAAGGCGGGTCTATTTTCTGTATTGTTAACAGGCTTTCCAGCCATCATGGCATTAATATGTTCAAGCAAAGCGCACTCATGAGCAAGTTCAAGAAGTGAATCTAGAATCTGGCCATTAATATGTTGCTCACTGTAATCCAGAGTAATATTGTGGCTGGATACACAATAATTTTTTGTTTCAGAACTTTGGTTAATGTATGTTTTTGCATATTTTTCGAGTTTTTTCCATGAATTCATTTTTGTAAGTTGTTCCATATACATTCCCAATTAATAAATAATCTAAGCTAAAAGCCACTTGGTAAAATTTTCTCCTTCAGTCGGATGTTTCTTCCCCAAATCTACATTCGCTTTAAGAAAGCCAAGAACACTTCCGCAATCATAGCGTTTCCCTTCATAGGGAAGTGCTAAAACAGTTTCTTCTTTTACTAACCCATTAATTGCATCAGTTAATTGAATTTCTTTATGTTTTTCATGTGGTAATTTCTTGATTTGCTTAAAAATACTTGGGGTTAGGATATAACGCCCGACAATGGCAATATTTGATGCAGCAAGATGCGGTTTAGGTTTTTCCACCATATGATGTATGCTCAAAAGGTTTTTATCCCAGGGTGCACCTTGAATAATACCATAACACTCTGTGAGTTCTTGAGGAATATTTTCTACTGCAACAATGCTCCGACCGTATAGCTCGTACATTTGCATCAACTGTTGGATAACTGGTGTCGTACTCGTCATTAAGTCATCCGCAAGAATTACAGCAAATGCTTCATTGCAAACGATTTGTTCCACACATAAAACTGCATGTCCTAGGCCGAGAGGCTTGGCCTGACGAACATAAAAACACTCCATATCATCAGGCGTTACTGATTGAACTATAGCTAAAATCTCATTTTTATCATGAAGACTCAGTTCATTCTCGAGTTGATAGGCAAGATCAAAATGATCTTCAATAGCACGTTTATTATGGCAAGTCACAAAGATCATTTGGCGTATACCGGCAGCATAGGCCTCTTCAACTGCATATTGAATTAAAGGTTTGTTTACTACAGTTAACATTTCCTTGGGGGCTGCTTTTGTAGCGGGTAAGAACCGCGTCCCAAGGCCGGCAACAGGAAATACTGCTTTACGTATCGGTGGAAATGATGCATTCATTGTTAATCTATCCATTTAGTAACAATTAATGTAGATTGTACAGGTTCATTAAGTATGCACTTAAAAAATTTTGATTTATATAGTTTTTATCAAATTTTTGAAAAGGTTAGGATAAGTTTCAGTAAGGTAATTATGTATTCTTTAAATTGGCCATATGTTAATGGACTGCCAAAGTCCACAGCTCGTTTTAAATGCAGTCCAGAAGATTTTCAGGTGAATGAATTTTTTGATAGTCCATTTTCTGGAGAGGGAGAACATATTGTCTTGAGAATAGAAAAAACTGGAGTTACGACAGAAGAAGTAGTTAAATCTTTAGCAAAATTACTGAATAAACCAGTAAAATCAATTGGTTATTCCGGATTAAAAGATAGACAAGCACGAGCTACTCAATGGCTGAGTATTCATGCTCCTGGTGAGCAGATTCCGGGAATTTCACAACTTACGGCGTCAGGTTGGCGTATTTTGGAATGGACGCGTCATCATAAAAAATTGAGGCCAGGATTTTTAACTGGCAATCAATTTATTATACGTTTGCGTGAAATCTCCCATAAAAAAGATTTGCTGGAGCGCATCGAACAAATTAAAGAGCATGGTGTTCCTAATTATTTTGGAGAGCAACGATTTGGTCGTAATGGCGCTAATTTACTGAAAGCCGAAAAAATGCTGGTTCAAGGATATAGGGTCAGAGACCGATTTTTACGGGGTATTTACTGTTCTGCGGCACGTTCATGGATTTACAATCTGATTTTATCTCGTCGTGTTATGGAGCAATGCTGGAATATGCCTCTGCCTGGTGATGTGATGCAGCTTAAAGGATCAAACAGTATTTTTGCTATTGATCATATTGATGATAAATTACTTCAAAGGATTAAAGATAAAGATATTTCTCCTGCGAGCCCTTTACCTGGAAAAAGTAAAAACAAAATCAAAGATGAAGCATTGCAATTAGTTAATAAAACTTATCTTGATTGGCAGCCATGGTTGGCAGGTTTGGAACATTATGGTTTAGAGGAAGATTGGCGCGCTAATATCTTGCATGTAGAACAATTTGCATGTGTTATTAAGGATAATCTGGCGGAGTTATCTTTTAGCCTGCCTGCAGGGGCTTACGCCACTGCAATATTACGTGAGTTAAGTCTTTATCAGAATGGGTGAATTGTCTTTGTCCAGCGTCGATTTTTCACATAATGGATTATATTAAATCATTCCGCTTTCTACATATCAACTATACTTCTTTTAACAGAATGATAGATGAGATGTTCAATGAGCAGAATAGAATCATTAAAAACAGCGATAAAGCAAAGGAATTTGGCCCAATTTAAAAAGCTACTTTCAAGCCTGGATGAGGAATATTTTTTAACATCAGATGAAGAGGGTAATACGCTGGCACATCTTGCTGTGATATATGATCAACCTGAGATTTTAGAGGTACTTATCAAAAAAGGAGAGGAACTTGGTAGGCCCGTTTTTCAAGTCTCCAATGACAATGGATACACTCCTCTAGAATGTTGTTATTTATATTCATCATCTAAAACAATGCCGCTATTACAATCTCAGTCTCAATTGAGTCCCATATGTAATCAGGTTCTCTTGGGACAGCATAGCAAATTGGAAGGCTTATCATCAATGAGTTTCCGTCGGGAAAGGATTGAGAAAGTTGCACTATTTGCTAGTGCATTAGGTGATGTCAAAGCATTGGAAATTCTTTTAAAAAAAGCAAGGGATAAAGAAAGTTTGCTTCGCCATAAAACTAAAGATGGATGGTCTGGTGTACATTTTGCTGCATATAATAATCAATTGGAGGCACTTCAATTTTTTCCTGCGGAGTTCACTGCAGAAGTAACAGATAATCAAGGCAATACCCCGTTAATGATTGCGGCTGCGAGAGGAAATTTAAAAATTATTGAATATTTGTTTGAAAAAGGTTGTAACCTGTATCGAAAAAATAATATTGGAGAAAATGCAGCCATTTTTGCGGCAGGAAATGGACAGTTAGATACACTTGAGTTTTTGGATAAAGCAGGTGCTGATCTGATGGCAGTTAATGACAAGGGTGAAAATGCGTTGACGTTAGCTGCTCGAAATGGACATTTGGCTTGCGTTTCTTATTTATTGGGGCGCGGTGTTCCGGGAGACCTGAAAAATAATCAGGGAAAAACAGCTTTTCAACTTGCTCTAGAAGCAAGACAGCTTGAGATCGCTGATTTGCTTGTAACTAAAAGTACTTCCACAGAAAAGGATCAGGCTTTATTTGATGCAGTTAAAAGAGGTGATTTAGAGGGGGTACAATGGTTAGTAAAACACGGCGCTTCCTTATCGGCAACGAATGAATCCCAAATGACGCCAATACTACTTGCTGCAAGTTTAGGTAATATAAAATTAATCGATTATTTCCTGAGTATCGAGGATCTTTCTCTTATTCATGATAAGGATAGTGAGGGGGATAGCTTATTGTTTGTTGCAATAAAAGCGCAACAACCTTTACTTGTGAAGCATGTAATTGATAGGGGTTATTTTTCAGTAGAAGATAGGAATGAGAAAGGAAAAACTCCTTTATTAGCTGCTGCTGAAGTTAATTCTGATGAGCTTGTTGAGTTTTTCCACCAAAAAGGGAGTTCATTGGAAGAGCAAGATAATGAGGGAAACACTGCTTATCATTTATTGCTTGCCAAAGGAAATTTTGGAAATGCGATGAGCTATATTCATGCCCATAGCCCTGCATTGCTCTTGAAAAAAAATAATGAAGGGGAATCTCCCTTACATACAGTAATTCAGCATAAGCAAACAGATGAAATAGGGAAAGTGCTGGCTTTAGTTGCTTCAGATCCTAAGTTAAAAACTGATTTAATGGAAGCAAGAGATAAGGAGGGAAATACACCTTTACTGGCAGCTGTTGCGTGTCAACATCCTGAAGCAATCCCTATACTTTTAGCAGCAGGAGCGGATGTTTTGGCCAAAAACGATAAAGCTCAATCGGTCATTACAATCGCGCCATTGAATACGTTTCCTCAGGAAACGCTCAAACTTTTTTTTGATGCTTATCAAATTGATTATAAAGAATATTATGCTCGCCGACGGCTGTACTTTATCTTTGGTGGAGAAAAGTTGAATGAAGTTCTTAAATTTCCTGATGCGGATGTTAAATTTGGTTCAGGCTTATTCGACGAAGGGGTTCAGGTTCTTAATGAATATTTAAAGGCTTTTATTCGTGAGAAACATCCAGAATATTCTTTGCAGTTCGAACATTTATTGGGTGCGTTAGATAAACTCCAATCTGATGCAACAGTTGGGAATATATTAAACCGTTTGGATAGTGAAGGTATGGTTTTTCAGGCAACCGGTTTTAGGGGACATGGTGTTCTTGCCACTTTAAAAGATTTGCCCGATGGAAGTATGAAGCTCTCCCTTGCTGAACGAGGTGCGCGGGTAGGCGGAGCTCCATTTTTAAATGATGAAAACAAGAAGTTTGCAGCGGTCCGATCAATTATTGTACCGAAGGAAAAACGCCAGGAAGTGATTCAGCTTTTATATCAAGCAAAAAATGAGCCTCAGGCAAAAGGGGTAAATATCCTGTTTAATCAAATACCTGAGATTGTGGGTGAGCCTTACCAGTTTTCTTCCATTTACCAGAAAAAATTCATGGATATTTGTTTTTACAGTAATCCCAAAACAGGTTTGTATGAACAATTTATTGAGATTCTTGGGCCAGAGAATGGAAAAGCATTTTACAAGGAATTTGAACTCTATATGCGGGAACAAGAGTTAGATCGATATAAAGAGTTCTGTCGGTTAGCTCATCCAGATGAAAACTTACAAGAAAATCCAATTGTTGTTAAAGCACAGGAACTTGTTGATAAAAGACATGAAGCACTTTCACCGGCTACTCAAAATTTCCATGTTTAAGCTCTATTGACAATTGTACTCTTCTGGCTGCAGTTTGTATGCACTTTAATACTCACATACTTTGTGTATGCTTTGTTTCGATACTCTAAAATCGCAGTATTTTGGCTCAAGATAGTGAATTGTAAACAGACCTTATAGAGGAGAGCCTTAAAATAGCATAACTAGATAGATAAAATTGATCTTTTTGTCAAAGCAAGCTATGTTTAAATGGGTGAGTCCGATTTATACACAGTTTGTCAGGGTGTACTATGAAGAATCAGATATCAGATCCTCATGGACTGAAATCTCTTGGGCTTCAGGATGATTTGCTCATACTGAGTAGGATATATTCTTTAACTCAGTTAATGTATGTAGATATTTCAAAACAAGAAATTATCAAAGAAATAATCGAACGATGGAAAATATTGAAAGAGTTTAGTGAAATTGGCTCAAAAAAATAAATAGGACAAGAGCATGCCGGTAATTGCGTTACAAGGAATCCGTGCGGGAATAGGCGTAACCTCCATTGCTGCGGGCCTGGGTTGGGCTTTAGCGCAATTGAATGAATCAGTATTGGTTATTGATTTTACAGCGGATAACTTATTGCGCTTGCATTTTAATATGCCATTTGAACAGGTAGGGGGTTGGGCGCGTTCTTATCAGGACAATGGTGACTGGAGCGAAAGCATTCACTCTTATAACAAATATTTGAGTTATTTGCCTTTTGGAAAAATCACCCAGCCTGAGCGTATTAACTTGGAAAATGAATTCCAGAAAAATCCTGATTTCTGGAAAAAAAATATAGATAATTTAATCACAAAAAATGATTATCGTTGGATTTTACTTGATCTGGCATCTGATACTACCTTATTGACTCAACAGGGATTAGATAGAGCAGATATCACATTCTTATTGTTAACCCCTGACATTAACTGCCACGTTCGCTTGCATCAGCAAAAAATTCCAGACCAGTGTTATTTTTTAATGAACCATTATTCTGCAGCCAAGTCATTGCAAAAAGATTTATATGAGTTATGGCAACGATTGTTAGCAAATTTTTTACCAGTAATACTTCATAGTGACGAGGCACTTGCAGAGGCGCTCGCTGCTAAAAAACCTATAGGAGAATATCAAGCGCATAGTTTAATCGCTCAAGATATAAATGCCTTAGCTAATTGGTGCATGAGCAATGATTTTGGAAATACAAAATGAGTAAGATCCTGCATTTGCTTTTGTCACGTCATGCATACAAAAAAGTTGAAAAGATTTATCAACATTTTCTTCATCATCAAGCTTCATTTTTTACTGCAATTTGCGTTATTTTATTGCAAATAACTGCATGGACTTTTTTACGATTGGAATCACCCCGTTGGCAATGGGTGCGAAGCAATCATCATACTTGGTTTCCACATATTTCCCGAAAACATCCTCGTCCGGGAGATATATTTCGTTATTTAATTCAAAGTCTATGGCTTATTGTGTTTTATCCAGAACAAAAGAGAAGAACGAGTAATAATCTTTTGCAAAGAGGAATTAATTATTATTATCATTGGATAGAAGGACTTCCGGATAAGATCGAAGGCAATAAAGTAGCAAAGCAAACTGCAAGACGTTTTAACCAAACAAAAAGTATGGTACGTCGTATTCTGTTTATTATATTAAGTATTTTTTCAGCCCTATTATTAGTGCTTTGTATTACCCAGCCATTTCAACCAATAGCACAATTTATTTTTGTAGTACTCCTGTGGGCAATGGCTATGAGCATTCGTAAAGCTCCAGGACATGTAAGTACTATTATGCTGATTGTCCTTTCTGTGATTGTTTCATGTCGGTATTTATGGTGGAGATATGCATATACTTTAATATGGGATGATACAGTAAGTGCTGTATTTGGAACCTTGCTTATCTTTGCTGAAACATACATTTGGCTGGTTATGATATTAGGATATTTTCAAAGCATCTGGCCCCTACATCGTAAGCCAATGCCGCTACCTGCTGATCAATCTACCTGGCCAACTGTGGATATTTTGATTACTACTTATAATGAAAATCTGAACATATTAAAACCAGGGGTATACTCAGCTTTGGGTTTGGATTGGCCTAAAGAAAAACTAAATATCTATATTCTGGATGATGGTAACCGTCCTGAGTTTAAAGCATTTGCCGAGGAAGTAGGGGTACATTATATTGCCCGCCCTACCCACGAACATGCAAAAGCAGGCAATGTTAATTATGCTTTAGAACGTTCAAATGGTGAATTGGTGGTAATTTTTGATTGTGACTACGTCATTACTCATCCCTTTTTGCAATTGACTGTGGGGTGGTTTTTAAAAGATCCCAATCTTGCGATTTTACAAACGCCACATCACTTTTTCTCACCTGATCCTTTCGAACGCAATTTGAAATCGTTTCGAAAAACACCCAATGAAAGTGCCTTGTTTTATGGTGTGGTGCAAGATGGGAATGATACATGGAACGCAACTTACTTTTGTGGATCGAGTGGTATTATCCGTCGCTCTGCCCTGGAAAAAATTGGTGGTCTGGCAGTAGAAAGCGTTACTGAGGACGCACATACTTCATTGAGGCTGCAACGTCTTGGTTACAATTCTGCTTATATTCGTATTCCATTAGCAGCAGGTTTGGCAACGGAAAGTCTTGCAAGCCACGTAGCCCAACGTATTCGTTGGGCACGCGGTATGGTACAGATTTTACGTATGGATAATCCCTTGTTCGGTAAAGGGTTAGCCTTGGGGCAACGTCTTTGTTATTTTAATGCCATGCTGCATTTTCTTTCTGGAGTTCCCCGCTTAATTTTTTTCATTACCCCTGCAGCATTTTTAGTTTTGAATGCTTATGTAGTCTATGCTTCTGGAGTAATGATATTGCTTTATGCGATACCTCATATTGTTCATGCAGTTTTGACTAATAATCAGATTCAAGGCAGGTTTCGCCATTTTTTATGGAATGAAATCTATGAAACAGTAATGGCCTGGTATATTGCGGTGCCTACAACTATGGCATTAATCAACCCGCGTAAGGGAAGGTTTAATGTCACACCTAAAGGGGATCTTATTGCAGAAGAGCACGTAGATTGGATGACTGCCAGGCCTTATGTAGTGTTACTATGCGTTAATATTGCTGGCTTAATCGCAGCAGGATTTCGTTTGACTGTAGAGCCAGTCGCAACAATTATCGCTGTTCTTATTACTGCATCCTGGTGTTTATATAATATAGCTATTCTTGGAGGTGCACTGGGAGTAAGTATTGAGGCAAGACAAAGACGCAGGGCGCCGCGTGTATCTTTTATTATGCCAGCAGCAATCATGCGCTCTGATGGGCATGTATATCAATGTATCCTGAAGAATTATTCTGATAGAGGAGTAGGTATACAAATGGAGGAGCAAGATTTGCTTCATACAGGAGAAGAGATATTCCTTCTCCTCAAACGCGGGCGAGACGAATTTGCTTTCCCAGGAACTATTGCCTATACATTTTATCGCAATGCGGGCATTCATTTACACGAATTGTCTTTGAGACAAAATATCGATTTTATTCAGTGTACTTTTGCACGGGCAGATGTTTGGTCATTATGGCAAGAAGAATTTAGTCAGGATAAGCCTCTGAAAAGTATGCGTGATGTATTTGCGCTGGATTTGCGTGGTTATTACGATATCATAGAATATACACCACGTGTAATTCGTAACATACTTATAGGCTTTACTAATATGATTATTTGGATGGCCACATTTTTTCCTCATCGGCCTAAATTAAAGAGTAATCTCTAAGTATGGATTGCCAAAGCTGGAATAAAATTTATAAACTAATGGATGAGATAATGATAAGAAAAATAATTTGGATTACATTACTGGTTCTTGGATGTCACTTTCACGCGGTGTTTGCTGTTACAACAAATCCTGGCCAGACTGCAAAACCTATATTATCTGTTCCAGCCAATGTTCCAACACGAAAAGTTAAGCTATATTTTAATAACTTAAATCAGCAGCAAGGTAATTTTACTTTAGGTAACTTCACTACAGGAAGAAATATCGAATTTACCATGCGTAAAGATGAATTGATATTTCAAGCAGTATTACATTTGCAATTTACCCCTTCACCTGCGCTGATTCCTTTGCTTTCACAACTTAAAATTTATCTAAATGACGAATTGGTCGATGTGATCGCAATCAGTGCTGAACAATTAGGTAAATTGAGTTCCATAGATATACCCATTGATCCTCGTTTTATCAATGATTTTAATCGTCTCCGTCTTGAGTTTATTGGTCATTATAAAGCGATTTGTGAAAATCCAGCACATAGTTCAATATGGATGGATATTGACAAGAGCAGCTATCTTGAGTTGAATTTTCAAACCTTACTTTTGAAAAATGATCTCTCACATTTTCCAGAGCCTTTTTTTGATCCATTAGATCACAATCAGTTAAATCTACCCATTATATTTTCTGGACAACCTAATTTAGCGCAACAACGTGCCGCAGCAATTCTGGCGTCATGGTTTGGAAGTAAGGCTTTATGGCGTGGAGCGACTTTCCCTGTTTCGTTTAACCAGATCCCTACAAGCAATGCCATAATATTTGCGACGAATGCACAAAAACCTGATTTCTTGAAAAACTATAAAACTGTGACAGCCCCCACAGTCGAAATGATAAGTCATCCAAATAATCCTTATATTAAATTACTCTTGATTTTGGGGCGTGATGACAAGGATTTAGTAACTGCTGTTCGGGGTATAGCACAAGGTAATGTCCTTTTTCGCGGATCAAGCGTTATTATCAATAACGTAAAAATGTTAGAACCTCGAAAGCCTTATGACGCACCAAACTGGATGCCTACTGATAAACCAGTAGCTTTTGCAAAATTAAAAGAATTTGACGAGCAACTACAAACAAAGGGATTTACTCCTTATCCCATCTCACTTAGATTTAATTTACCGCCTGATTTATTTTTACACCAAAGCAGAGGTATTGATTTACGTTTAAAATATCGTTATTCATTACCACCGGCAGCAAGTATGTCGCAGCTGCATATTAGCCTAAATAATTCTTTTGTAAAAAGTTATGTGTTAGAGCACGAGGGAGAGAAGGCCCTTGCAGGAAATATGGCAGTCACAAGTAAAGAACTCTATATTCCAGCAAAATTAGGGGCGAATAACCAATTTACCTTTGATTTTGCATATGGAACACAAATTGCAGGAGGAATGCTCAATGAGCAATGCATTACTTATCAGGTAATTAATAATTTAGGAGTCATAGATGATGCTTCAACTTTAAATCTCTCCAATTATTATCATTATATTGCAATGCCCAATTTAAATGCATTCATGAGCTCCGGTTTTCCTTTTAGTATTTTGGCTGATTTGTCACAAACGATAGTTTATATTGATCCACAATCAAAACCTGAAGCAGTGACTTCTTTACTTAATGTTGTGGGTAACATTGGTGCAGCAACTGGGTATCCTATTTTAGCGATGACTTTGACAGATAACTGGTCGCAAGTTAAAAATAAAAATGCTGATCTTTTGATTATTGGCACGTTACCTAAAGATCTTCGTGATAATGATGATCTTAATTTGCTGATTAATAAAACCCAAGATTGGGTTAAAAAGCCTTTGAACAGAAATGCAATGCCAGATACACATCGAGTGACTCCTTTCAGTGCAGCTGAAAGTAAAACTACTGTCACAGCAATGGGCTCTGTAGCAGCTATTCTCGGTATTCAATCCCCATATTACGAAAAACGCAGCATCATTGCTTTGCTAGCGGAAAGTCAGCAAGGTTTTGATCTACTCAATAAGGCATTAACTCATAATAAAAATGTCGACAAAATTTTTGGTTCTCTAGCAGTAATCCGTGACTCTGGAATTGATAGTTTTCGGGTAGGCAATAAGTATTATTTGGGTTATTTGCCATTTTGGGATCGCTTTTGGAACTTATTGCAAGAACACCCAATTAGCCTTGCACTCTTATCTCTTTTGGCTGCAGTCCTAATTACATTTTTGATTTGGAATGGTTTGTCAAGACTCATTAAACATCGTTTAAAAGGCACACAGCAGGATAAAACGTGATTTTTAAAAATAAGAAATGCTTATTAATTATTATCTTATTGATATTGGGTATTTGTAATGCTATGGCAAGTACCCCATGGCCAATTTGGGAGAAATTTAAACAGTACTACATCAGCATGGATGGACGAGTCATTGATCCACAACTTCCGGAGCGAAAGACTACTTCTGAGGGGCAAAGTTATGGATTATTCTTTGCTTTAGTTGCTCATGATCAGCCTATGTTTGATAAATTACTACGCTGGACTGAAAAAAATCTTGCTGCAGGCGATTTGGGAAAGCACTTACCTGCATGGGAATGGGGACAAAATGCCCAAAAAAAATGGATTGTTTTAGACAGTAATTCTGCTGCTGATTCTGATTTATGGATTGCTTATGATTTACTAGAAGCAGGACGCTTATGGAACAATAAACGATATGGCTCTCTTGGTAAAAAACTTCTACAACGTATTCTGAAGGAAGAGGTAGTTCAAATGCCAGGATTTGGACTTATGGTACTTCCAGGTAAATTTGGGTTCAATTTTAAAAACTATTGGCGTCTTAATCCCAGTTATTTACCTCCTCAGTTATTTGCTCGATTTGCTCAACTCAACAGCCAATGGAATATTCTTGAGCGTAATAGCAGACGTTTGTTGTTAGAAACTTCCCCCAAAGGATTTGCGCCGGATTGGGTAATTTGGAAAAAGAATCGTGGCTGGCAGCCTGATCTAAAGTATCCTAATTTAGGTAGTTATAATGCGATTCGTGTTTATCTTTGGGTAGGGATGTTAGCTCAGGATGCGCCTCAAGCAACAGAATTGATAAAACACTTTTTGCCTATTATTGTCTTGACACAACAATTAGGAACTCCACCAGAGAAAATTAATATCCTGACTGGTAAAACACAAGGGAAAGGCTCTATTGGTTTTGCCGCGGCACTCTTGCCATTATTAGCCAATAATCCTTCAGAACTTGCTGTGCAAAGACAACGCATTGATGCTGAAGAACTGACTGCTGATGGTTATTACAGCTCCGTACTAAGACTTTTTGGTCAGGGGTGGGATCAAAATCGATATCGTTTTAATGCCCAAGGTGAATTGATCTTACCTTAACAGGTACAGTTAATTCTTTTATGACCATGCTGTTTTTACCTTCATTTTTGGCTTGATAAAGTGCTTTATCTGCTAATGCAATTAAATTATCAATTTGGAACTTATAATTACCTTGAGTAGAGACTATACCCATACTCAATGTGATGAGTTTCATTATGGATTTTTTTTTAGATTTTTTATTATTGAATTGCTCATTGAATGAATGACACACGGTGAGACATTCTTGAATGGTTTGGTTGATAAGAATGACGAAAAATTCATCACCTCCAACACGATAAATCGTATCATTAGCGCGACGAAATATTTTTTTTAATAATTTAGCAGTATAAATCAAAAAATTATCGCCATAAGTATGCCCCAAGTTATCATTAATCAGTTTAAAATTATCTATATCAATGGATACTAAAATTATTGAATAATGATTGCGCTGCGCTTTATCCCATTCTTTCTGTAAGATAGATTGAAAATAACGTCTATTGTATAAACCGGTTAATGCATCTGTTATAGAAAGCATTTGTAAATCATCAATTAATCGTTCTTTTTCTCTAAATAACAGGAATACTTTTTTTAACGAAGAGTGATTCATTCGTGCAGAAATGATTATCATGATTAAAAAAAATAAAAACATACTTGCAAGAACAATTCGCTCTCCTTTATCTATCCAATAGTTGTAGGCGGTTACTTGGATAAAGATAGGAATGATATAAGCATAATAAGCAGGAAGATAAATAGACAATGATGCTATAGCACCAACACTTAACCCACCTAACACTAAAATGATAATAAATTCTTGTATAACTGATATGTAAGGAAAGATAAGACAATAAAAGATTCCCCATGCAGTTCCAGTAATAAACGTAAGAAGAATAAAATAAATTAAAGAGAGAGAACTTTTGTACTGTCCTAGTCCTTTTTTGAGAAAGTAACGACAAAAAAACCATCTACATGCGCTGAACAGGATAACAGGTGCTATCCATATAACGTGTTGCCAAGGAACGTGCATATACAGAAGTTCTAAAGTTAATAATATGGCTAAAATGGTGTTAAATGGTATGGCGCGAAGCGAACCTTCAAAAAGAAATACGATTTCCTCTTTATGGGGTAAGGTCATTTAAAACCTCAGGCACAATCCTTTGTGTTTATAGTATAGCGCATGATAGTGAGGGATAATTATTGCATCTGGTTTGCTGCCAATTTATCTTATTCACTGTATTCGCTCAGTACGTTAAGGAACTGATGTCCATAATGAGCCAATTTATGTTGACCTACGCCGGGTATTGTAAGTAATTGTTCCAAATTTTGAGGTTTTACTTCAGCCATTGCGTGTAAGGTTGCATCACTGAAAATCATAAAAGGTGGTTTGTTTTCTTCATCAGCCAGCTGGCGTCTTAATGCACGAAGCAATTCGAATAATGGGGTGTTTGTTGTTTCAACAGAGGGTCGCTCTTTGGTTTTCTTTTTACCCCGTTTAAGATCATCACTAGGTAAAGTAAGCGAGATTTTTTCTTCGCCTTTAAGCAAAGGAATGGCTTTGGGGGTTAATTTAAGAACATTAAAGTGATTCATGTCCTGCACACAATACTCTTTATGAATGAGTTGCCAGGCCAGGTGCTTCCAGTAGTGGGCAGATTTGCCTTTACCAATGCCAAAGGTACTTAGTTGCTCATGACCGTATTGCTTTATTTTATCTGAAGAACTACCACGCAATACGTCTATGGTATGTGTTAGACCATAATTTTGCCGTAATCGATAAATACAGGATAAGAATTTTTGCGCATCTTCTGTTGCATCAGCTGTTTTTGGAGGATTTTCGCACACATCGCAATATTGGCATTCCGTATCACAAGGTTCATCAAAATAGCGTAATAAAATCTGGCGACGGCAATAGGCTGCTTCAGCGAAAGCAAGCATGTGATTGAGCTTATTGGTTTCAACCCGTCTTTGTTCATCGAGCGGATTATTAATAATCCAGGAGCGTAGTCTCGCACTATCCGCTGCATCATAGAGTAAAAGTGCTTGGGCTGGCAATCCATCACGTCCAGCACGTCCTGTTTCCTGGTAGTAGCCTTCAATATTTTTAGGTAAATCATGATGAATAACGAAACGAACATTGGGTTTATCAATTCCCATCCCAAAAGCAATCGTGGCAACAACAATGTCAATACGATCATACCTGAATAAAGTTTGGACTTCTCGACGTTCTTTATGGGAAAGCCCAGCATGATAGGCACGAGCTTTGAAACCGATTTCTTGCAGTTTTTTGGCAAGATTTTCCACGCCAGTACGGGTACTACAATAAATAATCCCGGATTGTTGTTCTACTGTTTGCAAAAACTGATTCAATTGTTTCACTGCATTGGTTTTGGGGACTACTTTATAATAGATATTAGGTCTATTGAATGAAGCAATATATTTTTTAGGTGAATAGTTTAATTTATCAACAATATCCTGGCGTGTTTGTTTATCAGCAGTTGCAGTTAAAGCAATAATTGGAATATTAGGAAAATGGTTTTTTAAAATACCTAAAGCAGAATATTCGGGACGAAAATCGTGTCCCCATTGAGAGATGCAATGGGCTTCATCAATGGCAAAAAGTGCTATGCGGCATTCTTTTAAGCGCTCCAGAAATGATGGGTTAATCAAACGTTCGGGAGCGATATACAGTAAATCCAATTCATCATGATGTAATTGCATTAATACGTTTTTTGCTTCTTCACTGGTTAAAGAGGAGTTATAATATGCCGCACGAATTCCCTGTAATCTAAGTGCAGCCACTTGGTCTTCCATTAATGCAATCAATGGAGAAACAACGATACCTGTTCCTGGTCTTACTATAGCAGGTATTTGATAGCATAGGGACTTTCCACCGCCTGTTGGCATTAAAACAAGAACGTCACGTCCAGCAATGACATCATGTATGATGTCTTCCTGAGGTGTTCTAAACGAGTCAAAACCAAAGTATTCTTTGAGTACAGTAAGTGAGTCATTATGAATTACAGGTGCTGCAAGAGTTTCCATGTGATCATCCTAGAAAAAGCAGTTGAAACCTGCTGCAAGCTAAAGGTACTCAATCTGCCGGATTTTTTTGAATTTTTTTCGCTCACCGTAGTGGTGACCACTGCTTTCACGAAAAAAATTCAAAAAAATCCATCATTTTCAGCACCTTAATTGGCTCGTTACGGTTTCAACTGCTTTTTCTAGGATTATTCTTATTCTTTTCACGAGCAGGAAATTTGCAATCATATCATTATCCTTAAAAAAGCAGTAGATACTTAGTTATTCTCACTATGAGGCCCACTGCTTTAAGGATTATGGTTTGGAAATAAAAGGATTATCTTTTATATAAAAGCGCAGTAATTTTTCTGCCCAATCTTTTGCATAATGAACCCCAATTCTTGGTTTTTCCACAATGGTAAACGGATCTTGGTTTTCTGCTTCCGCAATGTAAAAAATATTACCGGTTAAATCATATTGGTTCAATTGCTTGTCTATATGCATTGCTTTGGAAAGCAATCCAGGGCCTTGTGTTCGTCCTTGAATGTTTTTGATGGGTTCAACAGCACGTAACAATATTGCAGAACCTGTGCCTTCAGTTTCAGTAACGACATTGGTACAATAATACATTCCATAAATTAAATAGATATAGGCATATCCAGCTGGCCCAAACATGACTTTCGTTCTTTGGGTAAGACCTTTAGAGGAATGGGAGGCGAGATCATGTTGTCCCAGATACGCTTCTACCTCGACAATCTTTCCTATATATTCAAGTCCGAATTGGTTATGGATAAGGTATTTTCCTAAAAGTTCTTTGGCAACACTGATTGTATCGCGTTCATAAAATGTTCTCGGTAATTTTCGAAGCATATCTCTTTCATGGATGATAAAAATTCGCAATAATAATACATTTAAATAAATTTTCTAAGGACAGTTTATGGATTTTGAATTCACAGCAGAACATTTGGCCTTTCGTGAGATGGCAGCTGATTTTGCGCGCGAGAAATTGGCTCCTATGGCCGATAATTGGGATGAGCATCATTATTTTCCCATAGAGGTTTTACGCGAAGCCGCCTCATTAGGAATGGCTGGGATGATGGCGCGTGAGGATATTGGTGGAGCCCAATTAACAAGGTTAGACTCCGCATTATTGTTTGAACAATTAGCAACAGGTTGCATCAGTACCAGTGCTTATCTTTCCATTCATAATATGGTTACTTCTTTAGTGGACCGATATGCTGATTCTGAGTTACGAATGAAGTGGGGACCTAGATTAACCTCCATGGAAGTATTTGGTAGTTATTGTTTGACTGAACCTGAGGCAGGTTCAGACGCAGCTTCTTTAAAAACCAGAGCTGTAAAAGATGGAGACTATTATATTCTTAATGGTTCCAAAGCCTTTATTTCAGGTGGTTCAGTAAGTGATGTTTATTTATGTATGGTTCGTACTGGCGATGAATCGCATCATGGAATAAGTTGCCTATTGATAGAAAAAGATACACCAGGATTAAGTTTTGGGAAATTAGAAAAAAAATTGGGATGGCATAGTCAACCTACCTGTATGGTGTATTTTGAAAATTGTCGCGTACCGATTGCTAATCGTGTTGGTGATGAAGGCATGGGATTTAAAATTGCATTGAATGCTTTAAATGGGGGGCGGATAAATATTGCCTCATGTTCATTAGGTGGAGCCCTTGCTTGCTTACGATTAACTCAGAACTATATGCATGAGCGTAAACAATTTGGCAAACCACTCACCGAGATGCAAGCATTACGTTTTTATTTTGCGGATATGCTGACAGATTACGAAGCAGCACGTTTAATGGTTTATCGAGCAGCAAATGCTATGGATAAAAATGATTCTCAAGTCCCTCTATATTGTGCCATGGCGAAACGTCTGGCTACGGATGTTGCTTTCCGCATTTGTGACAAGGCAATGCAAATTCATGGGGGATATGGTTATTTACGTGATTATCAAATTGAGCGTATATTCAGGGACTTGAGAGTGCATCAAATTCTTGAAGGAACTAATGAAATCATGCGCGAAATTATAGCGAAGACAACTTTGGATGAGGAGCACTTTTTGTGCTGATTGATATTATAGATTGGGTGTGGCATGGAACCTTGAGATAGACACCAACTTAAAAAGTAGTTTATTGTTACTAATTAATTTTAATAAACCTCCCTACGTACCGCGCTTAAAGCGCGCAGTACGTAGGGTAAAAAAATGATGAGGTTTTTTCAGAGCTGATCCTGAGTTTTTAGCGCAGAATGAACTCCTAAAGCGGGTTCTGCTACGTTGCACACAGGCTATGATACTAGTATGTTCTTACAGAAAAGGAGTGAATGAAATGAATTTAATTGAACAAGATTTAGATAGCCAGGGAATTTTGACTTTAACTTTGAACAGACCCGAAAAGTTAAATGCTTTAAGCTCGGAAGTATTAGATGCTTTAGAGGAATCATTCCATTCTGCGAAAACCAACCCAAAAGTTAAGGCGTTAATAATTACTGGTCATGGTAAAGCCTTTTGTGCTGGCGCAGATATTAGCCGATTGGCTGAATGTACTGCACAAACAGGATATGAATTTGCTTGTCGTGGACAAGAGGTTTTCCGTCTTTTGGAAACTTTAGGTAAACCTTCATTAGCAGCAGTGAACGGATTTGCCTTCGGTGGCGGTTGTGAATTAGCTATTTCTGCAACGTTAAGGATCGCTTCAACTAAAGCTCAATTTGGTCAGCCCGAAGTGAAACTGGGGGTAATTCCTGGCTATGGCGGTACACAACGATTGGGGCGTTTAATCGGTAAAGGACGTGCTTTAGATTTATGTTTGACCGGACGATTTATTAATGCTGAAACGGCATTAAATTGGGGGTTGGTGAGTGAGGTTGTAGAGCCGGAAGCTTTGTTGGATCGTGGGAAAACATTATTGCATGGAATTTTGAGCATGGCTCCTCTTGCGGTTGCAAGTGTTATGGAGGTTATTGATCATGGTTATGACTTGTCTTTAACCGAGGCCTTGCATCTAGAAGCAATTCACTTTGCCAAAGTATGTGCTTCTGAAGACAAGAAAGAAGGGGTGGCGGCATTTTTGGAAAAACGAGCTGCAGGGTTCGAAGGAAGATAATCATGACTGATGAAGTACTTTTTAATCAAGAAGGTTCATTGGGTGTTATTACATTAAATAGACCTGGTGCACTGAATGCGCTGACTTTAAATATGATTCTTAACATACAAAGGCAGTTAAGCCTTTGGCAAGGAGATGATACTATTCATGCGGTAGTCGTGCGTGCTGTTTCGGGAAATGCATTTTGTGCTGGGGGAGATATACGCTCGCTCTATTTTACCGGACAAGTAAATGATGCGGAGCAAATGCAGTTTTTTTGGCACGAATACCGATTAAATCATTTTATTCATCATCTTGGTAAACCCTACATTTCTCTAATTGATGGTATTGTTATGGGAGGAGGGGTGGGGATTTCCATGCACGGAAGTCATCCCATAGCCAGTGAGCGTTTCGTATTTGCTATGCCTGAGACGGGTATTGGTTTTTTTCCTGATATTGGTGCGAGCTATTTATTAACCCGATGTCCAGGATATTTGGGCACTTACCTGGGCTTGACCGGCAATCGCCTAGGCCCACATGATGCGGTGAAAGCTGGATTGGTTAAAAAAATGGTGTCCTCAGAACAAATGCCTGCTTTATATGATGCATTAATGAACGAAGATTTATCAATAGATGCTTTTGAGCGTGTCAATCAATGCTTGCAGCGCTTTTCTTTTGTACCTGCTACAGAGGAGGTCAGTCAAATTAAGCCATTGATTGATGTCTGTTTTGCGCATCCAACAGTTGAAATGATTCGAGAGTCCCTGCAAAGTGCCAATACAGTATGGGCGGAAGCGGTCGATAATACTTTAGCTCAAAAATCTCCTTTGAGCCTTAAAGTGACTTTAGCTCAATTACAAAAGGCAAAAGGGCTCTCTTTAGCGCAATGCTTGCAAATCGATTATGATGTAGTCAGTCATTTTATGCACGATTATGATTTTTATGAAGGTGTCAGAGCGTTATTGATTGATAAGGATAAAAAACCTCAATGGCATCCAGCGCGTTTGGATTTAGTTTCAGAGGAAATGGTTCAGAAGTATTTCGAACGTTCCCATCCTGGTTTGGAGTGGGTATAATTTTGTTGGTTTTTTGTAAGACAATTCGGCTCGGTGTTGATAAATCTAATTTTTACAACACCGATCTTTATGCGTCATTCATGATGATAAATGACAACGAGGGATGGATTTTAATATCCAAGCTTAATCCCTGGCGCATGCACTTCATTACCGTGTTCAAGTGAAAGAGTTATATCCTTTCTAAAGGAATCACTTTGCTCTTGTCCTTGCTCTTGTCCTTTTGTTTTATTTTGAATATAAGTTCCGGCACGATAAATACCACTACCTACTGCGGCTGCTCCAATTGAATAAGCCGTGGTTTCAAGAACTGGTTTAAAAAACATCCCGAGACGTGACATCATTTTATCATCCTTTTTAATAGTGTTAAAAACTGCAATGCGTGGTTTAAAATTAAACATTGCAGTTCTCTATAATACACTATTTTTGCATAGAGCAAACTATTTTATGAAAATTAGTTTGCCATGCAATTTTTTTCAAACACTTAGTCTAGCTTGCTACTCGTGCTTTTGTCCTTTTCATTGGTTTCTTCAACTTCTTCAATACGAGGAGTTGTTGTTTCTTTAGGCGCAAACATACTGTGTTTGGATTTTCCTGGTGAGGGTTGGCATTTTTTGGGAACAACTTTTTCCAAAGGTTCTTGCCCCATAGTTTCACCAACACCAGCAACCAGAGCAAATATAACCCCTGTTAAGCCCATTCGAATGGGAACTTGTTTTAGAGCCATTGATCCAAATGATTTTAATGAAGCTCCTGGATTCTCGATGAAGCAATAAAATAACTCTTGAGTTAATTTAATTGTGCTTACATTGTGCAGACGTCCATCTTTAACCGTAGATTGCACTAGGGCATAATCTTTAAAAGATGTAAATGGATATGAGAAAAAGGCAGCAGCCATACCACTGAACATTCCAGAAGTGAAATGAGCTACATTTTTATCTTGAATTGGCAAGCCCTTTGCTATTCTCTCTTCAAGAATACATAAAGCAGCAAAATTAACCATTCCAGAACCATATCTGGGTATAAAACCACCCATCATCAATTTCCAAGCGTTATTAGGCGTTTTCCATACAAAGTCAGGAGGAAGAAGACCCGGAACTTTTTTCAATGTGGATAATGATTCAGGTATTTGGGTCACCAGGATATCGCCTAAAGCCATAGCCATAACATAGGTATAATTCGTTGCAGAGTATTTTTTACCTTCTTCTTTATTCGCCTCATGAATCCCTTCTTCTAGAGGCTTGCTGCCGCCTTTAGCTCCGGTAACATACCCAGTTCGAATTACTGATCCTGAAATAGAAGCTGAAGTTCCAGCATACATTGCTCTCATAAATCCCCAAATCCCACCTTGATAAGTAGGGACCATATTACCGCTCTTGGATAAATTAACTAACACCGTTTTTACTGGACTTTGAACCGCTACGATACTAAAACTTGTAGCTAATGCAACAGTTACAAAATTAGCTCCATTCCACAATTGTTGTTGAATTGTTTCCATTGACGGCATTGCTGACCAAGCATAACTAGGTAAACCTCCTACTCCTGAGGTCTCAGGTTTATGAGAGGGCTTGGTTTTTGAGGTTTGGACCTGTTGCTTTAGTAAATCCAATGGCATTATCCCAGGAAAAGGATATATAGTGGGTAAATTCCACACTGATGGAGTTACAGGTTGCTGCTTCGTTTTTTGAGTTTGTAGTGTTTGTTTTACTATTTCAAATGGTGAGTACCATGAAGGTATGCTCCACACAGATGGTTGCTTCGTAGTTTTCAGTGATTGTTTTACTACTTCAAATGGTGAATACCAGGCGGAAGTAAATATACTCGATACGCTCCATACAGGTTGCTGGTACGTTTTTTGAGTTTGTAGTTTTTGCTTCACCACTTCCAACGGTGTTACCAACCATGGAGCATTAGAAAGGTTTGGCATGCTCCATAGTGAAGTCACAGGTGGTTGACCAGTTTTTGGAACTTGAGTTTCTTTTTTAGTCTGCATGATAATATTTTACATCGTTGTTAAATTGGATTTGTATTATAAGGAGCAAAAATTAACTTAACCTTAAGAAATATGAATAATTAGAACAAAAAAAAATCTTGGGGGTTATTTTGTGGGCACAAGGGTGTTCAAATTGGACAAAAACTCCCAGAGGTTTTGCTTGTTTTATTAAGGAGGTTACAAAAAAATCTTTTATTTATAGTAACTTATATCGAAATGCATGAGTAATTCAGGAAGCAAAATCGTAAATCTGGGAGATAGAATATATTTATTAAAAAAGTTATAAAATTTGTAAAAATTTAATAATAAAATTAGTTATCAATGTTAAAACTATTTCAACCAGTCACTGAGAATATCAATGATTTTCTGCGCTTGTTCTGCGCTGGATATATTAAATTTGGATTTTTGCCAGTATTGATTATTACGTTTTTGATAACGTCGAATTGAAAATTTAACGGGTCCATAGCCGTTTTGGGCATTATCCCAATCCTGATACTTAAACATAATCGTAGTCCAGGCCCCTTTACTTAATACCTTCTTATCCAGCTCTTTAACTGTTTCTATTCCATTTTCACTAAATGCAATAGTGAGTTCATCTATGCTTGCAGTCATTTCAAAACCTACCTCAACAAATATTTCAAGAAAAGCAGTGACCTCATTAATTTGAATGGAGTTCTGCGCTAAAATTTTGAGAGTGTATCTTATTTTTTTAACTTACCATAGTGTTGCACTGTGATTTGCCTAAAAATAGGGAATAGAATGAAATAGGCAATTATTATACCCTATCGCTTTGCGACTTATTGAATGGATTGCAATTTACCATTAACAAAAGTCATGGTAACGGCAGGTTGGTACTCCCCGGGCTGATAGAGCCAAACTTGAGGTTTTTCGGCGGTTGGTACAATTTCATTGATAAAAGTATTATTTACCATAGAAGGAGATCCACAGGAGTAATACACTTTTTGTACTGGATCCCCCGCTTGAATGTTTGCGCCCTGACAAACAGATACCGCATTGCTATCTGAGCCGTTTAATTTAATAGAGCGTACTTTTTGATTGACAATATTTACTTCAAGTGAAACACCCCCATTGCCCGTGGGAACATTCCATACTCCGTAAAAGGCGGTTTGAGTTCCCATATTATTATAAATGAGCTGTTGCATGGGAATTTTTTGCATAACAGGTTGATTTGATTCTTGCTGGCTCACTGGTTGGCCACACGCTGCGATTACTTCATCGGGTGTCATTCCTAAATTAATATATCCGTGGTTTTGCGGGCAATAATAAGATTGAGTATCAGCAAATAAACTAAAAGGTAAAAGGATTAATCCCAAGCTAGTACTTCTGAGGAACGTTAATTTCATGATTCAATCCTACTAATCCTCTGCTTAAAATTAAGTATAGCTGCTTTTATAATAATCTCCAGGGTAGGTTTGCGCTAATAAATAAAGTAATTATTTTCAGTAAAATCATGATGATAAAAGGCGAAAAATCAAAACCAGAAATGTCCGGAACAATCTTTCTACCGAGTTTTAACAAGGGCTCTGTTAGCAAACGTAAGAAATCAGCAATTGGACCTTGCCACTCTGGATTGATAAAACTCATAACAACACGGATAAGTATGGCAAAAAACAAAATATCACAAGGCTGGATGATTAAGTCGGCAATTATATAAATGAATATGAATATAATAGGAATTAGTCCATTTAAGATAAGAAGGCTGAAGAAGATAATTTTTAATAGCTCAACCAAAACCAAGGTGATAATAGCCGGGATATCATATTTTTGTCCCGGCTTATAAGGTTGTTTTGATATCAGTTGAATTGGATTTACTATAGGGTTGGTTATTTTATGAATAAGCTGGCTTACCGGATGAAGTGCACTGACGCGTAAATAGCGTAGCGCGATGCGTAGCCATAAACTAAAAATAATAAGTGAAAAAAATAAAGAAACAATAAAAAGTGTTACGGCGATAAGACCAGACATATTTTCCCCTATCCTGCATACCTACAACTGATTTATTAGGATTATATCGCGTCGCTTTGTTTTTGTCGCTCACCAAATAATGCCCGTCCAACACGCACTATAGTAGCGCCTGCCTTAATTGCGGAGACTAAATCATCACTCATGCCCATAGATAATGTGTCCATATTGAGCCGAAGTTCCTGATTTAGTGCATGCATCAGTTGATTGAGTTGCATAAATAAATCATATTGAGTTTGTTTATCTTGTTGGGGAGGAGGGATAGTCATCAAACCTCTTAGCTTGAGGTGTGGAAGTTGACTGGCTGTCAAAGCTAATTCAGCAGCATCTTCAGGAGGAATTCCTGATTTTGTTTTTTCATCTACTAAATTAATTTGTAAACAGATGTTGAGCGGATCTAAATGAGGTGGGCGATATTTATTAAGATGCTGGGCGATTTTCAAGCGGCTAACACTGTGAACCCAGTGAAATGAGGTGGCAATCCCTTTGGTTTTATTGCTTTGAATGGGGCCAATGAAATGCCAACATATGGGCATGTTTCTTAATGCATTTATTTTTTGTTGGGCTTCCTGAAAATAACTTTCTCCAAAATGGGTCACTCCAAGATGAAATAATTGGCTAATCGCCTCAATGCTTTGTTGTTTGCTGACAGCAAGTAATAGAACACTCCCTGGTTTTCTGTCAAAATCCAGTTCAGATTGCTTAATTAGTTGTTTTATTTGATGTAGATTTTGCTGAAGATTCATAATCATTTAAGTATGTTTGCGAACCTTAACAATAGCAAAAGAAACAATGTTTGCCGAGTATCACTTCGTGCGCTAAGCTAGTAGCATCATATTTTATAGGTAGACTGGTATTAATAGTTCAGCCTATCATCAGATAATAATCAGGACGAATTAAGCAATGGATATAGCAGAACTATTAGCATTTTCCGTAAAAAATAAATCATCAGATTTACATCTTTCTGCAGGATTACCCCCTATGATTCGCGTGGATGGTGATTTGCGCAAAATTAATTTACCTGCCATGGAACATAAAGAGGTGATAAAAATCATCTATGATGTGATGAATGATCGGCAAAGGAAAGAATTTGAAGAGTTTTTGGAAACCGATTTTTCTTTTGAAATAACTAATCTAGCCCGTTTTAGGGTGAATGTCTTTAATCAGTTGCGTGGAGCTGCAGCTGTTTTCCGTACTATACCTTCTGAAATTTTAAGTATGAGTGACTTAGAATTACCTGCTATTTTTGAAGAAATGGCCAGTTATCCTAAGGGGTTAGTGCTCATTACTGGTCCAACAGGATCAGGGAAAAGCACAACTTTGGCAGCCATGATCGATTACATTAACTCAAGTCGTTATGATCACATTTTAACTGTGGAGGATCCCATAGAGTTTGTGCATCAAAGTAAAAAATGCTTATTGAATCAACGCGAGGTTCATCGCGATACACTTAATTTTAATGCTGCTTTGCGTTCCGCATTGCGTGAGGATCCTGATGTGATTTTGGTAGGTGAGTTACGCGATCTGGAAACGATCCGTTTAGCAATGACCGCTGCAGAAACCGGACATTTGGTATTTGGTACCTTACATACTAATTCTGCAACCAAAACCGTCAATAGGATTATTGATGTGTTTCCGGCTGAGGAAAAAGCTATGGTGCGTTCAATGCTGTCTGAATCACTGCAAGCTGTAGTAGCGCAAACTTTATTGAAAAAAAGTGGGGGTGGGCGAGTTGCCGCTTTGGAAATTATGATTTGCACCAGTGCGATACGAAATTTAATTCGTGAAGATAAAGTGGCACAAATGTATTCCTCCATCCAAACAGGTCAGGCTAAAGGCATGCAAACTTTGGATCAGCATTTAACTGAGCTGGTGAAAAAGAATATTATTTCATCCCATACAGCACGCGATATAGCACTTGATAAATCGTTATTTTAATTATTGATTCACTGCAAAACCAAGGGTTTCTTAAACGATTGGGCACATTTTGTAATATCATTGCTGGACTTTTCAGCCCAGCCGTTTTGGGTTCCAATATTTTTCTTAAATTGACCTCAATGGCAGGAGTACTTATGCATTTTTTTGTAATTCAATTAATTGAGGAATACCCATTTCAGCAAGTGCAAGCATGCTGTTTAATTCATCACGATTAAAATGCTTGTCTTCGGCAGTGCCTTGAATTTCGATGAAATGTCCTGCTTCATTCATAACTATATTCATGTCAGTTTCGGCAAGTACATCTTCAGCATAATCCAAGTCAAGTACGGCTTGGCCTCGATATATTCCTACAGAAACTGCAGCGATGTAATGAAATACAGGCATTTTACGTATTTTTTCTCGCTCTACCATCCAGTTTATTGCATCTCTCATCGCGACACAGGCACCTGTAATAGCTGCTGTTCTTGTACCCCCGTCAGCCTGAATGACATCACAGTCTAGCGTTATCGTATTTTCACCCAGAAATTTTAAATCAACACAAGCTCTTAGCGAGCGGCCAATGAGGCGTTGGATTTCCATGGTTCTGCCGCCTTGCTTACCTTTACTTGCTTCCCGCTCAGTACGACTGTGTGTTGCGCGCGGGAGCATACCGTATTCAGCAGTTACCCAACCTTGATTTTTTCCTTTAATAAAACGGGGAACTCCGTCGGTTACTGATGCATTACACAATACCTTAGTTTGTCCAAATTCAACAAGAACTGAGCCCTCAGCATGTTTTGTATAGTTTCTGGTTAATTTAACAGAACGTAATTGATTGGCTTCACGGTTACTTGGGCGCATTAGATAATCCTCGATAAAAATAAGAATTATAACGCTTAACTTCCCATGTTGCATCCTAAAGTATGAGGGACGTGATAAAAACACATAATCATCGTTTTTATTATCGATATGCTCATGGTGTGCTCGGAAAAAATGATATGTTGCGCTCTTGATGTGAATCTCCAAACATATGGTTTTAATTTGGAGCAAAAAAATTCTTTAAGTCCATGTTGACTAATAATGACTCATCATGGTAGCTTGAACTTTAACTTAAAAAAAGCCTTCATTATGAACAATCGTAGTTATGAAAACAGCGTGGCATTATCTGCAGGTTTGCCTGCAAGCACGCTATTAGTCTGCGATTTAGTTTCCTTACACAATATTTCTTCTTTAGTGATTCTTTTCTTACCTTCCTTTCCCTAGGGCGGTCATTTGTCATTATCCGTGCCTCTCTAGGGAGAAGCACTCAGCGGGTAATGAATTCATTTGACTTAACTATCGGAGCATCATTATGATTCAAGCAAAATTTGAGGCACGTAAAGAAGAGGCATACCCAAAAGAAAAGAAAAACAATCTAAGTATATTCCAAAGCATTATCTCAGGAAGTATTACTGGCGCTTTCGAAGTGTTTGTTGACCATCCTTTGTGGTCAATAAAAACACGAATGCAAAAAGGAGATCCTTTTACGCTAAATCCGCAAGTATTGTATCGAGGTATATTGCCGAATGCAGCAAGTATGATTCCAATAACTGCAGTGCAAGTAGGTTTGAATTGTTTTTTTCAAAAATGGTTTCTGGGAAATAAGTATGAATTGTCTGATGCTCAAAAGCTAACGAGCGCATTCGCTGCCGGGGTTGGTTCTGCTTTGATAAGCTGTCCAACTGAAATGATAATGACGCATCCAAAAACAGGTTTTTTCTCAACAGGATCAAATCTGGTGAGGCAAAGAGGCTGGTCTCGTCTTTATACAGGACTGATGGCAACGATGCTGAGGGAAGGGCTATTTTCTACATTTTTTCTAGCAGTGACTCCCACATTGAAAGTAAGAATAAAAGAGTATTATCCCAATGATTATGCTGCTTCTCTGCTTGCAGGAATGCTGGCTGGAGTAGGAGCAACATTGGTTTCTCAAAAATTTGATGTAGTGAAAACAGCTCAGCAGTCTTCAATTAATGAGAACTCAGCCGGTTTTTTCAAAACGGTTCAAAAGCTCTATACAACACAGGGTGTTTATGGATTTTTTAAAGGAGGATTTCCTCGAGGCCTCAGAGTGATGTCTGCAGTAACCCTTATGAGTTGGATGAATGAAAGGATGGATGAGCTTTTGTCCCAAAATCAGCAAAAGACATCAATCTCTTCACCAAATAAGCAATTATAAAATAAGTCATTATTTAGTCTCGGGTTAAAGAGTTAACTCGGGATAAAATAGGTGATTTGCATTAGAGCTTTCATGAAATTATTGTATCTATGTATTTAATTAAATATCAAAATGGTGTAATATTGCTCACTTAGCCTCGTGATCTGATTAACAATTTCAGTCAGATTGTCTCTGTCCAATTGCTTTAAATTGGAGTATATTCGCGCAAGGTAGTTTTTTTCATTGGTATCTATATGCTTCAAAGTATGACGGCTTTCTCGCGTGTGCAAAAGCAAATCGAAGAAGGTCATTTTTGTTGGGAAATAAAGTCTGTTAACCATCGCTATTTAGATGTTTCATTTCGTTTGCCTGAATCGTTCCGATTTATAGAGCAACAATTGCGTCATTTGCTGCGGGGTAAGATCAATCGCGGAAAATTGGAGTGTCAGCTGAAATATCAAGACACAAGTGCTAATAATCAGTCTATGCTTATAAATATAGGCATGGTAAATGCATTAGTGAATTTAAGTGAGAAACTTGCTGAGTCACACCATTTGCCGAATGATTTAGGTGTTAGTCGCGTCCTATCCTGGCCTGGCGTGATGCAAGCAAGTATGCCCGATGTGGAGGTGTTAGGAGAGCATGCACTTTCCTTGTTTAATGAGGCAGTCGAGCAGCTACGTCAAATGCGTACCACAGAAGGGAGCGCATTGAAAGCACATGTGGAAGGACGATTAAATGAATTAGGTCAAGAAATTAAGAAAGCTCGATCTATAGTATTAATGCAAACGGAACAAGTGAAAGACAAGTTATTGACCCGATTGCACTCTGTGAAACTTGAAGTTCAGGAGTCGCGTGTAGAGCAGGAAATTGCTTTGATTTTGACGCGTATTGATGTGAGCGAGGAATTAGATAGGTTACAGACTCATCTTGATGAAGTGAATCGGACACTAAATTGCGATAAAATAGCAGGCAGGCGTCTTGATTTTTTGATGCAAGAATTAAATAGGGAGGCGAATACGCTAAGCTCAAAGTCTGACTCTGTGGAATTGACTCAGAGTGCAGTGGAAATGAAAGTTTTAATTGAGCAAATGCGTGAGCAAATTCAAAACATTGAGTGAGTATTATTGTGGGTGATTATTCGGGTAATTTGTTTATTGTTGCAGCACCTTCTGGGGGAGGTAAAACAAGTTTAGTAAAAAAGTTAATTGAAACTCTTGATGATATTGAAGTATCTATTTCGCATACAACACGAATGATGCGACCTGGGGAACAGCATGGAGTGGATTACTTTTTTATTGATGAAGAAGAATTTATACATATGATTAATGATTGTGCTTTTTTAGAGCATGCCCGAGTCTTTAATCATTTATATGGAACATCGATGGAGCAAATTACTAACCGTTTGCAAAATGGCATCGATGTAATTCTGGATATAGACTGGCAAGGAGCAGAGCAGATTAGGCGTTCCTTTCCGGATGCGGTGAGTATCTTTATTATACCGCCGTCGTTGGATGCCTTAAAACAACGGTTATTGAATAGACGACAGGACAAGGATGAAGTGATTAGTGACCGGATGAAAAAAGCCCAGGATGAGTTGAGTCATTATCCTGAGTTTGATTATTTAATCGTTAATGATAATTTTGAAAAAGCAGCGATGGAGTTGGGTGCAATTGTGATTGCAAACCGTTTACGTATTGAGCGGCAGATAAATAAACAATCAAAATTGCTTTCTTTCCTGTTATCATCGCAGTAAAATGCAGGGTTTTGCTACTGGAGAATGAATTATGGCGCGAGTTACAGTTGAAGATTGTTTAAAGAACGTTGCAAATCGATTTGAACTGGTTATGGTAGCCACTAAACGTGCGCGTCAAATTGCAGTTCGAGGAGATCAGCCTATGGTTGAATGGGAAAATGATAAACCTACGGTAGTGGCTTTGCGTGAAATAGCAGAAGGATTAATTACGCCAGAAATTTTGGATAAAGAATAATTTTTTGGATGGGTCTTTGTTCAATCGTTGTAAACAGAGACCCCAGGAAAAATATTCAAGTAGCTTGGGTAAAGTGAAATGGTTCCCCAAGTTTTGAGTGACTAAAATTCCCAGATTCGTTTCACTTCACCCAAGCTACGAATCATAAAGGATTGTGATTTATATGGGACACCTTAAATAGGGTGAATTATGGGTATAGGGGTATGGTCATGTTAGATACTAGGGAGTACTGCGTGAGCTACTTTAAGGAGCTCGATGAAGAGCTGAAATGCTATCTTGAGCAGTCGCAAATAGAGAAATGTTACCAAGCCTATCTGGTTGCTGAAAAAGCGCATCAAGGGCAGATGCGGCGTTCTGGCGAGCCTTATATTACTCATCCTGTTGCAGCAGCGTTGATTCTTGCCCGAATGCGGCTGGATTATCAAACAATTATGGCTACTTTGCTTCATGATGTGGTTGAAGATACCTCCGTGAGCAAAGATGATTTAACACGCCAATTCGGCGAAGAAATTACCTCCCTCGTGGATGGTGTGACCAAACTGACTAAAATCAAATTTGAATCAAAGGCAGAGGCTCAGGCGGAAAATTTCCGTAAAATGGTCTTGGCCATGGTTAAAGATATTCGTGTAATTATTGTTAAGCTAGCCGATCGTTTGCATAATATGAAGACCCTAGGTGCAATGCCTTATGCAAAACGCAGACGTATAGCCATAGAAACTCTGGAAATTTATGCCCCAATTGCAAATCGTTTGGGGATGCATTCGATTTATGTAGGGCTTGAGGATTTAGGATTCCAGGCTCTATATCCTATGCGCTACAGAGCCATTAAATCAGCAGTTGAAAAATCTCGTGGTAATCGACGTGAATTGACCCAGACAATTGAACGTGATTTGCAACTGGCTTTAGCGCAATTAAATATTCCTTATGAACAAGTGTTCGGTAGACAAAAGCATTTATACAGTATTTATAAAAAGATGCGCCAGAAAAAAGCCTCATTTACCGAGATTACTGATGTTTTTGCTTTTCGTGTGATTACTGAAGATATTGATTCTTGTTACCGTATTTTAGGTGCTTTACATTGTACCTATAAACCTGTTCCTCAACGCTTTAAAGATTATATTGGCATACCTAAGGCGAATGGATATCAATCCCTGCATACCACTTTGTTCGGGCCTTTTGGGGTTCCTCTCGAAGTGCAAATTCGTACTCGTGACATGGATAAGGTTGCTGACAATGGGGTAGCTGCGCATTGGATTTATAAATCGTCCGGCCTTGAAGTAAATGAAGCGCAGTTGCGTGCAAGAGAATGGGTGCAAAGTCTGTTGGAAATGCAACGGAGTACTGGAAGTTCGTTAGAGTTTATTGAGAACGTCAAAATCGATTTATTTCCAGATGAAGTATATGTTTTTACTCCTAAAGGCCATATTATGGAATTACCCAAAGGAGCTACGCCGGTTGATTTTGCCTATTCAGTTCACTCAGGAGTGGGTAATAGTTGTGTGGCGGCGAAAGTAAATAGAAAACTGGTGCCGTTAAGTATTCCTTTGTCTAATGGGCAAACGGTTGAGATTATTACGGCACAAGGTGCTCATCCCAACCCGACTTGGTTAAATTTTGTAGTTACTGGAAAAGCGCGTTCTAATATCCGTCATTTTCTGAAGAGTCAACAAAATACAGAATCAATTAGTTTAGGAAAACGCCTTCTCGAGCAGTCATTAAACGAACTATCTAGTGATTATGCAAAAATTCCACCAGAATCCATACACGCATTATTAAGTGATTTACATTATAAAACGATGGATGATTTGCTCTATGCGATTGGTATAGGCAATCAAATGGCAATGGTAATTGCCAAAAGATTGGTAGTAAGTCAAGACTCTAATGAACTGGATAAAGGAGTTAAAACACGTCCCTTGGCAATTAAAGGAACGGAAGGAATGGTGGTTCATTTTGGTGAATGTTGTCAGCCTATTCCTGGCGATAATATTGTTGGAAAATTCCAACAGGGTCGAGGAATTATTGTTCATAGCAGTGATTGTACCACTTTAAAAAATTCACGAACTAATCCAGAGCAATTTGTTGCCTTACGTTGGGATGAGAAGGTTGAAGGTGAATACTGGGTTGATATTACAGTTGACGTAGTAAATGAGCGTGGTGTGTTAGCTGCTCTGGCAACTGCTATTGCAGAAGCAGGATCCAATATAGGTAATATCAATGTGGATCCGCGAGATGGACGACATAATGCAGTTACATTCTCAATTAGTGTTATTGATAGAACGCATTTGGCTCGTGTAATGCGTAGGTTACGGGCAAATAAAGTGGTGATGCGTCTTTATAGAAAAAAACAAGGGGATAATTAATGCAACCGGTAAATACAAAATTGGCTCCAGAAGCTATTGGAACTTATTCACAAGCCATTAAGTGTGGGGATACAGTTTATCTTTCAGGACAAATACCACTTGATCCTGTAACGATGGAAGTATGCAGCGAAGATATTAAATTGCAAATCACCCAGGTTTTAGAAAACCTGTCGGCAGTTTGTGAGGCTGCAGGTGGTAGTTTGGCACATATAGTGAAATTAAATGTTTATCTTACGGATTTGCGTCATTTTCCTTTAATTAATGAAGCAATGAGTCGTTATTTTGCATCACCATATCCAGCAAGGGCAGCGATAGAAGTCTCTGCATTGCCACGTGGTGTTCAGGTTGAGATGGATGGTATAATGGTTTTATCTTCGAAGTAATTTATTGGAAAGTAGCCTGGGTACATAGAAAAGGTATGGCCTGGGTTTATTAGTTTGCAATCTTCAGGGCTTCACCTCGCTGCACTCAGGCTACACATTTATAATCAGAGTTTATTTATGAGTATTATTTCCCTTCATGGCGTCTCTCTCAATATTGCAGGTAATCAGTTATTAGATAATGCTGATTGGCAGATCCAATCTCATGATCGTATTGCATTAGTTGGACGAAATGGGGCAGGTAAATCCACTTTGCTTAAGCTCTTATTGGGAGATTTGGTTCCTGATAGTGGTCAAATCAATCAGCTTTCTGGATTACGAGTTGCTGGATTGACTCAGGAGGTTCCAATTACTGAAGAAGAATCTGTCTATCATTTCCTCGTGAAAAGCCTTGGCGAAGTAGGGGAGATTTTATCGCGTTTTAATGAATTATCTCAATTGGGTGACACGGATAAATTAGCTTTGTGCCAGCAACAAATGGATAATTTACATGCTTGGGATAAATTGCCGCAAATTGAAACTATGGCCAGTCGTTTAGGTATAGCTACTAATGAGCGCATGAATAACTTGTCAGGTGGGATGAAACGGCGTGTGCTTCTGGGGGCGGCACTCATCGCAACTCCAGATTTATTACTATTGGATGAGCCTACAAACCATTTGGATATTGAAGCGATTGAATGGTTGGAGGCTTATTTAAAGAGTTTCAAAGGAGCTGTCCTTTTGGTGACTCATGATAGAGAGTTTTTAAGTCAAGTATCCAACCGGATATTAGAAATTGATAGAGGAAAACTATACCAACACGATTGTAACTATGAAACTTATCTGGACAGAAGGGAAACCATTCGTCTTAGCGAGCAAAAGCAAAATGATTTATTTGATAAAAAGCTGGCAGAGGAAGAGGCATGGATCCGTACAGGAATCAAAGCGCGACGAACACGTAATGAAGGACGGGTGCGCGCATTAAAGGCAATGCGTGAAGAATATAAGGCACGCCGCAATCAATTGGGTAAGGTCAAATCATTCTCTCTCGATGTAACTCGTTCAGGTGCAGTGGTTATCGAGGCAAACCAAGTGAACTATAACTTGGGAAATAAAACAATTTTACGTGATTTTTCCTTACTGTTAACTCGCGGGGATAAGCTTGGAATAATCGGTCCTAATGGATGTGGTAAAACGACTCTGGTCCGGCTATTGCTCGGGGAATTACAGCCAGACTCTGGACAAATAAAGCGTGGCACTTCTTTGAGTGTCGCTTATTTTGATCAATTGCGTCGTCATTTGCAGGAAGATCAAACAGTTATGTTTAATGTGGGTGATGGTGCGGATTATGTAACAATTAATGGCAAACAAAAACATGTTGCCAGTTATTTGCGTGAATTTTTATTTTCACCCGAGCGTTTTAATCAACCGGTTTCAGTGCTTTCTGGTGGAGAAAGAAACAGATTATTATTAGCCAAATTGTTTGCCAAACCAGTAAACCTGTTAGTAATGGACGAGCCTACCAATGATTTGGATATTGAAACTTTGGAGCTCCTTGAAAGCATGTTAGTTGACTATCCTGGAACTTTAATATTAATTAGCCATGATAGAGCATTTATTAATCAAGTCGTTACCAGTGTTCTGGTTTATGAAGAAGCAGGGCAGTTTAATGAATTTGTGGGTGGTTATGATGAATATAAAATGCATAAAAAACAACAACAGCGAGAGCAAGTAGTAAAAACACCTGTTGTGAAACGAAATCCTGCAACAAACAAATTAAGTTTTAATGAGCAACGTGAACTGGCGCAGTTGCCACAAAAAATTGAACAGCTAGAAGCAAAAATAGCCGAATTACAATTACAAATGACTGAACCCAAATTTTACCAACAGGATGCCCAACTGATTACAAAGATTAATCAAGGTCTGGCTGAAGATGAGGATTTACTGACACGACTTTATGCGCGGTGGGAAGTATTAGAAGATGTTGAGAAAAGGAACAAATAAATGTTATTAACACTGGCTTGGGTTGTTCTTTTGAGTGCGATTCTGGTTTTCTTTTCAGAGGAATTTATTAAAGCCTTTAACAAGTTCTTTGCCATAAAAGGAGCTAAATTGCTTGTACCGCTATTTGCTGCTTCTTGGCTAATTTATACGTTTACCTTTTGGTGCTTATGGGCAATTTTTTATGTGCGTGAAATATTGTATGAAGTAGAGAATTTTTTAGTGGGCATTATGCCTTTTCAGAAAATCGCGGTTCCAGTTGTACTAATATTCATGTTGACTTTTCTTTCCGTTGTTCCAGTTCTTATTCTTGATATTCTTTCACGAAGAAAAAAATACAAAGGATATCAGTACCCTTATGTAACCAGTGGAATAATTTGGTTACTATCTGTTTTCTTGTTGGTCATTGTATAGGCTTTCTGTAAAGAAATGTAATTTTTATGTAAAGACTTATTTTTTTGTTAATAAAACCTTAAGTTTTCTTTTTTATACTTCTTCGCGACAAGTGTGGAATTTAATAAAAATCAAAAGGAGACTAAAGTGGAATTTAGCAGCAAACAACATCATCATGATCATGTTACTCATGGTGCCCATCAGCATGGCCATAATCCTCAATATTCCTTATATCCTCATGTTGAGGTGACGCCTTTTCGTAACCCCCATGTTGAGGTAACGCCCCGTAAACCGCATGTGGAGGTCCGTACTACTTCTCGCGTACATAATGGTTATCATCACCATCATCATCACAGTTATTCTTCGACTGGCCGTGGTGGACGTGTCTTATTGGTTGGATTTTTTATCCTTTTGCCCATTGTGGTTGTTGCTGCAATACTGAGTTCAACGCTAGGCGCGATGAGTTTAACTACTGCATCGCTAACTACTGCTGGAGCCGGAGCTGCAGGTGCAATGGCTTTTAGTGCCGCGACTTTTGGAATCGGCGCACTTGTACTCTATGGTGCCCTGGGTTTAGCATATTTATATTCTAGCGCTAAAGAATGCTATAGCAGCGACAAAAACGTGTTCGATGTGATTAAATCACGTGTTGTAAATGAAGATGGATTGAGCTTTAAAGGGGTTATGAAAACCATAGGCTCTGTATTGTGGTCTCCATTTTTATTCCTTGGTGGTTTGTCGGGTATGGCAGTTAAAGCGACTGTGAATGCTTGTGTTTCAACCCGTTCAGTGCCCCCTACAGTTGAAAGTGTGCAAATAACACAATCCTATATAATGATGAGCAACAATGATTTACAATCCAAGAGTAGTCATAACACGCGGAAAGATGTACCACCCGTCCATACTGAATTATATAGTAAAATTCCAGAAGGCGGTGAAAAAGAGCATCATCTGTTAGACTCTCAGGTTACTTTTCCTATCACTATATAGTTCTCATTAGTAGCGGCTTATGCTGCTGTTTGTGGTGGATTTTTTCAACAGTTTTTTGGGTTCTTTATTATAGAACCCAAAAAACAATGAGTATTCTAAATAATTAAAATCTTTGAAATTTAATTCTCTTTGCATTGTTTACATACTCAGCAAATAGGGAGTTCTCCTGGGCTGTATCCGCTTTTTCTTCCAAAATAGCCTATAATTTAATCAAGATGCTTTTTGGGAAGTTCTCATATGGTTTCTAATCGATCGGAAATTCCAAGACATACTGCAGAAATTGTTACTTCAATGTGGCACGAGCTCAATGAAGCAGAACGAACCCTTATGGAGGGAAGGCTGGAGCAATGGTTTGCAGATATAGAAAAAAGCAATGATCCCAACAATAGTGAAACAACTCCCTATTTAGCTACTCAATTTCTTTCCCGTTTTGGATTAAAAAATGCTGCAGAGGTGTTTTATTTTCTTAAAACAGCTGGAGGGAAAGAAACAGTTACTATGATAGCCCGAGAACTGATGGAAAAAGAGGAGCAAATTCATGCGATTAGAGAACAAAATGAAGAAGCAATCCGGAAGCGACAACATAGAGTTTTTCTTCTTATGGGACTAATTGCAGAACGGGACGCTTTAGCGAAAAATGTGGATCAACTTTTTAGACTCGAAATTGAAAAGCATCTTGCAAAGGATAAACATATTGAGCATAAAGAAACAATTTTTACCCGTCTTCCCATAGAAATTATAGAGGCTATGATTTACAACTACCTCGAGACAGTTCATGCTCTAGATGTAGAACTGAATAAATTGGAGGAACAATTAAGTCAGATTGAAAAAGAATTGATTGCTCTTGAAGAGGAAGAAGCACAGATGGCGGTCTATCATGAGGAGCTTCATACACATTTCGATATATTGGATACGTACTTAACATTGCCTATTTTGAGTCATCCTTATGAAGATCCTGTTGCTTTTGCTGAACGAAGACGTTCTATTTTGATGCAAGATCTCGAAAGATATAGGGAACAAGAGATACTACATAGCAATACACTTTTCGATAATCCTAAAGTTCAAGAAATGGAGCAGCGCCGTATTAGTGGACACATCAGAACAATTGAACATGAACTCAATTTTCATCAAGCTCACTTAAGTCAAACTATCACAAATTATGAGGAATTATTTCGTTTAGCTCTAGAGCAAACGCGATCTAAAATACAAGAGCGTAAGTTGCAACAATCTTCTCCAGGACAATTTGACACTGAAATGGAAGGATTGCAATTACGGGAACAAGGATTGATTTCTGCATTAAAAGTTATGAGAAATAAGAAAATACTCCTTAATGAGCAATTGGAACAAGTTTTTGATTTTTCTCAGGCCCGTTTTATTGTCAAACATGAGGAGGCAAAATGCCTTATTCAAAAAGAAGATGGCTCATATGCTTTAATTCCTAAGGAGGTGGATCCTAAAACATTGACTCAAGAGCAATGGGAGGAAGCTAAACGTAATTTTAATCAAGAGAAAGAACGTATTCAAACTCCTCGCTTCAATTTTATGGAAAAGATACAAGAAAATTTGCAGAAACAAATTCAACGCAAAGAGCAGCACCTCAGCCTAAGAGAAATATTGCAAGTTCAAAGATCTGAAATGCAACACGCCAGAGAAAAAATGGTAGAAACCTTAAGCGTTGCTCAAGCTAGAAAAGCAACATTATTGAGCAATAATCCTCGTTTGTCGGAAAGGCCTTCTCCAAAACCTGATCCTCATGCAAGCTATACGCAAATGATAGAAAAATTTGAATCTTTGGTATTAAAAGCTCCAAAAAAAGAAGATATCGAAAAAGTTCGAGATGTTGTCAAAAATTCATCAATATCACCTGAGAGCAAAGGAAAGCTTGATAAATTAATTGAAGAAGTCACTCCAGAGAAGATTATGGAGCCGCAAAAACAAAGGCTTCAATGGTTATATAGCGCCAAACGAACAATAATGGATTCAGCACCCAGGTCCGAAGTCGATCCGACTAAAACAATGAAGTAACACGTTTAAGAATACTTCTCTTTAATTTCTGTCTCACATTGCGGCTATCCCCGCGGACAAGCCCTAAGCGATCCACACGAAATTTACCTCCCTACGTACCGCGCATAAAGCGCAGTACGTAGAAAGCTGAGTATATTTCATTTAAAAACATAAAATTACATTCAAATTTTGCGTGGCTCTCTCAGGGACAACCCCGCGAACAAGTCGTAGGGGGGGACGTCGAAGTAGAACTGGGCTGGTTTTGCAGCGATGTGTAGAAGATTCAGCTTTAATTTGTAGGCAATCTCTTATTCAATAGGGATGATGAATCATTGTATTCCGTGTATAATATCGGCAATTTATTTTCAGGTTGCTCTATGAATAAACAGGATTTTTACTTTGATTTACCTCCAGAATTAATTGCGCAGTATCCTTTGGCTCATCGCAGTGATTCGCGTCTTTTAATTTATAATCGTCAAAAAGATGAATATGGTCATTATCAGTTTCGCGAAATAGCTGATTTTTTAAATCCTGGCGATTTACTGGTTATGAATGATTCCAAAGTGATTCCTGCTCGACTTTATGGTCATAAAACTACTGGTGGAAAAGTTGAGCTATTAGTGGAGCGTATTACAGGCGAATTCACTTTTCTAGCTCATATTAAAGCCAGTAAAGCATTAAAGGCCGGGTCAATTATTAAGTTAGAACACAATAAAGAACTCGAAGTCCTTGATAGGAAAGATGATCTGTTTATATGTAAAGCAGATATCGACGTTTTGCAATTATTAAATGGAATAGGGCACATTCCATTACCCCCCTACATTACCCGAAATGATGAAATTTTGGATCAGGATCGTTACCAAACAGTCTATGCAAAATATGAAGGATCTGTCGCAGCTCCTACGGCTGGCTTACATTTCGATGAATCTGTATTGTCCAGCTTACATTCCAGAGGAGTTGCTGTAGCTTATCTTACTTTACATGTAGGAGCAGGAACATTCAGACCTGTTCGTTGTGATAATATCAAAGACCATAAAATGCATAGTGAGCAATTCACAATTAGTCCGGAATTATGTGCTGCAGTACACGCTACAAAGGCAGCGGGAAATCGAGTAATTGCAGTAGGTACAACTGCTTTGCGCAGTCTAGAGAGTGCAGCACAAAATGGAGTATTAACTGCATGCAGCAGGGATACAGACATCTTTATTTACCCAGGATATGAGTTTAAGATTTGCGATGGGTTAATGACTAATTTTCATTTGCCTGAGTCTACCTTGCTCATGCTGGTTTCAGCTTTTATCGGCCACAAACAAGCAATGAAGCTCTATCAAGAAGCAATCAAAAAAAGATACAGATTTTTTAGTTATGGTGACACCAGTTTATTGCTGTAAATCAGGAGATCAGGAATGTTGGCTGCAATACAGAATTTTATACCTGTTTTAACTTCAGAGGCAGGTTTATGTCTTACAATGGCAAATTGGCACGAAGTAAAGATAACCGCGGCATCCTATTCTTTAGAACATTTGTTATATAAACCAGGTCAGGCAGTCCTCGAAAAAATACCTGATTTAGCCCGTTACTTGGCTTGTCCCGGGAAAGTGGTCATTAATGCAATGTCACTTATAGCTAATAAGGAAAAAGTTTATGTGCTCAAATCACCCTATGATGGCTCTAGAGTTAAACTTACTTTAGAGAAATTAATCGATCTTGTCCATCAATTAAAACCTAATGCTATTATTTTACCTCAAAATATCCTGCGCGATTTTCCACAAATCTGGGATAATTGGGATGATGCAATTGTTCCATTTATTCATGTTCATGATTTGCAAAAATATGAGGTAGTTAAACCCCATGGGGTTTATTTTAATATTTTGGATGAGCTGAATTGGGAACAATTAGAGCAATGGTCTCATTTAGCACGTTATGTTATAGGACGTTTTGATCCTGAGTTAATTAACCGTTTGCATAATAAGGGAATAGAGTTTATTGAAACAGATGAGCCTGCCCAAGCAGCGGCTCAAGGAAAGGTTTACAGCCAGGCAGGAACCGTGGATTTAACTGATTCAAAAACACAGATGCAATTTGAAATGATTGATGGAGATTGCGCTTGCCCCACTTGTTCACAACAATTTACTCGGGCTTATCTGCATCATCTATTGCAACACACCCCCTTATTATGTCAGCGATTTTTAATTCAGCATAATGTGTTTCATGTGCAGAATTATTGTTCTTCTTGAAATATTTTTAATCTTATTCTTATAAACGGTCTTTCCCGCCTTCGTGGGAAAAACAGCCTATATTTTTAAATTCATGGTAGCGATCTGACCTCTCCCATAAATGGGAGAGAGGGATAATATTTGACAGTTTTTCCCATACACGATAGCATTACCAACAATTTGATGGCGCGGGGTGTCGTGATAAACGTCTGAGAAATACCCGTTGAACTTGATCTGGTTCGTACCAGCGTAAGAACGCCTTAAATCTGTATTCATTTTAAATTGATTGCTCCCTTAAAGAGTCTCATCTATTGGCTATTTTTAAGAATCATTGCTCTGAATACAGGTTCATTTCTTCAATTAGGCCTTCACTCGATATCTTTTGCCATCCTTTATTTTTTAATTAATACAAGGAGTCATGGCATGAGTGCGTTATCAACAAGAACAACTCTATTACTTAATTGGTATGCAAACCCTTATCATACCCCAATTTTTGTTGCCCATTCATTAGGGTATTACCAGCAAGAAAACATAAAACTTGCGATTTTGGAGCCTAGTGATCCTGGCGATGTTACTGAAATTGTGGGTATGGGGCATGTAGATTTTGGAGTTAAGGCTATGATTCATACCTTGGCTGCTCGCGCAAAAGGCTATCCTGTAACTTCAATTGGCACATTGCTGGACGAGCCACCAACAGGTCTTATTGCGCTTAAATCCAGTGGTATTAGCTCATTTCAAGATATTGTCGGCAAACGAGTAGGTTATATTGGCGAGTTTGGCAAAATCATTATCGATAATTTGGCAAAGTTAGCGGGTATTGAGCCCTCAAGTTATGAGACAGTGCGCATTGGTATGAATGTGACTGATGCGATTTGCCGCGATATTATCGACACAGGTATTGGTTTTATTAATTTTCAGAAAGTTGAATTAGAGCATTTACGTGGTGAAACTGTATTTCTGCGCCTGGATCAGCTTGCAGGCCTAGGTTGCTGCTGTTTTTGTTCCATTCAATTTATTGTGCCAGAACGGATGTTAAAGAATCCTGAAACCATTAAAGGATTTCTCAAAGCTACACAACGTGGAGCCGCCTTTACCACTGAAAATCCGGATGAAGCTTATGAACTTTTATGTCGTATGAAACCTCAATTACGAACCCCCATGTATCATACAATATTCATCCGCAGCTTACCTTTTTTCTCCCGTACGCTTTTAAATGTGGAACGTGATTGGAATAAAGTAGGACGATTTGGCAAACATTTAGGAGTAATTAATGAGTCTTTTGCGGTGAATGCGTGTTATACAAATGAGTTATTACCTAAGATGCCTCATTCTGATTTGGAGCCTATCGCGTGTTGCGTGGGTGAATAAAGATAAATCGCGGCCTAGGTGTTTGTAGCCTGGGTGCAATAGGGCTATTTTTGAGTGATTCTAATTAAATGAAAAATGCTGTTGTGGTAGGTGCTGGGATAATGGGATGTTTGTTGGCTTTGCGCTTACAAAACGAAGGCTGGCAAGTAACATTATTTGAAGCAGAAACTTCTTTCAATAATTGCAGCAATGCAGCAGCAGGACTTTTGGCTCCCCTGTCTGAGCTTGATAAGGCGGAGCAAGTGATTTTTAATTTGGGGATGGAATCGGTTGAAATATTATGGCCATCCATTCTCAATCAATTAGTAGAACCCGTATATTTTCGTCAACAAGGTAGTCTTGTAGTGCATCATCCACAAGATAAAGCAGAATGGCAGCAGTTTAGTGCCAGAATTGTTAATAAATTAAGTGATTCATGTTACCAGTTCCTCAATGATGATTTATTAAGTCAGCTTGAGCCAGAACTTCGTCAATTTAAACGAGCCTATTATTTCCCTAAAGAAGCACAGCTTGATAATCAGACTCTGTTGCCCGCACTTAAAAATCATCTTTGCAAGCAAGGTGTTATTTGCAGAGACCATACTTTTGTTTCTTCTGTCTATCCAGGAAGGGTAGAAGTAAGGAATGAATCATATCGATTTGATTGTGTTTTTGATTGCCGAGGCTTAGGGGCAAAAACCTCTTTTCCACATCTGCGTGGACTGCGTGGGGAACTTATTTGGTTGCATGCACCTGAAGTTCAGCTACAAAGACCTATTCGGCTCTTACACCCCAGGTATACCATTTATATTGCGCCACGCCCTGATTCTCATTATCTTATCGGTGCGAGTGAGTTGGAAACAGAGGATTGCAGCCCAATTTCGGTACGTACAACACTTGAATTATTAACTGCTGCATACTATGTGCATCGAGGTTTTGCCGAAGCACGAATCATTAAGACGGTGGCCCATTGTCGTCCGACTTTGGTACATCATCAACCCCGCATAAAATATGCGAAACAATTTATTGCTGTTAATGGACTTTATCGTCATGGATATTTAATTGCTCCGGCATTGGTAGAGGAAATTCTACGTGGATTAAACAGCAATCAACACGATATTTGTTATCCTGAGCTTTGGGAGGCTTATTCATGATTATTTATGTAAATGATAAACCATTAACGCTTGATACGTCCTGTACGCTGCAGGAAATGCTCGCACAAAGAGAAGGAATTGCGGCGCATGTAGCAATCGCAATTAATAATCAATTTGTTCCTAAATCCATGTTTTCTAGCACCATTTTGTGTGAAGGGGATCGTGTCGATCTGATTATACCAATGCAGGGAGGATAGCTATGTGGTATTTAGCAGATAAAGCTCTAACAAGCCGTTTGCTCTTGGGAACAGCAGGTTATCCATCACTTGAGGTGATGACTCATGCCGTTCAGGCTTCTAAAACCAATGTGATTACCGTGTCGTTAAAACGGCAAATGCCTGGGGATTCTGGCACGGATTTATTTTGGCAAACCATCCAATCTTTGGGGTGTTATTTGCTTCCCAATACCGCAGGTTGTCGTGATGCACAAACTGCAATTACTACAGCTGAAATGGCACGTGAACTTTTTCAAACCTCATGGATAAAATTAGAAGTAATCGGTGATGATTACAGCTTGCAGCCTGATCCCTTTGAATTGTTATACGCGGCAACTGAATTGGTAAAACGAGGATTTGAAGTTTTTCCATACTGTACGGATGATTTGGTTTTATGCCAGCGTTTAATTGATTGTGGTTGTCAGATTTTGATGCCGTGGGCAGCTCCTATAGGTTCTGGAAAAGGATTACTTAATCCTTTTGCTTTGGAAACTTTACGCCAGCGATTACCGGATGTCACATTGATTGTTGATGCCGGGATTGGCAAGCCATCTCATGCGACACGTATTTTAGAGTTAGGTTTTGATGCGGTACTGTTAAATAGTGCAGTTGCTTCAGCAATTCATCCAGTAGCGATGGCTGAAGCCTTTTCACATGCGATCATGGCAGGACGAGGTGCTTTTGAAGCAGGCCTTATGCCTGAGCGAATTACAGCACAATCGTGTACGCCTCTAATTGATACACCATTTTGGCATCAGGAAGCTGCATTATGAGCACTGTCTGGACCAATACTGACAATGAAGCGAATAGGCAAACTTTTCGAGGGCTGGGCCTTGAACTTCAATCACAGCAATTTTATGAAGATGCTCAACCTGCTGCGATTAAAATTAACGGGGAAATTTCTTTTGAGGAACTTCAGTTTCTCGATCGTTATTCTGGTCCAGTGGTTTTCGATTTTACTTTACCTTCAGTGCAACATAGTGATGAAAAAAATTTAAGCGACGCGAGGTTTTCTTATGCAGATGTTTTGGTGCTAAATACGCTTGAAGCCGAATTTATTTTAAAGCGTAAGATTATCACGTATCAATCTGTGCAAGAAGCGGCTCATAAATTATTAGCTTATGGCGCAAAAAGCATTTTTCTCTTTGGCCTGCATGGGCAGGGAGCTTCGTGGGGACATGATTATTGGACAAACGGTGTTGATTCATTTTGGCTGACCCAAACTTATTGTTCTTATGCGGAGTATCCCGAACTTCGTTCAGTTCTCTCCGCGGCAATTACTGCATCATTGGCTCTTGGACATGTGCTTAAAGATGCACTCATCATTGCAAAAATGTACGTACACCAAGCAGTACGTCGAGCACAAACTGGGGTGTATTATGGTCATTTTCCGGAAGATGAAATAGATTTACCTTATCTTTCATCTAAACCATTAGATAAAGCACCTCAGCCATTTAAACCATGTCATCGATTAGGACTTTATCCTGTAGTTGATTGTTTTGCCTGGGTGGAAATGTTGTTGAATCTTGGGGTAAAAACCATTCAATTGCGAATTAAAGAAAAAACAAAAAATCTTGAAGAAGAGGTGCGGCGAAGTATTGCTTTGGCTAAAAAACATCATGCCATTTTATTTATTAATGATTACTGGGAAATGGCTTTAAAATTGCATGCAGCAGCGGTGCACTTAGGACAATCAGATTTAGATACTGCGGATATTGATGCAATTAGAAAGCAGGGACTTTTACTGGGAGTGAGTACTCATTGTTACTATGAAGTTGCACGAGCACATGCTCTTAATCCTTCCTACATTGCAATTGGTCCTATTTTTCCGACTACCAGCAAAGAAATGCCTTTTATAGCGCAAGGTATCGCATCGCTACAACGCTGGAAACGGACTTTAAATTATCCCTTGGTTGCAATAGGGGGAATCAATGTTGAGCGCATTCCTGATGTGGTTGCTACAGGGGTTCAAGGTGTAGCGCTTATTTCTGCAATTACTCACGCCAAAGATCCACAAAGAGCAACCGAACAACTTTTGAGTTTCATTGACTGATATAAACTGGGCACCGAAGTAAAATCCAAGCCAGGTATAAGGAAACCCTAATATGACTGTTTCATCGGAATTAGAACGTTACTCTCAGCAAATCAAATTAGAGGAAATTGGCATTCAGGGACAAATAAAACTACGAAAAGCAAAGGTATTATGCATTGGTGCGGGTGGCATTGGAGCTACTCTGCTTCCTTACCTTGCTGGTGCAGGAGTAGGAACAATAGGAATTATTGATGGTGATCTCATCGAAGAAAATAATCTGCATCGACAAATTCTTTATCAGGAAATCGATGTGAGCAAGGCAAAGGCTAATGTTGCAAAAATGAAAATACACGCTTTAAATTCCAGTAATACGATTCACGCACATGCATTTCGTCTCACTGCGTGTAATGCAGAAGAAATTATTGCGCAATACGATCTGGTGGCCGATTGTTCCGACAATTTTTATACGCGTTATCTTGCTCACGATACCTGTCATCGTTTAGGAAAACCCTATGTTTATGCAAGTGCTTATCAATTCCAAGGACATTGCTCTTTATTTTACAGGCAAGAGAATCCCTGTTTACATTGCTTGTTTCCGATTATTCCTGACATGGGCGCCAATTGTCAAAACGGAGGGGTTATAGGTACTCTTCCTGGATTATTAGGACTCTTGCAGGCTACAGAAATTATCAAATGGATTACTACAAGTAATGCTTCATTACTTAATCGATTGCTTTGTATTGACTTGCTCACTATGGAAATAAAAAAAATTCAGTTGATTAAAAACGAAGAATGTCAATTTTGTGTTTTTGGTCAAACCCTTGAGGCAAGTGCTTTTTGTATCCCTGTAGATGAGATGCAGTCTTTTACCATTGCACGCGAAGATTTGTCGCAGTTTTTGCAAGAAAATCCTGAGACGTTTTTATTGGATGTGAGAACAACCGAAGAGCACCACTATCAAAATTTAGGGGGAAAATTAATTCCTTTGGCTGAGTTGCCCATGCGTCTTGATGAGCTTGATCCTTTAAAGCCTACTCTTATTTATTGTCAGTCAGGCCAAAGAAGTCAGCGTGCAGTACTGTTATTAAGACAAGCGGGATTTCGCACGGTTTATCATTTGGCTAAAGGACTGGATTCATTGTAGATTATACATATAGCCGGGTGAAGCGCAGCGAACCCCTAGGTTTTAATATACGTTTCCTGGGTTCCGGTTCCGAGAAGCCTCACTAATTTTTCATTCGACGTACCGCGCTTTATGTGTGGTATCTAGAACAATGCTTTGAGTGCTCCTGAGTTTTTTAAGCAACATCCCTGGATACCGTGCATAAAGCCGCGGTACATAGAAAGGCGTGCGCTTTACTCAGGCTACGATTTTATTTACGAAAAGTATCTTTCTTATAATCAGGTATTTTGATGCCTTTATAATTGATAAAAGTCATCATTCCTGTTGCTTCGTGATAGAGCATATGACAGTGAAACATCCAATTCCCTGGATTATCAGTATCAAATTGGATTTTGACTGTGGAATTAGGTAAAACTAAAACGGTATCTCGCATTGGTCCATTTTTAAGGGGTTTGCCATCAATTTCTGTGACTTCAAAAAAATGTCCGTGTAAATGCATGGGATGAGCCATACCTGTTTTATTCATGATAACGATTTCGATTCTTTTATTTTTATCTACACTTAATGGAGTAATATTAGGCCAAGCTTGATTATTCATTTTCCAAATATAATTCATCATATCACCATCTAAAGTGACAGTGAGTGTTTGCTTTGGCTGTTTCACGGGGAGAGGCGCCAAGGAGTGGGTTTTAAATTCTTGCTCATTATTTAATCCGCCAGCAAGAGTAGATGCTTTTTCGCTCACTGATATTTTAGAAGCACCTGGTGTAGATAAAATTAATCCGGTTTGCAGTTGTGTTCCAGCACCCTGAGCAAGGATAGGATATGCTCCTTCACCTTCAGGAATTTTGATGAGGATATCAATGCGTTGGCCAACAGCAAGTTGAAATTGGTTACCCGGAATTTCTTTGATGGGTTGCCCATCAACAGCAATTGCTTTTCCCTGAAGTTTGCCAAGATTAATAAAAAAGTTAGTCATTGCTGCACCATCAATAATGCGGAGCCGCACAACTTCTCCACTGTGAACTGGGATTACTTCAGGATTGGAAAGAGTATGATAATTTGTTAAAAAAGCATCATAAGCCACATCATTTAAATCAGGTTTTATTGTTCTAAGTGTAGTTTTTTTCATTGAATTATTATTCATGGGTGTTTTTTGTTGCATATCACCCATTGTTTTAAGAGGTACGGTACCCTTGTTCTTTAACTCATACAACAGAGTTGCAGGTTTTTTATAGCTAAAATCGCCAAGAAATAATACGACATCCTTTTCTTTATTTTTTTCATTAGGTTCGTAAATGATAAACGGGGCAGAAAGAAAGTTCTGGACTTGTAAGTCAAAGTGAGAATGCATCCAATAAGTCCCGGCTTGACGTAATTTAAAATGATAATGAGATTCTCCACCAGCTGGAATAGGTGCTTGTGTTACATAAGGTACTCCGTCTTGTGAATTTGGTAAAATTAACCCATGCCAATGAACTACTGTAGGGCTATCAGTTGTATTTTTAACGACCGCATCAAAGTATTGTCCTTTTATCCCCTGATAGCCCCAAGTTCCATCGGGTTGTTCAATTTTGAATACCTCCGTGCTCTTTCCATCTACTGTAAGAGGAATTTTTTTTATAATAAGTACAGTTGATTGTTTTATGTCCTGAGTGTTTTTTTCTGGCGCTGAATTTCCAGTAATCAGAAAGGTTATCATAAATAAAAAAACAAGTACGACCTTGAAATTATTCATTTAGATCTCTTTTTGAACTGTTCTTGAAAATTATAGTTCAAAATAGGAACTAATATTATGAAAAACTGTTTTAATTTCCGCTTTGATTCATTTACCTTAAGAGCAATTCGCTATATGATGTCACGCGATTATCAATAGTAGATTAAAGGAGACGATATGAGTTTTTTTATTAGCGATGCTCTGGCTGGAGCGGGGACAGCAGCGCCTCAAGCAGATGGATCTTTTTCGCTCATTATGATCGCCGCTATTTTTGTGTTGTTCTACTTTATGCTGATTAGACCTCAAAATAAAAGAGCAAAAGAACATCGTGAGTTAATAAACCGTTTAAAGAAAGGCGATGAGATTGTTACCTCAGGTGGTATGTTAGCTAAAGTAGTGAGTCTGGATGATCAATACATTAAAATCAGTCTTGCAGAAGGTGTAGAGATTAATTTACAAAGAAGTGCGGTAAGTACTGTATTGCCCAAAGGCACTATAAAATCGCTTTAAGAAAGCATAGGGACACGGAAATGCAAAATAAATATCCTCTATGGAAAAACCTAATGCTGATTATTATTGCGGTTGTTGGGTTTATTTACGCTATACCTAATTTATACACAGAAAACCCTGTAGTACAGATTTCATCTGAGACGCCTGTGGATTATGATGAATTAAAAAATCAGGTAGAAGGTATCTTAAAAAAAGATAATCTGCCTTTTAAATCGCTCATCGCTCAAAATGAAGGGGTTGAAGTTGTTTTTTCATCCACTGACTCCCAGTTGTTAGCTCGTGATACCATCAAAAATGCTTTGGGATCTCAATACACTGTGGCTCTGAATTTAGCTCCGTCTACACCAAGTTGGTTGGATGCAATTCGTGCTGCCCCAATGAAACAAGGTCTGGACTTACGAGGGGGAGTGCATTTTCTGTTAGAAGTTGATGTAGACAGTGTTATTAGTCGTCGTTATGAAGGGATAATGAAAAATATTAGCCAAGAGTTGCGTGATCTAGGCATTCGTTATACAGGTATTCGTTATATAGCAGACAAAGGTGTGAATTTACGCTTCCGTGATGGTGAGTCCATGGATAATGCTTATTTGGGCTTAAAGGAAAAAATTCCTGATCTTATTTTTGTAAAAAGCAAAACAGATAATGAAATTCTAGTATCAATTTCACCTGTCGAATTAAACAAGACGCGCCAAAATACGATTGAGCAAACTATGAGTATTTTACGTAACCGGGTTAATGAGTTAGGTGTTGGTGAGGCAGTTGTGCAACAACAGGGAGCAACCCGTGTTGCTGTTGATTTACCTGGAATTCAAGATGCTGCACGTGCCAAGCAAATTCTTGGCGGTACTGCGACCTTGCAATTCTATCTGGTGGATCAGGACAATGATCCGCAAATTGCGAAACAAACAGGCGCTATTCCCGTCAATGATAAGTTACTCATCATGGATGGACGCCCCATTCTGTTAAAGAGGCAAGTGGTATTGAGTGGTGATTCAATTACCTCAGCAGTTTCCAGTTATGATCAGCAAACAGCTACTCCAGCAGTGCAAATACAACTTGGCGGAGGTGGTGAAAGTCTGTTTACCAAAGTTACTCGTGAAAATATTGGTAAACGTATGGCTATTGTTTACGTTGAAACAAAAAACACCATACAAAACGTAAATGGAGAAGAAAAGAGAGTCACACATAGGGAGGAGCGTGTCATTAGTGCTCCGGTAATCCAAAATGCTTTGGGTAATAACTTCCAGATCACTGGCCTTGCTGACAGTAAAGAAGCAAGTAATTTAGCTTTATTGCTTCGAGCAGGGGCTTTGCCTGCTGCGATCTATCCAATAGAAGAGCGTACAGTAGGCCCAACTTTAGGTAAGGAAAATATTCGTAGAGGTATTGTTTCCTTAGTAGTTGGTATGGGTCTAATTCTCATCTTGATGCCGATCTATTATCGGTTTTTCGGCCTCATTGCGGATATTGCATTGTTGCTTAACCTGGTTTTGCTATGTGCTTTATTGTCTCTGATTGATGCAACACTGACGCTCCCAGGCATTGCAGGAATTGTATTGACGGTAGGTATGGCAGTAGATGCCAACGTCCTGATTTACGAGCGCATTCGAGAGGAATTGCGGCATGGATTGTCACCGCAAGCAGCAATTAGCGCAGGATATGATCGTGCATTTTCTACGATTCTTGATGCGAACGTGACGACACTCATTGTAGCAATCATTTTGTTTGCTGTAGGTACAGGACCTGTACGCGGGTTCGCAGTAACGCTTTCTTTAGGGTTATTAACTTCTATGCTCACAGGCATCACTTACACTCGAGGGATTGTAAATTGGTATTATGGCGGCAGGGTTGTTAAGAAATTGTCTATTGGTATTTAAGGCGAGGCTCAGATGGAATTTTTTAATCCAAATTCAAATGTGGACTTTATGGGTGCTCGCCGTTGGACGGCGATGTTCTCCATATTAATCTTTGTGCTTTCTATAAGCGCTTTAGCGATTCATGGCTTGAAGTGGGGACTTGATTTTACTGGTGGAACTCAAATTGAAGTTTCTTATTCTTCTGCTGCAGATTTATCTTCAATAAGGGAAAGTCTGAATAAGGCAGGATTTAAAGAAGCTCAGGTTGTGAGTTACGGTACTTCTAAGGATGTTTTAATTAGTATCGCTCCCAGAGAAGATAAAGAACAACCTCGTTTGGTTGATCAAGTCATGAGTGCTTTGCCAGGTGCTGTTAAGCAAAGAGTTGATTTTGTCGGACCGCAAGTAGGGCAAGAATTAGCAACTAAAGGAGCCTTGGCTGTTGTTGTTTCTTTGTTAGCAACAATGATTTATATTGCCATGCGTTTCGAGTACCGGCTTGCAGTGAGCTCTGCTGTTGCACTAGTACATGATCCTGTATTGATATTAGGTGTCTTTGCCTTTTTCGGCATTGAATTTGATTTGAAAGCACTGGCAGGGTTGTTAGCAGTAATTGGTTATTCTCTAAATGATACCATCGTGGTTTTTGATAGGGTACGTGAGAATTTTATTAAGATTCGTCGTTCCTCTCCTATTGAAATTATGAATATTTCGATTAACCAAACGTTATCACGAACTATTATGACTTCTGTATTGACGCTTTTCGTAGTACTTGCACTCTTTATCCATGGAGGCGAAGCCATACGCGGATTTTCGCTGGCGTTGATCATTGGTATTGTGATTGGAACTTATTCTTCGATTTATGTTGCTGGTGCTTTAGCTGTAGTTATGGGATTGGATAAAAAAGACTTTATGCCTAACCAGCGCAAAGAAGTTGATAGTCGTCCTTAGTCTGTAGCTTGAGTGCAGCGAAACCCAGGATCGAGAAGACTTGAAACCCGGGTTTCGCTGCGCTGCACCCAGGCTACTTTTATTTTTGTAGTGGCAAATTTCCAAAAATGGAATCATTCAATTGAATTGGAGAAGTGTAGTTCTGAATAGGTCATCCAGGTTTTTCTTATACCATTGAGAATGATTCCAAGTCCGTTTCTTCATCCTCATTTTTCTTAGTCTCTTCTTTTTTCTCAGACTCTTGTTGCACTTCGATTGATTCCTGTGTTTTAGTGCGAGCAGCCATTTGCTTCTTTAATTCTTCAATTACTTCAGGAGGAATGTGCATCGGCTTTTCAGAATCTTTGATTTCTTCTCCATCGATGCGAATTTCGCCTCCATCAGTTATTTCAAGAATTTTCTTAGTATATCCCTGGGGTAATGTATTCTCAGGAACTAATTGAATAGGGATGCCTGCAAGTATTGTGGCCCCATCAACAATACGTGTTCCATCAATTGGAGCAAGTTGTGATGGTTTACTGTAGTAACGACTGATTAGAGAACAAACAGACCAGATCAAATTATATGCCGCATCAAAAGGAAGGCCTACTCCTATCCCAATGCCTTGTCCAAGATATCCTCCGGCTGTACTCATAATATGGGCTAAGCTTATTGTACAAAAAGAAGTAAACAGTTTCGTGGCAATGACTGGTGCCAAAAGGGCAACTCCGGTTGGTCCAGCGGGACTAAAAACTAATAAAGTACTTCCAACGAGCGCTGTTAATTGAACTCGGGGAGATACTGCGGAGGTTGAGTTGCTTATTCCCTCTGCTAATACGACACCCACAGTAGCTCCTGCATAAGCCAAAGCTGTGCCGAAGAAGGGTTGGGTGATTGAAATTACAGGGAAATTTGTGAATTGCTCTTTAGCTTCTTTTGTACGAGTCATTTCTTTTAAAAAGTCTGTGAATTCTTTCCATTCTTTTTCAGAAAATGGTCTTAGCCCATTTTTTTCTAAGGCGACATTTGAGTGCTCCAGAGCATTTGGTGTTTTAATGAGCCGCTCTGCGGTCAAAAAACACGTTTCTTTATCTTCATCATCGAGAAAATTTTTAGCAGTTATTCCTAGGTTGTCGTCGATAATTCGATATAAGACGGAGTTCCTTTTTGAACTTCCAATTTGAGATTGTACGTACAGGCAAGCAGCCAGCATAAATCGTGCTGCAATGATGTATACTTGGCGTTGTGCTGGGGTTTTGATGTCCTCTTCGTTGAGCAAATGAATTTTAAGAAGTACTTTTACTTTTTCTAAAAATGAAATTTGTTTGTTTCTACTGACAACATCAGTTCCTCCAAAAAAAATCGGCGTACCTATTATGGATTGTTTTTCGCTCAAATTGACTTTTTTTTCTGCTTCATACGTTTTACGTAAATTGTCAAATTTTACGATACATCCTGGTGCAAGAATAAAGTGCATGATATCCCCCTTCCATTGGCATTTTTTTGAGTGTAATACACGTCTGATTCCTTTTGCATATTTTATCTTACTTCGTAATTGTATAAATGCAATGTTATTTGATTATTTTTTACTAAATTGCTTCAATATATTGAACGTTTTTATTTTATTTGGTAATTAACATATTGAAATGATGCATTTTTTCAGGATTATGATACTTTTAACTTAATGACTAATAGTTATTAGACTTCTGAGGATTTTGAACAGTGCATCAATTCTCCTCTGTAGTAGAATTTCCGAAGAAGTCTATTGTACGTTGTGGGTGCAAGTAGGGTTAACTTGGATGATGCGAGACCATAATCCAGGCAACTAGCAGATGAAGGATATTTTCGGAGTCATGCTTACTTCTCCCAGACTGTATTTTTACAGGAACAGAGAAGGTGACTGAATTGATAAATGATATGAAAAAAGTGAGTGTCATGGAAAGGCTGAAACATTTATTTCTGCTTCTGCGTGTGTCTCACTGGGCCAAAGCAGTCTTTGTAATGCTGGGATTTTGTTACACACCTATTCCTGGATATTTTCTACCTGCTTTACTTGCTTCTTTGGCTTTTTGTCTTATTTCAAGCGCTGTTTATATTTATAATGATATTGAAGACAGAATTGAAGACAGTTTGCATCCTCACAAACGACATAGACCGCTAGCGAGTGGAAAAGTTTCTCTATCTGAAGCAATTTTTATGTTGTTTTTATTGCTGGTCATGGGGCTTGCTTTGGGTTGGCTGATTTCTAAGAAACTGGCTATAATTCTCTGTGTTTATTTAGTGATTAATGTTGCTTATAACCATCTTTTCAAACTTATCCCCATCGTAGATGTACTTTGTATTGCTGCAGGATTTATGCTGCGCGTATTAGCCGGTACTTTGGGTATTGGTTTACCCATTTCTACTTGGTTAATTACGGCAGTAACTTTACTTAGCCTTTTTATCGCTTTAAACAAACGACAAATGGAAATGCAATTAGGCTTAAAGCATGCGACACGTAAAGTATTGAAGAAATATAATCCATTGGTACTTCATTGGCTGATTGTAACCATAGGCCTTGCCAGTTTCATTACTTACGTTTTTTACATCGTTTATGTTCGGGATGAGTCTTTTTATTTTATGTTAACGGTACCTTTCGCAGCCATTGCATTGTGGCGTTTTGCCTGGCTGGCAAGACAAAACATTGAGAACGATGACCCGGTTATTGTTTTTTTAAGTGATCAATTATCGCGAATTAATCTTTGGTGTTTTGTCATTTTGACCTTTATGGCTTTAGCCCAATGAAATCAGGGATGCATTGGTATACATCCCTGATTTATTATTTTTATTTATTGTTCTTCAGATACAGGTCATTTGACCTTTCTTTTTATTCCAGTAATGAGTTTGGAAAGATTATCGTTATTTTAAGCAAAATCCAGTTAAAGGCGACGCAACAAGATGGTAGATTGATTAGACAGTCATTCTTTATGCTAGTAATTTGAGTTATATTAATTCATACTGTTTAATAATTTGGTGATAGTCCATTATCCTGCGAAACACAGTATGAGTAGTTTGTAAGGACGTTTTGCAAAAAAACAGCATTTATCATTTTAACTTCGCTTATTAAAAAAGACGCAGTAATATATATACTGAGTGATGTTTGTTTAAAACATGAATTGAGTAAATCGTTTAAATACAAATTAAGTAAAACTTAGAAAAGTATTAGCCCTGACTCAATTTATTGCTATGAAATATATGAATGTCTCCGCTTCTTCTTTCCCAGAAGAGATAAATTTGAATTAGGGTTTACCAGGGTGGTAGTGATTTTTTGATGAGATATAAGTTAACATAGTGTACTATCTCACGATAATAAGATAATAAAAATGAATAAAGGATGAGCTTTGTATGAGACACAAAATGTCAGTGTTGTCGCAAAAACTGCATAAAAAAACCCCCGTTTTTCTGTGTGATATTTTTGCTATCCCTGCCGCATGGTATGCAGCGCATTGGCTGCGCTATAACATGCAACCCTTTCCTAAAATATTGACTTCGTCGCACTCCCTTGAAGCTTTGGCTCTGCTAACAGTGATTCAAGTGTCTTGTTATTTTTATTTCAAAACATACCGTGGTTTGTGGCGTTTTTTTTCATTAAATGATGTAGTTCGAATTTTAAAAGCGACGCTGACTACTACAGTGTTGGGGATTTCCGTTTTATATGTTACTTCAATGCTGCATGAACTTCCTCGTTCTGTATTTCCATTATATTGCATGATATTAACTACTATCCTTTGTAGCTGCAGATTGTTGAGAAGGATTTATTGGGATAAGCGCGCCAGAGGCAATAAAGCAACTGAAATTAAACGTGTGCTTATTATTGGTGCAGGTATGGCCGGTGAAGGACTTGCTCGTGATTTAAAACGCTCCAATCGATATAAGCCTGTAGGTTTTATTGATGATAATTTAGCAAAACGCGGCTTAGAAGTTCATGGGATCCCAGTTCTTGGAACCTCCAGCCAAATTACTGAACGTGTCCATAAGTATAAGATTGATTTGATTTTTATCGCGATTCCGTCAGCAAGTTCTTCAGTTATGCGCCGAATCGTAACCTATTGTGAGGAGAGCCAGACTCCATTTAGTACACTTCCCAGTCTTAATGCTTTAGCTTCTGGAAGGGTAGAAGTAAATGCATTAAGACCTGTCAATATCGAAGATTTGTTAGGTAGAGATCAGGTCAATTTACAATGGGACCGACTATCGGCAGGTCTTGCAGGAAAAAGAGTATTGGTTACCGGTGGTGGAGGTTCAATTGGATCTGAGCTATGCCGCCAAATTTTAGCGCTTAAACCCAAGAGTTTAGCTATAGTTGAAAACAGTGAATTTAATTTGTATCAAATAGAGCTCGAGCTGAAGCAAAATTTTCCCGATATTCCTTTAGAGCTTAGGTTGATCAGTGTTACAGATGAAGTAGCAATTAACCATTTATTTACGGAGTTCTTACCTGAAATCGTATTTCATGCTGCTGCGTATAAGCATGTTCCACTTTTGCAAGATCAAATACGTGTTGCTGTGATGAACAACGTTCTTGGAACTCAAGTTGTTGCAAAGGCTAGTGTCGCAGTTAATGTTGAAAAATTTATTTTGATTTCTACTGATAAAGCAGTAAATCCGACCAATATAATGGGGACTACCAAGCGGGTTGCTGAGATTTATTGCCAGAATCTGAATGGAAGAGCTAAGACACAATTCATTACGGTTCGCTTTGGAAATGTTTTAGGCTCGGCAGGAAGTGTTGTTCCATTATTTCAAAAACAATTACAAAGCGGAGGCCCAATCAAAGTAACTCATCCTGATATGCAACGGTATTTTATGACGATACCTGAAGCATGCCAATTGATTTTGCAAGCCATGGTTAATGGAAAAGGTGGAGAAATCTTTGTTTTGGATATGGGGGAACCTGTTAAAATTAGCTATTTGGCTGAACAAATGATTCGCCTGGCTGGAAAAGAGCCTGGGAAAGACATTATGATTGAATATACTGGATTACGTCCAGGAGAGAAGTTATTTGAAGAGTTGTTCCATGAGTCAGAGCAATTGGCTCCAACAGAGCATGAAAAATTATTCAAGGCAAAAGTCCGTGAACTTAACTGGGAAGAATTAATCCAAACAATGCGTTTATTAAATACAGCATGTGAAGAAAATCAGTCTGATGAGTTATTTATTCTATTGAAGAGTTTGGTTCCTGAATTAAATACAACAAGTGTGATACCAGTAGTTTAATTTGTTGTTGTGTTTATTGAAAAAGAGGCTTTAAAATGATTTCTTACGATGATTTCGCCAAAGTTGACCTGCGTTCAGGCACAGTTGTTAAGGTCGAGGAATTCCCTCGCACAAAAAAACCTGCGTATAAAGTTTGGGTGGATTTTGGTAAGGATATAGGAATATTACAAACCTCTGCTCAAATTACCGTGCATTATACGCCAGAAACCTTGGTAGGACGTTCTGTAGTGGGCTGTGTCAACTTGGGTGAAAAAAACATCGCAGGTTTTATTTCTCAATTTTTATTGGTTGGATTCTCTGACGAGAATGGAGCCATATGTCTAATAACTACCGATCCTAGAGTTCCTAACGGGCAAAAGTTGCATTAATTTGACTGGAAAATAGATAAGCCTTCTTCATACAGTTGAAGGCTAAATATTTGAATGAGCGCCTGACTATAAGGCCTGTGGCTTCAAGTTGCTCTTGGTTATTTAAGGGCTTCATTTTGTTTTCTTTTAAATATTTTTTTACTTCTGGCAAGTCAAGTTTTCTGCAAAGAGGGTATTAAGTTATTTCAAGCAAAGCGGGGGACTTCGAAAACTCTATTCTTTTGGCAAAAGAAAAAGAAAAATTAGAATAAAGAGTTATTTCATTCCATCAAAGCCCAGTTTTATGCCACTATGCTAGAAATCCCGAGTGATGCTTACGGTGCCTCACCCAGGCTCCAGGATTAAACTGGGGGAAAAAGATCTTGAAACTTAACTCGAGATTTCAGGTGGAGTGCTTTTTTCCTTTTCTTCGATAAATCAAAAAGCTTATAGATAATTATAGGAACAATAAAGCTAACCATGCCTATATAAAAAGCAAGTTTATAGGTGGGATCTTTATTCAGCACTAGGAAAAACAAGGCAACACACATAAGTATGATGGCAAGGATTCCTGTGTAGGGCGAGTAGGGTGTCACATAACGCAGATTCTCTGTTGTATATCCAGCTTGATATAATCTATTTCTAAAACGAATTTGTGATGTGCATAAGGAGATCCATGCCAGGGTTCCAGTAAATCCAGATACTAGAAGTAGTGCGATATAAAGCTGGGTTTGTCCGAAAAAGTAACCAACCCCTAAAAGAATCCAGATGGTAATCAAGGTTGCAATGATTGCATTTTGAGGTACTGAATTTTGATTAAATTTGGAAAAAGTGTGTGGTGCCATGCCATCACGTGCTAGTGCATTGAGTGCACGAACCGTTCCATAAAATCCTGAGTTAGCACAAGATAAAGTAGCACTTAGGGTCACAAAACTGGTTACCGCACCTGCCCATTTAAGATTGTAATAGTTTAAGGCATCAGCAAATACAGAATTGGATAAACCGGCTTTTTGCCATGGAAAAATTAATACCAGACAAAATACGGGAATGATATAGATAAAAAGAATTCTTAACGTTACATTTCGAATAGCGTGGGGAATCATGCGCGCGGGGTTTTCTGATTCTCCGGCAGCAAGACCAATAATTTCGGACCCTTGATAATTCACCAGTAAAAGAACCATTGCGGTTAACAGGGACATTGCCCCGTTAGGAAGAAGCCCTCCATCACCTAAAATGTATCTGGAGCCAATAATTCCACTGGATTCTGCGCCATGGATTAGACCAAAGAAAATTAAAATAGCTAAAATTACAAAGCCTAATAAAGCCAAAATCTTAATCAAAGCCAGCCAAAATTCGATTTCGCCAAATGTATCTACTTTAGCCAAGTTAATGTAGGTAATAAGTAAACCAAAACAAACAGCCCATATATAACCATTTACTCCAGTAAACATTTCCATGATTATCCCGCCTGCAACGCATTCAGCGGGGATATATGCTACCCAACTGATCCAATAAGACCATCCTACGCCACAGGCTACTGATGGAGATATAAAGTCAGCAGTGTACGTTACAAAAGAGCCTGAAATGGGAATAGCCACAGCAAGCTCGCCCATGCACAGCATGGTTAGAAAGATGATCAATCCGCCTAGTATATAGGCTAGAAACACAGCAGGGCCAACCAGGTTGATTACCTCGCCTGTACCTAAAAAATAACCTGAGCCGATAATTCCTCCCAAGGCAATAAGTTGCACATGGCGGTCTTTCAATCTTCGACTATAACCACTGTCTTTTACAGGCTTATCTGTTTCCATCTTGCTCTTTTTCACGGGCTGTTTGTTTCTCACAGGTTGTCATATTTTTGGGTGACGCTATGTTATATTCATCTTTAATAATTTAAAACTAAATTTTTCCTATTTATACTAATTTTTTTTAAAAACTAGTATAAAAAATTGACCAGCAGGACATTATAAATCATTTTTTATCTAATTGAACTTTTTTTTACTAATTTAGTGAAAATTATTACAAGGAAAACCTCAGGTTATGACGTAATTTAGAGATTAAATCAATAAAAAAGATTATAATGATTGATTTTTCTATAAAAAAATTAGTTATCCTTTTTTGTTTCTGAGATTTATTAATAATCACAAGCAGTTGCATCATCATTTAACTTAAGTATACTTTCTCATGCGCCGCTGTAGCTCAGTCGGTAGAGCAGTTGATTCGTAATCAGAAGGTCCGCAGTTCGATTCTGCGCAGCGGCATAGTAAAATCAATTAGTTAGTCTAGACTAACTTGATTAAAGTGCCCCCTTATTTGGGGTAGAGCCTATATTTTAAATTTTGTGGCGTGTCGAATATGTGTCGAAGTTTGATAAAAATAAACCGATTCATTTTTCTTTTTTTTCAGAGTTCGGCCTGAAAGGAATGTCTTTAATAACCAAGTGACAAAATAATTTGAGCATTAATAGAAAGGCGACTTTAGCCGCCTTTTTCATATTTATATTAGTGACATGCAGGAATACAATACTCTTTTCCTTGATAATACATATAATCACCATATTGATTCGATACATTCCAACAACACAGGCCATTGGTCACATTAGCTTGCATTGATTTATTATCTGATGATTTGGCTTTTATTTTCTCTAGACATGATTCTATATTTGAATCAGACTTATCGCAAAATGCCATCAATTTATTGAATTGATCTGGTTTAATGCTATTACTAGACATATTTTTAAATCTATTTGCATCTGTGTCTGAAATTAAGTTAAAAGCATGACAATTCATGGTCATTGCTAACATTGATACTGCTATTGCTTTTTTCATTTATTCATTTACCTCTCAGTTAATTGTAGAATCTCCATATAGTTCACCAGTGATTAATCCTTTACCCACTCAAATACCTTATAACACTCTAGTCTCACCATGGTTATAGTTAAAAGTTTCCTGTCTATTGTTTAAACATCCATTTAATTGATTCTTTACTGTTATTTTTCAGAACAGTATTCAGAAAGAGGTATTGGTTTCTTTGCAACCTTCAAATATTCATTATAATTTTTATGGCAACCTTCTTTTGCCTCTGCCTTTTTTGCATTTGCATACTTAACAGCGCCAATGCCAGCACCGATCGCGGCTACAGCACACCCCTGTAGTTGTGATACTGCTAAAATTACTCCCATTAAAAGAGATAACATTTTTAAAATTTTCATATTAATACACCTTATTGTTTGAATTTAATGCACTTTCTTGGGATTGGGTATTTCGAATACATTACAACGGAAAATCCAAAACCCAATAGATGTGGAGTTAATTCCGGATTCTCATTGTATTGCTCAGATAAAAATAGAACTCCATCCTTAACGGATTTCTTTTCTAAGAATGGGTAATGATTTCTATAACACTTGGCGAACTTCTCTCCGGAAAATAATTCAAGGGATACCAGATAGCTTGCGAATGCTTAAGTTATAGCTGTATTACAGACGTCTTGATTTTGAGTGTAATTTTGATCTGCGCATGCTAAAATAAAGTCTTTGCCTGTATATATTCCTGCAGAATAAGTTGGTTTGACAATAATAATACAAAGAACCATCAAAATTATTTTTTTGTCTAAAAACATAGAACCATCCACTATAGTGTTAGTAACAAACATTATTGTGGCAGTGAACACCGGCTTTAGGGTTTCCAGCTCGATGCCTTTTAACAAAGGTTCCATCTCTTTTTATATAAGGTCTAACAGTGTGTGTTTTTCCATAAGAAGAACCGTATCTTGGAGTTTTATAAGAATATGAGTAGGCGGCGCGTTTTGCGTAACTTTCAGATTTAGGTAATAAAGAAAAACAACAGAATCCTAACAATAAAAATTTTGCTTTCATGATAGCCTTATTATAAAAACATGAGTTACAGAGCCGAATTCTTATTGTTGTTTTAAAGTAAAATAAAATTACTTGTCGGACGATAACAAATTAACATGATGATTATATATTAACCACAGAAGCGGGATGGTAAGAATTCCTTAGTATCCCGTCAAGCAAAAAATTAAGATTCTCTTAGCAAGCCGTATTAGACGAAGTTGTATAGACCGGCACATAGAAAGTTGTAATAGGGAAATCATCTTTATTAAAGCCGATACAACCCAATAGATTTTTACCTTCATCTAAAAAATACGTGGAACTACTGGGACAAGTGGAACACCCTTGTAGTTACTGGACTTCAGATGTTCCACTATCAAAATCGACAGTGGAACTAGTGGAACAATTAATACTCGTCAGACCAAACTTTCTCGGTAAAAACATAACACCTAGGAATACCAACCCCTTTAATTCTTCGTTTTTGAGAAGCTTTGCCCGTCATTACCGGGGACTATCCAGCCAGCGTTAATAAGAGCTTTATTTACCATTTTAGGTTCAAACCCATGGCAAATCTCCTTCCTATAAACTTCAGATAAAACCATAAAAATACGAAAACCTTCGCTATCCGTGCGAAAAAATCCTGCTCGGTTATAAAGGCGTTCACTATTCGGATGATTTTCGCTTTCAAACCGACTTGCCCCTTCTTTTTCAAAGAATGCACGAACTTGCGATAGTATGGCTCGAGCTTCTCGGTTACCATGCTCTCCAAAATTCTCTAGCCAAGCGTTAAAACACTTTTCCACTGCTTGGCATGCTGTGCCCCGTTTCCAACCGGTTAATCCAAAATGACTTGCTATTTCTCCAGCCATGGCAACTAAAGCAAAACGTCTGGCTACTCGTTGAATTTGACCTGAGTGTTCTGGCTTAGTGACCTTTGCTACAAATTGCTGGATTTTATTGGCGAGTACAGGGATTAATTCAGTGCGATGATTAACAATTTTATGGAGCCATGTAATTCCAACTGCTCCATGATATTTGCTTGCTGCTTCTTTTAATGCAAGCGACATAGATGCTGGGTTTATATGATCATGTAACTGTTCAAATAATCCCATCTGAGCACCAGCATCCGCTTCAATATCTGCTAAACGAATTTCTTGACCTGCATTACATCGCTGCCATGCTTTTGCCATTAACGAAGTTAAAGATTCTTCGCCTGCCGATAAAAATAGCAATGACCAACGCATGGATTGTCTTGCGGTACCACAACGAGAGGCTCGTGTTTTGCCTTGACCATTGGCAAGCAGGTAAGCACACTCACCGGCCTCTTTAGGATCCATTTGGCTCAGTTCATCTAGGATTAATAACCCATCATTATGGAGCGCAGCCAATCCTTCTAAGCCGTTCGCAGTGCTTCGCCACAGACGAATATAATTGTTCGGTTTACCCCAAACAGAAGCTGCAACCTTTAAAGCGGTTGTTTTACCAGAGGAAGAAGCACCTCTAAAATGAAACCCTCCGGAATCTTCTCCAATTAGCTTGGCAAGACTCGGTGCAAAGGCAGCAGATATTGCAAAGACCAATCTGGAGTTACCATCTGCCAAACGGGCAATAGAATATCTCCATTCCTCAACAGTACCAGCAACAGATAAAGCAGGTTCAAGACTATTCGCATTTTGAAAAACGATTTTGTCACTAGATTGCCCAATAGCTTCATTCGCGGTAACAAAAACATCTTCATACCATCCAAGTTTATCGACACAACGAGCACGCTCTTGAATGTAAGACGCTAACAAATCACGAGCAGTTTTACTGGGCGAAATAGTCAACCCCAATCGTGCAAGCTCTCGCCTTACATCGCTAGAATCCCCTTGTAATAAAGCCAAAGGCATAGCCCATTGATGTTTCACTCCATCATCATCCACCCATTCGAGCGATCCCATTCACCACTTAGAGCATCACGAGTTTTAGCTACTACATACAAAGAGGAGCAAATCCATCGGGGAGGTAGCTCATTATTGTCTTTATCCTTTCCAACAAAAATTACCCCATCCGAGGTTAATTGAAATAATCCACCTGCATATGGAAAGGATTTAATGCGTTTAGACTGTTTAAAATCAACATGATATATTGGATTCGAATTCATTTTCTTTTTCTCCAACAACGTTCACAGGAAGGTGTTCCACCATCTTCCAATCAATCAAACAAGACTTAAGTAAAGAAATTGCTAAACAGCCTCTTTAAGGACGTTATAAGTGCATTGCTGTTGAAGATAATTAAGAATATCTAATTTGCGATATCGAACGGTACGGCCAATTTTAATATAGGGTACACCCTGACCAGCCCAACGGTTTCGCTCTAATAATTGAACTGAGCAATCTAAAACTGCGGCAAGTGTATTTTGATTAAAAAGGGTAAAGTCTGGAGCTGATTCAAATTCATTGATAAGTTGTAAGCGCGATACATTTTTTCTAGACATAGTAATACCTCGTCATTAAAAGAATTTTCAATCGGCAATAAAATGCCGCCAAAGAGGCTTTTTCCATAAATCCAATTTGAAAATTCCAGTAACACTGGTACTTTCTATCCAAAAATCCATATAGCTTTATACCCATTTTCATAAAGCTATTTAAAACAACGAATAGATTATTACGTGGTTTAAAAATTAAAGTCAACAATTGAAAACAAATTCAAAGAAATTGTAACTATTTAAACCAAAAACAACCCTAATGTCCCACTTGTACCACATGTTACCTAAACTTTTGTTCAATCAGAAAGAGCTATATACAGAAATTTCATATCAGATAAAGTGTCGTATTTTTGCTATACTTGTGTTGTAAGAAATTATCGGAAATAGAGCCATGTCACGTGTATCACTTAGAAGTAGAATTGAGAAAAAGATAGGTCGATCTAAACGGCAGGTTTTTTTACGCTCTGATTTTGGAAAATTAAGTGATTATGATCAAGTTGGCAGGGCATTAAAAGAATTATCCAGAGAAGGAAAGTTGCTCAAAATAGGTTATGGTTTGTATGCAAAAGCCAGAATAAATAGAATTACTGGCAAACCCATGCTTGCTGCTGAGGGCGGTTTTACAGCTATCTCTAAAGAAGCATTAACAAGACTTGGTGTAAAATGGCAATATTCCGATGCAACGAAATCTTATTTGACGAACTCTACACAAATACCCGCAAATGCTGAGGTTGTTGTAAAAAGCAGGTTTAACCGTAAAATTGGCACAGATAAATTTACCCTAAAGGTTGTTTGCTCTTAATGGAAGAAATAGACCCTACGATTTTTGCAGATGTTGCCGATGCTCTTGGTATAGAAGAACCAGTTCTCGTAGAAAAAGACTACTATGCTATTCAATTACTAAAGTTGCTTTATTCAATCAATGACCCTGAATATTCAATCGTTTTTGCAGGAGGGACTTGCTTATCCAAGGCTCACATAGACACATTTCGTATGTCTGAAGATGTGGATATCAAATTAATACCATCCTCGGATGTTCAAAAGGAAACGAGAAGTCAGCAACGGAAATTACGTGGTTATTTTCATCAAAAACTTTATGCATTGTTAGATGCACAGACAATACTTGAGTTGAGTGAGGACAGAAAGCGTGATGAGGGCAAATATTTACAATGTTATATAAAATATCCTCGTTTTCACCCTACCATAAGTGCTATTCGTCCTGAGATCCAGTTGGAAATAACGGAATCACCCCTTCTGGATGCAACTATTACAGCACCCATTTCTTCAATGTATTCACAAACACTCAGATTACCTCCAGAAATTCCTCAATGTCATTACAGCCAGTGAAAAACTGGTGGCTTTACTCAGAAGAACCGCGGCTTATGAAAGAAGTCCTTCAAGAAAGGAAGATGAAACATTGGTTCGACATATTTACGATCTCCATCTCATAAATCAATCTAATGCAGATAAGGACAAAATAAGTAAATTAGTCAAGGAAGTCATTGAAATAGATATTAAAGAGTTTGGTAACCAGCACCCTCAATTTAGAGATGATCCTTATAAAGAGCTCTTATATGGTTTTGAACGAATTCAAGAACAGCAGAAGTTCAAAGTGAGATATCAAAATTTTATTGGTCCTTTAGTATACAATAAAAATCCAGCCAGCTGGGGAGAATCCATGAAATCACTCAATGAGATTGTTACGAGTTTGATAAAAGTATAGATATGCCCTAAATAATGTCCCACTAGTACCATCGCAAATTTTGAATGTGGTACGCTGATAGCTCAGTAAAATCAAGTTGTCCCCTTAGTTCCACTTGTACCACTCAAAATCATTAAGATATTTATATTGTCAAAAAAATTATTTCAATAAAAAGACACAACGCAGCACGAAGTAGTGCATTGTGATGAATGATTTGTCAGATTAAGCCGAAACTATTTCAATTAAAGATACCTCAACTAAAAAATTATTATGGAGTATGTTTTGCCTTTTGTTCTAAGGTATTGGACAACTCCTGTATAGAACTTTTAATTTGCTCTAAGTTAGGTCCGCCTTTTTCCCAGGGTGAAATAAGATAAACCGAAAGTCCTTTATCTTCCGCTGACCAATCTTTAGCATATTCCTTAAATCCAGCTTTTTTTAATTCTTCACCTAATTTTCCAGCTTTATTATTCACAACAATAGCCAGGCCTCCTTGTTTAGGATTATCTAAATCATGAATACCTAACTCACCTATATCATCAAACTGACCTATATAAGCCTCAGATCTTATTGGGCTGAAAACATAAATATTCCTTTTTGCTATTGCGTCAGGCAATGTTTTTGCAATAGCAATAAGAGCTGAAAACTGTTTGTTTATATCTTGTTGCATAAAGCGAAAACTTTCGATCTGCACATCCTCTTTTACTTCTTTTTTTGATTCCTCTCGCAATCTTTCTTTCTCTGCTCTTTCAGCCAATATTTGCGTTGGAAGTTTTCTTCTTATGCCTTTATCCTTACTGAATGACATGATGATGCTCCTCATTTATGCTAATTTATCTAATTATAGCAAATTATAAATGCATTGTGTAGGAATAGAAGCCAATGATGTTAGGTGACAAAAGGCATGCAGGGACTAGTTGATATGAGGATTTACCAAATATCCCTAAAGGAGTTTATTGGACATATGAGGTATGCGCGACTATTTTTGGTTGTTTTTTATTCAAAACGTTATAATTATATTATTGTCAATAACAAACAGGAGCTGAACTATGTACATTAAACGAGAAGAAAGAAAAACTAAAGAAGCAAGCTCATCACCAGCCAATAAATTTTTTGAAGTTGATTTTATTAAAAATACGGTGAATTCAAAGTCAGGATACATGTCATCAGCTCAACTATTCGAGAAATTACAAAGCAGATCCGGGTAAATTATTAGCAGATGTTAGCAAATCATTTGATAGTAAAGACGATCTAGTTTTAAGAGCGAATTTTTTATTTGAAGCGGTACTCCTTGGAGATTTCTATACACTTAGTGTGTATAGAGATAGTTGTGATGTTAAAGCAGATTTTAGCCGCTCTAGGTTGATAATCTATTTGAAAAAGTATCAAATAATATCAGATGAAGAAACTTTAAATGAATTAAAAAAAATCATCAATGAGGTTAGGAACATACGGATCAAAAAAACTGTAAGTACTGATCCCAATAATCCGGCTCGCTATATATTGTCTATCCAATGCTCAGGTAAAAAAAATATGAATTTAAACTTGAAAATATAAGTCTATTGGGGAAAATGATCGAGCAATAGTGACACCACAAATAGATGATCCTTATAGCGAAGACGAAGATACTATAAATCTGAAACTTAGAGAAACCTGGTTAAAACAATATAATCACAGCGGATTTGAAACGATTTTTAACGGCCATTTTTCTATCTCTTCTGATTATTCCCCACCATTTTATAAAGAACATAGTGATAAAGATAAAAAGCTTCTTTCTGTATACGGTAATCTCGAAATAGCCCGTTATTTGCTTTCTCAAGAAAATATGAGTGACTGGGATTATGATAAAGCAAAAGAATTTTTTGCTAAAGCAGTTTTTGCATTTAATAAATTTTATTTTTCAGGTGGTAATATGAGTATGCATTTAGCATATATTCTAACTCCAATGTTGGCAACGATGAATTTATTGACCAACAAAGAAAAAAATATGAATATTGTTGAATGCATTAAAATTTTAGAGGCAGCGAGTATCTTCCGTGATGTTTTCCTCGACAAAATGAAAGAAGTTTATGGAAATGAATTCAGCCAAGTTAGCTCTGAATTTATAGCCGAATCAGCCAAATTGGATCAATTATGCCAAGAGATTATGAATCAGATCAGAAATTCTCAATCAACACAATGGGCGGATTTGTTTTTCAATGCAAAAAATATATCGCTGGAAATTAAATGCAAACTTTTGGATGGATTGAAGCTCACAAATGAAGAAAAAAAGAAGGTACTTCAAAATTTAGCGATGCAAGCTGATACATTATGGTACCAAGCAGATATCAAAGAACAACATTTAATGATCGCAAAAATTTATCAGCCTTTAATCGAACTATTGGACACTAAAGAACTGGAGTTTTTGCTTCAATCGCCTGGAGCTTCAGTCGAAATCAAAACAATGATTTGCCGAAATTTAATTCAGAGAACTAACATGAGTAATGTCAAGGCAGTAGATCATTTAATACAACTGATAAATGATTTTCGTGTTACTCTTAAAGATATGAATTTAGATAAAAATGTTTAAAAGATAAAGATGAGCCCTACGAGAGTTTAGCTAAGTTATTAGAGATACAGATGAATTTTGCGACAGAATTCGATGAGCCTGTTTTAACTGATGAGTATCTAGATAGTTTAATTGAGAAATGGCGTCAATTTCCGAACGAGAAGAAACAAGAACAGTCTATTGAGAAAAAAGAGCAAAGACCTGGTCTGTTTTCACAATCAGAATCTCAGAGAATGCAGCTACGACAAATCCAAAAAGAGAAAGCAATTAAATATTATTTGGAAACCGTACCAAATGATTTACAGAGATTATCTACACAGGTAGAACAGATCAAAACCTACTTTCAAAATTAAAAGAAACAATGGCTCACATAATAGATAAAGAAGAATTTCATGCAACCTATTTTCCAGAGAATATGGATAAAGACCAATTAGAATCACTATTAATTGCAAATGTTAATTCATGTGGTGTCATGATGAACAAATTACACGATATGTTAAAACAAATTAATGATACTGTTGAGAAGCTGAAAGAAAAAAATCATCCACAAACGGAGGAGCAATATGATCCTTTAAAGGCGGATGTGCAGCAAAAAATTGCCGCAGCAAAAGCAAGTACGTCTTATAATCTTGATGTTCAAATGATAAGAGTTGAAAAACTGCTTGCTGAGGCAAATGATAAATTTAGCCAATTATCAACCCAGTTGAATGTGAAAAATAGATCACTCAAAGACATCTACAATGATTCTTTAAAACCAGCAGAACAAGCTTACGTTGAAATGGAAAAATTTGCTGCGGAATACTTAAAATTAGCGGTGCAATTAGATAATATTATGGAAGATAGTATAAAAAGAGAAAATAATCAGGAATGGTTTTATAATGCGCCTAGAAATTTATAATGCCCTTGGATCAATTTTATGGTGGGTAATCGTGATGCTAATAAAACTCGATTTTCTACTGAATTACCCTTAGACCTATCAGACCGTCAGCCAAAAAGAGTTACAGGAAACATTAGAAACCTTTGTGCAACCAGCAATAGTAAAAAGTACTATGTTTGCTGAACAGCCTAAGGACAATAACTCAGTACAAGATTATGCTTCACAGCCTCAATCTAAAAGTGTAAGTTAGCAGCATTGACGCAAGGAAGCGAAATCAAAAGATCCCGTGTAAGGCCATTTTGTTACATCAAGCCATAAAACAATATTACAAACATCGCTTTTACTGCATCTTATTAAAACACAAAAAATTACACGCTTTAATACTAAGCTCATAAATAAATTGTATAGCACATATACAAATGTTTAATTTTGCTTTTATTACCTCGCAAGTTAACATATATAACGAGCTTAAATTGATCATTGAGCCTAAGCAAAGACCGTAGTATTGAAGATATTCTGCTTGAAAGAGGACATCAAGTTATTGAAGGTAAGACAGAATTTATTGAGTATAGCCATACCGCGGGTCTAACCTTTCTTAAGAAAGAAAATCTCAAACCAACCGAGCTAAACAGTTTGTAAGAAATCAACTGGAATTTATTTGTATTGGAAATGAACAGTGGCTTTCAAAGGGATCAATTGAAACATTGTTCTTCTTTTAATGTTGAAAATAAAAATACTAAAGTAGGAACTTCTTTATAAGATGTTTGTTACTCTATTATTCCTTTATTTGGATTGTTGTATTATGAGCAAATATAGAACAAAATTTAAAACAATAAACACCCACATCGTTACTCCTCTAGATGCAATAATTAATGAATCAGGACAAACGGAACAATTGGAGCTGGAACAACCAGAACCTGCACAATTAGAACAATCCGACCATATAGAACAATTAGCACAATTAAGCAACAACCAGCACAGTATTTTTTATAGATTGAATCATGATGAAAAACTAAATAATGCGGTACTTATCGCTATGCTGTCAGGCATGCTCATCTTTACAGTATCGTTTTGTTCTCAAGATAATAATCACGCTATAACCGGGTTAGCTATTGCATTAGCCGCTTTCTTTTTAAGGGTTATAATTGAGCTCATAGGAGAAGCCATGGAAAATAATAATGGCCGCTATGCTTATCAATCGCACTATAGGAATGGAAGATAACTAAAGCAGCAAAGCCTGGTTAATTGCAACTTTGTCAAAAGGCACGCTTTATTGATAGATCTCCAATGTATCAAAAAACGCTCGTTTTTAAGAGTAAAGTATTTTATTAAAAAACACATAATTTGAAATGTAAGACAATGTCTTATATACTTATATGTAAGATAAATTCTTACATTGTAGAGGTAGCTATGGCCCGCACTATGACTGTTGATTTGGGTAATGAACTTCGTCATTACGTGGAATCACTCGTAGATTCAGGAGATTATAGAAGTAATAGCGAGGTATTAAGAGAATCATTGCGTTTACTTCGTGAAAAGCAAGCTGAATCAAAACTTGAGCAACTGCGTCATCTTATAGATGAAGGAGAGGCTAGTGGTGATCCTCTAACATGGGATGCACATGATTTTCTTAAGCGAATGAAGAAAAAATCCCATGCCAGATAAAACATATCGTCTTTATCCAAAAGCAATAGAGGATCTTGAGTCCATCTATTCATATAGCACACATGAGTTTGGCATCAAAAGAACAGAGGATTATATTTTGGCAATTGACTCAAGCTTTCAGCGCCTCGCAGATGATCCCTTAATTGCTCGAAAGTGTGATTATATTCGACCAGATTTACGCGCATTTAATATTGGTTCTCATATTATTTTTTTCAAAACTACAGATTATGGCATCGCTGTTATTCGGGTATTGCATCAATCTATGGATTTTAATAGACACCTATAAAACGAACAATAATTACCCAAATAAATCTCATTTATCTCAAACATTCTGCTTTTTTCATATTACTGTAACGGTGAATAAAGGGTTGTTTCTATTTAAAATGCCTACTTTGAGATAGATAAGGTACCGGCCTGTTGTAAAAGATGATCTAATTTAATCCACAAAATACAATATAATTGATAATAAAGTTATTAAATCGTTTTATATAGATATTAACGACAGGAGATGTATCGTTGAATTTGTCCGTAATTAACCTCGATTTTGAGAGACAAAGAGTTGAATGATCATAAACTGTGTCTGTTGATATAGATTTTACCCCAAGTTAATCCTAATACAGCAGCAGTAAACGACCCAATCAAAACACCCAGTTTAGCCGCATTCAGCAATTTCTCATCATCAAAAGCCAACATTGCAATGAAAATAGACATAGTAAACCCGATACCCGCGAGAAGACCTACCAACGCGATGCCCTTCCAAGTCACATCAGGCGGCAATTTACACCATCTCATCCGCACGGAAGCCCAGCCCATACCCACAATCCCAAGAGGCTTTCCGATCACCAAGGCTATAGCAACACCAATGATAATTCTTAGCTCATTATTACTAGAGAAAGCACCACTACTCATGCTTACACCAGCATTTGCCAACGCAAATAACGGCATTACTCCGTAAGCAACCCACGGATGCAAAGCTCTTTGCACTCGAACAACCGGGGGTAATAATTCCCTCTGCGCTAGCTGAAGCTTTCGAAGCGACCGCGTCATCTTATGTTTGTCTTCCGTTTTTATATCTTGACCAGTAAGTTCGTTAGCAATGCGTGACAATATCTCTAAAGGACGCTCAGACATACGTACCGACACTGTAGGTGTCATCAGGCCAAGCACAACTCCTGCCAAAGTGGGATGAGCGCCAGTCATCAACATTCCAATCCAGATAATAGCTCCCGGAATAATATAACCAAATGCTGAACCTATGCCGATGCGTTGAAAGCCCAGCACCAATAGGATACCCAAACCGGCAATCAGAAAGCCTACATAATTAAGACCTCCCGAATAGAACAGTGCAATAATAAGCACAGCAACAATGTCGTCAATGATAGCCAGGGTCAGTAAGAAGATTCGAATATTTCCAGGGATAGAGCGACCTAGCAATGCAAGCACACCGACTGCAAATGCAATATCAGTTGCTGTCGGTACCGCCCACCCATTTTGCAGAATCGGTTGAGAATTGAATCCAAGAAAAATTAATGCAGGTACAACAACACCACCCAATGCAGCAATCATTGGAAGCATCGCCTGCCTGATATTACTTAATGCTCCTTCATGGATTTCACGACGAATTTCCATCCCAACAACGAGAAAGAAAAAAGTCATCAGAGCATCGTTGATCCAAAAATGTAGAGGCCAGGAAAACTCAAATGTTCCTAACCCGATGGAAAAGGGTGCGTGCCACACATTTTTATAGCTCGCCGCCCAAGGAGAATTAGCCCATATCAATGCGATAGCTGCTGCGATAAGAAGGACAATACCACTTAACAGCTTCGATATGTAGAAAGCGCTCAATTGAAGCAAAAGCTCGCTCTGCTAAAATTTGAGCGCGAGGCAAATCATGCCGTACCGGAGGGCTGTGCTTAGTCATAAACTCTCACAATCCTTGATAAATTGAAGTCTTGGCAAAACATTTAATTCATTAAAAACATATTGATAAAGTGCGAAATAAAATCTTTCACATGCATGTTATCAAACATTATATAATCGTCATAATGTTCACTTAAATACAAGATGTTAATGCAAGGACGTACTCTCGATAATGAGTTTATAAAGTCTTAATCAAAATTAACGAACTTTGATTCTATTTAGAGTTTGCAAACTACAATAAAGATAAAATGAGAAGTTCCCGAACAATACTTAATACGTCTACAAACCCATCGTTTTTGTGAACTCATATTATTTCGTTTCGAGAGACGATTTCATTAGGTTAAATGAATTCAAAGAACTGTTTAATTAATTTTGATTTAAATAATTACCATAAGGGCGCAAAATGGTATTTTTCGTATACTCTCTAAGACTAAACGCTTTTGCACCATCTAAATTTTGAAAAGGAATGTATTCATGGAGTTAAAAAACAAAACAGGAAATAGGCAAACCATATTAGGAGCGAATGGACAAATTGCGGAAGAGTTAGCAAAAGAACTGCGTAAAAATTATACGCCAGATATAAGATTAGTAAGCCGAAATCCCAAAAAGTCAATGTAACAGACCAACTTTTTCCAGCAAATTTATTGGATACTCAAGCTACAGACAAAGCAGTAGCAGGAAGTGAAATTGCCTATTTAACTGTTGGATTGCCCATGAATTCGCAAGTGTGGGAAGAACAATTTCCTACCATAATGAAGAATATCCTTAAAGCCTGTACTAAGCATAATTGCAAGTTAGTATTTTTCGACAATACATATATGTACGCAAAAACTAGCGAACCACAAACAGAAGAAAGTCCTTTTGTTCCAGCTGGGCGGAAATCAATTGTAAGAGCACAAATAGTTGAAATGTTATTGAAAGAAATAGATAACAAAAACATTGATGCAGTTATTTGCAGAGCCCCTGAATTCTATGGGCCTGGGAAAAAACAAAGTTTAACGAATACTTTAATTTTTGACAAAATTAAACAACATAAAAAACTAAAAGTCCCTTTAAGAGACAATACATTAAGAACCTTAATTTGGACACCAGACGCAAGTCGAGCAATGGCGTTAATTGGAAATACACCTGATACGTATAACCAAACTTGGCATTTGCCTTGTGATGACAGTAGACTAACCTACAAAGAATTAATAAATATTGCTTCAGAAATCTACGGACAAAAATTTGACTACACAGTTCTAAAAATGTGGATGTTTAGACTCGGCAGTTTTTTTAACAAACAACTGAAAGAATTACAGGAGATACTGCCTCGATATAAATGTGACAACATTTTTATTTCCAATAAGTTCAAAAAAAGATTCCCTGAGTTTGACATCACAACTTATCAAGAGGGTATTACGATGATTAAAAGTGAGCAAAAATGATTAAAATTCTGGTAATAGTTACGAGTGTTGCAAAGTATGAAAGTGGCAACCTAGAAACTGGATTATGGTTAAGTGAGCTGACACATATTTATGATAGTGCCAAAAAACGAAGTTATGAAATAACTATTGCAAGCCCCAAAGGGGGAATACACTCATTGATCCTGAAAGTTTAAAGCTAATGATATTAGATAAAATCTCCAGAAAATATTGGAAAGATGCTTCTTTTAGAGAGTTATTAAAAGATACGAAAGCACTTGAAGATGTTTCTGAACAACAGTTTGACTGCGTTTATTTAGCAGGCGGACATGGCGCAATGTGTGATTTTCCAAACGATATCCGAATACAGTACATAATTAAAAAACAATATGAAAGCGATAAAATGGTAGCTGCAATTTGTCACGGAGTTTGCGGGTTATTAAATGTAAAATTATCAAATGGTGAATACTTAATCCAAGGAAAGATCATCACAGGATTTAATTGGTTTGAAGAATGTCTAGCAAGAAGGAAAAAGGAAACTCCTTTTAATCTTGAAAATGAACTTAAAAAGAGGAGCGAATGGGTGGAGCTTTTGTTCTGGATATATGGGTTTATCCGTTTTAATCCGAATGAAAAGATTGCTCGATAAGAATCATATTCAGTAGGAATGGAAATACCTGCGATCAGTTATTATCTTCCCACCAAGTGCCATTGGAGAGACTTAATTGTTTAATATACTCTTCTACTGATTTACATAATTTAGGTTTTATGCTCATTAATATTTTTGTATTGAAGTGCTTATATTTTTTATCGACATCATAAAAACCTTAATTTCATATAAAAATACACTGATCTATTCCTAGATATTTGCCCCAGATATTTTATAGTTCAAATAAAATTGGATTAATAACCTTGGTTAATTATTTAATTTTGCTAATGGTTTATTATGCTATTCTCTGAGAGTTATAGAGTTATTGTTCTTTATCAGAATTTAAAATCTGAAAAAAGTAGCTTTTGAAGTGTCTACATTGCGCCTGAAACTACTGTTATTAAAAATAATGTTGATTAATAAAACTATATTTTATTAATCACTAATATGCTATATTTTGATTAATAAAGCGTGAGGTTATTAATCATGAAATGGAATTGGCAGCTTGAGAATTGGCCTAATTTTACTTGGGATTCAGATAAATTAGTTGTCTATGAACAGTCTTTTACTGAGAGAGCGGGTATTATTATTGGGTCTTCGCAACACATATCTCAAGAAGGTAAGCAAAATTTATTTATCGATTTAATGTGTACTGATGCTTTGGATAGTTCTGAAATTGAAGGGGAGCATTTAAACAGGGATAGTGTTCAATCTTCTATAAAAAAAGAGTTGGGCTTGTCTACAGAAGCTCCTAGAGCTAGTTTGGCAGAGCGTGGGATCGCCAAAATGATGGTTAATTTATATCAAACAATTTCTAGTCCACTAACACATCAGGTTTTATTTGAATGGCATCAATTTTTAATGGGTAATAGCCATCATTTCGAACATATTGGTCAATATCGTAATCATGAAGAAGCAATGCAAATTGTTTCTGGGCCTGATTATGATCGAAAAATCCATTTTGAAGCGCCTCCTTCAAAATGTGTTCCTGCCGAAATGGATCAATTTATTAATTGGTTTGAACGGAGTTCTCTCACTGGTTCAGCTCCTTTACCCACATTAACCCGAGCAGGAATAGCTCATTTGTGGTTTGAGAGTATCCATCCTTTTGAAGATGGGAATGGAAGAATAGGGCGAGCTATAGCAGAAAAAGCTTTATCGCAAGGATTTTCAAAACCAGTAATGACGGTATTGGCAAAAATATTATTAAAAAAGAGAAAGGAATATTATCAGCAATTAGGTTTAGCAAGTAAAACTTTAGACCTAACGTCTTGGCTTTTATGGTTTGCTAATATCGCCCTAGAAGCGCAACAAAGCACTTATTTGTATATTGATTTTATTATTAAGAAATCTGTTATTTTAAGGGAAGCGGAAGGGAAAATTAATCCAAGGCAAGAAAAGGCTTTATTAAGATTATTTCATGCTGGGCCTGATGGATTTGTAGGTGGTTTAAGTGCTAAAAATTATATGAGTATTACTGGTGCGACGATCGCTACAACAACCAGAGATCTGAATGACTTGGTTAAAAAAAATATTATCAAACGAACTGGCGAACTTAAAGCGACTCGTTATTTTTTAAATCTCGATAAGGCTTAAATGGAGTTTGTTGAATTGGGTACGCAGTGAGTTCCAAAATGGAACTTACTGAAACTTATAATTTGCCAGACACTGTAAAGTCTTTGGACTGCATTTATATCTGTTCTTTATTTACAGTTTGTATCGTAATGACTTCAGCAGACTTAATCACTCCCATACCCTTCAAAACATAATCGGTAACAAACTGCATTGGTTTTCTTAACCGCTCAACATCAACAATAATGTATCCCGCAGTCACATCATTACTCATCTTATGGTTCATTAAACGCTTTAGCGCATAAGCAGGGATATCCAGACTTTCTGCAATGGTGATAAATGTTCGTCTCAAATCATGTACTGTGAAATGACCATTATTATCTTCATACTGCCCAGCAGCAAAATTGAATAGGCAAGGAGTATTCTCATGGCCAAATTGGTATAGGCTTCACCTGGCCTAGTTTTTCGTGATATTTGGCAATGCGATCTCGGTTAATAGATAACATCGGTTTGCTTTTCCAGCTGGTGAAGGCTTTATCTAATATATGTTTGTAAACTAATGTTGCATTTCTATATACATATGACTTTTAGTCTTCCTACTCTTTCCGAGAAGAGTTATTTTTTAAGCACAAAGTTTAACCAAGCATCGAGACAAAATAAAAAGTAAAAATAGTGCGAGTCAAGACTGTTTTTTTATTTTTTATTTGTATAACATATCCATGTCTAAATTCTTTTTCTATCTCTTATCTGTGGATATCTTTTTTACCAAATAATATATGACTAATCAGCAATATATTAAGAACCCTTACCATATCTGATTTATATCATTTTTAAATCTCCGCAATTTCATTTAAGTTATTCACATTTTCTGTGGATAAGTCTGTTTATAGTCTGTCAAACTCCTTGTAGAATTTAGGAGTTAATCAGATGATTCATCATTTACCAAGGTGTTTTTCATATTATAGGGTCTCTACTTTACTGAATAAGGGCTGACTTTGGCCATCCATTGGCGATGGAGTCATTATCTAAATAAAAAACGTAAAAAAAATTTTTCTTAATATTCTCGAAGACTTAATGTTGATTTCAGCTCATGGTGCCTTGATATGGGATTTACAGCTTATTTTTCCCCATTTATGATATTTGTACGTAAATCAAAAAAAGAGTTATTATGTCTCCACGTGGCGGAAAAAGAGCAGGGGCAGGACGCCCTAGGGGTGAGCCGACTAAAGCAGTTCGTCTTCCGGTAGCCACACTTGTCGAATTAGAGCAATTAAAGAATCGCACGGTGCAATTGCCAGTTTTCGCAAGTAAAGTTCAAGCAGGATTCCCATCGCCTGCGGACGATTACATTGAAGGATATCTCGATTTAAATACCAAATTCATTAAACATCCATCCGCCACGTTTGTAGTACAAGCCACGGGCGATTCTATGGTGGATGCGGGTATTTTTTCAGGAGATTGGTTGCTTGTGGATAGGAGTATCGAGCCTTCTGATGGACGTATTGTGATTGCGGCAATCAATGGCGAACTGACGGTAAAGCGTCTTGCAAGAAAAGGGGGAAGAGTACAATTACTTCCTGCCAATCCCCAATTTAAACCCATCGATATGACACAAGATTGTGAGATGGTGATTTGGGGTGTGGTGACTTTAGTCCTGCATGAGCTTACCTAGTATGTTCGCTCTTGTTGATTGCAATAATTTTTACGCCAGCTGTGAGCGCTTGTTTCGTCCTGACTTAAAGGATGTTCCTATTGTGGTGTTATCCAATAATGATGGATGTTGTATTGCACGCTCCAGCGAAGCTAAAGCATTAGGTATTGCGATGGGAGCGCCTTACTTTAAGATTAAAGGTTTGTGCGAGCGGTATGGGGTACATGTTTTTTCTTCAAACTACACGTTATACGGCAACATCAGCCAGCGGGTGATGTGCACCATTGAAGAAATTTGGCCGCACGTAGAAACTTACTCCATTGATGAAGCGTTTCTTGATTTAAGGAGTTTATCTTCTTCTCCTGATTTATTTTGTCAGGAATTGCAGAAGAAGATTCTAAGACATACGGGAATACCTACTTCGATTGGCATTGGGCCTACGAAAACGCTGGCTAAAGTAGCAAATTATTTGTGTAAAAAAATTTATAGCACGCCAATATTGAATATCACGTCGAATCGTGAGCGGTTATTAAAGCAGATTTCTGTCGGAGCGGTATGGGGCGTAGGGCGGCAATGGGAAAAGAAACTCATCACGCGAGGAATTGACACCGCGTATGATTTGGCAACCACAAATATTCATCTTCTGAAAAAGCGTTTTAATGTGGTCTTGATGCGTACTGCCATGGAGCTGCAAGGAATTGTCTGTGGCGACTTAGAAGAAATAGAGCCCAAACAAAGCATTATGTCATCAAAAAGTTTTGGGCGGATGCAAACACAATTCGCATCAATTGCCGAGTCAGTCAGCAGTCATTGTGCTCGTGCAGTGGAAAAAATGCGTCGCCAACATTTAATGGTACAGCGAATAAGTGTTTTTGTTCACACCAATCGCTTTCGTGATGATTTAGCACAGCATACTCAGTCCGTAGAGTTTCAGTTGATTCATCCTACAGATGATGTGCGCTTAATAACTCAAATCGCTAAGCGGTGTTTGCAGCGTATCTTCAAATCCGGATATTTTTATAAAAAAACAGGTGTATGTCTGCATGATTTAATTCCTAAAGACCCAACACAATTGGACCTTTTTCATCAGCCAAGTGATGCGCAGCTCCAGCATACTGAGCACTTAATGCGTGTGTTGGACCAAATCAATCAAAAATATGGCAGAAGCACCCTTCGTTTGGCTGCAGAAGGCTATTCCAAACCTTGGGCAATGCGCGCGGAGCTTAAATCACCTGCGTACACTACGCGATGGTCTGATGTTCCTCAAGTACGTGTGTATTGAGGCTTTTTATGAGCTTAATTAGAAAAATTATTCACATTGATATGGATTGCTTTTATGCTGCAATCGAAATGCGTGATTTTCCTGAGCTTGCGAATAAGCCCATCGCGGTAGGAGGGGAGGCACATCGACGTGGTGTCATTGCCACCTGTAATTATGCGGCACGTGCATTTGGTGTGCGTTCAGCCATGCCTACGGCAAAAGCGCTTAAATTATGCCCTCACCTTATCTTACGGCCGGTGCGTATGGAGGTTTATCGAAAAGAAAGCCAATTGATTCGCGCTTTGTTTGAGGAATATACCCCTTTGATTGAACCTTTATCTTTGGATGAAGTTTATCTTGATGTGACCACCTCCACAAAGTGTAAGGGGAGTGCTACCTGGATAGCCCAAGAGTTACGTGAGCGCATTTATCAGACACGACAATTGACTGCGAGTGCAGGAATTGCCCCAAACAAGAGCTTGGCAAAAATTGCTAGTGATTGGCGTAAGCCTAACGGCCAAAAGGTAATTCGACCCGAGGAAGTTGCTGCATTTATGATTGATTTGCCGGTGCGCAAGTTATTTGGAGTTGGTCCTAGAATGGAAGAAAAACTTAATGCATTAAATATTAAAACATGTGGTGAGTTACAACAGCATTCAATGGAGTATTTATCCCATGAATTTGGTGCTCTAGGTCAGAGACTTTATGATTTAGCACGAGGAATAGATGAGCGTCCTGTCAATCCTGAACGTATTCGCAAATCCATTAGTGTCGAAGAAACTTATTTACACGATTTACCGAATGTGGAATCCTGTTTTGCTGCTTTACCCGAATTAATGGCGCGGCTTGAAGCACGAATGAAACAGGCAGGAACATTGTCTTCAATACACACTCTTTTTGTTAAATTAAAATTTAATGATTTTCAGCAAACCACGGTGGAATGTGTGCATGACAGTCTCGATTTAAATATATTATGCCAACTCCTACACGAAGGTTTTTTGAGAAAACGTATGCCAGTAAGATTGTTAGGCATAGGAATCAAATTGAAGCAAGAAAAGATCTATGAGGGCATTCAACTGCCTTTATTTGATTTAAACTTAGTTCAGAAGTGATAAATAACTCTAATATAAGGCATCCATATTTATGACGGCAGAAATCAAAATTCCAAATCTAAATGAAATTCGCGAAGCCAGAACGCTTCTCGGTGATAAAATTTTGCTGACTCCTGTTTGGGAATGGAGGGGACAAGAAAAAGATAATCTTTTTGGAAAGAATACTGAATTATTTCTCAAGCTTGAAACACTCCAATATGGTGGTTGTTTTAAACTTCGTGGCGCCTTATTAAATATGATGGCGCTAAAGAGCAGTGAATTAAAAAACGGAGTTACTGCTATAAGCGCTGGTAATCATGCAATTGCAGTCGCATACGCTGCAAAACAATTGGGTATCAGTGCGAAAGTTGTTATTCCAAAAACGGCTAACACATTTCGAGTTCAACGGTGTCAATCTTATGGCGCCGAAATCATTTATTGTGACACCATTAATGAAGGCTTTAACCTGGTTCATGAAATTGCAAAACAGGAATCTCGAGCCTTTATTCATCCTTTTGAGGGATACCAGACTGCATTGGGAACAGCTACATTGGGCTTGGAATTTGCGGAACAGACTAACAGATTAGATGCTGTTGTTGTCGCTATAGGAGGCGGTGGCTTATGTGCAGGGGTTTCAAATGCTTTCAAGCAAGCCCAACCCTCCTGTAAAATCTACGGGGTTGAGCCAGAAGGCGCAGATACAATGAGTCGAAGTTTCAAAGCGAATAAGCCAATGGCCATTAATAAAATTCAAACCATCGCAGATAGTCTTGGTGCCCCTAAAGCGGAACCCTATAGTTTCCATTTATGTAAACTGAATGTCGATAAATTAGTAACGGTTCATGATAATGAACTTATTACTGCAATGAAATTAATTGCAGAAGAACTCAAAATGATGGTTGAGCCAGCTTGTGCAGCTGCCATTGCAGCATCTCTTAACCCATTGAAAAACGAGCTTCATGGAAAAAGGGTAGGGATTATTTTTTGTGGAAGTAATATTGATATCAGTACCTTTTGCGGTCATTGTAATTAGAAAACTACTAATTCAAAGTTGATATATTTTCCGTTATTTCTAGGAAAATTCTCGTTTTTTTTGTTGGGGTCTTGGAAAATTCTGAAACAGCATTTGATAAGAGCCCCTTAAGGAGGCTCAGTAAGATGAAAAAACATAAATTTGTCCATTAACATCCACCGAACAATAGTTACTAATAAACAGATCACGAGCAAAAGCTTCATAATCAAAATAGTAGTATAAATTATCCGGCAATTGATGGGCATAACATTCATCAAATAATTGCTTAGCGAAATCAACCTCGGAATCAAAGCAACCGTGAAAATTTTCCAGCATAGTTTGTGCCTCATCTATTGAGCAGTAACAAAGAAGGGCTAAGCCCAACTCTGCGTGTTCTTTAATAAATGATGCGTATTCAACAATAGTGCCTATTGCTTCGTACTCATGGATATTGATACCGCCGAAACCTTCATAATCGTGTATGGCATACTCTTCAGCACTTTTTATTTTTAAGTCTGATTAATTCTAAAATTATTTCAAGTAAACATCATGATCGATGAAAAAAATTTTAGTCTGAGATTTAATCTAATTGTCGAAGCCAACTATTTGCAAAAAGCCCTTTATGGTATAACTGTCAGATTGATTAAACACATAAGGATAAAAAATACAATGGATGTTCGCTCAACAATTACAAAAGCCTCTCTAGCCAGCTTAATGCTGATTTTTAGCCAATCATTGTATGCTAAGACACTCAAAGAAAATACAAATGTAACTCAGTGCGATAAAAATGCTGTATCTTTTTTTAATTTTCTTTTTGCAGATGGCAGCAATGGTATTGAAGCAATATCTTTTGCAGGTGATGCAAGCGTAGTTGTTAATGGCTCTCTTATAAGCGGAGGGAATGGGACATCTGGAGGAAATGGTGGGATTGGCATTCTTGTTGATAGCCTGACAGCAAATGCGAGGGTCACCACTAATAACACTACCGTCTCGGGTGGAAATGGGGATACAACGGGTCAAGGTGGTGCAGGCCTTAGCATTCATGCAGAGCAATTGATGGCCGCTAACCTTCAGAATAGCACGATCACGGGTGGCGATGGAGGTTCAAGCGGCATGGGTGGTCATGGAATTATTACTGGTTCTGACCAAGATAATACCCTAATCATAATTGATTCAAATTCAAAGGTTACCGGGGGTACTGGAGGTACAAATAGCCAAGGAGGCGATGCGATTAACTCCAACTCAGGACAATCCACAACAATTGTTCTTAATGGTAATAGCACAGTTCAAGGTGGTAACGGGGGGTTGAATGGTAATGGCGGCAATGGAGTGAGCCTTAGCTCAGTATCAGCATCCGTACTTATTATTGGTTCTGGATCACAAGTTGCTGGCGGAGATGGATTTGGAAGTGGTGTTGGTGGTATTGGGATTACAGGAAATAACCTTTCTATTACAAATGCAGGGACCATTTCTGGAGGTTTCTCCAATTCAATCCAGCAAAATGCGATCATCTTTACTGGCGGGATTAACTCTTTGGAACTAGAGGCAGGATCAATTATTAATGGTAATGTAATTGCCTTTAGCTCAATGGATACACTAGCTCTTGGTGGTAGTTCGAATAGCAATTTTGATGTTTCAACTATTGGTTCGCAATATCAAAATTTTGGTATTTATAAAAAAGTCGGTACCAATACGTGGGTTCTTACTGGCACAACCTCATCCATTACGAATTGGGACATACAATCAGGGATTTTATCGATTAGCGATGATAGCAATTTGGGAAATGCAGCAAGTATTCTGATTTTAGATGGTGGCACCTTACTCAATATGAATGCGATTAACAGTAATCGCATGATCACAATCACAGGTAATAACGGAAGCCTCGTCACCGATGCCGATTTAACCCTGAATGGCTCTCTTAGTGGATCAGGTAACTTAAGCAAACAGGGTAACGCGGTTTTAACTTTAATGGGTAACAGTAGTGACTTCACTGGAACAACAACAGTTGCTCAAGGCACATTAATCATGAATGGTACTCTTGGAGGCAACGTTAATGTACTCGGTAACTCTCTTTTTAGAGGTAATGGAACAATACTTGGCACAGTGACCGTAAATAATGGCGCAACTATTGCACCCAACACTCCAACCCAGGCATTAAATATGGGCGGATATATTTCTAATTCAGGCGCATTTTATAACGCAGAAATAAACCCAAATGGGAATTCCAGTTTAATTAATGTGACAGGAACTGCAGTTCTCAATGGAGGTATCGTCCAAATCACTCCAGAGCCAGGCACATATAAAGTTAACACTCAGTATACTCTAGTCAATGCTGAGGGTGGAGTAACAGGTACTTATGATGAGCTAATTCAAAGTCTTAATCTTCTCTTTATTACTCCTGCCTTAGCTTATGATGCGAATCATGTTTATCTGGATCTGCTACGTTCTACAACTCCTTTTTCGATTTTTGCTGTCACTCCAAACCAAGTTGCTGTAGCCAATGCTGCGGATACGCTTAATCCGAATGATGAGGTATTTACAGCATTAGCAAGTTTAGTTAATACAACTCAAGCACAACAAGCATTTAATAGTTTATCCGGTGAAATTTATGCTTCATCATTAAGTGCATTGCTTGAAGAAAGCCGTTATTTGCGTCATACGACCTTAAATCGTTTACAACAAATTTCCACCGAAGCAAGCACACAATTTGATTTTAATTATGGTCTTAATCATCCGTCCCCCGCTCAAAACAAATGGGAATGGTGGGTAGAAGGCTTTAGTGCTAAAGGATATTTATCCGGAAATTTTAATACCAGCAGGGTCACTGACTCCAATGGAGGCGCATTCATTGGCGTAGATACTCTCATAGGAAACAATATGCGTGTGGGTATGTTAGGTGGTTATCAGCACAGTAGCTTAGATATCGATGCGCTGTCTTCACAAGCCAATGTCAACAGTTACTCCTTGGGAGTATATAGTGGCGCGCAAGTCGATCAATTCGCCATACGCACTGGAGCTGCTTATACTTGGAATAACTCAAAAGTTAATCGTCAAGTTGCTTTCCCCGGTTTCCTCAACCAATTAAGAACCAGTTATAATCCGAACACCACTCAAGTTTTTGCTGAATTAGGTTATTCTTTTTATCTACAAAAACTGTTGTTCGAACCTTTAATTGACTTAGCCTACGTATCTATTGACAGCTCTGATTGGACCGAGCATGGTGGGGATGCGGCACTTACTGGAAGTGGTGATGAAGATATTTTTTATACTACTTTAGGATTAAGACAAACTGCTTTGTTAGCTAAAAGTCACTCATCAGAACTCAGCGAAAAAGTTGTCCTCGGTTGGCGCCATGCCTCCCAAAATATAAACCCGGTAGCCACTTTAGCCTTTGCTTCTGGAAGCTTACCCTTTTTTATTGATGGAGCACCCATAGCAAAAAATGCATTATTGATTGATGCAGGCTTGAATTTAGTTAATATAGATAAAAACATTACCTTTAGAGTAACGTACTTAGGACAATTAGCAAGCAGTGTTATTGACAATGGTGTTGCTGGAATATTGACTTGGCAATTCTTCTAAACGATTTCTAGCTATGGATAAGGTTTTTTTTGTTATCCATAGTTTTGCCCACTTACTTCATCGGGGGAGGGATCCATCCTTTTTAAAATTATTCAATCTGATCTAATGTGTACATCAGGCCTAAAAAGGTTTTTATTTTTACCAAATATTAATTCGAGAGTATTCTGACTAGAATAAAATTTTATGCTTAAAATTTGACTAAATTAATGAATAATATATCATAGTTACTTTCAGTAATTATCCAAAAAAGCTAATTATTTTATGATTTTTAAAGAATAGGTAGAGTAAAGTGGTTTCTCGTGAAATAACATTTAATAAGTCTGATTACTGTGATTCCCAGATCTAAGAAGGGCGGGGTTAAGGCGGATTCAACTCGCTAATGCAACTAGCTTTTTTGGGCAACCCAAACAGTTGCTCCTCCACATTCTGGATCTCTTATTTTATGTATTAATACTTTAAAATTATTATCTATAAGGATCTGTTTATATTCTTCAGTAGAAAGTGATGCGTGATAAAGTTCATGTCCTCCATTATCACTCCAAACCTCTCCGTATTCTGGTCCTGATGTAAAAATGAATAAACCATTTTGCTCTACATAAGAGCCTAGTAATTTCAATGTGCTGCGTTGATCTTCATGAGATAAGTGAAAGAAACTATGCCAAGCAATTACCGTATCAAATTTTTCGTTCAAATCTAAAGTACGCATATCAGCTATCAGCCATTGTTCTTTTGGAAATCGTTGTTTGCACAGTTCAATCATTTTTTTACTGGCATCTATTCCAGTCACTATATAACCTGCATTAATTAAAAACTTTGCTATAGGCTCTCCTGTGCCACAACCAACATCTAAGATTTTGCTTTTAAGTGGAAGATGGTTTTGAATAAAATTTAAATAAGATTTCTCCATTGTCAGATCTTTAGTGCGAGCATTGTCAAACCAATCAATAATTTCATCATAGACTTGGTAAACATTATCTTTATTTCTCTTTGTCATTTAAACTCCAGCTGCAAATCGTTCGTTAGGTGTGGCATACCCTAAAGTTTTTCGGGGCCTGTTATTAAGTTTATCCATTATCCTAGCAAGTTGGTTATTGCACACAGAGGTAAAACCTGAACCTTTCTTTAAATACTGTCTAATAAGCCCATTAGTGTTCTCATTCAGACCTCTTTCCCAGGATGAATAAGGATGAGCAAAGAAAAAATCAGTATTTAACTGAATAGCAATATCCTCATGTCCTGCAAACTCGCTTCCATTATCCGAGGTAATTGATAAAACTGAATTTGATAATGGTTTTAATGCTTCAATTATGGCTGTGGATACAATAATAGCTTTCTTAGATTCTACTTTTCTTAAAATCGTTAATTTCGAAACTCTTTCGACTATGGAAACTACAGCCTGCTTATGATTTTTACCTATGATTGTATCAATTTCCCAATCCCCAATACGATCTTTATTATTAATAACAGCTGGGCGCTCGTCAATAAATCTACGATTTTTAATTGGACCTGTCCTTTTAGGGCTTCCATATCTTTTACGATATTTCTTATGTTGATGGCGTAGATTTTTATATAAAGCACCGCCCTGTCTTTTATTTTTCAATATAAATTGATAAATCCATTCGTGGCTTAAATTGAAAATTGAGCAACGTTTAGCATAACCACATATCTGCTCTGGACTCCATTCGTCTTGTATTTTTTCGATAACAAAAGCTTTAATTGAATCAGTAAATTTAATACATTTAGGTTTTTCCTTTTTACGTTGCTCAGCAAAAGATTGCGCATAATCCGCTTTATACTCCCAATAACCTAACCGGGTTCGAACAAACGTAATATTACGATTTAACTCACGAGAAATAGTAGACTTATGTACACCCACTTCATCAGCTATCTTTTGTTGTGAGTATCCCACCTTCCACAATGCTTGTATCTTGCAACGCTTTAAATAATCTAAGTGTTTATACCCCATAATCTCAACTCCTGTACAAAATCAGGAATGGATTTTATACCATCTCAACTGATTGTTTTATATACAAAAGTTGCATTAGCGAGTTGAATCCGCCTAAATGTAGTCAACGATATGTTAAATTTTAATTTTTGTGCTCTCTTTATGGTGTATTTAACTCCCAAAAACCTCTGCAATGGCGTTTTCTATATAATGAAGCAGATATCCTCTTCCGGTCATGAATAGGATCAGTTTTCGATAATCTATAGGATTGTTAACTGGGTCTAGTTGCCCCTTTTTACTTTGTAGAATTTTAAGCATCCTTTCATACTCTAGTTTTTGATAAATAGGATCCTGTTTAATGCGAATAAAATTCTCCATATCATCTGAAGTTAGTTCATAGAATAGTGCACTTGAAGGCAACTTAACTGTTTCACCGCCAAGTAATTTTAATTTACTACCATTATTAGTTGTATTTGATGAAGCACCCTTTTAAAACATAAGAGTGATAGTCTCAACTACAACTCTATAATAGGAAGAAAGCTTCCATTCATCTTGTATATGCATTCTCTTTTCTGTTGCTAATAGTATTCCCCTACTAGCATATATTGTTCACCGTTTAATCCCTGCTTGAATTCTGTAATCGATTTATATATTGGCGAAGAAAGAGTACCTCCCAAATCAAAAAATAATTTATTTTTTGATTTAGCTTTTTGAATAGCCTCCCATAATAAAAGATTATGTGCCGATAATTTTCTTCCTAAGTCACTATTCCATCCAAGCATGTAACTACAGCACAAACCATGGCTTACTACAATAATGCCTGCTATATATTGTTGTTGGTATTCACAAAGGAAAATATGCATGCTTTTTTTGGGAACCATTTGCTTATAGAGACTTTCCAGAAAATCTTTATTAACACCTGTAAAGTTTTTTTCTTTCTTAAAAAGCTCATAGCGTTCCAAAAACCAATAAAAATCAGATTTTGAAATAACTGCTTTTATTTTTAAAGAAGATTTCTGAGCTTTCTTTAATTTATTTCTCCAATTACTTTTCATATTAGACAGTAAATATTCATTATCTAACCTTAAATCGATTAATGCGGATTCCCAGTGCATTTTATTGGCCAATCTATATCCTAAGTTGAGCAGTCTAGAATGTAAATGTCCAGAGAAAGGGAGAAAAGGAGACATCAATAAAGTCTTGCCTTTCCAATAGCGCCAATGTTTACGTATTATATGAAATACATTTGAAACATGAATAAGATTATAATTTTTTAATAAAAATATAGGCCCATGTTGTATCCTAGTTAGTTCAAATATGAATTTTCGGCTTGAGGTTTGAAAAAATGCAATGGGCATGCCCTGATAGGAAATAACAAATCGCTTAACTTTCCATCCAACTAATCTAAGAGCTTCTCCATAATCCCATGATTGCATAAAACTCGATCTAATACTTTCCACCATTAAGTTATTCCATTCTTCTTCAGAAGTTACTTGTTCTAGAGTATAAGATGAGGATTTTTTTATGAATAAACGAGTCATAATTTGAAGCAATTTAGAACTCCTAATATCTTAAAATTTAATGACATCCTTAGGGCTAGCTTTTTTAATCCAACATGATTGTTGAATCTAATTTTCTTAGAATGGTTTAAACTCTCATCCTAAGGCTTGTTATAGATACAGAAGAATGTGTAGGTGCGGGTAATAGGAGAATCAGTGACAACTGCTAACTGAAAGAACTGACTGTATGTAAGTAAATCGGCAATGAACCGTCGAGAATGATTAGGCTGATGGCGTGATACCACTCTTGAAAACCATTATGTCAAGCCTTTCTTCGTGTTTCTCATATCTTCCATTCAATAATTCTCTGCTTAACAAAAATCATCTTATCTCCCCAGAGACAAATCTGGTCTTGTTGCAAAAACTAATATTAAACCCAGTGATCCTGTTATGTGTTAGCTAATCTAAGAGGGATAGACAAAAATATCTATACGTAAAAATACCCATGAATAAGAAATGAAAATTTCTTAAAAATCTTTTCTTCTTAAGAATATCTGAATTTATTTGTACTTCAGACTTAGCTTAGATACTAAGTGTGGAGCGTATAATGACCGAAGAAAAAAGCTGAAAAATGAGGTAATGCTATAGGAGCAAATCCAAATGCTCCTGAATTGCATCTCGTTAAAAAACAGTAACTTGAGAGTATTAGTGGAGGTTTATGTAGAATCCTATCGAGAGGTATTTCTTCTTCTAGCAATTACTAATTATCGCCATTATTTGTTTATTTTAAATAATGAGAAATTCATTCTATATCTGCTTTAACAGAATAAGTTAAATAGTACTTTCATAAAAAGCATTAAAAATCTCCTGCTTATTTTTAAGTCCTGTTTTTTTTCGTACATCTTCAAAATGACGCTCTACAGTACGAGTGGAAATTTGAAGAATCTCAGCGGTTTGTTTTGCTGATTTTCCCTGCGCAAACCAATAAACGACTTCTTTTTGTCGAGGAGTTAATCTGAGTGAGATCTCTTTATTAAATTTTTTCAAAGAAATAAACTTCTTTTTAAGAAGAAAAATGGTTTCATTTTCTGAGGTTGCTCTTTTTAACAAAGAGGAAATCATTAAGTCATTCACTACAGATTCTGTGGTTTTTTTTTGTTGGTTTAACCCAAGAAGTTTTGACTTAGCGATTTGTCGAGACATATTTTGAGTAAAATGGTAAATATATGTCTCTAAAAAGCTCAGGTTATTAACAAAAAAATTGATTAATGCAGCATTTTTATTTGAACCAGAAAAAAAATAAAAGGCAGTATGATCCTTATGTCGATGGCAAATGGTAATACCAAAACCACTATCAAAATGTGTTAATCCATGGCGAAAGATAGGAAGATGAGAATCTTTTGGCCATAAGCTATATCCAGTAGTAAATAGGGTTGGATTAGTGTCATAAAGACTGCTGTCATGTAATTTTAAATCGTAATAATCAGCGATCCATTGAGGTTTATTACTTAAATTAATTTGCGTATTATCATCATAATTAATTAGCGCCGTAAATGTATGAATTCCTACAGAGTTAAGTGGTGAGCATAAGGGCTTTAGAAGTTTACTTACTTCAATTAATTCTTTGATTGCACTAGTTTGTTTCATCATAAAGTCCATTTAAGATAAATTATTTGTTTTTAAATAACCCTATTCCGAGTATATCATGGAGGAGAAATTTTATTTTGATGATCAGGCAAAGTTGCAAACTCCACTGGCTTTGAAGAAAAAAACCGCCCAGACTTAGAAGAAGTTGAAAATACTTTTTTTTCTAACCAGGGCAATGTCCTATATGCGGCTGGAGCTAAGAGAGGATGTGAGCCTGTTAAACTATCAGACAATTTTTGTAGTTTCTTCCATATATTTTCAAATTCTTTTGAACGGGGCAAATTATATAAATGAATAAGTAAATCTTTTAAGTGATCAAAATAATTTCCCGTTCGCCAGTCCTCAATGGCAAGGTTGCGTGCAATACAACGTGGGAATGATTGACTTACACTATCCATAATCAATAGTGGAATAAGGGGTATGTTACTTTGAATAATTTCGGAAATTTCATCCTGAACCATCCGATATTTCATATGGTGGTATTTAGTATATAAAGAAGGGGTACCTATAAGTACTACAGCATCTGTCTGTTTAATTTTATTAATATGTTCTTGTATTCCATGTCCCCATCTGCTTTTTTCGAAATCGATGAGCACGATAACTCCCAACTCTTGAAGATGATTTACGAGAGCACGTAGATAACTATTAATCCAATATTCATTTGACTTCTCGGGTAAAGGCCAAGCATAGCTAATAAAAATACACTTGGGAGCATATTTTTTAGCTAAAAGCCAATTACGCACTTCTCGAAGAGTTTGATTAAATACACTGTTTAAGAGAGGATTTTTTATCTTATTTTGTTCTCTCCATGCTAAATCTGATTCTAATGAATCAGATTTTTCTTCTAATTTTTCTTCAGGATAATTTGCTTTAAAATTTGCTATAAGTTGGTTCAGTAAATGGATGGTAGTTTCTCGCCATAATGGTAAGTCGAACAATTTATCCTCTTTAATAGATAATTCGAGTAATTGTTCACTGTATCGTAAAAAATCCTTCTTATTAATTTGATGAATTTCTTTAATTAATAGAGGATGTTTTAAAGTGAGTGATTCAAGACTTACGAAATTTGTAGCCATTTGATAGAAAAGAGTTAGAAAATAAATTTGTTTTTGAGTTAACGAAGTTTTTGAATATATATGATGAAAAAGCTCTTCAAGAGCTTGAATTATTTCAATGGAAGCATTCTTAATAGTCATATCAATATCAAGCAAATTTAATAAAAAATCTAATTATACTTTAAAATCCTACCTTCTTAAGTAGAAAAGATTTTTTAAAAAAATTTCTCTTATTTATGGGTGTTTTTCCGTATAGATACTGGTGCCTTTTGCCTTGTATTATACAAGGGTTTTTCTTAATTTTTTATTTATTAGACTTATTGAGATTGTGGTTGTCCATAGAGGGAGCTTTGGTGAAAAAAAAGAGGATTAGGTGGTTGTTTTCGTCGATTTATTGCCAGTCTACCAGGATACTTATAAATTACTGTTGCAATTATTTAAGTATACGAAAAAGTTCCCAAAGGAATACAAGTATAACTTGACAGATAAAATGCGCCATGACGCCTTGCAGTAAGGGCGGCCAACAAATCAGAGCACAAAAAAACCGGAATTGGATGCCTTTATGGATGATTTTGAGTTACTCAAACTAGAGATACGCCTTTGTGTGGACATGAAGTTGTGCATTGTTGGCATCACTTATGGAGCGCATTGGTCGTCAGATTACGGGCTGGCGCTACGGCGTTAGTGAGCGAGTATGTTTGGATTAAAAGCGATGGAGGGAGTGTCTAAATGCGGTTAAATCGTGTGACGTAAGAGTTTTTGCGTTAATCAACACACGAGTGCAACTCGTCTTGTTACTTATGGGGAAAGTTCGCAATTTGTTTGCTATTGCTTTAGGAAGCTACACCGAATTAGCTACTACTCTATACGAGGAGCAGTTTGAGAAAGCAAAAAAATCTGGAACGAAAGCACACTTGAGCTCTTTCGCTGATACTCAGGTTAGTAACTTGTCACCGGCATATAAAATATTTAATTCTTCTGTGAATATTCAAAGGCCCATTTTAGTCACACATGACTCCATGGGCAATTAGTATTAGTCACAGCTTATTTAAAGTTTTTTCTCGAACTCGTTTCTTTTGCATGAATGGGTGCATTACCCCTAAAATAGTCAAGAAAAATATCCTCCTCCGCTTTTCTATTTATTGCGGTTACATCATGCGCGCGTTGGATATAAGCATCTTTTAAAAGCTTAACTGCCGTTTGATAAGTCTCCGTATGCCAAAAATTAACCTCGTCAGCGTTACGTCTAGCCTTAAAAAAAACTAAAAATTTACTGATAGACGAGCAATTGTGGATAAAATCATAACGTCCCCTACTTGGTTTTTTTATTTCATTAAAGAAATCAAGTATTTTTTCACGAGTAAAATGCTTCGAATTTAAGTGCAAATTCAATTTGCGTAAAAAACTATTATTGTCAGATGCCTTAAAAAAAATCTCATTTGATTCTAATATTTCTATTGGTGGTTTTATTTTTGTTGGTTTTGAAAAAAAACTAGCACACCATGGTAGAAATGTATGAGTAGGCTGTTTTATAACTCGTCTATTTTCTTCTGGAAAAATTTTCCGATCAGTTGAATTCTCTAGCTCCTTTTGATAATGCTCCTTAATCCGTCCTACATAACAGCTATTAGGGTGAGATAGGCTCCATTGTATAAGAAAATCTTTTAATTGAGGAAACTCGCCATCGGTTGCTGTAACGTAATGTGAATTAGAAATTACATGAATCTGATAATTTTCTTGATCTTGTTCGGTTTGCTCAGATATTATTTGGGGAATTGTATCGATACTTACGATATTTGTATCTATGAAATAGACTTCATCTTTCTCATTGGTTAGATATTGTTGCACATATCGATTTGCATCAGTACGGTGACCCTGCATAATTACAATATGTTTCATACTAAATGCTCTCTTTTTGCATAAAATAAATAATATGATTAAGTATATGCTACTGAATAATAATTGCACATTATATGGGCAGTGTTAATGTGACCTCATTAAGAGCATGCTAAAGAAAATGATGATGAAGAATAACAAAAAGAAAGACCTCAATGGTAGTAAATAGTTCCTTACATTAGAATCGCTTAAATCGTCAAACAATCGCAGGACATCGCGGATAATTCATCAGTATTAACAAACAAAAATCCCATTTTATTTTATCCTCAAAAGTCACCGCTAAAACAGCACCTGCAGTATCAAATAATTTCTTCTAGCATCAATCAATGACACAAAGGTTGTATTTGTCACCAATTGTAAATAAATTCTTTTTTTAAAATGAGGTTTTTTTGATAGCAAATGAATCCAAATGAATGTGAAAAAATTATTGGCATTTGGATTATGGTAGCTAGAAAGGAGCAGGGATTCATGGCAAACGCATTAAATTCCCCCTAAAATCTATTTAGCTTGTTAAAATTTTTAATAGATAAGCATGATCCCATCCAGCAGTTTTTCGTCGGCAGGCGACTCCATTTTTGTGAGAGGATTCTTTTTTGAGAAGATTGAGAGCGATTCGTCTAATAATGGCTAAATTATGGGCTGAGTGTCCGACATGGGCTTGATTCAAATCCTCGCGAAAGCCAACATCTAAAGACCAATGCAAATCAATTTCAATGTGCCAATGTTTTCTAACGGCTTCTTTAAATAAGTCGATTTGTTCGTAATCCAGACTCGTGATGAAGTATCGAGTAGAGCGTTCTACTTGATTATTCGTTGTGTGTACCACATCGACTTTACCAATTCCTTTTAATCCAGGCCAACGTAATTCAAATAGTAATGGGGCTCGAGATGAAATTAAGGTATAGCGCCTGGTTTCTATTCTGCCGTGAGCATGTATTTTCTCAACTCGGCGTAAATGAAGCATTTTTTTATATTTTTTCTCTTCCTCTTCAGCACGTAAAAAAATAGTGCGTACGTCATGATATAGCGTGGGTTGATTTTCTTTCAAAGATAGAACGTAATTAGCACCCTGAGTAATAATTTGTTTTGCAATTTGAGTCTGACATCCCATGGCATCGAGAGTAATCGTTGCGCCTTCTATATGCATCATTGTCAATAATTTGGGGATAGCACTAATTTCGTTTGATTTTTCTTCAGTTTTGACTTGAGCTAACAGAACACGATTCTTCGTTGCCCATGCACTAACCAGATGTAACGCAGGATGATGTTGCCTTTTATTCCCAGAGCCTCTTAGCGTTTTTCCATCCAATGCAATAATTTCATTTTTTAAATCAATATCTAATGAAGCTATCCATTCATTAAAACACGTTTCAAAGCAATCAGGCTCAAGCAAGGCAAATACTCGGGAAAAAGTATCATGAGAAGGAATGCCTTCGGGAAGCCCCAAAAACGTTTCTAGCCATTCTTGTTTTGCTAAGCCAAAGCGCTCTATTTCTACCCAATTATCCGCACCGCATATCGTTGCTAATATACTGATAATTAATATATCCTCAAGATTATGGCGTAAATTGCGGTGACTAATTAAACGAGGGTCTTCTAATTGCTTAAAATGGCTTAGAAAAGTTCCTTCTATATTCATCTTATTTTCCCTAAAAAATAAGACCTTATAAAGTTATTTAATCCTAATTTCAATAGATGGGTAGTGACGCTAATAACAGAATTATGGACTAGAGAATTTCAATGCGTTTGCCATGAGCAGGGATTGAGGATTATGTGAGGTAGGATATGTATATAGTTGAACGATGCACAAATTTAAGATTTTGTAAGTAGCCCTTTCACGCAACGGATCTGGCTCTGAACTTTCTTTAAGAGGGTATCATTGATAAAAATATTAGCATCTTTATAATATATGCCATTAATTGATTTGAAGTCATATATGTTCTTATCCATTTTTAAACAACTACCTGCTGATGAATTAGTTAACCTATTAACATCTGTTGGCAGTAAAGAATTATTTACTCGCTGGCGAAGTATAAATCGAGAGACTAAAATCCAAGCGGAATTAATCCTGCTTTCTTCACAGAGAGCTGATTTTGTCCCTTATCAGCAGAAGCTCCTTCAACAGTTTGCCGCAAACCCTAGTTTTTCAAACCAAAGGACAGAGCAGGAAAAAATTGTCTATTTAAATACCCTCAAACTTTGTTTAAGACGCAATCCCTATTTATCCCTCATTGATAGAGTACATTGCTTATTGCTCATCCAAAACCTTGAAGGATTCCGGTATCATGTAAATAATTCAATATTTGATCAGACTCTTGTACGCATTGAGAAAAAAATTTTAACCTCAGACGAAATAACTATCTTAGTGCCTCAAATGACTCTAGAGCAAAAAATGAGAATAGGAAGAGCCCTTATTCAGGAGTCTGAAGATCTTCGGTGGCATAATTACCCGGAGCTAGATATTCTTATTGCTTGGATACCCCATAGCAATGAATCACAACGAACCACATTGATAGATGTTTTTCTAAAGAAATTAGAAGATGATTGTGTATATATCCGCGAAGGTGCTCTTTCAGTTCTTTCTGCTTTGGTGCCATATTGTAGTGAACAACAACGAATCATGTTAACGGATATCTTTATTCAGAAATTAGAAGATGATTTTGTACATCCCTGCGAAGCTCCTCTTTCAACTCTTTCTGCCTTGGTACCATATTGTAGTGAACAACAACGAATCATGATAATAGATATCTTTATTCAGAAACAAGAAGATGATTCTGTATATGTTTGTAGGTCAGCCCTTTCAGGACTTTCTGCAGTTATACCATACTGTAATGAACAACAACGGATCATGTTAATGAATACCTTTATTGAGAAATTAGAAGATTCTTTAGAAGATTCTAAATATTACGACAAAGCATCAGAATATTGGGATGATGCATTAGAGAAAGCTGCATCTGTCAGCGCAGCAGCCCTGGGAGGGCTTTCTACCTTGGTACCATATTGTAATGAGCAACAACGAACTATATTAATAGGGATCTTTATTAAAGAGTTAAAAGCCGGGTGTCGATCTGTTCGCGAAGCCGCTCTTTCTGGCCTTGTAACCTTAGTACCTTACTGTAGTGGTCAACAACGAATTACGTTGATAAATATTTTAATTGAGAAATTAAAGTGCGAGGATTGGAATACCCGTCGAATTGCGCTTGATGGTTTTACTGCCTTGGTAATACAAAGTAATGAGGAAGAACGAATGCAGTTAATGAGTATCTTTATTGAATGTTTAGGAAAGGAAAATTTCTCGAACTGCAATCTTACAACCTTAGTTTCGATGTGCAGTGAAAAACAACGAACACAATTGATGAATGCCCTCATTACCCAGTTAGATGATAGATGGTGGCACTGCCAACCGGTCCTTTCCGAGCTCACCGCCTTAGTTCCAGGCTGTACTGAGCAACAACGAATCATGTTAATAAATATTTTTCTTCAGCATTCCAAAAAGGGTGATGAGAGGATCCGCAAAGCAGCTCTTCCTGGACTCATTGCTTTGGCTCCCGAATGCAGCGAAGAGCAGAGCATTATGTTATTAAATGAATTAAAAAATGATTTAGATAATAACCAAGAAGCTATGAGCGCCTTATGCCTTATAATATTTAAGATCCTTCATTCAAAAAAAAGTGAATTAATCAATCACTTGGTTATGCTCATGGCAGAAATTAAGACTCCGTCAAACCTTATAAATGCTCTGGGTATTGAGTTAATACGCACATACTTAACCCAGACTTTATCCTCTGAGCATAGTGCGCATATAAATACATTTTCTTTATAATAGTAACTTGCATTTCATTGTATTGTATGGATATCATTATAGCGATTGTTTGACAATTTAAGCGATTCTAATGTAAGGAACTATTTACTACCATTGAGGTCTTTCTTTTTGTTGTTCTTCATCATCATTTTCTTTAGCATGCCTACTCGTTATTGGTTTTGGAAATTGGATTTTTTTCTATTTTTTCTTTTTCCATGGTTTTTTCCGATTCTGATTTATGCTCTAATTTTCCTTCGCCCATCATACCTTTATCACCAGAAAAAACTGAATGGTTAAAATCAAAATCATAGTTATTAATTTGATTTTATGGATATTAATAAGCTCTTGCAGGGTTTAAATTTTGAGATTTCTAGTAATTACCTCTTTCTTATTACTAATCATAAACTGATTTTGCCCAGTCATCTTCATCACAAGTAGTGCTCTCTTTAATTCTATAGATATACGAAGCATCGATGATTTTAGTATAAGGATGTTCTTTAAATAGGTTATCCGATGAACTTAAGACAAGATCTGTTAGCATACCTATTTTTGCTGTTATACGATTTGATTGAAAAAAATTCTCCATAAATTCCGGATAGAGCTTATCTAGCTCCGAAAGGCTTTTATTAAAAGGGTTGCTACTACCACTGAATTTAGTATAAAACTCTAAATAAGCGGTAGTGTAAGCACGTAATGCTATTCTCTCCTCTTCATTATCTACTTCTTGAGTATATTTTTTTCTTAAAAGTGAAATTAGCTGGCAGTAAAGTACATTAAACGCTGTTGTTGCTTCGTGGTTATCAAAAGGTATACTGACATAAAAAGGGTTCATCAATTCTTTATTATGAATCGTTATTTTTTTTATGCTACAAAAGGGTACAGCTAAGGCTGTATGCTCTTTTTCTCTTTCCATTCGACTAGGAAAATTAAGCTGATTTTTACGAAAGGTCGCATGAACATCCACAATATAATCAGAAAACAAAGTAGGATCGATTGTAATATAGCATCCATTTCCCCAATGTAATGCAATTTGTGGATCTTCTGACATACTCACCATATGAAAATCATTAGATAGATTTGTTAATTTGTGCAATTTTATTTGCTCAATATCGACTACTTCAGGAAAACTTTGACAAAAAACTCCTGTAAAGAGGGTGGGCAAAAGAAAAATTATACCTGCAAGATTATTATCACCTCGATATAGTGATTCGATAACAGGGGGGATTTTTGCAACATTTGATAACTGCACACCTGAGAAAGATTTTATACTTTTACTTGGGAAAAATGCTGGGTATTTATTATACATAATCTGTTTTATATCGCGTTACTTTGCGCAATAATATATCACATTGATCGCAAAAATTAAAATACCTGTTTGTTTATGATTGCAATTTCTGGATAACCATATTCAATAATTTTGCCCAGTTAAATCCCATAACAGTAAATCAAATTGCTATTCCTCAATCCGCAGAAGAAGTAAGTCAACTAATTTCCAATCATAATGGCCCTATATCCATTGGAGGCGGTCAATATAGTCAAGGAGGACAAATTGCAACAGAAAACTGTCTTTTTCTTGATATGCGGAAAATGAATAGAATTGTTAAATTAGATAAACAAAAACGCCAAATTACTGTAGAGGCTGGAATAACATGGAGACAAATTCAAGAGGCCATTGATCCTCAGGATCTTTCTCTTAAAATAATGCAATCTTTTTCTAATTTTACTGTAGGGGGTTCACTTAGCGTTAACGCCCACGGTCGTTATGTTAATGAAGGGTCTATAATTCGCTCAGTTGAGTCTATAAAGATTGTTCTTGCTGATGGTACTCTTGTAGAGGCCAGTCCTACACAAAACTCAGATCTGTTTTTTTGGTGCAATTGGAGGTTATGGAGGACTAGGAGTAATAGTTGAAGCTACTTTAAATTTAGATGTTAATACTCCTATAATTCGCACAGCTAAAAGGATGAACATAGATGAATATAAGAACTATTTTTTTCAAAACATTCGATATTCAAAAAATGCTATTTTTCATAATGCAGATTTATATCCCCCAGATTTTCAAAAAATTACAGCTGTAACTTGGATCAAAACCGATAAACCTGTCACCATAAAAGAACGACTGGCCTCTCAAGATAGGCCTACTTTATATCAAGAATATCTTTTAAATTGGATATCAAATAGCAATAGTGGCAAATACTTCAGGCAATATATTTATGACTGGTATAAAAATTTAGGGGAAATTCAATCATTACTGATTTTTTAGTAATCCCTAAAATTTTAAGATAATTAGCATAAGCCCAATGATACTTTCTTTTCCAGAGTACTTTGTTCCAGTTAATTGCAGAGATGCCTTCATCATCAACAACTATCATAATACCTGTATATGGGGATATTTCCGTTGTTAAAAACGGAGAAACATTTCCTTTATTTTGTGTATTATCGAACAAAACTTATTTGAAACAGCTATGATCTAAAAACTTCTTTTCTGAAATATCGAATCGATAAACATTTCCATTTGCATTTATTAGAATAATAAGTTGTGTTTCCTCAATGAAAAATTGGCATTGATTTTTGAGGGTTCCGTTTTCGAGAAAAATAACAATGAATTCATAGGTCGTGCTGGACTTGTTTATCTTAATCACAATGCTAATCAACCGGATATCGAAATCGGATATGTTTTACATAAAAAATACTGGGGGCAGGAGCATGGAGTCGAATTAATGGATGCATTAATTGATTGGGGATTTGCTCATCTAGCTGTTGATAAATTAGTCGTTGTTACTCGTCCCGAAATATAAAGTCAAAGCGTTTATTAGAAAAATGTGGCTTGCATTATGTAAGAACCATTGTATTTGGTAATACAGATTTTCTATTGTATGAAGCGCATAAATAATGCACGGATTAGCTCTAAGAGAAAAAAATATTTGAGAAATAGGAAGTCGAAAATTGATAGCGCGAGCTTACTTCGGTGTTTTAATACATTCATCAAAATGGGGGAAGCTCGATTGTACAAAGTTCTAGATTTATTTAAGCCTGTTGCAAATATTGATTTATATGAAAAATTGAACAAATAAATAAAAAGGTTTAAAAATTGTTATACAATAAAATAAGAGCGCTCCTTTGTTTATTGCATGGATCCACTATAGCCTTTGATTTAAAAAGTAGATACCATCTCATTACCCTTTCAGGATGATCATGGCCAATGCGAGATAAGATCTTAATACTTTATGCACTTTCGGCTCTATTAGGCATATTAACAGGGACTGTAGGTTCATTATTGCAGCTGGCAATCCATTGGTTAAATAATGTTTTAATCAGCTGGTTTCATTTCGCAGGGTCAAAAGGTTATAACATCAGTATCATCTCTGCACTCACAACAATGGTCATGGTTTTCATCGCGTGGGCATTAGTAAAATGGGCTGCAACGGAAGCATCAGGAAGTGGTGTTCAGGAAATTGAAGGAACTTTGCTCCATGAGCGCCCAATTTTTTGGCGAAGACTATTACCTGTAAAATTTATCGGTGGTGTTTTGTCAATTGGTTCTAAGATGGTGCTTGGGCGAGAAGGACCCACCATTCAAATTGGCGGTAACCTTGGTGAGATGTTCGGTGAATGCTTCTCTTTAACAAGGAAAAGGCGTGATTCACTTATCGCGGCTGGAGCCGCAGCAGGTCTTGCAACAGCTTTTAATGCACCTCTTGCTGGTGTCCTTTTTGTACTTGAAGAAATGCGTAGTGGATTTAATTTTTCCTTTACAAATTTTAAAACAGTTGCCATTTGTTGCGTGGCTGCAACCATTATGTTGCATATCATTATTGGGCCTCAACCCGATATTAAAATGGTTGTCTTTACCCTGCCAAGTCTTCAATCGCTTTGGATTTTCTTTGTCTTTGGTATCATAGTAGGTATTGTAGGCCTTTGGTTTAATGTGTTTTTGATGAAACTGCTGTACAGCCTGGACAAACTAAAACCCTGGATGAAAGATATATATGTATTAATTATTGGTCTTACAGTAGGATATTTGGCTTATGAACAGCCTGGCGTTGTTGGAGGCGGGTATCATATTATTGAACAAGCTTTAATCGCTTACCCTGATTTTTCAGTTTTGATGATGTTACTTATAATCCGATTTATTATGACTTTATTGTGTTATGGCACAGGTGTACCTGGTGGTATTTTTGCACCTATGTTAGCTTTAGGAACTATTTTAGGATTAGCTGCTTCACATATTCTTCAGGCAATTTCAAGTGAGATAACCATTCATCCGGGTATGCTTGCAGTGGCTGGCATGGGTGCTCTGTTTGCTGCTTCTGTAAGAGCACCGATTACAGGAATTATTCTTGTTGTTGAAATGACACAAAATTATTTATTGATATTGCCATTAATGATTACCTGTTTGACCTCGACTACAGTTGTTCAGTTAGCAAAAAATGCTCCTATCTATACTCAACTTTTACGTAGAACGTTAAAAAAAGAAACATGTTCATAACGGTATGCTCCTCGGTTTTTATTTCCTCAGTATGCAGCATTTTCTTGTTCAACAGAAATTTTATCGTAACAATTTAAGCTGACAAACTCTTCAGAGTCGTTGGTTCCTAAACTAGATTTAGATTGGCCATTGGGTAGATTTTCTTCTTATTACTGATGTTTTAGTGTTTTCTTTAACCTTATTTTGAAGAATAGATTGTAACCACAATTTATTTATTGTTTTTTCAAAAGCATGATTGGGTTTTATTACTCTTTCTGCCTACCTATTTCAAAAGTCAATTTTCATGATGATGTTTGTGCTTGCTTATTTATAGATTTGATTGTCTTTAGACTTTTATCATGAAATGTCTCTGTATTGTGTTACTAGTCATGTGGCACATACTGTGTCAAATTTTGCATCATCGGCAATAAGTTGTTAGCATGTAAATTTTACTTGAAGGAAATATCGACTTAATATACGGCTTATGAAAAACTCAAAACTCAATATTTGTAATGCGACTATTCATCCTGGCGAACAGGTTAATCTAGCTCTACCTTTACCCGATTTCTATTCATGCACTTCATTTTATATGCCTATAAAAGTAATCCACGGCAAAGAATCCGGACCCTGTTTGTTAATTTTTTCAGCAGTTAAAGGAGATGAGCTAAATGGACTAGAAATTATAAATTGCTTGCTCGAGTCGGATAGGTTGTCCCGAATGCGAGGAACTCTAATTGCCGTGCCCGTTTTAAATATTCTGGGGTTAATCGGTCCATCAAGGGCGCATAATGATACAAATCTCGAGCGTTGTTTTCCCGGTGTAGAAAATGGTTCGTATGGTGAACGTATTGCTCATATCTTTACACAAGAAATATTAAGTAAAAGTGATTTTTGTATTGAATTACAAACTGGCTCGATCAACCACGAAATTTTGCCTCAAATTTATTGTGACTTAAATAATATTGAAAGTAAGTTCTTAGCCCAAAGTTTTAGAGCTCCCGTTATTACCAATGCCAGTATGCAAAATAATTCGTTGAGAAAAACTACTGAACAATTAGGTATTCCCATGCTTGTCTATCAGGCAGGGGAAGCAATGCGATTTGACAAATCGGCAATTAGTTTAGGGTTATCTGGGATTCATAATGTGATGGAGGCTTTGAGCATGCTGGATGCTTCCGATCAAAATGATAATAATGTATTCAAGCCTGCCTTTTCTCAAGATCAAGATTGGATCCGCACTCATCGTAGTGGTGTATTCTTGAGTACCGTAGAACTTGGACAAAGAATTCAAAAAGGACAACGTATCGGAATCATTAGTGATCCCTTCAGTGCTGACACAGCTGAAGTGATAAAGGCTGAATATGAAGGAATAGTAGTAGGTATAAACCGTCATCCATTAATTTATGAAGGACAAACTATTTTTAAGGTAGCTACTTTCATTGATAATAATCGAGCCGAAATTGCTTTAGAAGCCTGGGGCAAAGAGGTTCAAGATTGAGTGTAGAAAATAAAATCAATTTAAAAGGTTTATTAGTCTGGCTTATCTGTGCGCTCTTTTTTATGTATGAATTTTTATTGCGTACAGTTGTGGGTACTTTTCAAGTACAGCTAATGAATGACTTAAACCTAACACCGATGACTTTTTCTTTATTAAGCACAACGGGATATTTAGCCATATATGGTGTAATGCAAATTCCTGTTGGAATTATGGCTGCCCGCTTTGGATTAAAAAAAGCATTATTTATTGCTTTAATTTTTTGTGCAGGCGCTACAATGGGTTTTGCTTTATCTCATCATTTCAGTGTAGCGATGTTGTGTCGCATCTTTATGGGCCTAGGCTCTTCTTTTGGATTTATTTGTTTGTTAATTGCTGTCTATGATTGGATGCCTAGAAAAAATATCGCTTTATTTATAGGTATTTCTCAATTTATTGGCACCATAGGCCCAATGTTAGCCGCAGGCCCATTAAACTCATTGTCTCAAAACTCTATGTCAGGATGGCGTGGTATATTTTTCAGCATGACAATCATCGGGATAATTATTGCTGCACTAACAGTGTTGTTCGTAGAAAATAATCGTAATAACCGAGAAAAATTTATTGTACTTACCAAGCCCGTTAAAGTATCAATAAATTTATTAAAAATAATAAGCCAAAAACAGATCTGGAACATTGCGCTTTTTTCAGGTTGTATTTACTTTGCTATTGAATATTTTTCGGAAAATATAGGTGTGGAGCTTCTAATAAAAAAAGGATTTTCTCCCGCATTTTCTTCCTACATGATAACATTGGCATGGCTCGGTTATGCGTTGGGTTGTCCTTTTCTCGGTTTTATATCTGATAAATTACAACGCCGAAAACCGGTAATGCTTACTAGTGCTTTTACTGCTTTAGTGTCGCTATTAGGCATTATATATTTTCCACTTGGAGAACTATTAACAGGAGTTTGCTTTTTATTCCTTGGTTTCAGTGCCAGTGGACAAAGCATAGGATTTGCAGCTATTGCAGAGCAGTGTAAAGAAAACTATCTAGCAATAGGATTAGCTTTTAATAATGCGATGATAGCAATGATTACATCAGTTAGTGCTCCAATAATAGGAGGTATGTTGCCTTATCCAGCACAGATAAAAGATTATCAAGAAGCTCTCTTTATCGTGATTATGTTTTCTATAGCTTCAGTTCTTATTTCAGTTTTTGCGATCAAGGAAACGTTTGGCAAGTCAGTGAGAGAAAATACGATACTCTCTTTAGATCCAATCAAACCATCCTGTCATTTAGGAGTTGTTGAATAATCAAACCAAGGTAAATGCTGCTCTAATTAGAAAATTTTATTTCACTAATTTAAGAATGGGGAGGGGCCTATAATTTCTCTCTTCTTTCAAAATTATTTCTTACGTTTTGATTTATATAGCTACAGAGACCTCTACCTGCTTCAGCTAAATTTTTCATTTCTTCAACATCATGAACCCCGGGTTTCCTATACGTGTAATGGTAGGCATAGTTGCTATTCTTAAATTTTACAACAATATAGTCTACTCCTATTTCGTATAGCTCAACTCCAGAGTTATCACTTAAATTTCTATAAGCTTCCATTTTATTTCCCTATTACTATAGATTAAAAGTATATAAATAAGTCAATATGTTTTCAAAAAAGTCGATAAGGTGAATTTATTAAATACTTCAATATGAGATTAAGCATTTTGTTGTTGAGAATGGTGCCTTTTAAGTGGGGTAGCTCTAAGAACTATCATCTTTCTCTATATTTCAATGTAACAAGTTGTTTGCTTTCAGTTAATATAGAATATTTAACAACAGCTTCACTTTCTCGCTGCATAAAGTTAAATTGATTGTAGGATTGTCAGCAGATATAGGATGAAGAGATTGAAGCAGAAAGCAAGTTTAGATTATCTAAAGCTATTTGTTGCCGTGATTATAATTTTAGGATTCAATACTGCCTATCCTGGTTATCAGCCATGGTCTACACGAGTTACAGGCCAAGGTCTATTAGGAAAAAGTCAGATTGGCGGTTTTATTGATGGCATGCAGCCGCTCACGGGTAATACGGAGAGGTTATGGTTTATAGACGGCACGATTCTTGGCGGAAGCAGCGAGTTAAATAGCAGCAATTCAGCATACAGTATAGGAACTGGAGTGCGTGAACTCAAAAATTGGAGCCAAGGGGAAGCAATTTTAGGTGGTTTTTTCTTTGCTGATTATCAACAGACTGCACATCGAACCCAGGCTTGGATTGCTAATCCCGGTATTGAGTTATTAGGCTCTTATAATGAAGTTCGGGTACAGGGATATATTCCTATCAGTCGACGTCATCAAACATATCATTACCTTATGGCCAGTGATATTCCTCAATCTACTTTAAATGACTCTGGTAGAACTAACAATTTAACCTATGTTCAAGGTCATGGGTTTTTCGATACGCCTGCAGCGCTTACAGATGAATACGGTGTTGGATTAGAGGCGGAGCTGGGACACTATCTACCCTTACCTCAAGGAGGATGGATCCATGGCGGGGTTTATTATTTTAATTATCAAAATGCTAAAAATATTACGGGTGTAGAAGCTAATGTGGAATTATTTACAGGAAAAAACGCGGCTCTAGTGATTCAAGAAAATTACGATAACCAAAACAAAAATAAAATTTCCCTAGGAGTTCGCTTCAGTTTTGGAGGTCCAGATTATACCCAAGCTCAAAATTTATCCAATCGTATGGAAGAACCTATTATTCGTCATTTAGCACGTCCATCTTATGGATTGGCAACCCCCACAAGAAAGAGTTTTATCGCCACAGGTTCTGCGCAAGAAATTCGCAATAATATTTGGTTTTTTAGTCCCGAGGGTACTTATCAAGGCCACGGATCGTCATTTACTTTTGCTAATTGTACCGCTGAAAATCCTTGTATTAATTTGGACCAGACAGTTGCCAGTGGTATTGCTGCTGTGGCTCCGAATGCCTCGTTTTGGTTTGCGTCTGGAACATATGTTTTACCGAGTACGGGTACTGATGGTTTTATCCAATTGGCAGATGGGCAAAGTCTTTGGGGACGAAACGCTGATTTTATGGCTCCAGCTATGGGCAGCCAGCTTCCTACTATTAGAGGGGGAATATGGTGGAACGGTAATAGCTCAATAAATGATTTGCAATTAATTAATAACAACCAAATTATCCCTCAAACTGTTTCCCACGCATATGACAATACGGTGATGGGCGTTGGCGCTACTGGAAACGTAACACTAAATAATACAAGAATCATTACTTCGGCCACTGGTAGCCTTAATGATACAGCAATTTTTTCAGTTTATAGTTATGGGGAAAATATTTTAATTAATTCATCGCACGTGCTAGGAATAGGCGATGCTACTTATACGGGCTATGTAGATACTGTTGTTTCCGATGGTGTTGAGGGCGCTACCGGCAATGTAATAATAAATAATTCATATATCGAATCAAGGGGGAATGGCAGTCAACAAAATAATGGTATTCTTGGTGGTAATGGTGATACTGTTATAAATAATTCCGTGGTGAATGTATCAGGAAGAACTATTATTGGATCTACAGGTGTTTTTTCTTATAACAATGTAACAATTAATAGCTCCAAAATAACAGTTGAAGATGATACTGATATTATTACTCCTGAAGGATTAGGAGGGGTGTATGGAGCGAGCTCAGGCGGTGATGTTTTTATTAAGAATAGCCTAATAACTGCTATAAATAATGGAGCGAGTTTCGTCCATGCAGTAGACTCTTTTAATTCTACAGTCATAAATTCAAAAATTACAGCGGTAGGTCGCCAAACCGGAGACGTAATTGGGATCTATGATTATGTGGGGGGAGCTATAGAAACAATTACTCACTCGACTATTCGCGCAGAAAGCAGTGGAGGAGGGGCTGCTTCAGGCATTAATGCCCCAACGGGACAGATTATTTTTACAGGAGTAGGGGCGAGTCAAATTTTTGCCAGTTCAAGTGTTTCTGAAAATGCACAAGCTATTATGGGCATGGTGAGTAATGAGAGTTCACCTAAATCTCAATGTACTACGAATGGAGGCCATGAGCATGATTGCGCATGATGGGAATCGAAAATTGTGCTTCGTTTATAGGCTCTTCTTTTAAGCTAGGGATGCAATGGATGCTGATAGCACAAAATCATAGATAAGATTTATTTCTTTATCATTAGATTTAACGATTGGAATTAAATCTTATCTTAATTTATCTGGGGTTAGAGTTAGGGTTTGTGGGAGCAATTTTATTAATACTTTTTTGTATTGATTTTTCTTATTTTCATCATTTTTAATTTAAAATTGTTCCAAATTATTTATCTACAATGGTTTGCTTACGGCATGCGTAAATAATTTTACCGGTACCAAGATCTATGAGTTCCCCTTTAGCTCCTGAAGATTCCAAATCACATTGTACGCTTAAATATACCTTCAAAGCGTCAGCTTTTATTCCCCTAATCTTTGATATTATATGATTCCCAATTTTAACTCGAGCTTCGTAGAGATTTTTTACAGTAGATAGGAACATATTTGACCTCCATTTAACGCGGCGGTTTCTTTTTTTAGTCAAAAAGAATAAATTTAAAGCGTATTACTTTAATCATAGCTCAAAATCTCATAAATGGTAGGGATATATCTGATATTGTCGTAACTCCTTGAGTCTATCACATCCAACCCCCATAAAAATGTCCTATTCGGTTTCCTAAAAGTTCCCTAAGAATTAAAAAAGGAGGCTAGTTTTTGATTTGCTTTTATGTGAAAACTTAGAAAGCATCCTCTTTTTCTTCCTTTTTTTGGGGGCAATTAGTTCTAAAAATTTGTTTTTCCTGTTGAATTAGTTGACGCACAGTCCATTGATTCGGAGATGTTGAAACTCGCATAATACGCAATACGTACTCTCCAATAAGTGAAAAAGCTAAAAAGTTGAAGGAGGATAAAGTTACCATTAATAAGAGCAAGGTCATCCATCCCGGAACATTAATTCCTATTATAAAGTATCGGGTAAGAAAATAAATTGCGAATATTCCACAAAAAAGAATGCCCATCATACCAATCACAGCGAGTATGTGTAAGGGCATTACTGAATAGCCAACAATGTTACTTAAACTATGGCGAAGAAGAGCAAACAAAGTATAACCACTTTTACCTTTTTTTCTAGGATGGTGTTCAACAACGACATTGCCAATACGCCGAGTCACTGATAAGAGCATAGGACCTAATGAGGGATATGGTACATTCATCTGAAGTAGAGCATTTACAACTTGATAACGAATAATACGAAAAGCGGTCATCCTAAGTAGAGGATCTTTTTTGATAAAGAAATTATTCAGTCTGTTGATAAAGGAGCTTCCTAGACGTCTAAAAAAATGATGTTGCTTCACTTTAGGTACGCCAATAACTACATCTAAATTTTCATTACTTCTTAATGCTCCTATTAAAATTGATAATTCTTCTGGTGGATGTTGCAGATCATCATCAAGGGTGATTATAAAAGAACCCTTTGCTTGCGCCAATCCCGCCAAAGTTGCAGAGCCTTGCCCTACATTTTTCAGGAGTTGCATCGCAGTTACACGCTTATCTTGTAATGCAATGTTTTTTAGAACTTGCCATGAGTTATCTGAACCACAGTCCTCTATAAAGATAAGCTCAAAATCTTCATTAAGAGATTCCATGACAAAAACTATGCGTTGATAAAGTTCTGGAAGTGTGGCTGCTGAATTAAATACGGGAACAACAATCGAATATACTGGTTTCATATTTCATTGAGGTGAGCGCTTATGGTTTGAACGTCAAAGGTTTGCACTATCTCTGCACTTAATTCTTTAAATTCATTTAAAGATGTTTGCATATAAAGTATCCTTAGACATATTATTCAACAGGTTCTTTAGTATACAGCTTCCCCAAGAAAATCCAATACCGCATATTAAAAGGCGTTTATGGTTCGGATTAGCATCCTTTAACAGGAATCAATGATGATATATTGTGATGCCAAAAAAGGAGCTTTTTCAGCTGAAACGCTCAATTGTTAATTACGATTTTCTTTGAATGGCAATATAAAATTATGTATTTGCATCATCGTTTTTACTTCTAAATTCACGTAAATTTTTTTGATGATTTATAGCGAAATTACCAGAAACGACTTTGCTTTGGTCAACATCTGAAATAACAACCGAACCAATCTTTATAGCTGCGTTATTGCCGACCTGAACGCTGTTTGATATCGTTGCTGAGGCGCCGATCCAAACATTATTTCCTATTTGAACTCGACCTGCGAGACATACTTTTGAAGAGATATCACAATTCTCGCCAATCTGGCAATCGTGTGCAATATTAGTATGTATCCCAACATGAGTATCATTACCTAGCGTTGTGTACTCATCATAGTTAACTGAGCGAGAAATATTACTGCCTGCATGAATAATGCAATTATCGCCTATTTTAACGCCACCAAAATGTTCGATTTGTATTTTTTTACCTAAAACATTTTTTGAAAAAAAGCCTGTCGTTCCAAGTGTAACATTTTGATAAATAACTGAATTTATACCAATAATAGTATTATCCAAAACAATAGCACCATCGTGAATAACCGTATTTGCTCCAATTTGCACGTTTTGCGACACAATAGCTCTAGGTGATATTTGTGCTGAAGGATGGATAAATGGTTCAAAATGTGTAGGGCTAAAATACTCATGTAATTTAGCGTTATGTAAATAATAGAAAAACTGATCGGGGTGTTCTAGCAAAATAATGCATTTAGGTATCTCTGTATTTTCTTTTGCAATTATTTGAGGTGAAGTCACAATTCCTTGAATATTAGGATTGTTTATTGCCGTTCTTAGATAGTTTTCTCCCATGGCTAAGCAGATGGAATTGGGGCGTTTTGTCCAAGTAAAAGCGGTGTAATGACATTTTTCAATAAATTGATTATTTAGAATATCAATAAAGCCAACATTTTTACCTATATCTTTTAATATCTCATCTATTAACATATTTATTTTCTTATAAATTCATTGATTAACTTATCAGAATTAAATCTTTTTAAGAGTAAGATTTCATGAAATTGTAAATATTCTCAATTACTACGCTAATATCATCGGGTTTTAAGCCATAGTACAATGGTAGACGCAATAAACGCTCGCTTTCTATACTGGTATATTTATCTTCACCAACAAACTCAGCATATTGAGCGCTTACTGCAGTTGTATGTAGTGGTACATAATGAAATGCTGTCACTATATTCCTACTTTTTAGCATCCTCATTAGTTGAGTGCGCATTGCAAGATCCTTACATTTAATATAATACATATGGCCATTATGGATACAATATTCAGGAATAGTGGGTAACTCAATGCAGCCATCATGGGCGAGCTGGAGTAAATGAGAGTGATAGATATGCCATGAGCGAAGACGATCTTGATTAATTTCATGAGCTACTTCGAGTTGCGCCCATAAATAGGCCGCGTTTATATCACTTGGCAAATAACTGGAGCCGATATCACACCACGTGTATTTATCAATTTCGCCACGAACAAATTTACTGCGGTTAGTTCCTTTTTCGCGAATTATTTCCGCACGTTCTACATATTTACTCTTGTTTAATAAAATTGCACCACCTTCCCCCATAGAATAATTTTTAGTCTCATGAAAACTAAAAACAGCCATATCTCCAATAGAGCCCAGTGCACGTCCTTTATAACTTGACATTACACCTTGAGCGGCATCCTCAATTACCAGAAGATTGTAGTTTTTGGCAATTGCCATAATTGCATCCATCTCGCATGAAATACCCGCATAATGAACCACAACAATCGCTTTAGTTCGCGATGTAATCGCCGCTTCGATTAATTGCTCATTAATATTCATAGTGTCTGGACGAATATCGACAAATTTTATTCTTGCACCCCGCATCACGAAAGGATTTACTGTCGACACAAAAGTAAAAGAAGGGGCAATCACTTCGTCGCCAGGCATTATATTGGCTAGAATTGCTGTCATTTCTAAGGCGTGTGTACCGGAAGTGGTTAATAACGTTTTTTTAATATAAAATTTTTCTTCAAACCAGCGATTACATTTTTGTGTGAACTCACCATCTCCAGAAATTTTTTTATTATAAAAGGCCCGGCGAATGTAATCTAATTCTTTTCCTGTATGAGGAGGCTGATTAAAACAGATCATAAATAATAGATCCTAATAAATAATACAAGAAAATTTTAAGTGCTTGGCTGTATTATACGATATTTCAGATCAAGATAAAATGAAAGAATCATGGCCAACACATTCTTCTCCAATAATAAATGCTTGGGCTAAACCATCTGGTTTGACATGAATGCATCGCACTCATGGAAAATTGACTGGTTGTGCAAAAGTCTAATGTAATGGGATAAAAGTTGATGTTACATAGTACCTCTCCTGACTCGAGACTACTTGATGTTAAGGAGTCAAAACTCTTATGTCGGATTCAGAAAATTTTGTTACCTTTTTTACTCTTAGTACTAGGTAATCTCTATATTTATAATTCCATTATCCATAAACAGTATCCATCCTTTTTTTATCAAAATGAGTTCGCTCCCGCAGTTATGTTTGCTTGTGGTTATGAATTTGCTAATCCCAAAGATATAACTCCTTCTTTACGTTCTTTTTTGGAAAATAAAACAACAACCTTTGACTGCAGCAATATTGTTCAGGAAAAGACGATGCCGCTTAACCACTTCCAAGATATGGAACACTATATGATTTTAAGTGCGGGAGTGATATGGAGGATAATGGGGGTTGGTTGGGATAATTTAATTCCATTATTTTTAATCTTATATAGTATAAGTTTGCTTGAGACATACTTTATTTTTCGTCTGGGAATGAATCCTTACCTTTCCTTTTTACCCTCGCTATGTGTTGCCCTCTCTTCGATGCAAACGTACTATGTTATTCAGCTAAGAGATTATTCTGTGGCTCCATTCTTGCTAGGTATACTCTGTATCGCTGGGAAATTGCTCATTACATCTCCTGGCAAAAAAAAATTATTCTTTTCTTCTTGTGGGGCGGGTGCTTTGCTTGGTCTTGGACTGGGATTTAGAGTCGATTTGTTAGTAATGCTACCATTTTTCCTCATAACGCTTCTTTTTTTTGTAAAAGTAGATAGAAATGCTTTTCAGAACAAATTCATTGCTTGTGTCGCTTTTTTAATAAGCTTTTTTATTGCAGGCTTTCCAATTTTATATACGATACATAATTATAGTGGGGGAAATCTCGCCCATGTTATTATTCTGGGGTTGGCTGACTCGTTCACTTCGGGGTTGGGTTTAGGACAACCTGAAACTTATTCCGTTATTCCTGCTTATCGAGATTTAATTCCATATACTGTGGTGAATAGCTTTTCTCAAAGAGTTTATGGGGTTGAACAATTAATACCGACAACAACTAAAGAATATAGCTACTATAGTTCTTTGTTTTTATTGAATTACCTATCAACATTCCCTGCAGATTTTTTAGTAAGAATCTATGCAAGCATATTTCAAGTTCCGCTAATCTTTATTCATGGATTTTTGCAAAAAATTGCGAATTATATTCCTTTGAGAAATATTGTGGTGATGCTTCCCTTTGTTACGACGGCAATTATGGCTTTTTTTCAATTAAGGTTAGCGTTATTTGTTTTATTTGCTTTCACTTATTTAGGGGCTTATCCTTTTTTGCAGTTTGATGCAAGACACTATTTTTACTTGGAATTTGTTGGCTTATGGTTTATTGGTTTGCTAAGTCAGCAATTTATTCTTTTGATAAAGAATAAATATAATGTCGCATTTTTCAAAGAAATTAAATCTAAAGTGATATCTCGTTGGAAAATGATTTCCATTGTTTCGCTAGTAAGTATTATTTTCTTTAGTATTCCTGTAATTCTATTGCGCATTTATCAAACAAATCACTTAAATAAGTTATTTAATAGTTACCTGGATGCAAAAACAGAAACTATCAGGCCGGTCTTAAGTAATAAAGAGAAACAATTCAATATAAAATTACCTATAAAAAATAATGATCTTAATACCACTTATTTAGATACAACTTATCTTAGAATCAAAACCAAGGAAAAATGTCCATTAAATCAAATTGCCATAAAGCTGCATTATCTTGAAGAGCCACCGGTCTACTGGGAGGCTCCTAAAACGCTAATTATTCCTACTGCTCAGGCAACGACCTTCATTTTTCCAATTTATAATTTTCATAATGGTACAGGGCACGACATTCTTGATGAAGCATTTCTTCCATCTTACTGGATTGACTTTTTAGCATACTCAATTGAGGATTCAATTTGTATCCAAGATATTGCTTATCTAAAAGAAACTAGGAGTTTGCCTTTATTATTAACATTAAAATTGCACTCGGGATGGGAAAATACTACGCTCTACCAATCTTTTCAAAGAATCTAAACGAAAATCGCTTCGAAAAAGGAGTCTTGCAAAACTGAAGTTTTAAAGACTTAATTAGGGCAATTGATTTTGCACTATTTCTATTTTACATAATGGTGCAAGTTTGGCTTTTTTTGTGGCTTCTGTTTCAGCGTTTTCATCAGCTGGTTTTTTGTGTTCTCTTCAGTTAGCCATTTTAAACTCTAAATTTGTACTGTTTTGCTTGACCATGTAATTAGGATAAAGATAACATGGTGAATACTTCAGGTAGGTCAATCCAAACAAGGTTAAGAATAATCGATTAGCAGATTCTATTTGAGTTCAGTTCATTTTTGTTCTCAGCGCAAAACCCTATACACTTGGTTCTTCTTGTTGGATGCGTATAAGAGCATATTTAAAATAAGAGGGGAATATTCGCTGATAAGCACCTCGTTTAATGTATAGGATTTCTAGAGAAGTTTTTTTCAAGTAAAAATTGAAATTAGGGATGATTAGATTGTGATTTTAAAATTAATTATTCATACGTTTCTGACGTTATTAATTATGGCGTTTTTTCTTTTTATACCTGTTGGTACTCTTAATTGGCCAAGCGCATGGATCTTTCTTTTGCTTCAAGGAGGTTTTGGATTAGCGATTGGTTTTTGGTTAGCTAAACATGATCCCGAGTTATTAAAGGAAAGGCTATCTTTTGTTATTCAACGAGGCCAAAAAAAATGGGACAAATTGGTTATGATACTTTTCTCAATTTTGCAAATAACCTGGTTGCCTTTTATTGCATTCGATGTGGCTCGCTCGCAGACAGATATGATCCCTTTTTTAGTCAAAGTGCTGGCAGCCATTCTAATAATAATAGGATTCTCTATTTTCTATTTGGTATTTAAAGAGAATACTTATGCCTCTCCTGTTGTAAAAATTCAGAAAGTGCGAGAGCATAAAATCGTTACTACTGGTCCTTATCGCTATGTTCGTCATCCCATGTATTCTGGAGCTACACTTTATTTTCTTGGTATCCCTTTATTGCTAGGCTCCTGGTACGGTTTATTTTTTACTTTCTTTTTGACAATTCTGCTGATCATACGGGCTATGCTTGAGGAAAAAGCGCTGACAGAGGAGTTTTCAAACAGTTATAAGGAATATGTCCAACGTGTTCACTACCGTTTTATTCCTTTCGTTTATTAACCGTTATTGGAAATTAAAGGCTTTTGGCAATTATTTTAACTTTAAGATAGGAATTTATAATGAAAATTTTATTAACTGGCGCTACAGGGCGGCTTGGCAGAGAAATTTCAAAATTCCTAAATACTCCCAGCAACAAAATAGCTTTGCATGGTAGAAATCAAAATAATTTAAATACGTTAGCCACGTCTTTAGATAAAAGTGAAGTGATAACTGTTGCTCATGATTTATCCTTTCCTGAAGCGGCTGAATCCATCATTCACGAGGTAATTGAGCATTTTGAAGGGTTAGATGTTTTAATTAATAATGCGGCATGTTTCAATTTTGGAAATTTAATAAATATGCCCCTTCCGATAATAAAAGATACGATTCAGACTAATCTCGTATCTTTAATTGTGCTGACTCGCTGTGCTTTACCTTACTTGATCGCAAGTAAACAGGGGATAATAATTAATATTGCTTCTACAGCAGGGCAGGACTATATACCTGGCGCAGCAGCTTATTGTGCAACAAAACATGGGGTTTTCGGTTTTTCGGGATCATTATTTGAAGAAGTAAGAGAACAAGGAGTTAGAGTGTGTACCCTTGCTTCAGGGCAGCTCACGATACCTGATGTAAATGAGAAAAATACAATCCCCCCTACAGAACTGGCTCAACTTGTAAATTATCTTCTTAACTATCCAGGCACTAAAAGCTTCCCGCGGGAGATAATCGTTGGAGCCATCTAAATATTTCAATTTGTTTTATATAGGAAACCACTCAGGCTTCAGTAAATTCTGCAAGAGAGGCTTTTACATATTCACTATTGTCTTGAAGTGCTAAAGCCAATTCAGCAGATTTATTCGGATAATTTGATAAGATTGCTTTCCACGCGATGGCCCTTAATTGCTCGTTGTCATGGGTCATAGCAATGGTTCGTATGAGATCCAAACTGCTTTTATTTTTTAATTTGATTGCTACATCAATTAAAGTGCGCATTTGAGCCAAACGGTCAAGGTTGCCTAAAATGAGTTTGGCTTTCCCTTGTTCCCCAAACAATTCGAATTCATATTGGCGGCGTTTCGTTGTTTTTGGCAAAATTAAATTGAGTGAAACCGTTATGGATTCCGGGGGATATTGAATATGAGCATCTGCGCTACCATAATAATACATGACCTTGCCTTCAGTTAGATAAGTTTCCTCAGTAAACTGCAAATTTAATTCTTCTCCGGGTATTCCTTTTACTGAATCATAATCGTAATAATAAATTCGTGTTTTATAACCAGGCCCAAAGTAATTCACGGTAAAAAAATCAAAGTTGTGATCATGAGGCTCGAAATAAGAAAAAATTTTAGCTTGATTACGATCTGATAGAGGCATCCAAATGACGGCCCTTATCACATAGTTAGCCGCTTTATGAACGATAATCGTTGAAGGTTTGAATTGATTATCTATCTGAAAATTTTCAAAATTTTTTAGTTCATTACCTAATCGTTTGGTTAAAAAAGTTTTATTAAGAGCTAATTGTGCAAATTTGTTGGCAATTGTTTCTAAGTACTCAGGTTTGTATTCTGAGGATTTCAGAGCATCAATGATTTTATTATTATCAATAAACCTAATAAATGCCTCTAATGAAATGGGCCTTTTCACTTTAGGATAAAATGTTTCCGCCATGCTCATTCCCCATTATCAATTCTAATGTTTTTTGTGAAGCCCGTCGTATTTCAGGATCATTATCCTCGGCCGCAATTTTTTGTAATAAAGATAACGCACTTTTACCATTAATTTTATAGTAGTATTTCATTGCTTCCCAACGAACATGCGCGTCATAATCCGACAAAATCAGCTTTTTTAAAAGCAGTTTAACTCTCTTAACCTGCATCGCTTGAAATAATTCTAAAGTTAATCGAATTCTTGACGCGCGTACATCGGTGCTAATTCGTCGTATGGGATTTAAAGAGTCATGGTTAAAGACCCAAGTGGTTCTTGCTTTTTTATCTGAGTGCACAATAAGCAATGGTGCATTATGTGATGTATTGTAAAAATCAAGCACTGAGGAAAATGCAGGCAAGCAAACAGGCTTGTAAGAGGGTAGAATCAAATCTTCTTCTCGTTTTAGAGGACCAGGTTCCTCATACAAACGATGCTGTTGCAGGTCACAACGATACAAAGGGACTTTAACGTCCACTTCTGATAAGTTCATTACAATGGCATCTACCTCACTTGCCGATAAAGAATTGGAGGATGCCTTGCAGTGGGTAAAACGCATTAATAAATGAATACCTGGTTGTTGGTAAAAATATATTTTATTTTCTTCAGCAATTCTATCGTTGGCCGTTATTTCTATTAGAAAGCTATTAATCAGAGAAATGATGTCTTCCCTTGTTAATTCGCTGAAAATTAGAGCTAAATCAAAAAAATTCTTACTCGGCTTACACATTGCTTCATAAAGGATATGGCCGAGTTGATAAAATGTGAGTGAACTCAAATGAAAATCCTCCTCTAATTTATTTGAATATAGCTAAAAAATATGGAGATATCCATTCACAATATAACGATAAAATTTCCAGTCATATTTTATTTGTACGAGCTATTGCTGCTGCAATTTCCGTAAACTATACTAAAATAAAAAAGGGAAAAGCTTACGTTAAGCTTTGTGGTTAAATGCAATGAGGAGGTAATATGAAAGACGAAATACTTGATGGACTTCAAAACAACCCTGAAATTGAATTTGTTGAATTAGATGAAGTTTCAATTGCAGGAGCAGATGCAACCCAAATAACAGCACAAGAAGAAGGCCGAGTTTTAGGTTTTGGATGTATTGATAGTGAATAAATAATTTTTTACAGATTAGAGAGTAAGTAAAAATTTTTTCGGCTGAAAAAATTTTTAAAATTAACTCTCTTACTGTAAATTTTTATTCTACAAAGCTATTTTAGATGTGTATTGGGGTTAAGAGGATAAGATGTATAATTCTATATTTCTTATTAATTCCTGAATATTTTTATCTTGTTTTTCTAATTTAGATAGAAGAGATTTACTTCCTTCTCCGGATAAAGCCTTTTTGACCGCAGCAAAAAATTTTTCCCTGACTAATAATGGATTAGAGAGCTTGGTTGATTCATCCTCATCCCACCAAAAATTCAAATTAATATTGATGTCACCAAGATGGTTGAAGCTGTGCAACCAATAGGCGGGAATAAATAAGATCTCTCCTGCATCTAATCTCCCCACAAAGTACCCCACGTTCCTGTATTGAGGAAATCGAAGGTAATCGGGTTTCAGGATATTTACTTGACTAAAGTTGGCTACCCCATTCCCACTGTATAAATTAAGATAATAATTTTGCGTATTTAGAGGAGGAAATAAAAAAATGTTTTTTGAACCTTTAATTTGAGCATTCAAATTATGACAACCATTTTGATCATAATGCAACCACGATACAACATTTTTGGGCGAAATCCATAGCCCTCCACTATGCAGCTTATTTTTATCTATTAGTGATGGGATTTCGAAATCTTGCGTTAAAACATCAAGCTGTTGGTTATATTTTTTTTTATCAAACAGCGATAATTCATCCCCAGCTAGAAATACATTTTTAAATTCTTTTAGCAGCTTGATAAAATGAATCAACTTCCCCTCGTTAAAAAAAGCGTTTTTATCCGTTTCTTTATCCATAAAGCTAAGGTCGGGATACACGTTTGATTTAGAAATATAATAACGTACCTTAATTTGGCCTATAGTTTTTGCAAAGTAATCCAGGGACCATAATTTATATCCTCGCCAGAACTCAACAACATCTTTTATAATTACAGGATTATTTTGCAAAACATAGTTCGAATGAAACTGTTCTGGAGTGAGAGAGTTTACATGATCAATAACCCCGATTTTTTTCATACTAATGCCTTAGTCGCAAGATTAATTGACAAAGTAAAACTCTCTCTTAAAGAATTTAATATACTTACACAACTTCTGTTATTTATTTCTCTAATTTTTCTTTAAACGAAAACAAACAGGTTCTATCTTCGGGTTTTCCTTGAGCGTCAACCCAATTGATTACCATCATAAGACCACTTGCTGCTTCATCTTTATTTGCTTTGTTTTTTGAAAATCCAACAATAACGTCAGCTGTTTCTTGACCATTGAACTGCACTTTATGCCTTACTAAAACCTGATCATGGTCTGAGTAACTTTTCATAATACGTTCTTTATGACTGATAGCATGTCCACCAGGGAGGAGAGTTTGTTCCCCTTTTTTCCAAGTAAAGTTTTTTTCTTTTAGAACGTGGCTGAAAATTTTCTCGCAATCAGGGGAAGAACCATCACTTATTAGTTCAAAGTCCATAATTTTTGTTTGAACATCAGTTTGAGATGCCTGTGCGCCAGAATTATTATCATCAGTTGCATATGCAAGATTCATTAATACCATTGAGGCCAGAATTGCAATCATCTTCTTTTTCATTTTATTCTCCTTGATTTGTATACCTTCTAAGTACACTGTCACACGCCATGTAGGCAAAAAGCCAAGATGCGTAGCCCCTATAGAATCCAGCGTGTCATCCGCTCCTATTCAGGAATGCATGTCGGTACTTATCGTTTTCTCCTAATGTCATCAATATAAATTATTGAAGTAAACAATTAAAATTTAGCACCTACTGGGCTTCTGCGCAATTTAACTTAAGTTTTAAATTTTCTAAGTGATTTCTTCCTCAATTTTGGGTGCATCCGTGCAAATGCCCTTGGGGGCAAGTATTGCTTTATTCTATATCTTTATTTATTACTACTTGATTACGACCTAAATGTTTTGCTTCATAAAGGGCTTGATCGGCTTGGTTAACTAATTTATTGATATCGCTGTCTGCATTTTTTTGAGCAATTCCGGCGCTAAACGTAGCAGAAAAATCGTCTGTATTGGCAAAAAACTCGTGCGAAAATTGTTCTCTTAGTTCATTGAGTACTTTCTTACTTTGCTGTGCATTTGTCCCTGGTAATACAATAGCAAACTCTTCGCCACCATATCTTCCAACAATATCATTATTGCGAAGGCGAAGCGTTAGTAACGTCGCCAATTTTTTTATCACCATATCACCAAAAGGATGGCCATAGGTATCGTTGACTTTTTTAAAGTGATCGATATCTATCATAACTAAAGATAATGGTGTGTTTTTTTGTTTTGCGTAATCCAGTTCGAGTTCTAAGCGCTTTAAAAAACTTGAATGGTTTAGTAGCCCTGTTAAGCTATCAGTCGACATATAGTAATTTAAAACTCCCGCTCTTTGCGAACGGATTCTTACAGCAGATATTAGATGTGCTGGTGATATAGGTTTGGTAAGAAAATCATCGCCGCCGATACTTAACGCGGTTAATTGCTTACGTTTATCTTGCTCTGTCGAAAGAAAAATAATGGGTATTTTATTGTATTTGTTTTCCTGACGCAGTACTGAGGAAAGTTCCAATCCTGTACACTCAGGCATATAAATATCCATTAAAATTAAATCAGGGCGAAATTTTTCAAGATGCTTAAAGATATCCATAGGATTTGTGATTGCTTGAGCAATCATGCCGGCTTGTTTTAAAATTAAAGAATAATATTCTCCAAGTGATTCAGAGTCATCAACTATTAAAATTCGAAAGGGAATATTCGTTGTAAAACTACACTTTTGATTAATAATTTGAATTAAATAAAATATATCTACTGGTTTTTGAAAAAAAGCTTTACAGCCCGCCCGTACAGCTATTAAACGCGGCAATAATTCATAATTAGGTACGATACAGAATAATTGTATAAAATAATTTTGCTTCTTAATAAGGTTGACGAGCAATTTTTGATTACGAATACTCATTAAAAAATAGGTATCAACCAATAACGCTATGGGTTGATTTTGCTGCACTTTGGTTTGCAGTTCTTTCAAATCCAATACTACTGCTGCAGAGTAACCTGCTTGCGTAAGCCCTTCATCGAGTTCCTGCGCTAATGAGGGGTCTTGCTCTAAAATATATATGGCTTTATTTTCGATTTCTTTTGTTTCTAAAGTTAATTGAAACAAATTTTTAGACGGAGGAAGCTCTAACTTGTCTTTTATATTCATTAATAATTGAGATATGATTTGTTGCTCCTCTTCAGAGAGCAGGGTCTTACCTAATAATTTTTTTAAATAAATTTCTAATTCTCGTGCTGCTTTACTTAATTCTGAATAGCCATAAGTCCCTGCAGACCCACATAAGCTATGTACTTGACGATGAAAAATAATAAAATTTTCGCTATTAAAGCGAGTGATTAGTTCTTGCCAAGTTTGATTTATCTGCTCAATTTTATTGGGCAAATTTCTGGAATAGTTTAAAAAAAGCTCCTGTAATCGATTATGTATTTTTTCCATGACATTGGATCCATATTTTATTAAGCTCGTTTGCAAGTTCCATAGGATCAAACGGCTTGGCAATGACATCCACAACGCCCATTTTTTTATATTCTTCGATTTCTTGTGCTTGGATTTTAGCGGTCATAAAAACAGCCGGTATTGATGAAAAGTCCTTTAACTGCCTTAACTCTTGAAGAGTAGTTGGCCCATCCTTAAAAGGCATCATGACATCAAGAAGAATTAAGTCAGGTAGAAACGTTTGTGCTGCAGATAGAGCATCTTGCCCATTGGCGCAATATTTTACTGCAAAACCACCGATGTCCTCTAATGCAATTTGTGCAATTGCTCTAATATCCTCTTCATCTTCGGCATATAATATTTTCTTAAGTTTAGTTGCCATAACCTCATCCTTATCTTTCCTAAACATTCCTTACAGGAGATTAGTTATTGTTTTTAACAATACCTCATTAGAAGACTGAGATTTAACTAATGCTTGGCTAACATATTTAGCATAGTCTTTACTTAGCTCTAAATTTGAGAGTACTAATACTGGGAAATGATACTTTGCCAACCAAGGCAAAATTTCTATGCCATTACCATCAGGTAATAATAGATCTAAAATAACTAAGTCGTATCTTGTATGCTGTAACATATCTTTTGCTTCATGCAAATTACTTGCAGTAGTTACATTTGCATGTTTATTTAACAAAACTGAAATAATGTGCTGCTGCTCTACATTGTCTTCAATATGAAGAATATTGGGTTTATTCCTTCCTAAATTTTTAATTCTGCCAATTGAATCCAATAGTGTATTAGAATCGACAGGCTTATCTAACCAATCCACTACACTGATTGCATCACCGTTTAACAAGCTGCGTCCTGTCTGGGCTATCACTGAGAGAACAATAATTGGAATATCTTTAGTATTTTGATCCGTACGAAGCTCACGAATAAAGGACACTCCATCTTGATCGGGTAAAACTAAATCCATTAATATGGCTTGATATTGATTCGACTCCAATAGTTGTTTTGCTTCTTTAACGGTTTGCGCTATATCAGTTTCATAGTTTGCGGACTCTAATAGTGCTTGTAAATAATTGGCTTGATCTTCATCATCTTCGCAAATAAGCAATTTCTGATTAGCTTGAGGAGTAACGCTCTTTTTGTTAAGGAATACCGTCCTTGGTGCATTTTCAATAAGAGGAAGGTCAAAATAAAACGTCGTATTTTCTGGGGAACTTGTAAAATTGATCCGTCCTTCGAGTTTTTCTATAATGGCTCTACTAATATTAAGGCCTAATCCTGTACCACTTTTTCCGCGAGTGTCTGAAGAATCTGCTTGAGAGAATTTTTGAAAAATACGTGGTCTAAATTCTAAAGGAATTTCTGAGCCATAATTGCAGACTGAAACTCGAACCATTTTATCTAATTTCTCAATTGAAATGACAACATCATTCCCCTTGTTTGAAAATTTACACGCATTCGAAATTAAATTGTTTAATACTTGAATCAGGCGATCAGGATCTACTTTTACTTTAAATGAGTCAGCCAATTCGGTAAATTTTATTTTAACACCATATTTCTCAGCATACATTTTGTTGCTTTCAATAGCTTCATTTACTAAATGTTGGAGATCCTTTTCGACTAATCGAAATTCCATTTTTCCTGCTTCAATTTTTTCGATATCAAGAATATCATTGATTAATAAAAGTAGTCGTTCACAGTTATTATTTGCTATTTCGAGTAATTTTGTAACTTTCTCAGGGAAGCTGCCCAGAGTACCACTTATGAGTAATCCAAGGGATCCACGTATGGAGGTAAGAGGAGTGCGTAATTCATGGCTAACAATCGAAACAAATTCTTTTTTTAATTTTTCTGTTCTTTTAAGTTCAGTTACGTCGTGAATAACTGTCAGAGCCCCAATTACTTTTCCAGCTGCATTAAAAATTTTTTGTCCATCAATGATTACATCATTGACTAAATCGTTTTTAAATTTTATCAGGAAAGGTATCCCTTGAATTTTTTCACCTTTCAGCACCTTTGCAAGTGGTGTTTTTTCATGTGTAATCAGTTCATCATTGGATGAATAAATATTAAAATATTTAGGCAGATCTTGAATGCATTTTCCCACTACATTTGCAGATATTTTCCGATAAAGGACCTCATTGACTACCGTTATTTTACCGACCGCGTTACAGGCTATAATGCCATCCTCTAAGTTATTTAACATGGCTTTTAAAAAAGCTTTTTCATTGTTAATCATTTTCTTATAAGTACTTGTTATGAGTGCCAAAATCAAAATTAAAATGGTGATGCCTGCAATAAAGAAAGGCATATAACGAGTACTAATTATCTCTAAACCTGATAGAGGCATTGAATGGGCAGTAAGTGGTGTAAAGATAGCAGCCTCCATGCCAGTATAATGCATACCACAAATAGCAACACCCATAATTAATGCACTAACGAGCTTGATGTAAAATTGTTGTCGACTTGTACCTTGATTAGCACGTAGTGCTAACCAAAGAGCTGCTTCAGCAGCAGTAATCGCTATAATAATTGAAAGAATAAATAAACCAGGTAAATAATGAATATCGACATGAATTTTCATCCCTTCCATGCCCATATAATGCATGGTTGCTATTGCAAGGCCAATTATTACCCCACCAATAATTAAGTGAGCTAATGAATAGTTCTCTTTTTGCAAAATAAACAATGCTAAAGCTGAAGCGAGTACAGCGGCTAACAAGGAAGCTACTGTCCATATCAATTCAAATTTCATGGACATCGGCATAATATAAGCTAACATGCCGATAAAATGCATAGACCAGATGCCTGCCCCCATTGCGAAAGCACCACCAACTAACCAGTAATATTTCGCTCTCTTTCGATGTTCAGTACGCAAGCTACCGACCAAATCTAATGCCACGTAGGAAGCTAAAACAGCAACGATGTAAGAGATGAATACTAATCCTGGAGAATAATGCCCATAGATAGCATTAATTGGAATATCATCTAGCTGAAACCAGTGGCTAAGATTCATTTTTAACATCCTGTATAATATAAACTCCTCATAGCAACTTCAGTATTATAGTAAGTTGCTCCAAAGAACTTCTTTTATATTTTAGTATTAAATAGAAATTTCTTCCTAATCTATTGTGGGGTGCAATTATGCCCTTTAGATGTAGAAATTTATGGCTTTATGAATACTATAGCGCAGTACAATTATTAAGTGAGGAACAGTGTTTAGTTGAGTTTATTTTAGATGCGTCAATTTTTTGACATAAGCATGAATGCTTGGGATCAGGTCTTGTTTTTTGTCTATTTCTAGGCAGTATGCAAAAAGCAAGACCGGCTCCAGAGATGCGCAAAAAAAAAGACCAGACCCCATATACGTTACTCAATTTGCAAGTAACTTTATCATCCCCGTGTAGGTGATATTTTTATATTGGCAATGTGCTCCATCATGGATTGATTCCTGCCTACGCAGGACTGACAGCATCCGTTTTCTGCTTCGCTTGACGGTTATGTGGCTTGGCCGACAATTCCTGAGGAGAAATAAAAGATTGGATGTGATGCATCGCAAGCAGGTAACTTCAGTAAGGTAGGGTGGGATTTTAGACCCAACGCTAATTTAAATCACGCTACAGATTGTTGGGTCAAGATGACCCGCGCATTTTCTTTGAGGTATGTAAACTCAAATTCACAATACTCTCTCTTTAAGGAAGAAGGCTTAAAAACTCCTATTTAACGGTCTTAAAGCAAATAGGAGCAAAATTAACAGAGTGAAAAGAGGAAATTTTTTTCAAATTAGAATGCAAAATTTCCATTATGACTATTACTCTCATGTGAGCTAGTTATAGAGCTTTTTTTCTCGCTAGATAGATTGGAAATCAAACTAACAAAATGTTTGCATTGTCTTTGAAAAAAATCAGTACGAGAAAGGTAAAATTTGTTCATAAAACTTGTAGAGTTTAATTTGGAAACCAAATTTTGAAATTCATCCAATTGATTTTTTGATTCCGCTTGGTTTTCTGAAACTGTTAAACTTAACTCCACTATTTCCTTATCTCGATTAAAATTTACTTTAACATGATTCAATTTGTTTGGGGCTTCGAAGAATTCGACATTCTCCACCACTGCGCGAAAAAGTTTTAATTCACTATTAAATTCAACATAAGCTTTATTATCTCCAGGACAATTATTTTTTATTGTTTTTGGCATATTATGCATAATATTTCTCGGTATTTACGATTAAAAACAAATGCTTATACATAATTTTTTAAATAAATACAAGCTTAATCTCTGATGAACTATCACATCTACAAAGGGAAGTATATAGCAAGCACAGGTAGGTTGAGCTGAAAAATAGTCTGCATTTCAAAAGGCAGTAAAATAATCAATGAAATTATTCGTAGTTGATCAGCGAATGTATCAAAAAAGGAAGCAAAAAATAATATCAATAAAAACAGCCATAAAATAGCAAAGAAAGTGACACTTGCTTCTTATTTGTTCACTTTCTTGCATACCAGTCAGATAAACACAGAAAATTTCCTCTAATTTTTTACTCTGCAACAACTTGGAGGTTATTTTCTTTTCTTGGTTTGATTTCCACCTTCACTATAAATAGTTTGTTCTATTTCGCTCTCTTTCTTTTCTTGTATTTGGACTGATTCTTCAGAATGAGGCGAATCACAAACAGGGCAAGAGGATTGTTTTGATGAGCACATGTGAGAGCAAAATTTATTAAAGAGACACAAGATAACGCCTGCAGCAAATAAAGCGGCTATTCCAAGACTATCGCCAGTAAAGATAGTTAAACAGGTTGCGATAACCAATAAGATAACACCTAGTATTTCAAAGCGTAGTGCCCAGAGACAGCTTATTTTGGAACATTCCATTTTTTTCATGTTATTTCTCCTATATTACTTTCATTGATTTTAGTAGGAAAATCTATCTTTCACTAATTTTAGACTATTAGATGATTGTTGTTTCAAATAGGGCAAGAGATAAAGAAGCGAAACGATGGGCAATGAATTAATAGAAACGAATAATTTTTGTCATTTTAACAATATTGAACTATAGCTTATTAATTCAACTGATAGTTTCTAATCACATGTTATAAAAAATTATATTGAAAGTAAGGAGACTCTGATGCCATATAAAAAAATCAATGAACTACCTGATAGCGTTAAGGATAACTTGCCTAATCACGCTCAAGAAATTTATAAGGAGGCATATAATAATGCTTGGGATCAATATGATAAACCCGAGAAAAGGCAGGGAGATCGTGACAGGGAAGAGACTGCCCATGCAGTTGCTTGGAGTGCAGTCAAAAAAGAATATGAAAAAAACTCTAAAGGAGAATGGGTAAAAAAATAGTACCCAACTCGTGGATAACGCAGTGGTTATTATTTAATAAAATTTCATAAACTGCTAATGGGTTTTTTAATGGATAATAATTTTCTGGGTCCTAAAAAAACACAAATTTGGAGCTTAAGACAAGAACTTAGTTGTCACATTTTATTAGTGTTAATTCCTTTTGCTTTAATATTTATATTAGTAATGCATTTTACTGATTATCATTTTACATACACTTTAGATGATCCTTATATTCATTTAACTTTGGCTAAAAATATTTGGAATGGATTTTATGGTATTAATACAGGCGAAGCATCTGCTCCTTCGTCAAGTATCCTGTGGCCATTTCTATTATCACCGTTTTCTATCTTTGGCCGTTATTTTGAGTTTTTTCCGTTACTTATAAATTTATTATGTTTGGTTGGCTTGGTTCATTTATTATTACTGATTTTTAAAGATGTGCCTATTAATTACCGGATTTTATTAATTTTTATAATTTTGATTTCCATTAACAGCTATGGACTTGTTTTTACAGGGATGGAACATAGTTTACAAATTTTATTAGTAGTATTATGTGCTTACCCTTTATATAAGGAAAAGTGGTGTATTCAAGCCAGAGATCCCCCATATTATCAAGTCGCAGCTTTGATTTTATTGCCTATGGTACGCTATGAAGGCTTAGCGTTATCAATCCCTATATTATTTTATCTTTTCTTAAAAGGTTATCGATTAAAGGCCTCTATTGGGATTATATCGATTTTGTTTATTCTAGGTTTTTTTAGTACATTTTTATATTACAAAGGATTGGGGTTTTTACCCAGTTCAATTACTGCTAAATATACTCCAATTGTTATTAACTTAAGAGAAAATCTAAGGCAGTATGCTTATTTATTGCTACCAATCGCAATAATAATGGTAATTTTATGGAAAAAGAATCCGCAACTTGCTTTAGTTGTTTTTGCTGCTACAACACTACATTTTTTATTTGGTCACTATGGCTGGTTTGGAAGATATGAGGTTTATTATGTTTTATTTATTGTTATTTTAGCACTACGCTTAGTAATTGACTTTGATTTACCACTCTTTCCGGCAGTAGTGGCATTACCATTATTTTTTTATACTCTCTCCCTTACTAATTTTTTAATACCTTTTGCATCTGCAAATATTTTCTATCAACAAGCACAAATGGCTAATATTTTCAATTTGTTAAATGAATCAATTGCTGTTAATGATTTAGGGTTAGTCTCTTTTCGAAGTCATGGAAAATATGTGCTTGACCTTTATGGTTTGGGTTCAAATGATTCGTTGAAAAGTCGTATTGCAAATCTCAATAGTACAAGCTCATATTGGATAAGCGGTTTGATGAACAAAAAAAATGTGAAATACGTTTTTATATTTGATAATTGGATTAAACATAAACCAAATTCTTGGATTAAGGTTGGGAAAATCAAGGTAAAATTTTACTGTGTAGTTACCCCAAACAATACCGTTACGCTCTATTCAGCGGATAGTATGCACGCTAAAAAATTATTTGAGGCACTAAAATCATATGAACCATATATCAACAAAGATAAAGTCGAGCTTATTATCTACCCACCAAAACAATAGAGTGTCTTATCAAATCCTGGCATAAATGCTTGCAAAAAAAGTTAGAGATTTTCATTATAAATTTAAGATATTGGGGTTATTTGATTTTTGTATTGAATATAAAAGTTCAAGAGCATTCTCAAACAGGGTGCGTATATTTTTATAAACGGGCTCAGCTATACCCTTCATTTTTTTAGGGGACCAGGCTAAATCGCATCAAAGATTGTTGGGTCAAAATGTCTAACCTATTTGCTATTGGCAAAAGAGATTGAAATAGGGCTATAATGGTTGAACGGATGTAATTTATCACAGGGAAGGTCCAAATGAGAAAGATAGTTCAATGGTTGGTTGAATTTCTTGATGCTATTGTTGGTGTTACGGAAGATAAACCCAATAACTGCTATATAAGTGTTTATGAGGCTCGGGAAAAATATGAAGCCGGTTTGATTAGTATGCGCGAGTACAATGAAACCTTGGAACGGAAGGATATAATTTAAGAAACTCATAATGCCCCTTTGGGGGCGATTTTTAATCTTTTGGGCTGGCAATTTCTGAATTAACGCAAATTAATTTATTGAAACCATTTTTCACAATGAGAATGACTCATTTTCATTATCTTGTTGTGATCAAGATTTAGGAGATTTTCCAATATTAGTTTTTCTGTTATAGTACTAGTGTAATTTAATTAGAAGGATAAAATTGAAGTGGGGTATGAATGGATAATTTTTCCATACGTACCAGTATATTATAGTGAAGATGGACAATAAACATAAATGGATTTTAAACGATCAGTAATTTTTGCGCTAAGTTTGCCCCTTATTATTTTCCTGGTAGCTCCTCTTGTTTTTTATTTGGGAAACCATTTTGAATTTACAACTAATCTGGCGGATACGTTACCGCTGCTTGTATTTCTTTGTATTGGTGCTACAGCAATTTTACTTGGGCTATTACTGGCAATTTCCCGGTGGCCGATGCTTTATGCAATTATTTCAGGGCTGTTGGTGGGACTTGCGTTATCTTCCTGGGTGCAAAGCCAACTTTTTGCGTGGGACTTTGGTCCGTTAGATGGAAATGGAGTCAACTGGAGTAAATGGAGCACTCATGCCAATTTAGAGTTGCTAGCCTGGTTGTTTCTTGTTAGTGTTGCTATCACTCTGGCTTTTCGAGCAAGAAATAAGTTACTTATTTTGGCACAGGGCAGCTTGCTGTTAGGTGTTCTGTCACTAATTACTGCCTGGGTGAGTTCGGACTACCATCCTAAGAAAAGTGTCCAAGCTGCAAAGAGTCTTTTTTCCTTCCACGAGAAGAATAATAAGATCCTGATAATCCTGGATAGTTTTCAATCTGATATTTTTAATGAGATAGCACAGAATTGGCCTGAGGAAGTGGCCTTTTTGCGTGGGTTCACTTTTTATCCAAACACGCTTGGTGGTTATCCAAGCACTATTGCTTCTTTACCATTAATTCTGACAGGTAAATTTTACAAAAATGAAATTCCACTAAAGGATTGGCTGAAGGCAAACTATACAACCTTAAATATAGCTGATTACCATATTGAGAAAGGATACGGAGCCAGTATTATTTCAATCATCCCGTATAAATATTTTGAGGGTATTAAAGCTAAAAAAGCATTCATGGCGTCTGTTGGGGATGAAACTTGGGCGGGGATTAGTAAGCAACAATTGTTATTGCTAAATGGGGGGCTATTTCGAGTTGCACCAACCAAACTAAAACCTGAACTTTATGATAAAGACCACTGGCTTTTCTTGAAACTAACCACTGATGATACATTACCCCCAGGTAGGAATGGTGATGATTTGCGCTTTTTGAACGCCCTCAAAAAGAACGCTAAAATTAATTCTAATAAACAGGGTGAGTTCAAATTGTATCATTATGCAGGTACTCATTCCCCTTCTCAGGTTAATGAATTGTTTAAATATGAAAAAGATATGCCTGCGACAAAGGACTCTTATGTGCGTCATGCGCGAGGCGTTTTGCGATTTTTGCGCAGTAATCTTGAGCTGCTTCACAAATTAGGTATTTATGATTCTGCTGAGATTGTGGTTATCGGCGATCACGGTAGGGGATTTTGGCCAGCGGATGTTCAAGGTTCTGCCGATGCATTAGATGACAATATAAATACGTATGCACTTGGTACTGCGCGTCCACTTTTTTTATATAAACCAAGCACGTCGATCACTCCACTTACCTACTCCAATAAACCGCTTCACTTAGCTGATATCGTATGCATCCTTTCTGCGAATGATGATAAGTTTGCATGTGGGGTCGATCGTTTATCAAAATTAGATGAAAAGAAAAGACGTACTTTTTTATTCTATAAATGGAGCAATCCATATTGGAAAAAAGCGTATCTTCCACCAATGTCAGAGTATGTTATCCATGGTGATGTAAGAAATGTACAATCGTGGGAAAATCTTAATCGAGAGTATGCTGCGGGCTCCGTAAAGCAAGTAATTAAATTTGCTGAGTATAAACTTGGTATGCCTCTGAGTTTCGCCCAGGAAGGCAATGTAGCGAAATTTTTAAAGCAAGGCTGGTCTGGGCAAGAGAAAGAGCATCGATGGACCAATGGATCTAAAAGCCGGCTAGGTCTTTATGTAAAACAAGCAAAATCGAAATCCTTATCATTGCGATTGTATGCTAAAGCGTTCCCGACCAAAGATAGAAAGCCACAACAAATCAAAGTAGTAGTCAATGGGCATCAAGTTGCTTCCTGGAGAATGCTCGAGCTGGATTGGTTCGAAGCGACTATTCCTGCAAAAATAATAAGCAATGGATTATTGGATATAACGTTTGTTATCTCCGAGCCCACTGCTCCTAGCGAAATAAGTGAATCTCTGGACCATCGTAAACTGGGAATTTTCGCTAAAGAGATAGTTATTGATGAAATAAAAAGAGTTTAGTATATGAAACACCGAACAGAAGATTACAGTTACATACCCCACCAAGCCTCTTTTCGGGATCCCTCAGGATTTATTTTTACCCATCAGGGAAACATTCATAGACAGGTAAATTTAATTTACCGTCCTCATTATGATCATTTGATGCGCTCGGGATTATATAAGAAGTTAACCGATAAAAATTGGCTTGTTCCTCATACAGAAATGGAGCCAGCTCCATTTTCCGAGGACGCTTACAAGATTTTACGTCCTACGCCGCTTCAGTTTATTTCTTATCCCTATGAATGGTCGTTTAGTCAACTTAAGGATGCTGCACTGCTCACGCTTGATTTACAAGAGCTCTCACTCGAGTATGGTATGACCATCAAGGATGCCTCCGCATACAATCTGCAGTTTGAACAGGGGCGCGCTGTATTCATTGACACACTTTCTTTTGAACTCTATGAGGAAGGGCAACCTTGGGCGGCTTACAGACAATTTTGCCAACACTTCCTGGCACCTCTAGTTTTAATGGCAAAAAAAGATATAAGGCTGGGGCAGCTCTTACGAGTTTATATTGATGGTATTCCTCTTGATCTGGCAAGCTCTTTACTCTCAAAACGCTCCTGGACGAATCCTGGATTGTTAATGCATCTTCATCTGCATGCGAGAATGCAGCAGTTTTATTCGCACACTAATAAAGCGAAGCGACGTTCAGGTAATCAACGAACAGCTCAACTCAGTAAGAAGGGATTTATTGGGCTCTTGCACTCTTTGCGGCACACGATCCAAAAACTTGACTGGAAACCTGTGGGAACGGAATGGGCAGATTATTATCAGGCAACAAATTATTCCGATTCATCATTTGCAGAAAAGAATAGAATCGTGAAGCAGTATTTGCAATTGTCCAAGCCGAAAGTAGTGTGGGATCTTGGCGCAAATACAGGACATTTCAGCCGTTTGGCTAATGAAATGGGAGCAACAACAACGCTTGCTTTTGATGTTGATCCAGCAGCAGTAGAAATAAATTATCGCAGGATCAAAGAGCAAGGCCATCATTCACCGCTGCCTCTCTTACTCGAGTTAACGAATCCAACCCCAAATTTGGGTTGGTCTAACAAGGAACGAGATTCTTTAATTGATCGTGGGCCTGCGGATTGCATTATGGCGCTTGCATTGATTCATCATCTGACAATATCAAACAATATTCCCTTGGAGCGTATCGCTGCTTTTTTTGCAGAAATAGGTGAGCATTTAGTTATTGAGTTCGTACCCAAATCAGATAGCCAGGTTAAACGTTTGTTGCAATCTAGAAAAGATATTTTTGAAAACTATACAAGAGAATATTTTGAAAAGGCCTTTAGCACTTATTTTTCAATAAGCTGTATTAATGAAGTACCAGGATCTGAACGAATACTTTATTTGATGACAAAAAACAAAGAGATCAAGCCGAATTAAGGAGGATATAATATGAGAAATACTTCAATATTAAGTGTATTGACTACATCTGCACTAACATTTTTGTTGTTAAATAGTTCGCCTGCATACGCTTATTTGGATCCGGGGACTGGAAGTGTGATTTTACAGGGCATTATAGGTGCTATTACCGCAGGGGCGGTGATACTAAGAATTTATTGGCATCGCTTACTTAGCATTTTAGGCTTTAGAAAGCATGCGGAAAAAGAAGAGATTACGGAAATAAATAAGGATTAACTAGGTGGAAGGGACGCCGTCTAGTAAATATTTTGAGGCTAAACTGGCTCTATATTCTGCCTACAGACTGTTGGATCAAAATGACCCAACCTCCTGGCTGGCTGCGATTATTCCATAAAAGGAATTATTGAAGAATACCGCAGCCTCTTTCTTCTTTCAGCTTATTTTCACTGGTTTCCCTTCATATCCTTGACAGCACTTTTCATCTTTTGCTGTATTTCCTGCTGCTGAAGTTCATGTGTCGATTTGACTTAGGGTTTTTCATCCGCTCCAATCTGTAAAGATAGAGTAGGCATTGGAGCCTCTAAAAATATAGACTGTCTATCGATAATAATAGATTAGATATTGATTGTCTGCTTCTTAATCAATCTTGGTTACAGCGCTACGAGACTCGCTTTATTGTTCATAATAAGATTAATTAATAATCTATTAATATAAATAATATACAATATACTCATTGAAATATGAGTGATAAAACATGGTTATTATTATTGGTGCAGGTCCAAGTGGTCTTTATACAGCAATTCAACTTAAAAAAGCCGGGGTCGAAGACGTTATAGTTTATGATCCACGAGCAGGAGAATATGTTAGACCTGGTCATATAAATTCCACAGTGCTAGAGCGTGCCGAACGTGGTGTGGGCGTCAAATTTAATTTTCCCACTGATAAAACAGCGCATATTAAGGATGTAGAACGCCTTTTATGGAAACATGCTTTATCTTTGGGTATTCCTGTCGAACAAAAAACATTTGTGGGCTTTAACCCGGATTCAAAAGGAGTCATTGTTGTTGATAAAGAGGGTAAAGAAGAGAAAATCCCGTGTGATTATGTGATGGATTGCACAGGAAGTAAGCGTCTCGTTGTAAATGCAGTGAATGAGTTTAGCCAGGCTCCCATTAAACCTTTTAAAACTTCTTTGGTGACAGAAGATGTTACAGTTCAAAACCACCTGCTTGCTTATGTGAAAATAGATCAACGATCTTTAAAAGTGAGTAACAATATACAACCAACCCCTATGGATATTAGTGGTATATCGCCCTTAGAGTTTGCTCGAGGTATGGAACGTCTCCGTCAATTTGGTTGGCATGAATTCGCCTTGCCGCGATGTTATAACATGCCTTTTGGGAAGGATAAGGCTTGTTTTTATGTAGAGACGCCTGATGATCTTCCTTCCGAACAGAAAGAAGCATGGTTGCAAGCAGTCTTGGAAACCAGAACAGGGGATGATGGAATAAGCTTTCAATTATTGACTGATTCAAAAAAATATAAAAGTAAACCGAGACTTACCACATTTTCCGTAAATCCAATAGAACTGAGTCCATTTTCTCATCAAGAGCAAGGATTACCCACGGTAATTACTCAAGGTGATACTCAAATTGACCCTAACTATTTTTTAGCACACGGGATCATCGATTCTTTTGATCGTATTGATCAGATGATTAAGGGAATGAAAATTTCGGGCGGTAAAATAATTTATTTTCAGCAACAAGATTATGAGCATGATGTTCAGCTCGATTTAGAAAAACATCGTGAGGCGCTGATTGCGCATTATAAAGAAAGAAAAGAATATTTTATTGTTTGGCTGCAAAAAGCCAAGGCTTATTATGAAGTAGCTATAGATAGGACAAAGTTACCAGAGGAAAAACTGCTTTTCGCTGAACGCGTAAAAGAAATTGAAGGCCGGATAGCTTATCATAATGCATTAAAAATAGTTCGGGAAAAAATTTCGGTTGCACCTAAATTATTAGATTTAATTGAAGCGAAAGAGCGTTTAATGCTGGCTCTTCAAAAGTTACCCAGTGTTTCTAAGGAGCGAGAGGACGCAAATCAGAAATTAAAGCTACTACTCTCCATGATCCAAAATATCGGGGAAAAACTATACCAAGAAGATAATTTTTCTTTGGCATTGGAGGCTTATCAAGAAGCTTTAAACTTATCTCGTACGCAAGTACCCAGAGATGAGACGATAGAGGTGTCTCTGCACGCAAAGATGATTTCATGTTATCGAAAACTGCACTTGGGCGATAAAGCTTTATTACAGGCTAGAGAGGTATTAGAAACGTGCTCGCCTGGAACAGAAATTCAGAAAGAAATTATTTTTAATGGAATTAAAGGGGCTATGGAAGAACTTTTATCCAATAAAGAGGAGAGCCAAATAGCAGCAAAACAGTCTGTACGAATGGTGGCTAAGTTCTATTGTCAGTATCAAGAGTTTATTGAACAACACTTGGAACACGATTTAAATGCAGAGCGCTTAGAAATAATATCCATTCTAGGAAACTGTAATTTATTAAGAGAGCAAGGAGATGAACTTGTTGAACAAGGGAAATCCGATCTGGCTCTTAATACCTATCAAGATGCCATACTCACGCATCGTTTATCGAATTATCCTTCCAGCATAGAGTGGGAAGGAAATTTATGTGCCAGCATGATGGTAATTTATCGTAAAACAAATCGACTTCCAGAGGGAGTTCCATTTGCGAATGAAATTTTAAAAAATCCAACGTTACCCATTGAAACGAAGAAAAAAATCCTATTTAACATGATGAAAGGAGGGGTAGATGCAATAAACTTGATGAAAGAAAGTCAGGAAGATTTATCCCTTATGAAGGAACTTCGACAACTTTATACACAACACAAAGAGTTCCTTAAGAGTGAATTGCAAGGGGCCTTAAAAAGTGAGCTAAATACTTTAGATTCTCTATTTGATACGGTAGTTTCACAAAGTGTGAATAACGCCTATGGTTAAAACAAGCTTAAAGAAAATACTCGATGGTTTATGTAAGATGTTTTTATGGTCTAAAAGATTCTTCATTTCCCGGTAAAATCTCAAAAAAAACGCCCATATTTTTTCTTTCTTTTTCAAGAAAATCCCTAAAGCCATTATATACTTTTGTGTCACCAAAGTGAGGGTCGGTCACTTCAAACTGTCCATCACATTTCTTTCCCAGCAACGTATGAAGCACGCCAACATTTATAATAATAAGCGTGGTTGTTCCTTCAGGAAAATCAGCTTCGCTTAATTCAGTCAGTGTTAATTTTTTTCTCGTGGGTACATCTTTCTTAAACAGTGAATAAAGTGAGGTAATCACTGGGTCCCTAGAGTACTTATGCAGCGCGGATTTAGATAATTCTTTAATTTCGATGCCGACTACATTGAGTTGATGTTTGTGGAAGTAGGATACGATTTTTTCTGGCGAAGCAACTTTTCCAGGTTCCAGCCAAATTTCTCTATATATTTCTAGTTCTTTGCTTGAAGTATAATCGCTTTGATCAATATACCCTCTTTCAAGAAGTATTCTCATTATTGCTCTTGCAGTACAGGAGTTTTTAAATTTTTGCTTATCTATCAAGGGTTCAATATCATCAAGTTTTGCTTTTAGTTTCGGATTGTTTAGCACAAAATCTGCAATTTCGTTGGAAGTTACTATTAATTTTAAGAAACTTTGCGGATCAAGCATGTGCACAAAGTCTTCTGAAGAAAGAAGCAATTTTATAGTATGTGAGGACAGATGTTTCATTGTCCCTAATGTAATAATACCCTTAATAGGTTTATCATGAGTACTATGCACTTCTTTAAATTTATTCACAAACTTTTCTAAGCTGGTTTTATTTATCGCCGTATCTGCATCTTTACCAAAATTAAAATCAATGCTTCGATAGATATTTCGACTGTATTCAATATCACTAAGCGTCACATCCGGAAATTGTGCTGCTGTAATATTTAAAATCATAATACTGACCTTAATGGATCTTTATTTACTTTATTATAGAATATTATAAAAATTGATCAGATGATTTATTTGTTGAGCAGAAATTAATTCTGGTTGCAGGCAGGATCTAGACGATTGAGCAATTGGGAAAATGCAAACATCTGAGAATTATCTTGCTATAATTCACCGTTCCAAGAGTATTTTTTTAAATTAACACAGCCATTGGTAATGACAATACCTTCTTTTTCTAACAGTTCTTTCTGATGTAAATAGTGCGGGCTGCCGGCAGGAAAAGAAAGTACTCCTCCGGATTTTAGCACACGCTGCCAGGGAAGGTTATGACTCTTTGTACAGGAATGAAGAAGCCATCCTACGGCACGTGCTCCTCGTGGATGCCCTGCCAGTCTGGCAATATCCCCATAGGTTACAACCCTACCTCGAGGTATTGATTTAATCAACCTTAGCACTTCTTTTGAAAACTCAGTTTGTATATTCATTTTTTAAACAGCCAGCTCATCTATAGATTAAATCTCGGTTTCCACTAAGATAAGTGTAGCCTGATTGCTTGCAACTGAATCTTATACATATCTCTGAAAACCAGTTCTACTCTACTTCGACGTCCCGCGGACAAGCCGCGGGGTGTAGGCAGAGAGATGATCAAGAGACAGTTGCCTTGCAACCAGGCTCTATTAAAAAAGCAGACCTCTCTTTTTATTTTTGATCATAAAATAGAAAATTGATTTATAATTACCCACATGAGTAACAAAAAGCGCATGCTCGTTAATATTTCGTTAATTTTTTTAACTTAGAATCCCCCAACAAGAGAATGTGCTGAACTACAGCTATGAAAATTTATAGTAAACAAGAGGCAGGGTTTCAAGAGGTTTATACTCATGAGGATGTTCTTCCCGAGAATATAGAGAAACCTGAAAAAAAACCTTTTATTATCTTAACATTACCCGATGATTTCTGTAATATTGATTATCTAATTCAGAATTTTCCCCTATTTAAAAAACTGGGGTACTTCGAGGTCAAAGATCAGAAACAAATTTTAACGATTACCAGCAAAAGAAAAGTTGGAATTGTTATCAATGCAATTCTTTCAAGCCCTGATTATAATCATAAAGAAAACAATGAATTATTCTATAGTTTAACGCTGTTACAACAAGAGCTGACTAAAACAGCAAAAACGTACCATCCACCGCATAAAAGTAAAGAGCGCGCACAATATCATTCTGTTCCTGATGAAATTATAAGAGAAACGAATGCACCAAAACCTTCTCACCATGCTGAGAAAGTTAAAAAAGTGGATAAATCAACCATAGAAATTCTAAAAACAGAAGAGTCTGGAAGAAGAGTTACTGAAATAGAAGCTTTCAATGGCATGTGTTATCGCCTGCTCTTAAATGACCGCACACCCAGAGTTAGAAGCGTACATGATAATCAAGGTAATCGAGTTGGGGTTATTTCCAGGGCGATCGATAATTTTCAATCTTTACATGATTACTATCTAAACCAGAAAAAACAAATTGGTTATCTGCGTTCACCGCCACAGATGAACCTGGTAAAATCAGGTATTGGCAGAATATTAGGTGCTGCCTATACTGAGGAAGAAAATGATCTGCATGGTGGTAATATTGGCTATGATCCAATCAATTTAATATCTTATAAAATTGATCATGATCAAGCAACTTGGCCAATCACATCAAAATACCAAAACAAAAATCCTAATAAGCCGCTTTACAAGGATAATGAAAGAGCCTATGGCATAAAACCTAAAGATGCTTTTCCCATAACTCAAAGAGATATTACAAACTTCCCGCATTTACGCGATGCGAAACCACGTAATTTTCCCGATGAGACGGATAGCGGCATTTTAAATCTTCCTGGGATTGAGGATAATCCTGATTTTATCAAAGATGTTTTTTCAGTTTTTCTTAAAAGAGCCTTATTTAACGAGCAAATTTATCGAGCCATTGCTAATGAAACGATTGAGAATCCCAAATTACGAGAAGAATTGGTAGCTCACAAAACCCGACGTAGTGAACTTCTAAAAGAAGAACTTGTAAAAAACAAAAAATTTTTAAATTTTCTTATCGAAAATCCTGATTTAAAAAATCAGATCATTGGCGAATTTAGAGAATATAATGCTGACTATAATGAAGATAGCCCTTTGCGCCTGGATCTTGAGGATTTAGGAAATAAATTTGATATTCTTGTTGAGCAAACATCAGAACAAATAGAAGTGTCAGACATGGCTGTCGAGCTTTTTGAAACCTATTATAGGCCTGATCAGGATGTAAATGCATATGAATATCAAACAGCTGCAACGGATTCATCTCTACGAAAACAAGAAACAAAAAGACATCTCAAATCAGCGCTTCATGTTAATGACAATGAAGCTGAATTTATTTTTAATAAACTCAAGAGAACATGGCTAAGTAATCCAATAAATTTTAAAGCGACTATTATTGAGAGAAATGCAGAAAATGCTCTTGCGAAAATTTTAGCAGATCTTATTAGACTTGATGGTAAAGTTGGAGTTTTCGGTGGTGAAATACGTAAACTAAATAAAGAACATGAAATTAAAATACCTAAAGGTGCAGCTGCTATTTTTGATCTGTATAAAAAACATCAAAGGGGGGAGCTTCTTTCTGCAGTTGAAACCCTAGAGGCGATTATTGCACAGGCAGCCATTGCAAACGCTTATCAAGGACATACTTTGTTTAATCGTCGCCAGCTTGAAACCTCTGATTTTTATAATAATATTGTTGCTATTCAGTATAGAATGCTTACTGAAGAAGTGAGTGATGCAGTAAAAAGTAAAGATCAACTATACAGCTTCTGTTTCTAAAAGCTCCAAAGCCCCACCACAATGATTGTCCTAATCCAGTGTAATAAAATCTGAGGGTTCTCTGTCAATAAACTGTTTTATCAATTGTTGCCAAAAAGGGCGATACAAAGCATTAAATAAAGGATGTGAATCATCAACGGGAAAGCAGGGGCCATGATTCACTTCCAGTAACCAAAGCCTCCCATTTTCTTCAATCATAAAATCAAAACCAAAACAGGCAATCCGAGGCTGGTTATCTTGCCAAATCGTTGCAAATCGATCTTTCAAAGTCTTTATTACGAGTTGACAGATAGAAATAATGCTTGATTTATAGGGTTGGAAAATTGCCATCTCATCACTTAAGCGTTGAACGACATTAAATCGTTCATCACTAAGATGTTCGTTGGTAAGATGAGACTCCATTTGGCTGAAATTGTCTTCTTGATAAGGTTTTAAGGCAATATTTAAATAGCCGCTAGGAAAGAGTGCTGACCCTGCATGTGTAGATACAACTAACAATTGTCTAATGGAAAATTTATGACCTGATACTGGCCCTTGGATTAGCAACGGCTTAGCAATATAACGTTGCAGCACCTGGGGTCCTCCCATACGCTGATGTGAGAGAAAATGTGCCTCAACATCATTTAAATCATGAAATATATGAATATGTTGGCCATTATTTAACATGGAGGGTTTTAATATCCAAGGTATTTTGGCAGATTGTGAATTATCAATTTTAGCTAATACAGAAGGCCAAGTTTGATCATCGATAAAAAAGGTTTCAGGCATCAAATATTTGAGTTGATTTGCTTGTAGAAAGGCTGCCAGCAGATGTTTGTATTCCAATGTTTCGCTAACCACTGGTGAAAACTGAAGCCAGGCTTCATTGACCGACGCCAGAGTCGAAAACCTGCTTGGCTTCCATCCATCGGCCTTTAAAAAACGCGCTAAATTAGCATGTGTTGGCGAGGTTTCTGCTGCTAAATGAAATTTTCTCATAATCTTTTATCAATCTAACATTTCATAACAAGTATAGCCTTGATTCGATGAAGTAGTAAGGCGAAATTTAGGAGAAAAATCGTACCGTTTAAGGGACAGGGATTATCTCTATCTGTAATTTTTTAGTCTTTTTAATATATTTCTCATTCTGAACGTTAAACACCAACATCACAGCAGACGAATTAGATATACTGTCTGACAGTCGCTATATGTCATCATTCTGGGGGCCCAGTGTGCGGATGAAAATATCACCACCGCAACAACAAACAGGAACTTCAAATTGGACATCTTTTTTTCAGAGTAAAAGTGGGGTAACGGAGGCTGTCCCAAGTCAATCTAGAAAACACGAACAACCTAAATCTGAGGAAGAAAATGATGAAGACTCGCACCTTACTAAAAAGAGACGGTAAGCTTTTGTGCTATATTAGAGCTAATGCACTATAAAGGGAGTTATAAATGACTAATATGAAATTAAAGAGTTTAGATACCCCTGATGAACTTCGTAAATTACCTAAAACAAAAATTGAAGTTGTGAATTTTGAAGAAGTTACAGTGATGCGTGTAACCTTTCAGCCCGGATGGAAATGGTCTGAATGTCTCAAACCAACAGTTGGAACCAAAAGTTGCGAAGCATCCCATGTTAATTACATTATCTCTGGGCGAATTGTTGTGGCAATGGATAATGGCGAGCAAAAAGAAATGGGTCCTGGCGATGTTGCTATTATTCCGCCTGGACATGATGCATGGGTAATTGGTAATGAGCCTTGCACTGCGATTGATTTCAGTGCAGGCAAAATGTACGGAAAAGCTTGAATTCGTCAATATTCACTAAAGAAAATCTGAAATTTTCATAGCAGGGAGCGGCATAATGAACAACGCACGAATTGATTTTAATAAATTTCCTGATGCAATTCAGGCGATATTTGCTCTTGAAAAGTATGTGAATAGCAGTGGCTTGGAAAAATCTCTTCTTGAGCTGGTTAAGCTGCGTGCGTCACAAATTAATGGCTGTGCTTATTGTGTTGACATGCATACTGCGGATGCAAAAAAAGAAGGTGAGTCTGATCGCCGTCTCCATGCTGTAGTTGTATGGAGAGAAACTCCTTTTTTTACTCCTCGTGAACGAGCAGCTTTGGCTTGGACTGAAGCCGTTACTTTACTATCAGAGACACATGCTCCTGATGCGCTTTATAATGAACTCCTAACATGTTTCAATGAAAAGGAAGTTATTGATCTTACTATGGCAATTGTCACCATTAACAGTTGGAATCGTATGGCAGTTAGTTTTCGCAAATCTCCAAGCTAAAAAGTGCAGAATATTGGATTAAGAAAAATAATTGAAAAGAAAACTATACGAAACAAATGGATTCATATAAAAAACTTGGCTTGGAAACGCTTTTTCAAACGTTTACACCGGAAAAGTAGTTAAGGAAATGGTCGAAAATAACTTCTTTGTTCAAATTGTTATGAGTTCTTATTCTTAAGGTAATAAAATAAAAAAAGCACAAAGAAATAAATAAACAGAGGTTTAATAAAAAAATTAAATATTACAATTAACTGTAAAAACACGCTGGTTGAACCCCATAATATTTGAACTAGTTTTAAAGTATCCAACGGTTGATAGGGCTTTATATATAACAACAGCGTAATATGCTTAATAATAAAAAAACCGAGTGTGGCGCACAAAAAAGCAATTATATGCCTCACCGAATATAGCATTAGACCCTGAGTTTTTTTCATTATTTTGCCTGTTATTCAAAATCACTTATCTCCATTTAGCTATTTACTATGACTCCTCCATTAGGATGCAGAACTTGTCCAGTCATATAGGAAGAGTCTTCAGAGGCAAGATATAAATATGCTGGAGCAATTTCATAAGGTTGAGCAGCACGGTTCATAGGTACTTGACCACCAAAATGACTGACCTCTTCAGCATTAAAACTCGAGGGAATTAAAGGTGTCCATACAGGACCAGGTGCTACGGCATTCACTCGAATACCTCGTTTTATTAAATTTTGCGAGAGAGAGCGAGTAAAAGCTACTAATGCTCCTTTTGTAGCAGCATAATCAATTAAATGGTCATTTCCTTTGTAGGCCGTGACAGAGGTTGTATTTATAATAACAGCACCATTTTGTAAAAATGGCAATAAAGCTTTTACCATGTAAAAGCAAGAAAAAAAGTTAGTTTTAAATGTTTTCTCCATTTGCTCGCAACTAATATCCTCTATGGTATCTTGAGGATATTGCATTGCAATGTTATTGATTAAAATATCAATTTTACCGCATTGTTCGAGAGATATTTTACAAAGAGTCTCACAAGCAGAATACTCTTGTAAATCTCCATGGCTTAACCAACATTTTTGCCCTATTTTTTCTATCATGTTTTTAGTTATTTTTGCATCTTCATGTTCATTTAAGTAATGAATATAAATATCGGCTCCTTCTTGAGCAAATAAGCAGGCTACTGCTCTGCCAATACCGCTATCGCCTCCAGTGATCAATGCTTTTTTGCTCATTAACTTATTACTTGCTCGATGATGAGGAGATATAAAAATGGGCTTTGGATGCATTTTTTCTTCGCTGCCTGGCTGTTTGTTTTGATGTTGCGGCGGTTGTTGAAGAGTGTTCTTTTTCATGATGAATTCCTTTTAAAAGAAAAAATTAATTTTTAAAGAATATATTATCTAATAGCTTCTGATTTAATTTCGATTTGCGATTTTTTGCGGAATAACAGATAGGAATTGGTTTCTTCCATGGTTATTAATTAATCATAGAAGAAAAAATAATGTTTGCTCTTTTTATTCATAATATTTTTGAGAGTAAATTTTTTAAATTAAAAACTTATAGAGTTTATAACCTAAAAGAATCGCAGAATTTAATATAAAAAATAAAATAAGCGTATAAATAACTATAAAAAAAAGGGCACCTATTAAAAGAAGTCCATCTCTTTCAATTAATCCTGTAGCAACTGCAATAATGGCAAAAGAAAAAATAAAGTCTACATAAGGAATGGGAAGCATTAAAAAAATGCTTAAAAAGAAGATAAAAACAATAAAAAAATATTTTATTGGGCTTGAGCTAAGAAAAACCCATCTTCTTTCGATGTATTTTTCAAGAAACTGCACATAAGGAATTACTTTTATTATTCCTTTATTAATATCATCAGGTATTTTTTTATTTTTAAGTTTTTGAGGAAGCCATATTTTATTGTGCCTCACTAAAAGTTGAAGTGTTATTAATGCTATGGAAATGCCAAATATTAAAGAAAAGCCCGGAATAAAAGCCAAAGGAGTTGCAGGAGGAATTGCTAATAAAATAATCAAAAAGAAATGATCTTGTTCGTGAAATTTATTTAATATGTTGCCAAGAGTATCGTCTTTTGCTTTTTCTTCTTTAATTAATTTTTTCAATCGACTCGATATTTTCATTTAGTCTCTGTCGGGTTCAATTTATTTTTGTTTGTAATCAAATAACTTTCCGTAATCTAAGTTTTTAGTTTACGGCAGTTATTTGAAAATTTACACTATTTATAAAGGAGTACCCTGTTCTTCTTTTTTACAACGCATTCCATAGCATGCACTAATACAACTTGATAAGGCGCCGAGGAAGAATAAAATAAAAAGAATCCAACCGCTCCAAGCTAAGTGTTTCGGATTGGCATTGGTCATTTTTTCTGCAGGGGCATTTTGTTGCGGTGTTACTGAAACATTGACGTCTGCTGCAGAAAGTTGGGTGGGAGCTAGAGCTGGATTCAAATTTTCTTCATGAAAGGCAACATAGTGAGTCATAGGCATGATTAACAGAACACTTAACATTAAAGCCAAACTCCAGGTAATAAACCCATAGATTACTCCGCCATGACAATAACAATGATAGAATCGGGCTAAATAACCCGCAACAAATCCTGCAACGCCCATTGAAACAATCACCCCGATTAATAAACCTAAAACTCCACCAAGAGCCACGGTAGTTGCACCATTAGGCCCTGCGGAATAGGCACTTAAACCAATTGCCATACTAAAAATATTCAGTAAAAAGCCGAGCCCTACACCCACAAATGCCCCGGCAATAATTGCAGACCAATGCAGTTGGGTTGTAGTAGTTTTATAACATTTTTGATTGTCCGTAATCATAAGAGTATCCTTAATTAAATGTGAGAAATTAACCAAATTAACACTAATATACTAACCGGAACTCCTAGCAACCATGCAATAATATATCCCATTATTTTTCTCCAAAAATTACTCTCAATTCGATTTTTTACTCTTCTTTAATTTATAGACTAAAAAATTATTCGGTTTTAACTTAAGCATTATTCTTTAAATTAATTTATTGATGCAGCTCATATTTTCTTTTCTTTCATTCGCTCCTCGAATTAAAATTAGTGTACTGCATGGCTTTTGTGATGTGTGGTTTTTGCATGTTTTTTATGAGAAAAACCTTTATTTTTAGTTGCTAGAGCATGAGATCTTGTTGTTTTACTTCTTTTTCCAGCAAGCTTTTTTATTTTTCCTTCTGCTCCATTTGGAATATAAAGCCAAATAGAAAAAAGCTCGCTCATGTAATTGATATAATTAAGGTTATTTTTTAACAATACATTCATCTGTTTTTCCATAAGATCGTAAGGTGTACGAATTTCACCGAATTCTTGGGGATGAATATAAGCAAAATTGAGAAACATTTTTTTACTTAGTTCCATAGTTAGTGGTATTGCGGATGATAAATGACTGTTCATGTCTTCCATGTTTATCTCCTTATAAAACTGTTTAATTAATTATCATAGAAGAAAAAAAACCGAAGTCAAAAAATGAATGTATCACGAAAGAGGATTTTGATGTCCCTTATTCGAGAAGAATAAGATTGTTCTGTGGCTTGCGAATCTAAACGATCTAAGTGTAAAACCGGATGCTTATAACTAGAAACATTAATCGAATAAAACTAGATAAATAGTATTTCTCAGCCTATTTTTTAAAGAAGCATTCAAGGAGAAAAAATGAAAAAGATAATGATAATTATAGGACTCTGGCTTTGGGGTTCATCTTTAATACATGCGGCAGAGACTATTCGTATTACAGTAACGACTAATGATCAAACTGCTGCGGGGATAGGATACATGGTAAATGGTAAAAAAACAGGAGGACCGGGTAAATTTTATATAGGAAATGGACCTAAAAACAGTAAGTATTTCTTTGGTTACAGAAAAAAATCTGCTCAGGGACGAGATGTTTCTTGTGGTTCTCATAATTTAACAAAAGATAGTTATGTGATTTTACTCGCTAAAGGAAATAGGTGTAGAAGTATAGTAAGACGCTAATTATCTAAAAGACTTAATTATGATTACATTAATTATACTCATCATACTTTTATTGGCAGTTCTTCCTACCTGGCCCTACAGTAGAGACTGGGGGTATTACCCAAGCGGCGGCGTTGGATTAATTTTACTCATATTAATTGTTTTCTTATTAATATGAGATAATAGTTTTGTAGCTTGATAAGCGCGCTTTGGAATCTTTCTTATCCCTTCTCGTAATAAACAAGAGTAGTTTTTAGATACTGATATCAATGCCACCAGTGAGTCCATATTTGCTTTTCACTTGTGTTCCATAATAGTTTTGCATTATTGGGATATTCACCCCAAGATAACAAGAAATGATGTTCATATTGACTCTTAAGCCGGGTAATAAAAAGATACTATGTCCGCCGCTATTCTGATCGGTCAGGCCGGCAATATTATCTTTTGCAACATACTCGCCATTCAACTCCATGATGCCATCAATTTGAAATTGGGTATGTTCGTTTTTATAAAATGCTAAAACGGTTGCAAAATTATAATCAAATACCGAACCTAGCGTTGTTTCCTGCGTTCCTTCGGTACTTTGGGTGTAAATCAAATTCGAACTTAATGAAAACTTCTTATATTGTTTGGAAATAATAATTCCTGCAAATGGGGTCCAAGCACCACTTCCAGGCTGATCTGATGCGGAAAATAGAATGCCATTGTTATCTCTTGCTGTCGTTTTACCTGTGGGGGCATTAATTCCCGAGAGCAATGCCAGGGAAACTGGATGTTTGGTTTCTTCAACCAATCGCCACAGAGAAAAGAAGTTAGCATCGCCTAATCCATAGCTATTTCCTAAAGGAGTCACGTTACCAACATGTGTTTCTTCATCAAAGCTCGCAGCAGCGAAGGAAGAGTTAAACACATAAGGAAGGCTTGCACCGATGGTTATATTGTTTCCAAGTCCATAAAATACTGTAAGGTAATTAGTCAATGCGGACTTTTGGTTTTCGGCTAAAGGATGCTCTAGCAGTACCTGATCAGAAAGGAGGCTATTGGGATAGTATTCTACTCGTTGACTTATACCTATTTCGCCTTTATCCAAAGTATCGGCAGTTGATGTAGTTATTGGGGAGCCCAGTCCTACGGAGTAACTGATTGATTTTTGAGGGAAAGTAGCTGCATAAAGATTTAAAAAAAAGCAGCAATACAAACAGATTGCCCGTTTTAGAATTATTTTCATTTCGTGAGTTTTTTAAATTTTATTGTAACTTAGATATTGGTAATGCCCAATAGCTTGCTGTCGATAAATGCCTACACGAGATAGCAAGACATTTAATCTAGTAGTATTGAAAGGTTATTGAACAATTGAAATAGCTTCAAAAGTACCATCAATTTCAATAAAGAATCAGAAAATTGTTTTATTAATCAAATAGTTGTAATTGGAGTACATTCGTTTTATATTTTTCAAGCCGTATTTTATAAATAACAAATTAACATGGAGCGTAATATGTTTTTAAAATTTTCAAGACTTATTTATCTACTTTTGGGACTCATTTTTTCCGTTTCTCAATCTACGTGGGCTTACACTACAAAAAATGGTGCCATTTTTGATGCAAATGGGAATCAAATCAGCATTGATGGGATTGCATGGATAGGATTTCAAGACAGTAATTTTCTTGGTGGCCTTTGGAATGTTCCATTTAATCCAATTGGTACACAAAAGGGTGTAATTGAATTACTTACGACTCCTTGGACTGTACCAGGCTCTAATATTCCAAGTGCAGATAATGGAGTATCGTTTAAAACAATTCGTTTACCTATTCAGCCAGGGATTTGGCGAAATACTACTACAGTACAACAATCTCCTTTTAATTTTTCGGTTACGGATGTAACAAATCAAGGAGCTGGTAATGGTCCTTTTTGCGATTGGAGTAAAGGAGCAGATGGAAGCGGGCACTGCTTACAATCCAAAACAGCCCCAGATTTATTAACTGCTACGATGAATGAATTTAAAAAGCAAAATATTCTTGTGATGCTCGATTTTCACCATCGGCCTGGATTAGGTGATAATTTCCGTGACGGTACTGTTGTGGCTGCAAATTATTCATTACAAAATTATCATGATGATATTGTACACTTTGTTACAAATGCCCCTGCAAATTTATTAGGTATCGATATTTATAACGAACCCCATCAATTATTCTGGTATCAAGACAATACACAAACGACTCCAGTTCAGCCTGCGTGGATTAAAGTAATCGCTGCAGCAGCAACAGCAGTGTATGATTCCAAAGTGGACACTTTATTATTCGTAGAAGGGCCAGGAGGTACTGCTGGAAATGATCCCTATGATCCAGTCTACAGCAATACTTCAACCATTTGTTTACCGGACTCTACTAAAATTGATGATACCAATGTGGTTAGTTTAACTCGTGATAATAGCCGTTGTCCTACAGCGAATACCTTGCGTGTAACCAATATTGGTTCTAATTGGGGAGAGAATTTTCGTTCTTTGCTGGATACAAAGCAGTCGGTAAATGGAGTTGCGCGATTTGATGTGACTACTTTCAGGACACAATTAATCCAAGCAATTGAAGCTAATAATTTTAGCAATACGGATCCAAATGCTATAGCCGATTGGTTGTTAGGGCCAAATAATGATGGTAATGAGGGACATCTGGTTTTTGCGCCGCACTTGTATGGAGCGCAGGTGGCAGGATGGCAGTCTGATGCAAATGACAGTCCTATACGATTTGATTGGAACTTTGGTTTCTTACTAGATTCCGGTTTTCCCTTTGTAATTGGAGAATTAGGGTACGATGTGCAAGTGCCTGCAACGGGTGGAGAGGACTTTTTTCTTGATTCGGTTGCACCCTATTTGATAAACAAAAAAATAAATCACAATTTATTTTTTTGGACGTTCAACAATGCTGATTTTCCAGTAGGTTTGCGTGCAAGTGACTCTGATTTAAGTCTATTTACATGGAAAGAGCAGGATTTGCATGATCTCTTTTATGCTATTTTACCAGTACAGCAATATGGTAAATTGTGTGTCACTGTACCTGCACCAACAGGATATAATGGAACACAATTTCCTGTAATCAGTGCTGCAGCAGGAACGAATCATTATACTTTCAGTTTAACTGCTTTTGATACTCTAACTTGTTTAGACAAAGTTGTAACAGGTACCTATACCTTAACCGGTACTTCAATCAGTAACAGCGACGGCATTAATTATGTTCCTGAAAATACAAAAACGGCGATTGTCTCTTCAAACACAGAGACAGATGTTTCGATTAAATATGTTGAAGAGCCGACTGGTAATCTGAGTATTCATGTTACAGGTGATAGTAATTGCCCAATCAATGCCAGCCAGCTATTCACAGTCACGTACTCTTCGGGCTCTAGTACAAATAGTGTTCAGGTGATCGGCACAACACCTAAAAATATTACACTCCCAGTAGGTAACTATACAATTAACGTTACACCTCTTCAGCTGCCTACAAATACTCAATGTACGGCTCAGTTCAATTCCACTGTAAGTATTAATGCAAACTCAACGCAGCAAGAAACGATTCAATATACTGCGGTTGCAACCAACAATTGCTCAGTAAAAGCTCAATGCAGTACTTGGGGAACACCTCAAGATTCTTGGTCTGGAAGTTCCTGCAACCTCTATATAAGCACGAAGTCACCAATGACTAATCCTGCAGTATTAAATATGGTAGCAAGAGGAATTACGGCAGTTACTTCAGTATGGAATGCTACAGCAACCTTTACCAATGGAACCATAACAATGACTTTATTCGATGCGATATACATACCCAACATTGGTTTTAATGCGAGCGGTATCATTATCCTGCCCACTGAGGCAATGCTTACCACAAATGGGCAAACGTATACGTGTCCCGTGAGCACTGCATATCAATAAGAAAAAAAGCAATGGGTTCGTCAGAACCCATTGTTTCTTCATTGAAAGATGAGCCTGTTTATAAGAAAAGATGAAATTTCCAGATAAGTAAAATTTCATGAAAGCGATCTGGGAAGGTTGTGCCTCTCAACGGTTAATTTATGTTTATTTCAATAGGCTTGCTAGCCATGATACGTTTGTTGTTCAATTATTCTTGATAATAGTATTATTTAATTGATCAAAAAAAATCATACTGGGTTTAAAATAACAATAAATCTGGATGTTGCCATCATAATAAAAAGGGTTGCTATACTATTTAAATACCTTTACTAAGAGGGGTTTAATATTATAGATAAACTCAAAATGACTAAATGATGAGATCGTTCAAGGAGGAGTCATGCCAACGTTTCATACCAAATTAATAGGTCGAGAAAAAATAGCCGAAAATACGATGGCATATACATTTGAAAAGCCAGAAGGCTTTACATTTAAGGCAGGGCAAAGCGGTGATTTTACATTAAATAATCCTAAGGAAACGGATGCAGAAGGGGATACGCGAGCATTTACACTAACAAGCCCACCTTATGCGAACACCATCACTATTGCGACCCGAATGCGGGATAGCGCTTTTAAACGTGTTCTAAAAAAACTCCCTTTAGAGGCTTCCCTTAAATTGATTGCACCTTCGGGTTCTTTTACATTACATAATAATACGTCTATTCCTGCGGTATATGTTACTGGCGGCATAGGCATTACTCCTGCACGAAGTATTATTATGCAAGCAACTAAAGATCAATTACCTCATCAGATTTTTCTTTTCTATTCCAACCACAATCCCGAAGAAGCTGCTTTTCTTGAGGAGTTGAAGTCCCTTGAAAATGAAAATCCAAACTATCACTTTATCCCAACTATGACAAAAATATCTCATTCAAGTAAATGGGAGGGTGAAAGAGGGCATATCGATAAGACTATGCTCAAAAAATACATTAATGATTTATCCAAGCCCATTTATTATATATCCGGCCCAGCAACAATGGTTGCTTCGATGCGAAGCATGTTAAATGATGTGGGAGTTGATGATGATAACATTCGTACAGAAGAATTTTCGGGTTATTAATGTTAATTAGAACTATTTAATACGCTTTAATACTTAACCAATTATTTAACAAGTTGTTCGATTTAAGTGATTGAAAATGAACTAATTAATCATTATCTTTCGCATTTTCTTATGATATAGTTGTCAATTTTTGCAGCGAGAGAAGAATAATAATGCCTTCACATCAATTAGCTCTATTATGTCAACAAATTGAAAAGCAAAGCACGGATCATTTTGGTAAGTTTTATATGTATGTCAGTTTGTTAAATACTTTAACTGCTCGAAATAAAACTTTTGCTGACGGTTTACCTAAGTATTCTACAGGTTCGATGTTTTGGAGAAAAAATCATCTGGATGTTGGCGAAATACCTATTGGATTCACGCAGCAACTCGATGCGTACGCGCGTGAATTTATTAATTTACAACCTCACTGGTCGAAAACTCTGCATAATATTGTGATGGCATATATTCGTAGGGGGAAAATCACTGACCTCGCTTATATTATCGATCAAATGTTATCTCATCTTATGTCGATACAGGGGCATCAAAGCCACAATCAAGATATTTATGAATACATTAGTTTTGAAAAGAAAAAGAAAGGGTTAATTGATTTTATACAACAAGTTTCAACTTTTAATCGTCAATTACTATCTATAGCAGATAATGGATGCAATACTGCATTATCCTTATTGGCGGTTACTACAGGATTCGTCCTGGTTTTAGCTTCTATTTTTTCTATTATACCTCTTATTATTGGTTTACCGCTCGTACTTGGAGGAGCGTATGGAGCCTATCATTTTGCGACTACAGGAATGGCCCAATTAGAGCAATTGGAATCTCAAATGAAACAAATGCTTAAAAAATTGGAGATGCTGCAAGGTGATTTATTTGGTGATAAAAATTCCGTTTCCTTTTATGCTGCAGCAGTGAAACCTTTACCCTATGCAGTAGTTACTGCAGGTGAGCAATTAATGTTTGATAAGTCTCAAAAGAAAACATTACAAGAGTATCGTGAAACTCTAGATGAGAGCTTTACTCCTTTTTCCATTTAAAGCTTGCGTTCGAAAAACTTGGTTGCTTTTGCAACCAAGTTTTTTAATAAACTAAGATAACTGAGCTCTGGTTTGTGGCTCATTTTCTGCAGAATCCTCATCTTTTATACTCCTGAAAAAAGTATCACGTACAAAACGATAACTCGATTGAGTTATTTTGCTTCCTAAAAAGCTAGCGCCTACTGAAGTACCTATAGCAATTGACGTTTCGATGAGACTTATTGGGTTGGTTAATAAATTGATACCCAAGGCAACCCCTGTGGTTATGTAATTCGATTGTTCTTTACTATAACCACCATAAGAATGGAGTGCATATCCAACTATAGGTGTTGCAATGGCGATACTCGCCGAAGAACCCAGCGCAATAAGCAAAAGTGCCCGAATGCTTTGGTTAATCCAATAAATCTTATCAGGGGGATAATGTAAATCTTTCAAATAATCCGTTGCGCCTTCATTAACTAATGTAACTAGCATGGAGACCAAAAAACCTTGTTGCGCTGCATCGGTAATTAATTGGATTAATTCTGGAGGAAAGAGAGCTGATAAGTTAACGGAATGACTCAGATCGCTGTTTAGCGTTGAGGTATTAAACTCAAAGGGGGGAACTGTATGCTCGGAACTAAGCGGCGAGATTAAATTGGTACTGGAAAATGCTTGTTGATTCATCATGAAACATTGATCAGGGGTACAGTAGGGTGTTGAGCTCGTTTGAGCATTAAAAATACTATAAAACCACCCATCAGCTGATTTCTTATCCTTTTTTCTGTTTTTATCAGCCCCCATTGTTTCTCCTTAAAATTTAAATATGGTGAAAAAGGCTTGATTTTTTAAGTCAGCATCTTTCATTTTTTGCGACCCAACTATAAATGCTAAATACAGAATTACCAAGGTCGAATTAATAAAAATTTATCCTATTTCATAAAATTGGCTAAATTGAGCAAATCATTTCTTCATATAAAAGTAGGGGATTAGGAAATCTCTAGTAAGATGTTTTATATTATACTGTTTGCATGTATTTTATTGTTTGAATTAGGTATGATAGCTCCATTAATAAAATAAATAATGAGTCAATGATGAAAAAATTAATTTTTATTATGGCATTACTTCCACTGAATGCATTTGCTGTTGATCCCGTCAATCCAAACTTATATGCAAATAATGACTGTGAAAGCATACATGATCCCGCTGAGAAAAAAGCTTGCTTTAATATAGAAAAGAGAAATGAAGCGGATGAAAATTTTAGAAATTTCCAAGAAAATAATCCAGCCCCATATCAAGAAGAGTTCTAAGCAAAAAGGCATTAAAATAGAAGTAGTGCATTGAATCGAACGATTTACTCGTCGATTTTCTGAGCTATATATTAAAGCACTGCACTACTTATTTATGTTTTCTTCAAACGATTAAATCAAAGGTTTGAAATTTCATTTGGCATGTATAATAGATTATTAATTGTCTAAAAATTATATAAAATTTAGCATATTACTACCTAAAATCCCTATTTTATCATACAAGCGTATAAGTATTTTCTCAAAAAAAACTATCAAAAGATCTATTTATAAACTATATGTATATATGATGATCATTTTGCATATGATTTAAGGAGAGACATAATGAAAGTGATAATTGCATCTTCAGCATTACTCATGTCCTTAAGTTTGGTTGGTTGTAATACGATGAATGAGGCCAGTCAATACAGCAACGAAACTGTAGGTGCCGGTGTGAAATATGGTGCTAACGTGGTAGGCAAAGGTGTAGGTTTTGTTGCCGATACTGGTGCAGCTGTAGGACAGGGGTTTGGTAAGGTAGTTGACACTGGAGTCGGAGCCGTGACAGGTCATCCAACTTCTCATCATAAAGTAAAAAACTACCAATAAGTATATTGTTTATTATGGCCATATGTTAAAAAGGCCATATATTCCTATTATAGGCTCTTCTAAATCAAATTTAATGAAGAGCCTAATAGGAATAATTTACTTGTAAGGTAGGAGAGAAGTTTCTTGTTGCAATTTTCTCTAAGGGATTTGTACCCTAATTTGAGCAACGATACATTGAATAAGAGGGGCTTTAAATCCTAAGGGAATATCTTATGGACTTTCAAAATCCTATGGGCATTTTTTTGGACAGATAGCGCGCCTTTTTTAAAAGACTGAGCTATCTGGAGAATTAAGTATGACTCAAGCTTTTTGACCAGCAGAGACTACTCTGTAAAATTACAAGGGACCACAAGTCGGACTTTGAAGTTCATCTTTTGATGGTGTTTCTGGTTTCTTATGTCCTGGAGCATACATACTGTATGGATTAAGCAAGGTGAGTGCTTTGGTATTGTAACTTGATTTACCGGCTAAATTTCCAAGCTTCAAGCCATCTAAGTATTTTTTAAACACCGGATAATTTGCTTCATATTGTGTATCTATTATTGGAAATACAATATGTTGGAAGTGTTTGGCTCGTTTTTCGATTTCCTCACGGAATATTCCTGCAACGACATCAGGCTTATTTTTAAAACTTCCACATCCCCAAGCGCCCAGGATCGCATCAGTTTTTCTTTTAAGTATTAATGTATCCAATAGAGCACTTATACGGTGCCTTAAGTCACTGGTGTATTTACCTGAATCTAGGTCAATCTCTTTACCAACAAGCTCAGGAGCCGCGGCTCTGATTTCATAAAAAGGAAATATTTTTTCTTTTGGGAGCAAGGGATAGCTCAATACACTGTCAGCAATAAATTGTTTTTTTGATGTGAATTCATCAGCATATGTTGGAACTAAAATTTCCGGACCTCTAAAGCAAATCTGGGGTTGCTCATCCATAAAGACTTTATAGGCTTCAGGGATTTTTATTCGACGTAGTACACTTAATGATTGCAATTCCTCGGGACTCATTTTTTCCTGCCCGATCAAGAGCTTCCTGGTATTTTCATCATAAAGAAAACATTTTTGTGCCTCATCATAATAAATGCCTTTTGACAGTAATGAGCGGGCACAAGAGGAGCGATGCCACAAATTTTCTTCCTGAGCACTTCCTCCTTCTAGAGCAGCCCCCCCAGGAAATAAAGAATTGGCCATATTGAGAACAGGATATACTTTCCCATGTTTTTTAGTCACTTCTAAAGCAGTGACGCCAAAATCCTGCTGAACCACTTCTACCTTTTGGGGCGGTTCTACTTTTTCTTTTTCCCAAGACTTTAAATTATTAAATGCCTGTGATTGCAATTCATGAAACTTCTCTGGGTCTGTAATATGGTCTAGTGTAACCCCCATACTTTTATGCCGCCAACGATCGCCAGAAAGAGTACCCCATAATAAACCAGGTTTGTGGGAGAGATGAACGTCCTTGATTTTCGAAAAATGGTCGGGTCTAATGTGGTGACGTAATTCTCTTAATGCTCTCATATGTAACTCCCTTAGTATTTTGTCTCATGCAGATATTTACGAGACAGATCCTGTAATTTTGGTATAAATTCATCAATAATGATTCATATTTTTCATTATTGTTCTTTTTATACCATTGTCGTTATCTCATATATTGATCTATCTGGTCAATAAAAATCTTTGATTGAATTGGGAATAGGGAGAAAATAAAGTTGTGCTTAAAATATTTCGCAAAGCCTGTTTTCCATTCGCTAGCGAATAGAAAACAGGCCCTAATGTTATTATGTTTGAAGTTCCAGTAAGAATTTTCTTGAATCTGTCACCATGTATAATGATATCCGTGATGATGGGGGTGCTTATGATATTTATAAGGATATTTGTGCTTATATTTATGGTGATGGTGGTGATATTTAACAGGATAGTACCAATGATGATGTTTATAGTACTTATGATGCTTATAATGTCCATGATGATAGCCATTATATGCCAAAGCAATCGAACTTATACTCATGAATAATCCTATTAAGAACATATTGAGTATCTTAATCATAAAAAACTCCTTTTTAATGTTCGTGTGTTAATTCTAGCTGAAATTCAAACCAGATGATAAAGAAATAAACAACTGGTGCTCCTTCCTGATGGGATACATCCTAGATTTTTAGTATGAAAGATACTTTTGTAACCGGTATTCATGGAAAATTTTTATAAAATAAAATTTGGACTAAAATATAAAAAATGATTATATGAACTTTGGGATTACTTCTAATTTTAAAATATCTCCACTGAATTAATTAATAGAGAAGGTTCCAATTTTCTTAAAGGGAAATTATTTTGAAAAAAGACTGTTCCTATTTTCAGCTTATTCTCGTGTTGTTATGTTCCATTTTTTGTGTGAATGGATGGTCTTCTCAAAGACTACCGCTTTTGAGCGATTTTATGCGCATTAAGACAGTCAGTGAGCCTGATATATCACGAGATGGAAAATGGGTAGTTTATACAGTAGAAGAAAATATTAGCAAAATAGACGCAGTAAGTAATATCTGGGTAGTATCCTACGATGGTAAAATATCAAAGCAACTTACGAATAATAAGAAAAACAGCAGTTTTTTACCCAAATGGAGTCCAAATGGTCAATGGATTGCTTTTTTATTTGAGAATAATGAGGCGAAAGGTCTGCAGTTATTAAATAGACAAAGCGGACAAATTATTAGATTAACTAATAGCCTGTATGATGTCAGTGATTTTGCATGGTCTCCCGATTCCCAAAATATTGCTTTTATTGCCAGTGAAGCAAATGAAAAGGATTCCAAAAATAAACCCATAGTCATCACAAGATATCTTTTTAAAAAGGATACAGAAGGGTACCTTGGCGAAAAAAGAACGCATCTTTATCGCCTAGCGATCCGAAACAAACAAATTGAGTTATTGACTCCAGGTCCTTATGATGAATGGGCTCCAGCATGGTCTCCTAATGGAGATTACATTGCATTTATTTCTAAAAGAGGGAATGAACCGGATAGGAGTTACAATTCGGATGTGTATGTGATACGTAACAAATCCGGAAGCAAGGCGATACAATTGACCCGTTTTCCAGGAGGGGGAATGGATCCGGATTGGGAATCTACTCCCTCATGGAGCCCTAATAACGCACAAATAGCTTATTTAAGCTTTAATAATAAGTCCCCTATCTATGCTCCCACACAATTAGCGGTGGTTGGATTGACCACTCATAAGGAGCAGATTATTGCCCCTATAGATCGCTGGTTTACCAAACCTAAATGGTCTGAAGATGGTAAGAAAATATATGCATTGATTGAGACGAGCAGAAATACACATCTTAGTGAAATTGATGTCGCTACCGGCACTGTCAGAACATTAACTAAAGGTGAGCGAGTTGATAGTGAATTTTCAATAGGGCAGCAACGAATAGTAATTGTTTCCTCTGATGATCAACATCCGCCAGAATTGTTTGCAGTAGAAAATACGTTAAGGCCATTAACCCACCATAATCAAAAACTTTTAGATGAAGTGATCTTTCGTCCTTTGGAAGACATTGAATTTAAAAGCTCTGATGGAACTTTAATCGAAGGTTTATTGCTGAAACCTGCACATTATAAACCTGGAAAACAATATCCCGCATTTTTAAATTTACATGGAGGGCCTGTTTATCAATCCAGTCATGAGTTTAATTTTGATTGGCAGTGGCTCGCTGCAGAGGGATATACCATTATTGCCCCTAACCCGCGAGGAAGCTCTGGAAAAGGATATGAGTTTTCCCATGCCATTAACGCGGACTGGGGAAATCTTGATGTCAAAGATGCCCTTGCTTCTGTGGATTATGTAATTAAGAAAGGTATTGTCGATCCTAATCAATTGGCTGTAGGAGGTTGGAGTTATGGCGGCATGCTGACTAATTATATTATTGCAAGCACTCAACGTTTTAAAGCAGCGATTAGTGGAGCTGGGACTGGTAGTATTTTGGGAAACTATGGTGAGGATCAATATACTTTAGATTACGAGTCTGAACTGGGAAAACCTTGGTTAAACACTCAGATTTACCTGAAGCTTAGTTACCCATTAATGAAGGCGAATAAGATTAAAACGCCGACTTTGTTTATGTGTGCCAGTTTGGATTTTAACATGCCATGCATTGGTTCCGAACAATTATATCAGGCCTTAAAATCACTGAATATACCCACACAATTGATCATTTATCCCGAGCAATACCATACACTTGATAGACCAGATTTTCAAATAGACCGTTTGCAACGATTTAAAGATTGGATGGATTTATATCTTAAAAAGGCCAATTAATAAATAATTCTAGACAATTACAATTCAACGCTTTTATTTAATGTATTTAAAGAATATGGCAGGTGCCCCCTCTCCTTATGATGTGAAAGACATCTATCCTACAGGAAAATGCGGTAAAAGAACTATTGATCCAAAGCAGATAGTATGTGTGTTTTCAAAATCTAAAAATGAGGCTATTTTACGAGAAATTGAATCCAAGGTAGTCCTTCTCTTTAAGCCAGCAACAAACTGTGATGATGCTCTTTCTACAGGGGCTATTTTAAATGTCTTAAGGGAAACAAAGCTGAAAGGGAATGAAAAGAAATTAACCATTGAAAAAGTGCGCTACAGGCTAATTGAATCAGAATGTGACACACAGTGGGATGATTTTAAATATCATGTTTTTTTTTGATCAAGGTGGTTATTTTGAAACATTCAAACGTAACCTTTCTCAAATCAATAGCAATTTAGAGTTCTACAGAATGAAGTTATAGCGTATTGCATTATAAATTGGATTTTATATAAAAAATATCAACTAAAACATTTTTAAAATAAGTTCTTTTCAAGTGACCCATACCAACTTTTTGTGCCACCTTCTTTGAAGCAATATTATCTATTTGAATAATGGAAATTAAATTGGCTAGGCCTAACTGTTTAAATGCATAGTCCCTTATAGCCTTGGCTGCTTCAGTAGCAATTCCTTTACTCCAGGAGTTTTGCTCGAGCCGATAACCAAGTTCAATATATAATTCTCCATCAACGGTTTGTTGTAATAACCCACAAAAACCAATGAGTTTTTTATTTTCTTTCAGGGTAAGTGCCAATAGGCCAAAACCTTTCTCTTTATATGAAGCTATCCATGACATCATTTGCTGTTTTACTGTTTCCCTATCAAGAGGTTTGCCTGTACCTATAAAACGCATCACTTCTGGATCAGCACATATCAACGAAAAACAATCTAGATCTTCTAAGGTAAAGGGGCGAAGTAATAATCGTTCTGTTTCAATTTTAAGATTTGGGTCAAATTTTCTTACTGAGTTTGTTTTCATTTAAAATTCTCTTATAGAAATACTCTTAATTCTAAATTTTCTAATTACTTTTTTCATCCGCAAATCAAATAGCCCAAAACAAGCAAGAATCGCCGCATGTAGCGCTTTCTATGTTAAAAATATCCCAATCAAGCTCTTTGGTGCACGACACATTAGATTCTTCCGTCAAAAACGAGTTTAAATGAAGTTTCTTTTACTTCCATAACTAAAAACTGGTCAAAGTGATACCCCATAGACTATAAATATCTATAGGGTTTTTATTTGCTGCCAAGAGTTTTTATGGATAAAAAATATAATATCCTGTATGTTGATGATGAAACGAATAATCTTACCGCTTTTGTCGCAACATTTCGTCGTCAATTCAATGTGTTTACAGCCACTTCAGGACGCGAAGGCATGGATATTATGCGCCACAATAATATTCAAATTGTTATTACAGACCAAAGAATGCCAGAAATGACTGGGGTGCAATTTTTGGAATCCATTATTCCCGAGTATCCTAACACCATTCGTATGATTTTAACGGGTTTTACTGACGTTGAAGCAATTATTAAGGCGATCAATACTGGCCGAGTATTTCGCTACATTACTAAACCCTGGGATCCAATTGAGTTAAAGATAAATATTGATACCGGCCTGAAGCTGCTGAGCCTTGAAGAAGAGCGTTTGTCTTTAATTGAAAAACTGAATCATGAAGTACTCTATCAAAAACGGATTTTGGAGTTGTTTCAAAAATATGTGCCTAAAAATATTGTCGATGAAATTTTAAATGATCAGGGAGATAACTCCCTCATTCGTGGTGAATATCGTATTATTTCAGTCATGTTTGCAGACATACGCCAATTTACCTCGATATCAGATAAGTTGGGTCCTGTTAAATCTGTGGATGTGCTCAATGCTTATTTTGAATTAATGAGTCAAAAAATACGGGACTATCATGGCAGTGTTAATAAATTAATTGGCGATGGAATCCTAGCTTTATTCGGTGCACCTGTGTCGCATATTGATAACCAGTTGAATGCAGTACTTGCAGGATTAGCGATGATTGAAGCACTGAAGGAGTTTAATGATAAATACCGTGATGAAATAGGCCGTGATATCGCTATAGGAATTGGTATTAATACGGGGGAGGTAATCGCTGGTAATTTAGGTACTAGTGAACATATGGAATACACTGTGATCGGCGATACTGTAAATACCGCATCACGCATAGAAGGGCTTACTAAAGACAAGCCCAATACGTTATTGATTAGTGAAACGACTTATAAATCTATTGCCAATGAAATTCTGGTAGAAGAGTTGGTCCCCCAAGTCATCAGAGGTAAAGAGGAGAAAATGACTCTTTATAGAGTAGTTGGAAAGAAAACATGAACCTTGATCCCATAAAAACGTGGCGGTTTTGGTACCAGAATATAATTACAGTTTTTTTATACACAATAGGCGGGTTTGCAAGTAATATTTGGGTTATTCCAAATACAATGGTGACCCCTCTTTGGCTTCCCTCAGGTGTTGCACTATCAATGGTTCTTTGGTACGGAAATCACGTTTTTTTCGGGGTAGTTACTGCTGAAATAATTGTTACTGCAGCACTAGGTAATTTGTTGTCCTGGCAGAACTGGATTGCGTCTACAATTATAGGGGTTGGTGCTGGATTACAGGCTGTCTGGGCTGCTCAATTCATTCAATATTATACCCGGACTAAAACACCATTCTATACGGTTAGAGATGTTTTAATTTTTACATTTGGGGGTGATTTTCTCTTTTCTCTTACCAGTTGTACCATAGGTATCATTTCGCTGATGCTATTTGGCTTGATTAAACCAGAGTTCATTCTGAATAATTGGTTTGTTTGGTGGATCGGTGATGCTGTAGGTATTATTGTGATCACGCCGCTTATCATGACCTGGTACCAAAGTAAATTCACTTTCAATGTGAAGCTCTTTCTTGAGTATATGCTCTTAGTCGTTTTATTAGGCTGTACTATGAGTATGATCTATATGTTGCATTATCCTTTAGCTTATATTCTGCTACCTTTCTGTGTATGGTCTGCAGTACGTTTCAGTGCTCGATTAGCAACAGTCATGGCATTTTTAATATCGATTTCTGTACTTTGGCTTGAGATACATGGCTATAAGGAATTTGATTTTAGTAATATTTCAACCAGTCTATTATTTTTACAAGCGTTTGTTGCAGTTATCTTTTTTACTACTTTAATCTTGTCTGCCGTGATTACGGAACGCAAAAAAGCCCAAGAAGAACTACTGCAAGCAAATATTGAGTTAGAATCACGTGTGGAACAGCGTACACGCGATCTTAATGAAAAAAATATACAGCTCAATAACGCGTTAGACACGTTAAAACAGGCAGAGGCTCAATTAATCCAATCGGAAAAAATGTCTTCTTTGGGGGTATTAACTGCAGGAATTGCCCATGAAATTAATAATCCCGTTAATTTTATTTCTGCCAATATTGGCCCATTAAAAAATGATATCGAAGACATTGTGCAACTATTAAATAAATATGGTGAAATTACCCCTGAAACATTAATAAAAGAAAAGTTACAGGAAATCGCAAAATATAGCGACGACATTGATCTGCCTTTTACCCTACAGGAAACGCATAATTTACTTAATGGCATTGAAGAAGGCGCACGACGTACAGCTAATATTGTGAAAGATCTACGTACTTTTTCTCGACTTGATGAAGGAGAGAAGAAGCACGTTAATATTCATGAGAACATCGACTCTACATTAACTTTATTGCACACTCAATTTCGGGATCGAATTACTATCAACAAAAACTATGGTGATATTCCCGAAGTAGAATGTTTTCCAGGGAAAATCAATCAAGTATTTATGAATATTCTAACAAACGCAGCGCATGCAATCTCTGAGCAAGGAGAAATTACAATTACTACCAGCAGGAGAAATGATCACATTTTAATTAGTATTCGTGATACAGGGACTGGTATGAGTAAAGAAACAATAGCAAGAATTTTTGAACCCTTTTTTACTACTAAACCTGTTGGCGAAGGGACAGGCTTGGGTTTATCCATTTCATACAGTATTATTCAAGAACATCATGGAACAATTTCGATTAACAGTGTCAAAGGAAAAGGAAGTGAATTTATTATTACTCTGCCAATCAAATAGGTCTCTGGAGTTGGCTTACAAACTATATCTTTGGTGCTAGACCTATTTACCAAAATATTTATTATAAAGAGCCAAATAAGTTCCATCGGCTTCTATTTGTAGTAAAGTTTTATTAATTTTATCAATTATAGGGGCATTCTTTTTAAGCGCGATTATTCCATATCCATTTCCTGTAATAATAGGTTGTCCTACAAGTTGAAAACCATCTAAAGTTTTGTTGAGTAATAGATATTTAGCAACATTTTCATTCATTAAAGCGGCATCAACCTCATGATGGCTTACAGCTTGTATTAATGACGTAACTTGAGGATATGTTTTAATATTTTCTTTGGACGTATAATTAGGGAGAATATTATATTGGAACGTAGTGACTTGAAGCGCACCAATTTTTTTGTCTTTAATATCCTCTATTGAGTTGATATCTGAACTTTTTAATGCAACAAATTGTCCTTTACTGGTTATATAAGGCAGACTGAATACGTAGTCTTCTGGTGTAGTTGAGGGAATAGGACTTGGTAAGAGAGTAATATCTATAACACCATCATTTAAATCTTTGAATTGTGAGTTCAAATCAATTGCTTTGTAGATACATGTTGCATTAATGCGTTTACATATTTCATTTACCAGGTCGATACTGAAACCAAAATAGTGATTGTTCGTATCTGCTGATGAAAAAGGAGGAGCAAAGTTTAAAACACCTATAATGAGTTTATCGCAGTAAGCGAAGAGACTGTTGAACAATAGGGTTATAAAAACAATATGCCTGATAAGCTTCATGCTGTTTATCCATCCTATGCATATTAAAACTCTAGTTTGTTAGAAACGGGTTGTCAACTAACATTGTTTTTTCATATTCATATAAGTAAAGAACTGAACCAAATCATCCAGATCATTGTCAGATAAAGATTGTTTATCTGAACCACTCATCCTTCCTCGTGGAAGCGAGCGGACTGATTTAGGATCGCGTATAAATTTTTTTAATTGGGTTATGTTAGGATAATAATCTAATGGGTTTTTCGGACAATTCAAATCCGGACCAATTTTACTTTTCCCAATATGATTTATCATGTGACACCCTTCACAATGACTAACATAAATTTTGTATCCATTGGCAATGGCGGAATTTGTTGTTTCGGGAGGAGCGAGAACGTGTTGATAATTGAGTTTTCGAATAATTTTTATTGTAATGACGCTCCATGCCCAATATTCATTTGATATATAAGAGCGTTCAGGATAAAGCCAAATAATTTCATAAGGCCCGGCAGTAAGTCCCGTATGATTATCAATTATTGGCCATTTTGATGCAGGCTCTATAGCCAACATCGCGATGGATGCATTTTTACTGCAATCCATGATTTTAACAGCCGGTACATAGACATGAAAATTATCATGAGCTATGAATTCGATGAGGTCGTGTTGTCTGATGTGAAAGAGGGCGAGCAGTTTGCATAAAGGGATTACTTTGTGGTGCATGATTTTGTTTGGATAGGCTCTATCATTGTTAATAGTAACTTGGGTTAGATCCGGATGAGATAATAACTCAGGGTTGGTTAGCGTGAATGATTGTTTCGGAGTAATAATCTGAAGTGTAGTATTTGATGATTGGGTTGCGGTAAAAGCAGGTTCCCATATTAGCCAGATACCGACCAATAAAAAAATATATTTCAGTCCCTTCACTTTAACTCCTGGCTTTTATAGTTGTTTCATTTAAATACAACCAAATTACTTTTACACAGATGTGGGAATTTTTCCAGAAAAATAAAATAGGTGCGTTGACAATTTGTCTTACCTTTCCTACCTTCCGCGACTTGTTCCTGAGAGATAGACAAAAAAATTTGGTTTAAGGTATTGAAATATAGGAATAATGGTATTGAAAGTGCATGACGGATTATGATCCAATAGAGTTCCACAACAATAAGAGATCGACGTCATGCACCTGATGCAATTATTACACAAAACATTAGCAAAAGAATTACCTTTTATTCATAAATCACGCTTACACAATTTAATCATGGCTTCATCGACGTTAATTAAGGTAAATAAATTAACGCTGACATCGCTTGGCCGTCATTTGCCTCATACTAAAGTTAAGACTCGCAGCAATATAAAAAGGATAGACCGCTTATTAGGGAATACGCGATTACAAAAAGAAGCGATTGAATTTTATAGGACAATGAGTCATTATCTACTAGCAGCACAAAGACGCCCCTGGATTCATGTTGATTGGAGCTGTATATGTTCGCAGACTAAACTCTATTTATTGAGAGCCTCCTTGTCGATGCAAGGACGCTCGATTGTGATTTACGAAGAATGTCATCCACAGAAAAAACAAAATAACCATCAAACTCATAAAGAATTTTTAAATAATCTAAAAGCTATTTTACCGAGCTCTGTACAACCTATTATTGTTACCGATGCGGGATTTAGAGCGCCTTGGTTTTCCTATGTTCGAGCGCTTGATTGGGATTTTTTAGGCCGATTACGCCATAAGAATGCGATATATTTAGAGGCTACAGCAACTTGGCAATTAAGTCATATCTATTATGAACAAGCCACAGCCAAACCTAACTACTTGGGGCAGGGCCTTCTTACAGAGAAAGAACAAATCCCTGCTCACTTTATACTCTATAAAGGCCTCTCTAAAGGTCGTCATAGAGTGAATACAAGAAAGGTAGGCGTGATGCAATGAGTAAACGATATGCTAGAGCTCATCGTGAGCCTTGGTTATTGGTCACTTCATTGACCTCAACAAACACCGCTGAATACGCTGTGAATATTTATCGGCAACGCATGCAAATAGAAGAAAATTTTCGTGATACAAAATGTACTCGTTATGGGTTTGGATTGAAAGAAAGTCTTTCTCGTTCTCCTCAAAGAATGAGCATATTACTGCTTATTGCTGCTATCTCTACTTTTGCTTGTTGGCTTGCTGGCATTTTTACCAAGCGTAAAGGATATGCATCTTCCTTTCAGGCTCACTCTTCAAAATTCACCAACATTTTATCCCTGGTCTATTTAGGGCGCGAAGCTCTCAAAAAAGGAATCTCTCTCAAAGTAAAACAGTTTCAAAATTTATTACCTCTACTCTCTGAGCTAAATGCCACAACACAGACCCCCACTACAGTCTTTCTTTGAATTTTGTGGGGATCGTACAGGACTTGTTCGCGGAATCCATAATCGATCTAGTTAATCAGTCCTTATTCTCGATGTTCTGGATCCTGCGAACAAGTCTCAGGACGTGGTGCTATGGACAAATTATCAAAAATTTATAAATCGAGTCTGGTATCTTGATTTTTGCATTCATACTCATCATAGTGCAGAGCCGACTTTTGATGGGCATTTACAAAGACATCATAGTTAATACATTCTTAGCAAGGAGTATAATAAATGGGCTACAAATTTCGCTTAAGCTTTGCACTTTTATTGAGTGTGCCGTCGCTTTTGTTTGCAGACGATACCCTTATTTTTGCTGTTGATATCATTCGGCATGGGGACAGAACACCTATTGTTCCTCTTTCAGCTGTAAATTATCAATGGCAGGAGGGGCCTGGCCAGTTAACTGCTGAGGGGATGCAGCAAGAATATAAAATGGGCATGGAGTTCCGTAAAAAATACATTGAGCAGGCACATTTATTGGCTGAACATTACGAACAAGGAACAATGTATGTCCGTTCTACGGATTATGAGCGTACGCTTATGAGTGCCGAGTCATTATTAATGGGATTATATCCTCCTGGAACGGGGCCAAATACTTCAGAGCCGTCTCTTCCTGCTTTACCCCATGCTTTTCAACCCATCCCTATTTTTAGCGCACCGTCTAAATATGATGAGGTGATCATTCAACAAGTAAGCTCTGCAGAACGGGCAAAATTGATGGAACAGTATGTGTATTCAACCAAAGAATGGCAAGAAAAAAATAATGCACTCAAGGATAAGTATCCTCTGTGGAGTGCTTTGACAGGTGTGCAAATTAAGAACTTGGTTGATCTTGAATTACTTGGTGATACTTTATACATTCATCAACTACATAACGCACCGATGCCAGTTGGATTGAGTACCCAAGATGTGGAAACAATTATTAGTGCCAGTAATTGGGCTTTTATGGCGCAGGAAAGACCACATCCAGTAGCAACGGCTTACAGCACCAAGCTCATGACCAATATTGCTAATTATCTCAATAGCGGCAGCCAGAAAAAATCCAAGCTTAAATATGTTTTGCTATCAGCACATGATACTACTATAGCTAGTGCGCTGAGCTTTTTGGGCGCTCCTTTGGAAATCGCACCACCTTATGCTTCAAATCTCAATTTCTCACTTTATGAACGTGATGCAAATTATTATCTGGTAAACATCACGTACAATGGAAATCCTGTTTCAGTTCCGGCATGTGGCGGGGCTACCTGCGAGCTGCAGCAATTTATAAAACTGGTGAAGAGTTCCGGAAATCATCTGAGTTAAGAAAATTGTGTTCTCTCCCGTGAAAAACGGGGGAGCCAAAGTTATAAATAACTCATCTCAGCGGGAATATACTATTATTAATTCATTTAAGTAAGAGAGTTCATTACTCACCTAAAACTAGTAAGTCCATAGGGCTCTCTACTCCCACTACCAGTCTGGATTTACGTTCGATTTTTGGTGTTTCATTTTTATAATTTTGTTTCAGTGCTTCTGTTAGAGTGGAGACAGCAGTTAATGCTTTTGAATGCTCTTTTTTATTGTGCTTCTCCAATTTAGCAGCCAGGTTTGCAGTTTCTCCAATCACTGTATATTCAAGTCGGTCTGCGTTACCTATCACTCCAAAAACAATTTCGCCACACGCAAGTCCTATGCCGACATCGATAACAATCTCTCCATTTTTTTTACGTGTTTCATTCCATACGGGCAGTATAGAAAGAATTTCATCTACTGTTCTTAAAGCATCCGCTGCATAAGTATCTGAAGGAGTTACCGCACCAAAACTTGCCATGATGCCATCGCCCATAAACTTATCTATGGTCCCATTATGTTTTTGAATAATAGGAACGAGTAAGCGCTGATAATCTCCCAGTAATCTGATTAAATTGCTTGGCGAAAGTGTTTTTGATGCTTTAGTAAAGCCGCGCATGTCCGTAAACAAAATAGCTGCTTGTCGTGTTTCACCATATCCTGCTTGGAGCACGGACTCAGAGCGTGTAATTTTTTGAGCAACACCTATATCAAAAAAACGCGCCAGATCTTTGGCTGCGCTGGTTTGTTCTACTGCTTGGCAAAGCGTCTTTTGGGCACGCTGGAGTACTAACGCCAAAACAATAGTGACTAATAAAATAGACAAAAGTACATCAAATACAGCACCTAAATAGACACTGCGTGTTGAGGCATAGGTTACATAATCCCAAGTGATAACATTCATGCCGGCGCTGGATAAAGTTTGCCAAATGATAAGGCTCCAGCCTATTACTGCACTAAAACCTGAGAGTAATACCCATTCTGGTTCGAAGCGCAATGCGCGCAGTGTGATTAAAATGTAAGCATAATTAATGTGTGTATTTTTTAAATTAATCGTCGGGGAAGTTTCATATTGTAAGTAGTAAGTCCAGATAATAAACAGCAACAAGAACATTTCTGTGATTACAAATAATCCGAGTACTAGAGGTGTTAATTGATTCGTATAAGCAAACCATAATCGCGTTAATATGAGAATAGTAAATAATGAGAGGCCCAGAGTGGTGGAATGTACTGGTGCATTCGGTGTATAACCCACCGGAGTGAAACAGTTTATGACCATAAACAAAATGATTACCCCTAATTGTACTCCTCCTACTAGCAATTCGCTTTGATACTGCTGTATCTTTATTTCATTTTTGATACGAGGCGGCAATTGGGTATAATTAAGCACTTATTCCTCCTGCGATGCGTTCACACAGTCCTTTAGGTAACATAATGTATTCTTCTGGATCGCTGTCCGTTGTTGCTTGGGCGGCACAAGAGTGTTTCGATGTTGCACAGTCATTTTTACCTGCGCGAACTATGTGATAACATCGTTCAAATTCTCCAGTCTGGCCCTTTTCAGACAGCCAATCGGTATTTGTATGTAAAGAAACGAGTGCAGCGCCTACAGCAGCTGCAATAACGGCACTATTTTGTATCTTACGTTTATTCATGTTTGTGATCCAACCTTGGATTTATAAATATCGCTTTTTTACATGTGCAAAATAGTAGTCGGGATTTAATGTTTCACCAGTTGCCAGATGTAATAACTCAGGATAGGTTAATAGCCTTCCTTTTTGATGAATATTTTCCCTTAGCCAAAGTAACAAAGGTTTGAAATCACCATGTTTTAACTGCTCTTTAATACCAGGAATTGATTTTTTTACTGCCGAGAATAACTGAGCAGCAATTAATGCTCCGAAGGTATAGGCAGGAAAGTATCCAAAAATTCCTGAGGGCCAATGTACATCTTGCATCACCCCATTTTTATCATTACCTTTTGTTGATAATCCTAAATATTTTTGCATGGATAAATCCCAAATTTCGGGTAAGTCAGCAATATTAATCTCGGAAGCAAAAAGTTTCTGCTCTATTTCGTAACGAAGTATCACATGTAAGGGATAGGTTACTTCGTCGGCATCAACACGAATTAATCCGGGCTGTACTTTGGTGAAATGATAAAAAATATTTTCTTCAGTTATATTTTCTACACCTTTGAAATATTTTTGGGCAATAGGGACCAGAAAATGGAGGTATTCCAGACTTCTGCAAATCTGCATTTCAATAAATAAGGACTGACTCTCATGAACTGCCATTCCTAAGGAATGACCCACTGGTTGTGTACTCCATTCTTTTGATAAGCCTTGTTCATATAGGGCATGACCTGTTTCATGGGTAATTGCCATTAAGGAAGATAAAAATTCATGTTCGTTGTAGCGTGTTGTAATACGCACGTCACTTGAAATACCGCCACAGAAGGGGTGATGGCTCACATCCAATCGGCCATGATTAAAATCAAAACCAAGACGCGACATTATTTCCATTCCCAATTGTTTTTGCTTTTCTATTGGAAACGTTCCTGTAATTGTTTTTGTTTGTCGTGTTTTTTGCTTTTCAATAATCCTGGGGATCAGTCTTGGTAATTCATCTTTTAAAGAATTGAAAATTGGAGTAATCGTCTTACAATCTAAATCTGGAGAATACTCATCAATTAAAACATCCAGAGGGGACTTGCCAAATGTTTGTGATTTAATCTCCGCAATTGTTTTTACTTTTTCGAATAATTTTTCCAGGTAAGGCTTAAACGATTTCCAATCATTTTTTGCGCGTAATTCTCGCCATGCCTGACCACAAATTAAGGATTCATTAGTAAATTCTTCAACTAAATTTACGGGAATACAGCTTGCCTGCAAATATTCTTTTTCCATCCAGTATAAATTTTTTCGCTGCCATAATGATAAACCTTCAATATCTTTTGCTTGGTTTAGCAAGTCGCCTACTTTTCTATTGGTTAACCAATCATGTTGAACAGCACTTAACGTAGCCAAAGCTTCTGCCCGAGCTTTGCCTCCACCAACGGGCATCATCGATGCCTCATCCCAGGAAACAATTGCTGCCAAATTTTCAAAATCATAATATTTTTTAAAATGCTGTTCTAATTGCTTGTATGCGTTCATGAAGGGCTCTCATTATTCTGTTTGAATTGCGCAATTTTAAATATATATCCCATATTCATATGAATTAAAATAAATTTATGCTTCGATTAGGTTTGTTTGCATTTCGCTAGATTAAGTCAAAATGGTCTGATTTTTCGAGTACTGAAGCGCAGCATACATGAAGTATGCGAGCATTGGGGCACAGAAAATCAAAATCAGTGCATTACATGGTTTTTAGATTAGAAATGGATCATTTTAAAAAATGATGAAAAAAATAAATTAAATTGTACATTTGCACTACCAAAATTTGTAAATTAACTGTAAACTTGCTCCCTGAAAAGACATAGTCGTAACAAAACGAACTCTTTTCGAGAGGTACTTTATTATCGGATTTTTAATTAATTTTAATTTTTAAGGAGCAATGATTATGCCTCAAACACCGCCAGGCTCACCTAAAGTTGAAAGAAAAACTGAAGAAGAAAAAAACTTGGAAAGTTCTCAGGAAAGCGTAGAAGAAAGCCTGGAAGATGGTTCTCAATATAGCGAAGAAGAATCTTCTCAACACAGTGAAGAAGAAACTGCAGAGCAACAAACCGCACAAGAACAACAAAGCCCACAACCCCCAAGAAATCCCAATACATTATTTGGTTTTGCTCCTAGAGTCCAACGTATGGTTCTTTTTGTTTGTCCACAGGGCCATATGCATATGTTACCCGCAGAGATGTTGCCTATTCTTCAAATTGCATCACTCCTGAACGCTTTAGAAGATGAAAACGAGCTGAAAGAAGATGTTAGTCAAGAGGCTCAAACTGAAGAAAAACAAGAAGAGTCAGTAGAGCAAGAGAATGAAAAAGTAAGTGAATCAAAAAATCAAAAAAATTACGAAGAGTCAGATGAAGAGTCAGACGAAGAACGTAACGAATCAGTTCGCTGCTATCAAATGTAAGCTCGAATTCCGCAGCCTTGGCTGCGGAATCGCTTTAACTATAATCTTCCCCTAAAAAAATACCGTTAATCTCCAAAACAGAATATTCACGGTTGCTAATCCACACTAACTTCCTATAATATCGTCGCACCTAAAAAAAGCGACCTGAAATTTAAAAAGGAATAATAATGCGTGGTATAAAATGGATGTTAATTGGATTTTTTGCTTCTGCTTCAATGGCTCATGCCAATTTACCTTATTTTCCCCTCGACTTTCCTAGAGATGAAGCAGCCCATTATCAAAATATACCTTATTCATTTGATCGCCTCATTGAATGGTGGTATTTCAATGGCAAGTTGGTGACTGATGAGGGCAGGCATTTAAGTTTTGATGTGGCTTTGTTTAACTCGGCGATTAATGTAAAAGGGCGTGTTTATACACAACCCATGCTGCATATGCAGCTTGCAGATTTGGACAACAAAATAGGCTATGGGGTTGCTAAAGACTATTTCCTTAATGAAGGTAAATTTGCTACGGATACATTAAATATTACTTTAAAAAATGATTATAGCTTACAAAAGAAGGTTCAGCAGGGGAAAGAGGTCTATTTGTTGAAAGCAGAGGGTCGGCAAAATAATACGGTTTTAAAATTCAATTTAATTTTGGAACCCAATGCTCCGTTTTTTTTGATCAATGAGAATGGACTGATGCCCATGGCTGATGACACCAACTCCTATTATTATTCTATACCTCATTTTAAAACAACAGGTACTCTTAAACTGAATAACAAGACTTATCAAATTACCCAAAACCCCGGTGATTCTTGGATGGATCACCAGTGGGGAGATTTTAATCTGGATGCGAATGGTTGGGAATGGTTTGGCGTACGCCTAAATAATGGAATGGTCGCTAATATTTTCCTTATTTTCAATTTTAATGGCAACCATGTAATCGGTGGTTTAGCCAATGTCATTCTTCCTTCTGGAGAAAAACGATTTATTTCTTATCAGGAGATGGAGGTGATTCGAGAGGATTATTGGCTTGATTCCGAATTATCAATCCTTTATCCCACTACATACCGGATTAATATACCCAGTATCGGTCTGTCATTTACTAATGTTGCAGCTTTTCCTGAGCAGGAAAAACATGGTTATTGGGAAGGGTATTGCGAGATATCAGGGAACTACAATCAACAAGAAGTTTCAGGTTTTTCTTATACAGAAATTGTTTACCAGAATCCAACTTTATCTTTTTTTCCCGACGGAGATGGTTTGAGAATGAATAAATTAACTGATTAAATCATCAACGATGCGTTTTTAAATCAGGACTAGCACGATATTAAAGTGAGAATAAATGAGACTATTAATAAAGATGATTAAAAAACTTCTTTTCTTTCCATTTATAATAATAATTCTCTTCATCGCCATTTCAGTGAAGGGCGCTCCTGAGTCTAAAGAAATTCAGCTAGAGATAAATAAATTGGCTGAAATCGATAAAATAGGTGCTAAGGTAAGCTCTACTCAATTGCCTGAGCCTTACAATGAGTTATTAACTCAATCTTTAATGACAAAAAGTATCGAAAAATATTACGGGCGTAACGCTATTATAAAAACAATATATGCAAATAAGGATCAAGCGAGCAATACTTATAGACGTTCCATCATAATGTTTGTTGATAGCAACAAAACGCGAAATAAACCGAATGTTGCACAAACCAAAAATGAAGCGCTGGCGGTTGAGCTTGCCTTTATCACTATAAATTTTAATGAACTCCCAAAGCGCGTTATAGAAGAAGTGCTGCATACGAGTACTCCTTTTGGCAAACTGCTGGTCAAACATCATATACAAATACTTACTCAAGACCGAAATTATTTTAAGATCAAGTGTGGCAGCAAATTGAAGTCGTTAATCCATTGCAATTTAAACGATTTTATTTATGGACGCACTAATACCATTATTAGAGCAGATAATAAAAAATGGCTGGCGCATGTTATAGAGATTTTACCCAATCCTGCTGCAGTAACCTCCCAAAACAAAGACAAAAAAAGTGTTAAATAACGGTTTCTTTCAGTGTGTATTAAATGTTTATTGTGATATTATCCAGGCCAATAAGTTATTACATTAAACCTTGATATTCATAATGCTCTAGATCTAAATGAGATTTTTATTGTTTAAAATAGCAAAAGGAACTTGGTGATTTATGTGGAATCAAAAAGCAACAAAACCTTTCCTCATTATTTATATTGGCTTTTTATTTCTTGCAACTTTTTTTATTGTTCCTACCATCACTAGTTTTTATTATTACGCTTGGGGAAAACACTTGGCTTGGTCCTATTTTGATGGGCCGCCCATGATTGCTTATTTTTTCAATATTTCGCGCACGATTTTTGGTGAGACATTTTTTTCAATTAATATTATTGGTTTTTTGTGTTTAATTGCAGGTGCCTATTATATATACAGGATAGGTTGCCTCTTGCATGATCAACGAACAGGATTAATTAGTGCGCTGATGTGGGTTGCTTTGCCTACTACTACAGAAAGTATTTTTGTTCGTGTTTTATATGATGCGCCATTGAATTTATTTACTATTTTGTCCTTTTATTATTTTGCCCGTTATATTTCATCCAAGCGAATTCTTGATTTATATCTTTGTGCTTTATTTATTGGCGCCATGCTTTTATCTAAATATACAGCTGTAATTAGTGTGATGGGGCTGTTGCTGTATGTTGTCTTTTCAAAACAGAGACAATTATTTAAAAGTATACATTTTTATCTTGCCAGCCTAGTCATTATTCTCATGGTTGCTCCTGTTATTTATTGGAATGTTAATCACGATTGGATATCCATTACTTACTTATTAAATTTTCACAGTCAAACTCAAAATAATACTACGGCAGCCCATAGTCTCTTAGCACTGTTCGGTTCATTATTTATTAATTATTCAGTTTTTCTATTAGTCGCTGCATTTGGGTGGTTCAAGTATCGGCAAACTAAGAATTTATCCGATAACCCGGTTTTGGAACTGACTTATGCGGTATTGCTTATAGGGCTATTATTCTGGATTATTGCAACTTTATTAGGTGGTGATGCCCGATCGGTTTACTTAACCCCGCTTGGGATGAATCTTGCCTTAATCACCGGATTTAATGTTGCACGATACCAATATCAACGCTTTTTTATGATCGTTTATCCATTTTTTTTGTCTTTTAGTATCGTTGTGATTCTCGCTAATTCATGGCCAATCGCAACCTATCTAAAAAAGGGCAGGGCTTATACGGTACTAAAAAAAGCGATTAATACGCCAGAAATTATAAAAAAAGGACAGCCAGTTGTTACAGGTTATTTTGCTAATGCCGCTGCATTGAATTTCTTTATGCCCAGTGAACCTGTCTATGCAATTCCTTGCGGTGATATTAATCAATATCAATATTGGGGAGAAGCTTTTTTAGATGCTTTATCTAAAGGAAAAATTGATAAAATTTCTTATGTTGATTTTAGAGATACAAAGCAATGTGCAGAACGATTTTTTAATCATTGCCAATCAGTAGCGACATTGTCTCATCATAAGATGATTCCGGTAATCCACAAATTGATCAAACCTATGTATCTGTATGTCTATGAATGCTCGTCACCTCGTGCACAAACTTCTAATGCATAGATTGAATGGGATTCTCCCCTAAAAAAGCATTTATCATTTTGCAACAGAACAAAGAGGCTTTATGACACACAATGTTGTGTGTCATAAATTATTAGATTGCGCTTAATTGGTATCAGATTGGCAACTTGCAGGAAGTGGGTTATCGAATGGAGGGTAACTTCCACTCTTGGGGGTAAAACCCATATAACCTGGGACTGTTTTAGTCACCCAAAATGGTTTGATTTTGACTAATAACTGATGGTTATTTATAGCACTCACCTCGCTAAACACCCCTGGAGAGACATTAATTTGGGTTAAATCAATGTTAATTGAACTAAAGTCTAAAATAAAGGGGGCTTTATCGACGTAGATATTGTATCCCATCCAATATGCACTGGAGCCACTTTGGCGCTCTATAGTGCACGTTTCTACGGGATTATTACTAGGTACGACATAAATATAGGCATTCTTAATAATACTTGTAACTGGAGCATAAATTTTATTATTCAGGTTGCGCCCAGGTTCCACCTTTCCATTGGTATCTAATATACCAATCTTAACGGAGAAGTTGTTGCCCATATTTATGACTTGCGCCAACGTATAAGCAATGTTTTCCGGTTTGGCGGACTCACTATCTAATACAAGAGGTTCGGAAGGTAAGAAATAATCTTTTCCGTTGTTATCGATTAACCTTAGCTGGATCTTATCTCCTGATTTTAATGTTTCAGATACGATAGCGTTGCCTACTAGCTGCCAGGAGGAGGTTATCGCAGGCGAGTGGATAAACATTAGACTCGTTTGCGAGCGTAAGTCATTTTTTGTTACTGTAAGATTGATGGTTACAGGTTGCTGAGCTCTTAGATTAGCAAGAGATAAATGGGCTTTTGCACTGTTGCTATTAGTTAATGTATAAGGGGATAAATCATCGGCATCAATTGACCATGTATAACTTAAATCAGAACCAATTGATTGACTGCCATCAAGCTCTAGTTCTTCCGCGCCGGAGATTTGTGTAGGGAGCTTTTGAATCACCGCTTTGATGTCCACCGGCGGCGGGGGATTATCATTAAAGCTTACATCGATACACGAATGGAAACGTTCATAAGTCCATTTATTACGACCCCACTCTCCATAGATTACGGCTCTACTCTCTCTGGCTGGGACGTTACACAGGGTAACAAATTTATTATTCACCTTATCGGGAATCACATTGGGATTTGCGTTAGGGTTTTGATCATTGTAACTTAAATGGCAAAATGGTGTTGTTTCAAAATCATCCCAGCTAAGTTCTTTATTCGGATCAAATCTGAAATCCGGTTTGGTTATCCAATAAACAAATTCTTCAGTATCACCAAAATGGTTACCCCAGGAAATATTCCACACAAATTCCTGCTGTCCGCTACTCATGGGAACCGTTGGCCAATTCAGTGCGCGATCCCATGGTGTTTTTCCACCTTGCCAAGACTCCGAATTAAAACCACATACATTAGCAGGTAGTTCGGAAATAGGTTTAGTTGACCGCCCAGTTGTATGGGTGAGTACGGCCATAAAGTTATAAATGCTGTTATCCAGGCTACCATCACTTTTAGTCATCATCGGACGGCATTCTTCATGAGTCATTTTATCTTTGTATATTTCATCAGGCTTACTTTCAACGCCGCAAAACTGTTGTCTTGAAGCGGGGCTCTCAATTACCCCATGGGCAAAGACGAAAGAGCTAAGCAGTATACTCACAAAATTGAGTAGTAGAAATTGCCATAATTTTTTCATTGAAACTCCTTTTTATGTTGTAGTTAAATAGAACTTTGTGAAACAGCAAACTAAGTTCAACATATAAAGATAAAATAATTCAAAGAATTTTCAAATACTTACACCATACATAATTAAATTTACCACCTGAAAAAAATGGAACAACTTCTGCTACCAATGAAAAATTTCAATCCTTTCTCATAATTGCTACCATTGGCTAAATGGGCAATTTGCTCTTGCAAAATAAAGGGTTTGGAATTTATTTTCTCATTCTGGTTTCTTTCAATTGCACTTGTAGTTTTATAACGTAATAATAAATCCCGCATTGCGCCGTCACAACAGATGGTGTTTTGTATTAGGCTTTATTTCTTTAAGGATGAAAAATGAAACAAAAATTACTCATTGGATTTACTGTTGCTGCACTGTCTTTTGCAACTATATCGCATGCAGATTTTACATTTTATTCTAGTGCAAATAGTTGTGACGATGTTCCTGGAAATTGGATCGGATCAGGTAAGGCTTCTAATTGGTTAATTGAGTGTGTCTATAATGGATCGGGAACAGTTAGCACTCTGGATAGTGCCGGGAATTTTAATATCGAGGTCAGCGCAGACAAACGTTCAGGAAGTATTTTGTGCCCTGATCATCATACCACAAAACTGATGGGAGTTTGTGCTAATGGAGCGGTTACTATTAAAACAGAATTTGGTAACTTAAACGGTATTTTCACAAAAAATTCAGGCAGTGCAAAAGGAAGGTTAAATGTTTCTCCAGGTGTAGATGTTGATGTAGCGATTCAATTTAGACGTGTAGATTAAAAATTCTAACCTGGCAGCAGGGAATCAAAACGACAAGGCTTAATAAAGTCCAGTTTCACTTCGCTGCATCCAGGCTATATGTGTCAGTGCTCAGCCCCAACTTCGGTGCACAGTCCCTATCAGGGAACGATCAGGGAACGGCCGTATTTGGCGTAATCCGCGATTAAATCAAATTATTAGGTCCTGTTACCCCTAATTTAATGATTTTTTTAAAGCTACTATATGCTGATATGCTTCATTTATTCGTTCTTGGCTGATTTCCCCAGATTGGACTTTGGCTTCAATTATATCGATGACTTGCACTGGATCTTGTGCTGGAACAGATAAGTTATTACCAAACATCAGCATGTCTGCGCCGGCATTAATCGCCAGTACTAAAGCTTGTTCAAGTCCATAATTGTCGCTAATTGCCTTCATTTGCATATCATCAGTGATGATCACGCCTTTGAAACGCAGTTGATGACGCAGAAGATCCGTTAATATTTTGTGAGATAGCGTTGCTGGTAATCCAGATGGATCTAATTGACGATTCACAATATGTGCTGTCATGACCATACCACATGCTGCAGAAGAGTTTAGTAATTGCTCAAAAGGATTTAATTCATAAGATTGCCAAGTATCGGTAACATCTACAAAACCCAAATGTGAGTCTTTGGTAGAACTCCCATGTCCTGGAAAGTGTTTATAAGCACATTGAATTTTTTGATTTAAGAAATGATGTGTATAAATTCTTGCATAACGTATTACTTGCTTGGGATCATTGGAAAAGCTTCGATCTTTTTTTCCAATTACAGGATTGTCTGGGTTGACGTTTACATCCAATTCCGGAGCAAAATCTAAATTAAATTCTGCCTTTTTTAAAGTTTGAGCCATAGAAGCGGCGGTAGACTCAGCTTCTTTAGTTTCTCTTTTGCCAACTTCGGCAGCAGATAATGCTGGAGGAAATCCATATTGCTCTCCTAAACGATTTACTTGTCCTCCTTCATAATCTACTGAAATTAATAGAGGTAATTGCAGTCGATGATGTTTCAAATTACCTAATTCAGCAAAATAGCGCAGGTCATGATTAAGTTTCTTTACCTGTTCTGGACTTTCAATATTTTTGTCAAATGTTTTTGTGCGATAATTGTAGTCAAATAAGATAACGCCACCAATATTATTTTCTTTAAGCGCTTTTACTATTGCAGATTGTTCATTAATTTTTTTCCCATCAAAACCAACAAGAAGCATTTGGCCAATTTTATCGCGCAAACTCGCCTCAGATGCAACGCCAGCGAGGCTGCTCGTTGAAAAAAATAAAGCAAGTAATAATGTGTAAAAATAGTTCATATGTGGCCCATATATTTGCCAAATGGAACAAATTTTATCATTTAGCATTGTTTTGTGCAATCTGCATTTTATTTTATCTATACTGGTTTAGTGTACCTGAATGATGGGAGTTGCTATCATCCTCCTTTTTATATAACTAAATACTATAAGGTATAAACCATGACTGCCGCGAGTGAGTACTTTAATAAAAATTGGCAACGGTATCAAAGTGCTATTAAAAATAATACATTATATCATCGTGAAATGTTGCAGGCGTTGCAACAATTTCTCGTAACTCATATGGGAGACCGTCTTTTTTCTTTTGCAGATGTTGGTTGCGGGGATAGCAGTACTGTTGTTTCTGTACTTACTGGAACATCAATAAAAAAATATATTGGTATTGATGCCGCGCCAGATGTTTTAAAAATGGCGGAAAACACGCTTGCATCGCTGGATTGTGAAAAAGAGTTCATTGCGGATCATATGATTGCCGCACTTCCTCGTGTATCTGCACCCGTCGATGTGATTTATACCAGCTATGCGGTTCACCATTTATCTTTGCACGAGAAAAACAATTTTATTGCTCTATGCAAACAAAAATTAACTCCTAATGGTTTTTTATTAATGGTCGACGGTGTGCTTAAGCAGCATCAAACACGTGATGAATGGCTGGATGCTTTAAAATCACGTATGCTGGAAAGCGACTCCGAGATAGCTGATGATGAGATTATTGCACGGATGGAGCATCCACGTACTGACGATTATCCTGAAAAAATTGATACATTTGCCCAGATTGCTTGTCAGCAAGCTTGGAATAACTTTCAAGTTCTTGTAGATAAAGGAATATTTGCTTTTATGGCATTTACCAAATAATTTGATTGTGGCCTTAGGTGCGGGCGAAGCCGTAACCCGGGTTAGCGAACGGTGTTTATCCAGAAACCCTACAATGCTATATATCTTAATTTTATGCAAATAGTTGTGCTTTTTTTGCATTAATATAAATTTGATCGATTACCCCTATAATCAATGAAGCTGGGCCTGAAGCACCACTTGAAGTTGGCCCAACGCATTCAGCATAAAAATGCACTGCATTTTTAGCGGCCAAAAATTGATCTTTAATCACAGAATGAAAAACGCTAATCATTGCTGAAAGTAAATTACCTATCCCCGCGACTTTTTGTACCATGGCCGAATCGAAATTAAATTGCTCTATTTGATTTGAATTGACAACTAAATGTCTTTTTCCACTAACAACTACAGTGAGTTTATATTTTTTTGATAATGACTGAGCGTTTTCTATTATTATTTTATCTTCCATAAGATGGTTATTATCCTGAATTACCAGCTCCCCAGTCAGCAAACTCGCAATTTCATTAGGATAGCCGCGGATAATGGATATTTGATGTTTTTTTATTAAGTTGGTTGCAACATCTGTTCGGTATTGGCTTGCGCCCGCTCCTACAGGATCTAAAATAACGGGAATGTTCTTTTTATTTGCTATATCACAGAGGAGATTAATCAGTGTAACAAAAGTATTATCTAATTTGCCGAGATTGATTATTACTGCTTTAGAAATTCCTAGTAATTCTTCGACTTCCTCTTCTGCGCCACACATTAATGGGAAACCGCCAATGCTACGTATTCCACTTCCCACATAACCCATAGGAAAATAATTGGTGATAGCTAAGATAAAGGGTTTTTGCTGCCTTATTTTCCTTAAGGCTTCATTTACTTCTGGTGTCATAAAAAATCCATTTTAAAATGATTTCAATTTTTAAAATTACTTTAACGCACTTTTTAAATTACAACCACTGAATTTACGAATTAAGTGCCACTCAAAAATCAGGGTTTGTTTCCATGTCTCCTATTTTGGTTCAATCTAGCGAATTGGCACCAGACCTGGTGAGTACGATTGCGAAAAGAGAGTGATTTGCTTTTTTAAGTAAGTCCTACTAAGTTTAAATTCTATGGAAATTTTAATCAAAAGGAGAGTGCACATGTCAAAACATAATAAAGGAGAGTGCACATGTCAAAACATAATAAATTTAAGAATGAGTCACAAGATGCGCGCCGTCACGATCAACAGCATTCTACTCATCCTGATAAAATAAAACATCCTCAAGAAAAGTCTAAATTAGAACCTCATTCTCATAAAAAGAAATAAGATAACTGTTAAGTAAAACTTAGAACAAATAAGTTTCTTAAGTAAAATTGAGTTAAAAATATGGCCTTACCTTTTAAGAAAGGCAAGGCCAAGGAAGTAATTATCTATAACAACGTAATTGGCCCCAAGCATTTCGCCAGCAGCCTGGATGGTATGGAGCTGGTGATGAATTGGGTCCTGGAGCATTTAATACACACCCACCATACATATTCCTATGATATCCATGGCCGCATCCTTGAGCTGCGCTGGCGATAGACGTATAACCTACTGCGAAGAATAATGAGCTGACTATGATACCTGTACGTAGCATTTTTGAAATGCTTGAACTTGTATTCATTACATCCTCCTTGGTTTTACTTTTTTTCACTCAGATTAATTATAGAATTTATTTCTTATTTTGCATTAATTTTAATCAAATATATTTATTTAAGATCCAAGTGGTAGTAAAAAAAATCAGAAAGGTATTCTTTCCAATGAATGTTTGGAATCACTCTACCATTCATCCTCCCAGAGGCTTAATTGTTTGGATAATAAATCTTCTTTTTTACAAAACTTATTTATTTCCAAATGAGGCTCAGGTTCAACATTGAGCCGAAATCGTTTACAAGCAAGAAGAAATCGAGTCTTTAATAGATTGGCATATTCTCCTTCGCCGTGCATACGGACACCAAATCGTGCATCGTATTCTTTCCCGCCACGCATTTGGCGAATAAGACTCATCACATGTTCGGCCCTTTGGGGGAAGTGTTCGCTCAGCCATTCTTTAAATAATTCTTTGACTTCATGAGGTAGTCTGATTAATACATAACTGGCATGTCTGGCACCTGCGTGTGCAGCAGCTTGCAATATTTTTTCCATTTCAATGTCATTGATCATGGGAATAATCGGTGCAACCATAACGCGAGTAGGTATTTTGTTTTCAGTTAAATGTTTTATTACTCTTAGCCTGCCAGAAGGCGCTGTCGTTCTAGGCTCCATAATCCGTTTCAGATCTGTTGAAAGAGAAGTAATACTTATCGCAACTTTGATCAAATTGTGTTTTGCCATATCGGATAAAATATCTAAATCTCGTTCTATAAGCGCATTTTTAGTGATAATAATGATTGGGTGACGGTGATAGGCTAAAACCTTTAAAAGGCTACGAGTAATGGCAAGTTTTGTTTCTGCGGGTTGATAAGGATCAGTATTTGCCCCTAAAACAATAGGTTTACACGCATAACTCGATTTATTAATTTCTTTTTCTAAAAGTTTGGCTGCATCCACTTTATAGAAGATTTTAGTTTCAAAATCGATTCCCGGTGACAGATTGACATAGGAATGGCTGGGTCTGGCATAGCAATAAATGCACCCATGCTCACAACCTCGATAGGGATTAATTGACTGTTCAAAGCCAAGATCAGGAGAATCATTATGGCTAATTACTGATTTAGAATACTCAGGTAGTAAAAAGGTTTCTAAAGGGGGAAGAATATCTTCTTCGATGTCCCAGCCATCAGCAAAATGTTCGCGGGTCTGTGGCTCAAATCGGCCATCTGGATTGCTAAGGGCGCCCCGATTTTTAAGTGTTTGATTGGGTTTCATAACAGCGGAGAATAAATCAAATGCACTTTATTGTATCATAATGTCAGAGGGAAAAAGATACATAGACCGTTTTACTCTTTGGGATGGTTTATTACCGAAGCAGTCATTCTTGAAATACAGGTTAGTCTTCCTTTTTCATTAAAAATCTTAACTTGCCAAACTTGAGTAGAACGTCCCAGATGAAGAGGAGAAGCGATTGCTGTAACTTCACCTTCTTTAACTGAATGAATATGATTGGCATTAATTTCCAAGCCGACGCAAAAAAATTGATTCAGATCAATAACGGCGTTTGCTGCAGTACTGGCTACTGTTTCGGATAATGCGACATTGGCACCGCCATGAAGAATACCTATAGGTTGTTTGGTACGCGCAGTTACAGGCATGGTTGCTTTTAAAAAATCATCACCAATTTCAATAAACTTGATGCCAAGAAATTCAGACATAGTATTTTTTCCAAATTGATTGAGATCTTCTAAAGTAATTTCTTTAAACCATATCGCCATTTTTATCTCCTTTATTAGGGTCTGTTTAGATTTCTACTATCTTGGCCAAAACGGCCTGATTTTTTGCGTTCCGATGCTCACATACTTCGTGATGCTGCGCTTCGGTGCTCGAAAATCAGACCATTTTAGTTCAAGCTAGCAAAATCTAAACAGACCCTATAAAATAAGATAAACTTTATTTATCCAAAAACCAATAAGAAATTTTATGATGAATCAAGCATGTATGAGATGTTATATCTCGGGAAAAGTTCAAGGAGTATGGTATCGCGCCTCAGCACAAAGAGAAGCGAAGAAACTGGGTATCACAGGGTGGGCGCAAAATCTGGATGATGGACGCGTAGAAGTACTTGCGTGTGGGACAGTTGACAATTTGAAATTATTTTATGCATGGCTGCAGGAAGGACCGCAGCTTGCTATTGTAGAAGAGTGTACTTATGAAGAGCTCAGTTGGCAGGAGTATGAGGGGTTTGATACCTTGTAGCCTGGGTGCAGGCGAAGCCGTAACCCGGGTTTCGCAAGCTACTTAGAGTGTGCTTTGATAAAATGTTCTATAGATCCAATTAATCGAGAGACCTGCTCAGGGACAAATATTTCAAGTTGGGCAAAAACATGAATCATTCCCTTAAATTCTTCTAATTTAACGGGAACTCCTAAAGTTTTTATTTTTTTTGCAAAAGCGATTGCTTCATCAAATAAAGGATCGTATTCAGCAGCTGCAATATAGCAGGGCGGTAATAATTCCAAATGTTTAAAATACATTGGTGATGCTTGAATTCGATCGCCACCATTTTTGAAATAATTGTCAAAATACCATTTAACTTTCTCTCGGGTGAGTAAAAATCCTTCTCCATTACGTTGATATGATTCATAGTTCATCGAAAAATCAACGGATGGATAAATTAATACTAATCCTTTAATTGTATGATCACCAAGTTCTTTCATTTGATGACAAACAGAAAGTGCCAAATTTCCTCCAGCACTATCACCTGCTAAAAAAACATGATTTATATTCACCTGAAAGTCTTTGACTAACTCAACTTTTTGTTCAAAAACTGCCATACAATCAAGTAATCCTGCTGGGTATGGAAACTCTGGAGCTAAACGATATCCCACAGAAAGAACTACTGCGTTACTGGAAATAGCAATTCGCCGACAAAGTGCATCATGAGTTTCTATGCTTCCTGATAAATGCCCACCACCATGAAAATAAATAATTAAGGGTAATTTTTTTTGTGGGTCAGGATGATAAATTCGTGTCGCTATGTCATGATCAGCAAGTTGAAGCACTGGGTTGCTGATTAGGGGTACAAATAACTTAGGTAGAGCAAAAGCCTCTGCTGTCTTTTCAGCGAGATCACGTACTTCCTCGGGTATAAAAACAGCTGGTCTTGTATTGGTCAAATCCAAAAAATTTTGGAGTGATTGTGGTATCTGGCCATGCGACATTGTTGCCTCCTGCTCCAATTATAGAATTAAATAGTTAATCTACATCCTAATCACATCAATAAACCTCTTTCCAAACCTATTGGAAAGGAGAATTGCGTATACGACTCATCATATGACTGCGTATACACTCCAGCTTTCTTCGTACTCGCTCTCCTCAATGAGTTTGGACGAGGTCTATTGTGTTATTGGTCTTTGAGACTTTTATTAATAATAGTGCCACAACAAGTAACCAAACAAGGCTTAAAATAATAATAAAACTTAATAAAGGATTGACCATCAAATAGCCCATCACGATGACACTGAGTGTGGCAAAACACATATTAACAAAACTCATCATTGCTGCAGCACTGGCTTTGTCCTCAAGCGCATTGGAAGCAACAAATGAACCTCCCGAAAATAGAAAACTGCTAAATAAATATAAGCTGGCTGTAATAAGAAAAAACCATAATGAAGACTGATTCCCAAAATACCACATGATTAATAAATTAATTATTCCTGCCACAACACCAAGAAAACCAATGGTAATGAGTTGGTTTGCCGAAAAACGAGCAAGTAATCGTTTGGCTAATAATCCACCTAAGAGCATTCCTATAATGTTAAGGATATTCCAATACCCATACTCAGCTGCCGAGAGTTTCAATATTTTTTCTGCAATTTGAGGCCCAGCCGCAGAAAAGCAATAAGATATTGCAGAACAGCAACCTACTACTAATGAAAAAATTACCAATTTCGCAGAAGCAAGTGCAGCATAATAATCGCGAACAATAGTCAAAACATATATTGATTTAGGATGAATCAATGTCTCACTAAAGATACAAGTTCCCCACAGCATTATTAAACCATGCACGAGTAAAATCCAAAAACATCCTTGCCAATGAAGAAATTCTGTAATGACCCCACCTATAACTACAGCAATACCGATGCCCAGTGCAAAGGACAAAACAGAATAGGCTATAGCCGTTTTGCGTTGTGCTTCAGGTAACCATTCATTAATTAACATGAAGGTACAGGCAAGCCCACTGGCAGCTCCCAAGGCAGTGATTAGCCGTCCGCTTACGAGTAACCAATAGTTTTCTTGCAGTAGTGCAAGCAAACATACACCAAGCCCAATCAGATTAATCACCAAACCTATGCGTAATGCTTTTAAACGGCCAAATCGATTAGCAAGTGGCCCATAAATCAATTGACCAACTACATAACCAATCAAAAATGCCGAGACTATCCACTCAATAATACCGGGGCCTAAAGCATATTCAGTTTGGATTTTTGGTAAAGCGGGAGTGATGATAGCCGCCGAAACTGATGCAATAGAAATGTAGTTGAGTAACCAAAACAGATTAAATGATGAAGTTTTTTCTGTTGCACTCATGACTATCCTTAACGTACTTTTAAATTAAGGGATTCATTGTAAGTACTTCTTTATCTGAGTCAATCATTCTTTTTTATGAGTTGTGCTCATTTAGCCTTAGGAGTCGCCAGTTTTTCATTGTCCGTACTTCCTCTACGTCTGCGAATAAGCTGTGGAACGTAGTAATTAATTGAAAATAACTCAATAGATCAAGTTTTTTCTCAAAAAACCGACGATACTCTAGCCTATTTAGATGATTTAAAAATAAATTCGAGTTGCCATCACTCTATAGGTGCTTTGCGAAATGTCCTGACGGCGTTATTTGTCTGATTGTCGATAATCTCACCACGTATATCATCAAAGTGTCCATTGACTTGAATTAACATCCAGGCATAAAGCTGATCAATATCGTTTCCTGTTTGGGTCGCGATTCTTTCTTCTTTACAGTAGACATTTGCAGTAAATTGCTCGCTCATTTTAAGAATCCTTTGATCCAAACATCATATTATATAAGTTTAGCTTTTTTTAACTGTTTCACCACGTTATTCAAGGAGATATTGCACTATAATTTATATAAGAGGGATGTTTCAGGAGATTATTATGAGTACCAATTTTTTAGCTTCTGTACTAGGTTGGTATTTGGTAATTGTGAGCCTGCTTTTACTTATACGACGTGAAGTTGTAATCACTGCCATGAGAGAATTGATGGGACAACGAGCTGTCATGTTAGTTGTTGGTATCATCACATTAATTATTGGATTATTAATGGTTCTGAGCCATAACGTATGGGTAATGGGTTGGCCAGTCATAGTAACAGTCTTTGCCTGGCTAATACTAATTGGCGGCTTGTTTAGGCTCTATTGTCCAGATACTGTGTATAAAATTTGGAATAAAACGATAAATAAATCGGGAGTGTTTATCTCAAGTGGGATAATTACGTTAATCATTGGCTTATTTTTATTGTACAAAGTTTATTTTGGTTGATGAAATGATTCAAAATATATAGACCGCATTAGCTATAGAGAGCCGAACATATACCTATATTTCGGGGATGTTTTAACGTGGAGTAAAAAGAAATTTTACTTTGATTCCTCAATCAGCTCTTTGAATGTTACAGATAAACCGGTATAAAAAATTGTAGTTGTACTTTCAAATCCAGAGTCTGTGCCGAGGACTAACCATACCTCGCCTTGATTATTGCTTCTGGTTGTATAATTGGCGAGCTTCGCTTGCATTTCTTCAGTGGGTAAGTAAGGTAATGCCTTTAACCTGTAAATGGAGTTTGCAGTGTCTACCCCAATGGATCCGATAGTGATCATATCTTTTCCATCAAGAGCTTGATTTCCTTTATCCAGGTTAATTCTGTAATGATTGGAGTCATCCACATCGCGTTGCGGTTTATGAGATACAGCCCCAATTTTTACATACACTGAATCACCAGGCGAGCCTCCTGCACCCATAGAACCCTCAGGAGCATTCGAGGCAAATTCTAAAGAAAAACTGACGTGATAGGTTGTATTGGGTTTTAAATTCTTTACTTTTTTATAAGCATACATGAATAAATCATCACTATGATTATTGCCTGATATTTTTAATCCATGAAGGGGCGTATTAATTTCATGAGGCAATTTAGCACCATTTTTAAATTGAAGTTCAAAGAATTTTTCTTCACCTTTGGGATAATCAGCGAAAGAGACCTTAAAATTTTCTTTTTTGGAGAAAGTATATTTATAGGATTTTAGCTCTGGATTATTTAAAGCAAACACCGAATAAGAGGTGATTAGAAAAAGAAAAAATAAGGCAGGTCTTTTCAAGATTTATCCAATTTCTGGCTGATAATGCTGCATTTTAAAATTAAACCGCCAATAGAGCAATAAAACACTGATGACTGCACCTAATGACACGCCCCACCAGAGGCCAATGCCGCCCCATTGCAGAGGAATTGCAAACAAGTAACCTACAGGTAACGCAATTCCCCAAAAGCTAATCATTGAAGTTATTAAGGTATAACGCGTATCTTTTAATGCACGTAAAGCGCCAAATAGTGAGATCCGGGCTGATTCGAATATTTGAAATACTGCACTGACTGCCAGAAGTTGGATTGCAAAATGTAATATTTCCTGATTACCAGGCTCGTGAATATCAAAATCAATAGCAATAAGTAACTTAGGGAAAAACCAATAAATAAGTGCGGCACCAAACATAAAAGTAACCGAAGTAAAAGTACCGATATAACCCACCTGTTTTGCAGTTACTACATCGCCTTCCCCTAATAAATGCCCCATGCGCACAGTGATTGCCTGGGCTATTGAAAAAATAACAGACGTTAAAATACATAAATATTGCAATGTGATTTGATTGGCTGCTAGCAGTTGATTACCGAGTGAACCCATAATTAAAATCAAAACAAAGAAAAAGCCAATTTCAACACAATACATTATTCCTAAAGGAGTCCCAATTTTGAGTAACTCAATCAAGTAAAATGGTTTAACGTAAGTAAAGAGTAGGCGAGTATACGGTTTATAGTTTTTATTCGTAAAAATATACCAAGAGAAAAATAATACAGTAATCCAAAAACCTATGGTTGTACCCCAGCCTGCACCAGCAACTCCCATGGCTGGCAAGCCAAATTTTCCAAAAATCAGAGCAAAGCTAAATAAAATGTTCAAAGAGACATTCAATGCACTAAAGAATAGTGCAAATCGAGTTTTGCCAAGTCCTATTACAAATTCCATGAGTACCACTGTAATAAAATTCGCTAATAATCCCCATGTTAGTGCATGTAAATAAGATTCAGTTAGTTTCACCAAAGCTTGGTTTTGGCCAAGATATAAGAGAAGTGGGGCAATATGCCAAAAAAAATAACACGCAGGAATGGTCAAGATACAAGCTAACCAAAATCCATCTCGAAATACTAAAGCAATTCCATGTCCATCTTTAGCGCCATGTCGATGGGCTACCAAGACATTAATCGCATTTAATATACCGATAACAATGATGTTAAACGTCCCAAATAGCCAGGCAACCAGTGAACCCGCTGCTAATGCATCTTGACTAACACGAGCTAGGAATATGGTTATAAAAAAATAAACAGAAGATTGTAATAACCCGGTGAGAATTAGTGGGATGGCTAATCGTACCAAGGATTGAAAATTATTTTTAAATGCTTCCACAACTCTCACTACCGTAGTTTATTCTTCTCATTATTCGAAAAATAATAAGAAGAAGTTAAATTGATATGCTAAATAACCTAATTATAGTTGTTACACTCAATAATGAGTATATTTGTCAATCAACCATGCATAAAGCGCGGAAATGTAGGTTTTACCTAACACGTAAGAGAAGTCGATTGGGGTGATTTAGGACAGTAATCATCATAGAAGCATTTTATGTTTTCATATAATTCTGTTAATTCTTCTATATCATAAATTTCTTTTTTGGCTTGTTTGCTTAACTCCTCGTATTTTTCAATGTATTCTTCGAAGAGACTTTTTATATCGGAATCATTCATGAATGAATCTCTTTGAATTGTTACAATAAAATCATCTAATTCCGTTTTTATTGCCTCATATTCATCTTTATTTCCTAGAATTTTCACTTTGGGCTCGGATTTATTATTGAGTGCTTGATACAGTAAATAGAGTGCAATTAATCCAACAGGAATTAAAACAATTAAGCCCAAATAAACGCCGGCATAAGATGTTTCTTGTTTTGATACTGGACATACATCCATATCCTGGTCGCCGCAGGCTGTTATTGCTAGAGCTTGTGGTTGCTCTGGAAACACAGGACATACTGCCTGTTCATAAGTCCAGTTGGGTAAACAGCCATTGGTTCCGGAGATTTGTCTATTCGCCTCAAAGAAGGATGGACGCAGTTTTGGTTGGCTGTGGGATTGTTGTTGTGATTTTGGTTGTTGTGATAATAATTCCAGCTTTTCAGGTTTTTTTGGTGGTTCCAGTCCTTTGATTTTGTATTGGAATGTGATCCAGCGATGCATTGAATCCATCAATGCATTTAATTCTTGAGCTTGCCCGGCTAGTGTTGCGAAATCAGTACTTTTTACTTTAGGGCCATTTAAATGGCCAATAACATAATTTACTTGTTGTTTCAGTGCTTGATTGGTTTTTGCAAGATCTGCTGTAGTTGAGGGAAATTGCGCTAAAGTATCTTGATTGTCTATGAATGTGTTTAACTTTTCTTGCTCGGATGTTAACCACCTTTTTAGCAAAGGTAAATTCTGCTCCTCATGAATCGCTTTATGATAAGCAAGCGTATTGGCATGAATAATTTCGTTAATATGAACGGATGATTCATCAATAAAATGTTCAATTTGTTTCAATAGAAAAGAGAGTTGCTCCTTAAATTGAAAAACGGTATACACTTCACCTGCTTGTCCCAAGAGATCCATTGTTTGAGTAATGACTTTTTGAAACTGATCGAGCTCATTTAAATCAGTTATGGCTTTGGCATAATGATCTAACACTTTATCTTCCATGTTTATTAACTGGAAATTGGAGCAATCTTTAAGCTCTTCACCTGTTAATTGCAATATGGATATAGGGCTTTCTACGACAGCAGTTGAACTTTTCCCACACTCTTTTACTGCCTGAGTAGGGTAGGCTTTTAAATCATCAGGCTTATCAATTGCGAAAGTATAAGGGTGGGGGTTAACCTGATTCGCATTCAGAGCAAAATGTAATATTCTGTTGCGCTCGGTGGATAATTGTTCGATGCTTTTTGATAATTCACCAAGGCGATCTCTTAATAATTGTGATTCAATCTTCCGCGTTAATTGCGGATGGATTTCATCATCAATCGTACTGCGGAAATTAGCTAAAAATAGCCGATCTGAACCTGCAAAGGGAGAAATGTTTTTTTCGATAGTGCGTACGTAGCGGGTGACATGCTCCAGTTGGTCTCTTGTTTGTTTGATATTTGGATTTTGACTTATTCCTTTCAGAATATGATTCAGATCCAATAGGAAAAAATTCATGGGCTGATTTAAATGAGTTTGGGGCAACGCCTGATTTCTTAATAATAAATAATCTCCGGTTTTTTGCATTAAGTCATATAAAGCAGTCCATTGGAGACGTTGGCTATCGATAGGTTGAACATGAAAGTCATCCCGGTTTAAAACATGACGTGTCTTGTATGCATTAGAGTAAAACCAGGAGCGCTCATACACGTTGATTAAGGCCTGGGAGTCATCAGCAAACCAGGAACTGGGATTTGATAAATAATCAGGATGAATTCCTGAGTTACTGCGCACTTTAAGAATCCATGTTCTTTGCTCTAATTCTTCCTCAGTATAACAGGATTCCGAATGGACCCAAAAACGAGATTGATGCTGTTGAGGCTGATATGAGGTGTAATACTCTCTTTTTTCCTTTGCCATACTTCTCACTCCTTGAGATAGAATAACCTGAAAGCTATTGTACGGTTGGTAACTAAATAGAATATTTTTGAACCAATTAATTTGATAACATTCTTTACGCAAATATGCAACATTAGGAGAAATTGACATTTGGAAATATGGTGCCGCATTCTGTTTTTTGTTAAATTACATTTTTAACTTGAACGAGTAACTTATGCCTTCTTTTGATATTGTCTCTGAAACAAATATGGTTGAATTACGTAATGCTGTGGATAACGCTTTGCGTGAGATGGGTACTCGCTTTGATTTTCGGGGAGTAGAGTCAAGCATAGAACTTAAAGATCTGACAGTGACATTACGAGCCGAATCTGATTTTCAGGTCAGACAATTAGAGGATTTATTCCGCAATCACTGCAGTAAACGTAATCTTGATGCTTCGGGAGTGGATATAGAGGATGAGCCGGTGCACAGTGGAAAATTTTATTCCTTGAATATGACGTTTAAACAGGGAATCGATCAGCCAACAGCCAAAGACATCGTGAAATGTATTAAAGATTCCAAAATTAAGGTTCAGGCCTCTATTCAAGGAGATAAAATTCGGGTTACTGGTAAAAAACGTGATGATTTGCAAGAAACAATCGCTCTTTTAAAGAAATCAAATATCAAATTGCCATTGCAGTATGAGAATTTTCGAGATTAATTTCTATTGTGAGAGTAAATTTGAGTAGCCTTTTTGCTTGCACTTGCACTTGTCTCCTGATCACATCTCTGCCTACACCCCGTGGCTTCCGCGGGATCCAATTATTTAGGGCGGATTTTATGGGCTGATTTTTCAGCGATGTATAGAAGATGTAGTTGCAAGCAAACGAGATTAGTCAATAGAAAAGGAAATTCTTACAATTGTGTGGTTTTCTCCAATTAAGTTACACCGCAAACATCATTTAATTCACAATTTCATCAATTTTGGCAGAGATCCTTGCCAATAAATAAGGGTCCTTTTTGGCAAGACTACGGGCTACTTTGAGTTGAGCTACTGCTGCTCTTTTTTGGCCTTCAAGAAGTAAACACTGGGCTTGGGTAAAATAAGCATAGCCTTTTTGATGTGATTGCGCTTGGGCTCGAGCTAGCTCACGACATAAAACAAGATCCTGTTTATATTTCCTACTACCTTTAAGCAGGATGCTTGTGGCTTTTTCATGTTGATTTGCAGCCAATAAACCTTGGGCGTATGCCATAAGTGCCGCATAATTGTCAGGGTAATTCTTTTGTATTTCTTCCAATCGGGAGAGGGCGGCTTTATGTTGGGATAATCCTGTTTCAGCTTGTGCCATAGCAATTTGAAAATATAGATTGTTATTTTGTACTAATAAAGGAGTCAAAATGGCAGCTGCTTTTGTATAACTATTATTGTTGATTAACGCAAGGGCATGACCATATTGGCAAGCATATGCGGGAGTTTTTTGGTTACATTGATGCTCATAATAATCAAGTAGCATTTTAGGATCGCGGATGACTGAAGTGCGAATTAATTCTTTGACTAATGGGTATTCGAGAGTTTCTGTGTATTTTTTGTGCGAAAATTGTGCGGTTCGGTTTTCTGCTTCAGCGATTCTATCCCCATCCAGAGGGTGGGTTCGTAAAATGGCAGGTACATTTGCAGTGTAATAATAACGAGAATTTTCCTGCATTTTTTTAAAAAAAGCGGCCATACCGTGAGGATTATATCCTGCTTTAATCAGCATATCGATTCCAATTCTATCCGCTTCTTTTTCTTTAGAACGGGTAAAATTGATGTTATCTTGGGAAAACCCTGTCATGGCACCCATCATTCCCGCCATCCCAACTGTGGGATTGATTACACCTAAAGCAGCAGAGGCCAGTATGGAAGCAAGCATGGGAATGCGCATTTGTTTTTGATGCTCGATCATTCTGTAGAGATGGTGCAAACGCACATGCGCGATCTCATGGGCCATAACCCCAGCAAGCTCACTTTCACTACTTGTGGTTAAAATAAGCTGTGAATTAATACCTATATGTCCACCAGGACCAGCAAAGGCATTGATTTCATTTGATTTTACTATAAAGAAATCTGGTGTTTTAATATGACCCGCATGAGCAAGATTTTTCCCAATACGATTAATGTATTGGCTTGCTAACGGGTTTCGCTCCACACTTTCTGACTGATTAATTTGTTGTACAAACTCTTTTTCTAATTGTTCCAGTTCTCCTGTTGAGTATGGAGACAGCCCCTGGGAGAAAGAGGATTGTGCAAGAAAAGTGGCTAACAGTATTAAACAGACGTTTTTCTTAATTTTCAATTTAATCATTAGGCTACTCAAAAATTGAATAATTTGTTATCATTCACGCATCGTAACTACTCATCCTCTCTCGTTATCCCGAGGTTTATCCTTAGGAGGACGTCTATTTAGCACGTGAGCAGTTACCATGCATCATAGAAAGGTACTAAACAATGCACAAAAAGTTTTTGCTCGCAGCACTTGAACAGGCCCGACTTGGACAAGGCCATTGCGCCCCAAATCCTTGCGTTGGCGCTGTTGCTGTGCAAAATGGAACTATTATAGCACAGGCATGCCATAGAGGTGCAGGGACTCCGCATGCAGAACAATTATTGTTAACACAGATTCCTCCTAAAATGCCAGGGGTTACGCTATATATTTCTCTTGAGCCCTGTAATCATTGGGGAAGAACGCCTCCATGTGTTGATGCAATTATTAATTATGGAGTGGAAGAGGTTGTTTTTGCTTATTTAGATCCCAATCCAGTCGTAGCTAAAAATAATTCTTCAGATAAGTTACGTGCCCATGGCATAAAGGTAACGTATTACCCTGTAGATGAAATTACAGAATTTTATAAAAGTTACTCTTACTGGACTTTAACTAAAATGCCAAGGGTAACGGTGAAAATAGCGCAAACATTGAATGGTAAAATTGGTCGCGCAGTAGGAGAGCGTGTTATTTTGTCAAATACTCAATGTGGGGAATTTACGCATCAAATGCGCGCTGCAACAGATATCATTCTTACTACGGCTAGAACAATACAACTGGATAACCCTAAGATGAATGTGCGTTTAGGCCAGAAAGAACAGGCAAAGCCAGTTGCAATTATTGATAGGCAGTTGAGTCTTAATCAACAATCCATAATTTTTTCAACAGCAGCTCATTGTCATGTGTATCATTGTAATGAGCAGGAAGCTTCTTATCCCAATAGTACTTTGCATTTAATGCCCATGAAAAATGGAGTAATGGATTTAGGTGCTGTGCTCTGCCATCTGGGGGAGTTGGGGTATCATGATGTTTGGGTTGAGGCGGGAGGCGCTCTTTTTAGTGCGCTGCACCAGGAAAAGTTAGTTCATCGAACTTATTTATATATCGTTCCAAGTATTTTGGAGCACGATGCAATTTCAGCCTACCAGCAGAGTGGGATATTTGACCGAGCGCATACTATTTCTTGGCATGCTATGGGTGACAATATGATAGCATGTCTGGATTGGCAGGAGGATTAAATGAACACTGGATCAAATGAGGTCGCGTTATGAAGTATTCATTAGCTACAATAGAACACGCAGTGGAAACACTTAAAGCCGGTAAAATGGTTATTTTAATGGATGATGAAGATAGGGAGAATGAAGGAGATCTGGTTGTGGCTGCAGAATATGCTACGCCAGAAGCAATTAATTTTATGTCTCGTCATGGTTGTGGATTGATCTGCTTGTCTATGGCTGATGAATTGATTGATAAATTACAATTGCCAATGATGGCGCAAAATAATAAATCACCTTATGGCACAGCATTTACTGTATCTATAGAAGCAGCGGAAGGTGTCTCAACGGGAATTTCAGCTAAAGATAGGGCTCAAACAATTAAAGTTGCAATTAATCCTGAGAGTGGACCGACTGATATCATTTCTCCAGGACATATCTTTCCCTTACGCGCTAGAAAGAAAGGAGTTTTGGAACGGCAAGGTCAAACAGAAGGTAGTGTTGACTTGGCAAAGCTTGCTGGTTTAACTCCTGCTGCAGTGATTTGTGAAATTATAAATGAAGATGGTACTATGAGCCGTCGTGATGAATTGGTTTCATTTTCCAAAAAACATAATATTCCTCTGGTAACGATTAAAGATTTGATAGAATACCGAATTCGCCATGAGGTGCTGGTCAACGCTGCTGCTTCAACACGTATTCCTTTGCAAAATAAAGGTGATTTTACTATGACTGTGTTTGCAAACGAACTTGATAATGCAGAGCATTTTGCTTTGGTAAAGCCGCCTGTGTTTGCGAATCGCGTGCCTTTAGTGCGTATTCATTCAGAATGCATTACTGGTGATATTTTTGGTTCCTGTAAATGCGATTGCGGTAACCAATTGGAAAAATCTTTGGCATTGATTGCTGCTGAAGGTGGTGTTTTAATTTATTTACGCCAGGAAGGACGAGGAATTGGCTTGGCGAATAAACTAAAAGCTTATGCCTTGCAGGAGCAAGGTTGGGATACTGTTGATGCGAATCATCAACTAGGTCTTCCTGTTGACAGTAGAAATTATGCTATTGCCTATCAAATACTCAAATATTTTGGTATTGATGCAATAAGGTTATTAACCAATAACCCTTCAAAAATTGCTGCTGTGGATCGTTATGGAATAAAGGTTATGGAGAGAGTGCCTTTAGAAATAGAGCCTACTAAGGAAAGTCACAGATATTTAAAAACTAAAAAAGAGAAACTGGGACATTTATTAGCGATAAATTAGGGCTATATCCTGATTTGTTTAGCCACAGTATATTGTAGCCTGGGTGCAGTGTAGCGGAACCCGGATTTTCTTACTACGGAATTCCCGGGTTCCGCTACACTGCACCCAGGCTACAATAAAACCTAAATTTCTATTTCTCTACTGAACAGTACTTAATTAGCAGGATACAAGGTCAATTATGACAAATTTTATTTTTATTACAGGTGGTGTGGTATCTTCCTTAGGAAAGGGTATTGCAGCTGCTTCGCTTGCTGCAGTTCTAGAGGCGCGTGGCCTTAAAGTAACATTGATTAAGCTTGATCCCTATATTAACGTTGATCCTGGAACTATGAGCCCATTCCAGCATGGTGAGGTTTTTGTGACCAATGATGGCGCAGAAACAGATCTGGATTTGGGACATTATGAACGTTTTGTAAATACAACGATGACAAAGCGTAATAATTTTACCTCAGGGAAAATTTATGAAAATGTCATTAAAAAAGAAAGAAGAGGCGATTATTTAGGGGGTACAGTTCAGGTAATTCCCCATATTACCAATGAGATTAAGCGATGCATCAAATTAGGTGCCGATGGTTTTGATGTGACAATGGTTGAAATTGGTGGAACTGTAGGGGACATCGAATCGTTACCTTTTCTTGAAGCAATTCGTCAAATGCGCATGGAATTAGGCTCACAAAGAACTTTATTTATCCATCTGACTTTAGTGCCTTATATTGCTACTTCAGGTGAGACAAAAACAAAACCAACCCAGCACTCAGTGAAAGAATTACGCTCCATAGGTATTCAACCTGACATTTTGATTTGTCGCTCGGAAAAAGCTTTGCCTATGTCTGATCGTGCTAAAATTGCATTGTTTACCAATGTGGAGAAAGAAGGAGTTATTCCGCTTGAAGATGCGCCAAGTATTTATCAAATTCCAAGAATATTACATGAACACGGACTCGATGACATCGTTGTCAAAAAATTGGGTCTTGAGGTAAAACCTGCCGATTTAAGTGAATGGGATCGTGTGGTGGCAATGCGAGCCGTGCAAACCATGACTGTAAAAATTGCTATGGTAGGCAAATATATTGAATTGAATGATGCATATAAATCCATTAATGAGGCTTTGCTGCATGCTGGACTTCATACTCAAACTAAAGTTGACATTGTTTATTTGGATGCCGAGTTAATTGAAAAACATGGAGCTTCGCTTTTAGAGGGTATCGATGCCATTCTTGTCCCGGGTGGTTTTGGGGAGCGTGGTGTTGAAGGCAAGATTAAAGCAATCCAATATGCTCGAGAGCATAAAGTTCCTTTCTTGGGAATTTGTTTGGGAATGCAAACTGCTGTTATTGAATTTGCCAGAAATGTTGTTGGTTTAAAAGAAGCGAACTCCACTGAATTTAATAAAGATACTCCATATCCTGTGCTTGGGTTAATTAGTGAGTGGATGGATGCTGATGGCTCAAAACAACTTCGCGATGAACATGGTGATTTAGGCGGTACAATGCGTTTAGGAGCGCAATTGTGTCAATTGGAAGAAGGGACGTTAGCGCGAAAGGTCTATGAGAAGCCGCAAATTATTGAGCGTCATCGTCATCGCTACGAAGTCAATAATAAATATGTTGAAAGCCTGGTTGAACATGGATTGATTATCTCTGGACGCTCAGCAGATAATTCTTTAGTTGAAATGGTCGAATTATCTGATCATCCCTGGTTTTTGGCATGCCAATTTCATCCAGAATTTACATCAACTCCAAGAGCAAGTCATCCACTGTTTAAACAATTCGTACTTGCTGCTCGAACGAAACATCAAGGAAAAAATCAAGAATGAAATTATGCGGATTTGAAGTAGGTTTAGATAAACCTTTATTTTTAATTGCGGGACCTTGTGTCATTGAAAGTGAAGAACTGGCTTTGGAAACAGCAGGTTATTTAAAAGAAATATGCGGTCAATTGCAGATTCCTTTTATCTATAAGTCCTCGTTTGATAAAGCAAACCGTTCTTCTATATCCAGTTATAGAGGTCCTGGTTTTGAAAAGGGATTGTCCATTTTGGAAAAGGTAAAAAACCAGGTGGAAGTGCCAGTTTTAACTGATGTTCATGAAGACACTCCCTTGTTGGAAGTTTCCAGTGTTGTTGATGTGTTACAAACTCCGGCTTTTTTATGCAGACAGACCAACTTTATTCAGAAAGTCGCATCAATGAATAAGCCTGTTAATATCAAAAAAGGACAGTTTCTCGCTCCTTGGGAAATGAAACATGTGATTGCCAAGGCAAAAGCATGTGGTAATGAGCAGATTATGGCTTGTGAGCGCGGTGTTAGTTTTGGGTATAACAATTTGGTTTCAGACATGCGTTCTTTAGCCATCATGCGTGAAACTGGATGTCCTGTTGTTTATGACGCGACGCATTCTGTACAATTACCTGGAGGAAATAACGGAGTTTCTGGCGGACAACGTGAATTCGTTCCTGTTCTTGCGCGTGCTGCGGTAGCTGCAGGTATTTCAGGATTGTTTATGGAAACTCACCCGGATCCGGATAATGCCTTGAGTGATGGTCCAAACAGCTGGCCTCTAGCTAAAATGAAGCCCTTACTGGAGTCATTAAAAGCGCTGGATGCAGTATATAAAAATACAGGGGAGATTGATTAATCAATTTCTCCTAATCCATCTTAGGTATTATGAGCTATAATATTCTTAGGTAAAGTTTTTCCGAGGACATTATGGGCAAGTCATCCAAATGGCAGGCTATTAAATCAAAGATAGAAAATGAAGAACCCAAGGTAGATAAAGAATTAGCGTTTGACCCAATCGATACCCAAAAAGAATTGGATGAGATTGAGAAAATGACTTACGATCCAAACAATACTGCGCGTGAAATGGAAGTTCTTCGTAACACTTTAATTGGTGCCCCAGTAAAGTTGCCAGCACAATTGGCTGATCAAGAAAAGAATTTAGGGGCAGACGATACACTTTTCGAAATTGATGACCCTGAGCCCAATGCCCCGAAAATGCCTTAATCTTTATTTATTGTTCTTATTTTGATCAGATTTTAATTTCTCGCTACTTTTTAAGTTTTGTAGCCATTTTGCTCTATTTTCTTTTCCCATATCGGATTTCTTAATCACATAGTGTAAAAGATAAATGCCTTGATCATCTTTGAGAAACATTTCCAATTCATCTTGAGCCTGGTTTTGAGGTTTTTCTATCCTTATTTCGAGGAGCACCCTGTCTTGCGTATCTTCAAGATAATTCACAATAGGTTGGTACCCTAAAGATTTTATATTTTTAACCATGGTATTTGCAAATTGTTGCAAAGTCATTTTTTTCTGCAATCCAGGAAAAAACTGACTTGTAACCAATTCATTCCAATGATTAATATCATCACCTGCAGGAATGTATTCAATTGTAGTTCCAATTGAATTTTTATTTCCCCATGCCATTTGCCAAGGACGGTCATCAAATACGATTTTTAATTTTTCATAGTTCTTTAGTTCAGGATCCATAGTCTGCGTATCAGTTTTCGTTGTATCACAGTAAAGAACACCTTTATAGAGGTAGTATTGTATGCATTGAGTATCATTTTCTGGAGTTACTTTAACTAAATTGTCTAAAGAAAATGAGGCTGCTGTTGCGTTTGAATTCGTAATGACGAAAGTCCAAATATATAGAATAGCCCTGACGACTTGATACATGATGATCTTTTTTAGAATAAGTGTATTAAAGAATAGCTTAGAAATATGAAATATAGAATAGTAGCCTGAGTGCAGCGAAGCGGAACCCGGGATTTTAAATTACCAATTTTCCCGGGTTCCGCTTCGCTGCACCCAGGCTACAATACACCCAACTACAATCTGATGCCATTACGTGAGCGGTTACTTTGATTAACTCAGTTCGCCCATAGTAGATACAGCATGATAGCCAGCATCTACATGTACTACTTCACCTGTAATACCCGAAGCAAGATTAGAGCATAAAAACGCCGCAGTATTACCTACTTCTTCAATAGTAACATTTCGATGGAGTGGAGTAATGTTGGCATAAGCACTTTGAATTTTACGAAAATCTTTAATTCCGGCAGCAGCAAGTGTTTTGATGGGACCTGCAGATATAGCATTGATACGGATACCCTTAGAGCCTAGGCTTGATGCTAAATAACGTACAGAGGCTTCGAGACTGGCCTTGGCAACACCCATAACATTATAGTTAGGCACTGCTTTTTCAGCACCATAGTATGATAAAGTTAGAAGAGATCCTTCAGTGCCTTCCATCATGGGTAAAGCGGCTTGTGCAAGACCTATTAGACTGTAGGCGCTGATGTCATGAGCAATTCTAAAACCTTCACGAGTGCAGGACTCTACGAAATCTCCACTGATTTGATCTGCCGGAGCATAAGCAACGGAATGGATTAAGATATCCAAATGATCCCAGTGCTTGTGGAGATTGGAAAAAAGAGTTTTGATTTCTTCATCATAAGCTACATCGCAGGGAAAGGTTAGTGATGAATTGAATTCTGCAGCCATTGTTTCCACACGCCCTTGCAGCCGTTCATTTTGATAAGTAAATGCTAATTCAGCTCCTTGCTCATGAAATGCTTTGGCAATACCATAAGCAATTGATCTATTGCTGGCCAGACCAATAATGAGTGCCTTTTTACCTGCTAAAAATCCCACCATTCTCTCCTCAAATTAATTAGTGTGTGACGCTAACAATTCACGCATTTTAGCTTGAATCATTTCAATAGCAATCCTGTTTTCTCCTCCGCGAGGAACAATGATGTCAGCGTAGCGACTGGATGGTTCAATAAACTGCAAGTACATAGGACGTACTGTTGTTTCATATTGATGTACTACTGATTCAAAGGTTCTATGCCGTTCAACCACATCTCTTTTTAAACGTCGGGTTAAACATACGTCCAGAGGGGTGGACATAAAAATTCGAATATCCATTATTTCCCGCAATTCTTTGTCGCTAAAGAGCAAAATACCTTCAAGAATGATAATGGCATGTTGGCCAACTGTTCTGGTTTCAGGCAGACGCATGTGTTTGGAGTGAGAATAAATTGGAATTTCAACAGGTTTTCCATCTCTTAATTGACGTAGGTGTTCACAAAGCAAAGAATGATCAAAAGAATCAGGGTGATCATAATTAATTTTTTCTCTTTCAGGGAAAGGCAAATGTCCATTATCTTTATAGTAAGCATCTTCAGAAATGACTACTACTTGTTCTGAGCCAAGCTCATTAACAATAGTATTTGCTAAAAGACTTTTTCCTGATGCAGAAGGGCCAGAAATCCCAATAATTATCGCTTGCTTATTCATGATGATATCGTTAGAAATTTCGTGCAAATACTAAAGCTTTTTTGTGTTAAATTCAATCTTTATATTAGGTTTTACTTGCAAAACCACTGGTTTTCAGAGTAATAAAACACAGCCATTCTTTATAATATAAGTTTAGCCGATTTCGATATTTTTTTGATACTCAAATGTAGTTTGGGTTCAGCGAAGCGGAACTCAGGATCTGAGATAAATCACTCCTGGGTTACGGCGCGTTGCCTTCACCCAGCTACATTTCTACACAAAAAAGCATTTTTTAATTAAAAGCCTGTACTACTTCTTGCAAAGGTTGGCCCACAGCTCCAGATGGATTTTTTATCATAAGAACAGCGGATAAAGTCGGTGCAATATCTGGTGTGTAAGTCGGTCGAAAAATGCGTTGTGCTTTAAAATCCGGGTGGACGAAGAGTAAGGGGACATAACTGTCATATTGCCAAGGACTGCCATGAGCAACGCGATCTTTACTTTTAGTACCATATGATTGATTAGGGGGTTGAATGAGATATATATCTCCAGATCGCTCCGGATAATACATTTTGTTGACTTTGGCGCTAAGCCAGTCTTTTTCTATTTCAGTAATTGGTAACGCATATGCTTTGAATATTCCCGGTTGTTGTGTTAAAGCATGGGCAAGATAATTTTTCACTTCATCAAGTTTCACCTTATGCTGATTTATGACTTGATGATTGAGATAGATATAAGGCGGGGTAATCGACATCAGAGTTTCCTCTGGAAGTGCATATTGTTTTTTTAATGCAGTACGAATGTATTGTTCCATTTGCAGGATATCAATGGGTTTGATTTCATGCATTTGATGCGCCTTGAGATAAGTTGGCCCATCATTTACGCCATGATCTGCAGTAAGCACAATGAGGGTATTTTTTAGCCCCACTTGTTTATCAATGACTGTAAAAAGATGTGCTAAAGTTTTATCCAACTCTAATAAATTGTCTTCAGACTCAAGGCTATTGGGACCAAATTGATGGCCTATCGCATCAACTCCGGAGAAACTAATACCTAAATAATCGGTTTTTTCGGGAGATTGTCCTAATCGCTCCTCAGTTAAAAGATGCTCTGCAAAATCTGCAGTTAATTGGTCGGCCTTGGGAGTTCTAGACAAGGATTTGAAAAACTCAGGGCTTGGAGCTTGTGTTACATGATGTGGAAAAGTTTGACCAAAAAGCTCATCTTCATGATGGAAAACTGGTGAATTGGCATTTTGATATTCCTCTTTGGCTCGACCAAGAATCCAATCATAGTTTTGCGGATGATAATTTTCATTCCAATTTTTAACCCATTGAGGATATTGAGTATAGTAATAAGAACTGGTAATAAAACCACCATTAGTTGTATCAAACCAAAAAGCTTTGCCCGCATGGCCTGCAAGGGTTATTGCTGAACGATCTTTCAATGATACCCCAAAGGCCCGTCCTTTTTGGGAGAGTATGACTTCATCGCTTAAGGTTGATGTATATAAGTTCTTAGGAGAACGTCCTGGAGTCGTAATGCGTGTATGAGGGGTATTTAATATATTGGTTTTTAAATCTTCCATGCAATAGACCAGCTGTTGTGATTTTCGGTCATACCATTCATTATTTATGACGCCATGTAAGGCTGGAAAACTTCCTGTTGCTACAGTCGCATGCCCTGCACATGTTGTTGTGTTAGCATGTGGATGATGGGTATTATGATAATCAATAGCATGACTTAATAAATAATTAAATCCGCCATTACCAAATTGCTGCTGATGTTGTTGGATTAAATCGCCGCGTAGTTGATCAATAACCAGTTGCACAACCAATTTAGGTTGATTGATTTGTGCGTAGCTGTTCAAGCAGCTTAGAAAAAGAAAAATGAAGTAGGTGTATTTTTTCATAACTTACCCTGGGGACAAAAGTGTAAATTAATCAACAGAGCAGTAAAAAGCAATCAAAAAAGGTAAATTTAAAGTTTTACTCCCAATTTCTTAAGTCTTTTTGCATCGACTAAAAACAGAAAAATAGTTCTGATCAATTGCAGATATGGTTAGAAATATGTGCTCTATGTTATTGACTTTAAAGATTAAAAATTAATTAAGCAGTAAAAAGAAAATGCATGACTGGCTTTGTGAATTAGTTTAAACTTCCTGTTGAAGTAAATTTTACTAATCCCGATTCATGGAGTTTAAGGAGAGCAGAAATGGGTTTTCAGTATGTTGACTATGATACATTGTCGAAGTATATCAGGGAGAGTATTGCAACTGAATTAAAAAGTCATAAGCTCGATGCAAAAAATTTACCGAAAGCATTACGGACTCTTTCTATTAGACATCCTGATCGAGCAATCCAATGTAGGTATTTACTGGCAGTTCTTAACAGTCTTGATAAATCCAGTAACCCAGAAAAAACATGCATACTCAACGCAGCCGCTTTTTATATTCGTGAGCAAATTTTTGATAGTTATCAGGGGACCGTAACTTCATTTTTCCTATCTCCCGAGAACAGTACTTTATATAATGCATTAACTGCTTCACTCAATCTTACCTTGGAAAATTTCCCTGACTCCAAAAATTTGCTCGATATGTATGATGCCCTAAGCAAATTTATGCATGAACATGTATATGTAGATTCAGATCCAAGAAAAGGGTATCTGGATTTAAGTAAACAGCTTTTTTCAAGTCAAAAAATTAAGAATTATAAGGTAGAAAAAGTGCTGCAGGATTTGGTTAAAAAAGTAGCAAATTTCAAGTTGGAACAAATTGAACAGACTAGGGAAAAACAGGTGCAAGACTCTGATAAAAAAACAAAGAACCGTATAGGGCTATTTGCAGAGAAAACTGTTTCTACAAGCCTCACTGAGGTTATTGTAGAGCAGGCATCAACCAATACACCACCATAATTAGACCATGAAATGTGCAGTATGGATACATAAAAAGCAGAATCAAGATTATTTGTTACAGTATCAAACATCCGAGTTCTGCTTACTGCCTTTTCCCCAAGATTCTTAATTTGTGACTAAGAGACAGTTGTTGTTGTGCTCAGGTTGCAAACAGATTTTAAAATTATAATTGGGGCTCAAATGTTTTCTGTTGCTCTATAGGGTAACCCGCCATTGCCCAATCGATAATACCACCATCTACTGAATAAACTTCTTGATATCCCAAATCCATTAAGGATTGTGCAGCAAACAAAGATCGCACTCCACCTTTGCAGTGCAAATAAATAGGTTGATCTTTATTGGGGATTATCGCTGCAATAGATGATGCAATGTTGTCTTTAGGAATATGCAGTGCTCCAGGTATATGAAACTCTTGCCACTCGTCCAATTCACGAACGTCAATTAAACAAAGATTGGGATTATTTGCCATCATTTCTTTTAGTTGATGCACATCGATGGTTTTAATATTAGGGTTGGTCATAGCGAACCTCTCTGATTGTCGGTCTTGTAAGGGTGGAGTGGTGCAGCAACCAATAAATTGTTGCCGTGATCACACCACCAATTAACGTTGCAAATGCCCAGGTAGCTGCGGAAACCAAAACTGGTTTTTGTCCCATTCGATTCATGTTTCCTGCATCATGGGCGACAGCACCAGCAAAAATCAAATGTAAAATACCATTGATGAGCATCATGATATATAAAAAAGTTTGTATTTGCGTGGAAAATTGTTGCACTAGCTCATTGATCATGAATAAAGTTCCTTCAGTTTGTTAATGGATTTCTTCGGAAACTCTTCTACAGAGGAGAGTTTCCGAAGAAGTCCAATCAATGTTAGTTGGATTTTTATGCCCAACAAAACTTATTCCATTAGCAATATCAGGCAATTAACGATTATAGTGAGCATAAAAATCTAAGCTGCAATATAATAACAGAAAATCAATAAGATCTTTTATTTCTGTGTTAACCTCGGTAACATCATCGAAAACAATAAAAAGAGAGAAAGCATGAATGTTCATGAAATCCCTGTTCCTCATTTGACCACAGCACATTCTGGACCATTGTTTCATGTGGAAAAAATTGTTTTAAATCAAATAGCAGCTATTGAAGCTTGGTTCAGACACCAATGGAAAGAGACGCCTCCGCCATTAACTTCATCTGTTGACTTGCGGCATGCTGGATTTAAACTGGCGCCTGTAGATACTAATCTATTTCCAGCTGGTTTTAATAATTTGAATCCGGAGTTTCTTCCATTATGTATTCAAGCGGCACAATCGGTATTAATTGATTATGTTCCTGACTGTACCAGAATTCTACTGATTCCTGAAAGTCATACCCGAAATAAGTTTTATTTAAAAAGTCTTAGTGTACTACGAACTATTTTTACAAGAGCTGGATTTGTGGTTCGTATCGGCAGTTTAGATCCTGAGCTCAAAGAACCTACCGAAATTGTCCTTGACAGCGGAGAAGTGCTTTTATTAGAGCCCATACAACGGCAGGGAGATCGAGTAGGTCTGGCCAATTTTAATCCATGTTTTCTCATGCTGAATAATGACTTGTCCCAAGGGGTTCCTGAAATTTTGCAAGGAATACAGCAAAAAATAAGGCCTACAGCCCAATTGGGTTGGTTTTCTCGATTAAAATCCAACCATTTTAATTTTTATGATGAGATTGCTACAGAATTTTCCGAATTAGTAGGTATGGATTCTTGGTTAATCAACCCTTATTTTAGTGCCCTAGAGGGTTTGGATTTTATGGCTCAGGAGGGTATAGATAGATTAGCAATCGAAGTAGAGAAAATTCTTACTTTAATGAACGATAAATATGCAACCTATGGGATCAAAGAGAAGCCATTTGTTGTTATTAAAGCAGATAATGGCACTTATGGCATGAGCGTAATGATGGTGCATGAGGCTGAAGAAGTACGTCAATTAAATAGAAAGCAACGGACTAAAATGTCAGCCAGTAAAGGCGGTCGCAAAGTAGATAGGGTAATTATCCAAGAGGGTGTATATACTTTTGAAACGATGCCAAACGGTTCTGTTGCTGAGCCTGTGGTTTATATGATTGGCCAATTTGTAGTAGGTGGATTTTATAGGGTTCATCAAGAGCGCGGTATTGATGAAAATCTGAATGCACCAGGCATGCACTTTGAACCTTTAGCGTTTGCTCAAGCGTGTAATATGCCTTGTGATGATTTAACTGAATTGGATGAGTCTAATCGTTTTTATGTTTATGGGGTTATTGCTCGATTGGCTGCACTTGCTGCGGCAAGGGAAATTGCAGCAATTGGAGGTGAATAATGAAACTTGCAGTATTGCTGGATCCTTTACATCAATTAAAACCCTACAAAGATACAACTCTGGCTATGCTTAAGAGAGCACAAGAGCTGGGTTGGTCTTGCGTTGTTTTTACCCAAGAAGATTTATTCTGCAGGGAAGGGCGTGCTTTTGCACAAGTTTATGATTTAAGCATAGGCGATGTGCACAGTAAAGATTGGGCGACAGTTAAAAATTTATCGGAAAAACCTTTAGGTGAGTTTGACATCATTCTGATGCGTAAGGATCCTCCTTTTAATACAGAGTACATTTATACCACGTATTTTCTGGAGCTCGCAGAGCGTGAAGGGGTTCTCGTAGCGAATAAGCCACAAGGTTTACGGGATGCAAATGAGAAATTTTTTACTTTAAATTTTCCTCAGTGCTGCCCAACAACACTTGTTTCGCGAAATATAAAACGGTTGAAATCTTTTTGGGAAGAGCACAAACAAGTTATTTTTAAGCCAATGGAAGGAATGGGAGGAAATTCTATATTTCATGTTGAGGAACAAGGGAAAAACCTGGCGGTCATTTTGGAAGTTTTAACTAAAAATCAGACGCAAACCATTATTGCTCAACGGTATATCCATGAAATAAAGAAATCGGGGGATAAACGTATTTTATTAATTAACGGTGAACCTGTCCCTTATGCATTGGCACGCATTCCTGCAGAAGGAGACTTGCGAGGTAATTTAGCCGCAGGTGCACGGGGCGAAGTGGTACCCATTACCGAAAGAGACCGATGGATTTGCGAACAAATAGCACCAACCCTAAGGGCTAAAGGTTTATATTTTGTTGGTATTGATGTAATTGGCGATTATTTAACAGAAATCAATGTGACAAGTCCGACATGCCTTCGAGAAATAGAAACAGAAACGCAACTCGATATTGCTGGTGATTTTTTACGCTGCCTTGAAAAAATATGTCGTGCCTAACAGTAAATCGTACCTATAAAATATAGACTAAATGAAGGGCAACAAATCCAGACAATAGGAATTGAAACAAGAGGGCTTTAGACTTCTGTTTAATCGTTACCCTACAGCTTCTTCGTAAATATTTTAACCCAATAATTGCACCGTTTAATGATACAAAAAATAGCACGCATGATGGCTTATAAAATTTCGATGGGATTATATTTATGACACTTATCGATTTGTTAAAAAAAATGTATTTAATGAAAGACGTCATCCAAGGAAGTTTTAATCCCCAGAGTGAGCTTTTTTCTTACATAGAAAGCTATCAAGACAAAGAGTCAATCTTGGCTTTTTCTAGATATTTCAGATCATTGTTAACAAGGACTCATCCAATTTTTGATAGAGATGCTAATAATCGTCTGACAACACGCTTTGCATTATATCTTGAAGCCTTTATGAAGTTAACCCAAGGTAATTTAATGCCGATGCTGACTTATCTTGAGAAACACAAAGATGTCACATTATTTTTATGTAGTAATTGGGGAATACTTGAGAAACTTTATTATGAATATAAGGGCTTAGGAAAAGATATCATCTTACTTGAGGAGTATTCACTTTTATTAGATGAGGATTATAAGGTAATTAGAGTGGAGCTTAAAAATGGAATTGAACGAAACAGTGAACCCATTAAGAAAGAATTTTTATATGGATTTTTTCAAAAAATAAGGGACAATAAAGAGGTTTTTTTTGGAAAAAACCAACAAGAGCGCGAAGAATTTATAGAGGTAATGGGTACTTTTTTCTCTTCTTTCCATATTTAGCAACTATTGGATGAAAATTACAACAGTTTACAAGCTTGGGTGCTTGCAACTGTCTCTTGATCACCTCTCTGCCTATGCTCTGCCCCATTCGTTCGTGGCGCCAGTGATTGAAGGCAGATCTTCTAGATCCCGCGGACAAGCCGCAGGATGTAGTAGTAGAGTGAGGCTAGTTTTTCAGCGATGTGTAGAAGATTCAGTTGATTGCAACTAGGAATCTATCTTTTATTCATCAACATAATCACCACCAACTTCTGCAGCAGCTTCCTGATCTGCTTTTTTATCATCAACATACAAAGTTCCAGTATCTGGTTGAGTACCGGTGATAAGATGATTACGATATTGTAGGTAGGCATCTCTCATGAAGGCATATTTGTCCAAAGCCTCATCCATTATGCGATCAGTATCTAACAGTTGCGCACGTAAATCTACCGTACGTAAAGCGAGCAGGCTGTAAACTACAGCATCTTCATTAATGTAAACATATGGACTGTATAATGCAAACTGGAATAACCATCCTGCTCCATCTCGAAGAGTACTTGGACCTAACAAGGGAAGAACCAAGTAAGGAGAGTTTTTATCGCCCCATTTGGCTAGTGTAAGCCCTAAATCATTCGAATGAGGGGGTAAGCCAAAGGTTTTGGCTACATCAAATAAGCCGCCTACACCTAAAGAGGAGTTTATAATGAATCGCCATGAGTCACGAATTGCCCACTTGCCTTCAGCTTGTAGAAGGTCATTTCCTACAGTCGGAATAAGATCTAAGTTGTTATAAAAATTATTGATACTTTTACGAACAGGCGCTGGTAAGACGGATCGATATACTTTTGCGGAGGGTCTTAAAATTGTATTATCTAAGACAGTATTAAATTTATATACTTTTCGGTTAAAAGGTTCAAAAGGATCAATGGGATTAGTTCCCTTACTCACACAGCCAGTTAAAACGATACTACTGGTAAAACTGATAACTATTGAAATTAATCGCATGATTTTTTTTATTATTTAACTTAATGAAAGATGTTACACGAGTTTGATGTTCTTGCAAACAATCATAGTAGGTCGTTGCTTTAAAGCGTTAATATTAGAATTTTAACAAAAAAGTCACGGGGCCATCATTGCACAAATGAACCTGCATATCGGCACCAAAACATCCACTTTGTGTATGAGGATATAATTGAGCAGCTCGCGTCAGGAGATTGTCAAATAATTGTCGCCCCAGTTCAGGAGGTGCCGCATTTGAAAAACTGGGGCGTAATCCTTTTTGAGTTTCGGCTATTAAAGTAAATTGAGGTACTAATAATAAACCACCTTGAACTTCTTTAAGACTTAAATTCATTTTACCTTGGCTGTCGCTAAAAATACGATAATTGATGCACTTATCTAGCATTTTATTGATATTATGTTCCGTATCATCGGGTTCAAATCCACAAAGTATCAAAAGCCCCTGATCTATTTTTCCAACTGTTTCACCATCAATATCTACTCGGGCGTGTGTTACTCTTTGAATTACAATCAACATGCATCAAGTCCTTGTTTGGAAATTTCTTTACTCGCATAAATTAGGGCATCAATTATACCCGATTCTCTATCCGAATGTCCCGCATCACGAACTATTCTTAAATTGGAAGCCGGTATTGCCTGATGAAGCTCAAAAGCACCAGCGAGCGGAGAAATTAAATCAAAACGACCGTGTACGATATAAGTCGGGATGTGTCTTATTTTATGGACATTAGTTATTACTTGATTTTCTTCAATGAAAAAATGATTGTTGATGTAATGGGATTCCAATGTTGCAAGAGCCAGAGCAAAATGAGGATCACTGAATTGATCAATAACATATAAGTGAGGTTGCAAACTGCTGCAACGTGCTTCCCATAAAGCCCATGATTTTGCTGCACTCATGCGCGCCAGTTCATTAGGGCCTTGCAGGCAATTGGCATAATATTTGGGAATTTGATCCAGCATGCTTTCAGGGACACTACTAATAAATTCTTGCCAATAATCAGGATAAACCAGGCTGGCACCATGCTTATAAAACCAATCAAAATCTTGTTGTCTTCCTAAAAAAATTTGATGCAGTTGTAAGGCTTTAATTTGTTGGGGGAATTTTTGAGCATAAAGTAATGCAAGCAAAGAACCCCAACCTCCTCCAGACAATACAAATTCAGATAATCCTAAAAAATCTCTGATGGCATCGATATCATCCAATAATAAACTGGTCGTATTTTCACGAATTTCCAGGTGAGGAGTGGAGCGCCCGCACCCGCGTTGATCAAAAAGTATAATCCGATAATGCTGTGGGTCAAAAAAACGTCGAAGGTAACCATCCCCAGAAGAGGCTCCCGGGCCTGAATGTAATACCACAACAGGCAGTCCCTCTGGATTTCCTGTTTCCTCAATATAGAGTGTATGCAGTTCACTGACTTTTAATTCATGTTGCGCATAAGGTTTAATTGATGGATAGAGCGAGTGCATTTTAGTCCTTTTAGGAAGTTATGTTTTTAGCATATTGTTTTATTTTGCTCTGGGAAGCGTTTGAAAGCAATAAGTATTCACTTTAAAACAAGGTTTATACTTATAGTGAGTATAGCTCCAATTTTCTTTTGCTTGCGAGAAAGTAGGATCTATTAATAGAATACAGCATCTATTTTTCCTGGAATTTATTTATGACACTTGCTGCAATTCTTAAAGGATTGAATGAACGACAACATGAAGCAGTTACTTCCCCGCTCGGTAATACGCTGGTCCTCGCTGGGGCTGGAAGTGGTAAAACGAAAGTTTTAGTCAGTCGCATTGCCTGGCTCATTGAAGAAGAGCATATTTCGCCGCATGGGATACTTGCAGTAACTTTTACTAATAAAGCTGCTGGTGAAATGAGGACTCGATTAAACAGTATGTTAAGTACCCCTGTTTTAGGATTATGGGTTGGAACTTTTCATGGTCTGTGTCATCGTTTGCTCCGCCGACATTATAAAGAAGCTAATTTACCTGAGCTATTTCATATTTTAGATTCTGAAGATCAGGCACGTTTAATAAAGCGAGTAATTGGCTCATTAAATCTTGACGCAGAACAATGGCCAGTAAAACAGGCCCAATCCTTTATTAATGGACGCAAGGATGAAGGGATACGACCTCAACACGTACATACTTTGTCTTATGGGCCAGGTAAAACATTGCTCAACATTTATAGTGCGTATGAGCAAGCCTGTCGGACAGCGGGAGTGATTGATTTTGCGGAATTGTTATTGCGAACCCACGAGTTATTGCGCGATAACCCAGAAATTCTTGCCCATTATCGTCAACGTTTTCAAGCAATATTGGTCGATGAGTTTCAGGATACCAATACAATTCAGTATGCATGGATACGTCTTCTTGCTGGTGAGCACGCTGCTGTTTTAGCCGTAGGCGATGATGATCAATCCATTTATGGCTGGCGTGGAGCCAAGGTGGAGAATATTCAGCAATTTGCTCATGACTTTAAAAATACACAAATTATTCGGTTGGAACAAAATTATCGTTCAACAGCAACGATACTTGATGCAGCAAATGCATTAATTACACATAATAATTCACGGATGGGAAAAGATTTGTGGACAGATGGAGCTACTGGAGAAAAAATTCTGGTCTACAGTGCTTTTAACGAGCTTGATGAAGCGCGCTTTGTCTGTGAACGAATTATGATGGAGATCAATCAGGGCATAAGTGCTGATGAAATTGCTATTCTATATCGCTCCAATGCCCAGTCCAGGGTTTTAGAGGAAGCGTTACTACGCGCGGGCATTGCCTATCGTATTTATGGTGGAGTACGTTTCTTTGATCGTGCGGAAGTAAAAGATGCCTTGGCTTATTTACGCTTATTGGTTAATCCCGATGATGATACTGCTTTTGAGCGAGTCGTTAATTTCCCCACTCGAGGTATTGGTGAAAAAACGCTTGATGATCTGCGTTATTATGCCAAATCAGAACAATGCTCTTTATGGCATGCCGCAAAAACATTATTGCAATCAGGTGAAATGACGCAACGGGCAGGTTCTGCACTATCAAAATTCATCGGGTTAATCGAACAGTTGCAACATGATACAGCAGCAATGGAATTGGACGAGCAATTATCGCTAGTGATTCAATTGAGTGGATTGTATGCTCATTTCAGCAAAATCAAAGGGGACAAGTCGGAGTCCCGCCTGGATAACTTACAAGAATTAATCAATGCGGCAAAACAATTTCGTTATGAGCAAGAGGAAGAAGAAGAAATTCCTTTAGTGAATGCATTTTTAGCACATGCTTCTTTGGAGGCTGGAGAAATGCAGGCAGGAGAACATGAGCGATACGTACACTTGATGACCTTACATGCTGCTAAGGGTCTTGAGTTCCCCATCGTATTTTTAGTAGGTATGGAAGAGGGGATATTTCCAGGAAAACAGTCTTTAGAAGAGCCTGGACGCTTGGAGGAAGAGCGTCGTTTATGTTACGTGGGCATGACGCGTGCCATGCGCAAGCTCGTTTTATCTTATGCTGAAATAAGACGACAATACGGACGAGAAGAATATCATCGACCCTCACGATTTTTAAAGGAACTACCTCAGGAATTACTGGATGAAATTCGTATCAAGGCGAAATTTCAAGCACCAGTTATATCTCGAAATAAACCTTCCATTGCGCCAGAAACCTCGGGATTGTCTTTGGGCCAAAGTGTGACTCATGCAAAATTTGGTCAAGGGGTAGTATTAGCAGTAGAAGGTAGCGGTGCGCACACTCGCGTTCAAGTGAAGTTTAGTGAGCATGGTGTCAAATGGCTTGTTTTAGCCTATGCTAATTTAGCTATCGAAATAGGGTAGTAAATAAAGCTCGAATAAAGCGAAGAAGTGACTTTTTGGAGGTTTTAATCTCCTGGGCGAAGACTTTATTTTCGCCCAGGCTAAACATATCCTGGTTAAACTATTAGGAATAATACAGGAGGAATTCACCATTTAAGAAGCCAGAACGACAAATAACCTCCTGACATTATAAAAAAGTATTAATTTTCAAAGAAATAGAATAAAGTATTGCTTTTTTATTTACAGAGATCCAAGGACGAACATGAAAAGGAAGTATCGATTTCATAAAAAAACGATTATGGCATGTTTTATTGCGTGTACAGGTATAAGTAATGCACAACCAGGTATTGAATGGGTGTTAGAAGGTGGCCCCAGCTGGTTTAATGTTCCTCAGACAACCATAACACCTACAGATATTGAAACAGATAATTTAAGTCAAGGGCATGCGAATACGACAGGTGAGTTAGGTTTTGGGGTTTATTATAAGAGGCCCTTTTTGGTTAATAATTCAGTTTGGTTTAATGCTTTTGCGGTCGGATTAGCTATTCGTTACAGTGGATTTTTAGACAACATTGCCGATGGGAATGTCTATCAATTTGAACAAACCAACCTAGATAATTATCGGTATCAACTTTATTTTGAAAACACACGGCTTTTAGCTCAATTGTCATTAGATGTTCTAACTTATAAACACGTTTCATTGTATCTCATAGGGGGAATTGGGGAAGGATGGTCACGTTTACGCTATCACGATTTTCCTAATGAAGAAGAGCTGGGTGGTGGGTTATCTTTATCTAAAAAGAATACATCACAACTTGTTGCTAATGTAGGTACTGGTATTAACTTTCATTATACTGAGCATCTGTCTTATTCATTGGGTTATCTTTATACCGATTATGGACATATAGCCGCAAGCAATGATGGCCTTTTAAACGGTGAGGCAGTTATGATCAGTGCGCCCACCTTCTCCATTGAGTCCCATGCCCTGTTGCTGGGTATCCATTATTTAGCTTAATTTCATATAAAGGTGCATGATGCGAATTTATAGTTCTCTAAGTTTATTACTACTTTGTTCTGCTGCAAGTTGGGCTGAACTTCCAGTTTCATTTACTTCTGTACCAACAATTCACAATATCGCGATTGGTCAACAACAAACATTAAACTACGTGATTCATAATAATGTAGTCCGTCGTAGTTTACCCATTCGCAATATTCAGATAGTCAATGATGGAGATATTCAACCCCCATCAGTCACTCAAACGACTACTACCTGCGGCAGTAGTTTGCCTCCTAATGGTAGTTGTGCAATTAGCGTCACTATTAAAAATGCCACCGCCAACATAAATCGGCGTTTAAGTATCAATTATGGTGGTCGCGCTCCTTTAACTAGCCCAATAAAATTAAAGGTGAGTAAAGCCAAGTATACTGTTTTTGTTTACATTATTGGGTCGGATTTAGAAAGAAAATATCAGTATGCCACATTTAACATAAATCAAATGAAAAAAGTGGGTTCAACTGAAAATATTAATATTATAGTGCAAACAGGAGGGGCTGACTCTCCTGGTTATTTAACTGTAAAGCGACAAATAGTTTATCCTGGCTCCCTGGTTGAGTTAAAAGATCTGGGTAGTGTGCCAATGGCAGCACCTAATGTAATCCAAGATTTTTTGGAATGGGGCTTGGCAAATTACCCGGCAGAACGATACATTACTATTTTTTGGAACCATGGTGGTGGTCCTAATGGTGGATATGGTGGCGATGAAAACAGGCTACCACCGGCAATTGCCATCAATAGCTTAGCTTCTGTCATTAATAATGTGACAACAAAAACAGGTAATCTTTTCGAAATCATCGGGTTTGACGCTTGTCTGATGGGTAATGCTGAAACGGCATCTGGTTTTGCCCCCAATACGCATTATTTTATTGGCTCAGAAGACCTAGAGCCAGGTAGTGGCTGGCAATATGATACTTTTCTAGCCTATTTAAATGCATATCCAAATGCGAATGGAAACGAGATTGGGCGGGTGATTATTGATGGTTATACTCAGCAAAATGAAGGAGAATCTACTACTTTGTCATTAATAGATACGAGTGAGCTATCAAATCTAAGGATGGCAATGACAAATTTCGCCGTTGCTCTTCGCCCTTATACAACGACTACTACGAACTGGAAATTAATTGCAAAAAATCGTTTTAAAGCAGCTGATTATTATACTTCTGTTTGGGACAATCGCAGTACTGATTTAGTGGACCTTGTGGAGTTTGTGCAACGAATCAGTAACCAATTTCCTTCCGATATAAACCTAAGTACTGCATCACAAGTCGTGATCTCTGCAGTAAATCAAGCGGTTTTATATTATAAAAATAGTTTCGATCGCGCAGACTCTTATGGATTAACCGTTTATTTCCCATCAATTTTAGCGCAGTATAAAACTCAATATCCACAAGTAACCTCTATAAATGGAGTTAATTTTTTCTCGCAATTGTATGTTAATTTAGTAGGTAATTATCGCACCTTCTACCTAAATAATCTAAATTCATTGGTAGCGATACTTTCGGACTTGGCGTTTGATGGAACAAATTATACTGCAAGGTTAAGTAATGATTATAATGAACTTTATGCGGCTGTAGGTAATGAAAGTTGCACCAATTTGCTTGATTCTAACAATAATCCTCTGCCTGCCAATCCCTGTTATTCCAGTATTCAGTACCAAGGCATTACGGCAATACCGGTTGGGACCGATTGGAATATTAGTTTTCCTAAAACTCCTTACTTGAATAGTTGGCCATTACTGAATGGAGTGCCTGTATTGTTTATCCCAGATGATGCAACTCCGAGTAATCCAGGCGAAACCAACTTTCTAATTCCGGTCACACTAATTCAAGATGATGGTGTAGATGGTTATCTTAGTGTCCTACTGAATCAGCAAAATCAATTTGAAGTAGTTGGCTTCCAAAGAGCTATTGGCAGCAGCAATACTGCGGCGAAACTTGCTGCTTTAGATCAAAGAAGTTCTTTCCATATTCGCAGTTATGCACGAGTAAATTCGACTTGGCAATTAACACAAACAACAAAGAGGGTTAATTTTCCATTCACTGTTTCCTTTGGCAGCGTCTCATCCGAGTACAATGCCTTTCGTTTTCTGGCAGGAGACATTACAGGGGCATTGATTATTAGTCCTACATTTAAACCGTACTAAGTTGTTGGCAGTGCCGTATCCAAGCCGTTGTTACCTACAACAGCTTGGATGCAAAGTTCTTTTATTTCTGCTGACTTAAATTTTTTGAATTCAGCATAGTAACAAGGCTACTAGATATTGACATGCATGATTACCGCTTGGGTAAAAACCAAAACTCCACTTTAATTTTCTATTTTTTTGCATTTAAATTAAAAGCTGCGGCAGTACGGTCTGATTGCCTATGAATTGAGAGCTTAGGTACGTAGCTCCAACAAGGAAGCGGTGGATTATTACTACTGACAGTATAAACTCATGTCGCTCTATCTTATATTGAAATAAGACGACAATACGGACGAGAAAAATATCATCGACACTCACGATTTTTAAGGGAACTACCTTAGGAATTACTGGATGAAATTCATATATCAAGGCGAAATTTCAAGAACCAGTCATATCTCGAAAACCTTCCATTGCGCCAGAAACCTCGGGATTGTCTTTGGGCCAAAGTGTGACCCATGCAAAATTTGGTCAAGGGGTAGTATTAGCAGTAGAAGGTAGCGGTGCGCACGCTCGCGTTCAAGTGAGGTTTAGTGAGCATGGTGTTAAATGGCTTGTTTTAGCCTATGCTAATTTAGCTATCGAAATAGGGTAGTAAATAAAGCTCGAATAAAGCGAAGAAGTGACTTTTTGGAGGTTTTAATCTCCTGAGCGAAGTTTATTTTCGCTCAGGCTAAGTATATCTTGGTTAAACTATTTTAATTCCCTATTTTTTGCATTTAAAGCAAAAGTTCTGGCAGTAAGGTTCGATTTGCCCATGAATCGAGAGTTTTGGTATGTGGTTCCGATAGGAAGCGGTGGATTATTACTACTGACAGTGTAAACCCATGTAATACCGCCATCATTACTGCTTGCCAATAATGCGGACTGGGTTCGCCCTGTTGTAAAATATGCGCCTGAGGCGATACACGCGCTACCATTACAGTATGCATTGTCAAAATAACCACCTCCATTCATATCAAAATCATTAGGCAGTTGAGGCATGGTGTTCGTAATTTTATACGACCAATGTGCACCGCTATCTGTACTAAGCGCCAAAAAAGGATACCTGACATCTTGGCCAGAACTGCTTTCATAGGCGAAATAAGATCCTACACCAATACAGATGTTTCCGTTACAAGAAACACTGTTGAATTGACCTCCTGGGGAAAGACGAGACCCATCTGCATCAAAATTTGGTGGTGGATTTCCGTTGTTAATCGGATAAGTCCAACTGATTCCGCCATTAAGGCTTGAAGCGAGCATTGGGTATTGAATATTTATATCCGCTGAAGGGTTATATACATTATATGAACCTGCAGCGATACAATTCATTCCACTGCAACTCGCACTGTTGAAGTGGCCGCTAGGGAAGGGATTTGGAACCGCGCCTGTGGAATTAAAATTGGGTGGCAGATTGCTACTGGTAATCGTATAAGACCAACTGGTTCCACCATCACTGCTGGATGCTAATAAGGGATATATTATCTGATTACCACTGGCATTTAATGCAGTGTAAGAACCTGCTGCAGCACAAAAATAACCACTGCAACTTGAATCATTAAAGTTACCACCTCTACTGTTAAAACTAGTCTCAAAATCACTGGGTAGTTGTGGATAGCTTTTTGCAATTTTATAAGACCAATGAGCGCCCTTATCCGTAGTAATAACTAATAATGGATAAACAACCCCATCAATGTCACTATAAGAACCTGAGGCAACACAGCTCTTGCTACTGCAACTTGCGCCGGTAAAGATAGCGCCATTACTAGGTGCAGCTAAAGCCCCTGGCATAACATACGACCAATTGATACCCGTATTTGTACTCATTGCTAATAAGGGATATCCTAAACGAGTGGCGGCTAATGGAGTTGTTGCGTGTTTAAGGGTAGGAATGGGAGTTTGGCCAAACTGGTAGCCTCCTACAGCAATACAGGTATTGCCATAACAGGATGATGTAGCAAATTGCGCTTGCGAAACCCCTGTAGGAAGTGCCGGAGAACTGGAGACTGGGTATGTCCAATTGACACCACCATTGGTACTGCTGGCGATTAAAGGATAGGTCAAACCTGCGCTATTTATATAAGCACCTGAAGCAATACACATAGTGCCAACGCAATGTGCGCTGTTGAGTGCCCCTTCACTCATTCCACCAGGAACTTGGGCAGTATTATTTGATAAGGTATACAACCAACTTAATCCATTATTAAAACTTGTTGCAACTAAGGGATATCCAATACGACGAGAAACTGGGGCTGGAGCAGTAAAGAACCTGCCTGCTTGATAATCAAACCCGCCTGCTTGATAATCATATGCCCCGGGAGCAACTAAAGGCATAGGCGTCGTAGCTCGAAGTACATACAAAGGTGTCGTAGCAGTAGTGCAACTTGAACCGCGGCAAAGAGCAAAATTTGAAACGGTTTCTCCAGTAATATCAAGCTCCATAATGCAGCTGGCATGGGCTGCAAGATTTACTGGATTAGCACAATAGCCACTGTAGGTTGTATTTTGTTTCACTGTGGCAGGCAAACCTTGCAATGAATAATTACTCAATGCGGATTGGGTATTATTTGTTACAGTATAAAAAGCATAGACGGTACTTCCAGGATAAATTGTGGTTGGAATTGTCGTTCCTGGTGTTGGGCTAATTGTTAAATTGGAGGCTGCCAATACCTGGCTGGAGACAACTACTGAAAGCAGGGCACATGAAATGCGCGATAAAGAAATATTGTGTTTTTTGTCCATAATAATTTTCCTATCTTCTATGAATTAGGCCAGATAACTAAGTTGAGCAATGAACTGATTTGCATAAGTACTGCTCGCACCTACTTTAAATGGAACTGGTGCATGATAATCATCAAAGACTACTTCACCACGACCTAAAGAAGCATTACCAAAACCACTGAATCGGTATCCTACACCAAAACGCCAGTGTTGATTAATGTTGGTATCTATTCCTGCCCCCAGATTATAGCCAAATTGAGTCTGTGAATGATCTGTAAAAATTGGGGTGAGGTTAATGCTACCTGTCTCATTTGTTGCAGTGCTGTAGTTGCTTGTATTATTAAAGGCAGCCCCGATTCCTGCTGCTAAATAAGGATGAAATCGCTCATAAACAGTGCCTAGTAATCTTGCAGAAACAAGCAATTGCTGGGTTTCGAACCGATATTGATATGTATAAAGCGTTGAGGTATCGGGTTCTATGCCTACCGTATGAGTACCGCTGACATATATGGGCCAAAAATAATTATATTCCAGTCCTCCCTGAAGAAAAAATCCGGAGTATGGCAATTGGTATTCTGCGCCAAGAAAAGCTCCTATAAAACCTGAGTTTTTTCCTCCAGAGTTATGATAAGTAAAAACATCGTCATCTGTCCCTAGATAGGTTGCTGATGAACCTGCATTAATGTTGGCATAACCACCTAAAATTGCTGCCATGGGTCTTAAACCAGATGAAGAAATGGATTGAATACCTGACTCGCCAGCCGTAGTTAATGAAGAATACAGACAAATCATTGCCATACCAGGAATTGTGATCCGTAAAGCCATACAAGTTTTCTCCTTAATTTTATTATTTTTTTAATAGCCCGCTTTATTAAAATACTAGGTTCTTACGATTAAATATACTGGAATTATTTATCCATCTTTTTTCATGTTTAGATACAATATTTATTTATAAGGCAATCTGGCATTTTTTTATTTATTTTGACTTGATGAAATGTTAGTTAGATTAGGATATACTTTTTAAGCTACTTAGTTTTTTACTACATACATATTAGCTGCAGTAAGGCATTATAATCTCTCGGATTTTGTTGATATAAAAATTATGCAATAACATACGAACTATTGAATTTTCTGCAAGCGGATGCTAGGGTGCCGATTGGAAAGTTGTTGGTATTATGTTAACTATTAAATAAAAGGGGAACTGTGTGAAATTTACAAATTTATTAACAGTAGGAGCGCTGACAGCATCTTTAGTATCACCTGCAATTATGGCAGCAGATACCAATAATACAACTCCTATGTCTGATGCACAAAAAAAAGAAATCGAAAAAGTAGTGCATGACTATTTAGTAGCAAATCCAGAAGTGCTTTTGGAAGCGTCACAAGCTCTGCAACAAAAACAACAACAAAATATGCAGCAGCAAGCCCAATCTGCAATTAAAGAAAATACAGATCAATTATTCCTGGGCAAAACTACGATTGTAGGTAATCCAAAAGGTAATGTGACTATAGTAGAATTTTTTGATTATCAATGCATTCATTGCAAAAAAATGTCACCAATTATTGACAGCCTGATTAAGAAAGACAGTGATTTGCGTGTTATTTATAAAGAATTCCCAATTTTTGGTAAGAGCTCTGAGTTAGCTTCTAGAGCTGCTTTAGCAGCTGGTATGCAAGGTAAATATCAAGCCATGCATAATGCATTGATTTCTATCGACAAACGCTTAAATGATCAAATCATTATGTCTACTGCTAAGTCTTTAGGTTTGGATATGAAAAAATTTAAGACAGATATGCAAAGCAAAGAAGTAACTGCTATTTTAGACGCAAACCGTGAATTAGCAGAAAAGTTACATCTGATGGGGACTCCTGCGTTTATAGTTGCCTCAACTCCAAATGGTCAATTTAAAGAAGGTTCTGAGCCCTCGTTTATACCTGGTGCTGCCAGTGAAGAGTCGCTACAAGAATTAATTAAGAAAGCAGCAGGTAATTCATAAGTACCGTAGCAATCCGGGTTAAGGGGAATCCATAACCCGGGAATACCTCTTCTCTGCAAACAACTCCCGAGATTCGGGTTTCGGCTTTTACCTAGAATATGTTGAGATCTTCATGACAAAACCATCTACATTTCAGGATATTATTCTCACTTTGCAGCAATATTGGGCTGCTCAAGGATGTGTCATTTTACAACCCTTTGATATGGAAGTTGGTGCGGGTACTTTCCATCCGGCCACTTTCTTGCGGGCAATAGGGCCTGAACCCTGGTCGGCTGCTTATGTACAGCCTTCCCGAAGACCTACTGATGGTCGTTATGGGGATAACCCAAATCGTGTACAACATTATTATCAATTTCAAGTAGTGCTCAAGCCTTCTCCTCTAGATATACAAGATAAATATTTGGATTCCTTACGTGCACTGGGAGTGGATCCTTTAGCAGATGACATTCGTTTTGTTGAAGACAACTGGGAGTCGCCTACTTTAGGCGCGTGGGGTTTAGGATGGGAGGTTTGGCAAAACGGTATGGAAGTATCCCAATTTACCTATTTCCAACAAGCAGGTGGTTTGGTGTGTGCGCCGGTCACTGGTGAATTGACTTATGGTTTGGAACGTTTGGCAATGTATATATTAGGAGTGGATAATTTATTTGATCTTCCCTGGAGCAATACTGCTAATGGCACAATAACTTATGGTAATGTGTTCCATCAAAATGAAGTGGAAATGTCCGCTTATAACTTTGAACATGCCAATGTAGAAGAATTATTTAAACAATTTGATTATTATGAGAGTGAGGCACAAAAACTGATCGCGTTACAATTACCACTTCCTGCTTATGAAATGGTAATTAAAGCATCCCACTCATTTAACTTGCTCGATGCTCGCAAAGCGATATCCGTTACTGAAAGACAGCGTTATATTTTACGCGTAAGGCATTTATCAAGAGCAGTAGCGCAGGCTTATTATCAAGCACGCGAAGCTTTGGGTTTTCCTATGCTTAACCAGAAGGTGTGTGATGGTCAATGATTTTATTTTTGAATTGGGTTGTGAAGAGTTGCCTTCTGGTTCAGTTTGGCCTTTGGCTGATGAGTTTGCTAATCAATTATTGGCTGCATTGGATAAAGCACAATTAAGCTATGGACAAGTAAAGCGTTTTGCAACACCAAGGCGTATCGCAATTACTATTTTTGATTTGCAAGAAGAGCAAAAAAGCCAGATTGTTACCCGTCGAGGCCCTGCATTAGCTGCTGCTTACGATAAAGAGGACAAACCAACACCTGCTTTACTTGGCTTTGCCAAATCATGTGGTGTAGAAGTGGAACAACTTTCCCGAATAGAAACAGAAAAAGGGGATTGGATTGTCTATGAAACGCAAAGCCAAGGTAATAAAACCAAAGATTTGCTACCGGCTTTAATTAGTCAATCCTTGACTGCTTTGCCGATTGCTAAACCCATGCGTTGGGGAGCAGGAGATGAAGAGTTTGCGCGACCTGTGCATTGGGTTGTAATGCTGTATGGTGACAAGGTAATTGAGCATACTCTTTTGGGAATTCAAAGTGACCGTAACAGTAGAGGACACCGTTTCCATCATCCACAACACGTCGTAATTAACTCGGCACAAAGTTATGAATCACAAATGAAGGAAGCTTTTGTTATTGCTGATTTTGCAACCAGAAAGCAAATGATTAAAAAACAAATTGAAGAGTTAGCAGCGTCCATTCAGGCTACAGTAATCATGCCCGAAGATTTGCTTGATGAAGTGACTTCAATTGTCGAATGGCCTCAGGCTTTAATGGCTGATTTTGAAAAAGAATTTCTTGAGGTTCCTGCTGAATCTTTAATTGCTTCAATGCAATCACATCAAAAATGTTTTGCTTTAAAGGATAACCAAGGGAAATTGCTACCCCATTTTATTACGGTTTCGAACATTGTCAGTAGCAATCCAAAACAAGTTATTTTAGGGAATGAAAAAGTGATGCGAGCGCGTTTAAGTGATGCAGCATTCTTTTTTCGACAAGATAAAAAACTGCCTTTAAGTCAGCGTATTTCGGGTACAGAACACGTTGTTTTTCAAGCCAAACTAGGAAGTTTACAGGATAAAGCGTTACGGATTGAGGCGTTAATGACTTATTTAAGCCCTGCTATGCATTTGAACATACAACAGGCACAACGTGCAGCGCAGTTAAGCAAATGTGATTTGTTGACAGGAATGGTTGGTGAATTTCCTGAGTTGCAGGGATTAATGGGATATTATTACGCCCTCAATGATGGCGAGGATCAAATTGTTGCCCAAGCTTTAAATGAACAATATATGCCGCGTTTTGCTGCGGACAGTTTACCTGAGTCTGATTTGGGGTTGGCATTATCTTTAGCAGACCGGATCGATACTTTGGTTGGTATTTTTGGTATAGGGCAAAAGCCTTCAGGGGTAAAAGATCCGTTTAAGTTACGTCGTCATGCTTTAGCTGTTGTCCGTTTACTTATTGCAACACCAGCACAACTCAATTTAAGCACATTAATTGAACAAGCAATTATTCATTATGGCAACCTGATAACTATTGAGCCTAATTTACAGAGTGAATTGAAATCTTTTATTCTGGAGCGTTTGCAATCTCATTACCAAAGCCAAGGACTGAGTATTGATTTGGTACATGCGGTACGAGCTCGCCAAGAGGATTGGCTGTATGATTTGGACAAGCGTTTGAGTGCGCTGCAATTGTTTGTGAAACTGCCGGAAGCAGCTTCTCTTTCTGCTGCATGCAAGCGCGTGAATAATCTGCTTTCTCAAGCAGGCAGACAAAGTTTGTCAGCTGTTAATGAACAACTTTTTGAAGAGGAACCGGAGAAGTTTTTATATGTTCATATTAATCAAATTGCACGAGCGGTAGAACCTTTGTATCGCTCTGCTGATTATGGACTACTACTTAAATTACTTGCCAGCCTGAAAGAACCGGTAGATCTTTTCTTTGATAAAGTAATGGTCATGGTGGAGAATCCAGCAATAAAAGCTAATCGTTTAGCACTTCTGGCACGATTGCAGGAGTTGTTGCAAGGAGTTGCGGATATTTCTTTATTACAGATTGGGTAATACAGTACGTAGCCTGGGTGCAGCGCAGCGGAACCCGGGATTTATGGGGATGGATAAAACGCTCAACCCCGGGTTCCGCTGCGCTGCACCCAGGCTACAATTCTACAATTTTATATTTTTTGTGGTTTAAATATGTTGAATATTTCAGCTGTAGGTTATGAGCATGAAGACCTACACGATAAAGCAAAGGCAATTGCAAAACAATTGAATTTTATTTTAGACAAAAATGCAAGTGCTTGTCTCTTTGTTACTGAAAATCAACTGTCATTAAAAATAGCTGGTTTTTCCCCAATCTCTGCTGAGTTCGGTGCCGCTTTTTGGAGTAAAAGAAAATCTGAGGGGAAAAAGCAAGGATTAGTCCGTGCCTGCAAACCTTCTCCCGGCCTTAAAATTATTGATGCAACTGCGGGTTGGGGGCGCGATTCCGCCATTTTAGCCAGTTTTGGTGCTGAAGTATTAATGTTTGAACGTCATCCTGTTATGGCTTCTTTATTGTCAGATGCTTTAATTCGCAGAAATGAGTTAGAGCAACATCCACTGCATTTGATACTTCATGCTGGGGATGCTTATTCCTATTTGAGCTCCTTAGCAGAACAAGACTACCCTGACGTTATTTACATTGATCCCATGCACCCGGAACGTAGTAAATCGGCATTGGTAAAAAAAGAAATGCAAGCATTACAACAAATAATCGGTGCTGATGAAGACGCACTCGAACTCATTCAATTGGCGATAACTCGGACGAAGCAAAAAGTAGTAGTAAAATGGCCGCAAAAAATAAAACCTTTATTGCCTGAAAATGCAGCTATAGAGGGAAAAACAGTACGGTTTGATATTTATTTTTCTAATTTGCGGCAATTGTAGCCTGGGTGCAGCGCAGCGAAACCCGGGATTCAGGACTATTTCTCCCGGGTTTCGCTGCGCTGCACCCAGGCTACAATACTAACCAAATTCCGCGAGTTCTTCTCGGAGGCGTTTTTCTTCAAATAAGTCTTCTATTCTTCTTCTTCGTTCCAATTTAGTTGAAGGATTTGTTTCCGAAGGTAGGAGTGTATCAACACCCAACTCTTCCATGTCGTTCACGTCTTCTTCAAATTCACGAGTATCCATAGCTATCTCCTTAGCCTAACCCGTAGTTAATCTTATAAAATAACAGAAATTAAGTTGGGGGAATAGTGGAATTTTTTGACCATGTTTTGAGAAGTGATCGAAGCGTGAATACCTGGTTTAATTTAAAAAATCAAAAAACCAGGATTTGTAGTTAACCGGTAATACCCTTTACCACTTGTTCGTGCTCAGCTTCTTGTTTATGTACTTTTTCTTGTTCATCTTCTATTTCTTTCTGCGTTTTACCTGCCATTCTTGCCAGAACCCTGCCATCATCGATTTCTTTGCGATATTGCTGAGTGAGTTTTTCTGAAGGTTCTTGTCGAGGCGCATCTTTAAGTAAGTTACTAATTTTTTGACGTTTTTCAGCTGCTTTTTCATGAAGTAACCTCAACTCGCTAGCAGAGAAGATTTCTTCGGGCTTAATTTCCTTGCCAGATCCATCTTTTAGATGAATACCTCTTACTTGCTCTTTTTCATCTTTCTTTTCTTCTCCAGGTAGTGGACCTGGCTCAAAGCCTGCTTCGAGTGCCGCTTCATAAGCTTGTCTTGCTCTTTGTTTTCGAGTCTTCTCATCTTCGAAATTAATAGTCATGGTGATTGAATCAAAGCCAGAGGCTCTTACTGCTTGAGCCATAGTCAACATGTCTACCTTGGGCAATTCTTTATTACTTAAATAGTAAAAGGGAGATAAGATGCGGGATGGCATAGTTGCAGTCCAAAGACCGGGTTCGCCATCTTTCCCTTTGGTATGGTGCAGCTTTTTACCTGATAAGGAAATGATAAAATTTAAATCTTCTGGATTTATGGCGGAGATTGTACCTTTTTCACAATCTACATAAGCGCGTGTATTTCTAGTTGGCGCTTCCATACCTCGTCTTTTAAGACTCTCCGCCCTTGCCAGTGCCATTTCCCGCTCCATTTCATCTCTTTGGGAGGAGCTGAGTTGATCTTGCCAACTTTCCAATTGACCAGTGAAGATAAGACGTTTTTTTTCAAGAGCAGAGGCTTTATCGAGTATAGTCAGGTTTGCTTTTGCCGAGTCGTTAAATGCAGTAAGTTGATCTGTATGGTTTTTTTCCATCTCTGCTATTAAATCTTTTTTTATTTTTTCTACTTCATCAGGAGTTTTGCCTAAGGCTTTTTCGATTTTTTTTGAAAATTCAGGGGTATTAAGTTCAGCTTTAAAATCTTCTAGTTCTTTTTTTTGCTGAGCTTCTATCGCTTTTCTACCCCTCTGATTAATTTGTTCAAGATAGCCTCGAATTTGCTCTACGGAAAGCTCAGGGATTTGGTTGACCCGTTTTTTAAAGAACTCCATTGAATCTTTATATGTTTCTTGAGCGTCTGTATAAAACTTTTGAGGTTTCAATAGTCCTTCGAGTTTTGTTCTAACTTCTTTTTTCTCAGCAGGATCATCTCCTTGGATTAGTTTTGCAAAGGTATCTTCCTTTTCTGAACCTACTTGTGTTTTAAAACCTGAAAAATCTTGGATTCGCTTATCAGCATGAGCCTTAAAAGCCCCAGCCCCCATGTCTTTAGCTACGTCTTGAGTTAACCCAATAGAGTCGCGGTATTTTTGATAAATTCTTTCCTGTTCTTCGGGACTAAATTGATCCAAAAATCTTCTAGATTTTAATATATTATAAAATGCTTGTCTAAATGAAGGCATAGAATGGTACCTCAGGAGCTCTTTTTTATAAAGTATAACACTTTTATGAAGTATAACACTTATTCATTAAGATAGGATTAGGCCTAAATGGTAAGGATTGTTAAGATTGGGTAAACAAATCGCTCTTTTTTACCGCTTATTGTGCTTTATGCATGACATGAACAGATAAATGCTCGGCTAATCTTGCTTAAAACAAGCGCAGGCTGAGCTGTATGCTATGGCTGTCAAGCTAAGAGCATTTACTATTTCATTTTACTCAATTTGCAAGTAATTCTGTCATCCTCGAGTAGGGGATCCGTTTTTATATTGGCAATGTGCTTCATCATGGATGAGTTCTTGCCCTCACAGGAATGACAATGTCTTCTTTCTGTTAATTTGATGGTCACCCAATATATGTTGATGTTCGCGAGAGCGGTACGATGAGGATTGGAACAAAGGAAACCTATTTTAAAACCCCGGGTGACGGCTTTGCCTTCACCCGGGTTATATAAAAAATCTAAATAGATTCTACCAGGCAGGAATAGCGGAGTCTCCAAATAAAGTTTTAGCTTTTTCTTTAACCTCTTCAGAGTTTAATGCCTTAACAAAAAGCTCCAGTTGTTCTTTTTTAGGAGTGTTACTGCGAATGACGATGATATTGGCATAAGGTGAGTTCTTATCTTCAGTAAATAAAGCATCACGTGAAGGATTCAGACCTGCAGGCAAGGCAAAGGTTGTATTGATTACTGCTGCATCCACATCGGGTAAAACTCTTGGCAATTGTGCGGCATCCATTTCCTTGAATTGCAGGTGATGTGGATTTGTTGCAATATCTTTTAGACCCGTATTTTCAGTCGGTTTTAAGGTAATCAATTGTGCTTTTTCCAATAATTGCAGTGCTCGCATTTCATTGCTGGGGTCATTGGGGAGGGCGATTACTGCCTTTTCCGGCAATTGTTGTAGCGAAGTATATTTTTTGGAATAAATTCCCATGGGGTAAACAAATGTTCTACCTATCGCCTCTAAAGTATATCCATGGGCTTTAATAGCTGCATTAAGATAAGGCAAGTGTTGGTAGACATTCGCATCCAAGCTTCCATCTTGTAATGCTTCATTGGGTAAATTGTAATCATTGAAGGTTACAATTTTTATATTTAAGTCGTATTTGTTCTTTGCTACTTCTTTTGCTGTTTCAACCAGTTCAGTTTCAGGACCTGCAATGGTTCCTATTACCAAAGTATTTGGTGAGGGTTTGTTGCATGCAACAAGACTCAATAATAAGACGCAATAAGCTAAAATACGCATTTAATACTCCAAAAAATAATACAGGGTCTGTTTCCATTTCTACTATCTTGGCCAAACTGTTCTGATTTTCTGCGTTTCGATGCTCACATACTCTGTGTATGCTGCGCATCAGTACTCGAAAATCAGACCATTTTAGCTCAAGCTAGCGAAATGGAAACAGACCGACCCTAGTTATGTAAAAAACGTTTTGCTAAATAATCTCCGGCCATTTGAATCAGTTGTACCATCACAATCAAAATAATTACTGTGGATATCATGACTCCGGCATCAAAACGTTGGTAACCATAGTTAATTGCTAAAGTACCCAAGCCGCCAGCACCGACGGTTCCTGCCATTGCTGAATAATTGACTAAAGTAATCGCTGTAACAGTAATAGCATGAATTAACCCGGGCTTCGCTTCGGGTAATAAAATGTGCATGATAATTTGTTGGGTGTTTGCACCCATTGCATAACCCGTTTCGATAAGGCCTGAAGGCAAGCTACGATAAACATTATCTACCAATCTAGCAAAAAAGGGTGTTGCACCTAGAGTAAGAGGTACTATCGCTGCATTCATTCCAATTGAAGTACCCACTATAAGCCGGGTGAATGGAATAATTGCTACTAATAAAATAATAAAAGGTATGGAGCGTGCCATGTTAATGAAGGCAGATAATGCCTTATACACTTTAGGCATTGGTTTAATATGACTGGACGAATAAAGCCAGGTTCCTAAAGGTAAGCCGAGTATAATTGCAAATAAAGTACTGATGGCTACCATATACAGTGTTTCGTATGTTGCAATGAATAAATCATATGCCATTGGGAAGGACATAACCTAAAACCTCCACAGTTAAATTGGCTTGTTCACAGCGTTCAATGAATGCTTCAAGTAAAAATTGATGTGCAGTTAACTCAACAACTACAACGCCACAGGTTACTGTATCATAACGATCTATATTGGCGAGCAAGATGTTAATGTCTAGATTTAACTCACGACTTGTTTGACTAATAAACGGTACTGTTGCTTCTTCACCCTGGAAGAATAAGCGCAGTAAAGGTTTATCAGTTATGTAATCTGCGAGTCTTTTAGTAAGACATTCAGGTAATTGTGGACTGAGCTGCGCATAAAGCATATTTCGAGCCAGACTATCTTTTTTATTAAATACATTAGCAAGGGCGGTAGTTTCAACCAACTCGCCATCAACCATTACCGCCAACCGGTTACAAATTCGTTTCACTACATCCATTTCATGAGTGATAAGGATTATAGTGATGCCATAAAGCGCATTAATTTTTTTTAGCAGCGCTAAAATAGAATCGGTTGTTTCGGGGTCTAATGCTGAGGTTGCCTCATCGCAAAGCAGAATTTTAGGAGAGCAGCTTAAGGCACGAGCAATAGCAACTCTTTGTTTTTGTCCCCCGCTGAGTTGTGCGGGGTATGCCAGCTTTTTATCGGTTAATTCGACAATTGGCAGTAATTCTTCAATTTTATTCCGAATGGCTTCTTCATCAATTCCTTGAATGCGCATGGGAAGGGCAATGTTGTCATAAACATTTTTCGAGTTGAGTAAATTGAACTGTTGAAAAATCATTGCCATTTTGTGCCGGGCTAAAGCCAAATCTTTTCTTGAAAGACTTGTCAAATATTGGTTATCAATGATGACATGACCTTCATCAGGCCGTTCTAGAAGATTAATACATCTTAATAAGGTTGATTTACCTGCACCACTTTTACCAATGATTCCGAAAATTTCACCTTCTTGGATAAATAGATTAATGTCACGCAGAACAGATTTACCCGAAAAGGATTTGGATAATCCACTTAATTCAATCATTATTATAACCTGAGATTATGCGTGCGGGCGGAGACTTAGAGGAATGTAATCATATCCGCTTTAGCCGTATTTTCAAAAAAGAGCCCCTTTTTTGAGCGTCCGCAAGCTGAATTTCAAATCGACGCCATTGCAACATTATACACAAATTGTTGGCATAAACAACGTAACGTCTTCTGATTTTAGTGATATTTTGATGTTTTTAAGGAATAAAGTAGTCTGGGTGCAGCGCAGCGGAACCCGGGTTTCTAAATCTGAATAAAATTTCTAAACACGGGTTCCGCTGCACCCAGATTATTTTTTATTTTTGTAATTCTTCGCGATTTTTAAAATAATCTAATGCCTTAGGGTTTGCCAGAGATTGCAAATTATTTACAGGTAAACCATGAACAACTTGTCTGACCGCTACCTCTACTATTTTGCCGCTAATTGTTCTTGGAATATCTTCAACTTGCAGTATTTTCGCTGGTACGTGTCTTGGTGAGGCGTTCTGACGAATCGTTAAACGTATTTTATTGATTAACTCTTCCGTAAGCTGCATGTTGTCACGCAGTTTAACAAACAAAACGATACGCACATCATCTTGCCAATCTTGACCAATTACAATGCTGTCGACCACTTCATCTATTTTTTCTACTTGTCTATAAATTTCAGCGGTACCAATACGCACACCTCCAGGATTTAAAACAGCATCGGAGCGCCCATAAATGATTAATCCATTGTGAGCGGTAATTTCTGCAAAATCACCATGAGCCCATACTCCAGGAAACCGTTCGAAATAAGCGCGTTGATATGTGGTTCTTTCGGGATCATTCCAAAAACCTACAGGCATGGACGGGAAGGGAGCTGTACAGACTAATTCTCCGCGCTCTTCACGAACGGGATGTCCTTCCTCATCAAATACATCAACAGCCATACCAAGACCAAGGCATTGCAATTCGCCTCTGTAAATTGGAAGCATTGGATTACCTAAGGCAAAACAAGAAATGATGTCTGTACCGCCTGAAATAGAACAAAGCTGCACATCCTCTTTGATTTGTTCGTACACGTAATCATAGTTTTTAGGTAGAAGTGGTGAGCCTGTAGAGAGAATGCAGCGTAAGTGAGTTAAATCAAACTCTTCTTTGGGTTTAACTCCTGCTTTTTCTACAGAAGAGATAAATTTGGCACTGGTGCCAAAAACAGTGACCTGTTCTTCCTCAATTAATTCGAATAAACGATTACTTTCAGGGTAAGTCGGGGAGCCTTCATATAAAGTAAGTGTTGCTCCTAAGGCAAGTGCAGAAACAGTCCAGTTCCACATCATCCATCCACAAGTAGTATAAAAGCATAAGTTGTCCTTAGCTTGCAGATCGGTATGTAATCCTAATTCTTTAATGTGCTGTAATAGGGTTCCACCTGCTCCATGAACGATGCATTTAGGTTTGCCAGTAGTTCCTGATGAGAACATAATGTAAACTGGATGTTCAAAAGGCATGGCAACAAATTCACAGTGATTTGCTGGACGAAGAAAATCCTTCCAATATTGTGCCTTAGGCAGCGCAGAACTATCTATGGACTCGTTTATATTAGGACAAATTACAATTTGGATGAGCGAGCTAATGGCATCATTCAATTGTTTGATTTTTTCCGTCCCGCTATGTTTTTTTCCTTGATATTGATGTCCATCACAGATAAACAATACTTTGGGATCAATTTGTCCTAATCGATCGATTGCAGCTTGAGCGCCAAAATCAGGTGAACAAGAAGACCAGATCGCCCCTAATGAGGTAGTAGCGAGCATAGCAATAATTGTATATGCGGTATTTGGCATCAAAGCAGCTACTCTATCGCCGGCAGTAACTCCAATTGCTTTTAAACCCGCAGCGCATTGTGCGACCAAATCATGTAATTGTTCGTAGCTAATTACTTGTTTTTGGTTGTCTTCATTAAGACTAATTAAAGCTGGATGCTTATCTTTGCGTGATAATAGTTTTTCAGCGAAATTAAATTGCGCCCCAGCAAACCAATGTGCATTTATCATTTCATCATTATGATAGTGATTCAGGATTTGGTATGGTGCAGTATCAAACTGGACATGAAAGAAATCGCAAAGTGTTGGCCAAAATGAGTCAGGATGTTTAATAGACCAGGTATGCAAATCTTGATAATTTTCAAAAACCTGACCGTTTTGTTTGGCAGCGAATTCCATAAATTGCCACATTTTACTTTTTTTAGGATTTTTGGGTTTCCATAAGATGTCATTCATTTCATTCTCTCTTATTTATTACTTTATTTCAGCCAGACTCTATGTAATAGAGGCAGTCTGGGAGAAGACACTTGATAAATGTTCTAATTACAGGGATTTGCTAACATGGCATTCGCGACTTTTGATTGATTTTTACGCCCTAAAATTTTACAGATCATGTCGCCAGCCGTCACAATTTTAAATATATCTACACCTGTATTTATTCCTAAACCATGCATTAAGTATAGGACGTCTTCGGTAGCTACATTACCACTTGCTCCACGTGCATAAGGACAACCACCAAGCCCAGCAACTGAACTATCAAAACGGTGGACACCGTGTTGTAAGGAGGTATAGATATTTGCTATGGCCTGACCATAAGTATCATGAAAATGCATTGCTAATTGGTTCAGTGGCAATAGTTTAAGTACTTGTTCGAGTAATAGATGGGTTTGATATGGCGTCCCAACACCGATAGTATCTCCTAATGAAATTTCATCTACACCCAAATCCAATAGCTTTTTAGTTACTTCAACTACTTTTTCGGGAGCTACACTTCCTTCATAAGGACACCCAAGGACACAGGAAATATATCCTCGCACCTTAATGTTTTTTTCTTTTGCTAAAATGAGGACGGGTTTAAAACGAGAAATACTTTCATCGATGGAACACTTTATGTTTCGTTGGTTAAATTGTTCACTTGCTGCAGTAAATACGGCAATTTCTTTAACTCCAGCCTCCAATGCTTTGAGCATGCCGTGCTCATTAGGAACTAATGCAGAATAGTGTATGGATGGGACTTTATCTATGGTACGGAATACTTCATTATGGTCTGCCAGTTGTGGAATTGCTTTTGCAGATACAAAACTCGTTACTTCGATATATTGCAAGCCAGATTCACTGAGTAAATTAATTAATTCAATTTTGTGTTTGCTGGATACAAAAGAAGACTCATTTTGCAAGCCATCACGCGGGCCTACTTCTATAATGGTTACGTTTTGCGGATAGTCCATAATTATCTCTTTTAATTTTCCAGGGTGGCCATATTTTGTTGGTAAAGTGAAAACATGCAATCATGTCCTCTTCTAGGTTAGTTTCGCTTCACACAGCAATTTACTCTAATGACCAAACCTATATTTTAAGAATCTTCTTCACTTAATGACAGTAGTTCTTCTCCTTCATTCACTTGTGCGCCCACAGTATAGAATATATCCAATAAAGTGCCGTCAGTGGGGGCATGAATGGTATGTTCCATTTTCATTGCTTCTAAAATAATTAAACGTTCCCCCGCTTTTACCTTTTCACCGATGTTTTTTAAAATTGCGACTACAGTGGCTGGCATTGGTGCTGTAAGCTGTCCCTTATGGACGTTGGTTTGTGCCCCAATGGTTCCCCAGTTAAACCGTTCAATAGTAATTTGCCCTTGATTCGTATACAAGGTCAACGATTGTTTTTTATTTTCAACTGTAGCATGATGTTTTTGTATCTTTGTTTCAACATAGATTTTATTACCAGTTAAATGAGCATAAATCAAATGCTCCTCTGTGTTGAGTCGAACCTTAAAGTAATTTTTATCAATTGGAGTGATAAATGCTTCAATCAATTCATTTTGATCCTTATAGCGCCATATCCAATGGCTTGATATTTGAGATTGCCAGGCAAAAGCTTCTTGCAATAAGGGATCTCGAAGTGTATTGATGTTGTTTAAATAATCAAAACTCACAGCCATGACTAAAGCTATTTCTTTGTCTGCTGTAGGGAGTTTGATTTCTTCCTGGCTTAAAAAATCGGTACTGATTTTTGCCTGCCTGAATTTAGGATGACGACAAATAGCTTGTAAAAATGGAATGTTCGTCTTGACTCCGCCGATAAAATAGTTGGATAAAGCATGCTCTAATCTGGATAAGGCTTCATTGCGATTATCCCCCCATACGATAAGCTTGGCGATCATGGGGTCATAATACATCGTTATTTGCGATGAAAGTTGCACCCCTGTATCAATGCGTACTCCATCACCAGAAGGTTCTTGCAAAAAGTGAATTTGTCCTATTGATGGAATAAAATCATGATGCGGATCCTCTGCATAGATACGACATTCGATTGCATGACCATGTGCTTGAATTCTATCTTGTGCCATGGGTAACGTTTCATTAGCAGCAATTTTCAACTGCCATGCGACTAAATCAAGTCCAGTGATCATTTCAGTCACTGGATGTTCTACCTGCAATCGAGTGTTCATTTCCATAAAATAGAAGTGTTCTGCATCATCTACTAAAAACTCAACAGTACCTGCGCCACTGTATTTTATAGATCGGGCTACTTCACACGCTGCCTCAGCAAGTTTTTGTCGTAAAGAAACAGATAAATTGGGTGCTGGAGCTTCTTCAATAATTTTTTGGTGTCGCCGTTGAATAGAGCAATCGCGTTCAAATAAATGAACAACATTGCCATGATTGTCTGCCATGATTTGTAATTCAACATGACGCGGATGCAGTACCAGCTTTTCTATAATCATTGTGTCATCGGCAAAACTTGCCATTGATTCACGTTTTGCTCCTGCTAGGGCAGCACTAAACTCTGATTCTTGATGAACAGCACGCATCCCTTTCCCACCGCCTCCATTGGCCGCTTTGAGTAGGACAGGAAATCCTATTTTTTTTGCTTCAGCCAGTAATTTATCTTCCGCTTGTTCGCTGCCATGATAGCCTGGGGTTAATGGAACTTTGGTTTTTTCCAGTAATTGTTTGGCTATTTGTTTGGAGGCCATTGCTTCCATTGCTTCAACTGAAGGACCAATAAAAACAATATCCGCCTCTTTACATGCCTTGGCAAATTCAGGGTTTTCAGATAAAAATCCATAACCGGGATGAATGGCTTGTGCTCCACACTCCTTGGCAATATGAATAATGTTAGCGATATTCAGATAGCTGTCTTTAGCAGGCGCATCGCCAACAAAATATGCACTGTCAGCACTGCGTACATGCAGACTGTCTTTATCAACCGAGGAATAAATAGCCACCGTATGGATGCCCATTGAGCGAGCAGTTTTGATAATTCTGCATGCAATTTCACCGCGGTTGGCAATAAGAATTTTATTAAACATTAGTGCCTCATTAATTTTTACTTTTATAACCACTTATACTCATCTAATGGAGCCCAAGTGCTTTGTAGCCTGGGTGCAGCGCAGCGGAACCCGGGTTTTCCTATCAAAAATTCCCCGGGTTCCGCTGTGCTGCACCCAGGCTACTATTACTCAGGGGGGTAAAAGCTTTAATCCCAGTTTGGTGTTTCTTTCTTTAAAAATGCATTAAGCCCTTGTTGGCCTTCAGCCGATACTCTTTTTTGAGCGATTAAGGAAGCAGTGTAATAAACAAGCTCTTCATTTATTTTTTTATTTACTACATAGCTTGCCAGTTGTTTTGATGCTCTGACTGCGTTGGGTGCGTTGTTACTGATTTGTTTTGCATAATTCAGTGTAAATTCCAACAAGCTTTCTTCAGGGACACAGTGTTGTACTAAATGTAATGACAATGCCTTAGCTGCATCAAAAACCTCAGCACTCATAAATAACGCTTTAGCACTGCGTTCGCCAATGGCTTGCACCACGTATGGGCTAATTACTGCCGGTATAAGGCCCAATTTAACTTCTGAAAAACAAAAACGTGCTGATTGGGAAGCTATAGTAATATCACATGCTGCTGCAAGTCCTGCTCCACCACCAAAAGCAGAGCCATGCACCATAGCTACAGTGGGTTTAGGGCTTTTATTGAGAGCGTACATCAGATTACCAAGCACCATGGCATCCTTTAAATTTTCTTCTTCATTATAATGCGCCATGCTTTGCATCCAGGCTAAATCAGCGCCTGCAGAAAAATGTTTGCCATTTGCTTTGAGCACTATGACACGAACATTAGAATTGGCAATAGCAGCATCAAGCTGATGGTGTATCTCACTTAAAAGCTGATTGTCAAAAGCATTGTGTTTACTCACACGATTTAAAGTGAGTAAGCACAAGTGATCCTGAATTTCATACAACAAATCACTCACTGCGTGCTCCTTACATGCGAAATACGCCAAAGCGCGTTGATTCAATAGGGGCATTTAATGCGGCTGATAACCCTAGTCCTAATACTTTACGTGTATCCTGAGGGGCAATAACTCCATCATCCCACAATCGGGCACTGGCATAATAAGGATTTCCTTGCGCTTCATATTGGGAACGTAATTGCTCTTTAAAACGCTCTTCCTCTTCCACAGGCCAATCACTTCCTTGCTTTGCCAGTTTCTCTCTATTAACTTGTGCCAAAACATTAGCAGCCTGTTCTCCTCCCATGACTGAAATGCGCGCGTTAGGCCAAGACCAGAGAAAATTAGGATTATAGGCACGCCCGCACATAGCATAGTTCCCTGCACCAAAACTACCACCAACGATCACTGTAAATTTAGGAACATTGGCATTGGCAACAGCGGTTACCATTTTGGCACCATTTTTGGCAATGCCGGAGGCTTCATATTTAGAACCAACCATAAAACCAGTAATATTTTGCAGAAACAACAAAGGAATTTTACGTTGGCAACAAAGTTCTATAAAGTGGGTTCCTTTCAAGGCACTTTCGCTAAATAAAATGCCATTATTTGCAATAATTCCTATGGGATAACCGTATAAACGTGCGAAGCCACAAACCAATGTTGTGCCAAAGAGTGCTTTAAACTCATCAAACTCAGAACCGTCAACGATGCGTGCAATAATTTCTCGAATATCAAAAGGTTTCCGGTGGTCAGTAGGTACTATGCCATTTAATTCTTTACTGTCGTAGAGTGGTTCTACAGTTTCAATCCGGGTTAATTGCTGCGGTTTTTTACGATTTAAATTACTAATAGTGGTTCGTGCTATATGAAGTGCATGAGCATCATGTTCGGCATAGTGATCTGCTACGCCTGAATGCCGGCAATGGACCTCTGCACCGCCTAATTCTTCAGCGCTGATGACTTCACCTGTTGCCGCTTTGACAAGAGGTGGGCCACCAAGAAAAATCGTGGCTTGATTTTTAACCATAATGGATTCGTCGGCCATTGCCGGAACATAAGCACCACCAGCAGTGCAAGAGCCCATAACTACTGCAATTTGTGGAATATTTTGCGCAGATAATCGCGCTTGATTGTAAAAGACGCGTCCAAAATGATTGTGATCAGGAAATACTTCATCCTGAAGGGGCAAGAAGGCTCCTCCGGAATCTACGAGGTAAATGCAGGGCAAATGATTTATTAGTGCGATTTCTTGTGCTCTTAGGTGTTTTTTTACGGTTAATGGATAGTAAGTCCCACCTTTTACTGTAGCATCATTTACAACAATAACACACTCAATACCCGAAACCCAGCCGATCCCTGTAATAATCCCTGCGGCAGGGACTACATCATCATATACTTGATACGCTGCAAGTTGTGATAACTCAAGGAAAGGACTTCCAGGATCAAGTAATTGCTGCAATCGTTCTCTTGGCAATAATTTACCATGTTTTAAATGACGGACACGTGCTTTTTCATCGCCACCTAAAGCAATGCATTGAATTCGATTGTGTAACTCATCCACTAAGGCTTGCATGGCTGTTTGGTTTTCTTTGAATTCTTGACTACTTGTATTGATTTGACTAATTAATTTTGCCATGCCTGTTCCTTATCGTAGTACTAAAATATCGCTTAAAACAATGATTGTCCAAATAATCCAAGTAATGGCAATAAAGTGAGGCATATTGCCTCCTTTGATGAACTTGTAAATAAGCGCTGGGACAGCAGTAATCATTACAGGTAATATGACAAGAACCAAAATTTTGCGAACTACAAGCCCCCAGCCCGTTTGGCTGAATATAGGGGTCAATTTTAAATTAACGTAGGTGAAAAACATATCAACATAAACAATAACAAGATGCGCGTATTTTGCGAATAATACTACCAAAATACTCAGTAACAGGTAGATAAGACTGTGTCGTAGCATGAACTTCCTTTTTTGTAAGTGCTCAGCCCCTCAGGGAACGGCTGTATTTGGCACAACTTGCGCTCAAACCCAACCGTTCGAGTAAACATTAGCATAAGGACCTGAGCTATTACCTTTATTTATATGAAGATCCCCTATTCTATTTATGGAAGAGGGGGGCTTTGTGTTTTAAATTAATTCAATTGCCATAGCAGTTGCTTCACCACCACCAATACACAATGAAGCGACACCGCGTTTTTTTCCTTGATGCTTTAGAGCGTGTATTAAAGTTACTAAAATACGCGCACCGGATGCACCAATTGGATGGCCCAAAGCACAAGCTCCGCCGTGAATATTAACTTGTTCCGGGTTTAATTCAAGTTGTGTCATAGCTGCCATTGTTACTACAGCAAATGCTTCATTTATTTCATAAAGATCCACATCATTTTGTTTCCAGGATGCTTTATTCATGACTTTGCGAATGGCATCTACTGGCGCTGTAGTAAACCACTCTGGCGCTTGTGAATGACTTGCATGAGCAACAATGCGGGCAATAGGTTGAATACCGCGTTTTTCAGCCTGGCCAGCACTCATTAAAATCAAACTTGCTGCACCATCAGATATAGAGCTTGAATTGGCTGCAGTAACGGTTCCGTCTGCTTTAAAAGCGGGTTTTAATTGGGATATTTTAGCGATTTTTGCAGCATCAGGACCTTCATCCACATTCACTGTAATATCACCCTTACGTGTATTAATCGTTACCGGAGTAATTTCTTCTTTAAAAGCCCCATTTTCTATTGCTTCAAGTGCTCTGCTCATGGAGCGAGTAGCAAATTCATCCTGCTGATCCCTGCTAAAATGAAAGTGATTCGCTGTGGCTTCTGCGAAAACCCCCATTAATTTTCCTCTATCATAGGCATCTTCTAATCCATCAAGGAACATATGATCCTTCAATTCACCATGTCCTAGTCGGTACCCTGAGCGTGCCTTACTCAATAGATAAGGTGCATTACTCATGCTTTCCATACCACTTGCAAGGATAATATTTGCAGTGCCTGCTCGAATTAAGTCATGGGCTAACATAACCGCTTTCATTCCTGAACCACACATTTTATTTATTGTGGTTGCTCCAGAAGAGCTGGGCAATCCTGCCTTAATTGCTGCTTGTCGTGCTGGAGCTTGACCAATTCCTGCTTGCAAGACACAACCACTGATTACTTCATCTATTTCTGCGGGGCTAATTCCTGCTTGAGATAGGGCAGCCATATGTGCAATTGCACCTAACTCTGGAGCTGAAAGAGTTGATAAATTTCCCAACATGGCTCCCATAGGAGTTCTTTTTGCCGCAACGATTACTATGTCATTCTGTTCCATTTTCATTTTTCCTTATGCTGTTTCTTTAAAAAGTTCTCGTCCAATAAGCATTCTTCTGATTTCAGAAGTACCAGCCCCTATTTCATATAATTTTGCATCTCGCAGTAAACGTCCTGTGGGATACTCATTAATATATCCATTACCACCAAGAATTTGAATTGCTTGTAATGCCATTTGTGTTGCTCTTTCAGCCGTATATAAAATGACGCTTGCAGCATCTTTACGACTTACTATACCTTGATCACAAGCTCTGGCAATAGCATATAAATATGCTCTTGAGGCGCCCAGATCAGTGTACATATCTGCTAATTTACCCTGGATGAATTGAAATTCACCTATGGGTTGTTCAAATTGTTTTCGTTCATGTACATAAGGTAAAACAACATCCATACACGCTTGCATAATTCCTACTGGGCCTGACGCCAGAATGGTCCGTTCATAATCCAGTCCACTCATTAATACTTTAACACCTCGATTAACTTCACCCAAAACCTGTTCTGCTGGAACCTCACATTGTTCAAATACCAATTCGCAGGTATTTGAGCCACGCATTCCTAGCTTGTCGAGTTTTTGAGCTGTCTTGAAGCCTGGCATTCCTTTTTCAATTAGAAAGGCAGTGATTCCCTTGCTTGCAGCGTGTTTGTCTGTTTTGGCGTAAACAACCAGGACATCCGCATCAGGTCCATTGGTGATCCACATTTTGGTGCCGTTGAGAATATATTTGTTGCCTTCTGGACGAGCATGTAATTGCATACTGACTACATCGGATCCTGAATTGGACTCACTCATAGCCAGAGCTCCAACATATTCTCCACTAATAAGTTTAGGCAGATATTTTTGTTTTTGCGAATGCGTACCATTTAAATAAATCTGGTTGACACATAAATTGGAGTGAGCACCATAACTTAGGCCTACAGAGGCAGATGCTCGAGAAATTTCTTCCATCGCAATGACATGGGCAAGGTACCCCATATTGGCACCGCCATACTCTTCACTTACTGTAATTCCCAGTAAACCCATTGCCCCTAATTTTTTCCATAAATGATTGGGAAAACTATTGCTTTCGTCGATTTGAGCAGCAAGTGGAGCAATTTCAGCACGAGCAAATTGGTGGACACTGTCGCGCAACATGTCGTAAGTTTCCCCGAGTTGATAGTTCGGTCCTGTGTACATAGCTGGCTTCCTGTTGTTATAGCTACTTACCTGAACAAGAATTCTGAAGGCGCTTGAATTTAGCGTATCGTGATGTAGGGTAAGTAGTCTGTTGATTTTTACAAATGTGTTAGACTATACCCAATCAAATTAAAGATGCAAATAGAATTTCTCAGATCTTTTTTCGTATCAGGAAAATTAGGGGAATGATTTTATAATACTTCTTGACGGCAGAGTTCATAATTCGATTTTTAGTGAAGGCTAATTTTTATTCAATGGCGCTCAAATAGATAGATCTTTGTTTAATTTGAAAATATTTATTCCGTTTTTTTATATGGATCAACATTCGGCATCCAAAAAAACTCTTCTAAACTACTTATAATTAAGTTGATTGACTCATATGCTTTATTTATTTCATAATTCTTAAATCCTAATGCTATGCTCTTCTGAGCTTTTTTATTCATTTTAAACCCATAGGTAAGTGATCCAAAATTATTAATGTTTTTTTCAATTATTCGAAGATATTGTTGAATGCACGGCTGATGAAGTGGCCGATTTTATTAATTACATTGATCATAAAAGATGGTTAGATAAAGTCGTTATTGTTGTAACTGGGCATCATTTGGTTATGGGGAATCCGCTCTGTAACCAATTAAATGCAGAGCTGTCTTGCTCTATATAACACTCTATGGACAAGTCGCCGCACTACCTCTTAATTGAGTATTGCTCAACTATATTTTGCAAAAATACGTCCACTATTTCAAAGTGATTATTCCAGGTGGGAATTTTAAATGATTTCATACGTTCTAATTGCGCAACTCTCATCATGCTATGAGTTTGACTGTATTCTTCAATTAACTCCATCCATTTGAGAGTATCTAAAGGATCTATATATTCTGGAATATCCCCGGCAATTTCGCGAAAAACCGGAATATCGCTGGCAATGACCGGTGTTGCATAGGAAAGTGCCTCGATAAGGGGTAAACCGTAACCTTCAGTGAAGGATGGAAAAAGTAACGCTTGTGCATGATAAAGATAGGTTACCAACTTTTGATCTGGACAAGAGGGTTCCTCGATAATAAAAGGCTTTATTTGTTTACAGTGATCTAATAAATCAAGCACTTGCCCACATCTCCAGCCTCTTTTCCCAAGAATGACGAGTTTTGGGGTGCGTATTGAAAAACGTTCTACTAAACGTCGCCAAATATGTAACAGTGCTAAATGATTTTTTCTGCCTTCTATAGTTGAAATCACTACAAAATAAGGTTCATGAATAAATCGAGCTTCAGGTGAAATATTGAGTGGTAAACCTGAAGCAAGAGGCGCAGCAATGGTTGGAGGTATCTGTTTTTGCATACCTAAATAGTAGGAGCATAAATTATCTAATGTATTTTTAGAGTTGGTAATGATGCCAGCACTCTGCATGGAATTGTGTAGGTACTGAACATGTCTATTTATTTTTTTGGTATCACTATACTCTGCATAGTAGAGGGGAATAAGGTCATGTACCATAGATACAATAGGTATGTTTAAATGGTGAAAAAGATTAAAATTGTGAGGATATTGGTCTATATGTAAGAAAATACTTCCGTCCAAGTCCTGATGTTTGCGTTGAAAAAGCATAAATTTTGTTATGATTGACTGCTTGATTGTCGATGAATGTTCAGCGCAATGAAGCAAATAATCAAATAAAAAATTTGAAGCTTTTTGAGAATAAATACAATTAATACCTGGATATCGCACAAATGCCCGAGCGCTCTCTTTATAATATTTCATATAGGCTAACAGAACACGATCTACTCCAGTCCCTGAGTAGCGTCCAGTTATTAATGTGCCCAACATTCTTGTTATATCGAGAATTAATTTCATCTATATCTGCAATAAATTAAGATTGGCTCGCAAGAAATCGAGAGTATTTTGCCCATTTTTCTTGATTTCCATGTTCATCGAGTATTTGGTCATAGTACTTTTTTCTAATACGAATAAAATTATCCAAAGTGGATAATCCCATCCCGTTACAGACTTCAATTCGAATATCAAATAGGTTATAAATTTTATCCCACGAGAGGTCAAATGGATTCAGCGGATAATAACTTACTGCGTATTCCGAATCGCAAGCGGATTTCATGAGATTTAACGTATGCTGAGAGGGAATATTATTGCCAATAAATAATAGGCGTTTGCAATCCCGCTTATGATATCTAGAAATTATCATGCTGTTAGAAGTAAAGCGTGCAAAGTTAGATGAATGAGTTAATGTTTGGAGCCAAGCTTTATGCTTTTTATGAAATAGGATAATATTTTTTTCATATAAGGTGCGGGCGTATCCTTTTTTAGTTGCGCTGCCTCCTTCAATGTGACCAACAACGATTCGTGGCTCATAGATTACTTTGAATCCGGCCTGATTTACCATTAAACCATAATCACAGTCTTCGCAGTAAGCGGGTGAATAGATTACATCAAACCCCCCTAGACTTTGAAATAAATGTCTTGGAGTGAGTAAAAATAAACCGGAACAGTAGTCCACATGTCTTTGAAAGTTAACCTCAAAAATATCAGGTTTTTTACCACGCCCATATTGCAGAATCCCTTTTTGCGTTATAACCACGCCTGCTTCTTGGAGTAACCCATCGGGAAGAATGATTTTACCTCCGACAACTCCAATTTTTTTGTCACGATTCAGTGTCTTTAATGCAATAGCAAAAGCATCTGTATTTAATTGCCAGATGTCATTGTTAAGAAATAACAAGTTCTTGCCCTTTGCGATTTGGGCTCCTTGATTAGCGGCCTGGAGAAATCCAAGATTTTGAGAGTTTTTTACAACTAAAACATTACTACAACACTCTAAAAGTTGATGGGTTGAATCACTGGAAGCATTATCAATAATAATCACTTCAAACGTTATATTTTTTTGCTGTTGCAATAAACGCAGACACTCCAGAGTAAATTGCGCTTGATTGTAAAGGACTAAAATAACGGAAATTTCGGGTTCGTTAGCTAATGGAAATTCGATTTTTTCGTTTCTTAAAAAGAATAGGTTTAAATGATCATGTAATTTTGAGATTAATTTTTTTCTTTTATAGGAGTCAACATACTTTTGAGAAATTTTTTTAAAAATAAAATTTTTTTCTATAAATTTTAAAAATCGTTCCATGTGATTGGTCTTATCCTTTAATCACTATATAGTGATATTTCTTAAAAATATAATCTTTTAAAATTATAAAGCATTTTGCTTCCAGCGAATATATGTTAGTTAATATAAGATTCAAAGCGATTTAAAATTGCATCTACTGGTTTTGAGGGAAGTAAATGCGAGCATTTGATTAGCATGTGTAAAGGCCAGGGAAAGACAATGTACGTTTTATTTTTTAGTAATCCTTTTTGGATGATTTTAGCCGCTTTCTCGCTTGATATTAAAAAGGGCTTAGGTCCTGTGAGTTTGTCAGACATATCTGTTTTAATGTAGCCAGGACAAATTACATTGACATGAATTTGATATCGAATAAGCCAAGCTCGTAAAGACTGACCGTATACATGAAGTGCTGCTTTGCTCGCACAATAGCTTGGGGACTGGGGTAATCCTCGTAAACCGGCAATTGAACCCATCATGGCTATTTGCCCTTTTTTTCTTTCTATCATTCTATGAATTAATGGATTAACTGTATTCATAGTCCCTTGCAAGTTAATGGCAAAAACTTGATTGATATCTTCTTCCTTTTCTGGTTGCCAATTCGCTTGCAATGTTGAAGAGACTCCTGCATTGGCAATCAGCAAATCAATAGGCATTTTACTGTCAACATCAATAATAAATTCCTTTAACGAGTTTGCATCGCGGACATCAATGCTTTCATAAATCGTATTTGCTCCTTGTTCTTGGCAATGTTGGGCAACATGCGTTAGTTTTTTGAGATCTCTTGCGATTAAAATTAAATTTACATTAGGCATTGCATAACGAAATGCTATTTGTTCTCCTATACCACGACTCGCACCTGTAATTAATATTGTTTTTTTATTCATTTGAGTTATGTCCTTGTACATATATTCGATTCTGCAAGGTGCAGAGACAATCCGATTTTGCAATTATTTAATCCTAAATATTTAGGAAATTACAATAGATGTATATGATCGATGAATAACATACAAGCTTAACAAATCAGTGCTACTCAATTAGATGACGGTTTTATAATTGTTTGTTATTATCTTACCCTAATAGGATCGTCATTGCTTATTGTTACAAAATCGAATCATTTTATATGTTTAACTGGATTTAATCATGATAAAAGAAAAATCTCGGACCTGGCAAAAAGTTTCAATGCTTCTGGGCAGTTTTTTTGCAACGTATAGTCCATTTCCTGCGGGATTTTATACAATAAATTCTTTAGTGTTAGCAATGATCGCAATTTTTTGCTCTTATTGTCATTACTATGTTGCAGCTATTTTACTATTTCTCTTAGCTGGTATTTTTGATGTGATAGATGGCTCTGTAGCACGGGCTCGTAACAAGGCATCGAGTTTAGGTGCATTTGTTGATGGAACAATTGATAGGTTCGTGGATTTTGCTATTATTTTTTCCTATTTCTTTTGTGAAATTAAAGCCTTCTATTTAAGCTTGGATCAATTAATCTGTATTACTTCTTTTGTGGTCATTTTACCATCATTTATAGTTGCTTACGCTAATCATCGCGGTGCAGTATCCGATGATAATGAGACCTTAATTTGGCGTGTTATGAATCGTGGAGAAATGCTGTTTTTTATGATAGGTATTTTGATTACTTCTTTGTTTAGTGCTTATTGGGCAGGAGTTTTACTGATTTTTTTAATTTTCCTCTCAACACTTACAATAATACAAACGATTTTTTTGACTATTTATCATGCTAATAAACATACATCGATGTGAGTAATTTGCAAATAACACACCAAGAATTCTAGATTATTACCTTAGGATTAAATCATGTTAGCAGTAAATTCATTGGTTATTATATATGTCATTATTTCGACCTTTCTTTTAGTAATATCTAACCCTAAACAAAAGAAATTACGTCTCTTTTATATATATGCGAATTGCCTCATTATATTATGGGAAGCTTTGCCCTTTTTAAAACAGATCGATTCAAACCCTTTAAAAATCTTATATGATTGGTCTCCTTTATTGCTTTTAATCCTGTTGCACCGGGAAACTGAGATATTAACGTCTGCACTTAATAAAGTGCATTATGATGAAAAAATCATAGATTTTGAAAAAAGACATTTCAAATGGGTGATGAGTTTTCATCATAATAATCGAGCAAACTCACTCTTTCTCTCTGAGTTTCTCCATTTATGTTATTTAAGCTTTTATTTACTGATTTATGGGGTACCCCTATTTTTTTATCTTAGACAAGAATTTGTGTCATTCTATGAATGTCAATTTGTTATCTTATTATTACTTTTTTCTTGTTTTTTAACCCATAGTATCATTCCAGCTTGTGGTCCTCGTAATATTTTTGAGAAAATTAAAGATCATCGTAGCCAAGGCTTATTTTTTCGAATAACTCATAAATTATTGCAAGATGGTTCAACCACAGGTACTGCGTTTCCAAGTGGTCATACAGGGTTATCTTCTGCTATTTTATTAACAACATGGTCTATAAATCCTCTGCTTTTTTATTTCATTTTACCCTTTGGAGTAGGGCTAATAATTAGTACAATTTATGGAAGATTTCATTATGTTATTGATATGATATTTGGATTTTTGTATGCATTAATTGCTTTTTTTATAACAACATCACTAGTATCATTTTATTAATCTATCTAATAAATTCAATATAAACGCAGCACGGGGATGCGTTATCCCGCCGTGAATGTTAGTGTATTCTGTATCAAAGCATTCTATTTTCATTAGGAACAATTTGCTAATTGAGCCGACTTATAAAAGTGCCATTGCATGAGCTTTGTGTAGTAGTAAACTTTAGATAATTTCAATTCTTCTTCATTTTCTAAGTCTCGTCCCTTTCCAACTAATGTTTTTGAGCTATCTTGCCAAGGATAAAATACATAATGGTTATTTTGAAATAAAGCGATTCCTTCAGGAAACATAATAGCAGAAACGTTATAGCCAAATTCTAAATCAACAGGAGTTAATGATAATAAATTATTACCCGCGTTAAGGTAACTCGCTTCTGATAAGGACAGTTCATATAAGGTTGGAAAAATGTCTTTATGAGAACCGATTCGCTTAGGATCATATTTAATATTGATTCGATACTCTTGGGGAATGTGTAAATAAAATGGCACCGTGAATTTTAGTCCTAATGTTGCTTCATCTTTATAATGGCCGCTGATTTCTCTTTGATTATGATCCCCTGAAGCAGCAATTATGGTTTTAGTGGCGAGAGTACTCTTGTCAATGTTTTGAATAAAATCACCTAAAGCATCGTTTGCATAGCGATAAGTTGAAGCGATTTGATTAAGCACTTCCGGGTTAATATCTACATAGTTGTGTATGCTCTTCGATAGTTTAATTGGTTTAAGTTTATAATGAGAAGGTAATGTATATGGTGGATGATTGGTTACTGTATTCATATAGATAAAAATAGGTTTGTGTTCACTATCTGCCTTTTTTAATAAGTAAAAGGCATATTGATACATATACTCATCATAAACCCCCCAATCTTCTTGTTCTGCATTAGGATATTTTTTCAATATTGACTCATAGCCAATAACATGTTGAAAGCCCTGTTCAGGTAAAAAATTTTTGAGATTGAGAAAGTTTTCTGAACCAGAAGTTAAAAAAACTGTTTCATATCCTGCTTCTCTAAATGGTTTTGCTACGGAGGAAGAGACTAAATTTGGACAGTTTAGTGCTGAGAAAGAGGAGTTGAATGAATTAAACATTAAATAGAGTAGCGATTGAGAAGTAGAATTTCCCCCTTGTAAAAAATTTTTAAAAACAAAATCTTGTTGAAAATATGGTGAAAGTTTGCCTAATAATTCGTTGTTTTTATTATCAAATTGTAAAAAATGCCGACCAAAGCTTTCCATTTGCACAAAAATAACATTGGGTTGCGGATGTGTTACTGAAAACTGTTTTTTTGTCGTTTTGGTATATAAATCATTAATTGAAAACTGCGATAATGAGGTATTTTGGTTAAACAAAGCATTATATAAGTCCAATGCTTCTTTATCATTTATTGTCGCTAAAATAGATTTTGAAGATTGTCGCTCTTTATATGCATCATATAAAGCAGCAACTCCATTTTCAATAAATTGATTGTTACCCAAGCCATCATGATAAAGGCCATATCCTCCAATGGAACAACGCATAGCGGAAATGTAAATTAAAAGGGATAAAAAAATAAAAATTATTTTTTTGAAAAAGCCATAATTTAAATTTATTTTTCGAATGTGTTTTTCTATTTTTAATAAGCATAAGTAAATAAGGATTGCGGATATCCCAAGTAAGACAGTGATTATTAAAATTGGGTATGCTTTTTTAATGTATGCTAATGTTGCATTAGCTTGTCCATCCAAAATAAGAAAAAAATTAGTTCCTATACGGGTCCCAAAATATTGGTAATAAAAAAAATTAAGTACATTGATTATTAATACCAACTCAATAAGCACTGCTCCCAAAATGCAATTGATTGTAATTTGTCGTTTCTTAAAATATAAAAAAATTAATCCAATAAAAATAAACGGGCAAAATAAAAATGCCGATGCTTGCAAATCATATAAAAAGCCCAGTCCATATAATATACCAATATCTTGAGGAGAATATGAAGCAGATATAGATGAATCAAAAGAATAAAAAAACATGGTTGTTCGAGTCAACATGCAGATTAAAATACATAATGCAATGTAACTCCAAACCCGTGCATATAATTTTACATAATTTAGAAACCAAGAGTCATTCAAATTTTGCATTTCCATCTTGTCTCGATAAATGAGAGATGCTAGTTCGTAATCGCTTACAATTTTATTCTGAGCATTATATTTTATCATCGGCTCCTAGCTGGGATCCCTCCCTAGGTTCGAATGATGTATCCCGCGAACAATAATTTAGACTTCTTGTTCTTCTAAACTAGGTATGTGGCTTTTACTATTTATATTGAGTTCTCGCTTAACTTTTTTCTCAAAAAGGACATTATTTCTCAATAAATTAACAATGCTATAGATTTGTTCTTTTGTATGTAAACAATTCATAAATAATCTTACTCTTGCTAAATTTTTTTCTACTGCAGGATAAATAATAGGCAAAGCTAAAATGTGATTTTCTTTTAAGTAATGGCTAAGTTGAATTGCTGCTGAGTCTTCGCCGACCACAATTGGAATAATTGGCGTGTTATTGCTTAATCCTGTTGGAATGTTTTGCTCTTTTAATAAAGACAATAACAGTGTATGCCTATCACGCAGCGTACTTACTCGGTGCGGTTCTTTCTTCATTACCTCAATCGCTGCTAATGCAGCGGCAGTATTTGCCGGTGATATGCCTGCTGAATAAACAAAACCAGCAGAAGTATACCTAAGATTTTCAATTAATTCATGAGTGCCCGCTATGTAACCTCCACAGCTTGCAAATGCTTTACTTAATGTTCCCATCCAAATATCTATATCTTTGGAATCTAAATTATAATATTCACGAATGCCTTTGCCTGTTTCTCCTAACACACCTATAGAATGTGCTTCATCTATCATTAAAAAAGCATTAAATTTCTTTTTAATGGTAATAAGATTGGGAACATCAGCAATATCTCCATCCATGCTAAAAATCCCTTCTGTCACAATTAATACTTTTCTATATTGATCGCGATATTTTTCAAGAAAATCAGCGAGGAATTGATGATTATTATGTAGAAAGGCAACACGTTCAGCTCCTGAAAACACAGCAGCTTGAATAATACTATTATGTGCGAGTTCATCATGAATAATAAGATCATTTTTGCCAAACAAATGAGTAATAATAGTAATGTTGGTTGAATATCCGGCAGGGAACACGAGACAATCTTCTGTACCGATTAAACCAGCAATTGCTTTTTCTAATTCTCCATGAAGTGATTTTTCACCTGAAACGAGACGGCTGGCAGAAACAGAAGTCCCCAGTTTTTTTACTGCAGCAATGACTGCCTCGGTAACACTCGGCTCTCCAGATAAACCTAAATAATTATAACTGGAATAATTAACATAGGATTTGCCATCAATTACGGTCGTATTACTGGATATACCTTCATTAATATTAAAATAAATGCTTTTTAACTTTTTAATAAAATCATTGTCTAATTTGGGGTCAGTATTTTGTGCTAGGCTTTGCAACCCAAATGTTAATGGGGGATCAAGAAGCTTAATTGGCTCATTAGTCTTTGAGAGCTTATTAACTACTGAGTTGTTGACTAAGAGTCCTGTAATTTTAGTGTTTTTGTTCCATTTTAAATCTTCGGTAGGGGTAGTTTCCGATAAAAAAGTGATGAGTTGATTTAAAGTATATTGTTCAAATAAAGGCAATAATTCGAATTGCTTACCTATTGTGCTCTGCAAATCATTTGACAATTCGACTGCTGCAATTGAATTAATACCCAGAGTAGTGATTGATTTTTCATAATCGTACTCAGATAGTGTCATGTTGAGGCGTCGCATTAACCAATCGCTAAGCCATTTTTTTATCTCCGTTGACGTTGAATTTAAAGAAATGGTATTGGTTTTATTTTCGGAATTGTTATTCCAGTGTGCAACACTTTGCAGCGTTTTTTCAAGGAAAGCCTTACGCGCAAGCCAGCGTTGGATTTTTCCACTTGACGTTTTAGGTAAAGTATAAGGTTTAATTAAAACGATGGAATAAGGCACCAATCCAAATTGGTCTAAGAGAATGGCGCGAATATCAGAAAACAGTAAGTCGTGTTCACCACGATTTATCGCTTCACGTTTGACCTCTTGTAACACAATTAATTCTTGTCTGTTTTCCACTTCTATGGTGAATGCAGCTGCACCTAGAGATTCAAATTTTTCATGATTTAGGGTAATTGCTTGTTCAATATCTTGTGGATAATAATTCTTACCCTGCATGATCATCAAATCTTTGATTCGACCTGTAACGTATAAATTGCCATGGTTCATAAAACCTAGATCACCTGTTCTTAAATATAAGCTATCTGAAATATTAGGTAACTGGTTTTCAAAAGTGGCTTTAGAGAGTTCCGCTTTATTCCAATAGCCTTTTGCGATACTTGGTCCACTTGCCCAGATTTCACCTACAGTTCCCTCAGGTAGCTCATTTAATGAATTAGGCTCGACAATGCGAATAGAATGATTTGTGAGACAATTACCACAGTTTATTATATGCACACTAGGAGTATCTACTGATTCTGATGCAATAGATATTTTTCCTAATTCAAAATCTAATTTGTTTAACTTTAAGGAAGTATTAGGCGCATTATATTGTTTTGCGGTTAGCATTAAGGTTGCTTCAGCAAGACCATAACATGGATAGATCGCTTGCGGAGATAGGCCTGCAATAGCAAATTTATTAATAAATTTCTGAATAGAATCAAATTGAATAGGCTCAGAACCATTGTATATACAACGCAGAGAACTCAGATCTAATTGAGTTATTTGAACAGGCGAAATTTTCTTGACACAAAAATCAAAAGCAAAATTGGGGACACATGTAAGTGTAATTCGTTCTTGAGAAATAATTTCTAACCAGCGTATTGGAGAATGCAAAAAGTAAGCTGGTGGCATTAAGATGAGCTCAAACCTTTTATATAATGAAGTAAGTATACAACCAATTAAGCCCATATCATGATATGGCGGCAACCATGAGCAAACTTTGTCTCGCTCGCTTTCCATAGATGGAGTAAAACTAAGTATTCCCTTAATGTTTGCAATAAGATTTAAATGGCTGATTAATACACCCTTGGGGGTGCTTGTAGATCCCGATGTATATTGCAAAAAAGCGATTTTGCTTGGGGTAATAGGAAAGCAGTGCTTCCCAATTACTTCTTTGCCTATTGAGTCAATGTCAATAACAGTGTAATCCGTAAACTCTGGGGCGAGAGTTTGGTTAGTAATTACAAATTTTGCCTGCGAATCATCAAGAATAGAAAGAACTCGATTTTTATGCTGATTTTTTCTAGGTGGATAGACAGGAACAGCAATTACACCCGCATACAGACACGCAAAAAAGGCAACAATATAGTCTAATCCTGGTGGCAACAAAATGACAGCACGTTCATCGTAATAAGAATCATGTTGTTGCAATATCTGAGCTAATCGACATGCTTGTTGATCAAATTCTTTATAAGTCAGTGTTTCACAACTTTTTTGTGTCATAAATTTAATAGCGATACTATCAGGATAATCTTTTGCATGTCCTTGTAGAGCATCAACGATTGAAATAAAGTCTTGCATTAAATGTTATCCGTTTTTAAAATTTTTTTTCATAAACTCGATAAGTTTTATAATGGGTGGCATTAACGAGCCTGAGTCCTGCTTGCATCGCATGATTGTTTTCTAATATCCATGAGCATTCAGCTCCAAAAAACTGTGCCTGTGGTGTGATTCTTTTAATATATTCATAATATAATAGGGCGCCAATTGGAAGATGCTTGTATTTTTTCGATACTCCAAGTAGTGGAATACGAAATTGATTTATTGATTTTTTCACTTTAATTTGCCAAATTAAATTCAGAAGATTAAAAGTTAATAATTTTCCGTTACGATTCGTTAATAATATCTGATTTAGGTTAGGTATTCCTACGGAAAATCCACAAGGTTCTCCCGCTATTTCTGCTATATAAACCAAGTTAGGATCAATAATGGGTTTTAAATCGGATATTAAATAATTAAACTCATCTAAATCCAGTGGCAAATATCCCCAATTATCACACCAAGCATCATTATAGATTTTTGAAATCAATTTTATCTCATTTGCCAAGTATTTCTTATTTACCAGCCTAATCTGTATGTCATATTTTTTTTGGACTGCTTGTAGTGTGCGAAGCTTTTTAGGTTCAATCTTCGCTTGGTCGACATTAATACTCCATGCTTGAAGATCTTGAATTTTTTTATAACCCTGATTTTCAATTAATGACCTATAATATTCAGGATTTTGTGGCATCATAAAAAAAGGCTGGGTATCAAAAGCGGAAATTTGTAAGCCGCACTCGTAGTTAATCGATGGATTCATTGGACCACGAATTGTGCTGATCTTATGAGTTAGTGCCCATTCCTCTATTTTTTTAAATAAAGCAGTTGTCACTTCGTTATTTTCTTCAGATTCAAAAAATCCCCAAAAAGCAATATTTTCTTCATAATAGTTATTATGGGTTTGATTAATGATACAAGCAATTCTGCCGACTGGCGCATTGTCTTTATAGGCAACCCATAAGCTAATTTTGGCATTTTTATAAAAAGGGTTTTTTTTGTTTAAAATACGCTTTGTTACAATCTGGAGAGGGGGAACCCAATTTTGATCCTGTTTATGTAATATAAAAGGGACATTTAAAAAATCGCGAAAATGTTTGGATTTTTCACAATATATGACATCCAATGACATGAAATCTCCATATTTATCTAATAATACCTTTTAATAATAATTCTGATATAAGCCCAGAGTAGAAAAGCATAAATTATATTGAAATTTGTTTCAATGAAAACTGAGACTTAATCAAGAATTATCTGTTTCTAATCCATAGTTTTACAATAACTGCAACTTAGTTTTATCCCTCTGATAAGTTAAAATTTTTGATTTTAAATAAGCACAAACAGATAACCCATTACCCTTAAGTACTTCATTAAAGAAGATTGGATTTTCAATTAAAAAACGATTGGCTTCATACAAGGATTTTCCCGAGTTATAATAACCAGGCCAGGTAGTTGTTGCTCCGAGGTACCCTGCATATTTTACTGTTTCAACAACAGCTGCATTATAACCGCCATAGGGGTAGCAGAATGTTTCAATGGCTATTCCCAACTCATCTTCCAAATATTTTTTGGAATCAGAAATTTCATACCCCAGCTTTTTTGGATCAATTTGATGAAGTTTGGGATGAGAAAAACTGTGTGAGCCAATTTCCATGCCGGAATCAAGCAATGCTTTTCGATGATTTTTTTGCATGTTTTTAAAAGGTATTGTATAGCCTTTTTTTTGAACATTACTCCATTTTCTTTTGCCTGGATGCACCCAGCGTATCATTTTATCAAATCCAGGAACTACAAAAAAGGTTGCAACGAAACCATATCGATTTAACAAGGGCAATGCATTCTCATAATTATCCAATAAGCCATCATCAAATGTTAAAACAGCATTTTGTTTTGCAGGATCATAATTTTCTTTAAATAAATCGGCGAGAGTGATTGTAGTATAAGATTGGGCCTTCAAGGCATCCAAATGCGCTATAAAGTGTTGCAAGGCTAATGTTTCGGGCTCCGGGCCACCAATGGAATGATAATAAAAAATAGGAATTTTCTTTTTCATTATTCGCTACCGTTCAAATAAATAGTGAAAGACCCGATTAAAATTGTTCTTATCTTTATTTTCATGCATACATAATCCCATAGAGCGCTTATTCCCAAGGATAATACTTTGCCATCCTGGTAATGAAGGGATTAGAACTCTTCGTATATTCTTTTTCTGCAAATGTCCACTTACCCAAACATCATCCTCAAAAAAAGCTTCGGGTAGGTTGGGTGGATAATGGAAAATATCTTCTGAAAAGAAGGTTGGCTTCACAAGCATGCCATTATATGCCAGGAGTACGTCAACTAAAGCCATTTTTTTAGTTGCGGCATGTTCATTGCGCATAGCACCGTGCATCACTGTTCCTGCTATTCCGAGTGCTGCAGCAGGATCTGCTTGCTCGTATTTCAATAGATCATGAATGAAATGAGGTGGATAAATTCTATCGTCATCAATAATGATTATTTTTGTATCTTGTCCGGCAAATAATTGTAAACACGGCAATAATTTTGAGGCAGGTCCATAATCCTGCTCAATATGCTGAATAAGAACATTGGGATAGTTTTTAATAAAATCTGGTGGTTGGGAAATAGATTGGTTTGAAAAACGTTTAAATTGCTTTGGAATCCACAACAGGATATTTTCAGGTTGTTGCGATTGCAATGCAATAGAGTTTAAAGTCGGCCATATTTTATTGATTCGTTTCGGTGTCGTAGTCATAGTAACAACGACGTTTTTTTGAATATTTGTGTTACTAATCTGAGGCGGTTTTTTTATATGGCATCTTAAAAAATGAAAATAATTGGCAAATCGTGATATCAACTTTGAGCTTCCTTATAATTGTTTTTCCTTCTATAAGTGATATCCATTAGGGACTGTTTCGTTTTAGGCTATCTTGGCCAACATCGTTGACTCCCTGTGCTCCGATGCTTAACATACTTCAATATATGTTGCGCTTCACTGCTCGAAAATCAAGCGATTTTGACTCAAGTTAGAGAATGTTAACAGACCCTAGTTACAAATGAGGATGAGAAGAAATCAATAATGTATAGTAAACAGATAATGTCTCTTTCGCAACATCTTCCCATTTAAATTTATTGATTAATGGATGGGCATTGTTCCCTAACTCTAAGCGAAGTGCTTTATTATGAATAAGTTGGATTATTTTTTCGATCATTTCATCTATTGAGGAAACCAAAAAACCCGTTTTTTCAGAAGAAATAATATCAGAAATTCCATTATTGGCATAAGCAACAACGGGGACCTTATGATAAATAGCTTCTAATATAACCATCCCAAAGGCTTCATGTGGTGAGGTTAAAACAAAGATATCCGTTTGCTGTATTAAATTAAATACAGAAGAACGTGAAATATTACCTGTAAAAAAAAGATATTCTGAAAGGCCTAATTGATTTGCCATTCGTTGAAGTTTTTTGTTTTGTGGTCCATCTCCAACTATAAAAAATTTGAGTTTCTTATATTTTTTAAGTAGTTCGTGAGCAATCAAAATAAAATCAGCAACCTTTTTTTTACTCGATAATCTAGATACTGTCGTTATTATTAATTCATCAGCGTTTTTTACTACAGTGTAAATTTTTTCTACATCTTTTGGATTCGGTGAAATGGTATCGAACCCATTTGGAATATAATAAGTGGTTGCAGTTTTCTTTAATGATTTCATATTCTCTGCAATAGCATGGCTAACACAGATGACATGATTAACTAATAGTGCAAAACATTTAATTAAACGTTTGTCCAAATCTCTATATAAGGAATGGCTCGTCAAAACATGCGCTTTTTTTATTTTTTTTGCCAGTAGAAGAGCTTGTACTGCTAAAATGGATCCCAAACTGTGGGCATGTATAATATCAAATTGAGCAAAAAACTCATTATACTGACGAGAAAAGCCTGAGAGGGCAATATACATCTCGGAATATGAAATGCGTTTAATCAATAGGGACCCTTTTGATTCTTCAGTAGGTAGATTCTTTCGTTTTCGCGTTATAATACAAACTTGATGGCCAAGTTCAGCTAAATATCTTCCTAAAGCATCAACACAATATTCTACACCGCCTATTTGCGGGTAGTAATTATCAGTAATTAATGCAATCTTCAATAATTGTGGTGGCATTGGATAACTCAATTTTTTAACTTGTTTTTTTTGTATTCATATTGTGGGCAGATATTATCTTAGGAGAGATTATATTTCCTCCTAACGCTTTATAAAGGTTAATTTGAGTCGTCTGAAGTCGAACTATATTTTGCAAATAAGCAAACTCTATGGAATTCAATTCTTCTTCCGCACGAAGCACTGTATTAAAATCAGAAGAGGCTTTGTGATAAGCAGCTCGAGCTAATTTTAAAGCAAGACGTTTTTGTTCCACTGCACGCTTAAGGTGACTGAGACTTTTTTTATAATGCTGAAAATAATCATATTGAGTTGCAACTTCATGCAATGCACGCATTACAGCGATTTGATATTGGATGACCGCAATAATTTTTTCACGTTTTCGTAACTCAATGCTATTGAATAAACTGACATTGAATAAGGGCGCTCCAAAGGTCCCAAAGAACCTGGATTCGGGATTTTGTACTGTGAAAAAATTACGTGCAGTAATAATACTGCCTGCAATAGTTTGTGTTTGCCATCCTAATAACCATCCTACAGTGACTTGAGGTAATAAATTTGCCATAGCTACGCGAATATTAGCATGAGAAGTCGCTATCCGTCGTTCCGCCGCTCTAATATCTGGTCGTCTACGTAAAAGTTCAGCAGGAATTCCCAGATTAATATTTTGAGTGATTTGAGGAATTGGTTTAGGAGGTAATAATTTTTTTGCCAATACTCCTGGATTATTTCCCGTTAATAATTCTATTTTGTGCAGTAGGGCGGTAATGTATGCTTTATTTTGTTCTAATTCAGCTGATTGCGTTTCGACCAGTCCATCTTGTTGCGATACATTCAAGTAACTGGCATATCCTGCTTTATAGCGTGACTTGATAAATTGCAGTGTTTGTTTGTTGCCTGAAATATTATTGAGCAATACAGCATTTCTTGTCTGTGCTTCACGTAACTCCAAGTAGGAGGAGGCAATTTCTGCGTATAAATTAATCAAGGCAAAATCTAGGTCTGCTTGCTCAGCTTGTAAATTTGCTTTAGCCATTTCTTTCATTTGGCGGTGTTTCCCAAAAAAATCAGGATCTAAAGAACCGCTTAAGGCAATAAGTTGATTGATATCAAATCCTGTTCCAGTAGGAGGGGATGCAGTAAGACCCAATGAGGGCAATAATTGTGCTACAGCTACAGCGTGTTGGGCTTTTGCTACGTTTACTCTAGCTTGTGCCATTTTTAAACTTAAACTATAGACTGCTTGTTGTTCAATAAGATCGTTTAATAAGGGATCGTGAAAATTACGCCACCAAGCCTCTTCGTTTTTTACTAAACTTGCATGTTGCACATTGTGACCCCAGCTGGATGGCATAGGGGTGCTAGGCGGAACATATTTTGGTCCTATGGAACATCCATTCAGAATTAGAGCAACAACTAATGTAAAATAAAAAGTATAATATTTCATGGAATGATCATGTCTTTTGAACAGCAATATGGGCATCAAGTTGCCGACCTGCTGCAAGCTCAGGATAATCTTGTCGATTAAAAAAGTATAAAGCTTCTTGTACCCGCGCGTTGAGGCGATCATTGGTAATGATGTAACGATCAAGCTGAATAAATGTTAAAGGGATGTTTAGTCCGTCTGCAGTTAAATAAACGGAGGCTTCAGGAGAATATTTTTTCGCATCTCGCTCTTCTATAGAAACACGTACAATCACTTTTTGAGCATCTCCTAAGAGTATTACTTGACTTCCTGCTCCAACGAATTCATCAACATGCGCATTAATTTGTAAAACAATTCCATCTTTCGGCGATGCAATGTTAAATTGATTGAGTGCCAATTGTGCATTTCTAAGATTCGCTTTTGCAACATCTAAACTGTGCTGTAATTGTTTAATTTGAATTTTGCCCATTTTCACATCATATTCTTTTTCTCGTAATTCAGCTGGATTAATAGCACGCTTATCAATACTCTTTAAGCGCTTTAATTGCGATTGGACATGCTTTAGGTTTTTTATTTGAATCATGAAATTATTTTTTGCTTGTTGCAGAGCAATCTTATTGACGGTTACATTATGTAGTCCTATGGTGTCATCGAGTGAAAATAAAATCTCTCCCTTTTTTACCATCTGTCCCACGGCAACATTTATCTTTTTTACAATTCCACTTTGAATACTTGGAACATGAGTCATGTCGTTTCCAGAATCAAGAATCGCGGGGGCAATTATTTCTTCAATTGCAGCAACTGGAGCGGATATATTTTGAGGGATTATCATTTTACGACTCAATAAAAACGATGAGTATAGGCCAATGATCAAAAGTAGCAGCAAACTCCCGCCAATAATTTTTCTTTTCATACTGTTTCCTTTCGACAAGTTACTTGATAATCATTTAATCCTTTAAACTCAAGTATTTTATTCGCATGCGACATAATACGATAATCATGAGTAGAAATTAAAAAAGTACATCCATACATTTGAGCATATTCCCGTATCAGCGAAAAAACCAAGTCGCTACTATCCCTATCTAAATTGCTGGTAGGTTCATCGCAAAGAATTAAACGTGGGGCGCGAATTAATGCACGTCCCATCGCTATTCTTTGTTTTTGTCCACCCGATAGAGTATCTAATTTAGAATGAATATGGATTTCAAGCCCTAAACGAATCATCAATTGTTTTGCTTTTTGATGGGCTTTCTCAGGTGACTCCCCATCAATCAATAATGGCAATGCTAAATTTTCAAGAGCAGATAAAGCTGGAAATAAATGAAGATGTTGAAAAAGAAAGCTGATATGGGCGGCACGAAACGCAACTTTTTTTTTCGGTGACATCTTATAAAGATCATTCCCACATACCGCACAAATCCCTTGATCAGGAGAGAGAATCCCCCCAGCAATCATGAGCAACGTTGTTTTTCCACATCCAGATGCTCCCATTAACATACCTATTTCGCCTGGATTAAGTGCTAATGAAAAATTATCTAATACGGAAAGTGTTGTGGTACCCGTTTGGTAGGTTTTAGTAATACCCATACAATGTAAGACAGGAGATTCACCAGTGTCCATTAATTTGAGTCGCGACATAATTCTACCGTATCCAAACGTAAGACTTTTAAGATAGCAAAATAAGATGAAAAAACAATGACTATTGTTGATCCTAATGCGCCTAATAAAATGATCTGCCAGGTAAGATGGAACGCAACAGTAGAATCATGAAAAATAAATCCAAATAGGGCTGTTAAAGCAAGTCCAAGAATATAACCCAATCCACCGGTAATAGACGCTTGAAATAATACCATGTGAGTTAATGATGAGCTGGATACTCCTAACATTTTCAACATGCCAAATTGATGAAGATGGGTTAAAACAAAATTAGTAAAAATCTGCCACATCATAACAAGTCCAATAATAAACCCAACAATAGCTATAGCAATAAACGCGATAACAATAGGTGTTTTTTCACGAAAAAATTTATTGGCACGATCGATGAATTGAGAGGGTGTTAATGGGAGAAATCCCGTTGCTTTGCGAATTTCATAGGCGACCTGATAAGGATTAGATGAAGGTTTTACTTTGACTAAAATAAAAGAAGACTTATGAGAGATATCAGGGATATGATTACTCGTTATATAAGCTTTAGGCTCGTACATATAAGTACGTAGAGGTTTTGTAATCCCTGTTATTACCCACTTATTTTGTCCTTCAATCAATTTGTCGCCAAGTCGGAGTGATTTTTTATTCGGTGTTTCAAACTGTTTTAACGCATAACCATCAATTATAATTGAATTGGCACGGTGAATTGCGGAGCGGGCGCCTGCAATCATTGTTTCAGGTAGGCCAAGTAGCGTGTCAGGATCTACACCAACTAGCTCCCATGTTGTAATTTTCGAAGTTTCACGATGAATCATTGTTTGCCAAGTTCGATATATTTGTTTCGCCCAAAGTACTCCGGGAATACTACGAACACGATAGATATCTATAGGCCTAAAACGCACAGGATCAGCAAATGTAAATGAACTGTCTGTCATAACCCATAAATCCACTCCGGTGACTGCTCGAATTGGTGCTATAATGCGCTCAGTTACTCCTTGGTAAATAGCCGGTTGTTGCATGATAATGAAGGCAGAAAACGTAGCGCCGATCACCATGCCAATAAACTTGCGTTTACTGTTTACGAGCATTTTAAAAGCGACTGAAAACAAATTGATATGTCTTACATTAAATAATGAGCCAGCTATTCTACGAATCATTTCTCTAAACTTGGTGCGCTGTGGCAACCCTAATATGTTTATCCTTAACCATAACAGCATTCAGTAGTTTAAACATACCCTTTAGATAGCACAAGATAATTTGAAACATTTAATGGGGTGTTTTTCATAAACATTATAGTATACAACGAGTTAACATGATTTATTTGTACGATAACTTAGGCTTTGTATGTATTTCCATTGAATGTTGTTGTATAGTTCCAATCTGGATGTGTACTTGTTAGGGAATGAAATGGGTCGGTCTTTATCAAAAAATCACCCTGCACAGATGTTTTTAATGTTGTGGCGTCACCATGATCTTATTTTTCAACTCATTAAGCGAGATATCTTAATGAGATATCGTGGTTCTTTTGCCGGAGTATTGTGGCTAATACTCGCCCCTTTACTGATGCTAGGTCTTTATACGCTTGTGTTTAGTGTTTTTATGCGTATTCAATGGCCAGGTGTCACTAATAATCTGATGTATTCATTACTAATCTATGTAGGTTTAATCATTTTGAATTTTTTTTCTGAATGTATGAATCGTTCGCCTATTATGATTGTAAATAATGCAAATTTTGTAAAAAAAGTGGTTTTTCCTATTGAAGTTTTTCCATGGGTGATAGTCGGAACAACTCTTTTTCATGCAATGATTAATACGTTAATATTAGTAGCATTTTCTTTCTTTTTACTAGGAAAGATTAATATAACGATTTTGTTACTTCCTTTTTTATTTGTCCCTTTAATTTTGTTTACTTTAGGCCTGAGTTGGTTTCTTTGTTCGGCAGGGGTTTATATAAGAGATATTGCTCATCTGATGGCTTTTCTTTTACAAATTGTGATGTATCTTTCGCCTGTTTTCTATTCAATTAGTATGTTACCTGAGATGTTTCAAAAGATTTTACTCCTCAACCCATTAACTTTTATAATTGAACAAGCTCGAAGTCTTGTTATTTTTGGAAAATTTCCCCAATGGACTACTCTGGGTGCCTTTTTTGTAATTAGTATGTGTGTTGCCTATATAGGATTTCTTGGATTTCAGAAAACAAAGGATGGTTTTGCGGATGTATTGTAGGCTTATAGCAGCGCTCCTTTTTAAGGGAGGCTAATTTTCAAATAATTATTTTAGGCTCTGTTACATTTCTATTATCTTGGTCAAACTAGCGAAATGTAAACAGAGCCTACTATCGAAAAATTTACGCGGGAATTTTGTTGTGACATGTTTGATACTTTTCATTGCGCAAAAAATCATGGTAAGTTTTTACAATCCCTTCTCGTAAAGGAGTCTGAGCCACCCAGCCAAGTTCTTTCATACGTTCGATATTTAATAGTTTCCGTGGCGTGCCATCAGGTTTCTCTGGATCAAATGCGATAGTTCCAGTAAAACCAATCACATCCATGATGAGTTCAGCCAACATGTGTATACTCACATCCATTCCACTACCAATATTAAAGATGCCTTGCGCAGCAGGATGTTCCATAAGAAAAACACAAGCATCTGCCATATCATCTACATAAAGGAATTCTCGTTTAGGCCTACCTGTACCCCAAATTAAAAGGTGTTTATCCTTCCGCAATTTTGCTTCATGTGTTTTGCGGATTAATGCGGGTAACACGTGACTATTATGCAAATCGTAATTATCATTGGGGCCATAGAGGTTCGTTGGCATGGTACATACATATTGTGTCCCATACTGGCGGTTATAACTTTCACAGAGCTTTATCCCGGCAATTTTAGCTATGGCATAAGGTTCATTTGTTTGTTCTAAAGAATCTGTTAATAAATAGTCTTCGCAAATCGGCTGAGGACAGTCTCGTGGATAAATACAACTAGAACCCAAAAACAATAATCGCTTAACGCCAGCTTGCCAAGCAGCATGAATTACATTGGTTTGTATCATTAAATTTTGATAAATAAATTCAGCACGATAATAATTATTGGCATGAATTCCACCGACTTTCGCAGCTGCTAAAAAAACATAATCTGGCTTTTCTTGATTAAAGAATGCCATGACATCTGCTTGATTCGTAAGATCCAATTCAGCACGGCTACGAAGCAGTAAATGCTTATATCCTTTTGCGTGCAATTGTCGAACAATAGCTGATCCCACCATACCGTGGTGACCAGCTACATAAATTTTTGATGAAGTATTTATCGTCGTATCTTTATTCGTGATAGTCATAAGCTGCAAATCCATGTTGTTTTACTAACTCATCTCGTTGCGCTATTTTGAGATCTTCAAGCATCATTTCAGAGACTAATGATTGGAAGCTGGTTTTGGGGATCCAACCCAATTTTTCTCTTGCTTTAGTAGCATCCCCTAACAAATTATCTACTTCAGAAGGACGGAAATAACGTGGATCCACGCATACAATCTTATTACCATTTTGATCACAACCAATCTCTTTATCACCTTCACCATGCCAAGTGATATTAATATTGACAACTTGTGCAGCTGCTTCTACAAACTCTCTAACACTAAATTGTTGGCCCGTAGCAATTACGAAATCCTCTGGTTGTTCCTGCTGTAACATGAGCCATTGCATTTCTACATAATCGCGTGCATGTCCCCAGTCCCGCATTGCATCCAAGTTTCCTAAATAGAGGCATTTTTGTAAACCCAGCTTAATTCTTGCCAGAGCTCGTGTAATTTTACGAGTTACAAAAGTTTCACCGCGAATTGGACTTTCATGATTAAATAAAATTCCATTACATGCATAGATACCATAGGCTTCCCGGTAATTAACAGTGATCCAATAAGCATAAAGCTTGGCAACAGCATAAGGACTGCGCGGATAAAATGGTGTGCTTTCTTTTTGCGGCACTTCTTGCACTAAACCATAAAGTTCTGATGTAGATGCTTGATAGAAACGAGTTTTGTCATTCAGTTTAAGCAAACGAATGGCCTCCAGGATTCTTAATGTGCCAATACCATCCGCATTAGCTGTATATTCTGGTGTTTCAAAACTGACGGCTACATGACTCATGGCAGCAAGATTATAAATTTCATCTGGCTGACTCTCCTGAATAATGCGAATCAAATTCGTAGAATCGGTGAGATCGCCATGATGCAAAATAAATCTTCGATCTTCTAGATGAACATCTTGATAGAGATGATCAATTCTATCGGTATTAAATAAAGAAGAACGACGTTTAATTCCATGAACTTCGTAGCCTTTACGGAGTAAAAGCTCTGCCAAGTAGGTTCCATCTTGCCCTGTAATTCCAGTAATTAATGCTTTTTTCATTTTTTCCCTTATGAAATACTTTTCCTTAAAGTAACGTTATATCCCATTGCCTTTATTAATTTTAAGCACGTCCATAATTATCTTGAAAACGAACAATATCATCTTCACCCAGATATTCACCGCTTTGTATTTCAATCATTACCAAATCAATCACACCTGGATTCTCCAAGCGATGTTGATGACCTGCCGGAATGTAGGTAGATTCGTTGGTATTGACAAAAAAAGTCTGCTCACCATTTACTACCTTGGCCATACCGCTTACCACTACCCAATGTTCGCTGCGGTGATGATGCATTTGCAGACTTAGGCTGGCTCCTGGTTTTACTTCAATACGTTTAATTTTGAAGCGATGGCTTTCTTCCAACACCGTATAAGTACCCCATGGGCGATGAACAGTACGATGTAGCTTATGTGCTTCATGCCCTTGCATTTTGAGTTGTGTATAAATGTGTTTGACATCTTGTGCGCGGGATTTATCCGCCACCAACAATGCATCAGGAGTATCAATGATAATGAGATTCTCAACCCCGACTGCACCCACAAGACGCTCATCACTTTGAATATAACAATTAGCAACATCATGCAAAAAAGCCTCGCCTTCGATTCGGTTGCCTTGATTATCTGCTTCAACCAGATCACCTAATGTGGCCCATGATCCTACATCTGTCCAGTTGATATCACATGGAACTACGGCAATTTCTGACGATTTTTCCATCAAAGCATAGTCAATTGAAATATCAGGTACTAAATTAAAACTCGTTGCATCCAGTTCAAGTTGACTAAATCCTTTTCCTTCCGCATGGCTGGATTGCTCAATACAATGTTTGGCTGCAGATAAAATAGCGGGGCAATATTTTTCCATTAAATGTAACACGCTCTCTACAGTAAAAAGAAACATGCCGGAGTTCCATAGAAATCGATTCGTTGCCAAATAAGTTTGCGCTTTCTCGAATGAAGGTTTTTCAATGAAACGAAGTACTTGAGAGCCTTCTGCTTCGATATAACCATAAGCAGTGCTTGGTGCATCGGGTTGAATACCGAAAGTGACTAATTGACCTTGCATTGCCAATTCACTGGCTTGTGCTACTGCCTTTTGAAAAGCATCTTGATCATGAATTAAATGATCTGCCGCCAAGACCAGCATCAAAATATTTTCACCATATATTTTGTTAATTTGCAAAGCTGCAATAGCAATCGCGGCTGCTGTGTTCCGACCAAAAGGTTCTAGAATAAAAGAAGTTGAAACAGCATTTTTATTAATCGCCCGATATTCGTCTTCTATCTTAAAAAATAACTCGCGATGAGTTACTGTCATTATCTCTTTGACTTCGGGCAATAGAGATGCACGTAAAAAAGCTTTTTGTAATAAGCTCTGCCCATCATGTATTCGGATAAAAGGTTTGGGATGTAACTCTCGAGAAACCGGCCAAAGGCGCGAACCTGCACCACCACAAAGAATTATAGGTATTAACTGCATAAACTTCCCCTGTATTTTTGATGACATGCCTTTGTTCTTACTAAATGGTAAATTTAGCTTGCTCGTTAATGTAATTTAATTTTACTAAATTGTCGATGGATCAAGGGACGTTTCTTCTTTAAAAATTTTAAATTGCATAAAAGAATCAAGTACATTAGAATTTGCAACCATAAGTTAAAGGGACTTAAAGAAACTTAACTCGTTGTACAACTCGAGTCTAAATAAGGGAAACTATGTCCTCCAAGACAAAAAGCTAGAAAGCTTTTTTACTATTTGTCTTTCTTTAACCAAGCATTTCTCATGTATTGCGCGACACAATGCATTGAAGAGGTAAGTTTGTTGCCAAATGAGAGTTAAAAAACTATAGGTGGAATCAGTAATTAGCCGAAGCGTTAACTGCTTTGCTTTAGATTGAACGAAGAAAGGATGTCGAGTTAAGGATAAATAGCCGAATCAACATATTACATAAGAAAGAAACATTGCATTGAGGGAAACTTGTGTTGATTAGATGGGAATAAGGAGTGATGCCCATGTACTTGTTGCCTTTTGAACAAGCGCTTGCTGGAAAAAAATATTAGTTACAGGACATACTGGGTTTACAGGTAGAAAACTTATTTTGCATCAATTTACTTAAGACTATTAAAGGGATGTTATTTATGTTGTTTACCACCCCAATATTTTTATTTTTCTTTTTACCTATTTTTATCTCTCTATATTATCTATGTCCAGCTTATGGGGAATGGCGCAATTTATTTGCCCTGATGGGTAGCATTGTTTTTTTTTCCTGGGGGGAACCTGTATATGTGTTTCTTTTGTTGGCTTTTGTTTATTTTGATTATCTTTTATCAAAAGCGATATCAGAAACATCGGCTCTATCCCTTGCGAGAAAAAAAACGCTTTTATGTTTGGGTATCTTTCTTAATGTAATCATATTGATTGCATTCAAATATACTACGTTTATTCTCACGGATATTTTGTATCCATTGAAATTATATCAGGGAGAGCTGCCTCAAGGCACTGAGCCTTTATTATTAGGAATTTCTTTTATCACATTCCATAAAATCAGTTATTTGGTAGATAGTTTTAAGGGAAGGGCTACGCCTCCGAGAAGTTTTTACGATTGCGCACTGTATATTTTTTTATTTCCTCAACTAATTGCAGGACCCATTATTAGATATCATGATATTGGGAACCAGATTCAAAAAAGAACCTATCATAGTTCATTGTTTTTAGTAGGTTTTTTTCGTTTTTGTGTTGGATTTTCTAAAAAAATATTAATTGCTGATCAATTAGGTTTCGTTGCTGACCGTGTTTTTTCTCTCCCTATACATGAGTTGTCTTTGGGGGCGGCATGGGCAGGGGCATTTTCTTATATGCTGCAAATTTATTTTGATTTTTCTGGATACTCTGATATGGCTATTGGTTTAGGTGCCATGATGGGTTTTCGTTTTCCCGAAAATTTTAATCAACCTTATTTATCTAAAAGTATCAGTGAATTTTGGCGACGATGGCATATTAGTTTATCCAGCTGGATGCGTTTGTATTTGTATATTCCTCTTGGGGGCAATCGAACTTCTAAATTCAGAGCGTTTATTAATTTATGGATTGTTTTTCTGATTTCTGGTTTTTGGCACGGAGCGAATTGGACTTTCATCGCATGGGGGGCTTATTATGGTTTTTTCCTTTGCTTGGAAAAATATTGTTCAGAGCTCTATCCCAATCTAAAGGATTATTTTCCTGATTTGCTGCGTTTTGCTATGACCATGGTCATTATTTTATTTGGTTGGGTACTTTTTAGATCACCTACATTTACCTATGCTCTTGGTTTTATAAAAGTGATGTTGGGTATTACTACGTTGAAATTTAATCCTCCCCCTTGGGGTCTATTGATTGGCAATCGTGATTTGTTTTTATTATTTCTTGGTTCAATTATCGTATTTTTTAAAGTTCCTGGAACTACATTACGCTTACCCACATGGTGGCATAGTGCTTGGAGTGAGACTATGGTAATACAAGGTATTAGGCAGCAATCATTTCTATTTGCTGCAACTGTGGTTTTGTTCGTATTGGCAACTATGGGGATGTTTAGTTCAGATTACACTCCTTTTCTTTATTTTAGGTTTTAGATCATGAACAACAAAGAAAAGGTATTTACCCGGATATTTTCAATTATCATCGTCTTATTGTTATGTCTCCCTCTTCTTCAATCAGTTTTTCATATTGTATATGAAAAACCCTTGTATGGTTATGTGGAAAAAAATTTGGATAAACCTCATGGCTTAGCAATGAATTGGTTTGATAGAAAATGGCAAAAATATTGGGAGAACCTGTTTAATGAAAAATTAGGATTAAGAACAATTCTCATTCGCGGTTTTAATGAATTATCTTTTCGTCTTTTTTCAGAAATGCCACGCCTAAATCTTTATTCGACCAAAGAACATGGGTTATACAGCAAAATGTCGATTGAGCAATTAAATTATGAATACACTCATCGTAAGAATTTAAAAAAGTCTTATAATGAATTTGCTAAAAAAATTCAGGAACTTCAACAATTGCTAGAAGCCAATAATAAGCATTTTGTCGTTGTTATCAGTAGCTCCAAAGCTTATGTTCATCCCCAAGGCCTAGGCAAAAAATTATTGGTTTCTACAGATAAAAATCTATTTCGAAAAATAGCTAGTCTTGGTCATGCGTTGAAAAAACAAGGAGTGAATGTTGTTGATTCTGGACCATTTTTGCGCAAATTTTATCGGGAGAAGGCTATTGAAACCCATGCTAATACAGGATTTCATTGGAACTATTATGCCGGATGCATGGTTGCTCAGCAGTTATTTTATAATGCCAAGAAGACATTAACCGATATTCCTAAGCTTGAGTGCGGCAAACCAATTTACAAAAAACCAGAACTGGTTGATTTGGATGGTATATGGCTGTTGAATGCATTTTCCAGTGTTAATTTAGCAAAACTCAGTCCATACCCTCAACCATCAGCGAGATTTTCTGCGAATTACCAACCTAAAATCCTTCTCGTAGGCGATAGTTTTATGGATCAAATCATATATGCACTGGATCGTTCAAAAGCTTATAATGATTTAGTTTCTTCACGCTACTTCCAAACCCGGACAGTGCATAAACCGGGGCGCATTTTCTCTTTTAATGATTTTCCTTCATTGACCGCAAAACAGATCCAAGGGGATATTTTAGGCGATGTGATGAAGAGTGATTTAATTGTATTACAAATGGTGGATTACAATATTAATCATTTCGGGTATGGGTTTGTAGATGCTTTGTTGGAGCGATTAAATACCGAGATTCAGCCCCATTCCATACCTCCTATAACCGAGATAAAAATTACTAAGGTTAATAATGCATATCCTCAAGAAAAGAGCGGGGGAAATTGGTGGTATTGGGTCAAAGATAAAATTATCTTCCAACTAAAACCTCCGGATGTATTTTTAGAAATGAAAAATACAAGATTATATTTTGAGTACGATCTTCATGGTGCGCAACAGTTAATCGTTTATTTGAAAGGAAAGAGTATCAAACATAAAATTATTATTGAACATCCTGCAAACGGAAAGAGGGCGGTCTATGATCAAATACTTGATATCCCTCCTGCATTGTTAACTAAAATTATCATTACGACAAATGGGAAAGCAACGCGTTTAGGTGAAGCTGACTCCAGAGTTGCTGCTTATGCAATCTTTAATTTAAAAATTACTCCAAGGAGTGGTAATACGATTATTTAATTTTTGAGGATAAAAACAATATCTTTTCCTTGTCATTTCTATTGAGAGATAATTCTCAATAATCTCGCGACTTGTACATCTACCATTTTTTGAATCATATCTCGAACATTTACCGTTGGCTGCCAATTTAAAACTCGCCGTGCTTTGGAGGCATCCGCAACGGTCTGCGATGTTTCTAAAGGCCGAATCAGGGCAGGATCGCTGATTACATGAGCTTGCCACTCTTTGTTCACGTGTTGATATGCGATTGCACAAACTTCAGCTAATGTGTGTAACGTTCCTGTGCCAATCACAAAATCCTCGGGTTTATCTTGCTGCAGCATGAGCCACATTGCGTGCACAAAATCTGGTGCATAACCCCAATCACGTGCAATGCTTAAATTACCTAGTGCTAATTTACCTTGTGATACTAGTGCACAACCTCTTTCGTTCACATCAGGTGAATTATTAATCCCGAGCTTAGCGCAGGCAGCACCATATGCTATCTTTTGCGTCAGAAAATGAAGTGGGCGACGCTCGCTTTCATGATTGAACAAAATACCATTAACAATAAATAATCCATAGCTTTCGCGATAGATACGCATCATCTGATGGCTAAATACTTTGGAAGCAGCATAAGGATTGCTTGGATTAAAAGGTGTTTCCTCATTTTGAGGGGATATTTTAGTGTGTCCAAACATGTCTGAAGATGACGCGTGGTAGCATCGTGCTTCAGAGCAAAATCGACGCAAAGCTTCTAAGAGATGAATCGTGCCCATGCCATTCGCATTCAAAGTCTGATGTACTTGTGTCCAAGATTGGCCAGGGCGTGATTGTGAGGCGAGATGGTAGATCTCATCGGGTCTTGAAGCCTCAACTGCGGCAGAAATATCCGCTTCATTGGCAATATCTCCATAGAGCATCTGTACGTTATTTAATGGCTCTGGTCTCTCTGAAGAACTGGCTTGAGATGTTTTACGAGCAAAGCCAAATACTTGATACCCTTTTTTTAACAACAACTCTTTGAGAAAAAAACCATCTTGACCATTAATCCCTGTGATCAAAGCACGTCGCATAAAGACCTCATCCACTTAAACTATTTCAGCATCCCATTAAAAACTTTTGTCTTATCTTTTGCACAGTTATTTTGTAAAGCCGCAATAGAGTCTCTTATTGAAATTAAGAAGTCAATCTTTCTATGAGTCTTATTGTGATTACCTTTTGATTTTATTGATTCTTAATGAACTTTATATTATCTTAAAAAGTGGTTGAAATCTGGCGTATGTTGGGTTTTAAAAGTGGGAAAAGGATTTGCGGATGTACTTAAATGATTTATTACTTTGTAACCATTAAAGGTAATTGTCACGATCCTCAAATAATAAGAAATCATAATACATTGAGCATATACCCGTGACTTCTGAAATTGTTATTGATGTTGTTAACGTTAGCAAACGCTATGAATCTTACTCAAAACCTCAAGATAGATTGAAGCAGGCTCTAATGTCTGGACTGTGTCAAACAGGTGCATCTTTAGGTATTGTTAAAAATAAAAAACCAACTTACTACCAAGAGTTCTGGGCATTGCAAAATGTATCAGTTCAAGTGCGGAAAGGGGAAACCCTCGGAATTATTGGCCGTAATGGAAGCGGCAAAAGCACGTTATTGCAAATTATTGCGGGAATTCTAACTCCTACAAGTGGAAACGTTATCGCTAAGGGTCGGCTCGCGGCGCTCTTGGAGTTAGGCAGCGGCTTTAATCCAGAATTCACAGGAAAAGAGAATATTTTCCTCAATGGGTATATATTAGGGCTCAATCAAACAGAAATTCAGCAACGGTATGAGCAGATTGTCGAGTTTGCTGATATTGGTGACTTCATTAATCAACCTGTAAAAACATATTCGAGCGGAATGTTTGTGCGGCTTGCTTTCGCAGTTCAAGCACATGTTAATGCAGATATCGTTATCATTGATGAAGCACTCGCTGTTGGCGACATATTTTTCCGTCAGAAATGTTATGCCCATTTAGAAAAGCTAAAAGAATCGGGTACCGTCATTTTATTAGTATCTCATTCTATGAATGAAATAGAGCAGCATTGTGAACGTGCTATTTTATTGGAAAATGGTAAGTCATTTTTTCTTGGGAATGCTGTCGAGGCTACAAAACACTATTATTTATTGCATCAGCCTACGCGGCAAGAAGCGCAACAACCTACAGTAAATCAATTAGTTTCAGAACAGCACATACAAAAGGTTAATACGAATAAAACCGATATTTGGGATGACAATTCTATATTTATAGATGCTTCGCAACTAAGCCAAGTTACCAATCATATGGCCAAATGCACACGATATGTTCTATGCGACAATTCAGGTAATCCGTGTACCCGATTTTCTCAAGGCGACATAGCAGTTTTTTATTACGAATTTCTTTTATTACAGGCTATAGCTATTCCTCTGGGGGGTATTGTCATTCGAAATGATAAAGGCATCATTGTTCATGGTAAAGGTTCTTTAGAGCACGATGTTGATGTTTCTTTGGAACAATTCAAAGCTGGAACGCTGATTCGTTGCCAGCAAAAGATTACCTTAAAATTACAACCCGGTGAGTATAGCTTTGAGTTAGGATTGGCCAGCGTCAATCCTAAAAGCTATAAGGATAAGTCTTTTTTAAACCACGATGAGTTATTCAGCAAAATTATGAGAATCTGTCATTTACCTGATGTTGGCATTTTGAGTATAAAGATGCGTACTGGCGATCGTGTTGGTTCCCAATTAACTCACCATGGAATTGCTGATTTACCCGGAGAATTTATGTTTACTTTTTCGAAATGCGATGCAGAATTATTCTTACCCCAACGCACTGAGACAACCGCTATTTAATAACATAGGAACTATTAATATGAGGATCCACCAATGAATTTTGTATCCTATGCTCAGAATTTTGAAGATGTGATGCTATGGCGAGCCCTAAAGCATATTAAAAATGGATTTTACGTAGATGTTGGGGCTAATGATCCTACGCATGATTCTGTTACAAGAGCGTTTTATGAAAAGGGGTGGGCAGGAATTAATATAGAGCCTGTTTCCGAATGGTTTCAAAAGCTAAAAAAGGAAAGACATCGAGATATTAATCTTCAGGTTGCTGCAGGGGAAAGACAAGGTGAGATATTTTTTTATGAATTGCCTAATACTGGTCTTTCTACCACCAACAAAGCAATCGCTGAGAAACATGAAATTGAACAGGGATACACAAAGATAGAAAGAAAAGTTCCTGTCATGACGCTTACTGAAATTATTTGTGAACATCAAATAAAACAAATTCATTTTCTTAAAATTGATGTTGAAGGAGCCGAAAAAAAGGTATTGGAAGGATTGGACTTTGCAAAGATCCGTCCATGGATAGTTTTAGTGGAATCAACACTTCCTAATACCCAAATAGAAGATTTTATAGAATGGGAAACTCTTTTACTTAATGCTGAGTATGACTATGTATATTTTGATGGGTTGAATCGTTTTTATATTGCTAAAGAACACGATGATTTGTCACATCATTTCAAAACCCCACCCAATTACTTCGATGGGTTTTTAATGAGTGAAACACAATCCTTTTGCCGCAATATGGTGAATGAAAAAAACCAATTAAAAGCTGAAATTATAGAAACAATTGAATTAAAAGAATATAAATCAAATGCCGAGAAACAAATTCACTCATTGACCACATGGCTTACTGATGCTCGTCAAGAGGTAGAGGCATATAAAACCAATGCAGATGCCCAAGTTCAATTATTGACTACATGGCTTGCTGATGCTCGTCAAGAAGTAGAGGTTCTTCAAAAGTATAAAATAAATGCAGATGCTCAAGTCCACTCATTAACCACATGGCTCACTGATGCTCGCCAAAAAGTTGAAGTCCTTGAAGAGTATAAAACCAATGCAGATGCCCAAGTTCAATTATTGACTACATGGCTTACTGATGCCCGTCAAGAAGTAAAGGTTCTTGAAGAGTATAAAATAAATGCTGAAGCCCAAATTCAATCATTGACAGCCCAGCTTACTGAAGCACAGAGTTTGCTGTCCTTACCGCTAATAAAAATTGCTCTTAAGGTTATCAATACATGTAATAACCTTTTTACTAAAGTACAGTTTTTTAAGGGAATTAAAAATGAAGCAAGAAAATAATTTGCCAAAAATTTCTATTGTGACCCCCTCATTTAACCAAGGCCCTTTTCTTCGACAATGTATTGAGTCTGTACTCTCTCAAAATTATCCAAACCTGGAATATATTATTATTGATGGTGGCTCCCATGATGATTCATTATCAATTATTCATGAATTTGAGCCTTATCTTACTTATTGGGTAAGTGAGCCAGATAAAGGGCAAAGCGATGCAATAAATAAAGGATTCATGAAGGCATCAGGGGAATTGGTTGCCTGGCTTAATTCTGATGATTACTATCTCCCTGGCGCGTTTGCAAAAGTGATCAACGCTTATCAAATCAATCCACACGCTCCCTTTTTTTTCGGAGATGGATTTCGAGTTTCGAAAACAGGGGAAGTACTGACTCATTTCTTCCCTAAAAACAGTTTGACCTTCGACCGTCATGCATTAGTTATGGGTTTGAACTATATCTTGCAACCTTCAACATTCATGAATCGTCATTGTTTAGAACAAATAGGATATCTTAATGTTGAATTAGAGTATGGAATGGACTCTGATTTGTGGATGCGGCTTTCAACTCTGGGTGAACCTCAGCCTGTCGATGGGGTTTTATCTGCAAGTCGAGAATATGCTACTACTAAAACTTCTACAGGCCTATTCAAACGTATAGAAGAACTTCGATGTATCTCAAAGCAACATTCCGGATTAGAAATAACCCCAGGTGTTCTGTGCTATATGCTTGATACCCTGCATAAATTTGCAAAAAATAACGAAAATATCTTTCCTAGATGGTATCAAAGAGATGTCATCAAACTTTGGAAAAGAACAGGACGGCTGTTGGCACAATTTAATGTAAAAAGTGATGGTTTTCCACGAAAATCATCATTAGTAAGCTTTCTCAAAAACAAGATAAAATAAATACACGGAATTACGTTATGATTATTGGAATTGAACTACGCCAATTAGTAATTGGTGCATCTGGGGGAATTTCTCAGTTAGTAAAGGGAGTTTGTGAACCGATGTTTACTCTTTACCCCGAACATCAATTTTTAGTATTTTGTACTCCGTTTAACAGAGCCATGCTTGAATGCCATGCTGATAATGTCCGTTATTTTACTTTATCCAGTGCAACATTTTTCTCTGATTTGGATCGAATTGCGACTGAAAATAATCTTGATGTTCTTTTTCGTACTTATCCTATGGAAGATACATTACAGTTTCCATTAAATAAGCAAATTTTTTTAATTCCAGATATTCAACACGAAGCTTATCCCGAATTTTTCTCTGAACAAACACTCCGATCGAGAAGAGCAGCATTTTCAAAAGCACTGACTAAAGCAGGTGCTATTGGCACTATCTCAGAATTTGCAAAAAAAACTCTTTATGATTTTTCCGAAACAAAATGTAACGATATTTTTCTTATGGAACCCTCTTTACAAAAGGTCCACAGCCTAACAACAACGGAAGATTGTTTGACTGATAAAGAAAAGGCATTGATTCCTAAAACCCCATTTTTTATGTTTCCAGCAAATATCTGGAAACATAAAAATCATATTAGATTGCTGCAAGCTTTTCGTCTCCTTTTAAAAAATAATCCTGATTTAGCTGTATCTCTTGTTTTAACAGGTAATAGGGAAGGGTGGAAAGAACTTCATAAAAATAACAAGGACTTACCGGTTGTTCATCTGGGCTTTATTAGGCCTGAATTTTTTCGAATACTTATGGAACGAGCACAAGCTTTGGTTTTTTTCACACTCTATGAAGGATTTGGAATACCTTTATTAGAAGCTTTTAATACAGGTACCCCCGTTTTATGCAGCAATACTACCAGTCTTCCTGAAGTAGGGGGAAATGCTGTGATTACTTGTTCTCCTTTAGATATCTCAGCAATGGCTAATGCTATGGGAGAGATTCTGCAAAATAATGAGTTGCGTGAAACACTGATTCAACGTGGTAAAGCACGATTAAATGCCTACTCTTGGGAACGATCGGCACATAATTTATTCGCTGCTTGTACTCGAGTTGCAGAGAAGGCAAGACAAAAAGTACTGTACGAAGAATCGACATCAAAAAACGTGCCCTTAGTATCTATCATAACTCCTTCTTTTAATCAAGGAAGGTTTCTCAAGCGCACTATTGATAGTGTGCTTAGCCAAGATTATCCTCATATTGAATATATTGTGATTGATGGCGGCTCTACCGATGATTCTGTAGATATTCTTAGTTCTTATACCGATCGTTTTTTTTGGATTTCAGAACCAGACAACGGACAAACGCATGCCATTAATAAAGGTATTAAGCGGGCAAAGGGAGAAATTCTTGCTTATTTGAACTCTGATGATGTATTAACTCCCGGCGCTATTCGGAAAGTTGTTGATTTTTTTCTGAATCATCCACACTGTGATATGGTCTATGGTCAGGCCGATTATATTGATGAACATGATAATATCATTGGTACTTATAAGACAGATGAGTATTCATTTAATAGATTATCTCAAGACTGTATGATATGTCAGCCCGCTGCTTTTTGGCGACGTCGTGTAGTAGAAAAAATTGGGTTTTTTGATGAACAACTCCATTTTGTTATGGATTATGACTACTGGTTACGTATCGCGAAAGCCAGAATGGATATCCAGTTTTTGCACGAAAAACTTTCCTGTTCACGTTTATATCCGGAAACGAAGACCCTTTCAGGGCGTATCAAAATCTATCAAGAAATATTTAGCATATGCAAACATCACATTGGTTATACACATCTCAATTATTACCAGGGATACTGGCACCATTTGATTTATGAGAAAAAAAATGCAATCAGTCAGATAGTTCGCTTATTATCCATTAAAAGCTTACATCTTCCTGTGAGCAAGTTACATTACCACTGGTCACGTCGGACTCAGGGCTTTTCAAATCTGGCTAAAAAAATTAAAGAATTTGGAACATCTGCTCTCAAAAAAATTCTTTTTATCAATAAAACTAGTTCATCCCCAAAATCTAATATTAGTGGTTTTTTTTCAGATAATTGGCTATCAAAAGAATTTTCCTGTAACTCGAGCAAGAGAGCCGTTGGAGAAATTCTCTATATCGGTGGAGTGACACCAATGAATTCAACCATGCTCATTATGGCTGGTAAAAAAAGAGTAGGTCAGTTTCAATTTACTGCCCATCAGTACCAACAAGTATCTATTCCCAATGAGTTAGTAGATAACAAACGAATTTATATACAATTTACTGAGTCCTTAATCGATGCAGCTGGTCGAGAGCTCGCATTTTTACTTCATGATACGAATTTTTTTTCCGAACAAGATACCTGGGTAACTTAAGTATGGTGAGTTGCCGTAAGAGATAAACTGCTTTTTAAATATTGTTCTCTTTATTATGAATGTGATATCTTGAGCAAACGAACATGCTTTATAAGGTATAGGATTTATAAGGATTAATTATGAAAAAAAGGGATTTTTTTGGAGGATTTTTTTTAGGTATCATCGTGGGGGTGACGAGCTTTTCTGCTCTGCAATACTCGGGAAGTGCCCAAAAGACTGAGGTTGATGCCGTGCAGGGTATGCAAAAGATCCCTAATGATAAAACGATTAAAGTATCTTCAGAAGATGCGCGTTTGCACAAGCTATCTCAAGCCGAGATAAAAATTACTCATGTGAGCAATCCATATCCCGAAGAAAAAAGTGGTGATAATTGGTGGTATTGGGTTAAAGATGAGATTGTTTTCCAACTGGAACCCTTCGATGTATCTTCAGAAATGAAAAAAACAAGGTTGTTTTTTGAGTATGGTATACATGGGAATCAGCAATTAACAATTTATTTATGGGAGAAAAATGAACCCCATAAAATTGTGCTTAATACAAAAAACGGAGAACGATCCGTTTATAACAAAGTACTTGATATTTCTCCTGCATCACTGACTAAACTTATTATTGTGACTAATGGAGCGGCTAAGCCTTTAAGCAAAACCGATTCCAGGCGTGCTGCCTATACTATTTCTAATTTAAAAGTTACCCCAGTATAAGTCGACGAAGAGTTGAGGAGCATTGCCTTGCAAAAACAATTAAATTAAAAAAATATAAATCAAGTGCGAATAACTAAATTTTTTAAGGAATTAAAAATGGGGCAAGAAAACAATCTGCCAAAAATTTCTATTGTGACCCCCTCATTTAACCAAGGCCCTTTTCTTCGACAATGTATTGAGTCTGTACTCTCTCAAAATTATCCAAACCTGGAATATATTATTATTGATGGTGGCTCCCATGATGATTCATTATCAATTATTCATGAATTTGAGCCTTATCTTACTTATTGGGTAAGTGAGCCAGATAAAGGGCAAAGCGATGCAATAAATAAAGGATTCATGAAGGCATCAGGGGAATTGGTTGCCTGGCTTAATTCCGATGATTACTATCTCCCTGGCGCATTTGCAAAAGTGATCAACGCTTATCAAATCAATCCACACGCTCCCTTTTTTTTCGGAGATGGATTTCGAGTTTCGAAAACAGGGGAAGTACTGACTCATTTCTTCCCTAAAAACAGTTTGACTTTCGACCGCCATGCATTAGTTATGGGTTTGAACTATATCCTGCAACCTTCAACGTTCATGAATCGCCATTGTTTAGAACAAATAGGATATCTTAATGTTGATTTAGAGTATGGAATGGACTCTGATTTGTGGATGCGGCTTTCAGCGTTGGGTGAACCTCAGCCTGTCGATGGCGTTTTATCAGCAAGCCGAGAATATGCTGCGACTAAAACTTCTATAGGTTCATTTAAACGTATAGAAGAACTCCGACGAATCTCAATGCAACATTCTGGATTAGAGATGACTCCTGGTGTTTTGTGTTATATGTTTGATACCTTGTATAAATTTGCAAAAAATAACGAAAATATCTTTCCTGAATGGTATCAAGAAGACATTATCAAATTTTGGGAAAAAACAGGACAGTTGATGGCTCAATTTAATGCAAGAAGTGATGGTTTCCCACAAAGATCGCCATAAGCCTTTCCTCCAACATAAAGTAAATCAATACTGAACATAGCGATAGTTAATGAATATATTAGATACAAAAATATCTGAAGTGAAAATTATAGAGCCTCGTGTTTATGGCGATGAACGTGGTTTTTTTTATGAATCATTTCAAGCTGCCCGATATGCAGCATTACTTGGCATACGAGATACTTTTGTTCAAGATAATTTATCGAGGTCGCGTAGAGGAGTTTTGCGAGGCTTACATTACCAATATCAGCATACTCAGGGAAAATTGGTTTCTGTTTTGGCTGGAGAAGTCTTTGATGTGGCTGTTGATGTCAGGTTGGGCTCACCCACTTTTGGATTGTGGGTGGGGGTAATTCTTTCTGGGGAGAATAAACGTCAGCTTTGGATTCCTAAAGGTTTTGCCCATGGATTTTATGTTTTAAGCCCTACAGCTGATTTTTTTTATAAATGTACGGACTTTTATCATCCAGAAAGTGAGTTGTCGATTAATTATCGAGATCCAAAATTAGCTATCGATTGGCCTCTAACTGATGAGGTGCAACTCTCAGCAAAAGATATGCAAGCAAGCTCTTTGGATTTAATTGATCACCAATTTTTGCCGAGATTTCTATGAAAATATTAGTTATAGGGGCTAATGGTCAAGTGGGGTCAGAAATTATTCGGCTGTTTATGTCAACAGAACATCAAATCATTACGTTGACGAGAAAAGAATTTGACTGTGTTCATGTCAGTGAAGTGCGCTCGACTCTTTCTTCGCTTCAACCTGAACTGATTATTAATGCATCTGCATATACGGCTGTAGATAAAGCTGAAGATGAAGTGCTGTTAGCTCATAGGATTAATGCAGAATTTGTGCGCCAGTTAGCCCTATATTGTGCACAAAAGAAAATAGCCTTGATTCATTTGTCCACGGATTATGTTTTTGATGGTACTAAAAAAGGTGCTTATAGCGAAACAGATAGTACCAGTCCTCAAGGTGTTTATGCTCAATCCAAATTAGCAGGGGAACAAGCGATTATAGCACTGCACAAAGAGCATATTATTTTACGGGTGAGTTGGGTATTCGGGATTTATGGGGCTAATTTTGTAAAAACAATTTTAAAATTGGCTTCATCTAGAGAGGAGCTCAGTGTTGTTGCTGATCAATGGGGTAGGCCAACTGCAGCGCAAGATATTGCCAGAGTACTACTAACGATTGTAGCGAAAATAAGTACGCCACCTTTTAATGATTGGGGGGTTTACCATTATGCTGGGACAGGTGTAACTAGCTGGTATGAATTTTCACGTTTTTTTATTGATCTTGCTAAGAAAAAGGGAGTGAGTTTGGCGCTTACCCATTTAAAACCCATAAAATCGGAAGAGTATGTAACTAAAGCAGTAAGGCCAAAAAATTCAGTTTTAGATACAACAAAAATCGAACAAATATTAAATATTCAATGCCAGAGTTGGAAGGATTATTTGCCGGAAGTAGTGGAGTGTTTCATGGAACAAAACATCTCATAACGAAGCACTTGATATAATCCTGTTTTATGGGGTTAATAACATCAGATTTGTCTCTTATCATTTTTGCTCAATTAACTGAAGTAAATAAGTTCCATAATTATTTTTACTTAGTTTAAGAGCAATTTCTCTAAGCGTTTCTGCGCTTATCCAATTGTTTTTATAAGCAATTTCTTCTAAACAAGCGATTTTCAATCCTTGACGATGCTCAATAGTTTGTACAAAAGAACTTGCGGCTAAAAGACTTTCAGGAGTGCCAGTATCTAGCCAGGCAAACCCACGTCCAAGTAGTTCTACGTGGAGATCCCCGCATTCAAGATAGAACTGATTAATACACGATATTTCCAATTCACCTCGATGGGATGGGCGTACTTGTTTGGCAATGTTTATAACTTGATTATCATAAAAATAAAGTCCGGTTATAGCATAATTTGATTTAGGATCGGTTGGCTTTTCTTCAATTGATATCGCTTTCATTTGCTCGTCAAAAGAGACGACGCCAAAGTGCTCGGGGTCTTTTACTGGATAGGCAAAAATAGTGGCCCCTGTTTGACGCGCAGCAATTTCTTGTAATTTCTTTGTAAATCCAAGACCATAAAATATATTGTCACCTAATACCAAACACACATTATCTTGACCTATAAACTCTTCACCAATAATAAAGGCTTGGACCAAGCCATCTGGACTGGGTTGTAACGCATAGTATAATTTTATACCAAATTGTTCTCCATTTCCTAAGATGCGTTGATATGCTGGGCAATCTTCTGGAGTAGTAATCACAAGAATTTCACGAATACCCGCTAACATGAGGACTGATAAAGGATAATAAATCATGGGCTTATCATAAATAGGAAGTAATTGTTTTGAGATACCTTGGGTTATAGGGTAAAGACGTGTCCCGGAACCTCCAGCGAGCACAATTCCTTTCATATTGCTAATTCCTTTTCAGTGACTCTTAATTGTTTATGTTGTGGCACTTTATTTAGAATATTTTGGCACCAATTTTGATGATTTAAATACCACTCCACTGTTTTCCGTATTCCTGTGTCAAAAGTTTCTTTGGGTTTCCATCCAAATTCCCGTTGAATTTTTGTTGTATCCATGGCATAACGCAGATCATGGCCTGATCGGTCTTTAACATACGTAATTAATTCTTTGTAACAAGAAACATGTGGTGGTTTTTGGGGGACTAATTCTTCTAATAGATCACATACTGTATGAACTACTTCAATATTTTGTTTCTCATTATGCCCGCCAATATTATAGGTAGAACCTATTACCCCATTTTTTAAAACCATATAAAGAGCATGGACGTGATCATTGACATACAACCAATCCCGGACTTGGGCTCCATTGCCATAGATAGGTAAATTTTTTCCGGCAAGGGCATTGAGAATTATAACTGGAATCAATTTTTCAGGATATTGGTAAGGGCCATAATTATTAGAGCAATTCGTTATTATTGTTGGTAATCCATAAGTTCGATGCCATGCCCTAACTAAATGATCCGAACTTGCTTTACTTGCTGAATATGGGGAGCTTGGTGCATAAGGGGTGGTCTCAGTAAAAAATTCGTTTTTATTTTCCAGATCACCAAAAACTTCATCTGTAGAGATATGATGAAAACGAAATGATTGGCGTTGTATTGCAGGCAATGATTGCCAATAATCGCGTGCGGCTTCAAGTAAGTTATAAGTTCCAATAATATTTGTTTGTATAAAATCCGCTGGCCCGTCAATAGATCGATCGACATGGCTTTCTGCTGCTAAATGCATAATTGCATCTGGTTGAAAGGTAGCAAATATATAATTTATTTGATCGCGGGAGCGAATGTCTACTTGTTGGAAAATATGGCGTGGATTGTTGATGAGGTGATTAAGTGAATCTAAACTTCCAGCATAAGTCAGTTTATCAACGTTGATCACGGTATCCGTAGTACTCTCAATAAGGTATCGAACCACTGCAGAACCAATAAAGCCTGCGCCACCAGTAACTAGAATTTTCATTTTACTACCTTGTAAAACGTTCCTTAAAGAGATTTATCTTATTGATTATTGCCATTATTCTAATGCAAGAGGAAACTGTCAAGAATAAAATTATTTATCGCTTTATTGCTCCACTTCTTACGCTGATATTTTATCAAATTTAGATAGAACTATATCTATAGATCTATATCTACAGCATTTCTTAATGAGATCGTTTTGTTCAAAACACTGCAGCTGCTCGTCACTCTCTGTTCCTGATGTTTACACTTTCTGGGATGAATGTTTTTAAAATGCTCCTTTACCTGATTTAAAAAATCGCCTAATCTTAAGCCAAGGAAAACTACCAACGGGTAGTTAAAGTCAAAATTTCAGCGTTTCAGGTTATCTATTTAGGAGAGTCATTCATGCGTAAATTAGTACTCTGGGGACATAGTGTTGATGAGTATCGTGAGATGTTTGATTTGTCTCAAGAGGATATGAATTCCAAGATTTTAGAATATGGATGTGGTCCCAGTGCAGTAAACGCCCAACAGTTTCAGGAAGCGCATCAAGCCGTAAGTTGTGATCCATTGTTTGTTTTGGATAAAGATACATTATCGTCCAAGGCGGTTATGATTTTTGCACAAATGGCAGATGAAGTACGCCGAGAACAAGATCAATTTGATTTCAGTCGCACTGGAGGTTTAGAGCAATTACTGGAAAACCGTCGTAATGGCATGAAAAAATTCTTTGCTGATTATGAACAGGGTAAGGCTGAAGGTCGATATTATGGTGCAGCAGATTACCATTTACCTTATTCTGATTTCTCTTTTGATTTTGCATTAAGTGCAAATTATTTATTTGCTGATTTGGAAGATCAAACGGTCGAATTTCATGTAAATGTAATTCGTGAATTAGCAAGAGTAGCTAAAGAAGTAAGAATTTTTCCCTTAAATGACATGGAAGGTAAGACCTCTGAGTTTTTAGGTCCAGTATTACTGGAATTACAAAAAGAAGGATATGGTGTGGAAATTAGAGAAGTAGATTATCATTTGCATAAGTCTGAAAACGCAATGTTACGTGTTTGGGCTCAGAAATGTGATCTTTAAATTACAACCCTGGGTGAAGCGAGCGTAATCCAGGAATTTTTAGTAAGTCTGAGTAATATGTCGCTTCATCAAGGTTAAAAGGTTTTTTTGTATGTATTCAATGTTACGTCCTTTACTTTTTAGTATGGATCCTGAACGGGCACATACTTTTAGTTTATCTGCTTTACACTATGTACCTAAGTTTTGTTTTAAAAAAGCTAAGCCTAAACCTACCGCAGCCTTGGGGTTACAATTTCCTCATGTTGTTGGTTTGGCAGCAGGCTTGGATAAAAACGGAGAACATTTGGATGCATTGGCCAAATTAGGTTTTTCCTTTATTGAATTAGGAACAGTCACACCAAGACCACAAATCGGCAATCCCAAACCACGATTATTTCGGTTATCGGAAGCTGATGCGATTATTAATCGCATGGGGTTTAATAACCAGGGTGTAGATGCTTTGGTGAACTATGTAAAAAAAGCACGATATAAAGGAATCTTGGGCATTAATATTGGTAAAAATAAAGATACTTCGTTAGAACATGCCGCAGATGATTACATTCATTGTTTAAGAAAAGTATATGAATATGCTTCTTATGTAACTATCAATATTTCTTCACCGAATACTCCCGATCTTCGTCAATTACAACAGAAAGAGTATTTTGCCAATTTATTGTCACAAATTCAGGCGGAACAAATTAAATTATCTGATAAACTCCAGCGCCATGTTCCCTTAGTGGTTAAAATATCACCAGATGAAGATCCAGAAACATTAAAACAAATGACCGAAGTGATTTTGAATTATGGTATTGAAGGTATTATTGCGACAAATACTACTTGCTCTCGAACTGGAGTGATTCAATTACCCTATGCTGAAGAAACCGGAGGACTAAGCGGAAAACCTTTATGGGAATTATCTACTCAATGTTTGCGCTTGCTAAAACAACACGTAGGTAACGATGTCACTTTAATCGGAGTAGGGGGCATCGACAATTGCAGCAGTGCACAGGCAAAGTTGGATGCAGGTGCTTCATTAATCCAAGTGTATACAGGTTTGATTTATCAGGGGCCCAGTTTGGTATATGATGTAGCAAAAGGATTAAAATAAAACAGTAGATAAAAGAATTCTGTGCTCATCTCTTCTACGTATCGCACTTTATGCGCGGTATCCAGGACGATGCGTTGAAGTATTTCTGAGTTCTTTTTTAAAGTAAGATTCTCTGGATACCGCATAAAGCGCGATACGTAGGGCAAAAAAATTCGTGAGGCTCTCTCAGGTTCGATGGAATAATATTTAAGATGAAATGTATTACTAAAGATCTGGCGACACAAATGGAGTCTTGCATCAAGCAAACTCATATCGAAGTAACTCAGCAGTATCTTCAAGGAAAGATATTGGAAATTAATGGGGGTGCTGCCTGTTTTTCAGGATTTGATTCTTACTTGTCACAGGTAGTAGGGTGGGGATTTAATACGAAATTTAAGCATTTTCAGTCTGAAATTGAATGCATAGAACAATTTTATAGGACATTAAATCATAAACGAATAGATATTGAATTATGCCCTTTTGTAGGAAATGAACTCCCCATATTTTTAAGTCAGCGTGGTTATTGTATCAGTGAATTAAATAATGTCTCAATCTTGGATTTAAAAGCATATCAGCTGCTTGATTGCGTTGCAGATTCTTTCACGATTAGAGAAATAAAGTCGAGCGAAACAAGAGAGTGGGCCAAAAGGGTAGCTCTTGGCTTTGATGCTATTGAAGCCGAAGATCAATTTTTTCGTTATGTTCGATCTAACGGAGTCAGCGCCTATGCTGTTTATGATAAAGATGTCATTGTGGCTGGGGCAACACTTGCCATCCATGGGGATTTTTGTGATTTAGGGGTTACCAGTACTTTACCTGCTTATCGAGGAAAAGGGTTACAAAAAAAATTATTAATGGCTCGATTGAATACTGCAAAACAGCAAGGAGTATCTTGGGCAACGGTTACCACAGAACCCGGGAGCGTGTCCGATTGTAATGTGCAAAAAGTAGGATTTCATTGTGCTTATACACGAATCAAAATGACCTTGGAATGAGGTTTATTGCCAATAGATACCTAGGCGTAGTCCAGGGGTAAGCTGTTTTTTTGATGTGAACGAATATTTGAGCCCCTGCTCCTCCGTGCTGTACCTGAATCTTCTACACATCGCTGAAAAACTAGTCCAGACCTATTCCCGCGTCCCGAGGCTTGGCCGCTGGATCTGGGAGATCTGCCCTAAAATACTGGACCCACGGACAAGCCGTGGGGGGTGGACAGAGATATGATCAAGAGACTGGGTGCTGCTGCGGCGTCCAGGGCTACATAGGGCGCGTTAAGGGAATATTAGCACTTCCATGTAATAACAGTTACAATAACCCATGTTTCGATTGAACTACTGAGTCATGAAAAAGAAACTTTCTGTTAAAACCAGCATTTTATACAAACGTTTGTTAGCTTATGTGAAGCCGTTTTGGCCCATACTGGCATTAGGTATTTGTGCCAATATTTTGTATTCTCTGATTGATGCTGGTTTTACCTACATGATGCGGCCTTTTTTTGATAAAAGCTTTATTAATGTTGATATGGATTTTATTAAGAAAATTCCTTATATCGTTTTAATAGGGATTACTTTGAGAGGGCTAGTTAGTTCACTGGGTAGTTATTGCATGACTTGGGTTGCCCGATCAGTAGTTAAAGTTTTAAGGGAAAAAGTTTTTAAGCATATTCTTCATTTGCCTGCTGATTTTTACGATGAAGCAACTTCAGGACAAATGCTTTCTAAAATTCTTTATGATGTGGAACAGGTAGCTCAGGTTAGTGCCGATGCCTTAACAGATATTGTCCAAAATACGTGTTTAATTATAGGTTTTCTCACCGTTATGATGGTAATTTGCTGGCAATTATCACTCATGTTTTTATTAACTATTCCCTTTGTTGGTTTGATTGTAAATTACACTAACAAGCGTGTGCGGCGGATAAGCCATAAAGTACAAAAAACAATGGGTGAGGTGACTGAAATTGCCAGTGAAGCAATTGAAGGTTATCGGGTAGTGCGTATTTTTGGCGGTGCTGCTTATGAATATGGAAAATTCGGTAAGGCTATAGAGCATTCACGCCAGAACGATATGAAAGTTGCTGCGAGTAAGGCACTCAATGTGTCTGGAGTGCAAATTGTTATTGCTATAGGCATTGCAGCAATCATCGCTGCAGCAATTCAATTGTCTACAGTAGTGATTATTTCTGCAGGTTCTTTTTTAGCAATTATTGCAGCAATGATACAGCTGATTAAACCGATGAAAACTCTAACCACCCTGAATGCTGTAATACAAAAAGGCTTGGCTGGCGCAGAAAGTGTATTCAATATGTTGGATCTGCCTATAGAGCAAGAGCAGGGTATCGTTTTGTCGCAAAGAGCACAGGGGGCTCTTGAATTTAAACACGTATCTTATGCTTACAGACAAGGGGAAAGTGTATTACATGATGTAAATTTTACTGTTGAAGCGGGTAAAACGGTTGCATTGGTAGGTCATTCTGGAAGCGGGAAAACAACTATAGCCAGTTTATTACCTCGTTTTTATGAAGTGACTCAAGGTATGATTACTTTGGATAATACCCCCATCAATCAAATAAGTTTGGCCAGTTTGCGTGAGCAAATGGCTTTGGTAAGTCAAAATGTGACCCTTTTTAATGATACTTTGGCTAATAACATAGCATATGGCCGCTCGGATGTAAGCCGACAACAAATTATACGAGCCGCTAAAATGGCTTTTGCCGATGAATTCATTAGTCGATTACCCGAAGGTTATGATACATGTGTTGGTGAGAATGGTGTGTTACTTTCCGGTGGTCAGCGGCAAAGGATAGCGATTGCTCGGGCCATTTTGAAGAATGCGCCTATTTTAATTCTTGATGAAGCAACATCTGCGTTGGATAGTGAGTCAGAACGATACATACAAATTGCTTTAGAGGAAGTTATGAAAAATCGAACGACTATAGTCATTGCGCACCGTTTATCGACGATTAAACATGCAGATAAGATTATTGTGATGCAACATGGACGCATTGTGGAACAAGGCACCCACCAAGAATTACTTGACTTACAAGGGTATTATGCACAGCTTCAGAGCATACAACATTCAGATACAATTCATGAGGATGCACTAGCCTGATGTCTTCCTTCTTAGAGCAGCTATGGTATGGTCATCATCATCCGTTACAATGGATATTGCGTCCATTGTCTTGGGTCTATTCCGCGATTGTTTCGGCCAGACGCTATTTTTTGCAACGGTTTAGTCAAATAAGTTGCCCGGTTCCTGTCATTGTTGTTGGCAATATAACGGTTGGAGGAGTGGGTAAAACCCCTTTGGTTATTGAGTTGGCTAAAAGAATACAACAAAAGGGGTTAAGGGTTGGCATTGTGAGTCGTGGCTATGGTGCAGCAATAAAGCAATTTCCCTATGAAGTTCAAGCCAATGATTCTGCCTTAAAAGTTGGCGATGAACCCTTGCTGTTAGCACAAAAAACCAAATGCCCTGTAGTGATTGCACCCAAACGAACCCAGGCTGTACGCTATCTTTTAGAAAAACATCAAAGCCAAATCATTATTAGCGATGATGGATTACAGCATTACCGCATGGGACGAGCTATTGAAATTGCTGTTATTGACGGGACCCGAGGATTAGGTAACGGTTTTTGTTTACCGGCAGGGCCACTAAGGGAATCTGCTATGCGCTTGGAACAAGTTGATTTTATTGTGGTCAATGAAGGCAAGTGGAACAATGCATATCCCATGAAATTAAAACCTGGAAAAATTAAAAAATTAAGTACGGATGAGGACATTGATGCACATACATTCCCTGGAAAATGGGAAGCGATTGCTGCAATTGGTAACCCTCAACGTTTTTATTCCACTTTGTTGCAATTAGGGATAGAATTCGATAGCTGTTCTTATCCTGATCATTATCAGTTTAAGCCAGATGATTTGAATTATTCCAAATCACCTATTATTATGACGGAAAAAGATGCAGTGAAATGCCGATCATTTAGTTCGGACACCATGCATTATTTGCCTGTAGACGCTGTATTGGATGATGCATTTTGGGACGCATTGTGGTTACATCAACAGTTAAAAGGTTATTGCTGATTATGTTTGCTTGGATTCGCTGTTTTTTATTTTTAATAATATTCCACACAAGTACAGGATTGTTTGCATCTGAAATAGAACCCATGCCGCAACCGGTACAATCCATCGAACCAACCATCGGGAGTTGGACTTTTTCCGGTATGGTGAAAAATGAGAGTGGGGATAAATACGGCTATTTTTTTGAAATGCAGCGTCAAGGCTTCGATTTCCAAACTAAAGCCGCTTTAATTGATGGACAAACAAACCAGTTGGTATTTTTTTACGAAGGCAAAGAAAAGATAGAACAATCAACGCCACTTGATTGGCATGTTGGTTATGCTTTTATTCGTTTCAATCCAATTAATGACAGTTGGATTTTTGGCGTTAAAGCGGCAGACAAAAAAGGTTTTAATTTCAAGGTGGACATGCTAAAGCAAGCAAATAAAGACAATGAAACCTTAGTCTTGCGTCCAGGAGTAAAACTTGCCGTTTTACAGACAAGCCAGCTTAATGGACATTTACAGATTGATGATAAAGAACAATTTGTTACCGGGAATAAAGCCTGGTTTGGCAAATTGGCATTAAACGATGAGCAGAAAAGCGCACATGAAATCAGTACTACTTTTTGTCGCTTAAATGATGATAATGGATTTTACTCTGCAAATCTTAAAGAAAAGGATGCAACCAGCGCGGCTGTTGCAGGTTGGCGTGATCCTTTGGGTAATAAAGTCAAAATGTCTCAATTTGTTTCATTAAAGCCTTTAAAAGATGATCAGTGCATGCTGAGTATCGGATTGCCTAAACTGCATTTAACATTGATTAATACACTGAAAGCCAATGATCCATCATCACATACAGTTGCAGGGTTTTCCAAAGACAGTCATGGAGACTTTTGTTTTGTTACTCAGCAATCATTCTTAAAAAGTACTGAATTAGCTATGGAGCATATCAAGTTAAGTGCTTGATTTATAAAAATATGTAGCCTGGATGCAGCGCAGCGGAATCCGGGTTTTATGAAACATGAATGAATTACTAAAACCCGGATTCCGCTGCGCTGCATCCAGGCTACAAGTTGAATAAATACCTCAAACAAAAGTCAAAGTATCTCTTATTACCTGATCTTGGCCATCCAAAGTTGAACCTACCTTAGCATTATCATCTCGAAGTACTTGAGTTTTTTGCATTCTCTCTAATCTTTTCTCTACTTCAGGGGGCAAAGCAAGCTCAGGAGGAATGGCTTTTTTATGAGGTGCTACCCCTAATGCGCCTACCATCATTTTAGGCGAACTAGGTTTGGATTGTTCTAGATGGGGATCTAATTGTGCTTCTAACTGCTGTGCTAATTTAGGGTTAAAAACCCACATGGCATCGGCTAGAGCAGGAATACACATATTAGGCTCATCATTGACCCACCAACCTAAATCGGTCATCGCGGCACGTACCAAGTCTGCCTGCTTGTTATGTTTATCGAGTGCATAGCGCAATATGGTGATAAGTGCTTTTTCTGGTTCACTATAGTCAATAGGAAGTTCTTTATTCCAACTCAAAAATTTAAACCAAGTATTGTCCAATTTTTCATGATATTTTTGTTGAAATATATCGCACAAATGTTTGGTGCTTTGCTCTTTTGGCGCTGATATTGTGTATTGACCCAGGATTTCTTTACTTTTGTAAAATTCAGACATCAACAAGGCATGCATGGTGGCGGTTGGATGAACATCATCCCAAAACATATGTTTGGAACCTGGAGATGTTCCATCAGGATTCATCTTATAATCTGGTGAATCTTTGTAGGCTTCTTTTAGTTTTGCGGCGTCAAAGAATTGAGCGTATTTTGATTGTTGACCATTCTTCTCGACATCGGTATAAACTTTCGTAAAGACAGCATTAATATCGAAAAGGTCGATAGAACAATTTGGGTAATCTTTTTTGAGCTCTTCGAGTTTCTTTTCTAATTTATCATTATAATCTTTTACTATTTTTTGAGCATTATTTCGTTCTGATTCAGACTTATTCTGGAAACGTGGGGTTAATGACAAGTCAGGCAAATTACATAGAACAATATTTTTATAACCTTTATCCATTAATTTCTTAATATTCTCAAGGTTACTTTTTATAGCCAGATCAGCTGCTTCTCTTGTTGGTTCTGCATTAGCTGTAATTAAATCATTGGCTCCAGAAAATACAGTAACCAAGGTTTTTTCTTTTTCGTCGGAAATTTCTTGTTTTTCAACGTCTTCTAAGAATTGATCCACCTGCTTGGTCAAGTTGGATACCATTAAGCGAGTGAAAAAAAGCTTTATTGAAGTAAACGGAGAAAGAAGAGAAAGAAAAAGACCACTCCAACTGTAATCGTGGGATGTTGCACCACCTTGGGCGTAATTGGCAAAGAAATTTTGCCCGTTATATTGAGCAGTACGGCCGTTATCGAGTGAATAATATTCTTCAATGTCTTTTCTATAACGGGGATCTGTTATTACCTGGTCAGATATATCATCAGAAGATTCTCGCAGAGCAGGAGCTTTTAAAAGTGCCCTTTTTCTCTGAATGACCTCACGTTGAGCATTCGTTTTATGTCGATGCGCGATTGCAACATCAGCTATATCCGTATTATCTACTATATGCCTATGATTTATTGGCTCCTCTGTCGTAAATAGATGTCCTTCTTCTCTAGCCTCTATTCGCTTTTTGCGTCTTACCTCTCTTATTTCTGAGGTAATTTCATCCTCAGTATATCTATCTTTTTTTTGAGGTGGTTGAAAAAGAACATCATCTCCTATATCTGCATTATCCAGGTTATATCTTCCAAAACGACGTGCAGAATCTTTTTTTATTTTATCATCATTAAGGAATTTGCTGATAAGAGTAGCTCTAAGCACATCTGCCCAAGTATAACCATTCGTGAAACGTTCTTTAGGAGACTTATCTAATCCTAATGTTTTTTTCCATAATCCGTTGATCCATGGGCCTAGAAAAGAAAACTTTTCACCCATGTTTTTACCGTCGGAAAGGCTATCACCCAATACGACAAAGTGGGTTATTTCTTTTTTAGGACGATCTCTCTTGGCTTCTGTCATATGAAAATAACTACATTCTGACCAATATTTGCTTATTTTATAGCTAAATTATTAAGGTTTTATTAATCAAAGCAAGCAGAGTGAGATTTTTGAGATAACTTCATCTATTTTTTAAGCATAAATCGCTCTCATGAGGTAATTTGCCCTTAAAAAAGCAAGAAAAGAGAAAAGCAAAACATTATCCATCACGCCTCTTTTTCAGGAAGAAATTGTGATAAAACACTGGCGATAATTAACGCAGCTGGGATGATTAAAAGAGTAGATTGATAATCACCTAAAGTATGGATATTCGTATTGCCTTTGAAATAGTCGAGTAAATAACCTACGAGCGGTTGCAGTAGGGGAGCAGTGGCCATAGCTAAGGTATTAGTGAAACCTGTGCAGGCAGAGAGTGATTCTGGCGGTGCCAGTTCATTCGCAATGGTAAAGGCAAGCATATATGCGCCACAACATAGTCCAATTGCAAACAACATAACTCCAACAAGAAGCATGTGCTGTATTGGTAAATAAAGAACGAGAATGAATAAAATAGCAGTTGATAAACATGAAATATGGATTAGCGGTTTGCGCCGAGATAGTTGAATGGAGAGCCAACCATAAATGGGACAACTTAACCCGGCTCCTAGTAAGATCATTGAGGTAAGAATACTGGCACATTCTAGAGAACACTTTAATTTTAACTGGAGAAAAGGAACGGCCCACATTGCAGCAAAAACAGTAATGACAGAAAACTCTAATCCAACAAATAATCCATTAAACCAAACCAATTTATTTTTTAACATGAGCACTAAATATTTTTTATACTGCTGATAATCATTAATTACGGGCTTGTTACTGGGAATAAAAGCTGCACATAAAACAGCAATTAAAAGACCAATGGCACCGGATCCCGCAAGAAAATAATGCCAGCTAATGCGATTTATCTGTGATCCCATTCCAATCATGCTAAATACAGTAACAGTAAATCCTAGAGTTTCGGTGAGCCCAATCATAAAAGCATATTGTTTGAGAGGGTAATGTTGGCGTAGTATTCGCGTCATACCCACAAATGCAAAAGCGGAGCCTCCACCTATAATGAGACGACCGAGAAATAACACAAATAAGTTATATCCTGTAGAAAATAAAAAACAGCCCAGGGCGCATAAGAGTGCGTTTAAGGACATTAAGGTTCGTGTATTAAATCGATCAAAAGAAGCCCTACAGGAATTTGCATTGTGGTGTAGACATAATAAAAAGCGCTACTTAATAGGCCGGCAGTGAATGCGGTAAGGTGTTTTTCATGCATTATCGCGCCAATAACAATTCCCGAAGATAATTGTAAGAAAAATTGAAATAATAGAAAAAATACGCCGACTAACCATATGGTGGTTCTTTTGGATTTGCATGAATGTGTTGAGGCTAATAAATTCATTAACTCTGTTTCGACAAAAAAGACGAAATATATAGCATCATGGAGAAAGTGTAAATTTATTTTAAAAAACGTGAGCACTTATTGTAGATTGGGTGCGCAGCGGAACCCAAGGTTGGGGGCGTGAACTCTTTGATCCCGAGTTTTGCTGCACTGCACCCAGGCTACAAAGCAGATTACAAATACAACCAGGCATTAATTTTGTCTAAGGGAAATGAGTGGTAGGCACACCAGCGCTCAATAATACTATGATCTAATGTTGATGATATTCCATGTACCCCTGGCGTTAGTTTTTCTTTCAGTAACATTAATGCAACAAGGTTATGGATATAAAATTCCGGATCGATATATTTCATTGGGGTGGGATCATTTAGTACAAAATTAACGGGCATTTTATGATTTAAAACCTCTTCATCACTAAAATGAGGGCCAAACTCATCATAGATGCCTAAATTCGCCAGAATTTTTCCACTAAACCAGAAGTGAGGATAATCACTCATAATTGCTTTTTGTCCGGTTGCGGTCACAACTACATTTGCTTCGATTAATGCACGCTCTAACTCGCTGAAATCCTGAGGATCAATCGCTTTTATACCCAAATTTTGGGCCAAATTTCGTTGTTTTTTATTTGGATCTACAACAACGACAGGAACTTTATTTTGACTGCAAAAATAGGCAAGTCCGCGGCCAATTTTTCCAAAACCAAATATAATCCATGATGTTTCTGCCGTGTTGATTCCTGTCAATTGAGCCAGAGCCATATGACTGCTTTCAGCGCATCCAAAAACTGTTTCGAGTTGTTTTGTCAATGTGCGATCAACACTAATTACAGGAAAGTTAAGCGTTTGTTGTCGATAAAACTGATCACCAGAACCAGTTAATTCGATTGCACCAATTTGGGGTTTTCCCAAAAATTGATAAAGCTGAGCGCCACAATCAAAATAAAGATCAAACGTTTCCCCGACAAGTGAGCGTGGATCTTCTACGTATCGAATTTTTGCTTCGTTTAAAGAGGATACCGCGTGCGGATGAGCATAACAAAAGTCTGTAGGATTAGTGATTGTAACATCAGCGCCTGCTTCAAGTAAGCATGCTATTTTTAATAAAGTATTCGTTACTACAGGAACATGATGGAGCACCCGTAATCCAGTCAGAGGACGTGTGACACTCCATTCAGCGAGTTGTTCATGCATAAAAGGAGCTTCTGCCTGTGGGTATTTTTGAAAAAATTTTTTTAGTGCGTCCTGCATCAGGTTATCACAAAGAGTAAATAATGTCTCATCCTAGCATAATTTATTCATGGAGAATATTTTCTAAAAAAATAAAATTAGACTGAATATGCGTCCGAGAGGCCACGCATAGCCTGCGCAAGGTGGGGGTTTATTTTTATATTGGCAATGTGCTCCATCAGGGATGGATTCCTGTCTTCGCAGGACAACATCTGCTTTTTGCTTCGCTTGACGGTTATAGCGCACAGTGTAATCATAGCTACAATAGTTTCTTTATTTGTTTATTGTCTTAAAGACAATCTATTTTCCTCGGTAATAGAACTGCCAAAACCAAGCCAGTTTGCAATCCACTGCCAAAAACCAGGGTCTGAATCTTGCTTTTTAGCATGAAAAAAAGAATGATTGCTCAAACTACTTTTGGGATTATTTATTTGTTTTAAATAGGTTAATTCATCGTGGAATAGGGTAAGAGTAGCTGTAGTATCATCTTTATTAATTTTTTGATTGATTGAATCAATCAATTCGTCAAGGTGAGGTAACTCTTCCTTAGCATAAGAATGTCGAATAACTCTTTTGAGATTTTCTTTAGCAGCATGTTCATCTTTAAATTTTAGTTGTGACACTAAATCTTTTTTTAATTGAGTTCCATCATCATTAACTAAGATTGCATATTCAATAAGGCATAATTCTTGTTCTGTTTGTGCCAATTGAATTAAGTTTCTGTAATGTTCGGCACGAGTTTGTCCACGATAATAATCAAAAAAATAAGAAAACAAGCTTAAAGTTTGATCACGATGTTGTAGATAATAATCTAATGCTGCAGTGCATCTTTTTTTCAATGTTGCTAGATGGGGTCGTGCAACTGATTTAGAGGGTAAGAGTTCTTTATTCTCTTGTAGTCTTGGTGAACTCACGGATGGAGGTGGTGGGAAATAGCCTTGAATCTCGGGCAAAACAAAATGTTCTGGTAAGTTTGCTTGTGCTAAGGCTTCACGAAGTAACTTGATTGTTGCATTGAATTCTTTTTGAGTTTCTTCACTTTGCCTTGAAAGTGGTTTTTTGAATTGTCTGAGTAAGCAGTAAAGCTTAAATTCCAATTGACAAATGTGTTTAAATCGAGGGTTTTCTATCAATTTTTCCAGAAGTTCTTCATGTTCTTCGCTCAAATAATTTGGAGAAATATCTTGTGCTGCCATAATACTTTTTATTTGCGCCAGATGGCTTACTAGCCCTGCATTTTCAATGGATTGAGCGAGATCAATTTTCTGTTCTTTAATGATTTTTTGGCATTCCTCGAATATTTTACCCAGTTCGTCAAGCGCTTGCTTAAATGGCAAACTGTTAAAAGTATAACGATAAATTTGATTGTTTAAATCGAGTTGCTTTTCTAACATATTAAACTCAATACGTTCCAGAGTTTTTTGAATTACCTCCCGATATGGAACTGCCAATCGAGTAAGAATATATGGGTTTGTGTTCGCTAGAAGTTTAAACAGCTGTGGACGGACGTCGGTTTTATCATAATGAGCTTCGAGATTTTCCAAGTATGTCATGATGATATCCATACCATGCTCTTGAACACCCTGTTGGAGATTCGCATCCAAATCAGCCAGTTCTTTATTCTCAATAAGATTGGCTAACGTCGCCCATTTTTTTTGTTTAAAGGCTTCATCTAATAATTTTTTTAGACCGTATTTTTTTTCAAATAAAGGGAACACTTTTGCAAAAAGAACTGGATCTTTTAAAAAATTTAAAATACTTTCATCGGGTTCACATGGAAGATCACTTTGCCTAAACAAGGTATTAAATATCTCCCCATTTTTTTCTTTAATCGCGCGTTTTAAAGGATTTAAATACAGCGCAGTATTTTGGAATAAAGGATCGTGTTCTCGATTTTTAATGGAGCTTAGTAATGAGGCTCTAGGGTTTTGTACATTCGTCTTTAACATTAATTGATAAAGCCTGCCATAACCTTGTGCATAGATTGTATCAAACAGAGTGGAAGCAGCTTGCTCGCCAAATAATTGTTGAATTGCACTTTGTTTTTCAGTGGGACTCAGAATAAATTCTTTGGTAAGCAGCAGATTGGCTATTTTTGCTTGCTTTTGGGCACAGCTAAAAAGAAACAATTCTTTGAAATCCAATCCGAAATTAAGGCTGGATTCAATAAATGGTTCTAAAACCGAATCATGGCCTCTTTCTATTGCTTGTTTAAGCAATTCTACAAGAGGTCGCTTGAATTGAGTATCAGGTGTTACTCTTCCTAGTTTTAAAAATCGGGCGACTAAGTTTTTATAATTATTGGCTAAAGCTGAAGCAAAAATTTGCTCGGATAATTCTTGTTCGATGGCAATTTGATCTTTAGCCAATAAAAAATCTATAGATTTAAACAAATTATTTTGTGCCAGCATGGGTACAAGTTTTGGTTTTTGCTTCAATGCTGGGAAATTTTGGAGCAAGCATATGATTCCATTTTCATTTTTGTCCAGAATTAACTCTTCAAGAAGTTTATCGAGTTCATCTTCCTCCCAAACGACTTTGTTACATAATGTTTTTGCCAGATTGAGAAGTTTATTTTTAAAACAATCCTTGATTGCTTTTTTTTGTTCCGAGGTATTAAGATTCAATGAAAGCGTATCGGGGGGAAGAGGGTGCGCATTCATTGCTCTATTGAGTTTAGTCAGTTTTCTAAGATTGGTGATTGAATCATTAAGATACGCATTAAAAAGTTGAGGTTCTTTTTGCAAGCAAAGTGTTATTACAGGCCCAATGTTCCAGTTTAAACTGTATTCCAAAAGGAGCTGCTTTATCTTAGGACTCGCTTTTGCAAAACACTTTTCGATGATTGAATAGTCATCATAATCAAAACATAACATGAATAATGCGCGTATATCCTGGGTGTTGTGCAAGACATTGAAATTTAATTGGACGAGTGTGGACAAAATCGATAAGTTTTCTTCTGCTAATCCTTTTTTATAGAGAAATTCCAATGTTTCCAGTTCAAGATGACTTTTTTTAGCTTCCAGTTTCTCCTGAAGAAATAGGCTCATTTCTTTATTGCCGTTCAATATGGCAATAGTAAGCGCCCCCTTGATCACTTCTTCAGGAAGATTATCTTTCCAGGCATTTTTGATGTGCTCATTTTTTCTCAGGAAAGTCAATATATTGAGCAAGTTAGTTGAACCTACGAGAGTGTTTAAATCAATTAACTGGTACTCATGTTTATCAATATTTTCCCAAATTGTAGACTGTTTTGTTTGCTCCGCCCAGGCGCGTGCATAAATTTCGAAAATAGTTTTATCATTACGTTCCATGCATAGCGTGAGTAAATCTGGGGCTTGAATATCTACAGTAAACCCATTTTCGAGAAGTCTTTTCAGGGTAATCACGTTAATTTCTTGGATCACTTCTTTATTAAAAATGGAAGGGAATGACGTGGGATCAATTTTGGAAGTCGTTAATTGATTGATTAACAGATTTAAAACATGATGTTGGTTGGCAATGGCAGCACATTGAATTTGTTTTATTATTTGTTCTGGAGATAACTTACTTAAAAAATGATTTATTGTAACAGTATCTATTTCGTTTTTAACAAAAGTTAGAAGTTGCAAATGGTTATAAGTTGTTTGATTTTTAGGTTCTTGAGAGAGACTTAACTGATCAAATAACTTTAATATTTTACTGTAATCTGCCTCTTTTTTCATTAATAACAAACGTTCTTTTACTGGTTCATTAAGAAGCCTCTGCAGTTCATTTTTTAATTCATCTTGTTCTTCTCTTGTAGAGTATGTTTGAAGATAATGAGCAATTAGCTTTTCTGTTTCTTTAAGATTTCCAAACAAAGTGAGCAGAATTCCTCGCAAGATGGCATTTTTTAAAATGGATGATTTAGGTTGTTGCAATAAAAAATCATTAAATTCGGGACGAAAATATTCCTTTCCTAAGTTGGTGTAGTTGATTTTATTTTGTTGAAATAAGTACTTTAGGGTGTCGATATCTCGCGCCAAAGCTGCAAAAAAACTTGAATTTGCACTTGTCTGGCCCACAAAGGCAATTTGATGTAATTCATCATGAGAAGGGTAGTGTTCAGGAGTTGCATTGGGATGCGCAAATGCACGAATTACCAAACCAAAAGAATCATCGTTATATTCAAAACAGTCTTTAATTTCCTTGATTAATTCATCAACTGTTTCAAATTCTTTTGTTTCTCTATTGTAATTAGGATCGTAAACAGTATAAATATATTTTCCATTTTCGATAGATAAAGCGATTGCATGATTTTTACTGAAAATTAAATAGGATCGATTATTGCGGGCAATTTTTTTGAAAATTTCTTTCCAGTGTTCTTCATCCGTTATAAGTCCTAAATTAAATTCATTTCTTAACGGTTTATTTCCAATGTGCAAGAGTTTTTCAATATCACTTTGCAGGATTTCATAATGACTGAACTCCTCAGTACGGAATGCTTTTTCAACTTGGATTATGAACTGATCAATAGCATTATTGCTACCAAAACTATAAGTACTGGGCAGGGTAGCCAACTTATCAAGCAAATAAAAAAATTGTGAGGTTTTATTTTCTAAAGCATATTTGATATATAAAGCAGCAAGTCCGGCACAAATTCCTTTTTTATTCAATTCAAAATCGATATTATTTTTTTGTTTCAGACAAAGATTTACTGCGCTAATAATTTTGCCTTGGCTTGGCATAGTTTACCCCTCTTTTTTGATTTTGCGATTATAAATGACATGTTAATTTAATTCAATTCACAATGATTTAAAATTGTTCAGCTAAAGGTAAGAGCTTCAGATTAGAAAAATATAAAAATTTATAATTTACGCTGTTAAAATAATTTCATGTGCGGGTGATCGTAAATTGTAATGAGAACTCATACAGTGCCCGTAGGCTCCCGTGTTAGCAATTAAAATGATGTCTCCTTCATATGTAGCAGGTAATAAACGGTCGTATCCCAAAGTATCTCCTGATTCGCAAATCGGACCTACCACATGTGAAAAGCCAGCTTTTTCTTCATGCAATCGACTTAAGTTGACAATTTCATGGTAGGCACCATATAAGGAGGGTCGAATTAGTGAATTCATACCTGTTTCAATGCCCACAAATTTTACTTTACCTTTTTCTTTACATTGAGTGACCTTTGCCAGGATGACACCGCTTTCTGCAACAAAAAAGCGACCGGGTTCCATCCAGAATTTTAAATGAGGGCAATGTAATTTTACTGCCAATAATCGTGCATCGAGTTTTTGAAGATCCAAAGATTTTTGCCCTGGTTTTTCAACAATCCCTAAACCGCCGCCTAAGTTAATGAATTGAGTATTGGGGAATTGCTCAATGAGCGATGTGAGCATTAAAGCAGTTTGTTCCCAAAGTTCAGGGGTAAGAATCCCGCTTCCTGAATGCGAGTGTAAGCCAATGATACGGATATTATTTTCCTGGGTCAGGGTTTTAAGATGTTCTATATCTTTTTGGTCAATGCCAAACTTTGATTCATTTCCCCCTGTTACGACATGTTTGTGATGACCAGCACCTGCACCTGGGTCGATACGGACAATGATATCGCGGTTTTGAAACAGTTCAGTCCAGTTTGTTAAAGGATACAAATTATCTATTGTCACATAACACCCTAAATTCATTGCAAATTCATATTCTGTTTTTGGTGCAAAATTGGGGGTAAATAATATTCTTTTTTTGTCTATATCTGGAAATAGGTCTAAGATTCGCTTTAATTCCTGAATTGAAACGCATTCAAAACCAATATTCTCTTTTTCCAATGTTTTTAAAATCGAAGGATGGGAGTTGGCTTTCATTGCATAAAACAAAGTATCGATTGATTTTAGGTTCAGTAATTGTTTGGCTTGAGTTATTTGTGTTGCGCTATGATATACATAACAAGGTGAATGCGTCTCTGCAATGGTAAGCAAGGATTCTCGCTCAATTTGCCACCATGGGGTAGGGCGACTAACTTTTTTTTCCGGTTTTTGGGGATGAAAAACTTTTTCCAATTGAATGATAAAATTATCTAAAATTGGATTATCTCCAAGTCGATAATTATCAGGTATCTTACATAATTGTTCAAATGCTTCAAAAAATTGATCCGGGTTACTCTCCAAAGCATAGTGTTCATATAAGTCAGCCAATCCAGTATAAGCTGCTGATTTATTTAATTTAAAATCCTTATTGGATTTTTGTTTGAGGCATAAAGTGAGCGCATCAATAATTCGACTTTTTGGAGACATTATGAGCTCATAGGTTGATTCCATTATATGAGAGTATAATGTGCAGGTAGGGTGAATTCAATTCACATTGTATTTGGTTTAATATTGTTCATTATGATGTATTAAATTTATGCTTGCAATTTTATTGATGCTCACATAGTCTGATTATTCAAATTAATTATCACAAGGAATTGATATGGCTCAAGATAAAATCAATATTGATGATGCAGGCAAGACAGGTGCGTTACTGGCGCTTGGAAATACAATTTTAGCCCCATTGTACTGGGTTGATGCAAAATTGGGTTTGACTACAGCAATTGTTGCGACTGGCGCATTTTTATATGGTGCACATGAGATAGGTAAAAAAAGAAGACCTGTTGGAAATGGAATAAATGGTATGAATTCTTTTTTTGGGGGCATAACTGGTGATAAAAGTACAGAGGTGCAAAATACTCTGGCAAATATCGCAGTTGGCGGTGCGGCGATATTTGACGAAATTATGCCTAGTGAAAGTAAGCGTCCATAATACGTATCTTTTTAAATACCTATCAAGGAAATAGTAGCATGCCTAGAGATCAAATAAATCCTGAAAAAGTATTAAAGACTGGTGCATTAATCAGTTTTGGAAATTTATTTATGTCCCCTTTTTATGGAAGATTAGGTCCATTTGCCTCCCTGACTCTTACTGCTGCAGCATTATTTGGACTGCATGAAGTAGGCAGAAGCAAACAATCGGGAAATGGTTTTTGGGGCTTTTTTTCAAACAAGGCTAATTCTAGATCTTCCGATGTAAACACTGCAATGAACCATGTTGTGGAGGGAGGGGCAACAGTATTTGATCAGATTTTTCCTCCAGGGAAAAAATAAACTGATAGGAACTGAGTACGCAGCTGAACTAGGGTCTTCGTGAAAAAAAACTGGGTTCCACGAATACATCTGAATCTTATATACATCTCTGAAAAACTAGTTCGATTTTACTCTGATGTCTCGCGGCTTGTTCCTGAGAGAACCACGCGAATTTAACCTCCCTACACGTACCGTGCTTTATGCGCGGTACGTAGAAAGTTGAGTATATTTCATTTGAAAACATAAAGTTACATTCAAATTTTGCGTAGAGCTCTCAGAGCTTGTTCGCGGGATCCATAAGATCTGCATTAAAACACTGGTCCCCGCGAACAAGTCGTGGGGGCGTAGGCAGAAATGTGATTAAGAGATAGCGGGGCATTTAGGCTACAAACTATTTATCCCAATTTATGAATTTTAACCAACATGCCAATCTGAGCATTATCGAGATAATAAACTACACCATCTTTTAGGCGTTGTTTTTGTGATACAGTAAATGAGGATTGTGGATTGCTAGGCGGCGATACCTGTAATTCTGCATCAAAAGAATAATAATTACTTTGTATCACATTTAATTTACCCTGTATTTGCCAGCCATTATGCTCTACTACAGGCAAAGCGACGCTACTTTGATTATTAGCAGGTTGCCTCCATGAGTAATGCCCTAAAATTTGGTAATGCGATTTTCGAGTGAGTAGGTAATATTCATCGCGTAGACTTGAGGAAGATGGAGATAACAAACGATAAGGTTTTCCCGATTTTTCTGTATCCGCTTTCAAGGATATGGCATTTGCACTTATGGGAATAAAAGGTGCATCAACGGCCATGTCCGGGTTTTGATTGGGATGGGCAAATATAATTAAATCAATTTGATAGGAAGACTTGGCTAAGGCAAGGCAGGAGTATAGGATACTTAGTGTTATTATTATTAATCGTTCCATGGCTCAATTTATTTATTGTTATTATTTTAATGGACTTTACCCTTCATTGCATTGTAGTTGAATAAGGGATGGCCTTACTCGATTATACCTGTCTCCAAAGAATTCACTCAACAACAATTTTGGGGAATTTGTCTGCATAATTAATTGGTTTTTTAGACAATTCAATAGCGCTCTTCATCGCTGTTTTAAGCAAGGTATCTGTTAACTTATCGCGAGCTTGAGTCGCAGTAGGCGAACCTTCATCACAGTTTTGTCTTATGCGTCCATCTAAGGGAAGTTGTCCGAGTAATGTGGTTTGGTGTGCGGCACAAAGCGCTTCTGCTCCACCTGCACCAAAAATTGCTTCTTGATGTCCGCATTGACTGCAAATATGCGTGGACATATTTTCTATAATACCCAGTACATCAATACCTGTTTTAGAAAACATGGTAAGGGCTTTTTGTGCATCAAGGGTTGCCACATTTTGTGGAGTAGTCACTACTATAGCAGCAGTAAGGGGGATTTTTTGTACCAAAGTCAATTGAATATCACCGGTTCCAGGCGGTAAATCGATAAACAAATAATCCAGATCCTTCCAAAGGGTAATATCCAACATTTGGATCAGTGATTTAGCAAGCATAGGACCTCGCCAGATAAGTGCTTGTTCGCCATGTGTTAGGTAGCCAATAGACATAGTTTGTATTCCATGCGCTTTTGCAGGAAGATAATGATCACCACTGATTTGTACCGGTTCAGTTTTGCCAAGCATTAAAGGCATGCTTGGACCGTAGATGTCAGCATCTAAAATACCTACTTGTGCACCCAAGCGGGCTAATGCAGTCGCTAAGTTGACGGTTACAGTAGATTTTCCCACGCCCCCTTTTCCTGAAGCTACAGCAATAGTGTTTTTAACTCCACGCAAGCCTTTGCCAACGAGTTGAGTTCTGTGTGGTTTGATTCGTTGATTGATGTGAATTACTATCTGTTGATTTGGAAATGATGATTCTAATGCAGTAAGTAATAGGGGTTTATAATTTTCTTCAAGTAAGCGACAGGGAAATCCAGTAGTTAGGTTGATGACCAACTGATTATTTGTTATTTCAAGACTACACTGTAAATTCATTTCTTTGCCTGTAAGACCAAGAAATGGATCTTTTAGGGTACTCATCAAGTGGATTACAGTATTTTCAGTGGTCATGGATTGCCCTTAAAACACAAAAGAGGAATGATAGCGCAGAGTAGTATTATTTCATAGAATTTGTTTGTGGTGCTCAAGTTGTCAGTTCAGAATGCTCATATTGCCAACTAACCCAATGATTGCTGGGGAGATAATAAATACCACAATAGATAGGAAGGGAGGTATGCTCTGATAGATAAGAACCGTATTCATGTAATTGTTGTCGGTGTTTCATCAATGAAGCTTCATCTTCTTTCCCAGTTTTGAAATCAATAATCCAGCGTTTACCTTGTTCCTCAAAGGTACGATCAATGATGCGAGTAATGGGTCTATTTTGCTGTTCCACCAATAATTCGTATTCGTTTTGCTCCCGATCATGCTTGCTAATAATCCAAAAACCCGTTTGATCCTCAAACATTCGGGCAATTTGTCCCCGCATGCTCAATAGTGCTTCATGTTGTGTTTTGTCATCGAAACCTAACTTCCTCAATTCATAATGAGCGAGGCCCCAGGGAATTTCCGTTATGGTTTTTGGATGATAATCACAGATCCATTGCAACAATTGATGAGTTACTATACCAATGAGTCGAGGAATACTTGTTGATAAAGGAGAAGGCTCTGTTTTTATATTGAGATGGAACACTTCAGACTCCTTGTTTTTGTAATAATCAAGCGGCAAACTTAAGCGTTTGGGCAGGGACGAGTTTCTTTCTTCAATAAGGAACGTGGGTTCATTTTCAGTAAATTCTAGATGCTTAAGAAGATTTTTAAATGAAGCCTTGGAGGATCGTTCTGAATGATCCATTAAATACAAACGTGACTTTGCTCGAGTCACAGCAACATACAGTAATCGTTGTGCCTCATAATGGCTTTTTACTTCATCTAATTGGCTTAAATAATCATATAAAGCACAATGTTCTTGATGTGCAGCTTGTATAGGCGACATGAGTAATAAATTGCCTTGTTTTTGCGTCGGTAAGTTCAGCCAGCGTAACATTGGATTATCGCCACGATTAGGTTGTGCGCCTAAACCGGGTAAAAATACAGTATCAAATTCAAGTCCTTTGGACTTATGAATGGTCATGACGTGTAAACAAGAAGGATTTGCTTGTTGTGAATAGAGTTTATTGAGTTCAGAGAGAAACTCTTTCATATCCGGTAAACGACCGTCTTGTTCATAGCGGTCAAGCAAGGTCCAGAATTGTTCGAGATCATTGAGTTGATTGGTGTTTAGGATAGAGTCGATGTGTAGTTCTTTTAAAGTTTGAATGACCCAACCTGAGAGTCTGCTTTCATACCTTTGAGCCAGCGCTTTGTGCATGACGTGTATAAAAAAATTAGCGCGAATTCTGCCTTCTTCGCTTAATCCCTGGATTTTGTTTAAATGCAATAAGGCAAAGTAAATCGACTTTTTCTTATTAAAGTGAGCTATGGCATGGATATCATTTAAAGCCAAACCACAGTAAGGACTATGAAGCAACGCGAGCCAAGAGAGACGGTTTGCTGGTGTCAGTAAAGCCTGGGTTAATGACCAAACATCGCGCAAGTGGCTTAGATTGGCTAATAAAGTGATATCCGTACCCTGATAGGGAACTTGATGTTGACGCAAGAGGCGAATGATTTCAGCAAGTTGAGTTCTTGAGCGTACCAGAATAGCCATAGTTTGCTCAGGATGGGTTTGCAATTCGTATTGAATGATTTCTATGAGTTTTTTGGCTTCCTGTTCCCGATTTTTAAATTGAATGGCGTGAATGGCACTATGTTTTTCATCTTGAATGACATCTACACTGGGATGAAATGAAACTGCACCAGATTCTATATCAACTTGCCTGGGGAAGATATTGGTGAATTGATTATTTACCCAATTTACAATCGCTTGTGTTGAACGAAAATTGCAGCACAACTGCAGCGATCGGAGTTTGACGGGGCCTATGCCTTGTTCTTTGGCGCGAAAGAATAATCCTACTTCTGCTTGTCTAAAACGGTAAATGGATTGCATGGGATCACCGACGATAAAAAGAGTTTTCCCATCACCTTCCTGCCATCCACTGACAAGTTTGGTTAACAATTCAAACTGGGTAATCGAGGTATCCTGAAATTCATCAACCAGAATGTGATGAAGCGTATGATCTAAATATAAAGCTAAGTCGGTAGGATTTTCTGCATCACCTAATGCACTTAATGCTTGCTGGGATATTGCAGTGAAATCAACTTCGTTTTGTTCGCTAAACAAAACGTGTAAATGACCTACAAGAAGGGGAAGTAACAAAAAGAGTGCTTGTAGAACTTCCCATTGTTCAGGATCATATTCTGGCTTGGGTAAGTTGCTGACTTGAATTAATGCTTCAAGGAAATCAGGATATTCATTGAGTTCGTTGAGCAATTTTTTGCTGGCATTTTTGAGTCTTTTATATTCATCCGGGGCACAGGAGCTACTGAGCAATCCAACGTGATGATCAAAACTTTTGCGAAAATTCGCATCGCCGGTAAGCAAGAGTTTACTTAAAGCGGTTGCAATCTCTTGATTGGTGTGTTGAAAATCATACCAATCTTTTAGCGGATAACGTGGTGAATGAGGATTATTTTCTATAATTGCCAATTCACGAGCACAGTGAGTTAACTCAAGAGCCAAATGCGAGGGCAGACTTTGTGTGAACCGCTTTAATTCATGCTGCTCTATGAGTCGCAGTGCGCGTTCAAAAGCTGATTTTTCTTGGGTGCGTGCTTGAAAGAGGGGAGCTAGCCATTGATCTCTTTGAGAAAGAAGTGCAGTAAATAATTCAAGTAATCGATCCTGACGATTATCGACATGCAACAAGAGTGTTTTTATCGCTTTTTGATATTCGGGTGTTGCTAGTGCAAACTGAATACAGCGTCGACCAGCATTTAAATAATGACTATTCGCTTTTTCAGTAATCTGTGAATAAGCAATTTGTTTTTCCAAAAGAGGAATTGCCTGATTGATGCTTTGGCATAAAGAGTCAATTGTAATAACTTTTAATCGATTTGGCTGATGGAGTAAATTCCATTGAAAGTGGTTATCGCGCTGAAGAGCTGCACGAGCAAAATCGAGCGTCATTTGTTGATGGGGTGTATTGGCTTTTATATTACTCGCTGCTTGTTGTAATGCGAACACAATACGTTCACGCATTTCACTTGCGGCTTTACGGGTGAACGTTAATGCGACAATTTGCTCGGGGGCAGTTACGGTACCTAACAATCGCAAATAACGCTGCGTAAGAATTTCAGTTTTACCTGATCCTGCTGGAGCTTGTACGATAAATGATATGGAAGGATTTGTGGCTTGGCTTCGTTGATCATTGTCGACTAGCATTGTTTTTATTCCTGTATATTTTTAAACATTTTTTTGCTATTAGGTGGGTGTTGGCAATTTATCTCATACCTACGTGCCGCGGCTTGTTCGCGGCATCCAGACGATCTTCAATGACAGATTTCTTCAGATAGAACACGCTGCCGAGGATTTAGATCTTCAATTAAATTTAACTTTCGCTTCCTACATCGTTTTTAATGATTTTCATAATCAACTAAAATAGGTACATCATACTTAACTCTAAGAATTAAGCTCATTTTTAATTTAATTATTTCCTGGATGCCGCGAACAAGCCGCGGCACGTAGGTGGGTCAACACGTCCTAATAGAAGGGACTAATAAAGATCCCCTCATCCGCCTCCTAGTCTATAACGATTTCTTGAGCAGGCGGACGTAAATTATAATGTGAGCTCATGCAACGACCGTAGGCTCCAGCATTGGCAATTAATAATACATCACCTTCTTCGGTCACAGGTAATAACCGATCATAGCCTAAGGTATCTCCCGATTCACAAATTGGACCTACTATATGAGAAAAGCCAGCTTTTTCTTCATGCAATCGACTTAAATTGACAATTTCATGGTAGGCACCATATAAGGAAGGTCGAATTAATGAATTCATACCTGTTTCAATGCCCACAAATTTTACCTTACCTTTTTCTTTACATTGAGTGACTTTGGCAAGAATAACGCCGCTTTCTGCAACAAAAAAACGACCAGGCTCAAGCCAGATTTCAATGTGTGGATAACGTGATTTTACTGCCATTAATAAAGCATCCATATTTGCAAAATCTAATGGTTGTTGCCCGGGTTTTTCTACGATACCCAAGCCGCCACCCAGATTAATGGATTTGGCATGTGGGAATTGCTCTGTTAGAGAGGCAAGCATTAAGGCCGTCTGCTGCCATAACTCCGGAGTAAGAATGCCGCTACCTGAATGTGCATGTAAACCAACTACCTGGATTTTATGTTTCTTGGTTAGTGCCACAACCTGGTCAATATCATTTTGTGTAATACCAAATTTTGACTCATTTCCCCCAGTTGAAACATGCTTGTGGTGACCCGCACCAGTTCCTGGGTCAATTCGAATAATGACCTCGCGATTTTTAAATAAATTAGGCCAATGCTCCAGGGGGTATATGCTATCTATAGTGACATAACACTCAAGATTTAATGCATATTCGTATTCCGTTTTTGGTGCAAAATTAGGGGTAAACAAAATTCGTTTCCGGTCTATGTCAGGAAAGAGCTCCAACACTCTGTCTAACTCTTGGATAGAAACACATTCAAAACCGATGCCTTCTTTTTCCATAGTTTTTAAAATCGATGAATGAGGATTGGCCTTAATCGCATAAAACAATGTATCGATAGATTTTAAAGCCAACAATTGTTTGGCTCGAGCAGCTTGAGTTGGGCTATGGTAGACATAACAAGGCGAATTCAGTGAAGCAATGGTTAATAAACGATCGCGCTCTTTTTCCCACCATGGAATATCGCGAACAGTAGGTTTACCAAACTCCTCATGCCAGCTTTTTGAATAATAGAAAATTTGGGGATTGTTTTCTATGAGTAAATGATGCAGCTTTTGACATAATTGATTTGCCTGCGATTCATCAACAACAAAAGTGAGGTTCAAGTCATTGGATGCGAGTGACATTAAATAGACTTGTTTGGCTTCAAACACCTCTAAAGCTGGGCCAAGTTGCGGCAATACAGTTCTGATATGATGACCTACGAGGCTTACAGCGCTACAGGGTTCAATAAGCTTGGCACGGCCAAATTGATTCAATTCAGCGAGTAAGGAATTAATTGCTGGCCGGTCATGTATTTTACTATTGATATCCAGAGATAATGTTACGTTAAACTCAGAAGAAGAGAGTAAGTCTACTGAGAAACCATGATGTTTGAAGGCTGTAAATACATCAGATAAAAAACCAACTTGTTGCCACATGTGCAAGGTATCTATAGAAATCAATAAAATACTGTTTTTGATTTGAATCGATTTAATTAATGGTGCAGTTTCATCAATATCTTTAGTAATGAGTGTTCCCGAGTGTTCTGGCATTTGTGTAAATTTGACCGACATTGGAATATTGGCACGTCGAACAGGGGGGATGCAATTGGGATGCAATACTTTAGCTCCCATTGTCGCAATTTCCTGGGCTTCATCATAATTTAATTTTTTTAATAAACGTGCTTGTGGCAATTGATGAGGATTCGCAGTATAAATTCCAGGAACATCAGTCCAGATTTCACAAGATGAGGCTTGGAGCTTACCAGCAAGTAAAGCAGCCGAAGTATCAGAGCCACCACGGCCTAACAAAACAGTTTCGCCTTGAGGATTTGCAGCAAAAAAACCTTGAGTAATAATGGCTTGGGCACCGCTCGAGATAAATTGTTCAACTAACTCAGGATCATGTTCACTCTCACAACGAGCAGACAGATAATTTGCAGACACCCCATCAGGAAATGGTGTACTGGTTAAAAGTTCACGTGCATCATACCATTTACAATGGATTCCTTCTTTTTCGAGAAATGCATGGCCTAGGCGAGTCATCATAAGTTCGCCCATACTTAAAATTTCTGCATGCGTTTTCGCAGGGGCTTGTTTTAATAAGGCAATGCCAGTGAGCCACTGCTCTAATTGCAACAAATCTTTGGCAACTAATTCAGAATCTACTTCCAGCTGTTCAGCAAGATTAACATGCCCATGACGAATGTCAGCAAGGATGCTCTGGTGCTCATTGATTAATGCAGCCTCAATGGCTTTTTCAAGTTTGTTAGAAATTTGCGTTAGCGCGGAGCATACGATAACGGGCTGGACCCCAGCGCTCATATGTTTTTTAGTTATGGAAGCAATATTATTCCAAGTGTTACGAGTTGAAACGCTGGTGCCGCCGAATTTAGTTACTATTTGTCGCATGATTCATTTCCGCACAAAATTAAAACACATTAGCATGGACGGGAGTAGGTGTACAAGTCTAAATGTTTTGAATTAAATATTTATCAGTTATTTTTTTATTAATTAATCATGATGGACTTAATTAGATCATTATGGGCTAATATTCATTACTTGTTGAATATAAATAAGAAAAAAGTATTTTTAAGGTGTTTTTAATGATTTGAAAACAAGGTACACTCGCTATCTAGCGGACGTATTTTATCAATTTTTTGAAGTTTGATACTTGAGGAGTAAGGAGTGAAAAATATGCACAAACCTTTAAGGACACTAGTTAGCGCGGCTGTTATTAGTGTTCTGGCTGCAAGTGGAGTTCATGCAGCAGGATTCTCTTTATACGGAGAGGGCGCTGGATATGCAGTTGGTAACTATGCTGCTGGTTCTGCAGCTGAAGCAGCTGATGCATCAACAGGTTGGTATAACCCTGCCGGTTTAGCCTTACTTCGTGAGCAGCAAGTAGTGTTTGGGGGTATTGGCATATTTCCTACTCTGAAACTGGACGGCACAAGTACTTTTACTACTCGTAGTGGTGCTACTTCCGTTAATTACGTACAAGATTTAGACGGTGTAGATGGAAGTTACAATGCGTTTGTTCCTTCATTTCATTATGCTCTTCCCATAGGTGAGCGTACTACTTTTGGTCTAAGTATTACTGCCCCATATGGTTTGTCTACTGATTGGGCTCCTGATTCTCCTGTACGTTATTCAGCGACATATACCGAAATTTTGACTATGGATGTTTCGCCAGAATTAGGTACTCGACTCACGGAGCATTTTGCATTGGGGGCCGGCCTTGATATTCAATGGTCTCGTGCTAAATTTAATCAAATGATTGGCGCTCCCACTTTATTTCAAATTCTTGGGGAAGATCCTGCGCTTGTTGACACTTTAAGTTACAACAAAGCAAAATCTTATGGAGTTGGTTTCCATGTTGGGGTGATGGGAATATTTAATGATAATCACACCCGCATAGGTCTTAATTATCAATCCAGAATAAGACATGTTTTCTACGGCCATAGCCGCTTGACTGGAATATTGGCGAATAACGATTTTAATCTGATTTTCCCGGTATTACCTCCTTCAACAACCCGTATAAATAATGACTTATTTAGTGATCCACAAGAATTCCCAGATGTACTTACATTAAGTGCTTATCAGGATATCAATGAGAGATTGGCTTTATTAGGATCTGTTGTTTATACAGGTTGGGGTGTTTTTAAAGTAATTCAATTAAATAATGTTGCAGTACCCAGTATTGGCTCCCCACCACTTTTTAATGTGACACAAGCCAATATTAATAGTGCTGTGCCTCAAAACTATCATGATTCCTGGCGTGTTGCCCTTGGGGCCAATTACCATGTAAATTCAAAACTTATGTTGCGTATAGGTGGTGGTTATGATCAGACGCCAACAAATGATACGGATAGAAACGTTCGTTTACCTGATATTGATCGTTGGGCAATTGCTGTTGGCGCCCATTATCAATGGCGTCCCACTGTTGGTATCGATGTAGGATACACTCATTTATTTGCTGGAGGTAAGCCAGATGTGGATTCTGTCCAGGCTCTTTCACAAACCGCTATATACAATGTGAATGCTAACGACGGTCATTTTGCTGCTGATCTTGTGGGCGCTCAATTGACATGGATTATTGATAAAGTTCCTGAAGTACCTACTAAATAATTATTTTAGAAATGATTCTGATGGATAAAAGCCACTTCAAGTGGCTTTTTTATTTGTAGCTGTTCATACCTGTTGCAAATAACTAAGTAGATGAATGGTTACTGATTTTTGTTAATATGGATTAACTTAGACGTTTGATGGAGGCGAAACTCGCCTCCTAACTGATATAAATGAAAATAATTAATTTTTGATAATGGTGGCTTCACCTAGGCCATTTACAAAAAGGGTATATCCGTTCTTTGATAAATATTTTGGATTGATATCACCAGTATCAAGATCCATATGAACTTCCCCAACTTCTATGGGATTAGCTGTATTAGTAGCCATTTTAATTACTGCAGAACACTGTTTACCAGTTGTATGTCCATAGCAGGCCAATTTTACGAGATTCCAATAAACTTTTTGCGTTGAATTGGCGGCAGTTGGGTATGCAGAAGGGACGCCGGCAATATATGCATTTGATTCTACAGAAGTATTGTTATGGGTGATTAAATAAACAGGACTTGCAAAAGCTGTTACAGCACTTAAACCTAAAGTTACTACTGAAAAACCTTTAAATATTAAATTCATTATATCTTTTTCTCCATTTAATTATAAGTGATTCGTTAGAAGTTAATATCTCCACTAAAGTTAGTGAAAAGTAACTGCTCTTAACCAATCGGATTTTTTACATCTTTAAAACGCACCCAAGAGTATATCGCAAAATAACTTAGTGTCTATTACATTAGTCTTAAGCAATATTTTTGGAAAGGAGTCTATTTTCCCTCAGATAATAAAAACAAGCTCAAGACTGGAGATTAACTCAGGCCGTACTTGTTTCTATTTAGAGAATAAGTGTTTTTAGCTAATATGCTTATATGTTTATGATTTCTGACTCAATAAACGTGCGATATCTTTGGCAAAGTAAGAAATAATAAAATCTGCTCCAGCACGTTTTATCGCAACCAAACTCTCTATTATGGCCTGCTCTTCATTGATAAGCTGGTTTTGAGCAGCGATCTTAATCATCGAATATTCACCGCTTACCTGATAAGCACAAAGAGGCACCTCTGGGAAATGTTGTTTTAGTTTCGCTATAATATCCAGGTAAAATCCGGCAGGTTTTACCATGATCATATCGGCACCTTCCTCAATGTCCAGAGCTGTTTCTCTTAGGGCTTCAGCACTATTTGCAGGATCCATTTGATAGGCTTTACGATCACCAAATTTTGGAGCTCCTTGAGCTGCTTCTCTAAAAGGTCCATAAAGGCAGGAGCAGTATTTGGCGCTGTAGCTTAATATAGGGATATGCTGATATCCTTTAGTATCTAGAGCCTCGCGAATCACACTCACCATTCCATCAGTCATTCCACTAGGAGCGACCCAATCTGCACCAGCTTGCGCATGACTTAGAGCTTGTTTTGCAAGAAAAGCTAAGGTCTTGTCGGTATCAATGCATTCTCCTGCGAGCACCCCACAATGACCATGATCCGTGTATTCACAAAAACAAAGATCGGTAATAATTAGGATATCCCTATTTACAGCACGAATTGCTTTTATCGCTTTTTGAATAATTCCTTCATGATTAAATGATTCACTACCATACGCATCTTTATATTTAGGGATCCCAAATAAAAGTACCGCGGGAATGCCCAAGGAAGTGAGTAATTCAATTTCATTCGGAATACAATCGAGACTTAATTGAAATTGACCGGGCATTGCGCTTATTTCTTGGGGTTCATTAAGTAATTCACTGATAAATAAAGGAGCAATGAATTGTTGCGGATGTAAGCGTGTTTCTTTAACTAAAGCACGAGACATGGCACTACTTCTTAAACGAGTTAACCTTAATGGTATGTTGTAATCGGTCATTAAATTAATCCTGTTATGTCATCACACTGTACGGTCAGAAGGGGCGAAGAGCCCAAATCGTATCCGAGATATTTTAACACAAACCCTGTAGTTTGAGTGAATACAGCGCTTTAACTGAGAGATAACTATCCAATACCAGGGCTTTATCTTCACCTTGGCGGCTTTGAACGTTTTCTTTTTTTAATTTTTTTATTTGAGGTATACAAAAAATCAATAGCGCTACTTGTATCACTATTACTTACTTGAATACTAAAAAACTTGTTGAGTAAGTATCTGAGGGTCAACATATTTGTATCCGTTTGTGATAGGCCAATGTTATAACTTAAATAAAGACGTTTTGAAAGTGATTTTCCTACCATAAAAGAAGTAGTATCACTCGTGGTATTGGTTATTTGATTGTAGTTTGTATTCGTTTGTATATTAAAATCTATGCCTGCAGTTTGTTTGAGTTGCTCTAAGAGTTGGAGACTTTTTGTGTCACTTCCTAGATTCATAGAAGATATAGCTGCGAGAAGCAATTGTCCTCCTGCTTTATCTGCTTGGTTTGCCGGACGGCCAAGGACAAGCAGGGAAAGGATATCCGCTTGAGAAAAGGTTGCAGGCTCGGAAAATAATTGAATTTTAGGGCGAGCCAATCGACCGCTGACTTCTACGCCTAAAATCAGTGTTTCTCCGTAATTAATATTTTGTAGATTTGTGCTATTAAAATCCAAAAGTTGACTTGAGGTGGCGAAAGTAGTTGAGGTAGTTCTAATTTTTTTTGCTGCACGTATGTTAATTTCAGGATTACTCATGGATCCGCCAAAGATTAATTGCCCCTGTTGTATTGCTAAGTTCTGTCCATAGGCTTTATAAGTACCATCTCGAACTGATAATTCGCCATATGCATTGATTGTGCTTTGTTGTTGTTTGATATTCAGTGTTCCCTCTAAATGCCCCTGTAATCCTTTTATATTGACTGCAACTTCTTTCCCCATCTCGAGATCAATATCCATATTGTTAATCAAAGTAAATGAAGGAGATGTTTTTTCTTTACGTTTATAAACCACATCATCAGGTAAAGAAATGCTGTTGTTGAATGAGCGAGGTTTAATTTCAGCATAAGGAACCAAAATGGTACCAGAAAGGGATTGCAGGTTTGGTGTTACATGTAGGTTGAGTTTTGGGGAAATGTGAATCTTATATTCACTGGTTTGAACCAACGGAAAATCATTCCCTTCAAGAGTGAAATCTCCTGTAAATTGAGAGCTTAAGCTTCCTTTTCCGGCGAGCGATAAATGATGGCCAGCTGATGCTGCTGAACCTGTTGCTTCCCAAGAGTGTTCATTGCCGCGTACGTTCATTTCGAGGGTATTGATATTAAGACCCAGTTTAGGTAAAGAAAGACTTGCTTTATTAAGTATCAAATGACTTTCTATTTTTCTTTTATTCAAAGTACCATTTACTTTTAATGAAGCAATCAATTGTCCCTTGAGCTTGTCAATTTCAGGGCTAATTTTTTGCAAAAAACTGAGAGAACTTAATTCCAAAGATAATTCACTATTTATTACTTGGTCGTCCTTTAAGCCAGCATCAAGAGTGAATTTAGGCAGGTTAAATTGCAGTTTTAAATTTTTATTTTCATCAATTGCCAAAATGCCGGAGCCTTTAAGCTGTTCTGGTGAAAGGATGATCTTTAAAGACCCGCCCTTGAATTGAACATTTGGAAAAGGGTCATCATTAGGGGGATGATAAAAGCCAGGACTTATGGTCAACAATAAATTGCCTTGATTTTTAGCGGTAATCTCGCCATGGGTGGATAATTTAGTATACAAACGAGCATGCTGAGCAGAAGTATTCTGAGGCTGGATTAGAGTGGCATTAAAAGTCCACTGCCAAGGCAAAGTTCCGCGAATTTTTGCATCCATTAACCACTGATCTTTGGGGAGAGTAGTTATTTGTGAGTGCATGCTGATTTGTATATTTGGTAAAATACCGGTTGCGGTGATTGTTCCTTTTTCACTGTCTATGATTTTTTTATCTTTTGCTGCATTCCATTGCAGACCTCGCCATTGAGCGGTCACTAATTGGCTTTCTCGCAACGAATGAGGTTTCCATTGTACCTCCAATTGTTCTATTTTTATTTTAAGGGATTTATCTTGGTATTCAACTCCATTCAGAGTAAAGTGATTTAATAGGCTACCTTCAAGTTGCTGAATTTTTAGCGTGCCAGGAAGGTATAGACGGCTGAATTGGATAAGAGCATGCAGTCCTGGCTTTGTATCCAGTAAAAATAAGACTATTCCTGCAAGTAAAATAAGGAATAAAGAGCTTATATAAAGTGTTTTAACGAACACGCGCAGAATTTTTATGAGAATTCGCTTCATAAATCGGGCCCCATGCTGATCACCAAACGTGGGTTATTTCCGTCACGTTGCCATCGATTATTAATTGTCTGAGCCAATCCTACTTTGATTGGACCTATAGGTGAAACCCACATTAAACCACCACCTGCATCATAATAAGCTGTTAAAGGGGCTGGATTGTAAACTGCTCCTGCGTCATAAAATGCAATCAGATACCAATTTTTTTTGGTTTCCTTTTGAATTTCAAAACCACCATAACTAAGTATTCTGCCTGGACCTATTGAATTAAAGCCAAATGCTTTTAAATTATCCATTCCTCCCAAAAGCAATGCAAGTGATACGGGTTGTTGATTAATATTATTGATTGCAGTAACACCTTGAATTGCATGCCCGTAAAGGCGTAAACGTAGCGGTTCTATTCGCATCGCAGCTTTTATATCCAAGGAAGCCTGAGCAAAATTAATAGTAGACAGAAGGGCTCTGCTTGCAGCAAGACCATTGACCGTAATGTTATATCCGGAGGGAGAAAAAAGTAAAGCCTGGGTTTTGCTAAACGTTAAACTTGCTTTGGGATAAAGTAGAAATTGCTTTGTATTTTCCTGAAGCGAATAATGAAATCCTTCATAAAGTGTATTTATAGAGAGTACACGTTGATAATTGGTTACCCGATGTTGTTGGGCCAGGGAGACAAGATATGAATTACTGTACCCTGCAGTGTAATTTAAATTCGAAAAATTTCCTGTAAGAGTATATTGATCATTGACAGGATTTTTACCGGGAACAACATATTGGGCTTGTAATGCATTTTGAACAAAAGATCCTTGAGCCATTAGGTTGAATTTATGTCCTTGGCGATTGACTGGTACAACATGCAATGCAGCTCGGCCACGAACTCCCGTATCTGTTCCATATCCGGCACCAAGAGTGTAAGAATATTTGGATGCAGGTTCAGTATAGATTTGCACTGGAACAGTTGGGTTTTCAGTAACTTGTGGTTTAACAAGTACAGAACTAAAATAACCGCTATTTGATAAATCATTATTTAACTGAAGTATTTTATCTCCGGAATAGATTTGTCCTGGATGAAAGGGTACAAAACGATGCAGTAACTTAGGATCAATGTATGTAGGATTAAATTGTATTTGCCCAAAATAATAAAGAGGTCCAGTATCAAGAATCAGTGTAATTTCTGCCGTGTAGTTTTCTTCATCAATTAAAATTTCACTTTTCTTAAATCCAGCACGCATGTAACCTTGACTTTCTGCTGAGTCGAGAAGTTTTAGTTTTGTTCGTTCATATTCTTCTGTGAAGAGAGGAGTACCTTGCATTAATGGTATATTTTTTATTGCATCACGAAGGATAAGGTTGCGTGCTCCTTCACCAATAAGTTCTATTTTAAGTTGCGAAATCATGATTTGAGGGCCAGCATGGATTATGACAGTCAACTGCCGCGCACCAGGCCTGCGTACAGTAGCCTCGGCTTTAAAATAGCCGAAAGGCTGGACTGCCTGAATAACTTGTTCTTGCAATTCCTCCTGACTGAATTGGGCAAGAGGTTTTAATTTTTGTAATTCATTCAAACGTTTTTCAACGTTGGCTTCGACTTTTCCGGAAACTCCATAAATTGTAATGGATACTGGGGCATTATCTTGAGCGAATAACGCAAAACAGGTAATGAGAAGTATCAGATAGATTAGTTTTTTCATGATAGTCTCAGTACTTTTTCCACCAAAAATGTCCCTATCTGCATCAGAAAACATTTTGAGAATATACACTTAATCGAGAGGAAGGGCTAGGTAATATAAAAGTAAATATAATCATCATTATTGTTATTTTCGATTCAATATGTAAAATAAGTTTTCATTTGACGGAGTTGATCCAGCCACTGCCCAAAATAAAATGATTTAGCTGAGAAAATGATATTGGCTCAAGGAATGTATCCTGTTCGAATGAATTATGACATTAATTTTTTACCATACTTTTGAACCGATAAATTAAATCAAGTGCTTCTCGAGCAGTCAGTCTATCCGGATCAAGCTGCGCTAGTTCATGTAAAATAGGTGATTGTTGGGTAGGCACTTGCGCTTCTGGGCGTCTTTGGGAAGCTGGTGTTGTGACTTGTATGTGATTTAAATGAGTATGAGCAATTTTTAAAACCTCCGCGGGTATACCTGCAAGCTCTGCTACTTCCAATCCATAACTTCGATTTGCATGTCCTGGTTCTACCCGATATAAAAAGATGATCCGCCCACTATCCAATGATGCTTGTAAATGGACATTTCGAATACATGGCCATTGTTCCGGAAGATGAGTTAATTCAAAATAGTGCGTAGAAAACAAAGTATACGCCTTAATGGTTGTTGCAAGATAAGTACAGCTTGCATAGGCCAGAGCCATGCCATCATAAGTGCTGGTACCACGTCCGATTTCATCAATTAAAACCAAGCTTTCATGTGTTGCCTGTCTTAGAATTTGTGCTGTTTCAGTCATTTCCACCATAAAGGTTGAACGTCCAGAGGCCAGATCGTCACTCGCACCAATACGAGTAAAAATTCTATCAATAGGTCCTAAAGTTACCGATTGAGCGGGGACAAAGCTGCCAATATGAGCTAGAAGGACAATTAAAGCAGTTTGCCGCATATACGTCGATTTACCGCCCATGTTGGGGCCGGTAATGAGCAATATATTTTGCGACGGGTTGAGCTGTAAGTCATTGGCGATAAAACGCTCCTGCAGCAAATGTTCAATTACTGGATGACGGCCTGCCTCAATGGAAATCTGTGATTCAGATACTAGGTTTGGGCAGCACCAATTGAAACTTTGAGCTCGCTCTGCAAGAGTTGTTAACACATCTAATTTCGCTAATGCTTGGGCTAATTGTGTCAATTCATTTATATTTTGCTGAATTTCTACCAGTAAATTTTCATAGAGCCATTTTTCACGTGCCAAGGCCTTTACTTGGGCTGATAATACTTTCTCTTCAAATTGTTTCAATTCTGGCGTGATATAACGTTCCACATTTTTTAAAGTTTGCTTTCTGTGGTAATGCGGAGGCGCTTTTTCTGCCTGAGTTTTAGAAAGTTCAATATAATAACCTTGTACGTTATTGAAACCGAATTTTAGAGTAGATAATCCAGTTTTTTGTTTTTCTTCTTGTTCTAAGTGGATGAGTTTATCATTGGCTCGCGTACTAAGTAGTCTTAATTCATCAAGCTCTTCATCAAAGCCAGGAGCTATGACGCCACCATCACGAATCAATACAGGGGGATTTTCTATAATTGCCGATGCAAGCAGCTGCTGCAATGCAGGTAGCGGCTTAATGTGTTTTTTTAACTTCACTAGAAGTTCGCTTTTGTTGTGAGTAAGTACGACGTTTAGCTCAGGAAGTAAAGCTAAAGTATGACTTAAAGCAACTAAATCGCGTGGGCGTGCTGATTTTAGAGCAATGCGTGACACAATTCGCTCTACATCACATACCTGTCTCAGCAGTTCATGGATGGATACATCGTGTTGTAGATGGATAATTTCCTTTATGGCCTGTTGACGCGCCATGATTTGAGCATGTTGTTTGAGTGGTCTTCCCAACCACCGTTTCAGTAAACGACTGCCCATGGAACAGGCAGTTTTATCCAGCAGAGATAATAAGCTGTTTTCATGGTTGCCGCTCATATTTTCGAATATTTCCAAGTGCTTCTGTGTTGAGGCATCCAGTTGTAAGTAATCATGGGCATGCTCAAGGGTCATTGTGGTTAAATGAGGAAGAGCTTGTTTTTGTGTCGCCTGTAAGTAGCTCAATAAAGCACCTGCTGCAACTAAAGCAGTAGGATGATCTTGCTCACCAAAAGCAGAAAGATCATTGACTGAAAATTGATCACATAGACGTTTTTTTGCATCGTCAAAACAAAACTCCCAACCAGGTCTCAGCTTGATTGGAAAATTGACGCAATATTCTTCCAAAGAAGATTCTTCTTGTAAGAGTAATTCAGCGGGCTGCAGTCTCATAAGCTCTGCACTAAGCTGATTTACTTCTGTTAATTCCAATAAATGAAAACGTCCGCTGCTCAGTTCAACCCACGCAAGACCAATTTTTTGTTTTTGGTAGTGAATAGCCAGCAATAAATTATCTTTTTTTGCATCCAAAAGTGCTTCATCAGTCACTGTTCCTGGAGTGATAATGCGAGTAACCTGACGCTCTACAGGCCCTTTGCTTGTTGCAGGGTCTCCTATTTGTTCACAAATAGCCACTGACTCGCCTTTTTTGATTAATCGAGCCAGATAATTTTCCACCGCATGATAAGGCACGCCTGCCATGGGAATAGGTTTGTCAGCAGATTGGCCGCGATGGGTCAAAGTAAGATCCAATAATTGGGCTGCACGTTTGGCATCATCAAAGAATAATTCATAAAAATCACCCATACGATAAAGCAGAAGCATATCAGGGTATTCTGATTTAATGCGTAAATACTGTTGCATCATTGGTGTATGAGAAGTGGTCATGATGTATTTTCTTGAGTTGAAATTGCGGCAATTTTAGCAAAATCACTTAAGGTAGAGTAGATAAAATTTATATTCATCAAAAATGATTTAGATGTGATATTCTTAATCGGTTAAAAATTGATGAGTTTAGTTACAATGAAGTTGCTAAAAGAGGGATTATTTATTATTTACCAATACTTGGTAAAACAAACGGAGGATGCAAGTCATCAAATTACGCTGTTTGGCATAGTGATGATGATTAATTACCCGCTCTTTGGAGTATTTTGGAAACTCGAAAGTTTTCAAATGAGTGAGGAATTTTTCTTAAGACTTGTTGCTGCTTTTCTCTGTGCCAGTTTGGCCGCGAATCGGTTTTGGCCACAAGCATTGTTAAAGTTTTTGCCTATTTTCTGGTATGCGGTTTTATTATTTTGTTTACCTTATTTTTTTTGCTATTTAACATTAATTAATCATTGCTCTACTTTATGGTTAATGAATTGTGTTTCCGCTATTTTTTTCCTTTTATTGGTAACTAGTGTTCGGGGCACTTTAGTACTGACTTTTTTGGGATGCGGCCTGGCGGTGTTCTCTTATTTTTCATCGCATCAAATGATTGAATACATTCCTGGAAATATATCCCTGTTTAGTTTATCTGTTACTTTTATTGCTGCAATAATGATTGGCGCTTTGTTTGCTCGGGATAGGGAAATTATCACTGCGGGACGACTTTCGGGAATGCGAATGTTAGCAAGTAGCATCGCCCATGATCTGCGTACACCATTAGCAAGTATTTATTTGCAGGCTGAGTTACAAGAAATTATGCTGAAAAAAATTAAAAACTCTGAGATACGAAAAGATTTACAAGAAAGCTTAAATAAAATTACTCGTGGAATAGAAACAAGTAATCGTCTCATTAGTATGCAGTTGAGCAATATCAAACATAATAAATTCAATACGAGAAACTTTACTATTTATTCCATCAAAAATTTAATTGAACGTTCCCTGGATGATTATCCTTTAAAAGAAACCCAGAAGTCACTGATACAGGTCAGTAATGAAAATAATTTTTCAATTTGGTTAGAGGAATTGGCATTTAAGAATTTACTCTGGAATTTATTAAAAAACAGTCTTGAATATATTGAAGAAATGGGAAAAGGAATCATTTCAATTTGGTTGGAAATTGGTTCCGAGAAAGACAATTTTAATTATCTGCATGTCAGAGATACTGCCAGGGGATTGTATTCCAAAAACTTTGAAAAGGTTTTTGAGAGTTTTTATTCTGAGCGTAAAGACGGTACTGGATTAGGACTGGCTTATTGTAAATTACTCATGCAAGATGCAGGGGGCGATATCTTTTGTAAGGGTAAATTAAATGAGTTTGCTCATTTTATTGTGAAATTTCCTAAAATTGATTAAATCAAGCTTGCAATTGTACTTTGGGATCCGCTGACAAGCGGGATGTAGGCAGGGGGTAGCCTTTTACAGAGCAATTGCATGTCTTGCATAAAGTACGGCAAGTAAGCAAAAAGAGTTGCTTTATATTCATAAATTAGATGTGGTCATGTGCTGTTGGAGCAGTTGCTAAAGTGAATAGTTGCTGGGACAAATTACACCACATCTGAAGTTGATGTGTATAAATGAAGTGAAAGGCTCGAATTATTTTATGTGGAGTTTTTTCCCATATAGGCTGAATTAATTCCAGGGTGGAATCAAAATGGGTTACATACGCATGTACCTTAAAAAAAGTTTTTGCAGGTGATGATAAATTAATTGAGTCCGCCATTTGAAGCAAATAGGGATAATCCAGATTATCAAGACGCTCATAAGCAGCAAAAGCGGCTATTCTTTCTTCTTCATCATGCTCTGACAGCCATTGCAAGTGAGCTTTATTGAAATTTTTTGCAAAAGGAACATAGTGTGTTTCATTAATGATTTCATCATGAATATCTACATCACACTCTTTTGCAAAACGTTCAAAGAGCATTTCATGAGAAAATCGACTTCCTATTCCCAATTCCTCATGAATATTTTCAAGAATTATTTTTTTTGTTAATTCATTACTGGCAAAATTAGCAATGAACCATACAAAATTAATGAAATGACCTCTTAAATGATAAAAAATAGATGCGAAAATCTTTTTTTGTTCACAGGTCCAGACACTTGTCTTTTGTGGATCAAATAAAGGAATGGGAGTAAGAGATTGGCGATAATTCAAATCATTTTTATGAAGAAAATCATGGAGTGATTGGGGAAGATCATCAACAAAGTAGTCTGGCATGATGTAATTTTTATTCTTGGGTAATGCGTCCATATATCATGAAAAAACCTTAGCATATAGAGAAATAGTTATGCAATTAATTTTGAAAGGATTTGTCGCTTCAACTTCAATAAATACCCCTGGATTAAAGAATAGAATCTGGGATATTATCAATGGACTTCTTTCCAAATTTTACTGGGGTGGAGATGTGCTTGTCGATGCGGTGCTCGAATCTGACGGGTACACTGCGGTCTGTGCTTCGTTTCTCCTCGCTCTCTTCTCGTCGCAGCGTGTTTGAAAAGAAATCTTGACTCATAACGAATAGGCAAAGGAAATGCTATGTTAACTCCAAAGGATGTTAAGACTGTTGAGGCAGCAAAGCAAATTATCGAGGAGCGTAATCTGGCCCATATCAAGGTTGGTTTATTTGATATGGATGGGGTGATGCTTGGAAAATATATGAGCCGTAATAAATTTTTCTCGGCTCTGGACAATGGTTTTTCTTTTTGTGATGTGATCTTGGGATGGGACTCCAAAGATAAACTGTATGATAATGGGAAATATACAGGTTGGCATACTGGTTACCCTGATACTTTAGTGCGCGTTCTTCCAGAAACGTGTCGTGATCTTGTTTTTGAAGAAAATCAACTGTTATTTATGGCTGAATTTGCTGGAGAGGCTGAAGCGTTATGTCCCAGGTCATTACTTCGTCGAGTTGTGCAAAAAGCTGATTCAATGGGATTTGATGTTTATGCCGCATTGGAATATGAGTTCTTTATGTTTGACGAGACTCCTGACAGTATACGTTCTAAAGGTTTTCGTGATTTAAAACCCATGACACCTGATTTTTTTGGTTATTCAATGATTCGCAATACAGTTCATGCGGACTTATATCATCAGATCCTCAATATGAGCGAGGTTATGGATTTTCCTATTGAAGGGTTGCATGCAGAAACAGGCCCGGGAGTAATTGAAGCAGCAATCGCTGTAGATAAAGCCATAGAAGCGGGCGATAAGGCCGCGTTATTTAAAACATTCATGAAGATCTTAGCGCAGCGCAACAAGATGATGGCAACATTTATGGCCAAATGGTCGCCGCATTATCCTGGCCAAAGTGGACATATTCATCTCTCCTTACGCTATAAAAATGATATGAGAAGCGCTTTTTATGACTCTTCAATGCAACATAATATGAGTGAAATTCAGCGGCATTTTGTGGCAGGTCAACAGAAACTCATGCCCGAGTTTTTGGCAATGGTCTCACCTACCGTGAACAGTTTCTCTCGCTTGATTCCAGGATTCTGGGCGCCAACTGATGCGACGTGGGGGGTAGAAAATCGTACTACGGCGCTACGTGTTATCCCGGGAAGTGATAAATCGCAGCGCGTTGAGTATCGTTTGGGATCCGCCGATTCGAATCCTTATTTGGCTTTGGCAGCAGCTTTAGGTTCTGGCCTTTATGGAATTGAACATAAACTGGAGCCATACCCGGAAATTAAAGGCAACTCCTACGCACAACCTCATGAAGAAGAGCTTGCATTGCCGCGTACCCTGTGGGAAGCAGCTACTCGCCTTAAGGAGTCAAAGGCTGCTCGTTCTTTATTTGGTGATCCATTTGTTGATCATTTTGCTGCTTCTCGTGAATGGGAAGAGCGAGAATTTCGCCGCCATATTACGGATTGGGAGTTGGATCGTTACTTTGAAATTATTTAACCGGATTTTCCAGATTATGAACGATACATTAAAGACCTATTCGCCTATAGATAATTCGCTTTATGTGGAGCGTGCTTTTGCCAATAACCATGAGACTCAAGGTGCATTGGATAAAGCAGTAGCTGCAAAAAAACAGTGGGCTATGACCACTATAACTGAGCGAGCGAATTATTGTACTGCAGCGGTAGATGTTCTGGTTGCCAATAAGGAGGAGATTGCCAGCGAACTTTGCTGGCAAATGGGAAGACCAATTCGTTATGCCGCCGGAGAAATTAACGGCCTTGAAGAACGGGCTCGTTATATGATTGCTGTCGCAAGTGCTGCACTTGCTCCGATCAGGCTACCTGAAAAACCGGGCTTTATTCGTTACATCAAACGTGAGCCATTAGGACTCACCTTAGTAATTGCTCCCTGGAATTATCCTTATCTCACTGCAGTGAATGCGATTATCCCAGCCCTCATGGCTGGAAATGTAGTATTGCTGAAACATTCAGCGCAAACACCACTTGTCGCGGAACGGTTCGCTCAGGCATTTAGGGAAGCAAACCTTCCACAAGGGGTTTTCCAGTATTTACATCTGACGCATTCTGATACGGAAGAAATCCTGGGTCACTCAGCAATAAATCATGTTGCTTTTACAGGTTCTGTTGCTGGTGGGGAAATGATTGAGCGAGTAACAGCTGGGCGTTTTTTGAATATAGGACTAGAGCTTGGAGGAAAAGATCCTGCTTATGTTCGTTTTGATGCAGATATTGATAACGCGGTTGATACGCTTATGGATGGAGCTTTCTTTAATTCAGGGCAATCCTGTTGCGGAATTGAGCGTATTTACGTACATAAGAATGTTTATAATCATTTTGTCAACAAGGCAGTTGCGTTTGTTAAACGCTATAAACTTGGACGTCCTGATGAACCGGAAACAACTTTAGGACCACTTGTTCGCCCATCTTCTGCTGAGTTTGTTCGTGTACAGATTCAAGAAGCCTTGGCTCAGGGTGCTGTAGCACATATCGACAGTCGAGATTTTGTCATGGATCAACCAGGGTCTGCCTATATGGCTCCCCAGATTTTAACGGAAGTAAACCATAAAATGCGGGTGATGACGGAAGAAACATTTGGGCCAGTGGTTGGTATCATGTCTGTTGACAGCGATGATGAAGCGATTGCATTAATGAATGACAGTAACTATGGATTAACTGCGGCTGTTTTTACCCAAAATATAGATCAAGGAATCGCTATTGGTGAGCAACTTCATACCGGAACATTTTTTATTAATCGTTGTGATTATCTCGATCCTGCCTTGGCTTGGACTGGCATTAAAAACTCTGGGCGTGGCTGTACACTCTCTTCTATAGGGTATGATGCACTGACCAGACCCAAATCTTTTCATGTAAAAATGATCGATTAAAAAGGAATTTACAAATGAGCACATTATCATTAACGGCCAATTGGAACTATCCCACCTCGATAAAGGTAGGGGCAGGGCGTGTTCGTGAACTTGTTGATGCCTGCCATACATTGGGAATGAAATCACCATTGTTAGTCACAGACAGTAACCTTGCAAAATTACCCATGATTGAATCTGCATTGAAGAATTGTTGTGATGCGGGTTTGCTTATTGCTTTATTTGCTGCTGTAAAAGCAAATCCAACGGGTGAAAATGTTATGGCAGGCGTAGATATTTACCGAAAAGGGCAACATGATGGAATCATTGCCATGGGCGGTGGTTCTGCTCTTGATGCAGGTAAGGCTATTGCATTGATGGTTGGACAAAATTGTTCCTTATGGGATTTTGAAGATATAGGAGATAATTGGCGGCGAGTGAATGGTGCTGGTATAGCTCCTGTTATCGCATTACCAAGTACCGCGGGTACTGGTTCAGAGGTGGGGCGCGCTTCGGTTATTACCGATATGCAACAACAGCGTAAAAAGATCATTTTTCACCCCAAAATGTTGCCTGCCATGGTTATTTTAGATCCAGAATTGACCGTTGCTTTACCTCCGAATATTACGGCAGCAACAGGTATGGATGCATTATCTCATTGTTTGGAAGCTTATTCTGCTCCCGGCTATCATCCTTTGGCGGAGGGAATTGCTCTTGAAGGGATACGTTTAATAAAAGAACATTTACCACGAGTAATGCAAAATGGAAATGATATAAACTCCAGAACACAAATGCTTGTCGCTTCTCTAATGGGAGCAACAGCTTTCCAGCGTGGTTTGGGTGCTATGCATGCACTTGCTCATCCCTTGGGAGCGATTTACGATGCCCATCATGGTCGATTAAATGCCATTTTAATGCCCTATGTATTGCAAGCCAATCGAGCTGAGATTGAACGTAAAATAATGCGATTGGCGGCCTATTTGGAGATTGACAACGGATTTGATGGATTTCTCAATTGGATACTCCAATTGCGTCGTGAATTAGGTATTGAACATCGTTTGAATGAAATTGGCATTGATGAGCAATATGTGACACGTATTGCACTAATGGCAACCGAGGATCCTTCAGCACAAAGCAATCCAATCCTTTTCAATCAGCAACAATATGGAAGTATTCTTATAGCTGCAATCCATGGGGATGATTTATATCATTCTAAGTGTGCGGGAATGAGACTGGTGGAAGCACCTTAAGGAACTCCATAGGGACCACCATGAAAATCGGAATATTACAATGTGATCAAGTAATGCCAGAATTAATTACTGTGCATGGCACTTATTCAGAGATGTATATCAAACTACTGCATCAGGTAGACCCCAATTTGATATTTACAGTCTATGATGCGTGTCATGGTGAACTGCCAGCTCATATTGATACCGAAGATGCTTATGTTATTACTGGGAGCCGCTATGGCGTTAATGATGGTTTTTCATGGATTACTGCACTTGAAGAATTGGTCCGATGTCTTCATGCAGGAAGAAAAAAAGTCGTAGGGATTTGTTTTGGTCATCAGCTTATTGCGAAGGCATTAGGAGGAACGGTGATTCAATCTCCCAAGGGTTGGGGGATAGGAATGTCGGTAAATAAAATTACTCAGCATAAATCTTGGATGGCTCCACCCCTTGGAGCGCTTAACCTAATCGTTAGCCATCAGGAGCAAGTTGTTGTTCTACCGCCAGAAGCAGAAGTGCTTGCTGCGAGTGATTTCTGTCCGTTTTATATGTTGCAAATTCGCGATAATCTGTTCACAGTACAAGGTCATCCTGAGTATAGTAAAAATTATGTCCAGGCACTGATTAAGATCCGTAAAAACAAGCTGGGTAAAGAGTTGGCCGATCAGGGATTAAAATCATTACAGCAACATTGTGATGATAGAGTATTTTCTAGCTGGATTGTTAATTTTTTGAGTTTTTAAAGTAAGAAAACATTATATGTTTCAACTTTTTTATTGAAATATCAACAGGTCATGGTTGAATTTAAATTTATTTGCTAGAATCTAAAGGGATTTAAAAAAAATATTAAACTTATAGGGAGAATAAAATGAATCGTTTCGCTTTAGTTGCAGCAACTGGTTTATTAGCATTAGCGTTAACTGCATGTGGTGAGCAAGGTAACAAACAACCAACTGCAGGAACAACGGAAACCACTACTACAACACAACCAGCACCAACTCAACCTGCTGGCGGAAATCAAACTCAAAATCAATAATATCTTTTAACCTGGGTGAAGGCTTAGGCTTGTAACCCAGGATAATCTCTACATATCCATATACTCATGAGCTCTTTTGATAAACTAATCAAAGAAATCTCCGCGATTCTAAAAAAGAAGAATTGGCAATTAGTCACGGCTGAATCATGTACTGGAGGACTCATTGCAAGTTATCTCACTGAAATTGCTGGAAGTTCAGTCTGGTTTGAGCGCGGATTTGTTACATACAGTAATCTAGCCAAAGAAGAGCAGCTCTCAGTGCCTAAACAATTAATTGAGAAATATGGTGCAGTCAGTGAATCTGTTGCACAGGCTATGGCAACTGGTGCTTTACAGCATAGCGCAGGACATGTTGCTGTATCCGTTACTGGTATTGCAGGCCCAGATGGAGGTAGCCTTGAAAAGCCAGTAGGGACTGTGTGTTTTGGTTGGGCGGCTAGAGACAGGGAGCCTAAAATACTAAGGAAACAGTTCACAGGAGACCGACAAGACATACGCTTGGCTGCATGCCAAGAAGCTTTATCAGGCATTCTTTCTTACATTAAAAATTGATGAATATTGTGTGTGATGTATAAAAAATAATTTAACAGTAACACCAAACCTGCGTATTTGAGCTATTTATTTTTGGAAAGATATCGCGTCTAAATCCTCTGCTACCGTTAACGCTCTTCGTTTAAATTCATGTTGCCCGCGATCTGTAAAGCTTATGCTCGATTCCTCTGGTGTAGGAAAAAAGAGATGCTTGGATGCATTAGAAATATTAATTACTACGCGTGCTGCATACAATGAAGTAGATAGTACATCAGAAAATGGTGATAGTTTTTCATTTTTACTTTGCATAAAATTTTCTATTTAAAATAAATTTTCCAATATTTTACCATATAGAATAAATTATAATCAATATCTGGTTGTGAAAGGGTATTTTTAGGGTGCAAAAAAACTCTTTTAAACTGGTGAATCAATTTGCTGCTTGTTCCTATCTGTGTGATAATTTTACCCTTGCATAACTCTAACTACCTGGAAAATATTATGGAAGAAAATAAACAAAAAGCATTATCAGCTGCCCTCTCGCAAATTGAACGTCAATTTGGTAAAGGATCAGTGATGCGTATGGGAGACAGCAATGTATCCCGAGATATAGAAGCCATTTCAACAGGATCTTTAGGATTGGATATCGCATTGGGAATTGGTGGTTTACCTAAAGGACGTATTGTGGAAATTTATGGTCCCGAATCTTCTGGTAAAACTACTTTGACCTTACAAGTCATTGCAGAATGTCAAAAAATGGGAGGTACTGCCGCATTTATTGATGCAGAACATGCTTTAGACCCTAGCTATGCACAAAAACTGGGTGTTAATGTGGACGAATTGTTGGTTTCTCAACCAGATACAGGGGAACAAGCTCTGGAGATTACCGATATGCTGGTTCGTTCAGCCGCTGTAGATGTAATTATTGTGGACTCTGTTGCTGCATTGACTCCTAAAGCAGAAATTGAAGGGGAAATGGGAGATTCCCATGTTGGCTTACAAGCTCGACTCATGTCACAAGCTTTACGTAAATTGACCGCCAATATTAAACGATCCAATACACTAGTCATTTTCATTAACCAAATTCGTATGAAAATTGGTGTGATGTTTGGTAGCCCTGAAACAACCACTGGTGGTAATGCATTGAAATTCTATGCTTCTGTGCGCTTGGATATCCGCCGCATTGGGTCAATTAAAAAGGGCGAAGAAATTTTAGGTAGTGAAACCCGCGTTAAAGTGGTTAAGAATAAAGTTGCTCCACCATTCAAGATGACTGAATTTGACATTCTTTATAATGAAGGTATTTCTCGTGAAAGTGAAATTATCAACTTGGGTGTCCAACTCAATTTGATTGAAAAATCTGGTGCTTGGTACAGTTATAAAGGAGAGAAAATTGGCCAAGGTAAGGATAATGTTCGTTTATACCTTAAGGAGAATCCTCAAGTTGCAACAGTTCTTGAGCAGCAAATTCGTGCTGAGCTCCTAGAGAAAAAACTACCTATGCTTGCATCAGCCAGTGCCGATGAATTCGAGACAATTGATGACTAAAGCATTTGATAGTGCTGTGCGCCTCCTATCCAGGCGCGAGCACAGCAGGGTAGAGCTTTATGATAAATTAAAACAAAAAGGATATAATCCAATAGAAATAAAAAATGCACTGGAGGAATGCCAACGTTTGGATTTACAAAATGATTATCGTTTTGTAGAAATATACAGTCGCTCACGCATTCGCCAGGGTTATGGGCCTTTGAAAATAAGTCAGGAATTGAGTAGTAAAGGAGTTGATAAGGAATTAATTCATCAGTTCTTGCAGCAGGAGGAAGATAATTGGTTGGCTTATGCTTTAGATGTTTGGCAGAAAAAAAGCAAAGGTCAATTTGATTTGTCTTTTGAGGAACTCCAAAAGCAACAGCGGTTTTTGCTGTATCGCGGATTTGGTATGGATACCATTGCCCAAGTAAAAAAAGAATTGGAAAAAATATAAATGCAATCGTAGCCTAGGTGATACGGAGTCGCACTGCCATTGAGTTTAGAAATTTGACTTTACTCCTACGTCCTGCGGCTTGTTCGCAGGATCCAGTGAATGGAGAGGGGGGCTTTGGATCCCGCGGACAAGCCGCAGGACGTAGAGCAAAGCATTCATCCCTTAACTCAATGGCAGTGCGGCTCCGCTTCGCTGCACCCAGGCTATAGTTAAAAATTAACTCAAACTGGTGTTGATTATAAATGAAAAGTTCTGAAATTAGACAAGCATTCTTTGATTATTTCACACAACGTGGTCATCAATTAGTGGAATCCAGCTCCTTAGTTCCTGCGAATGATCCTACTTTATTGTTTACTAATGCAGGTATGGTGCAGTTTAAGGATTTATTTTTAGGGCTTGAAACACGTACTTACCGACGGGCAGTTACTGCACAACGTTGTGTACGTGCAGGTGGTAAACACAATGACTTGGAGAATGTGGGTTATACAGCAAGACACCATACATTTTTTGAAATGTTGGGCAACTTTAGTTTCGGAGATTATTTCAAGCGAGAAGCAATAAAATTTGCTTGGGAATTTTTAACTCAAGTTCTGCATTTACCTGAAGAGCGTTTGTGGGTGACTGTTTATAAAGAAGATCAAGAAGCAGAAGATATCTGGTTAAAAGAAATGAAGGTTTCGGCCGCACGATTCTCGCGTTGTGGGGAAAAAGATAATTTTTGGTCCATGGGGGATACCGGTCCTTGTGGTCCTTGCACTGAAATCTTTTATGATCATGGCCCTGAAATTCCAGGTGGCCCTCCAGGAAGCCCTGATGAAGATGGGGATCGCTATATAGAAATTTGGAACCTGGTATTTATGCAATTTAATCGGGATAAAGATGGGAATTTGCATCCTTTACCTAAACCTTCTGTAGATACAGGGATGGGACTTGAGCGACTCGCTGCAGTAGTGCAGGGCGTGCACAGCAACTATGAAACAGATATTTTCCAGTATTTAATTCAATCTACAGCAAAACTTGGAAATATTGACAATTTAAATCATACTTCTTTAAAAGTAATTGCCGATCATATTCGTTCTTGTGCGTTTTTAATTGCCGATGGAGTGATTCCAGGCAATGAAGGGCGAGGATATGTATTAAGAAGAATTATAAGAAGAGCAGTACGGCATGGTAATAAGTTAGGCTTGCCCACTCCATTTTTTTCGCAATTGGTAGACCCCTTAATCAAAGTAATGGGTGATGCATATCCTGAATTGATACAATTTAAAGCGCATATAGAAAAAATTCTTAATCAAGAAGAAAATCAATTTGCTCGGACTCTTGATCAAGGTTTACGTCTCTTACAAGAACAAATGCATTCTCTTGGAGGCCATGAAATATCAGGAGAAATCGCATTTAAACTGTATGACACTTATGGCTTTCCGGTTGATTTGACTGCTGATATCGCGCGCGAGCAAGGGCTTTATGTAGATATGGATGGTTTTAATCAATTGATGCAACAGCAAAGAGAACAATCTCAAGCTGCCAGCCAGTTCAGTGTGGATTATAGTACGAGTGCTCAATTGGACTACCAATCTGATTTTCATGGCTATGAGAAAAAGGAAACAGAGGCAAAAATTATTGCCTTACTGCACGAAGGAAGTGAGGTGCAAACCTTAAGTCAAGGTACGAAAGGCGCTTTAGTTTTGGATCATACGCCTTTTTACGCAGAAAGTGGCGGTCAAGTAGGGGATAAGGGAATATTAACGAGTAGGGGCTTTCGTTTTCGTGTCGATGATACGCAAAAAAAAGGTCAAGCCATCGTGCATTATGGCGAAGTGGTGGAAGGTACTGCAACTTTAGATCAATTAGTTAAGGCACAAATAGATAATGAACGTCGAGAAGCGATTCGTTTAAATCATACGGCCACTCATTTATTACATGCTGCTTTAAAAAAGGTAGTTGGGCCACAAGTCCAGCAAAAAGGCTCGTTGGTTGATGCAGAACGTGCGCGCTTTGACTTTTCTCATTTTGAACCATTAACCGCAGAACAAATTAATGAAATTGAATCCTTGGTCAATGAGCAAATTCGCGCCAATCATGAAGTTGTAACTCGAGTTATGGATATTGATTCTGCTAAAAAAAGTGGTGCAGTAGCTCTTTTTGGAGAGAAATATACTAATAAAGTACGTGTATTATCCATGGGTGAATTTTCTAAAGAGCTTTGTGGTGGTACGCACGCGCGACGGACAGGTGATATTGGTCTATTTAAAATTATTGCTGAATACGGAATTGCCAGTGGCGTGAGACGTATCGAAATGGTAACAGGGCGTTATGCTTTAGCATGGGTGAATGAGCAACAATTTATGCTGAATGAATTAGCTTCTTTGTTAAAAACCACAACAAATAGTTTATTGGATAAAGTGGGGCAGCTTATTACTGAAAATAAAGGTTTGGAAAAGGAAATTGCCAAATTACAAAGTGAGAAAGCACAAAAATCAGGTGCTGATCTGGCCAATGAAGTGGAAAAAATTAACGGAGTCAGCTTACTTGTAAAACGATTGGAAGGTGTAGACAGCCAAACCATGCGCACTACTTTGGATCAGCTGAAATCCAGACTTGAATCAGCTGTGATTGTTTTATTTACCGTAGATCAAAATAAAATGAATGTAATTGCAGGTGTGAGTAAAAATATTTTAGGGAAAGTACCTACTGCCGCTGCTTTAGTAAGGCATCTCTGTGGAAAAGGTGGTGGTCGTGATGATATGGCCCAAGGGGGAGGCGTTGTCCCACCTGATTTGGAGAACAAGATAGAAGAAATTAGAGAAATGGTGCGTCATTCATAAAAAAGATGCAAGTAGCCTGTTTTCTCAGGCTACTTGAAAAGAACCAAACATAAGGAAATGACATGAGTTTTCTACAAGAGTTTAAGCAATTTGCTATCAAAGGAAATGTGATTGATCTGGCTGTTGCTGTAGTTATAGGCGCTGCATTTGGCAAAATTATCAGCTCCTTAGTCAGCGGCATTATCATGCCTTTAATTGGCTTGTTATTAGGTGGAATTAATATTGCCAATAGAGCGCTCACTGTAGGTGATGCGGTGGTAAAGTGGGGAGAGTTTCTCCAGGCAGTGATCGATTTTACGATTATTTCGTTTTCAATTTTTGTAGCAATTAAAGTGATTTCTTTTGTAAGAAAAGAAGAGGAAAAGAAAGAAACCCCAACAAGGGAAGAAACTTTATTAACTGAAATTCGGGATTTATTGAAGGAAAAAAAAGAGGCACAAAGCAAATAAAGTCTAAGATTTTTATACTTTCTAATTTGATGTAAAGTGGATACTCGTAGCTTAGGTGCTATGAAGCTCTGAGGCACACACTTAAAAGGTAGTTTATTGTTAAATAACGATTTTTATAACCCCCTCCTACGTACTGCGCTTTATGCGCGATACTTTGGGTACCCATGAAGTTTCTTTTTAAAGCAGATCTATGGATGGCGCCCATAAAGTGCAGTATGTAAGTCGTTGCAGCTTCACCCCGTGAAAATTTTCATCGTTTTCTGATCCAGCATCCGCAAACCCTAAGTATTTGTAAATCTGCTATAATTTTAAATAGGAACCCTCATTAATAAGGATAATTAATTATGGCTGGGCTACTGAATTTAATCGCTGTAATTGTTATTTTCGGGGTGGTGTTGTGGTTAATCGATACTTTTATTCCTATGCCACCATCAATTAAAAGTCTGTTAAATGTGCTAGTACTCATCATTCTAGTGATCTATATTTTACAATTTTTTGGTTTGATAAAAACGATTTTACCAATGATTAAGATATTAAAATAAAATCAATCAAATACTTGTGTGTATTTATGAAGTAATCAATAGGAGCTCAAATTTTGCCCATTTTTTTATAAAGAAAGAATGGCAATCGAGTAATTATTGCCATAATCATTTTCCAGAAAGAGGGAAAATAGAACATTCTTTTTCTATGTCTTAGTGCATTCCAGCAGGCTTTTGCACAGGTATCTGGGGGGGCTGCATAAAAAATACCAGGCAACCCATAAGTTTGCCTGGTGTCAATAAAACCCAAGCGGGCAATGGTAATGTGTTGATTAGAGCTGGCAACCTGTTGTAGACCCTGTAGGTAAATTTCAATGCTTGCTTTGCTGGCTCCATAAAGACTGTTTTTGGAGCGTCCTCGGCATGCAGCAACCGAACTTAGGAACAGTAAATTATATTCTTTTTGTTGGCGATTTAAGTAAGCGTGGATCAATAAAGTAGTTGTCAAAATATTCAGTTTGATAAGATGAGAGATTGTGTCATCATTCAAATGATCGTTATCGGTAAAGTCACTGTGTGCCATAAACAAATCAAGTTCGCCATCTTTTGTTTTAAGCGTTGAAACTAAAGTATCAACTTGCTCAATGAGATCCAAAACAAGTACATCACAACGGGTTTGATACCTCAGTTTGATATCATTTGCGATTAGATTGAGTTGCGTTTGCTGGCGCCCTACTAAAAGCAATTGATGTCCTGATTGGGCAGCAATATGTGCAAATTTTTCTGCGATGATGGAGGTGGCGCCGATTATGACCCATGTTCTTTGTGTCATTTTTTTAGCCCTAAGCGTTGTGCCAGATCAGAATGCATGGTGCATCCATGTTGCTTGAGAGTTTGAGAAAATTGTTCATGCTTTTCATACATCTGGTGAAATTGTTCTTCATTCAAAAGTAAATCCTTTGCCAAATAAACCCGACCATTGAGTTCAGTGATTAATTGATTCATGGCTGATATTGCCTGTTTCGCTTGTGGATTATTAATAAAATCAACTGCTAAGGTAAATCCTGGTTTACAAAAGGAGAGTAAACCTTCCCCTGATTGGGTAAATAACTTGAGTACAGCAAGAGTCGGTGTTGCTTTATGAGCTCGCATCAGCTGTACTAACTGTTCCAAAGTGTCTGGAGCATGATCTTCATTGAATACTGCCTGGAATTGAATTAATCCTTTAGGGCCATAAAGTCTATTCCAATGCATGAGTTTATCGAGAGGATTGTTGAATTGTTCCAGTGTGAGTTGTTCATATTCTTTTTTGCTATTAAAAAAATACTGATTAAATAATTTCATATTCCATGATTTGATTAAAGAAAAGGGAATATTAGGTATTGTATGGATTTTTGTTCTTTTAGTGGCGAAAGGCTCACAGTAATCCGCTACTGAAAGAATGGCACGTAAAGCAGGATTGAGCAGATCAAGCCAAGCCACTTGATAATCATGGTGAATACCCATGGTTTTCATATATTCAGTGAGTGTTTGAAATGATTCGAATTGCTGATGTTTTGCTTGTACAAAACGTGGTGCTTTTTTAAGGCGAAGTGCGACACGAGTGATAACACCAGTAAGGCCTAAACCTGCAATTGTGGCATAAAATAAATCACTGTTTTCATTAGGGCTGCAATGAAATTTTTTACTTCCAATCAGTAAATCAAATCCAACGAGGTGGTGGCCAAAACTACCTGCCTGGTGATTGTTTTTTCCATGGACATCGTGAGCAATTCCGCCAGCAACTGTAATGTGGATAGTGCCTGGGAGAACAGGGGGAATGAAATCAGGGTGCACTAAGAATAAATCTTTAAGTGATACTCCGCCCTGACAGAGTACAATACCGGTTTCATGATCAAAATTAATAAAATGATTCAGACGTTCACTGTCGATAATAAACCCATCAGTATTAAAACAACTGTCGTTATAGCATAATCCTGAACCACGCATGAGTATGTTTTGCTGAGGATTACGGGCAAGATAATCAGTAAGTTGCTCTTCATTCTCTGGACGTAGACAGGAAGACTGACTGGCTCGTGCACGGCTAAAATTAGTGAGTGTTCTTATTTTGCTGCGCATTGCAATGCCATTTAATTATTTTGAATAACTAAGACTATAATTCATTTAAGAGCATAATTAAAAGGAATTATAATGAAAAATTTTTTAATCTTTTTGGGTTTTCTTTTTTCATTTTCAGTTTTTGCAGCAGATATTCCTGAGGATGCCTTGGGCGCACAAAAATACGATAGAACTCAGTGTTTTCATAATACAACTCAAGATTGTATTAATTCACAATGTCTGAACTCAGATCAAATTGATTGCCAGGATAATTGTCGAAAAATGGCGCAAGCAAAATGTCAGCAACAAATTAATGAATAAATTGAGTTAGCATTTTTTTATTAATTTGGATGTATTGTCAAATGATTGGCATACGATTTTTTGACTGTCAAACCAGCACATCACTTTTTCCCATTTATAAATCGAGAGATATATTAGAGATTATGTAATAAGCACATTTTTATAAATGGCATATAGTTTGCATAAGCCTATTCAATAGAAAAATCATGATGCTTACTTGAATGGAATAAGTGAATAAAATTAGTATGGATTGCTTATATGGCTGATAAAAACGTTTTATCACAAGAAGAAATAGATGCGCTGCTAAAAACAGTTGATGAATCTCCTGAAGAAGGACACCAAGCAACAGCGGATCAAACAGCACCTAGAGAAAAAGCGGACCATAAAAAAGCAAAAGGCAGTAAAAAGGAAGTATCTAAAGCTGTATTTGAGCCCTTTGAACTCCAGCAAGATGGTGATGTAAAAACACTTAACTTTACTGCTCAGGAACGTATTGTCAAAGGCAAGCTGCCTGTATTAGATAGAATTTATGATCGTGCTGTGCGTTTATTTGCATCGGATATCTATAATGTAACCGCCAAGGATTTTGAGATTAAACAAGACCCGTTGCTTATTATAAAGCATCGTGATTTTATGGAGAGTTTACCTAATCCAAGTTTAATGAGTATCTTTAAATTTAAACCATTACGAGGTAAAGGCATTATTCTTTTTGATAGTACTTTTGTCTATGATCTCGTCGACTATTATTTTGGCGGCAGCTCTCAATTTTTTGCTCAAAAAGATAGAACCGATTTTACTGCGACTGAGCTGCGTGTTATGGATGTGATCACGAAAAAGCTTATTGCCAATCTTACTCAAGCGTGGAAGCCAATTATTCAGCTCGATATCAGCAAATTTAATGATGAAACGAACCCACAATTAGTCAATATAGCAGAACCTGGAGAAATGCTGCTCGTTGCGCGCTTTTCAATGGATTTTGGTAAAGAAATCGGTACTTTCTATTTTATTTTACCTTATTCCATGGTTGAACCCATCAAAGAGCAACTGGAACTTGGCGCTTCGCGTCCAGATGATGAAATTGATCCGAACTGGGTTAAATCATTAAAAGAAGAGTTAATGGAAGTTGAATTAAATGTGAGTTCTGTAATGGCTGAAACAAAAAGTACTTTGGGTGCAGTAATGTCATGGCAAGTAGGTGATTTTATACCTATGGAAATGAAAGAAATAGTTACTTTAGATATTGAAGGGACGCCAGGTTTTACAGCAACTCAAGGAACTGCAAATGACAAGCGCGCTGTAAAAATAATTAAAAATATTAGTTACTAGGAGATGAGGAATGTCTCAAGATGCAATTGAACAACCTAAACCATCAAATACTCTTCCCCAGGAAGCAGACAGTGAAAAAATGGATTTGATTTTGGATATCCCTGTTTCAGTGACTGTAGAAATTGGGCGCACCAAAATGACCATTCGTAATTTACTCCAATTAAACCAAGGAGGAATTGTTGCCCTCGATTGTTTGGCAGGCGATCCACTTGACGTTTTAGTCAATGGGACTTTAGTTGCTCATGGGGAAGTGGTTGTAGTTAATGATAAGTTTGGTGTGCGCTTGACTGATATCGTCAGCAAAGCAGAACGGATTAAGCGGTTAAGATAATGCAAAGTGTGCTCAATCATGGAGAACTCATGCGTATTGTCATGGGCTTATTGTTGGTTTTATTGCTTATCATTGCATTGTCTTGGATAGTGAAACAGTTACATGGAATGCAAATAGGTTCGGCAAAAGGATTTCAATCCATAGCGAGTATGATTTTAGGACCAAAGGAAAAAATTACTTTGTTAAAAGTGGGCGCTCGTTATTTATTAATTGGCTCAGGTTCTGGACAGATTACGCTGCTCTATGATTTTGGTGAGCAATTGCCGACTGGCTTTGACTCTATAAATAAAACTTCCTTTGCCGATCTGCTTAAATCAGTTGCGAAATCATAAGATGAAGATAATGAATTTATATGTAGGAAAATGGTTATCATCTATATGGGAGTTGTTACCCTCGCGGCGGGGATCTAACTCGAATCGGACACTGATGCCAATTCAGAAACGGATTCTCGTTTGCACGGGAATGACAAAGTTCCTTGGCTTAAAGACAGTGGAAGAGAGACGCACCAAATCATGGGTTACATTTCGTTTCACCAAGGCTACTTTGCTCCTCATTTTATTTTGTTTCGTGCCACTGGCTTTACACGCAGCACCTTTATCATTACCTGCGTTAACAGTACAACCTGGCGCGAATGGGGAACAAACTTATAGTGTTAATCTACAAATTTTGATTTTTATGACTTTGTTAACTGTTTTGCCAGGGATGTTGATGGCAATGACAGCTTTTACGCGAATAATTATTGTGCTTTCAATATTACGCCAAGCCATAGGAATGGCACAAACTCCTACGAATCAAATCCTAATTGGTATTGCTTTGTTTATGACTTATTTTGTGATGTCTCCTGTCTTTAACAAAATTAATGAAACTGCAGTGCAACCTTATCTCGCAGAGACTATAAAATTTCCTCAAGCTTTGGCAAATGCACAAGTACCTTTACGTCAATTTATGTTAAATCAAACACGTAAAAATGATTTATCCTTATTTGAAAAATTTGCTCAAACCAATCCTGCGACTCTTAATGACGTACCAATGAGTGTGGTAATTCCTGCATTTATTACCAGTGAACTAAAAACAGCTTTTCAGATAGGCTTTATTTTGTTTTTACCTTTTTTAATTATTGATATGGTGGTATCGAGTGTGCTGATGGCTATGGGGATGATGATGCTATCACCTTTGATTATTTCATTACCCTTTAAGATCATGCTCTTTGTGATGGTCGATGGCTGGACACTTGTTTTGGGATCACTTGCGTCAAGTTTTGCTATGAGTTAAAGGTCGTATTTCATCAATGCTACGAATTTATAGGGAAATAATATGACTCCAGAGTCAGTGGTTTCTATATTCAGTGAAGGAGTATATTTGATGCTGTTGCTTATCAGTGTACTCATTCTTCCTGGTTTGATTATTGGTGTGATTGTTTCCATGTTTCAAGCGGCAACCCAAATTAATGAAACGAGTCTAAGTTTTATACCCAAATTATTTATTACTTTTTTGATGCTTGTATTTGCAGGCCCCTGGTTACTTAAGATCATAGTGAATTACACAGATTCTTTAATTACCAATATTCCTTATTTAATAGGTTAGCTCAAGATGAAACTGGATTATCCAACAATAATACGTATGATAAGCCAGGTCATTTGGCCAATGGGGCGTATTGGCGGTTTATTGCTTACCCTACCTGTTTTTTCATCTGTTTTATTACCCCATCGTATTAAAATTATTTTACTTTTTGTTTTAAGTTGTGTCTGTGCCTTTATGGTTCCTAAGGAGCTTTCATTTCTGAATTTCAATGGGCTTTTTTTGGCATATATCATCCAAGAATTACTCTTTGGTTTATTAATGGGTTTTGTTTTGCAGCTTGTTTTTCAGGTTTTTGTTTTGGGGGGACAAATTATTGCGATGCAAGCCGGTCTTGGTTTTGCAGTGATGGTGGATCCTGCAAGCCGAGCCAGTGTTCCACTGGTCAGCCAACTTTATTCAATCATGATGACGCTAATATTTTTGGCACTTAATGGACATTTAACTGTTTTTGAAACGCTATTGGATAGTTTCAGAATAATGCCTGTAGGACAGCTTTCTGTGACTCAATCTATGGTCTGGAATGTTATTTTATTTTCGGGATGGATGTTCAAGCAAGCGGTATTGATTTCAATCCCGGCTTTATTGTCTTTGCTTATTGTGAGTCTTGCGTTCGGAATTATGTCCCGGGCAGCGCCACAATTAAATATTTTTTCGTTGGGATTCCCTATTACGTTAATTATGGGGATGGTTGTAATTAAGGTGGGTTTGCCTAGTGTTGCGATACAAATGGCAGAGCTTATCAAAGAGGGAATGCGTTTTATGACAGGAATGTTGCACTGATGGCTGAGCAAGAAAATTCACAAGAAAAAACGGAACAGCCCTCGGCCAAACGACTTAAAGAGGCTCGTAAAAAAGGTCAGGTTGCACGCTCAAGGGATTTCAATACTACAGTAACGCTACTTTTTACTGCATTGGGATTTCTTATTTTTGGCAAGCAATTAGCCAATCAGCTTGCAGCCATGATGCATCATGCTTTTGAATTTGATACTCGAGTTATCATTACTCCCAAAGTAAGTGTTGAGCATTTATTTTTTTTAGTGAAAATGGGGTTTTGGTCCTTAGTGCCTTTATTAGTAGTTATTTTTCTCATTACTTTGACAGCTCCTTTGCTTATGGGAGGATGGGTTTTTAGTAGTCAAGTTTTACAGCCTAAATTTTCGCGACTTAATTTGTTTCAGGGATTGAAACGAATGATTTCGTTGAAAGGTTTTGTCGAAATGTTCAAATCATTTTTTAAATTTCTTATCGTAGCAGTGGCCGCTATAGTGGTCCTTAAATCACAAATTCCCGTATTACTCAGTTTAGCCCATGCACCTATTGAAACAGCAATTGGCAGCGGTAGTCTGATTGTGGTGAAGTGCTTTGTGCTGATTTCTGCCAGTTTGATTTTGATTGCTGCTTTTGATGTTCCTTTTCAATTGTATGAGCATCAAAAAAGTATGAAAATGACGATGCAAGAACTAAGGGATGAATACAAAGAGCTAGAAGGTAAACCCGAAATAAAAAGTGCTATTCGTCGTGCTCAGCAAGAGATTTCGCGACGGCGTATGATGAATGAAATATCCAAAGCAAACGTGGTGTTAACTAATCCTACTCATTATGCTGTAGCAATCAGTTATAAGGAGAAGAGTCATAAAGCGCCCATAGTAGTTGCAAAAGGTAAGGATTTGATTGCTTTCCAAATTAGCAAAGTTGCAACATCGCATCAAATTCCTATTATCTCAGTACCCCCTTTGGCGCGCGCTCTTTATTTTTCTACCAAATTAAATGCAGAAATACCAAGAGGCCTTTATATCGCTGTAGCCCAGGTTTTAGCTTATGTGTTTCAACTGCGCGATAAAGAACGTTATGACTATAAACCCGTTGTATTACAGAATGTCCCTATCCCGGAAGAGTTAGTACGAGAAGCAGAGGAGGATACTAATGAATAAAGCATTGCATTATGTACAATATTGGATGCGTCAAGGTTTAGGAACACCTCTGGTGCTAATCCTCATGCTCGGCATGATGATGTTGCCTCTGCCTCCATTTTTATTAGATGTTCTTTTTACTTTTAATATTGCTTTATCGCTTGTAGTTTTGTTAGCAGTGATTTACAGCGAAAGGCCTTTAGATTTTGCTGTATTCCCAACAGTTATATTACTTGCAACTTTATTACGTTTGACATTAAACGTTGCTTCAACTCGTGTTGTTTTATTAAATGGTTATAAAGGTACTGATGCTGCAGGACATGTGATCCAGGCATTTGGCGAAGTAGTAATTGGTGGAAACTATGCAGTGGGTTTGGTTGTTTTTATTATTTTAGTAGTCATAAATTTTGTTGTAGTAACTAAGGGTGCTGGGCGTGTATCTGAAGTAAGCGCAAGGTTCACTTTGGATTCTCTACCTGGAAAACAAATGGCGATCGATGCCGATCTGAACGCAGGTTTAATTAATCAGGAGCAGGCGATAAAGCGTCGATTAGAGGTGGCACAGGAAGCAGATTTTTATGGTTCAATGGATGGTGCGAGTAAATTTGTTCGAGGTGATGCAATTGCTGGAATTTTGATTTTGGCGGTTAACATTATTGGTGGATTGATTATTGGGGTTTTTCAGCATGGAATGAGTTTTTCTGATGCATTACATAATTATATTTTGTTAACTATTGGTGATGGTTTGGTAGCGCAAGTGCCTTCTTTAGTTTTATCAACTGCCGCTGCTATCATTGTGACTCGAGTTTCCAGCGCGCAAAATATGGGACATGCAGTTATTTCCCAATTATTTGCTAATCCGCGTTCATTAATTATTGCGTCAGCTATCATGGGATTGATTGGTATTATTCCTGGAATGCCCCATATTGCATTTATTTTACTTTCTGCAGGTTTGGGAGGAATTGCTTATTTGTTTCTTCAACAAAATAAAGAAAAAAGTAAGGAACAACTCAATGAAGCAAACGAATCCCTTGCTATTCAAAATCCAAATATTTCTACAGAATTATCATGGGATGATGTAAATCCAGTTGATGTGATTAGCCTTGAGGTAGGGTATCGCCTGATTCCTTTAGTGGATCAGGCGCAAGGCGGTGTTTTGCTCTCTCGTATTAAAGGGGTACGCAAGAAAATATCACAAGAACTGGGCTTTTTAATTCCATCTGTACACGTGCGTGATAATTTGGATTTAAAACCTAACCATTATCGTATCAGTTTGGCAGGAGTAGTGATGGGGGAGGCAGCAATTCATCTTGATCGCTGTCTGGCAATAAATCCTGGGCAGATTTTTGGTGAAATAGAGGGAGTGAAAACACATGATCCAGCTTTTGGTATGGAGGCAGTTTGGATCAACGAAAGTCAAAGAGAGCAAGCGCATACTTTGGGATACACCGTGGTTGATGCTTCTACTGTTGTTGCCACGCATTTAAGCCAAATATTAGAACAAAACAGCCAGCAATTGTTAGGTTATGAAGAAACGCAACAGCTTTTAGACAAACTTGCATTAAGTTCACCCAAATTAGTAAAAGAATTAGTACCTGACGGTCTTTCATTAGGAATGGTTAGCAAAGTGTTACAAGGCTTATTGGCGGAGCATATTCCTTTAACGGATATTCGTACTATAGTCGAAACTTTGGCGGAGCTAGCGCCAAAATCCAAAGATACAGAATATTTAATCAGTCAGGTTCGTATCGCTTTATCTCGATTAATTACTCAAAAAATCAGTGGAGTTCATGAGGAATTGCCAATTATTACGTTAAAACCCGAATTGGAACAATTATTGCAAAACATTATTCAGAGTAGCGGGTCCGGGGGCGTAAACTTTGAGCCAGGAATGGCGGATAAAATACAACATTCTTTGACACAATTAGCAATGCAACAGCAGGCGAAACAGGAGAGTTCCGTGTTGGTAGTACAGCCGGGAATACGCGCAGTGTTGGCACGATTTGTGCGTAATATATCTCATGACTTTCATGTTTTGTCTTATCAGGAGATTCCTGATAATAAGCAGATAAGAATAGTAGGTACAGTAGGATAGAAGTAACTGAGGGTATCACAGTGGATTTAGCAAGCTAGGTGTGAATGTAGAGCCTAGAGCTAAACTTCTCAGTTTTCCTGCAAGCAAGCTACAATTTCTATAAAGAGGCATTGCGTGAATAGTGACAAATTTCTTCATAAGCAGGAGGCTTTATGAAATTAAAACGTTTTGTTGCGGCCGATACACGCAGCGCTATGAAACAAATTAAAGAGACACTTGGTGCCGATGCCGTTATTTTGTCCAGCCATCATATAGACGGTGGAGTGGAAGTCGTTGCTGCGATTGATTTTGATGAAACGATTCTGTCAACTTCAGCAGCAGTATCTTGTGCTGAGCCAACGAGTCAAGCTAATAAATTCCAAATGCAAACACCTCTTGATGACATGCGCCAGGAGATTCAAACACTAAGAAGTATGCTTGAAGCACAGTTAAGGGGAAATGTTGGTGTCCATGAGCCTCTGCACACTATTTTATTACAAAAACTTCTGTATCTGGGGGTAAGTCATACTACAGCCGCGACCTGGGCATGTTCTGTGCGCTCTGATTTAAATCAACAAAGAGGCTGGGAAGCTGTATTGAATCGCATTGCAGATCAATTAACCATTTGTGATACACGTAGAATAGAAGAAGGAGGGGTTTATGCTTTTGTTGGTCCAACTGGCGTCGGAAAAACGACAACATTGGCCAAAATTGCAGCACGGTTTACCTTGAGATTTGGCGCGGATAAGTTAGGTCTGGTTACTATGGATACCTATCGAATCGCGGCGCAAGAACAACTCATGATGTATGGAAAAATTTTAGGGGTTAAAGTGTGTGTTGCTCAGGATGAAGTTTCTTTGGCGCGGGTATTACGGCAATTAAATGACAAAAAATTAATTTTGATTGATACTGCCGGAATGAATCCTGCGGATGAGCGAGTTGTAAAACAAATGCATGTCTTGGGTACTTATTTATTGTCAATTTCCAAAGTTTTGGTTTTACCCGCAACAAGTCATTATCAAGTGCTAATTGATGCAATAAAACGTTATGACGCAAATCAAATTGATCAGTGTATTTTGACTAAGCTGGATGAATCATTGGCTGTAGGCGGTGCGTTGAGTGCTCTTATTGAGTCGGGTTTAGGTGTGAGCTATCTTACGCACGGACAACGTGTACCTGAAGACATTAAAATGGCCACGCGCCATCAGCTAATTGAGTTATTTGCAGAGCAGGAAACACAATTGTTTCAGGCGGACAATGTTAGGAAAGCACAGCAAAGTGCTGGGAGAGAATATCATGTCTAAAGTGAATAAAAATATACGCGATCAAGCTTCTGGTTTGAGAAATCTGGCGCGGGCAAAGCCGATTAAAGTAATTGCAGTTTCTGCTGGAAAGGGCGGTGTAGGCAAGAGCAACGTTTCTGTCAATTTGGCGGTTGCTTTGGCTCAGCTTAATAAAAGAGTGATGCTGCTTGATGCCGATTTAGGATTGGCAAATATTGATATCATGTTGGGATTGCATACTAAATATAATTTATCTCATGTAATGCAGGGAATCTGTCATTTAAGTGACATTATTATGTCAGGGCCTAATGGTATTCTTGTCATTCCTGCCGCCTCTGGCACAGAGTATATGACGCAACTCTCTCCTCCTGAGCTTGCTGGAATCATCGATTCATTTAATGAGCTTACTGATGATTTAGACTACATGATTATTGATACTGCTGCTGGGATTTCTGACACTGTGTTAAGTTTTACTCGTTCGTCGCAAGAGTTAATTGTTGTGGTATGTGATGAACCCACCTCATTAACTGATGCCTATGCTTTAATTAAAGTAATGAGTAAGCGTTATGAATGGACACGTTTTCATATTTTGGCAAATATGGTGCGGAATGAGAGAGAAGGACGGGAATTATTTAACAAATTATTCAAAGTTTCTGAGCAATTTCTTGAGGTTCAGCTAGACTATTTAGGAGCAGTACCTTTTGATGAACACATACACAAGGCAGTGAAAATGCAAAGGCCGGTATTAATTGCTTATCCTGATTCTGCTGCTGCTTTAGCACTTAGACAGTTAGCAGATGAAGTATCTGATTGGCCTCCCAGCGCTTTATTGGGTGGTAATACCAGTTTCTTTTTAGAGCGTTTAGTAGCAGGTGAATTTTAAGGAGATCATTGTGGATGCTTTGGCTGCCTATAGCAAAGTTAACCAGCAAATTCAGGAAACGCTGGTAAAAACTCATGCCTTGTTGGTTAAACGCATAGCACATCATTTATTAGGTCGTTTGCCGCAAAGCGTACAACTGGATGACTTAATACAAGCAGGAATGCTCGGATTACTGGAAGCAACACGACATTATGATTCTTCCAAAGGTGCTTCATTTGAAACTTATGCGGGAATCCGCATTAGAGGGTACATGCTTGATGAAGTAAGACGTAATGATTGGGTGCCTCGCTCAGTACATCGCAATGGAAGAATGATTTCAGAAGCGGTTAAAAATGTCGAAAATCGGTTAGGAAGGGAAGCTAAGGATTCTGAAATTGCAGCTGAACTTGAAATATCGATTGCTGAATACCATGAAATGTTGCAAGACTCCGTGAGTAGTCATTTGTATGGTTTTGAAGATTTGGGCGTTACTGATGATGCCTTGCAGGTTGAAGAGGGATATACCTCTACTGAACCACATGTCAATGTATTACATAGTGATTTGATGCGTCGTTTATCCGAGGTAATTCGTGGATTGCCTCAGAAAGAACGAATGGTACTTTCTTTATATTACGAACAGGATTTGAATTTAAAAGAAATCGGGGAGGTTATTGGCGTTAGCGAATCACGCGTTTCACAGATTCTTAGTCAGGCAATACATCGAATTAAATCACGCTTACCGGAATAGAAAGAATGGATGCTTTAACTTTAATAGGGATATTCACTAGTTTTTTAGCGATTACACTTGGCCAAATTTTTGAAGGTGGAAGCATACAGTCCCTAATGAATTTGTCTGCATTGTTGATTGTGCTCGGAGGAACAATTGGAGCTGTTATGGTGCAAACGCCACTAAATACCTTTAAAAGAGCATTTAAAATTTTGCCTTGGGTTATTACTCCCCCTAAACTTGATTTTGAACCTTGCCGCAACAAAATGTTTGATTTGGCACGAAAAGCACGTCAATTGGGGTTGCTTTCTCTAGAAGAACACTTAGAGGTTGAGAAAAATCCACTTATCAATAAAGGCTTGGAGTTGTTGGTTATTGGCGTAGATAAACTCACTATAAGAAAAGTTTTAGAAGACGAGATAGAGCGCGTAGAAACTCATGATATCCATGCAGCACAAGTATTTGAAAGTATGGGGGGATACAGTCCAACCATAGGGATTTTGGGTGCAGTGTTAGGATTGATTCAAGTGATGCGTCATTTATCCGAACCGAATGAATTGGGATTAGGTATTGCGGTAGCTTTCGTAGCGACGATTTACGGAGTGGGAATGGCTAATCTTATTTTTTTACCCGTGGCAAATAAATTAAAAAGCTGTATTGCTCGTCAGGTGCATTATGACGAAATGATTGTAGAAGGCATAGTCACTATTGCTTCTGGGGAAAGCCCAGGAGTTTTGATGTTAAAACTCAATAATTTTGGTCAGCAAAAGAAAGATGAAAAAAAGAAAAAAAAGAAATGAACAGAATAATGATCATCATCGTTGGGTCGTCTCATATGCAGATTTCATTACCTTGTTATTTGCATTTTTTGTAGTAATGTATGCTATTTCTTCCGTCAATATCTCAAAGTACAAATCACTGTCAGAAGGGATGAAATCAGCTTTTAATAAAAAAGATGAAGCACGGGCCCTTAAATCAACAAAAAGTATGAAGGATGGGCCACAAACCACGCCATTTCAAGGGCCTTTTCATGATGGGCTTGATGAGTTAAATCAAGCACTCATAGAATTGCAAGATGGTAACTATAAGATCAACCGACAGGAAGGTTGGGTGGAGTTGGATATTAAATCAGGAGCTTTATTTGATTCAGGTGATGCAGATTTAAAACCAGAAGCTTTTGTTAAATTAATGCAATTAGCCGCTAAACTTAAAAAATCATCTTCTATCGTCGCAGTAGAAGGGTATACAGATAATGTTCCTATAGAAACGCCACAATTTCCATCAAACTGGGAGCTTTCTGCGATGCGTGCAGCAGTTGTTGGGCGTACTTTAAATTCATTTGGGATAGCAACAGATCGTATTTTCGTAACAGGTTATGGTGAACAATATCCAGTTGCAGATAATGTTACAGAACTAGGGAGAGCTGCAAATCGTAGGGTGACTATTATCATTGCTTTGAATCGAAATGTTCCTCGACTTTTAAACCCTGCGATAAGCGAACAAGATCACAGTGTAATCATTGGGGGTAAAAATAAAAAATGATAACTTTTCTTTTAAGCGTCAATGTGGTTATTTTTTTATTTATAGTGAATTACTTATTGAATCAACGGAAAAAACTAATCAGTTTTCGAGAGGAATTGAATACACAGCAAAAATTAATTGATCAAATCACAAAAGATCATCCTGTGTTGATTCATGCTGATTTATTATTCTCCAAGCAGTTAAAGGAAATTAATAATCAACTAATTAGTATGGATAATCAAATTCAGGATTTGGAAAATAAACGAGATAATGATGGCGGATATCGTCATGCTTTGCGTATTTTGGAAATGGGTGGTAATCGCGATGAAATTGTAGAAAGTTGCCATTTATCTCTCGCAGAAGCAGATTTATTAATGAATTTGCAAGCCTATCGGACCGCAATGAAGACTTCATAGCTGTTTTTTTGCCTACTTTCACGGTAAAATCGCAAGCTTATTTTTACTATGTTATGCGAATTATCTGTAGCCTGAGTGCAGGCGAAGCCGTAACCTGGGGGTTGGGAAACCAATATTCCCGGGTCGCGCTTTGTTATACCTAGGCTACATCATGATAAGGGCATTGACACGACTACTATTTTTTAAGAGACACTTATGTTAGAAGTAAACCAAATTAATCTTAATCTGGTGGAGCTTGATAAGCGAGTAGAAGCGCTTAGGGGGTATCTTTGACTTTGATGCTAAAAGTGAGCGTTTGGAGGAGGTTGTTCGAGAGCTGGAATCATCAACAGTTTGGAATAATCCAGAAATTGCTCAGGCATTAGGACGTGAAAGAACACAGTTAGAAGCAGTTGTTTCAACTTTGACTCAATTAGGTCAGTCCATTACTGATTTAAATGAATTGTTTGAGATTGCACGCGAAGAAGGCGATGAGCAAACAATTAATGAAATTGGCGAAGAATTACGCCCCATTGAACAAAAGGTTGCTGATTTAGAGTTTCGCCGCATGTTTTCCGGAAAAATGGACGACTCGAATGCTTATTTAGATATTCAGTCGGGTTCGGGAGGTACGGAGGCACAGGATTGGGCGGAAATGTTGTTACGCATGTATTTGCGTTGGGGGGAGCAGCATGGGTTTGAGACGGAGTTAATTGAATGCTCCCCGGGCGAGGTTGCTGGCATTAAAAGTGCTACTATTTACTTTAAAGGTGAGTATGCTTTTGGATGGCTGCGTACTGAAAGCGGAGTACATCGGTTAGTACGAAAATCCCCTTTTGATTCAGGAAATAGACGACATACCTCTTTTGCAGCAGTATTTGTTTCCCCTGAAATTGATGATGATATAGATATAGAAATTAATCCGGCTGATTTGCGTATTGATACATACCGAGCGTCCGGAGCTGGAGGGCAGCATGTTAACCGAACTGATTCCGCAGTACGTATTACTCATGCACCAAGCGGGATTGTAGTACAATGCCAGAATGATCGAAGCCAGCATCGCAATAGAGATCAGGCAATGAAGCAGTTGCGTGCCAAGTTATATGAATTGGAAATGCAAAAGAAAAATGCAGAGCAGCAAGCATTGGAAGCCAGTAAATCAGATATAGGTTGGGGATCTCAAATTCGTTCATACGTATTGGATCAATCTCGTATTAAAGATCTACGCACCGGTGTTGAAACGAGCAATACACAAGCAGTATTGGACGGGGCATTGGATCAGTTTATTGAAGCCAGTTTAAAGGCAGGAGTAGGGCAGCATGAGTGAAGAACAAATTGAACATATTGATGAAAGTGAAGTTTATTCTATTCGTAAACAAAAATTGGCTGAATTACGTACAAAAGGGTTTAATTTCCCAAATCAGTTTCGTCGTGAACATTTAGCTTGGGAAATCATAAAAGAGTATGATTCATTTGATAAGGAAGCTTTAGCACAGCAGCATGTTAAGGTTAGTGTAGCCGGCCGCATCGTCTTGAGACGTATTATGGGTAAGGCCAGCTTTTTTCATATTCAAGATGTTTCTGGACGGATTCAAGTGTATATCCGAGCTAACGATCTTCCTGAGCAGTATGAAGAGTTTAAGCATTGGGATTTAGGCGATATTGTTGGGGTTAACGGCGAGCTGTTTAAAACAAATACGGGTGAGCTTACAGTAAATGCAGAATATATCGAATTATTAACTAAGTCACTGCGACCTTTACCTGATAAATTTCATGGTTTAGCGGATCAAGAAGTAAAATACCGTAAACGCTATGTGGATTTAATTGCCAATGATGAAAGCCGCCATACCTTTTTAATACGTTCGCGATTAATTCAAGCGTTTAGACAATTTATGGATCAACATTCTTTTCTAGAAGTAGAAACGCCTATGATGCATCCAATTCCAGGTGGTGCTATGGCTCGTCCTTTTGTTACGCATCATCATACTCTGGATATGACTATGTATTTGCGCATCGCACCAGAGCTTTATTTGAAACGGCTTGTTGTGGGTGGATTTGAGCGTGTTTATGAAATTAACCGTAATTTCCGTAATGAAGGGATTTCAACACGCCATAATCCAGAATTTACTATGGTCGAGTTTTATCAAGCTTATGCGGATTATAAGGATTTGATGAATTTTACCGAGGAATTACTGTGCTATCTCTGTGATACTGTTTTGAAAAAACGCCAGGTGGAATACCAAGGTCAAATCATTGACTTTGACAAACCATTTACCCGTATGACGGTGAAAGAAGCAATTTTACATTATCATCCAGAAATTAATGTCAAAGAGCTCGAAAGTGTAGTGAGTTGTCGTGCAATATTGCAGAAAAAAGGATTTCCTTTTAAAGAAACTGATGGTTTAGGCAAGTTACAAATCATATTGTTTGAAGAAACTGTTGAGCATCAATTATTCCAACCTACTTTTATTACGGGTTATCCTACTGAAATATCACCTTTGGCACGACGTAGTGATAATGACATAGAAGTAACTGATCGTTTTGAATTTTTTATTGCCGGTCGGGAAATTGCTAATGGATTTTCTGAATTAAATGATGCCGAAGATCAGGCAGAGCGTTTTCGTAAGCAAGTTGAAGAAAAAGATGCAGGAGATCTAGAGGCCATGCATTTTGATAGTGATTATATCGAAGCACTGGAATATGGATTGCCTCCCACGGCAGGAGAAGGTATAGGTATTGATCGGTTGGTCATGCTATTTACCAATTCTCAGTCAATCCGGGATGTTATTTTGTTCCCTCATTTACGACAATAAATAATCCAGTAAGTAAGAACATTTTTTATAGCCTGGTAGTTGAAGATGTTATAACTCGAGTTTTTGTGACCATCACAATCGCTCTTCTTATGACTCTCTACAACCAGGTTATGTTTATTGAACACTGCTCCTAAGCATAAAGAAAATAAACAACAAGGAAAAATAGGGAATAATAATAATTTATCAGGTGGCTTATGTTTGTTACTCACTTCCAGAGGGCAATCACATACATTAGAGAGACCCAGGAAATCGCATTATTTGTTACCCTGGCTGATGCAAGATTATCTGCAATATTTCGTACATCCCCTTTGTTTTATATTATGTTACCTTTTATTGGTTTCTTACTGACTGTAAATGCTTTAATAAATGGCTATCGCCTTGCAAAAGCCAGTAATCGCAATTTTGATCGATGGTTTCTTTTTGCTTCGTCTGCAGTTTGTGCGGTTTTAGCGAGTATATCACTCTATGGTGCAGCAATATCAATGGCCTTAGGTTATAGTTTTGCTGCAGGTCCTTGGTTTTTTACCAGCAGCTTAATTGGGGCATTGGGCCATCAGTTGGTCATGTTTGGGCTCAATTTATATAGAGTCTTTGCATCTCCTCCAAATAGTATTCAACGCATGCATTACATCCAGGCAGTATTGGGTAATTTGTTTGCTATGACTCTTTTAGCCTCTGCCTTAGGGGCGGTTGTTCTTACTCTGCTTTTTCCTATTGCTCCTGCAGTGGGTACTCTATTTGCACTGACTGCGGTTTTATTTACTGGGCTTGACATATTGTGGCGTGTGGCTCCTCATACTTTAAAACGAACAATTAAAGGATGGCTTCATTTGAGTAAACCCAATGTTACTCAGGATGCAATTGCACATCAGGAAGCGATTTTAAAATTTAAAAATTTGAAGGAAAAAGAACCAAAATATCATACGTATCATAAGATATTTACATGCTGTGATTACAGTGCAGTAATTCGAACGATGGCTACAGATACGATCAAGCCGTATTTAGTAGGGCTTATTCAGTACAAATTACACATATTAGGGCAAAAAGCCGACCTGCAAGATGAGAAAATAAAAGATAAAATTTCTTTATTAACCACATTATTAAGCGTAATAGAAAACTCTCAAAAAATTTCTAAAAAAGAAATATTGGTAAAATATCCTTTAGCATTTCAAAGTTTTTGGTCTGAAAAAGGCGATGTGGAACAAATATTTGATGCAGTAATTGTTGCTCAGAGTAGGAGTTTACCTACAGAGGCAAATATTCCATTACCTGGAATTTCTGTATAAAAATATATCAATCTTGTGTTAAATATTATACAATGTTATAACTATTTATCTTTTTGAATAAAAAAATTATTAATTGAAAATAGATTTTTCAAATTTGCTTTGCTTAACTGGCTATGGTCTATATTAATATATATGATCGAGCAATAAAGAAGAGTTTTATATGTCTTTTAACTATCGATCCATTACAGCAAATTGTGGCAATGACACACTTGGTGAAGATGCCTCTAGCACAATTATTCAGTTGTTTCGTGAAGACGATGCAGATTTTTTCGTCATTAATTGCCAAGAAGCTCACTTTGAAAAGACGCAAAAGCAGTTAAAAGACATGCTTCCAGAAGGCTATAGTGTAAAATGCTTGAGCCAGATGGCAACCCATACTAAATTGGATACGCAGATCCTCCCTACGACAGGCATGGCAACCTTTGTTATTCATAAGGCGGGTTTGGATGTAAACGTTAAGGGTGAGCCAGTAGAGGCACGACGGGCGAGCAGTAGACTAAGTGGCGCAGGATATAATAAAGGAGGCTTGGTTACTAATTTTACTGTAACACGAAGTGCAGACCCGGAAAATGGTATTAGCGAAGAAAGTATTAAAGTACAAGCAGTTACAGGACATTTAGATGCAGGGGATGTACTCAAACGCAACCAAGACTGGCTGAATCTCTACAGAGCAACCGTAAAAGATGTTACAGATTGGGATGAGCTTGTTGATGCTTGTCCTGATTTATTGCTTTCGGGTTATGATGCAAACACCCGAAATAAATTTAATAAGAAGGATAAAGTCGAAACTAAGATTTGGGATAAACCAGAACAATATCCTGAACTGCATGCACTTCATCTTCTTTCCATGGCAGCAGCCAAGTACAGCAAAGATGAAACTTATAGCCATATAAAAAGAGATCAAGAAACTGGTGAAGAAATAATCGCTGATCCAAAACGTGAAGGTGATGCAGCACGTGGCACCCTTGATTTTGTGACGATCTATGATGGTACTCTTGATCCTAATCAATCCAGGAAAAAAATCGATAAGGATGCTACGGAGGAAGTTGGAATAGATACTGATTCTAAGCGTGACCACCATGTGATTATCAGTCCTCGTCAAACACCGATACTTCTTCATGAGTTTGACCGTGTTAAAAATCTAATGGTCGCTCGTTTATCCGGTGTTGCTCCAGACATAGCCGCTAAAATTTTAACAATAACTGAAGGCGATAATGAGGAGGATAAAGAAGAAGCTAGGAGACAATTGGTAACATACTATAAACAATATTTGGGCCCTAATGGGTTCTTAGATAAGGCAGTTGACTTACACATTCGTAAATTGGAATGTTTTCAACGGATAATGAATGATCCACAAAATAATTATTTAGAAAAAGGACTTAAAAAAAACCTGTTTAGCGAACTCCAATGGTGTGCTGGTGAACCAGAACAATTAAAAGCAAAACAAGAGTTAATGGATCAGTTTCTGGATTCATTAGCTGAATGTGAGCATGCGTCAGGGATCGAAGCGCGTTTGGTTTGTTATCTTGATCTGAAACAAAAGATTATTGAAGGTAAAAAAATAGAAGAAATAAATCCAGCTGAAGCGTTTAGGAATTCAGCAGTTGAAGCGTATCAAAATCTTTATATGGCCTTTGCAGAATCATTAAATAAACAAACGGATGCGAACTCAGACCTTCAAAATGCAATGGGTAAAATATTAATACGACTTAATGCAATTGTTAATCATAGTGATGAAGCTGCATTGAAAAATATGGAACCAAAAAAATTGGATCTGCTGACTCATATTGTTGCACAGTGTCATAACAGTGTTACTCTGTTGCAAGCAGGTGAAGTTCAAGAAATGGAAAAAATTAATGCAGAATTAATTAGCCTTTCAGATAAGGCAATGGGAAGTTCTTCTTCAGTCTGGCGCGCTTTGGCTGATACTGTGAAATTCTTTGTGTCTTTAATTTCTAAGAAGTTGGTTGATCAAGTAGAAATTGTTCAGGATAAAAAATTATCCGATTCTATAATAAAATATAATTCTGCTCTTTATAAATCTGCTCTTAAGGAAATAATTCTTCAAGAAGAGGAAGATAGAGAGCATCAGCCTGGTAATAACTTTACTGGGAACGGTTGAGGGAATGAAATAAGATTTAAGAGGTATCAAAAAATCACCATGGGTACGGTCATCGAACCAAGAGCTCAGTGTTAAATTATCTCATATACTATTTACACTATTTCAATTTTAATAAAGATTAATGACAATACAATCGATCCAAATTGTGGAGGGGCAACCGTTTGGCTTGCTCAGAAGAATTAACTTATAGATGAACGCTTAGGGTGGAAAAAATGCCTGGAGTTCATTGATACATATAAATTTCAGAGCCCCGCTCCGCCGCATCCAGGGTGATATCCTAATTGAATTGCATGCTATCTGTATTCTGGGATGAAGAGAAATTATTATTTGCTTTAAGACCAAAAAAAGCTTGGTTTGTTTCTGTAAGCAGTGCTTGCGATTTCGCGAGTCTCAGCTTCTCCGATTCCTCATCGATGCTCGTGTCATGAGGAGCTAACTTCCTCGCCTCACCGAGAGATTGCTCTGCTTGGTCCCAATTTTTTTCAAATCGATAACAACAAGCTATATTTAACCAAGCATCTGCTTGCTCTTGTGTCTCATTCGTTCGTTCAAGAATCGTAGTAAACTTTTTTCTTGCCTCCATGTACCTCCCTTGTTTGAATGAACACATACCTATTTGATTGAGTGCTGGTATATGATTTTGATCCGCCTCAAGAACTAAACCATATAGTTCCTGTGCTTTTTTATACTCTTCATTTTGGTACAGATGATGTCCAAATTGGGCATAACACTCAGTAAGATTTTCTATAATTATATTTTTCAATGCAATATCTTCTTTCTGACAGTGTGCTAATGCTTCACGGTAATAGTGAATAGCACGCATAAAGTTTACGCTTATGTCTTCTTGATCCTTTTTCTCTTTGGATAATTTTTTAAGTAGATCAATATATTGTTCATACCAGCTGGCAGCTGTTTGTAGAAGCATTGGATTATCAGCGCATATTTTTAAAGCTGAAGTGAGTGCAATATGTGCATTTTTGAGTAAAGTAAAACAATTTTCTAAATGAGATTCGAGATAATCGCGAGCAAGATTCATATAACTTAACCCCAAATTGTGTCGCGCTGAAACATAATTAAGGTTATTTTCTATTGCAGTAAAGTAATATGTGATTGCTACTTCATTTTTATTGTCAGCAGCATAGCATTGTCCTAAAAGATCAAAAGCATGAGATCTGTTTTCTTGTTCTTTCACATTCTTAGTTAATTCAATAAACTGATTTAAATAAAAAATAGCTTCCTTTTTTTCATCAGATAAAAAACAGGTCTTTCCTAAAAAAAGTAGGTTTCTGGAACTTCAGGATTTTGGGCAATCGCTTGGAGAAATAGCTTTTTAGCTTGTGCATATTCACTTCTATTAAATGCAGCTACGCCTTGTAAGTGGAACGAGTTAAACATATTTGCCATCCTCTATAGAGTAGTTAAATGTTTTTACGTCCTGTATGCTAAACCAACCTAAAATTTAGAATATAATAAGTGAGTCCATTTTAATAGTCATTCGAAGCTAATGGAGTATCTTATGGCAACAATACTAGGCATTAGCGGGGTATCAGGTGCTGGAAAGTCAACGCTTGCTGCAACTCTTGCAAAGGAGTTAAGTGCTGTGCTAATTAGTTGGGATGAATTTGATGAAATATCCATCGCTCCAGAAGACTACGTAGCTTGGTATCAATGTGGACAAGATTATCGTGAGTGGAATTACAGTGAGCTTGCTAAAATACTGCAGGTGTTTAAGTCAGGACATTCAATAGTACATCCGATAACACAGGATGTTTTAATACCAACTGAGTTTATTATTTTTGACGCACCTTTAGGGCGGTTGCATCAGCAGACAGGGCAATATATTGATTTATGTATCCATATTAAAGTTCCCTTAGATATTTCCCTATGTAGGAGGATATTACGTGATTTTAAAGAGGAAAAAGGAGAAAAAAAAGAGCTTTTGGAAGAGTTGAAGTTTTACTTAGACGAATCGAGGCCTTTATTTTTTGATGAGCAGCTGAAGAAAAACGCAGATTTTATTCTCAATGGTGAGTACGCAACGGAACTTCAGGTACAATTAATTCTTCAATTTTTAAATCAAGGAAAAGGGAATGCAAAAAAATCCTATTATTGAACTAAGTCTTTGGTTGGAACGTGAGCAGAAGAGTGGGGCACCTAACCCGAATCACGCAGTTTTATCATCCATTTCATTAGATGGTGCGCCGCATGGCCGTGTTGTCGCTATTCGTGAAATTTCAGATGAGGGGGTTTTATTTTTTACTCAAAAAGGTACTCGCAAAGTAAGTGAATTAACAAATAATTCCCAGGTAAGTCTTGTATTTTGGCTGGAACTGTTACAACGAGAAGTAATTATTGAAGGTAACGCTTTATTTTTAAATCATGCTGAGAATCAAAACTATTGGGACAGCTATCCTCAATGGGCGCAAATTCGGTTTTTAAGTTATGCGCCTACGTCAATGCAAGTGATTGAGAGTAAAGAAATTCTTGAGGAAAAACGCCAAAAAATTGAAGATTCATTTGTAAATAAACCAATTCCTATAAGCCCTGAATATTGTGGTTTCCGTATCCAACCTGAGCACATGATATTCTATTCATACCGACAGGATGAGCTATCCGATGTGTGGGAATATGTTAGACAGAATAATGAATGGCATTTGCAACGATTGTCACCTTAAAGAGAGATTCCTGCTAATTCAATTTAATCTACATTCTTAGGTGGAAAATGCTCATTAAGTTGGGTGAAACAGAGCATACATTAATTCATTCAGAGGTGCTCCGTTTCATTCATGAATGTTATGAGTTTTATACTTGCTCCAGCTTACATTCCAGAATAATTTGGTCCACCACCTCCCTCTGGTGCATGCCACACTATATTTTGTCGAGGATCTTTGATGTCGCAGGTTTTACAGTGGATGCAGTTTTGGGCATTAATTTGCAATCTAGGTCCTCTTTCTTCTTCAATTATTTCATATACGCCTGCAGGACAATATCGACCCTCTGGGAATGCATAAGTTTTTAAATTGACATCTATTGCCAGTTGAGGTTTTTTCAATACGAGATGACAGGGTTGATTTTCCTCATGATAGGTATTTGATAAAAAAACAGATGAAAGTCTATCAAAAGTAAGAACTCCATCGGGTTTAGGATAATCTATTTTCTTTGCTTTATTTGCTGGAATTAAAGTATCGTGGTCAGCATGATTGGTTAATGTCCATGGAGAGTGTCCGCGTGTAATGTATGTTTCAAAAGCTGCATTGATTAAGCCTGGAAGTAGGCCGTATTTAAATCCTGGCCTGATATTGCGTACCGTATAGAGCTCTTTTTCCAGGCAGGAATTTTTGATTTTTTCTGGATATCCCGTTAATTCAAATGGAGCCGGGTTTTCTTGTTGCAACGCGTCAAAACATGCTTCTGCTGCAAGCATACCTGACTGCATTGCCATGTGTATTCCTTTGATTTTAGGCACGTTAAGAAAACCTGCTGCATCACCAATCAGTGCACCACCTGGAAAAGTGAGTTTTGGTAAGGATTGCCATCCCCCTTCATTAAGGGCTCGAGCACCATAACTGATTCGTTCGCCTCCGGTTAAAACAGGTTGAACTAGTGGGTGTGTTTTAAAGCGCTGGAATTCTGCAAAAGGATTTAACCATGGATTTTTATAATCTAGACCGACTACAAAACCAATAGCAACGCGTTGTTTTGACAGATGATATATAAATGAACCACCATAGGTTATGTGATCCATTGGCCAGCCTACGGTATGGATAACTAGCCCAGGCTTATGTTGTTCTTCCTTGACTTGCCATATTTCTTTTATTCCTAGCCCATAAGTTTGTGGATTCGCTTTATCCCTTAAGTGGTAATGTGCCATCAGACTCTGACTAAGTTGGCCGCGACATCCTTCGGCAAATAAAGTCTGTTTGGCAAGAAGATGCATACCAGGTTGATAATTATTTGTTTTTTCTTTATTTTTGTCGAGGCCTACACTCCCAGTTGCAACACCGATGACTTGATTGTGATCGTTATAAAGGACTTGAGCTGCAGCAAAACCAGGATAGATTTCACAGCCTAGGGACTCAGCCTGTTGTGCAAGAAACATGCAAAGCTCACCCAAGCTAATAATATAATTTCCTTCATTATGCATGGGCTTTGGAGTAGGGAGCTTATAGACGTTTTTTGAGGTTAGAAAATAGAAACGATCTTCGGTTACTGCTGTATCAAGAGGCGCCTCTTGCCAGGTATCAGGAAGTAACTCTTTAAGGCTTCTAGGCTCTAGAACAGCTCCAGAGAGAATATGAGCTCCTACTTGAGCTCCTTTTTCCAAAATACAAACGGATAATTCTTTTTGCGCAGCTAAAGCAAGCTGTTTCAATTTAATCGCGGCAGATAACCCCGCCGGACCTGCACCGACGATGATTACATCAAATTCCATGGTTTCGTGTTCCACACGCGCTCCTAACTGTGATTATAAAAAGATAAAATAATCGCTTTTCTATGCTTTAAGATCAAGATTTATATTGAAAATTAATATGCGTTGCGGGCCTCGCGAGCTTAGCAGAATCCAGAAACAGTAATTCCGCATTTTAGAAGAGATTATTAGGCTGTATCAATCTAACAATTAAATTGAATAGTGATAATCATTTTCACAACAATCTGTTGTTGCCGAAACAACTGTGGCCGCTGAACGAGTAAATAGCGAAGCAATGCTGTGTGGAAAACTAAAAACGGTTAGCAAGGCTCCTGCAGCAGTTCCAAGAAGTGTTAAACCCACTAGTGCAAGGCTATTGGCGACTCCTTCCAATGCTGTATTACGATATTCAGCACTCATCATTACAATTGACAAAAGTCCAAGTAATGTATACCCAACAAAGTAACATGCTGCAATAAGTGCAGTAAATGCCATAAATGCTGTTCCGACTGCAGATGCTACAGGATACCAAATCGGTGCCAGTAACCCGCCTGCAAATTCCTGACCATCTTGGTAAGGAGTGAAAAAACCGGAACGTCCTCGATATGTGCTTACTGCTCGTTCAATGATTCCTGAAAGATAACTTTCATCCTGAGCCTCATCGTTTAAATCCAATATTTCACTTATTTCAGTCCAGCCAATTAAGTTTAACATAAAATCCTCTTGATGATTCAGCTTGGTGCAGAGTATCTAATTTAATTAATAGAGTCAAATAGTTAACTTTATTCAAAATCAGATACCAATTATGATTTTTTATTGAACTATATTTTTGATTTTCTGAATATGGGTAAGATAAAAAAAGTAACAGAATTTAACAAAGTAAGCTAAACTGATTGTAGATATTTAAAAGGAGTTTGTTAATGAAAACAGTATTGGGTTTATTGCTTTTTAGTTTTTCAATGATGGGCTATGCAGATGATAATTTAACCATGAATGTTAATGTGAATGAGCCAAGTTTTGTAGTGACCTTACCCGCAAATCCAACTACAGGATTTCAATGGTCAATTGTGCGCTTTGATAAAAATTTATTAACGCTCCGAAGTAGTACTTATGAACGACCGAAGACTGATCTTATCGGTGCCGGCGGGCAAATGCATTTCACCTTTGGGTTAGAGAAAAGAAAAAGCTATCCAGACAATACGGTAATTGTATTTAAATATGCCCGCTCTTGGGAACCCGATACAGCAACCTTGAAAAGTATTAAAGTAAATTTTGTAAAAGCGGATAACAATTAAAATGAGCGCTAGGTGCTCAACCAGGGAACAGCTGGTATTTGGTGCATCTTGCGAGAAGATTTTCCTAATCAATGCTCTTTCATACTGATGTATGTTGCGCTTGCTTAGAAAAATTTTGCTCACAACCTGCGCTCAAATCCAGCCGTTCACGCAGAGACTATACATTCATCATGATCTTTTAAATTTAAATGGTAAATATCTAGGTTCCCAAAACATATCTTCTACCAGTTTCTCCAAATCCGCATCATGATTTTTTTGCGCAAGTCCTGAATCAATAGCACAGCATGCTACGGCGACTGCAATTTCCTTAGCAACAGTTTGCGCATCATCCAAAGAGGGTAATAAAGGCAAGTAACTTTCTTTTTTGCTGGGTGCGAACTGACATAAAGCATGTGCTGCAGCCAGGATCATCTCTTCAGTTAATTTTGTTGCGTTAACTGCAAGGACTCCAAGTCCTATTCCAGGAAAGACCAACGCATTATTACATTGGGCAATTTGTACCATACGATTATGATATTCAACCGCCGGAAAGGCTGTACCTGTAGCAATTAAAGCTCTTCCCTGACTCCAAGTTAGGATATCAGCTGGTTTGGCTTCGCATTTTTCATCTGGATTAGATAATGGGAAAATAATAGGGCGTTCACAATTAACAGCCATGGTTTCGATGATGTCTTGGGAGAAAGCTCCTGGTTGAGCTGAGCACCCTATAAGAACAGTAGGTTTAACATGCCTTACAGTATCAGTAAGTGAAGGATGTTGTTTTTCATTGATGGTCCATTTTTCTATTTCTTTGGGATCGCGTGCATAAGGTTTTTGTGCTTCAGTAAGTTCTGGGTCAGTATTAAGTAACAAACCTTGACGGTCAATTAACCAAAAACGTTGATACGCTTCGGTGGGACTAATCCCTTCACGCACCATTGCATCAATAATTTGATCGCTTATACCAGTTCCTGCAGAACCAGCGCCAAAAACAACAATTCGCTGTTCATGCACTTTTGAACCGGTTACATCACAGGCTGCTAATAAAGCTGACAAGGTCACAGCGCCAGTACCTTGAATGTCATCATTAAAGGTGCATAATTGATCCTGGAATTTTTCCAGGATACGTCGCGCATTGCCACGACCAAAATCCTCCCAATGTAAAAATGCATTGGGAAATTGTTTGTGAATTTCATGAACGAAAGTAGAGATAAAATCGTCATATGCAGCTGGACTAATGCGTGGATGACGACAACCTAAGTACATAGGATCATTGAGTAATTCTTGATTGTTTGTACCTACATCAAGAAATATTGGCAAGGTACGAGTCGGTTCAATACCTCCGCATAAACAATAAACCATTAATTTGGCAACAGGAATGTCCATTCCTCCAATTCCTTGGTCACCTATACCCAAGACGCCTTCTCCATCAGTAACGACAATCACATCGATTTCTGGGTTAGAACGATTTTTTAATATTTCTTCTATTTGATTTTTATCTGTATGGGAAATATATAAACCGCGGGGTTGTCTATACTCATGACTGAAGCGTTTTACTGCGGTTCCTACTATAGGGGTATATATTGTAGGTAACATTTCACCTAAGTGGCGGTTGATTAATTTATAAAATAAAATTTGATTTTTATCGTGCAAATTATTTAAATAAATATTTTGTTGTAAACGAGTTGTATAACTGGAATATTGTAGATAAGCGCGTTTGACTTGTTCATCCAGTGTTTCAACGCGATGGGGCAGTTTTCCCAACAAACCAAACTCTTTTCTTTCTTCGTTTGTGAATGCTGTGCCTTTGTTCAATTGGGGAGTAGTTAGGAGTGGTTTACCGCAAAGAGAAGTTTCAATGTATTGTTCTCCTGTTTGAGGATCACGTAGCAATTTAAAATCAAGCATAGTTATCTCATATGATGGCGTTAGCGTTTGTCTAATGATAATATCGGTTTTTTGTAGTTTAGAATAGGTTGAGTATGAATAAATCTTTGGCAGTATTATTTATAATTTTAGGGTTAACGTCTTGCTCAGCAAAGAATGAACATTATTACAAAGCGCATCCGAATGAATTACAACAAGCGCTAAAGGCCTGTCCAAACAAACAACCAGTGGGTTTGACCTGTGAACAATTGGAATCTCTTGCCAGCCGCATGAATAAATTGGCATATCAATTACAACTCAGTCCTCAAGGTTTCGGAAAAAAAATTATGGCGTTACAAGAGACAATTGTTAAAGAACAAGCACAATTAAAAATTGATAATAATAATACAAACTTACAAGCCAATTTAACTCAAAACAGACATGATTTAGCTGATCATTTAGCAGTGGTTAGATGGTTTGAATCACCTATGAGTTAAAAGATGAGAGTACTGATAAGTAATGATGATGGAGTTTTTGCACCTGGCATTAATCGATTAGCCAAGGAGTTATCAACTTTTGTAGATATCGAAGTCGTTGCTCCTGACAGAAACAGAAGTGGCTCAAGCAATTCTTTGACTTTGTCACGACCGCTAAAAGCTAAAAAATTGGATAATGGTTATTATAGTGTTGAAGGTACCCCAACGGATTGTGTGCATTTGGCAGTCACAGGGTTTTTAGATACTGAATTTGACATGGTTGTTTCTGGAATTAATGATGGTGCCAATTTAGGTGATGATATTCTTTATTCAGGTACTGTAGCTGCCGCAATGGAGGGCCGTTATTTAGGGTTGCCTGCCCTTGCCGTTTCTATGGTAGGGGATAACATCCAGCATTATGATACAGCGGCAATTATTGCCAAGTATTTGGTAATGAAATTAAGTACGCACCGTCTTCCTTCTCAAACTATTTTAAATATTAATGTCCCTGATATGCCCTTGGATAAAATAAAGGGATTACAAGTTACTCGCTTAGGGACTCGACATGGTGCTGAGCCTGTTGTAAAAGAGAAAGATCCCAGGGGGCGGCCTATTTACTGGATTGGTTTGCCTGGAGCAGAGGCTGACGCGGGTCCCGGAACAGATTTTTATGCGATAAGCGAAGGGTATGTTTCAATCACACCTCTTCATTTGGATATGACAAATTACAAAATGTTCGATCAATTAGCTAATTGGCTCGATGGGATCTGCATTCAATAAAACAATTTGTTTGAGGTTTAATAAAATGATAGCCACATTTTGCAAAAGATTTTTATGTCTTTTCCTCATGATAACCTTAGTTGGTTGTGGAAATAATTTAGCTCCTGTTACTGAGTTAAAATGGAATCCTTATTCGCGTTATCAGAAAGTATATGTGGTAAAACGTGGAGACACGCTTTTTTCTATTGCATTTCGCTATGATACCAATTACAGAACTTTAGCTCGGTTAAATCATATTAATCCACCTTATTCTTTGAGAGTGGGACAAGTAATCAATTTGCGAGGAATTACCCCAAGACATACACAAAAAGTACGCCCAGCCATTGTAAGACATTATTCTGTTACTCCCCAAGCAAGACCTTCTGTAATTTATTCTCCCGCAAATAGATATGCTCGCTCTGCTTCGGGATGGTTATGGCCTGTGAGTGGACGGGTAACTACATCGTTTATTCCGGAACAAGGCAAAAAAGGAATAAACATTGCATGTAAAAAGGGCGAGAGGGTCATTGCGGCGGCAGATGGTGTGGTTGCCTATGCTGGAAGTGGATTAGCTGGTTATGGTAACTTGATTATTATTAAGCATAATCATGAATATTTAACTGCTTACGGCAATAATGCACGGATTATGGTTTCCGAAGGACATCATGTAAAAGCAGGACAAATTATTGCAATAGCAGGTGTTATCGATCGCAAATATACGGGTGTTCATTTTGAAATCAGAAAATCGGGCGTCCCAGTCAATCCTTTGAATTATCTACAAAAAGGTTGACAGATGACTTGTAGTTATAGCAACAATAATCTTTTTTATGAAGTATAATGTAGTTATGGAATAAATTTCGCAACATGACTAGAGCTGTTTACATTTCGCTAGTTTGAGTCAAAATGACCTGATTTTCGAGCACCAATGTGTGCATTGAAACGCAGAAAATCAGGACAGTTTGGCCAAGATAATAGGAATGTAGATAGACCTAATACTATAGGTGAAGAACAATGCACGACGATGAGTCAAGTAAAGAACCAGAACTTAAGGATGAAGATTGGTCTGAACCAGACGATGAATCACTCTTAATGGAAGAAGACATTGATTCTCTTCTTGAAAAAGATGAAGATGAAGATTCCGATCTCCCTGATTTTTCGGATGATAATGCATTTCCCTCATTTCGTGGTAAAAATGCTTTAAAAATGATGGATGCGACACAGCTCTATTTGAGTGAAATTGGATTTTCTCCTTTGCTCAGTGCTGAAGAAGAAGTGCATTATGCAACCCTTGCTTTGAAAGGGGATGTTGCTGCCCGTAAAAAGATGATTGAATCTAATTTACGTTTGGTAGTTAAAATTTCACGTCGTTATCTTAATCGTGGTTTACCTCTTCTCGATTTAATCGAAGAAGGAAATTTAGGTTTAATGAAATCAGTTGAGAAATTTGATCCTAAACGTGGTTTTCGCTTTTCAACCTATGCCACATGGTGGATCAGACAAACAATTGAACGTGCTATTATGAATCAAACACGGACTATTCGTTTACCTATTCATGTAGTTAAAGAGCTGAATGTGTATCTTAGAGCTGCAAGGCAACTGACCCAAAAATTAGATCATGAGCCTTCACCCGAAGAAATTGCAGAAATGGTTGATAAACCTTTAGAAGATGTACAAAAGTTATTAGGATTGAATGACAAAGTAGCCTCTGTTGATACGCCCATAGGCTTTGATGAAAATAAATCATTATTAGACACTATTGCTGATGAAAACAGTGTAAATCCTGCAGAGCTCTTAACTAATGAAAACTTGCGTTTACATATAGAGTCTCTATTGGATAAATTGACTGAAAATCAACAGCAGGTTATTGCAAGAAGATTTGGCTTAAGGGGGTTTGAAAAAGCAACACTTGAGGATGTGGGTAAAGAAATTGATTTGACACGAGAACGTGTTCGTCAAATCCAAGTTGAAGCATTAAAAACATTGCGTGGTTTGTTGGAAAAAATGGGATTAACACAGGAAGATTTGTTTTAGGGATCGAACCGTAAAAAAGATTTTATGAACTGTACTGTAGCCTGGGCCAATGAAGGAATTTGCGACTTTTCAAAGTCCTTCGTTTCGCCCAGGCTATTTTTTTATTGTTAATATCAAAGATAAGGAGTAGTTTTAATGAAGAAAATGATTTTATCTGCTTTACTTGCTTTATCATCAGGGGTTCAAGCAGAACAATTAACAACATTTATGGAAATAGCTGACGCAGTTTCTCAAGGGAAAAAAATTACTTTAGTCCTGAATGTTCAAGAGTGCAACCCACAAAAAATGCCTTCCACTTCCCTTATTGGAGCAGTGCAACCAGATGCTTTTCTTGTTATTGATAACAGCCGAATTACTGCTTCAATAAACCATTTTACTTTGGATAATCCGATTGCTCGCGGCAATCCTATTTTTGAATTTGTTAAATATACTATTAATGCAGATGGAAGTGTTTCTATAAAAAGTACTCTGATGAATGCTGTCACTTATCATCAATTAGCAAGTCAGTATATTGACTGTACTTTAAATAAAGGATTTAAGATTTTTGCTTGAGTTCTGTAGATAGGGTGAAGCGAAGCAGAATTCGGGATTTATCAGAGCAAACGCATCTTATCGCATAAAACAAAATGCTTATGTTCCGCACTTTATACATGGAATCCGGATCCTGTGTCTTCCTACAGGTCGAGTGGATGCCGTGCATAAAGCACGGCGAGTAGGCAAAAAAGAGTGTTTTGTTCAAAGACTAATTTGCCTACAGATTTATGGTATTAATTTTTCTCGCTATGGCTACACCTCCACCAATATCATACTATGGGCATGTAAAATTTGCTTTCAGTCCTTGCCAGCAATCTGCATAATCTTTTTGCATCTGTGGAATACGCATAGCCTGCTCGGTAACTTTCCATACATCTTTAGTTTCGAACATGAAGGCTAAAGTATTCAAATAAAGTTCAGGTTCTAATTTTTGCGCCACTGCTTTTTCATAACTTATTTGATCAGGTCCATGCGGCGTCATGCAATTATGAATGCTTACCCCACCAGGTGAGAATCCTTCTTTTTTTGCATCATATTCGCCACGGACAAGCCCCATGAGTTCGTTCATATAATTACGATGATAATAGGGTGGCCTAAATGTATGTTCGGCAACCATCCATCGAGGAGGAAAAATGACAAAATCCAAATTGGCAACTCCGGGTGTATCACTTTCTGAAGTTAATACGGTAAAAATACATGGATCTGGGTGATCAAAACTTACTGTATTAATGGTATTAAACAAACTTAAATCATAACAATAAGGAGCATAATTGCCATGCCAGGCTACTACATTCAGCGGAGAGTGATTGCATTTTGCTGTCCATAATTTATTTTGATACTTACATATAAGGGTCGCTTGCGTAATGCCTTGCTCAAATGCAGCAGTGGGATATTGAAAATGTCGTGGATTAGCCAAACCATTAGCTCCGATCAATCCTAATGGAGGTAGCGTGAGCGGGCTGCCGCTGTTTTCACATAAATATCCTTTTGTTTCAGAATCAATGAGCTCCATTTTGAATTTAACGCCGCGGGGAATAACAGCTATCATGCCTGGGCATATATTTAATTTTCCAAACTCAGTATGTAAGTTCACCTCTCCCAAGTAAGGAACAAAAAGCATTTCCCCATCATTATTGGCGAAATATTTATTTTGCATGGACCGGGTGCAATGATAAATATATGCATTTACATGGTGGTTTCCTGCAAGATGAAACATGCCTTCGACAAAATCAAAGTCTTCCTCTTTAAACAGGTCCAGCGGAGACCAGCGCATGGGATTTGGAGATTGTTCTGCATGATAGGGTTTAAATAACTCCATTTCATAAGCTTGGTATGTGCCTTGAACTACAGAAGGTAGAATGCGGTAAAGCCAGCTTCGTAAATTATTCTGTCTTGGACGAGTAAAGGCTGTCCCACTTAATTGTTCGGCATAAAGACCTAAATTACAGTGTTGTGGTGAATTCTGGCTACTTGGCAAAGCGCCTGGAACTGCTTCAGTTTGATGATGATTACCAAATCCCTGCAAATACACTGTTGATCTCCTTTAGTGTTATGGATTCATTGAGTCACTTTGGGTGGAGAGCGGAATCCAAATTAACTGTATCTATTTCCAAGCTCACCCAGGTAATATTATTTGCAATAAATTAAAAACTGCATGCTGGGGCTACTATAGTCTAAAAAAGTTAAAAATGTCGAGCCCAAATATAAGCTAAGTTATTCTTTTTAACAAAAGAGCATGTATAATTTATACAAAATTAATAAGGTTTAGAGGTAGTAAGATGGCTGGTCATAGTAAGTGGGCAAATATTAAATTTCGTAAAGGCGTTCAAGATGCAAAACGTGGAAAAATATTTACTAAATTAATTCGAGAAATTACCGTAGCTGCTCGTATGGGAGGAGGAGAGGAATCCTCCAATCCTAGATTAAGGGATGCAGTTAAAAAAGCGCTTAGTGCGAATATGAAACGCGATACAATTGAGAATGCGATTAAGCGTGGTGTGGGTGGACTTGACGGTGAAGCGATGGTTGCAATGCGTTATGAGGGTTATGGGCCTGGCGGCATTGCAGTTCTTGTAGATTGTTTATCAGATAATAAAAATCGAACTGTATCCGAAGTGCGTCATGCGTTCACGAAAAATGGTGGTAATTTGGGAACAGACGGCTCGGTATCTTATCTCTTTACTAATCAGGGTGAGATTCTTATGGCACCAGGACAATCTGAAGAGCGGGTTATGGAGATTGCCATAGATGCAGGGGCAAATGATGTTTCGGTAGATGAAGGTCAAATTGAAGTGATTACTCCTGTCGAGGCGTATCATAGCGTATTAAATGCACTTACAGCAGCGGGTCTAGAAATTGAACAATCTCATTTAACCATGCGTGCGCAAACTTTGGTCTCTATCGATGATGATTCAGCAGAAAGTCTCCTGAAGTTAATTGATATGCTGGAGGACCTAGATGATGTACAAGAAGTATACAGCAATGCAGAGTTTTCAGAAAAACAATTAGAATCAATAGATTAATGGCCATAATTTTAGGGATAGATCCTGGTTCAAGGATTACTGGATACGGTTTGATAAAAGAGTCAGATCGTAAAATTGAATACATTGATAGTGGTTGCATTCGTACTGCTCCAGAGGGTGAGTTAAGCCAAAAGTTATTACAAATATATGATGGTATTTGTCAATTAATGGACCATTATTCACCTACAGAAGTAGCTATTGAACAAGTATTTATGCATGAAAATCCAAACTCAGCTTTAAAATTAGGGCATGCACGCGGTGTTGCTATGGTGGCAGCAGCATCGCATCGTGTTAAAGTAAGTGAGTATTCTGCACGAGAAATTAAGCAAATGGTAGTTGGGTATGGTGCTGCAGAAAAGGCTCAGGTAAGTCACATGGTTGTACATCTTCTTGCCCTGAATAAGGCGCCACAAAAAGATGCTGCGGATGCCTTGGCAATAGCAATTTGTCATAGTCATATGCGCCATAATCTATCATCAGTGATTGGCAGACGAGGATTAAGGAGAAGAAAAAGATGATTGGTTGGTTGGATGGACAAATAATTGATAAACATCAACCAGGAAAATTGGTCCTTAATGTCCAAGGGGTTGGATATGATGTGGAAACCTCATTAAATACCTTTTTTCAGCTTGATAACCATAGTGGTTCAGTAGGGTTACATATACATACTATAGTACGTGAAGATGCTTTGTTGCTTTATGGTTTTCTGGAGAGACAGGAAAGGGAATTATTTAGAGCTTTGATTAAAGTAAATGGTATTGGTCCAAAACTTGCTATGTCGATTCTTTCCAGTATTACTCCAAATGAGTTTATTCAATGTATTCAACAAGAAAACGCTTCTTTTTTAATGAAATTACCTGGGATAGGTAAAAAGACAGCCGAGCGTTTAGTCGTTGAAATGCGTGATAGTATGAAGCAATTCTCTGTATCTGCTTCTGTCTCCCTCAATGACAAATCAGCTCTCATGATGAGTGGTCAGGATGAGGCAGTTAGTGCTTTGGAAGCACTGGGCTATAAGCCCCAGGAAGCATTAAAAGCAGTCAATAAAGTGAATGATAGTTCCAAAAGTTGCGAGCAGTTAATTCGTGATGCACTGCAAGTTTTAGCGGCTCGATAATTGTAGTGGATGATTGTAGCCTGGGTGCAGCGCAGCGGAACCCCGGGTTTTCTAAATATGAATGAACATTTGATCCTGGGTTCCGCTGCTACAAAACGTCCAGATTACTTTTCTTGGATAGGTAAAAAGAATCTTACAATTAAACCTGTGCCTTCTTTGGGGGTATCCAGCATTAGTCTTCCACCATGTAACTCGGCAATTTGCTGAACTATTGCTAAGCCAAGACCGCTTCCCGGACTTTTGTTCCCAAGAACACGGAAAAAACGCTCGAAAACACGCAATTGTAATTCAGCCGGAATACCGGGTCCATTGTCACTCACTTCAAGCATTATTTCGTCTTGCAGTTTGGCCAGACGAACGATAATTCTTCCATGTTCATTACAGTATCGTATTGAGTTATCTACAAGATTACGAATTAATATTCCCAAAGCAGTTGAATTACCATAAATTGTGAGATTTTCTACATCGCTTTCAAATTCTAGATCAATTTGTTTTTCCACAGCAGCGGGCGCAAGCATAGCAAGTATCTCCCGAGTTAATCGACTGAGATTGACCTCATCTTTTTCCTCCATGTGAGCAGCTTCTGGTACAAGTCGGCTCATAGTAAGTAGCTGCTGCACTATATGAGTACTGCGATTAACACTTGCAATAAGTTTTTGTAATGCCTGATTTTTTTCTTCTATATCATTAGAATGCAATGCAACTTGTGCCTGTGTTTTTAGCGCAGCAAGCGGAGTGCGTAATTCATGTGCTGCATCAGCAGCAAAACGTTTTTCTCGTTCAAATCCTTCTTTTAGTCTGAAAAACAATTTATTCAATTCATCGATTACAGGTTTAATTTCTTCTGGAACTTCGTGTAAATCAACCGGTTCAAGATGGGTGGGCGCGCGGTTAGCCACCTCTTCAGCGACTTTATCTAGACTATCTAGGCCACGCCCAATAATAATCCATATGAGCAGACCTGATAACGGGAAAGTCAAAAGCATAATATAGAGATCATCTTGAGCAATTCTATGACCCAACTCATTCCGTGTGTCGTAACGCTCAGCTAAAACGGTGCGAATTCCGGCTTTATCATTATAGGTAGTAAAGACTCGCCAATCTTGGGTAGACACTTTCTTATCACTAAATCCATCAACCTCCGAGGTTAAAGGAATTTTTGGCGCTGAGGAGGAGTGTAACAATAATTTGCCCCCATTGGTCCAAACCTGAAAGTTAAACTTATTCAGATAGTTTTCTGGAGGCTCTTCATTCAAAAATCTTTTTTGATAGTATGTATCAATCTTTTTAGGAATTGTTTCGAGTGCCTCTTGAATTTTCGCTAAAGGGCGTTGATGAAGATCGTCGCCTAGTAATGCTTGGTAGGAAAGCGCAGAAACGGCCATTAAACTATCTAAGTGATCTTGAATGTCCTTTTGATCAAGATAGTAGTTACCTATAGCTGTTAATGTGGTCGTTATAGTAATGGCCAGCAATAAATTTATGAGAAGAAACTTTCTTATAGAAGATTTCACGATACAGGAATACCATCATTTTTTTCTGCCATATATCCAACACCTCTAATCGTGCGAATAAAATTGGCATTAAGTTTTTTACGTAGATTATGTATATGAACTTCCAGCGCGTTACTATCCACGTCTTCTTCCCATCCATAAATACTTTGCATGAGCTGTTCGCGAGATAAAACCTGACCACTGTTTTCTAGAAGCTTTTGCAATAGCGCAAACTCTCTACGTGGAACATTCACTAAAACATCGTCAACAAATACAGAGTGAGCAGCTGGATCTAGAGTAATATTTCTATATTGTAGAACAGAATCAGCACGGCCTTGTGAGCGTCTGACTAGAGCTCTGATTCGGGCACTAAGCTCATTAAGATCGAAAGGTTTAATCAAATAATCATCTGCCCCACTATCTAAACCTTTTACGCGATCTTCAACCGATTCCCGAGCTGTTAAAATAATAACGGGAGTTGGATTGCCATCATGGCGTATACTTTGCAACAATGCGAGTCCAGAGAGTTTAGGTAAACCTAAATCCAGAATAATTAGCTCAAATGATTCAGATTTTAACGCGGCGCGAGCAGCTTCACCGTCTCTAAGCCAATCTACGATATAACCAAATTGAGTTAAGCCGGTTTTGACCGCATCACCAAGTAATTCGTCGTCTTCAACTAGCAATAGTCTCATTCTTGCTCCTATTGTTTTTCAAGGCCAGTTTCATCCATGTGTTTGGTGAGATAAAAAGCTTGAATTAATACAAAAAGCAGAGTAAAACCAACCCCACCAAATAACTTAAAGTTAACCCAAGCATCAGTATTGAAATTATAGGCAACATAGATATTTACTGCGCCCATTAAAATAAAAAACAATACCCAGGCCAAATTCAATCTATGCCAGATTCTTCCAGGAAGAGTCACATTAGCTTCCATCATTTTCTGGATCAACGGTTTGCTACCAATATAACCTGAGCTAAAAAAGACCAAAGCAGAGAGCCAATAAATACCGGTTGGTTTCCATTTAATAAACCATGGATTATGGAAAAAGAGGGTGGCTCCTCCTAAAACCATAATTATTGCAAAGCTAATTAAATGCATTTTTTCATAATGCTGAAATTTTAATCGGTAAAAAGCTACCTGGCCTAAAGAGGCAATCATAGCAATAGCCGTTGCAGTATAGATACCAAAAAATTTGTATACTATAAAAAATAAAACTATAGGAAAAAAATCAAATAGTAATTTCATATATATTAATACAATAAAATAAGTTACTTTGATTATAACACAAGTTTTTGTGCTCTCCTCCTTGCTTTATACCAGAAATGAAAAATAATTGTTAATAATAAGCCACTATGGGCTTATTAAATCGATTTAGTTTGGTTCTTGGGCAGAATAATGAGAACACTAAAACCCCAGGCTATTCATAATGATTTGACGTTTTCAACAGTAGACTAATTAACCAACAAATATTTTTTGTCCACTATATAACGGATCATTTCGTTTAAGGCCAGGATTTAATGCAATAATACGCTCTATTTGCGTATTATGCTGTTGGGCTATTGTACTGAGGCTATCGCCTTTTTTTACAATATATTGAATGGGTTGGTGTACTTTTTTCCAGATCACGAGTTGCTGACCGTTTTGTAACGGTTGATTGCTTGCTAATTTATTCCATATTTGGATGTCTGTAGCACTGACACCATAAGTTCTTGTCAGCGTCTGATATGTCTCATTTTCTTGCACAATATGAATAACACGATGAAATTGTGGTACAGCTATTTGATGTTCTAATGGTAGGATAGGAACAACGGGTTCCTTTTTGACAACAGCAGGAGCATTTCTGGTGCTCGGAATTAAAAGAAATTGGTTCGGTTCAACACGATTTGTTGTGAGCTGATTTAACTGTTTTATTAAATTCACCGTAGTGTGATATCTAACAGCAATATTATCCAGGTTATCACCGGGTTGTACGATGTGCTTTTCCCAGCTAACACGTTTTTCTGCGGGAAGGTTAGCCAGGTTTAAATTAAATTGATGTACTTTTTCAGCAGGAATAAGCAATTTAATGGGCTTATCTGGGGCAGTAGTCCAACGATTAAAACCAGGATTTAATTTAATTAACTCTTTATAACTGATTCCTGCCATTTTGGCGGCATGGTTTAAATCAATTGGGCTTCCTATATTTACTTCCACAAAATAAGGGAGATAGGCTATTTCAGGGAGTGTTAATTTATATTGTGATGGACTTTTAATGATTTCTGCTAAGGCAAGCAGGCGAGGAACATAAGTTTGAGTTTCTCTTGGCACAGTTAAATCCCAAAAGCTTAGGGCGCGCCCACCTGTTGCCTTGATTGCTCGATCTATAGTTCCTTCCCCTGCATCATAAGCTGCTATGGCCAGAACCCAATTGCCATTAAAAAATTTATTGAGGTAAAGAAGATAGTTGAGCGCAGCATCAGTTGAGGAGCTGATGCTGCGTCGTGCATCAAACCACCAATCTTGTTTTAATCCTAAACCTGCGCCTGTTTGTGGCATTAATTGCCATAAACCAGCGGCACCAGCTACAGAATAAGCAAAGGGATCATAAGCACTTTCAATCATAGGCAACAGAGCCAACTCACCGGGAAGATTTCTTTTTTTTACCTCTGCAATAATATGATAAAGATAAGGTTCGGACTGACGGCATACTTTATTAAGGAAACCTGGATGAGCTATAAACCAGCGGATTTGCTCCTGTACTTCTGCGCGCGATGTTTCATGATTTAAGGAGAATTGGGCACGTAATACTTCCCATGCATCAGCAGCCGCATATGCTAAAGTCTCATTAGTAATGCCAAAAAAAATGAGTAAACAGAATAAAAAAACTTTTATTTTGAAAAACTTAAATTTCAATGGTAATTACCTATGAATATAATTAACTATCGAGTTTACTAAAATTACTTATAGGATTAAACCCTCATTGCGCTTAATCAATTCATAAAGATTTAAATTGAATCTCTCTGGGTAATTATTTGAATGAATTTTTTTCTTCTCTTAAAATCCTAAATATTTCTAACGAATTATTTGATGCTGCACCATGTTTTAAGGCATATTTTTGCACCTCGGGTTGATCAGTGCGTAAGAAAGGATTAATTGATAATTCTAATTCCAAAGTCGATGGAAGTGTGCAGGAATTTTTTGAGTGATGTATTTTTTGTAAGTATTGCTGAATCGCAGTGTTATTGGGTTCTACTGTTTGTGCAAAGCGTAAGTTTTGCTGTGTGTATTCATGAGCGCAAAATATTTTTGTAGTAGGAGGTAATGTTTTGAAAAGATGTAACGATTGATGTAGCTGATCCATTGTTCCGTCAAAAACACGTCCGCAACCTGCAGAAAAAAGCGTATCGCCGCAAAACAATAATTCGTGCTGGGGCTCATAATAACTAATATGACTTGAGGTATGTCCTGGGTTAAATAAAATTTTGAATGCACATTTTCCAACTTGAATGGTTTGATGTTCTTTTAATGTATTATTTACATAGGGGATGCGTGGATCATTTGGACCATAAACAGTACATGAATGATAGAATTTGAGTAATTGACTTACGCCGCCAATATGATCCTGATGGTGGTGGGTTAATAAAATAGAGCGCAATTTTAGCTGGTTTGCCTGTGCAAATTGTACTACGGGCTCTGCGTCGCCTGGATCGACGCAATCAAATGCTCCTGCAGTTTTATCAATAATTGCCCAAATGTAATTATCTGAAAAAGCAGGAATTGGAAAAATAGTCATGCATAGGCCTCAATGGTATAAGAAGAAACTCCCGGATTAAAATAAGCTTTAAGGGCATTTAATACAGTTTTCATTTCCTCAGCTAAAGTAAATGGTGGATTAATTATCCATAAACCACAACCTGACATACCCTCCATTGGCGCTACAGTCAGATTAAATTCAATATGCAAAGCATTTTTTGCCTGGATTTCTTTCATGCCTCTATTAAGTTTATCAGTTAATCTTTTATTGACCAGGGGATACCAAAGACAGAATACTCCTGTAGCAAAACGGGAATAGGCATGTTTGATTGAGAGTGGGATTTCTTTATATTCTTCTTTTACTTCAAACGAAGGATCAATAAAAATGAGGCCTCTTTTTTCTGGTGGCGGAAGTAATGCATTCATCGCAGCAATACCATCAGTATTACTGAAATGTACTTTTTTATTCAAGCGAGGAAGCAGGCTTATCGCTTCAAATTCTCTTGGGTGAAGTTCACAAAAATACATTCTATCTTGCATTCGTAGCATATTGATCGCTAAAAACGGTGAACCAGGATAATGTCTTAATGCACCAGTAGGATTGAGTAATGCAATCAATTGAAGATAGTTTTGAAAAACAGCGGGTAGGGAGTTTCTGTTAAGCCAAATTGGTTGGATGCCTTGTTTGTATTCTTGTGTTTTTTCAGCTTGTTTATTTTTTAAGTCATATAGGCCTTTTCCGGAATGAGTCTCAAGATAAAATATGGGTTTATCTTTCAGTTTTAAATAATTCAAAAGACGGGTTAACGCAATATGTTTGATGACATCAGCAAAATTACCCGCATGATATCCGTGTTGATAACTGAGCATGTTATTCCTAAAGCATTTTTCTAAATGTCTACTATACTCTTTTTAAGAGAGTATAAAAGGGGAAATCTATGGATCTTCACGAAGATTATGATGACCAATCGTTCTCTGATTATAATTATGATGATGATATTGAGTCTACTGCCCATCGAAAAAACGTTAGACGTTTGCTGGAGGAAAAATTGGAGCGTAAACGTTTAAAAGAAGAATTCAAAGATGATTTTGATGAGTTGAGCGGAGATTTTGATTGGGATGTTTTAGATAAGTAATTTTTATATAGCTTGGCTGCTTACGGCCGGGAGCTATTGAAGCATATCCTGGTTGCAAGCAACCAGCCCATATGGTTGTATTCCGTGTTTTGTATTCTATTTTGCTAAAGTTGCGGCTTTTAGTGTATTTTCAAGCAACGTAACGATAGTCATTGGACCAACTCCTCCGGGTACAGGTGTAATCCATGAGACTTTGTTTACCGCTTTTTTAAAATCTATATCGCCTCTAATACTACCATCGGCCAAACGATGGATACCCACATCTATAATTATCTGTTCTTTATTAAGCCACTCGCTATCAACAACATCCATTTTACCTGTTGCAATGATGACAAGGTCAGCTATATGTACTAATTTTTCTAATTGTTGCGTGAATTTATGTGCTATGGTGACCGTTGCTCCAGCAAGAAGTAACTCTAAACTCATAGGACGACCTACAATATTCGATGCACCAATGACAAGAGCATGTTTTCTTTTAACTTCGAGTTGATAGTGTTCTAGTAAATTGATTATGCCAAGAGGCGTACATGGGCGTAATAATGGATTGCGCTGAGCGAGTCGTCCTAAATTATAAGGGTGAAAACCATCAACATCTTTTTCCGGTTTGATGTGTTCAATAATGACACGTTCATTAATATGTTGGGGTAATGGCAATTGAATGAGAATTCCATCTATTTGATCGGAGCAATTTAACTTATCAATAAGCCTGATTAATTCATCCTGGGTCGTTTCTTCGGGTAAGTCATAAGAGTGAGAGATAATACCCACTTCGGCACATGCTTTACGCTTATTGGCTACATACACTGTAGAAGCAGGATCATTGCCTATGAGAACAACAGCAAGGCCTGGGGCACGATGTTTTATTTGTACGTAATCATGCACACGGTGTTTTAATTCTTCTCTACGAAGAGAGGCGACCGCCTTTCCATCAATTAATGATGCTGACATAATTAACCAGAAGAAATCAAAGGTTGTAATTATGAATTAGAGGTGGAGGTAATGCAATAGGATTAATGGCGGTCTAGAGTAATTATCCAAAATTCTTAGTACTCCAGAAATTGCTTTTAATTTCTATAGAATAATTAGATGAGATATTAAATTTTGTTATAAATTGCATCAATCAACGAGCACTTTGTTGTTAAGCTGTTTATTCAAAAAATTGTAGACCCAAGCAACAAGATAACTACTTATAAAGGTACTAATAAATGCGCCCATTCCGCCGAGTAAGCATTGGATAAAGGTAAGATCATAGTTAAAATATATTGTTCCCATAATACCATTAAAAGGTTTCCCTTTATTAAAAAGTAATACCATCAATCCCATAAAAAAAGTAGATATTCCTGATAAAGCACCAAGAGACACTCCTAAAGCAACTGGGTCTATTTTGCCAAATTTCATGATAGTTATCCTATTGTTCTTCTAATGATTCATTCCATTATTCATCATTATGATGAGCATGGGAAGTAGGCGAGTTGCTAAGATAAATTAGGGTCTGAATCAAATCCTAAAAATACGAGTAACCTGCCGCTTAATGAAGAAGCAGAATTAAATGAGTAAATAGTTTTGCTATAAAGTATGATTGACTCATACGCTAGCTATGTCTATACTGAAAAACCGTTGATTTTATGGTAAATATCGTGGATGAACTTACTGAATTACTTAGACCATCTTGGGGTGCGGAAAAATGGATTTTAGAAGGGTGGAACAAGATTACTGCAGATGAGAAACAACTCATAAAAAATAGATTAAATGAGTTATTTTGCGATGGTTTACCTTTTGAACTTAAATCCGATAAACTTTTTTATATTTACACTTTTTCTCTTTTAGCACAGCTTGAAGTATTGGCAGTTCAAATTCCTCTTAAGTTTGAATCAAAAATGTCAACTGTTGAATACAGAGAGCGCATGCGTCAACAGTTACTTGACGAAATATTTCATGGTTTAGTTTTCACTAAAATTGTTTATATGCTCTGTGCTCCTTATGCTTCTCCGCCTCCATACAGTCCTCATATTGAAATCATTTGTAACTTTATTCGTAATGAAAGTTGTCCCAAAGTAGCAATTATGTTGCTTAATCTTATTGGTGAAGGCTGGATTGAGGAGATTTTTGAGAGCTTACATCGTTATGGAGTTGCGCCGAGAGTGTTCACAACAATTCTTGAGGATGAACATCGACATGTATGTGAAGCGGATTTATATCGTGATATTGGTTTGCCAAATGTTGAGGAAATCAAACCAAAAATTGCCTATCTGGAAGAGCAGTTGATAACCAATATTTTTATGCAATATAAATATATGTCCTCAGTTTGCGCTTTATTGGGGGTTGAAGGGGTTATTCATTTTAAAGAATCACTAAATAATAAGCATGTGCAGCAACTGAGTAAAGTAAATCTCGAACCCAGTGAGAATTGGAAAAACTTCATAGAATTTGCGGACGAGGTACTACCCAGAGTGAAGAATTATACCGAGTCAAATCGGCAAGTTGAAATGACTCCAATTCGAAAAGTATTCATGACTCAGTGGGATGGTCCAAGTGATCCCACTATGACAGGGCAGTTTAGTATTGATATCTCTTGCCTTGATTTTTTTAATAAAAAATTCGCTTCAGAGACCTTGACTACTTTGATGTTGCAGGCTGTTAGCTCCTGGATGACAATATCCGATCATCATAGAAATTACTTAAGTTTTAGAACAATCTTTCAAACGAAAGAAGCATATGTTGGCCTCGTAGTTATGTTACCTGGATGTGGTGATCATTTAGGCACGATTGTTTTTGAAAATTGTCATAATCTTAGTTTTTATGAGTTGTCCACAAAAATTCGGAACATTGTGAACATGATGGTTTATTGTTACAAAAAACGCGAGCAACTAGAAAAAACAAATCCACGTGTCCAACAACTTATGAAGGATATGGTTTATGAATATGCTTATAACACCTATCCTTATCCTCTCGCAGGAACTCCTTATATCACACTAAGTAATATTGGTGTTTTTGGCTATACCCAATCCATGGCCCCTCTTCGTAAAACTGAGGCCATGAGATTCACTATAATGGAAGTTGAGCGAAAACCTGTTTGGCAAAAAGAAACAGACTCATTTGAACCTAAAGATATGTTGCCCGTCTCCATCAGTGCGGATCATCGTATTTTTGATGGTAATTCGACAGTACCTAAAATGGTGGAAGAACGGTTTCAAACCATGTTTTCCAAAATGTGTAAGGAGAAACCGAAATCAAAACCAGTATTGCATCAACATGAACATTTAGAATTAATCATAGAACAGTTGCTCGCGACTAATGTTGAAATGGGATACAAGACTTTAATGTTACTGCAGACTTGTTGGTTTGACTTTATTTCTATTGAAGAATGTTATGCTGCCTCCAGTTATCATGGTGTTGCAAACTACGATACTCGGGAGCCGACACTTATCTAATGTAATCAAGCAGAAAGTTATATATCCAAGCAGCAATATAACTACCAATAAAAGTATTCATAAGTACCATAGCTGCACCAAGACCTGCATTAGCCATAGAAGGATTATACGAAAGATATATACTTCCAACCATGGCTGCTATGGGTTTTCCTGTATAAAGAACAAAAGCTGCTACACCCATAAAAAATGAAGCGATTGCTGATAAAAGACTAATAGATATTGCTATAGCAAGCGGATTAATTTTGGTAAATTCCATGATTTTTATCCTATTTTTCAATAAATAATTAATTTCTATTATTAAACATTCTTCTTGCGATGGGAAGCTCATTTTTGCTTGAAATTTTAAGTATACGAGTGCGGAATTTTCAGTTGGAGCAAGGAGGTTGGGATTGCTCTTGTAAGATTAATTTGAACTACTTGGTATAAAAGGGGAATCAAAATTACTCAATGTATTTAACATAGAACTCATATGTTCAGCATGATTTTATACCTCCTGGGTAAAATGCTTATAAACGCTCTAATTGCTTGAATAGATTAGTAAATAATGTTAACTTTTTTCGTTGTCTTCAACCTCTAAAGGATATGGTGGAACTCTGATTGAAAAAAACTGTTTTGTTTTCATTTTTATTTTCACTTGCTTTGCCACTAGGTGCATATGCACTTGGCTTAGGTGAAATGAAAGTGGAATCAGCCCTGAATCAACCTTTTCTTGCTGAAATTGAATTAATTGATGGGCACGAAGTTTCTTTATCCACTATTAAAGTTGAACTTGCTGATCCAAAAAGTTATCAAAGTTTGGGTGTTGAACGCTCTAAAGCAATAAGTATTCTTTTTTTGGATGTTAAGAAAAATAAACAAGGAAAATTCGTTGTGGAAGTTCATTCCAAAAAACGAATGATTGAGCCTTATATGCAGCTTATTGTTGATTTAACATGGCCTAAAGGACAAATTTTTAAAATTTATACGGTACTTTTGGATCCACCTGGTTATAAATTAGCGAATACAACTGCACAAAGAAGCCTAATTTATCAGAGAAAATTTACTAATTATCATCACACAACAACAGCTTCTACCAAAAAACATGCTGAAGCAGGGAATTTGGCACAAAAGAAAAAAGCAGCTTATAGACCTACGTCATCCAAGGAAAATGTATGGCAAATTGCGCAGCGATATAAAACGTCCGAAGCAATTTTACCGCAAATTGTCCTTGCAATTGTGGGAGCAAATCCTGATGTATTTACTGATGGAAATTTGAATGGATTAAAAGCGGGTGCTCGTCTTAAAATTCCTTCTGATACAAAGTTTTTAGAGGTGCCAGCCGATTTAGCTACCGTTGAGGTAATGGCTCATGATAAGGCCTGGAATGAAAAAACATCGATTAACCATGTATTGGCTCCACCTTATATAACAGGACAAGTATCCCCTGCAACTCCCGTTGCCTATTCACAAATACCTCCAGCCCCAAAGTTTCCTGGCGCTACAGCCTCTATGCTGAACCAAAATCTGCCAAAATTTATTATGCCCAGTTCAATACCTTCATTAGAAAAGCAAGTAAGTCCAGAACAAAGTAGAACGCTCAAGGCTGAAATATCTGTTACAACTGCTGCTGTAGATTCTTTACGGGAATCTAATGCGTTATTAACAGAGCAATTGAGTTTGTTGCAGGCACAAAATAAAAAGTTACAAAAACAATTGGATGTACGTGATAAAGAGCTTCAATTGACGCGTAAGCAAATTCAAACTTTAATGAAAGAGCGCATAGCAATTGCAGGGCAACGCAGCGCAACGAACATATCTAATAAAACGGATGATTTTTGGATTTTATTGATACTATTGTTCGTTGCTGGAGGAGATTGTATTGCTGTGTTTTATTATTTTAAACAACGCGATCCAAGAAAAAAGCAGTCACCTACAACAACGGGATCTTCTACTCCGACAGCATTTCATCCTGCTTCAACCCAACCCATTATGAGTTCAAAAGAAGAATTAGTTAGGAAAGAACCATTAGAAGAAGTTAAATCTGAATTAAAACCTGAGCCAGAATTAAAAGCCAGGACAGAATTAGAACCCGACTCCACATTAGTTATTTCTTCTCCAATAGAAAAGATGAATATAGAATCTGATGTTTCTTTTGAATCCACAGCAACAGATGAAGAACCATTGTTGGAAATAATGCCAGCTGAAGAGGAAAATGAACCATCTTTTCAGACTAATGAAGAGCAAAAATCTTTAAGAGATAAATCTGAGGAAGATAATTTATTGGAATTTGAATCAGGTCTACATTATTTACTTACAGAAAAGCCAGCCACAAAAGAAAATAATGCTCAAGAACAAATAAGTGATGAGGGGAATGGTTTGGATTTTACTCTTTCTGTGCCCGCTGATATAGAGCAAACCCAGAAGGATGATGAAAGTAAAAAACTTATTAACCTAAAGAACCAAAAAGCATTAGATACCCTTTTGGCCCTTGCTAAAACCTATATAGGAATGGAAGATACAGAATCCGCATTAAATTCTTTAAATGAAGTTATGGAACATGGTAGCAAGTCTCAAAAAGAAGAGACGCAACGTCTCATCGATGAGATTCACGGAAAGCTTTAATATTTGTTTTAATGTCTTTCTTTACCGAAAAGATAAGTTGCAGTGACTAAAACTTCATTTGAGCGATAGGAGCCAGGATTTAATAATTGTTCAGCCCATGTAGCAATTCCATGACCTGAGGAAATTGGGCCTAAATCTTGGTAAAGATAACCCACTGAGAGAATCAATTGAGGAAGAATTTGCATATCAATACCAGCACCCACATTGTAAGCAAATTCACTTGTATTGGAGCCCCTAAATCCAGGACTAACTCGAGGTGTAACTCCTGAAAATGCTTCTTCACTATAATTAGATACATGATTGAAAGAACTTCCTATCCCGCCATTAATGTAAGGAGAAACTATTCCATATTGAAATAAATTAATTTTTCCAGAGGCTAATAAAAGATTAGAAACAAAGTCGAGATTGTAATTATAGTTGGTAAATTCAGGTAGGGAGTATAGTGTTATTTCACCATTGATATGCATTTTGAAAAAGTGCTGCCAGAATAGACTCAAGGAATAGGATGGAAGCCAGAAATTATTATTTTGCCAACGTCGGCCTACAGATGCTGCAATGAGTCCTCCATTGTCGTTTGTGATTGAATAACGATCACGATTAAATGGTTCTGGAAATCCTGAGTCATTATTTACTTTCATATGGGAATTTAAAGCGGGAAATTGAGCGCCTCCTCCTAGAGATATAAACCAATTACCTTGACTGTTGAAAATAGAGGGTGTTAATCCATTTTGGATATTTTTAATATTCTTAGAGAACGATGGATTACCGATGACGAGTAATAAGGTGAGGGTAGTAGAGTAAAATAAATTCCATTTCATAAATAAGTCTCAAAATTTAATAATCACTATAGGGTTTATTTCCATTTCTATTATCTTGATTCAAATGACCTGATTTTCTGTGCTCTAATGCGTATATACTTCATGTAGGCCTGCATGTTGGTGATCGAAAATCAGATCATTTGGGCTCAATCTAGCGAAGTGAAACGAACCCCTAAAAAGATTTTGCCCAATTATTGACAATGATTTCATTGTGGCATGGGAAAGTATCATAATTAAATGAGTTAAATCAATAAGATGATTTTGTAAAAGAAATTGCATTCTCTGAGCTACAAGAAAGCTTAATAATTCTTAATTACAGTGCTTAGAATAAGAGAAATGACTATAATATTTAATAAACTTGAAAATCAATTATATTAGGGTATAGACAAAACATATACTGTATTATAAATTGACCCTTTTATCAGGAATAATCAATGCGTATTGCCTTGGTGCTTGAGTACGATGGTAGCCAGTATCATGGCTGGCAAGCACAAACAGGCTTGCATACTGTGCAACAAGCCGTAGAACATGCCTTATCAAAAGTAGCAGATTCTCCCATTTCCGTGGTTTGTGCAGGGAGAACAGATACTGGTGTACATGCTACAAATCAAGTAATTCATTTTGACTGCAATAAAGTACGTAGCATTCGTGCATGGATTCATGGGGTGAACTCTTTCCTACCTAAAGATATTTGTGTTAAATGGGGACGGGATTTACCAGAAGAGTTCCATGCAAGATACTCTGCTACTGCAAGAAGATATCGTTATATCATTTATAATAATGCCATTCGGCCTGCTTTACTGCGAAGCAATGTAACTTGGCAATACAGGCAATTAGATCATCGTCTGATGCATCAAGCTGCACAGCTTTTACTAGGGGAGAATGATTTTACTTCATTTCGTTCTGTAGAGTGTCAGTCGAACACGCCTATGCGCAATATCCATAATTTACAGGTGAGTCGTATGGGTGATTTGGTGATGATTGATATTACTGCTAATGCGTTTTTGCATCATATGGTACGGAATATTGCTGGCGTGTTAATTGCAGTAGGATCAGGAAAACACCCTGTATCTTGGGTAGATGAAGTACTGAAAGCGAAAGATAGGAGATTAGGTGCTGAGACTGCACCTGCTTATGGATTGTATTTAGTACAAGTGACTTATCCGCAAGAATTTTCTATATTGCAGAGTAGCCTGGGGCCTTTTTTTCTTCCGGAGAAATAATGAAAACGGCACGTGTACGAGTCAAAATGTGCGGTATGACGCGTAGTGAGGATATCGCATATGCCATAAAACTGGGTGTTGATGCTATAGGTTTGATCTTTTATCCAAAAAGTGCACGTTGTGTCTCAATAGAACAGGCACAAGTTTTATTAAAAGATCTGCCTGCCTTTATAAACTCGGTTGCTGTTTTGGTTAATCCTGAACAAGATTTTGTCCATAGAATAATAGAGAACTTGCCAATTCAATTATTGCAATTTCATGGTGATGAATCTGCTGAGTTTTGCCAACAATTTAATAAACCTTTTATTAAAGCCATACATTGTGATTCAGCAGAGTATATTCATCAGGCTGCACAAGACTTTGTGACAGCACAGGCGTTATTGCTGGACTCACCTTCTGAGACGGCTAGAGGTGGAACTGGGAGTGTTTTTGATTGGAAGATTATTCCAAAAAAAATAGACAAACCTTTTATATTGGCTGGTGGGCTGAATGAATATAATGTGCGCGAGGCAATTAAATTATGCCGCCCGTATGCTGTAGACTTATGCAGTGGCATCGAGGCATCGCCCGGAATTAAAGATCATGACAAAATGAGCCGTTTTATGCAGAAATTATTAAATTGATAATATAGTATAGTAGCCTGGGTGAAGCGCAGCGTAACCCGGGATCTGAGATCCAATATTCCCGGGTTACGCTGCGCTTCACCCAGGCTACGTTTATAAGAAGTTAATTAAGGTAAATTAATGAACAAAAAAGAACTTCCTGATGAGCGCGGACATTTCGGTCCTTATGGTGGCATTTTTGTAGCAGATACTTTGATGCATGCATTGAAGCAATTGGCAGAAGCTTATGCGACTTATCGAAAAGATCCTGATTTTTTGGCTGAGCTGAATGCTGAATTAAAAGATTATGTAGGTCGTCCTAACCCTCTTTATCATGCGCGACGTTTAAGTAAGGAAATTGGTGGAGCGCAAATCTACTTAAAACGAGAGGATTTGAATCATACTGGGGCGCACAAAATTAATAATACCGTAGGCCAGGCACTACTTGCCAAGCGTATGGGGAAAACGAGGGTAATTGCCGAAACAGGTGCAGGTCAGCATGGAGTGGCTTCAGCAACGGTAGCTGCTAAATTAGGCCTGGAATGTGTCGTGTACATGGGGGCTGAAGATATAAAACGACAATCATCCAATGTTTATCGCATGAAATTGTTGGGTGCAGAAGTTGTTCCTGTCACATCAGGATCACGAACATTAAAAGATGCGTTAAATGAAGCCATGCGAGATTGGGTAAGTAATGTGGACAATACTTTTTATATTATTGGTACCGTTGCAGGTCCTCATCCTTACCCGCAGATGGTGCGGGATTTTCAATCCATCATTGGCGTTGAAGCAAGGGCGCAATTTTTAGAAAAGACAGGACATCTTCCTGATGCATTGGTTGCTTGCGTAGGTGGCGGCTCTAACGCAATTGGTTTATTTTATCCTTTTCTGAATGATTCCACAGTTGCTATCTACGGCGTAGAGGCGGGAGGAAAAGGCTTGGAAAGTGGTGAGCATTCTGCTTCGTTGATTGCTGGAACCCCAGGGGTTTTACATGGTAATCGAACTTATTTACTCTGTGATGAATACGGTCAAATTAAAGATACTCATTCAGTCTCAGCAGGTCTTGATTACCCTGGAGTAGGACCTGAGCATGCCTATTTAAAAGATACCGGACGTGTGGTTTATGAAGCAATTAATGATGATGAAGCATTAGATGCATTTCGTACCTTAACACGAATAGAAGGAATTATTCCAGCACTTGAATCAAGCCATGCAGTTGCCTATGCAATGAAACTCGCTAAAAAAATGTCAGTGAAGCAAAATATTATTGTGAATTTATCAGGTCGTGGTGATAAAGACATGCATACTGTGGCACAAATTGATGGGATTACTGTATGAACCGAATTGACAAAACTTTAATGCGTCTGAAAGCTAATGGCAAAAAAATGCTAAGTCCCTATATTACTGCGGGAGATCCTTCTCCAGAAATTACAGTCAAACTCATGCATGAATTGGTTAAAGCTGGAGCAGACATTTTAGAATTAGGTATCCCATTCTCTGATCCTATGGCGGAAGGTCCGGTGATTCAAAGGGCGATGGAGCGTGCACTTGCTCATGATGTGCATTGTCAAACTGTATTAGATATGGTGAAGGATTTTCGTTTGCAAGATAAAGAAACTCCAGTTGTTATAATGGGCTACTTAAATCCCATTGAACATTTTGGTTATGAACTTTTTGCGCAACATGCAGTAGAAGCCGGTGTAGATGGAACTATTCTGGTGGATTTGCCACCGGAAGAAAGTGAAGAGGTAGCTAAAGTCTGGCATAAACATGGTTTATACAGTATCTTTTTGTGTTCGCCTACGACCTCAGATGAGCGAATGGCATTAATTAACCAATATGCCAAGGGATATTTGTACTATGTGTCTTTAAAAGGCGTTACTGGCTCTAATGCACTGGATATTTCGTCTTTAAAATCACAATATCAACTTCGAAAAGCGCAAACTACGCTTCCTTTAATGGTCGGTTTTGGTATAAAAACATCGGAAATGGCTGCGAAGGTTGCTCGTTTTGCAGATGGTGTGATTGTGGGGGCTGCTCTGATCACGCGGATTCTGGAGGCGTACAATGCAAATAGTGATATGTTGCAGGCCGGAGCGGACTTAATGTACTCCATGCGACATGCTATGGATAATAATTTAAAATAATAAGCAATAGGTCATGTCAATCTTCTTCCTTCCAATTTACGGAAATTTAGAATAAAAAGGGCCTAATGCAAATTAAATATAAAAGTTTTTGGATAAAGCTCAAGGTGGATCCTGGTAATTTGGTACGTAAAAATGGATGAATCCAGGTCATCTTTACCTTTATCCAGATTAGTAATAAATAGTGACGGAAAGATCGAATGATAGAATTAACTGAAAAACGAGCACATTTTATAAGACAACTGATTACTGAGGAACTGGCAAGTGGCAAACATAAGTCTGTAGTGACTCGTTTTCCTCCAGAACCTAATGGATATTTACATGTAGGACATGCCAAGTCTATATGCCTGAACTTTGGTTTGGCGCAAGAGTTTGGCGGTATTTGTTATTTACGTTTTGATGATACAAATCCTATAAAAGAAGAGGAAGAATACGTTAACGCTATTATTGAAGATGTGCGCTGGCTGGGTTTTGAATGGTATGAAATGACTCATTCTTCGGATTATTATCATGAGCTTTATGAGTTTGCAGTATTGTTAATTAAAAAAGATCTGGCTTATGTGGATAGTTTGAGTATGGAGGAGATTCGTGCTTATCGAGGAACTTTGCAAGAACCTGGAAAGGAGAGCCCTTACAGAAATAGGCCAATAGAAGAAAGTTTGGATTTATTTACTCGCATGAAAGCAGGAGAGTTTCCTGATGGCGCTCATGTGTTGCGAGCAAAAATTGACATGCAATCAGGTAATTTGAATATGCGAGATCCTGTAATCTATCGTATTCGACACGCATCTCACCAACGTACAGGTGATGAATGGTGTATTTATCCTATGTATGACTATGCACATCCTATTTCTGATGCTTTGGAAAAAATTACTCATTCTTTATGTACATTGGAATTTCAAGATCACCGACCTTTATATGATTGGTGTATTGACAATTTGCCTTTACCTGCAAAACCAATACAAACTGAGTTTGCACGTTTGAATTTATCGCATACAGTTACTTCAAAACGCAAACTGCGAACATTAGTGGAAAAAAAGGCAGTATCTGGATGGGACGATCCACGAATGCCTACTTTACGTGGTATGCGTAAACGCGGTTATCCTCCTGCAGCGATTCGTCAATTTTGTGAAGTAATAGGAATATCACGTAGTGATTCCGTGATTGATATGTCTATATTAGAAGAATGTGTCCGTGCTGAACTAAATAAAACAGCGAAACGCGCTTTATGTGTTATGGATCCATTGAAAGTAGTCATAGAAAATTACCCTGAAGATAAAGTAGAAATATTAAAGCCTGCTTATAACCCACAAGATCCAGATTCAGGCACACGAGATTTACCATTTACACGAGAAATATTTATCGAGCGCTCTGATTTTATGGAAGAACCACCCAAAAAATATTTTCGTTTATCGCCTGGTGCTGAAGTACGTTTACGCCATTCTTATGTGATTAAATGTCATGATGTGGTACATGATGAACAAGGCAATATCATTGAGTTGCGTTGTACCTATGATGAAAAAACTTTGGGTAAGAATCCGGAGGACAGGAAGGTTAAAGGGGTCATTCATTGGGTATCTTGTGAACAAGCCTATCCGGTGACCGTGTTGGAGTATGATCGTCTATTTAATGATCCTAATCCGGGCAGTGAAGATGATTTCTTCCAGTTTTTAAACCATAATTCATTGCAAATAAAGCAAGGATATTGTGAGCCTGCTCTAGTAAATCAACAATTAGACGACGTGTTTCAGTTTGAACGGTTGGGATATTATTGTGTTAATGAGTTAAAAGATGGGCGTGTTAACGCATTTCATCGTGTAGTGGACTTGAAAGACACTTGGGGAAAACTGGAGTCTGTTGACAAGTCACCAAAAGAGTAGAATTGTCAATGTACTAAGGTCTGTTTACAATGCGCTAGATTAAACAGGCCTAAGCTAAGGGGCAGATATGTTGCATTTATATAATTCTTTAACTAGAACAAAAGAACCATTTGTTTCCATTGTGCCTGGAAAAATTGGTATCTATGTTTGTGGTATCACTGTATATGATCATTGTCATATAGGTCATGCTCGCTCTATGGTATCTTTTGACGTTATTGTTCGTTACTTGCGCTCACAAGGTTATGATGTGAAATATGTACGTAATATTACCGATATTGACGATAAAATAATTGCACGTGCACATGAGCGTGCAATACCCATAGATGAATTGACTGCCCAGTATATTGCAGCAATGAATGAGGATACAAAAGCGTTAAATATTTTATCTCCTGATGTAGAACCACGTGCTACAGAACATATAAGCAGCATTATTCGGTTAATTGAGCGATTGCTCGAAAAGGGAAATGCCTATCTTAGTGAAAATGGGGATGTATGTTATCAAGTTGATTCTTTTGCCGACTATGGCAAATTATCGCATAAAGATCTGGAAGGTCTTGTCGCTGGTGCTCGCGTTGAAATTGTTAAAGAAAAACGTTCCCCATTGGATTTTGTTTTATGGAAAAAGGCAAAACCAGGTGAGCCCAGTTGGCCCTCTCCTTGGGGTGAAGGACGTCCAGGCTGGCATATTGAATGCTCTGCAATGGCAATGAGTGAATTAGGTGAGCAATTCGATATTCATGGGGGAGGATTGGATTTACAATTTCCGCATCATGAGAATGAGATCGCTCAAAGTGAGGCGGCTACGGAAAAACCTTTTGCAAATTACTGGTTGCATGTAGGAATGCTGCAAGTTAATAATGAAAAAATGTCAAAATCATTAGGTAATTTTTTCACTATTGCCGATGTTTTAGCCAAACATCATCCGGAAGTTGTGCGTTATTTTCTTTTAAGTAGTCATTATCGTAGTTCATTAAATTATTCTGAAGAAAATTTAGCTAATGCTAAAAAAGCGTTGACTCGTTTATATCAGACCATAAAAGACAGCCATATCATTACGAATAATGAATTAGATAATCATTGGATTAATGAATTTAACCAAGCAATGAATGATGATTTTAATACTCCAATTGCGTTATCTGTTCTATTTCAGCTTAGTCATGAAGTAAATAAAAAGAATTCACCCGTTTTAGTGAATACATTAAAGTACTTAGCCAGCACCATGGGCCTTTTGCAAGAAGATCCTGCATCATTTTTACAAGCAGGGTTTGCAGAAGAAGACAGAGTAGCAATTGATCAATTAATCGCCGAGCGACTTCAAGCACGCGCTGATCGGGATTGGGAACGCGCGGACCAAATAAGAGCAGACTTATTAAGTCGTGGAATCGAGTTAGAAGATGGAGTGAACGGTACCACTTGGCGTAGGGTAGAATAGGGCATTTATTTATTCTTCTCGGTTATAACCCGGGTTCAACGCAGCAAAACCCGGGAATTTTTTTGCTTGGATATTTAAGTCCAAAGATTTACGATCTTATGTCAACCAGTAGCTATGCTTTCTTTTTTCTATACAAGCTCTCGATCTCATCTATTATAACTTCAGTGTCAATTGGGAACTAAATAATTTTCCAAAAAGACTTTGCTGTCTAAGTATCTTATTATCTCTATGTTCTGCTCTTTCCCTGCACGAATTGCAGTAAGGGCAAGAAGTACTATTTAACCCAACATTTTTGGTGTATCTCAACGTTTACTATCCTGTGAACAGTATGGGGCAAGGAAGTGTAATATTGTTTTCAATTCCCGCATGATTACTTTATAATCATGCCGATTATTTTTAATAACCAGTTCAAGATCCACTTTTATATAATGTAGTTGTGAAACGTTTAATTTTTTTAATATTATTTTTTTCTGCTGTGGGTTATGCAGAAATAGCTGATTCGGTCTTAGATAACTATAAAGCAAATCTTTATAAGTTGCCTATAGTGAAACAAGAGCACTTTTCAATAAGAATGTACCGAATCACAGGCGATAAAGAGCATCTGCATTCGGTTATTGATTATGTGTATTTTTTAAGTAATAAATATCAATATCTTTTTTCAAGTTTTGATCAGCCAGAGCTCATCCTTAAAAAGTCGAATAATTTATTATTAGATGCTAACCAAAATCCCTCACAAAAATACAAGTTACGTATCAAAAAAATATCACAATATGGTGATTTATTTTTTTATCTTTATTTATTAGAGATAACCAATAAAATTTTTTCCTATCATTTGGAAAATACTTCTCTGTTTCCGCAAACTAATACAGCTATTGATGTATTAAAGACTCAAATTGCTCGGCTGGAGGAGTTTATCTTAGATGAGGAAAACATTAAGATTTATGGCGCTCAATTAGTTAATTACGTTTATTATTTACATGATTTACACATTATTGATTTAAGAAAATCCTATACCAAACTATTTCAGCAAACTTTTCCGGATTATATGGATAGTCAACTATCCGAGTTGGAATATGAAGCAAAAATTTATGGTATGACCCATTTTATTACTGCAGCGAGTCATTATTATCAAAACTCAGTTAGTGACGAAGCTTTTCTCTGGATAAGCGAATATTTTGAGCGCAATATGCAACAAATAATAGAGCGGGCCGAAAATGATGTTATTGCTGAAGTAGGGGTTTGTTTATTGTTATTAAATAAAAAAGATTCTCCAGCAATTAAAAAAATAAGGGAGCATCTAGAAACAGTGTATAACGCGCAACATCAGATGATTCCTACTCGCACGAGTTCAGTAGATTTTATATTTGGTGAGCATCGTAATATTCTTACAGTAATGCTTTTTAAATGGCCAGAAAAACTTATGGATGGTCCTTTCTTTACAGAAGAATTAAGTTTAATGCGTTGATGTTCCTTTTTTGCCTAGTGAAGATGGGCAAAAATGTGGGTAAGTAAATATAGAATGTATATGAAAGAATTTTGAATACGCTTATGGCGAGTAATGGTTATACTTAGGCTCCAGTTTTAAGATCTTTGTTCGGAAATACCTTTATCTACTAATAGTGGACTCTTATCTTTCTTTGTTAGAACCGAATTTTTTTTACTACGAAATAGAAAAATAATGATTAAAAAAAACAGTAATAAGAGAGCCATCCAACCCATAAGATAAAAGCAATCATCAAGGGCTAAAGCAGTAGCCTGTCGCGTAAGATAGAAATTTAATTGAGCCGAAGCGTGTTTTCCCTGAATATGTAATAATTTTGCTTTTTCTAGAAATTGCTGTGTTTCCTGGGAAAATGCAGTTAATTTGCTTCCTAAGCGATGATGATAAAATACTTCTCGTCTATGCCATAAAATAAGAAATAGAGCCACTCCTAATCCACTGCCAAGCAAGCGTGAAACATGAAAGAAGCCTATGCATTCGGCAAGTTTCGTTTCAGGATGAGTTTGTACTGATAATTGAAAGAGGGGAGATAAAAACAGCGCAAGCCCAATACCGGCTAATCCACGCGAAAATGCAATTCGATTAAAATTGATATCTACATTAAAGTATGTGGTATAGAAACAGGAAATGGCAAAAAAGAGCAAAGCAATGATTAAGGGAAAGAATGGTTCATATTGTCTCTTATTGATGAATACGGGTATCCATCCACAGAATGCCATTGTTCCTATGATGAGGGCAATCCAATCAGGAGTGTAATTAACATAAAGCTTTAGCCACAAAGACAACAAGATTACCATGCCAAAATAGAGGGCAAAAAATAATGCGATGTAGATCATTGCGAGTGAAAAATAAAAATTTTTAAGTAATTTCAAATCAATGACGGGATGTGGGGCTGACCAACTGCGTAAAACAAAAAAAATAAGACTGATTACACCAAAAACAAGCAAAAAAGTAATTAAAGAAGAACGAAACCAATCTAACTCCTGGCCAGTAGTTAAAGCAGGTCCAATAAAAATCATGCTGATGCAATAGTAAAAATATCCAAGTTTATCAAAATATGTTTTTTTTACGGGTTCATGATATTTTCTGTAACCATAGCCAACATACAGAATTAAAAAGATACATAAAGGGATGTTAGAGAAAAAAAGGAATCGCCAATGGTAGCTGTAAGCAATCCAAGCACCATATGATGCACCGATTACGGGAATGATGGAAAGACAAATCAATACTAAAGATACAATATAGACTTTATCTTTATTGGAAGAGAGTAAGGGAATAAGCGTACATGTAATAAGAAGAAACATTGGTCCTGAAGCAAAACCTTCTAAAAACCTGAATAATATAAATGTAAAGAAATCACTCGCAGTAGCACATCCCAATGAACATAATGCGGTCAGGCTGAGACAGACTACAAAAAGTTGAATAGGACTTAATCGTGTTACTCCGGGTTTTCCTAAAGGTACTCCTAAGAGATTGCCAATACAAAAAAAACTGACCGTATACGAAGTCATATAGGGACTTCCGCCCAGATCACTTACAATATACAGACCTGCCATAATTGGTAAGGTAAGATTGAAGATTACTGCAGCAAGTGATAAGAGTAAAATATAGAGAATCATTGTTTGTTCATCTCATTTAAGTCGATCTTATTTAAAACTAGAGGTGAATTGGCATACTTCTTAAGATTAGGATCCAAATTACTCTTAATAATCTCTGCTATAAGCTTTTCATCGCCTGTTTCTTCTTTTTGGAAAATATCAGTAACATAATGTGGTGAGCCAGAAGTTGAGGTGGGCACTAAGGGGCCATTTTGATCGGAAAGATCTGTAGTTACTTCTAAAGAAAGGCCAATTCGCAGAGGATGTTTTATTAGTTCATCCTGTACTAGAGCAATCCGCACTGGTAATCTTTGAACGATTTTAATCCAGTTTCCTGAGAGGTTTTCAGGCGGTAATAATGAAAAAACATTCCCTGCACCTCCTGGCAAGCCGACAATTTTTCCGTGAAATACAACATCAGAACCATAAAGATCAGAAGTTAACTTAACGCTTTGTCCAATGCGCACTTTTTTCAGCTGGGTTTCTTTATAATTGGCATTTACCCATATTTGATCCAGGGGAATAATAGACATAAGTGGTTCTTTAGGAGAAATCCACATACCTACTTGAATTGTTCTTTGTGCTACCAATCCGTCTACGGGCGCATAAATTTTAGTTCGATATAATTGTACCCACGCATCGCGTACTTCTTGCGCAGCTGCCTGTACCCAGGGATGCTCAGTAATGGACGTGCCTTGTACAAAAGCGAGCATTTTTTGATATTTATTCTTAGTACTTTTTAATGAGGCAATGGATGCTTTTAGATCATCTTGCGCATTTTGATAATCTTCTAAAGAAACTCCTTTAGCGCCAATGACATCATGACGATGTTTAAGGTTTTGTTGTGCTTTTAAAAGTTGCGCTTTTTTCATTTCAATGTCTGCAGCCAATATAAACACATCATGAAATGCCTGGGATACATCACGCACTGTACTGGCAAGTTTCTTCTTAGCTTTTTCCAAAGCTATGTGTGAATCTGTTTCATTTAATGTAACAAGGAGTTGTCCTTTTTTTACTAAAAAACTATCGTCAGTATAGATACCTGTAACGAATCCTGGGCGCAAGGATTTGATGTAGACCTGATTCCCTTGTACATAGGCATCATTGGTATAAACTTGCTGGCTCCATACAAAAAGCCAATACAAAAAAAAGAAAATAAATAAAACGATAAGAATGACGGCAAAATAAAAAGAGGCAGATCTTTGTTTCATGAGTGTTTCACCAAGGGTATCGTATTTTGATAGTAACCTCCTCCCAATGCTTTGTTTAATTTTATAGAGGCTAAATATTGGTTATAGAGTAGAGTAACATCTACAAGCTCTTTTTGAATGACTTCTTCTTGTAAAAAATAAAGATCAAATAAACTGTCTAAGCCTTTTTGTTGGCGCAAGTAACTTAATTGGTAACGCTGTTTCGCATATTCCACCACTTTTTTTTGTTCTATTTTTTGCTGATAGATATCCCCAGCAAAAGCTAAGACATCAAGAACTTCTTGAGTACTGTATAAGAGCAAATTATTGTATGCGTCAATCGCTGCATCAAATTGTGCCTTGGTTGCTTTGATATTAGCACGGATCGCTCCTGCAGTGAAAATAGGTAATTGCAATGCAGGTCTAATTGCCGCAGTACCACTCGATAAATCAAAAAACTTTCGCCAACTTGTGCTTTCCAAACCAATCAGACCAATGAGATTGATATCAGGATAATATTCTGCCATTGCTGCTCCTGTTTTATAGGCTAAAGCTTTAGCACGCCAAATTTGCGCCATAAGATCAGGTCTGCGGGCTAAGAAATCCAATGGCAGTATTTGGGGAATGTTCAGCGTTTTGGGCAGCGGGGAGAGGGTGGAATGAGTCAATAGAGAATCATCTGGTCCACGTCCTGCTAAAGTATTAATCAAGTGTTTATTGGTAGTCAATTCATCTGTAATGCTTGATAATAATTTTTGGGATTCAAGTAATTTTTCTGAAGTTTCTAATGCAGGTAATTTTGAAGAAAGTCCTTTGTGTACCAATAAATTTTGTAATTTTGCAATTTTTTGTCGTACTTCAATTAACTGTGTATATAATTTTTTTCTTATAAGATTTGTTTTATAAGCAAAATAAGCTTGTGCAATTGCGGTACTTGTAATCAGCTCTACTTCAGCAGCTTCCGCCTCTTGAACTTTTGCTTCTCCTAACGCGGCATAAAAAAGATTACGGTTTTTTCCCCAAAAATCAAATTCATAAGTAAAAGAAAGAGAAAGATCCAAGAGTCTGGCACTTAAAGGAAAATTAGGATTGAATGCGCGATATAAACCGTTTTTACTTACATATTGCCGATTTTCATGTGCATTAAAAAAAACTAAAGGGGCTAATAGCGAGCGTGTAACAACTGCCCGCTGTTTAGCAATTTCAATACGTTTTTTGATTTCGTGAATTGAAGGATTGTTAGCTAAAGCTTCTGTAACTAAAGTGTTGAGCTCAGGGCTGTTATAAGATAACCACCATTGTCTGTTTGGCCATTTTCCTTTAGAAAAAATCTCTTTTTTTTGTAAGCTCTTTTTAATGGAATGCTCCATGCTTGGAACAGTTTTTATATTTTTAACCTGGCTTTGCTGAGGTAGAGAAACAGTACAGGAGACTAATGTATATATGCTGAAACAAATAAATCCTTTGATCCAAAGCTGCATAACACTTCCTTTTATTTGCCAACACTTCTTAATCATTAAAAGCAACTTTATTCCATATTATCATAAGATGTTTTTTAGGGCATTGAAGCTATTTTATATAGTAACCATTAACATTTGATTTTCATAGGAATTTTCTATCTATTAATAAGAAAACAAATTTTTAGCAAAAACTGAAACTTTCCAGTTTACATCGCTATCTTTAGGAAAGAAATTCTACTTATGAGAAAACTCCTTCCAACCATGCTAACGGTGATAAATTTTCATGCAGTGCAAGAGGAATGGATTGCAGATTTAGTAGTTGGGGAATTTCTCAAGTTTTTGAGTTTTCTTCAAGCGCTGTTTTACATCAATCGCTCGAAATAAAAATCATGCACGTTTTAGATGGGTTGCATTTCTATGTCATTTCCAAAATGCGTATCATTTTTAGATATTAAATTTGATACTTTTCCAATGAACTTGCTGCTTGATACCGTTTGTGATTCTTTTTGATGTAATTCCCCTTGCAGTATTTTTATATTTAATCACTAACCTTGGGTTGTTACACGAAGAATTTCAGCCAGTGACGTATCACCAGCGAGTACTCGCTTAAATCCGTCATCACGAATACTGGGTGTGGCAGGGCGTAAATAATTTTCCATCGCTTGCAAATTTTCATGGCGATGAATCATTCCTCTTAGCGTTTCATCTACAGTAATCAGTTCATAAATTCCTGTTCTTCCTTTATAGCCTAAGTGATTGCAGAAGTCGCAACCTTTGGGTTCAAAAACTTTTGATATATCTGTGTCTGCTGTGAGTCCCATAAGTTCTTTTTCGTCGTCTCTTAATTGATGTGGTGTTTTGCATTGAGGGCATAGTTTTCTCACCAATCGTTGTGCGATAAGTCCAACGATACTTGAAGATAAGAGAAAAGATTCAACTCCCATATCGCGTAAACGAGTAAGTGCACCTAGTGCACTGTTTGTATGTAAGGTTGACAATACCAAGTGTCCTGTAAGACTGGCTTGAACTGCAATTTCAGCAGTTTCCAAATCACGAATTTCTCCTATCATGACTACATCGGGATCTTGTCTGAGAATTGCTCTTAAACCCTTGGCAAAGGTCATTTGTACCTTGGTATTAACCTGTGTTTGTCCAATACCTTCAAGATCATACTCTATGGGATCTTCGATCGTTAAAATATTACGTGTGACTTCATTTAGCTCAGTTAACATAGCGTATAAAGAAGTAGTTTTCCCGGAACCGGTTGGTCCAGTAACCAAAATAATGCCATGCGGCTCTGCGATCATTTTTCGCATGGCTTTTACTGTGGGTTGTGGCATGCCTAATAGGTTTAAATCCAATTGTGCAGCTTGTTTATCCAAAATCCTCAAAACTACACGTTCGCCATGGTTTGAGGGAAGGGTTGAAACCCGAACGTCAATATTATGACCGCCAATGCGTAGTGAAATACGACCATCTTGTGGAATGCGTTTTTCTGCAATATCCAGTTTGGCCATAACTTTGACTCTAGAAATGACTAAGGGGGCTATGGCGCGCTGAATTTCTAAAACCTCATGTAAAACACCATCAATACGATTGCGTACTAATACTCTATCTTCATAAGTTTCAATATGAATATCAGAGGCTTTTTGTTTTATTGCTTGAGTAAATAATGCATTTAATAAACGGATTATTGGCGCATCATCCTGATTTTCTAACAAATCTTCACTTACTGGCAATTGACTTGCCAGCAATGAGAGATCCATATCTTCTTCCATGCCCCCGGCAGCTTCTAATATCGATGATTTAGATTGATACACGTGTGCTAAATGTTGTTGAAAGGCTGATTCATCAACCTGTTTAAGAGTAAAGTCACATTGTAATAAACGTTTTATCTCTGCAAGGGCTTGTAGTGATGTATCAGGTAAATAATAAACAAGGGCATGGTTATCGCTCATTTCATTCGCAACAACAATCCCATGGTTTTTCGCAAAGCTGTATGGGATTTTCAGTAGTTTCTCTTCGTTTTCCATGGCTTACTTCGTTACTAGTAAAGGTGGGCGATGAAACGGTTTGGGCAATTCAGCACGTTTCAAAGCAGGCAATACGGTTGAGTTATTGCTTTGTACAAACGCATCTTGTGATCTTAGCCAATCCAGTTCGTATTGGCGAACACGGTTGTATTTTTCACTTGTCATATGCATGTTATCACGTTCATTACGCAATATTAGGGGTTTAATAAAGACCATAAGCACGCGTTTTTCACGAGAATTTATTTTCCGTTTGAATATACGACCCACACCTGGTATATCTCCTAAAATAGGTAAACGATTATTGTCATTATTTAGACTGTCTTGAGTCAAACCGCCTAAAACAACTGCATCACCGCTCTCAACATGAACGGAGGTGACGATACTGCTAATTCGAAATGTTGGAGTAGTCACGTTTGGAGCAACAACGGGTGGATCCAGTGTGTCATTACCTTGGTCGATTTGCAGTTGAATTCCATTCCCACGCGTGATTTGTGGTCGAACATAGAGATGTAATGCAACGTTAACTCGATCAAAAGTGGTAAATGGAACACCGCCATTTGTTGTCCCTCCAGCATTAGCAGGCTGAGTTGTTGATGCAATCGAAACCTGTTTACCTACCAATATCTTGGCTTGGCGATTATCAAGAACTACAACGGAGGGTGTTGATAAAATATTCGCTTTGTTCTCTCTGGCCAAAGCATATATTTGTGCTTGTAAATCATCCAATCTGGTTCCACTATTAATTATAGCAAATCCTGGTCTAAAATCTTGAGGCCTTCCAGTTAATTGATTACTTCCCCATTCAATACCCAAATCATTAATATCCGATTGGTTTATTTCTGCGACTAATGCTTCTATAAGTAATTGCGCTGGTTTAATATCCAGTTGAGTAATTACTCTTTTCAAAATACGTATTACTGATGCGGGTGCATTAAGAATAATAGAATTTGTGTTAGGCTCAGCAATAATTTGAACAGATGGTTTGGTTGTTCCTTCATTTTGCGTTGTTGCAGTCGTAGTATTTGCAGTAGCTCCTGATGCAGTGAGGGGAGACGGGCCGCTACCTGATCCTGATGAATAAAGAGAACTAGAACTGGCATTGGAGCCTTGTATGTTTGAGTTACTGGTAAGATTGGAAGCAGGGTTTGTACTGTCCAAGATAGGACGAGTAATCGTACCAATGGTTGTTCCAACATTCCCACTGAAATTTGCCTGTGCAATACCGGCAAGAATGGGGACCAGGTCTTCTGCTCTGAGGTAGTTGAGATAAACAACTTGCGTATTGCTGTTCTGTCCTTCCGAGCTTTCTTTATCTAATTTTAATATTAACATCCTAAGACGTATTCTGTCTGTTTTGGAGCCACTGATTAATAGAGAGTTGGAGCGATCATCGGCAGCAACAGTTAACTGTGTGCGCGATCCTCCCATGCTGGGTTGAACTTTAACAAGATCTTTTAATGTAGCGGCGATATCCATGGCTAATGAATGTCTTAAATGAACCATATCGATACCGTTTGCTGATGAAGTATCTACTTGTTTGATGATTTCCGCAAGACTACGAATGTTGTTGGCTCTTCCTGACAAAATGAGCATGTTTGAGGGGGCATACGCTGAGATACTACTCCATTGGGGCATCAATGGTCGTAAAACAGGTACTAATTGCTCGGATGGAACATAATGAACCGGCACGACAGCCACCATCATGTCATCGCCTTTAGGGGGCTGTTGCATTCCGCTTGGAAAATCAGGTGATTGTGTTTTTGCATCAATATTGGGAATAATTTTAATGATCGCACCACTAGGTATTGCAGCATAACCTGAGACTTGCAAAACAGAAAGAAACACTTCGTAGAGCTCGTCATTGTTCATTGGTGTGGTTGATACGATGGATATTTTTCCTTGTACTCGAGGATCAATGACAAAGTTTTTTCCAGTTACTCGAGACACTTCAGCGATAACAGCTCTGATATCCGCATTTCTTAAGTTCCATAATTTATTGTTTGGCAACGGTGGTGCTTCTGCTTGCTCACTTGAGCTGTCGGGTTGGTTGGATTGGGCTAAAGGAGGAGATTGATTTTCAATCTGCTTGTTCTTTTTAGAATTGATGATTTTTTGAGTTAATTTATTTTGCAAAGCACGTGCGGTGAGATAATCATTAATTGGTCCAATTTGTACAAGATAAAGTTTCTTATCCGATAGATTTTTAATTTCAACTGGTTCACTAACGAGAACAGATAATTCGTGTTGGCGTTGTTTTGCATCTTTTTCTAAATTAAATGCGCCTGCTTGCAAATAAAAAATAGTATTCCCATTTTTGGTAGTTGTGGAAATATTAATTTCGTTTGCATGAATTAATGCAGAACAAATAAATGTTAAAATTATAATTACTATCGAGCGCATTGAAAAATCGCAAAATCCTAATTAAGTAACATAATAACTAAATTTATAAACTTACAATAGTTTTTTTGACTCGTAACTAAAGGTATTTTGAAGCATTTTTAAAATTGTGCTTCAAGATTATCTTAACTGCTAAGAATCTATCTCTATATTTACTTGTTTTTATTTTGAGACATGAATTTTAAATTCATTGCGATAGATTATTATCCTTTGCTAGGTCAAAAAAATTTCTTACTTTATAGTCCCGGATAACATAGCATTATCCGGGATCTTTTTTTATTTAGGTGTATGGGAATGGGTATGTTCATCGTGGTGATGCTCATGCGCATGTGGCTGCTGATGAGGATATGGTTGATGTGAATGATGTTGCTGGGGTATATAATAGGGTTGCTGGTGTGAATGATAATAGAAAGAATTAGGGTGAGCACCTAACATTGGAGTTGTAACAACTACTGTAGTGTGAGCATGTGGTTGAACTGTTGATGGGTGAGTGTGCTCGTGAGGGTTTTGCTGATGTCCGTGTTTTCTCATATTATTTCATCCTCATTAAATAAGAATTGAATTGTATTCATTCGTCTTGCAGATGATAATGCATGCAAAGTTGTATATTTTAAATATCATCTTAACGTATTATATGCAGATGGTTTGCTAAATGTATATGTTTTTCTGATCATTTAAAAATTTAAGTGCATCAATACATTGGATGAGCTTAGAGCGTGGCCTTCTACTACTCTTTCTCGATAAGTGTAGAAGGCTCTGAGATTTCTGTATAGGGGTTAAGGGCAATAAATTGTGTCGCGGACTTCTTCAAGATCCGCATTACTGGGATCGTTTAAATCATAATTTCCGTGAAGCTCTTCACCTGCCGTACTTACGTAAGTTTTTTCAGCATTTCTTCCTGCTACGGCATTTTGTCTACGCAGTACAAGAGCAGGGGGAACTTCATCTGGATTAGGCAATTCCATGAGTGGATTATCTGATAAATCAGCTACTGGCGTTCTTCCTCCAGTAACAAATAGGGTTTTCGTTTTTGTATCAAAAAATTTTGTCATAATAATCTCCAACTGAAAGGGTTATGGTGATTACATACTGTAATTCAGATCAGTTTAAGTAAAGCAATTTTTCTGTACAAACGCAATTCTTCGGTGAATTATCCTAAGATTGTATGTGTTTTATTATGCAAACTGCCGACGTTCATAATACGGTATTTTAATTGTTTAACTTACAAGGAAAAATATTACAAAAACAATACTTAATATGAAGAGTAAAAAATTAATTTTTTGTCGTGTTAACAGCTTTAATAAAGTATAGAGAATAATACCCCCGCCAATTCCATCAGCAATAGACGCAGTAAAGGGAATCATCATGATTGTAACCATACAAGGAGCTGTTTCACTTACATCATGTAATTTCATGTCAGTGAGGTGTTTCATCATACAACAAGCCACATACAAAAGAGCGGGGCCTACTGCAAAGTTAGGAATCATTCGCGCTAAAGGTGAAAAAAATAACATAAGGAGAAAACCGATTGCGATAACTATGGCAGTTATTCCACCACGTCCTCCTGCTTCAATTCCTGCTGCAGACTCGATGTAGGGGGAGGTACTTGCGGAGCCTAATAATCCTGCTACAGCAGAAGAGGCAGCATCAACGGTTAAACAATTACTAAGACGTTTGGAATAGTTTTTTTGTTGTTTAAATACAGAGGGATTTAATAAACCGATCAAAGTTCCCGTGGCATCAAACACTGCGATTAAAAAAAAGGTAAATGTGGCTTTTAAGGCGAGAACGGTATTTAGGCCAGAAAAATCGAGTTTTAAAAAAGTAGCGCTAATGGAAGGGGGCAGGGAAATTAATCCCTGCCAGGTAGATAAACCTGTTAGTAAGCTTAAAACAGTAATACTGAGTATCCCGAGGATAATCGCTCCAGGAATTTGAAAATAATCTAAAATCAGTATGAGTAAAAATCCTAAGAAAAATAAGCCGCTCTCTGGACGATTAATTTCGCCAAGACGCATTAAATTATGCTGATCCTCAATAATAATTTGATTGTTTTGTAAGGTAATTAAAGCAATTAATAAGCTGATTCCTATTAAGATAGCGATTTGTAAATTATGAGGAATTGCTTCGATTAATAGGCGTCTCAGAGGGGTAAGTGACATTAAAAAGAACAAGACACCTGAAAGAAAAACAATAGCTAATGCTTGTTCCCAGGCTATCCCCATGCCTTGTACTACTGTATAAGAAAAGAAGATATTTAATGCCATGCCCGGTGCAATGCCAATAGGGGTGTTAGCAAATAACCCTGCCATGAAACAGGCAAAGGCCGTAATAAGACATGTAGCCGTAAATACCGCTCCCTGATCCATCCCTGCCTCATGAAGAATGCTTGGGTTAATGAATGCGATATACACCATGGTTAGAAAAGTAGTGATCCCTGCAATGATTTCAGTTTTCAGAGTGGTATCTTTAAGAAAATAGGATTTTAACCATTCCATAGTATTTCTATTCTCCAAAAAAAAATTTAAAGACACTGGTCAATTTTTTGTGATGCAGTGTCGTTAGCGTATTGTTTTATTAAACATAACAAAAATTCAATTTAAAGTATCTAGGGTGTGTTGTAATTAAAAAGTATGAGAGAGAAATAAATGGCTCACTAGGGTGGAAGTGCTTAAAATCACAATGAAAAGCTTGCACTGATGTTTCGCATTGTTGATGTATTCCGATTTTTAAAGCCGTGAAATTGATGGTTCATTGTGTTTTTTCCAGAGATAGCATCTTGAATTGTCTTGGTTACTATTGAGCGTAGCTTATCAAGATTATTATTTTGGATTCCTAAAAGTTCTTTGAATCTCTCATCATCTGCACAGATTCGATTAATTAACCATTATGCAGATTGATTGTGTACCCAATTAATTCAATAACTTAATTATAGGTTTTAATTGGTACAACATGTTTAAAAAAATCCAGTTGGCAATGAAAACTAATATCAAATTAATTCAATTACTAACAGAAGTAGGCGTTCCCAGTGTATTTTGTATCTCAGTGGTTGATTGATTTTCAGATGTTTGCTCCTGATGTTTTTGTTTAAAATGATGAAATTTTGCTTTAAGATCCTTATGTGGTGGCGTTTTAAGATTATTTATATTTTCAGCATGAGGTGAAGAATTAGGATCTGATAAAGGAGTTTTTTTACTTTTTTCTGAATGATTTGATCTTAAAGCAATTTGAATATAATCAAAAAATTTAACTAACTTAGCACCAATAATTTCGAAGATACTCATTTCTCTAGATGCTTTTTCAGTAATAATATCTTGACTGGGCTTATCAAAACTCATTCCATTTTGTTCCAAAGTCTTAAGGATGTGTATGTTGAGCTTTTTAACTTGTTCTGCGGAAAGAGATATTTTGCTCACAATGTCTGCTGCCTGTTCAGGCCTCATATTACTTATAAGTGTGTCTACCATATGCGGATTATTAGTATGAATGGCAAGAAGCAAATATTTCTGTTGTTTCTTCTCACTCAGAATATAACCTTCTTGTTTTAATTTGTTTAAAAGTACTTCAAGACATTCTGGAGAATGTCCTTTTATGGCTAAGGTAATTGGATTATTTCCGTCAGAGTCTTTTTTAAGAATCATTAGCGCCAATTGAGTCGGCATTGATAATTCAATCATTGAATCTTCACCTAATAAATCGGCAAGACTGCCTGATTGTATTTCTTCCTCCATGCCGGAGAGAGCAATTTCCTCTATATTTTCCGATTTAGGAGCTTCTGACTCTTCTTGAGTTTTTATGGTTAGATTGGTTTGAATTTTTTCGAGAATATCAATTAATAGTTCTTTATTGCCTCCTCGAGCAGCCATATTTAATAACTGCTCACCACCAATACACTGAAAAACCTCTTTTCCCAAATCATTTTCTATGAGTTTATTCAGAACCTCGGCACGGCCAAACTTTAAGGAATATAAAATCATACTTAAAAATGCTGTTTGCTTATCTTCTTTTTCTTGTTTGGTATTTTCAGGGCACAAATTTAATTGAGTTAAAATAGGGATGATACTTTGAGTATTATTTCTCAGTATCGCTTCAATACCTAAACGCTCAAGTTCAAGGGCAGTCCAATTTTTATTTTTATCTTTACTTAGACCGATTTGCATTAACTGCTCATTAGCATATCTTGCTATGAGTGCGGCACTGGTTATTGTTTTATTGTCGAAAGAAGCAATTGCATTAAGATCAAGATATTTCCTGGCATAATCTTCGGGGGTAGCTTGTTCAAAAGATGAGCTATGCTTGAATCCTGAGCGCGTTATGCGCGTGAATGTTAGTGCCATGTTGCTATCTTGGAATTCGAAAACATTGGTTCGTAACTCGGTCATTAACTCCGCTTCGGAGTTAAATTTTTTTCTTCCTTCTCGATAATTGGGATCAAAAACTACATACTCACCATTTAATCGATGGATTGAAATTGCATGATTAGGTGATTCAATTTTTAAAACCTCTCCATGTTGTAGATCCATATCTTTAAGTATTTCTGCCCAGTTTTCTTCCGATGTAATCAATGGAAGCACAAAATCTGAGTCCAAAGGTTTTCCATCAATTTTTAAAGCCTTATACGAATCCCTTTGAGATATTGTTTTTTCGAAAAGATTAGGATCATAGGCTAAAACGATTTGACTTATAAAATGATCAATATCTTCATCAGGAGAATCACATACTGTGGATTGGTTGAAGTCTCCCTCACTCATGGCTGAAATCTTATGTAATATTTTAAAAAAAATATCTTCTTTTCCTTGAAGCACATAATGAGCATGGACTGTAGCTAAACCATTACATACGCCTGTTGCATTCCATTTTATGGGCAGATTATGCCATTTTAGATAGTTGTTGATGATTGTTATTGTTTTTGCTTGTGAAATATCGGAATTTTCCATATTAATTCTCACCATTAAAAATCTCGGATATCCAAGACATCAAAATGCACTTTTAACACGACAGATTAAGGTCTTGAGTACCCATTTGTTCTGATGAAAGGCGCAACCTAATCGAATAGTTTAAGAGCATAAAATTTGATACCGCATCTCTAAGGGAGGTTTGGTATCAATAATAATTTATTTTATACTGATAATTTTTATTATAGACAAATAGGTCTTATTTTGTATTAACTGAAATAGTTTGATATGAATTCAATAGAATTTGCTTCTTTTTATTCTTAGAGTTAGTACAAGTTAGTTATTGGCATTTTGTTGAACGTCAGGGAGATAAGAACGTTCCAAGTTTATACTTGAAGCAGCTTAGAGAGTGTGGCTATGAAGGCGTTTTCATTCGACAGTTGGTGTAACTTATTGATTGATTTAATGGTGGCTATGGGTGGACTCGAACCACCGACCTCAGCATTATGAGTGCCGCGCTCTAACCGGCTGAGCTACATAGCCACAAGACGCGTGATTTTGTCGTTTTAATGGAAAATTGTCAAGTCTGTAAACCTATTTTTTTTGATTTTTTTCTGATTATTCCTAAAGTATATGCTTAATCATTTTTTTATAAGTTTTTTATAATGGGACTAAAGTCGCGGTGTTACTGACTGATGGTTATAAAACAAAAACATAATCAATAAAGCGATTAATAGAAAAATGTTAATCGTGTTCTCTAAATTGAAAATTTAGAGTTTTTAATTTCATAAAAGACTAGATTTTCATTTATTAAAAATTTATCTTAAATCAAAGCCTTCAAAAAACTATAGTCCGGGTGATTTGGCGGGCTGAAGATATATCCAGATACTTTTTTTGAGCTCCCAATCGGGCGAAGAGGTTTCTGCTAAAAATAAAGGAAAAGTCGATGCACATCACCAATCAACAAAATCAAAATCCTTTTGATGAATTAGCCAGCGAGATGCTATTGGAGATTCTTAATGCACGCAATAAAGATAAGAATTATATTCTTAAGCCGAACGATATGGTTTCTGTCGCCTTAAGTTGCAAACGTTTTAACGGAATAAGTCAGAAAGCCAATTGCTTTTTTCCCCCTCATACTTATAAAGAGCTTCGAGAGAAAGCTTCGGATTACCATAGTTATAAAGAAAATCAACTTGCGAAATTGAGGCTTGAACACAGACTGCGAAACGAAAAAAACGGTCCGTTTTATTGGAATAAGACCATTAGAAATAGAATGGGTTGTTGTTTGGGTTTACTCCTGACATCTCTTTTAGCGCTTAAATTGGATATGAACTATGAAATTTTTTTGTTAACCGCTTTAGTGTTAGCCGCGGTGGCTATGGTGGTTAACGAGCTCATTATGAACCACCTGGAGTGTTCTTTAGGTGTATCCAATGCAAAGAAGATTCCTCTCGAGTTTTTTGAAGAAGAAATAGCAGGCATACCTGGTTCCTTAAGTTTGTAATTACCTCATGGATTGCTATTTTATTCTTTAGATTGTGATGATATGGCTTTGGGGGAGAAGCCTGGATTACGTAATGCTTAACCCAGGCTATATTATTTTGAGAAAGTTAGATAATCAATAAATACATGGCACCTGGCCCACGTAATATTTGAACTAATAACTCATTTTTTTTCTGTAGCGCCATTTGTTGCAATGATTTAACGTCTTTAACTGGAGTTTTATTCGCAGAGATAATAATGTCTCCAGGTCTTAAACCAGCACGCCATCCTGCACTTGTTTCTGAGGCACCCACGACTTGTACACCAATAACGTTACCATGAGGTGGTGTTTCTTGTTCAAAGTTTCTTAATGCCAGTCCATAAAGAAAAGGATTCTCTGACTGCAGTTTTTGTTCATGTGATTTAATGTCAGTAACGACTGCATCCAGCGTAATGGTCTTGCCATCACGTTGAACAACCATTTTAACATTTGAACCTACACGTAAGAGACTAATCGTTGTTTTTACTTGAGTCGCTTGTGTGATTTTTGTATTGTTAATTTGGGTAATAATATCACCTGATTTTAAACCAGCACGCTCAGCAGGAGAGTTTGGATTAACTTGTGATACTAATGCACCTTGGAAATCTTCAGGATATCCTAGTGAGTGAGCAAGTTCAGGAGTTAAATGCTGAACGAATATGCCCATTAAGCCACGATGAATAGAACCAAATTTAATGATTTGTTGTGCTACATCTTTTGCCATATTGATAGGGATAGCAAAGCCTATTCCTACGTTACCGCCATAAGGAGAAAGAATTGCAGTATTAATTCCAATCAACTCACCTTTGGTATTGACTAACGCACCACCAGAGTTACCTGGATTAATTGCAGCATCAGTTTGGATAAAGTTTTCTACTCCTTCAATATTTAAGTCGCTGCGTTTTAAGGCACTGACAATACCAAACGTTGCAGACTGGCTGTTACCAAAACTGTTTAAGCCAAAAGGATTACCAATTGCTACTACAAAATCACCTACCTGCAATTGATCAGAATCTCCTATAGGCAGGGATTTTAGATTGGTTGCATTAATTTTTAATATGGCCAAATCTGTTTCACTATCACTACCAATCAATTTTGCTTTTAAACGTCGGCCATCCTGTAATGTAATTGTGACAAGATTTGCATTACGAATGACGTGATCATTAGTAATAATAATTCCATTTTTTGCATCAACAATCACACCAGAGCCTATGCTTTCAAATTTACGCCCTTTTTCAGGGGCTGCTTGATGGGGTTGTCTGCTGTTTTGAGCTTCTTCATCATTTCCAGCTGCACCTGGGGAGGATGTATTAGCAGGTAAATAACCTTGTACCGCAACATTTACGATTGCAGGCATAATATTCTTTAAAGCAGGCGCCAAACTGGGCATAGGGGTAGGCGCTGCTTCATTAGCCGCATTAGCTGCGAAAGTTAACGAGGCTGTTAAAAGAAGCAGGCTACTTATAATGAATTTGATATGTTTTATCATAATTATTAATCCTGAGGTTGATCATTAAACCAAATTAAGGTAGCTATTCTACCTGTTTGTGACGTTCTTCGATAGGAATACAACTCATTTTTTAACTCAAAAGTACATAAACCAGACTGATAAACAGCTTTTATGCCTTTTAAGTTCAAAACAATTTCAGCAATTAGAGGCAAATTAGCCAGCCATTTTCCATTAACGGGTTTAAATGCCTGTTTACTTAAAGGATATGTATCGGTAAAAGTTTGATATACTTCTGCTCCAACTTCATAACATTTTTGACAAATTGAGGGACCTATCCAGGCGAGTACCTCTGATTTCGAGCTCTTCATTTTATCGAGTGTTTTTTCAACGATACCATAAGCTAAACCCTTCCAACCGGCATGAATTGCTGCAATCTCCGTGCCCTGCATATTACAGAGCATAATAGGTAAGCAATCAGCCGTAAGAATGGCTAAAGGATATTTCATAGAACGGGTTATAGAAGCATCTGCATTTCTGTTTGGATCTTCTTCTGCAATAATACAATGAGTCCCATGTGTTTGCTGTAGCCACTGCGGTTCGCCAGGTAATTGTAACAATTCCACAAGTTGTTGCCTGTTTTGCAGTACGTGGTGCTCATTGTCCCCTACATTCAAGCCCATGTTATTGCTGTCATAAGGGGCTTGGCTATATCCTGATAAACGAGTTGTACTCAGGGCTGTGACATTTTTTGGTGCTGGCCAATTGGCTTGATTAGTCTTCATAATGCTCGTCCAATGTGTTAAGAAGAAGTTTAAAATCATCAGGTATTGGAGCCTTAAACGTCAACTCATTTTCTGTTTTTGGATGATAAAATGAGAGTGTGTATGCATGCAGTGCTTGTCTTCTAAAGTTTTGGAGTAGGGCGCGCAACTTCTCCGTTGCTTGAGCTGGAAATCGCATTCGTCCCCCATAAAGTGGATCACCAACTACTGGGTGATGGATGTGGGCCAAATGGACTCTAATTTGATGAGTTCGCCCGGTCATTAGCTTAACGTCTAATAAAGTAAAATCCTGATATTGTTTTTTTACTGAATAATGAGTTATTGCTTGCCTTCCTTGTTCTTGGACGGCCATTTTTAATCGATTTCGTGGGTTTCGCCCAAAACCAGTATCAATCGTACCGCCAGAAATAATATGGCCTTGTACCAGAGTAATGTAATGACGTTGAATTTCACGAGCTTGCATTTGACGTATCAATGAAGTGTGCGCTGGGAGTGTTTTTGCTACGACTAATAAGCCCGTTGTATCTTTATCTAATCGATGAATAATGCCTGCCCTAGGTAAATGATGTAAGGATGGGGCATGATGCAACAATGCATTGACTAATGTGTGCTCTTTATTCCCTGCTCCAGGATGAACGACCATGTTTTCAGGTTTGTTGAGCACTAAAATGTCTTCATCCTCATAAACGATATTTAAGGGAATTTCTTCGGGAATACAATGATTCAGATCCCTTTTCATTAAAGTAAAATCAACATTAATCTCAATCAAATCTCCATCTAATGCTTTGTCTTTAGGTTTACATGGCTTTTGATTAAGCGTTATTGTACCGTTTTTGATCCAATTGCTGATTTGCGAACGTGAGTAGTCAGGCAGTAGACAGGCGAGCACACTGTCAATACGTTGATTGTGATGCTCGCGTGGAACAATTAATTGTTTATGAATATGTTCTATCATCAAATTGCTTCAGTCTCAGCTGTTATGAGACGTCCTCGTAATGAGTTAGGCAATGCATCATTGATTTGAACTTCGACGAATTGCCCTATCAAATGAGCGGGACCATCAAAATTCACCACTCGATTGCATTCAGTACGGCCAGACAGCTGTTGGGAGTCTTTTTTAGAGTGCCCAGTAACTAATATTTTCTGCGTGCTTCCTATCATAGATTGACTGTACCGTGAGGCTTGTAATACCAATCTGTTTTGTAATATCTGCAATCTTTGTTTTTTTACTTCCATAGGGGTGTCATCTGGTAAATTTGCAGCTGGAGTACCTGGCCTTGGACTGTAAATAAAACTAAATGATGTATCGAAACCTATTTCATGAACCAAATCCATCGTGTCTTGAAAATCTTTATCTGTTTCTCCTGGAAAGCCAACAATAATGTCTGTCGATAAACGAATGTCCGGACGCACTTTACGTAATTTTCTGATCTTGGATTTGAACTCCAAAGCAGTATAACCACGCTTCATTAACCCTAAAATGCGATCAGAGCCGCTTTGCACAGGTAGATGGAGATGATTCGCCAGTTCAGGTACTTCTGCATAGGCATTAATTAAATTATCTGAGAACGCCAAAGGATGGGATGTAGTAAAACGAATTCTACCTATCCCTTCTATAGCAGCAAGATAATGAATTAAAAGTGCCAGGTCAGCGATATCACCATTTTCCATCACACCACGATAATCATTAACATTTTGTCCTAATAAATTGATTTCTCTGACACCTTGCATTGCCAATTGATAACACTCAGCAAGTACATCATCAAAAGGACGACTAATTTCTGTGCCGCGAGTATAGGGCACAACACAAAAACTGCAGTATTTGCTGCAGCCTTCCATAATTGAAACAAATGCCGTAGGTCCTTCGGCTCTTGGTGCTGGCAAATAATCAAATTTTTCAATTTCTGGGAAGCTGATATCAACAACTGGTTTTTTCTTTTCTATTCGCTCATTAAGCAATGTAGGAAGCCGGTGTAATGTTTGCGGCCCAAAAACGATATCGACAAAGGGGGCCCTTTTAATAATATCTTCACCTTCTTGGCTTGCCACACAGCCGCCTACGCCAATAACTACATGAGGGTTTTTAGCTTTATATTCACGCCATTGTCCTAATTGAGAAAAAACTTTCTCTTGTGCTTTTTCACGAATAGAGCACGTATTGAGTAAGATCACATCTGCTTCTTCAACGTCTTCCGTTTTGACCAAGCCATGTGATTGCAACAAAACTTCTGCCATTTTAGTTGAATCATATTCATTCATCTGGCAGCCGTTGGTTTTGATGTATAATTTTTTAGCCATATCAAATCTACTTTAAAAATGTGTAGCCTGAGTGAAAGTACAACCCGTAGCAGGTAAACCTGAGTTCGGTTTTGCACCCAGGCTTATTATATCCCAGGAAGTTTCGTATTATTTCATTAATGTACACTTTGGCAATAAGTTTCTTTAATTTTGGGCAAAATAATTAAGGCAATAAGCATTCCTAGTGGAAGAATTGCAAGTCCAGTATGGTAAGCCTCCAATGGATATACTCTAACATTTCCATTCATCTCGCCTTGCCACAATTTGTCAAGAATATAGCCAATAAGCGGTTGTGCCAGCGCAATACCTATCATATTCATCATATTCATAAAGCTTAAACCGGTAGCAACGTATTTTTTGTTGCATAATTCTTTGGCTACAGAAAAGGCGGGTAAAAAGCCTGCTGAGAAGATACCAAACGCAAATAACAAAATCTCCATATAGATTGCGGTATTAATTGGAGCAAAAATAAAAATTGTGGAGCATATAAGGGCGCCGATACATCCTATGTACATAGGCGGTTTGCGCAAACCAATACGATTCGAAAATATTCCCCACAAAGGGCTGGCAATTGCCCAACCGATAAAAACCAAAGAAATATAATTTGCAGCAGTTGTTTTGGTGATCGTCATTTTAGTCATCAAAAAGGGAACGCCCCAGAGACCACAAAAAACTGGGGTTGCCATATACACCAAACCACCATAGCAAGCAACTAACCAAAGTTGTTTGTTTTTTATCAGTGTTAATAAACTTGGTATTAAGGGCTCTTCTTCGATAGAATGGTGCTGAGATATTTCATAATTTTTAGGAGTATCTTTAGCAATAGCAATCAATAAGACTGCAAGAATAAGACCGATGATACCCATAATGAGCATGCTGTGGCGCCAACCAAAGCTCTCAATTAACAATGCTAAAGGTGCTTCACCACCAATCGCGCCCAACATTCCTATGGTAACCATGAGACCAGTAAGTAAAGCAAAACGCTGAGCAGGGAACCAATTCGCCGCGAGCTTCATTGTACCTACTGCCGCAAATGCTGAGCCAAAACCTATCATTAAACGTGCGACACAGGCCATAAAAAAGTTATTTGTCATTCCAAATGCAATGGTACTGACAGCACAAACAACCGTCGCTAGTGTTAACAATCGATGTGGACCGAAATGATCCATTAACACGCCGCCAGGTAATTGCATGGCCGCATAAGAGTAGAAATAGATGCCAGATAAAATTCCTAATGTTTGGCTAGTAACAGAGAAATCCCTCATTAATTCGTTACTCATAACGCTGGGTGATACTTGTAAAAGACATTCGTAAAAATAAAATAAGCAACCTAAGCCCCATACCATCCAAGGCATTATCGATTGTATCCCAAAATTTACTGCTGAGTCGGACTGTGTATTGTAGTGTGCCATTCTTTTATAACTCTCCAGATTCATCGATACGAAATTGATTTTTGTATTATCACTTTTTGGCCATGATTTCAGTGATCACCCAGGGCCAGCCATCCTGGCATTTTCAATTAAAAAACTTTCGTATGTAGTCCTTAACTTTATCTTTGCTTTTACACTCTAAAACTTCACTTTGATGAAACATTATGAAGTATGCATTTTGAATAAAAACTGGAAATAACTTTGTAGATCGGGTTGTTAAACCTTGCGTCACATGTAATGCAGTTTTTTAAATCAAAAAGTCAACCTGCAACGTTACCATACAAATATACAAATTTCATCATATAAAATGTTAACAGTTTGTTTATTATTTGTCTATTTCTCGTTTGGGTAGTCAGGAGGATCAATGATTACACGAGTTCCTTTCATTCCATCCCCAGGCAGGTCAATAAACTCTTCATTAAGCCAGCGAGCATCTTCAATAAACATCCGGACACAACCGTGGCTTGCTCTATATCCTGGTACATCATAACTACCATGTAATGCATAGCCTCTAAAAAAATGCATGCAATAAGGCATTAAAGCGCCGCCATCATTGCCATCCGCTCTTCTCGGGAAAACAGTGGACACACAATCAATATCTTGTTTGCGAATAACACGAAATGAGCCGGTGGGTGTGTTGCAACCTCCAATGACTCCTGGACATTTGCCTATTCCTGATGAAATAGGCCCCCACCAAAGTAGCTCACCATCTTGATCATATGCTGCCCAAGCCAGTTTTTTTTGGCTTACATAAATTGCTTTTTCTCCTTGGGAGTCAATATATCTGGGAAAAGGAGAGACATCATAGATAGTCAGGCGGTCGATATTTTTGGGTACTGCAATAGTCATTCCCGAATGTAGTGCAATATTCATACGATTAATTCGTCGTACCATGTCTCGTTCTTCGGGATTGGGAAATAGTTTTTCCCAGCTTTCGCCATTTTTAATTTTCATACAAAAATAGTCAGGCGAATTACATAAATTTTCCCCGTATGTCGCATGAGCAAGAGCGAGCTGACTCATTATTAATAAATAAATAGAGACGATCATTGATATCATGATTTTCATAAATGATCTCAATTGGGTCATTATAGTCTCTATAGCGGCACTTTAAAAAATAACTTTATATTCTATGAATTTCATACAGAGACATATTTTTAGAGCCTGATCACATTTAATTTTTGAGCGAAATACCTGTCTCTTAGTCATAAGTTAATAATCTTCGTGAAAGGTCAGATTTGCGTGCCAAATGCACTTTTTCAATAAATTAGAGGGAGAAACTCCCGGGTTTTTGCTGTGCCAAACCCAGGCATCAGTACGGTTTCAAAGATAAAAAGTCAGGATGGAAGTGACGAGTCAGATTCTGGACTGCTGGGTGAAACTTTCTGCCAAGCCTCATGGACTTGTGCAAGCAATGCATTGGATTGTGCTAACAATTCTTTATCGTTATTAAGGTTTGCTTTTAATAACAAATATTCAATATGCATGTAAATTTGAAGCAAGTTTTCTGCTATTTCACCACCTTGCTCATGGTTTAAACTGGTTTTTAAACCTTCAATAATACTTAATGCCTTACTAATATGCTCTCCTTTTTCTTGAACTTCCTTTCGATCAATATTACCTTGGGCTGTGGCAATATGAGTTCGCGCACCTTGCAATAACAAATTAATTAATTCATGAGGGGAGGCAGCATCAATACGAGTTTTTAATTCGATTGTTTTATAGTGATTTATAACTTGTTGATTAGGATTCTTCATCGATAATGCTCCAATTATTTAGTTTTTAACTTGGGTAGGTTCGATAAGATTTGAGTCAGTGTATTGCTGGTATTTTGCATCTGTGAGATTAAGAGATCCACGGCATTCCATTGTTGATAATATCTTTTTTCAAGGGTAATGCTGCGCTCATTGATGCGTTCTTGCATTTCATCTAATTGTTGTGCTTGGGTATTTAAACGATCAATTCTTTCCTCAATTTCACCGTCCTCATCGATTAAGGAATCTAAATAGCCATCAATCAATGAGGCTAGTCCATCACTGACAATAATTTGCCCTCTATCCCCAACGAGCCCAGAAAGAATATCAATTGATAATGTGCTGAAGTCACCAGTACCATTTAGGGTAATTCCATCTGTTGAGTTGGCTAAAATGCCCCCTATGGTACCTGACATGCTAACGCCTGGAGTATATTCATTTAAAATGACATCATATGTTCCTGCACCAACTTCAGTATCCAATGAATTAATTTTAATATTGGGATCAGTAGCAGTTATTTTTTTTGCAAATAAATTGCTAATGCCTTGATAATTATTATTAATCGCTTCATCTAACATTTCGGGATCAATTTCCAGTAGGCCATGTTTATCACTGGTAATCCCCAAGTCAGCAAGACTTTGGATGGGGCCATCAGTAGCTAATGGGTTAGTGGCTAAGTGATATAAGTTTGTTTTTAAATCTCTGAGTTTATCATCACCTTGCAATACTCCTCTTTTTCTGGTTTCCATATCGAAACCAGTTAAGGTAGTGATGAAATTAATAAAATCATTATATTTTTTGACGAAATCATTAATTAAACCTTTGAGATGCTCTACGTCTTTTTTCACGGTTAAGGCGATTGTTGTTGCTGGATCGGCTTGTTGAAGATCAAGCGTGATTCCTGTTATCGCTTTTTCCAGACGATTACTGCTTTCGCTCAGAAGCAATCCATTAATTTGAACCTGGCTATTTTGGGCAGCTATAGTTTGACTTAAAGAGGTATTGCTTGTTGTCGGATCATAATTCATGGCCGTTAAACTGCCTGTAATTTGCATCGCGTATTTTTCACCTGTTTCAGATGACGTTAACGTTAATCTTGAGCCAACACTATCTTGTACAATCGATGCAGTAACGCCTGCATTTGCGGCATTAATAGCATCGCGAACTGCACTAAGGCTGTCATTTCCTGGAGTGATATTAATTGTTACAGGAGATACTTCGGTATTTAGTGTGAATGTTGTATTGTTATTGCTGTAGGTACCAAAGCTTATCGTAATGCTACCGCTACCTACTGAGGAACTATTGTTAGCGAAATAACCACTTGCAAGACTTTGCGCCTGAGCCAATTGATTCACTTTTATTTGATATAAACCTTCCGCTGCTTGTTCTGTCACGGAGGCAGAAACATACCCCGGTTCGCTGAGTAACGAATTCATTTTATTAAATTCACTTGCATAAGATAGGGAATTGAGTGTTGTTTGAAAGTTGGATATGGCACTTTTTAATTGCCCAAAAGCAGACAGCTCAGTGGTAACGGAATTAAGCTTTTTATCATGTCGTAGTTGTGCTGGCATGAGATCGGCTTTGACCATGCTTTCAACCATTGCTTTAATGTCCAAACCTGATCCAATGCCTGGAGTTGATAGGCCCATAATATTCCCTTATCTATTTTAGTAATTTCAATGAAATTACGTTTCATCCATAAATTGCATCAAACATGCTTATCTATAGAACCACTAATTATCCCATCAAGCAAGTTGAGTAAGTGCAAATACTCATCTGAAGGTATTTTTCGTATTATCTTGTCCGAGATTTTATCAGTGACTATAGTTTGTAGAAGACCAGTGGCATGGTCTATAGCCTGTTTCGAATCAGTATCCAGATTCAAATCCGATGTAGCGCACTTAGTCACAGGCTTAATGTTTTTATCTTTCAATTTGACTGAATCAGTTTGTAGCAATTTATTATTTGCTGGAGGAATCGATTCCATAGTCATTTTTTTACTCCTTTCCCTTGATTGATACCTCTAATCATTGGGATATAAATAAGCCGAAAAGCGGCAAATGCCGCATTTCGGTTTTTTCTTACTTCGTTCACAACTATCCTAACAAGGAAAGAACAGATTGTGGCATCGCATTTGCTTGGGCCAACATTGCTGTTCCTGCTTGTTGTAAGATTTGGTTTTTGGTTAAACTTGCCATTTCTGCTGCATAATCAGTATCTTGAATACGGCTGCGTGCGGCAGACATATTATCCGATACGTTTTGCAGGTTAGCTACTGTTGCATCAAGTCTGTTTTGCAAGGCACCTAATGCAGCGCGGTTATTAGTGACGCTATCTAAGGCAGCACTGATTCTCAATATAGCTTGCTCTGCACCATCTTGAGTCGTGATGTCAATACTATTAACACCATTTGTATCCAAGCTGATTGTACTTGATAAACCAACATCAGCTATAGTTCCGCCTATAGAAATGGTTTGAGCAGCACTCATAGTGAGTTGCCCGCGCAGTGTAGCTGCAAATGGACCGCCTGTGACTGTGAGTCCGTCAGTACCTGCAGTAAATCCGGTACCACTCTCAGTTACTGCAATGTTTCTTCCATCTGCTGCAGTTAAAGTCATGTCACCACCATTTAAGGATGCCACAACCCCTGTTTGACTGCTTACGGCATTGATTGCATCCATAAGGTCAGTATTAGTTAATGCAGTGGAGACGTCTTGGTTCGTAAATATGTCAACACCATTAATGGTCAGATTATAAGTATCCGCTGCTGTTCCTCCTATAGCTCCAACAGTTTGGGTACCACTTGTTGATGCTGTTACTGTTAAACCAGGAACACCTGCAGCATTAATTGCGGCTGCTTTAGCATATGCGGATGAGCTATCTTGGCCATTTGCTGTTCCCACATAGTTTGCAGAAGAGCTGACGCTAATCGCTGGGTTAGTACCAAGAGCAAGAGTAATATCAGCGGCAGCATTGGCACTCACTTGGCTTCCTTGTTGATAAGCAATACTACCTATTGTTGAAGAGGCAATGCTGTTTATCGAAAACGAAAGGGTTTCACCTGCATTAGAGCCAATTTGCAGAGAAGCATTAGTGTATGAACCATTCAAAATGCTTTGTCCGTTAAATTGCGTACTCAAAGCGATGTGATCCATTTCACTCAAAAGGTTATTGACTTCATTTTGTAATGCTTGACGGTTTGATTGGCTATAAGTTCCGTTTGCAGATTGAAGCGCCAACTCCCTCATGCGTTGTAAAAGGTTAGTTGACTCTTGCATCGCACCTTCAGCAACCTGGGCTAGTGAAATACCGTCATTGGCATTTTTCACCGCTTGGTCCATACCGCGAATTTGTGATGTCATATTTGTTGCAATTGCTAGCCCTGCAGCATCATCTTTTGCACTATTAATTTTTAGACCAGATGATAATCTTTGTATCGCAGTAGCCATCGCGTTACTTGATTTAGATAAGTTACGCTGAGCAATTAACGAGGGTACGTTGGTATTAATAATTTGAGCCATAGTTATAGTCTCCTCAGACCTAAATCCCTGGTTTGGGACATTTGTAAATTGGCAAATTCCTTTTTAAAAGCAAATTTACCGTACGCAAAAGGGTTATCGGACATATGGCAAAAAACTTTAGGCTCACACCTGTTTTTTTTCAAAAAAAGGGAAATTTTATTTAATAAAATTAATGGGTTGTATTTTTTGAGCACTCTGTTTTTGTTTTCTGATTCTCTCCATATTTTACTTTTTTATCTAAAAGCATGAAACGAAACCCGCGTTCTGGACACTACTATATGCAGGCCGTATAAAAAGACCAGACACATTGACCATTCAAGAAAAACCCTAATCCGATTTAATGTGCATTTAAGAATATTTTTTTCTGTGTATAATATTACGATTCTATAATATTGGGTTCCAATTATGAGTTGGTTTAAAAAACTATTGCCTTCAAGAGTTAGTACGAGCTCCTCTCAAAAAAAAGGAGTTCCTGAAGGCTTATGGCTTAAATGTTCAGGCTGTAATGAAGTTCTTTATAGTACTGAATTAGAAAAGAATTTAATGGTCTGCCCCTCTTGTAATTTCCATCACCGGATATCTGCACGGGTTCGAATTCAACAATTTCTTGATGAGGGAGGCCAGGAAGAGATTGCTGCATCATTAGAGCCTCAAGATCGATTAAAGTTTAGGGACTCAAAAAAATATAAAGACAGGATCTCACAAGCTCAAAAAGCAACAGGTGAGAAGGAAGCTTTGATCATTGTAAAAGGGACGTTATTACAACAACCCGTAGTTGTTGGATCTTTTGAATTCAGTTTTATGGGTGGCTCCATGGGCGCTACAGTAGGAGAGAAATTTGTTCGTGCAATTCAGGTCGCGACAAACGAACAAAGACCTTATGTTTGTTTTACTGCAAGTGGTGGAGCACGGATGCAAGAAGGACTTTTTTCTTTAATGCAAATGGCCAAAACTTCAGCTGCTCTTGCCCTATTTGCTGAAACGGGTTTACCTTTTATTGTCGTTTTGACTGACCCAACCATGGGCGGGGTTTCTGCCAGTTTTGCAAGTCTGGGAGATGTAATTATTGCTGAGCCTAATGCGTTAATTGGTTTTGCTGGCCCAAGAGTTATTGAGCAAACTGTAAGACAAACTTTACCTGAAGGGTTTCAGCGTAGCGAATTTTTGTTAGAACATGGGCATATCGACATGATTCTCGAACGAAAAGATATCCGTCCAGTTGTTGCTGAATTGATATCTAAATTAACGCGCAAAAGTGTAGGGGATTCAGTTGCCAAAGCAGTATCGTATTAGACCTCTTACGAAGCATGTTGTAGGCAGAGAAATGCGAGAAGATACGAAGCAATGCTCCTTTCCAATAGAGTTTCGAAAGAAGTCTATTAATGAATGGTTGCATGATTTAGAAACTAGAAATACTCATGAAATACAACTTGGTTTAATGCGTATTATGGAAGTTGCACAAAAATTATGTCTGCAACTTCCAGGTTGTCCTGTTATTACTGTAGCCGGTACTAATGGAAAAGGTTCAACAGTAACTGCTCTCGAAATGATTTATCATGTTGCTGGATATAAAGTTGGCGCTTACACTTCACCTCATCTTATCCAGTTTAATGAACGTATTCGTGTCAATTTAGCACCTATTTCTGATGATGATTTATGTCAGGCTTTTAGCATTATCGAAGAAGCTCGCGGAGAAACTCTTTTAACGTATTTTGAAATGACTACTTTGGCAGCATTGTGGTATTTCAAAAAAATGAAGTTGGATATTATTATTCTTGAAGTGGGATTAGGGGGTCGGTTGGACGCTACTAATATTGTGGATGCAGAATTATCCATAATTACTACCATAGATTTTGATCATCAGGAGTACCTGGGGAATACACTTGATGCCATTGGCTATGAGAAAGCGGGGATATTGCGTTCTGGTAAACCATTTATCTATGCTGATATTAATCCCCCTGCATCAGTTACTCAAGTAGCGAAACAACTTGGTGTTCCGGCCTATTTGTGGAGCCAAGAATTTTCTATTCAGGAAGAAGACTCTGTTTGGAGTCTTCATTACGAGGAAAAACTAGGGCTTTCCTCAGTATCTGGATTGTCTAAGCCTTCAATACAGCTAAAATCAGCAGCAGCTGCAATTACTGCCAGTGTTTTACTTGAGCATTATCTGCCAGTGACACCCTCCCATTTTCAAGTTGCCATGCAGCGCATTTATATTCCTGGCCGTTTGCAATTGCATGAAGGTCGGGTGAGCACTTTATTTGATGTGTCTCATAACCCGCAATCGGCAAGACTACTCGCAGATACTTTGCGCATGATGAAAAAAACAAAAATTCACGCTGTTTTTTCTGCTTTGAAAGATAAAGATATTTTTAGCCTAATTATGTCTTTGAAGGATTGTGTTGATCGATGGTATCCTGCACAATTGGATAATAAGCGTGCTGTTACTGAAGATTTGTTGCTCACTTTTTTTAAGGATGCAGAAATTCCTGTAGAAGTTTGTTATAATAACCCCTTTGCAGCTTTTGAAGCTGCATTGAAACAAGCTAAACCGGGTGACTTAATTGTTGTTTATGGGTCTTTTTTTACTGTGAGTCATGTTATGGCTAATAGGAGATTCAATGAAATTAGTAATTGATGAGAAGCTAAAACATCGTTTGGTTGGTGTAGCTGTTGTTTTATCATTAGGTGCAATTTTTCTGCCTGCGATGATGAAGAAATCAAGCCAACGCCTTGAAAATAATTTTAGTGTGAAGGTACAGTTACCTCCTAAACCAACAACTCCTAATGTAGCGGTAACTGATGAAAAGGAGATGTTTAAAACCATAAAAGTGGCCAAGATTGAAATTCCTCCTGTTGTAGAACAAAAAAAATCAAATCAAGGAAAAGAAGACCTCATTCAATCTGTTCAAGTAGCTGACAACGCGGTTGTTTCTGTTGCTAAAGCAGAAGCATCTAGGCCTGTTGCTGCAGCTAAACCAATTGAGTTGGCATTAAGCAACGCAGCACAAGATGTCATTAAAAAACAAATGAAAGTAGTAGCTGCCACGGCACCAGCTAAACCAGCTACAGACGTTAAGCCAATTAAACCGGCTGCAAATATAAGCTCTAAAACGATTAAAAAACCGGTAGTTGCTCAAGTAAATACAAATATCAATACTAAAAATTACAAAAAAAATATTTATGCTGTTCAATTGGCCTCGTTTTCAAAGTTAGCCAATGCCCAATCCTTAGTTAGTAAATTACGAGGCAAAGGATATAAAGCAAGTTATATCAAAACTGCTGGAAGGCAAGGTGTTATTTATAAAGTTTATGCGGGACATTCGCCCGTTAAAAGTGACGTGATGAAATTGAAAATTCAATTAGCAAGTGCCATGCAGTTGAATGGTTTTGTAGTCAATACTGGAGTTAGCTAACCATGCAATTTCAATGGGTGGATTTAATCTTTATAATAATAATTGGCTTATCTTCGATTACTGGCTTGTTAAGAGGATTTATTAAAGAAGCTATCGCTTTGGGGGTATGGATATTAGCAGTATGGGCAGGCTATAACTACTCAGGAAGCCTTAATCCCTATCTGCAACCTTATATACAAGATCAATCAATTCGTACAATAGTAGGTTTTATTATTGTTGTACTTGGTGTTTTAATCGCTGGGGGTATTGCTAATGCGATACTTGGCCTTTTTTTAAGGGGAAGCGGTCTGGGCGCAATGGATAAAGTTTTAGGCGGTATTTTTGGCTTTGCCCGTGGTGTTTTCATTCTTTCTCTTATCTTCGCAATACTCAGCATGACCTCTTTGCCTTATCAGCAATATGTACAAAGCTCTAGAGTTTATAATCAGCTTTTACCCGTTATAAACTGGATTTCTGGCTCTTTACCCGGTTTAATTAATAAAGCAAAACAAACGGTATCGGCGAACGAATCCTTTAATTTTATTGATATAACCCCTGATCCTTAATGTATTCATAGACTGTATGAGGGAGCTTGTTTTTAACATCAGCTCCCTTTTCTATTTCTTCACGAATGGAAGTGGAAGAAATATCATAATTACCTGCATCAAATAAAAAAACCCTTCCTGCTTGCGTGTTTAAGAGTTCTGCTTTACTTTTAGTTTGATACTTTTCCAAAAATTCCTGCATAATTTTGGGGACAGCTTGCCTGGCAAATTCATTTCTATTGATTACCAGTAAATTCGCTAATGTAATGATTTTCTCCCACTGATACCAACGGGGCAATGAGAGAAAGGCATCATATCCAATAATCAAAGTTATAGATGATTTGGGGTGTTCGAGCCTAAAGCTTTCCAATGTTTCAACCATATAAGAGGGGGTATCGCGCTCAATCTCTCGTAAATCCAGTTTAAAGTCAGGTATCTCCTTAATTGCTAACTTTAACATTTCTACTCTTTGCTCATTGTTAGCTAACGTTGGTGGCTTTATAGTTGGTGTTTTACAAGGGAGAAAAATATAGGAGTCAAATTTAATATGTGTTTGTATGAATTTACTGGTCTGCAAATGACCATTATGTATGGGATCAAAGGTACCACCAAAAATAGCTATGCTGTGCATGTGTCACCTATTAATTTCCCCATACAAAGTGAAAGAGCTGCGTTTTCTAGGGAGTTCCATACTTGAGTGTATGAACTATTCGATTTAATGTGTTCGTCGATGGAGTAACAGTATCGATGGAGCTGCTGCAGTATTACTTGATTGAATCGATTACAACATATCTTATAGAGATTGACACGTTGAGGCCAAATTTTCAATTGACTGCATGCATTTTGAATATCAATTTTCTTTTCCATTAAATAAGACAATTGTATGATTAATCTTATTTCCTGACTAAGCATCCATAAGACTAAAGTTGCCTCTGTCTTATTATTTGCTGCATGACGTAAAACCTGAATGGCCTTATCTCCTTGACCAAGAAGACATGCATCGACTAACTCGAAAAGATCGTGGTCACATTGATCGGATAAATGTTCCAATACGTGTTGTGTCTCAATTTTACTGTTAGGAGTATAAGACAATGCTACTTTTTCAATGACTTGGGCACAAGCCAGCATATTTCCCTGCGTATATTGGTGAATTAAATCAGGAACTTGCAGATCATAACTCATGAGGTTTTTCTTTAATTGCGTGCCTATCCAACTTTTTAGGGCTTCTGAATTAAGTGGATAGGATAGAATAAGTGTCGCATGTTCATGAGATGATATCCACTGTAATTGTTTTGCAGGCACATTAGGTGCTCTGATAACAATGAAACAACGCGAATTAATCAAGTTAAGGTATTCGGTGAGAATTTTCTTTCCTGTAGCGTCTATAGATTTCTTATCATAAAAAATATTTAAGAGAACAGTATCTGAAAATAAGGAGTAACTGTTTGCTTCTTCCTTTACAGTATTCCAATCTTCTGCTGACTGGATGGATATGATTTGCTCATCATAGTTATAATTTTTTTGGATGGCTGACTTTATGGTCGCTAAAGATTCTTCCAGTAAGTAATTATCTTGTCCAATAATTATATAGAGTGGGGCAATTTTCTTTTGTACTTGCTGGGCAAGCATTTGTTGTTTGATTTGCATGATAATTTTAGTTTAAATGTGCCTGTGTCGCTTTTTTCTTACCCACGCTACTTTTTCTTTTATCTGGGTTTGGATTCTTGAAGATGGCTAAGTCGATAAATTATTTGGGTCACAGCATCTTGCTTCATTTCTCCAATTAAAATACTTTCTTCATCTTTAGAACCTAGAATTCGGTTATTATTTAATATAAGTTCCCGGGAAATACTTATTCTACCAGGAGCATTAATAACTTGGCCCGTGCGTGTTTTCAATACAAATACTACAGTTAGAGTTAAAGTATATTGTCGAGGATTTGTGCTTGCTCCAACGCTGATAATCTGTTGTTGCAAGTTCACTTCATTAACGATTAACCAATATTGAGCTCGAGAAGGTTCAGGATTCACTTCAACATTGGCTCCTTCCAGTCGGGATTGCAGTATTGAGACGAACTGCTTGTCATCATTTTCAGAAATAATAGCTACGTTATTAAGCCAGCTGGGTACATTGTTCATACCGCGTAGATGAAACCCACAGCCTGATAGCAATAATATGAGCAATAACGGTACTACATAGCGAAAAGCTGCAATTTGATGTTTTTGTTGTTCATGTCCCGCAACTTGTATATGAAGTCCATGCGGGACTTTAGAAACATCAGAGTAGCCACACTTCATTAGTTAACAACCAAATTAATTAATTGCCTGTGTGCAACAACAATTGCTTTTTTTACTGTTTTATCAGCAAGAAAATCTTTTGCATGTTCTTTGGCTGCAGCAATTAATGTTTCTTCTGTAGCATCCACAGCCGCGGTAAATTGGGCTCTTAATTTCCCATTAACTTGAACTACATAATCCACTTCATCAGTCTTTAGAGCACCTTTATCTACTCTGGGCCAATTTGCATCAATAATCGCTTTTTCAAAGCCTAATTGTTGCCAAATATGATGTGTCATATGCGGTGTTATAGGAGCCAATAAGCGCAACAGTATACTCATGCTGGAGTGAATAAAGAATTTATCCTCTTCTGTTTCTATAGAATAACTGGATATTTCATTAAACAGCTTCATGCAGCCCGAAACTACTGTGTTGAACTGATTACGATCATAATCATGTGTCGCTTGTGCAAGAATTTGGTGTACAACAAGACGTGATTTCTTTAACCGGCTTTCCGCTTGCTGCCAATTCACATGCCCATTGCCGCTTAGAATGATTTCATTGATCTCAATGAACATATTTTGATGCTGATAGGCAAAAGCCCAGATACGTTTTAGAAAGCGATGCGCGCCTTCCACAGCAGTATCTGACCATTCCAACGATTGTTCGGGAGGTGCAGCAAACATAACAAATAAACGTGCTGTATCAGCTCCATAAGTGTCGATAAGATGATTGGGATCGACAACATTACCAACAGACTTAGACATTTTATGTCCGTCTTTTAAAACCATTCCTTGGGTTAACAGCGCTTTAAATGGTTCATCCGAATTTACTAAACCTTCATCACGCATTAGTTTGTGGAAAAAACGAGCATAAAGTAAATGCATTACTGCATGTTCGATCCCGCCCACATATTGATCCACAGGAGTCCAATATTTTGCTCGGTCATCAAGCATGGCATTTTCCTGACCTTTACATGCAAAGCGAGCATAATACCAAGATGATTCAACAAAGGTATCAAAAGTGTCTGTCTCGCGAGATGCATCCTGGCCGCACTTTGGACAGCTTACGTTAACAAATTCTGGACATTGAGCAAGGGGTGAACCGGTACCTGTAAATGAAACGTTTTCTGGAAGAATTACTGGAAGATCTTCTTCTGGAACAGGCACAGTACCACATTGTTCACATAAAATCATGGGAATAGGAGTACCCCAATATCTTTGTCTGGATACGCCCCAGTCACGCAACCTATAGTTAATTGTCGCTTTTCCCGCATCATGTTCCTCAAGGAAATTGGTTATTGTTTCCACTGCTTGGGAGGAGCTTAACCCATCAAATTGGCCTGAGTTAATTAATGTGCCTTCTTCAGTATAAGCGGACTTGCTTAAGTCATGTAGCGTGCCATTTGCAGGTTTAATGACTTCTTTAATCGGTAATTGGTATTTTTGTGCAAATTCCCAGTCTCTTTGATCGTGCGCTGGGACGGACATTACAGCTCCGGATCCGTATTGCATGAGTACAAAATTTGCCACCCATATCGGTAGTTCTTCACCAGTTATAGGATGAATTGCCGACATACCTGTAGCAACACCTCGTTTTTCCATAGTAGCGAGTTCTGCCTCAGCCATTTTGGTACCTTGGCAACTGTCAATGAACTCTTTGACCTCTTTACGAGTACTTGCTGCTTCTTTGGCAAGCGGATGATCCGTTGCAACTGCAAGGTATGTTGCACCCATTAAAGTGTCAGGGCGGGTTGTATATATTTTTAATCGTTTGGGATAATTATTAACGTTAAAATGAATTTCAGTACCAGTGGAGCGGCCTATCCAATTGCGCTGCATTTGTTTCACTTGTGCTGGCCATTCGTCCAATGTATCTAGTGAACTGAGTAGTTCATCAGCATAAGCTGTAATTTTAATAAACCATTGGGAAATTTCTTTACGCTCCACAAGAGCACCAGAACGCCAACCGCGCCCATCGACAACTTGTTCATTTGCCAAAACAGTTTGATCTACAGGATCCCAATTTACCACCGCATTTTTTTTGTACACTAAGCCTTTTTCGAATAATCGAATAAAAAACCATTGTTCCCATCGATAATATTCGGGTGTACAAGTGCAAATTTCACGTCGCCAATCATAGGCATTACCAAGACGTAAAAATTGTTTTTTCATAGACTCAATATTTTTTTTGGTCCATTCTGCAGGAGGGATTCCGTTTTTTATGGCTGCATTTTCAGCAGGCAAGCCAAATGCATCCCAACCAATGGGTTGAAGAACATTTTTACCCAAAGCACGTTGATAACGAGCAATAACGTCACCAATAGTGTAGTTACGAACATGCCCCATGTGTAACGTCCCACTTGGGTAGGGAAACATGGATAAACAATAAAATTTCTCTCTGTTTAAATCTTCTGAAACGTTAAATGATTGTTTTTTATGCCAATACTGTTGAGCTTGTTCCTCAACTTCTTGTGGTATATAGGTATTATCCATAGTCCAATTTTTTAAGTGACTCTAAATCGCTAAGGATAACTCCTCTTGTGTCTGCCAGCAATAGATTATTGCTGGAATAAGCGACGAAGTTGAATAAAAAGTATAAAAATAAGAAAAATAGAACAAAATATAAGCGATGGATACTCATTCCAAATAATCCATGGAGTAAGGCCTTCGGCAGGAAATATGCTACTTTGCAAGAGGCCGGAACTGAATGGAGGAAGACTTTCTACTATATCTCCACGTGCATCAATTACTGACGATAAGCCGTCGTTATTGACTACTACTTGATATCGTCCTGTAAGAAGGGAAAGGATTTGAGCCATCTGTAATTGTTGGTAGCTTGCTAATGAGTGTCCAAACCAGCCATTATCACTAATTGAAACGATCCATTGAGCTTTGGGCATTTGATCACGTAAAATATTGGGGTAAGCAATCTCATAACAAATGAGACTTGCTATAGGATGGTTTTCGATTCGAATTAAAGGTTGCTTTCTTTTTCCTGGTAATAGATTGGGTTCAGGTAAATTCAACCAACGATTTATAGCGACCAGAGGCTTGGGAATATACTCACCAAAAGGAACCAGATGGCGTTTGAGCTTTTTCCCTTTTGCCTGCCCAAGCGTAATTACCGAGTTGTAATAATTGGTTTCACTATCATCTGTAGGTTGTAAAATGCCTAACATAAGCGCGCTATTCGCTTTCAGAGCTTTTTTGTTCAGTTTTAATAAGTATTTATCCAAATAACTTGCAGGCAGCGGTATGGCTGATTCTGGTAAAATAATTAATTGCTTACCTAAGAGTTTATTGATTGCATTTTCATAGTATTTTAATAAATTCCAAAATAAGGTTTCATCCCATTTATCGCGCATGGATAAATTAGCCTGAATAGCACCTACACTAATAGGTTCTTGTTTGATTTGTGACCATGAAATATTTTTGCAAAGTGTGGGGCTAATAATAATGAGCACAATTATAATCAAATAGTGGTAGCGTTTTTTGGAGTTTTGTGACACAGCTAAAGTCAGTAATGCAGAAATTAAAACACATACGAAACTGAGTCCGTAAATTCCTAAAATGGGGGCGATGTATTTAATCGGGGTATCAATGAGGACGGTGCCTATTAATAACCAAGGAAAACCGCTAAATAAATTAGAACGACAGTATTCACTCAAGCACCATAAGACACAAAATAGAGTTAATGACACCAATTTTCGATTTTTGAACTCAAGCAATTTATACAGATATGCAACAAGGGCAGGGAAGAGCGCGAGATACATAATGAAAATTAATGTAACTAATCCTGCAAGGAAATAATTGAGTTGACCATAGTCATGAATACTGACTATAACCCAGGAAACTCCAAAACCGAAATAACCTATTCCATACAAAAAACCAAGTGAAAAACCTTGTTTTGCAGAGCAATTTTGTAGACTCGAATAGAGAAAGGCCAAACTTAATAGCGCTAATCCTGGTATATGGAAAGGGGCAAAACCAAAAGGCGCCAGAAGGCCTGCTATAAATACGAAAAAGTATTTAACATAGCCAAGACGAATTGATGAATTCAAAGGGATAGAATTGGCTAAAGCGGTTTGCTTCATGAGTTGTTAAAAAATTATAAAACGATAAGATAATTGAGTCCTTTATCCAGGTCAAGAATTAGTGAAACTTTTTATAGAGGATCTGTCCCCTAATCCAGGTGAAATGCAGATGCAAAATATCAGTAGATCTTGAATATAGCTTGGAGCTGGATTCCGCACATAAGCGCGGAATGTAGAATTTTGATTTTTATATCATGCTAGATGTGATTGTAATAGGTTACTTCTGCCTATGTCCCTCGGCTTGTCCGCGAGATCCAGTTCAGGCCGGGACAGATATTATTTTTTCAGAACATAAGTTCCTGGCGCATCACAAATCGGTCTTATTTCTTTCTCAGGGTTGCCTAGTTCAGGTGGTTTCTTTTTTGTACCCGAATAATCTGTAAGCCATTTTTCCCAGGCTGGCCACCAGGAATCTTTAAAATGAGGGGCTCTTTCCAACCAAATATCAGGAGCTAAATGTTTATCATTTTCTTTATGAGTTAGCATTTGATAACTTCGTCCGGATTCACCTGGCTCATTAACAATCCCCGTGTTGTGTCCGGCATTGGTCAATACAAAGGTAATATCGCTATCAGTAAAGTAATGAATTTTATACACTGATTTCCAAGGAGCTATGTGATCTTTTATAGTACTTACTGCAAAAGTAGGTACTTTAATATCGGCAAGATTAATGCTTTCATCATCAATTTTAAATCGTCCTTCAACTAAATCATTATTTAAAAACAAACTACGTAAATACTTACTATGCATTTTGTAGGGCATGCGTGTAGTATCATAATTCCATGCCATTAAGTCACTAACTTCCTGTCTTTTGCCTAATAAATAATCATAAACTACCCGGGACCAAATGAGATCAATGGAACGTAACATATTAAACGCACCAGCCATTTGCGAACCTTCTAAATAGCCCTTCTCCCACATGATATCTTCAATATAGGTAAGTTGGTTTTCGTCAATAAATAACTGCAGCTCACCTGCATCCTGAAAATCAGTTTGCGCTGCAAACAACGTAATCGTTTTTAATCGATCATCATTATCAGCGGCCATTTTTGCAGCAACCATGGTTAATAAGGTTCCACCAATACAATAGCCTACTGCATGGATTTTTTCTTTCGGAATAATTTGGTTTATTGTTTTTAATGCATCCATCACACCACGTATTGCGTAATCAGAAAAGTCTAAGTCTCTATCTTCAGAGGTTGGATTTTTCCAGGAAATCATAAAAACAGTGTGTCCTTTATCCACTAAGAATTTAACCATTGAATTGTTAGGCGAGAGATCAAGAATATAATATTTCATAATCCAAGCAGGAATGATTAAGACTGGTTCTGGGTGTACTGTTGATGTTGTTGGCTCATATTGGATAAGCTCAATTAAATGATTTCTATAAATAACTTTCCCAGATGTTACTGCTACATTCTTTCCTACTTTATATTGTTCACTTCCCGCTGGTGGTTTATCGTTCAATTTTCGGGTGATGTCATCAACAAAATTATTCCATCCTTTGATAAAATTCATGCCACCTTCATTCATTGTGGTAGTAATCACTTCAGGATTTATTCCAGGAAAATTGGATGGAGCAAAAACGTCCAGAATTTGGCGTGTTACAAAATTAACTATGTTTTCATGATGCTTGGAAACGCCACGAAGATGGGTTGTAGCCTGTTCCCACCATTCCTCTGTTAATAAAAAGGATTGTGAGTACACATTAAATGGAAACTGAGACCATAATTCATTTTGAAAGCGGTGATCGGTTTGACGAACTTCAATACAAGGTTCACATTTATCTTGGCTTTGTTGTTGTATGAATAACAATAAATGCCCAAACTTTTTGAGGGCATTTTTATTTAAGTCAATCCGCTTTGCCGGCGAAAAAATTAAATAGACGAGCCAATCTGTAAAAGACATCATGAGTGTCCCTGGGGATAGCCAGTTACACAATTGACTGATTATAGCGTGGAATAATCTATCAAAACTTAGCCCTTCATAGTCAGATTTTTCTGATTCAGTTAATAAGGGGGGCTGGGCATTCTCAGTAGATTTTGGGGGCTTCTTTTTAGATTGATTCATGATCAATTCCCTTTATGAATTCAAGAATTTTATAAAATATAGTCCTTTTTGAATATTATGTATTAAATAACTCGATTTTAAAAATTGTTATTTTGTTCTGCACATAGTTTAGAGAATACTATCCAATTCTTAATATTTTGTGTAGGATGATTGCGTTTTATAATGGGAGAGGGATAAATGTATAATGTAATGATTACTGGTGCAGGGAAAATTGGTAGCTTAATCGCTTGTTTATTATCAGAAAGCGGTTCTTACCAGGTTCATCTGGTTGATATTGATTTTAATGGATCAGATGTAAAAAGGCTGTTGGACGCAGTACCCAAAATTAAAACAGTAGCCTTGGATGTTCGAGATCAGCAGTCAACCCAAGCTTATATGGAAAAAAATGGTATTGTGGCTGTTATTTCAAGCCTTCCATATTTCCTAAATACTTATGTTGCTGAAGCTGCAAAAGCTGCAAAAGCACATTATTTTGATCTCACCGAAGATACCGCGGTGACTGAAGCAGTGAAAGCAATTGCTCTTGATGCAGAAACTGCATTTGTTCCTCAATGCGGGTTAGCTCCTGGATTTATCAGCATCGCTGCAAATAGTTTAATGCATGAATTTGAAGAGTGTCATCATGTTAAATTACGTGTCGGAGCGCTTCCTCAAAATGCAAATAATGCACTGCAGTATTCATTAACTTGGTCAACTGATGGAGTTATTAATGAATATGGCAACCCCTGTTATGCAATTAAATATGGAAAAGCAGTAACTTTGGCACCTTTAGAAGGGTTGGAAACCATTCAAATCGATGGTTGTGAATATGAGGCATTTAACACCTCAGGTGGATTGGGAAGTTTGGCAGAATTGCATGCGGGTAAAGTACAAACCATGAATTATAAGACCATGCGTTATCCTGGCCATTGTTCAAAGATGCGTTTATTAATGAACGACTTGCGATTAAATCAAGATAGGCCTACGTTAAAACGGATTTTAGAAAATGCTATTCCTAAAACTTATCAAGATCTTGTGATTGTTTATGTTTCTGTTGAAGGAATAAAACGAGGCGAGTTGACCGAAAAAAATTATGTGAAAAAGATTTACCCTGCGGAAATTTGTGGTTTGGAGTGGTCAGCAATTCAAATTAGTACTGCTTCTGGTGTTTGTGCAGTAGTCGATTTAGTACTTGGGCAAGAAAATGAATATAAGGGATTGATATTACAAGAAAAATTCCACTTATCTGCAGTGCTGGAAAATCGCTTTGGTCGTTATTACGCTTAACTGGAAATATCATGGTTACTGTTCCCGGATTATGTTTTGTTAATCAGGGTTCCTATGGAGGTATTTAATGGACATATTAAAACGCTTGAAAATTCACGCAGTTAATCCGGGTGCCTTTAGTGGTCAAGGTTGGCAAAGTGGGGTTCATGAGCATCAATTAATTTCTTATAACCCTGCAAACGGTGAAAAGCTTGCAGAAATAGCAACATGCACTATGCGCGATTATGAAGAGGTAATGATTCGTGCTCAACACGCTGCGCATGAATGGAAAAAAGTTCCTGCTCCTAAAAGGGGAGAAATCATCAGGCAAATTGGTCAAGCATTGCGGGAACATAAAGATGCTTTAGGAAGTTTGGTTTCCCTTGAAATGGGTAAATCCAAGCAGGAAGGGGATGGAGAAGTTCAGGAAATGATTGATATAGCCGATTTTGCGGTAGGTCAATCACGAATGTTATATGGTAATTCCATGCACTCGGAACGCCCTCAGCATAGAATGTATGAGCAGTGGCACCCATATGGTATTGTTGGTGTTATTTCGGCTTTTAACTTTCCTGTAGCGGTTTGGTCTTGGAATGCTTTTTTGGCTGCTATCTGCGGTAATGTGACTCTGTGGAAACCTTCAGCAAAGACTCCTTTGTGTGCTGTTGCGGTTCAGCATATTTGCAATGATGTGTTAAGGGCAAATGGTTGTCCGGAAATATTCAGTTTAATTATTCCTGAAAACCACGATGTAGTTGAGGAAATGGTTAATGATAAACGTATACCTCTTATTTCCTTTACTGGCTCAACAGCTGTAGGTAAACAGGTTGCCGAGAAAGTTGCAGCTCGATTAGGTAAAACTATTTTAGAGTTAGGTGGTAATAACGCAATTATCCTCGATGAATCAGCTGATCTTCATTTAGCAATCCCAGCCATTGTTTTTGGAGCAGTAGGTACTGCAGGTCAACGATGTACTTCTACACGACGTTTATTTGTGCATCATTCTAAATATGATTACGTTGTAGAGCGTTTACGTTTTGCCTATGAGCAAATAACGATTGGTGATCCTTTAGATAAGAAAAATTTAATGGGACCGCTTATTGATAAACAAGCTGTTTATCAATTTAATCAGGCAATAACTCGAATCAAGGAAGCAGGCGGCCGGATTATCTTTGGCGGCGAATCAGTACAACGTCCTGGCTTTTTTGTTCAGCCTACATTGGTATGCAATGTAAAAAATCATTGGGAAATTGTGCAAGAAGAAACATTTGCACCAATTTTGTACGTTATGTCTTTTAAGACAATCGATGAGGCGATTGCTTTACAAAATCATGTACCCCAGGGATTGTCTTCTGCCATGTTCACTCAAAACCTGAAAAATGCAGAACATTTTTTAAGTGCCTGGGGTAGCGATTGTGGAATAGCCAATATTAATATAGGCACTTCAGGTGCAGAAATTGGCGGTGCATTTGGTGGAGAAAAAGAAACTGGTGGTGGCCGTGAATCCGGTTCTGATTCTTGGAAAGCATACATGCGTCGACAAACCAATACAATAAATTGGGGAAATGAGTTACCTTTGGCTCAAGGGATTCGCTTTGACTTGTCTTGATTTAAGTCAATTGTTGTAGCCTGGGTGAAGCGAAGCGTAACCTAGGTTCATAGAACATAAATTACCCGGGTTACGCTTCGCTTCACCCAGGCTACATTGTAATTAATGAGGAAAAAAGAATGCAGGGACCTTTTTTTATAAAAAAAGTCGCAGTTCTGGGGGCTGGTGTTATGGGGGCGCAGATTGCAGCGCACTGTGTTAACGCAGGTATAGAAACGTTACTCTATGATTTGGCATCTAAAGAAGGGAATACGAATGCACTGATTGATAAGTCAATAGCTAATTTAGGGAAGCTAAAACCTGCTCCTCTTGCTACTGCACAAACTGCGGCATTGCTGCAAGCGCGAAATTATGATCAGGATCTTGCTGATTTGTCTTCATGTGATTTAATTATTGAGGCAATCGCTGAGCGCTTGGATTGGAAAGAAGATTTATACAAGCGGATTTCCCCATTTTTAGCAGAACACTCTATTTTAGTGAGTAATACTTCAGGTTTAAGTATTAATTCTTTATGTTCTGTTTTACCCGAAGCACATAGAAAGAATTTTTGTGGCGTTCACTTTTTTAATCCTCCGCGTTATATGCATCTTGCAGAACTTATTCCTGCTGAAACTACGGATAAGGAATTAGTGGATGACCTGGAGACATGGTTAACTCGTTACCTAGGAAAAGGGGTGGTACGTGCCAAGGATACACCTAATTTTATTGGCAATCGCATAGGCGTATTTTCTCTCTTAACGACCTTGCATCATGCTTTTGCTATGGACATGGGATTGGATGAAGTTGATGCATTGACAGGCCCTTTGTTGGGAAGACCAAAATCCGCTACGTTTCGCACTATGGATGTTGTCGGTCTGGATACCATGCAACATGTAATCCACACAATGCAACAACAGTTACAAGATGATCCATGGCATCATACTTTTAAACTGCCCGAATGGCTTCTTAATCTCATTAAAGAGGGACATTTAGGGCAAAAAACAGGTCAGGGTATTTATAGGAAAAATGGTAAAGTCATTGAGGTTTATGATGTTGGAACAGCAACTTATCGCTCGGCGCAACCTGTTGTAAGTGATGAGTTAAAAGCGATTATGGGTAGTCCTGATCCGGCAGCACGCATGCAAAACCTTATGATTTCCAATAACAAGCAAGCGCAATTCTTGGCTGCATGTTTCAGAGATTTATTCCATTATTGTGCGTATCATCTTGAGTCAATTGCAGATAATGTTCGAAATGTTGATTTGGCGATTCGCTGGGGCTTTGGATGGATGCAAGGACCTTTTGAAACATGGCAATTAGCAGACTTGGCAAAAATGACCCAGTATATAAATCAAGCAATAAAGGAAAAATCATCGCTTAGTACCGCGCAATTGCCCGGATGGCTTTTTGAAATCGATGCTTTTTATACTGAAAAGGGCGCATACTCTCCACAGAGGAATGATTATCAATCGCGAAGCCAATTACCTGTGTACAAACGTCAATTCTTTACTGACCGGGTTATTAAAGAAGCAGTACGCCCTACATCTGTGATTTATGAAAATGAAGGCGTGTGTTTATGGCATTTACAAGATGATGTTGCTGTAGTGAATTTCAAAAGTAAAGCAAATACTGTGGGGCAAGCAGTTCTTGATGGATTGGAAGCTGCAGTGGAAACCGCAGAAAAACAATGCCGTGGATTAATTATTTATCAATACGATGCGACTAATTTTTGTTCGGGGGCTGACTTACGCGGGGTTCTTAATTTAATTAAAGACAACAAAATGCAGGCTTTGGACACTATGATTGCACAATTTCAACGTATCGCATTACGTTTGAAATACAGTTCTGTTCCAACAGTTGCAGCATTGAGGGGGCGTGCTCTTGGTGGTGGCTGTGAACTAATGATGCATTGTGATGCAGTGGTTGCTGCCTTTGAAGCTTATCCTGGTCTGGTTGAGTTTGGTGTTGGAGTTATACCTGCAGGGGGTGGATGCAAAGAAATGGCCATGCGTGCTGCGCATCTGGCTCCTAAAGGAGAGTTGATGGCAGTTCTTCAGGGTTACTATCAACAGATCGCCACTGCGCAAGTTGCAGGTTCAGCTGCTGAGGCAATGCAAATGGGCTATTTACGAAGTACGGACAGCTATGTCATGAATGCTGATGAAGTGCTCTATGTTGCATTGGCTAAGATAAATTTCATGCATACGGAAAATTATCTCCCTCCTTTAAAGAAACAGTTCCAAATTGCTGGAATTGAAGGTAAAGCACGATTACAGGCGGGTTTGGTTAACTGGTTAGAGGGTGGATTTATTTCTCAGCATGATTATTTTATTGCTATGGAGCTGGCAACAGTGCTTTGTGGTGGCAATCTCAATCAAAACACATTTGTTGATGAGAACTGGATGCTTAAGTTAGAGCGGGAAGCTTTTATAACTCTTGCTGGAACGCAATTAACTCAAGCACGGATTAGTCATTTACTAGAAACTGGCAAGCCGTTACGCAACTAAGGGAGATTTGAAAATGACTAATGTATATATAGTTGACGCATTACGTACCCCAGTAGGTAAAGCACCACGCGGTGTATTTAAGAATACTTTACCCGACGATTTATTGGCCCATGTGATCAGAAATTTAATGAAACGGAATCCGTCAGTAGATCATCAGGAGATCGGAGACGTTGTAATAGGTTGTGCTATGCCTGAGGCAGAGCAAGGCATGAATGTAGCACGTATTGCATCGTTACTTGCTGACTTACCTCAATCTGTTCCCGCAATGACAATTAATCGTTTTTGTTCTTCTGGGGTGCAAAGTATTGCTACTGTTGCAGAGTCTATACGTAGTGGTGATATGCATTTAGCTCTTGCTGGTGGTGTTGAAAGCATGTCTATGGTTCCTTTAGGTGGAAATAAATACACGGCGAATCCTGTGATATTCAATAATGACGATATCGCAATTGCATACGGGATGGGTATTACCGCTGAAAATGTTGCAAAACGCTGGGAGATTACTCGAGAGCAACAAGATGAGTTTGCTGCTGAAAGTCATAAAAAAGCGGTAGCAGCACAGCAACGTGGGGACTTTAAAGCAGAGATCAGTCCCGTAGAAATTACCATAAGACAGGCAGATTTAGAAAATGCCGCAGTAATAATGAAGAAAAAATGGGTTCATGATGATGAAGGACCACGAGCCGATACTTCTTATGAGGTTATTTCTAAATTAAAACCAGTCTTTGCTGCAAAGGGAACGGTTACCGCAGGAAACAGCTCACAGACCAGTGATGGTGCAGGTATTGCTTTATTGGCTAGCGAAGAGGCTTTACACCAATATAATTTAAAACCAATGGGACGATTATTAAGTTATGCTGTCGCTGGGGTTCCTCCTGAAATTATGGGGATTGGTCCTATCAAAGCAATTCCAGTTGCTTTAAAACGAGCTGGTATCACTTTAGATCAGTTGGATTGGATAGAGCTCAATGAGGCTTTTGCAGCGCAAGCTTTAGCAGTGATTAAAGAGCTTGATCTTCCACGAACCAAAGTGAACCCTTTAGGTGGAGCTATTGCCTTAGGACATCCTTTAGGCGCAACAGGTGCAATAAGAACAGCTACTTTATTGCATGGATTAAAAAGAACTAAAGGACGATATGGCATGGTCACCATGTGTATTGGCACTGGCATGGGAGCTGCTGCAATATTTGAAGCTTTATAGTTTATAGATAAGGAGCGGCAAAACGAAGCTCGAGTTTGTTTTGCCGCTCTCGAGCTTCATGTTTTTAAAGAAAATTTTTTATAAGATACTACTTAGTTTTTATCGCGGAATATAATGCGACCTTTGGACAAGTCATAGGGAGTTAACTCGACTTTGACTTTATCACCAGTCAAAATTCTAATGTAGTTTTTACGCATACGACCAGAAATGTGGGCAGTGATAACATGTCCATTTTCTAATTCAACACGAAACATGGTGTTGGGTAAGGTATCTATAACCGTTCCAGCCATTTCTATATGATCTTCTTTTGCCATAGGTCTCTCAGTGATGTACCAAATTTATAAGGTTTATTATTATATACTTACTGCGTGTATACTGCACTAAAATGAAGAAAATGGCAATCTAGGCCCATTAAAATTTAATTATTTGGCATTATTTCATGATTCGTTTACTACAGACATTATAGACTCAGGTATTAATATAATTTCTCTTATCTTGCTTTATTGGTATTAACTAATCCAGGAATATCCTCAGCTATAAATACATTGCCAACATAGTCAACATAGTGTTTCTCTAGACTAACTTGTGTTCGAGTGGGTCTAATCAGTCCATGCAAATTAAATTCATTTTTTTGTAATTCAATACACAGTGTTTTAATCTGTTCTGGAGTAACACTTTGTTCAAATAGCATTTTTGCAGTATTGAGAAAGCGTTGCATTTCATCATCAAATGTTACTTTATCTTGCATATATTTTGCTTTTACTTCAAGTGTATCTGTAAATGCAGGTTCTTTAGGAGGCTTAGGAACTATTTTCCAACCGTCATGGGTTAATCCAAATCGGAGATGTTTTACCATTTCATGTTCTTGAGAGTAATATGAAACAGTCATTATTCCTGCTGAATTATCTCGTATTAAGAATACAGCCTTAGTTTCTTTTTTTGTGGCACCGTGGTTTTCCAAAATATCATGTAATTGGTTACTGCTAAGTTTTCCGAAAATAATAGGAACTTTAGACTCTGATTCATTATTTTGTTTCGAATCCATAGACGAATACTCCGGGTTATTTAGTGACCACATTGTCAATCATTGAAGCCATAACAGGATGAAATGGTAATGGTATGTCTATATCGTATAATAATAGTACACTGTTGTTGCTATTTGAAATGTTAAGGCAAAATGATATTCCAAGGACCTTGTTTTGTAGGATGTTTTAATGACTGGGATAGCATGTGAAGAAATTCTTTTCGTCCGATAACTTTGGCGCCTAGACTTTGTAAATGGGTGGTTGGAATTTGGCAGTCAATAAAATCAAAACTCCAGTCTGCCATTGTTTTGCATAAATAATAAAAAGCAATTTTTGAGGCATCTGTTATCCTGTGGAACATCGATTCACCAAAAAAAGCATGGCCTAAACTGAGTCCATATAAGCCTCCTACAAGTTCATTTTCATACCATATTTCAAAGGAATGAGCATAGCCCATAGTATGTAAGCGAGTGTATGCTTCAATCATTTCTTTCGTAATCCAGGTATTATTTATTCGTTCAGTACACGTAGCACACGCAGTAATTACTTGTTTAAATGCTGTATCTATTGTAAATCTGAAGGATTTTTTTAATGATTTTTGTAAACTGCGAGACACTTTAAACTCATTGGGAATCAATATGAGCCTTGGGTTTGGAGACCACCAGAGAATAGGCGTCCCTGGCTCATACCAAGGAAAAATTCCCTGTCTATAAGCTTGAAGTATACGCTGGGGTTCTAAATCACCACCAATGAATAATAGACCTTGGTCATCGCTTGTTTCTGGATTTGGAAAGAAGTGCGTTTCATGGCTCAATACAATCTCCTAGATTTATCAAGAATTTTTCTCTTACAAATCTTTTTTATTCTACAATTATTATAAACCTAGAAAAAGCAGTTGAACTTGCTGCAACTACTTTTTTCTAGATGAAACAAGAACTGGAGGAACCAATTGGATTATTTGTATAGCCTGGGAAATATTTTAATGCTTTTGAGTCTTTGTTTTAGAAAAGTACTCTTTCTTCGTACAATATTTATACTATCTGATTTATCGTTTTTGCTCTATGGTGCATTGGCTGATGTACCTCCAGTTGCATATTGGGCTATCGCATCATTAATGATTAATTTTGTACAGATTGGTATTTTGTTAAGAGATATGATGCCTAGAGACTTGCCTTATGATTTGCAACAAATAAAAGATTTATTCTTTTCAAGTATGCAAACGAGTGATTTTATTCGCCTGATTAAATTAAGTTACCGAGGTACTTCCAGCAATAAAAAAATGCTGACTAAAGGGGAACCTGTAGAAAATTTAATGTTGATCACTGAAGGTTTGGTTTATATTGAAGTAGATGGAGCTATTATAAAAGTAGGTCCTTATCACTTTATTGGTGAGATGAGTTATTTTAGAGACGGTAAAGCCAGCACTACCATATATTCACGAGAACCCGTAGATTTTTTATATTGGCGTTATTCCGATTTACGCCGCTTACAAGAAAAAAACCCTCCCTTATTTATGAAAATGATTGAAGCTATGGGTAAAGATATTATGTTGAAAATGCTTCATCAAAATAAAACACCAGAGTCAGCATAAGTGGCGGATCTATTTGGGGCAGCAAAGCAGAGTTGTTTTATTATAAATCAGCTTCACCGCACACCAGATTTCAATTAAACGCTATTTTCCTAAATTCAAATCCAAGTATTGCTCTGCATCAAGAGCCGCCATACAACCAAAACCAGCAGAGGTAATGGCTTGTCGGTACACATGATCAGCAACATCACCACAAGCAAATACGCCGGGAATAGAAGTGCTGGTTGCCATACCTTCCAGTCCTGATTTGATAACGATATAACCATTATTCATGATCAATTGATCTTTAAATAAATCAGTATTAGGTGTGTGTCCTATAGCAATGAATACACCATCGACATTTAACAATTCCTTTGTATCATTTTGCACATTACGAATTAAAGCTCCAGTTACTTTCTTATCATCGCCAATGACTTCATCAAGAGTGGAGTTCCAAATTATTTTAATATTGCCGTTATGTGTTTTTTCAAAGAGTTTATCCTGAAGGATTTTCTCAGCACGCAGGCTGTCGCGTCGATGTACTAAGGTTACGGAAGAAGCGAGGTTAGACAAATAAAGCGCTTCTTCAACTGCAGTATTTCCTCCGCCAATAACACAGACTGCTTTATTGCGGTAAAAAAAGCCATCACATGTGGCGCAGGCAGAAACCCCTCGGCCTTGATAAGCTGATTCTGACTCTAACCCCAGATATCGTGCAGAAGCTCCAGTAGCGATGATCAACGCATCACAGGTATAAATATCACTGTCACCATGCAGTGTAAAAGGTGCTTGTGCTAAATTAGCTTTAACAATATGATCAAAAATAATTTGAGTATCAAAGCGTTCTGCATGTTTTTGCATACGCTCCATCAGGGCAGGGCCTTGTAATCCCTCGATGTCACCAGGCCAGTTATCAACATCCGTCGTCGTCGTTAATTGACCTCCTGGTTGCATTCCAGTGATTAAAACTGGATGAAGATTGGCTCTTGCAGCATAGACTGCAGCGGTGTAACCTGCTGGTCCTGAACCTAATATGATTAAGCGGTGATGATTGCTTGAGCTCATTATCTCTGCCTTCCTTAATATTTTGATATTTTGTGTTAAGATGGCGAATATTATGACAAAAACAACGATATGAAAATACCTATGGAAAAACAACATTCAGGAAAAAAATCTGGTGCATCCAAAAAACACATGCCTAGCTATGTTGTAAAGCGACTTAGCGAGGGTAGTTTTATATTAATTTTAACAAGTGCTCTTTTTGTGCTCTTGTCTTTACTAACTTATAAAATCAGTGATCCTGGATTTTCCCATGCTTCACGAGCTGGAGCAGTTGTTGCAAATTCAGGCGGACAAGTGGGCGCATATATTGCGGACGCGCTGTATTTTGTATTTGGATATTTTGCCTATTTGGTACCTATCGCTTTTGTTTATATTTCCTGGGCCTTATTGCACGATTTTCGTGCATTAAAAACTCTTGATAAACGTGTTTTAGTTCTTCGTTCTGTTGGATTGATGCTTATGTTTGCTGGAGGCTGCGGTTTATTAAGCCTCGAGGCAGAGATGAATCAATTGGATTCTATTCATGGTGCCGGAGGATTTATAGGACAGGCTGTTGGTGGCGGTTGGTATCAAATGCTGAATTTATATGGAGCAAGCTTAGTTCTATTGGCTATGCTTTTAGTAGGGACTACATGGTTAACCGGTTTATCCTGGATAAGGGCGATTGAACTTATTGGTTTTTATACATTATTCGCTGTAAATTATGTTTCTAAGGCAATACAAAAAGTAGTGGCTCTTTTTAAGGCCCAAGTCGAGCGTTCAAAGTCAAAAGAAATAACCAAAACACCTCGCGAAAAACCTGCTCCGAAATTATTTAAACCAAAAGTAGAGAAAGAAAGTGAGGTGGTGGTAGCTCCTCCTATTTTAATTACTAATGAAGTAAAACCTGAAATTGTTAAACCAGTTAAGGAAATAAAAGAAATCCGTATTCCTAAAGTAAGTACTTCCGGTGAATTACCCTCTCTAAGCTTATTAGATAAAGGACAACCTGGAAAACCAATGGGTGGATACACGCATCAGGAGCTGGAGAATTTATCACGGGAAGTAGAACAACATTTACTGGATTTTGGCATTCAGGCTGGAGTGGTAGCTGTACATCCGGGACCTGTGGTCACTCGCTTTGAATTACAATTGGCAGCAGGGGTTAAAGTAAGCAAATTGACTGCATTGGCTAAAGATTTAGCCCGGTCCTTATCCGTAATTTCAGTTCGTGTTGTTGAAGTAATTCCAGGTAAAACTGTAGTTGGGTTAGAGCTACCCAATCATTCGCGAGAAACTGTTCGATTATCGGATGTTTTATTAGCGGAGGTATATCAACAGGCGCATTCGCCGATAACCTTAGCCTTAGGCGTTGATATTGCAGGACACCCTGTAGTGGTTGATCTGGCAAAAATGCCGCATTTATTGGTTGCTGGGACAACAGGGTCTGGTAAATCAGTTGGTATTAATGCCATGATTCTAAGTATCTTGTTTAAGGCAACCCCCGATCAGGTACGACTTATTATGGTTGATCCTAAAATGTTGGAGCTATCAGTTTATGATGGTATTCCGCATTTGTTGACTCCTGTGGTTACCGATATGAAAGAGGCTGCCAGTGCTTTGCGTTGGTGTGTCGAAGAGATGGAACGTCGTTATAAACTGATGGCTGCTTTGGGCGTAAGAAACTTGGCAGGCTTCAATAGTAAAATCGCCGAAGCGATTGCTGATGGCCAATCTTTAGTTAATCCTTTATGGAAGCCTGTTGATTCAATGGATGAAACAGCTCCAGAGTTAGAGCCTTTACCCCATATTGTCGTCGTGATTGATGAGCTTGCCGACATGATGATGGTTGTAGGGAAGAAGGTAGAACAGTTAATCGCACGCATTGCTCAAAAAGCCCGTGCTGCTGGAATTCATATGATTCTTGCGACACAGAGACCCTCGGTGGATGTTTTGACTGGGTTGATTAAATCAAATATTCCTACAAGGATGTCGTTTCAAGTTTCGTCAAAAATTGATTCTCGTACTATATTAGATCAACAAGGTGCTGAACAATTATTAGGACATGGAGATATGCTCTATTTGGCACCAGGGAGCGGAGCACCTTTACGTGTTCATGGCGCGTTTGTTGATGACAAAGAGGTTCATCGTATTGCTGATGACTGGCGTGCTCGAGGGGAACCTGATTATATTGATGATATTTTAAAATTAACTGCTGATGGTAATGAAGGGGGAACAGATGAAGACGGCCAATCCACGGCTGAGGATGATGATCCTCTTTATGATCAAGCAGTAGAGTTCGTTATTCAAACGCGCAAGGCAAGTATTTCTGCAGTTCAGCGACGTTTAAAAATAGGTTACAACCGTGCAGCAAGAATGGTTGAGGAAATGGAGCGAACAGGAATTGTGGGCCCATTAGATGGCGGTTATCGTGATGTCTTGGTGTCATCCGTGACGGAGGATTAACAATGAAAAAAATATTAATCGCATTACTCTTGAGTGTTTCTATCGCAGGATATTGTGAAACACCTGATGCATTGTTGCAGGCCAAATTAAATGGTATTCGCTCAATGACAGCTGTTTTTAAGCAAACAGTAAAAGCAAAACATCGAGTAGTATCTCGTTCATCAGGGACTATGGCATTACAAAGACCGGGTCGATTTCGTTGGCAGACGACACAGCCTATGGAGCAGTTAATGGTAGCTGATGGTCAGAAAATTTGGGTCTATGACAAGGATCTGGAGCAAGTAACTGTTAAAACGCAACAAAAAGGTTTAGGAGGAACTGCTGCTTTATTCTTGAGTGGTTATGACGATACTGTAACCCGAGATTTTAAAGTGGCTCAGAGTAATGTGGGTAATGAGCTTGTTTTTGATTTGAAATCAAAATCACCTAAAGCAAATTTCCAACGGATAAAATTGATGTTTCGCCAAAATACCTTAACAGGTCTGGAGCTTTATGATCAATTGGGTCAAGTAACAACGGTCCAATTATTGCAAATCAAATTAAACCCTAAATTGGCTGCTAGTTTATTTCAATTCAAAACGCCAAAAGGGGTTGATGTGGTTCGGCAATGAGCTTATTTAAGACGATGCCCACACCACCATTAGCAGAACTTTTAAGACCCAAAAGTCTGGATGAAGTAATTGGGCAAAGTCATTTATTGGGAGAAGGAAAATCCTTACAGCTTAGTTTTGCTGGGAAAAAGCTTCATTCAATGATTTTATGGGGGCCGCCAGGAGTTGGTAAAACGACGATTGCCCGCATTGCCGCTGAAGCTTTTGACTGCGAATGGATAGCGCTTTCCGCAGTTTTCTCCGGTGTTAAGGACATCCGCGCTGCAGTTGAAAAAGCCCAAGAAAATCTGACCTATGGTAAACATACTTTATTGTTTATTGATGAAATTCATCGTTTTAACAAAGCGCAACAAGATGCATTATTACCTTATACTGAATCGGGTTTAGTGACTTTCATAGGGGCTACTACTGAAAATCCTTCTTTTGAGGTAAATTCAGCTTTGCTGTCACGCGCCCAAGTTTATGTTTTGAAGTCTTTGACTGATGAAGAATTAAAACGTTTGTTCCAAAAAGCATATAAGGCTGTTTTATCTCATATCCAGTTTGATGATGATGCGATAGAAATGCTTATCGGATTTGCCGATGGTGATGCCCGACGGTTATTAAATAGCCTTGAACAATTGCTTGCAGCATGCACCACAATGAATAATATACATGTCACTAAAGAATTTGTTATGAATTCACTGACAGAGCAGGTCAGGCGTTTTGATAAAGGCGGCGAAAATTTTTACGATCAAATTTCTGCGCTGCATAAATCAGTGCGTGGCTCTCATCCTGATGCAGCACTTTATTGGTTATGCCGTATGTTAGATGGGGGAGTAGACCCTCGTTATTTGGCACGGCGTATTGTGAGAATGGCATGGGAAGACATTGGTTTAGCTGATCCACGAGCTGTTCAAATTGCAAATGATGCTGCAGTTACTTACGAAAGATTGGGTTCTCCTGAGGGAGAGCTTGCTCTGGGGGAGGCCGTCATTTATTTATCAATTGCTGCAAAAAGTAATGCAGCTTATGTCGCGTTCAACGAGGCTATGGATTTTGTAAAACGGGATAAATCTCGAGAAGTGCCTATTCATTTGCGCAATGCTCCTACCCGTTTAATGAAAAAGCTAGGATATGGAAAAGAGTATCGTTATGCTCATGATGAACCCCATGCTTATGCTGCTGGAGAACATTACTTACCTGAAGGGATGCAAGAACCCGGCTGGTATAAGCCAGTAAGTCGTGGTCTAGAAATAAAGATTGCCGAGAAGTTAGATTTTTTAAAATCACTGGATGAAAAAAAGCGAGAATCTTAACCTGAGTTCTGTGACACTTCACTCAGGTTATATATTTTACAATGATGCTCTAGAGTACAATTTATTCTCTGCACTTAGATTTTCTATTTCTTCTAGCAATTCTTTTTTGAGCAAGCCAAGAGATGTATAACTGTAAAACAATGAATGGCGTTTGCGTAATCCCGTGATGCAACTTGTTAACGAATTAAGAATTAATGCATTACAATCGCGAGGAATCCAATCCGGATCTTCATGATCGGGATTAGATATTTTGTATACGTTGCCAAAGTCAATCAAGTAGGCTTTAAAGGTACCGTCTTCCTTTTTTTCTATTAAAATATTGTCCAGCTTCAAGTCACCATGACGTAACCCCAAGCTGTGAAATCTATGAACCTCATCCACAATAGCAAGTATTTGTTGGCAATAAGTCAGGGGATCTGCACGATAATCACTTAAACTATAACTTACTGGAGAAGCATTTAAAAACGGTAAAACCAGTCGAATCTGGCCATTTTTATCCCTAAATAAGTCTGCTTTTTTTTCTGGATATACTGTATTCCATATTGTTTTTTCTTTTTCGTAGGCAGTTGCATAAAAATTAATAATTTCCTCACTATCTTTGCTCTTATATCTAGGTTTTTTAACAATGAAACTGGGTTTGTTTTCTATGCCAAAAAATCTGTTGATGGAAGTATATCCACCTGGATTGCCTCGAAGTGGAGTGTATATCACTCCATTGAGTTCGAAAGTTGAGTTACTCCTTTTAAGTTCATTAGAAAATTCATATTTGCATTTTGTCATAATAATCACCTGATTCACTGCCAAAATGTCAACCAATTATTTGTTAATTATCAGTTAACTTATAGCTTGATTCTGCAAAAAACCTTTTTAGATGAAAGTCATGAGCCGTGATTTCCATCAAAATTAACTCATATGATAGCCAAAGCTAAAATTTTTATGCAAAATTTTAATTTGAGCGCTTTGTATTGGTTTGAAGGTTGAAAAACCAGTATCGCGAAGCCTGAACACTGGTATTGGAGAGGATTAGTTTGTTAGCGCTATTTACAAATAACTCCGCCCAACCTCGACAACAGTGTCCAGGTAGCGCATCATCATTTGTGGTAAGCATGTTAGTAGCATATTAGGCAGTAATAATATCAAGTAAAAATACATTATGCATAAATTTATTTATAATATCAAATGCAAGAAAGAAAAAATGGAGTTTGGATTAATTGTATGATTTTAAATATATTTTCATTTTACTCTAAATTTGTTACAGTCATCTTAATTAATTAAAATAATTTCATCCAGTATGCATTATTCTAATTACCAAACATGTGCTGTAAGACCGCAAATACCTCTTTCTGAGTGGGATATTTTATCCAGCTTGCCAACTGCTTTGGTAATCATCAATTCTCAAGGACGAATTGTGTGGTTAAATCCACCAGCTGAAGCAATGCTGGGGTATGGGTTACTCGATTCATTATGGTTGGATGTGATTTTACGCGCTTTTGTTCCTCGTGCTGATGATGGACATGAAGTATCTCTGGCAGATGGTCGTCGAGTCCATGTAGCGATTGCAACTTTTGACAGTTTGCCGGGCATATTGGTCAGTTTAACTGATATAACTGCTACGCGGGATTATGAGAAGGCTAAAGAAAATGAAAAACGATTAGTCTCAATTGGCACAATGACTGCACAGCTCGCACATCAAATCAGAACTCCTTTGGCTTCAGCGATGTTGTATACAGAACATTTGAATAATCTTCCTGATTTGGATGTGCGTACCCAAAATTGGATTCATCGATTGCAAGAGTGTCATACCAGTATTGAGCAGCAAATTCAGGACTTATTATTGTTTGCACGAGGCACTACAATAGAGCCGACACGTATGGATATGAACTATTGGTGTTCCTTACTCGTACAACGTGCGCAGCCTTATGTTTTAGCTCGTAATGTAACATTCAATGTGAACAATCAGCTGATTTCCAGTGAGTCATTAGTTCATGCAGAGTCATTAATTGGTGCTGTTTTAAACTTGGTGATCAATTCATTGCAATCTGATGCAACAGAAATTAATTTAACACTTGCATCTATGGATGATTCAGGTATACAAATATCAGTAGAGGACAATGGTAAAGGAATGACTGAAGAAGTAAAGAACCAGGCCTTTTCCCCTTTTTATACTACAAAGGCACAAGGAAATGGTTTAGGTTTGGCGGTTGTTTATGCTGTAGTAAAAGCACACGGCGGACGGTTGAGTCTGGAATCTACGGAAGGAGTTGGAACTCAAGTTAATTTGTTTTTGCCGTAATATTTTAAGTCGTCATCCTGAGCATGTTGAAGTGTCTCCTGCTTAAGTTTTTAAAATGCATTCGGGAGATGCTTTACCGCGCCCTGGATGATATCCTTTTTATAACACTTAGAAAAAGGACTTTTTATGAGTCATGTTTTAATCGTTGAAGATGATCCAGTATTAAGGGAAGCGCTGGCTGAAACAATGACTATTGCTGGCCATACATATATTACTGCTAAAGATGGCAAGGAAGCTTTGGCGCTTCTAGAAATTCATAATCCATCAGTGGTACTAACGGATATTCGCATGGATGAACTTGATGGAAATCAGCTATTAGCTGAGATTCAAAAAAGAAGACTTGGGCTACCTGTAATTTTGATGACTGCTTATGGATCAGTACAAGATGCGGTGAATGCTCTTCATAACGGTGCGGTAGATTACCTCCAAAAGCCATTTAGTGCCCAAGTGTTAACTGAAAAAATAAATCAATACATTAAAGTGGAGTTTGATGAGGATACTGGAGAGCCCATTGCCCAGGATCCTAAAAGTCAGGCCTTACTGACTATGGCATTAAAAGTGGCCCAATCGGATGTCGGTGTGATGATTAGTGGAGAGAGTGGCACGGGTAAAGAGGTCTTAGCTCATTTTATTCATGATCATTCACCCCGGAAAAAACAACCTTTCATTGCGATTAATTGTGCTGCAATTCCGGAGCAAATGCTCGAGGCTACTTTATTTGGTTATGAAAAAGGTTCATTTACTGGAGCTTATAAATCAACGGCTGGAAAGTTTGAACAGGCACAAGGGGGAACTTTGCTTCTTGATGAAGTGAGTGAAATGCCTTTAAGTTTACAAGCTAAATTGCTTCGAGTATTACAAGAAAAAGAAGTGGAGCGAATTGGAGCTAATAAAACAATTAGTTTGGATGTACGCATTCTGGCTACCACCAACCGACAGCTTAAGGATGAAGTGAAGGCTGGTCGGTTTAGGGAAGACTTGTTTTATCGTTTGAATGTATTCCCATTGCAGTGGCATCCTTTACGTGAAAGAAAGAATGACATAATTCCCTTGGCTAACTATTTAATTCGTAAACATTGCCAGCATAAGCAACCTGTGGTTCCGGTGATTTGTCCAGCAGCTCAGAAGCTGATGTTGGCTTACCCATGGCCGGGAAATGCGCGGGAATTAGATAATGTAATTCAAAGAGCATTAGTTTTACAAACTCAAGGCATTATAGAAGCAGAGCATTTACAATTGTCATTAAACGCGACCTTGGTTCCTGAAACTACCCCGGCCGCTAACAGTAAAAATTTGCAAATTCATGAATTTGAATTAATTGAAAAAACTTTATTAGAGAATGAAGGAAATAGACAGAAAGTCGCAGCTTTATTGGGGGTAAGTGAACGAACATTACGCTATAAATTAGCAAAAATGCGAGAGGAAGGGTATACAGTATAAAAAATTGTATCACCTTGGTGCGATGACATAAGAGGCTGCTATGACCTTGGTCACCAGAAAAAGGGATAAAACGCCAAATAATTATGAGGTAAATAGGGATGAGTGATATTAATACGGTTAATCTGCTAAATCAGATAAAGACAATGTCTGCCAAGGCTGAAGGTGCAGTGATTGAAACAGAAACAAATCAAGCTCCTTTTGGTACGGTATTTCAACAAGCATTAAATCAGGTCAATGAGTTAAATCAATCTGCAGACTCTTTAAAAACACGTTTTGAAATGGGTGATCCTAACGTGAGTTTAGGAGAAGTAATGATAGCGGCCCAAAAATCCAATTTGGGGCTTGAAGCTACTGTTCGGGTTCGCAACAAAGTGGTACAAGCGTATCAAGACATTATGAATATGCCAGTATAATTAGGAGCTTGAAATGGCATTGGCTGATAGTGCATCAACAGTGGCAGCAAAGTTTGCAAATCTTTCTATTGCGCGTCAAATTGGTTTACTTGTGGGAGTTGCTGCAAGTATTGCCATCGGTTTAGCGGTTGTTTTATGGTCTCGTGATCCGAATTATGTTCCTTTATACACACAAATGAATGCGCGTGATGCGGCTGAAGTAGTCTCTGCCCTTGAGCGTAATGGCTTTGATTTTAAGATTGATAATAACAATAGCATGATTATGGTTGCGGCCGATAATCTGCAAAACGTACGTCTTAAATTGGCAATGGAAGGATTGCCTCGTGATCCTGTGGCTTCAGAAGAACTTTTTTCCAGCTCTAATGCGTTTAACAGTAGTCAATTCATGGAAAACGCGCGTTACAAGCAAGCGCTGGAGGCTGAGCTTGCCCGTACTATAAGTAAGTTCAATGATATTAAATCAGCTCGAGTTCATTTAGCAATTCCACGTGAATCGGCTTTTGTTCGTGATGCTCATGAGCCTAGTGCTTCTGTTTTTCTAGATGTTTATTCAGGTTTGGAGCTTAAAAAGCATACAATTGCAGCAATTGTAAATTTGGTTGCATCCAGCATTCCAAATCTCTCTGCAAGTCGGGTGACGGTTGTTGATCAAGATGGTCAATTGTTAAATGAAGGCGGTGGGCAAACTCTTTTTACAGATACAGAGCGCTTTTTAGATTACAGACAAAATTTGGAACATCAATATGCTCAAAAAATTCAAGATATTTTAACACCAATACTTGGTTATGGACGGGTTAGAGCAAAAGTTTCTGCTGATATAGATTTTACCAGTTATGAACAAACGCAAGAAATGTTTAATCCTGAACTGCCTTCTTTACGTAGTGAACAAACCATGGAAGAGAAACGTAATGTTTCAAATGAAGCAGTTGGAGTGCCTGGTACTTTATCTAATACACCGCAGGCTAATCCTGCTCTTACTCCCAAGAACGCCCCCCCTAAAAATGTACCACCAAATGCACAACCACAACCCCAGGCAGCGTCAGATACCAGCCAATCCATTGATTCGCGCACACAAAGTACTAAGAATTTTGAGCTGGATAAAACAATTAGCCATACCAAAAATCAACCTGGAACGATTAAACGACTCACTGTTGCGGTTTTGGTAGACAACAAAGCCGTAAGGGATGAGAAAACTAAAAAAATGTCTAAAACTCCTTTAACGCAAAAGGAAATACAGCAAATTAAATTACTTGTTGCAGATGCAATTGGATTAAATGCACAACGTGGTGATAGTTTAAATGTGATCAATACTGATTTTGTTAAACCTGATCCTATAGCTGCTATTCCTGAAGAGCGTTTTTGGCAAAAAGATATTTTCTGGTCCATAGTGAAGCAAACGGCAGCCGCTTTATTTGTTTTAGCTTTAATTTTTGGTGTGCTAAGGCCAATGTTAAAAACACTCGCTAGCAATCGAAATGTCAGAGGGGTTACGGATGATGAGCAACCTATAGCAGATTTGACCTATGATGGGACAATTTCAATCAAAGAAGCAAATGATTATGAATCACAGTTAAATTTATTACGCCAGGTTGTTGATAAAGAACCCAAGCGCGTAGCACAGGTAGTTAAAAATTGGGTTGATCGGGGGTAATTATGGATGGGATTGAGCGTGCTGCTATCTTGCTATTAAGCATGGGCGAAAAAAATGCTGCTGAAGTATTAAAACATCTCGAACCGAGACAAGTACAAAAGGTGGGGGTCGCGATGACGACGCTCAATAATGTTACCAAGGCGAAAATGGAAAATGTGCTTGTTGAATTTACGAATGCTATTGGGGAGCAAACTAGTTTAACGGTAGATACTGAGCATTATTTACGAACGGTACTCATTGAAGCTTTAGGACTAGAAAAAGCGACTCCATTTATTGATCGAATCCTGATTTCTGATAAAGACAGCGGACTTAACCGTTTAAAATGGTTAGATGGTCGATTAATCGCTGATGTAATACGTAATGAGCATCCACAAATTATTGCAACGATATTAATCCATTTGGATAGTGAACAAGCAGCTGAAGTGGTGCGCTATTTTAGTGTGGAGAAACGCTCGGAGGTATTATTGCGGATGTGTAATATTGATACAGTAAAACCAGAAGCCATTTCCGAACTAGGACAAGTGATAGAGAAACAACTTAGTGGTCAGAAAGTAAGTAAATCTGCCTCTGTAGGAGGCATTAAGAGCGTTGCTGACGTAATTAACTATTTTGATGGTGCTATGGAGGAAGAAGTACTCAATAAAATTAAAGATTGGGATGAAGAGCTAAGCGAAAAAATCCGAGACAAAATGTTTGTCTTTGAGAATTTGGTGGATATGGATGATCGAAGCATGCAAACGTTATTGCGTGATGTAACGCCTGAGCAATTAAAACTGGCTTTGAAAGGAACTACCGAGCCTACTAAGGAAAAAATATTCTCTAATATGTCTAAACGCGGCGCTGATTTATTACGAGAGGATATTGAGTTACAAGGCCCTGTTAAAGTAGTGGATGTAGAGCGTGCCCAACGTGATATTCTGGCTATAGCAAAAAGCCTTGCAGAAGAAGGTAAGATCGCACTAGGCTCCAAAGGTGGGGATGAGATGATTTAACGTATGGGTTGTATGGCGTCATCCACTAAGTTCTAGGTAAGGCGCAATTCAAGAGAAGTGAAGGAGTGTACTCAAGTTCAAGTACATGACCTGAGCCGAACGAGCTTGCAACGATGTATAGGGCTTAGTGGATGGCGCTATAGTGCAAGGAACTGGGGTTTATTTTCTTTGAGTTCACCGCACTAAAGTTACATTTTATGATTGGATATGATTTTCAGGGATGATAAGTATATGTCGGATGAATTCGAGCCTTACCTAAAGAAAAAAGAGAAGAGCAGTGAGTTTAGTACATGGGAATATGAATCGATTGTAAATAATGAAGCGAAAGTTGAAATTAATGAAGAGGAGCTTTTTCGTGCTGAGTGTGAGCGTTTAAAGCAGGAAGCTAGAGAAAAAGGCTATGCAGAAGGCATGCAACAAGCGCAAGCTGAAATTAATGAAAAAAGGAAAAAGTTTATATATTGGTTTGATCTGCTACAAAAACCAGTAAAACTTGTAGATGAGCAAGTGACGCAAGAAATAATTCAAACAATAATTTGGTTAACTCAGCATTGTATTGGTGTGGAGTTATCCGTTAATCCTGATAAGTTAAACGATTTACTCCACACCATCAAATCCGAGTTGCCTTCCCTACAAGCCTATAAAGTGCTTGCCATGCATCCAGAAGATGTTAACTGGGTCAAAAACGAATTTGGTGAAAAAGAAATACCTGGTCTGCAAGAGATTTTGATAGCAGATCCTTTATTAAATCGAGGCGATTTTTATTTAAAAGGTGACTATAGCGAATTAGATGGTCGAGTATATACCCGTTTAGCCACTTTGTTCACAAAGTACGTTACTCGCGATCTGATTGAACCTTTGCAAAATTAGGATGAACGGATGAACGTTTATGAGTCACATCTGATCAAAATACTGTCCGAAATTCGCGAAAAAAAGCAGTTAGGATTATTACATTGTGGTCGCATAAGTCGGGCTGTTGGCCTCACACTAGAGGCTAAAGGTTTTAATCAACCTGTTGGTGCGCGTTGTTTTATTACTATCGACGAATCACATACGATTGACGCCGAAGTAGTTGGCTTTAGCCAAGATCGTGTATATTTGATGTCCATTGGTGCGATTCAGGGACTTGCTCCCGGGATGATTATCACCCCAACTGGACGTGTTGCTCAGGTTGAAGTAGGAGCTCAATTACTAGGGCGAGTTATAAACGGTTCCGGAGTTCTTATAGATGGAGGTCCTCCTCTTGAGTTAAGTGAGGTATACCCTTTAATTAGTCCTGCGATCAATCCTTTAAAAAGAGCAGTCATTGATACACCTTTAGATGTGGGGATACGTGCAATTAATGGATTACTTACTGTTGGACGTGGTCAACGAATTGGATTATTTGCAGGCTCAGGAGTAGGAAAATCCGTTTTGTTAGGAATGATGACGCGATTTACCAAAGCTGACGTGGTTGTTGTGGGTTTGATTGGTGAGCGTGGTAGAGAGGTCAAGGAATTTATCGAATTGAATTTAGGTGAAGAAGGTTTAAAGCGTGCGGTTGTCGTCGCAGCACCGGCAGATGAAAGCCCTTTAATGCGTTTACACGGTGCTAAAGTGGCTACGAGTATTGCTGAGTATTTTCGCGATCAGGGCAAGCATGTACTTTTGCTAATAGACTCTTTAACTCGTTTTGCTCAGGCGCAAAGAGAGATTGCTTTATCTATAGGAGAAGCGCCAGCAACCAAAGGTTATCCTCCTTCTGTATTTGCCAAACTGCCAAAACTTGTTGAACGTGCTGGTAACGGAGAGGTTGGTAGTGGGTCGATTACTGCATTTTACACAGTCTTAACTGAAGGCGATGATCTGCAAGATCCTATTGCAGATGCAGCACGGGCTATTTTGGATGGACATATTGTTTTAAGTCGGTCTATTGCTGAAGAAGGACAATATCCTGCTATTGATTTGGAAGCTTCTATTAGTCGAGTAATGCAATCTATAGTATCTGAGCAGCAAATGAATGATATGCTATTATTCAAAAAGAATTTATCACTATATGAAAAAAATAAAGATTTCATATTGCTTGGTGCTTATGCTACTGGGAGTGATCCGAATCTCGATAAGGCGATTCAAGCTCGAGATAAAATTCGAAAATATATGGAGCAAAGTATCAATGAACGCGTTCTTTATAAGGAAAGTGTGGATATGTTATCCCAGTTAGTATCATCTTTTGGAGTTAATGGATGAGTCAGCGATTGGAACGCTTAAAACAGCTTTTACAGATTAAAAGAGAAGAAACTCATGCTGCATATCAAGAGTTTTTAAAAGCACAGGAGCAATTTAAGCATAATAAGTTAAAACATGATCAGTTAGTTGCTTATCGACAGGATTATTTAAAGCAAGTTGAGAAAATTGGTGAACAGGGAACGGTAGTTGCTCGATTACGTAATCGCATCGATTTTATTAGCCATTTGGATACAGCTTTAATACAATTAAACGCACATTTGGCTCATTTAGGAAAAGTAAGGGCTAAGGCTGAACGCAAGTATAAACAGACAAAAATTTCTGAAGAGGGGGTTAGCCAATTGGTAGACCGGGTTAACAAGATCGAGCAACTCAAATTACAGCGCAGTGAACAAAAAGAAAATGATGAGTATGCGCAAAAGCAATGGTATAGTAAAAAAATCAATGAGTAATCGAACACAACGCGTGAGTACAGTATTAAAAAGAATTTGGATGCTTTTAGCTGTCCTAATTATCCTTCTTGCTGTTTTATCCAGTATATTTCGCTCTCTAACTCCTTGGGCAAAAGAATATAAAGGAGAAGTAGAACATCATCTATCAATTCTTATAGGACAACCTGTAACCATACAAACAATGGAAACGGGATGGTACTGGTTTCAACCTGTACTTAAATTAAACCAGGTTACCTTAGGAGATGATTCAGAGCATAATTTTCGTATCAATAAACTGCTTGTCGGAATTAACTTATTTAAATCATTGTGGAATTGGCAGGTCCAACCGGGAGTTCTCTTTATTGATGACATGCATCTCAACTTGAGAGAAATAGATAATCATTGGTCTATTGATGGTGTGGCCACCGACCCACTAAGTAATGATATGACGCCAGAGAAAACCAAACAGATGTTGAGCTGGCTATCACAACAAGAACATTTGGTCATTAGGCATGTTTCAGCTTATTTCCATTTTAGCGATGGGGGCTTGATTCCCGTGAATGGTCTAAATGTATCGGTAGCAAATCGCGGGGGACATTATAAGTTTAAAGGAGAGGCGCGACTTGCACAAACAAGCAGTACTAATTTTCAACTGTTAGGTGATGGTTATTTTGATCCAGATCATTTTGAGGACATTGAAGGGAAATTTTATTTTTCAGCTAAAAATATAATACCTGCTCAATGGCAAAATTTGTTTCCTAAGACAACTGAGCATTTTGAAGGGGGTAAGGGCAATATTAATTTATGGCTTGATGTGCATCATGGTGCAGTTTCTTCAGTCCAAGCACAGATAACATTTAAGCGGTTGGCCTGGAGATTGCTGAATAATCAGAATAGCCAACTTATCCAATCATTCTTTGCCAATCTCTCCTGGAAACCCGATAACTTAGGTTGGCAACTCCAGGCTGATCCCATTAGATTGCGTATTGGCGGGGTGGCTTGGCCTGAGAATAGATTATTGCTCAAATACAATAAAGAACAGCAAAGTTATCTTTTATTTGTAAAATCAATCATTATCGAGTCATTATTTTCTGATGCAATTAACTGGCCTAAAAGTATCCAAAATATATTGGCTATGAAGCCACAGGGAGTCTTAAAAGATACTCAAGTACTTGTCTCATTAAATACCAATGTTTCGGTTATTCCTCCAATCCCAGTTTTTAGCATGGCTATTGCAAAGGAGCAATCAGAGCCTTCGACGATACTAAGCACAACCCCAAATGCCACTGACACATCACAAAAAAGAGAAGTTAATTTTTCCATTGATGACTATTCTATAAATTATGTTTTGACGCGTTTTGAACAGTTAGGATGGGATGCCAAGAATGATATTCCCCAAATAAAAAATCTTTCAGGTGTAATAAACTGGCAACCTGAACAAGGGCGATTGGAGCTTGATTCTGAAAACACTTCGATAAATGTCAATGGTTATCCAGAGCAAACATTAACTTTACTGAATGGTGCTTTTGATTGGAAAGAGTTAAATGATGGTTTACGAGTTAGCATGGAGCGATTTGTAGTAAGCCAGCCTGAGTTGACATTAAGTATGCAAGGCGCCGTAGATCAAGTAACTCGTCAATCTGTGGGCCATGTTCGTCTTGGTGCGGAATTTTCTGGTAAAAATTGGCAACAATGGGTTCCATTTTTACCCCAAAAATACATGAAACCTAAATTGTATCTTTGGCTAAAAAATGACGTAAAACAGATTGCTAATGCGAGTGGAAGAGTAAGAGTTAATGGTTTGGCAAAAGATTTCCCTTTTGATAATAATAGCGGCGAATTTATTATAGAGAGTTATGCAAGTGGCGGAGAGATAGCAATCAATTCCAAATGGCAGGCTATAAAAGAAATTGATGGATTTATTCATTTAAGAAATCGTGATCTTAATATTGATATAGTCCATGCTAATTTCCAGGGGGTACCTACAAAAGAAATGCATTTACGCATCAATGACATCGGAAAAAATAAAGAAAATTTGCTGGTGACTGGAAAAATTGATGCATCAGTACAAAAAATGATTAATTATGTTATGGCTTCTCCTTTAAGGAAAAAGCTAACGCTTTTAAAAATGCTGTCCATTAAAGGATCTGCCTTACTCGATTTAAGCGTACAGGTTCCATTATATCCAGAAAATGATGATGTACTTGCTAAAGGAAATCTTACCTTTAAAAATAATACTATTACAGTGAATCATGAATTAGCCCATTTTCCTGTACAAAATCTATCAGGCGAGTTGATGTTTAATGAAACAGGGATAACAGATAGTTACCTGTTTGCTGCCATTTTGGGGCATCCAATGAACATCAAAATTCAATCTATTAAAACACCTGTGCCTGCAACCACAATTACGCTCAATGGGAAATGTACCGTTGATTCCTTGAAAAACCAATTTAAATTGCCACAGCTTGCTTTAGTTGATGGTTCATTAGATGTGAATGCGGTATTAAAATTAAGTGATAAACCCTCGGAAGCAGATAGCATCAGTTTAAATAGTACTTTGGAGGGGATGGATGTTAATTTACCTGCACCTCTAGGTAAAAAATCAAATGAAAAGACTCCCCTGGAATTAATTCTTGAGCTCAATGCGAAAAAATCAATGCATTTGCGAGGTAAGTATGATAACCGTTTAAGCGCGGATCTATTATTCAAAAATTCTAAAGAGGGTTATGCCTTTGATTCCGGACAGTTGCGTTTAGGTAGTGCGAATGCTGTAAATCAAAAATTACCTGGCCTTTCTGTGGTAGGTGTCATAAAAGGATTTGATCTTCAGGAATGGAAGGATATATACAATCAATTTTCTTCAGCAAAGACAGACTCATCTCTATTAAATAATTTGCGAATTATTAATGTCACTATAGATAAATTTAGTTTTTTGAAACAGCAGTTTAATGAGATTGCAGTCAAAGCAAAAATATTACCAAGCAAAGATTGGTCTTTTAATCTACAGCAAAAAAATATTGCTGCTGACTTAATTTATCATGCGCCTACCAATGAATTAAGCGGTCATGTCCACCATTTAAATTTGAATAAGATGGATACTGCAAGTAAAGAGTTTGCTGAAACGACGCAAATGCATCCAAGTCAAATACCAAACCTTAATTTGCGTGTTGATAATTTGTCCGTGGGAAAAGTACACGTGGGTGATGTCACTTTGAAGAGTAAATCTACCACTGAAAAATGGAAAGTGGATTATTGCCAGATTACATCTCCAGTCTACCAATTTAATGTTCAGGGAGAATGGCTGCAAAAAGAAAATGTAAATCAGACAAATCTTGATGTAAAACTGAATATCACAAATTTAGCTAAAACTTTAGAACGTTGGAATGTAACTCCTGCTGTTCATGCAAAAAAAGGATATATGGAATTTCATGGGGGTTGGAAAAAGAGTTTGTATCAATTTTCCCTTGCTTCGCTAAAAGGAACTATGTATTTACAACTTAAAAACGGAAGAATTACGCATTTAAGCAAGGAGACAGAAGAAAAGCTAGGCCTAGGTAAATTATTAAGTATTCTAAGTTTGCAGACCATTCCTCGCCGTTTACAATTGGATTTTAGCGATTTGGCACATCAAGGATATAGTTTTGATATTTTTCAGGGAAACTTTGTTGTGAATAAAGGAATTATGGGTACGCAAGATAGTTATCTTGATGGTCCTGTTGCTTATGCAAGTATGAAAGGAGATCTTGACTTAGTGAAACATACTTATGATCTGAGCTTGAAAATATCTCCGCATATAACAGCGAGTTTGCCCGTTGTTGCAACTATTGCGGGCGGCCCTGTAGCAGGGGTTGCTGCTTGGGTCGCGAATAAAATTATTAATCAGAGCATGCAAAAAATCTCGGCATACAGCTATAAAATTTCAGGGCCGTGGGATGAGCCTGTTGTACAACAGCTCGGAATGGTAAAAAAAATAATGAAAAAAGAAGAATCATTATCTGAGAGTAGATAATTTTGTAACTGGGATAAGAGATTCATTTATCCAGGGTTTCTGTTGGAATTAAGTTAAGGAAAAAATTGTCGTTCCCGCGAAGACGAGAACCCATTTCTAGTGAGGCAGAGTGCCACTTTAAGAATGGATTTTCTCCTTCGCGGGATGACAAAAATTTTTAACTTAGTGGCAGGACTGCTGTGCTGCATCTAATCTGTTAAATTTAATTAAAAAATGAAGACTTAAATGTTACATCTAATATTTGATCGTTACTGGGATATTTGCTTATTAAAAGAAAGCCCAGAAAATACACCTTACTCTATTACTCGTATGGTTTTGAGTGCCGTTTTATTGGCTTTACTTATGGCGATCGAATGGGATTATTCATACTTCAACTCTTCTGAGGATATGATAAATAATGTATTCATCTCTCTATGTTTGATTATCTCTTATATCATTTATACTTATCTCGCTTTGTTTTTTAAAGGCTTGACCTCAAGACTTGTGCAGACAGTCACTTCGTTGTACTGTATCAATATTATCATCCATATATTAGTTCTTCCTTTATTGATTATTGCACCACATCTTTCTTTGGTTAATTTAAGAAATCCTTTATTCTTATTTATTGGCATTCTTTATTTGTTTTTGAGTTTGGGATTATCAGTTTGGCAGTTTGTTATTACAGCACATATATATAAGTTCGCATTAAACACTACAGCGATTCAATCTGTATTGGCTGCATTTGGTTTAATTGCGGTTAATATTTTAACTATTTCTTTATTACAATGAGATTAGGATTATCATGCATTTACATATTTTAGGTATAAGCGGAACTTTTATGAGTGCCTTAGCTTTGTTGGCGCGTGATGCAGGGCATAAGGTGACTGGAAATGATGCTAACTGTTATCCACCAGTAAGTGACTTACTTGCAGCAAAAGGAATAACCTGGGTTGAAGGTTATGATGATACTGCTTTAGCATTACAAGCAGATTTGGTTATTGTGGGCAATGCCATTAAAAGAGGTATGCCAGTACTTGAGGCTGTAATTGAAGCAGGCAAACCCTATACGTCTGGACCACAATGGCTTGCTGAAAATATTTTATCTAGATATCAAGTGATCGCTGTTTCTGGTACTCACGGGAAAACAACAACTACTTCAATGGTTGCCTGGATTTTACATCAAGCAGGGCTTAATCCTGGATTTTTAATTGGTGGAGTCTCATCTGATTTTCAGACAAGCTCCTGTCTTGGTTCGGGGAAATGGTTTGTAATCGAAGCAGATGAATATGATAGTGCTTTTTTTGATAAACGTCCTAAATTCATGCATTATCGTCCAAGAATTGCTATTTTAAATAATCTTGAATTTGATCATGCAGATATTTATCCTGATTTAGCAGCGATTCAATTGCAGTTTCATTATCTGATGAGAACTATCCCGGCGAGTGGTGTTGCAATTAAGCCTCGAGATGATAAAGCACTTAATGAAGTTATTGCTCGTGGTCAATATTCGCAAATTGACGAGCTGAGTTTAGATGGCGATGCACAATGGACAGCTCAATTGATTGAAGAAAATGGTTCGGCGTTTAAAGTCCTGCATCACGGTAAGGAAGTTGCTGAAGTAAGATGGCCGTTAATTGGGTGTTTTAATGTGGAAAATGGTTTGGCGGCTCTTGTTGCTAGTGTAAATGCCGGCGTAGATCCAAAAGTAGCAGCTAAAGCTTTAGAACGTTTTACGCCAGTAAAGCGCCGTTTAGAGGTTCGGTCTAATAAGTATGGTATAACACTTTATGATGATTTTGCGCATCATCCTACAGCCATCATGCGAACAGTCGACGCTTTAAAACGAAGTAATAGACATCAACGCATTTTTGCAGTGTTGGAATTTGCCTCGTATACCATGCGTACTGGTGTTCATGCTCATGAGATGGCACATGCTTTGGAACCAGTGCATGGTGCATATATTTTGGAACCGAATGATTTTAATTTGCACGAAACTGTAAGCAACTGGACTTGTCCCTATAAGATTTGTAAAAACCATGATGAAATAATTAAAGAAGTGACTGAGGTTGTACAAGAAGGAGATGCTGTTTTGGTCATGAGTAATCGAGGTTTTAATGGAATTCATCAAAAATTAATCAATTCTATAGACGAGCGCTTTTCAATATAGTTTCTAACCTGGGTGAAGTGCAAGCAGAACCCAGGGCTTCCTTTCATAAATTTGGTTATGTTTGTGCTTCGCCAGGCTAGATTTCTTAGCTCTTCATATCTTTTTTACTGAGTTATCCTCGAACGTATTGGACATAAAAAATTATAAAAAAGACTTTTAATTCTTTTTATGTTCAATTAGTTAAATTAATAGTTGCAATATTTTTTATAGGTTGCTATAAAAAATGAAGGCGTTTAATTTTTTGGACAATGACGCGTTGCAGTTATTGCGGGTCAATATTTGCAGGAGGGACGCAATGACAATGTTGTTTGCCGAATTTCAGCAAAAAGCAAAACGACTAGCGACGTGTTTAGCGCGAACTTATGGACAACATGTGGGATGTTTAAGTTTTTTTTCCCTATTCATTTCGAAACATGCTGCCATGGATGATGCGACTGTAATAAGTATGGTGGCTCATAGTTTAGATGAGACATATGAATTAATCCAATATGTTAAAGTCGTTAAAAGAAATCCCGAGCTAACTCTAGATGATTTCAATGAATTTAGAAGACAGGTTATTATTGGAATATATTTGGTCAAGTGGTTTCAATATGATTCCTCGGTAAGTAATTATCTTCATCAAAGTTTAATTGATTTATTTCGTAGTCATTTAGGCATTCAATCTCTTGAAGACATGGACAAGGATTTTTTTAATTCATGCTTGAGTGAGTTCAGCTACTATTGCACTTTTGTATATGAAAGACGCGAAGAAAAAACATATGAGGATTTGAACAAGCGATTAGGAGCAACAATTCAAAAGGAAATTCATGAAACAAAATATTTTTCGTTTAACAAGAACTCTTCATCCTTATATGGGTTTTATAAAGGTGTTATGAGTTCTCTAGGAATGAGTATGTATTAAGGAGGATGTATGACTTTTATCCCGCCAGTATTTGCAAAATTTAGAGTCAATACGATTAACTTGGAAGCAAAATACTCCACTTTATTAGGAAGATATAGAGTAGTGGATAGTCAGGTCAATGATGGATCCTCTGTAGTACAACAATCTAGCCTTGAGGTACTAATCGCTAGAACAAATGAGGTAATAAAATGTAAATCGGGTAGGGATACACAGATTGACGTATTTAATTTATTAGTAAATGAACTTCGTCAAATCCCCAAAGAGGATAAAGAAAAAACCAAACAAGGTACGTTATTTTTATTAGGTGCATTAATTCATCGTTATTTTCGATTGATTAAAGAGTATGATGATTATAATGCATATGCATCTTGGACTTACTTTGGCAAATGTGATGTGACCACTTGCAAGTTATTCCAAGCCATAAGAAGAGCTTTGCAATTTAAAGAAATGGAAGTTATTAAAAAAAGATATAGAGAGGATGATTTAAAGATTCTTGATGTTGTAACCATTGTAAAATCATTAGAAGTTTTTCGTGATAACATGTTGCTCGAAGATAAAGAGAAAGTTCCTCGATACATGAAATACCCCCATTTTGTTAAGGATGAACATTTCAAACAGTATCTCCAGGATATTATTGATGAGCAAAGAAAGCGTGGCGCAGCGATGTTACATCGATTCAAAGCGATTGCTTTTGTTCAATCTCTAATGACACAAATCGACAATGAACGTCAACAGCTTGAAAAAGATATAGAGACATGGTGCAAGGGAGTTGCAAAAGATTATAAGAATTTTAATGCATTTAAATGCTTAGATGAGATGGCAATTAATACAAGTCTTATTAAATATGTTCAATCAGAAACATCAAGGAATATAATTTTTAGATTATTTTATGCTCCAATAATTCAAGGTAATCTTGAATCTATAGATCACAGTACTTTTTTAACAAAAATGAAAGAGTGTTATGATTATACATGCAGCTATGTACTTTTTGGTGCTTACGTATTGTTATTACAAAACTCAAAGACATTCGACACTGATCTATTATTTACCATTCAACAGGCATTAGGTTTGGAAGCATCCCTGGATGAGTTAACTAAAGTAGATATGTTAGACGGTGTGAAATTTCTCAAACAGTTTCTTGAAACAGAACCTGGAGTTAACTTGGATTGTGAGTTTTTTGAAGGAAAAGAGAGGATGTATACTGCGATTGCACGGGCAGAGAAAGAACTTACCTTGCAAGTAGCGCCGAAAAATGAGGAACGCGAAGTAGTACTCACGGTTTAATTTTTATTGAAACAGTAGTTATCGGTGGTAGTGTTTATCTTTTCTACACAAGTCTGTATAGAAAAAATAAAATAACATTAAGATCATCTCAAAGCAGTAATAGGGTGATTTTAATGTTTATATCAGATGTATCATTATAGACAGAGGAACAATGTCAATTTTGTTATCTTGAAGACAAAAGAAGAAAGAGTAGATAAAAGCTGTTCAAAAGCCTAATGAGATTAAACCATGTCAAAACTAATTCAAGCTATGACTGGATTTCAAACTCAAAATGTCTTGTGCAAAACACGTTCTATTACAACATTATATTCACTGACTTTTTCTTGCTTATTCACATTAAAGAAATTCTTGTCAATAAAAAGTTTATTAATAAGACCCAGTTACTCTAAAATTCAATAAATTTGAGCCCAATAATGAATTAAGTAAGTGAGTTGTTACCACAACTTAAGGATAAAATTTATTGTAAAGTCTTGCAGGCATCCGTTTGAATTAAATACCATAAGGAACTTGAATGAATAACAACTCTTCTATCTTCAGATATATTGGTTATTGTCGTATTCATAATTAAAGCGCTAATGAAAACGGATTAAAATTGGTTTTCACATCATAATGATCAACATTATCTTTTCGTTTTAAATAATTTGAAACATGATATGTAATGGGTAATGCACATATTTCATACAGTACCTTAAATAAGTACATCGTTCCAATAATTTGCCAAATGCCCGCGTAGGGAATTATGAATAAAAAGGCAATATGAGTAAAAAGTAATGTATCGATACCAACGCCGATCATCGTGCTTGTAATCGCGCGCAGCCAAAGCCACTCTCCTGATGTCAGCACTTTGAGTTTGGCTAAAATAATTGAATTGGCAAATTCCCCAAAAAAGTAACTAATGACGGAAGCTGTGAAAACCCTTAATGTTCCTTGATATACTGTTGCATAAGCTTCTTGATGAGACCAGTAGGGTGATGGAGTCAGATAAATGGTAAGCCAGGTGCCTAAAAATACAATAGTATTCGCCAGTAATGCCATCCAAATGATTCGCCTACTTACTTTAAATCCATATACTTCAGTCAAAATATCATCAAAGACATAGGTCAAAGGGAAAAAAATTAAACCAGCAGCAAAATTGATGGAACCGAAAGCAGCTATTTTAAAGGCAGCTAAATTCGATAAGATTAAAAAAGTTGTAAACAATATTCCTACACTAATGACGCTGGATTTGTTTGCGGATGTTTGTTTGGGGAATCTTTGAATTAAATCCAGGCTATTGGTTTGTTCGGCAGAATATAAAGCCGCAATATGCACTACATCTTCATGCGAAAAATTGTCCAGCCATTTTTTTTGATACAGTTCGCTTACTGACTTATCAAAGGTTACTGCTTTCCCAGTAACTTGAACGGTAACATAGACCTGTGCAGTATTTTGATAATTGTCATTAACAGAGATAATTCGATAAGCATTAGAAATAATTTTATCCGCTGGTACTTGGAATAGTTGTTTTATTCGCTGAAATAATTTATTGATCATGTTTTTAGATTGAGAAAACAATAATGTCTGACACGCTTATTATGCCTAAAAGTAAAACAAAAGTCAGTATGCTTGTGCCTGAGAACCTTATTGGTCAAAGCATTCAAATGGAACCTCTTACTTTAATTCATTATGAGAGTTTGCGTTATCCAGCGAATGATGCGCGAATTTGGACTTATATGCCAAATAAAGCGAATGGTGAGTTTTATGATACCTGGTTTCAGAGTTGTTTGATAAAGCAGAGCCAAGGTATTCAGCTTACCTATGTAATAAGAAGGTTAAAGGATAATGAATTAATTGGAAGCCGAGCTTATTATGACATAGATCTACACCATAAAAAGCTGGAAGTTGGTTATGGCTGGCTTACTCCATCCGTATGGGGTAAGCAATATAATCACGAGTCTTTGCTGTTATTGTTTCAACATGCGTTTGAAATCTGGAGTATCAATCGCATACAAATCGCAACAGACCCACATAATGTCAAAAACTATAATACGTTAAAAAAATTAGGAGCAACAAAAGAAGGTATTCTGCGTCAACATATGATTCATCACAATGGCCGGCTCACAGATACGGTCGTGTTTAGTATTCTTGCTGAAGAATGGCCAGAGGTGAAAAAGAGGTTGCTGCAACGATTAGAACGGGTGTGACCTCGCATTAATGTACAACTGTAAGGATTCTATTCAGGATGTACTCACCTAACGTACACCATCGATGCAAGCAATTCATGAAAGTCCTAATTTTTTCAGTTTGATTAATTAAAGAACATCGCTAAAATCCATAAGCTATAATTTATCCATACGTATTACAAACATGGATATTAATATAGTGCCTGGTTCAACTATCATCGTGTGTCTTAGCGCAGATCTTGTTAATTCTGCAAAATGTTTGGCTGGACAAATTCCTGATTCCGACGTTGTTCTATCAAGACCGGGTTGTCTTGAAAACAGTTCAGCAACTACGCTTATTATTTCTGGGCATGGTAGTCGTTACACACTTGACAGGTATTTTCCTGATTCTATGGTGGCTTACCTGATCAATACATTAAAACTTCCCGAAAAAGTAAAAACAATTTACATATTTAGTTGTGAATCAGAGTTTATAGTTGATGGAAGCAACTATACCGAGCGTTTGGCAAGAGCATTTGGATCCTATTTATTTAAAGAAAAACCAGGTAGAAAAAAAGAGGATTATCCAGTTGTAAAGACATACAGTTATTTTGTGCCAAAAGAATATGCTATCGAAGGCACGACACTGATGCTAAGTAAAAATATTGTAGTGAGAGGGTGCTTAAAAGAAAAGATAGATGAGCGGGTTAAAATTTTAAATGAAATGATGGTATTAAGAAAAAAAATAGAGGAGCTGAATAAACAAATATTTTTATTAAATAGTTCAGATAAACGAGCAGTTTTAGAGAAAAAACAATTGGAACTTGATTTAGCAAAAGATAAATATTCCAAGTTGCTCGAAGAATTGCAGTTAGCAAAAGCCAATTATAAAGGCGATATGCGTGCTTTTAAAGAAGAGTATAAAGAGTTAATGTTAAAACTGGAGATGGCTAATAAAGAAATAAATGAGTTGGAAAAGAGCTGTGATGAATTATCGGCAATATCATTAAAAATGGATGACCAAGGAGACATGTCGGTTGCTAAGCTTGAGGAAGAGGTTAATGTCTTGAAAGCTGAGTATACTCAATTAGATGCAGAATATGTTAAGGCTCATCAGATTATTTTATTAAATAGTAACCAAGTAGTGCAAAGTATTGATTATTCGGTGGATGGCACTTTTTATAGTGTTATTTACCCGGAATTACAATTTTGTCGAGCAATTAAGTCCATTGAGGCTGACATAGAAGAGGCCCATGTTGATATAAAAGATATAGATGCAGATGAGGAGCTTGACGAAGAAGAAAGGAGTGAGGCTATTGGTTATCGTCAAGATAAGTTAAAAGGTTTTCATGAGGAGTTGGCTCAATCATCCAGAAAAGACTTTATCAAAATCCTGGATCGAGAAATTATTTTCGAAAAAATAAATGGCAATCAAGATAGACTTAAGAGCTTAATGGATTTAAAAAATTGCATCTTATTTGATGGTATGAATTGGATAAGAAAAAATAAAGTTGAATTGAATAAGCCTATTTGCATCGAACAGTTAAAACGTTACCAACTATATCTTATAGCAGGTCTCTTTTTAGGCAATTTCTCAAAAGAGAAAATGAATGAGGTAAAGCAAATTGTCCGTGAAATTGAAGAGTTAGACAAAGCCTTATTGCAACCAGATTTTGATGTTCGATTGGCTCATAAAATAAACCATGTCATTTCAAATATTGAATCAATACTTTTATCAAGATTCTATCTGAATGATTTGTTAAGTCAAAAAATGCTTTATTATAATAATTACATGAGCATGGCCAATACCATTGCTTCTTTAGAACTAGAGTTGCAAAAACCAGCAAATGAACGAGATTTCTCTGAGTCGACCCTCATTTCGATGTTAAATCAAAATAAAATGCAGCAAATCCTTAATTTGCAATACATCAATTTTTATGATGGATTGATTGCTTTTGCAACCGGAACTGTTTCAATTGATAACTACTTGCAATCGGCTATATTAAATCGGTTAAATGAGCGAATCGATCTACTTATTAACTTGTCTAAATATTCTATGGTACCCGATATATTTTCTAACAAGCCCAGGAAGGATGAAATTGATTTTTTAATGGCAGCGCGAAAAGCGCTTGCAACGGCATCTCCTCATGAATGCAGGCATGTAATTTTAACTCTTAGTCAAAAAATAAATGAGCCCGATAATAAATTTATATCAAAGGAAACAAGGCTAATCTTCGAATCTTTTTCAGACAAAGTAGACGTGATATTTGCTCATCAGGAAACAGAAAAGCCGTTAAACACACAACTAAAGGTATGATATGTATATTATATTAGGGAAACTAACACGTCGTAATCAAGATGCAATTAAATTGATTTCATTTCTGCATTCGGATGTTAAGATACAATTTTATCCAGATATTGATCTAAGCAAGATTAAAGATACTCATTTAGTTCTTTTAGACACAGATGGATTTGTACAAAATTATTTATCTCCCGGTGTATTAGCTGATTTGCTCTTGAATCAATTCAAGTTGAATGAATCTCAGGTTAAATCGATTGTATTGCTTTTCTCTGACATGATTCCAAATAATATCCTTGCGCATTATGCGCAAAGTCTTGCAGATGAATTAATTGATACAGCGGGTAATCACTATAAAATCTATGTTCCAATCAATATCAATTATACTGTGACATTTATTTCACCAGACTTATCGATTAAGAAATGGCAGTTTTATGGAGTTAAAGACGAACAATTGCATCAAGAAATGGTATCTAGCATAGAACTACTATCGCAAAATCCAAATAAAAAGTTGTTATGGGAAGGCGAGAATATATGTGATTGGTTAATTAAAAATCCGCAACATGAATTTATACCTACAAAAGCATATTAGAAATTGGCTGCAAAGAGCATCTATCATTGTTTTTAAGCAAGAACCTGGTTTCCAGTCAGAATAAAAGTAGTTAATACAGATGATTTAAACTATAACAACTGTCTTGAATTTTTAGTTCAAGACGGTTGTTTTGCTTGCTTTACTGAGGCAACAAGTGATTAATGACGTGTAAACTTCATCTCAGCGTCTTTATAAGTGACTTTAATGGTGTCACCTGACTTGAATTTCCCCGTCAATATATCTTGAGCCAGAGGATTTTCCAGTTGTTGTTGAATGGTGCGCTTTAAAGGCCTTGCTCCATATACAGGATCGAAACCTGCTTCTGCTAGGTGCGATAATGCTTCCTGAGTTATATCAAGATGGATATCTTGTTGTTTCAGGCGTTTTTGCAAATAACCAATTTGAATTGCAGCAATTTTCGCAATTTGATCTTTAGCAAGAGAATGGAAGACTACGGTATCATCAATGCGGTTAATGAACTCAGGACGGAAGTGCTGGCGTACCATTTCCATTACTGCATCCTTAATTTGTTCGTATTTAAATTTATTTCCCATTTCCTGAATCAGATTGGATCCTAAATTTGAGGTCATGACAATAATAGTATTGCGAAAGTCAACGGTACGTCCTTGGCCATCAGTCAAACGTCCATCATCCATCACTTGCAAGAGTATATTGAACACATCAGTATGCGCTTTTTCTACTTCATCAAGTAAAATAACTGAATAAGGTCTACGTCGAACTGCTTCTGTTAAATAGCCGCCTTCCTCATAACCCACATATCCAGGTGGTGCACCAATCAGACGAGCAACAGAATGTTTTTCCATAAATTCGGACATATCGATGCGTACCATCGCTTCTTCAGTATCAAAGAGAAATGAAGCCAGAGCCTTACACAATTCAGTTTTACCCACTCCAGTAGGACCAAGGAATAAAAATGATCCAATAGGACGGTTGGGGTCGGATAATCCGGCACGTGAGCGGCGAATGGCATTGGATACAGCATCTATTGCTTCATTTTGACCTATGAGACGATGATGCAACACCTCTTCCATCCTTAGTAATTTTTCTTTTTCACCCTCCATCATCTTAGCTACAGGTATACCTGTCCATCTGGAAACAACTTCTGCCACCTCATCTTCTGTTACTTTATTACGGACTAATTTGTTTTCATGAGATTCTGCTTCAGCCACTTGTGACAAACGTTTTTCAAGTTCTGGAATTCGTCCATATTGTAATTCAGACATTCTACTCAAATCTCCTGCTCGGCGTGCGGTTTCCATTTCAAGCTTTGCTTGTTCAAGGGCTTCTTTAATTTGAGTTGCTCCCTGCATCATTGCTTTTTCTGATTTCCAAATCTCTTCCAAATCAGAGTAGTTGTGCTCTAGCTCGTTAATTGTATGTTGTAAGTCTTCAAGTCGTTTTTTAGATGCTTCATCATGTTCTTTTTTAAGCGCCTCACGTTCAATTTTTAATTGAATCAAACGTCGTTCCAACTTATCCATGCTTTCAGGTTTAGAATCAATTTCCATGCGAATTAGACTTCCCGCCTCATCGATTAAATCAATCGCCTTATCGGGAAGCTGTCTGTCCGTAATGTATCGGTGTGATAAAGTAGCCGCTGCAACTATAGCTGGGTCAGTAATTTCAACCCCATGATGTACTTCATAACGCTCTTTTAAACCACGAAGAATAGCAATTGTATCTTCAACATTAGGCTCGTCCACTAGAACTTTCTGGAAACGTCGTTCCAAAGCAGCATCTTTTTCGATGTATTGGCGGTATTCATCAAGAGTAGTTGCTCCGATGCAATGGAGTTCACCGCGCGCTAAAGCTGGTTTTAGCATGTTTCCTGCATCCATTGCACCTTCTGCTTTTCCAGCGCCAACCATAGTATGAAGCTCATCAATAAAGAGAATAATTTGACCTTCTTGTTTTGCTAGGTCGTTAAGAACAGCTTTCAGTCGCTCTTCGAATTCGCCGCGAAATTTTGCTCCAGCAATTAATGCTCCCATATCCAATGAAAGCAAGCGTTTATTTTTTAGACCTTCAGGAACTTCACCATTAATAATACGTTGTGCCAGTCCTTCAACAATTGCTGTTTTACCTACGCCAGGCTCACCAATTAAAACAGGGTTATTTTTTGTACGTCTTTGCAATACTTGAATGGTTCTACGAATTTCATCATCGCGGCCAATTACTGGGTCTAATTTACCTTGCTCTGCACGGGCAGTTAGGTCTAGAGTATATTTCTCAAGAGCTTGACGTTGCTCCTCGGCATTAGGGTCATTAACTGTTTCTCCACCGCGCAACTCATTAATTGCATTTTCTATCGCTTTAGCTTCACCACCTGCTTGTTTGAGTATGCGTGAAAGACTGCCTTCCTCACTTATTGCTGCTAAAACAAAAAGCTCGCTGGAAATAAAATTATCTTTCTTTTGTTGTGCCAGCTTATCAGTAAGATTTAATAGACGATTTAATCCGTTTGAAATATGGATATCACCTCCAATTCCAGCTACTTTAGGAAGTTTATCTAATGCTTGATCTAAAAGGGTTCTTAAAAGAGGAATATTAACACCCGCTTTACTGAGCAGAGGTCTGCAAGTGCCTCCTTGTTGATCCAGAAGCGCCTTCATTAAGTGTTCAGGTTCAATAAAGCCATTATCTCTTCCTAAAGCCAGAGATTGAGCATCTGCCAGGGCTATTTGAAATTTTGATGTTAGTTTATCCATTCTCATGATGTATAGCCTTCTAATGGTTAATGGGTATTAATTTTCTTGCATCTACCGTAAAATGAGGGCTAATTTAATTATTTCAAGTGATTGATTATGACAAATGACCATTCTTCTAATCCTACTTCAGATTCTCAAGCCTTGCTGAATCAAATCATTATTGATTATATGAAAGAGGCAAAAAGGAAGCGCAGATGGAAATGGTTTATGCGCGTTATTTATTTGCTCATTATTGCTTATGTAGTGTATTACGTGTCAAAAGGCACCAATGAAGACGTAGGAACTAATATCAAGGCACACGTAGGTATAGTCGATATTACAGGTGAAATGTCTGAAACTAAAGCCAACGCAGATGATTTTGCCAAGGGGTTGGATGCAGCTTATAAAAACTCCGGGTTAAAAGCGGTAATTATTCGTATCAATAGTCCTGGAGGTAGTCCAGTTCAGGCTGAATATATGTATAACATGATCAAGTTTTATCAGAAAAAATATCCGGATATAAAAATTTATTCAGTATGTGTGGATGCATGTGCTTCTGCAGCTTATTATGTTGCTGTTGCTACAGACACTATTTATGCTAGCCCGGCAAGCATGGTTGGTTCTATAGGTGTTTTGTATAATGGTTTTGGTTTTGTTGATCTCATCAATAAAGTTGGTATTACACGAAGATTACAAACATCGGGTGTAAATAAGTCATTTTTAGATCCTTTTTCTCCCGAAACAGATTTTGCAAAGCAAAAACTACAAGTTATGCTCGATCAAGTTCATCAGCAATTTATTAATAGGGTTAAAGAGGGGCGGGGAAGCCGTTTACACATTGATGATGATACATTCTCTGGACTTTTTTGGACAGGTGAGCAAGCCCTGACAATAGGGTTAATTGATGGTTTTGCGAGCAGTGGACAGTTGGCTCGTGAAGTAATTAAAGTCCCTGATATGATTGATTATACTCATAAGCAAAATCTTTTTGATCGCGTAAGTAAAAATCTGGGAACTGCTCTGGCAGATGAACTTCCCTTAAGTTTTGGAGTAAAGCCAGGGTTTAAATAAAACATATCGTTCACTCTACGTACCGCGCGTAATGGCTGAGTGTTTCCCATTGTCAGTAGTGTGCCTGCGCAGGGATGACAGAATAGATACGACAGAGTGCTCCCATTTGACTGAAATTTTACAATTTTGTGAGGATCACTCAGGCATAAAGCGCAGTACGTAGAGAGAAGGGGTTATAACCACTTTTCAAATTTGGATCCCAGTGCTGCACTCTACGATTCTTCCTATTTCAAAACAGGGGAAATAGTTTGTAGTAATGATTTAAACACTTTGGGGGTTCCAGCAACAATATCTCCATGTTTGAGAAAATCATCGCCGCCTTGTAAATCGCTAATTAACCCACCTGCTTCTCGAATTAACAAGGATCCTGCTGCAATATCCCAAGGACGTAAGCCAAACTCCCAAAATCCATCCAGCCGACCACTGGCTACATAAGCCAAATCAAGTGCTGCAGATCCAGTTCTTCTGACTCCAGCACATTTACCAAATAAGGCTTCAAAAGTAGGCAAGTATCTTTGTGCTACATTGATGTCACGTGATGGGAAACCAGTTCCTAAAAGCGAGGCTACAAGTTGAGTTTGCTTGGAAACGCGTATTCTTCGATCATTTAATCGCGCTCCACGTCCTCGGCTTGCAGCAAAACATTCATGCCGTAATGGGTCATAAATAACTCCATGCTCTATTCGTCCTTTGACTTTTACCGCTATAGAAACTGAAAAGAAAGGAAATCCATGTAAGTAATTGGATGTTCCATCTAATGGATCAATAATCCAGATTGACTCGCCGTCTCCTTCTTGGACACCACTTTCTTCTGCGAGAATCCCATGTTCAGGATATGCTTTATGAATCGTATGAATAATAGCTTGTTCAGCTTTAATGTCTACTTCGCTAAAATATTCATGGTTATTTTTAGCGGTAATTTTGAGACGATCGACCTGTTCTACATGTCGAATTATAATTTCACCGGCTAGTCGTGCTGCATTAATTGCTATATTTAAAAGTGGTTCCATGAATATACTCTTGAATGTACAAAACCAGTGATTCTATCATATTTTTTTTGCGCAAATAGAGTTAAATATGAAAAAAGCAAAAATCGTCAAAAAGAGTGTTCGATGATATGATATAGTTATTTTAATGTATTAATAAAAGTTTTTATGAAGTTAAGCTCAATCCGTATTATTCTAGTAGCAACATCTCACCCAGGTAACATCGGCTCAACAGCTCGAGCGATGAAAACTATGGGGTTAAATTCACTGTATTTGGTAAAACCTAAATCTTTTCCAGATTATAAAGCAAAAGAAATGGCGGCAGGTGCTGATGATCTTTTAGAAAGAGCTGTAGTTACTGAAACTTTAGATGAAGCTTTGGCTGGCTGCCAGCTGATTTTGGGAACAAGCGCAAGACCCAGAGGACTTTCTTTGCCTGGCTTACTTCCTGCATCGTGTGCAGAGTTGGTAAGCCAACAATCAGAAAATACTCAAATTGCCATTGTTTTTGGGAGGGAGCATGCAGGTCTTACTAATGAAGAACTGCTAAAATGTCATTATCATATTCATATTCCCAGTAATCCTGAATATGCTTCGCTTAATCTGGCACAGGCAGTACAGATTATTGCTTATGAATTGCGCATGAAGCTATTAGCACCCCAAGCAGAAGTGGCGTTACGTCAGGATGAATATGCTGCAGCAGATGAAATTGAGCAGTTTTATGAGCATTTAAGAGAGGTTTTTATTGAGATTCAATTTTTAAAAGCGTCAAATCCACGACGTTTAATGCAGCGCGTACGTCGATTATTTAATCGGGTGAATTTGGAAAAAATGGAAGTTAATCTGTTAAGAGGCATGTTGAGTCAAGTACAAAAATCGCTGGAATGGGCAAGTAAAAGGGGTCGGAGTGAACAAAATAATTAAAATACCAATCTATTTTGATTATATGGCAACAACACCGACTGATCCTCGTGTCGTAGAGCGTATGATTCATTATTTAGGCCCGGATGGAAACTATGGTAATCCTTCTTCAGTAACCCATGAATATGGTCGCGTTGCTGCTCTTGCTGTTGAGCATGCACGTTTACAGGTTGCAGATTCAATTCATGCCTCCACTCAAGATATTGTATTTACTTCAGGCGCTACAGAGGCGAATAATTTGGCGATAATAGGCGCAGCCCATTTTTATAAGAATAAAGGAAAGCATTTGATTACGATGAGTACGGAACATAAGGCTGTACTCGATAGTTTTGATCGTTTAGAAAAAGATGGATTCGAAGTAACCTATCTAGATCCTGAATTCAATGGCTTGCTTGATCTTGAAAAACTTGCTCAAGCATTGAGACAAGATACCATTTTAGTGTCCATAATGCATGTGAATAACGAAATCGGTGTAATACAAGACATTGAGTCTATTGGTGCTTTATTACGTCATAAAGGAGTTCTTTTTCATGTTGATGCAGCACAAAGTGCTGGAAAAATTCCTATTGACCTTGAACATCTTTCTGTGGATTTAATGGCACTATCAGCACATAAAAACTATGGCCCAAAAGGTGTAGGTGCGCTTTATGTCCGGCACAAACCACGAATTCGTCTCCAGCCGCAAAGTTTTGGCGGTGGGCATGAAGGGGGTTTACGTTCAGGAACTTTGGCTACGCATCAAATTGTAGGCATGGGAGAAGCATTTGCATTAGCTGAAAGTCTACGAGAAGAGGAGCAAGCCCGCCTTTTAAATTATCGTCAACGTTTATGGAATGGTATTAAACATTTACCAGGCATCCAGCTCAATGGAAATGAACAAAAGCGAATTGCAGGTAATCTTAATATAAGTTTTGCCGGTTTGGATGGGGATTCTTTGCTGTTAGCATTGAATGAGTTGGCTGTATCTACTACCTCAGCCTGTAGTTCTGCCAGTATCCAACCCTCTTATGTATTGAGGGCTTTAGGGTTAAGTGATGATTTGGCACAAAGCAGCATTAGGTTATCTCTAGGGCGTTTTACTAAGGAAGAAGAAGTTGAATACGCGATTAACGTTATTTGTACACAAGTAACTCGATTGCATGAAATATCACCATCATGATGTATAATAAAATTGTGCAGGATTGTTTTTTTTCCCCCAGACATGTAGGGGGTATCGATTTAAACGATCATTTTGCGGTAGTTGTTAAAAACAACCAAAAAGGCCAGGGAACAATCGAACTCTATATGCAGTGTGATTCAGAAGGTACAATTGTTCGATCCTGTTTTAAAACCAATGGTAATCCTTATGTAATTGCTGGCCTGGAATGGTTATGCAGGCAGCTTGAGGGGCAGACTATAGATGCTGTACCACAAATTGATTATCAGCTAATTGTTAAAGAATTAGATATTCCTGTTGCGCAATATCCTATAGCATTAAGGATTATTGATGTTTATAAAGAAGCATTGTTTTTAATGAAGAATACAAATCGAATCGAGAGGTAATAATGAGTGTGGTAATGCATCATGTAGAAAACACCGTACCTGAAATCAGTTTTACTGAAGCAGCAGTAAGACACTTGGTGTCTTATTTACAAAAAAATTCTGAATATACTGGGATTCGTTTATCGGTAAAAAAAACAGGATGTTCCGGCCTATCTTATGTCGTTGACTATGTGCGAGCGCCTGATGAGGGCGATTTGGTTCTCGCTTTGACTGAAAACTATAGTGCATGTATTGATAAGTCCAGTTATCCTTTTCTGAAAAATATGAGTGTTGATTATGTAAAACAAGGATTAAATTATAAATTTGTTTTTAATAACCCGAACCAAACCGGTCAATGTGGATGTGGGGAAAGCTTCACAGTGGATTAGGAGCTATTAGCCTGGACACAGCGAAACGGAACCTGCGGTTCCTCTTAAAGTACTCCAGGCATTCATGAATAAAAATTACTTAAACTATACGGAAAAACGAAAACTGGATTGATGCTCTTTAATTTGTTTTCTGCTTAATTGTCCCCTATTTGAAAAAACCTAAAAATTTATTCAACTCAGCTTTCGCTGAAGCACCGAAAATTGACTCATCATCTTGCTGTGGCAGCTGGGGCATACTTCTATAGAAATGCCAAGCATTGTTAATGCGACCTTTTTGTTGGGGAGTAGATCGATAAAGTAGAGAGCATCTTCTAGATTGTGCAGTGTTCTGCCCAGGCTCAATAATTCAACAGTTTTTTTGTCTGTTATTTTTTGATTTGCCTGAAGCAGGCCGAATACGAATGAATCGATGTATTTATCACGCGTTTCATGTGCCATTTCTTTGGGGGTTGTCCTAATTTCTAGGTACTTAGCTTTTGAGCTTTCTACTACATCCACTACGCCCTCAGAAATATCAGTTAGATTCTGAATAATCTTATTACATTGATATTGGTTTTTAATTTTTATCATTGGGTGCATGTAGATAAAACCAAAATAAAGTTTATTACTCGTTGTGGCGGCTTTTCTTTTATCAATTCTTCTAATAAATAATAGTAATACAGCAATAAATAATAAATTCGCCTTGTCCATTTAACTTGTAAAATGGTAAAATTTTTTTGACTTAATATTTCCTTAAGAAATGAATATCATTAAAACAATATTTACACTCTTTGAGATGTTTGATACTATATAGTCCATAGTGTTCGGTGAGTGTATGTACTGGGCATAATTTTATTTAATTAATTTGTACTAGGAGACTTAAATGAGCACAGAAACAATGGTGCAAAGCAGCGAAGCACTTTCACATCAAGTAATTCATGCTGTTAAAGGTTATTTAACCAGTGTTAGCAATAAAGATTCTAACTTAAATTTATATCAATTAATTGTTGAAGAAGTTGAAGCGCCGTTATTTCGTACTGTTATGGAGTTAACTCGTTACAACCAATCAAAAGCTGCACGTGTTCTTGGTGTAAGCCGTGGTACTTTGCGTACTAAATTAAAGCGTTATTTTGATGATGAATTTATTGGAACTCGTGATTTCTAATTAATTAGAACGACCTCGCTGGTTTTTTCATATTAAATTTCCCAATATAGTGGTCTTTGGCTAGGCACTCTGCTACTATTGATAACAGAGTTGGTCAGACAATCGCTCTTTGTTTTGCAAAGGGAGGAAAGTCCGGGCTCCATAGGGTAGAGTGCCAGGTAACACCTGGGAGGTGTGAACCTACGGAAAGTGCCACAGAAAATATACCGCCTCTTAGAGGTAAGGGTGAAATGGTGCGGTAAGAGCGCACCGCGCGGCTGGTAACAGGCGTGGCAGGGAAAACCCCACTCGGAGCAAGACCAAATAGGAATCCATTTGGCTGAAAAGTCATTACGTGTGACCCGCATGGGATTCGGGTAGGTCGCTTGAGGCATGTGGTGACGCATGTCCCAGATGAATGATTGTCCATGACAGAACCCGGCTTATCGACTGACTCTTTTTTCTTTATGCCCTAAATCTTCTATTCTTGATTTTGATCTTCTTCCTTAAATTACAATAATTTTCAAATTGCAGCTAATTTGATGCCAAATATCCATTTTATCGTTATCAATGATAATGAAAATTGATATTTATGAGCTGTTGTAAGAAGCTTATGAGAAAAAATAAGCTGTTCCCCCAGGCACAGTGAAGTGACTAATTTCTAAGTTCGCGCCTTCTATTAATTGGGAGAGCCAATAGCTAAGTTTTTATTTTAAAACAATGTCTTAATTTATCTCTTAATGCACATTGTATTTCCATTTAGCTCAAAGTATGTGTAATTTATTACTCATTTAGATTATAATATAACCATCCTGTTTTTAATGTGTAATACTGAATATGAAAAATCAGCAGCTGCGAGCCATTTATACTAACCCAGGCGAAATCTCCTCTGAGCAAAATCTTTTAGAACAAGTTAAGGAGTTCGCTGAAATAGGGTTTAATAAAAACTTCAAGAAATTCATTGAATCCAATAAAAGTAAAATTAAGTTATTCACATCTCCTAAGTTTGATGCCGCAAAATACAGCAAAGAATATTTGGATTTCCTAAATGCCTTGATTCTAGCTTTGCCCTCAGCAGAAGGTGATATCGATACAAAAACTATTCGTAAGAAACATTCTCTAAATCAATTTTATTCAAGACAGAAAAAAACAAGTCAAGAATATGAGCCTATTCAAGACATTATAAAAGACTCGACTCTCGCTACGAACGTTATCGAAAGACTGAATGCATTTAAAGAACAGTTAGAGGCTATTCGAAATCAACAACTAATCCTCCAAGCTAAGTCTTTAGTCGCAAACTCTGACATCGATGTAAATCAGGAAAACTTAAGATTAATGAAAAGCGATTACCTTAAGTTGTGTTCAAATTATTCACTAAAATCACTTGCTGCGTTTGATCAGAAGTTTGAGCTTTTGTTTGGTGAGAAATCCATTTCAACCTTCAGAAAACACTTTGCTGAAAGAAAAAAAATTATGGATGCAATCATGGAGGCATGTAAAGGAATGCCTGTTGCAAAAGTGATTAGGGAAGAGAAATCCAAGCTTGATAAGCAAATAGGAGACTTTGATTTGATTATGAATCAAGCAACCGAGTTATGGGACTTAAAGACACGCTTGCAGCAAATAAAAACTATTGAAAGTAGTGTCACAGAAAAAGTGGATGTCCTTCTAATACCTTCAGATCCTCAGAAACTTCGAGAATTCATCGAATTTATTGCAGGTAAGGAGAAAGAAATACAACGCATCAAAGAAGGGATTCATGGTAGTGCGGAAATACATCAAAATACTAAGCGGGCTATTGGGGAGAGTGAACAATACATTCGGCAAAAAAGGGAGCAAGCAGAGTTTTTTTTACAGCAAATTAGTAATACACGCAGTGAAGCCCCTCAACAAAGAAAAATAGATGAGAGCCAAGAGAGCGTCGTTTTTACTCCAAAAGAGTCTTCTCCAAAAAGTGACAAAAAGAATGAAGAAGCGCTCGCAGTAAAAAAAGCGCGGCTGCAAGAAGCAATCTCTTTAATACAGACATATAGAAAAACAATAGAAAAAGAGCAAAAAAGATTTTCTGTAAAATTTTATAAATCACGACATCAGGAGAAGAGTAGCTATTGTCTGTCATTAGAAAGAGAACTTAGGTTGCAAGATAATGATTTAAAATTTGAAAGCAATTTACACGATATTATTAATAACGCTCATAAGAAAGTCACTGCAGGCTCTGGTGCTAAAAAAGAAATCATCACCAAAGGTGGTAGTTATTTCGGTACAAGCCGCATGCTTGGTTTACAACGACTTTTGGGCATTGATGAAGCCTGGCAAACAAAAGGACACTCCAAATTTCTTGTATTTTCAACTCAGTCTGATTTTCATGGACTTAAAACCATGGGAGTCGTTGGTGATAACGTACATAAAATTGTGGAAAATTTCTATCTTGGAGTAGATAACAACAGTAATGAAGAATACCAGAGGATAAAAGAACAGGCATTTCCCAAAGACGTTGCCAGTAGTCCACAATGTTATTGACTTTACTCCATTAGGAACAAAGAACACCTTTATAAAGACTGGTTCAACCCAATCTCAGGTTTCCACACTACTGAGTGAAGTCATTGGTTCTTACTTCACCGAGGTGGTTTATGATCGAGCCCGTGTAGCCTGGCTGCTTGCAACTGTCTCTTGATCACATCTCTGCCTACGCCCCGCGGCTTGTCTGAGCTTGTCCGTGGGGTCCAGTGTTTCAGCGCAGATCTCCTGGATCCCGCGGACAAGCCGCGGGAAGTCGGACTAGAGCTGGACTAGTTTTTCAGCGAGGTGTAGAAGATTCAGTATTCAAAATTACTCATTTCCAGCCAAATGTTTTTTCAACAGAGTATTGATTTGTTCCGGGTTTGCCTTTCCTTTGGTTTGTTTCATAATTTGTCCGACAAAGAATGCCAATAATTTTTCTTTTCCTGCCCGGTAATCCGCTGTTTGTTCCGGATATTGTTGAATTAATTTAATAATCAGTTCCTCCCAGGCAGCAGTATCATCTACCTGCTGATATCCCTCACGTTCGATAATTGCTTCAATATCTTTTTCACCAGCCCACAATAAGGTAAAAATAGCTCGTGCATGGTTTAAAGAAATAGCCCGATCATGCAGTTTATCGAGTAGATTTGCAATTAATTCTGCGGATATACGCGGGGTATCAAAGGTCAAGTTCTCTTCATTTAAAGCAGCAGCATATTGGCCCTTTAACCAATTAATAATCATTTTTTCAGGAGCACGGCATTGCGCTTTAACTGATTTAAAAAACTGGTAAGCTGCTGGCGAAGAAAGAATAAAATTAATATCCTCTTCATTTAGAGAAGGTATATTTTTTAATTCATTATGAATTTTATCGGGCAAATCAGGTAAATTATTTTTTACTTCAGCAATGAGGAATCGAGGAATTTGTATTGGTAATAAATCGGGATCTGGAAAATATCGATAATCATTTTCATTCTCTTTACTACGCATCGCATGTGTTGTGTGCGTGCCAGGATTATAAAGACGAGTTTCTTGAATTACTTGTTTTCCACCTTCAAGTATATCCTGATGCCGTGCTTGTTCATAAGCGATGGCTTTTTCAATAAAACGGAATGAGTTCAAGTTTTTCAATTCAGTTCGTGTTCCTAAAACAGAAGATCCTTTAGGCTTTAAAGATAGGTTGACATCACAGCGGAAATTTCCTTCTTGCATATTCCCATCACAAATGCCTAAAAACTGAACCAATTGATGTAGTTTTTTGAGGTAGCTCACTGCTTCATGACTGGAAAACAAACAGGGGGTAGTTACTATTTCCAATAAGGGTGTGCCTGCTCGATTAAGATCGATGCCACTGTAACCCGAATGCACTCCATGCAATGATTTGCCTGCATCTTCTTCCAAATGGGCACGTACAATTAAAATGTCTTTTTCACTGCCGTCATTCAAAGCAATTGTCAATTTACCATTGCTGACTATGGGTTTTTGAAATTGACTGATTTGATAGCCTTTGGGTAAGTCTGGATAAAAATAGTTTTTACGCTCAAAAACAGATTGATCATTAATGTCTGCTTGAATCGCTAAACCAAACCGAATCGCCATAATGACTGCTTCCTGATTTAATACGGGTAAAACCCCAGGAAATCCTGCATCGATAAAGCAGGTTTGAGAGTTAGGGGAGGAACCAAAAGCAGTTGCTGCGCCAGAAAAAAGCTTTGATTTTGTTTTTAGCTGAATATGTACTTCAAGGCCAATGACTGTATCCCATTCCATAATGCACCTTTATTGGTTTGGACTGGCCAAATGCCAGTTGGTCTGTTGTTGATAATGATGAGCTATCTGGAGCAAGCGGCTTTCACCAAAATGTTTGCTCATAAGTTGCAAGCCTATAGGTAACTCTTTAGAGAAGCCTGCAGGTATGGAAATTGCGGGAAGTCCAGCAAGATTAGCAGCCACAGTAAATACATCAGCCAGGTAATTTTGAATTGGATCAGCAATTTTTTCACCAAGTTTAAAGGCACATGTTGGGGATGTTGGTCCAAGAATAACGTCAACAGAATTCAATTTTGTGACAAGTTCCTCTTGAATAAGCCGACGAATTTTTTGTGCCTGTAAATAATAGGCATCGAAATAACCCGATGACAGCACATGTGTTCCAGTAAGAATTCGACGTTTCACTTCAATACCAAAGCCTTCACTGCGAGTATTGCGGATGAGCTCGGTTAATGTAGGTGCATTGTCACTGCGATAACCAAAACGCAAACCATCATAACGTGATAAATTTGACGAAGCTTCAGCGCACGCGACCACATAGTAACAAGGTACCCATAAAGGTTGGAGTTCTAAATTAACATGAATAATTTCGGCACCCATACTTTCAAAAATTTTTACTGCTTCAAGAATCGCATCTTGTATTTCTTGGTCTACTTGCGGTTGAAAAAAACACGAAGGTAATCCAATTTTTAATTTGGATAAAGGCTTATTGAGTTCAGCATAATAATCAGGAATTGTGGTATCGACCGAGGTAGAGTCTTTGGAGTCAAATCCCACCATAGCTTGAAGCACCAATGCGAGATCCTCAGCACTTCTGGCCAAAGGTCCTGCCTGATCCAGACTGGATGCATAAGCAATCATTCCATAGCGAGAAATGAGTCCATAAGTGGGTTTAATTCCACTAATTCCACATAGGGCTGCAGGTTGGCGTATTGAGCCTCCAGTGTCAGAACCTATAGCAAAAGGGATCAAACCGGCAGCTACGGCTGCTGCTGAACCACCAGAAGAGCCGCCAGGTACCCGTTCTTTATTCCATGGATTTTTTACAGCACCAAAGTAGCTGTTTTCATTAGACGAGCCCATGGCAAATTCGTCCATATTGGTTTTACCTATCAGAATCGATCCTTGTTCAAGTAACTTACTGGCTAAAGTCGCTTCATAGGGAGACTGGAAATGTTCAAGCATTTTAGACCCACAAGTAGTTGGCATACGCTTGGTACAAAATAAATCTTTCAGAGCCATAGGGATGCCAGTAAGGATTTTATCATCTCCATTTTTTAACTTATGATCTGCTTTTTGAGCCTCAAGAAGAGCATGTTCTTCATCTAAACTGATAAAAGAATTTAAATCGTTATGCTTTTGAATTTGTTTTAGGTAGTGTTGAGTTAATTCAACACTAGAGAGTTTGCGATGATGTAAAGCCTGAGATAATTGCTTTAATGATAAATTTTCCATGATTATTTACTCTGCTCTATAACTTGAGGTACTAAGTAAAGATCTTGTTCAAATTGTGGTGCAAGGGCCTCTAATTCAACCAGACAATTTCCTTCAGTAACTGCATCAGGTCTTAAACGCTGACTTAAGGCAAGAGGATGAAAAAGTGGTTCCACTTCTTGGGTATTAACAGAGCGCAATTGTTCGACAAAATTCATGATCGCATTAATATCTTCAATTAATTTTGGTGAATGTTCTACATCCGTATCCAGGTAGGCTAGTTGAGAAATTTTTTCTAAATCTTTTGCTGAGATGGTCATAAAATGGTACCTCACAGAGTTAACGCCATATTATAACGAGGATGTTATAACTTATAAATATAATTGTAGTCTGAATGATTGGTAGCCTGGGTGCAGCGCGGCGAAACCCGGGTTTTCTAAAACGAATATCCGATCCCGGGTTTCGCTGCGCTGCACCCAGGCTACAGTTAACTGCAATAATCGAATTACTTTTTGAGGTAAGGAAATTCATCTTGCAATAGGTGAATTACATGGTGTAGTTGCTCCTTGCTTTTTACAATAAGAAGCACGGTATCATCACCAGCGATTGTGCCTAATATACCCGAGTTTTGGGCTATTTGAGATGAATAGGATACGAATTTTCTATCAATAAAAAAAGCCAGGCTATTCGCATTGCCAGGATGTGTATGCAGTACGATAAGGCCATAATCGGATACTTGCATATTTAATACCAAAGGCAAGTTGGGCATATTGAAATCCACTACTTGATAAGTACCTCCTATTTTCGCAATTTTTAATTTTTTCAATCTTCGCGATAGGGTTGCCTGAGGAATAGTATAACCCCGTTCCTTTAAACTGTTTTGTAAATCAATTTGTTCCGCAATTTTCTCAGTTTGCACAATATTTAATATATGCCCATCAAGAGCAGCATCTTGACTCATTTATATCTCCACTTTATTTATAGCGCCCCCCACTAAGTTCGATACATCGTTGCAAGCTCGTTCGGCTCAGTCATGTACTTGAGTACACTCCTTCACCTCACTTTACTTGCGCCTTGTCTAGAATTTAGTGGAAGACGCCATATGCTTATGTGAATGCAAAATCATTTTTAATGAAATTATATTCAAAATACCTTGACAGGGCAAGTCAAGGTTGATAAATTTAAAAAACGCATAAAAACTGGATTTATATTCAAATGAAACAAATATTCTTTACATTTTTAGCAGGTTTTTCCTTTTTGGTTTCTTTGTGTTATGCAAGGATTCCCAATGAAAGTGTTCAATATATTCATTTTGCAGTAGCTGCAGAATATCCACCATTTGAATACAATGATCATGGTGAAATCAAAGGGTTTGATATTGATTTAGCACGTCTGATTGCAAAAAAGCTGGGTAAGGAAGCAATGTTTGATACCATGCAATTCAGCAGTATTTTACCTGCTTTAAGTACAGGCCAGGTTGATACAGCGATTTCTACGATTACCATTACAGAGCAGCGAAAAAAGAATTTTGATTTTACTAAGCCTTATTATTTTGAAAGTATGGCTGCTGTTTTTCCTGAAAAAAAACCGATTAACGATGTAAAACAATTAGCTGATAAAAAAATTGCAGTTCAATTAGGCAGCACCATGGAAATTTGGTTAAAAAAGAATATGCCAAAAACCAGTCTTTTAGTAATGGATAATCACAATCAAACCATCGCAGCCCTAAAGGCTGGTCATGTTGATTTGGTTCTCGTTGATGGAGTGCAAGGTGCAGTATTTAGTCAGAAAAATCCTGGATTATCCTTTGCGATTCTTGCTCAATCAGCAGATGGCTATGGTTTGGTATTGAAAAAGAATTCTGAATTAACTCACAAAATAAATCATATTTTATATGCGTTAGAGCAAAGTGGTGAGCTTGCTGCACTCAAGAAAAAATGGTTGGAGGACACAAAATGGACGAATTAAAACAAAATGTCCTCTATATTGGCGAGGGAACTTTAGTTACTTTGATTCTGTTATTTGGTGGACTATTGATAGGGACTTTATTAGGAACAGTACTCGCTTTATTGCGATACCAAGGGATTATGAAGCCAATAATAAATGGATTTATTTCGATAATGAGAGGGACTCCAGTAATTTTACAACTTAGTTTTATTTATTTTGCTGCACCTGCATTAATCGGCATCAAGGCAAATATTTTAGCAGCAGGGCTTTTAACTTTTGGTTTGAACAGTTCCGCTTATATTGCCGAGATTCTGAGAGCAGGAATAGAGCATTTGCCAAAAGGCCAGTTTGAGGCAGCAAAAACGCTGCAAATACCTGGCTTTTATCTATGGAAGGATATTGTTTTGCCTCAAGTGATTAAGAATATTTTTCCCGCATACATTAATGAAATGATTGCACTGTTGAAAGAAACTGCTTTGATTGCGACTATAGGAGGAATGGACTTGATGCGCAGAGCTCAATCGGTGGCTGCAGAGCAATTTACCTATTTTGTTCCACTGTGCATTGCGGGTGGTTTTTACTATGGGATGGTCCTTTTGATTGAGTTCCTGGGCAAGAAAATGGAACAAAGGAGGCTTTATGTTAGCCATTAATCAAGCCTGCAAATATTTTGGCTCACTCACCGTATTAAATAATATTAACTTAAACGTACAAGCACAAACAGTAGTTGGTTTGGCTGGGCCATCTGGAAGTGGAAAATCCACGTTATTGCGTTGCATACAACAATTAGAAACTTTGGATTCAGGTACGATTGAAGTAGCAGGTCAAAGTGGTTTTATGTTTCAGGATTTCCAGCTTTTTCCACATATGACTGTGATGCAAAATTTGGTGTATGCGCCTCGTTTACACAACAAAATGTTGAATCACGAAGAGCAGGCACAGATGTTACTGCTGAGTTTGGGAATTAGCCATAAAGCATCGGCCTATCCACACCAATTGTCTGGTGGGCAAAAGCAACGTGTTGCTTTAGCACGAAGCTTAATGATGAAACCCAATTTATTACTTTGTGATGAGCCTACATCGGGTCTTGATCTGGCAACGATTGATGAAGTGATTAGCTTATTAAATTCAGTGAAATCTTTAGGGGTTACGATGGTGATTGCATCCCACGATCTTGATTTCTTAAGCAAAATGTCAGATCGACTAATTATTCTAAAAGGAGGGCAATTAGTCACGGATGTAGTGCCCAAAGAGTTGGCTGAACCTATTTTACATTTAAAACAATACTACCAGGAGTAAACCATGACTGAATCGATTAAAAAAATTGTCCTTGCCTATTCGGGCGGCCTGGATACTTCAGTAATGATTCCATGGCTTAAAGAACATTACCAGCAGGCAGAGATTATCGCAATGGTTTGTGATTTAGGACAAAATGAAGATTTAACGGCGATTAAAGAAAAAGCAATAAAAAGCGGTGCCTCAAAAGCCTACGTGATGAATGTTCAAGGTGAGTTTGTTAGCGACTATCTGTGGCGATTGGTCAAGGCAGGAGCACTTTATGAAAACCAATATGTTCTAGGTACTATTTCTCGGCCGCTCATTGCCAAAAAACTGGTTGAAATTGCCCTGTTGGAAAAAGCTGATGCCGTTGCTCATGGAGCTACTGGAAAAGGTAATGACCAGGTTCGTTTTGAATATACGGTAAAAGCTTTGGCTCCAGAACTTAAAATTATCGCGCCCTGGAGATCCTGGAAAATTAAGTCCAGACAAGAGGCGATTGAATACGCCAAATTACATGGTATTGACGTTCCAGTTACACCGAAGTCACCTTACTCACGCGATCATAATCTTTGGTATATTTCTCATGAAGGTGGTGTTTTAGAAGATCCAGCACAACCCCAGCCTGATGATTTATTATTGATGACTGCATCTTTGGAACAATCGCCAGATAATTCAGAATTAGTGAGTATTGATTTTGACCATGGCGTTCCCGTTGCGTTGAATGCTAAAAAAATGAGTTCGGTGGAATTGCTCAAAGAGTTAAATAAAATTGCAGGTGCTCATGGAATTGGGGTGGCTGACATTGTAGAAAACCGATTGGTTGGAATGAAAATCAGAGGAATATATGAAGCACCTGCGGCCGCTGTTCTTTATAAGGCACATCAAATGCTTGAAAGCTTGTGTCTTGACCGGTCAACGTTGCATTTAAAACAGTCCTTACAGCAAACTTATGCCAATCTTGTTTATGAGGGACGATGGTTTTCCCAAACCAAAAATGCGTTGGATGCATTGATTGATGTAACACAACAGCACATGACTGGAACTGTAAGTTTGCAATTATTCAAAGGGAACATCATTCCTTATGGAATGCATTCTCCATTTAGTTTGCATGATCCTGCATTGGCTACTTTTGAAGAGGATAGTGTTTACAACCAACAGGATGCTGAAGGATTTATAAATTTATTTTCTTTATCAGCGCAGGTGTATGGCAAGGTACATAAAGGAGATAAATAATGGTTGCTCATAAAACATGGGGAGGGCGATTCAAAAAAGAACTCGATCCAGGTGTTATGCATTTTAATGCTTCTTTGGCTTTTGATAAGGTGCTCTATGCTCACGATATCGTTGGGAGTCAAGCACATGCAAAAATGCTTGCACGACAAAAGCTTATTTCTGACAGTGAAGCAGATTTGATTTGTAATGGGCTGGAAGAAATATGCCATGAAATAGAAAAGGGGCTCCATGAATTTGATGAGTCTTGTGAAGATATTCATATGTTTGTGGAGCAATTACTTATCGCTAAAATTGGTGATGTAGGTAAAAAGCTGCATACAGGTCGAAGTCGAAATGATCAGGTTGCCCTGGATTTAAGATTGTATTCGCGTGATGCAGGCTTGCAGGTTTATCTGCTTATTCAGCGTTTAAACCAGGCCTTGGAAAAGCTGGAAAATCATCATGCTAAAGATAAAATTCCAGGTTATACCCATTTGCAGCAAGCTCAGCCAATTTATTTAGGACAATTTTTTGCTGCTTATATAGCAATGTTTCAACGTGATTTAGGACGTTTACACGACTGGCATACACGAATGAACTTCTCGCCTTTAGGCGCTGGTGCTTTAGCAGGAAGTAATCTACCTCTCGACCGACAATGGGTCGCAGAAACCTTGGGTTTTAATGGGGTGATTGAGAATACACTGGACGCAGTAAGTGATCGAGACTTTATTATTGAGTTTTGTTCTGTTGCTTCAATTGTTATGATGCACTTGTCACGGCTCGCTGAAGATTTGATTCTTTGGGCTACTCAAGAGTTTGGTTTTATTACTCTAGATGATGCTTTTGCTACCGGCTCATCGTTGATGCCTAACAAGAAAAATCCTGATGTTCTGGAGTTAATCAGAGGTAAAAGCGGTCGAGTTTTTGGGCATTTAATGGGTATTCTAACAGTAATGAAAGGATTGCCGCTTGCATATAACAAGGACATGCAAGAAGATAAAGAATGCCTCTTTGACACAGTAAATACCTTGACTGCATGCTTGGAAATCATTGCTCCTTTTCTTGAAAGCGTGCAATTTAATACGAAAGTGATGGAACAGAAAGCCAATAGTGGCTTTCTGAATGCTACTGCAGTTTTAGAGTCCTTAGTAGTGCAAGGAGTGCCTTTTAGGGATGCACATCATCAGGTGGGTTTGTGGGTTCAGGAAGCAATAGATAAAAACTGCTCTCTTGATGAAATTGTTAAAAATCAATCGTGAATAATGTAGCCTGGGTACAGGCTACATTGCATCTAAACGACGAGATTCTTGCAGAACCCCATTTTTAAAGTAGAATGAGGGTACATCATAATTATTCAATCGAGTTAGTCATTCATGTTGCGGCATTATAAAACCCAAAGGGGCGTTAAAGTAGAGTGTTCTCAGACACCTCTAGATTACCAACAAGGTATTGAAAATCTTCTTGAGCATTTAGATGCGCAAAGAGGAGCTTTATTTGCTTCAAGTTTTGAATATCCAGGGCGTTATACCTGTTGGGATATCGGCTTTTATAATCCACCTCTGGCTGTTATTTGCAAGCAGAATTTAATTCAAATTGATGCCTTAAACCAACGTGGCAAAATATTATTAACTTTTATTACTCCATTGTTGGAGAATGAAGAGTCCTTAGAAATTGCAGCGCAAAATGATGAATTGTTGCAAATCAAAATTAAGCCCTCGGAAAGAGTTTTCAGCGAAGAAGAACGCAGCCAACAGCCTTCAGTATTTACAGTAATCCGTCTGATATTGTCCTTTTTTAAATTGGAAAATGAATCTTATTTGGGATTATATGGCGCTTTAGGTTTTGATTTGATTTTTCAATTTGAAGAGTTACAAAAGCATAAAGAAAGAGAACTGTCTCAAAGAGATATGGTTCTTTACTTACCTGATGAAATTTATGTAGTGAATCATCGTAAAGAAGAAGCTTTTCTTCGACGTTATGATTTTCAATTTCAAGGTCGATCAACAAAATCTTTGGCGAGAGAGGGCGTTTCTGCGGCATACCAATCACCTAACAAACCCGAAAAAGAATGTGATCATATGCCAGGTGAATATGCACAGGTTGTAAATACAGCCAAGGAACGTTTTGCTTGTGGTGATTTGTTCGAAGTAGTTCCAAGTCAGACTTTTTATACCCATTATAAAGAGCAGCCTTCTTCTTTATTCAAACAAATGCGTCAATTAAATCCCTCACCTTATGGCTTTTTTATTAATTTGGGTGACGAAGAGTATTTGGTCGGTGCATCTCCAGAAATGTATGTGCGGGTTCAGGGACGAAGAGTTGAAACTTGCCCAATTTCCGGCACGATTAAACGGGGTGCTGATGCAATTGAAGATGCAGAAAATATTCAGATCTTATTGGATTCAAAAAAAGAAGAATCTGAATTAACCATGTGCACTGATGTGGATAGAAATGATAAATCCCGTATTTGTGAAGCAGGCTCTGTGAAAGTCATTGGGCGTAGACAAATTGAAATGTATTCGCGATTGATTCATACCGTGGATCATGTTGAAGGCATTTTAAGGGAAAATTTTGATGCGGTAGATGCTTTTTTAACTCATATGTGGGTCGTTACTGTGACGGGCGCGCCTAAAATTTGGGCCCTTAATTTTATTGAAGAACATGAAAAATCCCCGCGCAAATGGTATGCTGGTGCTGTAGGATGGTTTGGTTTCGATGGAAATTTAAATACAGGTCTGGTTTTAAGAACTGTGCGCATCGAAAAAGGAATTGCTGAAATTCGTGTGGGTGCTACCTTGCTTTATGATTCAGTTCCTGAAGCTGAAGAGCAGGAGACGCGCTTAAAAGCATCAGCTTTTTTAGACATGCTGCAAAAGCGAGAGACTAACATTCAAGCAGAGACAGCGCATTTGCCTTTGATTGGAAGGGGTAAGCACGTCTTACTTATCGATCACCAGGATTCGTTTGTACATACTTTAGCAAATTATTTCCGTCAAACTGGAGCAGAAGTGAGTACAATTCGGTTTGATAAGGCGTTACAGTATTTACAAAATCAAAAGTACGATCTTGTTGTTTTATCTCCAGGACCTGGTAAACCCAGTGATTTTAATCTCTCTCAAACAATTGCTGCTGTTATTTCTCATCGCATTCCTTTATTCGGAGTGTGTTTAGGCTTGCAGGGAATTGTTGAGCATTTTGGTGGCATTTTGGATGTTCTAGAATATCCCATGCATGGTAAGCCATCCATCATAAAAGTCGTAGATGATCCCAAATTATTCTCAGGCTTGGGAGAGTGTTTTAAAGCAGGGAGGTATCATTCACTCTATGCACGTTTAAATGCGATGCCAAAAGAGTTGAAGGTTACTGCTATGAGTGATGACGGGATTGTGATGGCTATTTCTCACCAGCAATTACCTATTCACGCAGTTCAATTTCATCCTGAAACTATATTGTCTTTAGTGAATCAGGCTGGATTTAAAATTATCAACAATTTGATGGAGATGATTTAACGCAATGCGCAATAAGATATTAATGCTTTATGCTGTATCTTTTGTTTTGGGTATTGTAGTTGGCCTTGTTGGCTCAACATTTCGATTATCAATCGATGTGTTGGGCAACTTGTTAGATAATTTTTTTCATTTACTTAGTCTTCATGGATGGCCATCTGGATTGATTTCGGGGTTGGTCTCTATGGCTATGGTTTATGCGGCCTATTATGCTGTAAAGCAGTTTGCTCCTGAAGCATCAGGAAGTGGTGTACCGGAGATTGAAGGTGCATTACTTCATTTAAGACGCATATCTTGGCGTCGCTTATTACCCGTAAAATTCTTTTTTGGTATTTTGGCACTCTCTGCAAAAATGATTTTGGGACGAGAAGGCCCCACGATCCATATAGGCGGTAGCTTAGGGGAAATGCTAGGTGGTCTGTTTAACCTGACACGACGTAGAAAGGATAGTTTGATTGCTGCAGGAGCCGCTGCAGGTTTAGCAGTGGCATTTAATGCTCCTCTGGCCGGAGTTATTTTTGTCATGGAAGAAATGCGTAACCAGTTCAACTATTCTTTTACCAGTTTTAGTATGGTGGTTATTTGTTGTATCACAGCTACAGTCATTCTTGATTTAATCATTGGTCCCCAGCCAACGATCCCCATGAATGTATTTGAATTCCCTCATCTTGATTCTTTATGGTTATTTGCTCTATTTGGCATCGTGGTAGGCTTTGTAGGGCTTTTATTTAATCTCTCATTGGTAGGTACCCTAACGCTCCTGGATAAACTTACTTCAAGACAAAAAACATGTTACGTGCTGACGGTAGGATTTTTGATTGGCTATTTAGCAGTGCATCATCCAGCAGCCGTAGGTGGCGGTATGCACATTATTCATCAGGCATTAACCCTGTCGCCAGGATTTGGTCTTTTGCTTTTTCTTTTAGCAGTACGATTTATAGGAACCATGGCATGCTATGGAACAGCGGTTCCGGGAGGAATTTTTGCTCCTATCCTTTCTTTAGGGACACTTCTTGGTTTAGCGATATTCCATATTTTAGAAATATTACATATTGAATTTTTAACCCAACCTGGAATGTTTGCAGTTGCAGGAATGGCCGCACTTTTTGCCTCATCGACGCGTTCACCAATAACTGGCGCAGTATTGGTGGTCGAAATGACTCATAATTATTATTTAATATTCCCTGTGATGATGGCATGTATTACTGCAACTATTGTGCTACAGCTCACTCCGAATGGACCTATCTATGAGCAATTATTAAATCGTTCTCTTCATACTAAGAAAATTACACCTAACTAAATAACGTGTATTGTAGCCTGGGCTACAATACATCCAGAGTTAATCTACATGAATAACAATTTTGCCAAAATGTGCGCCGGATTGCATGTATTGATGTGCTTCTTCAATTTGTTCCAGTTTAAATTCTGAGTCAATAATAGGAGTCAATTTTTTTGTTCTCAGGTTTTCTATCCATTCTTTATGAGCTTGTTTCCATAATTTATTTTTTTCTTGAAGAGATTGAGAACGAAGTACAAAGCCAATAATTTGCAATCTTTTGCGCATAATCAGTGCAAGATTGCATTCCACTGAACTTCCTTTGAGGCACGCGATCTGGATGAGTTTGCTTTTAGGTTTCAATAAATGCAAATGCTTATTAAAATAATCACCACCTATAAAATCAATGATTAAATCAACGCTGTGATCTTCAATTAAGTCTTCAAAATCCTGTTTATGGTAATTAAACACTTGATCTGCACCGAGTTTAATTGCTTTTTCTACTTTGAAATCTGTTCCTGCTGTGGTGATTACATGAGCATGGATCAATTTTGCCATTTGGATTGCCAACGAGGCGATGCCGCTTCCTGCCCCATGAATAAGCAATTTTTGTCCCGATTTGAGCTTGCCTAAATCGAATAAAGTGGCATAAACGGTTGTTAGTGCCTCCGGAAGCGCTGCAGCAAGCGAATAACTCCAATTTTCAGGAATATGCTGAGCTAGCGATTCCTCCACAGGACAAAATTCAGCATAAGCACCACTACCGACTAACCCATAAACTTTATCACCGGGTTTGAATTGCGTTACATGTGCACCGACTTCGACGACTTCTCCGGCAATTTCTAGGCCCAGAACATCAGATTCTCCAGGAGGGGGAGGATATTTACCATAGCGTTGCATGATATCTGCCCGATTAAGTGCGGTCGCTTTAACACCCACTAAAATTTGTGACTTGCTGTACTTTGGCTTAGGACCATTTTTGATGACCAAACGGTTGTGTGGACCTGGATTTTCTATGTATACGTAGCGCAAAATGTTTTCCTTAACTTAAACCCATTATTCGGGTTAATTTAAAAAATGAATTGGGTGAGTGAAGAGCACGCGAATAGTTCATGCTGCATTCTTCTGAGTACTTTACTCAGACACTTTACTTAAAAAAACATACCTATATAATTGCTTGTACAGACCCTCTTATATATTGGGCAATGGCTAAATTCAATCATCAACGTCTTTCTGCTTGGCTTTTTATAATTCCACAACTTATTGTTACCCTTATGTTTTTTATTTGGCCTGCATGTAATGCATTATTGCAATCCTTTTTTTACACAGATGCTTTTGGTCTGCATAAAAAGTTTGCAGGACTTTCCAATTTTGTGGATCTTTTTCTTGACCCGAGCTATAGCAAGGCAATTGGGGTAACCTTTATTATTGCTTTTAGTGTGACTTTTTCCACAATGAGTCTAGGACTCCTTATGGCCATATTAGTGAATAATAGAGGCAAGACGCAAGGGGTTTATAAATCTTTATTAATTTGGCCTTATGCCATAGCTCCTGCAGTAGCAGCAATTCTATGGCGCTTTTTATGCCATCCCACTTTAGGATGGCTGACGCATTTTTTGCAATTAATCGGGATTAATTTTGATTATGTAAATAATGTAAACCAGGCATTTTCAGTAATTATTCTCACTGCCAGTTGGCAGCAATTCAGCTATAATTTTCTATTTTATCTCGCAGCGCTCAAAGCGGTTCCTTCGTCATTAATTGATGCGGCGATTATTGATGGTGCATCTGGATGGCAGCGTTTTTGGCAAATTATTTTTCCACTTTTATCACCAACTACTTTTTTCTTACTCATTATCAATTTAATGTATGGTTTTTTTGATACTTTTGGCATTATTCAAGTGATGACTCATGGTGGGCCTGGTAATAGCACGACTAATTTGATTTATAAAGTATATCAAGATGGATTTGAGGGTATGGATTTGGGAAGTTCATCAGCACAATCAGTACTGTTGATGTTTATTGTAATTATTGTTTCTTTAGTGCAATTTAGATACCTCGAAAAAAAGGTCCATTACGCATGAAATCATATTTCGCTCGTATGTTACAGCATAGTTTTTTATGCTTTTTTGTGATTTTGATGTTGTTGCCTGTTTATTTGGCTCTTGTCGCTGCCAGTAATGAAGGGAGTGTCATGATGCAATCTCATATTCCTATGGTTCCAGGGACTTTATTATTCAAGAATTTGAAAGCGGTGATGACAGAAGGCTTATCGGTCACAGGCGGGGAGCCTATTACTTCGATGTTGTTAAACAGTTTTTTTATGGCTATGGCTATTGCTTTGGGAAAGATTGTTTTTGCCTTAGGCTCAGCCTTTGCTCTGGTATATTTTGATTTTCCTTTTAAAAAATTATGTTTTGCATTGATTTTTATTACTATGATGTTGCCCATAGAAGTCAGGATTGTACCTACTTTTCAGGTGGTTGCTTCATTTGGATTATTAAATTCATTTACTGGATTAACTTTGCCCTTATTTGTGTCTGCAACTGGAACTTTTTTGTTTCGTCAGTTTTTTAAAACCATACCTCTTGAACTCGTTGATGCAGCAAAACTGGATGGGGCAGGGGCTGTACGTTTCTTTTTTGATATTGTTTTACCCTTATCCAAAACGCAAATTGCATCATTATTCGTTATTTTGTTCGTGTACGGTTGGAATCAGTATCTTTGGCCATTAGTGGTTACTACAGAAACAAAAATGGCTACGGTAGTGATGGGGATTCGCTATTTAGCTGGCGTGGCAGATCAAGTGCCACAATGGCACTACATTATGGCTGTTGCATTGATTGCTTTGATTCCACCTTGTATGGTAGTCATGTTAATGCAGCGCTGGTTTGAAAAAGGGTTAAAGTAAGCATGGCAACAGTCAGTCTCATTGAAGTTTCAAAAAAGGTCGGATCAACAACAATTCTGGATAAGGTAAACGTTAGCATTAAAAAAGGCGAGTTTATGGTGATTGTTGGTCCATCTGGATGTGGAAAAACTACATTATTACGCTTAATTGCCGGTTTGGAAGATTTAAGTTCGGGCTCGATTTTGATTAATGATCAATGTGTCAATAAAATACCTGCAGCAAAAAGGGACATGGCTATGGTTTTTCAAAATTATGCTCTTTATCCCCATATGACTGTATTTGAAAATATGGCTTATGGATTAAAAATGAGGCGTTTTAAGAAGGCAGATATTAAGCAACGAGTAGATGAAGCAGCACAATTATTGCATCTAACTCCTTATTTAGAGCGTAAACCCCAGGCACTTTCTGGAGGACAAAAACAAAGGGTTGCAATGGGAAGAGCCATGGTTCGCTCCCCAGCTGTTTTTTTATTTGATGAACCTTTATCCAATCTGGATGCAAAATTGCGTACGGAAATGCGTCATGAAATTCGTCGTTTACATCAACAATTAAATACTACCAGTGTGTATGTAACTCATGATCAAACTGAAGCAATGACTATGGCGGAACGTGTTATGGTACTTAATCAAGGGGTTGTTGAGCAGATAGGCTCTCCCCAGGAACTGTATCAAAATCCTGCTACCTTATTCGTTGCAGGATTTACAGGGCATTATCCTTTGAATATAGTATCTGGTGTCTTCGATAAAAGCAGCAATACGGTACAAACAGATTTGGGAGTTGATTATCCTATGCCAGCGTTGGCACAGAACCTTGAAGATAAGGACGAGCTGATTATAGCAATTCGAGCTGAACATGTTGTACTTTGTTCTGAAAATGATCCACAAAGCATCTCAATTTATGTCGAGTTTGTAGATAATATGGGTGCGGACAAATTAATACGTGCGACATGTATCAAGAATAAGCAGCCGATTAATTTGCGCGTTACTGCAGATCAACACATTTCGAGTGGACAACTCTGGGTTAAGCTACCTAAAATTAAATTACATCTTTTTCATCGTAAATCTGGAAAACGGATTGGAGAATGACGTGAGCAAAGAAAAAAACAAACAACTAAAACCAATTGATACCCCAGTCTATAGATATTGGTCAGCATTGTATATGTCTTTCTATTCACGACTTCTTTATGTGGATGTTGGGAAGCGTTGGCGAGGACTTGGTATTCTCTACCTTTTATTGACAATCGCTTTATTTACAATTCCCTTTGCTGTAAGAATGAGCTTTAGTTTGAATCAAGCTTTTAAAGAACAAATAACAGAGCCTTTGTCAAAAATTCCTGTTTTTTATATACAAAACGGGGAGGTTTCCTTTGATAAACCAATGCCTTATTTGATCAAGAATGATCAGGGGCAAGTAGTTATTATTATTGACACAACAGGAAAAATCAATGATTTCCCTTCCAACTATCCTTACCTCTCGATTTTGATTAACAAAAATAAAATTTCTCTTAAAGTGCCCAGTTTGAAACTTTTTAATATGGCGGAAACAAAGCCTAGTAAAGGCACTCCATTAGTCCAAACTTTTGATAAAGGAACTAATCTGGTGTTTGATGGCAGAAAAATTGCAGAAGAAGATTCAATTAAAAATGTGACATTTTATTCGGAACTAATGATTTATCCTATGGTTGTAGCCATGTTATTTTCAATTTTTATAATTCTTTTCCTGGTTTTAGCTTTTCTAGGACAAGTTTTTTCAAATATATTCTTTTCTTTTAATGTCACCTTTGCTCAATCAAGCCGGCTTTTAGCCGTTGCTGGAACCCCTATGTTATTACTGCTGCTTGCCATGCTCACACTCAATTCAATTTTTATGGGTTCAGGTTACATTTTATTCGCATTGCTTATTTTCTACTACAGTTTTGCACTTTATTCTCTGCGCGCAGAAAGCAGGCGAGTTGCCATTTTATAGAATTGTATTTTGTTAAGGCATTGTCGTTGCATTGGAATTAAACTGTTTACAGAATTAATAAATAGAACTTTTATATTGGAGCATATGCACGTGGTGACTTTATGAAAGAGTTGATTCATTTTGCACATGGAAATGGTTTTCCTGCTTTATGTTATAAACAAATGCTGGATCAGCTCGAGAAAGAATTCGATTATTGCTATATTGACAAGATTGGGCATGATCCTTTGTTCCCGGTTAGTGAAAACTGGCATAATCTGGTTTCGGAAGTCATTGCCAGTGTTAAAAAGCAAGCAGATCGTCCTGTTATCGCAGTCGGGCATTCTTTAGGTGGTATTTTAAGCTTATTAGCAGCAGCCGAACAACCCGAATTATTTAAAGCGGTAATTATGTTGGACTCACCTTTAATTGGTGCTTTTAAATCAAGCATGGTTCGTTTGGCAAAAGCCCTGGGTATTATTGATCGGGTTACGCCGGCGTTTAGGACCCGAAGTCGGCGCACATATTGGAAAGATCATGATCAATTAATGGATTATTTAAAGACGCGAGAGTTATTTAAGACCTTTACTGATGCCTGCTTAAGCGATTATATTACCTACGGTTTAGAGTATAAAGAGGACGGTTACCATCTGCGATTTGATAGGCACATTGAATATCAAATTTATCGAACTATTCCCCACGTTATCCCAAACTATGAAGGTAAGTTATTCATTCCAACAGCATTAATTTATGGTGACAAAAGTACTGTGGTTGGTAAAATGGATGTGCGCTACATGAAAAAATATTTTAATGTATCAAGTTATAAAACCAAAGGGACCCATTTATTTCCTATGGAACACCCAGAAGTTGTGGCAAAGCAGATTATAAAAATTGTGTCTGGTTTATACTTAAATAGTACAAGTGGTCGAAAGGCCTCAAATAATTAAGGAGAATAATGTGCTACACGCTATTTTAGTGCTCATAATCATTGGTGCTGCAGGGATATTGCTTACCAGGCAGGCAGCAATTTCAGTGTGGGCTATTAGCTTTGCTCTATTTAGTGCCCTTGTTTTCATGTATGGCTCTCCAGGATTAGTGACTAAAATGGTACTTGTTTTAGTGGAACTTATTTTAATTGCTGGTGCTATAAAACCTTTAAGACGAATATTATTATCCAAATATTTTTTTAAAGCAGTAAGTAAAGCCATGCCTGCCATGTCCTCAACTGAGAGAGAGGCTCTGGAAGCGGGCACTGTAAGTTGGGAAGGTGATTTATTTAGTGGCGCCCCAGATTTTTCTGTGTTGAGAAATGCGCCTACGGTTCGTTTGACTGATGAAGAGCAAGCTTTTCTTGATGGTCCTGTAAATACCTTGTGCGGGATGATCGATGATTGGGATATAACTCATAATCTAACCGATTTACCTCCAGAAATCTGGCAGTTTATCAAGGAAAATCGATTTTTAGGTATGATTATACCAAAGCGTTATGGTGGTCTTGAGTTTTCTGCTACCGCACAAATGTCAATCTTAGTAAAAATCTATGGTCGCTCAATCACTGCTGCTACAACTATATCTGTACCTAATTCTCTAGGCCCAGGCGAGTTGTTGCTTAAATATGGAACTGAAGAGCAAAAAAATTATTACTTACCACGCTTGGCTGATGGACGGGAAATCCCCTGTTTTGCTTTAACCGGCCCCAATGCAGGCTCTGATGCCGCATCAATCCCAGACAAAGGCATAGTATGTCATCAAGAAATTAATGGCGAAAAGATATTAGGTATCCGATTAAATTGGGATAAGCGTTACATTACTTTATGTCCAGTAGCTACAGTAATCGGGTTGGCGTTCAGGTTATTTGACCCGGATAATTTAATAGGTAAAGGTGAGGATGTGGGTATTAGTTGTGCGTTAATACCAGCAAATACCCCGGGGATTACAAAAGGTCGTCGTCATTTCCCATTGAATACTGGGTTTTTAAATGGCCCAACTCAAGGGAAGGATGTTTTTATTCCCATGGACTACCTAATCGGTGGTGTAGCTATGGCAGGTTGTGGTTGGCGCATGCTCATGGAGTGTTTAAGCGCTGGCAGGGCCATATCGTTACCTTCGAGTGCTAACGGAGGTGCCCAGGCTGCAGCTTTGGCTTCTGGAGCTTATGCACGCGTTCGTAAACAATTTAATCAATCAATTGGAAAGTTTGAGGGGATTGAAGAGCCTTTGGCCAGGTTAGCGTCAAATACTTATATTATTGACGCTGCTGTAACAATGGCCGCTGCTGCGATTGATCATGGAGCCAAACCTTCTGTGGTCGGTGCTATATTAAAATACCACACCACAGAACGTGCAAGACAGGTATCACTTGATGCCATGGATATTCATGGTGGAAAAGGTATATGTCTTGGTCCTAATAATTATATGGGTAGAGGTTATCAAGGATCTCCTATCGCAATTACTGTGGAAGGAGCGAACATACTCACTCGAAGTTTAATTATTTTTGGCCAGGGAGCGATTCGATGCCATCCCTATGTATTTAAGGAACTTGAAAGTATCCGCAACAATAATCTGGTTGAATTTGATAAGGCATTTTTTTCCCATGCCGGATTTATTATTGCCAACTTTACGAAGTCGGTTATTTTTGCTTGGACTGATGCACACTTATCTAAAGCACCTGTGAGCAGTGTAAAACGTTATTATCAACTTTTGCATAAATACAGCGCTAATTTAGCATTTCTTGCTGATTTCTCAATGAGTATTTTAGGAGGGGACTTAAAACGTAAAGAGAAATTATCCTCACGTCTTGGGGATATGCTGAGTTCATTGTATTTGATTTCAGCAGTCTTAAAACGTTATCATGAAGATGGTGAGCCCAAAGCTGATTTACCTCTGGTTGATTGGAGCTGTCAACAACTGTTGTATGAATGTGAGACGGCAATGCATGGCGTTATTGTCAATTTCCCAGCAGGTTGGGCACGAGTTGTTTTACGCTTGATTATTAAACCCTTAGGTAATCGAAGAAATAAACCAAATGACCAGCTGGGCCATAAGTTAGCCAGAATTCTCATTGAACCTGGCGAAGCTCGTATGCGCCTCACTCGTTTGGTTTATAGCAAAGCTGGGGACAATTGTCCTTTAGGTCGTCTGGAGGAAGCTTTCCATAAAATTTGTGCGGTAGATGAGTTGGAAAGAAAAATAATGCGTGCAGTAAAAGATGATGTTTTAAAATCACTTACTCTGCTGGAACAAATTAATGAAGCTTTGGCTTGTGGTTTGTTAACCGAGAAAGAAGCCAAGCAATTAAAAGAAGCAGAGCTAGCACGGCAAGATGTGATAAAGGTAGATGATTTCAATGATGAGGATTTGCGTCGACCCGCATCAATAAAATCTGCCAGGGGTAAAAAAGTTGTTGTTAATAAAGATGATATAGAATCAGAAATGATTTGATTTTGACTCCTGGTGCAATGCAGCTATAAGTATATTTGCTGAATCGTAACCCGGGTGTCTAATATATTGGTCCCGGGTTTTTCTTTACTCTCCTCTGCCACCTATTATTTAATTTAACTCTGATGAACATAGAGCATTAATAACCTGTAGCTCATCTTTTATTTATTGATTTTACTGGAATTTAAACTTAAAACGTGGCGTGGATGCAGTACAATAAAAAAGGATATGGAGCTTGGATTGAAGATGAACAATATGGTCCGGTTTGGTATCCGAATAATGGAGCTTCAGATTGGGCGCCGTACCAAGATGGCCAATGGATATGGTTAAGTTTTTGGGGATGGACTTGGGTGGATAATCAACCTTTGGGGTTTTGCTCCATTTCACTATGGTCGCTGGGCTTTCCTTCTCAGAAGCACAACCATTCAATATAATCTTGCTCAGAAAGTCTCTAGGCGTTTTCTTTAACATCGTCTGGCATAGTGATGTTTAATTCGAGCACCGAGTTGTCTCCCATACGCTCAAGATTCACACTGACCTGATCACGTGTGACATGTACGTATTTAGCAATAACAGTAAGAATTTCTTCCTGAAGCTTGGGTAGGTAGTCAGGTGTATTACGTTGGGAGCGCTCATGAGAAATTATGATCTGTAAACGCTCTTTAGCAACGGATGCTGTAGCACTCCTTCTGCGCAGGTAATTAAAAATACTCATACCGTCACTTCCTCCTTGTTTTTGCTGAATAAGCGACGCAATAATCCTTTACGATCATTATTTATGAAGCGCATAGGTCTTTCTTCACCGAGAAAACGAGCAATTGCATCTTGATAAGCAATACCGGCGTCACTTGTTTCATCAAGTACTACTGGTGTACCTGTGTTTGACGCTTTAAGTACCGATTTTGATTCTGGAATAACGCCAATTAACGGAATGGCTAATATTTCCTTTACGTCAGTAACAGAAAGCATGTCACCACGCTCAACACGTTCTGGATCATAACGTGTTAATAACAAATGTTCTTGGATTGGTGGTTGATTTTCAATGGCTCTTTTAGTCTTGCTGGCAAGTATACCCAGTATACGATCAGAGTCACGCACAGAAGAAACTTCTGGATTAGTCACAACGATTGCATGATCAGCAAAATACATAGCCATTAATGCACCAGCTTCAATTCCGGCAGGCGAATCACAAATAATAAAATCAAAATCTTTTGCGAGATCATTAAGGACTCGTTCAACCCCTTCAAGAGTTAATGCATCTTTATCTCGGGTTTGTGATGCAGGAAGTATTGAGAGGTTTGCAACGCGCTTGTCTTTAATTAAAGCCTGATTTAGGCTTGCCTCTTTATTAATAACATTAATAAAGTCATAAACAACTCGACGCTCACAGCCCATGATAATATCGAGGTTTCTTAAACCGATATCGAAGTCAATAACGACAGTCTTGTGCCCTAGTAGGGCGAGGCCTGAAGAAATAGCTGCAGAAGAAGTGGTTTTTCCTACTCCGCCTTTACCTGATGTAATTACAATTATTTTAGCCAACGCTGAACCCTTCCTATTATTTTTGATTCAACACAATATTTAACCAACAGTGTACACGTTAATTGATAAATAATTCAAGTAGTGCAATAGTGTTCTGTGGAAAAACATTTTCCAAAATAAAGGGGAAACCCAAAGAAAGTTTTTTTACTTTTTACGCCTTACAAATACCGTAAATTCTTCAAATATTTAGATTAAATTATATTAAAAGTATCCTAATGACAATGAATGCATGAGGAGGTTTGGTAGAAATAAGATCAGTAAGTCCTATAATTACAAAGAACATTTTTTGTTTTCTGTAAATTATCTGTTTAATTTGTCCACAATTTATAGTAAACTATTCGGTTAATTTAACTCCTGTAACGAGAATAAAATGGCTCTTTCTATTGTGCAGCAATCACTAACTTTTGACGATGTTCTTCTTGTTCCTGCACACTCTTTAATACTACCTAAAGATGTGTCTTTAAAAACAAAATTAACTCGTGCCATTAGCCTGAATATTCCTCTTGTATCAGCAGCGATGGATACTGTGACAGAGGCTCGCTTAGCTATAGCTTTAGCGCAAGAGGGTGGTATTGGTATTATTCATAAGAATATGACAATTATGGCGCAAGCTGATGAAGTCCGAAAAGTGAAAAAGTTTGAAAGTGGTATGGTGAAAGACCCGATTACAGTGACTCCTAATATCACAGTGAAAGAATTGCTCGACGTAATGTCCAAATATAATTTCTCGGGAGTTCCTGTAGTTGATGGTGAAAATTTAGTCGGTATTGTAACTAGCCGAGATATTCGTTTTGAAACCAACTTATCTTTGAGTGTCGAGCAAGTAATGACTCCCAAGACAAAATTGGTCACTGTTAGAGAAGGAGCAAGTCGTGAAGAAGTGCGCAGCTTATTGCATAAGCATCGTATAGAAAAATTGCTTGTGGTTAATGATTCTTTTCAATTACGCGGCTTGATCACGGTTAAAGACATACAAAAAGCCAAAGAAAACCCTTATGCATGTAAAGATGCTGCAGAACAGTTGCGAGTTGGCGCTGCTGTTGGTGTAGGCGAGGGTACTGATGAACGTATTGAAGCATTAATTGAAGCAGGTGTTGATGTACTTGTTGTTGATACGGCACATGGACACTCACAAGGTGTACTTGATCGTGTAAAATGGATTAAGAAATACCATCCGAATATAGAGGTGATTGGAGGAAATATAGCCACAGCTGCCGCAGCTCGAGATTTATATGCAGCGGGTGCAGATGCAGTAAAAGTAGGTATAGGCCCTGGTTCTATTTGTACTACGCGGATTGTAACCGGCGTTGGTGTTCCTCAAATTACTGCAATTGCGAATGTGGCACAAGAACTTAAAGGAAAAATTCCAATAATTGCTGATGGTGGTATACGTTTTTCTGGTGATGTGTGTAAAGCACTTGCTGCAGGTGCAGATACTGTAATGCTTGGAAGCATGTTTGCAGGTACGGAAGAGTCTCCAGGAGAAATTGAATTATACCAAGGAAGAACTTATAAGAGTTATCGAGGAATGGGATCAATTGGAGCTATGGCTTCATCACAAGGTTCTAGTGACCGTTATTTCCAGGATGCATCATTAGGTTCTGAAAAATTAGTTCCAGAAGGAATTGAAGGACGTGTTCCTTATAAAGGATTGGCGCAAACAATTATTCATCAATTGTTAGGTGGTTTGCGTTCATGTATGGGATATACAGGATGTGAAAATATCGAACAATTACATACTAAGACTGAATTCGTACAAGTGACTAATGCAGGAATGAGGGAGTCACATGTTCACGATGTAAGTATTACAAAACAAGCACCAAACTATCAGGTGGATAATTAATAATGAGTGATTTAAAACAACATCCTTTGCTGATTCTTGATTTTGGTTCTCAATACACACAACTGATTGCACGACGTGTGCGTGAATTAGGTGTTTATTGCGAAATCCATCCTTTTAACATAACCCAAGAACAATTTGCTGCTTTAAATCCTTGTGGCATCATTTTGTCTGGAGGTCCGGCGACTGTTACTCATAATGAGAATCCTCGTGCGCCTCAATGGTTATTTACTACAGGTCTTCCTATTTTGGGGATTTGTTATGGGATGCAAACCATGGCTGTGCAATTAGGGGGGGAAGTGCAATCCTCTTCAATCAGAGAGTTTGGTTATGCTGAATTGAAATTGCATGGTCACAGCAAACTGTTTTCTCAAATTGAGGATCGGCTCAGTTCTGATGGAAACGCTTTATTAGATGTTTGGATGAGCCATGGGGATAAAGTGACGAAATTACCTCTCGGTTTTAAGGTAATTTGTGAGACACGTAACGCGCCGATTGCAGGAATGGCTGATGAAAGTCGTCATATGTATGGGGTACAATTTCATCCAGAGGTGACACATACATTACAAGGGATGCGCATTTTATATCGTTTCGTTGTCGATATCTGTCACGCGTCGACTAATTGGACATCTGAACTCATTATTGATGAAGCAATTAATAAAATCAGAGCTCAGGTAGGAACCGAGAAAGTTTTACTCGGCTTGTCTGGAGGTGTGGATTCTTCTGTTGTTGCTGCTTTATTACATAAAGCGATTGGCAAACAGTTGGTTTGTGTTTTTGTAGATACTGGCTTGTTGCGTTTGAATGAAGCAACAGAAGTTATGGAAATGTTTGGCAAGCATATGGGTATTGAAATTATTGCAGTTCAAGCAGAAGAGCGATTTTTGTATGCGCTGAAAGGTATTACCTGCCCTGAAGAAAAGAGAAAAATTATTGGACGTACTTTTATTGAAGTATTTGATGAAGAAGCATTAAAAATTCCTGGGGTTTCATGGTTGGCACAAGGAACAATTTATCCTGATGTTATTGAGTCGGCAGCAACAAGTACAAATGGTGCTTCAGTCGTAATTAAATCCCATCATAATGTGGGGGGGTTGCCAGAAACATTAAATTTGAGATTATTAGAACCTATTCGTGAATTATTTAAGGACGAGGTGCGTAAAATAGGACTTGAGTTAGGTTTGCCTCATGATATGGTATACCGTCATCCATTTCCTGGTCCAGGTTTGGGCGTGCGAATTTTAGCGGAAGTTAAAAAAGAATATGCCGATATTTTACGTCGAGCTGATGCTATTTTTATTGAAGAATTAAAAAAAGCTGATCTATATCATAAAGTCAGTCAAGCTTTTGCTGTATTTTTACCCGTTAAAAGTGTTGGGGTGATGGGGGATGGACGTAAATACGATTATGTGATTTGTCTTCGTGCTGTTGAGACGATTGATTTTATGACAGCGCATTGGTCGCAATTGCCGTGGGATTTTCTAGGTCATATATCCAATCGGATTATTAATGAAGTAGAGGGCGTATCTCGTGTAACTTACGATATTTCAGGTAAACCACCCGCTACGATTGAATGGGAATAATTAAATTGTACTGGGTTATGGCGCAGCCGTAACCCAGGCAATTTGTGCTTGCAAATTTTGCCTCAGCTCACCCAGAACAAAGTTTTAAATTTATTTTTTATAATTAATAATGAATGATTACTATTGGATGCAAAAAGCATACGAACAGGCTCTTCTCGCCCAAGAGGAAGAGGAGGTTCCTGTTGGTGCCGTATTGGTGAGCAAAGACAATCAGTTATTAGGTTTGGGACGAAATTTTATCCAAAACAGTCATGATCCGTCAGAACATGCAGAAGTTCGTGCAATTAGACAGGCATCACAACAAGTAAAAAATCATCGGTTATTAGATACAACACTCTACGTGACTCTTGAACCATGCGCTATGTGTGCTGGACTTATTGTGCATGCGCGAATTAGAAGAGTGGTTTTTGCAACTAGAGATTTTAAAGCAGGTGCTGCAGGATCTGTCTATAACTTATTGCAAGGTTATCCCTTGAATCATAAAGTTCAAATTGATGAAGGAATAATGCAAGCGGAATGTTCCCTTTTACTTACTGATTTTTTCCAAATGTGTCGATAATGTAAGTGAGTAGCCCTCAATCAGGGAACGGCCGTATTTGGTACATCTTGCGAAAAAATTTCCCTAATCAATGCTCACATACTGATGTATGCTGCGCTTGCTTAGAAAAATTTTCTCACAACCTGCGCTCAAATCCAACCGGTCGAGTAAACATTCACATGGGAGACCTGAGCTATTACCTGATAATCATTGTTCATTTTGAAGTGGCTTGCAATTCGTGGATTAACCTTTGTTTTAAAATTTCCTTTTCTTCATTCGTTAATGACTGATTTTGTTGATTTGTAATGTAAAATGTATCCTCTGCGCGCTCCCCGGCAGTCACAATTTTTGCGTTATGTAAGTGAATATTTAATGCTGAAAAGACTCTACCTATTGTTGCCAGTAACCCGGGTCTATCACCAGTGACTAGAAATAAACGGGTTTGATGATAAGTTAAGTCGTCATTATAATGGATTTGAGTTTTTACATTAAAATGTGCTAAAGCACGCGAAAGTCTTTTTCGTGCTACAACTGGTAATTGTTCGGTTTTTGCCAAGTGAGTACATAGGGCCTGTTGAATGTCATGTGAACGCTGTTTATCAAAAAACGCCTGATTTTGTTCATCTAAAATAATATAGGTATCTAAATCATATTGATTATTACAGGTAAGAATCATTGCTTCCTGAATGGTGACATTGTGATTACTTAAAACAGTTGTTGCAATAGCAAATCGATCATCTCGGTGAGGCATGTAAATAAAAACCTCAGTTCCGCCCTGGCTGTGGTGAGGCATAATTATTACCAGGGGAAATTTAGTGCAGGCAAGTATCGCTTTGGTATGGCGTGCTATGATTTCAGGGGACTCATGCAAAAAATATCTTTCTTTGAATTGCTTCCATAAATCTTCTACTGCTTTTTCTGCTACACCTTCCATAACCAATATGGATAATGCATATTGTTTGCGTGCTTTGATGAGTGCAGTTTCATCTATTAATTCTTGCTCTTTATGCAACATATGTTTGGCAGCACGATATAACTCTTTAAGTAGAGAGTCTTTCCAGGAGTTCCATAAGTTAGGATTAGTACCGCAAATATCAGCAACGGTTAACAAATACAGATAATCGAGGTAATAGGGCTGTGGTAAAAGCTGGCAAAAATTTTTTATAGTATTGGGGTCATAAATATCTTGTCTTTGTGCTGTTTGTGACATGATAAGATGATTGCGCACAAGCCAAACAAGTAAATCACCGTCTTCTTTTTCAAGATTATGATTTTGTGCAAAATGCGACGCTTCAATCGCACCTAACTCTGAATGATCACCACCTCGTCCTTTGGCAATATCATGAAATAATGCACTTAAGTAAAGCAACTCAGGTTTTTTTAAAGTTTGCATTATTTGTACACAGAGGGGAAATTGCTCTGCATAGTTTTTTTCTTTGAAACGGGATAAATTACGAATTACGAATAAAGTATGTTGATCTACTGTATAAACATGAAATAAATCATACTGCATTTGTCCGGTTACCATTGCAAAACATTCAAGGTAATGCGCTAGAACACCGTATCGGCTCATTCGATGCAACGCCTTGTAAGGTCCATCCGCTGTTTTAAGAATACTCATAAACAATTCTGTTGTTTCTGAAGATGCTTTAAAACGTTTATTCATCAGATAGAGTGATTCCCTAATTAAGCGGATAGTATTTGCGCGAACGCCTTCGATATCAGGTCGTTTTGCTATCCAAAGAAATAATTTTAATAGTGCCTGTGGATGGTGAATGAAGACACGAGTATTTCTTACTTCAATGTAATTGTTGGATAGCTGAAATTCATTATCCAGATGAAACAGTTTTTGCTTTGGAGAGTGGGCGATGGTTTCATCAAACCCTTGCAATAACATTTCGTTGAGCTCTCTGTTACGTTTAATTACTTTAAAGTAATCTTTCATGAATTGTTCTATGGCTAATGAATGAGGTTTATCTTTATAGCCAAAAAACTGGGCTAGTTTGATTTGGTAATCAAAAGATAAGCGTTCTTCTGCTCTTTCAGCTAATACATGTAAAGCAAAACGCACACGCCAGAGAAAATGCTGACAATAAGTAAGTTTTTCATATTCTTTGTCAGTAATGAATCCATAGTTTATACCATCAGCCAATTTTTTAATGTTAAAATGGCGTTTGCCAATACTGAGCAGGATCTGCAAATCACGTAGGCCGCCAGGACCATATTTAACATTGGGTTCCAAGTTATAAGCTGTTTCACCGTACTTGGCATCACGTTTTTTTTGTTCTTGGAGTTTTGCTAAAAAGTAATCTTGGCTGGTCCACATGTGTAAGGGATGGATTTGATAAATTAATTCTTCCATTAATGCACCGCGGCCACATAATAAAAACATATCCATGAGGCTGGAAATTACCGTAACATCTTGACTTGCAAGTTCGGCACAAGAAGAAACACTAGTAATTTGATGGCTGAGATCCAAACCTACATCCCAGCAATCCTGAATAAATTTTTGTGCACGATGCAATTGTGATTTAGAGACTTTATCAGTATGCAGCAATAATATATCAACATCAGAATAGAGTTGCAGTTCCCTGCGTCCATAACTGCCAAGAGCAAGAAGACAAAAGTCATCATGATCCAGTTGATTCTTGATAAATAAACGAATAACCAAATCATCAATGAAGGTAACTAATTTACGAATGATGGTGGTAATATTGGTTTTATAATCGAATTCTTCGCGAAGTTTTTCTTTAAATTGTTTTAGGGTATTTTTAAGATGTTGCAGTTCAAGTGTCATCCCTTTTTTTTCTGCATCCTGCTCTTGGGAAAAGAGATGGCCCGTTGTCTGTTTACTTTCGTTCTTCATCGCGCAGAGTCAAAATTTCTACACCATCATCGGTAACCAATAAGGTATGTTCCCATTGGGCTGAAAGACTATGATCTTTAGTGACTACAGTCCATTGATCAGGCAATAAGCGGGTATGGTGTTTTCCAACATTGATCATGGGTTCTATAGTGAAAGTCATACCTGGTTCCAATTTCATTCCTGTTCCAGGTACTCCGTAATGTAATACTTGAGGATCTTCATGGAAAACGCGACCTATACCGTGGCCACAATAATCACGGACAACCGAGCAGCGATTTTTTTCTGCATGTTGTTGTATGGCATAACCTATATCACCTAACTGGACTCCGGGTTTTACCATGTCAATTCCAATAAACAAACATTCATGAGCTACTTGAATCACATGTTTTGCTTTGACTGATGGTGTACCAATAATGAACATTTTACTGGTATCCCCATGATAGTCGTCTTTAATGACGGTGACATCAATATTAATTATGTCTCCATCTTTTAAAATCTTTTTTCCCGGAATTCCATGACAAACCACATGGTTTACTGAGGTACAAATAGACTTTGGGAAGCCATTATAGTTTAAAGGGGCGGGAATTGCTTTTTGTGTATTCACAATGTAATCATGACAAATAGTATTCAATTCGTCAGTGGTGATGCCTTCTTGTACATGAGGACCAATCATCTCAAGAACTTCGGCAGCAAGTCTGCCAGCAATACGCATTTTCTCAATTTCGTCAGAGGTCTTTATAGTAACTGCCATATGAATCCAAAAAGTGTTATTTGATTGTCCAATATATTTTGTTCCAATATATATAGTGTAGGTTAAATAAAAGCTATTTTGGAACGAAAAGCATATTAGCATAATTGATTATGCATGTCACCGAATCACGGTTTTAGCTAGGTTTTGATTCATTGTTTGAGTAAGCCTGGATGCACCATTGCTGCATCCATTCTATTTTTTTATCTAAAATAAAAATTAGGTTGCATTAGGGCTATTGCCACTATGTCTGCGATTTTCTCTTTGTTCCAACATCTTATCTTCAATTTCCACTTCTTGTTCAACGGTTAAAAACATATGCTGATGCCAAAAAGAACCGTATCTTGTGTGGGATTTGGGATCATATTTCTGAACCCTTTTTCCACTTATAATTTTAGGTTCTACAGCAGTTGGATATTTTCCATTGTGATTGGGAACATAGGTTAAAAAAGATTCATCGGTATTTGGTGGTGTGTTCAAATATATAGTAAATCCCTTTTCTATCTCAATACGGTTTTTGCGGCCTGTATTGTTACGTAAAGCTTCTTTAACCAAATCTTGCAGTTCTATGACGGTCCCTCCTTTGGGATCCACAAAACAATCCCTTATCTTTGCTTCGGTAGTCACTTTTCTAAAAACCATACCAACAGGAATTGATAGATAAATCATAGAACCTCCATCTCAGAACAAATAATCACTTGAGTGTACCATAAGAGTTCAAAATTTCTATTTATTTATCATGAAATTTTGTTGCGCTTACTTTCATTTCGAGTACTATACTTTATTAAAAAACTGGCCTTTTAAACTCTAAGGAAAGAAAATGAAACTCTGCGCACGTGTTTTACTATCTACCTTATGTTTCCTGCCAAGTACTTCAACCTTTGCTTTTGAGGGGTATGGGGGAGGCTATCATGGTGCGCTTCCAAATACTGGATACCATAGTAATGGATACAATAACGGGTATTATAACAATTACCATGGTAATTATTACTACAACAACGAATGGTATGGAGGGAGTGTCAATGTAAATACCTGGAATGATGGTATTTGGTATGATGATAATTTAAATGATGATACTAATGTGGTTCTTGGGGTACCTAATGAAGGTTATTATGATCCTTCATGCCAAACAATAGATGATTGTAGTTCAGGTACTTGTGTTCTGGTAAATACTTGTGATCAAGAATAAGTTTATGCATAAAAAAATATATCAATGGGCAGTGGTCGGGGCCGGTCCATCAGGGATCGCAGCCGTGGGCAAATTATTGGATAATGGTATTTTACCAGAGGATATTTTATGGTTTGATCCTCATTTTAAGGTTGGAGATTTTGGTCTTTATTGGCGTAATGTTTCAAGTAATACTAAGGTTAAATACTTTAAAGATTTTTTATCAGCAGTCCATTCTTTTCATTACCAAGAGGCCCCAATTGATTTTCAATTAAATCATCTACCACTGGATGAAACATGTACTTTGAGTTACATGGCAGAGCCCTTGCAATGGATTACAGAAAATTTTTTACAAAAAGTCCACGCGGTAAAAACAACCATTCATAATATGTTTTTATCTAAGCGCCTATGGTCTTTAAGTTCGGATTCACAAACCTACCACGCTAAAAATGTAATATTGGCTACAGGCGCATTGCCATCAACATTAAATTATCCTGGCGTTAATGTGATTCCTTTTGATACAGCAATTGATAAGGAAAAATTGTCTGCTGTTGTTCAACGTGATGAAACTTATGGAGTATTTGGTTCCTCTCATTCTGCAATCATTATTTTAAAGTATCTTGTAGAATTGGATGTTAAAAAAGTCATTAATTTTTATCGCTCGCCTTGTTGTTACGCTATTGAGATGGATGATTGGATTCTTTTTGATAATACTGGTCTAAAGGGGCAGAGTGCGGCTTGGGCCAGAGAACACATTGATGGAGTTTTGCCTTCTAATCTCGTACGTTACAATGTCAGTGAACCAAATATTGCACGTTTTTTGCCTGAATGCGACCAAGTAATTTATGCAGTAGGTTTTGAGCAACGTAAAAATATTATTATTGGTGATTATGAGCATGTACGTCATAATCCCTATGTTGGTATTATTGGACCTGGACTCTTTGGTTTAGGTATTGCCTATCCAGAAACTAAGGCAGATGTCTATGGTAATGTGGAATCTCAGGTAGGCTTATGGAAGTTTATGGTCTACCTCAATAAAGTGATGCCTATTTGGCTTAAGTATCCAACTTAAATTCTAATTTGAGCTCTTGAGACATTAATTGGATCATTATCCCGAGGGCTTTAAGCTCGCACATCCTTTTAAATGCAGGAAAATACTTTTCAATCTAAGCAACACCTACTAAAATGTGTCTCTTTTTAACTTGAAAAATAATAATGCAAAGGATAGGTATATTATTCTGGTTTTTAGTAGGGATATTTGTTTTGGGTTGGCCGAAAAATGCAGAATGTGCACTTGAGCGTGATTTTCAATCTTGGTTTAATGTAACAGCGACTGGCAAGACTCATAGTAGGGATAAAATACTGAGTCGTGTACGATATTGGTTAGAAACGCAAGAGCGTTTAGGGGATGATAGCAGTCGCTTTTCACAGATATTAGTACGTCCAGGATTAGGTTACGCATTAACAGAGAATTTGAGTATCTGGGTTGGATATGCCTGGATATATACGGGAAAACCTAATGCCTCTAACCCATTTGAAGAAGATCGAATTTGGCAACAACTTTTATGGACTAAAACCAATCAATATTTGACATTTACCAGCCGAACACGCACAGAACAGCGATTTCTAGAAAATAATCCTAAAACGGCTTATCGATTTAGAGAGCTTATTAAAATTTCGATGCCACTTAAACAATATGCTAAATTTAGTTTTGTTACGAGCGATGAACTGTTTCTTCATAAGAATAATTTTGTGGGTACAAACAGTCGGGGTTTTGATCAAAACCGATTTTTCATCGGTTTGGGTTATAAAATAAACCCCATAGCCACTACTGAAATTGGCTATATGAATCAATACATTCGACGTTTTGGCGTTCCTGACTTTTTAGCCAATATTATATCGGTAAACTTTTTTATTAATTTCTAAGCGTGTGAATTTTCAAGATAACTTAAGTGAAAAATTGCGAGCTATCTTGAGTATCATCCTGAAAAGTACCCACTTAACGACCACCGCCAACTCCACCAAGCCCTCCAGAGCTACCAGGTCCCCCAGAGCTACCGCTTCCACCAGCGCCACCAACTCCACCGTAACCTGCGTTATCTATTTTAGAAGCTTGCCCGGGATTTGGCGTATGACATCCTGCCAACAAAGAGGTCAAAAGTAATAACAATAATATTGCTTGTTTCATGAATGTCCTTATTTGATTAAAAGAATTTTTAATATCCTTAATAACAAGTATAACTATTTTTTAAGTATAAAGCTTATTTTTCCTTTTATATTCTTCTGCTTGGGAGTTTGTATGAAGTTATTGCGCGTCTGGTACGTTTTCTGCTGGGTGTGAGCGGTAATGCCAAAATTTTGGTAAGGCCAAACAGCAAAAAGTTACTCCTATAATGCATAATACACCACCTGAGATCAGGGCAGTCGGAATGCTAAAACTGGTGGCAATAAATCCAGCGCGTGTATCACCTAATTTAGGCCCACTCAAATAACCGATCATTTCAATACCGGCCAACCTTCCGCGATATTCTGTTGGAATGGTATTATTCCACAAAGTAGTACGAAATATTCCGCTTATCGCATCAAAAGCACCAGCAAGTGCCAAGAAAAACAGGACATACCAAAGTGAATTTGATAAGCCAAACCCAATGATGGCTGCACCCCACAATGCAGAGGCAATGGCAATGGCTTTGCCATCATAGTTTATTTTTGCAGTCCAACCACTGAAAAATGAAATAATCAGTGCTCCTGCAGCAGGTGCAGAATAGAGCAAACCTAAGGTTTTTGCACCACCAAAAGATTGGGCAATAGCAGGAAGTAATGAATTAGGCCATGCAAAAACCATGGCAATAAAATCTACAGTATAGCTTCCTATTAATTCCTGCCTATTAAATGCAAAAGAAACCCCTTGTTTTAGGGATGATAAAATGGAAGGATGCTTCTGGGTGACGGGCTTGGGAATAGTATGAATTCTGACTAAAGCGATTAATGACATAAAAAATGTAATTAAATCAACTAAGTAAGTAATCACTATGCCGTATTGAGCAATAATAAGTCCGGAAAGGGCTGGTGCAATAATCATACAAAAACTGAATTTAAATGTAGCAAGCGCCCCCATTTTTTTGTAATCTCTCGGGTTAACAATTTGTTGCATAACACTATCAAAAGCAGGACGATGTAAGCCGTTAATTGCAGACATAGAAGCTGAAATGATAAAAATAAGGCTTAGTGAGGGGGATGTCTGATATGAGTTAAGAGCCAGTATCAAACATCCTATAGCAAGAAGTAATTCGCTGATAATTAATAATCTGCGACGATTGTATCGATCAGCAAATACACCACCAATCAGCGCAGTGATTAATAGTGGCAATAATTGAACCAAACTGAGTAAACCGACCAAAAAAGTTGACTGAGTAATTTGATAAATTTGATAGGGTAGTGCGACACTGCTGATCATTGTACCTATAAATGAAATAAATTGACCTAAATAAAGTAATCTGAAGTCTCGATTTTTTTTAAGAAGAGAGAAATCTAAAAACTGGCTCATTTTTGAAACATCCGAATGTGCAGAACAGTAAAATAATAAGACAAGAAGATTTTATTCTTTTTAATTGATTCAGTACAGTACTGATTTGCTCTGGGAAAAGCACTTTAAGTGTTTATCTAAGATTCAGAATTATTATTATACTTTTTATTATTTTCTTTATTTTGGTTTTTACTTTTTTCTTTATTATGAACTATCAAAGGTTCAAGAAAGCTCACTGGAGTGGAATAAGTCATCGGGATTTTTTCCTTATCAAGCGCATTTTTAATTGCTGTAAGTACTTCATCAAGTGAGCGACGTTGTTGGCTGGGTTCGGGATTTGTCCACCAATATATTGCAAAGTCAACGCCATTAGAAGAAAAAGAAACCACATAGACTTGAATGTACTTATCTTTAGAAACTGTTTTACACTGTTCCATAGCATTTTTAATGACTGAACGCGCTTTTTCTATATCAGTATCAAAATCAATACTGCAAACAATTTTTTCACGTCTGAGTGATTCATCAGTAAATACCCGTACTATACTGGCATACATTTTAGAGTTCGGGATGAATACCCGGGAACCGTCCGTTTTACGTAAATGAGTATTTTGAACAGAAATACGATGAACATAACCTTTAGCATCCCCATGTTGTGACTCGACCTCAATAAAATCGCCAATGCTAAAAGGTTCTCTGAGTAAGATCAAAATACCAGTAAAAAAATTTTCAAAAACATTTTTGAATGCAAAGCCGATTGCGACAGAGGTTAGTCCCAAAGTTGCCAAAATATTTGCAGTTGTTACTGAGGGAATTAAGATGGCTGAAATAATTAATATTCCTAAAAACCATACTATGATAATGGTTAGCTTATGAAAAATTGTTACTAAATTGGCACGAATTGCTATTCTCGGCAAAAACGAACTCACAAGACGGCTAATTATTTTCGCGAGAAAATAAGTAATAAAGGCAAAAAAAATGGCAATAATGATATTGGGAATGAGTGCAATGAAATTTTGTGCAAATTTATTTAGAGTTTTTAGAATAATCTCTAAATAGTTCATATCGAATTTCCTTATTCTACTTTTAATTATTTACCGAACAGATTATCTATTTGCCGATAATAAAAGACTGTGAATCGGATCAATTGTAGTGTAGCAAAAAAAATTGAAAGAAAGTAATAAGTACGATCCGGATAAATTGTATGACTGTAAGATTTTTGCTTCAGTGTAAAAATAAAAAACTTGGCTGCAAACATACTCCAGGGTGCTCGAATTAATCCTCGCATTCTGAAAATAATTCATATAGGATAAAGTGTAATATCCTATTGTTACTATTGAGAATTATGGCAGTAATACGACAAGATCCCAAATCTAAAGCATCAAGAAAAGTCTCTCTTGCAAGTATGGTTGGAACTACAATTGAGTGGTATGACTTTTATCTTTTTGGTACCGCCTCAGCTTTATTTTTCAATAAACTTTTTTTCCCTAAAATTAGCCCTGTAGCTGGAATTATGGCTGCGTATGCAACCTATGCCGTTGGTTTCTTTGCCAGGCCCTTAGGGGGAATTATTTTTGGTCACTATGGTGATAAATTAAGTAGAAAAAGTATGCTTGTTATTACACTATGTATGATGGGGATATCTACTTTTTTAATCGGGTTACTTCCGACTTACCAGACAATAGGGATATTTGCGCCGCTTTTATTAGTGATTTTGCGATGTACGCAAGGTATAGCAGTTGGAGGAGAATGGGCTGGTGCGGTAGTGATGTCTGCTGAAGTTAGCCGGGAAAAAGAAAGAGGATTTTATTCAAGCTGGCCAAATGCAGGAGCTCCTTTGGGGTTGGTCATTTCCATCGCAATATTTCTTTTATTTTCCGCACTTCCAAATGAGCAATTTTTATCTTGGGGTTGGCGTGTTCCTTTTTTACTGAGTTTCATTGTAATTATGGTCGGTCTTTATATTCGATTGCAGATTATGGAGAGTAAGATTTTTGTGGACGCAACAAAGAATAAACGACCGCCCATAGTTCCTGCTTTGGAAATGTTGCGTTCTCATTTTAGAAACTTTATTTTGGCGATAGGGGCTCGTTTCATTGAAAGCGCTTCATTTTATGTTTTAACTGTTTTTATATTAAGTTATGGAACACTTGTTCTGAATTTACCAAAATCACTTCTTCTCTATGCTGTGATGATTGGTGCTGTTTTGGAAACGTTTTCAATTCCCTTTTTTGGTATGATCTCTGATCGGATAGGACGTCGCCCCGTTTATATTTCCGGTGCTTTATTGATGGCTTTCTTTGCATTTCCATTTTTTTGGTTGTTACAAACAAAAAATCCAGTGCAAGTTTTTTTTGCTATAGTGTTTGGGATGTGCATTCCTCATGCAATGATGCATGGTGCCCAGGGAGCATTTTATTCCGAATTATTTAAAACACGTATTCGTTATAGCGGAACGGCAATTGCTTATCATTTATCAGCAGCATTGTCTGGGGGATTAGCTCCATTACTTGCTACTGGATTAGTAGAGTGGGCGCATGGGAGTACTTGGCCTGTATCTGTGTATCTTATCATTATGGCCGTAATTACTATTTTCAGCGTTTATCTGGCTGTGGAGAGAGCACAGAAAGATATTTCCTAGTTTTTAATGATAGAGCATACCTGAGTGATTCTTTTTATTGTACTTGGGTATTTTTATGACTTTTGCTTTTTGCTAATTTTTGAACCTTTTTCCTTTGGAGGATAAATATCTGCCAGGGAAACAGATGTACCATGCTCTGACACAATTCGGGCATGATGTCGTCTTAATTCTCGTGGCTCTTCTACACCACAGGAATGACAGATGATACCTACTTCATTGGTGAGGTTTTTGACATAATGATAAACGCGAACGGCCTTGTTTTTAGGATTTAAGCCTCGGGTTAGCCATTTGTTGTGAGTTGTAATTCCAGTCGGACATGTATTCTTATGACATCTCAGCGCTTGTACACAGCCAAGCGCAAACATAAATCCACGCGCTGAATTGACAAAATCCGCTCCAACACAAAGTGCCCAGGCTACCATTCCGGGGGTAATTAATTTGCCGGAGGCAATGATTTTGATTCGATCACGCAAATCATATTCTACTAGTTTATCGACAAGGACAGGGAGACTTTCTGTTAGAGATAGGCCCATATAATCCGCAAGCGTTAGAGGAGCGGCTCCTGTTCCCCCCTCAGCACCATCAAGAGTAATAAAATCCGGTGCATACTCCACACCTCGTTTGAGGATTTCTTCACATAACTCGTCCAGCCATTCATAATCACCAAGAACAACTTTAAATCCCGTAGGTTTTCCAGTTACTTCTCTTACATGATGAATTAGATTAAGTAATTCAAATGAATTTGAAATTTCAGGAAAGCGATTTGGACTAATAGAATCTTCGTGAGGTTTGATGCCCCGAATTTTAGCAATCTCCTTTGTTACCTTAACAGCGGGTAATATTCCACCTCTTCCTGGTTTGGATCCTTGACTGAGTTTAATTTCAAACATTTTAACTTGAGGATGTGCCGCTGCTTCTTTTAATTTTTCATCAGACAAGTTACCGTCTTTATCGTGGTATCCATATTTTGCTGATCCAATCTGAGCAATCAAATCACATCCACCTGCTAAATGATAAGGGGATAAGCCGCCTTCCCCTGTATTGAGCCAACACCCCGCTTTTTTTGCACCATGCGATAAAGCAAGAATCGCATTTTGCGAAATGGATCCATGACTCATTGCCGAAATATTGATTAATGAGTTTGTTGTATAGGGATATTTGCAATGCATTCCAATTGTCACAGAGTGTGCTTTTACTACATATCGTTTAAGCACGGGAAAAGGTGAGTCAACAAAATATATTGTATTCGGTTTTCTGTCCCGAGTAGTTCCAAATCCTATAGTTGTGTCGGTATTTTTACTTGCTTCATAAATCCATGTACGTTCAGTGCGATTAAAAGGTAACTCTTCCCGGTCTCGAGTAAAAAAAAAGTGTCTTAAATAGACCCCCAATGATTCAGAGACATAGCGTACATAACCTATGAGAGGAAAGTTTCTTAATATAGTGTGCTCTTTTTGGAATACATTCCAAATTCCTAAAAGAATAAGAAATACGAAAAAACTAGCAAATAATAATCCTAGTGAACTAGTGAAATGGAAATAAGGCTCTTTCATAAATTAGCGTCCTAGCCAAAAGCAAAACCAGAATACACTACAAAAGCATTTTTCAGCAACTCTACCATTTATCATTAATAATGACTAATCACATTGATTGAGAAATAAAGAGTCAATGTGAGTTGAAAATAATAATAATTGGCATATAATGAACAACAATTTGAATTGATTATAGAGGTGATATGCCAGCAATTACGAACAGCAATGATGAGACCAGTCAGGAAAATTCTAATCTTATGCAAAAGATTGAAGTTGCAAAAAAAACTCCAGTTTCAGCCCCACAACAAATTATTCAGCCTAATCAAATAATTAAACTATTAAAATCCAAGGCTCGCCAAAAACAAGCAGAAAAAGCTTTTTTATATACATTTCCAGATATAGACAAACAAATGGTATTGGATTTTATTAAAACACTGCAAGACTTACCTTCGGTAACTCCTGATCCTGAGGCTGCTGCATTAATTCATCAATGGTATCTTTCAGTTGGCATGCAGAATAAAAAGGAGTTTTCAATGACTGATACAGAGTATCAGCATTATAAATCTGCAAATATAACTCGTATCATCACCTCTCATTGTTCACCTCAACAGAAGGAAAAATTGAAAGGAAAAGCCCTTCTTGATATAGGTGCTGGTGATTGTGCAATGACTTATTTGGTAAGCCAGCATTTAGAGATGGAAGGAAATGCAATTGATATTCAAACTGAGATTGACTGGGGTGGTGAAAATAGCAGTGATAAAAAAAGAAAAAATCATTATATGGCACAACTTCATAACTATTATGAATATGATGGCAGTGATCTATTAGGTGCACTTAAGGGGAAAAAATTTGCGGTGGTGATGTATAATCATTCATTACATCATTTCCCATCGTTTCAGGCACAGCTCGACAGTTTAAAACAGGCAAGTCAAATTTTAGAGCCAGGGGGCATTCTCTTTTTATCAGAGCATGCGAATTGTTTTGATGAGGATATCTTGGATCTATCTCATATTTTATTAAACCTAAGATATAGCATTGATAAAAAGCAAATTCTTAATCCTGAAGATGCTATGGAAGCTATTTCAAAATTTAAATCTGAATATCAATCGCTTTATTTTTCTAAAAATATTCTTGATGTAATCACCAAACAACTTGGGTTTACATTGGTGAAAGAAGAAGTTCGTTCTGCAACGGATGTAGCAAAAGCAACATTTTTCTGTTTTGTTAAAAAATCTTCAAGAGCTGAGTTGACGTATTCTCCATATTTCTTTGATGAAGATAAGGCAAGTAGGCTGCATCACCATGTAGACAACACTGCTCATCAGGATCTTCCTCAAAGAAGATATTCTGCAGAATCTTTTAATTAATTACTGTAATCAACCAGGGTTAGCCTGTATTGAATTGAACTTAGATACAGGCAAAACTCATGAACATCAATTGTTACACATAGGAACATATGAGGTTTCTTTAGTTTCTGATGGTGAGTTTACACCAAGCGTCTTTAAAAATTTTGAGCAAATTTCCTGAGTCTCAGGAAATATCTTTGCATAAAAAGAAAAATCTTCAACTGTTTGGCTCACGGTATTTTTCATGTATGCTTGTACATATTCTTTGTCTTCGAATAGATAAGACTGGCGGTCCAAATTTGTTAAAATAGTTAAAATATGCTGTTGATATGCTTCGATTAATTGAGTCACATTTGCTCGATTTTCAAATAAATTAAGGCCTAAAGAAGTGTTGCGAATCGTTTCATCCAATGTTACTACGTTTTTATTCCAGTATTCATTGTAGCGGTCTTCAAACAAGGAGTTTTGAAATTTCATATTTATCCTTTTATTAATTAAAGTGATAAATATATAGACAAAATATTAAGAAAATATTAAATGAAGCTGCTCTATGTGCATTAAAATTCGTTTCTTAATGTATCTTTGGAAGATGCTGATTCCCATACAGAGTGTACAAAGTCAGAATCTTCTATTTCAGGTAGTGTTACTGTTGGGGGCAATGAGGAGTTCACCTCTGCAAAGTGATTTCTTACAATTTCTCCATCAAGCAAGTCTTTTAAATCCGTGATGTAAGCAACAATACGCTCCGCAGGTAAACCCTCGATGATTGCTCCGTGAATATATTCTTCTGGAATGAAATCAAGTGAAGATAATACAATTAGTCTTTCCGCAACGCCCACGATTAATCCACTTTTCCCGTTTTCAATTTCTTTATCTTTTAAAAAGCCAGTGAATAAATCATCAAGAACAGTGGCTCCACCATATGTTATTAGTGGTTTTTTTTCCGATAAGTATTTAGTTAATGCCTCAATAGTTACTTTGTCAAAATTGCCTCTTATTGGCAAGCCATACTCAGGAAAAGTACCATGAATTCTGTAATAAGGCACATTACGTTCTATGGCTGATGCTAATCCACCAATACTTTGTGGTTTTGTGCTGAAAAAGCGCAGCTTCGCAATACCCATGCCGACACTCCAAATAAAAAATATACTTCAAAAATTCAAAAGTAATTAGAGCGGTCATATTTTTATAAGTTACTATGTATTAATTATAGCCATTATTTGGTCCTACGCCTTGTGGCAGAGTATCTTGGAACCAATTACACTTTCTACTCAGTTTGTATTCACTTAACGTATAGTCTCTAAGTTTTTATTTTTACATTAAATTATTTATGTTGTGCAATTTTCAGCAAAATATCTCATTCTATAGCACTATTAGCCTTAAGTATTTGTCTTAGTAGAGGAGGAGTAAAGAGGATAGATTTTGAATCATAAGGAAACTGCTTCATCCGCATGAAAAGAATTAGGATGAAATCACAAGACTTCATAATTTAGCGCATGAAAATTGGAAAACACTTTAAAGGTTTTATTTTCATACTAACTCACAGTCTACTCGTTGTCTCGCTTAAGTAGTGTATTTAACATTGCGATAAAGTTTTTGGATGCACTAAATTTAAAAAATCTTCACTTTTGATTTTTAGAAGTTGAGTATGATTACCCGCATTAAAAACAAGCCATTCTTTATGTGCAAGACTATCCGCAAGATAGACATCCATACCATAAAGTTCGCCAAACAATGGTATCGCTCCAACTTCACAGTCTGTAAATTTGTCTTGAAACTCAAATTCTTTAGCAATTTCTGCACGCTTTGTGTGAGTTTCTTTTTTTAATAGGTTTAAATCCAGACGAGCATGGGCGGGAATTGCTACTAGTGCAAATTTTCCATCCAATTTGACAACTATAGATTTAGCAAAACAGTTTCCTTTAATATGTGCTGCTTGTGCACATTGTGATGCTGTATATGCTCTAGGGTGGCTGATAGTCTTATATGCAATATCATGACTATGCATGTATTCTCTAATTGATGGGTTTAACATGAGGGGCTCCTGAAAAAGATCTATTTGATTAATTATAGTTCAATTTATCTATATCTATACTAGATAAAGTTGTTGCCCTATTATTAAGGCGCGCACGTTATTACTAGTATTAATCCAGGCAGCGCCGAATGATAGCCATACAGATTACCCTTGCTCAGTATGGCGCACTCTCTGTGGCAGTTCAATAAGAATAGAAATCACCAACGCAGCAAGCGCAATAATCTGAAGAATCGCCCGTGAAGCGTGGGCAAATTCCCATTGGTCTCGCAAACGCGTCCAATCAGGAGGAAGCGTCTCGGGTGATAGTGTGGCACAAGCGCAACGTTCACCGAGCGATCCAGATCCAGAAGATTGCGTGAGTCGCCACAAGACATGATGCAGCGAGCAATGTCCATCAAAATGCTGTCGGGTGGTTGCGGATGGTAACAACCAGCACCAAAGAGGCGACAACCGCTCCGAATGAAGCATTGAATTGGGAGCGATTTGGATATGCTATTTATAAATGCTAAGTTTAACAGAGCTAATCTACAAGTTTTATTTTTCCCTGGGAGCTCTAAATTAGCAACTTTGTGTTTATTTAAATTCCTTTATGGGTTAAAATTTGCCATAAATTTAACTCTATTGAAAACAATGTCGTCTATATCTTTTTTTGAAGAGCAACTCCGATCGTTTTATAAAAAAAGAGAACAAAGGGAAAATGCAGATATAACTATACGTGACTTAGTAATCTATCCGCAAAGTTCATTTTTCTCACAAGGAGAAGCTGGTCTACATACAAATCCCTATTCCTTTTTAGATATGTATTCACGATTAGCGGAATATGTTGAATTTTTATTTGATCTAGCTAATGACTATCACCGACAAGCTTATTGCATCGAGAAAAATGGTAAATTTTACTTACAAGAACAATATAAAAATACAATCACACGGCTTTCTTTATATGAGTTTGCTTTATATGGCAAGGAATATATCACTATAGATAAATTTAATTTATTAATTGAAAAAATTCAGCATTTAGCAACAAACTCATTAGATAATGTACATGTATGCTTAAGTTCTTTTCCAATTCTTGATAGTAATGGAAAAATATTAAATTGCACTCTTTATGTGACATGCGGGGCAAATTCTCAAATACGTGCTATTTTTAAAAGCACTGCCTCTTCTGTTGATGTAACATATCCAGGTTTAATAAATTTTTCACAAACAAACTATCCCGCCTCCGAGGTTTCTTCCTATATAGTAGGAAGTAATCAAGAACTTATTTCTAACAACAGTATATTTGAAATAGAAACTGTTGGTGGCGCTAAATACGTACAAGTGATTGATATTTGCCTTGATCATAAATTTAAACATGCTAAAAATTTATTCATGCAACAACTTGAGCCAAATTTTCCTACTGATACGTCTCATTTTTTAATACCGATACAGGTTGATCAACTTGTAATCTCGAACTCAATACAACTTATTGATGACGCCAAAATATGCCCATCAACTTTGCATGTTGATCCTGCCCCTGTTTTTTATGATAAGGAAAATAAAGATCGACCTGTAGAGCAAAAATTTGTATTTAATCCCAAAGACCTCCCCAAATGGGTAAAAAAGTACTCTTTATTAAACATTATTCCTAATCAATGTGGATTGCAGGTTTTTAATCCTCCTTTTGGTTCTGATTTTGATTTAGTTGCTTATCAAGAAAGAACTTTAACTACCTATCTTCCTGAAATTGCAAAACAAGTGCAGATTATTAATCAAAGAATTTTAGATGAAAAACTAAAAAAATTGATAGGAGTTAGAGAGGGTTATTCATCTGAAGAATTAACTCAGGCTCCAATGCCTCCTGTTGATTTATCGCCTTTAGTACTTGATACGGATCTTTTATTTTTAGAAAACGAAATGTTCTCTTCTTCTCAACTAGTCATTGATGAGCAAGAACTTGAAAAAATGATGGAGTTTTTCGACAATACGACCCCACCCGTGTTGGTCGACGATCTCGCGTTGCCAGAGGAATTGCTTTTACTCCCGCTAGAACAATTTTGTATCCCCCAAGCAGAAGAGCTAGAGCCTGTAGCTACTTTACCTCCACGTTTACAGCAGGAGTTTCAATCAGCAAAGCAGCCTTCATTTTTTAATATGCGGGTGATGAAGAGAAAACATGACGATGATGAGATAGCTGATGAACTAGAATCGCCTAAACGAAGGCAATTTGGTCATGGATGATTGCACCTCTGTTATGATACTACATTTTATTACCAATTTGCTGTCCATATAAATGATGCAGATGTTTTAAAGCAGACTATTGAGTTCTTTGTACTATAATTGATACAAATCAATGAACATAAAGGATGCAAATATGGACAGGGATGCAGAAGTATTAGAAATTTATCATCGAAATATAAGTAAAGAAGAAAAAATTCATTTACTTGAAGAAATGGCTCTTGATTTACGCAATGAAATGGAAGCCCAAGATCAAAATATGCATCCAGAAATTCATAATAAATTAGCTGAAGGCTTGAGGCTCGCAACGAATTTTATAAGAGAATTGCAGTCACTTAATAAATCATGACTTCAGCAAGCTATAAAAATAATGGGGGTAAGACTGATTACAAAGGTGGTGCATATTTATAGCTTAGGCTCAAAGAAGGGGGAGCAAATTGTGCTCCAATTGTCCTTTTCTCTGCGGTTATCATAGTCTTCGTGGGTGATTCAGGAATTTATTTTATTTGAGTATATTTAAAGCTACTGTCTTTTATTTTATCATTTAATTGAATTACTGCTTTTTCTCTATTTTTTGGGAGAACTTGTTTGGTAGCTGCTAGAGAGATATGGGGGGTATAATTTTCTGGAATAATATCCGCATACATTTTGAAATTTGTATGATAGTCCTGATTATATTTTTTAAGTAATAAATTCAATTTCAAATTAATATTTTTTAACTCATTTTTAGTGGGCTCATCTGGAAACAATACAATAGCATTACGAGTACATTTTTTATTGTTCGGTGCCGGCTTAGGACATGATGGCGATACTTGGTAAATACCAGCTTCTCCAAAAAAATAGTTTATAGGTGATTCAGTTTTTAATTCATTTTTTATCATCTTCTCTAAATTTTTATCACTTTTTCCATTTTCAATCCATCCCACCGTAACATGATAGTTAGGCATGTTCGTTTTATTTGTATTATTATCTTTTGCAATAATTGTATCCTTTACAAATTGATCATAAATTTTTGTTTTATCAGCTGAATTGACACGTAGTAGCAAAACAAGATCAGTTGGTTTTGCTGCAAAAGATAGAGAAAAAAACATTAAAGAAAAAAGATAAGTAATTAATATTTTCATCATAATTGACTCCTATAAAATTCATTAAACTATATCAATTAAATATTAATTAATTCTTAATTCACTTTAGTAACTAATGCATTTCCAAGAGGCCGTAGCCTTGATAGAGCCTAGTGTCATAGGATTTTATTCTGAGTTTTGGTTTGGAGAAAAAGATCAGCAAATTAGGTTGCAAGCAACCAGGCTTGCTGGAGAAAATAGATGACACATCATTATTTCGCAAGAGAATCTAATTAAGACGAACCCTTTTTATCGTTTGCATTAACTTCATTTAAGGAATATCTGCACTCCCCATGCTAGTTGAATGAAAGTAGCGTTGCCGTTTGCAAGCAAACGGTCTATGCGTATTATACTTGTTGAAGCTGAGTATTGGACTCTTGTGTTGTTTCTTTTGCCGGAATTTTAAAACCATCGAGATCGGGAAGATCCTTCATGTCACTTTCTTTGGGCATTATGGACTTATCGGTAATCTCTTGCGGGCCTTCTTTTCCTGGCCTATAGAGTTTTCCATCACCATTAGAAAAGGCAATGACTTTATTCGTTTTTTCATCAATCATAATAAAACTTTTTCCTGAATCAGCTTGCTTTTTAAAAAAGTCAGCCATGTCTTCATCGGATTTAAAAGATAGGTTTAATCGACCCTCATCATTTTTCTGAGGGGGGTTATTCTTAAACCATTCTTCCCCACAATGTTTTTTATAGGCCTCAAGCAAAGCTTCAGTTTGTTCACTTTGAACACTAGTACTCTTTTTCTTACGCGCAGATTCTTCTTTTTCAAGCATTTGCAGCGCCTGTAGCTGAGAGGTCTCGGATACTGTTTTCTTGGGAGGTGTTAATGGTATATCGTCTTCTAAAGAGGGAGGTGGTAGATTGTTCTTTACCCAATCGTTAATCATTTGTTTTTGACCCGGTGTTTGCACGCCAGCAGCCACACCACCACCAATTGCCAACTTTCCTGGAGGGGTTTTTTGATTAGTCCAGCCGAGTAACACGCCTCCACTCTCCATAAATTTAGAAGCATGGTCAAGACTTTGCTTTACTGCAGTATCTTTAGCGGGTGCTGGTTTTCCTTTGCTGTCGTATTCCATCGTGGTAATAGGAACTGTCCGGTATACACTCTGTAAATGTTTATATTTTGGCTCAGTGAGTAGCTGCTCGATTTCGGATATTACAGTTGCCTGATTAGCTCCACTTGTACCGGTTTTCCAACCCCCTTTGTTGTAGATATCTATAATTTTATCTGTTTGATCTTTATTGGCAGAATAAGTGATCCCAACCGTTTTAGCTCCATTAGCATGTAATCTCGCTACTTCATCCAAAATTTTAATTGCCTGAGCCCTAGATGAAACTGAAGTACCATCCTTCTCAAAATCTACGCGGAAGGGAACAATACTGTTTGGCATGTGAAAAATCCTTAAATTGTGATAACTATTTAATCATAGTTAATCCGATGTTTGTTTTCAATAAAATGAAAGTAGAGTTCAAATAATTTATTAATGAGCAATTCGAGGGTACTAAATTCTGAAATCGACAGATACGAAGAAGAACAAATAATCATCCTTGGAGAAAGACTTTTAAATGTGCTAGTAAGCGTAATCTTGCTTATAAATGGGAAATGCTTGCTTAAGATAATCTACTCAGAGTAGGATAAATTAATTAAAAAGAGTCCTGCTGAAGTTAGAAGGATGAATGAAGCACTGCAGTAAACAAAATTGAAAGGGACACGATACATGGATAAGATAACACCGCATTTATGGTTTGATAAGGAGGCTAGGGAAGCGGTCGAGTTCTATATTTCTTTGTTTCCTGACTCGAAAATTACGAATATCACAACACTTCATAACACACCATCGGGAGATTGTGACCTTGTTTCTTTTGAGCTTTCAGGCCAGTCTTTTATGGCGATCAGCGCAGGACCTCTTTTCAAATTCAATCCCTCGGTTTCATTTCTCGTAAATTTTAATCGCGCAGAGGGAAAGGATGCCAGAGAAAAACTCGATATATTATGGAACAAGTTGCTTAGCAAAGGCACGGTGCTTATGCCGCTTCAAGAATATCATTTCAGCAAACGCTATGGTTGGGTTCAGGATAAATACGGTCTTTCATGGCAACTTATTCTTTCAGATAGTGGGAGCGAAGAACGCCCTCATATCATTCCATCGCTTCTGTTCGTCGGGAATGTGTGCGGTAAAGCAGAAGAGGCTATCAATTTCTATATGTCGGTATTTAAAAACTCAAGATGGGGCGATGTTACTCATTATGGTTCGGATCAAGCCTCGGAAAAAGAAGGGACAATTGCATTTGCCGATTTTATACTTTCAGGCAAGTGGTTCGCTGCAATGGAGAGCGCTCAAAATCATAATTTTGCTTTTAACGAAGCGATATCATTCATCGTGAATTGCGAAACTCAGGAAGAAATTGATTATTACTGGGGGAAGCTCTCTGCTATACCGGAAGCAGAGCAGTGTGGCTGGCTTAAGGACAAATATGGCCTCTCATGGCAGGTAGTTCCTACAGCTATGGATGAAATGATGAAAAATGGCACTCGTAAACAGATTGACCATGTAATACAAGCATTTTTACCAATGAAGAAATTCGATATCGCAACGCTTAAGCGAGCTTATGAGGGAAAATAAACAATATGAGAAAATTAGTTATCCTATCATTTATAACTCTTGACGGTGTGATGCAAGCTCCCGGCGGCCCGGAAGAGGAGCCTACTGGTGGATTTAAATACGGCGGTTGGACCTTTCCTTATGATGTGCTTTATTTGTGACAAAATTATTGACTAATTCAAAAAGAAATCTATTACTTTATAGAAGATCATTTATTTCAGATTTTAGCAATCTGGTTATGAGAAATTAGATATGTGACAAAGAAATCGCATTTCTCTTTTTCTAACAGCAAAAGGAGAATAGATGGATACTATTGCTGTTATTATAAATAAAATGGCCAAAAATTCCTCTAAAGCCATACTCTATTTAGAGGGGTTAAAAGGTGCGAATATTTCTTATATTCTCTATGAGACCACACCAAAAAATTTGCCAAAAACAATAAAGAAATGTATTAATAAATATAAAGTTATTTTGATTGGTGGAGGAGATGGGACAATACGAACAGCAGCTCATTATTGCGTCCATACGTCAATAATTTTAGGGGTAATTCCCTTAGGCACTCTTAACCATTTTGCTAAGGAACTTGGTTTACCTAGTGGTGTTCAAGAGATAGTTGCTAGTTTGAAAAAACTTCATACAATTAAAATCGACTTAGCTGAGGTCAATGATAATATTTTTATTAATAACTCTTCCATTGGTTTTTATCCAAAATTTGCCGACAAACGAGAGCAGTATAATAAGAACTATAACAAATGGTTAAGCTACATACCTGGTTTTATCGAGAGTTTAAAAAAACATCCAGTCTTTACTTTAACTGTAAAAAGCAAAAATCTAGATTTATCATTACACACTTCTTTTTTGATGGTCAGTAATAACATATATTGTTATAAGTTTCCAGCAACAATTAAAAGAGAGAGTTTCCACAAAGCCTTGCTCGGTCTTTATTATTTTAAACAGGGAAAAATACAAATATTTAAAATAATCCAAAGTATATTTTGCAGTAAAAATCTCTTTGAACGAATTCAATCAAAACATCCTATTGAAATCCATTTTAAAAATGAGAAAGAAATTACAATCTCTCTGGATGGCGATACCATCAAGACAAAAACTCCATTGTATTATCGAACATTATCTCGCTCTTTAACTCTTTTAAAGAGTTCATCATGAAAATAATACACATTTCCGATCTTCATTTTGGAATGCATAATCCTGAGATTATTGAGTCTTTGCTGGAAGATCTAACTTTATTGAATCCCGATGTTATTATTATATCCGGAGACTTAACGCAGAGAGCTCGCTCTGAGCAATATAAACAATTATTAGGATTCCTGCAGCGCTTAACTATGCCTCTGCTTATTGTTCCAGGCAATCATGATATTCCTTTTGATAATCCCATTTACCGTTTTTTACATCCATTTAAACGCTACAAAGAATATATTTCTGCTCAGTTGGAGGTAAGTTTTAATAATAAAGAAGTAAATATTCTGGGGGTTAATAGTGCTACTCCGTATCAGATTAAAGATGGTAGGTTAAGTCAAAAAACCTTAGGGCGTATAAAAAATCATTTTTCATGTACCTCAAAACAATTAAACATTCTATTTTTTCATCATAATCTTAAATATTTTTCAGGGATGCATCATCCCTTAAATAATGCGGAAGAATTTATAGATTATTTAAAAGAAAGTCCTATTCATATCGTTTGCACAGGCCATCTTCATTATGCCAATTTAACACTAATTACCAAAAATCAAGGTGAGCAATGTGCACTACTGCACGCCGGTTCAACATCTTGTTTGCGAACTAAAGATGAAAAAAATAGTTATTATTCAATCAATACTGACCAATTAAAGTGTTCTATTGATTGGCGGGTCTTTGTTAATAATGCTTTTACATCTCATAAGATTTATGAGCTCGATTTTACTCCTAAGATTAAGTAAAGAGATGTATTTATTCAAAGATCGATCTGAATTGCTTCACTAGGTTCACAATGACAGCTGCCTCTTAATGAAGTATAACTACATGAGATAAGTTATTTTTGTCGTTAAATTTCGGAGCTCATAGATATTATGGAAAATTCTTTTGGTTTTATCTTCCTATTATGTTGATGATCATTTACTTATTTATACGAGCCTTTATCGGGAAACCAATGAAAAGAAGCTACATAAATATGATCTCGGCAATCTATTTAATTTTTTATTTACTCACTACAGCTTGGTTGGGGCTATTCTGGGTAGCGCGCATCGGCTTGCTCGCTTTTGATTTATATTATTTGTTTGGTTATTGTTTGCTATCTTTAGTTTCTATTCATCTTTGGTTTCAACTTCCTCTGGTTTCTAACTGGCTAAAAAAATAGTCCCTCTGTTCTGCTTGATAAAACACATACTCAATGGAAGCCATGGGTAAAAAAATCTTTTTAATTATCATAATGCTAATTGCTTATTCTGTGATAACGATGATCGTGTATGAATTTATTAGCCCAGCAACAATCCCTCTTATTGAGAATAACCTGGAAATATCGAGTGGTTATCGAATCTGGTTTACCACAGAAGGAAAGTATATCCACCACCAGGGAGATCTCTCTCGTAGCGCTGTTTTTGGTCTCAGGTTTTTTAACCGAAAGATTAGCCCTGATGATTTTTCAGGCGTAATCCGCCAGTCCTTTGTCCTTCTTGGAAATCCACATAATGTTGAAGATGGCAGTCGCATTGAACTATTCGTTATAGTCTCTAAGGTAAAGATTTAAGCAAAGGCGTTTATTGGTATATTCCTGAAAGAGCCACTTTAGAGAAAATTAGAGAGGGTGATTTCTCAAAAGAAATATATCAAGCCGGGCTTTCTCAGGTGCTTCTTGAATGAGCCGCCTTTGTTATTTTCTGGAGCGTTGATCTCAGTCGGATAGGATTGCTACACGGAGAAAGAGATTACCGGTACGCCAATTTAGAATCTAGCATAGGCGGAGAAACAACCTATCTTGCCGCCCAAGCACGTGGATTGGGAGCTTGCTCGGTAGGTGCATTTTATGATGATGAATTGCGAGATATTCTTAATACTCGAGAAACATGAAACATGAGCTCTTATTCACTGCAGTGGGTAATAGATAGGTTCTTAGGGACGGGACTGAGGTGTGAATGTGTGAAAAAATTTGAAAAAAAGTTTGTGACCCCATAGAGATTATGTAATTTTTCTAATAATCCATCTACCAATAACTTGAAAATTAGAATAATCTACTGCTAATTATGTGCATATGACAGAAGCACCTTGACACTAAAAGGAAATTAAATGTCTAATTATCATCTCAATTATCGACCTGATATCGATGGTTTGCGAGCAATCGCTGTTTTGTCAGTAGTTGGGTTCCATGTTTTTCCAACTTTGATAAAAGGAGGCTTCATCGGTGTTGATATTTTTTTTGTGATCTCGGGTTTTTTAATTTCCAGCATAATTTTTAATAATTTAACGAATAATAATTTCAATATTTTTGAATTCTATAGCCGCCGCATTAAAAGAATTTTTCCAGCTCTTCTAATTACATTGTTGGCTTGTTTCATAGTCGGGTGGTTCATTTTATTTCCCCATGAATACGCACAACTAGGTAAACATGTTTTAAGCGGTGCGGGATTTTTCTCGAACTTTACTTTTTGGTTTGAAGCGGGTTATTTTGATAATCTGGCAGAAACAAAGCCTTTACTCCATCTTTGGTCTTTAGGGGTTGAAGAGCAGTATTATATTATTTGGCCATTATTATTATGGCTTATCTGGAAAAAGCCGCCTATTATTCCAGGTGTTTTGTCGATTATTTTCATGGCTTCCTTAATCATCAATATTAGAGTGGTGCATCATGACTTAGTTGCTGCGTTCTACTCACCGCAAACTCGTTTCTGGGAGTTAGTAGCAGGGTCTTTTTTAGCGTATTTTATCTTTAAAAAACAATCCGCGAGCGCTGTTTCGGCTACTACTTCACTCCATGGACAAGACGCAGAACATAGCTTGGTCAGAGAAAAACAAGCTGTACCGAATAAGGATCGCTTAAAGTTAGGAAAAACTCTATTGCAAAATGCGATTGATATAAACGAGAAACACTCTATTTTGCAAAATGTTAGCTCGCTAGTGGGTTTTATATTACTCGGCATCAGCCTTTTATTTATTAACAAAACAAAAATTTTTCCAGGTTGGTGGGCAATCTTACCTAATCTTGGAACTTTGTTGATTATTCTAGCTGGACCTAAAGCGTGGTTTAACAAAGCCATTTTATCCAGTCGTGTTTTGATCTGGATTGGATTAATAAGTTTCCCATTATATTTATGGCATTGGCCTCTTCTTTCTTTCACATTCATTCTGAAAGGGGAACATGTAGGAATAAAAGCAGGGCTAATTATTATTTTAATCTCGATGATGTTTGCCTGGGGAACCTATTCTTTTATTGAGAAACCAATCCGCTTAAATCAAAAAAAATTTATTGTGTATTTATTAATCTTAATCATGTTAGTGATCGCTTTAATGGGTTTTTATTGTAAAAGTAAAGAGGGTTTCCTGAATAGACCCATCTGGAAAAATTTTAATGAAGCAAACGCTCAGATTGTTGGCCCTGCTTGGCAATACACAAAAAATGATCTTTGCTTAAATCGCTATCCTTTTGATGAAGCAAAAGATTATCGATGGTGGTTTTGTATGATGAATAAAAGCAAGAAACCAACTGTTATTTTACTTGGGAATAGTTTTGCAAACCAGCTTTATCCTGGGTTATTACATAATAAGTTATTCTCGAATGAGACCATACTTTCTATTGGCACTTGCGATGCAGCAAAAGTTGGCAAAACTCCTTTATTTGATAAGCCATTGGATCCAACCTTTCCTTGTGCGGGGGATAGGCCCCTACATCAAGAAAAGTTTATAAATAATATTATTAAACAAAACGTTGGCTCTTTAAAATACGCAATAATTGCAGGCATACCCAACCTACAGTCAGAAGATTACATTTATCGCTTGAAAAGCAGAATAGATTTTCTGGAAAAAAATCATATAAAAGTTATTGTCTTTTTACCTCATCTCCTTTTTAATAAGGATGTCAAAAGCTGTATTAGACCATTTAGCAGCGCTACAGGATGCATATCCGATTTGAAAGAAAGGAACGCTCTCATTCAATCGAATCAAGCAGTAATTAAAACAATATCAAAAACCAATCCAAGTGTTGTTTTTTTTGATCCGAATGATTTATTTTGTGATAGTAAGAAATGCTCAATGATAGATACTAACGGCCTTCCTTTCTATCGCGATCATGCGCATATTTCTGAGTATGGAAGCATAAAATTGGTCGGTTTGTTTCAAAAATGGGTGGAAAAAAATCTTTCGGAAAAGATAATAACTTAGAGGCATGGCGCAATTACCTTGACACTAAAAGGAAATTAAATGTCTAATTATCATCTCAATTATCGACCTGATATCGATGGTTTGCGAGCAATCGCTGTTTTGTCAGTAGTTGGGTTCCATGTTTTTCCAACTTTGATAAAAGGAGGCTTCATCGGTGTTGATATTTTTTTTGTGATCTCGGGTTTTTTAATTTCCAGTATAATTTTTAATAATTTAACGAATAATAATTTCAATATTTTTGAATTCTATAGCCGCCGCATTAAAAGAATTTTTCCAGCTCTTCTAATTACATTGTTGGCTTGTTTCATAGTCGGGTGGTTCATTTTATTTCCCCATGAATACGCACAACTAGGTAAACACGTTTTAAGCGGTGCGGGATTTTTCTCGAACTTTACTTTTTGGTTTGAAGCGGGTTATTTTGATAATCTAGCTGAAACAAAGCCTTTACTCCATCTTTGGTCTTTAGGGGTTGAAGAACAGTATTATATTATTTGGCCATTATTATTATGGCTTATCTGGAAAAAGCCGCCTATTATTCCAGGTGTTTTGTCGATTATTTTCATGGCTTCCTTAATCATCAATATTAAAGTGGTGCATCATGACTTAGTTGCTGCGTTCTACTCACCGCAAACTCGTTTCTGGGAGTTAATAACAGGGTCTCTTTTAGCATATTTTATCTTTAAAAAACAATCCGCGACTGCCGTTTCGAACACTACAATCCACGAACAAGACACGGAACAAAGCGGCGGGGTCAATATTAAAAAGCAGGCTGTACCGAATAAGGATCGCTTAAAATCAGGAAAAACTCTATTGCAAAATGCGATTGATATAAACGAGAAACACTCTATTTTGCAAAATGTTAGCTCGCTAGTGGGTTTTATATTACTCGGCATCAGCCTTTTATTTATTAACAAAACAAAAATTTTTCCAGGTTGGTGGGCAATCTTACCTAATCTTGGAACTTTGTTGATTATTCTAGCTGGACCTAAAGCGTGGTTTAACAAAGCCATTTTATCCAGTCGTGTTTTGATCTGGATTGGATTAATAAGTTTCCCATTATATTTATGGCATTGGCCTCTTCTTTCTTTCACATTCATTCTGAAAGGAGAACATGTAGGAATAAAAGCAGGGCTAATTATTATTTTAATCTCGATGATGTTTGCCTGGGGAACCTATTCTTTTATTGAGAAACCAATCCGCTTAAATCAAAAAAAATTTATTGTGTATTTATTAATCTTAATCATGTTAGTGATCGCTTTAATGGGTTTTTATTGTAAAAGTAAAGAGGGTTTCCTGAATAGACCCTTCTGGAAAAATTTTAATGAAGCAAACGCCCAGTTTGTTGGCCCTGCTTGGCAATACACAAAAAATGATCTTTGCTTAAATCGCTATCCTTTTGATGAAGCAAAAGATTATCGATGGTGGTTTTGTATGATGAATAAAAGCAAGAAACCAACTGTTATTTTACTTGGGAATAGTTTTGCAAACCAGCTTTATCCAGGGTTGTTACATAATAAGCTATTCTCGAATGAGACCATACTTTCTATTGGTACTTGCGATGCAGCAAAAGTTGGCAAAACTCCTTTATTTGATAAGCCATTAGATCCAACTTTTCCTTGTGCGGGGGATAGGCCCCTACATCAAGAAAAGTTTATAAATAATATTATTAAACAAAACGTTGGTTCTTTAAAATATGCAATAATTGCAGGCTTATACGGTGCGTCAGAAGAGTACCTGGCTCGCTTGAAAAGCAGAATAGATTTCCTGGAAAAAAATCATATAAAAGTTATTGTCTTTTTACCTCATCTTATGTTTAATAAAAAAGATGTCAAAAGCTGTATTAGACCATTTAGCAGCGCTGCAAGATGTAGATCCGATTTGAAAGAAAGGAATGCTCTCATTCCATTTAATCAAGCAGTAATTAAAACAATATCAAAAACCAATCCAGGCGTTGTTTTTTTTGATCCGAATGATTTATTTTGTGATGAAAAAAAATGCTCAATGATAGATACTAACGGTCTTCCTTTCTATCGTGATCAAGTACATATTTCTGAATATGGAAGTATAAAATTGGCTGATTTGTTTGAGAAATGGGCTAAAAAAAATCTTTCATAAATGATAATAAGGCCGGGACGAAAATAACTTGAGTGGAAAACGTCCTAATCTGCTAGGTCGTGGGGATGAATTGTAAAAACATCCTAAATATATTAACAATAAATTTGCTCTTTACATGTTGAAGCATTTTATGCAATATGCAAAACTCAATGAATATCAAAATGTTATTAGGTAAAGATATGCCTATCGAGAGATATCCTCTTTCTGAATGTCATTCATCGGGTTTAGTCAAAGTTTCGGATGATACTTATATCTATTATGAGCAACGCGGGAATCCATTAGGACCTACAGTTGTTTATAATCATGGTGGCCCTGGTGGTTCTTCAAGTCCCGAAAATAGCCAGTGGTTTGATCCTGAATACTATAACATCATTCTTTATGATCAACGAGGAACCGGTCGCTCATGTCCTTCTATCGAATCCCCAGAAGTTGACCCAAAGCAGTTCTCTAAACTTACGATTGATGATATGGCCGCTGATCTTGAAAATTTGAGAGATGCTTTAAATATTAGCCAATGGCTTGTTTTTGGAGGCTCTTGGGGATCTACCCTTTCTTTATATTATGCTGCCAAATATCCTCAGCGTATTAAAGGCGTCATTGTATATGGAATTTTTTTAAATGACCCTGAAGAAATGAGCCAATACTATGATGTAAAACTCATCAAAGAGCGTTTTCCTGAATTAGGAGCTGAGGCTTTAGATACTTTATTGTCCCATGCGCAATCAAAAGGAGTGACCATTAACCCTAATTCACCACAAAGCTTGATGGATGCTTATTATCAATTTTGTGTTAATGAAAATGATATGAAGGCACAATATCTGTGGACGGCGTTTGAACGTTTTAATGATAGTCCAACAAAAGAATCATTAGATGATTTGCATAATCCACCAGAAAAAATTGACCCCAGTGATAGAACTCATGCAGTTTTTGAATGCATCCTCTTTAGATTTGCTTATCACGGATTTAATCTTTTAGATAAAGATTTATTAATGCCCTTTAATGAGATTCCTATTCGTATTGTTCAAGGGCTCTCAGATACTGAAGCACCACCTATTTTTGCACAAAAACTAGTGAAAACCTTATTGGAAATAAAACCTAATCTTTGGTATCGGTTTATTTCGGGTAAACATGCTGGAGATTCTTCCGAAGAAATGACTCAAACTTTGCTGGACTGTACCAATTACTTTAAAAAAGAGGTTGGTGCTCTTGAAACTGAGCAACAACATTCGGATGTTACTGCTCTATTGATGCAAGGTGTATTTGCATCTAAATTGGAAAATAAGCCTTTTTCTAATTCCTTACATTTGAATACTGACGGTTATGGACCTTCTGGTCCATAGTTGTTATTTAATAAATGCAAATTAAGAGTAAAAATAATTAAGAAAAAACCAGTCCATGAGAGAATTTACACGAAATCACGAAAAGTCAATTACTTGTTGGTCAAAATGACCTAATCTGCTGCTCTTTTGAAGCTTAGTCCATCTCTCAATTTACAGGGGTTTGCGCAAGTTTTGGTCTATAATTAATTATCATTATTTTTATTTAATTTCTATTATGAGATTTAAAATTTCCAGGGTAGCAAATCCAATCTTCGCGTTAGTTAAGTACACAGGTAAAATAGCATGGACGCATTGGGTAAATGTACCTAGTACAGGCTATGAATATGTAGATGAGGTAGAGGTAAGAAAAGAGCTAATTGATAGCGAAGGCGATAAAAAAGATGAAAATAGAATAAAAGTAACAGAAGATCTGCCCCGTTATGCAGCTTTTTCTTATCATGGAATATCTCTAAGTGAAATGAATAACTATGGTTATGGAGAAGATTTTAATCCAAATATAGTTATATTGAATGATCGCAATTCTGAATCAATTTTTCCTGGCAGTGACTTTAAAAATGATAATTGGGAGCTTGCCCTTAACAATGTAGTTGTAGATAGTGAGGGTAGGTTTATAGCTGATGGCTGGGATAATGATGACTGGGGTGCAGCGCCTGTTAATAGAGTGATTGCTGATAGCGAAGGACGTCTTATAGCTGATGAGTGGAATAATGATGACTGGGATGCAGCGCCTGTTAATAGAGTGACCGCTGATAGCGAGGGACGGCTTATAGCTGATGAGTGGGATAATGATGACTGGGATGCGGCGCCTGTTAATAGAGTAATCGCTGATAGTGAGGGTAATCTTGCAAACACTACTGCTGAATCCAATAAGGATGAAAGCATGGCTGTGCAGCCTATTGTTCCAATCAAATCTGAATTAAAAATTATTAAAATTAGACCAGACAATAGACAATCTAACGTAGAAATTATTACAAGATTATTGGATGATGAATTGTTAAAAAATTCTGGCACAGAGGAATTAATTCAAAATCTATTAACAAGGATTAAAAATATTGATTTATTGGATGAAAAAGAAATTTATCTAGGGTTACAAGGCATTAAAGATTATATAATCGATTGGGAAAAAAATAACTCTAATGAGGCAGAAAAAATTAGTCCTAGGCTATTAAAGTTAATGGAAATCTTTAAAACTAATAATTCTACTTTTGAAGAGATATTGAAATCCGCGTTACAGCATAAGGAATTCACTGAAATCATCGATCGTTTCAATACAGGACTTACGCAAAACTTTGTAAATTAAGAAATAGATCAAGCAAGTCGTCTAGAATAATTGAACTGATATTTAAAAATTAGCTACTTAGTGGTGATAGCCCAGATCTTTTTTAAAGATGAAGGATTGTAAAAAGACTGCAAGTGCCGCCACTTATCTAAAAATGGTTTGAATTGATTTATTTGATTTATAAGGAACAAATATCACCATATCTCAAGTAAGAATAGCAGAAACCAAAAATTAACGACAATGACCTTACTGTGCTCAGCCTTTAACCGATTATCCTTCTTCTTTGTATTCTACCACGCTTAATTTTGTAGCAAGTGTTGCTATTATGCTTAACCAATAGGCGAAATAATCATAAAAAAAAGGTTAATGGAACAAGTTTTTGCTGCAAATCCGGATAAAATACTGTACAATATGTGACAATTTTTTATCCATCAACTTTATAAGAGCGCTATGACTGATTTAAACCTTTATAGAAACATTGGTATCTTCGCCCACGTGGATGCCGGAAAAACCACCACTACCGAACGTATTCTTAAGCTTACTGGTAGAATCCACAAAATAGGTGAGGTTCACGATGGTGAATCAACAACCGATTTTATGGAGCAGGAAGCGGAGCGCGGTATTACCATCCAGTCCGCTGCAGTAAGTTGCTTCTGGAAAGGTCATCGTTTCAATGTTATCGATACCCCAGGACACGTTGACTTCACAGTAGAGGTATATCGTTCATTGAAGGTACTCGATGGCGGCATCGGAGTATTCTGTGGTTCTGGCGGCGTTGAGCCTCAGTCAGAAACCAACTGGCGCTATGCGAACAACTCAAAAGTATCTCGTTTGATTTTCGTAAACAAACTTGATCGTATCGGCGCAAACTTCTTGAAAGTGACTGACCAAATTAAAAAAGTATTGGGCGCACATCCTTTAATTATGACTTTGCCCATTGGCTATGAAGACAGCTTCGTAGGTGTTGTCGATTTATTAACTCGTAAAGCGTATGTTTGGGACGAATCTGGTCAGCCAGAAAATTACAAAATTACTGATGTGCCAGCCGATATGCATGACGACGTTGAAATGTATCGCGCGCAATTAATTGAAACAGCACTTGAAATGGATGATGAGTTGCTGATGGCTTATTTAGAAGGAGAGGAACCTTCAATAGAAGAAATTAAGCGTTGTATCCGTAAAGGTACGCTTGAATTAGCCTTCTTCCCAACTTATTGTGGTTCAGCGTTTAAAAACAAAGGAATGCAGTTATTATTGGATGCAGTGGTTGACTATTTACCTGCTCCCCATGAAGTTAATCCGCAACCTTTGACCAATGCCGAAGGTGAGCCAAATGGCCAATTCGCTATCGTTTCTCCTGATGAGCCATTCCGTGCCTTGGCATTTAAAATCATGGATGACCGTTTTGGTGCTCTAACGTTCGTACGTATCTATTCAGGAAGACTAAATAAAGGGGATACTATTCTTAACTCCTTTACTGGTAAAACGGAACGTGTTGGCCGTATGGTTGAGATGCAGGCAAATGAGCGTAATGAATTGCAAAGTGCTGAAGCAGGCGACATTATAGCGATTGTAGGTATGAAAAACGTTCGAACCGGCCACACTCTTTGCGATCCTAATCATGAGTGTACACTTGAAGCGATGGTTTTCCCTGAGCCAGTCATCTCTATTGCTGTTACGCCCAAAGATAAAGGTGCTACCGAAAAAATGGCTATTGCTATTGGTAAGATGGTTGCAGAAGATCCAACGTTTAGAGTGGAAACTGATCAAGATTCAGGTGAAACCATTCTTCGTGGTATGGGTGAATTACATCTTGATATTAAAGTGGATATTCTGAAGCGTACTTACGACGTTGAATTAATAGTAGGCCAACCGCAGGTTGCTTATCGTGAAACCATAACCAAATCGATTCAAGATAGCTATACTCACAAGAAACAATCAGGTGGTGCTGGTCAATACGGTAAAATCGACTACACTATTTCCCCAGGCGAGCCAAATACTGGATTCACGTTCATCACATCCGTTGTGGGTGGAAATGTCCCTAAAGAATTCTTTCCGGCAATTGAGAAAGGCTTCCGCTCAATGATGGACTCAGGTACCTTGGCAGGTTTCCCCGTATTGGATGTTGTAGTTAATCTCACCGATGGTGCTTACCATGCTGTTGACTCCTCGGCAATTGCATTTGAAATTGCAGCAAAGGGTGCTTTTCGTCAATCGATACCCAAAGCTGCCCCACAATTGCTTGAGCCAATCATGAAGGTTGATGTTTATAGTACTGAAGAGGATGTAGGTAATGTGATTGGTGACTTGAACCGTCGTCGCGGTATGATCTCGGGTCAAGAACCCAGTGCAGCTGGTGTCCGCATTAAGGCCGATGTTCCTCTTTCAGAAATGTTTGGTTACATCAGTACATTGCGCACCCTTACCTCTGGTCGTGGTCAATTCTCAATGGAATTCTCTCACTATGCTGCTTGTCCAAACAATGTAGCTGAAGCAGTAATTGCTAAAGAAAAAGAAAAGAAGAAAGCCACAGCTACTGCGTAAGATAATTAGTAACTTTTAAAAAGCTCTGTCAGTTTGTTCTGATGGAGCTTTTACTTTTAAAAGCCCAATAAATCAGGCATGAAATTTAAAGAAAATTTCTAACTGGTTATAACTTTTCTTTTAACCAGTCAATTTTCACACAGTCTTAGTAAGAATAAATTTCAATGTTTAGCATGCGGCAAGCATTTAAAATTTCTTCAACACACAATTCATTATCATTAGAATAATAAAAGAAATCTCTATGGATGTTACTACTGACAGAGTTTAACGAACAGCCATAAATAGAAGAAACTGCACTATTTCTTCCGTCAGAAAGACTAACTCTGACGACTCGGCCATAATCTGTGGATAGGGAACATGTCATTTTCTGATTATTAGAAAAAATTGAATTCAAAAAAAATGAATTAAAGCACTGACAGGCAAGCACATTGTTATTAATTGATAAGAAAATTGCCATTATGAACATTGAAAAAGTATTTTTAAAAGTAAACATTATGATCATTACCAAAAGTAAATCCATTTTTTAAATTATAGAACAGCAGCAAAATCTAAAGCAGACGTATCCGTATGGGAGGCAATGAGGAATAAAATTTTTATCTTTTTGCAAGCAAATGATCAATTGCCAATAACTATTTTCTTTGTTAAAGCAGCCTAAAATCGGTCCCTTATGAAAATGCTCCCATTCATTTCAGTTTTTCTAATAAAATAATATCCGTACCACGAGTATGCGATATTTTTTTAACTGTTACTGATGTTTTTTGTAGCATTTCTTGTATATCAGAAAATAAATCTAAACCATGATGATTTAATGGGCGTAATAAAAAATATGCTTTGCCATTGATTGCAAGTGAATTTTCTAGCGCTCGAATATAACTCTGAAAAGAGCTATCTAAATAAAATCTACAACGATTTTTAAATTCGGAGGGCGAAAGCATTCCGTGGCCTGGTTGGAAATAGGGTGGGTTACTGATAGTCAAATCAAATTTGCCTTCCCATTTTTTTTCATGTAATTCATCATAATTTAAAAGATGCCAGCGACATTGCAATTCAGGTCGATTGACGTTAGCTATGTTTTGATAAAAATATTCAGTATAAATATCCTGGATCTCAATAAAATCAATCTGCCGGATTGCTTGAAGATGCCATGATAGTTCAATTCCAATAACTCCGCAGCCTGCACAGAGATCTAATACTCTTAATGAACCAAGATCTGTATAGGATTTCAATTGTGTTGCAACAAATTTCGCAAGGTGAATTGAATCAAGACTGAAATGATATTCGTCAGGTTGTTTGTAATTATAAGTAAAATGCATGTTTTGTTCGTTCTGCATTGTATAAATCATTTTGAAATTATTTTCTGTCAATTATGGTCTTAAAGTATCTTATTCCGTTGCTTGTTCTCCCTTAATTAATTTTTCAAATTTATTTTCATATATAAAATAGATTTTATTCATAGTCATATTAATAACCTTCCATTAAACGATCATAAAAGTTTAGGCTGAGCATCTGATAGTGATCAATAAGCCATGAATTTTATGCTTTAGATTACTATTATAATGATGTTATAGAGGATTTTCCGAGTGGATATTTTAAGATTTTTTCGTCATGTTCTGGATACTTGCTCAATTACGCGAAAATTTTTGAAAAAACACCCCCATCCTTAACACCGGCTCTCATTATATAATGAGAGCTGAAAACAAAGGAGCAAGAGTTACTATTTATTTGACTGCGTTTGTTGTCTTAAGCTCGTTTCAAAAGTTATAGGACACTATGAGCCTGAGCCTATTGAGTGGAATCAACTTGTTCATCATAATGCAGATAGGCTAAAGCTCTTTCTACAAAAACTAGAAGTAGATCCCTTGAAATACTATTTATGATAGAGAAATGATGCAAAATTGGATTAAGAAAGAAAATATAAATCCTAAAGCAAAACCAAGGGAATCTTTATATATGAAGAAGCCGGTTCGTTCAATTGCGGAATATTTTGGTCCTTTGCTTGAAAAAGGTTTCGAACTGGAGTATCTGCAGGAAGAGACTACCATGACATTTAAAGTATAATTAAATTACCCTATTTGCTAAAGTTAATATATGGTGCTTATAATGTTCATAACTTATTCACAAGGAGTAAAACATGATGTCGAAAGAAGCTAATGGTACAAAAAGTCCTAAGGATGCTACAAAAAAATGGTCTTTTTTAGATACGTCCAAACGAATTTTAGAGGAAGAGAAAAGTCTAAAGAACTCGGCAGGAAAAAAAATAGTTAAGGGTAAAGAAGAAGCTCTCACCAGTTCAGATAATATGCTTGAAGCGGAGCCAGATATAAATCAGCTTTTTAAACATAAATAGTTTGGATATAAGAAGTTATCGAAAAAATCGATGCCTTAGGCTGTTGAAATGAGAAAGTCCAATCTTTCATGTTTGTCCAAAAACTCTTATAAATTAATTTTTCTGATATCCCTATAATAGGGACAGGTCTTTCCTTTTTATATTTAGGAAATAAATGCGAAACTATTGGTTTGCAAATGGAGAAGTATTTTGTTCTTAAAATTGGAATAGGATTCTGAACGATTTTGTGATGCGGTTTCCAGCATGTGTACTAAGGAGGCATGTTGGCGTCCATAGTATTTTTGTGAGGAAACCGCTATTACTTATGAGCTTACCGTAATCAGCTTTTCCAGTTCAAAAGCAATTTAAATTCTCAGTTTGTATCTATATTGTACTATAATTATATTTAGTTTTTCGGACCTTATCTTCGAACAGGGGTAACGGAAGCATTTACAAAAGAAAAAGTTGAATATGATGAAAAAAAATATAATGAGTTGTATCTATTCAGTTTTTATTTTTTTATTCTTTATCTTTGGTTCTGCGTATGCTGAAGATGAAGGTGAACCTTCTCGAGTTGCCCGATTAAGTTCCATCAATGGCTCTGCAAGTTTGCTGCCCGGAGGGGAAACTCAATGGGTAAAAGGCATTGTCAACCGTCCATTAATCACCGGTGATCGCATATGGTCAAGTAATAAATCATTTCTCGAATTACAGCTGGGCTCTACAACGGTACGTATGGGGAATCAAACCAGCCTTAAAATTCTAAACCTTACTCAAAAAATTTCCCAATTACAACTTTCCAGTGGAACCTTAATTGTCAAAGTAACCCATTTGAATCCTCGGCAAACAATTGAAATCAGTACACCCACTCTTGCTTTTATAGTAACAAAACCGGGTTATTATCGAATTTTTGTCAACAATCAAGCAAAAATAACGATCATAAGTGTAATAAAAGGAAGGGGAAAGGTGTATGGCCCAAAAGTTTCTTATATTGTTAATCAAGGAAAATCCTACACTTTTGGAGTAAATCTAAAACTATTTAAACCCACTGGCATACCTGCACCTGATAGTTTTGAACGTTGGAGTCGTATGCGGGATCGCATAGGCAAAGGTATTACCCGGTATGTATCTACCGAAATGATTGGCGAAGAAGATCTGCAACTCTATGGAAGTTGGAAAAAAACTCCTAAATATGGTCATGTTTGGATACCCAATAAAGTTAACCCAAATTGGGCCCCTTATCGTACAGGTCGGTGGGTTTGGGTACGCCAATGGGGTTGGACCTGGGTGGATGAAGAACCCTGGGGATTTGCTCCATTCCATTATGGTAGATGGGCTTATCTTGAAAGAAGATGGTGTTGGGTCCCAGGACCAAGATATGTCCAACCTGTTTACGCACCTGCTTTGGTGGCATTTGTAGGAGGCAACAATTTTAACCTGAGACTAAGTACTGGTGCATCTGGAATTGCATGGTTTCCTTTAGCTCCGGGAGAAATCTATATCCCTCCAGCCCACCTGGGACGTAATTATTTCATCAACGTTAATACCAGTAACACCCAGATTAATAATACTTATGTAAATAACATTTACGTTAATAGATCTACCAATATTTTCTATCAAAATGTAAATGTAGCACCCGCAATAACTGCAGTGCCAACACAAACATTTGTCAATTCACAACCGGTTAACCAGGCAGTGATAAATGTGCCTTCTCAAACAATACAACAGGCGCCTAAAACGCCTATTGCAGCAATTGCTCCTGACACTACCAGTGTATTAGGAGGAAGTTCTGCGCAGTCTCAACCCCCCAAAGAAATTTTAGATCAAGCTGGGGTAGTAACTGTTGCTCCTCCAGCACCTCCTGTTCCTTTTTCTGAAGAGAAAAAACTACTGGAAAAAAATCCGGGATCTCCTTTATCCACACAGGAAGCGCAATCTTTAAAACCATTGCCAACTGGAGCAACCGAAAAATTAGATGTAGTTAATCCAACACAAACTTCTACTCCCATTAATGAAAAAATTATCGAGCAAGCCCCCGTACCTGATCCAGCATTGATTAAAACTCAAGAACAGCGGTTACCACCTTCCCAACCAGCACAACCTCAGGAACAACCACAACCTCAGGAACAACCACAACCTCAGGAACAACCACAACCTCAGGAACAACCACAACCTCAGGAACAACCACAACCTCAGGAACAACCACAACCTCAGGAACAACCACAACCTCAGGAACAACCACAACCTCAGGAACAACCACAACCTCAGGAACAACCACAACCTCAGGAACAACCACAACCTCAGGAACAACCACAACCTCAGGAACAACCACAACCTCAGGAACAACCACAACCTCAGGAACAACCACAACCTCAGGAACAACCACAACCTCAGGAACAACCACAACCTCAGGAACAACCACAACCTCAGGAACAACCACAACCTCAGGAACAACCACAACCTCAGGAACAACCACAACCTCAGGAACAACCACAACCTCAGGAACAACCACAACCTCAGGAACAACCACAACCTCAGGAACAACCACAACCTCAGGAACAACCACAACCTCAGGAACAACCACAACCTCAGGAACAACCACAACCTCAGGAACAACCACAACCTCAGGAACAACCACAACCTCAGGAACAACCACAACCTCAGGAACAACCACAACCTCAGGAACAACCACAACCTCAGGAGCAACCACAACCTCAGGAGCAACCACAACCTCAGGAGCAACCACAACCTCAGGAGCAACCACAACCTCAGGAGCAACCACAGCCGCAGGAGCAACCACAACCTCAGGAGCAACCACAGCCGCAGGAACAAATACAGCCACAGGTACAAACACCGCTACCGGCACAAATACAGCCGCAAATACAAACGCCGCCACCGGCACAAATACAGCCACAGGTACAAACACCACCACCGGAACAAATACAGCCACAGGTACAAACACCACCACCGGAACAAATACAGCCACAGGTACAAACACCGCCACCGGCACAAATACAGCCGCAAATACAAACGCCGCCACCGGCACAAATACAGCCGCAAATACAAACACCGCCACCGGCACCGGCACAAATACAGCCGCAAATACAAACGCCGCTACCGACACAAATACAGCCGCAAATACAAACACCGCCACCGACACAAATACAGCCGCAGGTACAAACACCACCACAAACGCCTGTACAATAGTAAAGATAAAAGTATGAGCAAGTTAGCTTCTTAAGTCTTAATCTGTTTCGTCAGGAGCAGAATAAAATTAAATAAAGTATTCAATGAATGATGGACCTTGTTTCATGTACCTAAGATAGTGCATGAAAACATGATAAAACGCTTTGCTTCTTGGCAGAATCCTGGTGGCATTTTGCAATTCGCTACTGGAGAGAGCGCTTATGAAGAAAGCAGTAAGGATATGCTCGAACAAGGGCTGTGGTTCTATAGTCTGGAACACGAAGAGTATGAAAAATACCTCAAACAAAGTGGATATTAGCTACAACATCTAGTTTGGATGGTGGAATATACCGGAGTTGGTAACAATGAAACTCGACATTGTAAAAAGTTCAGAAAGTGATATCGAATATATCAACACTGGATATCGATACTGGGCGAATTCAACAGAAATCAGGTTCAACATACCTCCAAAATGGATTACATATCTCTTAATTATCATATAAAGGATGAAGATGGTTTGATTATTGCCAGCATCAATGCCTTTTCCTGCTGGCAAATGGCTTACATCAGTGAATTCTGTGTTGCCTTAAAATTTCGAAATCAGGGTATAGGCTCCCTTCTCTCAATAAAATTGAGGAAGAAGCAAAAATTAGGTGCAACAGTATCTCATACAGATACATTTGATTGGCGAGCAAAAGATTTTTATTTGAAATATGGTTATGAAGCCTTCGGGACAATTGAAAATTGTCCTCCAGGACATAAGCGTTTTTTCCTTAAAAAGCATTTTTAACAGTAGTAACTGTCTTGAATTTTATTTCGAGACAGTTATTACCTTTGGAGTAGTTGAGGGAATATGCTCTTCTATTCGTTTGATCATGTAGGGGAAAAATGGATTGGATGAAAGTCGGAGGATTGAATCCAAACTTATGATGAGTACATTTCGTTCACCACGCGAAGCGAGGGCTCCTAATTGAATGCCATATTTTTTCGAATCTGGAGAAAGGCCATACAGACTATCGTTTACCGGAAAGGGTATGGCAACATGTGACAAGGAGTAAACATCGCGGGGATAAGCCAATCCTAGAGAGGAAACACGTTCATTTACTGTCCCAGCTTCAGTGACACGTTCGACAACATCGATACTGTCATCAGTCGCATTAGTAATGATTACGGTGCGAAATTTTCGCGGGGGTTTATTTAAAAGCCGTGCCACTGCCGTATCTGCGGAAGGGCGTAATAAAAGACCTAATTTAGCGGCTCGATTCAAATCAAATAATATTAATTCACTACCATTTGCAGGAAGGTTGGCATAAAAAGCAGTAATTATTGCACGCGTACTTACTGTAAAATCCATTACAGACTGGAACGTCAATACAGATGGAAGTTCAATTAGTCGATCTTCATTAGCAAGGCGTACTATTTGTTGTTGTAATACCGCAGTTAAACGATGAGACTGGCTTGCTCCATTAACCGGAAAAGAGTTGTATTTAAATGGATTGAATTCAGGAAGTATACTGAGCCAGGCTGCTTTTGCAAACGGTGGCAAAACAGCCGGTAGGGCAGCAAATCCCGCAAAGCGAGCGAAGCGGGTGACTCCTATCATCGGTGAAATTAAGATAATTTTATCTGGTCGTGTTAATTGTTTATTTTCAAGAGAATCAAGAGCATATTTTAATGCCAGTGCTCCGCCATTAGAAAAACCTACGAGATGAAGGGGTTGTGATGGTCCTATGCGTCTTCGCGCTTCACGTACGGCTAGCCTGGTTGCCGCTAGCCAATCTTCCCATTTGACATCTGTTAACGCGGCAGGTACTGTGCCATGAGCAGGTAGTCTGATAGCAATGGCAACATAACCATGGGCGACATATCGTCTGGCAATATGACGCAGACTATAAGGAGAATCAGTCAGCCCATGTAAAAGTACAACAGCTCCAACAGCGGGACCTTGGGGTTCACGTATATAAGAGCGATTCCAATCAGTGGAAAATTTTTCGGGATAAACTGGGCTGCCGGAGAAATATCGATTAACCGGGACACGCTCTTTCTTATTTAATTTTTCAGTTACTTCAGTTCGTACAGCGTCAAAAAGAGCATTTTCTATTTCTATGTATTGTGCCCAATTAAGTTTATCAAGTTCTTTGGCATGTTTTTCTTTGGGGACATAAGTATGCCATAACTCTAAGGCTGGGCCACGTTGCGAATCAAATATTCTTAACCCAAGCAAAATTACAAAACATAAGCAGACAAGCTTAGTTAGTGATTTTAACAATTTAAATAATCTAGTTCTCATTGATGGGCTCTTTTGATCATCAGACCTAAGGTTTTTTCATCTAGGATATCATTTAGTTTTAATTCTCAAAATCTTATTTCTCTATTTTGCTTTTCTTTTAATGCACAATTACATCAAACAGAAGTGATGTTAATCTACTTTTTTGCCCGTCGGTTTCACACTGATTTTTGCTGGGCTAAGGTTGTTGGTGATGCGGGAGACAGTTCTATCTACTCGCCGCTGAAGCATGATTTCTACCATTAGTGTTTCATTCGGATGAAGAATTTTGTTAATGTCAGCGAGCGAGGAATGAAAATCAAGCGGCTTGTAATAGGCAAGGGCTTGATCACTTGGCGCAGGGTATGCCTTAATACGGAACCCCAGATTACCCTGCATTTTTGGGATATTAATCCCGGCTTCCATGATATCGTAGTCAAGAAAATAAGTCAGTTTACCTCGATCACGCTGGTTACGCTGGCGGTCTGCGAAGAAACCTGTAGGAAGCGCATACTCGCTATATTTGGGTCCAGCAGTTAGATAAAGATCATAATCGTCAAGATGATTACCCCTGTCATCAATAAGTCGGAATATAATCATAGAGTAGCGATTGGTGATATACTCCCGTTTATGCATAAGCGTCTTCACAAGTTCTGTATGTTCATTTTTCTGGGTTTCTTTGGTAATCTTGTCTAGCTCTTTTGCCAATGCATTATAGGAGTCACGATTTCTCACTTGAAGGCATCGCAAGACCCATATAGTCGTAGGATGAGTAGCGGCATTGGTCATAGTAATACTGCGGATGATTCCCATTTTTTTACCGGAATGCGAACATCCAGGTAGAACCCCAAATGCCATTTGTTTTGTCCGTGTCATTTTGGAGACAACAAGATTTTCACCGTTATTCCCCTCCTGATGTAACTTTAATAGACTGTAATTCATATTTGCAGCAGTGACACGAACAACTCCATCAGACCCAGCTTCTCCTGTATAGGAGTTAAGGGCATCATAAAGTTGGTGATCAATTTTCTGGCCTGTAAGTACAAACGAATAGATACCGTTAGCAGTGCAATCGTAATCAAGCCAACTTTCATTAAGTTGCCAGCTCATGTTGCTTCCGAGCTCAAGCCAATCAAGCACATGCTTTCCTGGTTCAATACCTTCAAAAAAACTTTTTATACGACCTAACCTGGATTTACCAAGTTGAGCAAGTGCAGAACCGTGGTTGGCGGGAGCCAGCATGATAAGATGACTCAATGGGCATTTTGCAAGATTATTCTTAAAGTATAAATCCATCCACTTACGAACAACGGGGCCACCGGTAGAGTGAGTAATACAAGCAAAACGCCTCCCATCTCGCAGTTTATCAGCAATTTCATCACGCACTGCATGATCAAATGCTCGTGCTATATCGTCGATTGTTACCGTATCGTCAAAGCTGATATAGTGCCCAAGATAGATGTTACCAACTTGAATATTCAGTTTTCCGTCTTTGCTCTGACGTTCAAGCCATTGAGGAAGCTCTCCATAAGTATCGGTATGTGTGACACTCCAACCATGGACGAAGATAACAATCATAATTTTCCTTAATTTATTGACACTACAAGGAGGCATTGTTTAATAAATCGGATAATATTGAATTATTTTACAATAAAATAGCTAAGTAAAATTAAAAACTTGAGGACACCTTGTCGCCAGTAATTGACTCTAACTGTTATTTCCGAATTCATAAACCTTTTTGTAAGCCATGCATTTGGTGGCTCCAGAAATTAAATATTAAAATTAATTGAAAGGGAAGTGATGAACCACAAATTAAGACATAAAAAGTCCGCTTACTGTGATATTCAGATCAAAATTCATTTGAAAAATAATTCAGTTCCCAATAGAGTTGCAGCAGGGAGGGAGCCTAATATTACGAAACAATGCTTCGTATGTACAGTCTAAAGCGGCATTCTAAATGTGGCCGATTTTTGGACTGTATTGCTAAAATTGCGTAGTAGTAATAATACTCACGTAACGCAAATTGATCAATAATTGCCCATAAAGTTTAATATGGAGTAATAAAATGCAGTCTCGTGAAGTAAATGAAAGCATAAAGTCTGAACGTATCATTACTGATATTTTGCCGTCTACTGAACTGACCGAAGAGCAAGACAATAATATTTTGTCTGATCATGCTTTCCGGATAAGTAGAATACCTATTGGTACAGGCTATGTAAATGCTGGTACTTTTAATATGTTAGCCAACGCCAATATATTTCCTGGGTTTCGATACCAATATCCTGATACGAAACAAAATTTGAGAGGTTTAACTTCATCCGACTCTAACTATGAGCTCTGGCAAAAAAATCGATGGGAAAAGATGGTTGAGTTTGTGAGTCAAACGGCCAAAATCCGTGAACTTTCATTATTATCGATTCAGGAAACGATACCAGATTTACGTAGTATGCTTTTGAAAAAATTGAATGAAAATCTTCCTGAAACTGAACAGTGGGCATTTTATTCTGATCCTGATAGTAAGAATGCTCCTGTAGCTATTTTATATAAAAAGTCAGAGTTTAAACTTGAAAATGAACGGATTATTAAACTGGATGGAAATAAATGTCCTTGTGTCGCTTTAACCCATAGCGCCACGCAGGAACCTATTGAAGCGGTAGCCCTTACTATAGGGCATAGACCGGATGAAGATCCAACAACTGCAGAAAATGATCTTCTCAAATGTGCCAGTCAAAATATGAGACAAAAAATGATTGCCATTGGGGATTTCAATTTGCGGATGGCAAATCCCGGTTCAGAGTTAATAAATTGTGCAAATAATCTTATCCCACCAGGTTTTCAAAAGACAGCAGGAGTTTATGATTCAACAGATGCGTTCATAATGGTTGAAATGAGTACTCTTAAACAATTGCCTGCTGATACTGTTGATCAATTAAATCCCAAGCTAAATATTTCACCAGTACCTATTTTGGATGTCAGTACACAAGAAAGTCCCTATAGAAGAGTTTTTAATCCCAATGGGCATTTGTTACCCATTGGTAAAGGTAGAGGGATGAATGTATCAGATTTTGTTAAAGGATTAATTAATGATACTAAAATTGAAAAAAATATTAATGTTGAAGTTTATGCTAAGATCCAAACCAATGAAAAACAGCTGGTTATTCGATCTAATACTAAAATACCCATTTTAGAGGCCATGGGAATACCTTATGATTTCCAAAATAAAAAATATTTAATTGAATTTGCCTATCCTGAAATAGACAAAGTCATGCCAATAAGCCGTAATGCTAAAAGCTTTTATTTTAGAGATGAAAACAAAAGGGTTAATCTTGCTTGTCTAGGTAGTCATCATCATAGAGTTGGACTAGTTGGTATATTTGCTAATAAAAATGTAAAGGAATATGAGACTAATAGGGATAGGCTAATTTTGGCTAGCGGATTGTATGATCATCTGGAAAGCAAAAAGTGTCTTCAAAATATAGAGAGTTCCTCTGGCGATCGTGTAATATATGAGGAGAACATGGCTAATTTGATAGGTGCGGTTAAAGAATTTATGAGTACTAATGGGGTAACTAACCCCAAGCAGATTCACCTTACAGTTTCTGAATATAAATCAGTGTACAAACAAAATAAAGAAATGACAAAAAAAGTTGAAGAGGCTATTGATTCTGTACTTAATATCTACTCAGCGCATGCGCCTGCGCCAGCATTACCTCCAAGAGCAAACCGATTGGGCCGATGAGATGATTGGCAACCCCAATGTGCATATGGGGCTAGCGATCCCGTTGTAATACAGGATTCATTTGTCAATCTATAATTATCCATTTAATTTTTCCTTTATGTTTATATAATGTAAAACTATTTGTTCAATGAGTTTATGGGTTCTTACTAATGCAAGATAAAAAAGAAGAGAGTCAAAGTAGAGGATATAAGTTAAGTCCTAAAAAAAATTTAACAAGAGATCTTATGATGGACCTAGTCAAAGCACTAGAAGAAACCAGTAGAGCTGAAATGTCTCTAGACGAAGAAATAAATATTATTTTAGAGGAACTGGCGTATTTTGCATCTATAAACGAGTTTCAAAATGCATTGATTGCACTGAATAGATTAGCTTCTCAAATAAAACACTTCTCTGACGAGGGGGCTTTTCTTGAATTCTTAAAAAATAAAACGGAGTATTCTGTTATAAACACTCCTCAAGTTGCTTACTTTTTTGCGTTAATGAATGATGTGATTAAGAATCAAAATAAACTCCTAATTTCCGGGAGTCAAGAAGACAAAAATATTGATGATCAAATTCTTCCTTTTTGTTTTTTAAGCAATTCAAAAAAAGGTTTAAAAATTCTTACTCCACTGCTGTCACCTCATAGAGTAGGCCAGCAATGCCATAGTGAATTTAATAATGATGTAGCCAAGTTAGATAGTTTGTTCAACAGTTTTAGAGTCTATAAAGAGTATTGGAGAAGCGATCGCTATTTTTATCGCTTAGCCAATCACTTACCAAAATGGGATAGTTTATATATTGAATCCTTTCATGATATTTTTGACGATATTGCAGATGAAAACTATATAAATTATATTCTGAATAATATTCAACAACGTCTTAAAATTTGTAAGGAACACTCTTTTCCTGCCTTTATCCACTTCAATACTGATAATGTACCTGCTTTATTTTTAAAAATTAGTCACTATTTGGGTAACGATAATTTAATTCAGAAAAAAATTGAAGAGCAAATAAATTCTGGCGCTAAAATGCGTTTTTTTAATCAGGAATGTCAAAGAGCGGGCTCCAAGACTTTATTATTAGGAGGAACTTATGGGAATGGATGTGTTCTTGCAGCTGCCCAAAAACTTGGAAAAACCATTTTTACAAAAACAAATGGTTATTTTCAGGCAAGCCATGCTCACTGCCGTTGGGTCAATTATCACAAAAAACCTTACTTACATGAAAACTCGCTTATAGATCCTCAAATTACCGAGGGTTTCAATCCTTTTGATGCAAAACAGAATGTTGAGAAAATAGGCTTTAGCGAGTTTCCTGCGTTATTACAGGTGAGTCATCGATATAGATGTAACTTTTTAGCATCTGAGTTAGAACAAGTTAGAGTTTTAGATACCTTGCCGCGCGAACAACAATGCAAGTTAATTTTTTCGGAGTGTGTGGATTATTCTAAATTAGCTACTGTAAAGCCTAGTGCTTTATCGAGAATCAGACAACGGAGTGCACAGCTAAATACTCAAAGCGCCCAAAGGCCTATTTTATCATGGATGTACAATGGCAGCAGACCTACAGTTATTTTGAAGAAACATCGTAAAGAAAATTCTGAAGAGAATCCGAGTCCTACACAAAATATGACTCCATAATCTAGTTTGGACTTTCCCTCCCAAAAGGCATTTTAATCAAGTAGTCTAGTATTTAAATTTATTAGTATCTGAAGTTAATAAAACTGTATTCAATAAAAATAGATAAAATGCCTAAAAAACCATCAGAAAGGTAGGTCGGGCTTTGGTTCGACGACTGTGAGCAATCCTTTTTGATATTTATTCTATTTATTCTTTACATCTGGCTTCAAACTCTGCATAGGGTGGTAATCGAATAAGGTTCCTGTTGTACGTATGCGATATGTTGAAAAACAATGCATTCAAAGGCTAATAAAACAATACTAATATTTTTAATATGAACAAATGAAGCAATGGAGAAATGCAAAACTCAAGACCTGACCTCATGGATTTCAAGCTTATCAGCAGATAGAGAGAAGGTCGCTATCTAATCTTTACGGTTTTTTGGTCATTTCATATCCGTCATTACTTACCAATGCATCATATATTTTTTTGCCTTGGTCAATTGCAATACCACGGGCAAACATTCCAAAGGCAGACAAACCAACTAAAGGAAAGAAGCCCTTTACACCACTTGATTTATAAATTTTGCTTGCCATAGTAACTATGTTGGTTGATTCTGCAGTAATTTTTTGATTAAGTCCAATGACACTTAATGGATTGCTGAAAATATAGCCTACAACTCCAGATACACCTGCTACTAAGACATTATCACCATATGTTCCTTGAAGATAATTCAGTGTATTAAAATAGACACCATATTGAATTGCATCTCTCATAGCGATAGCATTGACTCCTGACATGAGGCGACTTCCATTAAGGTTATTAATGGGCACATTAGTCATCATTCGAGCCTTTATTACAGAGATAGGGGTTGTTATATAAACAGTCGCAAGCCCTGCTAGAAATCCAGAATAATTTTTTGCATTTTCTTTATTTGCTAATTGTGAATTTAATGCGTTTTCAAAGACATATAATGCAGGAAAAAGTACTATGTTTTTCATGCATGAATTAAGAAGAGCTACAGGATATCCTTTGATAGGGTGCACCCATGCATTTCGATACGCCTGAACATACAAGCTATTATTCCAGATTTGTGAGTAATTTGCTTGCACTATGTTTTGCGTTAATTGTTTCAAGCCCTGAGCTTTATAAGACTCAGCAACAGATTTTATTGCTTGAGATAAGGGTTTATCGATTAAGCTAAAAGTTGCTGTTGTACTCGTAGCACCTATTACCGCACCTTTTAGCACGTTTTCTTTGAATTCCTCTTGATTAAATGTTTTTGAATCAGAAGAAGTAGAGCTGTTTTTTTTCTCATACATGGCTTAATATAACCTTTATGGTTAAGATTTACGTGGATAGTAAACATAAAACCTTAAGTAAATATTAACTCAGCTTATAAATTACTTTATTTTTTGTACGATATAAAAATGGTTTTATTTCCTCTGCGATAAAAACATAAATAGAGTCAGACAAAGTAATGTTGTAGAAGAGGATAATAATTCTTTTTTGTTCTGTATAAAGACAAGATATAAGGACGATTGTTATGAGAGCAAAATCTGAGCACCCCAAAACCACCGTTGAGCAGCAGAGGCAAAAAACCAAACCTTCTAAGCTTTTAGAGGAGTCAATATTTTTTGGGAATAGCTTTTTTTTAACGGGCCAAAATCTAATAGAAAAGAGCTGTAAGGAGAAGGCAAAAATAGAGGTGGAAACACGTAACAATATAGGGGGCTTGTCACACTAATCATTTGGTTGGGCCAACTTGCAGCAGCAAGTGTAGGTAGGACCTACACTTTCAAGATAGGAGCTTTTACATTGTTCTTTTGAATTGTAGTTTTTACCATGGTTGTATTTGGAAAGGGGATGGATTAAAGAGTTCTTGTTCTTCCTCATTCTTTTCAATTTTCTCTCTTGTAATAGAAGGGAAGGGTTGAAGTTGCATTGAAAGTGGATTGGGAGTACAACTTTGATCTTTGGTGGCTTCATCCTTTTCATGTGCTGTTGGCACTAAATTATTTGCTAGCCGTTGGATAAACGCATCGTATAAGGTTAATGTAGGCATGCTAATACGAAGAGAAAGTATGTTGCCCTCTTCATCTTGAGTAATGTGTATATAGTCATTGGAAAGATGATTTTCTTCTTTAAACTTCTTGAAGTCTTTTATAATTGCTTCCATGAATTTTTTTAATTCTTTTCTTTGTTCTTTAGTTAATGAATTAGGCTCACAAACCAACTTAATAGTGAGCGTCATTGATTCACGATCACTTTCAACCAGCAATTGCTCTCGGGCGATCAATTCCTCGATTATTTTCGCGTCAAAACTGTTATCATCTAAAGCCCCAGAATCATACACGTCTATCAAATCATCAACAGCCTCAACTCCTTTGCGTGGTTTAGTTAGCACGTCATCTGCTTCATGACTTGCTTTTTTCTCAGAGGTTTTATCAGAGGTAGCACTATCATCTTTACTGTCACCACTACCTCCTCCATGTCCAGAACAAAGGCGCTTAGGGGCAATTTCTTTAAAGCAAACCCGACAACGTACTTTTGCCGCTTCCTCAGCAGCCTCTTTTTTTTCTGCTTCTTTTTTGAATTGTTGTAAAGCTAATTTTATAGAAGAGGTTTGGGGTTCATCTGTCGTTATGGATTCAGAAACAGGCAGGTGTTTTTCTTTGACATTTTTCATGAGAATACTCCAGTACAAGTTTATAATAATTTCATCTGAATAAGGATTGACTTATCTGTTAGTATACCGAGTTAAAAGTGATTTGTTGTATATAAAATGTACAGAAGTACTGTGTGTTTGCTTATACTCTTATATCTGTGTAAAACTTAACTTAAACAGGATTTTAGGCTAATTTGTTTTGATGTTTTTCTTATTAAAGAGGCTGAGACAGGACGAATGAAAGAGAAATCAATATTGCTTGTGGAAGATAACATTAAGCTAGCCAATTACCTCAAGGAAAGCTTACAAGAAGCAGGTTATGAGGTGTCTATCGAAAAACGTGGTGACAGAGCAGTCTATCGTATTATTCGTGAACAACCTGGCCTGGTTATATTAGATATCATGCTCCCAGGGATGAATGGCGATCAAATATGTCACACTGTTAGAGATGAGTATTTGGGGAAAATACTCATGCTAACCGCAGTTAATGATATAGAAAGTGAAGTATCCTCTTTAAACTTCGGAGCAGATGACTATTTAACTAAACCTTTTGCAGACGAGGTTTTAAAAGCAAGGATAGAAGCTTTATTACGTAGACCTAATTTAGTTAATAATCAAAATCAATTTCATTTCGGCAATTTTTCTATCAATTTTAGTACTAAGAGTGTTTCTCTCTTTGGTGAAGAAGTTTCAATAAGTACCGCTGACTTTGAAGTTCTTGCTTTGTTGGTTAAGAATCATGATCGATTACTTAGTAGAAATAGTATGCAGTATGCTCTTTCTGGGCACGAATATGATGGGGTTGATAGAGGTATTGATTTAAAAATATCACGTTTAAGAAAAGCACTGAATGATAATCGTAAAAAGCCTTATCGTATAAAAACAATTCATAAAAAAGGATATGTATTTATATCTGATGCTTGGGAATAAACATGCTTAATTTTTATTCATCAAAACAGTTACCCTGCCAACAGTAATATTCCTATTTAATCTCTAGTAGTTTTTACTTTGTTTTCGTTCACTCTATTGATCTAAATCGATTAACAATAAATCGGCTCTTGTATATGGTACTGTTCTTGATCGCATCCCTGCCTACGTCCCACGGTTTTGTCCGCGGGGTCCAGAAATCTGCCTAGAACACGGGGGCCCTGCGGACAAAGCCACAGGGGGAAAGGAATAGGATTGGACTGGTTTTTCAGTGATGTGTAGAAGATTCAGGCATATGGTAAGAAGAGAGGTCTGTGCAATTTATATACATTTGAAAAAAAGATTCTTGATAAAATTAAAATATCAAAACTTTTAAGTGGAATTCATCGATATGGCTACTCCTTCTTTAATAATCACATTACACCTAATAACTAAGTTGGGTCATGTTCCAGCTGTGAGTTATGCGTGTGTCAAACACCAAAAAATAGATGAGCATGAGTTTGCAAGAACTTCAATGTCTGTTGGCAAAAAAAACGCTCAATCTATCGACTCTGAAATGGCCGTAGATGATAAAACCAGATTTCCAGCATCTTCCCTTAGCAAAATTGTTTTTACTTATTTGGTGTTGCAGCTGGTCAAGGATAAACAAATCGATTTAGACGCACCATTACATAATATACTGCACTATGAACGATTCTTAGTGGATAGTGAATACCCTAAAAAAGCTAAGGAATTAACGGCTCGACATGTATTGTCACATACCACAGGCTTGCCGAATTTTGGGGCAAGTTTATCTTCAACGCTAAGGTTTGATCCCGAATCGGAACTGGGCCAAAAATATTCCTATTCAGGCGAAGCGTTCCTGTACTTGCAGAAAGTCATCGAAACCAAAATGGGTAAAGATTTAGAAACGTTGGCTCAAAAGTATGTGTTTGGCCCCTTGGAAATGAGGCGCTCTACATTTATGCCGCCACCAGAGGACGATGGCAATGTTGTCGCAGTGCATACCGAGCTAGGAAAACCCACTCCAATCTACGTAGGAGATCCTCCCATAAATGCTGCTGGGTCGCTACTGACAACGGCTGATGATTTTTCGAAACTCATGGTTGCTTGGTTAGAGAATATGAATGATCCTCTCATCAAACAAGCATTTGAGCCAACGAACGCTGATGACTTTATGACATGTGGTTTGGGCTGGCATATCTATAGACATGAAAATGAGGTAATCGCATATCAATATGGTGAAAACCCTAATACCCGAGCTTTTATTGCGCTCAATGTAACAACCAAAAAAGGAGCCGTATTTTTTACCAATTCAGAAAATGGGATGAGTATTGCAAACCAAGTGTTCAGTTCGAGTGATTTAGTACCTATTAGCAACATGCAAGAGCTTTATAAATACTTGCATTATACTCAAAGCAATGAGCTAGGATGGCACGAAACGATTTTAGGGAAAATTGCTGAAGTTGAGGGCAAATTTGCAGAGGCGAGAGGTTATTTCGAAAGAGCCCTTGAGTTATCACCCAAGGATGAAACCAAGTTAAGACGTTTAGAATGGTTTAATGCGGTACATCATCGCTCTCCAGAAAAGGAATTTACCTCATCATTGAGCGTGTTTGTGGGAAATTATAAGAATCGCTATAACGATGATGTGGAGATGTCTATCAGAGAGGGTAGTTTGATATTCAAGCAATTTGATCAAGAGATAAAACTTGTGCGATTAATAGAAAATGAATTTTTGCCTGAAAAAGACCAATCGTTCAAAATAAGATTTGATGGGGAGCAAATGAGCATTAGTTTTGTCCATGGTGGCCGTGACAAATTCTTATCGAAACAGCCTTCACCAATCTCTCTATTACAATATAAGGACGAAGTGAGACAATTGAGAGAATCTCAGCCTCATTATATGAGTTCTACAGAAACATCCGGAACAAAAACAGAATTTTATATGTGACGTACAAAATCAAGACGTCATTTACAGTTCTCTAAATACTTATTTTTGTAGTAAAATTGTAAATCGAGCGCCTTTAAATATCGGTGATTGTGTAGCCAGAACCTTTCCTCCATGGAGAGTAACAACTTTCTTAATAATAGCTAATCCTAACCCAATATGTTTATCTCCCATTTCGTCGTTTTCAGCAATCGTATATTCAGAAAAAATGTCATCCACACCATCTTTTGGTAAGCCTGGGCCATCATCGTCTACATGAATTAAAATATGGCTATCATCCAGTGAAACAGTTAAAGAAATCTGACGCTCTGCAAATTTCATGGCATTTGTAATCAAATTAGTAACAGCATGTTTTAAAATATTTCTATCTATATTTGCTTTTAAAGAATTTAACTTATTAGCATGAAATGTGATTTCAAATATCGATGAAGAATAAGGGTCTAATAACTTTCTTAACCATACTATGATATCGGTCTCTGATGGTTTTAATTTTAATTCGCTTGAATGCATTTTTGAGTAAAACAAAAAAGTGCTGACGATGCGATTCATGTCTGCAATATCTTCTTGTATGCTGTTCATCTGTTTATTGAGTACTACATCTTCTGTGTTTTTCCTTTTGATACTATCCGTCGCCATTTGTATGGTTGATAAAGGAGTTCTAATTTCATGCGCGACAAATCGGCACATTTGTTTATGTGATTCAATCAATTCTTTTAATCGCTTACCCATGTGGATAATATTTATATATAGCCCATATAAAACAGAGGTGGTGCCTATTTTCCGATGAAAGTCAAAGTTCCCTTGACTAAAATTTTTAGTTATTTGATATATCCTCTTCATATTTTTCACAAAAAGCACCGAGAAAAAGGTAATAAGGCAAAGGGCTAAGAAAAAGAAAGCCAATATAAAATAATACATTACATCACTGATTCTTGTTGTAATTGGTAGGTAACTGAGCGGGCCAACTTTAAGCACTCCACCACTAAAACTATAATAGAGCACACCAATTTGCGATGAGTTTTTATTTGTTTCAAATACCAGACGCTTTGTTGATAAAGAATTAATTATAGTACCGGGCAAGTTTTTACTGTTGGTTGTATAAACATCAAGAGGAAAGCCATATATTTTCTCTAACTGCAATATTTCTTTATCCCACGTATTTGTTGGTTTTAATAATAAATGTTCAACAATTTGTGTTAAAGCAGGGTTCATATAATGAAAAATAACCTGGCCTGGATCTGAAAAATAATAAGCTAATGCGAATGAAGTATTACCAATTTTTTTATACGCTGTATGTTGTACAATGACCAAGTTGAGAAATTGATAGGTTGTACCTGATAAGTAAATTATCTCACCATTATTTAATTGGTCATTCTGAGTCGGGGTAAGTTTTAGACTGTCGATTGCTATAATATGAACAACATTATCGGTCTTTTTCTTTAATATTGCATTCCAATTTGATTTTGGGTTATTAACTAATTCATTTTCTAAACTAATTAAAAGTCCTTGTGACATCGTTTTCCCTGCATTAATCACTATCGCTGTCTCAACTAACTTTAAATAGTTAAAAAATGTCAAAACAAAAATTAAAAAAATCACAAAGAACGCAGCCAAAATTTTAAGATATACATTAAATTTCATGACCCTTAACCATACTTTATTATAAATTCTCGAACCTTTTGCTGCCTTTGGAGCCTGCTGGGCAAGGAAAAAACCAAAATGGGTACCGTATTCAATCCAGAAACGTTTTTTTTCTATTGATGCTAATCGTTCATAGGCAAACACACCATTATAAAATTTTACATGTATCATGTGTACTATGAATCATTAATGCAGGAGAACTAATTTTAGCAAAATCATAACAAGTGGCTTTTGCATCTACCGCCATTGTTTGTCCGGAGCCCAATGGGTGTTCCTAAATAACCACGGCCATTTGAAAACCTTCAGGCATATATCGCCTGAATAAAAGCAGCGCTTGATCATAGCCACTGCCTCCACCATGAATAATCAGAACAGGTTTTCCTGCGCCATAGGTTACATATTCCATATTGCCTATTGGTAGTTTTGCCGATTGAGGCGGTGTTAATATCTAATGGCTAATTCGCTTTTGGCGCAAAAAATCTTGAATTTCATTTATGGCCGCTTTCTATCCAGTTGCAAAAAATCAGTTCTATAACGGGAGTCGCTGATGTAAATTAAGTGCAATATTACTTAGATTTTTTTGAGTTACTCATCTTAGATGACGTTCCTTTTCTTAAAGACAAATTGACACAGATTGTCTTGTGTACTAGAGGTATAAATTAATTTCTTTAGCGGTTTATATATTCATTTCATTTTGCGAAGAAGTCCCGCTAATGCTATCCATAATGTACTTCATTTCCTGGTCAACTTCTAAAGCAGCGCGAATTTTTTTAAAATTATTGTCAGGCAGGTTAAATGCGTTAATGACAATCCGTGCCCGTTCGTTATCGATATTTTCGCCGGAGTCAGTTATTTTATCCTTAATGTTAATAATAGCCTCTACTATATCTTCCTCATTAGACGGATCAAGTGTTCCAACAATTTCTCGTATCTCTTGAATGATCTGAGGAACTGAGCCATCTTGATTTTTCAGTAATTCATCATGATTTAATACCGTAAGGACAGCTAAAATATTTTGTTCCCGTTCACTTTTCGGTATTTTAGTAACATTGAGCCCGATTTTTGTTTTATTTGATCGTACTGGTTTGGATTCACCTGATTTTTCATCTACGGAATTTTCAACAGGATTTCCCAAGTTCTTTCTTTGTTCGATTTGCTCCAATAAGCTATCTTTTACATAGGTACGAGTTGTCTTTGTATCTTTATAGATAGTGATATGCGCGAAATCAAATAATGACTTAAAATTGTCATTTTTTTGATAGAGTGCTCTTAATAAATAGCTATCCAGAGAATGATTATTTAATTTTGAGTTACTTTCAAGATGAGTGCGCAAAATAGTACTCATAGAATCTAAGTCGCTTACATTTTCCAATGCACGTTTTAATTCAATAGCGCGATTTTCCCCAAAACTTGTATAATGGCGCAGCCATGAAAACCATCCTGATTTATGCTGGTAACCCTTTGTGGTCTTGTTATTTTTACGCCAATCAAGGTAGTCATCAATGGCTTCAATTAGAATCTTTTTAAGTTCCCGTTCTTGTTGCGCTTTTTCACTTTGTTCTTGAAGCGCCTTAGCCTCCCTCATTTCAGATCTTAATGAGTCCATCTGATTCTGCGAAGGTTGAAAAAGCCTTTCTTGTGCTTGAATATTACTCTCTTCATAATCTATTGGATTATTATTACGAATATATGTAATCACCTTATTATCATATTCAGGGATGATGTTTTTAAGTAAGGCGACTACAGTTGAGTTAAAGGCATTATCAGTTGATTTTTCGAGTAAGGATAAAATTTTGTAAAAAACATCATCCCCACAATCCGGGTTTATATTTAAATAGAAAATTAAACCTAATATCTGAGAAATCTGGTGTTCATTGGAGTGCGTTTTGGAGTTCTCTTGAAAATTTATCAGCTGGGCCCAGGCATATGATGTTACTTCCAGGTGAATTGCCAGTTCCTTAAATAAATTTAAATTAATGGGCTCTATTTTATCCTCAAAAGAAAACGCCATTAATCCTTCATTGGTCATCGTGGTAAAATAATGTATTTTTGCTTTGGCCCTATTGGCACTTAAATCTTCACTATCTTCATTAAAGCCAGTAAAATAAATTCTGTAAGCATGTTTTATTAATTGGAATCCTGTCTCTGTCCGTCTTTCGTTATAAGAGGGCCATTCCCAATAATCATCATTGCTCAATTTAGGGTCGAATCTTAGGTTCGCGAGCCCTATTTGTTGAAAATTTTGAAGTAACAAATATTCTAAAATTTTTCCAAACCTTAAGTGAGAGATATCATGTGGGTTTTGGCTAGCCTGCTTTTCTAGGTTATCAATCCAATCTTGAATAAGATTTTGATGTGCTACTAAGTCTCTTATAAAAAGATCAGAACGCCCAACATCTCTGAGAGTCGCAAGAGATTCGTCTGATTTTATTTTCATGTGTTCTCTTAGAAGTAATAGGATTTTTTAATTATAGTTTAACTTTGATAATAATTTTGGGATAAAATGTTTATTAAAGTATCAGAGTAAGGATTGAGTACTAGTTACTCCTTTTGAGCTTTAGAAAGTTTTTTAATATAACGTTCTACACGCATTGCTATTGATTTACCGCCTTTTATTCCCAGCTTTGAGCAATTGAGAGGGGTTTAAAGCTTAGCGTATATTTTCCACCGTTATCTGTAAGATGATCTTGAAAACGTTTTTCAAGATTATTTGTATATCCTGTGTAATCGTTTTGATTACTGCAACGCAAAATAGAAACCCAATAAATTTTCTCAGGCATGTTGCATGTATACCCAAATTTGACTTGGTTTGGACTATAAACCAGTTATACCTCACGAATCAAATATATAGGAATCATTTGTAATCGATAAGATTTTTTATTACTACTTCTTTTCTACCGTCTGTAAACGAATCCCTTTTTCTTCAATATCAATCAAACCTCGTTTATAAAGTTGTCCCAATGCACTTTTAAAATTTTTTTTACTCTCAGAAAATATCTCCTGAATTTCTGTAGGAGAGCTTTTGTCATGTAAAGCCAAAAAACCACTGGATTGTTCAAGTTTAGATAGAATGCGTTGCGCTAATTCATTAATACTGTTTTGTCCTATTTGTCTTAAAGCAACATCAATTTTGCCATCTTCACGTACCTTCTTAATGTATCCTTTTATTTTTTTGCCATAAATTAATGGTTGAAAAATATCACCTGCATGGATTAATCCCCAGTGACTGTTGTTGATAATTACTTTTCGTCCTAATGGGGTACTCTCTGCGATAAGTAAGGTAACTTCCTCACCTGACTTAAAATGAGCTGCGGTCTTATCCAAAAAATAATCGATTTTTGAGCTTGCAATAATGCGTCCTTGATTATCTTGCTTTAAATAGACAAGATAAGATTTTCCCTTTTCCATAGGACGAAGTTGTTCTGGTTTTGGCACCAATAAATCTTTGTCTAATCCCCAATCAAGAAAAGCCCCTACAGCATTTACATCAATCACTTTTAAAAAAGCACAGCTATTCAATTTGGCATGAGGATGCACTGTTGTCGCAATAATTTTGTCGTCGGAATCAAAATAAACAAATACATCCAGTACATCACCAACCAAAGCGCCTCTAGGCACAGATTTATTAGGTAATAAAATTTCACCCCATTCTCCTCCTTGAAGATACACCCCAAAAGGAGCCTCTCGTACCATTTTTAATTTATTAAATTGCCCAACTTTTATCATGACCAAACTCATTTTTTCTTCTATCAGTCAAGCTTAACACATAATGTGTTTTTTATTTATTAATAAGCAAAACTATGTCAGATTGAGTGAATTACCCACGATTCGGTATAAACTATTTGGCAACTTAAATTTTGTAGTTGTCCTATTACAAATTTTATCCTCATCTAATAGCTAGATATTTTGAAGACAAGCAATATTAATCTAAACTGTTACAAAAAAGTTTTTAGGAAAAGGAGTTTATTTCATGAAAACACTGAGTTCTTTATCAGGAAAAACAGTAGTTGAGCTGATGAAAAAAAAGACGTTTCTTGTGTAGAAGTAATGCAGGCGCGTCTAAAATGCTGTGCCGCGCTTTGTGCTCTTCGCTTTGCATTTTGTTGAACATCAGCCCCCCTGGTTCGTATTTATCATCAATTTTCTTTTAATTCTCTCAACAAGAAACAGATAACTCATTGCGGCCAATATTAAAAAAATAAAGAAAGTTATAGGAAGGGGTACAAATCCCAATGAACCAGCAAGTGGACTGAAAGGTAAATAGATACTTATGGCAACTACTGCAAATATCGTAAGAGTTAATGGCAGACTAGGTTTGCTGCTAAATGGTGAATTAACGGTACGAATAACAAAAATAACCAGTGTTTGCGTTGTTAAAGACTCGATAAACCAACCTGTCTGAAATAACGATTCCGTTGCTTTAAAATAGCTTAACATTACCCAAAATGTAATAAAATCAAAAAGAGAGCTAATAGGTCCAATATAAATCATAAATTGCCGGATAATATCGATATTCCAATGTTTGAGTTTGTTAATAAAGCTAGGGTCCACATTATCAGAAGGAATAGTAATTTGTGACATGTCATAAAGCAGGTTATTAAGAAGTATCTGAGTGGGTTTCATTGGCAAAAAAGGTAAGAAGGGTATTGCAAATGCCATACTGAGCATGTTACCAAAATTTGAGCTGGTTCCCATCATTAAATATTTCATTATGTTCCCAAACGATTTACGTCCTTCTATAATGCCATTTAATAAAACTTTTAAATTATGCTCCAATAAAATAATACTGGCAGTTTCTCGAGCAACATCGACTGCTTCAGCAACAGAAATACCTACATCAGCAATGTGAAGCGATGGTGCATCATTAATGCCATCGCCAATATAACCTACTACGTGATTGTTAGAGCGAAGCGCTCTTATAACTCGTTGTTTTTGCTGGGGAGAAACTCGAGCAAAAATTTCAATTTCTTCGACAACTTTTTCTAAAGCTAAATCCGATATTTGATCTATTTGTTCACCAATTAAAATTTTTTCAGTAAGAAGGCCAACTTTATTACCAATATGTTGAGTAACAAGCTCATTGTCACCCGTTAGTATTTTAACTTTTACACCAGCATTCTTAAGATCAGCAATCATCTCTTGTGCATCTTCCAAAGGGGGATCTAAAAAAGCTAAAAAACCAACCAAGACTAAATCGATTTCATCATTGGCCTGATAACTTGCTTTTATTGTTGTTTCACTATATGCAATTGCTAAAACTCGATAGCCTTCTTGGCTTAATGAATGAAAAAGATTCAAATAACGTTCTTTAATTTTGTCATTTATTAATTTATTTTGATCTGCAATTTTATATTTTTTACAAATTGTAAGAATGCTTTCAGGTGCTCCTTTGGTAATTATTAAATTAGTTTTATTTTTTTTTACAACAATACTTGAGCGTCTTCTTTCGAAATCAAAAGGAATCTCATCGATTTTTGTGTAACCCTGCTGCATAGGATGTTCATGATGTAGAATTGCTGCATCAAGTGGATTAATTCCTGATTTCTTAAGTAACGCATTATCTAAAGGATTTTTTATATTTGTTGCAAATAAACTACCAAGATAAGCGAGCAATAAAACATATTCGGATTTTTCTCCATAAATATCAATGTATTGTTCCAAAGTCATTTCGCCCTTGGTAAGAGTTCCTGTTTTATCTGAGCATAAAATATCGATACTACCAAAATTTTGTATGGCGGCTAAATTTTTAACAATAACCTTTCGCTTTGCCATATTTAAAGCACCTACTGCTAGGGTTACTGTTGTGATCATTGGCAAAAACTCTGGAGTAAGGCCTACTGCCAATGCAATAGAGAATAATAGCGATTCAAGTGCAGGGCGTTTAAGGAATATATTGATTAAAAAAACAAACAGAATGAGAAAAATAACCGTTCTCATAATAAAAAAGCTGAAATGTAGAATTCCTTTCTCAAATTCGGTCTGCGGCGCAGTCACCGATAAAGTCTGTGCAATTTCACCAAATAAAGTGTGTTTTCCTGTTTTTAGAACTAAGGCAGTTGCATGACCACTCACTATGGAAGAACCAGAAAATACCGCATTTATTGCTTCAACAGAATTTTTAGGAGCGGTCGAAAGTACAATGGATTCTTTTTCTACAGGTAAAGATTCTCCTGTTAGTGCAGCTTGCTGGGTATGCAAATCTTTAGATTGAAGCAATAAACAATCAGCAGGTACTATATCGCCAGCAGTCAAATAAATAACATCCCCCGGAACTAGCTCACTGCAGACTAAATTACATGTTTTACCATTTCGTAATACCCTGGTTTTTATTGCTACATGTTGTTGCAATTTTTGAGCAGCTACTAACGAGCGATGTGTCTGAAAAAAATCAAGTACGACACTTATACTGATTATTATGAAAATAATAAGTGCATTTGTTGAAGTGCCCGTAAAAAATGAAATAAAAGCAGCAATTATTAATATAATTACTAGCGGATTTATTGAGTGAGAAATTGCTTCTAAAATATGAGAGCGAACCGGTTTGGTTACAAATTTATTAGGTCCATACAACTTGAGACGTTGTTTCGCTTCTCTTGTGGTGAGCCCTTGTAGTGAGCTTCGTAATTCATGTAACGCTTGTTGAGGTTCTAATGTTAAAAAATCATTCAATTTTTGTTCCATTATTTAATCCCAAAAAGAACTATTTGAGCACCCCATTTACATCTATCAACTTTAGAATTTCTCTAATAGTTTTATTTAGAAATTTGTAATAGCAAAGGCTGCGATTATTTCCACTTTAGAATTAGAGGCGGCTTATGAGCAGATGGTAATGTATGTCCTGATGGCCAGCCCAGAATAATTGGGGCCACAGCAGTCATTTTTTTAGGGATTCCCAACTCTTCTTTCCACTCTGGTAAATTTAATGCGTCAACTGCGAAACCAATAACACAGGAAGCAAGACCATAAGTTAGTGCAGCAAGCATTAAATTTTCAGCGGCTAACCAGCAATCCGCGCTGACAAACTTTCCTTTAAAGGTACTGTATATAACAATCAATGTACGGGCATTATAAAATACATTGAACTCCTTTTGTTGGACTACTTGCAAAACATGCTCTTCTTGTAAGTCAATGTTTTGTTTCTTTTCATTCATCGTTAACAGCTTAGCGCTTTCTGAAATACGATCTAATAAAGATTTATTCTGAATTACTACAAATCCCCTAGATTCTTCATGTAATGCGGAAGGAGCATGTATCGCCGCATCTAAAAGATGATGAATAATTTCAGAATCCACTTTTTTAGGTAGATAATTACGTACTGCCCTACGATTATATAAGGCATCCATTACATCCATTTTATAACGGGGTATTAATTCTGGGTTTTCCATGGCTTGCTCCTGCTTTTTTATAGGAGTATAGCAAATTCTGGCAATTACATTTTTAAATGATTCCTTGGGAAAAATTTTAAGATTTTTTTAGTCTGGATAAACTTTTCATAAGCATGAGTCATGCTGAACTAAGTGAATTTTCTAATATAGTTCAATAATTCCTTTTGCAAGAATATCAGACACATCTATTTGGTTCGTTGAATGTATTATAGTATTACAAGTAATAAGTTGTTTTGCTCCTGCACTTAAGAGCATAATTTCTGTTTGATTATTAAAAAGGGCATGTACACCAATACATATTGGATTTTTAAAACCATTGTTTCTTAGTTGTTTTAGTGATTCGAACATGGTCACCCCTGAAGAAATGATATCATCAACAAGAACGGGAGTATTTTCAATGCCCTTTATCTCAGGCAGCGATACGGCAACTCGTTTATCATCCAGACGTTTTTTTTGAGCAATTACAAAAGAAAGATTGCTAAAATTGGCTATTTCAGAAACCCATTGCTTACTTTCTTCATCAGGTCCTATCAAAATAGGATTTTTAATATGGGAAGATATCCATTCAGAAATATTTTTTGTAGCATGTAATGTTAGCAGCGAAGGCATACTGTATATTTCAGAGAGCTGATGTATGCGATGTAAATGTGGATCAATAGTAATCATTCCATCGATACAGCTTGAAAGTAACTGAGCAAAAATAGTTGATGTAATTGCTTCACCAGAATGAAAACGTTTATCTTGCCGCATATAAGCGAGGTAGGGTGCTACTAAGCAAATTTTCTTTGCTCCAAGCTCCTTAAGGGTTCTAGCCATAAATATAAGTGGTAGTATTTTGCTATTAGGGTGATCAAGAGTACAGACTAAAAAAACCTTTTTATTTTTAACTTCTGAATTAATTCGAATATAAGATTCACTATCAGGGAATGTATGTATTTCTGCTTTACCAATTTCAATAGATAGTTTATTGCTCAACGCTTGAGTAAGTTCCTTGTTTCCTGGTAATGAAAAAAGAATGGGGTTGTCCATATTATTGCCCTATGTTTTTTCAGATGTGATTTTAATAATATTGGGCATGGATAAAGCATAGGTACAGGCATAGTCCAATATTCCTTTAGACTCTGCATGGATTCGATACAACAATTGACCTTTTTCCACATGCGTATTTAATTTTGCAAAAAATTCAATACCTGCTGCAGGCTCATAAGGAGCCCCTGCCAATTTCGCTATTTTAGCTAGATTCCTATTATCAATTTCAGCAATACGTCCATTTTTGAGCGCAACAACGTCATATGTAAATGATGCAGTAGGGGGAACTTTAAAACCACCCTGGGCTTCACAAATTGCCAAGAATTTTTTTAATGCAGTACCATTTTCCAATAGTTTTATTGCTAACTCTGTGGCTTGCTGAAAAGGTATTTTTTTTCCCAATTCAAGCAAGATCGCAGCAAGTGTAATTGCTTTATTTTTTAAATCGATAGGTGCATCCTTATCATTATATAGCACAGCCAGGATATCTTTTGCTTCTAAAGCTGGGCCAATCCCTTTTCCAAGAGGCTGATTTCCATTTGTTTTTAAAGTAATGACATTCAGCTTAAACGCATTGCCTACTAAAGAAAAATAATTTTTATATTTGAAAAACTCAAGATCAGAGCGAATTTTTGCTGTGGGCCCAACCGGAATATCTATCAGCACATGTGTAGCACCAATCGCAATTTTCTTAGACAGTACAGATGCTATCATTTGTCCCATTGGATCAATATCCAGCACCCTTTCTACTCGAATTAGAATATCATCTGCCGGGCTTAAACCTAATGCACCGCCCCAAACCATGCAGCCTCCTTCACGTGCTACTACTTTTTGAATTTTTGAAAGAGGCAGATTTACTGCTGTCATTGTTTCAATAGTATCGGTAGTACCTGCCGGAGACGTAATTGCTCGTGATGAGGTTTTGGGAATAATGAGCCCAGCTGCAGCCACAATAGCTACAACAATAGGGGTTGTTCTATTGCCAGGAATACCTCCAACGCTATGCTTATCAAGAATAATAGGATGGTTCCAATGCAATTGCTTACCTGTTTTAACCATAGCATGTGTGAGGTAAATAATTTCTTCAATGCTGAGATTGTCATGGCCACAAGCAGTAATAAAGCTTGATAAATGAATATTGGAGTATTTACCAGCTACAACATCACTGATAATTTCATAAAATTGAGATGCTGTTAGTATATTGCCATATATTTTAGAACGCACATAGTTTATAGAAGTTACTGGAGGTAGGTGATATATATTAATCAAGTCGCCTTCTTTGGCACCAATTTGCTCCCAGGCGCTTTCGGAAAGACTGGCTTCATATTCTTGTAAAATATCAGAATGAATAATGTATAATGATGCGATTATCGATTTTTTATTTAACTGAACAATAACTCGTGCTTGTGTTTCGAACCCTTCCGAAATACAAATAAAACAGTCTGAACGTATAAAAAGAATAAATTCGTGTCTCGTATCAATACCTAATTTAACTAATTTTAATTTATTTGATCTTTTAGGTGATTGGTTATTCATCTTAATTTTTCTTGATCTAAATAGTTAGGAATCACACAATTCCAATGAAATCTTTGTTCTATTTTTACTTTAAGAGATTCGGCAGACTCTTTTTCCCCATGGGTAATAAAAATTTTTCGGGGTGTATTTTTTAAGTGTGCTAACCAAGACAGTATTTCAGCATAATCTGCATGTGCCGAAATATTTTCCATCTGTATTACCTCAGCTCGAATTGGAATCATTTGCCCAAACATTTTTATTTCTTTCTCACCACGAACCATTCTATCCCCACGAGTTCCGCCTGCTTGAAATCCACTGAAAAGGATGGTGTTTCTATAATTGGGGGCAAAATTTCGTATATGATGTATGACTCGACCCCCGGTAGCCATGCCACTAGCAGAGATCAAAATCATGGGCATTTTTTGTTGATTTAGTGCAATAGACTCTTCTGTGGTACGCACGTATCGAGCAACACCACAAAGTTCAGCACATTGTTGGACAGTTAAGCGACTTTCATTTGCATGACGGGAAAAGATTTCTGTCGCATTCGTAGCCATCGGACTATCAACAATAACAGGAATATCTGCAATTACTTTTTTTGATTTTAATTGTTGAATGTAATACAACAAGCATTGTGTGCGACCGACCGTAAAAGCAGGGATTAAAACGATACCGCCTCGTTTTACTGTACGGTTAATTATTTCTCCGAGTTGTTCCTCGGGATTTGTTATACCATGTAAACGGTTACCGTAGGTTGACTCGACAACTAAATAATTTGACTCTAATGGTGCTTGGGGGGGATTCATAATGGGATCTTGTGATCGACCAAGATCCCCTGAAAAAAGTACAGATACATTATGATGACAAATTTGTATAAAAGATGCTCCAAGAATATGTCCCGCATAATGAAAGCTTGCATAAAAATCATCATGCATTTTAAATTGCTTGTTGAAGGCTGTAGGATAAAAATAGTTGAGCGATAATTCTGCATCTTCGCGAGTGTAAAGAGGAAGGGCCGGATGATGTTTCGAATAGCTTCTTTTATTTGCATAAAAAGCTTCCTCCTCCTGAAGATAGCCGCTATCAGGTAATAGTATTTTACACAAATCATATGTAGCCTCAGTACAAATTATTTTTCCACGAAATCCATTTTTTACCAGCAGAGGAATGTATCCACTATGATCAATATGAGCATGTGTAAGCAAGACATAATTAATATTTTGAGGCTTAACAGGTAGTGATGACCAATTGCGTAAACGAAGTTCTTTATAACCTTGAAAAAGACCACAGTCGACAAGGATTTTCATATTTTCAGTTTGCACTAAATATTTTGAACCTGTGACTGTTTGAGTAGCACCTAAGAACTGAATTTCCATGAATTATCCTTATTGTATGGATACTATCTATTATAGGTTGGTTTAGGGGCATTAATTAAAAAACGATAAAGAAATAATCAATTTAATAAGATTCTTCTAAATTTAACGTAGATAAAAGTAAATCTTTGCATGCATCTAATGATAATAAACAATTCAAGTGATTTTTTGGGCTTCGAATTCGTTGCATAATATTAATATTTGTTAAGACACTCTCTGACCGCATTTTTTCACATATCCACTATAATATGATCACTATTTTTATATTCAAGGAAGAAGAGATGAAAGCGCTTATCTATAAAGGCAAAGGAAAAAAAGCAATTGAAGATCATCCCAAGCCAGAAGTTCAAAATCAAACTGATGCAATTATTAAAATGAAGAAAACAACAATATGTGGCACTGATTTGCATATCCTTAAAGGTGATGTTCCCACATGTGTTCCAGGCCGTATTCTAGGGCATGAAGGAATCGGAATTGTAGAAACAGTGGGCGAAAACGTTAATGCGATTTCGCCGGGTGATCACGTGCTTATTTCGTGTATTTCATCATGTAGTAAATGTGACTATTGTCGTCGTGGGATGTATTCACAGTGCCTGACAGGCGGTTGGGTTCTTGGTAATATTATTGATGGCACTCAAGCCGAATATGTACGGATACCTCATGCAGATACCAGTTTATATAAAATTCCAGATATAACGGATGATGCAATGGTTTTGTTAAGCGATATATTGCCTACTGGATTCGAATGTGGCGTATTAAATGGAAAAATTCAACCTGGTTCAACAGTTGCCATCGTTGGTGCTGGCCCAATTGGTTTAGCTGTACTTTTAACTGCACAACTCTATTCTCCTTCAGAAATAATCATGATTGATAAGGACGAGCATCGTTTAGAAATTGCAAAACAATTAGGTGCAACTTATATTTTAAATAGTCAAAAAGAGAATATCATTCATAAAGTAATGGAAATAACACACCAATTTGGAGTGGACGCAGCCATTGAAGCGGTAGGAATTCCAGATACTTTTGTGATGTGTGAAGATATTGTAGCGGCGGGTGGCATTATTGCCAACATTGGAGTCCATGGAATTGAAGTGCCCCTACATTTAGAGCGATTATGGTCAAAAAATATTGCTATTACCACGAGACTTGTTGATACCATTACAACACCTACTTTGCTTAAAATGCTTTGTACAAAAAAACTTAACCCAAACAAGCTTATTACCCATCATTTTAAATTTGAAAATATCATTGAAGCATATGAGACTTTTGCTCAAGCGAGCAAAACTGGGGCTATTAAAATGATCATTAGCATGCAGTAAAGGATCTTTATGTGCATGATAAATAGGACCATGTTTCAGGTGATTGTGTTTTGTCAAAGGTGGTGCACACTATATTATCGAGAGTTTACGTTCATATGATAAAATTTTTAGAATGTGAGACGAAGAATTTTTGATTTGCCTCCAACATGTTAATCTAACCTTGTGAATACGGTTGTTTCAATTTATTGAATAAGGCAGCGATCCGGCTTTTCATCTTGCAACGACAATGTGACAAAACCGCAGGGTACCTCAGTGTGTTTTTCTTTATCTTGACTCGGTTTCGTTTGTGACTCCTGAAGTGGTGATTGCACTTTGGGCATGGTTTCTTTGATACGCTCTAGCGAAAGCTCATCGGCAGGGTCAACGAAAAATCCGGCTCTCACATGACTAAAACAAGGATTAATCCCATGCTCAGCCCTTAGTTTATTCTCATTGATATTACCGCGATCAATTGTCCATAACTCTTCTATGCTTCTTGAGAACAATCTTTCTATATACATTTTGTCACTGTCCAAAAAAGCCATTTTACGTCTATCTTTACCTCTAAAAAAATGTAGTGTATGTGTAAACTCATGTCCAATGGAGATAAAGGCAGGTTTGAAAGCTAAACTGGTTTCTTTGCCATACGTTAATGCTTGTAATGGATAACGAGAGTCTTCCCAAAAATTACGAGGATATAAAAGCTGCATTTGCTTCCATATTGTTCTGGGATAATTAAAAAATTTTAATGCTGGCTTTGTAGTTGCATCAGTCATTGCCGCGGATTCACCAACACCTGAGGTTGCTACAGGGGTAACAGATAACATAGGGGGATTTTTTTCTTCAACTGAAATGCGACAACCATGCTGCTCTGCAAGTTGATTTAATTTGATAATCAATCTCTGTCCGGTTGGTTGAGATAATAGTTGACGCACAAATACTGCAATATGTTCTTTCTCTTTGCTTTTTTTATCAAATACCAAAACAACATCCATAAAGTAATTATATTGCTCGCGCAAATATTCTGCGGGATGTGATTGTTTATCTTTGGGGATTAATTCCATGTTGAACGCATGAAAATATAAAAGTGGGTTTTGTAAATGTACGTTATGTAGTGCATTGAGTTTTTGATTCAGCTGACTGACTTCTTCAAATAAATCTGTAAAAACAATACCTGTTTTTACGTCTTGGTTACTATCAAATAATGCTAAAGTTTGATCAATACGCCGGTAGATTAGATGCTCTAAATTATCAGCTTGCTGAATAATATCGTCACTCTGCAGTCTGGGTATGTCAGCAAGAAAAGCATCAACTTGGGCTGTCATTTTTTTATTTTCTAACCGTTCTTTCTGTAGGTTTTTAGTATACACTGTATGTTTCTCAAGCATCATTATTTCAGTATATAACACAACGAGGCGGCGTTTACCAATAAATAAGCAAAAAACTGTATTTTAGGGGTAATGATATGTGCGTTCTTGCAAAAATTTTCAACCTCAACAATGGTCTAATAAATATCTAATAGGATTAAGTTTCTAAATATCCAAAAGCCCTATTAGCAGCGAGGAAAATAGATATTTACCAAAAATATAAGGTTAGAAAATAAATTCCTCTCTTAATGTTCTATTAATTGTCAATTTGATATAATATGGAATATGAAGGATTGATTTAGTTTTAAATACAATCGCTCATGTAGTGCGGCAAGTCTTCTCCTTTTTATGCTCGTTATCACCTATCTCAAAAATTACTCGATGTTTTCTTAATGTCCACTTAATCTATATATTGTACTATATGTGTTCTTTAATTATTTCAAAGGGTGTTTCATGTTATCAAAGACGGTCAAAATGTCATATGAAGGTCGATTCTTTGTGCCCACCGTTGAGCTAAAAGAAAGAATAAAATCAAAGCAGGAAGTAAGGCCGGAAGATTTTACGATAATAGCTTACTCAAGTTCTGGTGGCGGAGAGGAATCTATCACTTTATTAGAGCAGACTACGGCAGCCTTTCCCAAAGAAATGGTGCGAAATTTAGTCTGTTTGTATCCTGAGCGCCTTGTTGAACATGAGATTCTTGCTCAATTACAAGCAACAGTAAAATTGGATAAGCATGTTGATGATGAGATGGATACATTTGGGCATGCTTTTACCATGGTCCAAAAAAAGTTAGAAGGGAAGTTGCTTGCGGGAGTAGTGTCCAAAGTTGCTTTAATGCATGCGAATACGAAGCTGGATGTTATCGAATTTTTCAATGATTTGGCCAATGGAAAATCAAAAGAGGAGTATCCTTTTTCTTCTGAGGAGTTAGATGCTCTAAAATCATTTTATGCATCAATTTCAGGAAAAGAGCCTTGGAGCACTGATAAAGAATTACTTAAAGCGGTTTGTGTTCAGCGAGGTATGGCCTTGATTTATACTCAGAGAGCCCGAGTAATCATTGAACCAGTAGTGGCGGAATCTATTAATGAACTTTGTGAGCAAAATGCTTTGGAGGGATTAGAGTACGTTGAAAAAAAACGCTCTCTAGCTGTATTTACTACTGGAGGAGTTGCCTCTGGAAAAGGGAGTTGTCTGAAACTTGTTTCAAAAGTTATAGGACACTATGAGCCTGAGCCTGTTGCATGGAATCAGCTCGTTCATCATAATGCGGATAGACTGAAACCTTTTCTGCAAAAACCCGAAGTAGATCCCCTGAAATATTCTCAATTTACGTACGAAGAAGCCCTGTTGGTTAAAGAAAGGGTAATGCACGTTATTGCGAAAAAAAGCAATGCATTGGGAGGAGAACGATATCCTCATTTTCTTCATGACCAAACCAAATTAAAAGCTGATGAGCTTCGAGAGGCGAATCAGCGCTATGGTGAAGTAGACATTGTTGCGATTTCTACGGATGTAACTTCTGCTGTTGAACGAGCACATGGTCGTGGGAGAACCACCCAACGCTATGAGCATACAGAAGGGTTGCTAGGTTCCCATCAAGCAGTACCAGGGGAAATGATGAAATCTTTAAATCAAGAGGAATTAATCGGTTCCAATGTTTCTGTGGCGATGTTTGATAATAATAGTCCGACACGAGAATTGACCCTGTTTGCAACAATAAATATGAGAACGAAGGAGATTAATATTTATGATAGGGAAATGATGCAAAATTGGATTAAGAAAGAAAATATAAATCCTAAAGCAAAACCAGGGGAATCTTTATATATGGAGAAGCCGGTTCGTTCAATTGCGGAATATTTTGGTCCTTTGCTTGAAAAAGGTTTCGAACTGGAGTATCCGCAGGAAGAGACTACCATGACATTTAAAGTATAATTAAATTACCCTATTTGCTAAAGTTAACATATGGTGCTTATAATGTTCATAACTTATTCACAAGGAGTAAAACATGATGTCGAAAGAAGCTAATGGTACAAAAAGTCCTAAGGATGCTACAAAAAAATGGTCTTTTTTAGATACGTCCAAACAAGTTTTGGATGAAGAGAAGAGCTTAAATAACTCAGAAAAAGAAACACCAGTTAAGGGTAAAAAAGAAGCTATCACCAGTTCAGATAATATGGTTGAAGCGGAACCAGATATAAATCGGCTTTTTAAGCATAAATAGTTTGGATATAAGAGGCTATCGAAAAAATCGATGCCTTAGATTGTTGGAAACGAGAAAAGCCCAAACGCTTCCCTCGTGTCAAAAAATTTTTTTGATATCCCTAAACTATTATAATAAGGTCAGGTTCTTCCATGAAAAGAGGCTCAAAAGGTTGGGTCTATTTTAGATGTTTTATTCAGGGAAACACGGCAGCTTTTACTCTTTGTACAGGCTAAGGGAATCTAATGATACTCAATTACGGAGTAATGTTTTTTGGGATAAAAAGCATGCTCTTAATTCATCACGATGAATCGAAAACTAAATGAGCTATTCCTGCTATCTCATAAATACGTGATCTGATTTATTAGTGTCTTAATTAAACAAATTTGCATAACCCAGGTAAGGCGCTTTTCATTGACCTCCAGTACCGTTTTAAAAACTAAGTTAATGATAGTCCACTACTGTCACAGTTACGCTACAATTTATGACACAGTAAACCACTGCTTAAAAGGTCAGTTTACATCACAAGCACGTTGAAAATTTTTAATAGAGCTATCAATTTCATTCATTCCATCGGTAAGGAAGGCGGATGCTATCGAGCAATGTGAGGGCACACCCCCAGGCCTACCGGTACAAATGTGTCTTTTATGAGCTAAGGTTTTTATTCTTAGTATGGTTAGTCTCTGCTATTTGTGTGTTCGTGGTAGATTTTGAATCAGATGCAAAAAAACATGAGCTGTTTTAGCGGTATTTTTCCTGCGTTTTAATTTTACCATTCACATACGCATCAATGGTCTTAGAAAAATCAGTTTGTAGGATCATCTCATTAAGAAATTCTTTGAAATTATCACTAGTAATTATCTTGTTATCTGCTAGGTCATGGATGCCTTTTAGGATTAAATCAATATCATTTTGTTGCGCTAGTTTGTGAACGGTTTCTTTTGTTAATAAATCTGCATCATCTAAGAAGTCTAAAAATTCTTGAAAGCCAGGCCTATTACAATGAAACAGATACTCTTGGACGTTATCGTTTGAAAAGGATCTATCAGCATATCGTATTTTATTTAAACCTTTTAAGGCTAAAGTAAGGTTGTCTTGCAGGATTAATTGACGAAAATTGTCTTTTATTAAAAACGAGCTTTTTAATAATCAAACGATCTTAATGAATTATTATTATGCAATTTATAAAATAAACTGTCAATTTGTGATCGTTGTTGAAACCATAACTTGCATCAGCAGAACTCTCAAATTTAATGAAGATGATTTTGGGCAACTGCAGCAAGCAGCATTTGGAAAATTTAAAAAATTGAAAAATGAATCTGGCTTTCTGTAACAATTAGGCAACTAAATAATAATGACGCCTATACTATTTTGGAATTTTGAAATACTCATCAATGATTATGAATATAAATAAGGCATTATGAGCAATAATGAATAATTAGCCTATAATTTAGATTATAGAAAACTGATGATTGGTATTTTGAAATGCAAAGTAAAGAGTTAGAAGATGGGAATCAAACGAAAAGACAAATCGTTTCACCTTCAATAGAAGAAATTATGGGAGGAGACGACATAACAAAACATTATCTCGATGAGGAAAACAAGCAATACAGAATATATCGTTACAACAAAGAAGTTTATGCTGTTCGCATGGAGGAGCCGAGGGATTTTTCACACATGTGGAGTAGTCATAAAGGTGAACATATTTCTCAAAGAAAAACGTTAGGTTCAGGTCAATTCGGAACGGTATATCAAAAAACAAATGATAAAGCATTTAAAGAAGTTGGCCGAGGGGAGGATAAACCAAGAGATATTAAAACAAATCTTGCAATTCTGGATCAAAAGTTTCTGCTTAAAAAGCATAATATAGAAGAGTTTTTTGTTTTGGGTTTATGGAATATTAAAGACAAACATGTGTTTAATATGCCAAAGTTAGCCTCTGCAGAGATGAAGAGAGATGAATTAAAACCTAAATTTGAGGAATTTATTTTAGCACTTAAAAAAGTTAACGAGTTAGGCTACATGCACCCTGATTTAGCAAATAATGTTAGGCATAATAGCCCACAAAATATGCTTGTTACAGCCGAAGGCGTAAGAACAATTGATCTGGATTCAGGATTTATGCCTTATGTTGAATGGGCTAAAGAACCAACAGATAATCCAATTTCAGCCAAATTTAAGCAACAGGCTCTTATTTCAGGCAGGGATCAATGGTTATATGTATATAATTACCATTATCCCACAGCAGAGGGTAGAAAGGTATGGAGAAAAGAAATAGAAGACTGGTACGAAAAAAACCCGGGAAAAACTTTATCAGAAGATCCAGATGCACTATATTCCTTTTATAAAAAAGGGACAATCGCTCTGCCTCAAAGTTATGTGGATGAATTAAATCTGAGAAAGGAGGAAGAGTATCTAAAGAAGAATGAGTTGAACAAAGAAAATACTAAAGAAAGCATTCCAGAGTATCGCAAAGGTAGTACGAAGGATAGGAAACATGATTTTCGAGAAGTCAGTACTGACCATACCTCCTGTGAGGTTTTTAAAAAAGAATATCAAGAAATAAAAGGAGATTCGCTAAAGAGGGCAATTCTTAAATCACTTAAAGATTCGGTAGCGGATATAGAATCGCCAGAAGATTTACAAAAATTCAAATCTGACTTTTTTAATTCTCCTGAAATGGAAATCATTAATACCGCTCAAGGTAAAACTACAGAACTTTTAGGAAAATTCGGTTTTAAAACAGACTCTCATCGGGCGGTAGTGAAAATTTTCGAAGAAGCAGCAAAAAGGTTTGAAACAGGTAATCAAAATATTCCGAAATAAGATTGTTTTTTTAACCTACTGAAAGCCATTGAAGTATAATACACTTTAGGTATCTATTTGTATTTCGATAAAATATTACTATAGGCATAAGGGTTTGTACTGAATATAAAAGCACTAAAACCCAATAAATAATTATAAAATGCAATCTGATTTTGCTAAGTTTTAATACTGGGACCAGATGGCAAATCTGTAAAGATGCTAGTAATTGATTATGTTTGTTATCTCAATTAATTTTTAAGGCATAAGTTAAGTTTAATAAAACTCTAAATCATTCTAGGTTCTTAAGTAAGTAATTTCACTAATTGAATTCTCTTTCTGAATAGATACGGAGGTGAATAGTTAGGGCAATATGTTTATACAATAAAAGTTATGAGGGTTTCGATTTATCAGGTTAAAATTTGTTAAAACAAAAAATAGCTCTATAACGAACCCATCGTTCTCTGTTTAATCTATTATGCTTCGATTTTTTTATTATTTTTTATCTCTTTAAGTTATGCCCAATCACCAGGTTCTTTTTCACAAGCTAAGAAAATTGCATCCCAATTATTTCAACAAAACCCTCAAACAATATATTGGCAATGTAACTATGAAGATAAAAAGGTTGATCTAAAGAGTTGTAAGATGCAAGCTGCTGAAGCAATTAAGAGAGCACATAGTATTTAATGAGAGCATAATTATAACTGCTGAACATTTTGGGCAACAATTTGAATGCTGGCGGACTCCCTTATGTGAGGACGGTGGAGGAAGGATGTACAAAGGATGCAGATGCTGTGAAAAAATAGATGATCGATATCGACATGTAGAAGCAGAACTTTACAATTTATATGGCCAGAATTAGGAGTTGTGAATCAAGCGCGATCTAACTACCGATTTACAACATTGCCTTATCAATCTGATTTTCTAGGATGCGCAATGATAAAGCCTCCCATCGTGCTGAACCCCCTGATAAAGCAAAAGGAGTTGTAGCTCGGGCTTATCTTTTTATGTCTGATCATTATGGTCTTTCTTTGAGCTCCTCACAAAAGAAATTATTAATTGCTTGGAATAAGTCATATTAAGTCATATAAACCTAGTTCTTGGGAAAAGCAGTGGGCTTCCAAGGTAGCTATGATTGAGGGCTATGAGAACTCTTACATTACTCAAGGGCAAAAGAAAGCGAATAATTAAAATGGAATGACAAAAGTTGAGCCCTTGTAAAGATTATTTTTTAGGCAAAAAGTTAAGCGGTAAACATTCCAAAATAAATATTAAAAATAGTTCGAGTCAATTGTTTTTTTATTTTTTATTTGTTTAACATATCAAAGCTTATGTCTTTTCTAATTCACTTATCTGGGGATATCTAAGGTTTACCCCTTTATTAAGTCAAATCGGCTTCCAAGTAAAAGTCCTTGCACACTTGGGCTAGTTGGCATGTGCAAAATGAAACAGCCTTACACGACTTACAAGAGTTTGGAGGCTGGTCAAATTACGAAACGGTACTACGTTATGACACCTTTCAAGTGACCATTTAAGAACAGCTGCAGAACGAGTTTATGACACGTTTTTGCCACAGTAGGTTGGTTTTTATGACACAGTATTTTGACTAAGGCATTGATTTTAAAAGAAAAAAATGACGCGCCCGGAAGGATCAAATATTAATTAGTATTTAGAGCTTATTATTAAATTAAAATGATCCCAAGATTCAGGGGAAGGATAGATTCGTCAGTCACTTTGTTCCTTCCTCACCGCTTTGCGGCGCGCTGAAGCGCGTCCAAAATGCTGCGCCGCGCTTTGCGCTCTTCGCTTCGCATTTTGTCGAACCTCGTTCGGTTCGAACACTTCCGGGCCAAAGACATTGGATGTTTTTGGCTGTCATTTCGGAGTGATTTTTGCTTTTGTGATTTTTATTAAAAATGGCGCGCCCGGAAGGATTCGAACCTCCGACCCCCTGGTTCGTAGCCAGATACTCTATCCAACTGAGCTACGGGCGCGTTGACTGGCGGAGAGAGAGGGATTCGAACCCTCGATGGGATTTCTCCCATACTCCCTTAGCAGGGGAGCGCCTTCGACCACTCGGCCATCTCTCCAATCAATGGTTGCGCAGTATAACAGGTATTTTGATGCCGTCAATATGCAATATCTATAAATTCAAGTTGAATGCATGGAGACAAAAACTTTAAATACACCAATATGATCTATAATTATCCAAAGAAGGATAAATTGCTTTGTGAATCTTATAGTATTCATTTTTTCAAGAAGTTAGTTTAATAATTTTTTATTTAATGCTTTATAAAAATTTCCAAATTTTCATGATTACTGCTACTCTTTATCATTCATAAATCAGAGCTACTATCGGTGAAGAGGTATGGCGTTAAGTTAAAAGATCTGGGTTATTTCAAAAGAAGTATGCTGCCAATTTGATACAGAGTAATTGGGAGTAATCTACTCTTTTAACGAAACATCGTTGCAGTGATGTAACCGCAATTTAAAAATAAGGAGGATCGATGAAACAGAAGTCGAATTTACATGGCCGAGATGTGTATATTGTTGATGGAAATCGAACACCATTTCTAAAGGCCAAGGGAATAGGTCCTTTTTCTGGATCTGATTTAGCGGTAGCTGCAGGGATGCCATTATTAAATCGACAACCCTTTGCTCCAACAGAGTTGGACGAAGTAATTATTGGTTGCGCAATGCCTAGCCCAGATGAGGCAAATATTGCTCGCGTAGTTTCTTTGCGTCTGGGATGTGGTGAAAAAGTACCTGCATTTACGGTAATGAGAAATTGTGCCTCCGGAATGCAAGCATTGGATAATGCAGCCATCCAAATTGCAAGTGGCCGCAGTGATTTGGTTCTTGCAGGGGGTACGGATGCCATGAGCCATGCGCCATTATTGTTCAACCAAAAAATGGCATCTTGGTTAGCCAGTTGGTATTCTGCGAAGAGTATGAGCCAAAAATTAGGGCTAATCACACAATTTAGACCGGGTTATCTTGCCCCTGTGATTGCTTTGCTGCGTGGCCTTACTGACCCTATTGTCGGTATGAACATGGGACAAACTGCCGAAAAAGTTGCTTACCGCTTTAATATTACCCGTGAACAAATGGATGAATTTGCCAATCAAAGCCATTTAAGACTGGCAAAGGCTTATGATGAAAATAGAATGACGGAAGTCACACCGCTTATTGACTCTAAAGGACGTATTTATTCACAAGATGACGGATTACGAGCAGATTCAACCGTAGAGAAATTAGCAAAATTAAAGCCTTTTTTTGATAAAAAATACGGCATGGTAACCCCTGGTAATAGTTCGCAAATCACAGATGGGGCTTGCTTGTTATTGCTGGCCAGTGCTGATGCTGTGAAAAAATATGGTTTGCAGGTTATAGGAAGAATAGTTGATTCACAATGGGCTGCGCTTGATCCTTCGCAAATGGGACTTGGCCCAGTACATGCAGCAACTCCTATATTACAAAGACAAAAATTAAAACCTGAAGACATGGATTGCTGGGAAATTAATGAAGCGTTTGCTGCTCAAGTTTTGGGTTGCGTTGCTGCTTGGAATGATGAGAATTATTGCCGAACTCAGTTAGGTTTGGAAAAGGCGTGGGGTGGCCCTTCATTAGAAAAGCTTAATCGCGATGGCGGTGCAATTGCAGCAGGGCATCCTATAGGCGCAAGTGGTGCGCGAATCGTATTACACGTTTTAAAATCATTGGAACAAAAAAATGAGTCGCGAGGTATGGCTTCTATCTGTATTGGTGGAGGACAGGGCGGGGCTATGTATCTTGAACGAGTGACTGAGGTGAAAGGACATGAATAATTACAAACATTGGGACTTGAAACGCGATAGTGACAATATTCTGTGGTTAGGCTTGGATAGAAAAGATACATCTATAAATAGCATTAATGAAGAAGTATTAGATGAACTCAACAGCCTTCTGCATGAAGTGTCGCAAGATAAAAATGCTATAGGCTTAATTGTTCATTCAGCTAAAGAAAAAGGGTTTATCGCGGGCGCAGATGTAAATGCTTTTTCAAAATTTGAGACTCCAGCCCAAGCAGTAGATTTTTTGCGAAAAGGGCAAGCTGTTTTCGCTCGATTACAGGCTCTTACAATTCCTAGCGTTGCTATGATTGATGGTTTTTGCATGGGTGGCGGCTATGAATTAGCTTTGGCCTGTACTTACCGAGTTGCTAGTGATGAAAAAGATACTCGAATCGGTTTACCCGAAGTCATGTTAGGTATACATCCTGGTTGGGGTGGTTCTGTACGTTTACCTCAATTGATCGGTGGCTTTAATGCTTTATCGCAAATCATTCTAACCGGTAATGCAGTACATGCGGCAAAAGCTAAGAGTTTAGGTATGGTTGATGAGGTCGTTCCTGTACGTCAGCTAAAACGAGCCGCAGTTTATTTTATTAAAAATAAACCACCAAAACATAAACCTTCCTTCATACAAGGACTTACTAATAGTGCTTGGCTAAGAAAACCTATTGCTGCTTTAATGCGTCATAATATTGCTAAACGGGTGCGAAAAGAACATTATCCTGCGCCTTATGCCATTGTTGATTTATGGGAGAAAGAAGGGGGTATAGGGGATAGGGCTTATTTGAAAGAGATAGATTCGGTGGAACATTTAGTATCTACTGGAATTACTGCAAAAAACTTAATCCGCGCTTTTACCTTACGTGAGCGTTTAAAAGGCTTTGCAAAAGGCAGTGATTTTAAGGCAAATCATGTACACGTTATTGGTGCTGGTGTCATGGGAGGCGATATTGCTGCATGGTGTGCTCTACGTGGCCTGCGAGTCACTTTGCAAGATCAAACTTATGCTCAAATTGCTCCGGCAATTGGCCGTGCTCATGCATTATATAAGAAAAAATTACGTAAGCCCCGTCTGATACAAGCTGCGATGGATAATTTAATTCCTGATCCTGAAGGCCATGGTATTGCCCGCGCTGATGTAATTATTGAGGCGGTATTTGAAAATCTTGCAGTAAAGCAAGAAATCATGAAAAAAGTTGAAAAACTTGCTAAAAAAGATGCCATCATTGCTACCAATACCTCCAGTATTCCATTGGATGAAATCAGTAGTGTCATGGCTAATCCTAATCGCCTGGTTGGAATTCATTTCTTCAATCCAGTTGCTAAGATGGACCTGGTTGAAGTAGTGAGCAGTACACAAACCTCTAAGAAGGTTGAACTTAATTCATGCGCTTTTGTCAATCAAATTGGCAAACTGCCGTTACCGGTTAAATCCAGCCCAGGATTTTTAGTAAATCGGGTCTTGATGCCTTATCTCATGGAGTGTGTCCAATTACTGGATGAAGGATATAGTGCTGAAACTATTGATGAAGCAGCTTTGTCTTTTGGTATGTTCATGGGACCTGTAGAGCTTGCAGATACAGTGGGATTAGACGTCGGTTTGGCTGTTGCTGAAAATTTAACAGGCCATTTTGGCGGAACTGTACCACAAAAGCTGCGTGACATGGTTAAAGAAGGTAAGCTTGGTCGGAAAACAGGTCAAGGGCTTTATCAGTACAAAAATGGTAAGCCAATCAAAAAACAACCTAGTACGCCAATTCCTCCACATATTGCAGATCGCTTAATCCTAAGAATGGTTAATGAATCAGCAGCTTGTTTGCGTGAGGGTGTTGTTGCTGATGCAGATTTGCTTGATGCAGGTATGATTTTCGGTACTGGATTTGCCCCTTTCCGTGGCGGTCCAATGAACTATGCTAAGGATTTTGGAACCAATAATTTGGAAAATTTATTTAAGACTCTTGAGTCCAAGTATGGTGAACGTTTTAAAGTGGATGAAAGCTTTTAATTTGCTTTTGCTATTTTTATAAAATATGTAGCTTGGGTTCCGTTACACGCCACCCAGGCTACTTCTTTACCCTAGTCAGACTATGTTTATGGATAATTCATTGAAAATGATCTTTATGAAACAAAGGTTGTTCTTCTTGATTTTTATGCAATTTTTTTTTGTGTTTATTTCTAATGCAACCACTTTGGTTATACCCGCAACAGGTGATGTGGTTGGCGAGGTTCAATATGCGCAATCCGAGTTAAACGAAACGATTGATGAGATAGGAAAACGTTTCGATGTCGGATATTATGAGCTACTCAGAGCAAACCCTCAAATTGATGCCAGGCGTTCTTTAACGAGTTCAGGGCTTATTATTCCTACACAATATATACTGCCTAATGTTCCTAGAAAGGGAATTGTGATTAATTTAGCAGAATACCGTCTTTATTATTTTCCTGAAAATGAGAATGTAGTAATTACTTTTCCCGTTGGTATCGGTCGGAAAGGTTGGAATACTCCTTTGGGGGTTACTAAAATTGTAGCAAAAGAAGCAAATCCCAAATGGCGTCCAACAGAAAATCTGCGTGCCGAAGCAGAAAAAAATGGAGATTTTCTCCCAGATGAATTTCCTTCAGGACCATATAATCCCTTAGGCCAACATGCCTTGCGCTTGGGATGGCCAACGTTTCTTATTCATGGAACAAACCGAGCTAATGGAATTGGCACGCGCGTGAGTGCAGGATGTATTCGCATGTTTCCTGATGATATTGAATTTTTATTTCGAATGGTCCCTGTGGGAACTCCAGTAAGGGTGATTAATGAACCCGTTAAAATTGGAAGACATGATGGAGTCTGGTTTGTGCAAGTACATCCTCCTTTAAGTGAGCAGAGCGGGATAACACTGCAATCAGCCCTGAAAAAACAATTATTAAGAAGTAATCATGCATTAAACTTAAATAACAACAAAATAATTCAAAATGAATTTGCTCATCCTACAGGTTTACTCAGAAAAATTTAGAACGAGACGAGGCTGCACCCAAACTCTTGGAGGGGTCTATATTTTTTCTTGAACAGTATCGAAATAGGTAGTAGCTAATCCATAAAACAATAAATCCCCCGATGATATCAATTAAATAATGCCATCCCAGTAAAACGCATGAGGCAATAAGAAAGACATTAATTATGGATAATAGAACGCAAGGGATTAGCCATTCTCTAAGAAGATTTACACATAAGATTGCCCAAATTGCGTGAAAAGAGGGAAGGGCTATTAATCCTCCTTCATTTGTAGTTGGATTAATATAGTGATGAATTTGTTTGAATTTAAAGCCTGTGGCAATTTGCTCTGGCGAGAAGAATGGACTGTTGGTAACGCTTGCTGGAGCAGTAGTAGGAAAAAAATAATAAAATCCAAAACCAATTAAGGCAGTGCACAACAAATAGAAATAATATTCCCTGATTAGATGAAAGCGACATGTGATAATAATCAGCACAGGCAAAATACTCATTTGATACGGAAGGCTGTCATAAACGATACCAAGTAAATATTTGAGCTGAGGATGATTATGGGTCCAGGCTACTATGGACTCCATGTAGATATGCATATACTTCTCTTCAAACAAGACAATAAATGGATCAATAATTGGGAATGGGGTTAATTGCACTGCATTTGTAGCGAAGGCAATGACGCACATGATGGCAAAAAAATAAACTAGTTCTCGTCCAACTTGCCTAATTTTATTGTCTTGAGGAAAATAGAGGACGAGCCCAAGGTTCAAAAGAATTAAGACTAAAGCAAGAAAGGGGATATTTTCAGGAAAGTAGTTATTCCCTGGATATTTGTAAAAAAAATGATTTACTAAAAGAATAATAGAAGATAAGGCCAGAATTAAACCAGAAAGAACTATAATCGAACGCGATGATACCTGACCCATTTTAGATAAATTATTCAACGGTTTCTAAAAGTTTTTTTTGTTTAATGGCATGAAAAATCTCTTCCCTATGCACGTTCACTGATCTGGGTGCATCGACACCAAATTTTATATTTCCATGTTCTTGTGTTTTAAAAGCCAAAATCTTAATAGTTGCATCACCAATATGAATCATTAAAGGTTCTTCAAATTGAAGAGAAATTATATCCATTAATTACCTCTGTACCTTTCAAATAAGTTGATTATAAATCAAAGACATTTAAGTTATGCACGGTAACCTAATTCATGGATATTTGTCACTATAAATTAATAAAAAAATTTTAAATAGGGAGTTTGATTTACCTATTTCAGATATTTAATTATTTTTAATTGTTTGATAATTGTATGATGCGATTAAAATGGTTATAATTAGCAGCTTTTTTTAAACCTTGCCTTACTGTTGTTTTAGATGACAGAAGGCTTTTTCCATAAGGAGAAATCATGAGACATTATGAAATTATGTTTCTTGTGCACCCGGATCAGAGCGAACAAGTACCAGCAATGGTAGAGCGCTATGAAGGGATCATAAGTAAGCACAATGGGGTGATTCACCGTAAAGAAGACTTGGGTCGTCGTCAATTAGCTTATCCAATAAGTGATGTACACAAAGCACATTACATTCTTATGAATATTGAATGTAGCCTTGAGGCTCTGGATGAAATAAAAAATGCATTCAAATATAACGATGCAATTATCAGAAACTTAATTACTCGTCAAAAACAAGCGATCACTACTGAATCTGTTTTGATGAAGAAAGAAAAAGAAACCAGATCTGCTTAAGAGGAGCCCTAATTATGTCAGCTTATTTTCGTAGAAAAAAAATGTGCCGTTTTAGTGCTGAAGGCGGTAATGAAATAGATTATAAGGATATCAATTTACTGAAAAATTATATTTCTGAAACGGGTAAAATTGTACCAAGCCGTATTACTGGTACTCAAACCCGTTTTCAAAGACAATTAGCAAGAGCAATTATGCAAGCCAGATTCCTTGGTCTGTTGCCATATTGTGATAGCCATAAATAATAATGATGAGTGCAGGTAATTTCATAACAAAACAATGCAAGGTAATACTCGAAAGCAAACAGCAAGCAATTATTTATGCTGTGGTTTTTTCAATATTACCCTTTGCGTCTTGGCTTTCAGTTGCCTTAGTAAGTTTGGTGACTTTAAGAAAGGGTGCAAAATCTGGTTTTGATGTTTTATTACCTGCGCTTGTTATTCATTCTGTTCCATTGATGATGTTAATACCATTATCCGGAGTACTAATTAATACTCTTATTACCTATCTTCCATGTTATTTTGCAGCATTGGCTTTGCGAAATACTGAACGATGGCAGGTAGTCGCTGGGGTATTTTTTTTACTGGCTTTTTTTGGGTGTCTACTCATTCAACTTTGGATTCCAGGTTTTATTGTCGAACAATTTAAATTGTTTAAAATGATTTTGACACAATACCAGGAATTAGTTGAGCCCGCTCTTAATGACATAAATTCAGTAGTTTTGGCGCAATTATTTTTCGGAATTCAGATCTTAAGTGTTCTTGTTTCTGCAATAATTTCCTTAATGTTTGCGCGAGCAATGCAAGCAAAATTATTTTTACCTGGAGGATTCAGGAGTGAATTAATGGCGTTTCGTAGTGGTAGACTTTCATTTTTAGTTTTTTTGGGAGTTTCTTTAGCAACTTTTTATGAAATTCCTTTAGCTATGAATGTACTCCCCATAGTGCTTTGTTATTTCTTGGCTTCGGGATTTGGTCTGGCTTATTTTATTTTTTCTCGTAAGAGACAAGTTAGGGTTTTCATTTTATTGATGTTGTTAATATTGGTGAAACCCACTTTTGTATTATGTGCCTACATTGTCCTTGGTTCATTAGACAGTTTAGTTAATTTTAGATCGTATTTCCCTTCAAGGGTTGGCGAATCAATTTAAGGGGTTATTAAGATGGAAGTTATCTTATTAGAAAAAGTGAGAAATTTAGGTAACCTGGGTGATAAGGTAAATGTAAAAGCAGGTTATGGTCGAAATTTTTTGATACCACAAAATAAAGCTGTGTTTGCAACACCTAAGAACATTGAGTTATTTGAACAACGCCGAGTTGAGCTTGAGAAAAAAGCCCAACAATCTTTGGCTACTGCTGAACAGCGTGCAGCTAAATTGAGTGATATTACTTTAGTTATTAATGCCATGGCGAGTGACGAAGGTAAATTGTATGGTTCTGTAGGCGTTAATGAAATCAAAGATGCTTTGGCCGAGAAAGGTGTGGATGTGGTCAAGCGTGAAATTGTAATGCCAGAAGGTCCTCTGCATTCAATTGGTAATTTTGTGGTTGAGATACATGTCCACAGCGATGTTATTGCTAAATTGAATGTCGAAATCGTTCCATCCAAGTAATTTCTGTAATTCTCATAGCCTGGGGAAACGTAGCGCAACCCAGGCTTTCTTTTATAAAAACCTGAGTGGTTGCGACGCATTGGATTGGTTATTTACACCAAGAGAATTCGATAAAGTGCAAGCAGGGCAATGACTGTATTCAGAACTGCCCAAATATAAGAAGGAGATAATCCTTTATGTCCGCTATAGTAAGCATATACAGCAACTAATGAACTGCCCGAGAAAAATATCCATTTATCATTGTAGGCAAATCCCATAGAAAGTAAGGCAATACCAAAAACTCCCAATATTAAAAACACACTATTTTCCTTACCAAACATCAAATAGAACGTAAGCAATTGGCAACACATCAATATAGGTAAGAAAAACTGAGTATAAGGCCCACTACCCAATAGAATCGCTGCATGCCCTGCAATAAGTATGAGTTGAAGCGCTATAAAGTAAAGCATTCTAAAGTAAATAGCTGTTACAAGTAATGCAACACCACCAATAAAATAGTAAAGTTGAGAATGAAGTTTGGGTGGGGTGGTTCCAAAAAACTTCAAAAGACCACACACGATTATAAGTGAACCAACACACCCTATAAGAATAAATATTTTTCTAGTCACGTATCACCATTTTAAGTAAATTCCTTTTGCCACTGACTCTTGGATAATTGCACTTTGGGGTTTATTAAATGCAATCCAATAATTTCCCATGTTGCTCAGGGCAAACTTAACTCTCGGATATTGACATACTTCTAAGACATTACGACAGTCCACTAGAGTAGTATTTTCGTCAACGCGTTTATAACATTTAAAATTTAAGTTTTTGACATCAGAAGCAAATGCGCCCCAACTCATTGAATCCAATGTAGCATGTAAGGGCGGACTCATAAAGGCCTCTTCTGTATTTACACGCTCCAATTCAATTTTAGAATCAGAATGGTTTTGTATTAAATAATAAGATTGATTTCCTGTTTCATTTAAAATCAGATAATTTTGGCTGTATCCAAAACCCGTAACTTCACATCCACGTGGGAAAATACTTGCTGCTTGAGTTGAGCTAATGAGTATCGCAGAAAAAATAATCGATTTATTAATTTGGTGAAATAAAGACATAACTACCTCAATAAGTATATTTTGTGGCTTATTTTAATCATAAAAAATACAAAGTCTATCCCACATACAAACTATTCTTTTTGTGCGGCAATCTTTGCCTTAATCATAGGGTAATAAGTTCTGTAAAAACTTAAAAATAAGTACATTCCAACATAAGCCACAGACAGGCTAAGACAAATGATATTTGTATTAGGATAGCTAATAAGTATGCAAATCGAACTAACAGCATAAATAATAGAACAAATATGCATGAGTATTTTTAATATTCTGGATTCTGTTAAATAGTCCAGTCTTGAGGGATACACATACTTTACAGGGACAAAAATAAGTATGGAGAGAATGATTAATATAATGGCATTCGTTGCCGCAGAAGTATTGAAAATAAACATGTATAAAATAGTAATATTCCAGTAACAAGGAAATCCTTTGAAAAAATGGTCTGGAGTTTTGGCATCACATTGGCAAAATTGATAAGCAGAAGTAATGGAAACCGCCGCAATAAGAAAGACAGAATATTCAGGTGGAAGCATACCTGGTTTCACGAGTAAGAAAAAACATGGCGTAATAACATAATTTAAGTAATCAACAATATTATCAAGCAGAGCCCCATCTATCTTGGGCAAAATTTTCTTAATATTGACCAGGCGAGCCAGCGTTCCATCAACTGCATCGATCACAACAGTAATAAACATAAGCCATAAAGCGAAAATGTATTCGTGCTGATATATCTTTACTAATGAAAAGACACCGATACAGGCTGCACTCGCAGTAAAGAGATGCACTGACCAAGCCGCTACGTAGTGTAATGGATGGAATTGCTGTTTGCTTAAGTTCATTAATTATCCTAGTGTTATTAGAAAACCATTGCTTGAAAACACGTTCTCTTAAAAATATGGATTTTCCGAAATATTTATTAATTGTATTAATGTATTGATTTAAACTACTATTGCTTTTTCTGAAAATCTAAGAGTATGAAAATAGTATCAATAATCAAAAGTAGTGTGCAAGGAGAGTTGATAACTTTAATTAAATATACTTTATTCTGTATGGAGACATTATGATAATTCAAACTGTAAATCCCGCAACTGAACAAATATTACAAAGCTATGATTGCATGAATGAGCAGGATGTTGAGAAAAAACTTAACGACTCACATGAAGCATATTTGGAATGGAAAAAAACGTCTTTTAGTCAAAGAAAAGCATTAATGTTGCAACTTGCCCAACTCTTAAAAACAAAAACAGATGAATTGGCTCATTTAATGGCAACTGAAATGGGCAAACCAATTACGGCGGGTAGGGCTGAAATTAATAAGTGTGCCTGGTTATGCGAGTATTTTGCGGAGCATGCAGAAGAATACCTTTCTCCAAAAGTAATCCAAACGGACATGAAAAAGGCAAAAGTATGTTATCGTCCACTTGGAATTGTTTTTGCCATCATGCCTTGGAATTTTCCTTTTTGGCAGGTTTTTCGATTTGCTGTGCCTACGCTCATGGCTGGAAACGTTGCCGTATTGAAGCACGCACCTATTTCTACGGGAACAGGTAACAAAATAGAAGAGCTATTTCTAGAAGCAGGATTTCCAGCCTACGTTTTCCAGCATGTGATCGTTGATAATGATGTAGCGGCCAAAATTATAGAACATCCTCATGTTATTGCTGTTACCTTGACAGGAAGCGGGCGTGCAGGACGTGCTGTCGCAAGTCATGCAGGAAAATTTTTAAAAAAATCAGTGTTAGAGCTTGGTGGAAGCGACCCCTATGTCGTTCTTGAAGATGCTGATCTTGATCTTGCTGCCCGTTGTATTGTGAATTCAAGACTCAGTAACTCAGGTCAAGTCTGTATTGCTGCTAAGCGTATCATTGTTTTAAAATCCATTGAAAAAGAATTGACACAGAAGATAATGGAGCAAATGGATGCATTTAAAGTGGGGAACCCACTTGATTCAGAAACCAAGCTTGGTCCATTAGCCCGTTCCGACTTGCGTGAAAACTTACAAATTCAAGTAGAAAAATCACTGAAACAAGGTGCTAAATTATTGGTAGGTGGTATAATTCCCGCAGGAAAAGGGTTTTATTATCCACCAACTTTATTAACTCAAGTAAGGCCAGGTATGCCGGCTTTCGATGAAGAGTTATTTGGACCTGTTATTGCTCTTATTACAGCCAATGATGAGAAAGAAGCCCTTGCATATGCAAACCAAAGTCAATATGGTTTAGGTGCTGCGGTATTTACTCGGGATTTGGAGAGAGGAGAGCATATAGCTACTTATGATATAGAAGCTGGCGTTTGTTTTGTTAACGCTTTTGTAGCTTCAGACCCCAGGTTACCATTTGGTGGAATAAGAGAGTCGGGTTATGGTCGTGAATTATCGAAAGAAGGTATATTAGAGTTTGTTAATACTAAAACCATAGCCATTAGTGATTCTTAATATTAACTCATACTGGGTAAGATATGATTTTTTGGGCCACTCCTGTCCGTCAGTTTATTTACTGACCGGATAAGAGTGGCTGTTATTTATATTTAAACAATAATTCTCGCTGTAGGGCTGAGGCAAATCGACGAGGTAAAACAACAATGTCTTATAAATTTGAAGAAGGTAAAGATGTATTAATTGAAGCCATTGTAAATAGAATTAGAAGTTCTATGGTTGGTGATCAAACCGAGTTTTGCGCCGAATTTGCCAAACAGCTATACAGTACTGTAGCAATGGAAGATCTTAATGCATGGACTATCGATGATCTTTACGGCGCTGTAGTAAATTTTTGGACTTTAATTAGTGAACGCGCACCACACGAAACAAAAATTAGAATCTATAACCCAGATTATGAACGTCATGGATGGCAAACAACACATACCGTCATTGAAGTGATTTGTGATGATATGCCGTTTTTGGTTGATTCAATTCGTCTGGTAATCCATAGGATGGGCCTATCCTCTCATCTAACTATTCATATGGGGGGGATTCGGGTTAAAAGAGATAAAAATAACCGGGTCTGCAAGATCTTACCTCGTAATCAAATGTTAGATGAAAAAGATGTAATTCATGAGGCGCCAATATTTTTAGAAATTGATCGCCAAACTGATCCTAAGGTACTTGAAGAATTGCATAAAGGATGTGAGCGTGCTCTTGAAGATAATCGAGTCGTTTTTGAAGATTGGGAAAAAATGCGTGCTGAAGTTCGAGAAGCAATTGCAGAGATTGATAAAGTGTCTTCAGTGCTTGATTTGGATGAAGTGGAAGAAACAAAGGCGTTTTTACATTGGATTGAAGACCATCATTTTACATTCCTGGGGATGAGGGATTATGAGTTGGTGGAAAAGGGTAAAGAAACGGTTTTACAAGCTGTTCCTAATACCGGATTAGGACTTTTGCGTGAAAGCGTTACTAAATCAATGTTGCGTAGTATTTCTGCAATGGCACCTGAAGCACGCGAATTTACCCTGTCTCCACGAATTTTGGTTACTTCAAAAACGAATACATTAGCAAGTGTTCATCGTGACGCTTATACTGATTATATAGGAATTAAACGATTTAATGAACATGGAAAGGTGATTGGCGAAAGAAGAATTATTGGGCTTTATACTTCTGCTGCTTATCATACGAACCCGAAGCAAATTCCATTCTTGCGACGTAAAGTAGCCCATATCATGGAAAATTCCGGATTAAATCCACGTAGTCATGCAGGTAAAGTTTTATTAAATATTCTTGAAACGTTACCACGTGATGATTTGATTCAAGGAACAGAAGATGAACTTCTGGAAATCGCAATGGGTATTTTTTACATGCAAGACAGAAAGCGTATTCGTTTGTTTGCACGAGTGGATGTTTATCGACGTTTTGTTTCCTGTCTAGTATACGTCCCTAAAGATAGGATTAATACTGAGTTAAGAATGGCTATGAAGCAAATTCTTGACGAGAGTTTTAACTCAATTGAGACTTCTTATTCAACTCAATTTACCGAGTCTGTTCTGGCACGAGTTCATTTTATTATTAAAATTAACCCGAATTTACCACTTGAATATGATCTAAAAGAAATTGAAAGAAAGTTGATTGAGGCAGGCCGTTCATGGACCGACGATTTGCAAACTCATTTATATGAGGCTTATGGAGAAGAACAGGCAAATAGTCTCTATGCCCGTTATAAAAATGCATTTCCAGGAGCTTATAGTGATATGTTCCCTGCGAGGACAGCAGTCTATGATATTAAACATATTGAATTGCTTACCCCGGAAGAACCATTAGGTATTAATTTTTATAAGCCCCTGGATGAGTCAGAAAATAGCTTTAGATTAAAAGTATATCAGCATGATACCACTATTCCTTTATCGGATGTTTTGCCCATATTGGAAAAACTGGGTTTGCGCGCTATAAGTGAACGCCCTTATGCATTGAAATTTGAGGATGGTAAAATAGCTTGGGTGAATGATTTTGCCATGCAATATAATAAGCCGATTGAGTTTGAGCTTGATGAGATTAAAGAATTATTCCAAAACGCCTTTGCTAAAGTTTGGTTTGGTCAAGCTGAAAATGACGGATTTAATCAGTTAGTTTTAGCAGCAGGACTTAATTGGCGTGAAGTAGCTGTTTTGCGTACCTATGCCAAATATTTTAAACAAATAGGTATTACTTTTAGCCAAGACTATATGGAAATGGCGTTAAATAATAATGTTGCTATTGCTAAAAAATTAGTGAAATTATTTGAAGTTCGCTGTAATCCTGCGGATGATCCTAATCGAGAGGATCGTTTTGCTGATTTATCCATCGAAATATTAAGCGATCTTGATACTGTATCCAATCTGGATGAAGATAAAATAATCAGACAATACATCCATGCTATTAGTGCTACGTTACGTACTAACTTTTATCAAATAAATGAAGATGGACATCATAAACCTTATATTTCACTCAAGTTAAACAGTAAAATTATTCCCGGTGTGCCAAAACCACATCCGATGTTTGAAATTTTTGTTTATTCTCCACGTTTTGAAGGGGTTCACTTACGTTGCGGCAAGGTTGCTCGCGGCGGTTTGCGTTGGTCTGATCGAAGGGAAGATTTCCGTACAGAAATACTTGGTTTAATGAAAGCGCAGCAAGTGAAAAATTCAGTTATTGTACCTAGTGGTGCCAAAGGTGGTTTTGTACCTAAGCTTTTGCCTGTAAACGGTACTCGTGAAGAAATAATGGCTGAAGGAATCGGTTGTTATCAATTATTTATTCGTGGTCTTCTCGATATCACAGATAATTACGTTGAAGGCAAAGTGGTCAAACCTGTGAATGTTGTATGTTTTGATGAGGATGATCCTTATCTTGTTGTTGCTGCAGATAAAGGTACGGCAACTTTCTCTGATCTCGCCAATGCTATTTCTTTAGAATATGGCTTTTGGCTAGGTGACGCTTTTGCATCAGGTGGATCAATAGGTTATGACCATAAGAAGATGGGGATTACAGCCAAAGGTGCATGGGAATCAGTGAAGCGTCATTTCTATGAATTGGATATAGACATTGAGAATAACGATTTTACTGTTGTTGGCATCGGAGATATGGCAGGCGATGTTTTTGGTAATGGTATGTTGTTGTCAAAACACATCAAGTTAATTGGTGCATTTAACCATATCCATATTTTTGTCGACCCTGATCCTAATGCAGAAATCAGTTACAAAGAACGTGAGCGTTTGTTTCATTTGCCACGTTCGAATTGGGCAGATTACGATAAAAAACTTATCTCCAAGGGTGGTGGTGTATTCAATCGTAATGCCAAATCCATCCCTGTCAGTAAGGAAATGCAAGCAGCTTTTGGAATTAAACAAACCGAGATTGAGCCGAATGAGTTAATTAAAGCAATTTTAAAAGCTAAGGTTGACTTGCTTTGGAGTGCAGGAATCGGTACTTATGTTAAGGCCAGTACTGAATCAAACGCTAATGTTGGCGACCGAACCAATGATGCAACTCGAGTGAATGCAAAACAACTGCGTTGTAAAGTTGTAGGTGAGGGCGGTAACTTGGGATTAACCCAATTGGCACGAGTCGAATACTCATTAAATGGAGGAATGGTATATACCGACTTCATTGATAATTCGGGTGGTGTGAATTGTTCAGATAAAGAAGTAAATATTAAGATCCTATTGAACAGCATTGTAGCAGTTGGTGATTTGACTCCAAAACAACGTAATGAATTATTAATTGAAATGACTGATGAAGTCAGCAAATTGGTGCTACGTGACAATTTCTTGCAAACGAGAGCGATTAGTTTAACTGCATCGCAACCTCTTCAAGCATTGGATCTACAAAGCCGTTATATTAGTGAATTGGAACGCACTGGAAAAATTGACCGTAATCTTGAGTATTTACCCGACGATAAGGTTATTTTGGAACGCAAATTAATGGGTAAAGGTTTGATGCGTCCCAGTATTGCTGTATTGATGTGTTACAGTAAAACAATTCTTAAGGAACAAATTCTGGCCTCAGGTGTTCCCGAAGAAGCGTATATGACCCAATTTTTAATTAGTTCATTTCCAAAACCCTTGCAAGAGCGGTTTAGCAAACAAATGCAATCGCATCCGCTAAAAAGAGAAATTATCGCAACTCGATTAAGCAATATTATTGTAAATGAGATGGGCTTTACTTACATTTACAGATTGCAGGATGAAACAGGAGCTCCTGTTTCCGCTATTGTAAGAGCATATGTAATTACTCGTTCTGTACTTAATTTAGAAGCTGTTTGGAAACAAATCGAAGAATTGGGTACAAAGATCAGCGCTAAAAAACAAATCGAAATGATGATGCTTTATTCCAGATTGGCTCGACGTATTACACGTTGGTTCCTGCGTAGTCAACGTAGGGCTGTGGACATTTCTGAAGTTGTAAAACTCTATGCGCAAGGTGTTGTTGAATTGAAGATATCCATACCGGCTATTCTAAATGAAGAGCGACGAGCAAAATATGATAAACATTATCAAGAGCTTGTGGATGAAGGTATTCCATCAGCGCTAGCACATGATTTAACTGTAACACGAGGTCTATTTGCGGCAACTGACATTATTGAAATCGCTTATAAGAGAAATATGAAGGTAGCGCAAGTTGCTGAGATTTATTTCGGAATTGGCGAGTTCCTGGATCTTGCCTGGATACGAAAGCAAATTATTATGCATCCAAGTGAGAATCATTGGGAATCTCTCTCCAGAGAAGCGTTGCGGGATGATTTAGATTGGCAACAACGTCAACTTACTGCTGGGCTGATTAACTATGATGGTGATAATCCAGATTTGCAGGCGCGTCTTGCATCTTGGGGAGAATCGCATCGTGCATTAATTCAGCGTTGGCGTTTTATATTGGCGGATCTGAAAGCAAGCGCAGTTCTAAACTATACTATGTTTTTTGTTGCAATCAGGGAGTTACTGGATTTAACTCAAACTACTTTGCAATCTTATGCATTGGTTGAGCAAGAAGCATAATTTGTGTATGTGTATAGAGATTGGGCTTTGGTCTGAAAATTTTCACTTTTTTGATCAGTTCATAATAAAGCCGGAAGTAGGTTGGGTTATTTTGACCCAACCTACTTGTTTCACCAAGCTCCATTATATTAAGCGAGTGGATTTGATAAGGTAACTGATGCCTTGGTTAACTCTACTAGCTGATTATGTCCTTCAAGAAACACCGTTTGTTCTGCTTCCTTCAATATACTTACAGCAATTAAATACCGCCCAGATTTTAGAATAGAAAAGTCAACTAATTCACCAACTTCTGTTCCCCCAGGTTCGCTTAATAGCTTTTGTCCGGAATAGATTTTTTGCTCGGTTTCCATTTCATAAATTTTCAATTGATGTTTTATAGTCGCTTTATAGTGCATTCGAGCAATAATTTCTTGCCCTTTATAGCACCCTTTATTGAAGCTAATGTATGGGGTTTGTTGTAAACCAAGTCTATGAGGTAAAAATAGGCCCCGTGATTCGGGGTAAATTTCTATTTGTTGTTGGAATAATCTTAAAGTGTGCCAGGTTAAAGAACCAAGAAATTGGTCATTTTTCATAAAACGTTCTTGTATCGCATGTACATTATCAGCCAGGGCAAGAAAAATATAAAATCCATTGCCTAAATGGTAAGAACAAGAACGGTTGGTATATGTTTGAGCATAAAGCGAATTAGGAAAAAAACCTGTATCGGGAATAATATCTTCATGATTTTGTAGATAAAATCCAAAAATATTAAATTGGCTATTTTTTTTGAGTGTAACGCGAGACAGCAATGCATATTTGCCTAATGAGTTAATTGTACTCTCTTGCAAATCTTGGGGCAGTACTAACTTAACTCCTTGCCAGGTAATAATATCCATTAAAGTGAGAATTCGCCCTTTAAGATTACACTGCGCACCTTCTATCATTTGTATGTCAGATATGGCGTTCAAGTCGCAGGTTAATTGTCCTTGAAGAAAATCAATGGCTTTATTACCCTCAACATCAATCACTGTAAGATAAGATAAATCAAACAAATAATTTTTGTGAGGTAGAAGCACTAATTCTTCCTCTAATGGTTTAAATGTAGTTAAAGCCCTGTTATTGATTAAATGTGTAAAAGTTATGCTCATCATTTTAAACCTAAAAAACAGTTGCTTTGCGGCAACTGTCAATTGAAATATGTAGAGTTTATCTAATTTTTTAAGCTCACCATAGTAGTGTTTTAAATATAGCACCACCCACTAAGTCCTATACTTCGTTGCAAGCTCGTTCGGCTCATGAAGTATACACTCCTTCACCTCACTTTACTTGCGCCTTGTCTAGAACTTAGTGGATAACTCTATAGAGGTTTAATGATTTCCGTTTATAAAGACAGTAGTGTATTATGTGCCCGTAACTTGATCATAAGAGATTTACCTATGTTGGATCCCAAGGAAAAAACAAGACTTGCATGGCATTGCCGCCGAGGAATGCTGGAATTGGATCTTATTTTGCAACATTTTCTTGAGCATCAGCTCGTGCATTTGTCTGTAAAAGAACTCGAGGCTTTTAATTCCCTATTAAGTTGCACTGATCCAGAGTTATTCGCCTGGTTAATGGGGCATGAAGATCCTCAAGATAAAGAGTTAAAAAAAATTGTCGCCATTATCCGAAATAGTAATTGAGCCAGGGAAGTCAAGGACTTATTTCCGTTTGATTTTAGTGACTTACCTTATTACCGCCATTTTGATCTTTTATTCATCAATAGCTTTATTTATCAAACTAATTTTACTGGGCTTTGTTTTTATCTTGCTGAAAATTGATTGGACTAATCAGAGCCCATGCTCATCAGTTAAAAAAATTCAATTTATGAACAATGCATGGGTTTTGGAAGCAGCTCAGGATAATAAGGTGACTTATAATCAAGCTGTTATTCTTATTCACAACCCTCTTTTTCAACTTATTGAATTCACGAATCCAAGTCAAAAAAAGCGGATTGTTTTATTTCTTGACCAGATAACAAACTATCAATTACGTTTATTGCATCTCAAAATAAGCCAAAATAGTATATAATTACACATATAGCACAATAAAAGACCGATCGTTCTTATAATGGAATTATGAGGAAGTGATGAAGAAAGAAACTTCTTATAGTGATGAGGACTTGATTAATTTGGCGAGACAGGGAGACATGGAAGCTTATAATCTGTTGTTTTCACGGTATAACAATAAAATACAGCAAATTATTTACTTACATATTCAAGATAGGGCCAATGTTAGTGATCTGGCGCAAGAAGTATTAATTAAAGTTTATCGCTATTTGCATTATTTTAAAGAGAAAAGTCAATTTTCCACTTGGTTGTATCGAATTACTCAAAATACAATCAAAAATCATTACCGTGCTGCTAATTTGCGCATGGATATGGAAGCAGAATATGCTGACAATTATTATCCTTCGGTGCAACTCTCCCCAGAATATCTATTGATTAATATCGAGTTCGGTGAGCAACTGGAGACGATTCTTTCTACTTTATCTGAGGAGTTACGTCTTTGTTATGGGATGTATATCCTGGATGGCCAATCTTATGAAGCTATTGCAAAAAAAATGGATTGCCCGGTTGGAACGGTGCGATCTCGCATTTTTAGGGCTCGAAAATTAGTTATGGAGTCAATAGGCCAATTTGTTTAAATAGACATTTTTTCTTTCCACAATTATGATATAAAAAGCATTTTTTGATTATCTGGGCCTTTTTAAAATATCTAAGAGTTGATGAACATATGCCTATTACTCTGGAGGTGCGTTTAGTAAATTGCCGCGATAAACTTTTACGACTTTATACAATGCATGAGCATGCCCCAAGTCTTCTGCAGCAATTAAAAGATATCGATGCATATTATAATTCCTCATTCAATAAATCGACTTATTTGCCTAAAACGATTGTGGAAAGCTATGAATTATTTGTTGACAATCTTCTTAAAGTTAAAAATGGTCAACTTTCTGCTGATGAGGCATTACAAAAAATTCAAGATATTCTTTTTGAAAGAAAGCTTGGTATTGTTTTTTATAATATCGCGAAAGTACTGGAAATGGCTTTCTGGTCTTTAGCAATCACCATTTTTTTTCTTTGTGCCACTACAGTAACAGTACCCAATCCAATTTTAGGATTCGGACTAACTATTGTTTCTGCTGCTCTAATGATTAAATCAATAAGTAATTTATTTCAATGTATTGATGATCTTAAATCATGTACCCGATTGAATGAAGAAGATGAGCGAGAACGAAGTTTGGTGTTATTTTTTAAACCGCCCGTTTCTCCCATAAACGAAGTAAGTGCAGCAATCGCTGGGCAATCTTCTACAACTGAGTATGTTTCTGAAAATATGATTGCGATGTTAGATTAGCTAAGGATTAAGTTACTTTAGTTTTAACTGTTTTTTCAATCGGTTGCACTATCTTTAATAGTTTTTTCAATTATGTTATAAAACGACCTTGATTATTTACTGATCAATATAAATATCATTTTTCTTTTATTAAATTAAGGGATGAATTATGTCGAGTTCAATGGAAAAACGTTTAAACAAATGCGATAAAAAAATTGATGCATTGTTTCACGGAGTGGAACTTAATGAGGAAATTGAAAGACAATTAAAAGCGCTTAAAGCTTATTATCATAAGCTATATATTGACGCGCTTGATGATGAATCAGAAAAAGAATCTATTAAACTATATGAACTTCTTGTATTAGGACTTGAAAGTGCAAAAAACGGACAACTAACCGCTGAAAAAGTTTTAAAAGAAATTGAAGAAATAAAGTCGTTAAGAAAAACTGGTGTTGTTCTTGAAAATATTCTAACTTCATTAGAATTGTTGTTCTGGGCCGCACTATCAAGTACATTTTTTTCGTATTGTGTTCTTATGGCAGCCCCATTAGTAGCAGTTAATCCTTTTTTTGCGCTTGCTGTATTGTCAGTCTCTTGTATGGCTGCAATATGCTCAATAGTTCGCTTTTTCAATTGTCTTGATGAATTTAAATCGTTTACTCCAATCGAAGAAGAGTTTGAGCGAGAAAAAAATTTAATACGATTCTTTAAACCTGCTATATCGTCTCCTGAAATACCTCCATCTATAGTATCTGACCATGATGAACTCCAACAGAAAGAGAGATTATCTCTTCAAATAAGTTAAGTATGATTTTCTATATTGAGAGGGATTTAGTGACCCGGGTGAGGGTAAAACTGTAATCCGGGGCTATTGTGTGATATTACTTTCAGTCATCACTGTTATGCAGCTCATAAATATCTATTAACAAATAAGCTGCTATTCAAAAAACATATGATAAAATGCTACCATTCATCTGAACTGTTAAAAGAACTTTATGCTGGAAAGTGACCGCTTAATCAGTACTCAAAGTACTACCTCAGAAGAGGCTATCGATCGTGCTATTAGACCTCTAAGCCTTAGTGAATATATAGGGCAGGATGCAGTAAGTTCGCAGATGCAAATTTTTATCGATGCCGCGAAAAAGCGAAGCGATGCTCTGGATCATGTCTTAATTTTTGGCCCGCCTGGTCTTGGTAAAACTACTTTAGCCAATATTATTGCTCATGAAATGGGTGTCAATCTGCGTCAAACCTCCGGGCCGGTAATTGAGAGAGCAGGGGATATTGCGGCAATACTCACTAACTTGCAAGCAAATGACGTTCTATTTATTGATGAAATTCATAGGCTTAGCCCTGTAATAGAGGAAATACTCTATCCGGCCATGGAAGATTATAAATTGGATATTATGATCGGTGAAGGGCCGGCTGCGCGTTCTATTAAACTGGAGTTACCTCCTTTTACTTTAATTGGCGCAACGACACGAGCCGGATTGCTTACTTCGCCCCTTAGAGATCGATTTGGTATTGTACAGCGTCTGGAATATTATTCTGTTGATTCATTAACTCAAATTGTTGCACGGTCCGCACAATTGCTCAATGTAAAAACTAAACCCGAAGGAGCAAGAGAAATCGCACTCCGATCAAGAGGAACACCACGTATTGCAAATCGTTTACTGCGACGGGTTCGTGATTATGCCGAGGTTAAGGGGAGCGGGATTATTAGTGTTGATATCGCGCAAAAAGCTTTGGAAATGTTGGATGTAGATCAACATGGATTTGACCTCATGGATAGAAAATTACTGTTGGCCGTCATTGAACAATTTAATGGGGGTCCGGTAGGTGTTGATAGCATTGCGGCAGCAATTGGTGAGGAAAAAGGCACAATTGAAGATGTTTTAGAGCCATTTTTAATACAACAAGGATTCCTTATGCGCACGTCAAGAGGTAGAATAGCCACACCAAGAGCGTATCAGCATTTTGGTTTAAATACAGTAGAGCAGGATTAATCAATGGATGCCACAATCACGCATCAACATTCTTTTCGTGTTTACGCGGAAGATGTAGATTATATGGGAATTGTTTATCATGCGAATTACCTTTGCTATTTTGAGCGGGCTCGCACAGAAATGCTCAGGCAAAATAATTTGGTCCTCTCCGATTTGATGAAACAGGATACTCTTTTTGCAATATATGATGCGCATCTTCGGTATAAAGCCCCGGCTCGATTGGATGATTTACTAACAATTAAAACGCAAGTACAGCAATTAGGGGCTTGTAGTTTTTTATTTGATCAGAGTATGCAAAATGAGCAGGAAATAATAGTTTGTGAGGCCAAAATTCAAGTGGTATGCGTGAATAGTAATTTGAAACCAAAACGATTTCCGCGTTGAATAAAAAAATTGTTATTGTAATTTGGTATAGGTAAAAGCCACAGCATGAAATGGTACTGGAGATAATATAGATGGGTAATCAAGCAAATGTATTAATGTATTTTATGCAAGCAGGTATGGTTGTTAAATCAGTTATGATATTGCTAGCTGCTGCATCCATTACTTCCTGGACATTAATATTTCAACGAGCCTGGTTTTTTAACCGTAAAAAGCAGCTCACAGATGCGTTTAATCAAAGATTCTGGGATAGTGGTGATTTAAGCAGGCTCTATGCCGATATTGATAGTAATTCGGATGAACGACAAGGGATGGCAGCTATTTTTCATGCTGGGTTTAAGGAATTTGTACGAGCCAGAAAACAAGGTAATGTAGTTATTGAACCGATACAACGAGTAATGCAAATTACACACGCAAAAGAAGCAGAGAAATTGGAAAAACATTTACCTTTTTTTGCTTCTGTAGGGTCTATCGCACCTTATGTAGGACTATTTGGTACGGTTTGGGGTATAATGACCTCCTTTCAGGCATTAGGCCATGCCCAACAAGCAACGATTGCTATGGTGGCACCAGGGATTTCTGAAGCGTTAGTAGCTACTGCTTTGGGTTTATTTACTGCAATACCAGCAGTTATTGCATATAACCGATATACAACGCGCGCTAATGATTTATTAAATCGATTTGATTTATTTCAGGAAGAATTAATATCGCTTATAGAGCAACAAAACAGAGATACTGCAAGAGGGTAAAATTTGAAATGATCAGAGCAAAAAACAAGCGTGAGCGCCCCATATCAGAAATTAATGTTGTACCATATATCGATGTGATGTTGGTCTTACTTGTAATTTTTATGATCACAGCACCCATGTTGAGCCAAGGAGTAACTGTGGACCTGCCTAAAGCTGCAAGCCAAACTTTGGCACCTACAGATAGAGAACCCATTATTGTTTCAGTAAATCAGCAAGGTACTTATTTTCTTAATATTAGCAGTACTCCTGCAGAACCTATAGAGTCTCAAGCTTTAGTTGTTCGCGTTGCGGCAGAATTGGAGTTGGCAAAGCAATCAAACCAAAAACTTAACGTTTTAGTTAAAGGAGACCAGGGGGTTGCGTACGGAAAAGTTGTTCAGGCAATGGCATTACTCAAACAAGCAGGGGCTGAGCAGGTGGGATTATTGACTGACTCATCTCAAGAAAAATCAGAGGGGCAAGCATGATAAGCAATCCCAGTTATCGTAAAGCTTTTTTTGCCGCACTTGGTTTACATCTTTTTTTAATCGTGATGCTTTTAACAGATAACTCAAGTCAGCGGCCTGTTTTAACTGCGGAAACCAAAAATACACCTGGAGTAGATCAACCTATTGCGGCTACACCTCAAACTGAAGTGGTGAAAGCAGTAAGTGTTGATAATAAACAAGTTATGGAAACAGTAAATCGCTTGAAACAGGAGCGGGAGCAACAAAAAAAAGCTGAAATTAACCGACAAAACGAGCTCAAGCGACAGGCAGAAGCGGCAAGGCAACAGAGAATAAAAGAACAACAACAACTTGCTCGACTTAAAGAGGAGGCGAATAAGATTGCTATTGCTCGTAAAAAACAAGCTGAAGAGGAAAAAAAACGTTTAAAGAAACTTGAAGAGCAAAAGGCATTGGAAGCGAAGCGTATTGAAGACTTAAAAAAACAAAAAGAAGAGTTAGTCAAGCAACAGCAATTGGAAGCTAAAAAACTTGCTGATTTGAATAAGAAAAAAATGGCGGAGAAGGCTCAAGCTGAAAAAGAAAAAGCAGAGCTTGCAAAAGCAGAAGCGGAAAGAAAAAAACAAGCAGAGGCTGCTGCTGCAAAACAAGCGCAAGCAGCAAAAAATGCTGAAAGGCAGGCACGTATCGCCGGCGAAGTTGATAAATATAAGGCACTCATTGTGAATGCTATCGGTAGAAATTGGATATTGCCTGAAAATGTTGACAGTAGTTTATCGAGCCAATTCAGAATACGTCTTGCTCCTGATGGAATGGTATTAGAAGTTACTTTAACTCGCAGCAGTGGTGATCCATTGCTTGACCGTTCAGCACAAACAGCTATTTATAAAGCATCACCGCTACCTGTACCCGCAGATGCAGAAACATTTAATCTGTTTCGAGATATAAGTTTAACCGTTCGACCAGAACAAGTGAGGGGGTAAAACTCGTGATTAACCGAATTATTACACTTTTTTTATTGCTTTTTACACAGCAAATTTTTGCTCTTGATTTAGAGTTAACTCAAGGGATTAATTCAGCCTTACCTATTGCGATTAATTCTTTTGGTTCAGATAGTGCCGCTCAAGAAATCGGACAAGTTATTGAAGGTGATTTAAATTTCTCAGGACAGTTTCGTATTGTTTCTGGTCCTCAAGGTGCCAATGCGCAATCGCCAGTAAGCACGCTCAAGCAGTTGGGGGCAGACAGTGTTGTAACAGGGCATGTCATCCGCGCAGGAAATCATTATGAAGTGAGCTTTACCTTAACTGATGCTGTAGCGAATGGAGCTACTTTATTGACAAAAACGTTTCAAATTAGTGCGAATCAAGTCAGACCATTAGCACATCATATCAGTGATGAAATCTACCAAAAATTAACGGGAGAGAGAGGGATTTTTTCTACTCGCATTGCCTATATTTCTGTCCAAAGAACTCTAAAGAGCACTCGTTATTCACTTGAGGTTGCTGATGCAGATGGACATAATCCACAAAGCTTATTGATTTCCTCCGAGCCTATTATGTCTCCAGCTTGGGCGCCAGATGGTAAAAGCATTTCTTATGTCTCTTTCGAGAAAAAAAGAGCGCAAATATTTACTGTTTCAGTTGAGACAGGTCAAAGACGCTTAATTACCAGTTTCCCTGGAATTAATGGAGCCCCTGCATGGTCTCCTAACGGCAGAGAGTTGGCTGTAGTTTTATCTAAAAGTGGAACACCCAAAATTTACAGCGTAGACATCAGTACCGGTAACATGAAGCAATTGACTTTTGGTGATGCCATTGATACTGAGCCACGCTATGCGCCAGATGGCAAAAGCTTATTATTTACTTCAGGGCGAGGAGGTTCACCACAAATATATCGTCTCTCTTTAGCCAATGGTCAGGTGAGCCGTGTAACTTTTGAAGGTAATTACAATGCACGTGCTTCTTATACACCCGATATGAAAAATATCATTATGTTGCATCGGGATGACAAGCAATTTAACATAGGGTTACAAAGTGCAGCTGGTGGACCAATTGTCAGTCTGACTTTTTCTGGTCGTGATGAGTCTCCATCTATTGCACCAAATGGTCGTTTAATTCTTTATGCGACCCACAATGAGGATAAAGGTGTATTGGGTATCGTTTCTCTTGACGGTAGAATACGAATGAGACTTCCCGCACGTGAAGGAGATGTACAAGAGCCCGCGTGGTCTCCCTATTTGGGTTAATTATGTCACGAATTATTTGTATACTTGTTTGTTGCTTAGTGACTTTAAGCAGTTATGCTTGGAATGCAGCAGGCCACAAGGTGGTGGCGCAAATTGCTTACGATAATTTATCTCCCAGCGCCAGAACCATGTGTTATAAATATCTTCGTTCACGCAGCCAGAACACACCCAATTCAAGTTTTGTTAGCTCTTCAACATGGATGGATGAAATTAGGTGGAGAGAAGTATATTGGTATGATGTAATGCATTATATTGATATTCCTTTTTCCAGTGATGGAACTCACTTACCGCCCATTGAAAGTACCAATGCAGTAAAGACAATTAAACAAGCAACTTCAGTACTTTCCTCTAAAAAGACGAGCCCGTCGGATAAAAAACTTGCATTACGCATGTTGATTCATATAACAGGTGATATCCATCAACCATTACACGCTATAACTCGAGTCAGTGCGCAACATCCTAAGGGTGATTTAGGAGGCAATTTATTCTTGTTAGGAAAAAATCCAGTGGGCAATAATTTACATCAGTATTGGGATAATGGCGCTGGCTTTTTTCTTGGGCAATTTGATGAGGCTCGAGTGAAAAATACAGCACTGCAATTGGAACAAAAAATGCCCTGTTCAATGATAGGTGCAGAAATAAAACCTGCTAAATGGGCAAAGATGTCCCATAAGCTGGCGATAAAGAATGTTTATCAGCTGAACCCTAATGAAACCCCTAGTGATAAATATCAAGAAAATGCTCAGCAATTAATTCAAAAACAAGCTACGTATGCAGGATGCAGGCTCGCAGCGCTACTCAATAAAATTGCTCAATCATAAAATATATGCTTGAGCGCAGCATTAGCGAAACCTAATATTGAATACAAACGAATATCCCGCTCGGCTCTGATCACCAACCCTAGTTTATGTATTAAAATAATATTATATGGCTTATTTTTTTATTTATTATGGCACTATTAAATGATAAAAAGAATGACGATCTGAGTAATAAACTTACTATAAGTCAGTCTTCAGTTGTTCCTGAGCCTTTTTTCAAGCGTCATGACGCGTTATTTATCTCATCTAATATTTCTGAAAAGGATGTTTATAAACATTATCAAACACTTCAGTCCACTATGATTGATAGGAGAAATCCCAATAATCCTATAAAGCCCCTTATGTTATCCAAAAAGGTTCACGCTATTTTGCATACGGGAGAAATAGTAGATATGTTAGCGGCAACAGGAATCACAAAGGAAAATTTGTCTCAAGTAAAAGACATAAAGCACATAGTGCCACGAGAACTTACTGTGGAAGCAAAATGGCTGGATAAGGATAAAGAGCAAGCAAATTGTGGTAGGGATGCGAGTGTTTTTGGTGATTTAGGGATTCTGGCCATCTCAAAGGAAGTGAGCGCTCTTAATATTCCCAAAATGAATGCATCAGCAGTACCTGAAACCTTTCTAAGAAAATATGGAGCAGAGCTTATTTCACTAAATCAATCCTTTACATTGGATGATGTAGAATATGAAGAATTAAAAACTCTATTTTTAGTAGAATATATATGGGACCCGGCCTATATCGAAGAATATGTTATGAATCAATTTGGTGGAGGAGGAGTATTTATTGAAACCCATCCTTTTCCGCATGTCTTCACTCCTTTATCCCCTAAATGTAGTGGTGCCTTGACTCTTGGTTTTGATAGAGCGGATGGATATTTTGATTTTGCAAGTTTCGAAATTCCTTTTGGATATACAATGAAAGTGAGAAGTAACGTGATCCATAGTGACGCATTTTTTGTTGGTCCTTATGCAATCGCTTTGACACAAACAGATCGTGCTAATTCTGTACTCTTAAAACGCGATACTATAGAGCGAGAAATAGAGAGAGTCTTTCTTACTCCTGTGCCAAAATAACTTAATTCTGGCACAAGGTACTTCATGTAATTTATTGAATTTGAACTCTAAAATACTAATAAAGGCAAACTACAAATACTATGCTATATTTTAGATGCAATTGTTTAAAAAATAGGATTGATATCCTCAACAAAAGGAATTATAAAAATGAACAAATTATTTGCAAAGATTGGTATAGTTAGCTTATTAATGAGCGTTTCATTTTTTGGTTGGGCAGAATCAGGGCCCTGCAAGGCTATTGCAATCTCTTGTATGCAAAATGGTTACTTTAAAGGAGGGGAGAATGCAGGCAAAGAGTTAGTCAAAGACTGTGTTTTACCTGTATCAATGGGTAAAAAACAATTACCCAACACCAATTTCAGCCCAGAACAATTGCAGCAATGCAAAATGAAGCTTGCTGAAAAAATAAAAAGTAAAATGCAAGAAAAAATGCAGCAATAACATCTATATCCTCCCCCTCAAGGGGAGAGGAGTTTTACCTTATTCCTTTTGTAACGACTCCATCACAGCACCTAAGAAACGGGTTGCTTCGCCTCCAGTGACTGCTCTATGATCAAAACTTAATGATAAAGGAAGTATGTTATGTGCTTCGAGTGTTCCTTGAGTATTGACAACAGCTCCCTGATAGAGTCTGCCTACGGCCAAAATAGCAACCATCGGTGGAACAATAATGGGACTTGCGAAGCGACCAGCAAATTTTCCAAAATTGGAAAGTGTTATAGTAGCTCCTTTCAATTTATCTGCAGTAATTTCTCGATTGCTCACAGACTCTTTAAACTCATTGATCATTTTTCGTAGATCACCATCGGCAAGTTTTCCGGCGTCATGAATAACAGGTACAAATAATCCTTCTTCATTATCCATGGCCAAGCCAAGATGTACCTCATCAAAACACTGGCGTGCACCATGTTTTGTATCAAACCATGCATTTAAGGCAGGTTCTTTTTTAGCAGCGTAGACCATTGCCCGGATTAGGCGAATCGTAATATCAGTACCTGGCTTCCACGCATTAATATCCGCTTCATCAAAAATACTTACAGGAACTACCTCTGCATGAGATTGAGTCATACTATTAAGCATTGCTCGCCTTACTCCGCGCAGAGGTTCAAAGCCTGCAGGAATCTCTGAGTTCTTGTCAGCTTGTACCTGAACATCATCTCGAGTGATGACGCCAAACTCTCCAGTTCCCTTAACTGTAGATAAATCGACATTAAGTTTTTTAGCAAGCATTTTTACTGCAGGGGTTGCCTTGATGCGGTTTTTAGTAGTGTGTTGGATGCCGACAGTAAAATTATCTTCAAATACTTCACTGCTTTCTTCTAAATTACCGACTACTGTTCCTTTGTCTTCGGTTTTAGCACTAGTTGATTTAAAAGCAACCAAAGGTTCACCTGTTTTAATTACATCTCCAGGCTTACCATATAATTTGCTAATAGTCCCAGACTGAGGACAAGGTACATCAACTACTGCTTTTGCGGTTTCCATAGAAACTAATGGTTGATCTACTATTACAACATCACCTTCTTTAACAAACCATTCATGAATCTCAGCATCTGGCAGGCCTTCACCCAAATCAGGTAGATTGAAAATATTCATTATTACTCCATTATGCTCATAACACTGTTTTTAATCCGTGCAACACTTGGGATGTACTGTTTTTCCAGCTGAAAATAGGGCATTACAGTATCATACCCGGTTACCCGTTGGACTGGAGCCATTAAATCAGCCATAGAGTTTTCCATAATTTGTGCGGAAATCTCGGCACCAACTCCACAAGTTTTTGCTCCCTCATGAACGATAACACAACGTCCCGTTTTCTCTACTGAGGCTAGAATTGTTTCAATATCTAGTGGTTTAATCGTTGCTACATCAATGACTTCACAAGAAATTCCTTCGTTTTCTAATTGCTTCGCGGCTTGTTGGGTTTCGTGGATGCTGGCTCCCCAACTTATTAATGTGACGTCATCGCCTTGTTGTAAAGTAAAACACTTGCCGAGGGGAAGAGCCTCACCGTTATCTTCTACAGGTTGCTTGACTAAACGATAAATACGTTTAGGTTCGAGAAAAACTACCGGATCAGGATTACGCATGGCTGCTAAAAGCAGCCCATAAGCGCGTCGTGGTGAAGAGGGAATCACAACTTGTAAACCAGGAATATGAGCAAATAGTGCCTCAGTACTTTCAGAATGATGTTCTGGAGCTCGAATGCCACCACCAAAAGGCGCACGAAAAACGAGAGGGCAATGGAGTCGACCGCGTGTTCGATTACGCATTCGAGCAGCATGAGAAATAATTTGATTCATTGCTGGGTAGATGAACCCCATAAATTGAAATTCAGCAACAGGTTTCAATCCTTGTATGGACATGCCAATTGCTAATCCGGCAATCATAGACTCTGCCAGAGGAGTATCAAAAACTCTTTTTTCACCAAAACGCTCTTGTAATCCTACAGTGGCGCGAAAGACACCACCATTTTTACCTACATCTTCTCCAAAAACCACAACATTTTCATCATGAGCTAACTCATAAGCCAAAGCCTGAGTTACTGCCTCGATTAAAGTAATATCAGGCATGAGTTGCTTCCTCCATAGCTATTGCACGTTGTTCCACTAAATACTCGGGTAGTTCGGCATAATGATAATCAAAAATACTACTGATTGGTTGCGGCTCCATACCCAAGTATTCATTAACTGCTTTTTCTACTTCTTCAGAACATTGAATTACCAAATTTTCTTCGTCTTGCGCATTCCAAATTTTTTGTTCTATAAGAAATTCTTTAAATCGTGAGATGGGTTCTTTAGGTTTTGCTTTTTCAACTTCAGCGCCAGGTTGATAGCGAGTTGCATCATCAGCTGTTGTATGATCCGATAAACGGTAAGAGATAGCTTCAATTAAAGTAGGTCCTTCACCACGACGTGCTTTTTCAATTGCATCGCCAATAACTTGTCTTGTTGCCAGAATGTCATTACCGTCAATTTGCATTCCTGTAAAGCCAGCTGCTATAGCCTTTTGTGCTATAGTTTGGGTACCGGTCTGTTGATCTCTAGGGACAGAAATTGCCCATTGATTATTATTGACCACGAAAACAACGGGTAAATTCCATGTGCCTGCGACATTCATCGCTTCATAGAAATCGCCTTCAGAAGTACCGCCTTCACCAAGACACACTACAGCGACACGAGGTTGATTTCTGTATTTAAAGGCAAATGCAACGCCTGTTGCATGCAAACATTGAGATGCAATTGGAACACATATCGGTAAGTCTTCTGAATTACAGGAAAATTGACTGCCACGCTCATCACCACCCCAGAAAGCGAGTATTTCAGACATTTTTACCCCGCGTTGAAATTGCGCAGCATAATCACGATAATAGGGTACAAGTACGTCCTCAGGACGCATTGCATGCCCTATAGCGGTTGAAATTGCTTCCTGTCCGTTAATCGGGGCATAAGTTCCCATTTTTCCCGTTCTTTGTAAAGCAATCGCTTTTTTATCAAAAGTCCGTGTAAGAACCATAATTTTATAAAGTTCTTTGAGCACAGAATGATCATGGGCAAAAGAAGGTAGCTGGCCGACCAATTTTCCATGTTCATTTAAAAATTGAGTATATGTAATATCAAATTGAGCAACTGTTGCCATACAAGGCTCCTTGTCAATAAAGCGTTTGCATAGCATACTCACAAATTAATTCAAAAACCAGAGAATTAGTGTTGAATTCGTATTTCAAAATGAAGTATTTGTAGCCTGGGTGCAGCGTCTGTCTCTTGATCACACCTATGCCTACGCTCCGCGGCACCTAGGATACAAATATAAGTTTTATAATAATTACCTAAGAGGAATATTTTGAGTCAATTTGTATTATATTCATTAGACTATCATGATTCATTACATGAATATTACCAAAAATTACATCATTTACCTGGTTTTGTTCTTTTAGAAAGTACTGATCGCACTCATGGACGTTATGATATTATCAGTGCCTATCCTTATGATTTTATTCAAATCGATCAAAATACTGACGATTTGCCGAGCTTATTAAAAAAAATAAGTCAGATCTTATCGCCAATCCCGTCTGTGGCGGATCTTCCTTTTCAAGGCGGTGCTCTGGGTTATATCTCTTATGATCTTGGGGCAAAATTATTGGGGATAGATTCCCGCATACAACCCACATTAGAAAATATGCCTTTGCTCGATCTTGGTTTGTATGATTGGGCAATTATTGTGGATCATTATAATAAAACGGTAACCGTATTTGCTGCAAATACACATCAGTCAACTTCTAAAATAGTTGATGAAGTATTGGAGTTATGGAATAACTCTGCCGAGCAACAAAATAATGCAGTCATTAAAGGTGATTTTACTCCTTTAGTGAGCAAACAAAATTACATCAAAGCATTTTCCTCAATTTATCAATTTTTAAAAGAAGGAAGAAGTTATCAGGTCAATCTGACTCAGCCATTTCACGTTGCTTACGAAGGAGACAGTTGGGCTTTTTATAAAAAAATTTGTTTAAAAAACCCTGTTCCTTTTGCTGCTTTTCTACGAACAGCCCATGCTGATATTTTAAGCTTCTCCCCCGAGCGTTTTCTATTTCATGAAGAGGGTAAATTAATCACATCTCCTATTAAAGGAACAATAGGACGCTCCACTAATCCTATGGAAGATGAGCAATTAAAAAATAAATTAACATCATGCGAAAAAAATCGAGCTGAGAATGTCATGATAGTTGATTTATTGAGAAATGATTTGGGTAAAATTGCTCAACCAGGTTCGGTACACGTAACTGATTTATGCGAAGTGCAAAGCTATACTTCAGTTCATCATTTAGTAAGTACAATTGAAGCTCAATGTCTCGCTATAATTCTACCATTTGATGCATTTTTGTCTTGTTTTCCTGGTGGTTCTATTACTGGAGCACCAAAAATTGAGTCTATGCGAATTATTCATGAACAAGAATCTTATGCACGAGGTATTTATTGTGGCTCTATAGGTTATTTTTCCCGGCATGGGCGTTTTGATACAAATATTGCTATTCGTACGGTTACAGCCACAGAAAATATTTTACATTTAGCTGCTGGTGGTGGATTAGTTATTGACTCAAACTGGGAAGATGAATATCGTGAATGTTTTATCAAAATAGCAGCGGTTATTAATGGACTTAAATGAAATTAAAGGGAAAAAACTTGCCCATTCGGCTGTGGTCGTCTTATATGAGCAGTTATCTGATTCATTAATTCTGACACAACGTAGTGATAAACTGCGTGCGCATCCCGGAGAAATTTGTTTCCCAGGTGGTGCCTGGGAAGAGGGAGATGAGAACTATTATGCTACTGCACTTAGAGAGTTGCATGAAGAGTTAGGTATCACCCCTAACCGCATCACTTTGATAAAAGAATTAACTACTCAAAAAACTCTTTTAGGGAAGATTATTCATCCTTGGTTTGCAAGTATAGAGACTATTCATCCTTACCAGTTAAATGATCAAGAGGTTACTCGTCTAATATCGATCCCGATGGTATTAGTTCAAGATGCCCAAAATTATAAAGATTTTATAATTGAACGAAATGGTCGTCGTTATATGACTTGTGAGTTTACTGCAAATAAAGATTGGGTATGGGGTGCGACTGCTCGCATAATGAAACAATTGGTAAAATAATTCGGACTAGAAAGAGTGTCCTTAGAAAAGCATTGGATAAAAGGGTGAGGATTTTGTTTCTGGATTGGTCATAAAAGACCGTAGGTACCTAAAAACCTCACCTAATCACGATTTTAAACGCGAACGGTAGGAAGGTCATAAAGACCGTGTACCCAATCAAGTGTCTGAATCTTTATAAAGGATAACAAGAATGAGTAAAATTTTCAGTACTTTTTGTGGTGTAGATGTTGCAACAGATAAAATAATCGTCCAATTGCCTCAAGATAGAAAGTCTATTATTGGTTTTATTAAAAAGAATTTTGAGCAACCTAATGAGACCCCTGGTTGTCCTGGAAAGTACTAGTGGTTATGAACTATTAGCAGCAGAATGTTTTGATGAAATGGGTATGACAGTACGCAATAAGCTGTTAATGAAGCTTACTGCGCTTAATAGCAGGTTAAGTCAGCTGAAAGAGTTTCATCATCAAGAAGCGTGTCGATTGGGTAACGCCAAAATACCTGAAGTCAAACAAACACACAAAGAGATGCTCAAACTTTTGGCAAAACAAATGACCAGCATCGAGACACAAATGATAAAATTAATTAAATCGGAACAAGAGCTCGCAGAAAGGTATACCCGCCTTCAGGCAATGATAGGCGTTGGCCCAACATTCGCTTTAACACTAATTGCAGAACTGCCAGAGCTTGGTTATGCTAATAAAAAAGAGATTGCAGCCTTAGTCGAAGTTGCTCCTATAACAAAAGATAGTGGGAAACAGAGGGGACGTGCAATCACTCAAAATGGAAGAAACAGTCTTAGAAAAATACTTTATATGGGCGCTTTATCAGCCATTCGATATGACAAAAAAATGAGGGAATTTTACAAGCGCCTAATAAGCACTGGTAAAGCAAAGAAAGTAAGTATTGTTGCTGTTATGCGAAAGATGTTAGTGACGATGAATGCGGTGCTTACACAAGCAAAGGATTATTGCCCAGCTATGTAGCAATAATCCTTGACTTTAAAGCGCGGTACGTAGAAAGCTGAGTATAGTTTATTTAAAAATATAAAGTGACATGCAAATTTCGCGTGGTTCTCTCAGGGCTTGTCCGCGGGATCCAGAAGATCTATGTTAAAACACTGGGCCCCGCGGACAAGCCGCGGGACGTAGTAAGTACATTATTTGAATTTATATAGCAACAGCTGGTTTTTTCTCTGGGAGGCTTGGAGACGTGGAATGGGAATCTTTAAGTGCTCGACGAAGAATTTTTCCCACATTTGTTTTGGGAAGTTCATCATAAAATTCAACTACCCTGGGAACTTTATAAGCTGTTAGATGTTCTCGACAATAAGCAATCACTTGCTCTTCGGTTAAAGTGGGATCTTTTTTTACAATACATGCTTTAACACGTTCACCAGATTCCTTATCAAAAACGCCAACAACCCCCACTTCCAAAACACCAGGATGCATTGCAATCACTTGTTCGACTTCATTTGGATAAACATTAAATCCGGAGACAAGTAACATGTCTTTTTTTCGATCGACGAGGTAAATAAAACCTTCTTCATCCATTTTACCAATGTCCCCAGTTTTTAAATAGCCATTCTTAGTGAACACTAATGCGGTTTCATCAGGTCGTTTCCAATATCCCGGGGTTACTTGTGGTCCTTTAATGCAAATTTCCCCGCTTGTTCCTATAGGTACTTCGTGTTCATCATCATCAAGAATGATGACATCTGTAGAGGGAATTGGCACTCCTATGCTTCCATTATATTCCGTCAAATTCATAGGATTCATGATGGCAGCAGGACTGGTTTCAGTTAATCCATAAGCTTCTAATACAGGCGTTTTGGTGACTTCACGCCATTTAAGCGCTACACTTTTTTGCAATGCCATACCACCCGCAAGTGAAATTTTTAGGTTGCTGAAATCAACTTCTTTAAATTTAGGCTGGTTTAGTAATCCATTGAACAGGGTATTAACACCCGTAATCGCTGAAAAACGTACTTTTTTGATTTCTTTAACAAAGTGCTTCATATCACGGGGGTTTGTGATTAGCACATTTTTTGCTCCTTGTTTTAAAAAAGTCAAACAATTCGCAGTAAGAGAGAAAATATGATAAAGAGGTATTGCTGTAATAATCGTTTCATCGCCGTTTAACCCTACTATAGGTTTAATCCATGCTTCAGCTTGCAGGACGTTGGAGAGCATATTGCGATGAGTTAAAATAGCACCCTTTGCTACGCCTGTTGTACCGCCGGTATATTGTAAGAATGCAATATCGTCATGCCCCAATGCAACATGATGTAGCGTCGATTCTTTTCCTTCAAGCAGAGTATAATTAAAAGCTACTGCATGGGGGATATTATAAGCAGGTACCATTTTTTTAATGTATTTAATTATCGAATTGATAATGATTCGTTTCGGAGTGGGAAATAGATCTGCTATTTCAGTCACAATAACATGTTTTAATGTAGGAATGGAGCTTAAAGCCTTTTCTACAGTTTTTGCAAAATTAGCAAGTACAATAATTGCTTCAGCACCCGAGTCATTCATTTGATGAATAAGCTCGTCTGTGGTGTAAAGTGGATTCGTATTAACAACAATATAACCTGCACGTAAGATGCCGAATAAGGCTACTGGGTATTGAAGAACATTGGGAAGCATAATTGCTATCCGAGCTCCTTTATCCAGTTTGAGCTGTTGAAGATAAGCAGCAAAATTGCGACTTGACTCATCCAGTTCACCAAAAGTAATACTACTCCCTAAATTGGTATACGCGGTTTTTTTAGCATAACGCGAGCAGGATTCTTTAAACAAATCGACGAGGGAAGAATACTGACTTGCGTCAATTTCATGCGGGACTCCTTTCTGATATTGTTCAAACCACCGTTTATCCACCTTAATATCCTTCTGTTATTGGTTTTCACATGTTAGTATAAACAAAAATATCGGTTATGGATATCATACTCATGGGTGAAAATACAACACAAACTCAAGCATTTAAACTAAAAGGCCGTCTTTATACATTTACTGTATTACATGTATTAAATACGAACTCTGATGTTTTTTCGCAACAACTTGATGATACTATTGCCAAAGCTCCTAAATTATTTGAGCATACTCCTGTTGTTTTTGACCTGTCTTCTGTACAACAGTTAGAATTTGATTTGCAGCCTTTACTCCAGAGTGCACGTGCGCATGGTATGATTCCTGTTGCCATTCAAGGAGGAAGTGTATTACATAATACTCTGGCTCAATGTCATGGTTTGGCTGTATTGCATGCGTCTTCAACACAAGATAAACCTATTATTGAGCGGCCTATTGAAAACAATCATCATGACTCAGCAAAATCAATAACAAAGTTAATTACTACACCTGTACGTTCGGGACAACAAGTAGTAGCAAAAGGTGGTGATCTCGTAGTGACTTCTTCGGTAAGCCATGGTGCTGAATTACTGGCGGACGGTTGTATCCATGTGTATGGCGCTTTAAGAGGGAGAGCCTTGGCAGGAATTTCTGGAGATAAAGAGGCAAGAATTTTTTGTCAATCCCTGGAGGCAGAGTTAGTATCAATTGCCGGATTTTATCGTTTAAGTGATGTGATCGAGCCTTATAATGGTCCTTGCCAAATTTATTTAATCGATGAGCACATACAAATAGAGCCCTTATGATAGAGGTTGTTTTTATTTCGGACCTTCATCTGCATCCAGAGGATCGGGATATTCAAAAACGTTTTAATCATTTTCTTGAATGGGCACGGGTTTCTGTTAAAAATATTTATATTCTGGGTGATTTTTTTCATGCGTGGGCAGGTGATGATGCAATCGATGATTGGAGCAGGGAGATTGCTTATCAGTTATCTTCTTTAAAAAAACAAGGAATTAACTTATTTTACATGCATGGTAATCGTGATTTCTTATTGGGGAAAACTTTTGCACATCTGGCGGGATGGACGGTTTTATCTGAACCGACTGTAATCCAATTAGGGCAGGAAAAAATATTGTTAGTTCACGGCGATCGCTATTGTACTAAAGATTTAGCCCATCAGCGCTTTAGATTGTTAACTCGAAATAGAATATTTACTACTCTTTTTTTAAGTTTACCGCTAAAATATCGCGAGCGGCTAGTAAACCAAATTCGTTCTCATAGTCAGATGAATACCAACAAATCTATGGAAGAAATGGATGTGGTTACTGAGGAAATCATTAAGCATATGTCATACTACCAAGTGACTCAATTAATACATGGTCATACTCATAAACCGGGTATTACTTCTTATCAAAATAACGCACAAAATTTAAAGCGTTACGTCCTGAGTGATTGGGATGACAAACCCTTGGTATTGTGTTATCATAATACAAAAGGGCTCTATTTTGCTCATTTGTAATTTTTAGAGAGGCAGGCTATGACTCAAAATAAAGATGAACTTGAAAGAAAAAAAGAAGAGGCGAATAAAGAGTTTGAAAAGGACATAGCCCGGATCAATAAAGAAGAAAGTGAGAAGAAACGATTAGCATCTCTTGAAGAGGCACGGTTTAAACATCAGAGACAGTGGGCTAAGGTTATGGATGAGTTAAGGAATAGCCATAAAACCATAAACAAGAGAACAGGTAAAGAAACAACTTATTGGGATGAAATAAAGGAGTTAGCTGACGAGGTAATTAATTCAGAACAAACCTCCATCAATGACTGGCGCTCTAATATGATGTCCTTATTGAATTTATTTTCCAAACTTAATAAGGCAATAAACGTATCGTCAAATCAAGTTTCAGGTGAGGCATTAGATCTTATAAAGAAAGCCACTCATGAAATGCCTATTGTTAGAACAATAACTCACCCTAAAGAGTTTATATATGAAGGAGTTAAATCAGCGATACTTCATAAAATTAAAGGCAACAGTGATATAAACGTAAATGCTCTTAAGCATAAAGTTACCTTTAAGGATGGGAAAGTTGAAATCGCTGATTTAACTCGTGTTGATGGTATCCCTTTCGATAAAGCAAATGATGCAAATAAAGCATTTAAGAAATTGGTTGATTTATGGTTACAAGAAAACGATTATGTAATGGACTCTCAAACAAAAATTTATAAGCATCATCCAGATGGTACCCCATTAGATAAGGATGCGTTTGAGGCATTACACTCTGATCCCAATAAAGGGTTTGGCAAGTTTTTAGCGGAAACATCCTCCTTTAAATTTGAGGAACAAGAGGATCTGCAACCAGGGCTGTCTCATGGTTAATTTTGTTAGATTGCGGTATTCCGCTGTGAAAGCGAAATACCGTATCCGTCGCTAAAATAAAATCATTTTCCAAAGATAAAAACAAGTTTAGACGTTGTTCTATATTCCCGCCATATAACTTTGCCAAGCGCAGATAGTCTTCAAAATGACGTGCTTCCGATCGAATTAAAGTAGTGTAAAATTTTGTTAAGTCCTGATCCTCAAGGTAGGGGATAATTGCATGAAAGCGCTCGCAAGAACGGGCCTCGATAATGGCACCGATGATCAGTTGATCACATAAGCGTTGGAGGACATTCCTGCTTGTAACTTGTTTATGCATGTGCGTAGCGTATCCTGATGGTTGCAAGGGACAAAATTGAATCCCTTTTTGGGCCATTAGATTAATGACCTTTTCAAAATGAAGTAACTCTTCGCGAGCTAAAGGTGACATCACTTCAACCAATTCCTTTTTTTCTGGATATTTGCTGATAAAATTAATTGCTGTTGCTGCTGCTTTACGCTCACAATGAGCATGGTCAATTAATAATAATGGAATATGATTTGCAGCAAAATCCAACCATACTTGTGGCGTTTTGACTTGGAGAAAGTTATTTAATAATTGTAAATCAATATCTAATCGTTTTAACATCTGCTAAATACACTATACTTATCAAATAAATTGTCTTATATCATAGGACCTTTTTACAATTCTACTATTTTGGCCGCGAAGCCTTGATTTTCTATGCTCCGATGCTCATATACTATGCTACGAAATCAAAGCCTTGTGACTCAATTTAGCGAATTGCAACACGATACTTTGAAAAACTTGAATTGGATGAAAAATGAACGGGGAAGAAATTGATAGTGAATTAAGCCATTGGTTTTCAACCTATGGAATAATAACGGCTGAACGTATATTAGGTAGGTACAATGTCAAACTGGCGCAAGCCGAATTAGTGGTAGCTATTAAAAGTCCATTTAGTTTTTATCATCGAATGCTGCGGGTTCCACTAAGAAATGTACTTAATGGTATCATCTTGCAACAAGCAAATGATTATCATGTTTATGTGCAAAAATTATTTATTGATTATTTATTGTCCGGAGAAAACTCTAAAGGTGAAGAAGCGCAAGGTGCTTCAACACGTGAAGTTATAGAAAAAGAACGACAGCAGTTAGTTGCACTCGGGGATGAGTTTAATAATGTGCAAGGAGAGCATGATTATTTGATTGCTAACAGTCAGGCTGCTTTGATAAAAATAGCTCAGATATTCAATGCGGAGTTGGATAAAACGATCTCCTCATTAAAAAAAGTACTTAAGAGCCCTGATTCTTCAGAGAAAAAAAGTAAAATCCGAGAAGCAATTAATCATGCCTTGATTTACTGCAATGTAGCAGAAGTCCAAAACAATAAATATCTTTTTATAGATAAAATGAACGAGGTCCTTAATGTCTCCCTATCGGAAGATTTAAAGGAAAAAAGTGTAAATATTTTATCCGAAATTATACAAATGGATATGGATTTTGATGAGCAGATCAGTGATTTTGTGGCACAAACTGAAGAATTAAGCAGGTCAGCTAATTCCTATCGCAATCAATTTTATGAGACGATTCTTCGCGTTGTCGATTTGTTAAAATCATTACCAGAATACAAAATTGATAGCGAGCAAGATGCTATTAATAGAGAGCCTTTATACTTTGACAAGAACATTGGGGCAATATGAGGTGCTATGAACAGTAAATAAAAAAGACATCAGAAATGAAGCATATGTATTTGGTTTTTACTTTGACTATCGAGACTATAATTGATATAAAAATGAATTTATATTAGCCATATAGCTTGTATTTCATGTATAATATTGCACTTTAACTAACCCCCCATGGAGTGCATGATGGCAAAAGAAACAACGTTGTCAATTATTAAACCTGATGCAGTAGCTAAATCTGTTATTGGTCAAATCTATTCTCGTTTTGAAAATGCGGGACTCAATATAATCGCTGCAAAAATGATGCAACTTTCTCGTGAACAAGCAGAAAATTTTTATGACATTCATCGCGCACGTCCTTTCTTTAAAGATTTAGTTGAGTTCATGATCTCTGGCCCAGTAATGGTTCAGGTATTACAAGGTGAAAACGCAGTAATGAAAAATAGAGAAATTATGGGCGCAACAAACCCCAAAGAAGCAGCACCTGGAACTATACGTGCTGATTTTGCTGATAGTATTGATGCGAATGCAGTACATGGTTCAGACAGCCTTGAAAATGCAGCTCGTGAAATTGCCTTTTTCTTTGAGCCACATGAAATTTGTGAAAGATAAGAATATTTAATGGAATACGTTAAAGTAACATAGTTAAAATGTAGTCTGGGTGCAGTACAGCGAAACCCGGGGTTTTCTGAAAGATTAGCATTCCCGGGTTTCGCTGTACTGCACCCAGACTACATATACTATTACTATTTATTTAATGTATGTCATTAAATTTGGAGCAAAAATGACTGCACAAAAAGTAAACCTTCTTGATTACAATTATCAACAAATGCGTGAATTGCTAAATAGCTGGGGAGAACAACCTTACCGAGCTCAGCAAATAATTCAATGGATACATCAGGCCGGTTTTACTGATTTCACAAAAATGACAAATCTTAGCAAAGCCTTAAGAGAGAAACTGACAGAGCTATCATGTATTAAATTACCAGAAATTGTTGCTTGTCAAAAATCCAATGATGGCACCCATAAATGGCTCTTGAAATTGGAGTGCGGCAATTGTATCGAGACGGTATTTATTCCCGAAAGTAACCGCGGAACTTTATGTGTTTCTTCACAAGTGGGATGTGCTTTGAATTGCTCCTTTTGTTCTACTGCAAAACAAGGTTTTAATCGTAATTTATCTACAGCCGAAATTATCGGCCAAGTTTGGTTGGCTGTCCGTGAGTTATCACAACAAGAAGGAATTCATGACAAAAAAATAACAAATGTGGTAATGATGGGCATGGGCGAACCTTTACTTAATTTTGATAATGTTGTGTCAGCAATGAATATTATGATGGATGATTTTGCTTATGGATTATCCAAACGTCGCGTTACTTTAAGTACTTCAGGGGTTTTACCTGATCTGGAACGTTTAAGAGAAATTAGCCCTGTTGCTTTGGCTGTCTCGCTGCATGCACCGAATGATGAGCTAAGAAATGAACTGGTTCCTATAAATAAGAAGTATCCGTTGACTCAATTGATGGCTTTATGCAAAAACTATTTTAAGAATGAGCCTCGAAGAAAAGTAACTTTTGAATATGTAATGCTTAAGGGCGTCAATGATCAACCAGAACATGCCAATCAATTGATAAAGTTGTTGCGAAATGTTCCAGCAAAAGTCAATTTAATCCCTTTTAACCCTTTTCCGATGACACAATATGAACGCTCACCTCAGGAAACAATAGATGCCTTTAGAGATAGACTAATCGCTCATGGCATTAATACGATTACTCGAAAAACACGGGGTGATGATATTGATGCAGCATGTGGGCAATTAGCTGGAGAGGTTAAGGATAGAACAAGTCGTTCTCAAAGATGGCAAAAATTGCATTTTATACCTAAAACAAACCAAGAACAGCAAGCAGTAGAATAATGAGGTATGTCTTGAGTTTAGCGAATTTACAACTTCAAGAATTATAATAAAATCATTATTTGTGACAAATTATTTTTAATTTATTTGTAAGCGGTTATAATGCGCAATCATTTCTAACCTTAGCGTGAAAATACTGTGTTAAAAAAGTTTTGTCTCTTGCTTGTTATGACTTGCCTGTTTTTTTTGCAGGCGTGCGTGCATGATGAAGAAAGTGAAAAACAAAATTTTAAAAAACCTGATCTCAGCAAGGCTGCATCATATAATGTTCAGTTAGGATTAGGTTATTTAAAGCAGGGTGATAGGCCAAGAGCGAAAAAGAAGATTCTTACTGCATTGGAGCAAGAACCTGGCTCACCTGATGTTAATTCAGCAATGGCTTATTATTTTGAACAAACCAAAGAATTAGATCAGGCAGAGAAATATTATTTGAAAGCCATATCGCTAGCAAAAAATGGAGGCGCACAGCTTAATAATTACGGTGCTTTTTTATGTCGACAAGGTGATTATAAAAAAGCCGAAGCTTACTTTTTAAAAGCAGTTAATGATTTACAGTATTTGCATACTGCAGGAGCTTATGAAAATGCAGGACTTTGTGCTTTATCAACTCCCAATGAAGATAAGGCTAAGCTTTATTTTGCAAAAGCTTTAAATCAGGATCCTTCACGGAAAGTATCTTTTTATGAATTACTAAAACTTGAAATTAAAGCCAAACATGATGCAGAGGCATTTGCGCTAGTACAAAAGCATTCTGATTTAGTGTTGAATGACAGGGTTTTATTATCTTTAGCCAAAGAGGTTTCTGATAAAGTTGGGCAACACACTTTAGCTGCAGAATATGAACAAAGCATGAATAATTTGAATTCCAATGTCGATAATAGTGGAGTAAATAATGAATACAACAACCACACTGGATGAGAATATAGCAGAGTATAATAATAATCCAGGCGAGCAACTTGCCAGTATTCGCCAACAAAAAGGATATACAGTTGAATATGTTGCCAATAAATTGCATTTAAGGGCTCGTATTATTGAATTAATTGAAAATAATGAATTTCATTTATTACCTGAGCCTGTTTTTGTTAAAGGATATTTGCGTGCTTATGCTAAATTACTTGGCACATCTCCTGAACCTTATCTGGCAATATTTAATGCTCAGTTTGTTGTCGAGAAAAAATCTGATCGAGCGCTCCTATGGCAGCAAAGTAAACGCGAATCATATAAAGTGGAACATATTATTCGTTGGTTTACAATTTTGTTTGCATTAGGTGTGATCGTGGCTGTAGGAGTTTGGTGGCAAAAAAACAGAGATACGCAACAGATATTTCCGACAAAGACGGCTCCTGCTGATTTATCATTAAATCAAACGCCAACAATTGAAACTAAAGAGCTTAAACTCACTGACATATCAAAAATGCAATCCTTGTTAAACCCAAAACCGGAAATGTCTCCTATGGAGAAGATAGGTGACTGAACGAATTCAAGCAATCCGTGGAATGAATGATATTTTGCCTGAGACAACGGTATTTTGGCGTTCCATCGAACAGATTTTTGTGAATGCATTGTCCAGTTATGGTTATCAGGAAATACGTTTCCCACTTATTGAAAGCACCCAACTATTTAAGCGGACTATAGGTGAAGTAACTGATATAGTCGAAAAAGAAATGTATACTTTTAATGACTTAAACGGGGATAGCATTACCTTAAGACCCGAAGGAACAGCTGGCTGTGTTCGTGCTTGCTTGCAAAATGGGCTTTTGCATAATCAGCAACAAAAACTGTGGTATATGGGACCAATGTTTCGTCACGAAAGGCCACAAAAGGGACGGTATAGACAGTTCAATCAATTAGGCGTCGAGGCATTTGGTATGCCAGGTGCACTGGTCGAGTTGGAATTGATTTCCTTATGCCGTAAGTTTTGGGAGCAATTAGGATTTGCAGATTTTGTTCAATTACAAGTGAATACCTTAGGCGAATTAACCGAACGTCATCATTATAAAAAAATTCTCGTTGAATACTTGACCGCTCATGAACGTCAATTGGATGAGGACAGCAAACGCAGGTTAACTCGCAATCCATTGCGCATTTTGGACAGTAAAAACCCAGAAATGCAACAGTTGTTGGCTAATGCACCCAAATTGATTGATGTTCTTGGTGAAAGAAGTCGTGCGCATTTTCAGTCTTTCTGTGATGGCTTGGACGCATTAGAGGTACCCTACGTAATTAATCCTGTTTTGGTGAGAGGCCTGGATTATTACGGGCATACAGTGTTTGAGTGGGTTACTGATAAACTTGGAAGTCAATCCACAGTATGTGCTGGAGGACGCTACGATATCTTAGTAGAACAATTAGGGGGTAACCCAACTCCTGCTGTAGGTTTTGCATTAGGTATCGAAAGAATATACTTGCTTATGGAAACCTTGAGTCTTTTGCAACCAGAGAGTAAAAAGAACGCATTATATTTTATTGCTACGAATGAGCAGGCGGTGGTACGAGGTCTTGTAATTTCCGAATGGATACGTAACGCTTATCCAAAGATAGAGGTGTCAGTAAATACTGCAGGGGGCAGCTTTAAAAGCCAATTCAAAAAAGCAGATAAAAGCGGGGCACGTTTGGCTTTAATTTTGGGTGAAGATGAATTGGCTAAAAAACAAATTAGTATCAAAGACTTACGTAATGAGGCCGAGCAAATTACAGTGGATCAAAATATGATTAATCAGGTCTTGAAAGATTATTTAGAGTGAGTGCAGGAGAATATTATGTCAGTGTATATGACCGAAGAGGAACAACTGGAATCGATAAAAAAATGGTGGAAGCAATACGGTAATCTTGTCACCGTAGTATTATCGCTTATACTCTTTGGCATTGCCGGTTATCGATATTTGCATTGGCATCAAGCAAAGATTACTCAACAAGCTTCTGTTGCTTATGAGCAAATGATGGTTGCTCTTTCAAATCAAAATATCAAAGGAGTAAGAGCCTATGCAAATGAATTGATTCATCAACATAGCAGTACCGTTTATGCTGATGCGGCACATCTGACACTTGCGAAAATTTATGTGTCAAAAAATAAACTGGATACAGCTACAGATGAACTGAAAGCGGTTGCTACAAACAGTAAAATGCCTGCTTTAAAACAAATTGCTAAAATTCGTATGGCGCGCATCTTTGCAGCAGAAAAGTCTTATACAAATGCTCTTAAGGAATTAAGCAGTATTGATGATAAAACTTATTTACCTGTTATTAATGAATTAAAAGGCGATATTTATGGAGCTACAGGTCAATATCAAGAAGCTATGAGTTCCTATAAACTGGCTTTAGATGAAGTAAAAAATAATGGGATGGGTAATTTATTTTTGGAAATGAAAACTAATGAGATAGCAAGTAAATCGCACTCAATGATTTCTGGAGATAAAAAAGTAAAGTCCGCATAATTGTTATAGCCTGAGTGTAGCTCATAAGTTTTAGTGGTCTTTTTCACCCAGGTTGTTATTTATGTGCATAATAGTTGATCTTTTATTGATATATTTTGTAAAAATTGAGGTTTAATTTTCATGAAAATGAAATTATTTATTTTAATTCTCTGTGCGTTAGTTCAAGGATGTTCAAAACTTGATGATTATATGTTGGGTAAAGACAATACGCCACAACCTAAAGAACTCAAGCTAATAAAGGATAAAATTACAGTTGAGCAAAACTGGACAGTAGCTGCTGGTAAGTCATCTAAAAATAAAGAATATTTAAGATTGAAACCAGTGGTTCAGGGTGGCGTTATTTATACCGCTGATGCCAGTGGGTTAGTTCGTGCTATTAATAAGCATAATGGTCAGGTAAAATGGACTACGGTATTGAAGCATGGTTTAGTTAGCGGCCCTGCTGTAGCAAGTGGATATATTGCTGTAGGCACCAATAACTCGTCATTGGTTGTATTAAATAAAAGCAATGGTAACAAATTATGGCAAAAAAAGGTTACCGGTGAAATTTTATCACCGCCGGCTATTTTAGGTGGAAAAGTTATCGTGAAGACGATTGACGGTAAGGTTTATGCCTTTAATACAGCAGATGGCAAACAAATATGGATGACAGAGCATGGTTCACCCAGTTTAATCTTGAAGGCAAGCTCGTCACCCATTGCTATGGGAAATTTGGTGTTAATTGGTTTTTCTGATGGAAAATTGGATGCATTGGATGTAAAAACTGGTCGTGTTATGTGGCAGCGCAGTATTGCTTATGCATCAGGTCCAAGCGATGTGGAACGATTGGTTGATATTGATGCAGATCCTATTGTGGAAAATAATGTGGTTTATCTTGCCAGTTATCAAGGCTACATCGGCGCATTGTCTTTGTCAGACGGACAATTTATTTGGAGAAAACCAGGGTCCGTATATAAAAATATGATCTTAAGTGGTAATACATTGTATGTAACAGACAGTCATGATGTCATTTGGTCTATTGATAAACACAATGGTCAAATTAATTGGAAACAGACTGGTTTAAAAGCGAGAGTCTTAACTGAACCCGCGTTAATTAAAAATGATTTAGTAGTAGGTGACAAAACCGGCTATCTACATTTTATTGATGCGCAAACGGGTGAAATTATAGCTCGCTCGAAGGTTTCTGCTGGCGTCAGTATTTCTCCAAGCGTAGTTGGAAGAAAGTTATTTGTGTTAACAGACAATGGAATGCTTAATCAATTATCTGTGAGTTAATAAATGATCCCTGTGATTGCACTTGTTGGACGTCCTAATGTTGGTAAGTCTACTTTATTTAATAGACTTACCAAGACTCAAGATGCCCTTGTTGCTGATTTTCCTGGTTTAACTCGTGACAGACAGTATGGTCAAGCCCAACATGATAACAAACACTATATCGTTGTTGATACTGGTGGTATAGGTGTTGATGACATTGCTGTTGATAATTTAATGTCCAAACAATCGGAGATAGCACTCAATGAAGCAGATATTGTGCTTTTTTTGGTTGATGGACGAGCTGGCCTGACTGGAATTGACGAAAAAATTGCCAGCAATTTGCGTAAATTAAACAAAAAAGTCCACCTTGTGATTAATAAAACCGAAGGGCTGGATGATGACGTTGCTTGTGCTGATTTTCACTCTTTAGGAATTGCTGATATACACTCTATTTCATCATCGCATGGTAGTGGTATTAGTACATTGCTTGATGATGTTTTGTCACCATTTACAGCTCAAGCGGATAAAGTTGAAGAAGATAATGTCATTAAAATTGCCTTTGCTGGCCGTCCTAATGTCGGAAAATCAACTTTAATTAATCGAATTTTGGGTGAAGAACGAGTCGTCGTATATGATATGCCTGGAACAACCCGAGACAGTATTGCGATTCCTTTTGTTAGGGATGAGCAGCACTATATTTTAATTGATACTGCGGGGGTACGTAGAAAATCACGAGTTGATGAAAAAATTGAAAAATTTTCTGTGATCAAGACACTCCAAGCTATTGAAGAATCCAATGTATGCTTGCAGGTTCTGGATGCTAGAGAGGGGATTACCGATCAGGATATGAATTTGCTTGGCTTTATTATTGAATCCGGTAAAGCCCTAGTTATTGCAGTGAATAAGTGGGATGGTTTGGATGAAGAGCATAAGGAGCATGTAAAAAGCGAATTATCCAGAAGATTACATTTTGCGAATTTTGCAAAAATTCGGTTTATATCGGCGTTACATGGCAGTGGTGTGGGCGGATTATTTAAAGATATAAATGAAGCTTATGCTTCCGCCGTCCAATCTTTTTCAACGCCTCGATTAACTCGGTTGCTTCAAGATATCAGCATGAAACATACCCCTCCTTGTGTGAATGGGCGTAGGATAAAATTAAGATATGCCCATCTTGGTGGCCACAATCCTCCGGTAATCGTTATTCATGGGAATCAATTAGCTGATTTACCCGATAGTTACAGACGTTATCTTAGTAATGAATTTATTAAACATCTGGGATTAGTTGGAACTCCTTTAAAACTGGAATTTAAAGGCGGAACAAATCCTTTCGCAAATAAAAAAGTTAAATTATCACAACGGCAAGTGAATAAAAAAAGAAGATTAATGAGTCATGTTAAAAAGAGGTCAAAAAGCAAAAAATAAGCATTTTTTTGTGCACTGGATTCAGTATAAACTATTTTTTAGGACCGGGATCTGACTCTGATGAGGGATTTTCTTTTTGAATTTGCTCAAACATTTTTCTAGTAGATGTTTTAAAGTGGAAAAAGCTATTCCGTGGTGTGTCAATAATTGCAGCATTTGCTTCTTGCTCAATGTACTGTTTAATATCATACATTAAATCCTGTAAATTATGTTTGCCACCTGTTAATTTATCGTATTGTTGTTGATAAAGAGTCTTTAACAATTCAAATTTTTTATAACTCTCCTCCATGTCCTTACTTGAAGTCTTTGCTATTTTATCTAATCTATTATAAATTCGGTTCAAAATTTCCCACTCCACCATATTCTCAAATTTTTTCTGCATTGGCGGAGGTGGAGGATATATAAATAATTTGTCACTTATCTTGCCATTACTTAAGTGAGCTTTAAATGGAAGTGATCTTAAAAAAAATGAAGAGACATTAGGTAATGACTCTGCACTCATAGTGACTTGAGTTATATGCTTTGCAGCAGTTCTACAGTTATTATCTAATGAAACCCCTTGTCTGACTTGTTCTGGATCATAACTAGCACTCCCATCTAAATCTAGATCTTCAATTCTATTTGTCTTTGAGTTTGCCATATAGTTTAACCAGGTAAATCTTACTGCTTCATTTTGCTCTGAAGGATCACCTTTATTTAACCACGTTGAAGGAACAGCAAAGACTGCTGCATTGGATTTGTGATTTTTTTTCAGGTCTGCTAGGAATTGAATAAGATTTTTATATTGAGTTTCTGATATAGTAAACGCTTGTATGCCAATGAGGCTTTGACTTCTTTGGGGCATTCGTTCGTTGGTTAAATATGTGCCCATAAGCCCACCCCTACGACCAAACATTCCAATTACAAATTGTTCTTGGGTTTCAGAGTCCTTAACACCTATTATCATATAAGAGTGATTTTTATAGCCACACACTGCCATGAAAAATTCAGGTTTTTTGCAAGTAAAACTATCTTGATTGTATTTATATTGCATACTTCTAAAACAAAGAGCTCATATGTTATGGTATGTTTATTATAGCATTTTTTTCATTCAAAATGGAGCAATTTAAATCGAATTAAACCCTTAATTAGGATCATAAGATTCAGATATCAAATCCATCAATATTTTTTTAAACGGATGAAGATATTTGGTGCCTGTTATAGGCACCAAGAAACAGGATTGGCATAGTTATTCTGTCAGAAACAGTGCAGATAAAAACTTAATTTTTAAATCCGTAATGTTATTACATCACATGGAGCATGATTGACTGCAGCATTTGCTGTGCTTCCCAAAAATGAGTGCAAACCAGAAGAAGAATGACTGCCAATAATAATGAGCTGACAATTTAGCTCTTTCACTTTACTAAAAATATGTTCTTTAACCGAGCCTACCTCAACAAATTGTTGTTCACGTGGAATATTAAAGTTTTCTCCTATTAAAGCTAATACAGTTTGTGCATCGTCTTTGGCTGGGTTGGCTAATTCTGTAAAACCAAGGCCTTGAGCCAATTGAAAACTGGCAGGCAGTTCAATGACATGTAACAGATATAATTTAGCATTAAATTGTTTCGCAATCGCGATTGCTTTTTCTGTGAGATGATTATGTTCCTTAAGCAAATCCGTAGCAAATAAAATATTCTTATACATAGCAGCCTCACAATTGAATTTATTATTGTAAATAATAGTAGATTCTTTACTATAAGTACCTATTTTATCTCATAAAATATGAAATAATTTAGTTTGAGGAATTAATACCATCGTATTATGCATTTTCTTGAGATAACGATCGGTGCTGTATCAACTCATTAGCAAAAAGATTATGTAAGTGATTCCGATTTTAGTTTTAATTTATAATTGGGATTTATCTCAATTAGAGGAATTAAAACAAAGTTTCTAGATTGTATATATGGGTGGGGTATTACCAGTTTTTTAGAATGAATGACTTGATCTGCGTATAATAGAATATCGATGTCAATAACTCTGGGACCCCAGTGTTTTTTCCGAATTCTTCCCTGTTTTTTTTCGATTTTTTGGCAAGCGTTAAGTAGTTCTAAGGGGGATAAAAGAGTGAAAAGCTCGATCACGGCATTGCAAAAGTCTTGTTGGCCTTGTAATCCCCAAGCTTTGTTCCAATAAAAAGATGAAACCTTAGTAACAACAGTAGTGCGCAGCGCTTTTATTGATTTAATTGCTTTTCGCAGTTGACGCTCAGGTACGTGCTGATTTGAGCCCAAACCTAAATAACAAATATTCATTATGAATCACTAGCTTTAATACTTTTAGGTTTTTTACGACGGCGTTTTCGTTTCGGTAAGTCAGGGGCGAGCTGCGCAACCATTTTAGTTTGTTCTGCTTCGTCGGCATCCTGAAACGCTGTCCACCATTGTGCAAGTTCCATGGATTCGTCACCTGCAAGAGCACGTAATGCCATAAAATCATAGGCTGCTCTAAAACGTGGATGTTGTAAAAGATTAAAGGCTCTTCCTCCAAGTCTCTTGGCAAAACGGTACTGCAACAACCAGATTTCCCGAATAATTTGAGTATAACGTTTAGGAATTGAAATTACTTTATTTTGCTCTGCAAGGACAAATGACATCGCTTTTTCTATAGAAGGAAGCGGATCTATTCCTGTTTTTTGTAACTCCTTTGCACATTCAATCATAGGAAACCATAAAAGAACTGCAAATAAAAATGCTGGTGTTACTGGCTTTTCTTCATGAATACGAGTATCTGTATTCTCAAGAGCGATCGTTAATAACGCATTTACGGGATAAGTACTGTTTAATAGTCCATGAGTTTGAGGACACAGATGTTGAAACAAGCCATATTGCATGAGCAATCCTTGCACTGTTACTGCATTGCCGCATTGATATAGCTTAGTCATTTCATCGAATAAACGTGAGTTGGAAACATGAGTAATAAGATGACTAATCTCAGGAAAGGGCGCTTCAGTTTCTCGTGCAAGTTTGAAATTTAATTTTGCACTAAAGCGAATTGCGCGTAGCATGCGTACTGGGTCTTCCTGATATCGTTTTATTGGATCACCAATCATACGAATGAGCTTTTCTTCAACATCTTTCACGCCACCAGTAAAATCAATAATCGATGAATCATTTATATTGTAGTAAAGTGAGTTAATCGTGAAATCACGTCTCCAAGCATCTTCATCAAGGGAACCATAAGCATTATCCCGAACCAACATACCTCGTTCATTTGTTAGCTGACTTTCATCAATAGCTATATGACTTCTAAAGGTAGCAACTTCAATAATTTCGCGGTGGAAGAGTATGTGAACAAGCTTGAAGCGACGACCAATAATTCGTCCATTTCTAAATAAATTTTTAACTTGATTGGGTGTTGCATCTGTAGCTACATCAAAATCTTTGGGGGCTTTATGCAACAATAAATCTCTGACGCTACCTCCAACAATGTATGCCTGAAATCCAGCACCAATTAAGCGGTTAAGCACTTTGAGCGCATTGCTACTAATGTCCGCTTTAGATATGGAATGCTTATTCCTTGGGATTATATAAGCTGAAGCAACAGGTTGCACATGAGCTCTGTTTCTCTTTAGCAGCTTTTTGATAAATTTGATGATCTCTGTATCTCACAAGATTAATATAACGTAGATATTATATCGAAGCCAAAGAATAAAGTGAATCATTTGCCTTTATAAACATCATGCTTTCAATAAAGTTATGCTCTAGATTTTACAGAAAGATATAGGTAAATCTCAGATAAAGAGTATATTATATATTTTTTCAATTTCTGATATCAGAGGATTTGATGGATTTTATTGATATTACGGTAGGCTTAATCGTTTTAATCATATTGGAAATTGTTTTGGGAATTGACAATCTGGTTATTTTATCTATTTTGTCTGAAAAATTACCTCCCAAACAGAGAAAAAAAGCAAGGCGGTGGGGACTTACACTTTCTTGGGTTATGCGTTTGATTTTATTAGCGGTAGCAGTTGATCTAATCAAATTGACTAAACCGTTACTTTCTGTGGCTCATATGTCGTTTTCTGCACGCGATTTTTTTCTTATGGGAGGTGGCGCTTTTCTAATTTGGAAAGCAACAGAAGAAATTCATCAGGATGTGACTACTGAGCCGGTATTAACGGGTGAAGCGAAGACTGTAGCCTTTAAAACAACCTTTAAAGCGGTTATTTTCCAAATTGCATTAATGGATATTATATTTTCTTTAGATAGTGTATTAACTGCCGTGGGATTAACTTCACATTTTTGGGTCATGGCTGTCGCGATTACATGTGCTATTCTCATTATGGTCTTTGCCAGTGAAGCAGTAAGTGCATTTATTAAAGAATATCCCACAATCAAAATGCTTGCTCTAAGCTACTTAATTCTAATTGGCATGGTGCTTGTTGCTGATGGATTTTCTTTCCATATTCCTCGGGGATATATTTATTTTGCCATGGGTTTCTCATTGGGAGTGGAGGCACTGAATTTGATAAAACATTCTCGAAAAAAACGAAAACATCGTTCAGGAAATTAATTATGTTGTATATTAAAGCGTTTCATATCATTGCTATGGTTGCCTGGTTTGCTGGATTATTTTATTTACCAAGATTGTTTGTTTATCATGCCGATACTCATGATGAGACAAGTCTCATTCGTTTTAAAGTAATGGAAAAAAGACTTTATTATGGAATAACTTGGCCTGCTGCAATAGTGACAACTTTATTGGGATTATGGCTTCTCAGTTATAATCCAGTCTATTATCTAAAGGCAGGATGGATGCATGCCAAATTGAGTCTTGTCGTTATTTTATGGGTTTATCACTTATTATGCGGGCATTATTTAAAGGCATTTGCACAGAATAAAAATCAAAAGCACGCCCGTTTTTTTCGTATTTATAATGAAATGCCGACCTTATTGTTGATAGGGATTGTGATTTTGGTTGTGGTAAAACCGTAAATTGTAACCTGGGTGCAGCGCAGCGAAACCCAGGTTACAATTTTATAAAAACATATAACTTAGAGTGCAGATTTCTTCTAAGTAAGGAAACTTATTCCATTTCTACCATGTCAAAATCTTCTTTACCGGCTCCACAATCTGGACAGAACCAATTTTCGGGCACATCTTCCCAACGTGTACCTGGTTCAATTCCATCTTCAGGCCATCCTTCGGCTTCATCATAAATAAAACCACAGATGACACAAATATATTTTTTATATTCTTGCATGATAATACTCGTTTAAAAGGGCGTAATTTAGCTATTGTGGGCTTCGATGTAAAGATAAAGCATTTTTTTGCCAATTATTAATAATGTCTGTAATATTATACCGCATAATTATGGAGATTTTTTATGACACGTTCAACAGATTTATTTCATCAAGCCCAAACGCTTATTCCTGGAGGCGTTAATTCACCAGTGCGCGCGTTTAAAGGGGTTAGTGGCGATCCTATTTTTTTTAAACAAGGTAAAGGTGCATATCTTGTTGATGTAGATAATAATGAATATATTGATTATGTTGGCTCTTGGGGACCGTTAATCCTTGGACATTGTCATCCTGCTGTAATTGAGGCAGTGAATAAAGTGCTTCATAGTGGTATGAGTTTTGGAGCACCTACCGAACTTGAAGTACAACTGGCTGAAAAAATCATCTCCTTAATTCCTTCAATTGAAAAAGTACGTATGGTGAACTCTGGTACCGAGGCAACAATGACTGCGATTAGGTTGGCTCGTGGAGTAACCAAGAAAAATAAATTTATTAAATTTAATGGTTGTTATCATGGGCATAGCGACAGTTTGTTAGTTAAAGCGGGTTCTGGTGTTCTTACATTAGGTATCCCTTCAACTCCAGGAATTCCGCAAAGTGTTACCGAGCATACTCTAACCGCAAATTTTAATGATCTAGAGCAAACTGCACAGTTATTCGAAAAATTTCCTGATGATATTGCTGCAATAATATTGGAACCTGTAGCTGGGAATATGGGATTTGTTTTGCCTGAGCCTGAATTTCTGAAAGGATTACGCCAATTATGTGATCAATACAAAACTTTATTGATCTTTGACGAAGTAATGACTGGTTTTAGAGTGGGGTTAACAGGGGCCCAAGGGATTTTCGGGATTACTCCTGATATTACTACTCTTGGTAAAGTGATTGGTGGTGGCATGCCTGTAGGTGCTTTGGGCGGCAGAGCAGAGATTATGTCTTTTTTGGCTCCTGAGGGACCTGTTTATCAAGCAGGTACATTATCTGGTAATCCATTAGCTATGGCAGCAGGTCTTGCAACTTTATCCGAGATTGAAAAACCAGGTTTTTTTGCCAAATTAAGTCAAACTACCCAAGCATTAACTTTGGCATTGTCTTCTGTTGCTGAAACATTAAAAATCCCATTTTTTAGCGCTTCATTAGGTGGAATGTTCGGTTTTTGTTTTACAGAGAAAAAGCATATCGCTGATTATGCAGACATTGCTGCATCAGATGAGGTTTTATTTAAAAAGTTTTATCACGGAATGTTAGGAAAAGGTGTTTATTTTGCTCCTTCCATGTATGAAGCCGGATTTGTTTCCAGTGCACATGGAGACAACGAAATTATTAAAACGCAAATGGCTGCTGAAGAAGTGCTTAATCAATTAAAAAGATAACATTTTCCGAGGTGTTTCCGTAAGCTGCAGTGCAGCGTAACCCAGGGTTGAGAGGTTAATTTAACTCCGTTTCGCAGCGCTGCATTAGGCAACAAATATCGAACAAAAAAAGATAAAAAATAAATTTTTAAAATACCCTAGACAGTAATTTTTTCACATGTCATATTCAGAGACGTTCTTTAACAAGGAAGTAAGATGATGTCGATCATGACAAACAAAAAGGAATTCATACAATCGATGCCGCAAGGAATTGTTCCTCTTTTTTTTATTCAGATTGTTTCTACGTTAAGCTTCAGTGTTCTTTATTCAACGCTTGTTTTATACATGGAAGGACGATTAGGTCTTCAAATTAGTACTGCTAACAGCGTCATGGGTGTTTTCATTGCTTTTAATTATGGGCTGCATTTGCTTGGTGGTTTTTGGGGAGGGCGTTTGCTCTCTAATCGCGCATTGTTTTGCGCGGGAATGGTGGCGCAAATTATAGGTTGTATCCTATTGTCATTTGGCGATATTTTCTTTCTTTATTATGGCTTGGCAGCTTTCTTAACGGGTTCTGGTTTGAACGTGACTTGTTTAAATTGTATGCTAACTCAACGTTTCTCTCCAGAAGATACTCGACGTGAAACAGCATTTCTTATGAATTATGCAGGTATGAATATTGGTTTTTTTGTTGGCTTTAGCTTAAGCGGTTTATTTCAGCTGACTCAGAACTATGAACGACTCTTTCTTCTTAGTAGCTTGGGAAATTTGATTGCATTAATTATTTGTTTGTATTGCTGGCAACAATTAGCAGATAAAGAAACGATTTTTTCTAGGAAAGATAAAATATCCCAAAAAAAAGCCATTTTTTTAGGGGTTCTTCTGATTGTATTGCTCCCATTTCTTTTAAGCCAAATGCTTCAATATGCAGATTGGGCTAAAAAATTAGTGTTGGTAACAGGCCTAGTTATGCTAGGTGTAATTTTGTATTTGGCAAGACAACAACCAACAAAAGAAGCAAAAGATAAAATAGTTGCTTTTGCTGTACTTATGATTGTGGGAACGGTCTTTTGGATGCTTTATCAAATAGCACCCATGGGACTTACAGTCTTTATTGACCATAATGTACAACGTGATTTTGCAAGTTGGGTCATTCCACCACAATGGTTCCAAAATATTAATACAGTAGCTATTGTTATTGGGGGGCCATTATTAGGGATTTTACTGCATAAGATGCGCAAAAACGGGGTGCAAATTAATATTCCTACTCAATTTGCATTGGCATTGCTTTTTATAGGTATTGCTTTTGTCATATTACCTATTGGTATCGCTTATGCCAACTATGAAGGGTTAGTGAATCCCAGCTGGATTGTCTTGAGTTATATTTTGCAGAGCATTGGTGAACTTTTAATATCCCCAATTGGTTATGCTATGATAGGATATTTAGCCCCTTCATCATTACAAGGTGTGATGATGGGCATGTGGATGTTAAATACGGGCGTAGGTGCGGCCTTGTCTAGCTACAGTTCAAATATGATGATCGAAGGACAAGAGAGCATTTCACCTTTAGTAACTAATGAGGGTTACAGCCATGTGTTTTTAATGTTAGGTCTGTTTGCAATTGGTTCTTCAATTGTACTTTTTATCATGGTTCCCAAGCTACGGCAGTTGATCCAGGAAAAAAAACCAGCTGAATTACAAGAAGCCAAAGGGATGGCTACGAATCGAGTGGTTGTATGTGAGTAATTTTTTTGTACCTATAAATAAGGCAGAGTTGGAGTGGCATGGAACTTTGCCTTTCTCAACACAATATGATGATATTTATCACTCATCCGAAGGTGGGATTAATCAAGCACTTTATGTATTTATTGATGGAAATGACTTAATCAAGCGTTGGCAATCATTTTCTTCTGATGAACCGCAAAGATTTACCATAGCAGAAACTGGTTTTGGAATTGGCTTGAATTTCCTTGTGAGCTGGAGTTTGTGGGAACAATATGCTCCTATGTCATGTCAATTACATTTTATTTCCTGTGAAAAGCATCCTTTATCTCTTACTGACTTAACAAAAAGTCTTGCTTCCTGGCCACAATTGGAAAAGCAAGCCCAGCAACTTATAGCAAGTTATCCTGTATTAACTCCTGGATATCATCATCTTTCATTTTGTGATGGTAGAGTAACGCTGACATTAATGTTAGGAGATGCCCTGGAATGCTATGAACAGCTATTAATTTGTGGCGAGCCCTCGCTTGAGAGTCAACTCAGAACAGCTTTTATTGACGCATGGTTTCTTGATGGTTTTGCCCCAGCCAAAAATCAAAATATGTGGTCTGATGCTTTGATGAAAGTAATTGCTATGTTGTCTAAAGAAGAAACCACCCTGGCAACTTATACCGCTGCAAGTTCTGTTAAAACAAGTTTAAGTCAACATGGATTTGTTGTTAAAAAAAGAAAAGGGTTTGGTCCTAAACGTCATATGGTTTGCGCTCGTTTTGCGCAAATGCCATCACAAAATACCACAAAACGTCATACTCCGTGGCATGTGGGGAAAGCAGAAAAGTACTCCAGTAAATCAGCGGTAATTATAGGCGCTGGTTTGGCGGGTTGTTTTACAGCGCATGCTCTTAATAAGCGAGGGTGGAACGTAACGATTATTGATGAATTAAGTCAAATAGGAAGCGGTGGATCAGCAAATCAACAAGCGGTCTTATTTCCTAAACTATCTGCGTACAGCTCTCCATTGACTCAATTTATGTTGGCTGCATTTTTATATGCTGCACGAACTTACCAATGCATCTTAAAGCAAACAAAAATTGGTGAGTTGAGTGGTTCTTTGTTACTTTCTTATTCTGATAAAGAAAAGGCAGCGCAATCCAGCTTACGTTCTTGGTTGACCCATTATCCAGAGTTAGGGACTCTCGTAGATATGGAACAGGCTTCGCAATTAGCAGGATTTTTATTAGATAAACCCGGACTGTATATTCCTTTGTCAGGATGGATAAACTCTCCGGAATTATGCCAATTTTTAATTAATACGGAAGGTATTTCTTTATTGACTAATACCGTAATCAACCAATTGGTTTTTGATAAGCGATGGGTTGTGAATGATTTGGAAACTGATGTTCTTATTTTAGCGAATGGTCATAAAATCAATTCATTTAAAGAAACGAAGCATTTGCCTGTTAAACCCATTCGGGGACAAATGACAGCAATTTTATCAACCGAGCAAAGCGCTTGTTTAAAATTGCCTTTATGTGGGCAAGGGCATGTGCTTCCTGCAATACAGGGTATTCATCAGTTAGGCGCCACCTATGAGTTAAAATCAGCAGAATCTCAAATAAAACTTCAGGATGATCAGAATAATTTGGCAAAGCTTAAACAATTAGCACCAGAGGTTTTATGGTCTGATGAGGTAAGTAATCATTGGGCAGGAGTTCGGGCGTCAACTCCTGATTATCTTCCTTTAGTTGGCAAAATCGCAGAGGCGGAACAATTTGTGGCGCAATTTGCTCGCTTGGAAACAAATGCAAAACGTTGGATAGCTCAAGCCGGTCCCTATTATCCTGGACTTTATGCCTGTGCTGGTTTTGGTTCTCGAGGTCTTACAACAATTCCCTTATGCGCAGAATGGCTAGCCTCGGTAATCAATAACGAAATGAGCTGTTTGCCCAGAAATTTGCATTATGCTTTATCACCTGCACGTTTCTTACGTAAAAATATAATTCGGGGTGGTATTAAAATCGATTGAGATGAAATTCTCATTAGAGCATAATACTAAACCTATAGTTTGGGCAAAGCAAAACACTTGAATTCACAAAGGAAATCCAAGTTCTGCTTCTTTATGCTCAGATTACGTTAGTTTATATCATATTAAGATCAAGGAGTGACAGCTAATGGCGAGTTCCATGGGCAAAGTCTTCAAACAGACAGTCAAAGAAAATAAACCCCTACCCGTATTGGGTACCATAAATGCTTATTCTGCTATGCTTGCGCAATTTTCTGGAGCTAAAGCAATATATCTTTCAGGGGCAGGTGTTGCGAATGCCTCTTATGGTATACCCGATCTTGGCATGACCAATCTATCACAAGTTCTTGAGGATGCACGCCGAATTACTGACGCGTGTCCTTTACCTCTTCTTGTTGATGTTGATACAGGATGGGGACATGCGTTTAATATTGCCAGAACCGTAAAACTTATGGAGAAAACAGGGGTTGCAGCCATTCATATTGAAGATCAGGTACTGGCAAAACGATGTGGGCACAGACCCAATAAGGCGATTGTGTCTTTGAAAGAAATGGGCAACCGAATTAAATCAGCAGTTGATGCACGGCAGGATCCTGATTTTGTCATCATGGCGAGAACAGATGCTTATGCTGTTGAAGGAATGAATGCAGCTATAGAAAGAGCATTGCTTTGCGTCGAATTAGGCGCTGATATGATATTTCCTGAGGCGATGACTCGTCTGGAGGAGTATCAGACCTTTACTCAGGCAATTCCTGTGCCTGTGTTGGCGAATATTACTGAGTTTGGTAAAACTCCTTTATTTAATCGTGACGAATTGAAACAGGTTGGCGTCTCGCTAATTTTGTATCCATTGAGTGCATTTAGAGCGATGTCCCAATCAGCGTTAAATACTTATAGGGCAATTCTTCAAGATGGAACGCAACAGTCCGTGATCGATAAAATGCAAACTCGTGAAGAGCTTTATGATGTGCTTGGTTATTATCAATACGAACAAAAACTAGACCAATTGATGGAGGAAGACAATGAGTGTTAAAAGCGGCGGTTTAGCCGGTGTAGTTGCTGGTCAATCAGCAATTTGTACAGTTGGACTAGCAGGAAAAGGTTTGAATTACAGAGGCTACTCGATTGATGATCTAGCAGAATATGCCTCGTTTGAGGAAGTAGCGTATTTATTACTTTATGGGCGATTACCTACTCAAAAAGAATTGGATGAATATACAAAAAAACTAGTTAGTCTTAGAACATTGCCTGATGCTTTAAAAACTGTATTGAAACTAATCCCAAAAAACACACATCCCATGGATGTTCTACGAACTGGCTGTTCCTTTTTGGGAACAATTGAACCAGAAGATAGTTTTTCACAACAGCATCACATTGCGGATAGATTATTAGCTTTATTCCCAGGAATAATGTGTTACTGGTATGCATGGCATTTTCATAATAAAGAAATTTCTGGTTTAAGTGATGAACAAACAACTGGGGCACATTTTCTTGCATTATTACATGGGCGTGCACCAAGTAAATTAGAAGCTCAAATGATGAATGTATCATTGATTTTATATGCTGAGCATGAATTTAATGCTTCAACCTTTGCTGCACGAGTTACCGCAGCAACATTGGCTGATTTTTATTCTGCGATCACAAGTGCTATTGGTACTTTAAGAGGTCCTTTACATGGAGGGGCTAATGAGGCAGCAATGGAGCTTATAGGGCGTTTTGATAATCCTGACCAAGCTGAAACTGAATTAAAGAAAATGTTGCTTAATAAAGCGCTCATTATGGGATTCGGACATCGAGTCTATACGACCAGCGATCCGCGTTCTGACATCATCAAAAAATGGTCATTTCGCTTGGGTGAGGAAAAGGGCGACCTTCTTTTATATCATATTTCAGAACGCATTGAAGAAGTCATGTGGAATGAAAAAAAATTATTTCCCAATCTGGATTTTTACAGTGCTTCGGCATACCACTATTGCGGCATTCCTACATTCTTGTTCACGCCGGTTTTTGTTATGTCGCGTATTACGGGATGGTCAGCCCATGTCTTTGAACAAAGAGAGAATAACAAGCTGATAAGACCCACTTCTGAATATACCGGACCTGAACCCCAAAAGTTCCCGGCTATTGAGACGAGGGGGTAGTTGTTCAATCTATATCATTTATGTGATGAATGAAGCAAAGTGATGGGAAACCGCAGTGGCACTGACATTAAGTTAAGGAGCAAAGCGCCATATCTAGATCCCGTGGCTTTGTCCGCGAGATTTAATGATGGTGCGGGATTCCTGGCCGCGGGACGTAGGATAAGATGTAATTTGTTAAATGACGGTTTCTAAGATTGAGCGAGTTAATCTGATGAGAAACAAATATCTGGATAAATAATGGACAGAGGTTATTATGCACAGCTATGTAGAAGATAATATTAAACCTGATTACGATCAGGTTATGATTGATATTGCGGATTATGTGCTAAACAAAAAAATTGATAGCGCTGTAGCCTATGAGACAGCACGTTTATGCCTCATGGATACATTAGGTTGTGGTATTTTGGCATTAAATTTTGCTGAATGTACTAAACTCCTGGGCCCAGTTGTTCCTGGCGCTACTCTGGCTGGCGGAGCACGAGTTCCAGGCACAGCATATGAATTAGATCCAGTACAAGCGGCTTTCAATATAGGTGCTATGATACGTTGGCTGGATTTCAATGATACCTGGCTGGCGGCAGAGTGGGGGCATCCTTCTGACAATTTAGGTGCCATCCTTGCTGTAGCGGATTATATGTCCCGACAAAATTATGTCAAGGGCAATGCGCCAATTTTAATGCAGGATGTGCTTACTGCTATGATTAAGGCACATGAAATTCAAGGTTGCCTCGCTTTGGAAAACAGTTTTAACCGAGTAGGGCTGGATCATGTGTTTTTAGTAAAAGTTGCTAGTGCTGCTGTTGCGGCTCAGCTTTTTGGCGCTGATAAAGACATGATGTTAAGAACTCTATCTCAAGTTTTTGTCGATGGTCAAAGTCTAAGAACATATAGACATGCACCTAATGCGGGATCAAGAAAATCGTGGGCTGCAGGAGATGCCACTTCAAGAGCAGTTCGCTTGGCGTTAATTGCTAAAGCAGGAGAAATGGGTTACCCAAGCGCATTAAGTGCTCCAACCTGGGGTTTTTATGATGTGCTTTTTGATAAAAAAATATTTAAATTTCAGCGCCCTTATGGCAGTTATGTGATGGAAAACGTGTTGTTTAAATTATCTTATCCTGCTGAGTTCCATGCGCAAACTGCGGTCGAATGTGCTGTGATGTTACATCCTATTGTGAAGCACCGATTTGATGATATAGCCCGAATTGATTTAGTGACACATGAGTCGGCAATTCGAATTATTAGTAAGCAAGGTGCTCTGCACAATCCTGCTGATCGGGATCATTGTTTACAGTATATGGTTGCTATAGGCTTATTATTTGGTGATTTAAAAGCGGAACATTATGAAGATGATGTTGCAGCAGATCCCAGAATAGATATATTGCGTGAAAAAATGCATGTTACTGAAAATGAACGTTTTTCTCGTGATTACCTTGATCCGGAAAAACGTTCAATTGCAAACAGCATCAAAATAATTTTCAAAGATGGTACTGAGAGTGATTTGATAACCGTAGAATATCCAATTGGCCACAAACGCAGACGTGAGGAGGGCATTCCTGTTTTAGTATCCAAATTTAAAAAGAACTTAAGTACTCAGTTTTCTGTAGAACGCGTTGAGCGAATCATGCAGGCAATGAGTGACACAAATACACTTGCAGCAATGAAAGTGGATGATTTTATGCAACTCTGGGTTGTATCGTAGTTCTCCAATGGCCTGAAGAACGTATGGAACGCTGGATTATTAATATCCGGGTTCCACTATGTTATGTTGAGCCGTTTGCTTATCCTTATTAAATGTATATAATTTAATCAGGTGTCGAATAAGTGGCTAGGGAGAAGCGATGAAATTAAAGCAAATATGCCTCTCTGTGTTATGTACCCTGTTGATGCTTGATAGTTCTTTGTCCGTAGTGCAAGCCAGTCCTGCCGCTAATGAAAAAGTTGTTTCTGTATATTTGCTTATTGATAATCCTGCGCAGCTTCAACAGTATGTTAACGATTTGCTTAAACTCAAAAAACCTAATTTTAATCGTGTTATTTTTTCATTTGTTAGACCATCATTGATTGATTATCAGACTGGTAATCTCGCTAAAACGGGTATACTTGGTTATTTTACGGATCATGATGGCAAAGGTGCTCAAGCTTTTGATCAGTTAAAAGCAGCAATCAAATTATCCGAAGAGAAAAATATTCAAACATTTCTCTCTGTGGGCGGCTGGAATTACAGCTGTAATTTTGCAGTAGCGCGCGGAGCTTGTGGACCTGCCTCCTCAAGCATAAATCAAGCTTTTTACGATTGGTTTCCTGACCCCACTGATCCTGATAGGGAGCAGGCATCCAAAGCAAAAACCTCCTATGCAAATTTAGTCAAATTAGCGAATGATTTAGGGGTGGATGGCATTGATTTTGACTATGAAGAGTTTTGGCATGCTGATCAATATGCAGTTTCTTGGGGGCCTAGTTCAAATGGTGAATGGTCAACAGATATAGCACAAAGTATACTGAATGCAGGAGGGCCAACATACAACAATCTCATGAAGTATGGGATAAATTCTGGTTCTTCTTATGTTATGCCTAAAACAATTGATAAAGTAGATGCTATTTTGCATGCACTAATGGATGACCCAGGGGCAAAGTATCTCAAATTTGCTACAGCTGCACCTCCTGTTGGTGCTCGTCCAATTACAGGTTTTGTATATGGAGACAAATATCCTGATATATATACCAAGGGTGGGCTCTGGTGGAAAGGAAATTTGAAAGGGTTATGGTATAACCTTACGGATAAAGATGCGGCAATAGTTTCACGCTTTGATAGCTTGGGTCTGATGACCTATGATTTATGCGGAGATAATCCAGTCGAATGCGCTCCTTATGCTAATGGGCCTTTGGATTTACCTGGTCAAGTCAGCGCGTATATGAAAGACTATACCAATTGGTTGAAAGCAGAAGTCGTTAGCAAACCCAGTTTAACCGTTGATAACATCGGAAAAGTGACTTTTTTACCAGCCAAATATTTTATTAACGCAAAAATACAATTTGGTTTTGAAGTAAATCAACCCGCCTATCCTCAAAATATTAATGGCCAACTTCAACTGACTAATCAATTGGTTAATGAAATTCTTGCGCAACAAAAAAACAGTGGCGGAGTTATTATTTGGCAAATGTATTCTAAGCGAAACACCTCTGTACCTGATGCTACTACTGTAAAATATACTATCAGCCAAAGTTGTAAAACTTTTTTAGCTAATGATAGCCGATATGATTGTGATGCAGATTTTCCTAGTGCTGCCAACTAGTTTCTTTTGAATGGGATTGAGATTAACCTGGGAGCATACTGCGCTTATGCTTCCTAGGGTTTGCTGCGCTGCATCCAGACTGCATTCAATTTCTCCAAACTCTATTTCAGAGTTGCGAGTTTGGAAGAAATCGATTGAAATAAGGGAAATTTACCAAACTATATTTTGCGGTGTAAGCCTGACGCCGCTAGTATTTTGGTTGATATTTCTTCAATAGAGTATTTTGTCGAATTAATGTAAGGAATTTTTTCTTTTTGGTACATGGCTTCGACTTCATTGACTTCCAAACGACATTGTTCCGCTGAAGCATATTTACTATGGGGCCTACGTTCTGCCCGAATTTGTTGTAAACGTTGTGGGTCAATGGTTAATCCGAACAGTTTATTTTTATAGGGCTTCAGTACTTCAGGTAATTTAAAGCCAATAATCTCCTCTTCAGTAAAAGGGTAATTAGCAGCTAAAATTCCATATTGAAGTGCCATATATAAGCAGCTTGGAGTTTTTCCACAACGCGAAACACCGATAAGAATGATATCCGCCTTATCGTAGCCTCGAGTTTTCACTCCATCATCATGCGATAAGGCAAAATCTATGGCTTCAAGCCGGTGCAAATAAAGTTTGCTATTCACTACCCCATGAGTTCTTCCGACTGTATAAGAAGATTTTTCATTAAGTTCTTCTTCCATCGGGCCAATAAAAGTACTAAATAAGTCAAATACCCGGGCATCCGCTTTTTTAAAGTAATTTCTGATTTCTGGATCAATCAACGTCATAAATACTAGTGGTTTGATGCCATGCTCTTTAAAAGCTTGATTAATTTGTTGAATGGCATGTTCTGCTTTTTTTAAAGAATCAACATAGGGAATCGTAACTCGTTCAAATTTTGTATTTTCAAATTGAGTAATCAAACTATGGCCCAAAGTTTCAGCAGTAATCCCTGTACCATCAGAGATCATAAAAACATAACGTTTCATGAGTCGCCTTATAAGAAAAATGATCTATATTTTATTTTAAAATGAATTGGTTAATATCACCAGCAAGTGTACTTATTTAAATCCATCTGCTATCTTAAATTAAAGAAAAGGACATTTTAGGGTTAATATGGAACAAGATCGATTCGGCAGTAATAGCAAGCTCTATATTTTAGGAATGATTTGCTTGGTTCTTTGCCTGGGTTTGTTTTTCGTTAGTTTATATATTTTGCCTTATCTTGCTTGGGGATTGAACTATAATGTTCCTGATATGGTTTTGACTATGTTAAGTTCATTGCAAGATGATTATAACTACAGCGTGGGAGCCAGCAAACTTATAGTTTGGTTAATATTTTTTGTGCCCTGTGTGATTACCGGACTGATTTCCTACTTTGTATCCAATTATATTGATAACAACCTTTATAAATCAGAATTGAACGTAGAGGAAGAGTCAGAAAATCTTCCCCGTAAACAAATTGGTAAAGAAATAAAAGAGTCCGCTGGTTTTGGACTAAAGATTCTTGGTTTAATGATCCTCATTGTAATTGTGATTTTTTTATTACAATATCTTATCCAAGCAACATCATAATAAGTGGCAGGAGAGTTTATGGCTTATTTAAAACGTTGGCAGATTAGAAGAATTATTAAGAAAATAAAAGTCATGCAAGCAAACCGGGTAAATAATCAACCTGGAGATGAAATGCTCAAAAAAGAAATTGCCTATTATTTTGAGTTAGCATCCATTTACAATAAATTGAAAGGAAATAAAAAATTTCCCTATGCACACCTAATGTATATGGAATGTTATAGAGCAGCTGCAATGCTTGATGATGCAGAAGCGAATTATCAATTAGGGCAAATGATTCTGGAGGAAGCCAAATTCAGACAGAATTTAGAAAAAGAGGGTGTTTTTAAAAGTGAATCTAATTTGAAAAAATGCAATCAGCTTTTTGAAGAAGCACATGCTTATTTATTAGCAGCAATAGCATTAAACCATATTGCTGCAAAACGATTAAGAGGACTTAGTTTCATTAATGGGTGGGGATTAGAAGCAGATAAGAAAACTGGGTTTGAATTAATTGTTGCAAGTATTGAAGAAGAAGGCTCATGGGATAGAGTACCCCAAATCTTTGCATCAATGGGGCTGAATAAACCCGAGTTTTTTTCACAAATTATGCAACGTAGAAAATCATCATAAATATTCTCTATAGCCTGTACGGAAAAATAGTCGTCCAGGCGATATTGATGTTCAATATGGTTACATTAGATTGCTCTGGCTAAATTCGCTATCTTGTGCGAAAGCTTCTACTCCTGAATCAGGAGAAAAAGCATATGTGGTATTAAAATAGCTTTTAATGTATAATTGTTAGTCTACTCCCTTGATTATGAACAAAAAACGTTCATATTTTCGCTTGATTTATGTCATACCAATATAAGAAAAAAGCTCACCGTCCTATAACGCCTAATGAAAAATTATATATTGCTGGTGATGCAATGAATCATTCCTTTACACTGCAGCTAATTCTTGAAATGAATGCAGAAGTGGATGTATCTTCCCTTAATCAGGCTGTTATTCAAGCGAACTCCTCCAATCAATATGTCCATTTGCGGGCAAATTTAAGATGCATCAATCCAGTTTGGTATGACTCAGTTGAACTCTCTAAAGAGTTTGAGCCTATTCAAGTATTAGAGAGGGAATGGGATGGTCATGATATTCAATGCGCGTCATTTTTTCATGGGCATAAATTTGAGCCCGCGTATTCTGCGACGCAAGTTACTTACATAAAAGGAACGCGCCATTTTTTGGTGTTTCGTGCTTTTCATGGGGTAATGGACGGTATGGGTTTATATCATTGGGTGAGTGATATTTTTCGTGCCTGGAGAAAACAGCCTTTAACTGGTACAAATTTGATACTAACCGATTATGAATTTCTAAGAAAAAAAAGAGAGATTAAACACCGTCCGAATTTCCCATTGGATTGTATCGCGCCAACAGGCGACACAGGTTTTGCTCATACCCATTATCTATGGCGTAAATTAACTCTTCCTGGAAAAATCAATGGCGTAACCGCCAAGATTTGCCATATATTGACGGCTGTCAGTGCTGAGCGGGGTGCTGAAAAAGCTCGCTTTATGATTCCTGTAGACTTACGTCATCATATTCCTAATACAAATACTACAGCTAATTTTGCAAACCCGATTTTTATCGAAGTTGAGAAAGAGGCAAATTGGTCACTCATTTACAGTGATATTGTAAAGCAACTCAGTAATCAAAATGAATTGCAGATTGGAAAGTATGACGCGTGTTTACGTCATTTGCCATTGTCTCTATTAAAAGCTCTTCTTAGTGCGTTGATTTATTATCAAAACAAGAAAAATCGATATATGGTATCTGGAATTGTATCTAAATTGTCGATTAATTTATCTGACTTTGAGTCAAATCAGGGCGGCTGCTGCGCCATCGATGGTTATTTTTTGCCCATTGATGTACCTATTGCGCCTATTGTGCTTATTGTGACAGAACATAACAATGCAACGACAATCTGTTTTTCTGTATCAAACGCCCATGCAACACGCGAAGAATGTGCTCATTTAGAGGTCCAATTGAAAAAGATGATTGATGAACCTCAGTTAGCTGCAGAGAGTAATTTACCTTATTGCAATACATTATGGCCTGTATATAACAATACCTATGTTGACTATTCTCAAGAAAAAACGATTTTCACAAAAATATGGGAGAGAACAATAGAATACTCTCATAGGTACGTCCTAATTTCAAAAAAGAAGGTTCTAACATATAAACAATTGCATCATCGTGTTTTAGAAATCGCCAGTTATCTCTCTGATTTAGGCATACGATGTGGAGATAAAGTCGCTATTTATTTATCCAGAAATGAAGATATGGTCTGCTCCATACTGGCGTGTTGGTATTTAGGTGCTGCTTATATTCCTATCGATATAAAATCCCCTGTCAATTGGATTTTGACTTTATTAGAAGATGCTCAACCTGCTTTAGTTATTGATGAACAGCATGAAGCATTGAGGCAAAATTATTCCGGATTATGTGTTCATATTCCTTTAAAAATCATGAGTACAACCATGCCAAAGCGAAACGAAAATTCGCTCACCCAATTGGCTTATATCATCTATACCTCTGGTTCCACAGGGACGCCTAAAGGGGTAATGATTAATCATGGTCAATTGCTGAATTATTTATCTTGGGCAGTCGAGATATACCGAAATAATAATCAAGCTTATCATACAGCATTGTTTACAAGTATCGCCTTTGATTTAACGGTGACAACATTATACTTACCTTTACTCTCAGGCGGCAGTATGATGCTCATTCCTGAGTCAATTAATTCTCTAGTATTAAAGGAAATACTTACAAATCAAGAGATCAATTTTTTGAAGCTCACTCCGTCGCACTTAAGAATGATAAGCAGTTTACCTATAAACTCCCGGCATGACGTAACTTTAGTTGTCGGAGGCGAAGATTTTCCTTGTAGTTTGGCTCAATTAATTATTGAAAAATTATCTAATGCGCGAATATTTAATGAATACGGCCCTACTGAGACTACAGTGGGCTGTATGATTCATCAATATGATGCTAAAAATGATCTTCAATGCAGTGTGCCTATTGGTATTCCTGCAGCAAATACACGTATTTACTGTTTGGATAGCACGCTTAAGCCAGTCAGACTTGAAGAGGAAGGGGAAATCTATATTGCTGGGAGCAACGTAGGGATGGGGTATTTGAACCAGCCCGAGTTAACGAATAAGCGATTTATGAGTGATCCTTTTTTTCCTGGACAACGCATGTATCAAAGTGGTGATTTAGCAAAGCATCGAAAAGATGGTTTATTGATTTATTCAGGAAGAAGGGATCAGCAGATAAAAATTCGCGGTCATCGTGTTGAATTACCTGAAATTGAACACACTTTATGCGCAATTGATAGCATTGCACAAGCTGTAGTAACGTTTATAAAACCCATCTTAGGGGAAGAAAATAACGAATTAATTGCATATGTAGTATCGAATTCAAAAGAACAGGCAATTGATTTGCGGAAAAAATTATCTGAAACACTTCCATATTACATGGTACCAAAATATTTTATTTTTTTGACTGAATTACCTCTAACTGCTAATGGAAAAGTAGATTATAAAAAATTACCAAAACCTGCTTCCATATTGATTACTCCACAGACAAACAAATATGAGAATTTATTAATCCAGATTCGGCAGTTATTTGCAAACGCCTTATCGCTACCTCTTGAAGTTATTGATAATCATGTTATTTTTGGCGACATGGGCGGGAACTCCATGCAAATGGCTTACATGATTAATGAAATGATTACAAAAATGATTGCTCCTGAGCATCATGTCGCTTTTGCCAACGGATTGGAGCAATTGCTAATTTGCCCAACACCGCATAATTTTTATGAGCATCTGTCAAGAATTATTTAAGAGTGCAATAAAGTTCTTATTTGTTCATAGGTTGAGCTATTTGAGGAGTAGGTTAATTGATTTTTAAGGAAATGATGTAAATGAACATTTTAGTTACCGGAGGCAGAGCACCTGCCACCATGGATATTATGCGTAGTCTCATTAATCAGGGATTTGAAGTTTATGGTGCTGAGAGTATGCTTTATCCGCTTGCACGATTTGTCAAAGGAGTAAAAAAACATTTTGTTATTCCTAAACCGAATCATGATTTAGCTGCATTTTTAAAAGCAATTAAAGAAATAGTGATTCAATATAAAATTGATCTACTTATTCCTACATGTGAAGAAATTTTTCATCTCAGCCAGGGCTATGAGGAATTGTCTCCGCATACCAAGTTGTTATGCGAGCCTTTTGAACGCTTGAATCAATTACATAATAAATATACGTTTAACCAGCTTGTCAGTGAGTATGGCTTGAGTGCCCCACAAAGTTGGTTAATGAATACCGATAAGGACAAACAAGCTCTTCCTAAAGACGCGGCGCTTGTTTTAAAACCTGTTTTTTCCCGTTTTGGTACCCGTACGTTGATTAAACCTTCGCAAAAAATCATTGCAGAACTCGCTATTAATGAACCATACATTGCCCAGCACTTTATTCAAGGAAAAGAATACAGTGCTTATGCTATTGCCCATAAAGGGGACGTGCTGATTCAATCGTGTTATCACTCTAAATATCAAGCGGGTCGTTCAACCGGAATTTATTTTGAGCCTGCGGAAATTAAACCAATCACTGAATTTATTAAGACTTTTTGCAAACGCTTCCAATTCAGTGGCCAAATTGCTTTTGATTTTATCTTGGAGAATGATAAAGCTTATGCATTGGAGTGTAATCCAAGAGTAACCAGTGGTTTCCATCTGCTTACAGATAAAATTGATTGGCATACTATTTTAAGTGGACAAAGGCAATATGACATACCCAATATGCAATATATGCAGCCTTATATGCTGGGTCAAGGAATGATGCTTCATTGTTTGAAATATATACAAAAAAATCCATGCCAATTTATTAAAGACTATCAAAGAGCACATGATGTTTTGAAACACAAAGCTTATCCTTGGCTTCGATTAAAAAGTACATTAATGATGCTGAATGTGCTTTGTAGGGCGGTGAGAGTGAAGAAGGGGTTTTATCCTGCATCAACGTATGACATTGATTTTAATGGAGTTGAAAATCTGTCGAAATAAATTTCTCGAATTATTTTGGTTTTTACAAAAAGGAGGCTTAAGTTAAAAGTAAAACGGGAAAAGCGTTTTATTTGCCTATACTTTAAATAGCTAACCTTTAAGGAAATCAAAAATGAAAAAAATACTATTGGGTAGTATTGGATTTATCTTTGTTACACAGGCGCTTGCACTTTCACCAGTAGTAAATACAGATGCAAATAAATCCTTGTTGCCATCGCCTTTTCCTGTTTACATTTTAGGGAATAATGGCGTTATTAATCATCCGTATCCTGGTGCAGAACGTGCTCTTTTACCAACAGATAACACCTACACTATGTCCCCTGGATGTTATATCGCATGTTATTCGCATAATTCCCATGGTATTTATCCTGTTGCTGAAAATATTTACGTAATGGGACAAATTCGTGTTCAGGGTGAGTATGTAGCACGAATTTGCCAACCTGAAGGGTATAAGGGGATGGACATCAGTAAGGCAGACAAATTCAAACTTCTCTGTTCTGTGAAATTTAAGGATTGCAAAGATAATGCATGTTGGGCAGGAGGGGATACTGGAGGCTGGTTTGGTATTCAATAGTATGTTTTTGGTCTGGAGTGAGCTCCTTGATCTAAGCCATATAGAGATTTAATTCTCCAAGTTCTGCAATACTGCAGAATCGAGGATTTTAGTATGAGAATTTTTTGCGCTATGTTATTACTCAATAAACTTTTTATGAAAGGAGTAGTAAATCAATGAAAATAGCCGTATGCAGCGATACACTTTATCCTGTTAATGATTATGTTGTGGAGGAACTAAAGCGGTTAGGACATGAGGTTATTCTATTTGGCGCAATTAAATCACGACAAGATGAATCATGGATACAAACAGCACAAATTGCCGCTGAAGCAATTCGTCAAGGCGAATGTGATGAAGGCATTTTCTTTTGTTGGACCGGAGCGGGTATTTCAATTGTGGCGAATAAAATACCTGGCATAAGAGCTGCTTTATGTACGGATGCTCAAATGGCAAAAGGTGCAAGAATATGGAATCGAGCGAATGTTTTGGCTTTATCCAATCGGCTGTTAACTCAAGATTTAGCAAAAGAAATTTTAGATTCGTGGTTTAATACTGAAATCAACGAAGAGGGAGAGCAGATTATTAAGGAAATTGAGGCAATAGAGCGAGAGTATCGCTAGTTTCGATAACTCATAGAATTAGGTTTACATTATTAGTATTGCGAAAATGATTGGGATTAGTTTGAGGAAGAAAATCCGGGCGACTTTGATTTCTTATGGGCAACGGTATTTAATATCACTGGCGCGGACAGTATCACGAATGGATTCGCCAATACCAATGTTCTTGCCACCTCTGCAGGTCAATATCCGGCAGCGCAAGCCTGTCTAAACAAGAGTGACCAGGGCTTTACTGACTGGTACCTGCCGGCTATTTGCGAACTTGGACGGTTTGTAATAGGTCTGGATGCAGGTTGTGGCACTACCAACCCTAACTTATATAGCACTTTACATACGAATAACTTAGGAGGTTTTTCCCCTGACCAATACTGGAGTTCTACTGAGTTTTCTACCATCATCATACCTGACGAACTTGCTTGGGTGCAGTTCTTCACCGATGGTCGGCAAACCCCTGGTAATAAGAACCTTGCCGACGAACGGGTTAGGTGTGTTCGAGCTTTTATTCCTTAACCCTTTATCCCTTCTCTGAGGCAGCACAGCTGCCTCATGATGAGTCTTTTACGCTTTTTAAATTTATTAGAACTTGTATAATGAACAACTTTCTGGCTAAATTGAAATATTGCTTGCATCATAGGGGATTTTCATGTTAAAGCGGGATATTTCAACGACTAACATTCTAATTGTTTCTGCCGGGGGGATGATTGGATCGGGGTGGTTGTTTAGCCCGTTTATTAGTGCGCAAATGGCAGGTAGCAATTCTTTGATTTCTTGGGTTATTGCTGCTGTTTTTATGATTTTTATTGCTCTGCCTTTATGTGAGTTGGGTACAATGTTTCCAATTTCTGGAGGCATGTCTAATTATCCAACGTTTACCCATGGAAAAGAGGTTGGTTTTTTATTCGCGTGGACATCGTGGTTGTCTTATGTTGTTATGACTCCAATAGAAATACAAGCAATTCTGCAGTATTCAAGTCATTTTTTTCCAATATTAATTGTCAAAGATCCAACAACATTCACTCTTTCAGGATATGGTTATGTTGCAGCAATGGCCATCATGCTCTTTGTCGTCATATTGAACTCTTACGGAATTAAATTGCTCGTTGAATGTAATAAATATGCAAGTATCATTAAGTTTATATTACCAAGTATTGCAATTGTTTCATTGCTCCATGTCGCACCAACCATGGATAATGTCACAATTAGTTTGTCGGATAAAGAAAGCTGGGTGAATATTTTTACTGCACTTTCTGCTGGGGGTATTGCTTTTGCTTTTACTGGATTTCAAAACGGTTTGGTACTGGCAGGAGAAGTAAAAAATCCACAACGAAATATTCCTATTGCTATTTTAGGTGCAGTGTTGATTGGATTTGTTTTGTATTTCATGTTGGAGTTGAGCTTTCTCGCAGCAGTGCCTCAGAAATATTTAACTCAGGGTTGGCATGCCTTAAGTTACCCAGGAGATAGTGGACCTTTAGTGGGCTTAACTTTACTTTTAGGTCTAGGTTTTGTGGCAACTATACTAATGATTGATGCTGCTTTTTCTCCTTTTGGGACAACTTTAGTTTATACCGCTGCCACTTCCAGGATTTTATATGGAATGGCATTAAATGATCATTTACCGAAAATCTTTTTAAAGGTAAATCGTCATAGAATTCCTTATGTCACTCTTTATGCAAACTTACTAGTTGGAATGCTATCTTTTCTTCCATTTCCAGGATGGCAGAAGTTAGTGGCGTTTCTTTCTTCTGCAAGTATTTTATCTTACAGTATTGGGCCTATATGTCTTTTAGCAATGCGCAAATTGCAACCGTTAACCCCAAGACCTTTTAGACTTTCAGGAGCACTGCTTTGCTCGCATATCGCATTTTATTTTTGTAATTTAATGCTGTATTGGTGCGGGTTTTCAATTATATGGAAGCTGGATATTGCTTTACTTATTGGGATTCTAATTTATTGTGTTTATCATCGTAAAAACTCTTGGGATAATAGCGCACTTCTATATTGGTTTTTATTTTATATGGTTACTATACTCAGTGTGTCTTATGTAGGTGTTTTTGGCGGCATAGGAATTTTAAAGTTTCCCTTTGATCTCTTAAGTTTGTTACCTTTAAGTATTTTTATTCTCTATTCGTCTCAACGATTACTGTGCCCAACACGACATGAGCATGTTACCTCTATGTTAGAAGAGCCAACTGAAATTTTAGAGGATAAAATTCTTACGTAAAGTTTATTTAATGATATAATTGTTCTCTATTTGTATTATTTGGATTTGTTTATGTGGTTGGGATTATTTGACTTCAGATATTTAAGCAAACGAGTTTTTTTATTTTTAGGTATTTGCTTTCTGTCAGTTTCTTTTGCAACTGAAGTGCCAATCTATGATTTTTCAATAAAACCTTATTCCCAAAATATCAATGATTATTTACCTTCAGACAGTGATGACTATGATATTCCTCTGTTAACGCGAGAATATCAAGAGGGGCAACTACAACAATTCTATAATCATTATTATTCTGATAGGGGTGAAGGGCTTTCTCCTTGGAACGAGAAGATGGTAAATTCCGTTCTTCCTGTGGTTAAAAAAATTGAGCTGGAATTATTAAAAGAGTTTGATAATCAAAATAAATCCGAAGAAGAACGGCACTTTGCGGAAAATTTTAAAGAACATGATGCAGTTTGGCTAAATCGAATCAAAAACAATATGGACTTACCTGCAATTGAGGGATTAGGATTTAACGAAAAGAGCCGCGCTATTGCAGTAAATAACACTTTTGCACGTGCGCTTCCGGAGCATGCTCCAGATTTTTTTCATTTCACCATGCCGGGACAAGGTTTCCCGTTTGATAATTTACAAGAATCAGTGATTTGGGCGGGAACACCGCTCTATGTTTTCACTGTATCACAAGATAAATCTTGGTCATTAGTACTCACTCCAGATGCCTATTTTGCCTGGGTAAAAAGTTCAGATATTGCTTATGCTTCAAGTAGATTCATTGAAGAGTGGAAGAGCACAGCAAAAAAGGGGCTTGTGGCAATCACTGAAACAGAAGCGAGCATTGTGAATCAACATCATCAATTTCAGTTTTCAGGCTATATAGGTGCAGTATTTCCATTTATTAGTCGTGATGAAAATTATATTTCTATCTTGATCCCAGTAAAAAATGTACATCATCAAGCAGTGGTTCAGACTGGATTTGTGACATCGCAATCTGCAAGCCTGATGCCTCTTGAAGCCTCGAAAAAAAATATGGCTAAGATTATGAAACAATTACAAAATCGCCCTTATGGATGGGGAGGGGCTTATTTTTTTAATGACTGCTCACAAGAATTAAAGAGCATATTTACTCCTTTCGGCATTTGGTTACCGCGTAATTCGGCACAACAGGCAAAAATAAGTACGGGTATTGATTTAACCCAAAATACAGTTGATGAACGAATCAGCGCTTTGAAAAGACAGGGGCATCCTCTGATGACACTTATTTATATTGGCGGCCATGTAATGCTTTATTTAGGGAATAAGTCTATAAACAATTATGAAATAGCTGCAATGACCTATCAGAATGTTTGGGGACTTTCTCCTGAAAGCAAAGATAAACGTTATATCATCGGCCAATCATTATTTTTTCCGTTGCTTAAGTATTATCCGGAAAATCCAGATGTAAGTTCGCTGGCGAATAAATCGTACTTTAAGATGATTTATCTTGATGAGCTAAATACAAAAGGTACTACGCCGGAAGTGTTTTCACGAAGTTTTATAAAACCTGATAGCCCCCATTTAATTTTATAAAATGATAAAATCTAAATTGGCATCTATTTTTTTGGTACTTTTTTTCTTTTTAATTTATCTGTGTGTACCAATAAATAAAAGCTCAGCAGACCCTTGTCGTGTTGCTCATTTACAAAATATTCCTAATTTTTCATCACAAGTGATTTTGGTAAATCATATAAAAGGTTTTGAAGCTGAGGTAACTGTTTGTAAAAAACAAGATCATACATGGAAGCAAGCATGGGGCCCTTTTCCTGCTGTGGTGGGTAAAAGAGGGATAGCTCCTGTAGGAGAAAAAAAGGAAGGTGATATGAGAACTCCTGCCGGCTTATACCCCGTAGGCGATGCTTTTGGATCAGAGCCTTTAGCACTTAAAATGGATTTTAAATACATTACTGCTGATGATAAATTTATAGATGATGTATCCCATAGTGGCTATAACACGTGGGTTAAAGGAAATACAAATGCCAAAAGTTACGAATCGATGCTAATTGATGTATACAGAATAGGTGCAATAGTCAATTACAACATGAATCCTGTAATCCCAGGAGCAGGAAGTGCTATTTTCATCCATTTGTGGCGATCGATTCATTCTGGAACACATGGATGTATTGCTATGGAAGAATCCCACTTATTAAAACTGCTTCATTGGCTGGATAAGGAGAAGCATCCCTATATTTTCATATCGAGTAAGTTGCCTTCTTAAGGGAAAATAAAACAAAAACTCAGATCCATGAGGTTGTTCAAAATACTTTAATTGGGGGTTGCACTTCGGCTCTGAATGGGTGAAGCTATGTTTTATGTTTCATATTAGGGTAAATGTCGTGCGCTATTCTAATTATTTATGTCTCTTTGCTGCTTTTTTCTTGAGTGAAATAGGAAATTCTCAAACGCTTTCAGAGAAAATAGATGAGATTATTGCACAGAAATTGCCTCATGCAACCGTTGGTATTCTCATTAAAGAAGCAGAGACGGGGAAAGTGGTTTACAGTAGAAATGCAGATAAATTACTTTCTCCAGCCAGTGGCATAAAGTTACTTACTGCAGCAGCAGCGCTGTATCAATTAAAGCCAGATTATCGCTTTATAACAACGCTCTCTCAAAAAGATCAGGATTATTATCTTCATTTTACAGGCTCACCGTCTTTTACTGTAGATAATCTAACTTCTTTATTACTTAATTTGAAAAAAAATAATACGAGCACGATAAAAGGAAATATGATAATTGATAGTTCGCAATACCAGGCTCCATATTATCCAAGTGGTACGTCATATGATGATTTAGGCTGGTATTATGCTGCTCCAGATACAGCAGTAATATTAAATGAAAATAAAGTGGCCTATGAATTGATTAGTGCAAAAGAATTAAATAAACCTGTAAAAATCAATCTCAAGAAAAACCAGCCCAAAGCACTGACACTAATTAATGAAGTCGTTACAGTGAACAAAGAAGAAGAAAAGAATCATTGCAGTCTGAATCTTGAGGTTAAAACCAATAATACTATTCGCTTATATGGCTGCAAGACCCAGGAAGAAAATCCAAAATTAATAGAACTTGCTATCCCCGATCCTATTTTATTAGTAAAACAAGTGATCCAAAACACTTTTAATAAAAACAGTATTGCTTTGAAAGGAAAAATTGTTACAGGAGTATCGCCAACCGACACTCAATTTGTTGCCAGTTTTCAATCAAAAACGCTCAGTAAATTGATCACGCACATGCTACAACAATCCGATAATCTTTATGCAAATAGCCTTACCAAAAAATTAGGTTATTCTTTAACGGGAAAAGGAACTCACAAAGAAGGGGCTTATGCTATTAAAAAAATATTGTCTGAGCATACGCATCTGGATTTGTCGCAAATGGAAATCGTTGATGGTGAAGGAACACGTTATAATCTGGTAACTCCCGAACAAATGGTGATTTTGCTTAATGATCTTTATCATGATAAAAATATGAAAGCGATTTTCTTTAAGGCGTTACCGCAAGCAGGTGTTTCTGGAACTCTAAAGGACAGAATGAAGAAAACCATGCTCGAGAAAAAAGTTTATGCCAAAACGGGGTCAATGCATGATATCTCTTCATTATCTGGTTTTATTATTAATCCACATGATAAGGCCTTTATTTTTTCCATTATTATTAATGGAGTGAATAAACCTCTAATAAAAGCTAAGTTACTTGAAGAAAAAATATTATTGGCTTTAGATGAATACAGTTTAGAAGCGAGTCCTACTTAATACCACAATAGTTTACCTAACTATCTAATAAAATACGTATTTTATCCTATCGTTTTCTAGCTTATACTGAATTTTATAGCCAAGGAAAAGAATATGGATGAAAAAGCATATTATAAAGCTTTTACGAATTTAATCGGGATAATTTGTTTTCTTGCAGGTCTTTTTGATTTATCCATTAGGTATTTCAATGCTCATTTATCAGCTGCGTTACCTATGGACATCTTTATGAGACCAACTACAGCTTTGTGCTTTATTTTAGCAGGATTGTCATTAATTTGTTTAAATAGAAAAATTTTCCAATTCAGCCGAATCTTAAGCAGTATTCTCTTATTATTTTCCGGGGTCATTTTTAGTCAATACATTTTGAATGTTAATGTAGGTATTGATGCAATCTTTATTAAAGTCTTTTCATTAAATTTTCATCACTATCCAAGCCTTATGGCACCGAGTGTCGCTTTAAGTTTTATGATTATTGCGCTTTGTTTCCTTATTGTTTCATTTCAGTTTTCCAATTACTGGCTCTGGTTATGTTTATTCGGTATTTTTTTTACTTTAAGTTTAGGATTTATTGCAACGACCAATCATTTTATTGAGTTCGCAACGCATTTTGGTGCGGGGCGATGGATGAAGATTTCAATTTATACTTCTTTGGGATTAATTCTCCTAAGCTTGGCAATCATTTCTTATATTAATTCAAAAAATGTAAAACATTCTCTTATATCTCTTCCTCTAATAGCAGTTTTCGTGATTTTAAATATTACTGTGTTGGGATGGCAGTTCACTAAAAAAAATCAGGAAAACTCGTTAAATATGTTGTTACAGTTGAAAGTCGAAAATGTAGAGGATGTGATTGAATCACGTACAGCAGAACTCGCTTCCTCTTTTTCGAGAATTACTTATCGTTGGCTGAATCGGCATATTACACCTGAAAGTGAATGGCGAGCGGATATGATGCACTATATTCATGATCAGCCGGGTTATAAAGCAATTTTATGGGTTGATAACAAATATGTGATACGTTGGGTTGCTCCCGAAGAAGGTAATGAACTAATTAAAGAATATAATCTTGACGATAATCCTGATCGACGTGAAGAAATGCTAAGAAGTTTAGCAAAAAATGAATTGCAATTTAGCTCTCAGTTTGATTGGGCTAAGGGAAATAAAGTAATTTTACTATTCAGCCCCATGTTGAAAGGAAATCATTTCCAAGGGTTTATGGTAGGGATTCTAAATGCAGAGATATTTTTAGACGATATTTTAAAAAAAATGGATATTCAAGGATATAATTTGGGTATCTATGATGCTTCCGGGCTTTTATATACCAATGCTAGAGAGCATAAATTTTACAAGGGTTGGAAACATAGCATTACACTTCCTCTATACGGACAAAATTGGAAGATCATTCTTTGGCCTTCCATTTCGCTTTACAATCAGGTTATTACTTCCTTTTTCCCAACTATGATCTTGATCATTGGTATCATTATTGCCCTACTTTCCGGATTTTTAATTCATACACTGCAGTTTATAAAAGGGAACTCTGAAAAATTAAAGCAAACACAAACCGAACTAGCAAATGCGCGCGAACGTTTGCAAGGAATCATTGAAGGCAGCAGTGATTTAGTTGCTGCAATTGATTTAAATTATGATTTTATTGCGTTTAATACAATGTATAAATGTGAAGTTTATCGTATTTTCAAAATCGATTTGGAAGTTGGCATGAATTTTAGGGCGCTTTTACAGAAAATGAGCGTTGAAAATCAAACAAAAGCAATGACGCTTTGGGAAAGAGCAATGAAAGGTACCGGGTTCATAGTAATTGAATCATTTAAAGACAAAAGGCATGACGGGCTAGATTTTGAAATACATTACAATCCCATCCATGATTCAGAGGGTAAGCTTATTGGCGTGAGTCATTTTGCAATTAATGTTCATCAACGTATTCAAAATGAAAGAAAACTTGAAGAGTCAAAAATTGAACTGGAAAATGTAGTTAAAAGTCTTGAGATTCAAAATAAAGAGTTGGAGTTGTTGAAAGAGTTAATGAGTTTATTGCAATCAAGTCTTTCTATGGATGACGCGATTGAAATAATTAAAAATTATAGCAAACGAATTTTATCGGGAACCTCGGGGATTGTTTATCTTATTTCTTCAGACAATTTAAATCTGATTAGCAGGGTACTAATCTGGGGAGAACCAGTTTCTAGTTTATTCCTTTTTACACCTAAGGATTGTCTCTCTTTACTACGACATCAATCTTATTATATCTCTGATACAACGGAAGGTGTTTTGTGTAATCATATTAAAAAAGGTGAAAAAAAACCTATAAGCTATGTTTGTTTGCCTTTATTTGCCCAAAATGAAATGTTAGGGTTATTTTATGTTGAATTTGGCTTAAATACTGATAATCAACGGTTGATTGCTTTGGCACAAATTATTTCCGAACAGTCCGCATTAAGCATATACAATATTAAGCTTCGTGATGTTCTAAAAACCCAATCTACTCAAGATAGTTTAACTGGCGTTTATAACCGGCGCTTTTTTGAAGAATACTTGCAAAAAGAAATTTTAAAAGCCAAAAATCATCCATTTACATTTGCTCTTTTATTAATCGATATTGATTATTTTAAAAAAATAAATGATACCTACGGTCACTTGGTGGGCGACCGGGTTCTTTTTGAGTTCGCCACAAAAATACGGCAAATATGTCGACAAGATGATTTAATTTCTCGCTGGGGTGGGGAAGAATTTATGATTTTTTTACGAATTGCTAATTTGGATGCCGTCAAATTAAAAGCAGAAGCAATTCGTGACTCCATTGAAAAGTTTTCGGTTGAAATCAATCAGGAAAAACCTATTTCGGTTACCATATCAATTGGAATTGCTTTTTATCCTTATGATGGTAAAAAAGTAGATGATCTGATATCAAAAGCTGATGAAGCACTTTATGAGGCAAAAAAAATGGGCCGTAATAAAGTCGTAGCAAGTTATAGCATGCATCAAAATAAAAATCATTAATTAAATTTTTAGCATTTAATGGAGTGATTAAACTCCCTATATTGTGTTTTTATGAACAAAATTCAGATTAAGTGTTCATGTGCGATCGGCTGGATGCCATTCATAAAGCACGGCAAGTAGACAAAAAAGATATGTGCCAGGACAAATGCATCTCATGGTAAGATACAAAATCAAACTGCTAGATTCCGAAACTCACAAAACCTACATTCCGTGCTTTATGCCTGAGAGATAGACAAAAAAATTTGGTTTAAGGCATTGAAATATAGGAATAATGGTATTGAAAGTGCATGACGGATTATGATCCAATAGAGTTCCACAACAATAAGAGATCGACGTCATGCACCTGATGCAATTATTACACAAAACATTAGCAAAAGAATTACCTTTTATTCATAAATCACGCTTACACAATTTAATCATGGCTTCATCGACGTTAATTAAGGTAAATAAATTAACGCTGACATCGCTTGGCCGTCATTTGCCTCATACTAAAGTTAAGACTCGCAGCAATATAAAAAGGATAGACCGCTTATTAGGGAATACGCGATTACAAAAAGAAGCGATTGAATTTTATAGGACAATGAGTCATTATCTACTAGCAGAACAAAGACGCCCCTGGATTCATGTTGATTGGAGCTGTATATGTTCGCAGACTAAACTCTATTTATTGAGAGCCTCCTTGTCGATGCAAGGACGCTCGATTGTGATTTACGAAGAATGTTCATCCACAGAAAAAACAAAATAACCATCAAACTCATAAAGAATTTTTAAATAATCTAAAAGCTATTTTACCGAGCTCTGTACAACCTATTATTGTTACCGATGCGGGATTTAGAGCGCCTTGGTTTTCCTATGTTCGAGCGCTTGATTGGGATTTTTTAGGCCGATTACGCCATAAGAATGCGATATATTTAGAGGCTACAGCAACTTGGCAATTAAGTCATATCTATTATGAACAAGCCACAGCCAAACCTAACTACTTGGGGCAGGGCCTTCTTACAGAGAAAGAACAAATCCCTGCTCACTTTATACTCTATAAAGGCCTCTCTAAAGGTCGTCATAGAGTGAATACAAGAAAGGTAGGCGTGATGCAATGAGTAAACGATATGCTAGAGCTCATCGTGAGCCTTGGTTATTGGTCACTTCATTGACCTCAACAAACACCGCTGAATACGCTGTGAATATTTATCGGCAACGCATGCAAATAGAAGAAAATTTTCGTGATACAAAATGTACTCGTTATGGGTTTGGATTGAAAGAAAGTCTTTCTCGTTCTCCTCAAAGAATGAGCATATTACTGCTTATTGCTGCTATCTCTACTTTTGCTTGTTGGCTTGCTGGCATTTTTACCAAGCGTAAAGGATATGCATCTTCCTTTCAGGCTCACTCTTCAAAATTCACCAACATTTTATCCCTGGTCTATTTAGGGCGCGAAGCTCTCAAAAAAGGAATCTCTCTCAAAGTAAAACAGTTTCAAAATTTATTACCTCTACTCTCTGAGCTAAATGCCACAACACAGACCCCCACTACAGTCTTTCTTTGAATTTTGTGGGGATCGTACAGGCTTTATGCGCGGAATCCAACATTGGTCTTCATTCAGCCCCGTGCATGCAGCATGGCAAGTAAACAAAAATAGATGCGCTTACTCCGCATTTTCATCGTCCTCTTGTTATTGCTAAAGAAATATGGATAATCACCTATTATTTTGATGAGTAGAAGCAATGAATACTGAAAAATTATTTTCCTATGGCACGTTACGTTATGAGGCAGTACAACTGAGTAATTTTGGACGAAAACTACATGGAATAGTAGATAGTCTTCCTGAATTTGGTATGTCTAAAATAAAGATCAAAGATCCCAATGTTATTACTACCAGCGGTGAAGAGGAGCATCCCATTATCACTTATACTGGAAAATCTACAGATAGTATAGAAGGCATGGTATTTGATGTGAGTATTGAGGAGTTAAAGAAAGCAGATTCTTATGAAGTTGCAGACTATAAACGGATTAAAGTGAAGTTAGCTTCGGGTGTATTTGCTTGGGTATATGTTCATATTGGGAGTACAGAATAAGATTTTTAGAAAATGGATTCATTAAGCCTCAACTGAGGCTTAATTGATCAATTTTTAATGAACTACACGATGTTCATCCTTGACCCATCTCATTAAAAATGCCCCAATTATTTGATATAAAGGTAAAACAGCTAAACCAATATGATAACCAGATAATGAAAAATCATGAGAAGTACCCGCGTTGCTAAAAATATCCAGTAGTTTTCCTATTGCAGGCTCAGTAATTGCATCCAGAAAAGCGTCACTTGCATTGATTAGAGAAGTTACTGTACCTGCCAGATATAAGGGATTTGATTCTTTCCCAATCACAAATACTATTGGAAATGCTCCTAAACTAAAACCAAAGAGAAAAAGTAATACGCTCAATAACCAAATTGGCATAGGATGCGCGTAGATGACCAAACTAATGGATAAAGCAGAAATTAAAGTGGTATAAAACATAAATGCACAGCGATTTTGTATGCGATTGATAAATAAAGCAAACACAGGGCATGCAATAGCTAATCCTACAAATACTAAAGAAATAAGAGATGGAGCTGTTAATTTATCTAAATGATACGCTTTTTGTAAAAAAGGATTTCCCCATAAACCACAAAAAATAACTATGGGAGAAAATGCTAAACCACTATATCCAGTTAACAACCAGTTTTGTTTGTTTTTTACAATTAATAAAATATCTTGCCATACATGTGGGTTTTTAGAAACATGACGAGTTTTGGATTCGGATGATTCAATGAAGAAAGAAGGCTTATCTTTAACAATAAAAAAGAACAAGAAGGCTAATATGATACCCATCCAGGCTATATAAACTAAACTGGGTCTCCAGCCTACTTGACTAATCAACCATGCAAGCGGCATTTGTCCAAAAATTGCTCCTACCATTGCGGCAGTAACAAGTAATGATGTCAATAAAGCATAATATTTTTTGGGAAACCATACTGCTGCTAATTTGAAATAGGCGATGGAAGCAAAAGAAACGCCAACTCCAGTCAAAGCACGTCCCCAAATAGCAGTATTTAATTCTTGAGCCTGAGAAAAAATATAAATTCCAAAGGCACAGCAAAAAATTGCTCCTGTTGTAACCCAGCGTGTACCATAACGATCGAGGACAATTCCTACAAATAGAGGTACGATAAGATAGGTCCAGAAATAAACACCGGATAAAACACCAAGGCCTAATCCCTGTAGATTAAATGCATCCATCAGTTGTTGAGGCATTACACTTGGAAAATTTTGGAGAATGTATTTATAAAATAAAAATGCAGCGCATAAACTAATAATAAAAAGAGCGCGGTAGGTTATTGTTTTTTGTTGCTGTGATGCATCTGCATCAAGTACGTTTCCCATGGTGAATCTCCTCAATATTGTTAAATCGTGTCACTTGATTATTCGGCCTTCCCCCTAGAGAGGCTGAATAATCAAAAACACAACTCTAGGGCGAGGAGAGGAACACCACGACCACCACTACAACTGAAACTATAGAAACAATAGCACGCACCAACCCAGCAGAGCTGCTTAATAGAATTGGATGTCCCGAGCTATTGTTCATATATATTGCAGAGTGAAAAATAAATTGTTAATTATCCTGATGATACCAATTAGTATTAATTCTTGTCAAACAAATTATCAAAAAGAGTAACACCGGGCAAGTAAGAATGTATTGATTAAAAGAAGCGCATGATAAAGTGTAGGGTAGGTATCCGAGACATAAATGTCTCGGATTCATCTAAACATGTTGGATGCAACTGCTGTTTTGAGTACTATTATTTTTTATATTTTAATTTTGATTCTTCTTCTACTTCGGGTACAGGTACGGGGACATTAGGCATCAGGCTCTTAAATCTGTTGAACCAACTAAATCTTATTTCTGGGGCCATAATTTCATCGGGTCTCACTTCATCAATTAGTTTATGTAATGCATCTTTATTATGAGATGGAACCACTGCCTCAAGTTCTTTATGTGCGTTGAGAATATCTTGCGGACGTGGAGCTGGTGCATGAGATGGGACTAAACGTTCTAACATGAGTGAATAACTGCTTTTAGGTTGCGGTTTTGGTGTCATGCTAAAAGGCGTTTTTTCTGGTAGAAGTTGCAATTTAGTTGTTTGAACTTTCTCTATACGACTCATTAAGTCTTGTGCACGGCTTTGGCAAAATTGAGTTCGTTCCTTAAGTGACTCTACTTCACGGTTCATTTGATCATTGTAGAAAAAGTTAACAGTACAAATATGAGGTCTTGAGGTCTCATAGTTTAGTTTTGCTTGCAACCAATCTTGTTCGCTTAATTGACGTTCGCGTTCGGGAGCTATATCCTCTGAAAAATAGGCATACGAATCACCATATCGTCGATAACGAGACATATGACTTGGATCAATAATTAATTGTGCTTGACTGAAATCGTAAACTCGTTCTAACTGAGAGTTAAGAAGAATTCTTTCGTTTCTCAAAACTTGCAGCGCTTGAGAAAACCCACGCTCTTGCAATCTTAGACTTTCTTCTTCACGTTCACGGTGTGTGGGCGATTCATATATATGTTCTGGTTCATTTAATTGAGCTTTGACTCGCTCAAGTAACTGTTGAAATACTTGCTCAGAAGTCTGAGGGGGCTGTTGAAGTTGAGCTTGATGAAAGGAAAGTCGATCTTCCAACATGCGGATTTTTTTATCAATACGTAATTTAGTCAGCTGTAATTGTGTGGTATCACTGAAAGTGGCAGGAATTGGAGCTGCTTGTTGTGCTCTAAGCGCTGCGAGCTGCGCGGACAAGGTCGCTATTTGCTGATGTACATGGGCATGAGGTATTGGCTGATTATTGACTAGAGGTAATTGCAGATAAGTGTTAAGCAGATCCAAATCGTCAGTGATATGAACATGACGATCTTCCATTAATAATACTTCTTCTTCAATGGCTTCTAACTCTTTTTCTACTTCCTGTAAGTCATTTTCTAGTTTTCTTAGTTCTTTATCAAGCTCTTGCAGCTTATTGGCACGCGCGTTGGCGTCAGCCATATGCGTTGCAATAGAACGGCTTTCCTTTTTCCCTTCAACTCTTGCTTCTTTAAGTTTTTGATCGTTTTGTTGTTGCGTTTGCTCGCTCACATGTTCTGCTTGTGCTTTACTCTTTGCAATTAATGACATAAGAAGGAAAAGTAACTGTTGTTGTCGGAGCAGTTCTTCTGCATTTTTTTCCCTAATGAATTGGATTTGTGCTTCTTCCTTCATAATTTCTTGGGCGATCATATTTATGGTTTCGTTACCGCCCACTGTTTTAAGAAATTCAATGACCTGTGTGGCATCTTGTAGTCCAAAACGAGCAAGAAATTGAGCTGCTAAAGAAGAGTTTGTTTCGGTTGTAGTGCGTCCATTGCCTTTTTCTATGTTTGCAAACCATTTTTCAAGTTGGCTTGAAGTCAAAGCCATTGGGGCAGATTGTGATGTATTGGCCACGGAAGAACTCCAGTATATAGGTACTGTACAAATTATAAACTTTTTTGAACTTGAAGTAAAGCGTTTGTTTTAGTAATAATCAGAGAAATCAAGATGTTAATCTAGTGATTTGATAGATGATTAGCCAATCTGGTTGTATTTCCAGTGATTTATCTATGACCTTACGAAAAAGAATTTTCTTCCATAAAATAGATAAGAAAGTAATAAGCACCAAACATATAATAATTAAGTTTTTTATATTAATCCAGGAGACTACTTTTTACCCACCCATAAACTCCTTCGTGAGGCTTAGAGGAAAACCATCCTGAAATAACGGCACTGGGTAATAAAAAGAAAAAAAGGCTAAGCCAAAATGCCAGAAAATCTCTGTTACAACTAATGCTGCAGCAGGTAAATTACGAATGCTGTCTACGGAGCTCACGGTCATTAGGGTCAAACTAAAAATGGTCGGTTTTTATTCATTAAAATCTCAATGATAAACAGCTTAAACCACCATCAATTTTACGAAACTCACTCACATCTACGAGGATAACTTGAAAACCTGAACTCCGAACCATTTCTATGGAACGAGAGAAGCCTTGGGGCATAATAACACTGTCATTGACTCTAATGCAATTGGCTGCATAAGCTTCATTTTCATCAATAATTAATTGTTCATATGCGTTAAAAGCAGGATGATTCACTAATTCACCATTGACCAGCAAGCATCTATTTCCCAGATAGGAAACTCCCGTTTTTAGATGTAGAAATTTTTTAAGATCTACCAATGTACTTTTGTAGCCATACTGAGCCAACAAGGCTGATAATTGGCTCGCACCCTCTCTGTTAGTGCGCTGCGAAATGCCTATATAAAAATGATCCTCCACTTGCATGACGTCTCCTGCTTCCAATGTTCCAGGAGCTTCTATTTTATGGGTTCGTCCTTTATAAATGGTTTGGATATATGGTTCAATTAGCTTTACCTCTCCCTGTCTTGATAGGGCTCCAGGACGAGTAAGGAGTGCGAATTGTTTTGTAAGAAGCACAGGGTCTTCAACAAAGCATGAATCAGGAAAAGTGTCTGCTGCAGGTAAAACAGTTACTTCCAGGCCACAGTGAGTCAGCGCATTAATGTAATTTTGATGTTGTTCCAGAGCCTTTACATAGTCAGGTTGGCCTAAATCTATTGTAGAGGTTAATCCATGAATCAAATTGGGTGATGGTATTCGTACTATTGCTTGTTGAAACATAATAATTCCCTTTAATAAAAAATAGAGATCCTGGATCTGGATAGTCCCAAATCTTATGTATCAAATCAAGAAATATGTTTGTTTTTAAAGTGAATGATATTTTGTTGATTTTAGATCGTAATCACTGCTGCTCCTGTAAATCGTCCATGACGTAGATCTGCAAGTGCCTGATTCACTTCAGTTAATGGATAAGTATGAACTTCCGTTTTAACAGGAATTTTTGGGGCTAATGATAAAAACTCTTCGCCATCATGTCGGGTGAGATTCGCGACAGAACAAAGAGTTCGTTCTCCCCAAAGAATGCTGTAAGGAAAACTTGGGATGTCGCTCATGTGGATTCCGGCACAGACTACGATTCCACCTTTGATTGTGTTGCGAAGTGCGAGAGGAACAAGATCCCCCACAGGAGCAAAAATGATGGCGGCATCTAATGGGTGTGGAGCGGGTTTGTCTGAATCTCCAGCCCAAGCTGCGCCTAATTTATAAGCAAATTCCTGAGCCTGCTCGTCTCCAGGGCTCGTAAAGGCGTATATCTTTTTATCTTGTTTTTGTGCTACTTGAATAAGAATATGTGCTGCTGCACCAAAACCATATACTCCCAAATGCTTGGCGTTGTTTGTTTTCAACAAAGCACGATAACCAATTAATCCAGCACAGAAAAGAGGGGCGGCTTGCTGTTCGGAATAACCATCGGGTATGGGAAAACAAAATTGGTGGTGAGCCACACAATATTCCGCAAATCCGCCATCAATTTGATAACCAGTAAAACGAGCCTCATCACAAAGGTTTTCACGTCCTGATAAACAAAATGAACATTTCTCACAACTCCTGCCTAACCAGGGAACTCCAATTCGCTGTCCAATTACAAAATTAGTGACTGAAGCGCCAATTTTTTCAATGATGCCTACAATTTGATGACCTGGAATAAGAGGCAGTTTGGGGTTTTTTAATTCTCCATCTACAACATGCAGATCCGTTCGGCAAATACCGCAGGTTTGCACTTTAATAAGCACTTCATTTTCTTTGGGTTCAGGTTTTTTTACTTCTTTATAAATTAAATTTTGTCCTGATTTTTCCATAACCATAGCATGCATCATAATCATCTCTTCCCTAGATCGTACTGAATAATAAATAAAATATATTGTTTAAACTGTAGACTAAATAATGGAAATTGTTCGACTTGACAAATTACTTTTGTGTATCAAACTGTAGTTGGTGTATTTTACAAATCTTATTAATGGAACAAAATAACTTTAGACGGAGCTATAACATGAACACGCTATTAAAATGGAAAAAAGGAAATCCTTTTTCAATCGAACATCCTCATAATCCTTTTTTGAGCCTTCAACAGGAAGTTGATAAAGCATTTCATGATTTTTATGATATGTTTGCGTCAAATAAGAATTTATCACAATTTGAGAGTCTGAACCTTATGCCCTCAATGGATGTTGTTGAGGATAAGGATCATTTTATTATTCAAATGGAAATGCCTGGCATGGATGAAAAAGATATTAATGTGTCTTTTAGCGGAAATGTACTTACTATTACAGGTGAAAAATCGACTTCTAAAAAAAATGAGAATAAAAAATATATTTTCCGTGAAATTGGTTATGGTAAATATGAACGTTCAATCTCATTACCTTCAACAGTAGATATTGATAAGGCTAAAGCTACTTTTAAAAAAGGAATGCTTTGGATTGATCTACCTAAAAAAGCAGAAGCTAAAGGTAAAGCTCGAGACATAAAAATCGAACATATGAAATAAATCTATAATTGTGCCTCAACTTGATTTTGAGGCACGATCCTTCTCTTTAAATGCGATAATTTTTCAAATTATTGCATAAATTTTTACTTATTGTAGGCATACAGATGAGCTATATTGAAAATCAGGTCTTTGACGAGCTAACAATCGGCAAATCAGCACAACTAATACGCACATTAACCCTAGAGGATATCGAGCTTTTTGCTATCATGTCAGGCGATGTAAACCCTGCGCATGTGGATGCAGAATATGCTAAAAATGATATGTTTCATAAAATCATCGCTCATGGAATGTGGGGGGCATCACTTTTATCTACTGTTTTAGGAACTGAACTCCCTGGACCTGGAACCATTTACTTAAATCAAACTTTAAAATTCGAACACCCTGTTAGTCTCGGCGATACAATTACCGTAACACTTGAAGTAGTGAAGAAAATACCCCAAAAAAATATTGTTGAGCTTGTTTGTAAAGGGGTCAATCAATTGGGAAAAACAGTGATTAGCGGTCTTGCAACGGTTATTGCGCCGACCACTAAAATAAAGAGAAAACGTATTGAACTACCCACAGTAGAGCTGAAACCCAAACAGGAGCATTGGTATCATCGCTTAATCACAGCGAAAAACTCACTAAAACCGCTTAAAACAGCTGTAGTACATCCGGTAGATGTCTTGTCGCTTAAAGGAGCAATTGCTTCTGCCGAAGAAGGTTTAATTATTCCCGTTCTTGTTGGCCCGAAGCAAAAAATTCTTGATGCGGCAAAAGAAGCTAATATTGATATTTCGTCATATGAGCTTGTTGCAACGGAGCATAGTACAGAAGCTGCTGAAAAAGCAGTAAAATTAGCTGTGACACACAAAGTTGAAGCAATAATGAAAGGTAAACTTCATACGGAAGAGTTGATGAAGCCAATTGTTGCCAAGGAAAATGGTTTACGAACTGGCCGTCGTATGAGTCATGTATTTTCTCTTGAAATGCCTAATTATCCCAAACCCATTTTTTTAACTGATGCAGCAATCAATCTTTTTCCCACTCTCAGAGAAAAATGCGACATAGTACAAAATGCAATTGATCTGTTCCATGCACTCGAATTAGGTACACCTAATGTTGCAATCCTTTCAGCAGTTGAAACTGTAAATGAAAAAATCCCATCGACGCTCGATGCTACGGCTCTGTGTAAAATGGCTGAGCGTGGACAGATAACTGGAGGGGTTTTAGATGGTCCTTTAGCATTTGATAATGCGATTTCTATGGATTCAGCACGCACAAAAGGTATTTTTTCTCCAGTGGCTGGTAATGCAGACATCTTAGTCGTTCCTGATGTTGAGTCAGGTAATATGCTTTACAAGCAAATGACTTACTTATCACACATTGAAGCTGCGGGTATGGTATTAGGAGCTCATGTTCCCATTATTCTTACCAGCCGAGGCAGCGATGAATTATCGCGTAAAGCATCATGTGTCATGGCTTTATTATATGCGCGAAGAAAAAAATCATGAAATTGAATCAATTTTCCGACATCCTCAAAACAGAGTTTTTATGGATTGTTAAGGAAATGAATAATACTTTTAAACATACATTGAATGTAATTTTAAAAACATAAATTTATATGGAGCGTTATGTATGTTTCAGTGGCTTTTAAGATTGCTTTTTGTGATATCAGGATCCATTGCAAGTTGGTTTGTGGGACGAGAAGAGCTGAAGTTCCCAGTCGTGCAAATGGTAATTGCAGTTATTTTGTTTACCCTTATTATAAGTGTAATTGCTTTTTGGCCTGAGATAAAAAGTTGGTATAAGCGAATTCGTAAATGATTCAACCTGGGAGTTGAGTTGGTCACAATAAATGACCAACTTCTAGACGTGATTTAGCTTAACTCTATGGAGATAATTGTTTCTGTTGCTCCAACTCCTCAGCTAATTTTATGCTATTAGCCATTCTAATGAAAATTGTTATAAATTACGGAAAAAACAGGAGAAGCAAATGAAACAACATTCACAGGGATTTTTGGCACTGGTAACAGAAGCCAAAAAACGTATTAAAGAAATATCCCCCAAAAAATTAAAAGAAAAAATTGACCGTCATGAACCCATGCAACTAGTTGATGTACGCGAGCTTAATGAATGGGAAACAGGTTCTATCTCAACGGCAATCCACTTAAGCAAGGGGGTTATTGAGCGGGATATTGAAAAGAAAATTCCTGATTTAAATACTCAAGTGATTGTATATTGCAGTGGTGGCTTTCGGAGTGCTCTTGCTGCAGACAACTTGCAAAAAATGGGTTATGCCAATGTTTCCTCATTGGAAACCGGTTTACAAGGTTGGCTTGATGAAGGATATCCTTTACAAAAATAAGCGAGTTTTAGATATTTTGATTCAGTATCAAAGCGAGCAAATCCCCCCTTTCTCACGAGAGGGATACTTTTTCTTGTGAAAAGTTATCCTCTAATCAGCAATATGCTTAAAATCGATGGTATAAGTATTATTCCAATGCCAATTATTTCTCTGACTTGTGGCAATAACCATCGATTTTACTTTTTTTGCATTTAATTCATTATTTTTCTTATAAAGTAATGAGAACTCAAGAGTATCTTCAATTAGGGGCGAAAGCAGAAAAGTTGATTTTGCCATGTTTGCAACAAGACGATATTGCTTTGTGGCGCCATTGTTTAACTTCAAAGTGATTTGCAATTGTTGGGGTTTAAAAAGAATGGTTGCCAAAGTGCCTAATACCGTTGGTTTTAATTCAATTTTAGCAAACAGCAGTTGTTTTTCAGGTATATCAACTTGTTCTCCGAGAACATGGGACTCTCTTTTTGATAAAGTAAGGTTTGTCTGACGGGGATTCTCTTTTTTATGAAGAAACAAAAAATCATTGGTTGAATGATCAGGCTGATAATTAGTGAGTAGCAAGGGCCAGCTTGCGCCATCTTCCAGTGAGGGTATTCGTTGATCAATGGGTTCAATCTTAAAAATGATGTTATCGGGCCTATGTTTTCCTTGCAGATGCTTTTTATTGTCTTCAGCTAAGTCTTGATTGAAAACTGAGTAGCTCTGGAAAATTGGGCGTGGTGACCAAATATTTTGCGAGGAGATTAAGTAAGTTTGATCGTATGAGTAAATATCCGTAGTTCCCTGTAAAATAGGGAAGCCAGCTTGCTCGCGTAAGAAGTTCATCGTAAAAGTAAAGTTTTTTTCAAGCCAGGAAGGGTCTTGTATTCTGCTTTTTAAACCATGCGATGCAGTAGAATAAGTAGAAATGAAATTATCGTAAATTGATATATGGGTATACTGACTATTAATATAATACCAGCTGCTTAATGATACAAAAATAAGTAAATAACTGACCCATGAATTAAAAATAAAAAGTAAAAACAGGGCTGCAAGCAAAATAGAAGTTCCTGGTATAAATGCATGACCCGCATGACGCGTAAAACCTGTTTTAAAAGAAACAAATAAAAAAACAAAATACACGCTCAGTAAGAATATTTTTTTACCAGGAGGTATTTGTTTTTGCCATGAAATGGCTAAGAAAATTAATAAACAAGTAAGTAAATAAAAAAAGACCTCTTTCATATTGCCATCAGAAGACATTGCCTCAGTAAATCCTGACGCTATAAAGAGGGAGCTGGTGAGGTACTGAGGTAAAGAAGATAAAGGTTGTCCTACTGTAAGCCAAAATATAATGATTGATACTGATGGGGCGGCCAGGCAAATCAAGGCCAGCTCTTTTTTATTGTAGGCAAGAAAAAAAATAAAACAAACGATAAGCATTAGAAGGCAAATAATAAGCATTGAGCCCTTGATTAATGCCATTAAACCAAATGGAGCAAATAGAAAAAAAGTAAATACCAGAAGATGATGACTTTTAATTTTGTTCTTTAAAAAGAGGATCTTAAAGCTGAGCAATCCTGCAAGTAAGGGATAAGAAAAAAATAGAGAGTCTCGGGCATACATCATACCTAAAAATGGCACACAATAAATTAGAGTCCAGTACCATCGACTTGGTTTTATTAAAAAAAGAAAGTAAATCCAATAGGATAGAGCCAAATAAAGACATCCAGTAATCATCAAAAGATCAGTTGCTGGGTGATAAGTTTTTGTATAAAGAGATGCATAGGGCCCCAGAGTAAATATTATCTCTTTACCAAAAGCTAACCCTTGAGCAACTGCTTGATTTAAACCTAGTGCCCATGAAGGATCAATCCCTGGGGCTGGCATTTTGGGTGAGAGAGGAACAAAAGCACATATAATCATGAGCAACAGGATTAGCTTGCTCAGAACATCAAAGAGTTTATTTGCTTTTTCAATGAGTATTCCTTGTGTATTTCTTAATGTAGACATCCATAGTTCCAATTTTTTAAACGTAGTGTAGCCTGCTGGGTGATATTATGGAACAACCCCTCCCATATTTTAAAAGAGGAAAGAGGCCCCTAAAGAAACTGTATTGGAGATATCAGGGGTAGTACTTGTGTCTTCAAAGGTTTTAAACGTACCATAATCATGTTCGTTTTCATATTCAACAAATAAATTGATGCCGGGCATAAGACGATAATAGGGCCTTACAGTATAACGCATTTGATTCAATCCACTGCCAATTTGAGCGTTGACTACCGTTTTGGTTGCTAAAATGCTGCGTATACCTGTTCTGATCAAGAAATTATTGGTAATTTGGGTATCTCGCGATAGTTCAATATCAAATTTGGCACTCCCACCATAAAAATAAGTTCTTATATCCGTGTCAATAAAAAATGGCATTAACCCTTCCAGGCCAATACCTGCTTGCCAATAAGGTCTGGTGGCGGGTTGATTAAAATAGTTCACGCCTCCTTTAACCGCCCAAAATTGACTGATTAAATGCCAGTAAAATATATCAATATCAGCGTTTTCAGCAGTGTTCTTATAAATTTCAGCGTCATTGATAAATAATTCCAGTTTATTGTAGTCAGGGCCATACATACCCTTGTAAGTAAGTTGTTGCGCATTATGCAGAGGATTGGCACTTACATCCAAAAGAGTAGCAAACCAAAAGCCTCCACCATGAGCCATAGGATGTTTCACTAAATGCAAGTTAATCGGTCTGATTGCTTCATCGACCCGAATAATGGGGCGATTATAATAATCAGTATTTTTCTCAATGTCTTCTGGCTTGGCTTTATGTTCAGCGATTTCAATTAGGGTTGTATATTGAAAGACTCGGTTCATTCCGGTCATCATATGATAAAGCATATGGCAATGGAAAAACCATTGGCCACTTGCATCAGTATCTACATCAGCAGTTAGGGTACCCCCCGGTGGAACATCAAGCGTATGTTTCAAAGGATCAAAGGCATTCTTTCCTGTACGTAGAATAAACCAATGGCCATGAATATGCATTGGATGATGCATCATGGACGTATTCGTAAATACAAAACGATAACGTTTGCCCGGTTTTAAGGGTATAGGCTTAGCCTTATATCCAGGAACTCCGTTAATAAACCAAATAAATTGCCCCATGTAGCCAAATAATTCCAAATTAATTACTCCCTCTATAGGTTTATTGGGATCATTGGTTGGAACTGCAGCAGTTAAATCGCGATACTTAGTTTCCAGTGAGGTCATGTAGGATGAATCAGAAGGGGATATCGTATCTTTAAATCGGGTCGGCTCTGTAGGCATGTTATGGTTCATTTTCATGCTCATGGAATGATTCATAGGCATGGTATGGTCCATTTTTATATTCACGGAGTGATTCATAGGCATGCTATGGTCCATTTTCATGTTCATGGGGTGCTTTTGCTTCATTGGTGACTTTGATGCGTTTGGTTTTTGCTGATTTATGGGTAAGGTGCCACGATATATGCCTCCCATCATAATATTCATCATTTCTCGAGTGACAGGAATGGGCTCAGGAAAAGGTTTTACTTGGCTATAATTAACGATTTGATCTGGTGCTGTTTTTAAAGCACCATATACAGTTCCCACTGTATCTTTTGAACCTGTATAAATAATATAAGGTTCATTTTTTTCTATTTTTACTAAAACATCATAAGTCTCGGCGGGTGAAATGGTTAATTCTTTAAGAAGATAGGGTTTTACATCGTTTCCATCAGCTTGTACGACCTTCATTTTCGAGCCAGGTATTTTGACCCGAAAAATCGTACTACTGCCTGCATCAATAAACCGTAGACGTACAATATCGCCAACGTTCACTGGTGCGGTCCAAGGATCCGCGTTAGGATGGCCATTCATTAAAAATGCATCGAAAGCGACATCACTTATATCATAAATGCTCATGCGCATTTGTTGCATGCTTTTATAATCACCAAGAAGACTTTGTCGTTCTTCTTTAGATGCATTTTGATAATCATGAATAAATTTTACTAGTGAGGGTTGTAGCGGAAAACGAGGAGCATAATAATCGCCATCTTTTTTAAGATTGGCTAAAACCTGCTCAGGCTTTGTATTAATCCAATCGGATAAGACGATCACATAATCTTTAGTATAAGCATATGGAGATGGTTTTTGGGGATCAATCAAAAATGCTCCATACAAACCCTGTTGCTCTTCTACGCCGGCGTGGGCATGGTACCAATACGTACCGGATTGCTTTAAAGTAAATTGATAGTGAAAAACACCACCTGGAGGAATTTCAGTTTGAGATACACCTTCCACACCATCCATTTGCCAGGGAACTAACACACCATGCCAATGTATAGCCGTCCCTTTATCAAGGTGATTGTAAACATTTATAGTGACCTGATCACCTTCTTTAAAATGTAAGGTAGGTGCAGGAATTTGATTATTTACAGCAATAGCTTGAGCTGGTTTTTTAGCAAAATAGACTGTTTTATAAGCAATATCTAAATTGATGACTTTATGTGCCGCAAATACAGGACACGAGCATACAAGTGAAATGAGACATAATAGAGAAATAAAATGAAGTTTCTTAATTTGCAAATCATGAATACTTTCTATCATCTCGTTTTCCCTACGATCAGATTGATGCTCTCTGATCTTAAACAGTCCTAAAGTTTATAGACCTGTACAATACCATTTGCATTATAAGGAGAATAGAGGGGATGTTGAATTAATCCCAGAGACATCGAAAGTAGTTTGCAGATTTTTACAGCAATCCTTTGACCGCACTCATAATGTTCTAGCCCCGCCCTGGATTTCCTATTTTTAACTAATTTATTGCTTCTGCAATAAACAGCTCAGATAAAAAATCTATCAAAAGAGATTGGCTTAATATTTCATTAATAATTTTATGTCAAAATGATTTTATTTTGTGCAAATCGTTACCCAGGACAGTAATTATGCAAAGTCATGAACAAATTAAGTCTCTTCTTTCTACTGACAAATCTATCGCTTCCAAAGATAAAATAGAACATGGCACAAAAAGTAAAAATACAGTAGGTTCTATAGAAGAGTTTCAGAGGTCTGCTAAAACCGGGGGTAAGGTATTAGTTGTCATCGGTGGAGGTACCGCTGCACTGACCTATCTCTACACCCAAGATATTGAAAAAGAGTATTCCCATGTTTTGATATTAGGTGACCGTGGTTACTGGGGTACTGCAGCGCACAGGCTAGCCCAGCCTCATCATATTTTTGCTATGCCACATGAACCAAGTTACGAATTTATTGATCCTGCTGAGCATGATCAGACAAAAAAGATCTTGCCACACCAACCTATGTCAGCCTATGTACACTCTCATGATTACCAGTCCAGACTGATCGAATTTGAGAAAGCGACAGTAGAATCTCTGCACACTAAAGGAAAAGAGGTATTCATTGCCAGTAAAGAAAGAGTGAAAAGAATCGAGAGAACAAAAGATGATGGTCATTTAAAAATAAAAACCACCAGTGGTCACACTTTGGACGTAGACAAAGTTATCATTGCAACTGGTGCTGGTCCAGCAAGGACACTTGAGGAAAATTTACAAAAAGGTCTGAGCACACCTGATGCAAAAGCCAGAGTTTTAAACTATACCGATATCCTTACACCTGGGGTTGAAAAGTGTAAAGATAAAACTGTTCTTGTGTATGGAGGAGGTGCAACTGCTGCATGGGCAATGGAAGTTGCTGCACTTACTGCAAAACCAGTGGCTTGGGTAGGCCGCAGTGGTTTTGAATTAGCTATCGAGGCAGGCCCAAGGGTTAATGCAATTATCGTCAACAGTCGATCAGTACAACTCACTGGAGTGATCACATCTATTTCTTATCTTCCTGATGAACAAGGCGGGGAGGGAAAACTTTTGATTGAAGTTTCCGAAAAAGAAAATGAACTACCTAAGCACAAGTTTACAGTGGATTATTTATTCAACTGTATTGGTCAAGAACCCTACGAATTAGGCGGGCTTCCTGAAATTATAAGTGATGACCTTAGAGATGAGATCACTCCTTATTTCGATAAAAATTGTGTTACAGGTGAAAAAGGTTGTAAATTAGGATGGTCTACTGCAAAAAATGATGTATTTATTATCGGAGCAGCACAGGGTACTTATTATAATAAAAGCAAAACTACTCCAACCGCTCCAACTGTTCCTACTGGTTCTACCGTTCCAACTGTTTCTAGCTTTTTACCTCGAAGCGGTCAAGTACCTATTACTATCGGCGGCGTTGTTTCATCTGTATGTGCATTGACAAACTATATGCCAATTTTTCAAGATCCCGTTACACGAAAAGCTACTGTATCCAGTCTTAATGTCAACGTGATGAATGCAACGCAACTTGCAGTCTTTTTTACAGTCAGTTATCCTTCTGTTTCTGCTCAAAGGATAAATCAGGCTGTTAAAGAGCTAATCGCCGAGCGCTCGAACACAGATTTTGGCTTGTCGCCAAAACGATTTGAAGAGTTTCTCTATGAACACTTTGGAGCTCTTCCAAATCCTGAGTATTGTCAAATGATGACTCAAAAAATAAGTAAATCTAAAGCAATGGTCACAGAAATTCCAACTGATCCAAAAACAGGAAAGGTAAAAAAAGTACAAGATGATGGCTTTTCTCCTGAAACAATTAATGTGCTTAAGCGAAGCCAGTTATTTGGATTCTATAAACCTGTTTCTCAAAGTAGCTCGGTTAAGAAGGATTCATTTAACGAAGCGGTTCGACTTCTTCCAGAAGTTGACGAAAATATTCGTTTACCTGTTATTGTTAAAAAATCAGTAGAATCAACGGAGAAAAATAAAGTTGAGGAAACAACCTTGCCTCTCGTTCCAGTACAAACTTTTTAATCGAATGTTGCGCCCAATTGAATTAAGAGATATTTATTTAACAAAGTTAAAATTACAAACAATGTGGAAATAAATATCTCTTTTTTTTATAATCAATGGCGTTCAAATAAAAAGGTATGTTTATGAAACATATACCGTTCACTGAATTTGTAAAATTAAATCAAGAAGAGCTTATGACGCTCTATCCTGTGCTGGTATTAATTGAGCAACAACAGCAAAGCAAGGCTGCTACTGAGGCATATACAGCAGTTCTAGTAAACTTAATTAAAAACATTGACTTGGGTGTATTAATCAGAGCGACTTTTACTTATCCAAAGCTCGATGCCTTTTGCAAACTTCCGGTTTTAATCCCTTTTTGGAATGAACGATGGCGCTTAAGTGGCCGTGGCCATAACCCCGATAAAAAAGATGATGCGCCAGCGAGCGCGCATGAGTATAAACCACAAGTAACATTACATACTTTTGAATTGCTTAAAGGAATTTATATTTATGCTCAATATAAATTTAATAATGCATCCGAGGAACCACTTTATAGGTCCTATGCTCCGGCTTATTTAAAATGTGCGGCACAACTTGGTTATTTTCCTGCACTCAATGCGTTGTATCTAGATGCTTTTCAGTCGAATAAATTGAATCAGGCTTTGATTTATGCAACACAACTTGCAGAATTATACTGGACTCCAGGTTACTTGCTTCTCTGTCTCATCCATTATCAAGCGGAGAACTATCAAGAGGCTTTACTGAATTTACTCGTCGCAGAAAAGCTAATGCCGTTCTCTGGGGCCATGATTAATAATGCCTATCAAGGTGATTCTGTCGAATCCATTTTAAGGGATGCTGGATTGAAGGATTTAACTGCAGCCAAGCACTTTTTGGCCGAGCTTAGCCATTTACCCATAAGTTATGTTACCTCTTCCCTCTACAAACAAGCAAAAGAAATAGCAGATAAGATTCTACAAAAATTCGATGCTGAAGAAGAAGTATTGAACGATGCTGATCAACATACAGCTTCTACAATTACGTTGCAATATTAAAGGTTGTTGACAATGTCGCGAACTGAACGATTATTGGACTTAATTCAGCTCTTAAGACGTCATCGTTTTCCAGTAAGCGGAGTATCACTTGCACAAGAGTTAGGAATTAGTCTTCGGACTTTGTATCGAGATATTTCTATGCTAAAAGGACAAGGAGCTCCAATTGAGGGAGAAGCGGGTATGGGGTATGTGTTACGTCCAGGATTTACTCTCCCTCCGCTCATGTTTACTGTTGATGAAATCGAAGCTATAGTTCTTGGTTCCCGTTGGGTCGCAGATCGAACGGATACACAACTCAAGGTTGCAGCACAAAATGCCTTGGCCAAAATCGCAGCTGTGCTTCCAAATGAATTACGTGAACAATTAGAAATCTTTGGGCTTCTCATTGCTCCTGGACATATCGCTACAAGCAAGGATTCAGATTTAATTTTGATTAGAAAAGCAGTACGATTGGAGAAAAAACTTCAATTGACCTATCAAGATGTAAATGAAAATTCTTCACAACGAATGATTTGGCCCTTGGCGCTGGGATTTTTTGACCAAGTTCGTATTCTTATTGCGTGGTGCGAGCTAAGGCAAGATTTTCGACACTTTCGCACTGATCGCATTATTGAATTAAATCTCACAGAAACGAATTATCCTGAGCGTCGTCAGGCCCTTTTAAAAAAATGGAAAGCGCTGATAACGATGAGCAAGTCCCATTAAGTGGATCGTCTGTTTGTAGCCTGGGTGCAGCGCAGCGGAACCCGGAATCGAGAAGTTTATCAAGCCAAGCACTCCCGGGTTCCGCTGCGCTGCACCCAGGCTACATTATATATTCTCATTTAGGAGGAGCCATAAATTCAGGACTAACGGGCTCTGCAACAAATTGCTCAAGAATTGTATCAATTTGCTTCATGGCATCAGCATCAATAGTCCATCCCATTACTTCATTAATATTCGCTAATTGTTCAGGTTTTCTTGCACCCCAAAGAGCAATCGTATGACCTTTATCCAATACCCAGCGAATTGCGAGGGCCAAGACTTTTTTATGGAAGTTTGCTTGAGCAAATTCATTCAGGGCTGCAACAGCCTTAAGATACCTTTCGAATTTTGGGCTTTGAAATTTTGGATCATTATTTCTTAAATCATCGCCCGGAAACTGTGTATCTAGAGTCATTTTCCCACTTAAGAGCCCACGACACAAAGAACCGTAAGCCAAGGTAATAATCCCAGATTTTTCAGCAAAAGGTAGAATCCTCTCTTCAATACCTCGTTCAAAAAGATTATAAGGCGGTTGCAAGGTATGTATCGGTGCAAACTCAAGAAACTCTTCCATTTGTTTTGTTGAAAAATTACTTACACCTATGGCACGAATTTTTCCCTCTTTCATTAAGGAAATCAATTCAAGAGCGGTTTCTTCAAATGGCGTTGAGTCATCGGGCCAATGAATTTGATAAATATCAATATAGTCTGTTTGCAATCGTTTTAATGAATCATTTATTTCTTGTTGGATACGTTTTCGTGAGGAATTTCTGTTTAATTTTTCATTGTGCCATTCTAGTCCGAATTTAGTAGCAAGGATAACGTTTTCGCGATGTCCGTATTCTTTTAATGCCTTGCCTACAATTTTTTCTGAAGTCCCAAAACCATAAACAGGAGCAGTATCAATCATATTGATGCCCAGTTCGAGTGCTTTGTGAATGGTTTTTAGGGCTTGCTGCTCGTCAGTTCCACCCCACATCCAACCGCCAATAGCCCAAGTTCCCAGACAAATTCGCGATGCCTTTTGCTTTAAATTAGAAATGTGAATTTTTTCCATAAAATATCCTTGTTATTTCCCTATCATGCAAGTATATATCATAAAAATTTATTTATTCTTTTGATTTTAAAAAGAGAAAACCCAGCGCTCTGAGTCTGGGTTTTTTAAAAGGCTGGCTTATTCAATATTCGATTGTAAACGCGTTATTTCCGTGATCCCGCTCCAATCCTTGCTATCCATATGATGAGCTAAGGCGATAATAAATTTATCCTTGATAATATTGGCTATATCAGGAACAACTCCTACCTGCGCAAAAGCTTGTTGAAATAAGTTTAAGTCTTTTAACCCTCCTTTCATATCAAAATTTACATCATCAAAGTCACGTTCTTTGATTTTATCGACATACAGTTGAAATGCGGGATGAGCAAATACAGAATGAAACAATGTATTAAGAATAGAGGTATCAACTTCGCTTTTTTCAGCAAATGCATAGAGCTCTCCCATAGCCTCTATTGCTGTAACAAGGAAATAATTCATGCATATTTTAATGACATTTGCTTGAAAAGGCTGCGATCCTACCGAAATAACTTTGATGGAGTATGCAGCAAATATTGGTTTACATTGTTCAATTATTTCTTTCTGACCAGCAACAAGCGTAGTAAGCTCACCTCGTGCTGCGACTTTAGGAACACCTAAAACGTTTGCTGCAAGATAGGTACTACCCTGTTTTTCATGCAATGCACTTAATTTTTTTGATGTTTCGGGCAATATAGTTGATGCGCCTATATGAATAGCCTGAGGGGATAACATCGGAACAAAGCTTTTGACTGTTTCTAAAACTGCATTATCATCAAGAAGGCAAGTAATAATAATTTTTGCATCTTTTACAGCCTCTTCAATAGTATCTGCTCCTTTGGCGCCTGCTTTAACTAACGGTATCATTTTTTCGGCTGTCCGATTAAATACGGTTAAATTAAAATCGGCTGCCAATAGTCGCTGAGCTAAAACAGAACCCATTTTGCCTAGACCAATCAACGTAATATTCATAACTACCCCTTGTTTATTAGACCCTGGAAGGTGAGTACTAATTGATTTATTTCTTAAAGAATACTATAAAACTATTCTTATAATCATACATTTAGTGACAAATATCATGCTTGAAGCATTTAAACATAACCTGAATCATGTTAGCGTGCCATCTTTTATATATGGTACCGCCTGGAAAAAAGAGAAAACCCAAATGCTAACTTTTCAGGCATTGGAAAATGGATTTCTTGGAATTGATACCGCAAATCAACGGAAACATTATTTTGAAGAAGGGGCTGGGCAGGGGATCCAGCAATTCTTAAAAAATACAGGAAAAAGTCGTGGTGATTTATTTTTACAAACAAAATTTACTCCAGCCTCCAGTCAAGATCACAACAAACCTTATGATGAAACTGATTCTTATAAAAATCAGGTCAGACAATCGTTTTTAAGTTCCTTAGAGCACCTACAAACTGATTATATTGATTCTTATATTCTTCATGGACCCACTTATTATTCTGGAGTGGTACAAGATGATTTAGATATTTGGAAGGCTATGGAAGATTTGTATTATGAAGGGAAAATCAGGTTGCTTGGTGTTTCCAATGTGGATCTGGAGCAACTGGAAACTCTTTATAATGCAGCTGTTATCAAGCCTTCAATGGTGCAAAATCGATGTTTTGCAAGCAGTTACTGGGATGCCTCAATCAGAGTATTTTGTAAAAAGCACGACATGCTTTATCAGGGGTTTTCTTTATTGACAGCAAATCAATCTTATTTACTCACTAATAAAATACATGAACTTGCTAAACAATATAAGAAATCAATACCACAAATTATTTTTCGATTTGCCTTGCAAATTGGGATAGTGCCCTTGACGGGTACAAGTAATCAGCAGCATATGAAAGAAGATTTAGATTTGGATTCATTTGAACTTTCATCAGATACAGTAAAACTCATTGAAGAAATTAGCAAGAGTTGATTTCTTCTACTGACAAAAACTGTCACTAAATTGGATTAGACTGTAACACCTCTAATGCAATTGACAAGATATTATGAATAAAAATTGGGGTTATCAATTGCGGTATGGGTTAATCCCAATGAGCGAAAACGATAAATCAATTATAGCTACTGCTATGCAGGCTCAATGGTTATAACAATGAAAAGCGAGGACATTGTGAGAAAAATTACACCAGAACTTATTAAAGTAGAAGCATTTAGCGTAGTGGGACTAAGGGAGAGAACCAAAAATATCGATGAATTTAATCCTCAAACAGCAAGATTACCTGCGCTTTGGGAGAGATTTCATACGTCACAAATAGCGACGCAAAAGCCTAATTCACTGATTTATGGAGTTTATTCTGATTATGAATCAGATGATAAGGGCTTTTATACTGTGACTTCCGGGATAGAGGTTAATGATTCGAAAACAATAAGTTATGGTGATAGCGTCAATATAAAAAAAGGGAATTATCTTATTTTTAAAAATACAGGTCCAATGCCCAAAACAATCATCGAAACCTGGCAAGCAATTTGGCATTTTTTTGATACGCAAACCAATATCTCCAGAGCATATGAGACAGATTTTGAAGTGTATATGGGGCAAGAACAGTGTGCTATTTATATCGGTGTCAATATGTCTTAACAGTAAAGTTTATTGTGTTCATTTTTCAATTGCGATAAATCATTTTGTCTTAAAAATTGGCGGAGTAATTATAATTGTTGCAGTATTTTCTTTAGGGCAAATTATTTCTTCAAAGCTGGATGTATTAAAAGTCAGGGTTTCAAGATTGGTTTAAAACACAGAAAAAGAAGACCTTTCAGGCGAGATTATTTGGAAATGGATGGCTGACAATTTGGGCGCCTTTAAGAGTAGGAGAAATAACACTCAAGCAATTTTGTGATAAGTTCAATGAACATTTTCATGTGAATATGACATTTAGTGAATTTAGTAAAATTTTTAATTCTATGTGTACTTTGGATAAAGCATCGCTTAGAGCGAGTAGCCAAGTTTAAAGGATTATTAGATGAGCAGGAAGAGGATATAAAATTTGTGCTGGTGGCTGGTGTCGCACACAAATTATGCTCACTTATATTCTTCAAAAGTTAATTCCGGAAACTGCGGTTATTAGTGATGATAAGTGGTCTGAGAGTGAAAAAATTTTATTTGCTCCCTCAATGTCTTCAAAATGTACAGAACATCTTGATACATTTAAGTATGCATTGAAAAAACTTAAAATAGGTGAAGAGGATCATGTTATTTCCTTCTTAAATACCATCAAGGTATATGACCATCCTCATTTCCTCTATATTGATCCGGGTAAAGACTGGAAAAAGTTGCTGAAGCTTTAAAAAATCAAGAATCAAAAAAACTGTTGTTTATGAGGTATAAATAACTCATTATTAAAACAAAATCAGTTAAAAAAAGGATCTCTGCTCCAGCTTTAGTTCACGAAAGGATAAAAAAATGTTGCTTCATGTTTGTTATAAAACATGTTGGTAAGAAAAGAATTAGATATTTTTTGAAATTGCTTTAATGTAGTCAACTCAATTTTACCTTGTAATTTTATAGTAAAAATCATTTGTTTTGCCTTCTCAGACTCTATCCATTTCATAATAAGTGCATAAGCACGATCAGGATAGCATGCTACATCAGATAAAACCCAATCATAGCTTTGTTCCAATTGAACCGGATCTAGAGCAAAAGCACTTTGTTGCAAGGAAGTAACACGCGGTAATTGCTCAATTTTAGGATCTAATAACGCTTTATCCACAGCAGTTACTGATGCGCCTAATGAGTGCATGACATAAGTCCATCCTCCTGGCGAAGCACCTAAATCTAGAGCCTTATCACCTGGTTTGGGATATTTCCCCAAAAGAGTGAGTGCTTCCCAAAGTTTTAAGTAGGCTCTGTTGGGGGGATTTATTTTATCTTCAATAAAATAGCATATTCCTTGAGGCCATTTTTTATGGCGTTTCGCGCTATAAATCAACGTAGTATTATCTAACAGGCTAAAAGCACCTATTGATGGAATTTCAGACTCAAGGGGAAAATGACGTAGGAGCGGAGGAAGCTTTCGCAATTGCTCTTCGATTAATCGTGAACGTCTTATATGAGAAATAGGATGTAAGTACCAGAATTTCCCTGCTTGGCGCAAAATTCTTACTGCTTCCGAAATGGATTGAAATGTTACTATTTGCGGTTCCAACCAAATATCCTGGGCAAAACATACATCCAGTTTTTTATGAGAGGAAAAAACCAAATCATCTGCAACGCATGAAACTTCACCTAACTCTTCAGACAGAACAGAAAGAAACTCGGGTTTAGCGACATAAACAGCAGCAATTTTTTTTTCCATAAGTCGAATGCCTAAAATTTGGTTAAAAAAATGCGATCTTACCACCATGAACTTATAGGAACGAGTCCTATGCAGTTAAAAATACCTAACAAATGGAAAAATATTTAGAATACAATAATATGCTGGTAAAGGATATTTAAGGTTTATTTGTACTATACTGAACTTCGATGCCTAATTTAAGGGAATTAAAAATGGAAAAGAAAACTGTTCTTATTACTGGGGCTCTAGCTGGAATTGGCAAAGCAACGGCTTTTGCTTTTGCTCATGAAGGTGCAAATATTGTAATTTCTGGACGTAAGCAAGAAGTAGGAGAGTCTTTAGCAAAAGACCTTCGAGCCTTTGGGGTAGATGTATTATTCATTCGAGCTGATGTACGTTATGATGATGAAGTAAAGGCGCTTATAGACAGTGCTGTGAAACGTTTTGGCCATTTGGATGTGGCAGTCAATAATGCAGGAACAGAAGGAGTGGCAGCGCCATTTATAGAGCAAACCGTAGAGAGTTATCATTCCACTTTTGAAACGAATGTGCTTGGTGTCTTTCTATGCATTAAGCACGAACTCAAAATCATGATCGAGCAAGAATCTGGATGTATTATTAATCTTTCCTCAATTGCTGGTCAAAGAGGAGTGCCGGGGGCATCAATTTATTGTGCATCAAAACACGCGGTTGAAGGATTTACAAAGGTTGCTGCACTTGAAGCCGCTGCTGCCAATGTTCGTGTCAACGCAGTTGCCCCTGGTCCGATTAGTACGGATATGTTCGAGCGTTTTACTGGCACTGAAGAGAATAAAGCAGCTTTTCTCGAAATGGTGCCTTTAAAACGTGTGGGGCTTCCTGAGGAGGTGGCCCAAACCATTGTTTTTTTGGCTTCAGATAAGGCGTCTTATATTACAGGAAAAGTGGTAGGAGTAGATGGTGGTATGCTTTGTTAAGCAACACTATAAAACTCCTTTAGGATACGTGCTGCAGATAATGCAGTAATGTGTGTATTATCCAGCGTTGGAATCATTTCACTTATATCCATTCCAATAAAAGTGAAATGATGATGCAGTATATGCAGTAAGCAAATGATTTGAGGGCCTCCTGGGTAAGGACTTTCTACTGCTGGTGCACATGTAGGGTTTAATCCATGTCAATAATACAGAAAGTATTGCGCAATTATTTATTAATGAATTTGGTTATGGTGTCCTATCCAAGGAGTTTGCTGCTCCTTATATTGAGTCAGGAGAACTATCCGTTTTTAATGAGAATAAATCGTATCTTAACCCCATCTTGTTAGTATGTCGTCAAATATTTATATGGACAGATTATTTTTCTACCATAGTGCATGCAATAAATTAACTAATTCTCTGTTCATTTTAATTATTTATTATCAACATCCTCTATATAATGGGGCATAGCCTTAAGACCTAAAGCCGCACCAAGTTTCTGTGCAGCAGAAATGAAACTGCGAAAAGCGATTAATTCTGCAATTTCTGCTTCAGAAAAAAAATTTTTTAATCGTGTTATCTCGTTTTTATCGGCCGACTCATGCGTTATTGAAAATAGATTAGCAAATCTTAATGCTTCAATGAGACGTTCATCTTGCGGATCTTGCTCAGGTGGCCCCGCCTTTGGCATACAATAATGACATTGATTATTAAAAGCTAAAGCACGTCTTACTTGCTCTAAAAAATCAGCCTCCAATTTCCCCCATTGATTGAGTATTTCAGGAGTGTGTCCCAAAAGACGCTCAAAAGGAGTTGTCCCATGGCTTGATAATTGGATGAATGACATATTAATTTTACCTTATTAGTTATCTGATATGAAAAGTATATCGATACAGGTAGGACTTTAAAATTCAAATATTATTTAAAATTTAGATAGGATGAACTAAAGCTCTATAAGATATGATGCTGATGAAAAAGACAATGAGTCTTTTTCATCAAACGTTATTTATTCTACATATACAGTACTGGCGGCTGGGCCATCATTACTTTTTGCTTCAACAAAAGAAACCCTTTTTCCAACCTCTAATTTATTAAAATCATAGTCGATGACACTTTTACTGGTAAAACGAAGTCTTCTACCATCAATTGTTTCAATAAAACCATAGTCAGCAATAGGAGCGATTTCGCGAATAAATCCCTCGGGAGGTTGTTCGTGATGTTTTACTTCTCCCCGTTGTTTATGAACGTACTTTTTAAGTTTTCGAGTCATAGCAAGAAATTTATCTCTTATTGCAACATAAACGTCTTCATGAGCATGATTTTCAGCAAGATCTCGATTGACTACCAACTCTGCATTGGGAACCATAAGATCAATACGTACATGAAAAATTTTCCCTTTATTATGATGCCGATGGGTTTCAATGCTTACATTACAATTTATAATTCCATCAAAATACTTCGCTAATTTTTCAGCATGTTTGCGTGCATTATCCTCAATAGCTTGAGAGTGTCTTAGATTATTAAATACTATTTGTATAGGAAAATGTACTGAATTCTTCATTGTTTGCTCCTTATATCATATACATCAATATCATTTTTAAAGCTATGTTCTTTGTCTTGCTTCTTTTTTTTGTTGAAGCTTAACTACATCAACTACATTGACCATTGTTTCAGCCAGAATTTCAATAAAATCATCTAGAGTAATTATGCCTATAAGAGCATTCTCATTATTAACAACTGGCAAACGACGGATTTTTTTTGAATGCATCATTTCAAGCGCGTCAAAAAGGCTGTCATTTTCAAAAATACAGGTAAATGGTTCTGTGAGAATATCTTTGACTAACAACGAGTCAGGCTTAATTCCTGCTGCCATGACTTCAATAACCAAATCACGATCGGTGACTATGCCTATAGGCACCTTTTTATTCTGTTGTTCCTCAAGTAAAATCAAGTCACCAACATGATAGGAGCGCATGAGTTCTGCAGCATTTTTTACTGATTCATTGCCGTTAATTACAACTACATTCCGGTTACAGTATTCGCCAACTCTCATAAAGGTCTCCCAAAATAATAGTTGTATTAGTTTTGCTTCGTAAACAAAGTACTTTACTAAACAGAAAAGCACTTCACATTCACTACGTCGAACTACGAATTGACCGCAGGGAAAACGAAAAATTAAATAATTTATTATCTGTTTTTAGTATAGTATATAAAACCCGAACCCGGGTTGATTCAATTGAATTAGTCTTTGTTTATGCTGATATAGAAGATGCATGCGGTTGATTTTTGAGAATTTTATAATGAAACAAGTAAAGATTAACCAGTAAAAATAATAGTGTTAAGCCCAAAGAAAAAAGCACATTAACTCCTAATAGAATAAGAATTGATAAGGCTAAAACGGATCGTATCAACTCAGGAATTAAGATTTTCTGTTTGCCATTGGCGATTGAGCCAAGTATGTAAAGGGTAAATAGGATAAATACTCCTAAAAACCAAGAACTTGGTGTGCTCGATGTGAATGTAAACGAGAGATAAGCATATAAGGTGATTGCAAGTCCTATGTTTAATAGCATATATAATTTAGGAGATGTACGATTTTTAGAGGTAATAATTCTTTTTGAGATGTTTTGATTTTGGTTTTGTAAATGATAAATTATCCATTCTGGAGGCATAAAAAAAGCTTTAATTATATCCAGTTTATTTTTTAGATTTTTTCCATAATACAATACATCTTTAATCACTTTAATATTGGCATAAAAAGGATTCCATGAATCTAAAGGCTCGGTTACCCCGTATTCTACAGGAGCATTTTCTGGCTCGAAAGTTCCAAAGAGCTTATCCCAAATAATTAAACTTCCTGCATAGTTTTTATCTATATATTGCGGGTTTTTTCCATGATGGACTCTATGATGAGAAGGCGTGTTAAATATTTTTTCAAACCATCCCATGCGGTTAATTGATTCAGTATGGATCCAAAATTGATAAATAGTATTTAACGAGGAAACTATGACAAACATCCAAGTCGGAAAACCGATTAAGGCTAAAGGCAGATAAAAAACCCAGGACGTTAAGGTTTGCCAATACCCCTGTCTTAATGCGACCGATAGATTAAAACATTCACTTTGATGATGAACAGAATGCCCTATCCAAAAAAAAGTACACCGGTGGCTTGCCCGATGATACCAGTAGTAGCAAAAATCAGCGCCAAGCCACAACATAAGCCAAGAGCTAATCGAATGTGGGTCAATAGAAAAAAAAGCAAAGTGCTCGTATAAATAATAATAACCGAATATTATGAGTCCTCTTACAGGCAGAGCGGCAATTTCCTCAAAGATACCGGTAGTAAAATTATTTATAGAATCATTGAATTGATATACATTTGATTTTTTATAATAGGCAATGCTCCATTCAATACCTATTAAAATCAAAAAAATAGGCGCAGCAAATACTATTAAACTAATATCCATATCAATCCTTTAGCTCAGGCTAAATTAAAATAATTTTATTTTTTTCACGTATATTTAGATTGTAAATGCTGGAATTAATATTTACCAACTTTTTAAAGTTTAAACTTGGGCTTAGTATTTTTAGGCGTTTCCTTTGTTCTATATTTTAATTGTTCCATTTTTTAACTCTAACTTGTTACTCTATGTGATTACTTACCCCGTCACACTCGTATGAATTTAAAAAATTGATGTATTCAATTTCATAGCCTATGCAAGCAGGCAAATGAGCAACAGAGCTAATAGTATATTTAATAGGGATTTCTGAGGATACATTATTTAATGCTTGAGGATTAACAAAGCAGTAATCAATCCCAAAATCTCTTGCTCCATAACCGTCATTAATAATGGAATCACCCACCATCAATATCGAATGCTTCTCAATAGAGTGTTTGCGCCTGTTCGTAATTTCCTGCACAGCAATATTAAAAACTTCTATATTGGGTTTAGCTACACCAACATCATCAGAAACAATATAACAATCAAACCAATCATTTAATTGCAGTCGTCGCTGTTTTTTTCCCTGAACTTCGACAAAACCATTAGTAATAATGCCTAAAATATGTCCTTTTTGATGTAAAAACTCAATGGCAGTTTTCACATTAGGTATCCAATGAGCATGGATGCAAAGATTGCTATCATACTCATTTGCAACCTCTTCTGCGGATACAGAGCAAGAAAGCTTTTGATTTAATTGCACAAATCGTAGCAATCTCACCTCACTTGGCATAAGTGTGTTTTCTTTGGCTCCAACTTGATTCCATAGAAGGGTGTTGATTTCCTTATAACTCTGCTCAAAGACAGCATATTGAATTGCGGAGTAAAATTTTTTATAAATATTTTTTAAACCCATTCGCTGGGAATAAGCAAAATCGATTAGCGTATCATCGAGATCAAATAAAATAACTTGATAGGGCATTCATGAATCCTGTCATTCATTTTATATCCAAAAATGTAAATACCAATTCACTATACTATGGCCCCAAAATAAAGAAATTAGTCCACTTATGCATAAAAAAGGACCGAAGGGAATTGTAGTATCTTTGGATTTATTTTGTAAACGTAAATACAATAGGCCAATAATTGTACCACTAATTGAAGCAAGAAGTAGAATTAACGGTAAAAATATCCAACCAAACCAAGCACCAAATGCAGCAAACAATTTAAAATCGCCATTGCCCATACCAATTTTGCCAGTGAATAAATAAAATATTTTAATAAATATCCATAATCCTATATAAGCTCCTGCAGCACTAAGCACTGCTTGAGGTAAGGGAGTAAACAAATATTCAGTATTCGCAATAAGCCCTATCCATAATAAACTTAAGGTTAAGCTGTCAGGTAAAATCTGATGGTCTAAGTCAATGAAAATTAAACAAATTAAAATCCAAATCGCAATCAATGCAAAAATCAATTGTACCGTGAAACCAAAATGCCAAGCCGCATATAATGAGAGAAGCATTGTGACTAATTCAATTAAAGGATAGCGAATGGAAATGGGCGCGTTGCATTGGTAACAGCGTCCACGTAAAAACAAATAACTTAAAATTGGAATATTTTGCCAGGCCTTAACCGTTGTTTTACACGAAGGGCAAAAAGATCGTGGAAAAAATAAATTAATTGATTGTTGATCGTCTTTCTTGATTCCGATCAAATCATTGTATTGTTGCCTCCATTCTATTTCCAACATTATGGGCAAGCGGTAAATAATAACGTTAAGTAAACTGCCCACTGCGAGCGAGAATAGGGCGATCGCAGTATACATAAACCAAATATGATTGGTAATGAGGTCATATATCATTGAATGATCCTGCTGAAAAATGTAGGTATTTATATTGCAGATCCTAGTTTAAAGATAGGTAGATACATTGCAACTACAAGTCCGCCTACCAAGACACCTAAAACAGTCATAATAACAGGCTCTAATAAACTGCTGAGCGAGTCGACAGTATTATCAACATCTTCTTCATAAAAGTCAGCAACCTTACTTAACATTCTCTCTAATGCACCTGACTCCTCACCAATGGCAACCATCTGAACCACCATATTTGGAAATAGTTGGGTATTCTCCATGGCCTTATTTATTTGTTGACCAGTAGATACCTCTTCTCTAATTGTGTCAGTGGCTTTAGCGAAAATAATATTTCCTGTAGCACCTGCTACAGATTTAAGTGCTTCAACAAGAGGCAAGCCAGCTGCAAAAGTAATTGATAGCGTCCTTGAAAAACGAGCAATTGCAGCTTTCTCAACAATGGGACCTATTACAGGTAGTTTCAACACAGTTCTATCTACATTTTGCGCAAACTGAGACGAGTGTTTTAGTGCATAAATAAACGCATAAATACTACTAGCCAAAGCTCCAAAAATTAAATACCAATAGGATTGAAAAAATTTAGACATACTCACAACTGCTTGGGTCATAGCAGGCAAGTCTGCACCAAAACCCTTAAATAAAGCGTCAAATTGAGGGACAACGAAAATAAGTAAGCCAGTCGTGACAAGAAAAGTAACAACCAATACAGCCATAGGATAGGTTAAAGCTTTTTTAATTTTCTTTTTTATCGTTTCTATTTTTTCTTTATAAGTAGCGATTTTATCTAACATGATATCAAGAGAGCCTGATTTTTCGCCAGCTTCCACCAAATTGCAGAATAATTCGTTAAAATGGGCAGGATTTTTCTTCAGTGCCTCAGAAAGTGTTAATCCTGTTTCAACATCACCTTTTATATTTTCAATTAATTCTTTAAGCCGTTTATTGGATTGCCCTTTTGCAACGATATCAAAGGATTGCACTAAAGGTATTCCTGATTCAATCATTGTCGCTAATTGACGACTAAATACCGTAATATCCCCAGACTTTATTTTTTTGCTTTTTAGACTGAAAAGAGGTACGCGTTTCTTGGCAATTTTGTTAACGATAATTCCTTGTCTGCGCAGCTCTACTTTGGCTAACGCAAGACTCCTGGCCTCAATATCTCCATTTATTTTCTGAGCCGCTTTATTAACGCCTGTGTAATGAAAGGCTAAGGTGGTATTGGCATTTTTTTTCATTTTTTCGCGGTTAATCAACGGTTACCCGATTGACTTCCTCTATAGTGGTAATGCCTTGTTTTACTTTTTCAAGTCCCGATTGATAAATAGTAATCATGCCTTCTTCCTGGGCGATTCTTAATATATCCAAAGAATTTCCTCCCGACATGATGATTTGGCCAAGTTTTTTAGTCATAGGCAATACTTCAAACAATCCTATTCTCCCGCGGTATCCATTGGTACACTTGGCGCATCCTCCTGCTTTATATAATTTAATTCCCTCTAAATCAGTTTCTGCAAAGCCTAATTCTAACAAGCCCGGCTTGTTGATGTCATCTCTTAAGACTTTACAATGTTCACATAATTTTCGGGCTAAGCGTTGAGCAATAATAAGCGTTACTGAACTGGCTACATTAAATGTTGCAATTCCCATGTTGACTAAACGGTTTAATGTTTCAGCAGCGCTGTTTGTATGTAACGTTGAGAGTACCAAATGTCCTGTTTGTGCTGCTTTAACTGCTATTTCAGCTGTTTCCAAATCACGTATTTCCCCAACCATTATGATGTCAGGGTCTTGCCGTAAAAATGCCCGTAAAGCGCTGGAAAAAGTCAATCCTGCTTTGGGATTGATATTAACTTGATTGATTCCTGGTACTTTAATTTCAACTGGGTCTTCAGCAGTGGAAATATTTACTTCTTTAGTATTGAGTATATTCAATGCAGTGTACAAGGTTACGGTTTTACCACTTCCTGTTGGTCCAGTGACCAGGATCATGCCTTGGGGACGTTTAATTGCATGTATAAAATGTTCTTTTTGAATAGAACTGAACCCTAAAGCTTCAATACCTAATTTTGCTGAACCAGGATCTAATATCCGCATCACAACCTTTTCGCCTGAGGTAGTAGGGCAGGTGCTGACGCGAAAATCGATGGATCTGGTTTTGGATATTTTCATCTTAAATCCACCATCTTGTGGAATTCGTCTTTCTGAAATATCCAAACTGGACATGATTTTTATTCGAGCCGTAATACGCATAGCTAAACTTCCAGGAGGCGTTGCGATTTCATGTAAAATACCATCTTGTCGATAGCGTATACGGTATTCTTGTTCATAAGGCTCAAAATGAATGTCTGAAGCTCCTTGTTTAATCGCATCAAGAAGTATTTTATTGACGAATTTAACTATAGGGGCATCCTCTGTTATCGAGGTAGCAATACTTGTTTCATGTTCTTCTTCGTTAATAATAATCCCATCAAACTCAGTAACATCTCCAACAAATTCGGATAAACCCTGAGTTTCTTGTACCGTCAGTAAATGATCAATTAATGTGCTGAGTTTATCTGCCTCAACTATAATTGCATGCGTATTAAGCCCTGTATGAAATTGGATTTCTTTTAAAGAAGCGTGTTTGCTTGGGTCTTCTGTTGCAAGATATAAATTGTTTCCACGATAAAATAGAGGAACCATTGAGTGGCGACGAATTAGCTTTTCATTGACCAAACTCATAGGAATGGAGTCGATATCAATACAGTCCAAATCAAGCATGGGAACGCCGAAATTATGAGCTGCTGTAAATGCAATTTGTGTCGCTGATAAAATGTTATTTTTGACAAGGTATTGAACTAAGGATATTTTTTCTGCAGAAGCATTCTTACAGAACTCAGCCGCCTGTGGTTTATCCAAAAGCTTTTCAAGAACAAACAACTGTCCTATTCCATGTAATTTAAATTCGTTGCTTCCTAACATAAGTTCTATCGGCTTTGATTATGATAGTAACTATAGTTAATCTCTTTCATAAAATCACCTGTTTTATGCACCTCGGTGTTCTATCTTGCCCTTTAGCAGAGGAAATTTATGTAGGACAATAGCCTCAAGTTCTTTTATTTAAATTTCCAAGCTATTTAAACTCAAAAAATGGATTGTATGTATATGAAACTCGTTGTATTGTAGTTTAATTCAGGATTAACTATCTAAGGTATTATTTTGTTGATTGAACGGCAATTAAAACAATATCGTGCCCTGAATAAATGGTTTCAATCGCCCTTGGGGCTTTTTGCTGCCCATGAATTTTTAGTTAACCTTGAGCCTGAAAGCGAGTATTTACATGGTGAAACACTGCTGCAATTAGGCAATTGTGGTGATAATATCTGGCTAAAAAAATTTAATTACATCCATAAATGGATTGCATCTCCTTTTTCTTTAGCCAATAAAATTCAAATTAAATGTGCTTTAAACCAGCTTCCACTGGATCGTAACAGTGTGGATTGTATTATAGCGCCCCTCACGCTGGAGCCTTTTTCTAACAGCCTTAGTTTGATTGATGAGATCGATCGCGTTCTTAACCCTATGGGTTTTGTTATTTTATTAAGCATTAATCCTTGGAGCCTTTGGGGCGGAGCGATGAAAATCGGGCTGTTGCATTGTTATAGTGATCAAAAGGTTAAAATGCGTTCTCCATTCAATTTAAATCGAATTTTTTTACAAAGAGGTTATAGACAATATTCTCTAAGTAGTTTTTGTTATATACCTCCGGTAAATAATGCATCATTAATTAAAAAATTTACTTTTCTGGATGAAATAGGCAAGATGCTTTGGCCTTTTCCTTCTGGTTTTTACTGTTATATTGCTCAAAAGTATCAAGTTATAAAACCTAAACTGCAAATTACCCCTGATGAGTCAATAAAAGATTATGAAGTTCCATTACAGCCGGTTATTTTTCAAAGCCATGAGCTGTATTCGTCCGATAAAATAAAAAATGATAGATATTAGGAGTTTCATTATTTTGACCAAGAGAGTAGGATTGTAGACAAGCCCTAAGTCTCTTTGGGTTTTGGTGTCATATCAAATGGATTGAGGCTTTTTATTTCTGTTAATGAGGGAGACTCTATTTCCATAGTAGCTGATGATTGAGTTCGCTCAGTAACTGCTTTATCAAATGTTGCCAAGCTATCCATCAATGCTTTTTGGCTTGAGCTGCCAAATTGTTGTTGAGCAACATCGTTTTTTATTGTGTTGCCTATCGTTTCTTGGCTTCCTTCATAAAGTTGGCCACTCCCAGGAGAAAATACATAGTGGTCTGTAGGTGTAAAAGCAATGTCATTTACAAATGAAGCGCTAATAGGCGTCATTCCACCACAACAAAATTGTTTGCAGTTTATTGCTTCATTTTCATAAAATTGATCTTTCTGTTTCTTACTTATAAAAGAAAGAATAGGAGGGAATTCCATGAGTAAGGCTTCACGTTGTCTTTTAAGCGATTCATTATTTTCTGTATCAAGGCATTTTAACCTAAAATGATCAATTAATGGAGATTTTTGTAGTCCGGGAACCAGATTTTGAAAAAAAATCATGTTACCTAATTGAATAGGATCTTGTTCCTGTTTATTTTGTGACATGATATATTTCCTCATTAACTTAATATACACAGGGTATGAATGTTAGTAACCCCTAATAGTTTAAAGATTAGCAGTTATGGCATAAAATGCGAGTTACAAGGCGATTCACGCCAATTTTAATTTGAATAGATGCCCTTTGTTTTTGTATACTTTGTTCCGCCATAAGAACAGGTTAATTTTATGAATAAAAAAACGATATTCAGAATCACTTTTGCCAATCAAGAAGCAATTTATGAAGTTTATGCACGTTCTGTTAAAGAAAGTGATATGTTTGGATTTCTCGAAGTTGAAGAGCTGGTGTTTGGTGAACAAACTGCCTTGGTTGTCGATCCCTCAGAAGAGCGATTAAAAATTGAGTTTAATGGGGTAAAGCGGACTTTTATTCCAATGCATTCAATTTATCGTATTGATGAAGTTACAAAACAAGGAACAGCTAAAGTAAAAGATAATCCGGGCTATGGAGGTAAAGTTAGTCCTTTTCCTGGAACAGGAAAAATAAAAGATTAAATGAATGCTTTCCAATAACCCACTCCTTTGTCCCAAGGATTTATAATGACGATTCCAAATAAAATTAAAGAAGTTTACGAAAAATCAACTTGCTTGTTTACTACTAACGAAGTTGAAGCCGCTCTTGATCGAATGGCGATTAATATACATAAGGAATTGCAAGATCAAAATCCAGTGCTTGTCTGTGTTATGGTAGGGGGCTTAGTCCTTCTAGGTAATTTACTACCACGCTTGGATTTTCCACTAGAAGTCGACTATGTCCACGCAACGCGTTATCGAGGTGATATAACGGGTGGAGAGATTGCCTGGAAAGTGAAGCCATCAGCTAATTTGAAAGGAAGGACAGTTCTTGTTGTGGATGATATTCTGGATGGCGGTGTTACATTGGCAGCAATTATTGATGCTCTAAAAACTTTAGGAGCAGAAAAGGTATACAGTGCTGTTTTAGTGGATAAATATCGAAAACGTGTTCCTAACGGCTTGCAAAAAGCTGATTTTGTAGGTTTACAAGTAGAAGATCATTATATATTTGGTTATGGAATGGATTACAACGAATATCTAAGAAATGCACCAGGTATTTTTGTAGTGCATCCTGAACACGAATAGTAATTGCTAGAGCCTCAAGCGTAATTAATTGTAGAAATCACTATTAGCCGGGCGAGCCCGACTTTCTCCATGAAATGAATTTGATTTTGAATATCTCTTGATGCATCGGCAATTGGAAAAAAATAGATAATTACAACATCCAAGAAAATAGGAAGTTTAACCGTCATTTGATTTTGATGTGTAAGCAAAGGAGAGCTAAAAATGCGATCTGTAGTTGTTACGGGTGTTTCATCAGGAATAGGATATGCCATAGCAAAGGAATTGCTTACTCATGGTATTCAAGTTTTTGGCAGTGTGCGCAATCAAAAAGATGCGCTGCGTGTTACTTATGAACTCGGTACACTTTTTTCTCCTCTAATTTTTGATATAACCGATCAAGTTGCAGTGAGAAATGCAGCACAAGAAGTAGGTGAAAAATTACAGGGCGAAACGCTATGGGGATTAATCAATAATGCAGGGATTGCTGTTGTTGGTCCACTAATAGATACACCAATTGATGAATTTCGCCGTCAATTTGAGGTGAATGTTATTGGACAAATTCAGGTAACTCAAGCTTTCGTGTCTTTACTTGGCGCAGATAAGAGCCTGAAAGGCTCGCCGGGAAAGATCATCAATATAGGTTCTGTATCGGGTAAAATCTGTAGGCCTTTTTTTGGCCCCTATTCGATTTCAAAACATGGCTTAGAAGCATTTTCAGACACGTTACGAATTGAGTTGATGATTTATGGTATTGATGTAGTGCTTATTGGACCGGGAATGGTTAATACCGAGATTTGGCATAAGAATGAGGATCAATTGAGTGAGGATGAACTGTACAAATCAGTTTATACGAAGTCTCTACTTAAATTTAAAAGTTATATTTATCATAAAGTTGCTCAATCTGCTTTACCAACAAAAAAAGTGGGCGAACTTGCATATCAAATTTTATCTAATCCTCATCCTAAAACACGTTATGTGTTAGTTCCTAACCTTTTCTCCGACTGGATACTACCGAGATTATTGCCTAAACATTTTTTAAATAAGAAAATAGCGAAAGCACTTGGTTTTGACAAAAAATCAAAATAGTTAACCCTTTAATATATTTATCAACCAGTTGATAAATATGATCTAAAAACGCGAATTTATATTTTATTTTTAGTCAAAAATAAAGTATTTCGAAGAGATAAAAATTAGCGTATTGGGTTAAATAATTATATAGTCAGTATTATAGTATTCGTTGCATTTTGTTGAAAAAAACCGACGGACTTTTTGTTTTATTTTTGGTATTATTGCTCACTTAATAATTTAATTTTGGATGTATTTCATGAAGTTGGCTTTTTTTATTAGTAGCGCCGGCGATACGGATTTAGCATTAAGTTCGATTAAAGCGATAGAAACTCATGGTAAACATGAGGTCCTTCTTATCCCGTTAACTAAAACAGCCCAAGACCGTATAGCGAATTTTAATTCGACATTAAAGACTACTAAGATCACATTGCCAGAGCTACTTACCACTGAAAATAAAACTTTTCCGGATGGTTCTTGTAGTAAAGAGCAGCTCGATAAGCTAATGAACTATTTGCAAAAGGAGAGGGTTGAGCAGGTTTATTGCGGCATCCCATCGATCAGCAGTAACATTCCATTTCAAATTGCGGCAGCACTAGAAGATATTCCAGTACTCATGGCTTATGAATTTATGTACAAGCCAGATGTTCATCAATTATGGGAGCATTTATCTACCTTAAAAAACAGATCTAATGTACGATGGGCATTGCCATTAAACCACGCAGTAATTGATTTTGGAGTTGTGGACAAAAGTAAATTGCACATTATTGGGCATCTGAGTATTGATAATGCTTTTGCAGCAAAACCACCAACAGCTGCAAGTGATGAAGAATTGGCAAAAATCTTAAAAGCAAAACAAGATAGGACAGATAAAACAAAAAAAAGCTTGCAAATAACTGAAGGGAAATCTTTTGCTTTTGTAAGCAGTACTACTCAGCCTGTTGCTATTGATAGTACTTTTTTAAATTGTCTACTCGACGTGCTTCCCAAACATCCCAATATTAATGTTCGTCTTGGCCTTCATCCCGGTATTGAAAATCTTGATGTTTATTTAACTGAACTGCTCGCAGTTTATAAAAAACATCATAATGAATGTAAAAGTCAATTTAAAATTATTTTAACAGATAGTTTATTCTCAAAGCTTAAAAAACCAGAGTTAACAGTCAATAATCCTGAGTTTGAACAAGTATTTATATGCGCCAATGTGAGTGGTAATGAGGCCGCTGAGGCTGCTGATCGTGTCGCACAGGCTGTACCAGGTGCGTTATTAAACCAAGGAGTATTGGAAGGAAAACCCTCTTATACTCATTTTGGCAAACCTTATCTCCCAGAAAAATATTTTTCGAGCACTATAGCCTCTTTTTTTGCAGAGAAGCGTCAGAAAGCTCGCAGTAAAGAGGAGCTGGGTTTGGATAAGAGGACGGCACCAGAGCGTTGCGCAGAAGTTCTTTTAAGGGGAAAATAATTGCTTTTGCCCCTTTGTTAAATTGTATCTCAAAAAGTTGATCCATTAATGATGGTCTTAATTAAAGGTTGATCCTCTTCCTAGTTGCCACTAAATAACCTGCCAATATGAAAAAAACTTGATAATCAGCTTGGATTACCTTTGCTCAAGAGTGTCTTGGTTAGGTTATTAATGATAGGAATAAGTTTTTTCTTCATCCTTATTCAAATTTGTTGCATCTGTTGGAGAAGCAAAGAACATTTGTTGCATGAGAAGAGGTAGATCAAGCGTCCTCTTCTCTAACCCCTTTTTTGCCATGCTTCTCACATCGGCAGATGCAGCATGTGTACTAATAAATTCCAATTGGCTTAACATTAGTTTTTGCCTTTTCTCATCGTATTTATCCCAGTTATTGAATTTTTCTGTCAAATTGGCAGCTAAAGTAGGATTAATTTTTTCTAATTTCAGAATTGCATCGACGATTAATTGATAACCTTTTCCTGATATAGAATGGAATCCGTAAGGATTTTTAATGAATGTTCCCAATAAAGCATTCACTTTATTGGGATTAGACAAATCAAAGGCAGGATGTAGCATTAATTGTTTTACCAAGTTCACTACATGTTCTGAATGGGCTGCTGCCTGAACATTAAACCAATAATTAATAGCACTTGGATCGTTTTGCCAGAGGTCATAAAAGGATGCTAATAGTTTGTCCGATTGACTGCAGTTATTACTTAGCAGTAGGTTGAGTGCTGAGATACAATCAGTCATATTTTTACCTAATGAATTATTGAATTGCTCAATCAATTGTTGTTCTGTTTTTTCGGACTGTACCGCAGCCAAATAAGCATGGCAAACTTGTCTTAAACGTCGTGCTCCCGCAGATAAGATATCAAACGATTTAAAAGGCGAATGCTGAGATACAGGTATGATATCCAGATTTTTTTGCATACGGACTATATCTTCTTTTAATTCTTTTGCTAGCTGACTTTGAATCAATTGACGTGCTTCTGCTATTTTTTCAAAATCCTGATTTTGCATGCTGGAAAATAAGACTTCTTCAGAAGGTATGGCCATGAGTTCGGCAAGTAACCAATAGTTTAAAGAACTATTTTTCTCATTGATTATGCTTCGGTAAGCGTTAAAAAACTCAGGAGTAAATAGAATGGTCTTACCAGAACAATAATTTTTGACCATTTGGGAGATCAGTTTATTTGCTGCTTCGCAACGATTATATATATTACTATCGTGTTGCATAAGCAGCAATAACTGTTCTGTACTGTATGTAAACTCAAGATGTACAGGAGCAGAAAAGCTACGTAATAAAGAAGGGGTTGGGCGTGAATCAATATTATCAAAATGAAACTCCGTATCAGATTGCTCAACCATTATCATGGTATCGCCTTGCATCTCCTTCCCTTTATTATTGAGTAACCCCACAACAATTGGTATTGGTCTTCCTTTTCCATCTTTAGTGTTAAATTTTAGAGTATAGCGTTTTGCTTCTGCATCATATTCGTCAGTAACTGTTATTTGTGGAATACCTGATTCAGTAAACCAATGTAGAAAGGAGCTCATATCTTTCTTTGTTGATTTACTTAATGATGCCAATACATCTTCTAGTGTTATTGCGCCGCCATCATTATCTTTTAGAAATTGGTTCATTCCTCTATAGAAAGTTTCTTCACCAAGGAAAAGCATCATCATACGAAAAATATCAGCACTTTTCTCATAAGCCGCAGGTGTATAAAGGCTTCTAACATTGGCATAGGTATCTTGTCGTGGAGCACGTTCATCCAGGTTTTTACCATCCAATATCCGAATTAAATCAGTGCCAAATAAACGTTCACGAAACATTGCAGCTCTAAATGTGGTTAATCCTTCTTTAAAGGGTAAGTTAAACCAATCACGAATCGTGACACGATCACCTGACCAATAATGAAAGTATTCATGGGCAACAACTTCTAAAACTCGTAAAAAGTCCGTATCAGTCCGGGTTTCATGAGTAGCAAATAAGTTTGCGGTGTTGAATAAATTTAAGCCTGTCGGCTCAGAAGCGCCCGAGGCATACTTATCAACTCCGGCTACCATATGCTGTGGTAACTCACATTCTAAGTCAAAAATTTCCTCCTCCCAACGCATTGCTTCTTTTAAAACTTCTTTAGCGAAATCACATTTTGTTGTAGCTGCAGGAGGGACATAAAATTCAATTGGTAATTCACGTTCTGAACGTGTTTTGAAATAAGTTACTGATTTTTGTAGTTTTCCTGCAACTAATGCAAATAGATAACTGGGCTTAGGCACTTTATCTACCCAGATTACAGAATGAAGTCCTTCCTCTAGATCGTTATGCTCAATAAGTGAACCATTGGAAAGTAATACAGGGTAATCTTCTTTTTTAGCAATAATTGTTGTTTTGTAGGTCGCTAAACTATCGGGACGATCATGGCAGTAGAGAACGCGGCGAAGTCCTTCGGTTTCAGCTTTCACCAGAATAGTTCCTTCTGTTTCATATAAACCAAATAAATCGGTATTTTCACCCAAACGTGTTGTTGTTTCGAGAGTAAATGCTCGATCCTGAGGAACATTTTTGATAATTAAAGAATCTTTTGTCAGTTCATATTCTTCGTGGGTTAGCTTTTTTCCATCAAGTAAAACGGCTTCTAAGATCATATTTTCACCATCCAATTCCAAATCAGTGGAATAAGACTTGGAGTTTGGATTGGGTTTGATAGTTAATAAAGCTTTTGATTGAACGGGTTTTTTAGAAAGATCTATTTCCAAATCAATGTGCTTTACCTGATAATCGAGAATCTTATAATCACTTAACCTAAATATTCCTGAATGGTTTTTCATGAAAACTCCCTAATTCATGTATGATTAAGAAGCAACAATATAAGATCAAAATGTTTATTTCAACTGAAATAATGATCTAAATGGTAAGCATCGTCTCGTGATCATGTTCTTCTTGGAGTTCATCCATATCTTTTTTATCGCCTTTGATGACGCTTGGATAGTGATGTGGCGACTTAGATTGAATAAACGGATTATTTTCTGCATCCCAAGAGGGAAAAGCCATCATGTCATTAAAATAGCAAAGCGCGTATTCTGCAATTTCCAGTGGAAATTCTATTTTTTCAATAACTTTATTGATTTCTTTGGCAATTTCTGCGTGTAATTGTTCAGAAATTTCTTTGGAGATTGCTCTATTGAAACGTGAATAAGCTAATGTAATATGGAAAACTTTAGGTATTGTTTCTTCGATATTTAAAGATGTGGCTATTTTCTTAATTTGTGCTTCTTGTTCTTTGGGCAAAGATAAAGAGAGAGAAATGGTTCTACCAATGCTGACTTCCATTTTTTCAATTGAAGGATAAAGAGCGTTTTTCTGTAGCGTTTGCTTGATCCTTTTATAGTGAGGCAAGTTATTAATAATAAATTGATTCCATGAACTTCCTATTTGTTGTTCTGTTTCCAAGCTCATTGTAGTCATATGATAACTTTGGGCGGGAAGTGGTAAAAAATAATGTAGGATAAGTGGGTTACTGACTAAGAACTTATAAATGGTTTCACAAAATTCCTTTTGCTTAGGATAGCAGGCCGATACTACTGTCACTCCTGGAAATGGCGCGTATTCACCATGTTCATTAACTTTGCTTAATTGTCTATGGCGCGTCTTTTCATTTCTTAATGTAAACATTTTTATAAGCCAAGAGCAGAAATGAAACAGAGAATATCATATGAATTAATCATGATGCAAAAAGAAAGATTATATTTAATCTATAATGACTATATGTAATGAAAATTAGGCTATTTGTCTTTCGCTAATTCAAGATGCCCAAGAGAAGAGAGTTATTATGAAAGAGAAAAAAACAGAACCTTTTGAAGAATTAGAGAAGAAAAGACTTGATGCACTTCAAGCATTAAAAATTATGGATACGCTTCCTGAAGAGAGTTACGAACGCTTGGTACGCCTTGCGATTGATTTATTTAATATTCCAATTTGTTATATCGCCTTTCTTGATGAAGAAAGACAATGGTTTAAAGCGCGGTATGGTTTAAAAGCAAAGCAGACACCTAGATGTATTTCTTTTTGTAATGTGACAATAAAAAAAAGTGAACCACTAATTGTTAACGATGCGCTTAACGATGAACGATTTGCAAATAGTCCTCTAGTAAAACAGGATCCATTTATTCGATTTTATGCCGGCATTCCTTTGACTGATCCCTTGGGTTATAACGTAGGTACCTTTTGTTTGGCGGATACCTCTCCAAAAGAGTTTGATTCAAAACAACTAAACCTCTTATTAAATCTAGCTCACATTGCCAAAGATGAGTTAACTTTACGCAAGACGAATCTTTTATTGCAAAAGATAAAAAAACAACTCGAGGTACGTAATAAGTTAATTCGCAAAGTATTTAGTTTTTATATGTCTGATGAAGTAGTGAATACAATTCTTGAATCACCTCATCATCAAAAACTGGGTGGGCATAAAAATAAAATTACCATTCTGTTTAGTGACTTAAGAAACTTTACCCCCTTATCTGAATCGATTCCTGGTGAAACTCTTGTTTCGCTTTTAAACAGCTATTTTAGTAAAATGGTTCCTGTTATCGAAAAGCATCACGGTATTGTTGATGCATATATTGGCGATGCAATTATGGTTATTTTTGGTGCACCATACTCCTCTGGAGATGATTCACTCCGTGCTGTCGCTTGTGCTTTAGAAATGCAACGGGTGCTAAAAAAACTGAATCAAACCAATAGCAAGATTAATTTACCACATATAGAGATGGGGGTAGGAATTAATACAGGCTTTGCTGTGGTTGGAAATATTGGCTCCAAAAAGCGCATGCAGTATAGTGCTATAGGTTCGTCAGTTAATTTATCATCGCGAATTCAAGATTTAAGTCTTGGTGGACAGATACTGATTTCTGAATCCACTTATAAGGAAGTTGCAAAAGACATCGAGATTAATGGGCATCTTCGGGTAAAGGTTAAAGGAGTTCAGTCACCAATTACTATTTATGATGTGGCACGATTAAAGTCGAACAATAAAAAGGAGCTTTAATAAGTTTTTTCCAGATAAAACGCTGAATGACTCTTCAATTTAGATCTGGATGCCGTGGCAAGTCGCGGCATCTAGGCTGGTGAATTAAATTTTAGGCCCGTTACTGTTTATTTCATCCGATAAGCCATTCGGAGTAATGCCCCAGGGCTTTGTTTTTGAACAGTTGACAGGCAATCCACCCTTATTCAAAGTTTCACTAACAAATGAAGTGCAATTATGTACTTCATGATTATCTGTTTTTTTCTCAGCTACCCTTCGATGCAGTTCAACATCAATGGGGTCTTGAGTGATAAATGCAGGACTGTCTTTAAAGAGTCCAACGAGATTCACATTTGGAAATAGCTGATAACCCATTTTACCTGTTTTTACTTTTTTATGAGCTTGCTCAATATGCTTACTCATTTCGGAAGTGCCCAGATTTTTATAGTGATAAATATGATCGGGCGGTAAGGGGCTTGCATCTTTAAGTTTTATCTTTATTGGTTCACCTAGCTCAGTAACAGAAGCATGCTCTGAAGCACCTAATGTTTCCATATCTTCAGATAAATTTGTAGCAATGTGTGTGGGTAAAGGTAATACTGATGTTAATCCTGTGGATGGAATTTTATCAGGATGAATACTTGCATACTCTCCTGGATCTTCGTTTTTCATTTTTGGTTTGGATCCACCTACTTGTATTGCCGCGTGCCCCACTTTATCTGCAGTCATATCCCAAATAAATACCCAAGTATCTTTTGCAGTTTCAGTGGATTTTTTTTCTTGTGAATCAGAGGGATCAATGCTAGGAGTTGAATTTGGCGAGGTAGGAGTAATTCCGTTATTTTTTTTAGATTTTAAAAATGAAAACATAACAATCCTTTTTTAGACTTAGAGAAATTGCTTATATAGCGTATAGATTATAACAAGCTATTAAATTTTTAATCAAATAGTGAGGGTTGTGTACGTCATATTTATTTAAGCTATTAAATACAACGTACACCCGTGTGATTATTATAATTTAATCTCAAATTTCTTCGCAAAGTCCACTTTTTCTACTTTTTTGAAACCATGTTTTTCTAGCTCTGAAGTAAAAAATGTTGGTATATTGGGATTTTTAAAATCAACAAAACCGCTTTTTTGCACTACATGTGTCACTGAACTTGCGCAGTTATCTACACGTACTTTTTTTTCAATTTTTGGATGATCATCATCAAATACATGGATACCACAAAAATCTTCAGGTGGAAGCGATCCACTTGTTTGTAAATGTTTTTCTGTAACTAACTGTGCGCCCTTACATCCATTAGCCAAGCTATTTAGGCCTTTTGCTATCGGATTTGATTTGCCAAAAACAGAGTAGGCACGTTGGCCGCTCTCTACTTGCTGATGAAATTCTTTTTGTCCTTTTTTTGCATTTTTAAACTGTTCTTTAGATACAGAAGCAACTAAAACATGGTCCGCTTCTTGTATATCTTGTATATGATCTGGTGCTAATTGTCCTTTAACCGGTATAGAGCCCAAAGTTAATCCATTGACAACACTTCCAAGCGGACCAGGAAAAAAACTTGTGTGAGAAATTGTAGTTGAATCGCCTTTTTTCTTAATCAGTAGGGTTGATACATGTCCAGGACCATTTTCTTGACCCGTATCTTTTACACAAACACCAATTTGATATTCCACTTCTTTTTTAGACTGCATCTTATAACCTCATATTTTTAGACAACATACGAGGTATCCATACCTTGTTTATCAAAGTCACTTTGATACATATTATAAAGATCAAATATTAACAAAATATTAATCTAGTATAAAATTTAAACAAAATCAGGTGTGGATTGAATTCTAATGTCCATCGATTTTGGTATGATTAACTAATTATTTAAAAACTTGAATTAGGAGGAATAAATGTATTCTGAAACACTATCAAATAAAGAAATCACTAAAGCCAGTTATGAAGCAACAGCGGAAGTGTTTGCGCATAATGTAGCGGAGCTTGCTCCTCTTGCATCCATAGAAAAATTTATTGAATTACTGCCACCACATCCACACATTATTGATATAGGCTGTGGCTCTGGAAGAGACGCGGTTCTTTTTACCAGTAAAGGAGCACGTGTTTTGGGAATTGATTTTTGCGAGGGCTTACTTGAGATTGCCAAGCGTACTGCACCTGGTGCAGAGTTCCATTTAATGGATATTGAATCAATTACCTTACCCGCACTTTCTTTTGATGGGGCATGGGCAGCGTGCTCATTAGGATTTTAAGAAATTTTTATCACTCTATGAGGAAGATGAATTAAAAAAAGTACTCAGTGATGCAGGTTTTAATATACTTGAATTTACACCTGTTTTGAAAAAGCATGCATATCAGTCACATGATGCCTTTAGAATCTTTTGTCAAAAAGTTTAATCTTTTAATCCATATTGTCCTTTTTTAAGGTATAATAAGAGTGGTTACAATTATAGGAACATTAAGGGTAATTATGGGAAAATTATCCTGATGCTCGACATAAGAGTAGCGTTTAATTCATCCTACTTTTATCTAAATAAAGTTTTTTGTAGATGGTTCTCCTTTCATTTTTGCTTTTGCATCCATGCTGCTTAAAACTTTAATGTGTCTTACTTTGTTCAAGCATTTTATTAGTAAATGCAATTGCCAAAGCTGAAATGAGTAAGGTCAAATGAATAAGTACTTGCCACATCACGGAGAAGTTACTGAGTTTATTTGGATCAATAAACGTTCTTAGCAGATGAATTGATGAGATACCAATTAATGAAAGAGCAAGCTTTACTTTCATAGCGCCAGCGTCAAGATGATCAAGCCATTCAGGTTGATCTGGGTGCGAGTCCAGGGCCAGCGGGGAAATAAAGGTTTCATATCCGCCCATAACTACCATAATCAGAAGATTTGCAATCATAACCACATCAATCAGATCGAGTACACCTAACATGATGAGTGTATCATTGATTCTGTTGAGATGAATCACTAAATCATACAGCTCATGAATAAAACGATAAACATAAACAGCCAGTATTAAAATAAGACCAAAATAAAGAGGAAGCTGTAGCCATCTTCCCATAAAAATTAATCTGCTAATGCCTTTTTTTACATTATTCATGAAATACACCATTTAAATATTAAAAATTCTTGTGCTAAATCTAAAACAGATCTATTTATAAATGCAATTAAATCCGCTGTATTTTTTGTTGCTTTTGTCAACTTTTGAGCATTTATTCCGATTTTTATGGCAATAGGAGCTGGATCTCGAGATAAAAGGAGTTTTTATAATAGGGATGTGCAATGAACCCCTGGTTGCGAGCAACCAGGCATTCTTAACTGATACTAAAAAGTATTATGGTGTTTCAGTGACTGTAATTTCCGAAGAAACACCTTGTGCTTTCGTATTTGGATTGTACATAGCTTCTGCATAAGCAGGTGGAACAATGTATTTTCCTATGTTGACCGCTTTGATTTTATAAACTATTTCTTTGGCAGCAGATTCAACTCCACCAAAGAAATTGACTCTATCTTCGCGAACATCGACAAAATCCATTGTATTGTTTTTTACAGAGTCGTTTACTACTTCAAAACCACCAGGTAAAAGATCTTCAATCGCAATATTGGATAAATAATCTCTACCTAATGCACGAATTTGAATATGCACTTCAATTTCACTGCCTAAGGTTGTTGAATTAATCACATTTCCTTTTGCATCCTTATATTCTCGGAAGATTTCTAGACCTTGCTTTAATGGAGCTTTTGCAATAGTTCGATTAAAACCTGATTGCATGAGCTGATAGAAAAATGTCTTTTTATCAGGATTGTTAAAGCGTATTTTTTGGACATCAGGATTAATATCAATTTTTTGATAGTTTGGATTAGTAGAAGAGACATTGACTTCCTTACTATTGGCCATGATTTTTGTCATTGACAAAGCTGATGCGGATTCATTGGACAGATTCGAATGGTATGCTCCTAAAGCCAAGCTGGTAAATCCAGATAAAACGGTGTTGATCTCATTATCATTGATTGCCTGAATTAAGCGCTTGAGCAGTTCATCACCTACTTGTGGTAACAAGTTAGGAAAATGCTTGGCTACAAGGTATAAGTATTGTGCATCAGCAATCGCACTACTATAAAAATCAGTAACATAAGCCTGATTATTTTGCGGTTTGTACAAACCAATTAATTGATTTGCTTCATCATGACTTTGCAGTAATTGATAGGAAGCAGCGATATAAGCTGTGGTAATGTCTGTTTGCCAGGCTTTTGTTTTATCTTTTTCCAGATACAATTGTAGGTTAGCCAGATAATTGGTTGTCACTACTTCATTGCGGGTTAAAATATAAATGGCATAAGCTTGAATTCTTGCTGCATCCATATCGGTTACATTTTGACCAGCTAAGGTTTTAAGATAGTTAATACCATTAAAGAAGAGATCGCTAGGAACATTAAATCCTTGGTTTTTCGCTTCGGTCAGGAAATGCATTGCATAAACCGAGGCAAAATCATTCCCTTGATTATCACTTAGTCCTGGCCAATAACTAAATCCTCCATTAGACATCTGGCGTTGGCTTAGCATTTGAATTGCAGCATTTACTTTTTCATTAACTTGTTTTGTTTCTTCACCAAAACCAGCTTGATTGTTCATTGCCAGCAAGGGGAGGGCTTTACTTGTTAATTGTTCGGTACAACCATAAGGATAGTTATCCAGATAACGCTGTAAGCCAAATACGAGGATCATCGGGCTAGTAGAAACAGTTGCATTCACTTTACGATATTCTGGATAAAATGTTTGCATAATATCTAAAGTTTTTTGAGCTTCTGCTGATTTGCCGCTATTGATGTAGGTACTTAGCGGTGTAGCGGGTCTGACACTGAGTGTTGCACTCATTGTGCTGGCTTTATCACCTAAACTGGCTTTAAAGTTTAACTGGGCTGCTCCTAAAAGTGATTTAGCCCTTAATTTAAAATGAACGGTTTGTTCGTGGCCTTCGGCAATTTCCAGAGTTTGAGTTGGTGAGCCGATGATTTCAATTTCAGGAGAAGCTGTCAAATGTACATTAATCAGTGCATCCTCCCCAGAGTCTTTAATGTTATTGGCAACAGATGCAGATATTTCAAATTCATCTCCCGGTGCAACAAATGTTGGAACATTAGGATTAATAATGAAATCGCCGCGAATTTTAGCAGAGGTTTCATGCGAACCTACTGAATCAGGTGATACCGCTACCGCCATGACACGTAATGTTCCATTAAAGTAATCAGGAACTTGATATACTAATTGACGATTGTTTGAGTCTGTATCAATAATCCCAGACCAATAAGCGACAGGTAATTCAGTTTTTCGTTTAAAAGGATTAAGACGGCTTGCCATGCCTTCCTCGCCGTTATCTCCTCCAACTGCAGAAAGTTCCCGGTCTTGAATAAATTTCGGCATAATTTGATCTACAGTTTGCTGGGTCAAAACTTCAAGAGCATGCTTTTGGAAGAAGAACGATAAAGGATCTGGAGTCTCATAGCGCGCAACTTGTAGAATCCCTTCATCAACTGCAAAGACAATAATTTTACCTGGCTTATCCGTATGATAATCTATAGTGAACGGTTCGCCAGGACGTGAAACTGCTGCAGTTTGCAGATCAATTTTTATGTTATGGTTCTCATGGTTGACGGTAAATGGGACAACACTATAACTGAGAGGACTGATGAAGATTTCCGGAGAGTTCCAATCGCGAATAAAGGCAACATTGATGTATCCATCCCCTTGAAAATCAGCTGGTATATGAATGGCTTGCACCGAATTAGCTGTGTCTGTTTTAAACCATTGCGCAGCATACACTTTATCACGTTCTATTGTAATTAAGCCTGAGCCTGTATAGGGTGCAGTAATTTGTATTTCGATATCCTCGTTAGCTTGGTATTCAGTTTTATTGAGTTTAACCGATAATTCAGCATTCTTAGCTAAAGGTTGTTGGCTTGCACCTACGACACTGAATTTTAACTGATTCAGTATTGTATTATCTTTTCCAAGGATGCTTAATGAAAAATCACCAATTTGATCTGTGGGTAAAGCGTAATCAGTTCCTTGTTCTGAAATACTCAATGGGGTGGTACTGACTATTGTAGATTGAATAACGGATTGATATTGATAAGTCCCATCAGCTTTTTTAACTAAAGTTGTGACTGGATGTAATGAAACCAGCTGGATCTTTAAATCATTTATTTTTTCTTTATTCAATTCAGGATTAATAGCAATGTAATTAACACTTCTGGCACTGTTTTGTTTAATAAAGGATAAATCACCATCGGGTTTGTATCCTACAAAATAGGGTAGAGGGCTAATCAAGGTTTTGGTTTGAGTTGTTACACTACGACCGCCTTCAGATTCAAAGCCTTCAGCAAAAAATGTTAATTGATAAGTTGCCTTTTCAAAACGGTCAAGATTTAAATCAAATTCTGCTTCACCTTTATCATTCGTTTTAGCATCATTTAGGGTTTCAGTGAACACTTTAGGTGGTTTTTTGGGATCCAACAAAGGATCAGCAAAAACATAGTCAGGATATTTATCAAATTCAACTTTTTGAGGTACTAACAGGATCTTAGCACTAACTTTTCGCTCGGCAGCAGGAGCTCCATATAAATTCCAAAGATTTACCTCACCTTTTAATCCTGTAGGTGAAGTCCAGCCAGCAGATGGCTTTGGAGACAAACTACTCGTGATTCGCATTCTATCTGGTAAAAACTCCGAAACGCGAATGGTCGTAGAGCCTAGTAGGTTTTGAGGGTATCCATCTTTTACTAAATACAAATTAATCATGTACTGGCCAGTAGGTGAGTTGGCGCTCGTTGAGAAATCAAGATCCATATAGCCTAGATCATTGAGGGTAATTTTTTCGTCTTTAATTGTTGTCCCTCTTGAATCAACCACAGTCACTTGTAGTGGTAATCCTCCTGGTTGCGGCTGAGCATAAGCTTGTTTGACTATCATACCGACATGAACGGCATCGCCTGGCCTGTAAATCCCTCTATCGGAGAAAAGATATGCGCTTAAGCTATGTAATTCTTGATTAGTAGTATAAAGACCCCCGATATCAAACTTAGAGAAATTTAACTGGCGATTAACATTATTGAAAGGAATAAATGATACGTCATTATTCAATTGGGCCAAATACACCGTAGGCTCTCTATCATCAACAAAGTCTTTTAAAGGTGGGAAACTAACACGCCCTTGAGCATCACTGGTACGTGATAAAATTGGCAATCCATTTTTACCTAAAACAGTTACTGTTGCATTGGCAACTGGAGCTCCTTGAGTTATAGAGTTAACAAATACGTCATGGCTGCCGTCTTGATTATCTTTTACTAACAAAGCTAGATCAGTAATCAATATCATACGGCTTGCTTTTACATCCAAGGCAGTTTTATTCGTGACATCCCAACCAGTCGCTTGTAATAAAAATAACCCTTGCGGACCTAGAGTATTCGTATTCATCGTCAGATACTTGCTAAAATCAAGCGCAGTATATTGTTGCTTTGCCAAATCCGAAATATCAAACTCTTGAATCTCTGAAGATATTTGGCTGATATTTTGTTGATTAAATGTAGGGTTAATAAAATAAGGATTATTAAAATCGCCCTGGGTTTGGGTTATTAATTGGTTGATGTTTTCAGGTAACACACGCGCGAAATCGAACTTCACTGCCGGAACGCCTCGAACTAGTACAGAAAGTTTTTTCTCTCCACTTAAAGCAAGCAGTGAGCCTTTATGTAAGAAACTGATCTCTCTAGGTATCACAGGAACAGGAATCACCGCGGCAAATTCATTTCCCAAAGTAAAATTGCCAAAGCCTTGCATTCCCTTATCAATTTTAATGTATATATATCGAGGAGTATCTGCTTTAAATTTAAAGCTGTGCAACATGGAATAATTTTGTTCGGTGGGAATTACCTCTTTGGTCAAAGGTGTGGCTAAAGAAAGGACTGCTTGTGTCACTTCTCCTGGATTTTGCCATTGATAATTTTCTTTGGCAGCTTCAGCAACAGTTGCTGGACGATCTTTAGGCAGTAAATAAACATGTACTGACTTGTTAAATTCATTCTCATTTATCCCCAGTGAGGTTTCGACTGTAAGGACTTGCTCAGGTCTATCTTTATCATTGCGAACAATGGATGCCGAAGCAGAAATCACTTTAAGAAAATCCTGAGCACTAGGGATCAATAGGTTTTGTGATAATTCATGTTGTAAACAGCTAGAATCAGTAGATGAAGTGGTGTTTTTTTCCAAGGTTAAACGCAGATAACGGGCTACATCACTTATTTTTATTGTTTCAGAATGCAGGTAAGCGACGCGTTTATTTTTATCGTAAGTAAAAGTAATGGGAAGTTTTTCACCTGCAGAACCCGATTTTGTTTGATATGTTAACGATGTGTTTTTTTCCAAGCTTTTAGGATTAACTGGATAATTAAACTCTATTGTGGCTACGGCGTTTCTTATTTCAGCATGGAGTGGATCTTGATACAATTTAAATTCAGTGATCTTGCCAATGAAGGGATGAGTAGAAAAAGAATAGATATTGCTTTCCATATTTGCATTAGAAGCAAAGAAATCAGGAGCAAAATGAATTGTAAATTTTTGTCCCGCAGGCCAATCTTCTGAAGGGGTAAAGACTAATTGACTGTCGGAATTCCACATCCATGTCCCAGGCATTTTAGGGGTCATTTCTATGCCTTCAGTTACGGTTTTTCCCACTTGATTCAATGGTGCAACTGATTGATTGATAAAGCCGTTATTTTTTATCCCAAAATCAATAATTAAATTGTTAGGAACTAATTGCTCTTCAGTATTCGGTGTGACATCTGGAACTGTAATTTGAGCAGTGGTATAAATTGGTTTTGGTAAGTTTTTATACCAATAGAAAGAATAGCCTGCTGCAATTAAAATGAGAACAATGACAAGACCACTTCCCCAAAACATTTTAGGAGATGATTTTGATTTAGTGCATAAGTAATTCACCCATGGCGGACTACGCCAATTTAATTTGCCAAATACAGATGAAAATGCATTGAGTAATAGAGAGAGCGGATTTTTATTCATCATTTATCTCAAGTGGTGAATGGGGGGAAATTTTTTGCATATATTTTATTCTATTTAGTGCATAATAGCGACTATGAATAAAATATTTAAAAAATTAAGCATAATCCTTATTACGCTCCTTGTCAGCGCTTATTTTATATTATTTTTTTTACCCAAACCTATATTATTAGAGGGCACAAGCTTTTCTAAAGCGGTTTACGATGAGCATCACAAACTATTAAGATTAACGTTAAGCAAGGACGAGAAATATCGACTATTTACTCCTCTATCGCAGATATCTAATCAGCTTATCGAAGCAACTTTATTACAAGAAGATCAATATTTTTATTGGCATTATGGCATCAATCCTTGGGCAACACTAAAAGCCGTATGGCAAACTTATGGTGCACAATCACGTAGAATAGGTGCCTCAACAATCACCATGCAAGTTGCCCGGATGCGCTATGGTATGAATTCAAAAACAATATCAGGCAAATTATTGCAAATTATTCGAGCCATACAAATTGAAATGCACTACAGCAAAAAAGAGATTTTGGAGGCCTATTTAAATTTGGCCCCTTATGGCGGTAACGTTGAAGGAGTAGGGGCTGCAAGTTTGGTTTATTTTGGCACACCTGTAAATAAAATTACTCTGCCCCAATCCCTGACGTTAAGCATTATTCCGCAAAATCCAGGTAAAAGAACGCCTAATAATAAGGAATTAAAAAAAATTAGGGAGCACTTATTAGGACGGTGGTTAGATAAACATCCAGAAGACTTTAATAAAAAGGGTATGTTTGCTTTACCTTTAGTCATGCAAAATACGCATATGCTCCCTTTTAAGGCACCTCATTTTACAAATGAAATTTTGTATGATTCAAAAACGAAACAGCAAAGCATTGATACGACGCTGGATTATCGTACCCAAATGATCATCGAACGGATTACGCATCATTATCTCGCCAGAAAAAAAGGCATAGGAGTGAATAATGCAGCTGTTTTACTCATAGATACTCGAGATATGGGTATTAAAGGAATGTTGGGGTCGGCCGATTTTTTCAATCAAAATATTAGTGGACAAATTAATGGGACAGAAACGAAACGCTCGCCCGGATCGACGTTGAAACCATTTATCTATGGATTGGCGTTAGATCAAGGGTTAATTCACCCTGATACTGTTTTAAAAGATGTTCCGCATAGTTTTAATGGCTATAATCCGGAGAATTTTGATTATGATTTTATGGGTCCCATTAAAGCCAGGGATGCACTAGTTTTGAGCCGAAATATTCCCGCAATTTATCTTGCCAGCCAGTTAACTAATCCCACATTACATCAATTATTGGAAAAAGCGCAAATCAGCCAATTACGATCTGAGTCATATTATGGATTATCATTGAGTTTGGGTGGTGTGGAATTAACTATGAAGGAACTTGTTAGTCTATACGCTATGTTAGCTAATGATGGAATTTGGTATCCAATTCGAATATTTAAAAATGAAATAAAAGCAAAAGGCATTCGTTTGCTTAGTCCTGAAGCAAGCTATCTTGTATTAGATATGTTAAAAAGTACTCCTCGCATGGATGATGTTTCTAGAGAGGGGGCTCGTTTGCCAGTCGCCTGGAAAACTGGAACTTCTTCGGGTTATCGTGATGCGTGGACTGTGGGGGTTTTTGGTCCTTATGTGTTATCAGTATGGATAGGAAATTTTGATAATAAAGCGAATCCCGCATTTATTGGCAAAGACATTGCTGCTCCTTTATTCTTTGAATTGGTTGATGCATTAAAACATGAACGAGGCCCTATTCATGCTTTAGAAAAACACCCTGAGCAAATGAATCTGAAAAAAGTAGAAATATGTAAAGCTTCTGGAATGTTGCCTACACGCTATTGCAAGGATACGGAGTGGAGCTGGTTTATTCCAGGGAAATCCCCAATAACTACTGATACAATTTATCGGGAGGTTGCTATTAATAGTAAAACAGGGTTACAAACCTGTCATATTAATGAATATACACGTTTTGAAGTTTTCGAGTTTTGGCCCTCTGATTTATTGAGCATTTTTAAGAAGGCCGGCATACAAAGACATACTCCACCATTTTATGAGCCTGATTGTACCTTATCTGGCAATCCTGGTATTAATCCACATATTACTTCACCGCAAAATGGCATCAGCTATATTATTCGTGTTCATTCGCAACAAAATAATACCATTCCTCTTACTGCTGTAACTGATGCTGGTGTTGCGCATGTATACTGGTTTATTAATGAAACATTTATTGCAAAAACTAAAGCTGGAGAGTCTTATTTATGGAAAGCAAAGCCAGGAAAATTTGTAGTTAGAATTGTAGATGATCATGGTCAATCCGATGCACGGGATATTAATGTCCAATTGGATAGTTGATTAAGATAAAATTGTGACTGATAGATAAATAAAAGATCTATATTATTAATATCTACGTCCTGCGGCTTGTCCGCAGGCTCCAGTGATTTCGTGTGATTCCTGGATTCCGCAGTCGAGCTGCGGAACGTAGGTGAGAGCTGGAGCAATTTATCTTACTTTAGTTGATGATTACAAAAATTGGGATGATTATTGCACCTCAAGAGCGAGGATTATGGTGTATGTTGACGTTAGGAAGCATGCTTTTATGCATCACCAGTTTTTTAGTTGTTGGCATTTTTACAGAAAATCAGTCTCAAAAAAGTTTTCATTATAGCCCTGGTCTTATGAAGCGTGCTGAAGCATTTTCTTTTTTTATTGCTATGATGATATGGCCCGCCATTATTCGTCTTGTGCAATTTTATAATCAGCAATATGATAGGTTAGCCTATATAGCTAACCTTTTTATCCATGCGCTACCACGTTTCTCCAAAAGGGCGAATTTCTACTTCAAATGACCAAGCAGATGGGGCTTGTTGTGTTAACCAATATACTGTATCCGCAACATCGTCTGGTTTAACAAAAAAACTATCCGGTTTATTTGGCATATATTCTCTGGTCTTAGGCAAATCAACAATACCATCAATAATAACCAGAGCAACATGAATTCCCAAAGGCCCTAAGTATTTGGCCATTGATTCGCCAAGGATCCGTTGTGCTGCTTTAGCTGGTGCAAATGCTGCAGTTTTAATGGCCCCACGTTTTGACGCAGTTGCACCAATGATAACCAATTTTCCCTGGCCATTTTGTTTCATGCTGGGGATGACACATTGACTCACAAGCATTAACCCTAATGCATTAACGCGCCAACTCGCTTCAAAATCTTTGGGCTCAATTTCTTCTATATTGCCCCATAAACCTGAGCCTGCATTGTAGACGATGACATCGATTGCTCCTAAATCCTTTTGAATCTGAGTAAAAGTTTTTTGTACGGACTCGCTATCACATACATCACATTCGTAAGCGTACGCATTTCCCAGTTTATCTGCGAGCTTATGAGTAAAATTTTTGGAGCGTGCTAATAAAGCCAAATGATAACCTTCTTTGGAAAAACGAGACGCAAAAGCAGCGCCGTTTCCCGGTCCAACTCCGACAACAACGCATACTTTTCTTGTCACATTTATCTCCCTAAAAATTCCTGGTAGTTTTGTTTATAGTAAATAGTATTTACATGTGTAAATATTTTGTACATAATTAATTCTTTTTTTTCAAATCTAAAATGAAACGATTTTTTAAATCTACTAAACAGCGTATTTCTTTTGATGAGTATATACAAAATACTTTGATAACAGCAAAACGAATTATCGAGATTTCGCCAGGGAAACAACGTTACACTAGTGCCCAATTTGAAATGGCATTGATTGGTTTTGCTGATCTTAAAACTTTAAAACAAGAAATGGATGAGGATATTGAGGTAGTATTTCCTAAATCATTAGAGCGTGATTGGCTGGTTGGCTTTGACTGGCTGGATCTTGCTGTACATTATGGTGATGAGGATGCGATTGAATATTTTAAGAATAATATGAAAAATGAGGTTTTTTCGACTGTTTATAAAAAATATAAAGAAGATTGCCGCCCAGATTGTGCTTTACAATATCATGAAAATATAAGTAAAACTCATTCTCTGGTGTAATGATCAGGGTTTATTAAGAAAGAAAAAACCTCTGGTGATAACTGGAAAATCAAACTCATAGATATTTAATTTCTGAAGATTAAGATCTGTAACTCGAGGATTTTATTAAAATTATCCTCGAGTTACACTGTTTTTCGTCTTGGTTACAATTATTATTTAATAGGTAGTGCTGGTGTTATCGGTACCATTATTAGTACTGGTACCACTATCAGTACCAGTGCCGGTATTGGTATTGGTGCCGTTATTCATGTTATTGTCGGTTCCAGTATTTGTTCCAGTACCCGTTCCGGTATTTGTTCCAGTACCCGTTCCGGTATTTGTCCCAGTACCCGTTCCGGTATTTGTCCCAGTACCCGTTCCGGTATTTGTCCCAGTACCCGTTCCGGTATTTGTCCCAGTACCCGTTCCGGTATTTGTCCCAGTACCCGTTCCGGTATTTGTCCCAGTACCCGTTCCGGTATTTGTCCCAGTACCCGTTCCGGTATTTGTCCCAGTACCCGTTCCGGTATTTGTCCCAGTACCCGTTCCGGTATTTGTCCCAGTACTTGCCCCTGTACCATCGCCTGAAGATAAGACAATAGTACTTATAGGGCTCAAGGCATAGACTGAAGAAAAAGCCGCCGTTAATAATAAAATTGATATTATTTTTTTCATGATTTTCTCCTGAAAAATTAAAAAATCATTTACAACAAGCCAATAAGCAACATCAAGACAACAGGAAAACTAAGAAATGACTTGATAATTTAATTTATCTCCATATTTAAGGGCTATTACATAGAGATAGTCAAAAAAACAACATATGCAAGCTTGAGTAGCTGTTTAAGTAATTATCTATTTGAATTTTCTAGATATTTTTTTTTAAATATTCACCATTACAATTTCTGATATTTCCCAGTATTAAAAACTAAGTAGGCTTCGCCATTCTCAGATAGAACCTTAGCGAAAGGAAAGATATTTTGAATAACTGAACTATTGAGGTTACTACCTAACCATTCGATTGAGTAAACTTCCGCTGAATCAAAGCCAGAGTGTGTATTCTTTAAGTTCAGAGTGAATGCCCGAGTAAATGAGGCTGGAAGTTTATGAATTAATTGAATTGCCTCAGGGATAGTGAGTTTATTGCAATTAAAAATGAGCTTAATATGTGCAATGGTATTTGTATTGGTTGGAATAAAAACAACGACACTTTCTTGATCAAGTTGTTTTGCTAAAATTGAAGCGATGAGAAAGGTTTTTGAGAGAGATAGTTTCTGTAATGGCGAAACAAAAAAAATTTCTGCATTTTCCGCCGTAAACTGTTGTGTCTCTTGCAGAGTATATGTTCCGAGCATACTTTTAAATTCGCCCAACTCCATATGCTGCTGTTGTAGTATGCGAATAGCATTTTTTTTCAGTTCATATTGCTCTTTACCAGTTAAGCGTTGATAAGCCTTTTCAATATCAAGAATTTGGTTGTTGTTTGAGTAGTAAAATTGAATACTATTTGATTTGGTATAACCTAATGTGCAATAGAGAAAAAAATATGATAAAACAAAAAAATACCATAACTTTCTTATCCACATAGAAATATTCCCTGGCTTTGCAGTAATAAGAAATATTAGACCATTTTGGTTACCCAAATTGAAAAATTGATAACCATAGTGAGTGTATACAGTGTAAAAAATCTTAGCTTATCACTGGTAAAGTACTCTCACTTGCAAGATCAAGTACTGGATCAATGAATATTTCTATGGAATCACTGAATTCTTCTTTAAATTCTTCAGATTCTATGTAAGCGGCGAGTTCCTCTTTAAATGCAATTAAAGCAATTTCCAGCTCTTTAGGATCCCATTTAATTGCATATTGATTTGTTGGTACGGTCTTAGATTTTGCAATTAGATCAAACATTAATCCTGGTATGGGGCCTCGTAAAGGAACACCAGGGATAAATTCATGTTCTGGATCGCCTCTACCCCAAAGATGCAGATGAAGCATACCTGGTTCTTCTTCATTTCCTATAATAATTTCCCGGGTTCTCTCGTCAAAATACTGGGAATTATTGCCAAGTTGAGCAAATTGTGGAATAAGGCCCATATTTTTATAAACTTGCTCCATCATTGCAGTAACTGCATTTAATCCTCTTTCTTCGGCAACTGTATATGGACGATTCAACGCAGAAGAAATGTCTGAATTACTATTATTCAGGTATCTTATTATAGTTCTATATCCTCTGCAGTCGGTAGGATTCAAGATGACGGAGTAATTGTACTTTCCTTTTACTTTTACGTGAGCAATAGATGTTCCTGCTCTCGTATAATCAATTGCCCAGTGATCTTTGGGATAGTCATATTTAAAAAATTTAATTGAATTTAAATAACTGGTAGAGGTTTTTTTGCCCATGATGCTTATTTTTTCATGCATACTATATTCCTTTAGATTAAAAAAATTAATGTTGGTAGTAGGTATTTGTGAAGAAAAAACAGATAAGAAAATTTGCAGAAATGGTATTAATAAAATAATTTTGCTTATTAGTTGAGATATTAACACCATTTTTTTATCCTACTTTAATATTACTTACAGAAGATGAGGCTTCTGTGGCGGTTGTCGATCTTTGATGGTTGACGCTTTCTTCCCTGGAAGGTTCCATTTGTAGAAAGAATCGAGCTAACTCAAGTTTTACATGATGTTTACTTGCTAAAACTTGGGCATAAATTGACGTATCATTCATAGCATATTCAAGAAAGGCGCCAACATCCGGATCAATGCTGAAGTATTTCATCAAATCGAGAGTCACATTATTTTTTTTAAAAATTTCTTGAACTTTTTGATCATGTAAAATATCCATAACTTCAAGCATCCCATGATAACCGCGTTTTGCATATACAGCCACCAATTGTATCAAAAAAAGATTAATATCTTGACTTAAATTGGGATCTTTTTGATTTTCTTGCATATAACGATTAAGCATAAACACTATATTGCAAGTATGTCCGGAAATTGAGCCCACATATGCGGACCGAAAACGCTTGTTAGACCAAAACCATTGTGTAGAGCTTGTTTCTTTTTTAGGTGAAACTTCACTGGAATCTACAAGCATGTTACGCATGGGATCACGTTGTGCATCAAAGAAGGTAGGAGAAATTGAACGCATTACACCTCCTGCGGAGTTCCAGACGTCCTCTCCAACTTTATCTGCTGAAGTTTCAAATTTTCTTTCTAAAATACCCGTTTTTTTATCTTTTGGTATCCGATCTCTTGTATTATAAGCCGGACAAGATTTCATGAAATGTTCTAATTGTTCTGTATTGTATTTTTCTTTATCCTTATATCCGTTAGCAAAAATACAAATTTTTCTTTCCATTTCTAGAGGAGAACTTACAAGACCTTCTGGCCCAAGGAAGAAATTTAATATTTTATTTGCTGCATTAAGCGTTTGTAACCTTAACTTACTGTCATCGAATAGACCTTCTAAAGGTTTACCTATGAGAGTTAAAGTCTCTTCTGAATGAGTTAATCCATTTATATATTGTGCAAGACGCGTTTCAAAAAAACGTCGTGTATCATTATTTTTATGATCCAGTTCTTTAACTGATTGACATATAGAGCGAACATATTGCTCATAGCCGACAGGGAAACCATCTGGTAAAGTAAGTTCTTGAAAATGTTTTTCAATCGACTTCAAACATTCTTCATAGTCAATAAATAAATAGTCAGCAGCTAATTTTTGGAGGAATTCTTTTGATGCGAGTTTATTTGATTTTAAATAGCCAATGGTTATAACAATAAAAATGGATTGATCGACGTTTTTTGTAATAATGTTTAAATATTGTTGATGCGTTATTTTGGCAGGTATGTAACTTTGATCACCAATAAAAGGCCTAAAACCAGGTAGCAAAGAATCAAATGATAAATCAGTAAGCTGTGAAAGTACTGGCATTTTCACTTGGGGTTCAGTTTGACCTAGTAATTTTGGTAACAACTCCTTTTTTGTACGCATGCTTAAACAAATACCTGATCTGTCTTTTGATGATTCTGGTATGGATTGAAACACATTTAATAGGAGAGAAATTAAAGGTTTTGCTTCTTCTTTGGCAAGCTCTACTTGAACATAACCTAAGATTGAAGAGTTCAAAATAGCGAGAGGATCTCGTTTGTGTAAATCTAAAAGCTTTGTATAGTGATCAAAGTTTGATAATTCATATAGATCTAGCTCTATCATAAGCTCTTTAAAAAGAGCTATGTTTTTGGTCAAAATCGCCTTCAAAAACATTGCCCTTAAATGCTGTTTTTGATCTTTATTATTGCCATTAATTTTATCGGTTATAAGAGAAAAAAGCACTTTAATTGGCTCTCTCTTTGACAAAGGCTGCAATGTATTTCCTGCTGATGCCATTTGAATCATAGGAGTTGACGAGCTACTTAAGTTTGGTTTTTTAAAAAAAATATCGTGCTCGTCATTTATTCCTTTTTCTATTTTGATATGTGGTTTTGCAACGAGCTCTCTTGTCTCAATAGAAGATTTTTCAACAAGTGTTCTCGCTTCAATAGAAGATTTTTCAACAAGTGTTCTCGCTTCAATAGAGGATTTTTCAACAAGCGCTCTTGCCTCAATAGAGGATTTTTCAACAAGCGCTCTTGCCTCAATAGAGGATTTTTCAACAAGCGCTCTTGCCTCAACAGAAGATTTTTCAACAAGTGTTCTTGCCTCAACAGAAGATTTTTCAACAAGTGTTCTTGCCTCAATAGAGGATTTTTCAACAAGTGTTCTTGCCTCAACAGAAGATTTTTCAATAAACACCGTTGTTTTTTCAGCTGTTTGCTGTATCACTGGAGGAGTGCTATAAGGTACTTTCACTAATTCAGTAACATCTGATGTAGTTTCCTGAGGGGTTTTATTTAATAATGAAAGAATATCTTGATAGCTTCGCATGTACGCACATCACCCATGACAATTTTTTCGCGTACTATACATCGAAAAGATTAAGAGAAAATTAAGCACTCAGGATGTAAAACATCTTGATTGATAATAAAGTGTTCATTTGCTATTCTTTTATAATAAATTCAAGCTGAAAAAAGATATAAGTAGTTTATTGACAGAGCAACCAAGTCTTTGTACTCTTTTTGCTTTATTTGAGATTATTTATTACTTGGTTGGGGTGAAAATGGGTGATGTCGCTGAGGTTCGGTATGTAAAAAGCAATAATGTTGAGCCCGAGTTTCTTCATCTTGTTGACTCAGTTTATAATAACGCCTACCAACAAGTAGATGAGACCCTTACACGATGTCCGCATTTTATTAATAGAGTCATTACTCCAATAAATCAATCTCTTTTATCCTCAATACTTTCTAAAAAAACAATTGATTACACGATGTTAAATATTCTTGTCAAATATAATGTTTCATTTACCTATCCTATTAATATTATGGGAGATACGCCTCTTGAACATGCGTGTAAAATGAGAGAATTATCTTTGTTCGATTATTTGGTAAGCCACGGTATATCAATTTCGGAATCAGCAGCTCACAAGTTGTTATATAAAGCTAAAGATATCAAAACGATTAACTGTAAAGAAATTTTACAGCTTTACTCTATGGTTATGAAAATGGGAGGAATGCCGATAGTTGCTGAAATGAAAGATAGTGAGGGGCATACTTTTAAAGCTAAGGCGCAGCAGGTCTATCTAACAAATAAATCGCAGGGCATTTTGCGATACGACTTGTGGCGTTTACTGTGTCTGGCTGAAGAATCTTGTGCTGCGCGAATTGAAATGAATGAGGGAAGTAAAACTTTAGAGAATGAACTTTCACGCATTGTCGAGCGTTTCCATGAAAAAGAAAAATCAGATATTTCTTTAGGAGACTCAATAGTGTCTCTATTTAACGCGGGGGGAAGACATGTAGAGTCTTCTGGTTACTCGGTTCTTGAGACTCAAAAAAATAAGCCCCCTATTTAAAAATAAATTATATCTTCCTGATCTCCAATTGGAAGAGAATGGAGATAATTTGAATGAAAAATTAATCGTATTGTATTTTGAGCATCATAGATTCTAAGGTTAAGCCAGGTCCAAAAGCACAGCTAAAAATATGTTTTGCCTTATCCAGATTATTTAACTTATCCCAAATATTTTTTAAAACAAATAAAATCGTTGCTGAGGACATATTCCCATAATTTCTTAATACATTGTAAGAATGTTGATTGTCCTGAGCGGTAATCTTTAATGCTTTTTCACACGCTTGCAGAATTTTAATACCCCCTGGGTGAATTGCGTAAAAATCTATATCATTAAAAGAATAATTAGATTGCTTTAACAGTTTTTCTGTAAATATTAAAATGCCAGATTCAATTGCTTCAGACACGTATGCGCTTAGTATGATGTCAAATCCATAGTCCGTAATAGTCCATGCCATCTCCTGGCTAGTTTGTGGAACCAGATCACAATAAAAGGACTCTATATTAAAACATTTGGGTAAATTCGTTTTCCCCTGAATCAATGCTGCTGCAGCTCCATCAGCAAAAATAGCATTCGAAATTATATTCTCTATATTGAAGGTATCTTGAAAATGTATTGTACAAAGCTCAACGCATACTAAAAGTACATTGGAGTTAGGCTCTGTTTGGCAGAATGCATCGGCTACTTTTAAGCCATTAAATGCTCCATAACAGCCCATAAAATTAATCGCCGTACGTTTTACAGATGGGGACAAATTAAGTTTTTGGACAATTTCAATATCAATTCCAGGAGCATACATGCCTGTACAACTGACCGTAATTAAATGAGTAATATTTTTCCTGTCAAACTCAATGCTATTTAAGCAATTTTCGATGGAAGTTATGGCTAAGTTAAGGGCATTATCTTTATATAAATTCATTCTTTGGGACGTAGATGGAAAACTTTCTTTTGGAGTATTAGGGAAAAATTCAAATTCTCCTGGTTGTTTACAATAGTCTGTTAATACACTATATCGGGTTTCAATTCCTGAAGATTTATAAATTTTTTTCAATACTTTTTTTTGTAGTGCATCAAGATGAAATCCTATGGAAATAAGATCCGCAATCTCATCTTGTGTTCGCATAAATGGAGGTGTTGCTATACCAATTGCAGTAATTTTTGATTGCATTTTTTCCCTTTTTTAAATATCTCCTTCAATATAAACAAATTTATTACCGCTTACGAGTTTATTTAGAGCTGTAAATCATTTATTGCAATGTTTAAGTATACAATGCAAAATAAAAATTTCTCATTATTAAAAATGAAATGGCCCAATTTAAAGTACGATCAAAAGAAAAGGAAATCATTGATCTAGGTCAGGATTTTTATACACCACAAGAATACTCTCACTCTTTAAAAAAATTATTTAAAATTAATAGATTGATGGGTATTTTTAAACGTACGGTCAATGTGCTTCAACAATTCCCCTCTGACTCAGTATTGACGGATGTAGGATGCGGTGGCGGCTTATTCTTACTAAATCTTAGTAAATATTACCCTAAAATGCGCATGCTGGGGTTAGATATTTCTACAGAAGCGATTAAACTTGCAGAAAAAGAAGTACTGGAATGGCAGCTAAAAAATGGAAATACCTTAGTCGAGTTTCAGTTGCAACTGCAGCCAGAGCTCGAAATCAAAGAAAATATAGATATCATTTTACTCAATTTGGTCTGCCATCATCTGGATGATGAAGAATTGGTTTCTCTCTTAATCAAAGCCCATGAAACAACGCATAAGGCAATGATAATCAATGATCTGCATCGCAATTTTATTGCTTATTGGCTTTATAAAATGATCAGTCCTTTATTTCGCAACCGACTTATAACCCATGATGGTTTACTATCAATTCAAAAGAGTTTTACCAGAAAAGAATTGGAATTTTTATTGCAACAAGCACGTATTAAAAATTATCAAATCAAATGGCGCTTCCCATTTTGGTGGAGTATTCTTATTTTAAAATAGTATGGATTAAACCCTATGACTCTGGATGCGCTTGTCATTGGAGGAGGGCCTTCTGGCGTAACTACTGCATTATTACTTGCTGACGCAGGTTGGTCAGTTGGGCTGGTCGAAAAGAAAAAATTTCCTCGTAGAAAGGTCTGTGGTGAATTTATATCTGTTACAAGTTTATCCCTTTTGCAAAAACTTGGGATGGAAGAGTTCTATTTGATAAATGGGGGACCGGAGATACAAAAAGTCGGCTTATACGCCGCAGATGTTATATTATCTGCAAATATGCCTCCATCTAAAACATCAAAAAATTTATGGGGAAGGGCACTAGCAAGAGAGTATCTTGATACAGAATTGATGAATAAAGCCAAATTAAAAGGAGTACAGGTTTGGCAACCTTGTGAAACACTGTCATTACATCGATCTAAAGATGGATTATTTATCTGTTCTGTAAAAGAAAATAATAAAACAACAGAAATCATGACTTCTCTAGTTGTTGTTGCAAATGGCTCATGGGAAAAAAGAATTGGGCAATCTGAAGATAAAATACATCGGCCGTCCGATCTGTTGGCATTTAAAGCACATTTTAAAAATTCCAATTTACCTATAAATCTGATGCCTTTACTGGCTTTTCCTGGCGGCTACGGAGGAATGGTTCATAGTACGAAGCAAAAAGTCACACTTTCATCTTGTATTCGCCGTGATGTGTTGCATGATTTACGCTTGAAAAACCCAGGTATACAAGCAGGGGAAACAGTTTATGAATACTTATTAGAGCAATGCCGTGGGGTTAGGGAAGTACTTTGTTGTGCCGATCGTGAGGGGAACTGGTTGGCAGCAGGACCAATTAAACCTGGCATTCGTAACTGTTATCAGGATGGTATTTTTTTCGTTGGTAATAGTGCAGGTGAAGCTCATCCTATTGTAGCTGAAGGAATTAGTATGGCCATGCAATCAGCATGGTTACTTGCACACTGTTTAATTCAATTTAAATTGAACTACCTTAAGGAAAAGAATCATTTTGATGATGCAGGTGCATATTACACGAAGCAGTGGCGTAAATCTTTTAGCGGCCGTATCCATGCTGCATCATTTTTTGCACAATTAGCCATGATGAAACCTTGGACTAGACTTTTGTTGTTACCTATAATCAAACAATTTCCTAATATTTTAACCTTAGGTGCGCGGTTCAGTGGTAAAATACAGCACGTCGTGCCAACAAATGAAAATTAAAGTGGGGCGCACAATTTTTTAATTTTAGATTGGGAATTAAATATTAGAATGAGTTGTATCGATATAAATATTGAAACATTAATATTGGTTACCATTTGGGAGCAGCCTTGTGTTTTTCAAGGTTGTTTCAAAATTTCCGCGCTTCACTCTCAGCGTGAACAGTATTTTCTTTTTCGCAACGAAGTAAGTAATTCGCAACAAACGGACTTTATTAAGCATGAATTTTGTCCTGATAATTATCGATTTACTCATTTTTACAATCAAGAACAGAAGATCGAGCTGGATGAGGAAAACGAGTCCCAGGTATTTGCTTTATACATATTAAACTATGCACTTTATGTCACTGTAAAAGAAATGCTGAGCAAAAATCACCAAAGGCAGCACTTTCTTTCGGTAGATGATGCATTTTTGGACTCTCTCATTGGCAAGATAAAACCCATTTTAAATAAAGAGCCGCAGTGGAATGACTCAATGAAGGAAATAGGTTTTGCTGTGGCTATGGACTTTTGTCCAAAAGAAGAAATGGGCAAAACTGCAGTACATACACTTTTATCTGGATTTATGAGTCATGGATTGTGTGATAGGGAAGGGCACTGATCATACTTCGAGAATCGCGCCCCATAGTTTTAAAACTATAGAGCGATCAATAACGAAAACTACAATCTGTTATACTTTTTTACATTTTAAATCCTTCATGTATCACTTCTTCAGCATCGCTTATTTCGGATGATAAGCCATTTGGAGTAATCCCCCAGGGTTTTGCCTTTGACTGTCTGATAGGCAGTCCACCTTCATTTAAAACTTCACTAACAAGAGTGGTGCAATTATAAACCTCAGTATTCGATTTTTTCCCTTGAGATGCTCTGCGGTGCATTTCGATATCTACAGGATCATGAGAAATAAAAGCGGAACTGTCTTTAAAAAATCCTAAGACATTCACGTTAGGAAATAATTGATAACCCACTTCTCCATTTTCTACTTTTTTCTGAGTTTTCTGAATGTGTTTACTCATTTCAGTAGTATTTAAATCTTTAAAATGATAAACCTCGTCAGGGGGTAAAGGTTTTTCTTGCTCGCTTATTATCTTTGACGGATTATCCATATCTATAAAACTTGTATTTTTAGAAGCACCCAAGGTTTCCATATCTTCTGATAAATTAGTGGCTAAATATGCTGGTAAAGGTAAAATGGAGGTTATACCTGTTGATGGGATCCCCTCAGGATGAATACTTGCATACTCGCCAGGATCTTCATCTTTCATCTTTGGCTGAGATCCACCTACTTGTATGGCAGCGTGTCCTACTTTGTCTGCAGTCATATTCCAAATAAATACCCAGGTATCTTTGGAATGTTCAGAAACCTTGGGTTCATGAGCAGAAGATTCAACACTATTAGGAATACTTTCTTTATCCTTCTTAAATGATGATTCGGAAGAACTATTCGTACGGTCTTGTTTTTGGGATTTTAGAAATGCAAACATAACAATCCTTATAAATTCAGAGAGATTACCTATACAACAGAGGGATTATAGTCAGGTATTAAAATTTTAATCAAGTGGATATATATTGTACACCATATATTTAAAATATGGTGTACACGTTTAACCTTATATCTTATGTTCTTTCATAAAATTGTCTTTATCTACTTTAGTAAAGCCATGTTTTTCTAGTTCTGGAGTAAAGAAAGTGGGTACTATAGGATTATTAAAATTAAAACCTGCCCTTTTTAAAACATGGGTTACCGAACTGGCACAGTTGTCTACACGCATTTTTGGAACTTCTGGATGGTCATTATCAAACACATGGATACCACACATATCTTCTGGAGGATATGCTCCAGTCTCTTTCTTATGTTTCTCTATGACTAATTGTGCTCCAGCAGCTCCTTGCGTAAGCTTTTTAACACCGTTCGCTATTGGGTTGGCTTTTCCAAAAACGGAGTACATTCGATGTCCTTTTTTCACATCTTCACTAAATTCAGTATGACCTTGTTTTGCTTTCTTAAATTGCTCTTTAGGCACAGATGAAATTAAAACATGATCAGCTTCTTTAACGTCTTGTACATGGTCTGGAGCAAGTTGCCCTAGTACAGGTAATGATCCAAAGGTTATTCCATTGAAGAGACTTCCAAAGGGTCCTGGATAAAAACTCGTAGTATGAATTTGTGTTTGCTCACCTTTTTTCTTAATAAGTAAAGCAGTCACATGCCCTGGACCATTTTCCTGATTGGTTTCTTTTACACAAACACCAATTTGATATTCTGTTTTAGTTTGTTGTTGCGTATCTTTCGAGTACATTTTTACAACCTCATGATTTTTGTCTACGAGGTATCCATACCGAGTTTTAAATTCACTTTGATTTGAGATTATACAGGGCGAATATTAACAAAATATTAACAATTTGATCATTTATTGATCAAATTGTTAGATTTGTTGCATCTTAATATCTTGTGATCATTTAGACAAGCAGAAATGAGACTTGAGAATATAATTACTAAAACAAAAACTAAACTTATGTTTTTTTATTTTAGATAAATATAAATAATGTGTAGCTATATTATTGTGGTTCCAACAATATAACAATGGTTATCGAAACTGCTCTTGAAAAAGTTATTAATGATTATGCTCTAGCAATAAATAATCTGGCCACTTGGACGATTAATTATACTGACGTTGCTTTAAAGCAATTAAAGAAACTAGATAAAACGATTGCCAAAAGAATTCTTACTTACATGGATACCAAAATAGCACCACTTCCAAATCCACGAACGACTGAAAAGGGCTGTCTTTTAACAAAGTAGGTTTATGGCGTTGTCGTATCGGTGATTATAGAGTTATTTGTCAGATTAATGATGAATCAGTCACAATCTTGGTTCTTGAAGTAGGGCATAAGAAAGAAATTTATGAATAAAATTTATCCGTTTGTTATGGGAATAATCTTGTATCTTTTAATTTTCATTGCATTAATATCTTTTGTTTTTACTAACCCCGACTCCTCATATATAGGAATGGTTATAACTTCAATATTTGGCATAATGGGCTCTTGTTGGTTATTTGGAATTGTTTAATTGCTCTTTTAACATTTCTACTTTTTGTTCTTTTTCTTTGATAATTCGTTCCAGAGAGTTAATTTTTTCTTCTAACATCTTATTCATGATGCTTTCGGAAACTTTCTCTGGATTACTGATCTTTTCTCTCTCCAAATATTTCTGTAAAAGATGAGGATATTGCATAAGAAAATCTTGTTTCTCTATATAATTAAAACCGTTATTCTCAACATGAACAAAACGATGAAAAACAAAAGTCTGATTATTTTGATAATCAGACCTTACCTAATTATAGTATGGGCGGATTCAACTCGCTAATGCAACTAGCTTTTTTGGGCAACCCAAACAGTTGCTCCTCCACATTCTGGATCTCTTATTTTATGTATTAATACTTTAAAATTATTATCTATAAGGATCTGTTTATATTCTTCAGTAGAAAGTGATGCGTGATAAAGTTCATGTCCTCCATTATCACTCCAAACCTCTCCGTATTCTGGTCCTGATGTAAAAATGAATAAACCATTTTGCTCTACATAAGAGCCTAGTAATTTCAATGTGCTGCGTTGATCTTCATGAGATAAGTGAAAGAAACTATGCCAAGCAATTACCGTATCAAATTTTTCGTTCAAATCTAAAGTACGCATATCAGCTATCAGCCATTGTTCTTTTGGAAATCGTTGTTTGCACAGTTCAATCATTTTTTTACTGGCATCTATTCCAGTCACTATATAACCTGCATTAATTAAAAACTTTGCTATAGGCTCTCCTGTGCCACAACCAACATCTAAGATTTTGCTTTTAAGTGGAAGATGGTTTTGAATAAAATTTAAATAAGATTTCTCCATTGTCAGATCTTTAGTGCGAGCATTGTCAAACCAATCAATAATTTCATCATAGACTTGGTAAACATTATCTTTATTTCTCTTTGTCATTTAAACTCCAGCTGCAAATCGTTCGTTAGGTGTGGCATACCCTAAAGTTTTTCGGGGCCTGTTATTAAGTTTATCCATTATCCTAGCAAGTTGGTTATTGCACACAGAGGTAAAACCTGAACCTTTCTTTAAATACTGTCTAATAAGCCCATTAGTGTTCTCATTCAGACCTCTTTCCCAGGATGAATAAGGATGAGCAAAGAAAAAATCAGTATTTAACTGAATAGCAATATCCTCATGTCCTGCAAACTCGCTTCCATTATCCGAGGTAATTGATAAAACTGAATTTGATAATGGTTTTAATGCTTCAATTATGGCTGTGGATACAATAATAGCTTTCTTAGATTCTACTTTTCTTAAAATCGTTAATTTCGAAACTCTTTCGACTATGGAAACTACAGCCTGCTTATGATTTTTACCTATGATTGTATCAATTTCCCAATCCCCAATACGATCTTTATTATTAATAACAGCTGGGCGCTCGTCAATAAATCTACGATTTTTAATTGGACCTGTCCTTTTAGGGCTTCCATATCTTTTACGATATTTCTTATGTTGATGGCGTAGATTTTTATATAAAGCACCGCCCTGTCTTTTATTTTTCAATATAAATTGATAAATCCATTCGTGGCTTAAATTGAAAATTGAGCAACGTTTAGCATAACCACATATCTGCTCTGGACTCCATTCGTCTTGTATTTTTTCGATAACAAAAGCTTTAATTGAATCAGTAAATTTAATACATTTAGGTTTTTCCTTTTTACGTTGCTCAGCAAAAGATTGCGCATAATCCGCTTTATACTCCCAATAACCTAACCGGGTTCGAACAAACGTAATATTACGATTTAACTCACGAGAAATAGTAGACTTATGTACACCCACTTCATCAGCTATCTTTTGTTGTGAGTATCCCACCTTCCACAATGCTTGTATCTTGCAACGCTTTAAATAATCTAAGTGTTTATACCCCATAATCTCAACTCCTGTACAAAATCAGGAATGGATTTTATACCATCTCAACTGATTGTTTTATATACAAAAGTTGCATTAGCGAGTTGAATCCGCCTCTTCCACAAACGGCAGACGATGCAAATATTACTGCCAAGTATACTCATGGAGTGCTGGAAATATCTATTCCCAAAAAAGAGATTGCTGCTGAGAAAAAAATTGAAATTACTGTGGAAGGTTGATCACCCCTTTCTTTCCTAATAAAGAATAAATTATTTACTCTATTATAAATACCGGGAACAAAAAATGAATATGATTGATAATGCCATTCACGCTTTATCCATAAAATCCTACAGCGAATATGAATTACGTCAAGAATTAGAAATGCGCTATGGCGCCTTACTTGATTTAGAAAATGCCATTAATCAAACTATGGACTATTTAAAGTCTCATCAAATCATTAATGATAGGCATCTTGCTCGCCACTTGGCGCAGCATTATGCCCATAAGGGCGATCGTTTTATTGAAAATATCTTAAAGCAACGAAAAATAAAATCCGAATATATTAATGAAGCGTTACGTTCAATACCTGAAGAGAGAACTAGAGCTTGGGAGGAATCACACAAAAAATTAATTAATAATTATAAAAATGAGATTTCAGAACAGGAAAAAATCAATATCATAAGTCGTTTCCTATCTGGACGTCAATTCAGTACCCACGTGATTAATGAAACGCTTAGTCGATTAAATAAAGTTGATTTTATTAAACTAAAACCTCTACCCAATTGGTATCAAAATAATATGGCCAGTTAATTCACCGTTGGTTCTCTATTTCATAGGGTAAGCAAAACATCCGTTGCATTTCATAAACTGTGCTCACCCTATTTCCGCACTGGCTAGCTCTCTGTAAATAACAGAGAGCCGATTCATAAAAATAAGCTTATTTTTTGAGCAGGGAGTTTTTATAAATTTCTCAACGAGCAATCTAACTAAGCTATAATTTATAATAGGATTTTTCTTAAAAGATGATCTTTCGAGATGAAATTGTGAAATGGATTTATTGAGCACTATCTTGATGGAGAATGAAGTATGAATCAACAATATACCGCACGAATTTATTCCAATGAGAAAATAATACAACATAAGTCTGGCGATGATATTGAGAAACTATATATTTGGATGTTAGCCGAAGTTAATGGTACACCCGGCGACATTAGAGGTGAAATAATTGACAATGCGACGACAAAGGTAGTTCGATATTTTAAGAAAGCACCCGTAGAATAATGAACAAATGCCTATAGAGGCTCGCTTGTTTTTCAAAATCTGAAACTCTTATTATTATTCTTTATGCGTTTGGGTATCGTGATATAGGGATAATTCCTAAATTTACAAGAGTAATTTTTACTAAATTTTTTTTAAAACCAGTATTGAAATCTGATTTAATTGTCCCTATAGAATATTCACGATGTATTTTATGAGGAGGATTAATAACAAATCACTTAAAAATAGAATAATTTCATCTCTTATCATTAAATTTAAAAATTTTTTATTTCACTTTTAAAAAATAAATTTAAATTAAGAGGATTTAAGCTATGTCATCAGTTCAAATAACATTTCGTTCTGTTTCATACTCATCGGCAATTGAATGCCACATTGATAAAAATTATAACAAACTCAAGAGAATCTATAGAAAGATAAATCATTGTCGAGTAGTCATAGATAGGGAGCAAAACCATCGACTTAAAGGGAAAATATTTAGTGTAAGCATTAATATGACTATCCTTGGCAAGAAAATCAGCAGTAGAAAGCAAAACCAAAATTTATATATTGCACTACGCAATGGTTTCACAGCAATTGAAAAATTATTAGAAAAACAGTTCAAAAGAAAAATTAAAGCAGTCAAAAAATATCCTCTCGCTTTTAGTGAATATAATATTCACTCAGAACTACAATCATATTGAAAATAAATAAATTTTTCATGTAATGCTGGACATGGGCAAAACCCATATAAATCTCGCGATGAGATGAGAAGATGAGTTTGATGGCACATGTTCAGTTGTATCGCATTCCTATACTGTCCTTTCAATAAGTGCGATAGTCAGTTAAGAATCACTTTATACTTGAATTGAACAACAATTTAATATTTATTTGATTAATTGATAAGTTTTTATTAAAAATATTATCTCTCAGGCATGCATTCGCCTGATTCAAATCATATATTTTCTCAAAATATAGCTGGTATAACCCATAAAATTATCTGGTAATGTCGCTATAACTTGATAACCCAGTTTTTCATAGAAACCTTTTGCTTGGAATTCTGCAGTATCAAGTTGAATCATTTTACAATTGTTTTTTTGTGCAAAAGCATCTAGTTTCACAAATAATTCTCGACCTAGTCCTTTACGGCGATATTTTTTGTGAATCCATACGGTAAATACTCTGCATAACGTACCAAATATATCTCCTTTAATACCACCAAGAATTTCAGAGGTATCGTTTTTTGCATAAATGATAAAAGGTTTTGCTTCATAATTGCCAATGATTGATTCATTAAATTTTTTTAAATTATCATAGATGATTTTAGAAACAGCTCCATTATCCTTAAAATCAGTAATGATAGTTATTGGATCATTCATTTATCTCTCCTATTTGGCGCTAATTCGATATCAGTTCAATCCTTTAATACAAATACTTAACCATATAAACCATATTCCAAATATATCCCTCTGGTTTGAGATTAAATAAAGGTTGAAATCCTTGCTTTTCATAAAAATGGTAGGTTTCAAGATAATTCTCATCTGACTCTTGGGGAGATAATGTTTCGACTGTCATAGTCGATGCTTTTTGTTTTTTGGCATACTGAGATGCTTTATCTATAAGCATTGATCCTATATTTTTGCCTTGCCATTGAGCAAATACTGCCATCCAATAAATCGAACTGGTATTTGGATATGGAAAGTCAAGACTAAGGAGCCCTACATACATTTCTTCAGCTGTTTTAGCAGCAAAATTAATTCGTGAACGGACTCCTTTGATGTAGTGGTCATTGCATTCTAGTAAACCAAAGTACTCAGGTAAATCTTTTGTTATTTGTTCGCATAAAGTTGCAGCGTGTTCGGGCAGTATTTGCTCAATGATTATTTTCATAGAGGATTCTTAGATTGTAGTGATTTAGATAGATAAATAATGATCCTATGAAAATAATTGATATCATTGCAAGTATTACAAGATTCATATTGAGCATGCTACTAATTCTTATGGAGCAAACCGGCTTGCACTAAAAGATAATGGATCAGTGATTAAGTCTTCTGCGGTCATCATTTCCGCGAGCAAACGACCCGTAACCGGCCCAAGGGTCAAACCGTGATGAGCATGCCCGAATGCAAACCAAAGCCCGGCATGTCGAGGAGCTTGGCTAATAATTGGGAGCATATCCGGTGTACAGGGTCTACATCCCATCCAGGGAAATTCATCAAGTCGGGTGGTAATTGGAAACAGCGTGCGTGCAATAGGCTCTACTAAATCAAGTTGTACTGGAGTTTTCTGTGAATCACGTGGTGCAAATTCTGCCCCGGTAGTAAGACGAATTCCGCGAGTCATTGGTGCTAACAGAAAACCATTCTCAACATCGAGTACTGGGTGATTGAGTTGTGCATTTGCTCTTACACCGTAATGCATATGATACCCACGTTTTACTGCTAGCGGGAAGTGATATCCTAGTTGAGAACATAGAATGTCTGACCATGGTCCTAACGCAATCACTGCAGAATCTGCCTTGAGTTGGCCCTGTTCTGTTTTGACGGTCCATTGGTTGGATAAAGTAAATGCGTCTCCGAAAAAAAAGCGACCACCAAGATGTTCAAAATAATTGGCATAGGCAGCAACGAGTGCCCCCGGATCGCTCACAGTTTCAGAGTCTACATATCGAAGAGCTCCTAATAATGATTTATCCAGATCTGGCTCAATTTGACTCAATGAATTCTGGTCAAAAGACTCAAACTGGATGCCATACTCCATTTTACATTTTTCAGCAAATCGTGTTTCAGTATCTTGCTTTTTTACAGTTCGAAATACTTTAAGCCATCCACCTGAGCGAAATAAATTTCTTACTCCTGCGGCTTCGGCTAGAAAATGATGTTCCGTTATGCTGTGTTGAATCAAGTTTGCATAAGAGCGAGCAATCTCTGCATGACGTAATGAATGAGAATTCACCCAGTATTTCCATAAAAAAGGCGCAAGCCTCAGGATTGCCTTCGGGTGATATCTGACATCAGGAGAGCTATTTAAAGCGTATTTAATTAAAGAGAACATATCTCTTGGAAAGGCATAGGGATACACCCCTTCACGCTGAATTAATCCGGCATTACCATATGAGGTCTCACTTCCAGGGGACTTCGCATCGACTAATGCTACTGACCGTCCTCGTTTTTGCAAATGAATTGCAACGGATACTCCAATAATTCCGCCTCCAAGGACAATAGCATCAAATTTCATAAGCATATACTCCGTTTACTCAAAGAATTAGGATCAGCCGCTTATTATTGTGTTTATTAGACGAGCTTACAACCTATTAAATGTAATACAGTGGCATATTTAGTTCTTCGCATGCATTTTTATGAAAGCACTATTCCTAGGTAGGTTAAGTATAAAATTCCATTAAAAAATAACATCTTAATCTTAATTCCATCCACTGAAATATTGAACCTTAGCCATGCTGTAGCAATGTAGGTTACGAGAATACCGGTTAAAACTACTCTAGATGGTGCCCAAGGTGTTAAAAGTATTCCTAATGCAGGAAGTAAAGTGCCCTGAAATACCATTGCACCAGTTATATTGCCAAAACCAAGGGTATCTTGACCTTTTCTTACCCATATCACGCTATTTACTTTTTCTGGTAATTCTGTTGCGATGGGGATGATCAGTAATGATAAAAGCAACACCGGTATGCCAATAGAATTTGCTGCTCCCTGTACTCCATGAATAAATCCCTTTGCGCTAAATACCAATAGGATTAGCCCCAAAATTAATTGGATTAAAATTGTTTTGAGATTGTTTTTTAAACCCAGTTTAGCAATTAATAAAGGTTCACTTGTTATTACTGCATGGCCATTTTCTACTAAAGCTTTAGACGCACTGAACGTAAACATTAAATAAAGAAAATAAAGAAAAACAAGTATAATGCAAAATAAAATACGTAACGAATAATTTGGCTCTAAAGGAAGAAACATTGCTAAAGCAGCAAGAGTGAATGCCATTAAGAAAAAATTCATGTCCCGTTTAAAACCACTAATTTCTGGTGTTATCCATCCATTAAGCCCCCGCTTTTTAATTACTGAAGAAGCCATAATAAAGGTTGATAAAGTGGATAACATTAATGGAGCACCTAAAATTGCCCCTACGCTAATTTCTTCATTAACTTGTCGATCAGCGGTTCCGGCAATTATTGCCAAGATGGGTACCGTAGTTTCTGGAAGCGCAGTAGATATAGCTGCGAATATTGAACCCGTGACACCAGTTGAAATATCCAACCTTTCACCAAAATGCTCTAACGCATTAGAAAATAATTGCGCTGAGATTAAGATTAGGACCAACATACCTAAGAGTTCAAACCACATATACATATTTGTCCCTCATAACTACAGCCTCGAAATGATTATCCATAATAGGGCCAAAAGATTTTTTCCAAATATAAAGTAAATTGCTAAAAAATTAGTGCTCTCTATAATTTAAAACGACTAAAATGCAGGGTCCTCCAGCTATGACATTGATTTTATGGTGTTTGCAGTTCTGAATGGCTGAGTTACTCTCTGCGCCAGGTTGCATCCAAATATTTTTAATTCCTTTTTTAATCGCTTCTTCAACGATTTTTTCAGTAATAACAGGCGGGGTTATAATAGAAATACTTTCAACCTCATTTGGCAATTGACTTACTGAATGTACTACCGGAATCCCTTCAATTGAATTTTCTTTAGGGTTTACAGGATAAGCTTTTTTACCATTCTCTAGATAACATCGTAAAACTTTGTTTCCATATTTTTCTCGATTCGAAGAGGCACCAATCACAGCGAAGGCTTTTGACTGGAAAAACAGTTCAATTTGATTATTTATCATGCTATTTTTGTTTATGCAATTTGCTATCTATTTAGTTTAGCAATGAATGTTGATTCATGATATTTTTTTGGCTTATTTTTTAATATGAGTAACTCGATAATCATAATATTTTACCAATCTCAATATCTCGTGGATCACTTCCATGATGATCAGGATCATCAAAGGGTATATTGACGTACTGATGATGAATATAAAAATTTAAAGCGTCTGGCGAGGATTGGATATGTAGCTGATAAACTCCAGTCTCCTTTAGCCACTTTTCAATGATATTCAAAAAATAGCCACCTAAACCTTTATTGCGACATTCCTCATCAATAACAATAATTCTAAGTGCTGCTCTTTGATTTGGCCATAATTGAATGTGGGCATAGCCAACTCGCTTCGTTCCTTGATAAAGAATAAAATGGATGTGGTCTTTATGATCGAACGTCCATGTATAGGGATCTGAAATGGGTACTTTATCAAAAAAATATTTTTGACGAAAAGTACGAGCCGATTGCCATTCACGGCGTGTTAATGCTTTGACAATGCGAAGTTGGGTAAAGCCAGTTTGAGCATCAATATTGGAAATAAACTCTTCTTTCCCTAGACAATAGGCGTTAATATCATTAGGAAACTGTTTTGCCAAAGCCATTTTCAGGGTGGCATAAGCATCACGATCATTGGGATGTGTTCTCATCCAATCACGGAAATATAAATGCCGTTCAATTTCTGAGTTTCCCTTTTCAAAAACATGTACATTATGAGTTCTTTTAGTTGCACCTTTTTGAAAATAACGACGAAAAGGAATACCATACTCGCCCATTGTTACATATCCAATTTTTTCCATAGATTCTGATGCTTTATCCACCAGTAAAATATTTTCAACAACAGGAAGAATATCGATAATAGGTTTCGCGCTTAATTCTGGCACCGAAGTAGATCCAATATGATAAATTTCAATGCAATTAGATCCCAGTGCCTGCTTTATTTGGTGAGCCTCAGCTGCAAACAGTTCAGGCCATGAGGGATTATAACGAATAACTTCAACTGTTCTTTTCATGATTTTGCTTTCTACTAATAATCAAAATGGAAAACCACACATTAGAAATTTACTATGCTCAAATAAGTAAAAATGGTTCTTTTCATCACATGATATTTTACCACAGTATTATTTACGTTTAAGGGCCTCCTTTTTTATTTATCTAAATCCATATTCTCGATAGTTATCATCAAAATCAAGTTCTCTAGTGTGGCTGCCACATAGCTTTTTTTTCAGATCAAAAAACTTATACGAGCCGTTTGCATTAGTTATAGGATTTATTGGTTCTAGAAGTTTTTGAATGGAACTTTTTATATCATCAAGAAAAAGCTCGTTTCGATAGGTGTTATTTAACAAATTGCCATCTTCGACTAATAATTGTATTGTTGCTTCGACCTGTTGCTTGGTTTTGTTTCTACAGTCAACGTAATACTCTTTGTAGTATTTAATATCACGAAAAATTGGTACCTGTTGCCCACGATGCTCAAAATTGCGTTCAGAAATGATTTCGCTCTTAACAGTGTCAGTATCAAGTGCCGGAAGACTTTCAGTAGAACTTATATCAAGGACTTTAATGCTACTGATTGAATACAGGGGGTAATTCGTTTGACAGTGATCTTGAAAATAGATACGAATATACATGTTAATTTCTCCTTAGATTTCTGACATTTCAGGAGATTTTGAATGCCATTACAGTTAAAGTGGGCTGCATGGTAACATGACATTAAAATAATTTTAAGGCAAGGGTAACATGTCACAATAAAACTAGCAGGATCTAAAAGCTCCATTTTTATTAAATAGAGCTATTATCTATTACTAAATTTTTCTGCAGATACCATATCTTCTAAAAAGATAGCTAATTTAGAATATTCTGGCTGTTTTGCAAGTAGTCTCATTTCTTCAAGATCAAATGATTTGCTCTTTATGCCCGTTTCAATGATGCTCGTGCATCCAGTTTTTATCAAATGCAATAAGATCGCCGCAGGCGTATCTACATCACTACGTTTATAAGTAGCAGGTAATTTAGAATTAGTACGATGCATTAAATTTTCTACTTCTTCATCTTTAGCAAATTTATCGAGCTCATTTGTAGCATAAAAAATACATTCTGCGGGTATACTCCCTACGGCCATAACTTCCATTTCACATATTTTTGAAGTAGTTGTTGACTCAGAAATCATGTCAGCTGTTTCTCGGATAAATGCAGGTATGCTAATTTTTTTATTAGGATTTACAGAAGAGTAAAGATAGTTACTTATATTATTCGCACCGTTTTGGGCAAACTCAAGTGCTTTTGCAATACTTATTGTTCCACCAAATCCGCCAAATTTTGTATTAAATGCTATATAAGATTTTAAATTATCTTTAGGAAAATCTTCTCTACCACTAAAACCGTCTTTAGTCACATCTTTAGGAGATTCGCCATGGATTCGATGCCATGCTACGCTTGTGGCTGGTACATCAATTTCTGTTAATAATTGGTAGTCGCTATAAGGAACACTGCTAGGAGTACTATAAGTCGATTTTTGTCCTAATCCAAAAAATGAAATTTTTCTAAACATAATTTTAAACTCACTACCTTTTTTAACCTCCTGGAAGAAATTCCGAATAAGAACATATTTTACATGAGCTTTATTAAGAATTAATTAAATAACAAACATTTTGTATTATTTATAACCGAAATGATGTTTATTTTATTGAAAAAATGAATACTCTAAATTTAGTTGCGTCTATTAATGAAAGAAAAGGAATGATTTTTATAGGATAATGATAAAAGCTGCTATGTAATATATTAGTACTACCCTGTTTCGTAGTTCTTCACCTCCGTTCTAAGATATTCTTAACCCAATTTTTTAATTTAATATAGTGTGAGCCTTCCCAATAAATTTTTTTACAGGACTGGCATTGCATGAAAGTTTGATAGTATTTTTTTGCTAGCTCAGGAATATCTTGAATAATTTTTAATTTATCTGCTTTTTTTAGTAACCCATTACACATGAGGCATCGAGTCAATGGTCTGCACTGTTTTGTTAACTGAAAGTGCATTAAAACCTCTTCCACTTGCTTTTTCGGATTGGTATTGTGCATCCAGCGACCATGGGTAATGCTTTTATTTTTTAAAATGCCGATATCACGTGTTAACACAATTCGGTGTTCTTTTTTACTTCTCTGGATGATGGTTTCATCGGTTAGATTGTTTTCATAAATCACATCAAATCCAAGTAAACGCAAATAACGGGCAAGTTTTCCAAGATGAACATCGAGAATAAAGCGAGGCGTTCTTAAAGGTTTCGGACGAAGTCGAATCAACTCACCCACATCAAAGGCTTCGAAAACAGGATATACGGAAATATAATCCTGATCGTGGACGAGATAATTAAAGTCAACTGATTTCCCATTAACTAAAATCACTTCAACTTCAGTATGTGGAACTCCAAGTGATTCGATTAGGTCTTTAATTGAAGTTTTTTGAGGGACGCTATGAGTAAAGCTCACTTTACGCCTCTCTGGAGGAATGAAATCATTTAACTCTTCATAAAAACGCAACTGTAAGGAGATCATGCTTTGATTCGATTGCTCGCTTCGTTTTAATTTATGGCATAAAAATTTGAAAAAGAAAAATGAACGTAAAATAAAGTTAATTTAGTTTATGGCTCAAGAAACTTAAAAAGATCTTTTTTATACATTTTTATCCTCAAATAAGTCATCAAAATATATATCTATAAACAACTAAAAATTTAACCATGGCGAGATCCAAATAGTGCTAGGCCCTGAGTACGAAACCAGTATTTATCTTCGCCAATAACATACTTTTTTAATTCAGGTATCGCTTGAATATCTGTGTAACCTGTTGTTACAAAATAACTTTTTCCCGTGAAATAATACTCCTTAGTAGCTCTTGATGGAGTAACGAGTATACGGCCATCAGGAACAATTTTGATTAGTTGCTCAATAAAGTGTGTTATATCCTTTTCTTTTTCTATTCCGTTCTCAACTCCTAAAAGATAAGGAACAAAAGCAGTGTCGAAAGCTTGCTTTTGATCGCTTACAAGTATCTTATCTACCGTACCCACATGAAATTGGATGTTTTTATCCAATTCAAAATTACTTTGTGCTTTGGATTGAATTGCACGTTGAACCAGCGACACCATGTAATGAATATAAGCGCGTCTTAATGAGTTAGGATGAATTATCCAGAATAAAAAATGAGCCCATTTTCCGCTCGATAAAGTCACTAACGGTGGATACCAACAGGTGAGCGCAGCAAATAACTCACCAATTGATGGCAAAGGATTTCCTTTGACATCGTATTCACGATAAAGGTAATACTTTTTAAATGCTTTCATCCATGCAATTGTAATGGGATCTTTATCATAGGCTGTAATTGACTTTGCACCTGCTAGCGCAAATAAAAAACTACTGTTCCCGTATCCAGGAATAACCAGGACATTTTTTCCTTCAATATCAGCTCGAATATCATATCGACTCTTTTGGTGTTCAGCCAAAGCAGATGATAAATAGCGCTCAGCTCCCATGGGGTATATTTGAACTTCTTTATTGTCTGAGAGTCTTGTGACGCGTCGGTCTAAAAGCCATTTTTTCTCTTGTTTGCTTAAAATGGTTTCGTAAGCTGACATAAAATTCCTAGGTTAATTCTCGTGGTTGTTTTAATCGCAATAACTTTATTGCTGTTTCTGGCAAGGCTGGCATCCTTAAAGTAAGGGTATTTCGTTTTGTGGTCCATTTTCTTCCTAGTTTCTGTGTAGGCCGCTCAATAAATACATGCAGAAACCAAGACAATAATAGAGCGCCACTAAAAACTAAAGCAAGTGCAGTCCAAATTTTAAAATTCATATCGAGCATCACTCGAAGAGCAACATAACCTGCAATACTATGCACGATATACAAAGGATAACTAATATCAGCTAAAAAATTAACTATGGGATTTGCCCTAAAAAAATGAGGGAATGTGTAGGCAAACATAAAAGTCAGCAAAGCAAAAGCATAACTCCAAGCCAATATTAAATTTTCTGAATATGGCCCAGTCCACCATGCGATACAAAACATGCCAAATAAAATACCTATTAAAAAATATCCTCTATCGGATGCAATTTTATGGCAGTATAAATAGTGGAATACTACGCCAATAAACATATAAATAATATAAGGTGATGACATCATATAAATTTCTGCCCAGATAAAAGCAGATAAATTTTTTATTGCCCACTCAGGGAGCATGTGCGCCATATAACAGGTCACTAGAAATAAAACCGCAGGAATTAAAAAAACCTTAAGCGAATCATCACGAAACCAAACAATTGATAACGCTACAATAAGATAAAATTTCATTTCTACTTCAAGAGTCCAGATAATTACATCTATATTTCTTGACTCAAGAATATCTCGAACTCCTGGAATATAGTGAATGAAGACTTCCTGAAAGGAATAAGGCCAAACTGATAAAAAATATTTTCCGCATACAAAAAGAGCTATTAAAGTGATACTAAATCCTATGATGTAGGTCGGAATAATGCGAAAAAGACGATTGACACAAAATCCTATGATATTTGTTCTTGAGAGTGAAAAAGGAATAACAAAACCACTGAGAATAAAAAACAAACCTACTCCATAAGCCCCCCAATCAAATAGCGGAAACAAGTTCAACCATACCACATAAATCGGTGTTGCATGTGATTCAGGAGATAGTAGTGGTGCATGAATCAGATGAGCAACAGAGTCCCTCTTATACCAAAAAGTACTTAAATAATGAGAAAGTACAACAAATAATGCTGCAAGACCTCGTAAAGTATTTGCAAATTCGATCTTGATATTAGCGTGTACGAGTTCACTCATAAGCGAAGACCTGAACACCCTTTTCTTAGACTATTAGCATAAACCATATTTTTATATTCACTCTTAGAATCTTTATTTAAATCAATAAAATGATTGTATCTCACCCTGCTTTACTTGACTATTATCCATTCGCATCCGAAATCAAGTTCAGTAAAATTTACTTTATTCAATAAATTTTTTAATAAAAATCAAAATGTTAAATCTATTTTTTGTCTATGGTCAATTTTTTGCCTAAAAAGCCAAATTTTTTATCAATTAGTGCTAAAATAATATGCAGGTAGTTCATAAAACGAGGAAGACATGAAATATAAAACCACAGTTCAAATGCAAGGTAACGGTTCTTTAGTGATGACCGATGGAACATTAGAGAAAAATGGAGATATGATTTTTGGATATCATGCACTTTTAGCCATTTGCAACGATCAAAGCAAAAAGCAACATACTTTTGAAAATGGTAAGCAATTTTTTGTAGAATCAATTGGTCGTTTACATTCAGAGAGGTTAAAAATAACCATTACCCCAGAGTTTGCTCAAGACGCAATTGCGGTGTTAAAAAAGGAATATCCAGGGTTAGAAGTAATAGGTGAGCAGCCCGATCTAAAACGTGGAGAAGGGTATGCTCCCTAGTTAACTGTTGTTATGCGAAGCTCGTGATGTTCATACCATCATGAGCTTTTTTTATGGTACATCCATAAGAGTATGGATCAAAAAATTTATTTAGCGATAATAGTTTACAAGTTAACAGAATAAATTCATTATCTTAAACCGATCATTTTAGTATTGATTAGGACCTACAATGCTAAATTAAACGTTTCTATTCATTTATATCGTTTATAAGCGAACATTGAAACTCAATTTAACCATTTTATTTAAGGAAAAATGTATGGCTAAAATTCTTTGTGTTCTTTATGAAGATCCAATTAAGGGATATCCCAAACACTATGCACGGGACACACTGCCAAAAATAGAACACTACCCTGATGGGCAAAATACCCCCACACCAAAACATCTTGATTTTAAACCAGGTACTTTACTTGGTTCTGTATCTGGTGAGTTAGGTTTACGTCACTTTCTTGAAGACCAGGGCCACCAATTTGTGGTCACTTCAGATAAAGAAGGTCCAAATTCAGTTTTTGAAAAAGAACTACCTGATGCTGATGTTGTTATTTCTCAACCTTTTTGGCCGGCGTATTTAACGTCTGAACGAATCGCCAAAGCAAAAAAATTGAAATTGGTAATTACGGCAGGTATTGGTTCTGATCATGTGGACTTGCAAGCAGCAAAAGAAAATAACATTACCGTGGCTGAAGTAACCTATTCAAACAGTATCAGTGTCGCTGAACATGTGGTCATGATGATCCTCTCTTTGGTACGTAATTATTTGCCTTCTAATCAATGGGTTATTCAAAAGGGATGGAATATTGCCGACTGCGTTGTGCGCTCCTACGATCTGGAAGGAATGACAGTAGGCTCTGTCGCGTGTGGGCGTATTGGCTTAGCCGTTATGAAGCGTTTAAAACCTTTTGATGTTAAGTTGCATTATACAGATCGTCATCGATTACCGGAAAAAACCGAAAAAGAGTTAGGGCTTATTTTCCATAATCATGTTGAATCTTTGGTGCAAGCATGTGACGTAGTGACCATTAACTGCCCTTTAACACCAGAAACTGAAAACTTATTTGACGAGCACTTGATTAATAAAATGAAACGCGGATCTTATTTAATCAATACTGCTCGAGGGAAAATATGTAATCGTGAGGCAGTGGTGAAAGCATGTGAAAATGGTCAACTTGCTGGTTATGCAGGGGATGTTTGGTTTCCACAACCCGCACCTCAAGACCATCCATGGCGAACAATGCCTCATCATGGGATGACCCCGCATGTTTCTGGAAGCTCTCTATCCGCACAAGCGCGGTATGCTGCGGGGACGCGTGAAATTTTGGAGTGTTGGTTGGAAGAACGCCCTATTCGTGATGTATATCTTATTGTTGATAAAGGTAGGTTTGCTGGAACTGGTGCACATTCATACACGGTAGAGAATGCAAATTTAGGTGTTGTAGAAGCGTAGATAACTTATAAATGAATATCGTTCACTTATTAAAGTGTTTAGTGAACGATATTTAAGCCCTGCTTACTGTGCTTTATGCATGACATTCAATCGAATTGCATTCATTATCATGGTGCTCAATAAATTTGGTAAAAATTAAATAAACACCATTGGTCCAACCAAATCCAATTTCATTCGTGGCATAACTGTATTTAATTTTATTATCGGTGCGAGTGCTTATTGTATTCACATCATATTTTTCAAAAATGGCGTGATTTCTTTGAAATCCTCTATTCACTGTATTAATAAATTTAGTAGCTATTTCCATTGCAAATCTTTTATAGCCATAGCGCTCAAGCCCAAAAACTGCAAAATACTGCAATGGAGCCCAACCAAAAGGAGCATCCCATTGCAAGCCGGAATTATTAATGCTTGTAACAATGCCACCTTTCATTAATAAATCCGGTATATGTTTCACTACAGCAGCAGCTTGTTCCTTAGAGGCAATTCCGGCCCACAAAGGATAAAAAGTAGTGGCAAAGGGATAATATTTTCGTCTTTTCTTTTTGAAGTCGTAATCTAAATAATAACCAGTTGATTCATCCCATAAATATTGATTTATATATTTAGCACGTTTTTCAGCTCGAGTTCGCCATTTCATGGCTTCGTTATCATTACCCAGGATTTTATAAATTTCTTGTGTATCACGTTCCATTTGATAGAGCAAAACATTTAAATCCACAGGTGCAAAGTCCAATATCCCGGCGCCAAATGGACCATATTTGGCTGTAATATCAAAACCTGATTCCCGAATCGTACGATCCGCAATATAAAAAAGAGGTGTTAATTTATTGTTTTGTTGGTCATAGAAAAGCGCTTTATTATAATCACTTATATCATGCGTTCTAAAATAGTTTATCACTTTTGCATAATAGACAGGTGATTCCTCGGGGGTTTGCCCTACTCCACCAGAATAATATCGTGATAAACCAATATGAGGAATTGCACGAGGTGGTGATGTCCAATGGTGATATAATTTTTCAATAGCTGGTAAAGTGGATTTTAGCCAAAGTTTATCAGGATCTTTGTTGTAATAGGCGAGTATCATCTCAGTTAAAACGGGAGGTTGTGTTCGTCCTAGATAATAAGTGCGATTGGCATTTAAAACGATCCCGTAATGAATAACCTCATAAATTAAGTTATCTACCATATTTTTTGCAAGATTTAACCGATTACTTTCGAGTAAACCTAATTCAATAAAAAAGCTATCCCAGGCATACATCTCATTAAATCGTCCGCCAGGTACTACATAGGGATAAGGCAAATAAAGTAATCCATGCTTTTTAATGTGAGTATAATTTGGGGGTAAATATTCAAAGTGAACTTTGTTGGCTAGTTTTATATTGTTTTCTTTAATTTTTTCAATTCGTTCTGATTCAGGGAGATATACAATAAATTCATCAGCTAATAATTTTGGATCAACTTTGGATTGAATCCAGTTGTCACGGGTCAATCGATCCCAGCTTTTATCAATATATTGGGTAACCTGCAAATTAACAGGATCTATGTGGCTGGAAAATGAACTTTGAGAAAAAATAACCAATATTATAAAAAAAATGTATATGAAAAAATTTTTTGGTGCTTTATGCAATTTTAATGTCCTTATTTTATTTCATTGTTATCGCAACTATTCTAAAGGAAATGGACTTATTCGAAAAATAAAGGAGTAGTGAATACCTGCTAATCCCTGTCAACTTGCCGTGTACATATAAAAATATGTTTTACACTAAAACTTATGAGTCCTTTCAAGAATTATTTAATTTGTTTTAAAAATATTTTTCACAAAAATCATATAAAACATCTATACTAAATTATGATTTTAACACTAACTATGGAAGGAAATATCATGTATAAAAAAATGGTACAGGCTGCTGCATTTGCAGTTACATTAGCACTCAGTCCAGTAGTTTTAGCGCATTCTGGAGAATGTAGGGAAGGACTGAAAAGCATGGTTGAGTCGTTAAAGCTTGATGAAAACCAAAAATCTAAAATAAAACCCATCTTAGAACAACTTAAAACAACAATGAAAAATAGTGCAGAACAAATGAGGGATTTAAGTAAACAAATCAATCAGCAAGCTGAATCAGCATCCATGGATCAATCAACAGTTGACAGTTTAGTTGATAAAAAAACAAAACTGATTGGGGATATGATTAAAGCTAAGATAACAGCAAAAAATCAAATTTATGCAGTCCTTAAACCAGAACAAAAAACAGAATTACAAAATAAAATGAAAAAAATGGAAGAAAAAATGGCAGAAAAATTTAAAAAATGTCATGAAGAATAATGATTTCAATCCAGGAGCAATTTTTATTGTTCCTGGATTTTCAATACAGCAGGTACTTCATGTTATTAAAAGAATATCTTCAGTGTGATGTGACTGAACTGGCAAAAAGAATCAAAACAGGGGTAATTAGCCCTGATGAAGCCATTAATTGTGCTCTGTCACGAATATATGAAGTCAACCCCTCTCTCAATGCAATTGTTACTGATTGTTCTGATTTCGCAAAAAAATGTCTGGCAAAACTTAGCGGTAACGAACCCTATTATGGCGTTCCTTTATTAATTAAGGACTTAGGGCATTCCATTACAGGAATCCGCAGTACTGAAGGATCACGCCTTTTTGCTGCTAATGTTGCTCCATTTACCAGTGATTTTGTGAGTAAAATGATTTCATTAGGTTTTGTACCTATTGCGAAAACAAATACGCCAGAACTGGGTCTTTCTTACGTTACTGAATCAGTTTTATTTGGTCCCTGCCGTAATCCTTATGATCCCAATAGAACCTCTGGTGGCTCTTCAGGTGGTTCAGCAGCTGCAGTTGCTGCAGGAATTACTCCTATTGCCACAGCAAGCGATGGAGGTGGTTCCATTAGAATCCCTGCTGCGTGTTGCGGCTTGTTTGGATTTAAACCGACCTCAGGCTTAACACCAACAGGTCCTTTGACCAATGAATTATGGTCTGGTTTAGCAGTAAATTTTGTCTTAACACGTTCTCTTAGAGATTCAGAAGTATTATTTAATCAATTAGCAGATCAATTCCGTGTGCGCCCTCTTCCCATTGATAAAAAGCCATTAAATATTCTTTGCTTAGAAGGAGTTTTTGCATCGGTACCTGTTGCAATGCCTTGCCTTGAAGCAGTAAACAAAGTTGAAAAATTATTAAAAAAAGTAGGCCATACAATTGAGAAGAAATATTTAGCGCTGGATCTTAATGCGATTGGCGATTGTGTAATTACTCTTATCGCAGCAAATACATATACAGCGATTAAACTCCAAGAAACTCAATTAGGAAGAAAAGCAACACGCGATGAGCTCGAACCAGTTACCTGGGAATTTTATCAACGTGGACACACTATCTCTTCTTATGAATACCTCATTGCAAAAAACAACTTATATCAACTGACACAACCATTACATCGCTTGCTAAATCAAAATGATGTAATATTAACTCCAGCTTTAGCTCAACTTCCTTTATTTATAAATGAATTAAGAACTGATGATGAATTTGAGAGTTATTTGCAGAAAAATGTAGCGTTTTCTCCATTTACTTCACTATTTAATCAAGCTGGCCTACCCGCAATGACTCTTCCTGTTATGATGCATAATCAACTTCCAGTATCAATACAATTAGGGGCTGCTCAAGGAAATGACTTGCTGCTATACTCCCTGGCAAAAGAACTGCACTCTATGCTACCTGATTTTAATCCTAACATCTTATCATAAATAATGAATTAACTATGCAAAAGAATCGAAATACCATCATCGAGTTTTATGATTCTCTACCTCATGATGTAGAAAAAATAATGAGAGAAGATCTTGTGGCATATGAGACTGCTCATGGAATCGATGTGAATTATAAACCGTTCTGTCTTGTTTTAAGGGGGGAAAATCAAGAGGTATGTGGTGTTCTGAATGCCTTTACTGCATTCGCCGAAATTTATATCGATGACATGTGGGTGCATCAACAACATCGCCATAAAGGCTATGGAAGGATGCTGCTGCAAACACTTGAAGAGCAATTTCAAGGAAAGGGTTTTAACAATATAAATTTGGTAACCAGTGCATTCCAAGCCCCTGGTTTTTATAAAAAATGCGGTTTTGAAATAGAATTTATCAGGGAAAATGTTAAAAATCCCAAACTTACAAAAACATTTTTTATTAAATATTTTAAAGATGAGATTCAAACACAAGGGATATTAGAAAAATAACCATTAAAACAATGAATCAAATATTCATTGTTTATAATTTTAAAGCCTCCATGAGGGAGGCTTTAAAAAATTCAATTGCTATTTGCGGAATTCGTTTGACATCGGATTATTTTTACTCATATTTTGAATGCCAAGGTCTTTAATAGCACCGCTTTTTTCAGGCATGCTACCTGCTTTTGGCATGCCGCTATCAGCAGTCATACTGGGTTTTGGTGCATTCTGATTTGTAGGCGCTTTAGCATGCATCATAGTTGGTTTTGCTGAAGCACTTTTAACCTCTGGTTTTCCCTTTGAAGCAGCAGATGCTTTGTTTGGTGCAGCTGCTTTAGCATTCTTTTTGACGCTTGCTTTTTTTACAGGTGATGACGCTTTCTTAGCAGCAGATGATGCTTTTTTTGCAACAGGTGACGCTTTTTTAGCAGAGGAAGCAGCTTTTTTAGCAGCAGTCTTCGCGGCAGTAGTTGCCTTTTTTATACTTTTTTTCATAGCAGATGAAGTTTCATTTATTGCTTTTTTAGTATTTTGCTCCATATGTCGAGGGACATTGAACCAATGATGCTCTAGAATACTGAACGTTTCTCTCATGTAATTTAAAGTCATATTACTATTTTGGAGAAATAACTCCATATTCCTTTCAAAAATATCTTCTGGTTTTTTTAAGCTTAATAAATCCATTGGCTTCATTAAGTTTTGCATCATTTTAACATTGAGTTCCATTAATTTTTGCATTGGAGCTTCAAAATTGTTAAACATTTTTTGCTCAAAAAATTCGTTTTTCATTAGCATCTCCTTATGTTGCATCGCACAATTCAAAGATAGTTATAATCAGTTGATTTGTCAAATAAAATTGATCCCTGCATTATCTGTTCTCATTTTTAATGTGTTTTTTTATTAGCATACAAAACTCAAAAGCAGAAAACTTATATGATTCAGGCTCGGTTAACAATAATATATTGATCCTTATGATTCATAAACAATATCGTATAGATTATTTGCGGTAAATATATTTTTTATAAAAAAGCAATAGCATAAATCCTGTTTTTTCAGGTAGGATGAATAGAGTTTTTATTGTAATTTTTTTCAAGGAGAGTATCGTGGGCAAACTTACTGTTGATGGAATGACCGCAGTTGAAAGAGCCAAAAAAGACCGGGCTGATGCTTTAAAAGCATTGACTTCCAAGCCATTTAACTTAAATGATGAGGAACAGCAAGCTGCACTTAAAAAATACATTAATGATTTCGAGTACAATGCAAATCTGATGTATCTTTTCCAAGGAATGAGTACTGGTTTAACAGCTTGGGGTGGCACCTGGCTTGCAGGATTTCTTTTACCAATTCCCGAATTTGCTAATTACTTTCTAAGTATGTTTCTTTATTGCGGCGCTGCTGGTTATATTCTTCAAAATTTCAGTCTTGCAGATTTCCATAACCAACTTGATGAAATGAAAGTTATTTACAACTGGTGCTTGAAAAAAAATCAACCAGAATATGATGGGACAACGGATAATACAGTAATACTCTCTAATCCTAATATCCAACGTATGATTAAATTGATGGCTCCATTATGCCCAACTGAATTTATGTTGGTATGGAAAAAAATAACTGCAGTAGAAGAAACTAAAAGCTCTATTTGGAGTGGTTTTTCCTATGCTTATTCTCTCTTCTCATCGCCTAAATCCGATGTTGATCTCAATCGTCTTCAAGATTTGAAAGCAAGTGTGGAACGACGAGAACTTGATGTAGGCGTGTATAAAGGTGTGGAAGGAGCAATTCGCTATTTTGCTACAGATGTTCATTTTAGGGAGCTTTTAATGGCAAAAGTAAAACAACCCGTCGAGCAAATACGAGACATGTTGCCGTCTGTGCTAAGTTTAGGACATTCCAAATCTGAGTAATTGCCACTATCATATATTCCCGGGTACTGCAAAGTAATCCGGGTTTTCTAATGAACAGCACATGCAAAAATGAATAGACGATTCCCTAAAATAATAGACTAACTAGAATTGATAAAAATCAATTCACATTTGCCTTATTTCTAAGTTTTCATGTGCACTTTGCTATTTAGAACACGATAAAATTTTTGCGGTAAACCTACTTCTTAAATAGAATCCCCGAGGCAATGTTTTGATTTTATTGCCATGAATATCATAACCATAACATAATGATTTTCCGCTTGCAGCCTTAGGTCTCACCTGTAAATACTCGCCTGATTGTGCATCAAGTGTTTCAAGATGCCCAGTACTGATTTGAAATGATAAATAATTCCAATCTTCTTCTAATATACATTCTTGTGCCTCATCAGGTGACCATAAAAACCCCTGTCCAACTCTTCTTTGTGGATAAGGAATATCGGTATCCCCTTCTATAGGAATCCATAAAATTCGTTTTAATTTGGCATAACACTGCGATGATTTCCATTGCTGCTGATGAATTGTAAGCAACGGAATTGAAGTAATAAATGTTGATTCTGCGGGTTTTCCTGATTTATTAAGAGGAAGTGTTTTTAACTCGATACCTAAATCCTGAAAATCAGGTAATGACTTGTTCTGGGCATCAGTGCCTAAGGCTAATTCGATCGCTTGACCAACCCATCCTTTTCGTTGGTTAGGATGAGCTGGAATGAGCAACCCAAGGATCAAACCTAATTGTGCAAAACTAAGACCTGCAATACTGGTACAGCGCTCGAGTAATTCAGCTTCAGTTTTCGGTGGCGGTCTGTTTTTTAACAGTGAAATCACCTTGTCCCTCTTTAATTTCAATTGCAAGTGGTTCAATAGGAGGTTTAATATTTGCTGCTTTAAACTGAGCCATAATAGCAAACAATACCTTAGACCGCACTTCAAAACGAGTATGCACTTGAACGTTAATGAAATATCGAGCTTCAAACTCAAGTAACGCTTCATCAATCTTTTTAAGGAAAACTTGAGCAGGTGGATCTGCAACGATTTCTGGAGTTGTAGCCAGAACATCCTGTATGAGTTGCTGCACCATAACCGCATCATCAGAGCGGCTAACCTTTATAGGAACAACTGTCCTAACAATACCATCCTGATGCGTCCAGTTAGTAAATGGTTTGTTAAAAGTTTCCGCGTTGGGGATTAATACTTCCATATTATCCCAGGAAGAAACTCTCATAGAGCGAATGCCAATATGGGCAACGCGTCCTTCATGCTCCCCAATGGTCACTAAATCACCTTCGCGTACCGGTCTTTCAACAAGCAGCATCAGACCTCCTACAACATTACTGGCAAAATCACGTAAACCAAATCCCATACCGACGGCAAGCCCTCCAATAATCATTGACATACCGCTAAAATCAAATCCAAGTACATGGAGAGAAACAAAACCGCCTAAAAGAACAATTGAATATTGACTAAAAACTGAAAGACTATTCCGTATCCCTACATCTTTAGCATTTTTAAATACCCAACGATAACAAAATTCACGCGTCCATTTAGAAGCCCAAACAAAAACTGCAAGTAAAATAAAAAACTCTATGGTACTTGTAACAGTAATATGGATACCTGGGATATTTACAACTGTATATTGCGCGAATTTACCTAAACTGATCATCACTAATGAATCGGAATACCAACCAAACAATTGGAAAAGAACATGAATACTTGCCAAAATTAGCAGGATTCTTAAAATCTTATCTAATGGCTTTAAAAAGACTTCTATCCATAACCATCCATTACGTAATGAAGAAATCATCAATTCAGAAAATAATTCCAGGGCATCGAACAATAAACCTCGGGCAAAAATATATCCTACAAGTACAAGGAGTACATAAGCCTGATATTGACTCATACTCCAGGCTAAACTAATAAATCCTAATAACCCAATTACTGCTGTTGTAAACAATGTTGTAGGAACTAGAATGACCAACAGGTAAATCGCATTTTTGACATATCCTTTTTTGCTCTTTAGCATGGGACGTAGAAGATAAGGAATAACATCTTTACTTTTCCATGCTACCAAAGAGACTGTTAAAATAAAGAGCATAAATAAGCGATTAAATATATCTTGAAGTAATATCGATAAAGGGAGTAAATGGCCAATAGTCATTAAAGCAGTAGTCCAGCCACCAAATAGTAATAGCCATTTTAAACGGTAATAAAGTTTGACGTCCTTACCTGATGAGTCGGTAATACGTTCTAGGAGCACCAAGCGTGCTATTAAGATTAAAACTCTAAAAGTAAACCATACTGCAATTAATTTGAAGAATAACTGATAATTAGAAAAAGAAATATGAGTTACATAAAGCAGCGCCCATAACATAGTCGCAATACAAAAATAAGGTAAGTTTCTTTGTATTAAAACAAGCGCTCCATCATATAAGTAACCTGTTAAACGTGATCGCTCTTTGTCCCGTCGCAATATTTTTAAGATACGACTTATCATAAAGAAAAAAATCGCAATAAAAGCAAATCCGCCCCATAAGATGACCATAGATAAAGGACTTAACCATAAATAGCTGTCATAAACCTTTAAGCTTAATGTCTTTATGTATTTATAGAACAAACCTGGAATGGCAGCTATTTTCTTGAGAATAATTGGCCAACTGCTAATACTGTAATCAGCAAGGGTTTGTCGAGAGGACATCAGCTTTTTGAGCTGGGCTTGATAGTCAGACAAGCTCTTGACTAGAAGTTGTTTTTGTATGTCCGCTTCTTTAAGTTGTTGTGCCAATGTTTTTTGTAATGAACTTATTGATCTCTTTAAACTTGGCGCTACAACAAGTTTGCTTTCATTGGTTAGAAAATTTTCAATTTCCCGAATATTTTTTTCAACTTTAGCGTATTGATTTAAAGCATCTTTATAAATATCTGTAATAAGCTGTAAGTTTTTTGTATCTGGATTTTTAAGATAAATAATATCTGCTTTAACTACAGTTTTTTGTATATTTAAAGCGCTTAAATGATTTTGAATTGCGGCAATATTTTGATTATTAATCAAAAGCATTGCTTCATGATCTGCTGCTGTAAGGGATATTGAAGACTTGGACCTTTTAAGCGGTTGTTGAATCGTAGTATTGCTTTCATAAAGTATATTTAAGCGTTTATTGAGCTGTTCTTTTAATAATTTAATCTGGACAAGTTTTTGTTCCAGCACAAAATTTGAATGCCACAACTCCAAGAGTTTTATTTCATCATTGAGAGAGGCTTGAAATTCCTTGGCAAGCTTTAGATTTTCAATTATGAGTTCAGTCGTTTGTTTGTTAATAATCAGCAAATTTTCCACTTTTTCTACTCGCTCAGGAATGGTTGTATTTTCCTTGACGATAGGCATTTGCTGAAGCTGTTTTAAACGTTGATTTAAACTGTTTTGCTCTTTATTTTGATGCTCGAGAAAGTTTTCCAAACTGACAATTTTAACACTTGTCATTGAAAGTATCGCTGACACTTGTTTCATTTTAGCACGAAACTCTTTCTCGCTTTTAAGCTGTATCGGCTGTTTTGCCTCCTGAATTGCGGCCGTTAGATGTGTTTTTTCTTGAGTTAAGTATTCAGTAAATGTAACCTGCTTTTTTACAGGAGCGGCTGTAACCAAGGAAGAGCAAAAAAGTAAAAAAAATAAAAGCATCCAAGATCTGCGATTTACAGACAATGCACCGCTTATTTTCTCAAAGAAAGAACCACCCCTGCGAATGGAGAGATCCTTTACCAAATTGGCCTTAGTGCCAACTGGAGAGTAAATCCTTGACTTCGCAGGAGCAGTCGGTTTTTTTACGAGGTTAGCAAGATTTCTACCTGGTTTTAATATGCTATTTAGTCTGAGTAGTTGGAGCAAGTCTTATTCCCAATTCATTTAATTGTGCGTTGCCCGTAGGCGATGGCGCACTCGTTAAAAGGCACGATGCTGTTTGAGTTTTAGGAAAAGCAATCACATCTCTAATTGACGTTGAATCCGTAAGTAGCATGGCTAAACGATCGATACCCAGGGCAATACCGCCATGTGGCGGTGCTCCATATTGTAAGGCATCTAACAAAAAGCCAAACTTTTCTTGAGCTTCTTGCTCATTAATTCCAAGTAACTCAAAAACTGCTTTCTGTAAATCAGATTGGTGAATACGTATGGATCCCCCACCAATTTCATAACCATTGATTACTATATCATAAGCTTTCGCCAATGTGAGTGTTGGATTAGCACGTAGATTCTCTGGTGATAGATCCTTTGGCGAAGTAAAGGGATGATGCATTGGATTTAATTTGTTGCTCTCATAATCCCTTTCGAACATTGGCCAATCAACAATCCATAATAATTCCCAACCCTCTTTAAGGAGTTTTCTATCATGTCCCAATTTTATTCTTAAGGCACCCATAGATTCATTAACGATATGATTTTTATCGGAGCCAAAGAAAATTACATCTCCCGTTTGTGCGCTTGTGCGCTGCAAAATTGCTTCTACTGCTTCTGTAGAGAGAAACTTCAAAATAGGTGATTGTAAACCCGCGACTCCTTCGTCAAGATTATTTACCTTAATGTAGGCAAGACCTTTAGCACCATAAATACCTACAAAACGACCATAATCATCCAAATCTTTTCTGCTGAGGTCACAACCACCAGGCAATCGCAAGGCGATCACTCTGGATTCTGAATCATTGGCAGCAGTAGAAAATACTTTAAAATCACATTCTTTGACTAAGTCAGCTACATCAATCAGCTCTAAAGGATTACGCAAATCGGGTTTATCACTACCAAATCGCTGCATAGCTTCAGCATAAGACATTCTACGTAACTTTTCGGGTAAATCTACATTAAGAATTTGTTTAAAGACTATTTTTAACAAACCCTCAATAAGACTTAAAATGTTTTCTTCATCAATAAAAGCCATTTCAATATCGAGTTGCGTAAACTCAGGCTGTCTATCAGCGCGTAAATCTTCATCACGAAAACAACGAACAATCTGATAATACTTGTCAAAACCCGAAATCATTAATAATTGTTTAAATAGCTGTGGTGACTGAGGCAAAGCATAAAATGATCCAGGATGCACTCTAGAAGGTACCAAATAGTCACGCGCTCCCTCTGGGGTTGCTTTTGTAAGCATCGGCGTTTCAATATCAAGAAAGTCATGCTGATTGAGATAATTTCGAATACAGCTATTCAACTGATGTCTTACAACTAATTTATACTTCATTGAAGGACGTCGTAAATCGATATAACGATATTTATAACGTAAGTCTTCGTTCACAACTTGGAAATCATCAGGCAAAAATGGTGGTGTAGGTGATTGGTTAAGAATTTCTAATTTAGAACCAACCACTTCAACTGTACCTGTAGCCATAGTTTCATTAATCATTCCATCAGGTCTTTTACGTACAATTCCAGTAATTCGAACAACAAACTCAGAACGTAATTTTTCCGCATCTGCAAAAGAGATTTTATTTTCCGGTTCATATACTACTTGCAATAGACCTGAACTATCACGAATATCAAGAAATATTACACCACCATGATCGCGACGATGATGTACCCAACCACATACAGTAACTTCTTTGCCTAAACTTGACTCATCTACACTCAAACAGTAGTGTGTACGCATATAAAAACCGCCTATTTAAATTTTACAGATTATTTGCTAATGCTGCCTCTGATAATGGCGGCATTACTCCTAAAGAAATTATAAATTTTAGTGCCTCATCAATACTCATATCTAACTCAATAACATCATTTCTGGGCAGCATTATAAGAAAACCTGATGTTGGATTAGGAGTAGTAGGTATAAATACAGATATCATTTCATCTTTTGTTTTATTATTAATTGCAGTATTTGCTGTACCTGTTTGAAAAGCAATAGTCCATAGCCCTTTACGGGGATACTCTATTAAAACTACCTTACGAAAGGCCTCACTGTTTGTAGATAATACTGCATTAATTACTTGTTTTACTGTTTTATAAATCGAGCGAACCAGAGGAATTCTGTCAAGAACAGATTCCCCCCACCCTACTAAACGTTGCCCCAAATAATTGGTAACAATTACGCCGGTAACGAGTAGAATGATGAGAGACAGGATAACCCCTATACCTGGAACATAATGCCCAATGAGTTGTTCAGGCTGATATGCCTTAGGGATTAAAGCCACGGTATTGTCGAGTAAGTCAATAATAAAGCGTAGTACGCCCATGGTTATAAGTATGGGTAACCATACTACCAATCCAGCGAGTAAGTAGCTTCTTAATGACATTGATTTCACTTGGTATCCCCATCTTTAGTAGTTTTTGATGAGGGAGTTTCTTTTGTTTTATCCGTTGAAACGTGAGTATCATTTTTTGCTGTTTCCTGGGGCTTGCTATTTTTATCTTTAAAATCAGTAACATACCAACCGCTACCTTTAAGTTGAAAACCAGCCGCAGAAATAAGCTTAATTACAGTGTTTTGGTAACATACAGGACACTGCTTTACAGGCTCATCACTGATTTTTTGCATTAAATCAAAATGATGATTACAACTTGTACATTGGTATTCATAAATTGGCATCGAAAACGACTCCATTAACTGCAGATAGTTTAATCTAACCCGTTATTATAGCTAACTCATGAAAGATGAACAATATGTATGCTCAGACAAAGACTGGCCGAAACCTCTGAATACAAATTACTAATTGCTTAAATTTTAATAAATATTTTTCGTCGGTATAGAAATGCGGCCACTAAAAAATTTAAGAAAAGGAATAGTAATGAATAAAATAGTCCTGTATTTTGTGGACTAAAGCCTCCAAATAAATATTCTGCAATTGCAACTCGCAAGACTTCTTGTGTTCCATTAGGCATAGGTACAACAAATAGGGATTGAATTTTCAGTAAAATAGCATGAAAAATAAAAATAAATAAAGCATTCATGCCAAAAATCTTAAATGGTAATGACCATTTTGTATAATCTAACACGTCAATAATAAAAAAACACAACCCAAAAACAATAAGTGAAAAACCACCACTCCATAATACAAAGGTGCTTGTCCATAAATTTTTATTAATTGGAAAATTATAACTCCATATCCATGCTAATAAGAGAGATAATATCCCTAGTGAAATCATGATGATACTTTTCTTTTGCTTACTGATTGATGTCAGCAAAAAATGTCCGGTTAATAGCCCAAATAGAGTCGTAGCAAGTGCTGGGATAGTACTTAATAGACCTTCAGGATCAAATGTTTTCATTAATAAATGTGCAGGAGAAAACAGCATCTGATCAACATAACCTGGCCAATTTCTTATCATGCTTAATTGATCAATACCAGGGACAGGAATTGGAACCTGAGTCAAAAGATACCAATAGCCTATAAGAATGCCAAAAAAAATAAAAATTTGTGTTTTAACGGATGTATGAAGATAAAGAAGAGCACAAATGAAATAACATAGAGCAATACGTTGTAGAATGCCATAAACCCGCATGGTTGATAAATTAAAAAGAACTGGGAACATATTGAGAAATATCCCAAACAATAATAAAAGAAAAGTACGCCTACAAATACTTCGATATAATAATGCCTTACTCTCTTCTTTTACATGTCTTTTCAAGCTAATGACTGTAGTGATTCCTACTATGAATAAAAATGCCGGGAACACTAAATCAGCTAAAGTACAACCATTCCATTCAGCATGCATCAATATAGGGTAGGAAATTCGAGTTCCCAGACTATTGACCAAAACCATTAATGCCATGGTCAATCCCCGAAAAACATCTAAAGATAATATACGGCTGGGTTCGGTTGAATTACTGCTCATAGAATCTTCTTTAAAAAACAAAGATCATATCAGGATCCTAAGTTGTCTTCAAACCACGCACTGGGACATCCATATGATACACGTAATGTTTAATGATTTGCTCTGCTTGCTCACAAGTTAAAGGCTTACTAATTGCACCCTCCATAAAATAATGCTGGCAATCGTATTTTACAACATCAGCCTCAAAACCAGTTAAGGCAATAATAGGAACATGGTATTGCGTATTTTTTTCTTTTTGACGTAACTGCTTTGCAACAACATAGCCTGAAGAATCTTCCAATCCGATATCCATCAGAACTAAATCATATTTTCCTGGATGAAATAATTTTATTGCACTATCAGCAGTATCTGCTATATCGACTTGGCAGTGTAATGCAGTCAATAGAGCTTTCTCCACGTTTTGCGCAATAACATTATCCTCTACCATGAGCACTGTGGGTAAATAACCCTCTTTTCGTAATGAATGCTCAATCTTTAGATTATTTTCTTCTAAAGCATCAACATGGGTTTCAAGTTCCTTATTTAAGGTTATATCATTTAAAATAACGATCAAACCAATTATTTCGTTATTGCTATTGTGCATGGGTACGCGAGACGAAAGGAAGTAAGAGGTCTTTCCTGAGCTATCCACAATCGGTTTTTCTGTTATATTATGCTGAGGAACGCCCGAAAAGATTACTTTCATATCATCTAATTTTATTTCTTCTATTCGTTCCTTATTCCAATGAACAAAACGTTCCATTTGCTCATAAGGAGTGCCTTTTAAATCATTGAGTGCATTTACACCTAATAATTTGATAAAGTTACTATTACATCCTTTTAGATTGCATTCAATGTCCACCCAATAAACAATATTGGGCATTGAATTGATAATTTCCATGTAATATTGATGTATGGAATCAATATCTTCTTGAGTCCTATTTTTGGTATGGGAAGGCATGCAAATGCTCCAAGAATTATTAATTTGCATGTAAATTATAGTACAGATTAATTGTTTTGATTTTGAGGTTGATGGATGAATAATTTTGTAGAGATCGATTTAAAAAAACCGATCCTCAAAATAGCAAGAACACGTTATAACTAACTAATAATCCATTCAATTTGCTGTTTCAAATCAATTGAAATTTCTGACAATTCTTCAAGATCATAATCCATATAGGGATTTTCAATGGCGTTATTATCTGCTTGATGTTGTATGATTTTTTTATCACGCTCTTGGTGTAACCATAAAATCTGTGGCTTAAATAAATGAATAATTCCTTCGACCCATCGGTCAAGCACTTGCCAATAAGGATCATCATTCAAAGTCATTTTATAACGCTTAAGTAAACGGGCACTATGTTCTGCGTTATACCAAATTTCCGAAGTTACCCAGCGATTGACCGTGAATAGGCGTATGGGTTGTCCTAGTTGATTCATTCCAATAGCTATTAAATGAGTCATCGGGTTATCAATATATTTATCCCAATCTGCTAAAGGCGCTGGTTTAATCGATTTAGGTATATGCTTATAACGTAAAAAACAATGGAAATGACCATGCTCTGTACTTTCATAATTTTCCCGATGGCAATGATAAAAATATTGAGCGCCAGTTTTATGGTCAATACGATCTCCGTGAGGATAATGGCTCATTCGTTCAAAATTTCGTTTCTTTTTTAAAGTGTAATGAAGAATGCTTTTACCCTTCTTTGTCATCATTAATTGCTGTGATTCCAAAACCTGTTTGGCATAATTTAAATAAATGTTTTTATGCCAATTACTCAGTTGGGGTAACATAAATTCTGAATGTATAGTCATATCTTTACTTCATAAAGGAAAGCAAAAAAGAAGAGGTAGTAAAAACTACCTCTTTCTAGAATCAAAGCTACAGATTAACTGCCAGAGCAACCGCCACAACCTTTGCAGCCTTTGCAGCCTTTACAACCATTGCAGCCTTTACATCCTTTACAACCATTGCAAGTACTTGTTGTAGTAGTAGATGCATCATCTGCATAAGCAACAGATACTACAGGAGCTGCTAATACAGTTAATAAAGCAGCTACAGCTATTGTTGATTTTTTCATAATTTAACTTCCTTGATAGTTAATGATTTTTTAACCCATTTAGATATTAGCAAAGAAATTTGGGTTTTTCTTCTTTTTTAAAAAAAAAGTTTGTTTTTCATGCTGAATACAGGAAATTATGACAGCTCCTTTTTTGAAACCAGTAAAAAAAACTTATCCAGCATTTTAGTACTTAAAATCCATTTTAAAAAGAGCATGAAATGCGCTGGAAAAGTTATAGGATATTTAGCCTTAGGTCTTTGAGATTCGATTGCATGAATCAATTTATGAGTCACTGCGTCTGTTTTTCGAGTAAAAACAGAGTCAGTTTTTTTCTGCTTAAAAGTTTTTAGCATCCGTTCATACTGCTTGCTAAAATAGCTACTTTGCATGTCGATATTATTTAAAGAATTATCAACACAATTATCGCGAAAACGACTTTCTATAGGACCTGGTTCTATAGTGATGACCTCAATGCCTGATGATTTCAATTCAAGTCTTAGCGTATCACTTATACCCTCCACTGCATATTTTGATGCATTATAGGCACCCCGAAAAGGCATACTGATAACACCCAGAATAGAACTTAGATTGATAATACGGCCATATCCTTGCTGACGCATGACTGGAATGACTAGATTAGTGAGCTCAACCAACCCAAAAACATTAGTTTCAAATTGAGCACGTAATACATCCCGAGAGATATCTTCCAAAGCTCCTGCTTGACCATATCCTGCATTATTAATTAAAACATCTAACCGCCCTTCTGTTTTAGCCAATACCTCGGCAAATGCATGTTGAATGGAAGATGAATCAGAAACATCCAGTTGAACTGCTTCTATTCCCTTATCTAATAGTTTTTGGACATCCTCTATTTTTCTACATGAACCAATGACTCTATGTCCTCTTTCCTTCAAAGAAAAGACAGCATCGAAGCCAATCCCACTGGAACATCCGGTAATTAAAATGATTTTTTCCTTCATAAACCCTATCCAAATTGCTCAGAAAAATTATTTATAATCTATAATTCTTAATGTAACAACATAATATGGGGTTGCATCATGGAAAAAACCAGCATTCGAAGCTATAAAATTCTCCCGACTATTATCCTATCTTCTGTATTACTTATAGGTTTTTTATACAGTAGTCTTGCTAAAGCCAATTCAGAGCCATCACCACCTCCTGGCCTGCAGCTTGCTTATTTTATTGGATATCATTCAGGTTCCTATTATGGAGCAGCTCCCTACTACTACCATCGCCACCACAGAAATGCTTATTGGACAGGCTGGAGATATATAGGCCATGGCTGTCGCAGCAGCTGTCTCATTGATCGTTGGAGTGGTCGCGCAATTAAGTGTAAAAGAATTTGTCGCTAATAAAAGAAATTAGAGCTCTTGCACAAGCTGTGAATTTTGCTAATGTGCAGAAAAAAAGTACAAGACCCTAATTATGCAAGAGTTCTAATTATTTAAAGCAGAATATTAAGCAAAATAATCAACCAGACCTTTAAGTATTTTCTTATTTTTTAAGGGTGTTATGCCTGCTTCATCTTCTATCGCAAGAGCTGTTTCTTCCTGAGAACTACTATTTTGTTGGGGGCTTTGATGAGCACTGCCATCAGAGTCAATGTGCACTTCAGATAAATTTAAACCTTGTTCTGCCATCATAGCCTGTAATTTTGGCAGCGATTGATCAATGATATCTCGTATTTGATGTGTATGGGTCGTTATATTTACTGAAGCTGAATCATTTATCACCTTAATGCTGATTTCTAATGGTCCTAAATCTTCAGGATTTATTTTAATTATTGCACTTTTCACCTCTTGCTGACCAAGCCAGATAATATGATCTGCAAACTGTTTTGACCATTCAGGTTTATCTATTTCCATTGGTATAGCCAAGGGCATAGACAGAGTTTTGGGTACGATGCCTAAATTAGACGCATGATTTTCCATGGGCACATTAATATGCATCGCATGAGTCAATATATTATCTAATGGATTATCTATTGGTAATGGGCTTAGCCCATCAATATTTTCGTTTATTGCAATAGGTAAAGGAACAGCTAATTCATTATCTTTTTGGCTCTCTAGTTCAATAGGGAGGTGTTGAAATAAAAGATTTTGGCTTGTTTCTTTTTCTCTTCCTTTATTTTCTGAATAACTGAGCTTGGATATCAATGATTCTTTTGATTCGATGCTCATTGGGTTGGATGCCTGACTTCTGGGATGTTTTTCATTGTTTTTAGCTGTTTCGAGAGGGTTTAATAATGTATTTTTTATTATTTGTTGTGAGTCAGAATGGTGCACAAGTACTGCATCATCTAGCAAACTATTTTTATCTCTGATTTCAGGCTCGGGCTGTTGTTCATCTTGGATCCACATATTTTCTAGAACATTTTGATCCTCAGTAGTTTGTACCCAAGTTTCGTTAATTTGTGCTGTCTTAAATGCACTTTTTTCTTCATTCTGTCCCACAATTACTCTATTTACCACATCAACCGAATTATATTCTTGCTCAGTATCTATCTGCTTTATTTTAACTTCATGCTGATAATATTGAGAATTAATCCAGGAAACAGCAACATTGTTTTCCATTTCACTTGATGATTGCTCTTCACTTTTTTCTTCTAAAGCTTCTGGTTCTAAATCCATTGTTGGATTAATGAGTTCTTCGTCAGGCTGTTGATTTTCATCGATGATTTGAGTTGAATTCTGTTCTGCTTCTTGAGGATTAGCCTTCTTGGTCACGACATGAGTTAATAAAGAAATAAAAACATTTGGATCTTTACCCTCAATAGTTAGCAAAGCATTTTGAGTATCATTTTGTGATTTTTCTACAGAATTCGTCAAAATTTCGCCATCTGGGATATTAGAGAAAAGGTCAACCACTCCTAATGGGTTTGCTATTACTTTACTCAAGTCAGTCATTCCAATTCTCCTTAATTTTGCTTATTGAAAAGCAATATCCGTACCAATTGATAATTATATGCTAAAACGCTTAAGTTTTTGTTAATATATTTTGCTTGAACGTAAAGCAATGTATGAGCCAATTTTCCCTCATTATAAATGGTGCTAACCTGCTTTTACTTAAATTTTAAGAGCAATTATCATGTCTTTTTTTCCTAAAAAATATACGCACAAATCAGTCTTGGATAAAATAGGAGAGGCTAAAAAGTTATTAGCCCACATAGAGAAAGAAAAAAAATCGGTTTTCCTTGAAATGCTTCAGCTTCGAATCGATGACTTTGAGTTAGCACTTAAGAAAAATCCAGATCCTGGCGAACAGCAACGACTATTAGAACAATATAACCGTTTTGCCCAAACCTTACATTTATGTTTGTCTCGTCCTACCCTCACAAATAGTTACATAAACAGTTATCATCATCAAAAGTATTATCCTGTGGGAATTAGTGAAGTAATCGAAGAGCCCATTCGGTATAAAATATCACTTGCTGCCGCTACCTTAGGAACAGCGCTCATTTTGGCATCCTGTATTACGTTTCCCTTTAATCCCTTAGTAAGTGTCATTTTGCTGCCAATTGGTATTTCGTTATTAGCCCCTGCAGTGGCCTCTTTATTAACTCCAGATCCTCTTAATACAGCACCTAAAAAACTTGAAGAAAAAATACTTTTTCAAACTGGTGCCAAGTTAATTGATCCTTCTTTATCTTTTGATGAAACGCAAAAGTATGATGGAGCGCTTCAATTAAGCGTAATCTAAAAAGTTATAACCTAATTTCATAAGAACTCATGGAATTTTCTTAAAATTGAGCTATCATTCAGTTTTTGATTTCCAGGAGCTCCTTATGAAAGTGGGTCGTGACAGCCTATCAACAAAATCACAATTACAGGTGGATGGGAAAACTTATCATTATTTCAGTCTTAAAGAAGCCGAACAAAAAAATTTTAAAGGAATCAGTCGTCTTCCTTACTCGCTTAAAGTTCTTTTTGAAAATTTATTACGTTTTGAGGATGACAACACGGTTACTACCAAAGACATTAAAGCAATTGCAGACTGGTTGCATAATAAAACGTCCCAACATGAAATTGCGTTTAGACCTGCACGCGTCCTGATGCAGGACTTTACTGGGGTTCCCGCTGTAGTGGATTTAGCAGCAATGCGTGCCGCGATTGTTAAAATGGGCGGCAATCCTGATAAAATTTCGCCATTGTCTCCTGTTGATCTGGTCATTGACCATTCCGTTATGGTTGATAAATTTGGTAGTAAAGATGCTTTAGCTGTAAACACAGAAATTGAAATGCAACGAAATAATGAGCGCTATGAGTTTTTACGCTGGGGGCAAAAGGCATTTGATAATTTCCAGGTTGTTCCACCTGGAACCGGTATTTGCCATCAAGTAAATCTTGAATACTTGGGAAAAACAGTATGGAGCAGTGCCGACGATGGAAGCTTATATGCATATCCCGATACTTTAGTAGGTACAGACTCTCATACAACCATGATTAATGGCTTGGGTGTATTGGGATGGGGAGTTGGTGGTATCGAAGCAGAGGCAGCCATGCTCGGACAACCTGTATCGATGTTAATTCCAGAGGTTATTGGATTCAAATTGCATGGAAAAATGAAAGAGGGCATTACTGCAACCGACCTGGTACTTACCGTAACACAGATGCTCAGAAAGAAAGGTGTAGTTGGCAAATTTGTTGAGTTTTATGGTCCTGGCTTGAGCGACTTGCCTCTTGCTGATCGAGCTACAATTTCTAATATGGCCCCAGAATATGGCGCTACATGCGGCTTTTTCCCAGTAGACAAAGAAACCATCCGCTATCTGGAGTTGACTGGACGTGACAAGCATACTATTGCGTTGGTTGAAGCTTACACTAAAGCGCAAGGCATGTGGTATGATAAAGATAGTGAAGATCCAGTATTTACCGATACTCTGGAACTTGATTTGAGTACTGTTGTCCCCTCATTAGCAGGACCTAAAAGACCACAAGATAAAGTAACGTTAAATACTTTGCCCGTAGAATTCAATTCTTTTCTTAAAGAAGCTGGAAAAGAACAGGAAAAAGATACTTCTTTCCCGGTTAAAAATCATGATTTCCAAATGAAACATGGCCATGTAGTAATTGCGGCTATTACCAGCTGTACTAATACATCAAATCCAAGTGTGCTTATGGCAGCAGGCTTGGTGGCTAAAAAAGCAATTGAAAAAGGACTACAGCGTAAGCCCTGGGTTAAATCTTCTTTAGCTCCTGGCTCTAAGGTGGTCACAGATTATCTCAAACAAGCTGGGCTGCAGTCTTATTTAGATCAGTTGGGTTTTAATTTAGTGGGCTATGGCTGTACTACCTGTATTGGTAATTCTGGTCCATTGCCTGATGCTATTTCTCACTCTGTCAGTGATAATGATCTTGTTGTTTCAGCCGTTTTATCAGGAAATCGTAATTTTGAAGGTCGTGTACATCCACAAGTCAGAGCAAACTGGCTGGCCTCTCCTCCTTTAGTTGTTGCCTACGCTTTATGCGGAACTACTACCATTGATTTAAGCAAGGATCCTCTAGGAAAGGATGATAAAGGTAATGATGTATATCTGAAAGATATTTGGCCTTCTAATGCTGAAATTGCTGCTGAAGTATCTAAAGTGACCGGGGGAATGTTCCGTAAAGAGTATTCTGAGGTTTTTCTTGGTGATGAGCATTGGCAAGCAATTAAAACTGGCAGTGGAAAAACTTATGAATGGGATGCACATTCAACATACATACAACATCCACCATTTTTTGATAATTTAAAAGCAAAGCCTGATTCAATTAAACCGATAAAACAAGCTTATATTTTGGCTTTATTTGGGGACTCAATTACCACGGATCATATTTCTCCAGCAGGCTCAATCAAAGCTAACTCTCCAGCAGGCTTGTATTTAAAATCCAAAGGGGTTGATGAAAAAGAATTTAACTCTTACGGCTCTCGTCGTGGTAACCATGAAGTGATGATGAGGGGAACTTTTGCTAACATTCGTATTCGTAATGAAATGACTCCTGGCCAAGAAGGCGGCATCACCCGTTACATCCCTTCAGGAGAAGTAATGCCTATTTATGATGCAGCAATGCTCTATCAGAAAAATCATCATGATCTTGTTGTGATTGCAGGCAAAGAATATGGTACAGGCTCCTCAAGAGATTGGGCGGCAAAAGGAACAAATTTGCTTGGCGTCAAAGCGGTACTTACTGAAAGTTTTGAACGCATTCACCGCTCTAATTTAATCGGTATGGGTGTTTTACCTTTGCAATTCTGTGATGGTATGACCCGTAAGACCCTGAATCTGAAGGGAGATGAGCGTATCAGTATTGACATCTCTGACTCTTTAAAACCCGGTTCAATGGTTCCAGTAACAATTGAGCGTACTGATGGTCAAGTAGAGCAGATTGAAGCATTATGCCGTATCGATACTGCTGATGAATTAGAATATTATAAAAATGGTGGTATTCTACAATACGTTCTCAGAAATCTGTGTGTTTGATATGATAATGATACGCTTTCAGTTGGACCTTTGGTCCAACTGCAGTGTCACCCAATTCGATCGTACCCATGATCTTCATCATTTGCTTGGGCCTAAAGCCCAACCTACTTTTTATTTAAATTCCATAAATGAAAATAGTACTGCGTATCCAAAGTTATTGGCGGTTTGCTTATACCGTATTTGTTAAGGATTAATCATGAATCAACCCAAAAAGGTTCTAAGTGTATTTTCTTTAGTAATGATTAATGTCATTGCTGTTGATAGCTTACGTACCCTTCCTATTAGTGCCAAACTCGGTCTTACATTAATCTCTTATTATGTTGTAGCAGCGTTTGCTTTTTTTATCCCTGTATCTTTAGTAGCAGCTGAATTAGCAACAGCTTATCCCGAAACAGGAGGCATTTACGTATGGGTTCGTGAAGCATTCGGTAAACGTGCCGCTTTTATCACTATATGGCTTCAGTGGATATATAATGTAGTTTGGTATCCTACCATACTTGCTTTTATCGCAGCCACCCTATCGTATTTAATCGCCCCAGAATTAGGAAATAATAAATATTATTTGTTAGGCACAGTGCTCATTCTGTTTTGGGTGTTTACACTACTTAATTGTTTCGGAATGAAAATATCAAGCATAGTCAGTACTATTGGAGCAACAGTAGGTACCATATTTCCCATGCTTTTCATTATTGTCTTAGCTGCACTTTGGATTATTCAGGGAAAGCCTATGATGGTTGGTTATCCCTCTACATGGTTACCTGACTTCAGCTCTTTAGGTAATTTATCACTTTTTGCAGTGGTATTATTTGGTCTACTCGGTATGGAAATGTCTGCGGTTCATGCCGAAGAGGTGAAAAACCCCAAACGTGATTATCCTAAGGCTCTGTTTTATTCAACGATTTTAGTTATATCCACACTCTCTTTAGGCTCATTAGCTATTGTAGTTGTAGTACCTAATGAAAGTTTAAGTGTTGTCTCTGGACTTATTGATGCCTATGCTGCTTTTTTTAAATCGTATAATATGTCCTGGATGACTTCGATCATCGCGATCCTAATTATTCTAGGTGGCCTAAGTGGCGTTTCTGCCTGGATTATTGGTCCGACAAAAGGATTGATGGTCTCAGCCCGCGATGGCTCCTTACCTGAAAAATTTGCATATACCAATAAATACGGAGCTCCAACAACCATTCTTTTTTCTCAAGCCATTATTTTTACAGTATTAAGCTCCGCTTTTATTTTATTGGATTCCATTAATGCAGCCTATTGGATGCTTAGTGATTTGTGCGCTCAAATGGCCTTATTAGTTTATCTTTTTATGTTCGCCGCAGCTATTAAATTAAGATATAGCAAACCGGATCAACCACGGGGTTACACAGTTCCAGGTGGAAATATAGTGATGTGGTTCTTATGTGCAATTGGCATTCTCTGTTGCCTTACCGCAATTATTATTGGTTTTGTACCGCCCACACAAATACCGATAGGGAATGTATTTATTTTTGAATCGTTTTTAATTGGTGGGTTAATATTATTTGTATTAATTCCTTGGTTTCTTGCTAAAAAACATTAAAGCTGTGAAATATTAATTTAGCCTGGGTGAAGCACAGCGAAACCCAGGCTACGCGTTGATTATGCAAACATCTCGATAACCGCTTGGTTCCACTGTTTGGGTTGTTCCAAATTAGATAAATGCCCTGCATTAGATAAAATAATCAGTTGACTATTTTTTGAGAGTGAATGCATATCAATGCTTTGTTGAGGGAAAATTACATTATCTAATTCACCTGTAATAATCAGAATAGGTAATTTTGTTGTTGCCAATATAGCTGAGGTAGAGTTACGGAGTGCCATCCCACGTAATGCAGATGCAATCGCACTTGATTTTTGTAACGTTAAAATATGATGGAGATAATCTTTAGTTTGTTGTGATGCATTAGACGAAAGTGCCTTAGACATAAATCCATTAATTAGGTTCTCTGTCCCATTTTCAAGTACATCAAGTGCCGTTTTTTCACGAGTAGCTTTTGTTTCCGGACTATCTGCTACGGCTTGGGTATTTGAAAGTACTAATCCTAGTGTTTGATTGGGGTATTTTTCTAAAAAGGCAAGTGCAATATATCCCCCCATTGATTCACCACCAATGATCGCCTTATCGATTTTTAAATAATCTAATAACTGTTTTACCTCATCAGCATATTCAGCCATAGAAATTGCTTTTCCATCCACACTTGAAGATTCACCAAATCCCCATAGGTCCAGAGTAATCACCCGAAAATGCTCTCTAAGCTCCTCTTGTTGGGGTTGCCATAATCGTTGATCGGTTGGGAATGCATGAATTAATATAAGGGGCTTTCCTTCACCTATATCATTATAAGAAATAAATTGCTTCGTATGTGGAAGTGCTATAGTGGATGCCAGTGCAGTATTACTAAAGCAGCAATATAAAGTAAAGATTAAAACGTAGAGGAAAGAGAATGCTTTATTCATTAATTACTCCATTAAATTAAGAACGTAACTTCGTGTTACACAACAATAGAGCGCAACAGAAATCAAGTTCACTGATTGAAGTTACGCCCTAACTGGGTTTTTGCTTAAATTAATCAGGCAAAGACATTAAACTTGCATTACCTCCTGCTGCAGTAGTATCCACAGTATAAGTTCGCTCGTGACAAAGTCGAACGAGATAGTTAGGCCCACCTGCTTTAGGGCCTGTGCCTGATAATTCTTCTCCACCAAAAGGTTGTAAACCAACAACAGCACCTATCATGTTGCGGTTTACATAACAGTTACCTGCATGAATATTTTTCCTGATATATTCCACTGTTTCATTAATACGACTATGGATACCTAGAGTTAGGCCATAACCGGTCTCATTAATTTGGTCAATAACTTTATCCAAATCCTTTCGTTTAAATTGAATTACATGCAATACGGGACCAAAGACCTCTTTTTCTAGCGCACTAATATGATTGATGGCAATCGCAGTTGGAGGCATAAAATATCCAGATTCCAATGATTCATCTAATGGGCATTGGTAAATAATCTCAAAACGCTTTTTCATATTATCCACATGATTTTTTAATGTGGATAAAGCCGCCTTGTCAATTACAGGCCCCACATCAGTCGCAAGCCAGCGTGGATCGCCTACGACCAATTCAGCCATAGCTCCTTTTAAAAGTGCTATAGTTCTTGGATAAACTTCTTCTTGGACAAATAATACGCGCAAAGCAGAACATCTTTGACCAGCACTACCGAAGGCCGAGTTCACCGCATCAACCACAACTTGTTCCAATAAAGCTGAAGAATCAACGATCATTGCATTTTGACCGCCCGTTTCAGCAATCAAGGGAATAATTTCCCCACCACGTGTTGCCAAGGTACGATTAATAAGATTCGCCGTATCTGTTGAACCAGTAAATAAAACTGCTTTGATTCTTTTATCAGCAACCAATGCAGCTCCGATTGTTTCACCGAGGCCAGGAAGTAATTGTATGGCTCCTACAGGAACCCCTGCCTGGTGCATTAACTTAACCGCATAGGCAGCAATGAGAGGCGTTTGTTCTGCAGGTTTTGCAATAACACAGTTGCCAGTTACCAATGCAGCAGCGACCTGACCTGTAAAAATTGCCAAAGGAAAATTCCAGGGGCTGATGCAAAGTATTGTACCTCGTGGGTGCAAACTCAGTTCATTTAATTCGCCTGTATAACCCGTTAAACGTAATGGAGCAGCCAAAATTTGCTGGGCTTGCACGGCATAATAACGGCAGAAATCAATTGCTTCACGCACTTCTGCTATGCAGTCATTCATGGTTTTACCTGCTTCAAGACAGGCTATGGTCATAAGTTCTGCTTGATTTTCCTCTAACGAATCAGCAAAGCGATTAAGGCATGCTGCTCTTTCTTTAACGGGCATGCCTGACCATACTGGGAAAGTTTTCTCAGCTTGTACCAATGCGTGTTCTACATCATCCAGTGATGCATTTTGGACTGATCCCACAATATTTTCAATTTGTTGTGGCGAATTAATCTGTTGTTTTTCACCCTTAAGTATTGGATTTCCTGCGATCATTGGCCCTGAAGCCCACTGCTGCAATTTGATTTGTCCCATTTTTTCTTGTAAATGAGCCCGCTCTGTGCGATCAGTAAAATCAAACCCCTTAGCATTTTTTCTATTGGGCTGAAAGATATCTTCAGGTAATGGAATATTTTGATTCATCTTATGTAATAAAGATTGGGCTTTTTCCACTGGGTCTTCAACTAATGCACTAATAGGTGCATTATCATCAACGATACGGTTTACAAATGAAGAGTTTGCTCCATTTTCCAGCAAACGACGTACTAAATAAGGAAGTAAATCCTCATGACTTCCCACGGGAGCATAGATACGGCAAGGAATACCATAGCGTGCTGCCGGTACTATCTGTTGATACAGCTCATTGCCCATTCCATGCAAACACTGAAACTCAAAATCACGATAATCCCCGGTAATATTTAAAATCATTGCTACAGAATAGGCATTATGAGTAGCAAATTGAGGATAAATTGCATCGGTCATGGTTAATATTTTTTTCGCGCACGCCTGAAAAGAAACATCTGTAAAAACTTTTCGGGTAAATACAGGATATTCTTTAAAGCCCTGCATTTGTGTTTTTTTAATTTCACTATCCCAATAGGCACCTTTAATCAAGCGCACCATAATTCGACGTTGCTTTTTTCTTGCCAGAGCAGCGACCCAATCCAATACATAAAAAGCTCTTTTTTGATAAGACTGAACTGCTAAACCAAAACCGTTCCATCCATCCAAACTTGCATCATTAAAAACATGCTCCATCACATCAAGTGATAACTCCAAGCGTTCAGATTCTTCAGCATCAACAGTTAAAGCAATTCCATAGTCCTTTGCTAAACGAGCAAGGGCGAGCAGCTTGGGCGGTAATTCTTCCATAACGCGCTCATGCTGGCTTTCATTATAACGTGGGTGTAAGGCAGAAAGCTTTATAGAGATACCGGCACGCTTATATACATCTGAATTTTTATCAGACTGCTTACCTATAGCATCAATTGCTTCTTTATATGCTTCAAAGTAACGCGACGCATCAATAGAGGTTAGCGCAGCTTCACCCAACATATCATAAGAAAAGCGATACCCTTGAGCTTCTTTCTTTTTAGCTCGATTTAACGCTTCATCTATAGTTCTTCCTTTGACAAATTGTTTGCTCATAATTCGCATCGCTTTATCAACCGCTGTTCTTACTACAGCTTCGCTACTGCGATTAACAAGCTTCATTAACGATTTAGCTAACGTTGTTTGAGCTTTTTCCGGAGTCAGTATTTTACCTGTGAGCATCAGTGCCCAAGTCGTTGCATTTACAAAAAATGAATCACTTTGGCCTATATGAGATTTCCAATCACCACCAGACAATTTATCTTTGATTAAATTATCTATTGTTGCACTGTCAGGAACTCGCAATAACGCTTCAGCCAAACACATGAGCGCAATCCCCTCATCGCTGGATAATGCATATTCAGTCAAAAATGAATCGATGCCTGTGCTTTTTTTTCGTTCAGCTCGCACAGATTCAACTAATTTTGTGGCACTATTCTTAATATCTATTAACTGCTGTTGCCCTAATGCGGCTTTATCACAAAGTTCTGTTATCAACGATAACTCATCAACACGATAGGCGTGATTAATAGCAGCTCTTATGCCTTCAGGTAATTGTATGATCTGCTTTTCCAGCATAGCATTCTCCGAAATCAAATCTATAACTATTCGTATCTATCCACCACATTTCAAAATCTTAATGAAAAAACAAATTTGAGTGCACATTGAACCAAAAATATCCTGAAAAAGCGCCACATAGATGACTATGTAAGCCTTTTTCAGCATGCTTTCGTTCAAAATGCGCCAAATAGGCTTTTCGGTGAACTGTGCTGAATAGTTACCTATTCTTTTTCCCCTTTCTCTCTTGAACACAAAGGAGTACAAGTCAATGCTGGGTTTAAAAGAGTTTAAAAACTAACAGCCAAGTATAATTTAGAGCCATATAAAATGGAATGAGGCATTCATTATTTTGCTATAGAATATGGCATCAATCGGCTGCAATCACAGAGATTATACCTAATTTCTAGCAATTTTTCTGTTTTTTATTTATTTTATTTAAATATTTTTTAAACCATATGTTTAATTATTAATTCACAAAACAGAACTAAATATAAACAATTAGGCTCATGATTTCACTAAATTTTTCCTAATATTCATTCAAGCCTCTGAATTGAATAATATTTTCCCCTATTGGCCAAATAAGCACCTTATAATTTTACAATTACATGAATTGTTAATATAATCACCATTTTTTTGAAGAACTATTAACGGCGATTTATATGAAGAAAGGAGAAGTATGAACACTCTATTAACTCTAATCTCAACCGTAATTTTAACCAGTAATATAACTTCCAGTGCGCCTTCTTTCGCAGCGAGAGCTGAAGCAGATATCAATACTAAGTTACAACATCTGAGTAATAAAGCACCGCAATTAAACAAGAATGTATTACGGCTCGCGTTAACTGCATATAACAATGCGAGCAAGAAAGGGGCTGTGAAAAAACCCGTCCTTACCGTAATAGATTATTCTTTACCATCAAACAAACAACGTATGTGGGTATTTGACCTACGTAGAGAGCGCCTTCTATATAATACCTTTGTTGCACATGGCAAAAATTCTGGTGTGAATAAAGCAAGTCATTTTTCTAACGTTCCTTCAAGTAAACAATCAAGCTTGGGGACCTATATTACGCAAGATACCTATATAGGGCACAAAGGATATTCACTTAACTTGCAGGGCTTAGATAAAGGATTTAATGACAATGCACTAAGTAGACGCGTGGTAATACATGGTGCATGGTATGTAGAGCCTAATTTTATCAAACAAGCCGGTCGTGCCGGGCTGTCTTGGGGTTGTCCTGCTATTGCTCAAACTTTGGCAAAGCCTGTAATTAATACGATTAAAAATGGCTCTGTAATTTTTGCCTATTTTCCCGATAAAAAGTTTTTATCTAAATCAAATTATTTAGTAGCATAAAAAAAGCCAGGGTTGAAACCCTGGCTTCGCAGTCATCCGTATAAGAACTTCCAGTTCTTATGATCATCCATGATAAATCATATCCTTATGATTACAATTCCGTTTGTTTGACTTATATCCATACAAGTCATGATTAAAATGTAGCAATAGAAAATAAGAAGCGCAAGGATATTTCAGGGTTCTTTGCCTTAATTTACTTCAGGCAGATCAAAAACACATTTATTAAATATATATTAAAAACAATGAGTTAATTTAACTTGCTGAAATTGACGTCAAAAAAACGGCTATTGTCTTTAGCTGAATTGAGAAATATCTTACAAGAAATCGAGCAAAAAAAGTGAGATAACCTAGCATTAAAATACAAATCCGAGAATTTCCGGGATTAATTCGCAAGCAATTTGCTTTAAAACAAACCAGATACAGGCTATAATGCTTTTTTTTATTTCGTTATAGTCGCAAGATGAACAGCATAAAGAACAAATTTGAATTATTTAGTCATTTAGCAAAAGACATCAAAACTGAAACGGCACAACATTTATCAACACCTGATTTAATAAAGATTTCTATGACTTCAAAAGAATATAGAACATTCTTTAAGCCCATGCTGGATGTCCGAAAATTGTTACACCATGTGGTGCGTGGTGAACATGCTGCGGTTAAAATGATGCTAGAAAAAGATATCAATTTACTCTTTAAAAAAGGTCGGATAACAGATTGCTCGGGGCGAACCTTTGAACATATCAGTAGTTTTGAATATGCGCTTTGGGCATTGGATAAACATATGTGGACAATGATGCTTGATTGCGTACCTCAAAACGAAGCGGGTAAAAAAGTATTAGCACAATTGCTCTCCCAATACCACAAAGTAAATAAAGAGGGGGTTACTTATAAGCTTAATGGAAAAACAATCACTGAGAAACACTTTGATTTCGAAAATACCCTCATCAAAGAGCTACAAATACAAGTTGATTCTATAAAGGTGCCTGGAGATAAGGATTGGGATGCTATTAACAAGCAGTGGAGAGAAGGTGTTGGCGGCGCCCAAAAGCAGCTTCCTATGCATGTTGTTTATGAATATTGCTCTGATGAGCCTTTTTATCACATTCCACAACCTCCCGCTTCACAACTCAAACCATCAAAACAATGGCTTACCTCCCCGCGGCCCAAACCATCAAAACAATTTTATAATACGATAACTAAAAAGTATGAAAATTGGTTCGATGTGGATTCAAAATTAGGTGTTGATTTTGCACTATATAAAGGGTCAGGAACCGGGGGGCCAGTATCTAACTACTTAGGGTGGGAAGATGCCTCATTCATGGGGATCCTGTTGGTAATCAACGAGCTAGAGGCTGTAAAGGGGTTACATGAAGCAAGAACAACCGAATTTATCCATCTCGAATCACAACTTAAAGAACCGATGATCGCAAATAATCAACCCCAAACAAGTTTAATTTATTTGATGTCATTTTGATAAAATCTGCTCTTCTCAAAAATTAAATGAAAAAGTTGATACATTAATTTAAGGTTATCTCAAAAAAATTTACTGAATATCCTTAAATAACCAGAGTAATCACTATGTTTGGTTATAAATACTTGATTATGTCAGAAGATATGGTAGTTTATTCAGCATCTAGATCACGCTTTAGAGCAATATGATGGACAAACAACCGTTAACTGCAGCAAAAAAAGATAAGTTACAAGTTATAGATTGGCTTATTGAACATTTCCCAAATGCTTTTTTTAAAAAAGGAAATCAGATTAAACCCCTAAAAATTGGAATATTTGATGATATTATCGATTTTTACGAACGACTAGACTCCCCTCCCTTCAGCAAAAAATCATTGCGAGAAGCATTAAGTTATTATAGTGCATCACCAGCATATCTAAATTGTCAAAAAGAAAACGCAGCACGAATCGATATCTACGGTAATGAAGTGGATACAGTAACGCAAGAACAAGCTAAATATGCTCATCAACGTTACTTAGAACGTTATAACAAAAAGAAAAGTTCGGAAAAAAATAATAACAGCCTGGGTGACGCGTAGCGAAAACCCCGGCTCCTGCGCTACAGCCAATACACTATAGCAGCAATGGTACTGTCTATCGATTGAACTTTACTACTGTAAAGCCATTAAGTAATTAACTCTAACGTCAGATCCTAACGAAGCCTTCCTCAAAAAAGGATTATAATCCATTCCTTCCAAATCAATTAAGTTGAAATCCCAGGGACGAGCCATGGCAAGCAGCTCACTGGGTTTAATAAATTTTTTATAGTCATGTGTTTGTCTGGGTAATAAATTCAGTACATATTCTGCGGCAATAATCGCCGTAGCATAGGCTTTAATCGTTCGACTGATTGTTGATACAAATAAAAAACCTTGTGGTTTGAGTAACCGTCTGCAATGTTCAAAAACCAACTCAGGATTTTCTACATGCTCCAACATTTCCATACAGGTAATTACATCAAAACTTTTATCTTTATATGCTTCAATCGAAGTACATAAATAGTTAATCTTCAGATGATTTATATTTGCATGCTCCTGCGCTACGGAAATTGCTTCGGACTCTGCGTCTATTCCGGTAACTTTTGCTCCTGACCTTGCCATAGATTCACAAAGAATACCGCCACCACAGCCAACATCTAAAACCTTTAGATCGGTTAACTCAACATGCTGCTTAATAAAATCAAGTCGTGTTTCATTAATGTCATGAAGCGTTTTCAGAGGTCCTTCAGTGTCCCACCATAAATTAGCGTGCTGTGCAAATTTATTAATTTCTTGAGGATTAACAGTTGATTCAATATTACTCATCTTGATAATAAGTCCAGAGGTTTAAAAAAATTGATAACGTGCTGATTGGTGATAAAGCTTATATTATAAGGATGTTCCGCAATAAGTCCTATAGGTAATTTATCTTGTGCAACAGTTTCTGCAATTTTACCTAATAATATGAGCTGAATAGTCGGTTTTATTACAGCCAATTGCTCCAAAAGGCTTTGCATAAAAGGTTTCCATTGACGTGCATGATAAGGAACTTTGCCCTCACTATAAACTAACGAAGCATTGAGCAGCAAAATACCTTTATTCATCATCCCTTCAAATAATTGTCGTGCTGTTTGTACTAAAGTACTTTTATCCACTAATGCAATATTGGCTTGTGACGTATCGGAGTCCAAATCACCACGTGCAACAAGTAACATTTTAATCCAATTACGTAAGGAAGTCGCTCTATTAACTTCTTTGCTTAATCCATTTAAACCCCATAAATTACCGACCGAGTTATCCCAAAAAGCATATCCATTCGCTGACTCCTTGCGTGGGTAAGGCGATTCACCTAATAAAATATATTGAGTTTTTGTTAACGGTAAACTAAAAGCTGCAAATAACCGTTCCTTCCCTGGCAACCAATATCTGTCGTTCATTAACTGATGTAAATAGTCTTGATCCATCGTTTTTAATGCTTTGATTAGAATTTCTTTCCAATCAGAATGACAATTATTTAAAAAGGAATAATGATCCATTTTTATACTCGATAAAGAAAATTCTAATGACACTTCCACTCTGTCCCCTTTTTTCTTATAATGCACTTAATTTACACAAATATATGGAAATTGATGAGCACTAGTGTAAATAACAAAGATAACTTGACCAGTGATGCAATACATAATCGTAACTGCTATGCTTATTTTCTTCAATTAAAACCTGTACTTCATACTCACAGCCAATTTCTCACGAAACTTCTGCCGGAATTTGCCAGATTACACACTGTAATAGGACAAGAATATGATGAAAACTACCCTTATGGGAATTTATATTCGTCTTGTATCGCAGCTTTGGAAGAATTTATTGATACGAATCCAACAGAAAAAATTAAGGATTTGGATGATTTAGTCCTGGCTATTTACCATAATGACAACAAGATCCTTGAGGAGTCTTCAGCATGGATCAATGATATTGACTCGGAGATACGTCCTCGACAATCAAATACCACAAAAAAAATTCAAAATAAAATAAAAGATACCAAAAGAAATGTTAATCGATATTCTCCAAATAACTCAGGAGGTCTTTATCGTCGTCTTTATTCTTTATTTACAAATAATTTTAAACCTCAATATGAAACGAATCTGCCAACAATAAAAAATTTTTCTTATAAAAAAAGTTCAGATGCAACAGAATATCGTTTTAGCACGCAAGCCCAACGCCATAATGGACGAACTCGTATAAGCCCCTTATTCAAACGGTGGTTACAAATCAATGCTGAAAAATGCACTCCCAATCAAAACATATGCCATATCTATTTTAATAATCTGGCATTAGATCGAAGCGATTATGATATTGCTGGATCCAAAGAAAGAGATTTGACTCTAGAGCTTCATAAACTTGAAAACGATCCAAGCTTTAAAACGCTTGTTATTACTCTTCCCGCTAATGAAGGGTTAATGGAATCATCTGACTATGAAATAACACACAATCGACTATCTCCTCGTTCTGTATTTAATGAATTTCTCGATATAGCACGAGAGAAAGCAGATAAAAAAGTCATTTCTGATTTCAGAATTAGCCCCAAAGCAAGAAAATTATTATTTGGACCTGAAAATGAAGAGGTAATCCTAAAAAAATTACTTATGAAGAGTTTTCAGGCACAAAGGCTTGCTAACAAACGATTCATTTCTTCTGCAGAAAAACAAGCGGTCTGGGTACACTTCATAAAATATGAACTGACCAATTACATCCTTGAAACAATAAAACCCAAAAGCTTTAATTTTTCGTGCAAAGATGCAATAGATCGCGGCGCTCTCTCTTCTACTTATTATAACTTGATAAAATCCTTTAACTTAGAACAGCCAATAAATAAAGAAGAGTTTGAACGCTCTCTTGATGCACCAGCCGCCAATGTCAAAGGGAGGGGCATGAATTTTCATCGAAAAATCATCTGGAATGCATTAAACACTTATATCAATGCAAATTATTCTCAATTAATTACTAATGAGAAAAAATCATGGTTAATTTATTGGCGCGATATGAATTGTCCTAAGATACGGACAGAAAAGCTTCTTAAATTCAGACTCAAACAAACCATACAACAATTTCACGCATTACCAAAAGAAAAGAACGACCTCAAAACAACAGGGCTGCACTTGTTAGATATTGTGAAAGAACTTCAGACCCAAAAGACCGGTGGTAAAAGACTTCTACTGGAAGTGGTTTCACGTACATCCGAACTCATACATACATCATCCGAAGAGTCGATTGAAAAATATAGTAGACTGGCCAAAGAATTAAAAGTTAATCATCCCTCCTTATATGTCATCGCCGGCATCATGGAAGTATTATTAGGCATTATACTTTATCTTCCGTCACTTGGTTACTCGGAAAAGCTAATTGATCATGGAACTGCCACAACTAACACAGGCTTTTTTTCTTATCGTAGAACAGAATTGAGCAACAAAATGCTCCATTTTGTATCAGTTTCGACATTCCTTGAAGTCTAAAAAGTATTTTTTATGACCTAATACTTGCAACCCCGGATAGACAAGCTGCATACAGCAAATTGTTTTAAATAACTCCACAGGAACAAATTTTTTACTTGCTTATTGATAGTTTTGTGGTTAAAAATAGAATTTACAGGGAGATTCTTAAACACAGGGAGCAAGTGTTATGTCTACTAATGAGCAAGAACTTGATGTAATTATAAAGAATGAAACAAATCCTTCTACTACAAATAGAGTGGTTGTGGAAAAAGCTTTATCGCAGATGAATTTTTCTGATGCAGCAAAACAATTATTATTAGACCCCGATTCATCTAAAACTGATCTTGATAGTTTGCAAAGCATTGCTTTAACTCAAGAGCATTTATCACAAGTCAAAAAAAGTTTAGGCGCTATAGTTGATAGTTTACAAGATAATCCAAGTCTCATTTCGCGTGCCGCCGCGTTCTGGGGTGAGTTGCCCCTTTGGCAAAGAATCGTAGGTGGTGTTGCCATATCAGGACCAACTTTAATCATAGGGGCTGCAGCTCATATTGGGTTTCTAGTAACGATTAGTGGCGTAAGCGTTTTAGCATACACGACAAGCGGTATTGTACTGGACGACCATCATTACCATACCAAAAATATTGCTCAAAAATTAAAAGAGGGAATTTTTGGAGTTGCAGAAATTCTTGAACTGACTATTGGAGCATTAGATTCAATTCGTAAAAAATTAGCCACTGAAATAGATAAATTTAAAGAGGAAAATGAAAAGCTAGCTAAAAATATTACACGGCTTAATGAAGAAGTTGAAACGTTAAGCACACAGGTGGAAGTTTATATTGAAACTGAAAAATTACTTCGAAAGAATAAGGAAGATCTCGAAAAAATTGCCTCATCGCTTAAGCTCGATTTGGAAAAGCAAAGTGTGCAATTTGAAGCCAATCAAAAAGAGCTTGAAAAAGTTCGAGATTTACACTCAAGAAGCTTATTGTTATTGTCTCAAAAAACCGCTGAGTTATCCGAAGTTAGAAAATCCATGGGAGCCGAAGTAGAGAAGGCAAAAAGCATTGCCAGCACATTAGAAGGCACTGTAAAGGTGCTCACCAGCGCAGCAATTAGCGACTCCAGTCAACGACAAGCTTTTCATGAAAAATTAGATGCTTTTTTAATGGATAAAACAACTAGTTTTGACCAAGTAGCAGAACGTATTAGTAAAGCAGAGTCTGAGCTTTCGGAAGTAAAATCTGAATTAAAAGCCAGTACAGAGCGATTTAATAAGTTATTAGAACTTCAGGAAAAACAACTCCAACGTTTGCAAAGCCTTGATCGGCGTGTGGATATCAGTGTCCATCCAGAATTACATCCAACTAAAAGCGAGGATCCGGTAAAACATGAAGGATTACTTAGTAAATTCGGGATAATGGCTATATGGCCAATAAATAACTCAGCACCTAAACAAAATCCACAATCAGCCCCAATACCTTAAATAATAAATTTTGAACTTCAATTCCTCCGAGTTTAAACACTCGGAGGATAAGATCGCTAATCTGAGCATATTCCAATCTGTTTTTTTCTTCTTAGTACAACTTGGATCATGCATTGTGAAGTACATTAATTTCAGCTATTCTGTATTTTTAGTTATAAGTCCATATGCCAGACGTGATTAAACCATACAATAAACTGATAAATATAATAAAAAACAATCAGGAAACAATGGTGAAGCAACTTCACCAGCTTTGTGAGATTAATTCTGGCACAAACAATTTGGCAGGATTAGCCCAAATTGCTAATCTATTACAAATTGCCTATAAGCCTATAGCTGATACAACCCAGAGAAAAAAACTAAACCCCTTATCTGTTATTGATATATCCGGTAATACAATGGTGCAAAACTGTGGGGATGCCCTATTCATTAGAAAACGACCACACTTGAAACGACGAGTTTTGCTTTGTGGACATATGGATACGGTTTATGCAGAAGATAATCCATTTCAAAAATTAAAGTACATCAATGATAATTGTATTAACGGACCTGGGGTTACCGATATGAAAGGTGGTCTTATTGTGATGTTGCAAGCCTTATCCGTTTTTGAGGAAAGCGACGTTGCAGCTGAGCTGGGTTGGGATGTTTTAATTAATGCCGATGAAGAAATCGGTTCACCTGCATCCAGCATGCTTTTCGATGAGTTGGCCGCGAATTATCAAGCAGCTTTAGTTTATGAGCCGGCAATGACACCAAGCGGTACTTTAGCTAAAAACCGCAAAGGCAGTGGCAAATTGACGCTTATTGCCACAGGAAAAGCAGCCCATGCAGGACGAGATTTTTCAGAGGGACGAAATGCAATTTCTTACTTAGCTGAAGCAGTATGTGCTGTACATGCCCTTAATGGGAAACGTGATGGAGTGACAATTAATGTAGGAAAAATTGCGGGTGGTGAGGCGCTCAATGTGGTTCCGGACAAAGCAGTAGCACAGGTTGATATCCGAATTAGCCTACCTGAAGATGAATTTTGGGTACGATCGGAACTGGATAAAATCATTTGCCAATTAAAACGTCAAGGTTATTCTTTGAATGTCCATGGTGTTTTTGGCAGGCCAGTAAAGCGTGTATGCTCGCGCACAGAACGCCTATTTCATCGTATTCAACATTTGGGACAAGAACTTGGTTTATCAATAGACTGGAAAGATAGTGGCGGCTGTTGTGATGGAAATAATTTGGCCCAGCATGGTTTACCAGTTATAGATACCCTTGGAGTCAGAGGTGGTAATATTCATAGCGCGGAGGAATATATAGTACTCAATAGTTTGTCTGAACGTGCATCACTCAGCACCCTACTTTTGCTTGACCTAGCTCAAGGTGGCCTAGAGGATCTAAAAAATGATGTTATTTCGTAGTGCTCGCAATACAGATTTAGATGCTATTCATCATTTGGCTGAGGAAAGTGGCGTAGGAATAACAACGCTTTCTAAAGATAAAAAAATATTAGCAAAACGACTTCATTGGTCGACTGATTCATTTCATAAAAACGTAGAAAGAGCCAATAATGAATATTATTTATTTGTTTTAGAAAATCCCAAGAATAAAAAAATAATAGGCGTTTCAGGAATTGAATCATGTACTGGATATGAGAGTCCTTTTTATTCTTATAAAATCTCCAAACGTACCCGAATTTGTCGCTCATTGGATATACGTAGTGATTATGAGGTTTTAAGTCTGGTAAATGATAATCAGGGGCGAAGTGAAATCTGCACTCTTTTTTTAGAGCCTAAGTATAGAAAACATAAAAATGGTTTATTACTTTCTAAAGCCCGTTTCCTTTTTATCGCCCAACATCCTAAGCGTTTTGCTTCGACAGTAATTGCTGAAATGCGCGGAATCTCAGATAAAAATGGTATATCACCTTTTTGGGAAAATGTAGGAAGCCATTTTTTTCATATGTCTTTTGCAGAAGCTGATCGGCTGACACTGACAACTGACAAACAGTTTATAGCAGACTTAATGCCTCGTAACCCTATATATATTAAATTGCTGTCTCTTCAAGCCCAAGCAGCGATTGGTCAACCTCATCCTTCGACGCAAACAGCCATGAACATTTTATTAAAAGAAGGATTTCGGTATAACAAGTATGTGGATATTTTTGATGCAGGTCCTACGCTTGAAGTACCTCGCCTAAAAATCAAAACCATAGAGTTAAGCCACGTTGTAACGATTAAAAATATTAGCGATGAAGTAAGTAGTACCAGTTACTTATTAGCAAATACTCAATTGGATTTTCGAGCAACAATTAATAGCGCTTTAGTTAATAAAGAAAAAAGCACGTGTATTATCAGTAAAAAGACAGCCAATCTTTTGCAAGTCACATGCGGAGATCAACTGCGTGTTGCTCCTTTACAACTTGATGTAGGAGAATTGCATGACTAAATCACCGGTAATCCAGGGTAAAGGACAATACATTAATGGCCAATGGGTAAAAGGAAATGGGACCATTTTAGAATCCATAAATCCTGGTTATGGCACGTTACTTTGGCAAGGCATGAATGCCACAGAACAGGAAGTTTCTGCTGCATACCGTGCCGCGCGACAAGCACTTTTCTCGTGGTCCTCACTTGATTTTGAGCTACGTGCAAATTATACCCAAAAGTTTGCCCAACAAATTGAAAAGAATCGTGACCAATTGGCATACTTAATTGCTTTGGAAACAGGAAAACCATTATGGGAAGCACAGACCGAAGTTAATGCAGTTATAGGGAAAATTAATTTATCAATTCAAGCTTATCATGAAAGAACTTGGCCAAAAATAACTCAAACGACTGAAGCAAATACCTGCCTTCGCTTTAAACCTCATGGGGTTATAGTCATTCTTGGTGCATTTAATTTTCCAGCTCATTTAAGCAATGGACATATAGTTCCTGCTCTGCTGGCAGGAAATACCGTTCTTTATAAACCAAGTGAACATGCACCTGCAGTAGCAGAATTGATGATGCAGTGTTGGCATGAGAGTGGCGTACCTTCTGGGGTAATCAATTGCTTGCAAGGCGATGCTGCCTGTGGGACGGCATTACTGACACAAGACATTCAAGGTGTATATTTCACAGGAAGCTATGCGACCGGTTTGCGCATTCACCAACATTTTAGTAATAAACCGGAAGTAATTTTAGCTCTTGAAATGGGAGGAAATAACCCTTTAGTCATCGATGAAGTCGCTGATCTTAACGCAGCTGTTTATCATACCCTACTGTCTACTTTGATTACTGCGGGTCAACGCTGTACGTGCGCACGACGTGTCATCATTCCTGACTCACAGCAAGGTGATGAGTTCTTAAATCGTTTCATCCAAACATGCTCGTCAATTAAGATCGCACCTTTTGATCAAAAACCAGAACCCTTTATGGGGCCAGTTATTAGTTATGAACAAGCCCATAAGCATATTCATAACCAAAAAAAACTGATTGATTTGGGCGGTGTTTCCTTATTACCCATGAATTTAATTGCTGAGCGTACAGGCTTGTTATCACCAGGCATTATTGACATGACACACGTTAAAAATCCTCCAGATGAGGAAATTTTCGCACCCTTGGTACAGATATATCGTTATAGTCACTTTGAGCAAGCAATCACTCTGGCCAACCAAACCCGCTATGGTTTGGTTGCAGGTTTATTAAGTAATAATGAGCAACATTACCACCAATTTTATCACCATGTTCGAGCTGGATTAATTAATTGGAATAGGCCTACTACTGGCGCAGCCAGCAGCCTTCCTTTTGGTGGGGTCGGATTAAGTGGAAATCATAGGCCGAGCGCTTATTTTGCTGCGGATTATTGCGCTTATCCAGTAGCCAGTATGGAGCAACCTTCTTTAACGATGCCAGAACACATTTTGCCAGGTATTGTATTGAAATAATTCTATTAGATGCTTCACTGCTCTGGATCGAGCGTATGGTGCCCATATGCAGTAGGTAAATATAAGACGGAAGATTAAAATGAACGTTTATGAATTAAACATGGATGGCCTAGTTGGCCCTACTCATAATTATGCAGGACTTGCACCTGGTAATATTGCATCTTCTTATAATGCCTTAGCAGCTTCTAATCCCCAAGCGGCTGCCTTGCAAGGATTAGATAAAATGCGCTTGCTTCATAAAATGGGGCTAAAGCAGGGTTTACTTCCACCCCACCAACGCCCTAATCTTAAATTACTTCATCAACTCGGTTTTTGTGGTACGCCTAAAGAGCAAATTAATAAAGCCTTTAAAACAGCCCCAGAACTTCTTGGGGCTTGCTATTCAGCATCCAGTATGTGGTCAGCCAATGCTGCTACTGTTTCCCCTAGCACCGATACGCACGATCATAAAGTCCACTTTACTGCTGCCAATCTTGTAAGTAATTTGCACCGACACCATGAAGCTGATTTTTCAAAAAAAATACTGGAATTTATATTCGCAAATCCAGCTTATTTTCATCATCATCCTATTTTGCCTCGGTCAATTATTACAGGCGATGAAGGTGCTGCAAATCACAGTCGTCTTTGTCAAAAACACAGTCAACCTGGAATTCATCTTTTTGTCTATGGGAAAAAAGCTTTCGGGAGAGGTCAAACTCACCTCGGGCCAATCAAATATCCGGCCCGACAGACTCGAGAAGCATCCGAAGCAATAGTTCGTCAACATCAACTCTCAGAAAACCAAGTTGTATTTGCTTGCCAAAACCCTCTCGCTATTGATCAAGGGGTTTTTCATAATGATGTTATATCTGTAGCCAATGAATCAGTTTTTTTAGTTCATGAGCAAGCCTTTTATCAACAAAACTCTGTGCTTAAAGAATTAAACGAAAAAGCCTCCTTTTCTTTAAATATTATTCAAATTTCACAAAAAGAGCTTAGTATCGTCGATGCAGTTGAAACGTATCTTTTTAATTCACAAATTATCAGTTTAACCAGTCAAAACTCTATGATGCTCATTGCTCCTTTTGAGTGTCAAAATAACCCTCGTGTTCAGATGTGTATTGAACGAATACTTTCTGATGAATCCAATCCAATTAATTCAGTCTATTTCCTTGATCTGAAACAAAGCATGTGCAATGGCGGTGGCCCTGCATGCTTGAGATTGCGTGTTCCCTTAAATAACGAAGAATTGCAAGCAATGCATCAAGACGTATTAATAGATGATGAACTATTAAGCATTTTAGAAAAGTGGGTATTAAAGCACTATCGTACTGAGTTAGTTGCGGCAGACTTAGCTGATCCTCAGTTAATTGAAGAAAGTTTTTCTGCGTTGGATGAGTTAACTCAAATTTTAAAACTTGGATCAATTTATCCTTTCCAATTAGAGATGACACGCTAAAATGTGGAAAACAAAGTTAGGAAAATGCATCTATACCTCTCCCGCGGGTTATAAAGTATATCAAAATGCGTGTTATCGTTGGTTAACCTTGGGTAGTAATGCGCTACAAACTGTTATTAACCGTCATAAGCCTCAGAAACCCGTTTTATACTATCTTCCAGCCCTCACATTAATGGCCCGTAATTATCCTGGAACTATTTGTATGTTAGGATTAGGTGGTGCAGGAATTGCATTAATGCTAAAGGACTCTCCTTTAGTTGCTGTAGACAATAGCGAAGAGGTCATTGAAATAGCGAAACGTTTTTTTATCATAGACCGCTTAAAAAATTTAACAATTATCCATGAAAATGCGATGGATTATGTACAAAAATGTGAAACAAACTTCACTCATCTCATTGTTGATCTATATAACGCGAATCATTTTCCTCCGGAATGTGCTAATGCTCATTTTTTTGTCTTATGCAAAAGAATAATAACTGAAGATGGATTTTTGGCTATAAATTTAGCCAATGTAAAAGAACAATATCCAATTTTTCAATTAGTCAAAAATCAATTTAACCATACCCTGGTTATTCCAGTAAGAAACAGCGCCAACATGATTGTTTTTGCTTCAAAAAACAAAAGTAAAGAACTGTTTATGAATAAAATAAAGGAAACAGGAGCATTTAAGCGAATTATTTGGGTTGATTCCTGGGGTTATGTTGGAGATTATAAACAAGGTATTTGGCAGCGATTGGCAACATATTTTAGGAAAAATAAGGATATTAAATAGCAACCATCAGAAATGGATTGCGCGATCTTTTTCAAATCCTAAAATATTATAGGTTTCCAAATCAAATATTGATTTTTGTAACACCCTTCTAATCTGTGTTATAAATGTCGTAAAAAATAAAGGCAGAGAATTTTTCTATTTGTAGTACAACTTTTAATATCTACCACGACCATCCAAACAGATTGAAGTTCTATCCACTGGTAACCCAATTAGGGCAAATAAAAATCATATTGATTATTTATAGTCTATACTGATTATATATCAACTTTATTGCATTAAAGGAATCCAAAACATATCCAATCGATTTCACAGACTTGAATGTCTTGAAGTATTCGACAGATAACAACTATCGATGGAGGTTGACATGCCGAAAATTAAAGTGACGGAATTAGAAGATTTAGAAAGAATCTTTAAAAATAAATTAGATGAACTTAACACAGCTCCAACAAATAGTCATACCGGAATGAGCAAGTGCATTATTAATAAGCTTATTCATGATTTAGGCAACCTTGTTATCATTGCAAAAGCCAGTAATCTTTCAGAGATGCCTATGGCTGGAAATATGTATCAAAATGTAAAATCTCTCAGTGAGAAACTAGAGTTTAATGATCCAGAAATACTAAAGTTTTTAAATAATACAGAGTTCTCAAAAATTTCCCCTCCCTCTTCGGAAAGGTTTGATGATGAAGTTGAATTTTCTGGTGAAGAAGATGAGTTGTGTTTAAAAGCAAAAGCATTATGCTTAAAAAGTAAAAAAGAAGATTCGGATGAAGAGGATATTTTTGAATGGGATGAAGAGGATACAGAGGATAAACCATTTACCCCCTGATACCTAGACTACAAAATAATTGCAGTATTCCAAGATGATACTTCAGCAGTAAATTCATTGATCGCGTTCATTTCTTTAGTAGGTTTAAATAAACCATAAGCTGTTATACCCCCTGCTACTACACTTAATGCCGTACTTGAAGAAGCAACAGCTAGTGCAGCTGAGTAACCACTTAGAAGTCCGGCAAAAAATGCGCCTGGGCCTGTCCACCAACTACATGCAACTCCAATTGTAAATCCAATTAAGGCGGTTACAGTGAGTACAGTTGCTGCTGCAGCAACCGAAAGTACTGCATGAAGCACATCAGGATGTTGTCCCTCCAAAATAACTTTACAATTATTTGTAAAATCTTCGATTGCATGCACTTTATGCAATGGGGTGACACTGGAGTTATTAGTATCCACAAATATAACTCTCGATAATTTGATTAGCTCTTGATTGATTAAAAGTTTTTTGCTATCTGGTAATTCTTTTAAACTCTCTAGCAACCTGGCGCTCGCTTCGCTCCAAAGAGAATATTGTTTTCCTTTGCACAGTTGGGTAATTATAGAAAATAGCTCCTTTACATGATCTCCACTTTTTGCCGAAGTACTAATAAAGTGAACAATCTCTTTTGATTTAATTTTCTTAAGTGCATCCAAACTTGCTTTCGGCGAGTCTGATTTTGTCCCAACACAGATAATAGGAACATTGGGAGCAAATTCACGAAACTCTTGAATACTTTTATTAATTTCTTGATCATTAATTTCCTCAGTCAAATCAATACAAAATATGCCTACATCCGCTCCTTTATAAAATACAGAACTCATCCCTTGAAATCGCTCATCCCCTGCTGTATCCCATAAGATCACTATATTATCGGAAGCAATTTCTCGAGTTAAAAAATCAGCACCTACAGTAGTACGTGGTTCATATTGAAACTCAAATTCTTCCTGTAACGCAATTCGACGATTAAGCTGAGTTTTACCACTTTTGTATTTGCCAAAAAAAACTACCTTGTATCGCATGAGAAACCTCAAAAATTATTGGTTTGGTATTTAATCGGATCAACAAATTTCCTTGTTTCGATTTGTAAATAAGCTAGAAAATTCAATAAGCTGTTTGTTTACTTTGAAGGATAAAAAACTACATAAGGGTGATTGTTGCCTGAGGCTATTTGCCTCAAGCAATAATTTGACTTAAATTTCCATTAAGTCTTTTTCTTTTTCGGCTAATAATGCATCTATTTCCAGGATGTATTTATCAGTCAATTTTTGAATGACTTCAGTTGCCCTACGCTCATCATCTTCAGAAATAGTCTTATCTTTAACCAATTCTTTTAATTGATTATTTGCATCTCTTCTGATGTTACGAATAGAAACCTTTCCTTGTTCGCCTTCATTACGGACGACTTTGATTAACTCCTTTCTGCGTTCTTCAGTTAATGGAGGCATAGGAACGCGAATTGCAGTACCTGCTGTAGCAGGATTCAAACCCAAATCAGAATTTAAAATTGCCTTCTCTATAGCTGATACTAGCGATTTTTCCCAAGGAGTTACTAAGATTGTTCGCGAGTCACTGGCAGTAATATTAGCAACTTGATTTAATGGAGTCATGGTTCCATAATAATCAACTTGTACATGATCCAGTAAACCAACATTTGCTCTTCCTGTACGAATTTTTGTTAGATCCGTCTGTAATGATTCAACGCTTTTTTTCATTCGCTTTTCTGAATCTTGCTTAATCTCATTAATCATGATTAGCTCCGACTATAGTTCCTACGCGTTCCCCAGATACAATTCTTCTCAATGCATTAGGTGCCGTCATATCAAAAACCTGCAAAGGCATACCTTGATCTTGACAAAGACATATTGCAGTTGAGTCCATTACTTCCAAGCCTTGAGTTAACACTTCAATATAAGTCAAATAATCATAACGTTTGGCATTAGGATTTTTAAAGGGATCTTCCGAGTAAACACCATCTACTTTAGTTGCTTTTAAAACTACATCAGCTCCTATTTCAATAGCTCTTAAACAAGCAGCCGTATCAGTAGTGAAAAACGGATTTCCCGTTCCTGCTGCAAAAATTACAACCTGTCCAGTTCGCAAGTGTGTGATTGCTTTACGTCGATGATAAGGATCAACTACACCAAGCATAGGAATGGCTGACATAATACGTGCAGGCATATCAATGCGCTCCAAAGCATCTCGTACTGCCAAAGCATTCATTACTGTAGCCAGCATACCCATATGGTCACCAGTTACACGCCCTACTCCTGCTTGAGAAAGCGCCTTGCCACGAAATAAATTACCACCACCTAAAACGAGGCCAACTTCAACGCCCATCTTGATTAATTCGGCTATATCCCTGGCCAATGTGTCCAAGACCGAGGGATCAATACCAAATTGTGACTTGCCCATAAGGGCTTCGCCACTATATTTTAATAAAATACGTTTATATTTTAATGGGTGACTTTCATTCATCATGTACGAACCTGAGCCATCACTTCTTCAACAAAGTTATCTTCTTTTTTCTCTATTCCTTCACCAACTTCATAACGGATAAAAGATAGAACTTCAGTATTCTTTTCTTTTAAAAGTTGTCCTACTTTGATATCAGGATTTTTGACAAATGGTTGGCCCAATAAGCTCACTTCATCAATAAATTTATTGATTCGACCTTCAATCATTTTATCGATAATTTCTTGTGGTTTGCCACTTTCTTTTGCCTGAGCGGTAAAAATTTCACGCTCATTTTCAATTGCTTCCGCAGATACTTGATCCTTGCTTACTACAATTGGTTTACTTGCAGCAATATGCATTGCGATGTCTTTAGCAAGCTCTTCATCACCAGTTTTGAGTGCGACCATAACGCCGATTCGTGAGCCATGTAAGTAACAACCAATTACTCCAGTATCACAATGCATGCGTTCCAGACGTCGTAGTTTAATATTTTCACCAATTTTCGCCACTAATTCTTGACGTGCTTGTTCTACGGTACTTCCAGAAGAAAGGGCAATAGCTGACAATGCTTCAATTGTAGTAGCCGAACTGTTTAATGCAGCTTCTGCAACTTTATTGGCAAAGTTAGTAAAGTTCTCATCACGAGCAACAAAATCTGTTTCACTATTAATTTCGAGCATCACCGCACTACGTCCATCGATAGAACGTGCAATAACGATTACGCCCTCAGCAGCAACACGATCTGCTTTTTTATCGGCTTTTGCCTGACCTGCTTTACGCATTTCAATGATTGCAGCCTCTATATCACCATTGGTTGCTATTAGAAACTTTTTACATTCCATCATGCCAGCGCCGGTACGCTCACGTAACTGCATGACTAAACTCGCACTAATTGACATTTCATTTCTCCGTATAGCAAAAAGGGGGCAAATTAAGGTGTTCAGACACCTGAGCCCCCTATATTATAAATTTTAATTATTCCCCAGATTTTTCTGTATCACTGGTTTGTTCAACTACTTCTACAAATTCAGCATCAGATGAAGATCCTACGCCAACCGTGTTACTGCCTTTGGCATCTAAAATTGCATCAGCGACACAACGAACATAAATATCAACTGCTCTCATAGAATCATCATTACCAGGAATAATGTAATCAATATTTCTCGGGCTATTGTTGGTATCAACAACACCAATAACAGGAATTCTTAATCGATGAGCTTCTTCAACAGCAATGTGCTCGAAGCCAACATCAACAACAAACAGAGCATCAGGTAAACCACCCATGTTTTCAATACCGCCTAAACCTCTTTCCAATTTCTCTAGTTCACGCGTCAGCATTAGTGCTTCTTTTTTAATCATTCCATTAAACAGTCCCTTTTCTTGCATTTCTTTTAACTCTTTTAAACGAAAAATAGACTGGCGTACTGTTTTATAGTTGGTCAACATACCACCTAACCAACGATGATCAACATAAGGCATGCCACAACGTTTCGCATGTTCACGAATACTGTCTTGTGCTGCCCTTTTGGTACCTACAAATAGAATTTTTGCTTTGTTTGATGCCAATCTGCCAACATAGTTCACTACGTCATTCAGCATCACCATCGTTTTTTCAAGATTGATAATATGGATTTTGTTACGAGATCCAAAAATATACTCACCCATTTCAGGATTCCAAAACCTTGTTCTGTGTCCAAAATGAGCACCTGCTTCGAGTAATTCACGCATACTTATATTCATTATTTATCTCCAGGGTTAGTCCTCCACGCTTCCCATACGAAACCCTTCAGGGACCCTATCGTATGTGTCGAAACGTGTGTGTATTTAAAGCGCGACCTTTATACCATATTAAACGAAATTCATCAATCGAATTTAGCACCAAATCATTTTTTTTATATTGTGCTAAGCTTTTTTTAAGGGCTCTCGATTAATTTATCAGAAGTCTATAAGAACTGGCTTTTTATGTGCGGTAATTTATTGAAACCAAAATAAAGAAAAAAAATGTATCAATATAATCCAAACTTACATGTAAAAATCTGGTTAAGCAATAATCCAAATGTATTTATGAATTTGGAAAATCAAATTCGTCTTATCGAAATGCGGGAAAAAAACCCTAACGACACGATTCATTTGGTATATGACTCTAAATTGCTCACATCGAGCGCAGTAAATACGCTTCATGAATTTTGTAAAGAACATCAAATTATTTCCATTAATGCACATACAATTGATACATTACTCCAATCAGATAATGAAAGAAAATTATACAATTTTTATAAAGAAGAAATTGACAATTTAAAAACTGGCGGGAATTTGGCTGTTGCAAGTGATATTTTAAGATGGCTCTCACCAATATTTGAAAAAGGTACTTATACAGACTTTGATTTTCCAATTGATACATCTGCTCTTCCCAAATTCATTACAACTGAAATGCCTATATTACTTAATATTGGCAGTTTAAAAATGGGTAAAAAAGAATTCATACTGGCAAATAATGACTTTGTAGCGATTATAGACGCAATCGCTGCCAAAAAAGAAATCGAGCGGGTGCAAAGCGGACTTATCGCCAGATTAACTCATTATGATACCGATTTTATTGAGCGAACTGAAACTGAATTAAATGAAGACAGCTTTATAAATCGTCATCTTTTAAAATTTATGAAAAATCGTTCTGAATCACTTTATATAGCAAAATCCAAAGAAATTACTCCACCTGATACATCCGATTCTTCCTTAAAAATTAGAGCATACATTATTGAGGTAATGACGGATAAAAACAAATTTTTAAATTTTAACAAAATCACGCCTCAAGAAACGCATGACGAGGTAATAAAGAGATTGAGAAAAGAGCTTCATGCGCAGCTAAACCTAGTAAAATATCTTTTTTTTAGCAAAGAATATTTTTTAATTAAACGTATTCTGGAAAAAAATGATGATAAGTTTTTAACTTATTTAATGAAAAAAGAATGCGATCTTTATCTTAAATCAATCGTTGTATGCACAACAGGGCCAATACAAATATCGAATGCATTATTCAATGGCTATGTGGTAGATACAGATAAATTTATTCGAGAAATTCAACCACTTTCTTTTAATCATTATGGATTGCAAAAGGCCTTTCGCTCACAAAACTCTATACCCTTACATGAGAACGTATTGGGAATGCTCAAATTTCTTGGGGTTAACGAAGGTGAATTAAATGACTCTTCATGGTTGGATTCTGGAAAAAAATTACAGGCTTCACGAACAAAACTACTGGCTACACGTCAAAAGGAACTTGCGATAAGTTTGCCTCTTTCTTTTTTCACAATAAAAAATGATATGGAAAAATACATCCGAGAAATGACAAAAACTCCTTATCGATCTTTTTCAGATGAAAAACATACACTAACCGGAGATCTTGAGCTTATATTAAGTTGTTTTAACCAAAAAAATGAATTTAATATTCTCCAATTTAAAAAGATCTTGCATAACATCCATCCTCATGATGTATATACCCAAAAATTAATCGAAGATCTCGAAAATCTCTGCCATGAGGCAATCATTTTTAGCCTTGCAAAAAATAAAAAAATAAAACTAGGTCTTTCCTCCTATCAATTGACTCAATCCGATCCCATTTGGGCGCAAGAATCCGATTGATTACTCAATGCAGAAGATATGGCAAAATAATTCGGGGAGCGGCCTATTTCACAAAATATACAGCGTATGCAAGGACAAAATTCAGAGAACCCCTATGCAAAAAAGGGTTCCGCCTTATATTAAACTGTTGTGTGAATGGTTACTAAGATGTAAATATTAGCTATTATGGACAATTCATAGGATAGTATCCCTGATTATTTTCTCTTTTTATACTATCATCCATAATGCCATCTAATCTCACAGCGGATTCTAAATATTTGTCAGCGAGTTTTTCCATTTCGGCATAAGCTTCTTCTGCCGGTTTTAAAAAATCATTATAAATATCTTTCAGCGAGCTATTTTTCACGATGAGCTGGGTAGATAATTGGCTGAATTTATCCTTCGCCTTAGCAAGCAGTTTTTCAACTCTTATCATTTGAACATCAAGATTATAAGTCGTATTTGCCTTTGCTGCTGCAATTTTTTGTTGTACATTCTCCTTCAGAGGATCATATTGCTCAGCCGCTTGAGGATGATTATATTTTTTAAGCTCTGTAACAGTACTGTTAATTTTTTGAAACATGCCTTCTAATTCTTTTATCATGACAAGAGATGAATTAACGTTTGTCATCAATGGTGATTCTAATTGGTCTCTATCTGCCTTATCTGGAAAAAAGCTTGAATGAAATTCTTCTTTGTCTATTACATGAGGCATTAACTCTTTTAATTTTACAAGCAAAACCTGAGTTTGTCCTATTTGATCCGATAAGCTGGGTAAAAGACATGGCACGGTTTCCAAATAAAATTTAGTTGCTTTCTCTTTTTGGATTTGTCGTAGTTGCATTCTCTGATATTCTGACTGTGAAAATAGACCAGGTCTTTGATCATTTTTTTCAATAGGTTTTTCTTGTACTTTTTCTTGTTTCTTTTCGTTGGGGAAAAGTCGCCACTGTTCAATTAAATTATCTAAATACGTGTCAGCTAAAACTGGCTCCTCGGTCTCCATGATAAGATTCATCTGTAACGCTAATAACTTATATAAACTCTCGCATAGTTCGTCTTTATCTTTTAAACTGTTTGCTTCTAATTTCATTTCTTTAAGAGAGCAACGAAAATCATTAATAAGATTGATTAAATGATCTACTTCCTTAACGTCACTCATATTGGTTCTACGAGTTAAATTTCGACAAATCATTGTTTTGACTTCGATTGAAGCGTTTGGTGATTGAAGTAACGACTCAAGCTCTTTACTATCCATTAGCTCGATTAAAGGTTGATAAATTTTTGAAATCATCAAATATTTTTCTTTTATATCCGCTTGATGCCATAATGTATCAGCTTGCATAACTAAATTTTGCAGTATCTTCTTCTTTTCTTCATTTGTTAGCTTCAGCCCATCTAAAAGATCACACTTAATTTCCAGGGATATATTTTTTGCGTTGAAAAACAAATGAGCCAACGGCATTGACTGAGAATTTTTGATCTGATTCACAACGTCTTGGCATAATTGCTCTAATTTGGCTGACTCACCTAAAAACTCAAAGCTAACTTGCTCGAATTTATCTTTATAAATGTCTTTCATTTTGTCTAAAAAAACATCATGAAAAATACTCGCGGCTTCTAAAATTTTAATGCATTCGGCTGTATCCATATTTTTTTCTTTGTCAGCCAACAAATTCATCGTTGCCAACATTGGAGATACAATGTATACCAAATGAGTACTTGTATTACCACGGGAAAAATAAAATTTATTAAATGAAAAAACCGCTTTAGCAAAAAAATGTTTTGCTTCATTATATTCCTTGTCTCTCACATTTTCTTGAGTGAGCAAATAATAGGCTATTTCAAGATAGCCATATGCGGAAAGAAGGTTTTCATTCTCTTTATCACTATTTTCTTTATAAATTTTATAAAATGGTACGGAGCCAGAATAGAGAGAGAAATGACCATTAAAAATGGTTTCAAATCCGCTGTGGTTATATTTTGTTAAAAAATTGTCTCGAAATTCCGGAGTGTCAGCATCTTCGGAATCCATATAAGGAGCATATATTTGTGGTGTAACTATTCGTGTAATCATTTGCCCCAATAAACTTATATCGTCAATTTTAAATTTAGAATTTTTTTTATCTGGGCATTGGATAGATAACACATAACGAGCTGACACGCCGGTATCGGTACTTAAAATTTTTTCAATCTTTATGTTTTTCACATCATTAATAATTTCTTTTAATTCATTTAAATCTTTTTCATTTAATATATGATAGCTTTCCAAGTAATTAATTAAGCTGGAGCGGCTAAAGTCTTTATCTACATTCAAACTACTTTTACTTAAGGAAAGCTGATAAAAATCTCCAAGAAGCACTGCCTCAAATAAAAAATTCGCTTTTAAAATCAGCCCGTCTTTGCTATCAAATGCTCTGCTAGCATCCGCTAATAATCCTCGTCGATCTACTTTTCTTGTCACTTCTCGCATGGTTGTTAGTTGAGTAGATGGGACATATCCAGAATTTGAATTTACGATATTTTTAATAAAATCAATTTCGAAGAATTGATTTGCTGGTGATGAGCTTGCTTGTTTATCTTTTCTTTCTTCACGTTTAATGTACATAGTTTATATTTTCTTTATCATTGATGTGGTGAAATTATAGCACAACCGAACAAAATAAAATCATAATTCATGACATAATACTGCGTTTATTTATTCCTTAGTCTATACTAGATCTGTTCATCAATGATGATATATGACAGGAAAGTTAGTTTAATATTATGAGGAATGGATAATGAGTAAAAAACTTCTTTGGTTATCAATAATTGCATTCGTACTAACCTTTGGTCAACTAAGTTATGCTTGTATCGGTGACTCGAAACATTGTGATTCCCATCATCGATTTGACAGGTTAGCACAAGAGCTTAATCTCAATGCGGATCAAAAAGCTAAACTTAAAGCATATCGAGAAAAAGCTAGAGCCTCTCTCAAAGAAAGCTATGCTCAACTTAGATTACTGCGCAAACAAATAAATTCCTTATTAAAAGCTGAGAAAATTGATGAAGCAAAACTTGATGCTTTAATAGAAAAAGTAAATAGAATAAGAAGTTCTATGTTAAAAACAAGAATAATAATACAACATCAAATGTTTGCACTTTTAAACGATAAGCAAAAAGCTAAATTTCTCGAATTAAAAGAAAAATGGTTTCTAGATCATGACTAATTTCGGCCTCAATGTCTGGCTTTAATGATTACTATATTAGCATGTAATATTATAGCCTGGAGTTACAAAACACCAGACTATAATTAGTTTTCCATTAACACATTGAATGCTCTTATTACTTACGTGTAGCAACTGCTTTAAAATTTATAGTTACTTCGTCTTTTATTTCACTTGTACTCGACCAATCGCCTTGTCCAATACCAAAATCCAACCGTTTTACTGTAGTTTTTCCTTCGACAAGCAGATGATTTTTAGGTGACTCTACTGCAGTAAAGGTAAGTGTTACAGGGACCGACTTATTTTTTATAGTTAATGTTCCAATGGCCTCATAATTTTTATCATCCTTTTTAGTGAATTTAGACGACTTAAATTCCGCTTTTGGAAACTCCTTAGCATTAAACCAGTCCGGGCCAAGTAATATTGAACTTATTTCTGCATATGAAGTAGTCAGCGAATTCATGTTCACTACTACGTCAACAGTACTGTCTTGATAATGCTCGGGATCTGCGGCTATTGTGGCGGTAAATTCTTTAAAAGACCCAGTAACAGGAGCATTATTTTGCGTTGCTGTAAAGCTTATACTACTTTCATTAGGAACAAGTGTCCATTCAGGTAAAGAAGCCGCATTTGCATAGATACCATTCAAGAAAAATAGAAAGAATAAGTACTTAATTATTTTCATGGAAACATTCTCCTTAATATATCATCCTTGTTTATAAAGTGATGCTTTAAAGCAGCAGCCGTATGCAGACAGATTGCTGCAATCAGTGCATAACCTAACCATTCATGAACCCATTCAAATAAAACCCTGTTACTTTCGTCAGGGGTTACAAGATTAGGTAAGGTAAATAAACCAAAAAATGAAGCAGGCAATCCTGCAGCAGAAGTAATTAACCAGCCTGTAATTGGCATTGCAAACATAAACACATAAAATGCCCAGTGCATACTACGTGCAGCAATTTTTTCCAGCCAAGGTAATGCCAATTCAGGTTGTTCATTACTCAATCGCCAAATGATTCTAAAGATCGCCAAAAAAAGGACTAAAAAACCATACTCTTTATGCCATCCATAGAATTTCAGTCGCTCTGCACTCCATGGTAAAGACACCATATACAAACCGAGGATCAACAATCCAATAATTAATAAAGCAATTATCCAATGAAGTATTATAGTAACAATACCAAAATGGGTTGAACTATTTTTGATTTGCATAAAATATCCTATTTTTTACCTTGCCCCTGTTCTTTATCTTGTTTTTTATTCTGATCGAGATAAGCTTCAGCTCCAATAGAAATATTTACTTTATCGCTTATTGAAGGCAAGAATGCATTGATTCCGAAATCAGAGCGATTTATAGAACCTGTGGCTGTAAAACCAATTGACATTTTATTACTAATTAGATTCATTCCCACTTTATTTAAGGTAACCTGCAACACTACTGGCTTACTTACTCCGCGTAACGTTAAAATACCCCCAACTATTGCTTTATTATCACCCTGTGGCGTTACTTTATTGCTAACAAAGGTTGCTGTAGGATAATGTTCGGCATCAAAAAACAAATTACTTTTTAGATGTTTATCCAACTCAGGAATACCCGTAATCATATCCTTAACATCAATTGTCGCATTGACTTTACTTTGACTTGGATTGTCTTTATCAAGAACCAACTGTCCCGTTGCATACCATTTTCCATATTGAGTTGTAAACCCCAAGTGGTCAGCACTCCATAATACATAAGTATGATTTTTATCCAGAGTATACGTTTCCGGGGCAGCATGTACTGGAGCAGAAAAAGCAACTGCAATAAGCAATGACGAAAGCCAGCCTCCTAGAATTTGCTTCATGATTAATTTCCTTATTTTTAATATCAGGTTACAACAGTTGTATATTAAATTTTTACTCAGGTTTGAGGCTGCCGCCAACAATTCGATCACATAGCCCTTTAGGTAACAAAATAAAAGCATCTTTTTGTTTGTCTTTAGTAGCAGAAGACGCGCATGAAGCAGTAGCCGTAGCACAGTCATTCATGCCTTTTTTAGCAATTCCGTAACATTTTTCAGTTGCAGCAGTAGTACCATCATCTGCTGCTGAACTTCCAGTTGCAACAAGAACAAAAAAAGCAGTCATTACTGATTGCATCAACTTATCTCGTGTAATCATTTGCTTTCCCTTACATTAAATGAATTCTTCTTTAAAATACAATAGAGTTACTCAAACAACAAGTGATAAGCTAAAAACCAATATTAATTGCTTAGTCAAAGAAAAAATCAATCGCTGAAAGGTCACTTGCAAATGGTACTTTTGCCAAAAGAGGAGAAGTAAGTTTCTGGCTTAACGTAGCAATATTAGCTGATAATTCTTGCATATTTGGATCAATACAATTGGCAATCCATCCGGCACACTGAATATTGTTTGCATGCAAAACGGTTTCTGTCAGCAAGGCATGATTAATACAGCCTAATTTCATTCCAACGACTAGAATCACAGGTATCTTGGTAATCTGCAGAAAATCAATCCAGGTTTCATGGTCATTCAAGGGAACCATTAATCCTCCAGCACCTTCAATAAACAATTTTTCTATTCCATCTAATTGCAAATTAAGGCAATATTTTGCAATTTCGGTAATAGATAAACAAACCCCTTCGCGATGTGCAGCAATATGGGGTGAGACAGGCAGCTTAAATCGCCAAGGATTTATTACATCCAAACTGATATTATTTTTTTGTAAATTTTGTGCATCACTGCTAACCAGCTTATTTTCTATTTCCATGCATCCACTTGCTACCGGTTTAATTGCCACTGCTGATGAAAAGTAATTTATTAAGCATGACGTTATGTAGGTTTTACCACAATCAGTATCGGTACCCGTGATAAAAAAACGCTTCATCTAATGAATCCTCGTAGTTCTTCAATAAATAAACCCATATGAGATAAAAATGGCATGTGTGCTGCTCGTTTAAACAATACATAATTAAATTCGGGATAGGATAGTTTCATAGAATTCATCGTCTTAATCGGAACGATGGGATCAAGCCTCCCAAAGATAAAACATGAAGGTTTATCAAACTGTTTTAATTTCTCACGTAAATCCCAAGTTTCTAAAATTTTAAGACCTGATTCTAAGCCTTCTTGCGATGGAAGCTTATCAGGCAGATGGTGCTGTTTATCATTATCGGATAATCCATTAAGCTCCAAAAATTCTTTTAGAGTTGCATGAGGTTTTTCCGATAGATTTTTATAAAACCTTTTAAAAACATCTAGTGAGACGCCTGGCCACGGATCAGAGTTTAAAAATCGCGGTGATGAAGTAACGTTAACAAGGTAATCTACTCTGCCGGGTTCCTCTACTGCCAAACGCATGGCATACAATCCACCCATAGACCAACCGATTAACGCAAATTGATGAGGCAATTGAGCCATCAAAAGCTCTTTAAAAGAATCCCAATCCATGATTGAACTGTGGCCAAATCCAGGTAAATCTACCAATATCAGCTGATAATCCATAGAAAGTTTAGATACTAACGGTAACCAGATCTGACTATCAAATCCCCATCCATGAAAGAAAATAAGAGGGAATCCTTTTCCATAACTATGGATGTTTATCTTCATAAATTACACTTAACTTATCAAATAACTCACGAATTTGTTCGTGAGTATGATTATAATTCAAAATGACACGCAACCCCGACGCTTTGATGCTCACTGTAGGCTTTCTTATCGCACAACAACTAAAACCGCGTTTTTTTAACTCGCGGGCATAATATAGAGCCAAATGCGGACATCCTAATTGAAGCTGTTGAATTGGACTAATTGAGTCAGTCCAATTTAGTGGGGATTGTGTAATATAAGATCTGAATAAAGCAATCAATTGTGTTAATTTCAATCGTCGCTCTTCAGCATTTACCACAAATTCCAAAGTATTCAATAAGCCATAACTTAAAGCCGGACTTATAGCAGTTGAATAAATAACAGAACGCCCCGCTTGTAATAATGCATTAATCCAGTCTGCTTTTCCTGCAACAAGCGCGCCTTGAGCCGCATAAGCTTTTCCTAATGGAATAATTCGTAATGGTACTTCATTTTGGGTTAATCCATGATAGGCTATTGCTCCTTTCCCCTGGCTGCCTAAAACTCCAAAAGAATGAGCCTCGTCTACAATCAGCGCACTTTGACTTGCATTGCAAAGAGAAAAGAGTTCTGCTAATGGAGCCAATTGGCCACTCATACTAAAAATACCTTCGGTGATTAAAGCCGAGCTTTCAAAAAAATGTGGGGTTAGCTTACGATTTAAGTCATCTAAATTATTATGCAAATAACGTGTATAGTTTACCTGTGACAAAGCCAAACCATCATAAATTGAAGCATGTATTTCTTTATCAATAAAACAATGAACGTTTAATTTGCCAAGTAATGCTGTAACCGCAAGGTTTGCTGCATAGCCTGAAGAAAATAAAATACAGTCATCTACACCTAATAAATTGGCAAATGCTTCTTCAACAGCACGATGATTGGCGTGATAACCACTCAGCAGCATAGATGCACCACTCCCGCTAGGGAACAAGGCATATCCACGTTGATATCCTTCAGAAATACGTTTATCTCGAGTTAGAGATAAATAGTCATTGCTGTCAAAATGAATTAAAGATGAATTTTCAGCTGTCACAAATCTATTTCTTAATATGCCTTCTTGTGCCAGCTGATTCGTATAATCTCTAATTTTATTGCTTAGAGGCATTTAGGCCATCTCAGTTAAACCAAGTTTGTCAAAAAGAACCTCATCCTTATCCCGCTGTGGGTTCTCTTCCGTTAAAAGTTTATCACCTAACCACGCAGAGTTTGCTCCAGCATAGAAACATAAAGCTTGTAATTCATCACTCATTCCGACTCTGCCGGCTGATAGTCGAATCATACTTTGTGGCATTAATATTCGTGCGGTTGCAATGGTTCTAACTAATTCAATCCCTTCAACTTCTGCTGCTTTTGCAAGAGGAGTTCCTTCAACTGGGATTAGACGATTAATAGGGACACTTTCTGGAGGCGATTCCATATTACTCAAAGTATATAAAAATTCAATACGATCTTCCCGTGTTTCGCCAAGGCCTAATATACCACCACAGCAGACGCTAATTCCCGCATTTCGTACATGTTCTATCGTGTCAAGACGATCGCTGAATTTGCGTGTTGTAACTACTTTTTCATAATAGGAAGGCGATGTGTCTATATTATGATTATAATAATCCAAGCCAGCTTCTTTTAAAGAAACGGCTTGTTCTTGATTCAGCATCCCTAACGTCATACAGGTTTCTAATCCTAATGCCTTAACTCCCTGGATCATTTCTTTCAACTCACCCATGACCTTATCGGGGGGGCAACGCCACGCAGCTCCCATACAAAATCGTTGCGCCCCACCCTCTTTGGCTTCCTTGGCACGTTTCAAGACATCCGCTACAGACATCAATTTTTCTTTTTCAACATGAGTCTTATAATGACCGCTTTGCGAACAATAACCACAATCTTCAGGACAAGCCCCTGTTTTAATACTTAGTAAAGAAGCGAATTGCAAAGAATTTGGTTGATGATTTGCTCTATGCACCGTAGCCGCTTGATGCAATAAATCATTAAAAGGTTGTTCATAAATTGCTGTAATTTCAGAAACAGACCAATGTTTCTTAGCTTGAGTCACAACAGTATCTCCTAATTTAAGATGTTAAAAAGTAGCCTAATTGTTCTAAAGAAAATTAGATACATTTTTATAAATCCACGTTTTATTTAATTAACGGACATGATAAAGTGCCCTTCCATCTTGTCAACCAAAATTTTTAAAATGGTCAACACACACCAATTAATCAGTCGGGATTTGAAACATTTTTGGCATCCCTGTACACAAATGAAAGACTTTGAAACATGCCCTCCCTTGATTATTGAAAAAGCTCAAGGAAGTTATCTTTATACCAATAAAGGTCCCTTAATTGATGCTATTTCCAGCTGGTGGTGTAAATCATTAGGCCATGGCCATCCTGCAGTTATTGCAGCGATAAAAAATCAGTTGGATTGCTTTGAACATGTCATTACAGCAAATACTACGCACCCAGCTCTTGTTGAGTTGGCAGAAGAGTTAGCTAAAATTACTAAAAAACAACACGTTTTTTTTGCCAGTGATGGCTCCAGTGCTGTTGAAATTGCGATGAAATTGGCAATCCATGCCAATCAAATTAAGGGTACAGAGAAAAATCAGTTTATTGCTCTTAAAAATGGATACCATGGGGAAACACTCGGTACAATGAGTGTTAGTGATTTGGGGCTGTATAAAGCGCCATATACATCATTTGGTCTGACCTGTCATTACATACAAAATATTCCTTACATTTCCGGCAAAGAAGATTCTTTATGGCACAATTGTGATTCATATTGGTCCACTGTTGAAAAAGAATTAGAAGCAATCAGTGATAAAGTCTGTGCAATTATTATTGAGCCCTTGCTTCAAGGAGCAGGAGGAATGTTGTGTTACAGTCCTGATTTTCTTAAAAGGTTATCATCCTGGGCTCAAAGTAAAAATATTTACCTTATTGCCGATGAAATAATGACAGGAATGGGTCGAACAGGTAAATGGTTAGCTTCTAATCATGCAGAAGTTGAACCTGATCTTATTTGTTTATCCAAAGGATTAACTTCTGGCTCTGTTCCTCTAAGTTGTGTGATGATTGACAACTCTATTTTTGATCTCTTTTATGCCGATTATGCAACGGGAAAATCCTTCTTACATTCACATACCTATAGCGGAAACCCGCTGGCGGTCAGCGCTGCATTAGCAACCATTCGCGCTATGCATCAAGAAAAAATAATTGAACACGCACAAAATCTAGGTGAATACATGCTTTCTGCTTTAACTGAGGTTGCACAACTTTCAGGCAAATTAAGCAATATTCGCGGAATTGGAGCAGTGGTAGCCGCCGATCTAGAAGATACAGGAAAACAGCGAATAGGCAATAAAGTTTATCAGCACGCATTAAACCATGGGGCCTTAATTAGACCAATAGGAAATACGCTTTATTGGCTTCCTCCATTAAACACAGATTATGAGGTAATTGGGAAATTAGCGGAAATAACACTACACTCTATAAAGGGAGCTTATGTAATAATGCCTTAAATCATGCGAAAAATATTCAGCAACATGACATTTTTTGTCTACAAGCGATTCAAGTTATTCTGGATATTTTTTACCATTTTTTTACTGATTATCTTTTCTTACATTACCTGGCATAATAACGTTAAAAACTCTTCTACTTTGGTTACTGAAGTAAGCAAGAAACTCGCATATGACCTTGATAACTTTATTAATAATACTCTTCGGGATTTGCACCAAATTCCTTCCTATCAGAAGGAAAACCTGACATGTAAAGATAACTTTCTTCCTTTCCTTCAATATATAACTATCAATCAGGCACAACTTTCTGGTTTGGCAATTCGCGATAAAAAACATCAGATTATATGCTCTACCTTGCCTCATAATCAGACTTTTCTCTTAGGTCATAATATACAGCAGACAGCTATAGGGCCATTAGAAATACCAATGTTTAACCATCCAATTTTTACGATCCAAAAAAAAATTGGTGATTATCAGGTAGAAATAATTATTATGACATCAACACTTGAAAAGATACTGAATGTCTCAGAAAGTAGTCAGCACATAATCACCTTATATGACACCAATCAAAAAAAGGAAATTATCCGAATAGGGAAAATCAAAGAAGCTTCCTGGATAGATAAATTGTTTCTTGACTCACCCTTTTCCTTTAAAAAAATATTTGCTACAACAAAATTAAATAGCCTTAATGGTGTTTTACTTACAGTTACAGAACCTGATCAAGCTATAATTAGCAATCTTTGGCATAACCAAATCTTGGTTATGCTTTATGTTTTAGTATTTTCAATTTTATTATATTTTTTAATTAGGAATCTATTTAACAAATATTATTCTTTGCATGGAGCAATGAAGCAAGCTATTAGGAGCGGGCAATTTTATCCCGTTTATCAACCATTATTTGATACAAAAAATAATGTCTATTCAGGTGCTGAGGTTCTTTTAAGATGGCAGGATAATCAAGATGAAATCATTATGCCCGATCTTTTTATAGAAGAAGCGGAAAATACCGGCTTAATTGTTCCAATAACATTACAAATTATTGAAACAGCATTTAAAGAAGCTAAGAATATCTTAAGGACTAAACCTACCTTCTATTTATCATTTAACATTTGTGCATTACATTTTACTGATGATAATTTTTTTCCTCAGTTTTATAAACTCGTGCGACACTATTCTATTTCACGCAGACAAATATTATTAGAAGTAACAGAACGCTACCTACTCGATATGAATAATGAAATTTATATAGACAGAATGCAAGAGCTCAGAGACGCGGGATATTCATTAGCTATAGACGATTATGGGACAGGACACTCGAGTATCAGCTACCTGCAATACTATCCTTTTAATTACCTTAAAATCGATAAAATATTTATTCATGCGATAGGCACAAAAGCCATCACCGAAACATTAAACGACGCAATCATTCATTTAGCAAAAAAAATTAATTTAGCTATTATTGCAGAAGGTGTAGAAACAAAAGAGCAACTAGATTATTTATTACAAAACGAAGTTCAATTTCTTCAAGGCTGGTATTTTTCAAAAGCCCTACATATTGAACAATTAATTGAATTGCTTAAGGGGAAAAAAAATGAATAAGTACATAGGATGTTGTTCTTTGCTTGTTCTAGGTATTTCGTTTTCAAGTTTTGCTCAACCACTAGTAAATCTAGAAGGTAATTATTGGCAGTGCTCAACAGGTGATATAACCCATACAAAATGGGATGCACAAAGTGCTTATCAAAAAATGGCTTTAAATCTTTCTTATGCTGCATGTAAAAAAGGCAGCAAGGCACCAGCCACCTGCAAAGTATCCAAAGCAAGTTGTATCAAATTCGTTAATGGTGTAAATGTTATGCCCATGTGGCGATGTACTGCTTTTGATAGAGAAGCATTGCGCTGGAGAAGCAATCTCTATCCAAATCGTGAAGATGCAGCATTGGCTGCTCTGGCATATTGTAAACACAAAAGTCCTGTTCCTTATACGTGTTCCATTAATGTAGTAACATGCATTAATAAAAATGAGATTTAAAAATATGGCTTATTGCGTTGGGTTAACAGGTGATATAGCAAGTGGAAAAACTACAGTTGCTGAACTTTTTTCAGGACTAGGTGTTGATGTAATTCATGCTGATAAAATATCAAGAGAAATTACTCAAAAAAATAAAGCCGCATATAAAAAAATTGTAGCGCATTATGGTCTTAAAGTCCTTAAAGATGATGGAGAACTGAATCGTAACAAACTAAGAGAAATAATATTTTCGAATCATGAAGAGCGAGACTGGCTTGAACGCCTCTTACATCCACTCATCCGTAAAGAGATTAAAAAACAAGTTGATGCAAGTAAAACTCCTTATTGCATGGTAGAAATACCTTTGCTGATTACAAAAGAAGCCTACCCTTATATCAATCAAATTTTGCTTATTCGTGCGCCAACGGAAATACAAATATCGCGATTAATGCAGCGTGATCAATGCAGTAAAGAACAAGCGCAGGCTATTTTATCCATTCAGCCTAATACTCATCTGCGTTTAGAAAATGCAGATGATATAATTGTTAATGATATGGAAATTGTTGAATTAACCAGGAGAGTAAATGATTTACATTCTAAATATCTTCGAGAATCCCAAAATTTATAATAGATTTTTTTACTTCATAACGGTTGAGCGGGGAATTTTGGCTTTTCTACAAGGAATTTAGCGATAATGAAATTGATCACCTTAAACTTATGGGGAGGCCACTTAAGAAACCCCTTATTAAACTTTATCGATAAATATCAGGATGTTGATATATTTTGTTTACAAGAAGTATATTGCAATGCTCATCAAGCTGTAACTGAAGAAGATAGAGAACTTAGTCTGAATATTTTTTCTGATTTACAACAACTCCTTCCTAATCATTTCCCTATTTTCAAACCTGCCGTTGAAAATATTTATGGAATTGCGATGCTATTGAAAAGTAATATCGATATCTTAGGCGAGGGAGATATAAATATCCATCAAAAACAACATTATCCGGGAATAGGATTAAATCATCCTAGAGATTTACAATGGGTGGAATGTGAAATTAACAAAAAAACTTACTCTGTTCTTAATGTTCATGGACTCTGGAATGGGCAAGGTAAAAAAGATACCCCAGAAAGAATCAATCAGTCCCAACGTATCCGTCATTTTATGGATACCATCAATACGCCTAAAATATTATGTGGTGATTTTAACTTAAGACCTGACACCGAAAGCATGAACATTATTGAGCAAGGAATGAATAATTTGATAAAAATTAACAACATTAGCTCAACAAGAACCCGTTACTATAAAAAAGAAGAAAAATTTGCAGATTATATCCTAACCTCACCAGATATAGTTGTTAATGAATTCGCTGTTCTGAGTGATGAAGTCTCAGATCATGCTCCATTATACCTTGATTTCAATTAAATTCAGAAACCTCGCACCTCTTGCAAATAATTAAGTAGGCCGTGCTAAGCGTAGCGCGGCCCAGCATGGTTTCTTAGAACTCCGTTGCAAGGCTTCGCAAGCTTATTAGCAGTCTGCATAATCATGATATATATTAAAGCAATACAGTTACTGCTTCACAAGTTCGTTACATAGTAAATAATCCTGCACCATTGTAATGACTTCACGATTTGCTTCTGGGAAATGCTCCGGATTTAGTTCGTGCTGATAAACCCATTTCATAGCCAATTGTCCTTCCAAACATAAAGGGTCCCCAACATATTGACTGACAAGAAAAATAATTAATTTTACCGATTTATCAGAGTATTGATGTTTTACTTCACCGAGTAATTTATAATGTCGAACTTCTATTCCAATTTCTTCTTTGATTTCTCGAATCAATGCAGATTCCGAAGATTCATTTACTTCCAATTTACCGCCAGGAAATTCCCAACATCCTCCATGAGGAAGATGCAAAGGACGTTGGGTAATTAAGATACGTTGTTGCTCATCAATAATAACTGCTACGGCAACTGAGATGTTCACGCCAAGCTTCCATGACAGGCTTTATACTTTTTACCTGAACCACACGGGCAAGGATCATTTCGACCAATTTTTTTCTCGTGTCGTCTGTATGTTTGAGTCGCTGCCTCCTCATCCTGTTCATCAGCATAATTGCCGTGTTGCAAGCTCATCTTACTAACTTGCTCAGCGCGTCGTTGCTCTTCAATTGCATTAACATCTTCTTCTGTTTGAATTTCTACTGAAGAAACTAAACGAACAACATCATACTTTAAATTATCAAGCATAGAGGTAAACAAAGTGAAAGCTTCTTTTTTATACTCTTGCTTTGGATCTTTTTGCGCGTAACCGCGCAAATGGATTCCTTGACGCAATTGATCCATTGCCGCCAGGTGTTCTCGCCATTGATTGTCCAAAGTTTGCAAAACCACGGATTTTTCAAACTGCGACATCGTAGCTCTACCCGCTTGCTGGACTTTTTCATCATATTTCCGTGCAGCAAGATCAAGAATTTTTTCTTTAATTTGTTCTGGCTGAATATGATGATCCTCTTCAATCCACTCGAGCACAGGGGCTTTAAGTTTGAATTCATCAGCCAAAATATCACTTAAAGATTTTGGATCCCACTGATCTTCCAAACTTTGGGGAGGAATATAAGTATCAACAAGATTCGATATCACTTCCTCCCGCATTATATTTAACATTTCCTCAGTATCCGTCATTTCCATGATCGAAGCGCGTTGAGTATAAATGACTTGTCTTTGATCATTAGCTACGTTGTCATAATCCAAAAGCTGCTTTCGTACATCAAAATGATGTCCTTCAAGCTTACGTTGAGCATTCTCAATTGCTTTGGTTACCAAACTGTGCTCAATAGGCTCTCCAGGTTTCATTCCTAAACGGCGCATCATCGATGCAACACGTTCAGACGCAAATATACGCATTAAATTATCTTCAAGAGATAAGTAGAAGCGACTGCTTCCCACATCTCCCTGACGGCCCGAACGTCCTCGTAGCTGATTATCAATTCGACGGGACTCATGACGTTCCGAACCGATAATTCTCAATCCACCGGCTGCAATGACTTCATCGTGACGTTTTTGCCACAACTGTTTTGCCGCTTCTATTTCTTCAGCACTCGCATTTTCACCTAATTGAGCCAAATCCGCAGATAAACTTCCACCCAGAACAATATCAGTTCCCCGACCTGCCATATTTGTAGCAATAGTTACCGTACCAGGCCGGCCTGCTTCAGCAATAATTTGCGCTTCCTTTTCATGAAATTTGGCATTAAGTACTTGATGTTTAACGTTTTCTTTTTTAAGAAGTTGACTTAAAAACTCAGATGCTTCAATCGAAACAGTACCCACAAGAACAGGTTGCTTGCGAGCAATACACTCACGAATATCTTCTATAACTGCTTGAAATTTATCCTTTTGAGTTAAATAAACCAGATCAGCCTCATCTTTTCGTACCATAGGTTTATTTGTAGGAATTACTACAACATCAAGATTATAAATTTGCTGCAACTCATAAGCTTCTGTATCCGCTGTCCCAGTCATTCCTGATAATTTATTATACATTCGGAAGAAATTCTGGAATGTTATTGAAGCAAGAGTTTGGTTTTCATTTTGAATAGAAACCCCTTCCTTGGCCTCAACAGCTTGATGCAATCCTTCAGACCATCTTCGACCAGGCATTGTTCGACCAGTATGCTCATCGACGATAATAACTTGTCCATCCTTAACAATATAATCCACATCACGATGGAACATAGCATGCGCCTTTAATGCTGCATTCACATGATGCATGAGCATAATGTTGCTGGCATGATATAAACTTTCACCCTGATCCAGCAGTTTTGCTTTAACCAATAATTCTTCTATATGTTGATGACCTGCATCAGTAAGATGCGCCTGTTTTTGCTTTTCATCGATAGTATAATCCCCTTCACCACCCTCTTCTTCTTGTTTCTTCAAATGAGGAATTAAGGAATTAATTTTAATGTAAAGTTCAGAGCTGTCTTCTGCTGCACCAGAAATAATCAGAGGAGTACGGGCTTCATCAATAAGAATTGAATCCACTTCGTCCACGATGGCAAAGTTCAACTCTCTTTGCACCTTATCTTCAAGGCTAAATGCCATATTATCACGCAAATAATCAAAACCATATTCGTTGTTTGTTCCATAAACGATATCACAACGATAAGCTTCCTGTTTTGCAGCATGCGCCATATCAGGAAAAATCACACCCACAGTCAACCCCAAAAATTCAAATATAGGGCTCATCCATTGGCTATCACGTTTGGCAAGATAATCATTCACAGTAACAACATGCACACCACGTCCAGTAATAGCATTCAAATATGCGGGTAGAGTTGCTACCAATGTTTTACCTTCCCCTGTACGCATTTCAGCAATATTACCTTCATGCAAAACCATTCCACCTATTAATTGCACATCGAAATGACGCAAACCCAAAGTACGTACGGATACTTCTCTTACTGTAGCAAAAGCCTCTGCTAACATTTCATCAAGGCTTTCTCCTTCTGCAAAACGTGCTTTAAAATGCTGGGTTTTTGCAGCTAACTCGGCATCAGTTAATGCTTGCATTTGAGGCTCAAATGCATTAATTGCCACTACTGCCTTTTCCATACGCCGCAAAGTGCGCTCATTTCGGCTTCCAAACATTTTCTTAATCAACGTATTCAGCATGGCCTACATAATCCTCTGGAGATTTCAAATAACAAATTGGTTAATGTACTAAAATTTGGGGGAAAATACTATGAATACCTTTTAATTTAAGTGAATCTTCATGAGATAACTAAGTGAAAAAAGAGGTTTCTGACAAATCAGACAACTCAAATATTATTTTCCGCAATTTCCTCTCATATTATACAATATTTTGGAAGTGAGTTGCTGAATAGATTACTCAATTTCGCAATATTGATATCGAAATTGCAAACAAGCAACAAAGGTTATTTCATCTGGAGTTTATAAAGTCTCTGCATATAATTCCAGCTCTTGCAAATATTCACTTAATTCCTGCAATAAAAAACTATTTTTAGTTTGCAAAACGAGCATCAACTTTTTTTTCCATTGACTTGCTCCAGGTAATCCAAAAGCTAAATTAAATATAGGCTTAATCAGTAAACTAAGGGAAACCCCTTTATTATATTCTTCGAATAAATAATTCAAATAGAGATTAAAGACTTGGCTCCGAGTTTTCATTTGAGCTTCAGGATAGAGTGCTTGATGTATCACTGCGATTTGGAAAGGATTATCACATGCCAAACGACCAAGCATCACTCCTTCAACATGGCGCAGATGCTCTTTAATTTCTTTTACATTCAATATATTACCATTGAGCACTACTGGAATATTAGGAATTTCCTCTTTAAGGCGATAAACATAGTCGTAGTTAACAGGGGGAATTGTTCGATTTTGTTTGGGGTTTAAACCGCTTAGCCAAGCTTTGCGTGCATGAACAATAATTTTTTGTGCTCCAGCCTCAAGTAATTGATGTACAAAATCACTAAAGAACTTATAACTGTCTTGATGATCTATGCCTATTCTGGTTTTTGCAGTAATAGGTGTTGTCGTTACTTGCCGCATGGCTTGAATACACGCCGCAACGTGTTTTGGCTCTTTCATTAAACACGCACCAAAACGTCCTGCCTGGACTTTATCACTAGGACAACCAAGATTAATATTTACCTCATCAAATCCTTCTTGTTCTGCATGTAGAGCACAATGTGCTAATGCATCAGGATCTGATCCTCCAAGCTGAAGTGCTATTGGATGTTCTTTTATATTAAACTGCAAAGAGCGCAAAGGGTTATTTTGTATCGCTCCAGTGGTTTGCATTTCTGTATAAACAAGTGCATGCGGCGCCAAAATACGCATAAAAATTCGAAAATGACTGTAGGTCCAATCAATCATGGGAGCAATGGACAAAGGTGAAAGCAGGTTATTTGACACTATTATTGTTTCAATTAAAAAGAGACAATTATAACCTGAACTAAAAAATTGTGTACAAAAAATGTAGCCTGTTTCCAGCACATACCCGTCACGCTAAGAATAGTTACGTGTTTCATTTTACTCAATTGGCAAGTAACTCTGTCATCCCCGCGGAGAGGATCCATTTTTGTATTGGCAATGTATTCAATTCATGAATGGATTCCTGCCTTCGAGGAATGACAAGGCAGCTTTTCTGCTTCGCTTGATAGCTATGCTCTGTACTGGCTACTCTAGATTTATTCTTGATTTACTGCATTCATTGCTTGGATAAGTAATTGCAGTCGTGTTCGACCCTGATAAAAATTGATATCCAACTTATATGCTGCATGCAGATATTTAACTCTATAGTTTGGCCAAAATTTCAAATCGACATTAAAAGCGATCGCATCTACTTGCTGGTTGCCTTGTGTGGTCATCAAAGTCATTTTTAAATGATTTTTTCCTACTATACGTTGATCTAATACTTCGAAAACATTATCAAAAACAGGTTCAACGAATTGCTGCCCCCATGGTCCTGCTTGTTGTATTAATTGAGCGATTTCAAGGCTAAACTCTTCCGGTTGTAATGGACCATCGGTAAGTAATTCTCCTTCACATTGAGAAAAATCAATATGTTTGTTCACTTCAAAAATTAATGCTTCACGGAAGGCTTCAAGAGCGTTTGGATGAATGCTCAGGCCCGCTGCCATAGCATGACCACCAAATTTGCAGATAAGCCCCGGATGATCCTTATCTATTGCTGCCAATACATCGCGAATATTTAAATCTGGAACCGAACGGGCAGAACCTTTCAATTCATCATCGCTCACTTCAGCAAAAGCAATAACAGGTCGATGATAACGCTCTTTCATCCGCCCTGCTAAAATTCCAATGACTCCTTGATGCCATGTTTTATCAAAAAGACATAATGCAATAGGTAAACGATTACTATTATAATCAGTACTAAGCGCAAGTTTTTCCAGTGCAAGCATTGCCTGCTCTTTCATTTCCGTTTCAATTTGCTTTCTTTCTTCGTTTAATTCGTCTAATTGCTGACAATAATTTCTAGCTTGTTCCTGATCTGCAGTAATTAAACATTCTATACCCAAAGCCATATCGTCCAATCGCCCCGCAGCATTGAGTCTTGGTGCAATAGCAAATCCCAAATCAGACTCCCTTAGTCGTTCACACTCACGTCCGGATACTTCAACCAAAGCTTTTATACCTACGCGACAAAGGCCTTGCCGTATTCTTGCCAGGCCTTGATTCACCATAATACGGTTATTTTGATCCAGTCCCACAACATCAGCTACAGTGCCCAAAGCAACTAAATCCAAAAAACTTGCCATATTGGGTTCAACGATATTCATCTCACGAAACCAATTCGTATTTACCAAATGTCGACGTAAAGCAAGCATGACATAAAAAATCACGCCAACTCCAGCAATCGATTTACTGGGAAAGTTGCAGTCCGATTGGTTTGGATTCACTATAGCACACGCGTTAGGAAGCGTTTCGGCGGGTAAGTGATGATCAGTGATTAAAACATCAATATTTAATTGATTGGCCTTTTCTACGCCTTCAATACTCGCAATCCCATTATCTACAGTAATTATCAGTCTGGGTTTCCACTTGCTTGCTACTTCAACTATTTGTGGTGTTAACCCATAACCAAACTCAAAACGGTTAGGGACTAAATAATCGATAAATTGAGCCCCCATAGCGCGTAAAGCAGTTATAGCAAGTGCAGTGGATGTTGCACCATCTGCATCAAAATCACCAATAACCAAAATCCTATGTTGTTCACGTAATGCTGTCTCCAAGCGTGTGCATGCTTTATCTATTCCTTTTAAGCTATCAAAAGGTAATAAAGTCTGGAGTTGTTTATCCAATTGAGAGGGTTCAGTAATTCCTCTGTTTGCGAATATTCGCCTTAGTACATCAGGCATGTTAGGTAAATTGAGCGTGTGTATTGGTTGAGGACGTTGTTTAATAAGCATGTATTAGTTTTCTCCACAAACGGACGTACCAGCTGTTAGCACTCGTAGAGTAAGCCAGATTATTCCAATACCAATGAACAGACATTTCTTTTAATTCTTCTTGATGTTGTTCACTGAGCATAGAAAATTCGCTGAGCAATAAAATCTGATAATCCTTAAGCGTTATTGCTGAGTTATATAAGGTAACTTGAGTACTGCATATTTGTGCTAATGAATAAAAATGCTCATCAACACAAATATTGATTGGTATTTTATCCTTAAGTGTCGCATCACCCCAGACCCATAATCCATTAGCCAAGGACTGATTGGGTTTGGATGCAAAAAGCATTTGGCTTTCAGTAATAAATTTTTGCCAATGCATCGTCTTATCGAGTTGAGTTAATTCGGGCATTAATGATTGATGCAACAAGCGGTAAGGAGGTTTTGCATTTACAGATAAATTTTTATGATTACTTAGTAACCATGTTTCCTCATCATGATAGTAAAGAGCGGTACCCTCTTCTGCCAGATACTGCGAAAATAAATCAAACCATAATTTAGACTCATGTTGTTCAAGTTGCAGATTCTTGCCCAAAGCTACAACCATTGCATCATTATGTGTTGCCTCCCAATGAACTGGAGTCAAGACAAGCCATTTTCCTTCTAAACGGTGATGCTTCTTTAGCAAATCAGCAACAGGCGGATTTTCAGGATTGTAGCCAAGATTCAGCAAAAAATTGAGCAATGCATTCCCTTCTGAATTGAGTGACTTGGCTCTTTCGGGAATGGAACTACACTCTGAGTCAATCACAACACGCATGTTTGTTCAGCCTTAATCAATCCATCTCTGCGAAATAATGATTTTAAATTTCTTAATGCCTGCCGTATGCGATCTTTATTTTCAATTAAACCGAAACGAACATAACCATCACCTTGTTGGCCAAAACCTATTCCTGGCGATACAGCAATATGAGCTTCTTTTAATAAATATTTACTGAACTCAAGGGAGCCCATGGGTTGATAATGAGAAGGAAGAGGTGCCCAAACGAACATCGTTGCTTTGGGTCGAGTAACCTCCCAGCCAATCTCATTTAAACCATCACAAAGGATATTACGTCTTTTTTCATAAAGCGTCCTAATCTCCTGTACACACTCATCTGGACCATCTAATGCAGCAATTGCTGCAACTTGGATTGGTGTGAATGTACCGTAATCTAAATAAGATTTAATCCGAGTAAGTGCTGCAACCAACTCTTCATTTCCACAAGCAAAACCAACACGCCAACCTGGCATATTATACGATTTAGACATTGAATAAGTTTCAATTGCTACATCAGTAGCTCCTGGCACTTGAAGTATTGATGGAGCCTTATATCCATCAAATACAATATCAGCATATGCCAAGTCATGGATAACCCAAATTTCATGTTTTCTTGCCAACTCAACAACTTGTTCAAAAAAAGAATAGTCTACGCAATGGGTACTTGGATTTGCAGGAAAATTAATTACCAACGCTTTCGGTTTAGGCCAGCTGCGATTAATTGTATCTTCTACAGAAGCTAAAAATTGAGTTTCATTGATAAGGGGAATTTGTTTTACATTAGCACCAGCAATAATAAATCCATACGTATGAATAGGATAAGCTGGATCAGGAACTAAAATTGTATCCCCAGGTCCGCTTATAGCTAATGCCAGATGTGCCAACCCCTCTTTTGATCCTATGGTAGCTAATATTTGTGTTTCACTATTTAACTGTACCTCATAGTTACGTTGATACCAGGAAGCCATAGCTCTTCTTAGTCTTGGGATTCCTTTGGACATAGAATATCGATGAGTATCCGGTCTTTGAACTGCTTCAATCAACTTATTGACAATATGTGGCGGTGTTGGTTGATCTGGATTTCCCATACCGAAATCAATTATATCTTCTCCCCGTGCTCGCGCTTCTGTTTTTAATTGGGTTAACGTGTTAAAAACATAAGGGGGCAAGCGATTTATACGCGGAAATTGACTCATAATATTGACCTCTGTAGTATACTTACAACCACGTATCATTCATTGAAACATTCTAAACCATGAATATCAATTTAGAATCAGCAGAACCACATGTAGTGCAAGCTTATAGTGATAACAAAATTCAGATTAATTCTATTGTCTATGAAAGCAGTTTAATTGTTTCTAAAACAGAAATCATTAGTGATCTGTCAATTAAAGACATTCATGAAATTGACGAACACTACATGAGCTTATTAGCGCAATTTAAACCGGAAATTATCATCATTGGTCATGAACATACCGGAAAACTCCTACCCCTGTCAATTATGAAGCAGCTTGCAGAGCAACGAATAGGTATCGAATGCATGTCTATAGGTGCAGCATGCCGAACTTACAATGTTTTATTAAACGAACATCGTGCTGTTGTTGCAGGATTTATATTTAAATAAGTAGTCTGGGTGAGACACAGTGACTCAGGTTGCGGCTTCGCCTGCACTCAGGCTACATTACTGGATTTATCTTTAAATAACAATCGATATTTGCCTGGAGTACAATGAACTGCATCTTGACCACTTCTCTGCCTACGCCCCGCGGCTTGTCCGCGGGAAATAGAAGATGCAGGTGCAACGCAAATTAAACCTGTCTTCTCGCTTCAAGTACATTAGGGATTTGCTCTAATTTCGTCAGTAATCGGGAGAGACTACTTAGGCCATCAACATCTACAGTTAAAGTAATATAAGCCATATTTTCATGTTTATTACTCTGGGTTTGCAACGCATACACATGTGCTTTTTCATTAGCAAGTAACGACGTGACATCCTTTAGAAGTTCAGAGCGATCAAAAGCCTTGATTAAAATATCCACTACATAATTTTCACGTGTTGCACTTCCCCAAGTAACCTGCAAAAAGCGTTGCTTTTGTCTTTCATTCGCATGAATAATATTAGGACAATCTTGACGATGTACTGAGACGCCACGACCTATAGTAATGTAACCAATAACAGGATCACCGGGGACAGGTTGACAGCATCTTGCCATAAAGGTTAATAAATTACCCACTCCCTCAATACGTAAATCACTTCCAGTAATTTCTGGTTTCGCCTGTGGTCTGACAAATCGCTCAAGATTGAGCTCTGAAGTAGTTGGTGGAGTGAGCTTGCTAATAATTTGGCCTATTTTAATATCGCCACGGCCAAGATTTGCATAAAGATCATCAAGTTTTTTAAAATGTAGTGCAACTGCAGCTTCATTCAGTTTATCGGATTTTATTCCTAAAGATTTTAATTCTTTATCTAATAGCTCGCGACCATCTTGAATGTTTCGATCATAATCTTGCATTTTAAACCAGTGTAATACTTTGGCTTTAGCACGAGATGTTTTGAGATAATTTAAGTGGGGGTTAATCCAGTCACGGGAGGGTTTACTTTCTTTTCCAGCTAAAACCTCTACCCTATCTCCAGTTTTTAATTGATAAGTTAGTGGTACGATATGACCATTTATACGTGCACCACGACATCGATGTCCAAGATCACTATGTACGTGATAAGCAAAGTCCAAAGGAGTTACACCATGGGGTAAATCGAGGACATCCCCATCTGGCGTAAAAACATAAACCCTGTCTTCGAGAAATTCAGTAGTTGTACTTTCAGGCACACCTTTATTACTCGCCATTTCACGATGCCAAGCCAATACATCCCGTAACCATTCGATTTTACGCTCATGGCTTTGTTTTTGTTTGAAACCGCCTTCCTTATATTTCCAATGGGCGGCAACTCCCATTTCAGCCAAATCGTGCATATGAAATGTTCTAATTTGCACCTCAAAAACCCTACCTTCCGGCCCTTTGACCGCAGTATGCAATGATTGATATCCATTAGCTTTGGGATTAATAATATAATCATCAAATTCAGCAGGAATTTGTTTCCAAAGTGTATGTACCATACCTAAGACTTCATAGCATTGGGGCTGAGTATCAACAAGAACACGTACTGCAGTAGCATCATATATTTCATCGAGTGACACATTCTTGCGGGTCATTTTTTTATAGATACTATGGATGTGCTTTGAACGTCCATAAACGGCAAAGTGATCTATCCCACTTGCTTTAATCTGTTCATTCAACTGAGCAACAATCGCATTAACAAAATTGTCCCGTTCTAAGCGTTTTGCTTTCAGGCCCTTGGCTATCGCTTTATATTCTTCAGGATGTAAATGGCGAAAAGCCAAATCCTCCATTTCCCATTTAATGGCCCCTATCCCTAATCTGTTAGCCAACGGAGCATAAATTTCCATCGCTTCAGTAGCCAGTTGCTTGCGTAATTCTTCAGATAAATGCCCTGCAGTTCTTAAAACACATAGGCGTTCGGCAAGTTTAATCAATACAACACGAACATCATCCACCATAGCCAACAACATTTTACGAAGATTATCAATTTGTTGTTTATTTTGTGGGTATTTATTTAATCCCTGAAAACTGTGCATCGCGCTCATGCGCTCTATGCCTTTGACTAATTTCGCAATATTGGGGCCTAATTGCTCCGCAACATCATCAATGGATAAATCAGCATAGTGTACGTTTTCAAAAATAATTGCCGCAGCAAGCGTTTCCTGATCCACCTCAAGATCTGCAAGTAAATCAGCCATAGATAAACCTTGTTGCAAACAAGATTGGCCAGTTTCTGTAGCATGATCTTGTCCTGCAAGCTGACTTAAAGTGCATGCACCACGAATGAGTTCAAGATTATCTAAATAACCCTTTGCGCCTAGTTGATGGAGCCACAAATCAACATCAATGCTTCCATCTTCACATAATGGAATAGTATCTTTTACTCGAACCATGAGCTTTATCCTTTTTCAAACAACGCAATCGACTCAACGTGGGCAGTGTGAGGAAACATGTCCATTACTCCTGCCTTTATTAATGTATAGCCTTTTTGATTAACCAAAATATCTGTATCACGAGCTAATGTTATGGGATTACATGATACATAAACAATACGCTCTGGGTTTAGTGCATCAATTTGTTTCACAATTTCCAGGGCACCTGAGCGAGGAGGATCAATTAGTACTTTGTTGCAAGATTGCTGAACCAACTTCTTGACTTCATTCACATCATCCAAGTTTGCAGCATAAAAATCCACATTCTGAATAAAATTCAGTGTCGCATTCATGTATGCTCTCTCAACCATGGTTTTACTGCCTTCCACCCCAAGTACTTTGGCGCAAAATTTAGCCATTGGGAGTGAAAAATTACCCAGCCCACAGAATAAGTCTAGCACTATATCTGTACTTTTTAAGTCCATTAGCTGCATGGCTTGTGATACCATAGAGCGATTCAATGCAGAATTAACTTGGGTAAAATCTGTTGGATGAAACAAAAAGGTAATTTGATAATCTGGCAATTTATAAGAGATATACTCACTTGATTTAGGGGGGTAAAAACAAAATACAGTATCAGGAGAACCTGGCTGCAGAAAAATTTTATATTGATATTTTTCAGCAAATTCTTTGATTTTTAGTTCATCCTCATGATTTAAGGAGGTTAAGTTTCTGAAAATAAGAGCAATCTCATCGTCTCCTGCTGCAACTTCAATTTGTGCAATACAATGCTTGTCTTGCATTGAGTCAATCAATTGCCTTAATGGTATGATATCAGCATCAAGTTTTGCATTTAAAACCGGACATTGGGTGATCTCGGTAATGTAGCGGGGATTACTGCGTTCTCTAAACCCAACCATGGCGCTTTGTTTTTTCTCCACATAGCGTACGCTTAATCGAGCTTTATTCCTGTAATTCCAGTACCCGGCAATTAAAGGCGGCAACACGATTTGCGGTTGAGTATGGCCATATCGTAACAATAAATCCAATAATTGATCTTGTTTAAAATGAATTTGCTCTTCTTCACTTACATGCTGTAATGAACAGCCGCCACACATTGAATAATGAGGACACTTCGGCTCCACCCGTATAGAAGACGGCTCAAGAACTTTAAGCAAGAGCCCCTCATCAAAATCTTTTTTTATCCTAGTATATTGAAACTCAATTCGTTCACCAGGCAAAGCACCTTGGACAAAAGTAGCTTTACCATGAATACGCGCGATCCCTTTTCCATCATGGCTTAAATTATCAATTTGAGCAGTTTGCGTCATAGGATTTGGTTTTGATTTTGCTCTTCTCATGAAAATGTTCTCAACAAATAAATCATTTAATTAACTTCAATTAGTGTAGCAATCGTTGTGAGAAAGATTGCATTTTTCAAGATGTTAGAGAGTACCACAGACGATTTATATTTGTCATGGTAATTTGTCACGACAATACCCATGATGAACAAATTAATTACATACATCCCTATATTTTTACTAGAACGACGAATATTAGCAATCGTCTGTTCCAACCACCTCCTCAAATGCTAATTCAAAACGATAAGAACCTCATACTCATTATTTTTGGTTAATTTTACAGCAGCTATAAAATGAGCTTATTTATCAAGTAATTCATAATACTATACACAATGTTATCCACAGATTTTGTGAATAACACCTATCATTGTCTCATCAATGCAAAAATAATAATTTCGCTCTGTATAAGGGGGTTATAGTAATTTTTTACATAAAAATAAAAATAAAAATAGGATTTGTAAAAAAGGTTATCCACAGGAAGGAAAGTTAGGGGATTCACAGAATTGGTCGTATATGATAACAAAGAAAAACTTAAAAAACAGTCTTGACAGAATATTTTTATAAAAATTTTTTAAATTGATTTTTATTTTAATGCGACAATATTTTTTTCAGCACAATTGCATCTTCAATATTATTCTCTTCTACGTAATATGCTGGTTTAATTTCTATTTGTTTAAAGCCCACACTATGATACAGATGCAAGGCTGCCTGATTGCTGGGTCTTACTTCAAGAATCACATGATCAATATACTGCGACGCAGTTAATGAAGTAAGTACTTGTTGCAAAAATTGCCGTCCATAACCTTGTGATTGGAACAGTTTAGCAATACAGAAATTTAAAATATGACAGCAATTATTGCTGTGTCTAGAAATAATATAACCACAAATCATTAGGCTATTTTCTTTATTTATTTCAAATACTCGACAATCATATCCTACTCGAACGCAATCTCTTAAGATATCTCTATCCCAAGGGGCAATATGTACGTCCTTCTCAATTGCATAAACACTATCAATATCTGATTCAGTCATACGTCGAATATTAAAAGTCATTTGCTACTCCTAACAAATAAACGTAGGCAGGGTGCAGCGAAGCGGAACCCCGGGTAGATATGCCTTTAATTTCCCCGGGGTTCCGCTTCGCTGCACCCAGCCACGTATTACCTGACTATTCAGTACTTTTTTTCTTTTTTGGCAAATAAAGATCAGTAATTGTTCCTTCAAATGCCTCTGCTGCTTGAGCAATAGTTTCAGAAAGCGTTGGATGAGGGTGTATGGTCAAAGCAATATCTTCAACATCACAACACATTTCAATAGCTAAAGCTGTTTCAGCGATTAAATCACCAGCATTAATGCCAACAATCCCTGCACCTAATATTCGATTGGTATCTGGACAGAATAATAATTTAGTCATTCCTTCTTCCCGTCCCATACTGAGCGCTCGGCCACTAGCTGCCCAGGGAAAAGTCGCTTTTTCATAACGAATATTTTTCTCTTTAGCTTCTTTTTCAGTTAAACCTGCCCAAGCAAGCTCCGGATCGGTATAGGCCACGCTGGCAATACATTTAGGATCAAAGTAATGTTTTTTACCCGCAATAACTTCTGCAGCAACTTTCCCCTCTGGAATTGCTTTGTGCGCAAGCATTGGCTGCCCAACTACGTCACCAATAGCAAAAATATGTGCCACATTTGTTCTTTGTTGATTATCTACTTTAATGAAACCACGATCATCTACTTTTATGCCTGCTTTTTCTGCATCAATTACACCACCATTAGGTTTTCTTCCAACTGAAACAAGAACTTGTTGAAAGCAAAGAGGCTTATCTGTTGCATGTTCACCTTCCATAGAAACATAGATGCCATCTTTTTTTGCTTCCATAGCCGTTACTTTAGTTTTTAAAAGGAATTTGACGCCTTTTTTCTGCATGCGCTTTTGCAAAACATTTACCAAATCAAAATCGGCACCTGGAATCAGTTGATCCATAAATTCAACAACAGTTACATCAACGCCTAAAGATGAATAAACAGTGGCCATTTCCAGACCAATAATTCCACCACCTAGAACCAATAAACTGCCTTTGATATCAGCAAGCTCTAAAGCACCTGTTGAGCTAAAAATACGTTTATCCTCAGGGATAAAAGGTAAATTAATCGATTCAGAACCTACGGCAATAATTGCATTTTCAAATTCAACTTCTACGGAACCATCTTTAGTAGCCACAGTCACTTGATGCGTGCCTGAGAACTTACCTACTCCTGTAACCACTTCAACTTTGCGTTGCTTTGATAAAGCGTTCAAACCGCCTGTTAATTTGGAAACCACGGAGTTTTTCCATGCAACGATTTTTTTATTATCCAGCTTAGGTTTGCCAAAACTAACACCTTGCTCAGACATTTCATGAGCTTCCTCAACAACTTTAGCAATATGCAATAATGCCTTAGAAGGAATGCAACCTACATTTAAGCAAACACCTCCTAGTGAGTCATAACGCTCTACCAATACAACTTTTTTTCCCAAATCTGCTGCTCTAAATGCTGCTGTGTATCCACCAGGGCCACTTCCTAATACAACGACATCTGTCTTAATTTTATTAGCCATTACAAGCCTCTTTTATTTTAGATATTATAAAAAATTAGAGTAAAATTCGTCTTATATCACTTAAACACTCACAAATAAAACGAGTAAAGCGTGCCGCTTCTGCACCGTCTATCACTCGATGATCATAGGATAAGGATAAAGGCAACATAAGTCTTGGTTGAAATGTACCATTTTCATAAACAGGTTTTATTTCCGAGCGAGATAATCCAAGGATGGCCACTTCAGGGCTATTCACTATTGGTGTAAACGCAGTGCCGCCAATCCCGCCTAAACTGGAAATTGTAAAACATCCTCCTGCCATATCTACGGGCATTAAACCTTTATCTCGAGCCTTAGTACTTAACCGTGTCATTTCTGTTGCAATTTCAGCAACACTTAACTTGTCAACATTTCTAATTACTGGAACTACCAAACCGTTCGGTGTTTCTACTGCAATACCTATATTGCAATATTTCTTGTAAATAAGATTGGTGCTCGTAGCATCTAAAGATGCATTAAATTGTGGGAATGCTTTTAACGCTTTACTCACTACGGCACAAACGAATGCAAGCAAGGTGAGCTTATATCCCTTTTCTTTAGCATGCTCTGCTTCAGACTTTCTAAATGCCTCGACATCAGTAATATCTGCTGCATCAAATTGAGTGACATGAGGGATTGTTATCCATGAACGATGAACATTAACACCAGTAAGTTTTTTAATTTTATTAAGAGGTTTGGTTTCAATTTCACCAAACTGAGTAAAATCAATTGTTGGATTAGGTGGAATACCGAAAGATCCTTGCCCCGATTGCTCACTTAAACGGGTTTTCACATAAGTTTGTACGTCTTCTTTAGTAATACGATCCTTACGGCCCGTACCTTTAACCCCTGCCAAGTTTACACCTAACTCTCGAGCTAGACGTCTTACAGCAGGGCCTGCAGCAATAACCTTTGAAGATTCCGTATCAGCTAGAACAGGTTGGGGTGAAATCTGTTCGCTCTTGTTTTCTGGTTCTACTGAACTTGATGTTTCAGGAGCACTTACTGGTTCTTGTTCCACAGAGGCTGTTTCGCTTTTTTCAGCTTTTGCTCCATTTTCTATAGCAGCTAAAAGGATCACATCGCCTTCAGATACCTTATCACCTACTTTAAGGTTCAGCTTAGTGATTTTACCTGCAATTGGGGAAGGAATTTCCATGCTGGCTTTATCTGATTCCAAGGTAATAAGCGGTGTATCGATTTCGACTTGCTCTCCTACCTGAACCATAACTTCAATTACATCAACTTGGGTTGCACCACCAATATCAGGAATTTTAACCTCTTTTATACTTTCTGATTTATTTTCCTGCGCAACTTTAGCTTTATTTTCCTCTTTATTTTCAGGTTCTTTTTTAGCCGCTTGAGTTTTATTTTCTTTTTCAGTGTCTGACTTTTTTTCAACCGTAGCAAAAAGAATCACATCGCCTTCAGATACTTTATCCCCTACTTTGATATTCAGTTTGGTGATCTTTCCTGCAACTGGGGAAGGAATTTCCATACTGGCTTTATCTGACTCCAAAGTAATGAGCGGTGTATCGATTTCAATCTGGTCTCCTACCTGGACCATTACTTCAATCACATCAACCTGAGTCGCTCCACCAATATCAGGAATCTTAACTTCTATTTCATTTGACATGTCTTTCCTCAAAAGATTACTCAGTACATTCAAGTCATGATTGTAATGGAAACACATTTAAATGCATGTTGCTTGTTCCATTACAATTACAGATGAAATTACTAAGCCTACTATATACTTTCTAATGATTAACCGGATTCAGTTTATCAGGATCAATGTTATAGCGCTTTATTGCATCCACAACTTTGGATTTATCAATACTTCCTTCCACAACTAAAGCATTTAATGCCGCCAAAACTATAAATTTAGCATCTACTTCAAAGAAATGGCGTAAACGTTCCCGTGTATCGCTTCTTCCATAACCATCGGTACCCAAAGTTACATAGTGATTAGGTACGAAAGGTCTAATTTGATCTGCATATATTCGTAAATAATCAGTTGCAGCAATTACAGGCCCAGGTCTGCCTTTTAATTGTGTAGCGACATAGCTTTTTTGTTCTTTTTCTTGAGGGTGCATTGCATTATAGCGCTCTACAGCCAACCCATCCCTTCTTAATTCATTAAAGCTTGTCACACTCCAAATATCTGCAGTGACAGAATAATCTTCTTTTAACATTTGGGCTGCTTTGATGACTTCACGCAGTATGGTTCCACTTCCCATTAACTGGACGTGTTGTTTGGGTTTTTTCTTACTTTCTTGCAATAAATACATTCCTTTAATGATACCTTCTTCAGCTCCCTCTGGCATATCCGGATGCATGTAGTTTTCATTCATTACGGTAATGTAATAAAAAATATTTTCCTGTTTTTCATACATGCGGTACAAACCATTTTGGATGATCACAGCAAGCTCATAAGCATAAGTCGGATCATAAGAGATACAATTTGGAATTGTTGAAGCATATAAATGGCTATGTCCATCTTGATGTTGTAATCCTTCGCCCGCAAGGGTTGTGCGCCCGGCAGTTCCACCTAATAGGAAACCTCGGGCCTGCATATCCCCTGCAGCCCATGCCAAATCACCAATACGCTGAAATCCAAACATTGAATAGTAAATATAAAATGGGATCATGGCCAATTTATTTGAACTGTATGAGGTTGCTGCTGCAATCCATGAACAAAAAGCTCCTGCTTCATTAATTCCTTCCTCAAGAATTTGTCCGTCTTTAGCTTCGCGATAAAACATGACTTGTTCATGATCTACAGGTGTATACAGCTGACCTACTGGAGAATAAATACCGATTTGCCTGAATAAACCTTCCATTCCAAACGTTCTGCACTCATCAGGAACGATTGGAACGATACGCTCACTGATCTCCTTATTTTTCAGTAATACTGAAAGAATACGTACAAAAGCCATTGTAGTAGAAATTTCACGATCGCCTAATCCCTTAGTAACTGACGAGAAATCAGCCAAATCAGGAACTTTAAGAGGTTCTGTTTCTGTAGAACGTGCTGGTAAATAGCCACCCAACATTTCTCTTTGCTTTTTAATATAGTTTATTTCAGGACTATCATCTGCCGGTTTATAAAACGGGATCTCTGCAATTTGATCGTCACTGATAGGAATGCTGAATCTGTCTCTAAATGCCTTCAATTGCTCTACAGTCATTTTCTTTTGCTGGTGGGTGATATTTTGTCCCTCACCAGCAGCTCCCATTCCATAACCTTTGATTGTTTTTGCCAAAATAACAGTTGGAGAACCTTTATGCTCTACAGCCTTAGCATAAGCAGCATACACTTTTTGAGAATCATGGCCGCCTCTATTCAATCTCCAGATTTCTTCGTCTGTGTAATTTTCAACCATTTTCTTTAATTCTGGATATTGATTAAAGAAATGTTGTCTCACATAAGCCCCATCATTTGCTTTGTAAGCTTGATAGTCGCCATCAACACATTCTTCCATACGCTTTTGCAGCCAGCCATCTTTATCGCGTGCAAGCAGTGGATCCCATCGCCCACCCCAAATAACTTTTATTACATTCCAGCCAGCACCACGGAATAAACCTTCAAGTTCTTGAATAATTTTACCATTACCACGAACAGGTCCATCAAGCCGCTGCAAATTACAATTCACAACAAAAATAAGATTATCAAGCTTCTCTCGCGCAGCAATGCTTAAAGCACCGACTGACTCAACCTCATCCATCTCACCATCCCCAAGAAAAGCCCATACTTTTCTATCATCCGCTTTGATGAGTTCCCTATTTTCTAAATATTTTAAAAATCGTGCTTGATAAATGGCTTGCAATGGCCCTAATCCCATAGATACTGTAGGAAATTGCCAAAACTCACTCATTAACCAAGGATGGGGATATGAAGATAAACCATCCACTTCGACTTCTTGTCGGAATTTATTTAATTGCTCTTCAGTAAGCCGCCCCTCAAGGAAGGCACGTGCATAAATACCAGGAGAAGAATGGCCTTGAATGTAGATTAGATCCCCGCCATGTTCACCCTGAGGACCTTTAAAAAAGTAATTAAACCCTGTTTCATATAAAGTAGACGAAGAAGCATAAGATGCAATATGACCACCAAGTTCGGGAGCATATTTCCCTGCCCGCAACACCATTGCCACAGCATTCCAGCGAATCAAGGCACTAATACGCTTACCAAGGCCTTCATCAGGTGGCATTTGCTTTTCTTCATGTGGTTTAATCGTATTCCTATAAGGTGTATTAATTGAACTGGTTAAATTAACCCCTTCTGCATTTGCTTTATTGAGAAGCTGTTTTAAAAGAAAAGCCCCTCGCTGCGGACCATCATTGATTAATACAGCTTGCAGGGCATCCAGCCATTCACGCGTCTCTATAGGATCCAAATCTAAATTAGTTTCATTTGCCATGAAAGTGTTCCCCGAAATCTATTAAACACAGTAAGGTACAGCCTGTAATTTTGTTGGAATTACACCCGTGCAACCTTTCTTACAAATTGCGAAATCTGATAAGCAATCGCATGTTACTTTGCGGCATTGTAGTGGATCGCGGTAAGAATTCAACTCACGCATCACCTTTTTACCCTCAACTCTTTTTTCATGCACATATTTTGTAAAGTTTTTTTCTGCAACTCTTTGTGATATATAAGAACAATTGAAACAATTATTAATACAATTTTGTCTACAAAACTCAAAATGCTGCTCACAAGTTATATTGCATTGCGCCGATGCCTGTCCTTTAAGTGCATTTTGTTGTAATCCCTGACAACCACAAAGTCCTAATATTATAGTGCAATAAATCAGACGCAAAAAAGAATTCATATTGGTCGTATCCGCAATAAATGATTATGTAGATTAAGTACTTCAGTCCAATACTAAGGTCTGTAGACAATTCTACTCTTTTGGCCAATGCGATTAGTGTGCTGATGTACTCACATACTGTATGCATGTTGCGTTTCGATGCTCTAAAATCACACTACATTGGCTTAATCTAGCAATTGGCAACAGTCCCTAAGCTTAATTCATAAATCAAAACTACAGCCAAGTAATTAATGTAAATAAAGCAATAAGAACCAGCATAACAATAATTGCATGTTCAACCAAACTTTCTGCTACAGGCATAGGAATTTCTTCTACTTCATTTGTTTTAACCGCTAGCAATCCGCATACACGCAACATGTCATCATTCATATCTGGTTTTGCAAGAAAGAAACTGGTAAACGAGGAAAAACCGCGTTGAAAATTTCCTACAAGTAAAAAAAGTAATACGGTTAATCGAGCAGGTATCCATTCAAGTAAATCGGTTATTTCATTTGCCTGCTCACTAACGTAATTAACATCCCGGCATAAAGTGATTAAACGATAAGCTAAGGCTCCAATGGGACCAGCAATGATATACCAAAATACAAGAGAAAATAATTGTCTATTGACTAAAACAAAATAGTCTCCCACGAGTTCCTGATTGGTCCTAGTATCAGATTGTACTATTGGATAAAAGACATCTTGAGGCCCTAGGCAATAAAAGAAAATTAGGATACTTAAAAGAAATCCTATCAAGCCAAACACCAGATGATGCAACAATAAGTAAATTATCGATACAAGAAGTACAATAGGAATTATTATTAAGACCAAAAGCACCCAGGGGTTAGTAAAAAAACTGTGTTTATTGGTACTCATTTTTATTTTTTGACAGTAATCAAAAAACCAATAAAAACGTTGGTAAGAAACAGAGTGAATCAAAAAACGCTCGCTCAATAAGCACAATAATATAACTAATAATTTCATTATTTAATCCTTACGCATTTTATCAGAGAATGCTATGGGGGTTGGGTATTTCAATACAACAAAATATGATGAAACAATAAATGTTAAAATGGTAGTTGCTTGAATTAAATTGGATGCTTTATCCGAAATAAGTTCCGTACTTAAAGCAATACTGGCAACAAGTAAAGAGAACTCGCTTGCTTGTCCTAAACGAATACCAACCTCTTTTGCCACATGCTTTTTTTCACCCGATTTACCAAGAAGCAAATAAAATAGAACCGGTTTAAATAATAAAACTAAAAGAGATAAAATAAGAGCAGGAATAAGCACTTGTTGTGCTAAACCAAAATTAAAGGTCGCTCCGATTGAAAAGAAAAACATCACCAGAAAAAAATCTCTTAGAGGTTTTAGGCTCTCAGCAATAAAAAGAGAAATAGGACTTGCTGCCAGAGCTACGCCAGCTAGAAAAGCACCAATATCTTCTGAAAGACCTATTTTTTGTGCAAGAACAGACATCCCCAGACACCAACCAATTGATAACAGAAATACATATTCTTGAGTTCTATCAAAACGAGCGAGTAATCGGATCAAAACATATTTCTCAATTGTAAAAGCAAAAAGAATCAATGCAGGTAAATTAATACCCACTAAAATGATATCATCGAACGAAAAACCGCCTGTTTGTTGTGCTCCATGAATTAAGATCAGTACGATGATTGCAATAACGTCCTGCATTAATAGCACGCTAATCATTACTTCACCAGTATGTTGGTGATGCAAGATGGTTGTCGGTAATAATTTCAAACCAATAATGGTACTTGAAAACATCATGGCACAACCCACAATCCATGACTCAGTCACACTTAAGCCAAAAAGCCGGCTAATCCAATATGCAGTCACAGCAAAAAGAACTGAACTAACCAAAGCAATCCATGTAACTTTCTTTAACATATGGACAAGATTTTGGGGTTGTAAATGCAGTCCGAGTAGAAACAATAGGAAGACTATTCCAACATCCCCAATTTGCTTGACAATAGTCACATCAGATACGAGCCTTAATCCCCATGGTCCAAAAACGGCACCAAGAAGAATATAAGCAACCAGCAAAGACTGTTTGGTATAAAGAACCAAGGTTGAAAGAAATGCAGCGCCTGCGAAGATTAAAAATATTGTATAAAATACAGAGCTTTCATGCATTGATTGAGTACCTCAATATTAAATATAACCAACCTTATTTTGAAAATTGCAACTCTAATAAAGCACAATGAAATAAGAATATTGAATTCAAAAACGGACTTATATTACGCTTCATAAGACTACAATTTTATTAGAATCTATTTACAATTCTACCCTCTTGGCCAAAACAGCGAACCGTCAATAGACCCTAACATTTTAATTCTAATGTTTTGAAAATTTGCCCCAACAATTTTATCCATTAATCCATGAATTGGCTATCAATAATTCCATAACAGCTTAAATTAAAACGGAAAAAGATCCTCTCACTCCATTAAGAGCTAATTTACGCTTCAAACTATCGGCCATATTTTTTGAACCAAATGGCCCTACTCTCACAACATAATGTTGCTTATAGTGCTCAATATATACTGGAGATGGAGTAATACGAGTTAATTTTTCTTTTAAACGTGTTGCCGAGGCTTCCGTGGTAAAAGCACCCGCCTGCAGATAATAATGTGCTTTTCCAGCAGGTCCCATTAACGTTTCAATTTCAACACGGGCTGTTCCTTTTGGAAATACACCAAGTTTTAAAGCTGCAGCATAGGATAAGTCGATAATTCTATTGGAATGAAATGGACCGCGATCGTTTACTTTAACGATCGCAACCTTTCCATTGTCCAAGTTTTTAACTTTTACATAAGTCGGTAAAGGTAAAGTTTTATGTGCAGCAGACATTACATACATGTTGTAAGGCTCACCACTGGAAGTTCTTTGTTTGTGGAATTTTGTTCCATACCAGGAAGCAATACCTCTTGCTTTATACCCTGATGAGCTTCGCATCACTTGATATGAGCGTCCATCAACAGAATATTCTGATATGTTACCATATCGACTTAAAGGCTCTTTGGACGGCACAGGCTCTTTAAAACTAATGTTTCTCAATTTAGCGGGGGCACCATCTTGACGCTGAGTATATCGATTTGTTTTATTTTTATAACGATTATATATTGAATTATTCGTACTTTGAGTTACTTGTCGTGTAGACTTTTTTGTTCCCGGTGCTGAAGAATCAAAAGACTGATTTGTAGTTTGGCACCCTGTTAATAAAATTGTCACGGCAATAAGTATCTTTCGCATAGTTTCCAGTTTGAATAATTGTTTTCTGGTTAATATACAGAAATATCACCTAATTTCGAAGATTTATTTTAACTTGAAAAAAATTTCATTATTTTTCATCTGCTATTTTGTTGCTGACAAAAGGCTGTGTTACTATATCCACATTTTTTGCAATAGGACTAAATAACAACATGACAAGAACAACGTCTATTTTATTAACTACACTGTTTATCATTACTTTATTTGTACAATCTACCAATTCTATGGCAGATGAAGGTTCGTTACCTAATAAACCTATTGCAGACCTTGAAAGACCTTCTCCAACAGTGACAAATAAACCTTTAGTTACTCCTGCGCCTCCAATTCTTAATGCGAAAGCGTACATATTGATTGATGTAAACAGCGGCAAAATCATTGCAGAAAAGAACAGCGAAGAACGTTTACCTCCTGCCAGTTTAACTAAGATGATGACTTTATATGTGATATCGAATGCACTACATCATGAACAAATTCACCTTACAGATAATGTACGAGTGAGCCGTGATGCATGGAAAATAGGTGGTTCACGTATGTTCATCAAAGAAGGGCAACAAGTTCCTGTAGAAGACTTGCTTAAGGGAATCATTGTTGACTCAGGAAATGATGCCTGTGTTGCCATGGCAGAACATATTGGCGGAACTGAAAACTCATTCACTGATCTTATGAATCAACAAGCTCAAAACCTTGGAATGAAAAACAGCCATTTTACTGATAGCACTGGTTTACCCGACCCTAATTTATATACTACAGCAAAAGACTTAGCGATTCTTGGTAGAGCATTAATTATTGACTTCCCACAATATTATGACTGGTATAAACAAAAATGGTTTACCTATAATGGTATTCGCCAACCTAACAGAAATCGCTTGCTATGGCGTGATAATCAAGTGGATGGTATAAAAACTGGCCATACAAACGAAGCAGGATTCTGTCTGGTATCTTCTGCAAAACGTGACAATATGCGTTTACTTGCTGTGGTCCTCGGCGAACCAAGTGATTCTTCCCGTGCAGATGATAGTGAAAAATTACTCAATTATGGTTTCAGATTTTTTGAAACCCACCAGCTTTACAAGTCAGGCCAGTCCATTTCAGAACTTCCTCTTTATAAAGGACAGGTTGATAAAGTAAGTGTAGGCCTAAATGAAGATCAATATATCACCATTCCCACTGGCCAATATCAACGCCTTAATATTTCCACTAAAATTCCTTCCTTCGTCGAGGCACCAATCAAGAAAGGTGATAAGATAGGCGATTTAGTGGTTCAATTTGATAATAATGTCGTATCAACTCGCCCACTATATGCCTTACAAGATGTTGAGTCAGGTGGTTTTTATACACGAACCAAAGACTCTATACGTTTGGCCTTTAAACGCTGGTTCGGCTCCTAATACTTAATAGGATTTAAGGATGACAAAAACGACTTTAATCGAATTTCCCTGTTTTTTTCCTATAAAAATAATAGGAACTAATTCGCCCGTTTTTCTTGAGGAAATCAGACAAATTGCTGTCACTCACTTTCCTGATATTAAGGAAGATGCACTGACTCATAAAATGAGTAAAGACTCTAATTATTTAGCAATAACAGTCACTGTTTTTGCTGAAAATCAAGACATGCTTGACGTATTTTATAGAGCCATTACACAGCATCCAGAAGTAAAAATGGTTCTATAATGAAAATACAACAGCTAGGTATTCAAAACTACAATGATGTTTGGCTGCTAATGAAGCAATTTACACAAAAACGTGAAGCAACTACTCAAGATGAACTTTGGCTTTTAGAGCATTTTCCAGTCTATACTCAGGGACAGGCGGGAAAACCTGAACACATACTCAACCCTGCTTCCATACCCGTGGTGCAATCTGATCGCGGAGGGCAAGTGACCTATCATGGACCAGGCCAGCTTATTGCATATGTTTTAATGGATATCAAAAGAAAAAATTTAGGAATAAGAACATTAGTTAGTAAATTAGAACAGATATTAATATCCGTTCTTGCACAATATCAAATAGATGCTTCTATTCGTTGTGGTGCACCTGGGGTATACGTAAATGAACAAAAAATAGCATCAATAGGCTTAAGAGTAAAAAATGGGTGTACCTATCACGGAATTGCGCTTAATGTCGATATGGACTTAAAACCTTTTTCAGGAATAAATCCCTGTGGATTTGCAAAAATGGAAATGACTCAAATAAGCCATTTTGTTCCTGACGTACAAATGGATTCAGTCAATCAGCATTTTGTGCAATATTTTCTACAACAATTTTTTTCCTGAAAAATATGAACTTGTTCGTAGACTATGTACAGCCCCTTACTAACTGGTTGCAACAAAACCCTCACTGGTCTTTATTCATCACATTTCTTATTTCCTTAACTGAATCCCTGGCAATTGTGGGCAGCATTGTACCAGGTAGTGTTACAATGACTGCTATAGGAATACTTGCTGGCTCAGGGATTATGCGTATTGATCTTACGCTATTAGCAGCAATTTTAGGTGCGGTTGCTGGCGATAGTCTAAGTTATCTCCTTGGCTATTATTATAGTGATCGATTGCTTGAAATTTGGCCGTTTAGTAAATATCCCAAATGGATACAATATGGCAAAGATTTTTTTGAAACCCATGGCGGAAAAAGTGTATTAATTGGTCGTTTTGTTGGCCCCTTACGCTCAATTATTCCAGTCATTGCTGGAATAATGCATATGCAACAATGGCGCTTTTTTGTAGCAAATGTTATATCTGCAATCGGCTGGTCTATTTTGTATATAATGCCTGGTGTAGTAATAGGAGCAGCCAGTCATGAGCTATCCACAGAAAGTGCGACACGTTTATTTTTATTAATCCTTATTTTTCTTGCAGGAATTTGGTTATTTAGTTTATTTATAAAATGGCTAATTAGATTATTAAGCTCCTTTTTAAAAACATATCTACATAATTTTTGGTTAAAACTAAAAAATAACTCACTTTTAGTTTATGTATATGATGCGTTTACACCGCAAGATGAAGCAAATCATTATCATACTGCTTCTATTGTACTCATAGCAGTGCTTTGCCTGCTTTTTTTTCTTATCCTTTTAGGATTAACAGTTGCGACTCAATTCCTTACTCTGATTAATCTTCCAACTAATTTACTTTTACAAAGTTTTAATACCCCAATACTAAGAGTATTTTTTATCTGCTGCACTCAATTAACATCAACAATAACGATACTCACTCTTTTTATTATTTGTTGTTTCTGGTTTATTTATAATAAAAATAGAATAGCGGTTATACATTTATGCAGCTTGCTTTTTTTTAGTAGCTTTATAGCGCTATCACTTAGCTATCTTGTTAATAGTCCTAGACCCCCGGGACTGTTGGTAATGATGCCAGGTTCTTCTTTTCCTGCAATTAACCTGCTGATTGCAACTGCATTATACGGCTTTATTTTGTTTTATATAAATAGTACCTACACATTATTTACAGGTACGCTTAAGTCTATTGTATTTACAATTCTTAGCTTTAGTGGTCTAGGCTCTCTCTATTTAGGGGATCATTGGTTCACAGATATTTTAGCATCCTATCTTTTAGGCACGACAATTTGTTTAATTCATTGCTTGAATTATAGAAAATCAAATATTCCTAGCAAAAAAATAGCACGTTCATCGTTAATAATTCTTCTGCTTTTTATCAGTATCTTTTTATCTTCATTAATAGCTACATATTTTAATTTTAAAACTTTATCTTATAACCATACCCCCTACTATAAAAAATTTACTTTGAGCGAAAAAGCATGGTGGGAGCAGGAAACACCCATTCTCCCAATTTATCAATTTAGCAGAATAGGAAAAAGAATTGGTTTCTTAAATCTTCAATTCGCCGGAGACTTAGATATATTACAAAACAGCCTGGAAGAAAATGGATGGCATTCACATGAAGATTCATTTTTTACCAACTTGCTGATGCGAATGAATCAACAACCTAACAGCATTAAGCTCCCCTTATTTACCCAATTATATGAAAATAAAGCACCTGTGCTTATTATGACTTATACGGATCAACAAACTAAACTAACGCTTGAATTAAGGGTTTGGGAGTCAAATTATAATTTGTTAAACTTAAACAAACCATTATGGATAGGGAGCATTCATCCATCGAATCGTGCGAACAAACAAAAAAATAATCTGGGTTATTTTCCAAATTTAATTAATCCATTGGATTATATGTTTAGAGCGGAACATCCTTTTGCAATCAAACAGATTAAACTTCCAGATACGATGATTAAGACAACAATATATCCAACCCAACCGTACCTAACCCTCATTAAAGAAAAAAATGAAACGCTTACACCTTTTACTAAGTAATAACCAGTTTTTATTAAACCTGTAAATCACCTCAATTATCTAAAGTATGTTTTAATTCAATTTAAAATTAGTTTGCTCATTAATTGTTTCATATGCTTACGTTGTTAACTTATAACGCTCTCTAAAACTACTAAAAAATATAGGTTTGGCATCAAGAGCTTTCCGGGAAATCTGATGTATTTCTTCTAATATCGCCAGAGCTCTATCTGGATGCTTTTTTGCATATAGTACTTTATCGTATATTTTCTTCATATGACCGGGTATTTCCTTATCTACTCCATCAACTTTAATCTTTGATTTGCTTCCCCATATGCCTAACTCCCATGGGGTAGCTTGTATTAATGATTTGACAAAAAAACACTGATGGTATTAATATTAGCGCATAAAAATTAAGCAATTATTATGTCTTTAATATACTCACTCTGAACTTAAATTGCCCGATAATTGGTCTTTTGGAAATATGTCCATTGGTTATGGGACTATCAAACCATATTCAGGTTAACCATTATATGTACATATATAAATAACTGTTATAACTACAGAGTTTTAAAATAAACCATTTAATTTTGAGAGTATGCTCAAATGTACACACTGGGAAAATTAATCCAAACTCTTTTTCCATTAATTGCTCTAGTACTCTTTATTATTGGAACTAAAAGAAACGCTATTCATTACATCATTTCATCACTTTGGCTTAGCCTTATAGCTGCACTCATACATTTTCAATTCTCTGGAAATCAAATTTTTGGAACGTATTTTGACTATCTTAATGCAGGAATATATTCATTTAATGTACTTATATTGGTACTTTCCTTAACACATGTCATGTCACATTTGAGTATTAGTGGTCCAGCCTTCAAATATACCAGCACATTGATTAATGCATTTTTAGTCGTAGGAGCATGTATTGTTATTAGCAATCTGTGGATTAATGCTTTTTTTATAGAGAACAAGATGGAGGGGACGCCCATAATGCAAGTAGCTCTCTTTGACAAGCCTGAGTATTGTGAGAGTAAGTATATTTTTTATAAAGTGGATCAAGACAGTTCAGTAACCTATCTTTGTCCCAATTACTATGGTTTATTACCCTCCATAGGACATTTAGCGACAAGCCCAGATTTCATTACAACACAATTATCATTACCTGTAAAAAAACAAATTCTATTGAAACAAAAAAATAAGAGTTAAATGTAATAAAAACTACTCAAGCTAATGAATTTGTTTTTATTATTGCACTAGGAAGTTAAATTGTTCTTTGGATTAATATTTGATAAGATTTCAACAACTCATCACTATAATATTTATATGAAACAGTTACTTGCCTTTATCATAATGATTTTAAATTTTAATTGCTATGCTATGGCACCCAAGCTCAATTGGGATCAGGCTGTTGATCGAGCAATAAAACGCTATGGATTACGAGTTGAACCTCAGCTTAAATCTTATTTCTCCAAGGCTGGAGTAAGCTATCCTCCAAGTGATATCGCTTTACTTGCTTTTAAATCAGAAAGAAAAATTGAACTCTGGGCTAAAAATTCCAATAAAGCTTGGAAACATATCCATGACTATTCTTTAACCGGATTTAGTGGTCGGTTAGGACCTAAGTTACGTGAAAATGACAAACAAATTCCTGAAGGGGTTTATAGACTGGTTAATTTTAATCCTTTCAGCAGTATGCATTTATCAATGATGATTAATTATCCCAACAATTTCGATAGACAAAAAGGCTACCAAGATGGGAGAAGAAATCTAGGTAATAATATTTTTATTCATGGAAAAAACTTATCTGTAGGCTGTTTGGCTGTAGGCGATCTTGCTATAGATCAGCTTTTTATTTTAGCACGTCGTGTTGGCCTAAGTAATATTCAGGTAATTATCGCACCCAATGATCTGCGTAAGAGCAAACCGTCTACCTCTACTTTTGCTCAACCTAGATGGCTTCCTGAATTATATAAAAACATTGCAGAATCACTGAAGCCATTCAGTAAGAGTAACTATACAGCTTAACCATCAGTATTGTAGTAATGTAGCCTGGGTGCAGCGCAGCGAAACCCGGGTTTTAATAACTCCAAGATCCCCGGGTTTCGCTGCGCTGCACCCAGGCTACAAGCTATTTTTAATCTCAATTATTCTTTAGGCAAAGAAGCTAAAAACTCAGTAACCTCTTTAGGCGTTAATTCGTAATACTGTCCACGTGACAAATATCTTGGCATAGCTAATACGCCATAACGAATACGAATCAATCGACTAACCTCCAAACCCTGTGATTCCCATAAGCGTCGTACTTCCCTATTACGCCCCTCATTTAAAGTAACATGATACCAAGAGTTCGTGCCCTCTCCGCCACGAAACTCCAAACGAGTAAATTTAGCAATCCCATCTTCTAATTCAACACCCTTTTGAAGATTATTTAAAGCTTCAGGACTAATTTGACCATGAACTCTAACCGCGTACTCTCTTTCTAATCCATATTTTGGATGCATTAATTGATTGGCTAAATCACCATTATTGGTAAAGATAAGTAAACCTGAGGTATTCAAATCCAGACGCCCTACCTGCACCCAGCGCCCTTGACGTAAATGAGGTAGATGATCAAAAACTGTTTTTTCAAATTTAGGATCATGGCGGCTTGAGATTTCACCTACAGGTTTGTGATAAAGTAGAATGCGTACATTTTGCCTTACTTTAAGTGGATTAGGGATTAGTTTCCCTTTCACTGTAATTTTATCTTCGGCACTTGCTGAATCACCTATTTTTACAGGTTTCCCATTAACCTGAACCCAACCATTTTCTATCCAACGCTCCATTTCACGTCGAGAACCAAGGCCAGCCTGGCTTAGTATTTTTTGTAACCTTTCGCTGCTCATTCAGTAATATACTCTTCATTAGGATTATGTAAGGTCAATGCTTCCGCAACCTCGGGTAAGGTTGGAAGTTCATTTAAGTATTTTAAATTAAAATAATTTAAAAATTCTCGTGTAGTGGTATATACAGCGGGTTTACCCGCAACATTTTTATAACCAGAAATACGAATCCATTCTCTTTCCAACAATGTCTTTATTATTTGACTGCTTACTGCCACACCACGTATCTCTTCTATATCTGCTCGTGTCACAGGTTGCTTATAAGCAATAATGGCTAAAGTTTCAAGTAAAGCACGAGAATATTTAGCTGGTTTTTCAATTTGCATGCGTGCAATCCAGTTACTATATTTTTTCTTAGTCTGTATGATAAAGCCAGTTGCAACCTGAACAACCTCAAATGATCGAGATACAAAGTCCTCTTTTAAGTCATTAATAATAATTCCTAAATGCTCTTTAGTAGGTCTTTGCCATTCATCAAAAACCTCTAATAGCCTCTCTAAAGAGATTGGTTCGTTAGAACTTAAAAGTACTGCCTCAACTATGTTTTTTAGTTCTTTTTCGTCCATCTTATGCTGCTCGTAAATGTATTGGCGAAAATGCTTCATTTTGGGTAATTACAATGAGCGATTGTCGTGCTAGTTCTAAAATAGCCAACAGGGAAACAACTAACCCAATTCGCCCCTCTTTAATAGAAAATAATTGATTAAATTCCAAAACATTGTGCTCCTGGAGTAGTAACAAAATGTTACTCATGCGCTCACGCACAGACAATGCTTCCCGTGAGACCTGATGATGGCTTGTGTGTTCCTCTCGTTGCAATAATGATTCCATAGCTTCAACTAGATCCTCAAGAGTAACTTCAGGATGAACTATTATTCGCTCAAACTCAGAAGGAATTACTTGAATAATAAAATGATCTCGTTCTTGCCGAGGAAGTGCATCAAGCAATTCCGCTGCAATTTTAATTTGCTCATACGCTTGCAGTTTCCGTACAAGACTCATACGAGGATCTTCTTCCTCATCTTCTTCATTTCCAGCAGGAGACGGTAATAACAGCCGCGATTTAATTTCTGCAAGCATTGCAGCCATCAATAAATAATCAGCAGCTAATTCCAAACGTCTACATTCCATCAATTGAATGTAGTGTAAATATTGCTTGGTGATGCTTACAATCGGAATATCCAATATATCAATATTCTGTTTGCGAATGAGATATAAAAGCAAATCGAGCGGCCCGCTAAAGGAGTCTAATAGCACCTCAAGTGCATCTGGAGGAATAAATAAATCATCTGGAAACTCTGTAAGCTCCTTACCATCAACTACTGCTTTTACTTCCGATTTGCTTGATAATTCAATATCCATGCTAATAACTCATTCTTATTAGGTTCTTCACAGATATACCTTCAAAGATCGAACACACATTTAGAAACATCATGGGGATAAAATAAAGTAAAACCCGGATGATACAATGTTTCATCCAGGTTTGTTTTTCTAAAGATACCCATATTAATAATCGAGTCCCATAACCTCTCGGACTGTACTCAAATTTTTACAAGCCACTTCTCGTGCCGACTCGCTTCCTTCAGAAACAATTCGTTTTACTGAACTTAAATCAGATTCATATTCAGCAATTGATTCCTGAATGGGTTGTAACTCTTTATTAATCGCATCGACAACCGGTCTTTTACATTCAATGCACCCAATTCCAGCAGTACGACACCCTTTTTGTACCCAATCTCTAACTTCATCATTTGAGTAAATTTTATGGAATTGCCAAACCGGGCATTTTTCTGGTTCACCAGGATCAGTTCGTTTGATACGAGCAGGATCAGTTGGCATTGTCAATACCTTCTTCTCAACCTGCTCAGGAGGTTCTCTGAGCATAATAGTATTATGATAAGACTTAGACATCTTTTGTCCGTCAAGACCAGGCATTTTTGCAGTTTCTGTAAGTAATGGATAAGGTTCAGGTAGAATAATTTTACCGCTACCCTCTATGTAACCTAATAGACGCTCTTTATCACCGATGGACAAATTAGGTTGATCTTCTAAAAGAGCTTGTGCTGTTTTAATCGCTTCGTGATTTCCATGCTCCTGAAACTGTCGACGTAATTCACTATAATATTTACCGTTCTTTTTCCCCATTTTCTTAATTGCTTCGGCTGCTAATTCCTCAAAATTAGGCTCCTTGCCATAAATATGATTAAACCTGCGTGCAATTTCTCTGGTAAGTTCAATATGCGATACCTGATCTTCACCAACAGGAACATAATCGGCATGATAAATCAGTACATCAGCGCTTTGTAAAAGAGGATAGCCTAAAAAACCATACGTCGATAAATCTTTTTCTTTCAATTTTTCTTGCTGATCTTTGAAACTAGGTACTCGCTCTAACCATCCCAAAGGAGTAATCATAGATAAAAGTAAGTGCAGTTCCGCATGTTCAGGAACCCAGGATTGAATAAATATTCGAGACAAGCCAGGATTAACCCCACAAGCAAGCCAATCCACAATCATATCCCACAGATGTTTTTCTATAAAGCCAGGTTCATCATATTGTGTTGTTAAACCATGCCAATCAGCTGCAAAAAAGAAGCAATCATATTGATGTTGTAATTTAATCCAATTTTTTATTACACCATGATAGTGTCCAAGATGTAATCTGCCACTAACTCTCATTCCAGAAACAACTCGTTTATTGGAACTAAATAATGCTGACATCAATATCCTCTTTATAAAATTAATTAATTAGACCTCTTTGGGGACTCGCTGCAGAGAGAGAAGGGTACACGCCAGTACATGAGGATTCGAGCATCACCGTATCGACGAAACAATTCTCTTCTGCAGTAGAGTCTCAAAAGAGATCTATTTACCTAAAGGGTTCAGGATCACCTTTACCCTCTCTTATTATCACTGGATAATCACCAGTTAAATCGACTACTGTTGTAGGCTCTTGCCCACAATGGCCACCATCAATAACCAAATCAATCTGCTCTCCCAAAATATCGCGAATCGCTTCAGGTTCGCTCAATGGAGCCTTAGCACCAGGAAGAATTAAAGTAGTACTCATTAAAGGCGCTTCAAGACATTCCAACAATGCTAGTGTAATATTATTATCTGGAACACGTAATCCCAGAGTTTTTCTTTTTGGATGCAACATTAAACGAGGTACTTCATGTGTTGCATTAAGAATAAAAGTATAAGCCCCAGGTGTGAATGCTTTCAATAATCGGAATATAGGATTAGATACTCTCGCATAAGTACCAAGCTGAGATAAATCTCGACAGACAAGAGTCATATTATGATTTTTGTCCAATTGCCGTAATCGCCTGATACGCTCAAGTGCCGCTTTATTACCTAATCCACAACCCAGGGCATAACCTGAGTCTGTAGGATAAACAATTAATCCACCTTCCTCAATAATATTCACCGCTTTCCTCAACAAACGAGCTTGCGGATTATCAGGATGTAATGCAAAAAACTGACTCATAAAGTCCCCTGTTAGATGTTCCATTCATGCCAAATAGGTGTACAGTTTACTGGCAGCCGTTTTTGACTTCCGAGGTTTACACGCGAAACAAAATCACCATGATAATCTGAACCAGAAGAAGCTAACAAATGAAATCTTAGGCATGTAGCAGCCATTTCATTCACTTCAGTTACTGTCATTTCACCTGAAACCACTTCTATTCCTACTCCACCAGTCTCTTTAAATTCGTTAATTAACTCATGCAATTTAGAACGCGTCAATCCGTATTTAAGTGGATGAGCGATAACTGCCTGACCATCTGCAGCAATAATACCCTCTACTGCTTCCTGAATACTAATCCAGGGGGTAGGAACATAGGCAAATTTACCTCTACCTAGAAATCGTTTAAATGCCGTACTAAGATCATGAGCTTTACCTTCATTAACAAGAAGCTGCGCAAAATGAGGTCTTCCCACTCGCTCATGGCCCGCTAATTCGCATGCTTTTAAATAAGCATCTGAAATACCGAGTGAAGCTAATGCCACTCCTATTTGCTGAGCACGTGCTACCCTGCTTTGGTTTTGTCGTTCAATCAGTTCAAGAAGGCCTACAGTATGATTAATTTGGTAACCTAGAATGTGTAACTCGTGTTTTTTCCATCGGACGCTAAGCTCGATACCATTAATTATTTTTATCGATGTTAATGAAGCCGCTTGTAATAATTCAGGATAGCCTGCGACGGTATCATGATCTGTAAGCGACAGACACCTAATTTTTTGGTTTTGTGCTTTTTGTATTAATTCTGTTGGACTTAATGCCCCATCAGAAAAATAGCTATGGCAATGAAGGTCGATCATGAATTAATGTTAATATCAAAAAAGATGATTGTAGCATAAATCTTGCAGAAGATGAGCTTTCTGCACTATTCTTGTGTGCTTATACATCCTGGTACAGTCAAAAAATATAATAATACTATACTCATAATATATATACTTTATTGAGGAAAACCAAAAGATAATGATTCATAATGTTCATCATGTTAAATTATGTCGAAAGTCAATTGCAGCGCGAAATAACAAACAAGCTGATTTTCTTGATGCAATTGATCGCTCTGACATAACCTTTGCTGTTGGCCCTGCTGGAACAGGGAAAACTTATTTGGCTGTTTCTAAAGCCATACAATGTTTTGAAAAAGGTGAAGTCCAAAGATTAATTTTTGTAAGGCCAGCAGTTGAAGCTGGAGAAAAATTAGGGTTTCTTCCAGGAGATTTAGTTGAAAAAGTCCTTCCTTATTTAAGACCCATTTATGATGCACTCTATGAAATGATAGGTTTTAAAGAAACACAAAAATTGATTCAAACAGATATTATCGAAGTTTTGCCCTTAGCATTCATGCGTGGCAGAACTTTAAATGAGGCATTTATCATTCTTGATGAAGCACAAAACACAACCATTATGCAAATGAAAATGTTTTTAACGCGTATAGGTTTTGGTTCAAAAGCTGTAGTCACCGGAGATATGACCCAAGTTGATTTGCCAAAAGGTATTGATTCCGGACTCGCCCATGCAGTAGGATTATTCAAAAAAATACCGGAAATTAGTATTCATACGTTTACAAGTCGTGAAGTAGTGCGACATCCGTTAGTATCTAAAATTGTTGATTGCTATGATAATGCATCAACAGGAAAAAAATAAATGAGTTATTATATCGATATTCAAAATGCAACTGATGAGCCACTCCCTGTTAGTGAAGAAGAATTAACACATTTGGCCTCATTGGCTTTAAGGGATTATCAAAAAGAAGCTGAACTCACTGTTCGTTTGGTTACGGCAGAAGAAATGATCCACTTAAACTATACATACAGAAAGCAAAATAAAACAACCAATGTATTGGCATTTCCCAGTGCTTTACCGCCTGAAATTCAATTGGAATGCCCGCTATTAGGCGATGTTATTATTTGTCCGCAAGTCTTGTTAGAAGAAAGCAAGCAACTTAAAAAAACTTTAGAATCGCATTGGGCATTGATTTTGATTCATGGAATCTTGCATTTATTGGGCTATGATCATATTAAAGATGATGAAGCAGTCATAATGCAAGCTATTGAAATTAAATTATTAGCTGAACTTGGATTTTCTAATCCTTATGACGCAGAGGGTAATGAACTTGAATAAAGAGGAAGATAGTAGTAAGTGGTTCGCTCGCTTTAAACAGTTTTTGCAAGGAGAACCACAAAATCAAGAGGAGCTTGTAAGTTTATTAAGAGACGCTCAAATTCGTTCTCTTATCAGTGCTGAAACTTTAGCAATGATTGAAGGGGCAATTTCTTTCTCCAAAATGCGTGTTCGCGACATCATGTTGCCCAAAAATCAGATGGTTTGCATCAAACAAGACGATGAATTCGGCGATATTATTAAAACAGTAACCCAAACAGGCCATTCAAGATTCCCGGTAATTGCTGGTGACTCCGATGAGGTCATTGGGATATTGCATGCAAAAGATTTATTACGCTATCAATCTACTAACCTTGACACCTTTGATTTGCTGGATATTTGTCGTCAAGTTACTTTTGTTCCTGAAAGTAGACGCTTAGACAGCTTACTCAGTGAGTTCCGCAGTAACAAAAATCACATGGCCATAGTTGTAGACGAATATGGTGAAGTTTCAGGCTTTGTAACTATTGAAGACATTATCGAACAGATAATTGGCGACATTGAAGATGAATTTGATATCGATGAAGACGCCTACATTAAAGTACATGAAGACGGGCACTATATTGTTAAAGCCCATATGCCCATTGATGAATTCAATGAGCAACTTAAAGCAGATTTTAGTGATGAATTTTATGATACAATAGGTGGTATTGTAATGAATAGTTTTGGTCGTTTACCTTCACGAGGGGAAACCATTACGATTGATTCTTTTGAGTTTAGGATTATTAATGCAGATGCTAGAAGAATCAAGTTAATGGAATGTATTGATAAACGCAAGGCATAATAAAGTATGAATGGTAATATTCTCATAATTGATGACGATATAGAATTGACCGATTTACTAACCCAATATCTGGAACCAGAGGGTTTCCATGCTATTTGTGTGCATGATGGTGAAAGCGGGGTGAAAAAAGCCTTAAATCAGACTTTTGATGCAATTATTCTTGATGTCATGTTACCTAAACTAAACGTTTTTGAGGTATTAAAGGCTATTCGTGAACATCTGGAAACTCCCGTCCTCATGTTAACTGCTCGGGGCGATGATATCGATCGTATTGTAGGTCTGGAAATAGGTGCAGACGATTATTTACCTAAACCATGTAATCCACGTGAACTGGTAGCTCGTTTACGGGCAATTTTAAGACGTACTCAAAAAATTCCCACATCAAGACCTATCATCGAACAACATAATATTGTAGTTGACTGTTCCAAGCGTCATGTAACTATGGCCGGAAATTATCTTGAACTCACAAATGCTGAGTTCAATATTTTAGAGATGCTTATTAAATCACCAGGACAAGCATTTTCAAAAGAAGAACTTACCGAATATGCTCTTGGCAGAAAATACACTGCATATGATCGTAGTATCGATGTTCATATCAGTAACTTAAGAAATAAATTAGGTGATAACCCTCAAGGTGAACCTATAGTTAAGACTGTTCGCGGATTTGGATATATGTTTAATGCGTAGTTTGTATTGGAAAATTTTTATTTCATTTTGGTTAGCTACAATACTTATCATTTTCACTACCGCCTGGGTAATCAGTCATATTGTACAAAAATCATCATTACCTGCCCAAGAACAATTATTTATGGACAGTTACGCAAATGCCGCGGTTGCAACTTATGAATCAGGAAGACAAACTGCACTATTAAAATGGCTGAATAAAATTGGTATTTCGCGCCATATGTCAATTTATTTATTAACCAGTACTGGTGAAATTATTGGAACCCAGGCTGCACCAGCAAATGTGAAAAAAGTTGCAGAAAATCTGCTCCAGGATCAGTTGAGTGAAGGTATTTTAAAATCAGGGAAACTTATTGTTAGTCATGAAATTTTATCCACTTCAGGAAAATTTTACCGGCTTGCTGCAGTGAGTGAAAAACCTATCTATCATTTTGTCGGGGTTCCCTGGGCTGGCCTAGCGATTCGTCTCGTTTTAGCAACATTTATTAGCGGTCTTATCTGTTATTTATTATCACGATACTTAACCCAACCCTTGCGCTCTTTGGGAATGGCAGCCAAATCAATTGCTACTGGAAAGTTAAATACACGTGTTGGTCGTTTAAGAGGACATTACAATGACGAAATAGCTCAATTAAGTCATGAATTTGATCGTATGGCAGAGCAACTGGAAACATTAGTCAACTCAAAAGAAAGATTGTTACAAGATATTTCACATGAATTACGTTCCCCTCTCGCTCGCTTGCAAATTGCTATTGAATTAGGGCGCAATAAAACACTTCATTTGGCAGATACTGAGTTTAATCGCATGGAGCTTGAATGCTCCAGGTTAAATGCTTTAATCACTGAGGTACTGGAATTTGCTCGCTTGGAAAAATCAACAACTGATCTTAATTTAAACGAAATTGACCTTTCTGTTCTTTTATTCGATGTCATTAACGATGCCAATTATGAAGTTGGAGAAGAAACGCCTCGTGTTAAAGCAGGAATAATTGAACCGTGCTGCTTATTAATCGATGAACGCCTGATTCACAGAGCAATAGAAAATGTAGTGCGCAATGCACTCCATTACTCACCTGCCAGCGAACAAATTATTGTTTCATTAAAATATGATGAAACTAAAGAACATGTATATATTGATATCAGTGATAAAGGTCCAGGCGTACCTGAAAGTCAACTAGAAAGAATATTTAATCCATTTTATCGTGTAGACACATCAAGAACAAAAAAAACGGGTGGGTATGGTTTAGGGTTAGCCATCGCTTTTCGTGCAATTCAATTACATCATGGTGAAATTACGGCTTTAAATAATCCTGATGGAGGATTGCTTGTACGAATCATTCTTCATTCAGCACCTCAAATCAAAAATAAAGCATCTGAATTGAATTCAGTTATGGATGCATTAACTACATAATATCTCATATGAAGTGGAACTGTTTTTCTCTGTCTAATTAAGGTACAATATGCCGGGTAATAGAAGCATTAGGATCACTTTTATATGACCATAGCCCAGAAATTAGATAAAGCAAGTGGTGTCTTTTTCTTCACTGGCTTTTTGCTTTCAAAGCTCCAGTATATCCCTTTCCCGCTCGCATCAGCTATTTTCAGATTCGTTTCATTAGGAATCTATTCACTTGCATATCTCTCTTGGCTTACAGCGTCTCTTCTCCACCCAGATCATCCAGTGAATTACCGCAAATGGTACGGTTTTGCGCAAATTAAAGAACAATTCCTGTTGTCCTCATTTGTAGGATTAACTGCGACAATAATCAGTGTTGCTGCCGTTTTTATACCTGCTCTATTTCCTCCAGCAGCATGGCTTTTCCTGATTGGTAATGCAATATGGGCAATTGGAGAATATCATAAATTTAAAAATCCGCCGAAAGATGATGCGAACTACTCATCGGCGCGACAAAAAAGTTACGTATCTTATGCGGTGACATCAACCTCTATAAGTCTGGTCGCAGCAGTTGCAGCTACCCTTATATTTTTCTTTCCGCCCATGGCAATACCAATTACTATTTTTTCTCTGATTATTTGTGCAGGACTTGGTGCATTGGCATTTGAATTTTGGCTAAATTGCACTTTTGGAAATCATAAACCAGACCAAACTCCAGAAAGTTACACAGAGATGGGCGATAGCTTAGGTCCTTCAATTTCAGAAGAGCCTTCTAACTCACCAGAACCAGGTTACTTCAACTGTTTATTTCCCAAATCAACAAAAAAATCCTCTACCTCTAATACTATTGAATTGTCAGATATTCTAGATATTAAAGAAAATCAAGAGGAGCATAGTCTTCAGAGCAAGACTCTTTTATAATTGACTCCCTTCAGTTTTAATTGAGCTTCATTATGGATCAAACAATTGCGAAAATGATTTCAAATGCACATAAGGCACTTGCCAATTCTTACTCACCCTACTCTAAATTTAGCGTAGCCTGTTGTATTTGTACCGATAAAGATAATTTATATACAGGTGTCAATGTAGAAAACAGCTCTTATGGTTTGGCAGTGTGTGCAGAAACCTCAGCAATTTCTGCCATGGTGTCTGCAGGCGAGCAACGTATTAAAAGTATGGTTGTACTGGCAGGAACAAATTTATTATGTTCGCCTTGTGGGGCATGCAGGCAAAGAATTTATGAATTTTCAACACCTGATACCGTGATCCATCTATGTGATAAAAATTCAATATTACATAGCGTAAAGATTAATGGACTATTGCCCTTGGCTTTTAAATTTGATTTTAACCCGTAGGGTCTGTTTACATTTCGCAAGCTTGAGCCCAAATGCCCAGACTTTCCGTGCACTGAAGTGCGGAAAATCAGGACAGTTTGACCAAAACAGAAGAAATGGAAACAGCCTCTAATTAATAGGAAGATTTTTATGACAGATACTGCACCAAAGCAGAGTTATGCCCATTTAGCAGCAAATTATATTAAAAAATTATATCCTTCATTTAAACCAACCATAGGTGTGGTATTAGGATCAGGTTTAGGTAAATTTGCTGAGGAATTACAAGATTCGATTCGAATCAGTTATGAAGAACTGCCTGGATTTCCCAAAATAACTGTTCAAGGTCACGGTGGTAATTTAATTTTTGGGTATTGGAATAATGTAGGTGTTGTATGTTTACAAGGTCGAGCCCATACATATGAAGGTTTGGAAAATTATGAAACAGTTAAAACCTATATTCGTACTTTAAAACTCTTAGGATGCGATTATTTCATTGCCACTAATGCATCAGGCTCCTTAAGAGAGGATGTTGGTCCAGGTGAATTGATGCTTATTTCCGATCATATTAATTTGCAGCCCAGTAATCCTCTAATTGGCCCTAACGATGATAAGTTTGGTCCAAGATTTTATCCTTTAGACAACGCTTATGATAAAGAAATGCGTTTTGACTTATTATCCATTGCTGCAAAAAACTCAATCCGACTTACAGAAGGGGTTTATATCTCTGTACTCGGCCCGCATTATGAAACAGCTGCTGAAATCAGAGCATTTAAACTTTGGGGAGCAGATGCTGTAGGGATGTCTACGGTTCCAGAAGTATTGGTGGCAAATCATTGTGGTATGCATGTAGCAGTTATTGCTATGATTACCAACTATGCTACAGGCCTTTCAAAAACAGCCCACAGCCATGAATCGGTGATTGCGATGGCAGAAAGTGCCTCAGAAAAACTTAATTTCATTCTAAAACAGTACATTGCGAGTTTAAAATGAGTTTAGAAACCCATTTTAATGAAGTTATGGAAGCATTGCTTGGCGGTTACTCTAAGAATACCATTACCACCAAGCAACTGATTCACTCCATTGATCTTACCCTCTTGGATGAATGCGCGACCATTGAATCACTGAACCAATTAAAATACAGTGCAAATCAAAACCAGGTTGCTGCACTATGTGTTTATCTGCAGCATCTCGATCAATTCTCTTCGCAAAATACCATTGACTTAGCTACAGTGATTAATTTTCCGCAAGGAATTGAAGAGGTGGCTGATTCAATTGCATCTATAGAAAAAGCGATTCAATTGGGTGCTGCAGAAATTGACTATGTCTTTCCTTATCCTCTTTATCTAAAGGAACAAAAGCAAAAGGCTTTAAATCAATGTGAGGCTATTGCGCAATTATGCAAACAGCAAAAACTTGTTTTAAAAATTATTTTAGAAACGGGTTCTTTTCCTGATATGGAAACCATTTACAATGCAAGCAAAGAGTTAATTGAATTAGGATGCGATTTCATTAAAACCTCAACAGGTAAAATCCAAGCAGGAGCATCTTTATCGGCGGTATTTGCAATATTATGCGCTATTCAAGATACAAACACATATTGTGGGATCAAGATTTCAGGAGGCATTAGAAAACCACAGCACGCTTATAATTATGCACGACTCGCAGAGTTAATGCTTGACAAGCAAATTAATAAGAGCTGGTTTCGAATCGGTGCCAGCAGTTTATTGGAAGAACTGTTAAAAATAAATTAATTCTCGGTTATACTGCGCAAGGCCGCAAAATTAATGTTAATGTGACCCGGATAATTCCCTATTTGCTGAACGATACTATCTAACTAATAGGTCTATTATTTTCGGTCATGTTCCTAACTGGAGTTTAAGCCCTATGAATCGAAAAAACTTATTTAAGTCCGTTTTAGTATTACTTTTTAGTTTTATTTTATTCAGCTGTAATAAAGCATTACCTCCTGGTGAATATGATTCAGCTGAAGTAGGTAAAGTTAAAAAAGTCATTCCAGGCACAATTATTTCAAAGCGACCTGTAAATTTGCGTCGAAACATGAGCAATATTACTAAAAACACAAATAATAGTTTTGAGGATAATGGCTACAGTCAATCGCGTGGTGTTGAGTATGTGATTCGATTAAATTCAGGCGGAATTATTTCTGTAGTTCAGGCGGAAGATCTCAAGCTAAAAACAAAGCAAAAAATTCTCGTAATCTATGGAAAAAACACACGTGTAGTTGCAGATAATGGTAGCGATGCCTATTAAAACCCGAACGCTACAGAGTGTACTAACAATTTCCTTAGTACTCCTACATACCGCGACTTATTCCTGAGCGATCCACGCGAAATTTAACCCTCCTACGTGCCGTGCATAAAGCGCAGTACGTAGGACTTTGAGTATAGTTTATTTAAAAACATAAAAATGACATTCAAGTTTCGCAAGGATCTCTCCGGACTTGTTCGCGGTATCCGTAATCTTAATTATCTAAATAATTTCTTTATAAGATAACGCCATTCTGAATTTAATTTTCAATGAGATTCCTCATCATTACTTTTAACTTGCAAGTTTAGCTTAATTCTCTTATAGAAAAAAACATTGTGTTGATTTTAGGAGTAGAGCTTATACTACCCTATAAAATGGCCAACCACATCAAGGCGCCATAATACACACTAACAATAAACGCTTTAAAACACTCTTCAGGTATTCTTTTACTAATTAACCTTTGTTGGTACATCAAGACGATTCCTGCCATAAACCAAAAAATATAAAACCATAAACTTATTTGATTCACCAGCGCCCAACATAACCACAAACTATGAAATAAACTTTGTAACACACCAATAATCATTCGATCGTAACTAGCAAAATAAATTGCAGTAGATTTCACACCAATGCGCAAATCATCTGCTTTATCGGCCATGGCATACATTGTGTCGTAAACAAGAATCCAGGAAAAATTGATTAAAAATAATAAAAAAAACTCACCATTTAAAGGAAGATCTGATGCAACATAAGCCATAGGAATTCCCATGGAGAACGCTAACCCAAGGATCAGTTGGGGAGCATCTAGAAAACGCTTACAAAAAGGATATAAAAAAGAAATAAATAATGCGATTAATCCAAAATAAAAACAATTTCGGGGTAACTGAACTAATATAAATAATGCAGCGAAAAGCAAGATTATTAATAAAAGAAAGGCTTCGGGCAAAGTAACTTCGCCAGAAGTTAATGGCCTTAATTTAGTGCGTGCGACATGTTTATCGATATTCCGATCTGCTATATCATTTATCACACAGCCTGCGGCTCGCATAAGTACAGTGCCACATAAAAAAAGGATAAAAAGCCTAAGTGTCGGCACGCCTTTATTTGCTAACCATAAAGCCCATGCTGTTGGAAACCAAAGCAATAAAATTCCCACAGGCTTATCAAAACGCATCAGCCGCCAATATGCATTCCATTTCATGAAGTAATACCCTCAAGTTCAGGGAACATAATTTCAGCTAAATAAAATGACTCCTTTTCCTGAAATAAAAACTCTGCAAGCCGAACCCAAAGTACGCCATCTACAAAACCCAAGTTTCTTTTTACCCAATAGTATTCCAAACACTGTTGATCAATTGGATAATTGATTGACTGGACACGATACACTTTATCTTCTTTAAAGATTAAATTTTTTATTGACTCATTTTCCAAACGGCCAAAAAAAGCAGGATCAAGATCATAACATTTTTTGGGAATAATGCTTCGAGCATACCAATAAGCAACATTGTGGCTTTTCATAACAATTTCGCGTTGAAAAACCAGCTTATCTTGAATTTGTAAAAAATTTTTATTCCACCAGTCCGTATTCGTCCAACATTGGGAAATCAGCTCAACTTGCGCATCACCTTTAATTTGGTGCAGTTTATCAGTCAATGAATCCTGATAATTAAGCCACTCTGTGAGTTGCTCAGAACTTTGTGCACTTATTGTAAAAATAGAATGAGTATCAATAGGCATGGATTTTAGTACATTACAAAATATATTCAGCAAGATCTTACAAAATTAACGCATCAGCGACAAGTTATTGCTAATTCTTATTCTACCAAGTCGATTTAATATGATAATAACCTGCTCATGGGTATTTTTATTAATTAAAATAAAACGTCCATTACTAATTGCTTGTCCTGGGTAAGTTGAGAATACAATCTGATTTGTGGAGCTTGCACCCTCCCAATTCAGATCCCAACAAGGATGACTCCATTGCCAGCGATAAATCGGTTCAATTTTATTTGTTTTTTTATTTAAAAAATTTAAAATCATACCATTTGACCAACTGGATGAAGCATCTAGAGGTGCAAGAGATACAGAGCTGCCAAGGATAATAGCCTGGAGTTTGGCATACTGTATTACAGTCCGCAATTCATCAATGAGTACTTTTTGCTCATTTTTTCTTATAAAATAAGTATATGAGCCAATACCAACTATTGATAAACTTAAAAACAATGCCATGGTTATCAATAATTCAAGCAGCGTAAACCCTTTTACTTTCATAAATAAAACTTATTTCCTAGTTACTTCCTGTTTGCGAGTTGCGAAATAAAATATCACAGTTTTATAAAATTACTAGAATTTCGTTACAATTCACTAGATTGAATTGCAAAGCCTTGATTTTTGCGTACTGAAGCGCAGCATACATAAAGGTATGGGAACATAAAAACGCAGAAAATCAAGACATTGCGGCTAAGATAACGGAGTTGTAAATAAACTCTACATACCAAAAGAAAAAGATTCCTCTAATTCTAAATCATCGTAATTGTCCTCACAGAAGATTCCATCAATAACTGTTTGCATAGGTTCACTTCCTCTGCTTAATGAACGAAGCAATCGAGGATGAGCTTTAGAATCCTTATGCAATAAACCTAATATGCGTAAACTTTGGGTAAAAGATAAATCCCAACGTGCAAAATACTCTTCTTTGTATATGTTTTTATTGCCTCTATTAAGCAACTCAAGTAATTGAACAAATGCTTCATATACCTTCTCACTGGGATTTTTTTTCAGTTCTTTTAATAAATTAATTGCAATATGAAAAATTACATGTGTTTCATTGTGAATTTTTGCAAAATGATTTAAACATGCAAAAGGTGTTTTCAATGAAAAAGAATGACGAGCAAAATCAAAGATTTTTTTGTCGGTACTGTCAGTGAATAATTCTTGTGATAATTTTAAAAGCACAGGATATACAGCAAGTAAAATCTTATGATGCTCATTCCCAATGGATGTAGATGAAGTATGTGGCATTATTTCATTGCCAAAAAAAGTTAGAGGACTCTCATCCTGTTTAGGACTTTTGGGCGAAGTTGCAGTTGTACTAAAGTAAAGGTTCCGCAGCTCTTCAGCTTGTTGTATTAGCTCCGTTCGATTAGGTACAGTAGACTCCTCAATAAGTCGATATACTATTTCAAACCAGCGCCTATCCCCTCGATAACAACAGTAAGAAAGTAATTCACCCAAAGAACTAAAAGTCGTATACATAAATTCTTCATTTTCATATTCTTCGGAGTCATTTTTTCGATACCGCATGTTCAAATAGTTGTTTGTCTCCTCGTAGCCTGCATCGATCATTTGTTTTCTAGTCTCTTCTCCTACTGTGAATGACGAACTTGATACATTATCGACATTGATCACGATGGATTGACATGCATATTTTCTCAACTTCAAGCGATCTTTTTCCCAACCGCTCGCCGGATCACTAACACCAGTTAGCAATCTATAAATCCAGTTTAATACAACATTTTCTCTATAAACCCTGTCCATAACCCGATCTATTGCCTTACGTTCAGGCCCATCATCAAACTTAACAGCCAATACTTTTAAGTTATTACCATATTCAGATTCAAGCAAGGTTGAATGGTCATCAGAAAAAGGCTCGGTGGGAAGATTATTTAATATACCGCCATCATTATGTTCTTCTCCATCAATAAGCGTTGATCTATAGACTATGGGAAAACTTGCAGATGTTTTAACTGCCTCACTTACCTCAAACGCTGGTGAGTGTAAAAAGGAAAAATATCGAGTTGTGCCCTGACGTTTATTTGTTGCTGTAACTACTAGCTCTTTTCCAATTCCACAACCAGGACATTTTTGCCGAATTGCTTCTAAAGTAGCAAAAGTAATTTTACCCTGTGGGTATGGGATTTGATATTCGGTAACAATTTGATTCAATTTATAAGCAATTGCATAATCAAGCGCGGTCTTTAATGAGTTTGCTTCAGAAAATCCATTGATATTGATATCAAAATGAACCAAATGTTCATGCTTGAAATGTTTAAATAATTCTTCAATTTCAGATGCAGAGTAACCTAAATAGCACAATAAAGCCATGATGGCACCTGCTGAACTCCCAGCAAATTTATCAGGGTATATTTTGGCTTCATTTAACGATTTCCAGACGCCAACATGTGCAAAAATTTTTGCACCACCACCACAAAACACTATATTTTCAATATTAGGTTTTCTTTCTCTAACCAGAATCTCATGTGATTTTAAAAATCGGAAAATCTCAATTTTTTTTGTTTCATAGAGCGATACTACTTGTTTCTCTTTAATTGATTTACTTTTAACTTTTTCATCATTTAACCAAGGAAAAAACCAACTCCAAATTCGAACATACCATGGCTTCAGTGACATAAAACGCTGCATTTTTCGGTAATCATGCATTTTATCCAGACGTTCTTGGGGATCGGATACTTCTATAGATTGTGGATGAGGACTTTTGCATACTGATTCAAATTTGATATTTTTTATATTAAGCGCAATGAGCTTATCAACCAATTTATCAGTAATAAAAACTCGTTTGGTATTCCCTAGAGGCTCTTGCTGTGAATCATTAGGATCATTATATTTTGTCCCTATACCCGGGACTAGAAATTGATTGAAACCAATCAATATACCATGATTACCATGACACATTTGAATACCAGTCAATTGATAATGGGATATATTTTTAAGTGATAAATCTAAATCACTTATTTTCCAATGTTCTTGATATTTCCCCTGAAACCAACTTACTATCCTACCCCACCATGTTAAGGCGACCTCGGCTGTAAAACCTCGATATTCATTCACCGTGACGCCACTTAAAAATGCCTTGGTTTTATCCTTTTGATGGGGCTCCAAAAACCATTGCTTAAACAATGCTCTTTTTTCATCGCTTAAACGGGTAAAATCGAACATTATTTGTTCGTTATCAAATAGATAGTTACCAAAAGCAATTTTATTATCAGGTGGTAAACCATTAATTTGCAGGCGCCCTAAATAAGCCGTAATGATAATTTTTTTTAATAAATCCAGATTTTGAGGATATTGGTGTGCGTCAGATGCAAGCAACTGACTTATTACGTGTTGTGGTGTCATGACTTATCCTTAAGTTATGATAATCCATTAACGTTCAGCAATAATTTAATCACTATTCCCAGTTGTATATTGCTCAATTGATCTTGCTTTAATTAACTTGATTCTTAGTTCTCTCCATTACCTCTCTTGTTCTAACTATATGATGACGATGCTCTTTGTTTTATTATTTTTAACCATCACAAATATATTTAACACAAATTTATCAGAAATTAAATAGAGCAAAAACTATTCGGATCGTTTCATTGATTTGAATCGTCCATACTTCGAATGATTGTAATATCAAGAATATGAAGAAATTGTGGGTTAAAGCAGAACTGCAGAATTTCATGAAGTAAAAATTGCCAGATTAACAGTCCATGGACAGCTATGAATAATTGTGTTTTATTTACTCAATTCACAAGTAGTTTCTGCCATCCCCGCGCAGGGATCCATTTCTATATTGGCAATGTGCTCCATCATGGATGGATTTCTGCCTTCGCAGGAATAATAGCTAAGTTTGGCAGCTATGGACTGTAAAGCCTATAGTTTTTTTGAAAGTTCAATCCCTACCCTACGTGGAAAGAATTAAATATTCTGTATACTACTTAAAATTTCATCTACAACTAGTTCCGGATTAGTCGCTTGAGTGATTGGACGCCCTACTACTAGAAAATCGCTACCTTCTTCAATAGCTTGTTTAGGAGTCATTACTCTTGATTGATCATCATTTGAATTACTCGCAAGTCTAATACCTGGAGTAACCGTAATAAATTGGTCATTACAAGCACTTTTTATTATTTTCACCTCTTGAGCAGAACACACTACACCATCCAAACCTGACTCTTTGGTCAAAATTGCCAAATTCTTCACCTGGTCCATTACTGGTGCATTCACTCCAATAGCAGTTAGTTCATTTTGGTTAAAACTAGTTAAAACAGTTACCGCAATTAATATCGGTCTATTAACACCATAAGAATCAATTGCTTTTCTTGCAGCCTGCATCATGCTCATTCCGCCTGAAGCGTGAACATTCATCATCCAAACCCCCAGATCAGCTCCCGCTTTGCAAGCTCTTGCAACCGTATTAGGAATATCATGAAATTTTAAATCTAAAAATACTTTAAATTGTTTTTTAATCAGTTGTTTCACAAAGTGTGTCCCAAGCAGTGTAAAAAGCTCACTGCCCACTTTTAATGCACAACTTGTCGGATCAAGTTTTTCAACCAAATTTAAAGCATCGTGCTCCTTATCAAAATCTAATGCAACAATTAGTTTAGGCATCATTTATGCTATCGCCTCTTCTTTATGTACTTCCAGAGCACTTTTTACCGCGCTAACAATTCTCGTTTGCTCCGCTTCTTGTAAATAAGGATGCATAGGTAAGCTGATAACTCGGCTGCTTGCGTATTCTGCATGTGGAAAATCACCCATTTTATAGCCTAAATAGGCCATGGCTGTTTGCTGATGTAAAGGTACTGGATAATGAACGGCTGTAGGAATTCCTGACTCTTGCATCGCTTTTTGAAATGCATCACGATTATTTACTTCAATAGTATATTGTGCATAAACACTGGTATTATAACTATGAACAAACGGTGTTTTGACTAAAGGCGAAAGCATTTGATCATAAGACCTGGCAACTCGTTGACGCATGATGATTTCATCTGGAAAAAGTTTCAGCTTTTCAATTAAAACAGCTGCTTGGATTGTATCCATTCGTCCATTAATTCCTATACGATTATGGCAATAACGTGCATTTTGGCCATGAATTCTTATTTCAATAAGTTTTTGGGCTAAAGCATCATCATTGGTAAAACAGGCTCCGGAATCTCCATAACCACCTAAAGGTTTGGAGGGAAAAAAGCTGGTGCATCCAATCGTTGATAAAGCACAAGAATACTTACCTTTATAAGTCGCTCCAAAACTTTGTGCTGCATCTTCAATTACTGGGATACCGTAGCGAGCAGCAATAGAATTAATTTCATCATGATCAGCACATTGGCCATATAATCCAACTGGCATTATTGCCTTAGTTTTACTAGTAATTGCCGCTTCCAACTGATCAGGGTCCATATTATAAGTAAGCGGATCAATATCTACAAAAACAGGCTTAGCTTGACAAAGACTAATCACCTCTGTGGTAGCAAAAAAACTAAAAGGAGTGGTAATTACTTCATCGCCTGGCTGAATTTCCAAAGCCATTAATGCCATTAATAAAGCATCAGTTCCACTTGAATTGACAATGGCATGTTTCACCCCTATAAAATCAGCCAATTGCTTTTCAAGGTGTGCAATTTCAGGCCCCATGATGTATTGACCATGATTCAAAACGTTTTTAATGCTAGTCAAAATTTCGTTTTCTATTATTGAATATTGTTTTTTTAAATCGATAAATTGCATCATAATCTCTTAAAAATTGGTTAATATCCTTCCAATCCATGGACAGGTTTCATTCTTCCCCAGTTTTTACAACTGGGACAATGCCAATGAAGATGTTTTCCACCAAAACCGCAATGAACACATCGATAAACTGGCTTATTGTCTAAAAATTTACTGGTTATATCATAAAGCATTTGTAACTTGTCACGCACTTTTCCGTGAGCAGACTCAAGATGCCAATAGATTAACTGATTTAAACCTCGAATTGATGGATGTTTGCTCAAATTATCGGCTACAAAATCTATCGCTGCATCCATATTTTTTTGTTGTCTCAAATACTCTGCTATTACAAAAATTACTGAAGCTCTGGGATTATCCTCTAAGGTCTCTTCAAGATACTTGACGCACTCATCCATTGTATTTAATTCTTTATGACATATAACTAAAGGTTCGATAATTTCAGTTAAAAAATCAGCATCTTGTTGAGGAATGCGTTTTAATGAACGAATTGCTTGTTTGAAACGGCCTTCTTTCATTTCAAGGCTTGCATTCATTAAACTTGCTCGAACTGATTGATTGTCGACAGATATTGCCTGTTTAATACAATAAGCCGCCTTATCAATTGCATTTGTTTTTAATGCCTGATTGGCCATTTCACAATAGTAATGCGCCGCTTGATTATGAAAACTTGTCCCGGTCGAGATCTCCAGTTTTTTAATCACATCTAAAGCTTTTTCCCATGCTTTTTCTTGTTGATAAATCGCTAATAAGCCATGTAAACTACTTGTTTCTTTAGAGCCCCCCAATTCTACAACCTCTAAAAAAATTCGTTCTGCACGATCAAATAAACCAGCGCTCATATAATCCTGGCCTAGTGCCATTAAAGATTCTTTTCTTTGCAAAATACTTAGCTGGGGTCTTGCGATTAAATTTTGATGTATCCGTATGGCTCTATCTACTTCGCCACGGCGTCTGAATAAACTTCCCAATGCAAGATGTGTTTCTACAGTATCGCTATCGACTTCTAATAATTTAATAAAAACATCAACGGCCTTATCCGGTTGCTCATTTAGAAGATAATTTAATCCGACAACATACTCACGGGATAAACGATTATAAAAAGTTGGATCTTCCTTAGGTTTGCTACGATTTGCCATCCACCAACCAGACCAAGCAGCAGCAGGCAATAGTAATGGCCATAAATCTATCATTATTACCCTCCTCTGTGCATGTCAAGTTTATAATAATAAAAAAACTAATGCTGATCTTGCAATGGAATTGATCGCAAATTTTTAATTTCTTTTTCAGTCAATTTTAATTGGTTTTTAATTTTGTGGCATTCAGCTTTTAAACGCCAATATCGCCACATAAAAAGTATAAATCCTATTAAAATACCAATGCCCAGCATAATTGTCATAAGAACAGAGATAGGCATTGATATGACTTTAAAATAAAAATTAACATCTACCGAAGTAGCATTTAGAGCAGCAAAACTAACGCCAATAATGATCAAAAGTATATAAATAACCAGCATTAATATGCGCATAAATTCTTCCTTTTTAGTGACCTAGGCAGAGCGAAGCAGTCCCAGATTTTTCCAGGACACAACATAACAATAACCTAAGTTGTACTTCGCGTCACTCAGGCTATTAAAATATACAAACAAAAAAAAGCGTAGAAGAATCTACGCTTTCTTAACTAATTGACAATAAAGAAATTAATCACTCTCTTTGCTTGCCATTTTTTCTTTCAGTAAATCACCTAAGGTTGTTGAAGCACCTTCAGTTCTAGAATATTTCTTAATCGCATCTGCTTCATCTTGGGCGTCTTTCGCTTTTACTGAAAGAGTAATTGAACGATTTTTGCGGTCAACGTTTATAATTTTTGCTTCAATCTCGTCACCTTCTTTGACAAGAGTAGTAGCATCATCAACACGCTCATCAGACAGTTCACTTGCACGAATAGTACCGGTAATGTCATCTGCCAAAGCTACAGTAACTGTCTTAGGATCTACGGCCACAACAGTACCTTTTACAATAGCACCTTTGGTGTACTCATCAACAAAACTTGCAAAGTTATCGCCTTCAAGCTGTTTAATACCCAAAGAAATACGCTCACGCTCAGGATCTATAGCAAGAATAACAGCTTCCATCTCTTGACCTTTCTTGAACTGTTTTACTGCCTCTTCACCAGGAACAGTCCAGGAAATATCAGACAAATGAACTAAGCCATCAATATCCCCATCCAAGCCAATAAATATTCCAAAATCGGTAATTGAACGAATCTTACCACTTACTTTTTGACCTTTAGTGTGACTTGCAGCAAATTGTTGCCATGGGTTGCCAACACATTGCTTCATACCTAAAGAAATACGGCGTCTTTCTTCATCAATTTCAAGAACCATAACATCAACCACGTCACCCAGAGACACCACTTTACTTGGATGTACGTTTTTATTGGTCCAATCCATTTCTGACATGTGGACTAAGCCTTCCACACCTTCTTCTATTTCAACAAAGCAACCGTAATCTGTAATGTTCGTAACTTTACCTTGTAATTTTTTGCCTATAGGATAACGCTCTACCAGATCAACCCAAGGATCGTTACCTAATTGTTTCATACCTAAAGAAACACGGTTTCTTTCGCTATCAAAACTTAATACTTTTACTTTTACATCTTGGCCAACGGATAATACTTCACTTGGATGTTTTACGCGTTTCCATGAAATATCAGTGATATGCAACAAGCCATCTATGCCGCCCAAGTCAATAAATGCACCATAATCGGTAAGATTTTTAACGATACCATGGAGCTCTTGACCTTCATGCAGGGACTCGAGCAATGCTTGTCTGTCAGCGCTGCTTTCTTCTTCAACAACCGCACGACGGGATACAACAATATTATTGCGCTTTAAATCCATTTTAATTACTTTGAATTCAAGCTCTTTGCCTTCCAGATAAGAAGGATCTCTTACAGGTCTGACGTCTACTAATGAACCAGGTAAGAAGGCGCGTATAGTACCAATTTCAACAGTAAATCCGCCTTTGACCTTCCCAGAAATAAGACCGGTAACTGTTTCATTGTTTTCATGTGATTTAGATAATTTACGCCAAGCTTCCTGACGTTTAGCTTTTTCTCTCGAAAGTATCGTTTCACCGTAGCCATCTTCTACAGAATCTAAAGCTACTTCGACGGTATCGCCCAGGTTAACTTCCAACGCACCATCTTTATCATAAAATTCTTCTTTAGGTACAATACCCTCGGATTTTAGACCGGCATTTAAAATGACATAATCATTATCGATACCGATAACCTTGGCATTAATAATGGCACCTGGATAAAATTGAGCACCGGCAATACTTTGCTCAAACAATTCTTTGAAACTTTCAGACATGTTAATAAACTCTTTAGTAAAAAAATGAAAGAATGAGTCCCACTCATCTTTCCCCCAACAAATAATTAAGCATCAAACAAACGTTCATTAATTAATTTTAATACAATATTAAACACTTGTACAATGGATAATCTGGTTGTATCAATTTGCACTGCATCATCTGCAGGCTTTAATGGCGCATGCGTACGAGCAGTATCCCTTACATCACGTTTAGCCAATTCTTCTACAACCTGCGCGAGGCTAACATTAATTCCTTTTTCTTTCAACTGTAAATAACGTCTATTTGCTCTTTCTTCTTCACTTGCATATAAAAAAACTTTTAAAATTGCATTAGGAAAGACCACAGTCCCCATATCTCGACCATCTGTAACCAAACCAGGAGGTTGGGCAAAATTGCGTTGGCGCTCAAGCAAAGCGTGCCTTACTTCCTGAATGGCCGCGATCTGAGACGCATCCTGACCACATTGTTCGCTTCGAATTTCAGCGCTAATGTCCACTCCATCTAAAATTACTTGTGTTTCATAATCATCAGAGGATGCAAAACGTAAATTGAGTGAGCGCGCAAGTGCAGTTAATTCATGTACTTCATTAAAATCGATTTTGTTTTTCCTAGCTGCATAAGCAAGAACACGGTAAATTGCACCGCTATCAAGCATATTCCATTTAAGATGTTTTGCAAGTAATTGGCATAGCGTTCCTTTACCAGTTCCGCTTGGTCCGTCCAGGGTAATCACGGGTACAGTGTCATTGTACATTATCAACAGTTTCCTCTATGTGTAATTGAAGTTCCTTTGCAGTTTCTACAAACAAAGGAAATGAGGTAGCTACATTGACACAATTTTTTATAGTAACAGGATCACTAGCTACAGCCCCGGCAATTGCAAAAGACATGGCAATACGATGATCGCCTCTGCTCTCAACAATGCCTCCATGTAATGTTCCTCCTTCAATCATTATTCCATCATCTAATGCTTGCGCATGAATGCCTAATTTTTTTAAACCATCAACCATAGCAGCAATTCGATCACTTTCTTTAAAGCGCAACTCGCTTGCACCATGCAGTGTAGTTTTTCCTTGGGCACACGCTGCGGCTATAAAAATAACAGGAAACTCATCAATTGCAAGTGGAACCATATTTGCTTCGATATTAATTCCTTTTAATGGTGCATATTTAATTCGTAAATCAGCGACCCACTCCTCACCCAACTGTCGCTGATCTAAAAGGGTAATATTAGCTCCCATTTCCAGCAAAATATGAATTATCCCTGTACGTGTTGGGTTAATACCTACATTCCGAATGAGAATATCAGAGCCAGGGACAATAGAAGCAGCAACAATAAAAAATGCCGCAGATGAAATATCTCCAGGAATATATATATCAGTGCCTAGGCATTGATTTGCAGAGTTAATAATTAGAGTATTATCCGAGCGATGCACTGGATAAGAAAAGTTTTTGAGCATTAACTCTGTGTGATCACGGCTTACCCCTATTTCCGTAATTCGCGTTTCACCCTCAGCATAAAGTCCTGCTAATAGAATACACGACTTTACCTGAGCACTCGCTTCAGGCATTATATAATGGATCCCTCTAAGATTCTTTCCTCCTTTAATTGTAATAGGAGGCTTACCATCGACAATAGTAATATAGGCACCCATTTCTGTTAATGGTTTACTAACACGCAGCATGGGTCTCTTCAATAAACTCTCATCCCCAGTTAATTGACTGTCAAAAGATTGCGCCGCCAATAATCCGGCTAATAAACGCATGCTGGTCCCAGAGTTTCCACAATCAATAATCTTTTCTGGCTTTTGCAGTCCATGCTTACCAACACCGTAAATTATCACTTGCTGTTCATCAGGCCCTTCTATTGTAACTCCCATTGCTTGAAACGCTTTAAGGGTAGCCATGCAATCATCACCATCGAGAAATCCATTGATAATTGTTGTTCCTTTAGCTATAGAACCAAAAATAATGGAACGATGAGAAATTGACTTATCACCAGGTACTGTAATTTCACCCTTTATTGAATGAACAGGTTTACTTATAAAATTATGTATTCTCACCGACTATGTTCCTTTGCAAATTCAGACATGAATTCAATAAGTGCATCAACCCCTGCCATAGGCATTGCATTATAAAGACTGGCACGAATCCCACCTACGAAACGATGTCCCTTTAAAGCATATAAACCTCTGAGTTGAGCTAAGCGAAGGAATTCATTCTCTAATTTATCGTTTTTGAGTGAAAAACAAACATTAACTATAGAACGTACTTCAGGATTTATATGAGTAGTATAAAAATCAGTATTATCCAAATATTGGTATAATTTGGCAGCTTTCTGGCAATTTACGCGATATATTTCTTCAACTCCACCTTGTGCTTTCATCCAATCAAATATTTTATCAGCCAAATAGCAATTAAAAACTGGCGAAGTAGCGTAAAGCGAATGATGCTCTGCTTGAATTTTATAACTTAGCATGGTTGGCACAGGGGGAATAGGCATTCTTTCTAATAAATCATCCCTAATAATTACTACGGTTAATCCAGCATTAGCTATGTTTTTCTGAGCCCCAGCAAAAATTAAGCCAAAATTTTTGACATCTACAGGCTCGCTAAGCAGAGCTGATGTCATATCAGCGATTAATGTAATTCCCTTGGAGTTAGGAACATAAGGAAAGCGAACTCCATTTATGGTTTCATTTGGGGTATAGTAAACGTAAGATGTATTTTCTTTTATTTTCCAATTTTTCGGATCAGGAATTGTTTTATAGCCATTTTCTTCATCACTGGCAATACAATATGCTTTTTTCAAGTGCTGTGCTTCAGAAAAAGCCATATGTGACCATATCCCTGTAACCAGATATCCTCCCTGCTCTTCTGGATTTAAGAGATTCATTGGGATCATGGCAAATTGGGTGCGGGCTGCTCCTCCCAAAAATAAAACATGGTAATTTTGAGGTATAAAAAGCAATTCTCTTAAAGACTGTTCTGCGTGATTTAATAGAGCTGAAAATTCCGGACTACGATGTCCCACTTCAAGAATAGAAACACCAAGATTTTGCCAATCAAGAAATTCTTCCTGAGCTTCCTTAAGAACAGTCTCAGGAAGCATAGAAGGACCTGCACCAAAATTATAAACTCGAGTTGTCATCACTATTTTCTTCAATTTCAGTTACATTATTGGACTCGTCGGAGTCCTCACTCAAATCATTAGACTCATTAGAGTCCTCGCCCAAATCTTCAATTTTTTGCATCCCAACTACTTTTTCACCTGGGCTGACATTGATCAAGCGAACACCTTGTGTATTTCGACCAATTACAGATAATTCACTGACCTTAAAGCGCACCAACGTACCTTTATCTGTTATTAACATGGCCTCATCTCCATCGGTAACCTGTACTGAGCGAACCACTTTACCATTACGCTCGCTTACCTGAATGGAAATCACACCTTGTCCACCGCGTCCAGAAACCCGATATTCTTGAATTGAAGTACGTTTACCATATCCATTTTCTGTTGCAGTCAATATGGTTCCATCTGAATGAGCCACTACCAGGGAGATCACAGCCTGGCCTTCTTCGATGCGAATGCCTCGCACTCCACGAGCAGTACGCCCCATAGGCCGTACTTTGTTTTCATCAAAGCGAACTACTTTACCTGCATCAGTAAATAACATGATATCCTTACTGCCATCAGTGATATCAACTCCAACTAAACTGTCATCCTCATCCAGATCAACAGCAATAATTCCATTAGATCGAGGCCTGCTAAACGCATTTAAAGGTACTTTCTTAACCGTTCCTTTTTTAGTGGCCATAAATACATAATAACCATCTTGATATTCCCTGACCGGCAACATGGCATTAATTTCCTCGCCTTCAGCAAGCGGCAATATGTTTATAATCGGGCGGCCACGAGAAATACGACTGGCTAAGGGAAGCTCATAAGCTTTTAACCAATAAAGTTTTCCATGGTTAGAGAAGCAAAGCAATGTATCGTGCGTGCTGGCAATAACCAAGCGGGAAACAAAGTCCTCATCTTTAACATTTGTTGCAGATTTACCCTTGCCACCTCTGCGTTGAGCCTGATATGCAGTGAGAGGCTGATATTTCACATACCCTTGATGCGATAGAGTGACCACCACATTCTCTTCAGTAATGAGGTCTTCAATTGTCAAATCTTCTTGTGATGCAGTGATTTCAGTTCGACGTTCGTCACCAAATTGGGTTTTTATTTCAATAAGCTCATCACGGATCACTTGCATGAGTCGTTCTGGAGAAGCTAATATTTCCAACAATTCGCGAATCAATTTTAATAATTCTTCAAACTCACCTAAGATTTTATCCTGCTCCAAAGCAGTTAAGCGATGAAGTCTTAACTCAAGAATGGCTTGAGCCTGAGCTTCTGATAATTTATATCCATCAGCATTTAAACCAAATTCAGGAGCCAAATCATCGGGTCGTGATGCATTAGAACCTGCTTTTTCCAGCATCGCTTTAACCATCCCTGGCTGCCACAATTTGGCAAGTAATGCTTCTTTAGCATCTTGAGGTGTTGGTGATTTTTTAATTAAAGCAATCATTTCATCAATATTAGCTAAAGCAATTCCCAACCCTTCTAATAAATGAGCACGCGCACGCGCTTTTTTCAGATCAAATAAAGTTCTTCTGGTTACAACTTCACGTCGATGCTTAATAAAATATTCAAGAATTTGTTTTAAATTTAATGTGCGCGGTTGACCATCAACTAAAGCAACCATGTTAATTCCAAACACATTTTGCATTTGAGTATGAGCATATAAATTATTTAAAATAACATCCGCCACTTCATTACGCTTTAGTTCGATAACGACACGCATGCCCTGTTTATCAGACTCATCCCTAAGGCCAGAGATACCTTCGAGCTTTTTATCTCGCACCAATTCGGCAATACGTTCAACCAAACGGGCTTTGTTCACTTGGTAAGGAAGCTCCGTGATAATAATCGCTTGCCGCCCTGTATCTTCATCTGTTTCAATTTCTGTTCGCGCTCGAATAATGGCACGTCCTTTTCCAGTACGATAGCCCTGAATAATTCCAGCTCGACCATTAATAATGGCTGCTGTTGGAAAATCTGGACCAGGAATAATTTCCATAATGTCATCCAGACTTAATTCAGGATCATCAACCAGAGCAATACACGCATTGATGACTTCGGTAAGGTTATGTGGGGGGATGTTCGTCGCCATACCTACAGCGATACCAGAAGAGCCGTTAACTAATAAATTAGGTATACGTGAAGGCAAAACTACAGGAGCGAATTCTGTTTCATCATAGTTAGGACTAAAATCAACTGTTTCTTTCTCAAGATCCGCCAATAAAGCATGGGCCACCTTGGACATTCTTACTTCGGTATATCGCATTGCTGCAGGCGCATCACCATCTACAGAACCGAAGTTACCCTGCCCATCTACCAAAAGATAACGCATCGAAAAAGGCTGAGCCATGCGGACTATAGTGTCATAAACTGCTGTATCACCATGTGGGTGGTATTTACCGATTACATCCCCTACGACACGCGCAGATTTTTTATAGGGTTTATTCCAATCGTTGCCTAATTCACTCATCGCATACAACACGCGTCGATGGACCGGTTTCAATCCATCACGAACATCAGGCAAAGCCCTGCCTACAATGACACTCATCGCATAATCTAAATAAGATTGCTTTAACTCATCTTCAATATTAACTGGCAAGACTTCTTTAGCTAGGTAAACCATAGTTTGGACGTATCCTTGACGGTAATTTTTTAATAATAAAGGATACCACACAGACGGATTTAATTAAATCATCTACACTAAAATGTAGCCCAAGCAAAGCACCCCAATGTAAGGAGAAACGATAAAATGCAAGAGAGGTCTGCACCCCTACCTTGACGAGATAAATTTATTGTATTTTACTGTCATTCTTAGAAATTCTAAACCATAATAAAATTGACTGTAAGTGCTCATTTTGTATATAGTGCCACGCACAATTCAAATGAATCCTTTATCAGGAGAAGCAATGACAAAAAAAACAGCTAAACTTAGCCTTGAAGGCCAAGAGCCGCTTGAATTACCCGTATATAAGCCCACATTAGGGAATGATGTGATTGATATCACACAACTGGGTGCGCATGGCGTCTTCACCTTTGACCAAGGCTTTTTATCGACTGCCTCCTGTGAATCAAAAATCACCTATATCGATGGTGATAAGGGCATATTACTTTATCGAGGCTATCCTATTGAGCAATTGGCTGAGAAAAAAGATTTTCTTGATGTAAGTTATCTTTTACTCAATGGCGAATTGCCTAATGCTGAAGAGAAGAAGAAATTTGTTAATTTAATTAACAATCATACTATGGTACATCAGCAAATGTATCAGTTCTTAAATGGTTTCCGTCGTGATGCACATCCAATGGCGATTATGGTCGGCATGGTTGGCGCCCTGTCTGCATTTTATCACGACACTATGGATTTAAATAATGCGGAAGACCGCTTTATTTCTGCGATTCGTATGGTTGCTAAAATGCCTACTTTTGCGGCAATGAGTTATAAATATTCAATAGGGTTACCTTATATTTATCCACAAAATAAAATGTCTTATGCCGAAAATTTCTTGCATATGATGTTTAGCGTTCCTACAGAGGAATCCACTCCTGATCCAGTCCTAGTACGTGCTATGGATACGATTTTCATATTGCATGCGGATCATGAGCAAAATGCTTCTACTTCAACTGTTCGCCTCGCTGGATCAACTGGTGCAAATCCTTTCGCATGCATCTCTGCAGGAATTGGTGCATTATGGGGACCTGCGCATGGGGGTGCAAACGAAGCATGTCTCAATATGCTTAAAGAAATTGGCAGTGTCGATCGTATTCAACATTACATCAAACGAGCAAAAGACAAAGATGATCCATTCCGGTTAATGGGATTTGGACATCGCGTTTATAAGAGTTATGACCCAAGAGCGAAAGTAATGCGCCAAACCTGCTATGATGTATTGGAAGCTGTAGGAGCAAAAGATGCTCCATTATTCAAGCTCGCTATGGAGCTTGAACGCATTGCCCTTGAGGATGATTATTTTATTGAGAAAAAACTTTATCCCAATGTTGATTTCTATTCTGGTCTGACTTTAAGCGCTATAGGAATTCCAACCAATATGTTTACGGTAGTTTTTGCTCTGGCTCGCACTGTTGGCTGGATGAGCCATTGGATGGAGATGGTTGCCACTAAATCAAGAATTGGTAGGCCTCGTCAGCTTTATACGGGTGAAAAAACCAGAGATGTTCCCTAAAATTTAAAATGTAGCCTTGATAATAACACAGCCGCGCTGTCGTTAAGTAAGGGGTTATTCTATGTGCCGCGGCCTGTCCCTGAGAGATCCTTGAAGTTTTTAAACATACTCAACTTTCTACGTCCTGCTCTTTATGCGCGGTACGTAGGGGGTTAAATTTCACGTGGATCGCTCAGGGCTTGTCCGCGGCATCCAGGCATCCTGCTGACAAGCCGCGGGGCATAAGATAAAGTCAAGATCTACAAACCTCATTGAGCTCTGGGTGTGGGGCCAAAGTTCCAATTATCTTGTTCAATAGCTTAATTCTGCCTACTCTTATTCATCATATTTCTCATTAACCTTTATTTTTTGTAATGCCTGCCTCCAGCCACGATAATCCAGTTCCACCTGCTCTAAGGATCTTTGTGGTATAAACGCTTGTTCTACATCCCAAATTGCATGCAGTTCATCCAAAGAGTTAAAGACGCCACACCCCAGAGCTGCTAATATTGCTGCACCTTTAGCTGTTGTTTCAATATTCTTGGGCTTTTGGATCTCTAATTGGCATTGATCAGCTAAAAATTGTAAAAACCATCTATTGACAGCCATTCCACCGTCGACACGTAATAGTGATAAGTCCAACTGGCTATCTTCTCTCATACAAAGACATACTTCTCGAGTTTGATAACAAACACCTTCTAATACCGCCCTGGCAAAATGCGCCCTGTTGCTCGATAAACTTAAACCAACCATGAATGCTCCAGGTGCAGATAACCAATGAGGTGCGCCTAAACCTGTAAATGCTGAAACGAGATAAACCCCCTCATTTCCACTCAATGAATTGGCTAGTGTCTCAGTTTCATCAGCATGAGTAATCAGCTTCATTGAGTCTCTTAACCATTGTACAGCAGTACCAGCATGATAAATACTTCCTTCAAGTCCGTAAGTTGTTTGTCCTTGAATCTTATAAGCAATTGTTGTTAAAAGTTTATGTTGTGATAATACAGGTTTTCCTCCTGTATTTAGTAACAAAAATGCCCCCGTTCCAAAAGTTGCTTTTATCATCCCCATTTTGAAACAGCCTTGACCAATTAATGCCGCTTGCTGATCACCAGCAACTCCTGTAATTGGTAACTCAATACCAAGCCACTGTTTATCAATCATCCCAAAATGACTGTCACTTGCACAAACTTTAGGCAAAACAGATTCAGGGATTTTAAAATAATTAAGTAAATCTAAATCCCATTGTTCTTCTTTGATATTAAACAGCATCGTTCTTGACGCATTGGTCATATCAGTCAAATGCAAATGTTCTGTAGTTAAGCGCCAAATTAGGAAACTATCAATGGTACCAAAAGCTAAGTCCCCCTTATCTGCCAACATTTTTGATTCAGGATTATTTTCTAAAAGCCATTTTAATTTAGTTGCAGAAAAATAAGGATCGGGAATTAAACCTGTTTTCTCTTGAATCATGGCTTCATCAGCAGCCAAAGTATGGCAGTATCCAGCAGTTCTACGATCCTGCCATACAATAGCAGGAGCAAGGCATACGCCAGTTTTTTTATTCCAGATTACAGTAGTTTCTCTTTGATTTGTTAAGCCACAAGATACTATGTGCTCCGCTGGAACTTGAGATACCACATCACGCATTGCGGCTAGGGTTTTTTGCCATATTTCTTCCGGATTATGTTCGACCCAACCCGCTTGAGGATAATACTGGGTGATCGGATATTGACTGGCGGCAACTAATGCACCATGAACAGTGTATACCATGGCTCGTGTGCTGCTCGTTCCTTGATCTAGCGCAAGTAAATAATTCATTGTTGCAGAGTTCCTTGTCCCAACTATTATGTGTATATTGTAAGTGTATACTTTTTTTATGGAGACCAAAATATGAATGCGGTTTTTGATGTTGCAATTATTGGTGGCGGCATCAATGGCTGTGGTTGTGCTGCGGATGCGGCATTGAGAGGATTGTCTGTAGTGCTCTTGGAACAAGATGATTTAGCCTCTAAAACATCTTCAAGCAGTACAAAGCTCATTCATGGAGGGTTAAGATATTTAGAAAATTATGAATTTGGAATGGTTAAAAAAGCAATAACCGAAAGACAAAGACTCTTGGACTTGGCGCCGCATTTAGTTCATCCTCAAGCCATGGTTCTCCCCTATGAAAAGCACATGCGCCCCGCCTGGTTTTTGCGTTTGGGTTTATTTATTTATGATCATTTGAGCAGCAAAAATCGCCTGCCTAAATGCAAAATAATTTATAGAAAAAGTACAAAAAACTATTTTGCTGCCCTAATCAATAAACTGAACATGGGTTTCCTATTCTATGACGCTGTAACAGATGACGCTCGCCTAACCGTTGTTAATGCAATTCAAGCGAAAAATCATGGGGCAAGCATACGAACGCACTCTACAGTAATTCATGCTGAAATTATAAATAATTTATGGCAATTGACCGTACAACCTAAAATAGGTTCAAGCTATACACTCTATGCCAAATCAGTGGTTAATGCAGCAGGTCCATGGGTTAAATCCGTAGAGCAGCTTACTCAAACTCCTGATCGCCAGAAAATTAGTTTAATTAAGGGTAGTCATATTATTGTCCCCCAAATTTATAAGGGCAATCACGCATATTTATTGCAGCATCAGGACAAACGTATCATCTTTGTTATTCCTTATCATGGATTTAGTATGATAGGCACAACCGATATTCCATTAACTGGTAATAATCCCGGGGATGCAAGTATTAGTAATGAAGAAACTCTGTATTTAATTGGGTTAGTTAATTTATATTTTGAATGCAAAATATCTGAAAAAGATATTATCTATGCTTGGAGTGGTGTTAGGGCGTTACTCGCCGATGAAAGCAAGGAAGCAAGGACTTTAAGCCGTGACTATTCCTATAAAGTACATTTTAAACCGGCTCCTATCGTTACAATTTATGGTGGTAAAATAACCACTTACCGCCAATTGGCAGAAGAGGTCATCAATCAGCTTCTACCAACATTCCCACAAATGGGGCCTTCAATTACTCCCTCAACTCCCTTACCCGGAGCTGTTTTTGAAGATATGAATTTTGAGCAATATACGCAATATGCTAAAGAGAAATACAAATGGATGGATAAAGACTTACTGGAGCGCTATTTATATACCTATGGAAGTCGTATGGAAATATTTCTTGCTCCTTGTAATAGCAGGGAATCCCTGGGAAAAAAGTACTGTACCTACCTTTATCAAGTTGAAGTAGATTATTTGATTTTAGAAGAATGGGCACAAAGTTGTGATGATATACTCAAGCGACGAACCAAGCTTGATCTAATCATTGATGAGGTGGGAAAGAATGAGCTTGCAAAGTACTTATCGCAAGTTATTTCTCATCCTTTTCTTGAAGCTCCGCTTTTATTGCACTGACATCAACTGCCACTGCTTGCTCAACCAACTCCTTTAGCGTAGAGGCTGGCATACTGCCAGCATTTGAATAAATTACAATCCCCTCTTTGAAAACCATCAGATGAGGAATGGAGCGTATTTCAAAAAAATCAGATAATTGTTGCTCCGCTTCAATATTTACTTTTGCAAACTTTATATTAGGAAACTGTTCAGCAACTTGCTCATAAACCTTAGAAAATTGTTTACATGGAGCGCACCAGTCAGCCCAAAAATCAATAAATACAATTTCGTTTTCATCAATTAAAGATTGGAACTCAGCATTAGTTATATTGAGGCTGGTCATATTTCTTCCTTAGCTTCGATGGAGTTGACAATTTTTTGAAAGACTTCATCTACATCTCCAGTGCCACAAATACTATGAAATTCAGGAGCACCATGAGTACCACTCTCAGCCCATGATTTATAATAATTGATTAACGGCGCTGTTTGACTGCGATAAACTTCTAAACGCTTTCTTACAGTTTCTTCTTTATCATCTTCGCGTTGAATTAAAGCCTCTCCGGTAACATCATCCACTCCCTCGCGCTTTGGAGGATGGTTTTGAATATGATATACACGACCAGAAGGTTGATGAATACGTCGTCCACTAATTCGTTTGATGATTTCTTCATCATTAACATCAATTTCAATGACATGATCTAAATAGATTTCTGCTTGTTTTAGTGCATTTGCCTGTACAATCGTTCTAGGGAAACCATCAAATAGAAAGCCATTGGCACAGTCACTCTTTTTTAATCGCTCTTTAACTAAGCCAATAATAATATCATCAGGTACCAGACCGCCTGTTTCCATAATCTTTTTGGCACTTAGTCCCAAAGGAGTTCCTTGTGCGATAGCCGCACGCAGCATATCACCTGTGGAGATTTGCGGAATTTGATAGCGTTCTATCAAACGTAAAGCCTGGGTTCCTTTTCCTGCACCCGGCCCACCCAAAAGCATTAATCGCATTAAAAAACTCCTTAGTAATCTATCAGTTTTAATTACTGAATATATTATTACTTATTAAACCATATAAATTCAAATATAACCTAGTTTCCACCCCAATTACTTCCTCATTGCATCTTAAAACCAGGATCGTGATTCAAATATCTTTTTACACGAATTAAGTTGCGCTGCATAAAGTTGTGAACGCGCTTTTACTTTGCGGGCAACAGGTATTAACCATGATTTTCTTAAATAGGTTTTACGCTGATAACCACCTATACCTTCATGGTAGGCCAAATAAAGTGAATAAGCATCCGTACGAGGAATTCTTGCTTTTTTATAAGCTTCATTTGCATACCAACCAATAAAATCCACACCATCACTAAAATCACCACGTGAAGCAAACCATCCTCCACAATTTTGCTTGTAATGACTCCAGGTTCCATCTAACGCTTGGGTGTATCCATAAGCTGAAGAAGGTCTTTTCCAGGGAATGACACAGAAGAGTTTTTTGCGTGCTGGCCGTGCTCTAGCATTAAATTTTGATTCCTGGTGAATAATAGCCATTTGCACTGGAACAGGAACCCTCCATCGACGTTCAACATCCTTAGCATCTTTATACCATTTAGGGTATTGTCTAAATATATTACAAAGGTTATTGACATCCGCAGGAGGATGGACACAAGCAGTAAGGAAAAAAGTAAACAACAAAAAGATTATTCGCAACTTCTTAACATTTTGCAATAGAGCGTCCATGAGCAGCCAAACAATAAAAAGATCATTTTAGCAAATTTGGGCGCTACAATCCACGTATGATGAACTCAAAATAAGCTGTTATTTTAAAAAATAAATTACTATTTCCCTGAATTGCCCCATGTTAAAATATGAATTCATTCATAAAAAATTAAGTTGAGCCAATGACTATTCTTGTATTCGATATAGAAACAATCCCCGATATTGAAGCGGGACGTAATTTATATGATTTGCACGGATTGTCTGATAAGGATACTGCGGAAGCGATGTTTGCTTTACGTCGCGCCAAGGTGGGCCATGATTTTTTACCTCATTACCTGCAAAAAATTTGTGCCATTTCTTTAGTTATGAGCCATGGCTCACAAATAAAAGTTTGGTCTTTAGGTGATGAGGCCTCTGATGAAAAAGAACTAATAACTCGTTTTTTTGCTGGAATTGACAAACATACTCCGACTTTAGTCAGCTGGAATGGCAGTGGCTTTGATTTGCCGGTTTTACACTACCGTTCCCTATTACATGGAATTACAGCACCTACTTATTGGGAAAACGGTGACAATCAACAAAATTTCCGTTGGAACAATTACTTAAGTCGATTTCATTATCGACATCTTGATCTTATGGATGTCATTGCAGGATATCAAAATAAAGCTTTTGCCCCCTTGGATGAAATATCCAGTATGCTTGGATTCCCTGGAAAAATGGGCATGAGTGGCTCCAAAGTCTGGGAGCAGTTTTTATCAGGCCAAATAAAAAGTATTCGTGATTACTGTGAAACAGATGTACTCAATACATACTGTGTTTTCCTACGATTTGAACTGATGCGAGGCATACTGCAATATGATGAATATCACCGTGCCCTGGAATCGCTCAAAATCTATTTAAGTTCCGAGCAGGAGAAAAAACACTTGCAAGAATTTTTGAGTCATATGCCCTAAAACAATCGAAGCCTGGTTTTTGTAGCCTGGGTGCGCTACACTCAGGCTATAATTAAATGTTAAAAGGCCGATGACCGATAAAAGAAGAATCTAACCGCTCTGTATCAATAACAGCAAGGGCATTTTTGTAGTCCTCGCTGTGTAAAAGATCCAGAGTTTTTGCGAAACGCTCTTTCCCCAAGTTTTCATATTCATTCTTACCCACAGATTTGGCTTCATTTGCCAATTGGGTCCATGACCAAAGGGTTATCCACCATTCCACGACAGGTTTATAAGCATTGAACCATGCCAAGACTGACTCTGTAAGTTTTTCTTTCCCAAAATACGCGGTTAAATAAATTAACTCTTGTTCTTTGCTGAGTTTTGCTTCTCTAGCAAAATAAACAAGATCCCACATAAAGTCGTTATTGCTTGAATACTCCCAATCAATTTGATAGAAAACCTCTTGTTTCTTTACCCCTAAAAGCGACATCATGTAGTTCAATGGCGTTGAATCATTATGACATGGACTCATTTCAATTTGATAAGAAGAGAACAAATTTTTCAAATAGGACATCTGTTTCACTACAAAATCCATTTCTTTAGGGAAAACAAAATTTTTTATTTTTAATTGTTCCACTAATCCTTCATTACGTTCAAAAACAGCAATATCGTTATCAAAACGCTCCGAGGTATGTAACTTTTTTGCCATAACGGCTAGTGTTTGTAATATATCAACACGTTGCAATGTTTTTTCATCCAAAATTTGAACATTTTCTATAAACTTAGTTAATTGCAATCCATCGGGCTCAAAATGTTCTATAGGTACATTAAGTCCCAAAACCGATGCCTTACGGGCATTTTCTAATTCATATTTACGCGATACGGAAAATGATGATACTTCTCCTGGAATTCGTAATACCCATCGTTGAGGTCTGTTACGCTCAATAAGAGTTGGACTGACTCCAGGAGATTTTATAAGCCATTTGCTAATATCAGATCCAACTTGGACTCTATATACAGTATTTGTCATTCCTCCTGACATTAATTTTAATCTTAATACATCAAGACCTACCTCAGAAAGCAGTGGAATACGATGAATTGTTGGCAATAAATTCATGTATTTGTGAGTTAATTCGACGAGCTCTTTCCATTTATGATTGACCAGGGATGCCTTGAACTGCGAGGTTGGATCAAGTAAACTAAGGATGTAAATCATTAAATGTTCATTAATTCTGGGTTTGCCGCTATCTTCACCAAAAAAATACCATTTCATAAGATTGTTTCGCAAAATTGAACATCAACAGAGTATATAAAAATTAATCACAGAATTACAGAGAAGTACACTTAAAGAAAAAATGAATCAACAAGAGTTCTGTTATGGCTGAACCCCTTATTCCTATAACAAAAAAACAGGCACTTATATTTACCTGCTTTTTTGTCATGTATGAATTTTTAACTTATATTGCCAACGACATGATCATGCCCGGCATGATTCATGTTGTTCGTTCTTTTAATGCACCAGAATCCGCTGTAGCTACCTCTTTGAGTGTTTATATTCTTGGGGGCGCAAGCCTGCAAATCTTCTTAGGTCCTATATCGGATAGTTATGGACGCAGACCTATGATGCTGCTTGGTGCACTCCTATTTTTTATTTTTACTTTATTTATTGCTTGCTCCAATTCAATGAACCAGTTTTTGATAGCACGGTTTTTTCAAGGCATGGGATTATGTTTTATTGGCGTAATAGGCTATGCAACAATTCAAGAGATTTTTGAAGAAATGGATGCAATTCGCTTAATATCCATTATGGCCAATGTGGCAATTCTTGCCCCATTATTAGGGCCTCTTATAGGAGCCATAGTCATTCATTATACTTCATGGCGTTACATCTTTGTGACTATTGCGCTTGGAGCTCTTGTTGCATTATGGGGATTGTGGCGATACATGCCAGAGCCTATAGGACAAACAAAGAGAAATGGAGAACTAACTCCTAAAACTAAATTCTCGGCACACAAAGTATTTCAAAACTATAAAGATCTTTTTACCAATAAAAAGTTTTGTTTTGGTACTCTAGCTGCCGGAACAGTTGGTATTCCCTGTATTGCCTGGATTGCATTAGCCCCAATCATTTTGATTGTTGAGGCGCGACTTACGGTGATTCAATATGGGCTTTGGCAACTCCCTGTATTTGGTGCAACCATTTTGGGCAATTGGTTTTTACACAAATTAACCTATAAATACAAAATTGAACAAATAGTTTTTTTAGGCTGCTTTATCATGATTATTGGGGCAATTTTAACTTCTTTGCTTCCTTTTCTTTATGGGAATGCCTATTATTATTTGCTGCCTGGAACAATTATTTACTTCTTTGCGCTGAGTGTGATTAATGCACCTTTAAATAGATACTGCCTTTTTGTAACATCCGTAAGCAAAGGCACGGCATCTGCATTGGTTAGTCTAGGCATTATGGTCGTTGGTGCACTAGGAACAGAAATAGCTAATTTATTTTATAAGCAGCACAACAACCTGCATTTTGCGCTTTATTGTAATGCAATCCAATTCCTATTTCTGATATTTATAGGTTTAACGTTTTTACCTAAAAACCCGGTTGCTGATGAAAGCAAAGCGGATACAAGCAGCGCTGTATAACATAGAGTTAGTTTGAGCGAAACTCAGATCGTTATCTCTTGCTGAGTTTCGCCTTTCTACATTAAATTGAGCCTCCTTGGATCTATGAATCAATCATTTGACATGGACACTACTAAATAATTAGCATTAAATGCGTTGAACTTAAATTTATTGTACATCTTATTTAATCTTCTAAAAAATCATTACTGTCGAAATATAATTGGTTTTCAAAAGGAAAAATCATGACTGTTGAACTCATACAAATTGGAAAAAAAGATACGAATAATTATGAGCAATGCTTACAAGATTTTGGATACACTGACTTAGACAAAAATGTAAAAGAAGATGTTATTGCAGTCTGGAAATTTTTCTGCAACGAGGAATTAGTATTACGTGGTTTAAAAAAGTTTGTAACTGCATATTTTTTATTTAACCAAGAAGAAAAAAAATCTTTACGGCAGTTTTTCGATGATTGGGGAAGCAAAAATCATTTTAATACCCCAACCTCTTCCGAGATTAGTGATGAATTTAAAACCAGCCCTGATTTTCAGTATCCCAAACATACCCCAATTTTACATGGTGAATTAACTGCTGATCTGTTTAATAATGTCCTATTAAAAAATGGTTATTTAGCTGCAGATGCGGGAGCAGGCCCAGTACATGGAAAATGGGCGCACACAATTCAATTTTTTCTTTTAGAAGAAGCACGAAAAGAAGGTATTTTGCAATTGCATGCGCAAACTGTTTGCCAATTTATACAAACGATCTCACAAATTAAAGGCATGTTTGAATCATTAAGCTTATGGAATATTCTATTTGACTCTTTTGATGACCATATTTTTACGTCACCTAATAATATTACCAAGCTCTTAACTAGCTCCTGGGATTCTTCAGAGGCGGCTCAATTTCTAGCCGCTAAATTTAATGCTTTTGCAGAAAAATTTGATCGAATTGCAAAAGATGAACAATGCTATGAAGGTTATGCCAAACAAAAATATTTAAGCAGATTAAACGAATCACGCTATATTTTTTATAAAGACAAATGCGCTTTATTATGGTTTGCATCAAAGAATAAAGAAGAAACAGGCCATAACAAAGCTGAGCTGGGACTGGGCGTGCATCCCTTTTAGAAATTTGATATTGCAAGAAGCTCATCCCTCCCTTAATTGAAAAGATGAGCTGAAGAAATGTGCAATTAATGCTTCCGATGTGCTGGATGAGACTCTTTAAGTACGAAACTTGCAATAAGTAAACTGGCTAAAAAACATATTGGCATTACCATTAAGGCAATCTGGTAACTTTCAACACTATATACATGCGCCCCATTCACTACATGCCATAAGTTAGTATGCTGTAATATGTAGCCTACCAACGGCTGAAATAGTGCACCGCCTATCACAACTGAAAGATTATTAAAACCTGAAGCAGTACCAACAAACTCAGGAGGGTTATTTTCTTTGACCACTGCAAAACTTACCGTTTGTCCACCTGCTCCTAAACCCAGCACAAATAGAACAACGGGTGTCCATCCATAAGATAATCCAGGCCAATACAATAGAATCAATGTGGCAAATAAACCTAAAACTGCACTAATAATCAGAGCGATACGTCGACTTTCAATCCTATCACTAAACCATCCCAAGAAAGGGCTTCCCACACCTATTCCAATCCAAATCATACTGCATAATCCTGAAGCAGCCACCACGCTTATTTGGAATTTTTCTTGTAAATACGGAACACCCCAGAGTGCGGCAAAAACTGCTATAGGGGCCCAGATTGTGAACGCATAAGATCCGGTTATCCAGGTATAACTATGTTTGCATACGGCAAGAAGCCGCTTCCACTCATCACGCAGGTAATGTTCAGGAACTGTTTGACTTTTCTGGTGCGGATAATCTCGAATATACATCCAAAAAAATGCTGCTAAAATAAAGCCAATAATCGAAAGAATAAAACTTGCATTACGCCAGCCAACAGCTTGAATTAAATAGGCTAGAGGCATTTCACCAAATATAGCACCAACCGAACTCATCAATTGGGCAACTCCTGCCAAAATGGCGAAATAATACGGAGGAAACCAACGTGCTAAAAGAACCAGAACGCCAATAAATGAAAATGCAGAGCCAATTCCAATAAGGAACCTGCCAATACATGCCGTAAATACACTGTCTGTTGATGCAAAGAAAGCAGACCCTAGAGCACATAGGATAATTGCAAAAGTCATTAGTTTACGCGGACCATAACGATCGTATAAAACACCCGCAGGCAATTGGGTTGGCGCATAGGCATAAAAATAAAAAGCCGATATTACCCCAAATCCTTGCCCCGTAACCCCAAATGTTTTCATCATGGATTCAGCCATAACACTGGGAGCTACTTGTAAAATGAATTCGTATAAATAAAATGATGCTGCGAGAAAAAATATAAAATAAGCAGTTACGAGACTCGTGCTTGTTCCTTGATTTGTGCTTTCTGAATAATGTGCGCTCAATTTAAGGTCACTCCGTTTGAAATTCCACATTTAAGCCTATACGTATTTATTTTGTCAATATGATTTTGGTACATATAAAGCAAATACAGATTTAATATATGTTCAGCGCTTCACTTTCCTTTTAAAAGATACAAAGGCTGATTCCGGACAGTAACTACGTTACTACTTACCCGATCTCCATGATTTTCCTTCAAATCATTTTATAACAGGATAGATCGCACCCAAAATTGCTGGTTGTCGCGCGCCAGTAATAGTACATAAATTTACTGGAATTTGATTTATCGTTTGTTCAGCAAGCCAGGCAAACATCATTGCTTCCAAGTAATCAGGGCTAAGACCCTCTTCGGCAATACTTTTTACCCTGGTTTTAGGCAATAACCGAATCAACAGATGCAATAAAGCTAGATTGTGCGTACCCCCGCCACATACGTACATTGTTTCGACAGGATTTTGTTCATTTAATACTGTATCTGCAATTGTTTTGGCAGTAAATGCAAGCAGCGTCTTTTGTATGTCTACAGATTGATGCTCTTCTGTTAAATGACGTTCTAGCCATAATAAAGAAAAGTATTCTTTTCCTATACTTTTGGGTGACGAAGAAGTAATAAACGAATCAGACATTAGCGTTTCAAGAAGAGGTTCAATAATTTTACCTTGTCGCGCCCATGCTCCATCAGCATCATAAGATTTTCCCTGATGTTTCATGATCCATGCATCCATTAAACAATTTCCAGGGCCTACGTCCCAGCCTTTAACAGGTTCATTTGCTTTAATAAATGTAATATTGGCAATACCGCCTATATTCACTACAGCGACATGATTATTCTTACCAGCAAATAACTTCTGATGATAAAGAGGCGCAAAAGGAGCCCCTTGCCCACCCAGTACTAGATCACGGGTTCGAAAATCAGCAACAACAGTGATACCTGTTAATTCAGCAATAGTGTGAGCGCATCCCAGCTGTAACGTATAGGGGAGAGCAGTCTGAGTATTATGGCATATTGTTTGGCCATGACTCCCTATGGAGCGAATATCACTGGCTGATAATTTTGCTTTCTGTAATAATTCATTGACTGCATAAGCAAATTCTCTGCCAATTAATGTGTTGAGTTGACAAATAGATGCCAAACTTAAATCTGCATCTGAAAGCAAATTTTCCATCCGTCTTTGCACTTCATCACTGTATTTTTTAGTAATTCCATAAAGCAGTGTATTTGTCGATACATCAACAAGAGCAGCATCGATACCATCCATACTTGTTCCAGACATCAAACCAATGTACAAAGTCATTAATTAATCCTCAATTTATCACCAAATATTTTAAAAATAGGCGTGTCGTTTGTAGACCTGGACGCAACGCTATATGGTTACAATCTGAAACAAGTATAAAAGTTATTCGTAGTAATTTCAGCTATTTCTTCATAGGACATATTGCGAAGCTCAGCTATAGCTTCAGCGACATGCTTCACAAGTGCAGGATGATTTTGTTTGCCACGATAAGGCACCGGAGCTAAGTAGGGAGAATCCGTTTCAATAAGTATTCTATTCAAAGGCACCTTACGCGCCACATCTTGAAGTGCGGTTGCATTTTTAAATGTAACAATTCCTGAAAATGAAATATAAAAATTTAAATCCATTGCTTGATGTGCTATGTCCAAACTTTCAGCAAAACAATGCATGACACCGCCAATTTGATGTGCATTTTCCTCGGCCATTAATGCTATTGTATCTTCAGCTGCTTGGCGCGTATGAATAATCAAGGGTTTCGAACACTTTAAAGCAGCTTTTATATGTTCCCTAAAAAGGTTACGTTGTACCTCCTGTGCTTCTTCGGTATGAGTTCGATAATAATCCAAACCTGTTTCACCTATGGCAATACATGCTGGATTCACTGCTAAATCACATAGCATTTGCGATGTCACAGGATATTCCATTTCGGTATTTGGATGAACACCTACAGAAATACTGATATCAGAATATCTTGCTGCAAGTTTTTCCAATTGGGGATAATCCTTTAGTTCGACGCAAACAGATAAAAAATGCTGCACACCATTTGCTTTTGCTTGTGCCAAAACATTAGCTATATCATCATTAAAATCTGCTAAATCGAGAAAATTCAAATGACAGTGTGAATCAACTAACATGGATGCCCTCATTAAATATTTGTGCGTTCAAATTGAGAAATATAAATTATATTTTCTCACATCGAATTAGGGTCTGTTTACATTTCTACTATCTTGGCCTTATATGACCTGATTTATCTTCACATACTTCATATATGCTGCGCTTCGGGCTCGAAAAGCAGGTCATTTAGACTCAATCTAGCGAAGTGTAAACAAACCCTACTCTAAATTGTATCGGTTAATTGTGAGGATTTTAACATGCCTGCTAAATAGGTCTCTATTTTATTACACAAGTAACGGCTGTTTTCACCAATAAATTGTACTCCTACCCCAGGTGCCTTATTACCCTGAGCACCTTTAGGTGTAATCCACACTATCTTACCATCGACTACATAGAACTCGTCTTCATCCATTAATTTAATCAATAACTTAACTATTGAACCAAACAAATAATTGATATTCGTATGGATAAATAATCCGCCTCCTTTGATAAAAGGCATATAAGCTGCATACAGTGATGCTTCATTAAAAAATGTGCAATTAATCTGGTGAATAGTATCCATCATTGATTTCCCTTATATCCCTTAATTTTTTGTAAAATCAAAACACTATGCATCGGCTTGTTTATTAGGAAGCCTTAGATTCACTGTATAACCCTAGCAATAAATCTTCCAATGCCAAAATTTGATTTACATTCATATTATGGCTTAATCTTCGTTGCAATGTATTTAATTTGTCTATTTGAGAATAAATTATTATAGGATTTAATAAGGACATTAAATGATTCAATTGGTGAATGGCTGGACCAGCAGCTGCAGATCTATTAATTTGCATCGTTTGTATTTGCGCATACACTAAATACAGAAACCAAAGTAAGGCACCAAATTCAAATTGACTCCATTGAGCTGCAATCACACTCGGATGTTCCTTCTGCTCTATCACAGCAATTAAACCATCGAGAATAAACTCTGATTGTTTCATAATCATTACTTGTTCAGACTCTGGTGAGTAGTGTTCAGCCAATTGCAAAAGATTAATAACTGATAAATCATAATGTGATGCAAAGCGTATTATTTGACATCTACTTAAAATCGTAGGCAATAACGTACTTAATTGTTGAGCTAAAAGTAAAAATATCGTCTGCGGAGCAGGCTCCTCTAAAATTTTTAGCAATGAGTTTGCAGCAGCAGTATTCATTCGATCAGCCGATTCGATCACAATGAAGCGATGCGTGCTCCGCTGAGGGGTTAAATAAGCATCATTTTGTAATTCTCTGATTTGATCGATTTTAATTGGTCCGCTGCTTTTTTCTGGTTTAACCCATTCCACATCAGGATGTTCTCCATGAGCAACCATGCGACAATCAGCACACTCAAAGCAAGGTTCATTTTCATTTTTTTTGCAGAAAACCAATTGAGTTAATTTCTTGACAAAATCCATAAAAGCATAATCAAACGAACCAACGAACAACATAGACTGGGGCATACGATTACTTACCCATGCGGCTTGCATTTGATTCCATTGGGTTTGATATTCTTTCTTTCCATTCAATGAAGAAAGCTCCAGCTCATTGAAATCACTCATCTCTGACTCTCGATAAATTCATTCATTGCCTTTCGAATCGCCTCTTGCACTACAGGTAGCGGCTGACTCGCATCAATTGTTATTGCATTAGTGCTCATTTCAATATGACGAATATAGCTTTCATGGACACGATGAAAAAAATCGACGGATTGTTGCTCAATCCTATCAACCTCTCCTCTTGATTTGACTCGCTTCATTCCTTCCTCGGGACTAATATCCAAATAGATAATCAAATCCGGTTTAAATCCCTGCAGTGCAAAAGAAGATAACTGATTAATTATCGCTTGGTCTAAGCCACGTCCACCACCTTGATAGGCCATAGTTGAGAGCTCGAATCGATCCGCAATGACCCAAACTCCTTGAAGCAATGCAGGCTTAATAATTTCCTCAAAAAGCTGAATACGTGCTGTATAAAGTAATAATAATTCACTGCGATCATCCAAAATATCACGATAATTCGGATTTTTGATTAAAGCACGCAAAACCTCACCTATTGCGGTGCCACCAGGCTCTCGAGTAGTTAGAGTTTTAATGTGTTTTTCTGTTAGCAGCTCTGTAATAGTATTTATTGCAGTAGACTTCCCTGCTCCCTCCAATCCTTCAATAACAATTAATTTCCCGCTTAATGATGGCATTAAAAATCCTTGCGTTTGTATTGATTAATTGCTTGCTTTTGTTGTTCATAAGTTTCTGAAAACTGATGTGTTCCATCTCCTTTGGCAACAAAATATAAATAATTGGATAATTGAGGGTGAGCTGCTGCATCCAAAGCTTCCTTACCTACCATTGCAATCGGCGTTGGCGGTAACCCGCGATTATGGTATGAGTTGTAGGGCGAATCGATGAGCAAATCATTGTGAGATAGTTTTCCAGTATATGCGGTACCTAATCCATAAATGACCGTAGGATCCATTTGTAAAGGCATTTTTTTATTTAAGCGGTTAACCATTACACCTGAAATCAATTTTCGCTCTTGTGGAATAGCTGTTTCTTTTTCAATTATTGAGGCTGCTGTAAGCAATTCATATGGGCTTTTATAAGGCAAGTTAGGTTCCCTGTTAGCCCAACTCATATTTAAATAATTAATTAAATTACGATGAGCATGCTCCAACAAACTTTTAGCACTACTTCCACCGGAATATTGATAGGTATCAGCAAGTAATAATCCTTCAGCATTGGGATGTTCGCCCTTAATTGAGCTCCAATCCTCCGAACGATAACTTAAATATGCTGCTTTCATCAAATCTTGAGAAATTTTCTGCTGAGTAGTCCCTGCAATTATCGTAAAATTTTGCGTTATAACATCTCCTGCTACAACTCGATGCACCAAGTGCATTGGCGTTTCACCAGGGTTTATTTGGTATACACCTGCTTTAAGTTGAGAAGACAAACCTGAATAACGAATCATCATTAAAAGCATTGAACTTGAGTGTATTAGATTTTTCTCTTTTAAATTTTTTACAAATTGTGATGCCGAAGCAGCTCGGTCAACGGTGATAATAACAGGAGAACCTTGTTTGGGAACAATAGGTCTAGTGATTTGAATATAGGCAAGCAAAGAGAAAAACAGAAAAGACATAAAAAACAGCATTATTACAAAAAACACCAGTTTTTTATGTCTTGGAAACGTCATTTATACACGCTTAAATAATAAGCTACCATTTGTTCCACCAAAACCCAATGAGTTACTCAGAACATAATTAATAGCTCTTTTTTGAGGTGTATAGGGTACATAGTTCAAATCACATCCTTCATCTGGATTATCCAAATTAATAGTTGGCGGGGCAATTTGATCTCTGATCGCTAAAATACTAAATATTGCTTCTACAGCACCGGCGGCACCTAATAAGTGACCAGTCATTGATTTTGTAGAGCTCACAGCCAAATCATAAGCGTGTTGCTTAAATACACGTTTAATCGCTTTTGTTTCATTCAAATCATTAAGATAAGTAGATGTACCATGCGCATTAATATAATCAATCTGTTCGGGATCAATGCCTGCATCATGTATGGCTGCTTCCATTGCACGAGCAGCACCATCAGCGTCATCATCTGGGGCAGTGATATGAAAAGCATCACCAGACATACCGAATCCTACAAGCTCTGCATAAATTTTTGCACCACGAGCTTTAGCATGCTCATATTCTTCTAATACAAGAACACCAGCACCCTCGCCCATAACAAAACCATCTCTATCCTTATCAAAAGGTCTTGATGCCTTTGCAGGATCATCATTACGCTTAGATAAGGAACGTACAGCAGAAAATCCTGCCAAACATAGCGGTGTTAAGGTCATTTCGGCCCCACCACATACCATGACATCAGCATCGCCGTAAGCAATCATTCGTCCAGCAAGACCAATATTGTGTGTTCCTGTAGTGCATGCAGTAACAACTGCAATATTGGGACCTTTAAGCTGATGTCTAATTGAAATCTGTCCAGCAACCATATTGATAATACCCGCTGGAATAAAAAATGGAGAAACCTTGCGAGGACCACCTGCCATCAGTTTATCCTGATTATTGGTAATTGTCTGGATGCCACCAATACCTGCACCTACAGCTACACCAATACGATTTGATAAATTTGCATCAATCTTCAAACCCGAATCAAGCATTGCTTCATCAGCTGCAGCAATACCGTATTGGGTAAATACATCCATTTTACGTGCATCTTTGAGCGGAACATAGTTCTCAATATTAAAATTCTTAACTTTAGCCCATATTCGTGTGCTGTACTCGTTGGCATCAAACTCATCTGCCAAAACAACGCCACTTACACCAGCCAATATATTTTGCCAAGTTTCTTCTACATTAAGTCCGACAGGGGTAACCATACCCATACCAGTAATTACTATACGCCGCTTATTCAATGAAAGCTCCTCGTAAAACACTCCCATCATCTCCCACACGCTAAGCACAGGAGAGGATGGGATAAAAGAAAACTGTTACGCTTCTTCTTTATTTAAATTAGATTCAATATAATCAATCGCTTCTTGAATTGTGGTAATTTTTTCAGCTTTTTCATCAGGAATTTCTGTTTCAAATTCTTCTTCAAGAGCCATAACCAATTCCACAGTGTCTAAAGAATCAGCACCTAAGTCATCAACAAATGATGCATCATTCTTTAACTCTTCTTCTTTAACACCTAATTGTTCAACAACAATTTTGCGAACACGCTCTTCAACTGTACTCATAACTTGATTTTCCTCTTTCGGTTGATAGAAATTTAAAAAACTTCGGGTTAATTACCATACTACTTCCACTTAACTTTAATTGCTTGAAAAGCATGCCTCATATTTATTTAACCAATTTAACAAACAAGCCAGGCGTCATTTTTTAATCTAATCACTTAAATTTAAAAGCAATTCAAAAAAACTAAAACAACCAAAGTTAAATGGAAGTGGTATAGTTTATTCATTTATACAGATAACGCAAGTGCATTTAGTCCATATACATGCCGCCATTGACATGAATTGTTTCACCTGTGATATATTTGGCACTTTCTGATGCTAAAAAAGCAACAGCTTCAGCTATATCCCCAGGCTCTCCCAGCTTACGCATAGGAATTCTTTTTAACATTTCATCCTTTACCATATCAGGTAAAGCTGCTGTCATATCTGTATCAATAAAACCGGGAGCAACAACATTAACAGTAATTCCCCTGCTTCCTACTTCTTGAGCTAAAGACTTACTGAAACCAACAATGCCGGCTTTTGCTGCAGTATAATTCACTTGGCCTGAATTTCCGCTTGAACCAACCACTGACCCAATAGAAATAATTCGTCCCCATCGTGCTCGAAACATGGGCTTTATACAAATTTTAGACATTTTGTATATTGAATTCAAATTCGTTTCAATTACCTTATACCATTCTTCATCATCCATACGTAGCAGTAAATTATCTGAGGTTATCCCGGCATTATTCACTAATATTGAAGGAGTCTGGTTCTCTTTAGCCAATTCACTGATCACTTTTTCAATTTGCTCTGAGTTTGTAACATCAAGAACCAACCCTTTACCTGATAATTTTTCTTTTTCAAAATAGGCGTTAATTGATTGAGCACCTTGTTCTGTAGTGGCTGTACCAAATACCAAAGCACCTTGCTGTGCTAATTTAAGAGCTATAGCCCGTCCTATTCCCCGGCTTGCCCCTGTGACTAAGGCAATTTTTCCCTCTAGACTCATCATTTATTTTCCTCAATAGAAAATGTTTATTTTTGTAAATTGCGCATTTGGCAAACAATTTCAGGTTCTACGCTAACACAAGTTAGGCCATAGCTCACGCTACATCTCAGCATACAATCTGGGGCCACTTCTATACTTCTAGACTATGCAAATTGCTCTTCCACCTGATCCAGGCTAATAGTATCGTAAACACTAATAGTATTTAAGCTTCTATCTATTCTTTTAACTAACCCACCAAGTACTTTCCCTGGGCCACATTCAAGAATTAGCTCTATACCATTATTTTTAAAAAGTTGAATTGTTTCAACCCAACGAACTGGGCTATATAACTGCTCCTTTAACTTTTCACGTATATGTTGCCCTGAATGATAAATACTTAAATCAACATTACTCACCACATCACTTTTGGGCTTTTTGAATTCAATTTTAGCCAGGTATTCAGCAAAGGATGCTGCAGCATCAAACAATAAAGGGCAATGGCATGGAACACTGACTGGAATCACTTTAGCTAGACGTGCCCCAGCTTCCTCAGCTAATCCTAACATTCGTGTAACTGCTGGAGTATGACCTGCAACAACTACCTGTCCGATTGCATTATAGTTTGCAGGAGTCACCACTTCATTTGCTTGGCTGGCTTGATCACATAAGGTTTTTACTTGCTCATCCGTTAAACCAACAATTGCAGCCATAGCACCTAAGCCCAAAGGCACTGCGTTTTGCATTACTTGTCCTCTACGGGCTACCAAACATGCAGCATCAAATAATGATAATGCATCAGCACAAACCAATGCGGCATATTCACCTAAACTATGGCCAGCCATAATTATTGGCTGGGCAACATTATGCTGCATCAATACTCGATATACAGCCACATCAGCAGTAAGCATTACGACTTGAGTATGCTCTGTCTGATTTAGCTTTTCTTCAGGACCATGTTGCACTAGTTTCCATAGATCATAACCTACTGCTTCTGATGCTTCTGCAAAAGTCTTTACAACAATAGGATACTGCAACTCAAAATCAGCCAACATTCCTATTGATTGTGAACCTTGCCCGGGAAATACAAATGCTGTTTTTACCATATCAAAAATAGCTCCGAACTAAAAATTTAATTCAATAGTTAACTCAAATAAATTATTAATAACGAATTACCATAGCTCCCCAAGTCATTCCACCACCAAAGGACTCAATCAATAACAGTTCATCTCTCTTAATCTGATTGGTTCGAATAGAATGGTCTAGAGCCAAAGGAATAGATGCAGCCGAAGTATTACCTTGGCTACCAATAGTAACGATAACTTGTGACATAGGAAGGTCAAGTTTTTTAGCAATGGCTTGAATGATACGCATATTTGCCTGATGAGGGATTAACCATTGAATATCAGATTTTTTCAAATGACTCACTTCTAAAACTTCATCTACGACATCACCCATAATTTTGACAGCAATTTTAAAAACCTCATTACCACGCATACTAATCGTAGCACGTTGATTATCAAATGTTGCATTACTAAGATTTAATAATTTTTCAGCATCATAAGAAGCATGCAGCACACTCCCCATAAGACCTTGTCTGTCACTGGCACTTAGAACTACTGCCCCGGCACCATCACCAAATAAAACACAGGTTGAACGATCAGTCCAATCCACAGCCCTGGACATGCTCTCACTACCAATAACCAGAATATTTTTTGCAGCGCCAGCAGAAATATACTGTTTTGCAATATCCATTACATAAACAAAGCCACTGCATGCAGCACCAACATCAAAAGCAGGTATAGGTCGCTTAATTTTTAAAGCATGCTGAACATAGCAAGCTACTCCAGGAAAAAAATGATCTGGAGTACACGTAGCAACTAATATCAAATCAATTTCATCAGCGTCCAAACCTGAAGCGCTTAATGCTTGTTCAGCAGCTTTGGATGCCATATACGAGGTAGTTTCATAAGGTTGTGCAATGCTACGACTACTAATGCCAGTTCGAGTAACAATCCACTCATCGCTGGTATCCAGCATTGACTCCAGCTCAAGATTGGTAAGTTGTTTTTCAGGAATATAACTTCCAGTCCCACGTATTACAGCATTTTTCATAACAGCAATCCCTGATTTATAAAATCATTTATTTGAACCCGCACTAAATCAACTACATTATTTTTAACTTCAAGAACTGCTTGTTCAATAGCATGTTGAAACCCAAGTTCATTAGCACCACCATGGCTTTTTACCACTATGCCATTCAAACCGAGCATACTTGCACCATTATAACGAGAGGGATCGAAACGTTTCTTAAGATGCTTTAATGCAGGACGAGCAATTAAAGCAGAAAGTTTGGTATACCAATTCCTATTAAATGACTCCATGAGTAAACTTACAAAAAACTTTGCAAGGCCCTCGCTCGCTTTTAAGGCAACATTCCCCACAAAACCGTCACAGACAACTAAGTCTACCTCTCCGGTATAAAAATGATCACCCTCTACATAACCTACATAATTCATAACATCGCATTCAGCAAGCATATGAGCCGTACGCTTCACTTGATCATTTCCCTTCATTTCTTCCACGCCAATATTCAATAAGGCGATTTTCGGTTTGGGTTTATTAGCTACTGCCTGCACTAGCGCAGATCCCATAACTGCGAATTGAAATAAATGCTCCGCACAAGAATCCACATTAGCACCTAAGTCAATCACCCATGTTCTACCACGCATAGTTGGCAGTTCAGAAACAATTGCAGGTCTATCGATTCCTGGTAAAGTCTTTAAAACATAACGTGCTGTAGCCATTAGTGCACCGGTATTTCCGGCACTAACACAAGCCTGTGCCATGCCCTCTTTCACCAAATTGATGGCGACACGCATGGACGAATCTTTTTTATTTCGCAAGGCATGTGAAGGCAACTCATCCATAGTCACCACTTCAGAAGCATGTACTATGGAAAATTGATTTGAAGAAGCCATCCCCTGCTTTTTTAAAAATGCATGAATCTTGTCGTGAACTCCAACAAGAATGAGCTTCAAATCAGGATTATCTTTTGCCGCGCGAATACAGGCAGGAATCACAACACCTAAACCATGATCCCCACCCATCGCATCGATTGCAATGGTGATATTTTTCAAGAAACTTACTCTTTTTCGTCTTCGTAAACGTTATCAGTATCAATCACTTTTCTGCCACGATAATAACCATCTTCTGTCATATGATGGCGACGATGTGTTTCACCAGTAGTTGAATCAACGGATAGTGTGGGTTTGGTCAAAGCATCATGCGAACGACGCATGTCACGACGTGAGCGTGATTTTTTATTTTGTTGTACGGCCATTGTATTACTCCTAAACAAATTGCATTCATAAAGCGGGAATATTAGTGTTAATTAGATAAAATTTCAATAAAATTCATTTTTTTCCCATTAAAATTTGATTTATTTCACTGCTGCAATCATTTATTTTTGGATGAAATTGTGGCGCGTAGAGATGTAACTCATCAATTAGCATATCTTCCAAACTTACTTGCAAATTTTCAGAAACAATACACTCGTAATACTCCAATATCTGTTCTGCTCTCTCATCATTACGACATACAGCAACTATAGTCATATTATCATATGGAAATTTAAATTCGTCCAGACAACGCTGGCATTGAACAGGCAACTCGCCCTTAACATGAAGATGGATTAGATAAAAATCTTCCTTAGTTTCAACATGATACGTAATATCCAGCTGACAGGTTGAGGTAATAAAATTGGGTAAACGCTCACTGAGTGTTACGGTCTTAGTTTGTTGCCCTTGTTTAACCATTTCTTGTAAGTGGAGCATTATTGTCGTATCCTAAAGAGTTATATTTTTTAATAAGTGTTAAAGCCTGTTTACAATTCGCTATCTTGAGTCAAAATGCTGCAGCATTTTAGCCAGAGAGTAGAATTGTAAACAGGCTCTATTGATAGAGCAACAGCTTTGGATGATACATTTTACACATCTTAAAGCTACAGTTTCTGATAACATAGAATATTAAGCGGTATCTCAATTTTATGAAAGCTAAAGTTATTGTTGGAATGTCTGGTGGTGTTGATTCCTCAGTTGCAGCATGGTTGTTACAAGAAGCAGGCTACCAAGTAGAAGGCCTGTTTATGAAAAACTGGGAACAGGATGATAAGGATGGTTTTTGCCCTGCAACCCAAGATCTTGCTGATGCTCAAGCTGTATGTAATCAATTACATATTCCTCTCCATGCGGTTAATTTTTCTGAAGAGTACTGGCAAAAAGTGTTCACCCATTTTTTAAGTGAATATGAAAAAGGAAGAACTCCGAATCCTGATGTATTGTGCAATAAGGAAATCAAATTTAATGCTTTTTTAAATCATGCATTGAACCTTGGCGCTGACTATATTGCGACAGGACATTACGCTAAAAATAAAACAGAGGGAGATGTTGGACTTTTATATAAAGCAAAAGATCGTGATAAAGATCAAACCTATTTTCTTCATGCAGTAGATCCTAAGGCTTTGGCAAAAACCCTGTTTCCAGTTGGTGATTATACAAAACCTGAAATTAGAGAGTTTGCTAGAAAACTTGGCCTGGTGACACAAGCTAAAAAAGATTCGACAGGTATTTGTTTTATTGGTGAAAAGCGTTTTAAATCTTTTTTACAAGAATTCATCTTGGCACGGCCAGGTGAGATAAAAAGCACCGATGGCAAAGTTCTGGGCAAACATGATGGATTAATGTTTTACACTTTGGGCCAAAGACAAGGATTAGGTATCGGAGGTTTACAAAATTCAACCTATGATCCGTGGTATGTAGTTGATAAAGAAGTTGCTACCAATACTTTATATGTGGCCCAAGGTAGCCAACATCCAATGCTCTATGCACAAGGTCTGATTTGCGGTCCAATCCATTGGCTAGCTGATTGCAAGGATAATTTACCGCTTACCTGCTATGCTAAAACAAGATACAGGCAAGCAGAACAAGGCTGTATCATATCTCCTCAGAATGAACATCAGCATTATGTAATGTTTTCAAATCCGCAAAGAGCGGTTACTCCAGGACAATATGTAGTTTTTTATGATAAAAACCAATGTCTAGGTGGGGCAACAATTGAACAAATTATTAGATAAATACATTATACTTGTATTATAAAACGGGAGTTAAAGATGGCTGCTATTGATATATCCCCTGCTACCAGTACGAGCGACATCCACTTTACTGTTAATGCAGCAGACAAGGTGGCTGAGCTAATAAAAGAAGAAGATAATTCAAACTTGAATCTACGAGTCTCAATTACGGGTGGAGGTTGTTCTGGATTTCAGTACGGATTCAGCTTTGATGAAGAAATCAATGAGGATGATACCGTAGTTATTCAGCAATGTTCAGATGGTATATCTTCAGTAAAACTTCTCATTGATTCAATGAGTTATCAATACTTGCATCAAGCTGAAATTGATTATGTCCAAGGGATACAAGGCGAACAATTTGTGATTCGTAATCCAAATGCAAAAACCACTTGCGGATGCGGCTCATCGTTCAGTATTGATGATGAGGATGATTACTAAACATTATCATTTAGGTGCAATAAAGCTGAAACTGAATTTCTGCTTTATTGCATTTCATCTTGCAAAAATCAATAAGGTTTAACAATAACCTTCGTTCCTATCCTAATAAAATTTTTGCTTAGCCATTTAGCATCACCAGGATGAACTCGTATACAGCCATGGCTTGCATTATAATTTGGCACTTCATAAGAACCGTGTATCGCATAATATTTTGAGAAAAACATGCAATATGGCATAGGTGAACCGCCCTTACCTACTGGATAACGACTAGATTTGCAGCCTGGTCCTCCCTTACTCCAAATCGTAAAAACACCGCTTGGAGTTTTACATCCTCTATGTATATCTGGGCAATATCGTTTACCGCCAGAACCTTTTCCAGTGCGAACAACTTTTCCATTTGAATCAATAGCCTTCCATGTAAGCGTATTGGGATTGAAAACAAAAGTGTTTGCTAAAGCTGGAGAAGAAAAAAGGAAACAGAAGAAAAGAATGAATAAAAAATATACCAATGATAAAATAGAACTTTGTTTTTCCATAATAATTCCTAATTATTTATCCATCGTCTCCTATATTTTAGTTTAATTTTTAACCAAAATAAATTATTTTTACGCAAACAAAGAATATTTGTCCTACTATTAATGAAAGGATGTTAATAAGGTACTTCATCATGACTAAACATTTGCTTGTAGCTTCTTCCATTTTTTTGGGATGTACATTGATTTCTTTCACTACAAGTGCTGAAGATAAGGCTGGCGGATCTACCAGCAGTTCTACTAGCACTGGTAGTACTACTACTGGTACTAGTAGTTCTACCGGCTCCTCGTCTAATAACGCAGTTGATATATCAAAAGACAGCTGGCTAAAATCAGTTACGCCATTATTACCTGATCTCATTTGCAAGGGATTTGAGAATGACCCTCAACTAAAAAAACGCCTTGATGACATCAAAATGACTTATGACCAATGTGTATCTAAAATTCCCGATAGTGTCAGTAAATGTCAACAAGAGCTTTACGCTAATATTCCAGATAAAATTAATACCGACAATGCAGGAGTGTGGGGAAAAGCACTTGGCGAGTGTATCGGTAAAGATTTTGCAATAAAATATTTAATTCCCAAAAGCTAAGAAGTTAAATGTGAGTTCACCATAAAAGGCATTTCAATGCCTTTTATGGTGTTAACGAACGTTATCCCATAAAATGTACAGGAGAACTACCTCCCAAAAATCAGTTCTCGCCCCAATGATTAATACCTGATTTTTTGTGTAAAAAATCAACAAAAGCTTGATGCAACTCCAATTCTCCACTATCTGCTGGTACAACAATAGGATTTGCCAAATGAAGCGCTGCAACTTCTTGAGCCTTTGCTTTAGCATGACTTGATGTTTCTTCAACCTCGGCAAATAAGCTGGTTTGGCCACCTGTCATTGCTAAATACACGTATGCAAGAATCTCGGCATCAAGCAAAGCACCATGAAGTTCACGATTAAAGTGATCGATGCCATATCGTTTACATAAAGCATCCAAACTATTTCGTTGCCCAGGATATTTTTCACGTGCCAAAACGAGTGTATCAATAATAGTACAAAAGTCTTCTAATTTCTTATTCCATTTGATAAGCCTCAACTCAGAATTCAAAAATCCCACGTCAAAGGGAGCATTATGAATGATTAACTCAGCACCAATAATAAACTGCCAAAACTCATCAGCCTTTTCCGCAAATAAAGGTTTATCCCGCAAAAATTCATCACTAATCCCATGGACACGAAAAGCACCCTCATCAACCTGGCGTTCTGGATTGAGATAAACATGGAAATGCTTGCCGGTTAATTTTCTGTCCACTAATTCGACACAGCCTATTTCAATCACCCGATGCCCATGCTCATGCCCTATACCCGTAGTTTCTGTATCTAAAACAATCTGACGCATTATTTACTCACTTAACTCTTCGATTGCTTGGTTTGCTAAAGCATCAACCAAATCATTTTCCACATGACCTGAATGTCCTTTTACCCAGTGCCAATTTATTTTATGACGCGAAGCCAATTCATCTAATAACTTCCAAAGATCTGCATTTTTCACAGGCTCCTTTTTGGAATTACGCCAACCATTTAATTTCCAGTTGGCCAACCAATCCGTCATACCTTGTCTCAAATACTGAGAATCAGTATATAAATCAACGTCACAAGGGCGTTTTAAAGCTTCCAAACCTTTGATAGCGGCCATAAGTTCCATACGATTGTTCGTCGTATGTGCTTCTCCTCCATGTAAGGTTTTTTCTTGTCCTTTATAACGAAGCAACACCCCCCAGCCACCAGGCCCTGGATTTCCTTTACATGCTCCATCGGTATAAATTTCTATGCTCACGTTCATCCCTAATTTTTATTCCACAAATGGAAAAATGGTGTGGTAAACTCCTTATCGAAAATCTTTTGCTTGATTATGGCAATATCAGGTGCAAAAAAACGATCCGTATCATAAGCTGCAACATTAGAACGAATGCGTTGATGAAATTTTTCTAATAATGTCGATGATTTTAGTGGTTTATGAAATTCAATTCCCTGTCCCGCTGCTAATAACTCAATAGCTAAAATAGTTGCAGTATTATCATTCATCTCATGTAACCGTCGGGCAGCGCTGGTTGCCATAGATACATGATCTTCTTGATTCGCAGAAGTTGGAAGACTATCTACTGAATGTGGATGGGCAAGCGCCTTGTTCTCACTGGCACAAGCTGCTGCAGTAACATGAGCAATCATAAATCCTGAATTTAAGCCGCTTTCTTTAATGAGAAAAGCAGGTAAACCACTAAAGTTTTTATCAATTAGCAGCGCGATGCGTCGTTCGGCACCTGCTCCTATCTCAGCTACAGCCAAAGCAAGATTATCAGCCGCCATGGCAACAATCTCCCCATGGAAATTGCCTCCTGAAATAATTTGCTCTTGCTCATTAAAAACAAGTGGGTTATCAGAAACAGCATTGATTTCAACGTCTAAAGTCTTTCTTACAAATCGAATTTGATGCAATATCGCACCCATAATTTGGGGCTGACACCTTAATGAGTAAGGATCTTGTACTCGCGTGCAATGGCGATGAGCCTCGCGGATCTCACTTCCAGCTAATAATTCTCTATAGCATGCTGCTACATTTTGCTGTGCCTCATGACCTCGTACCTTTTGAATCCGTTCATCAAATGGCACATCACTGCCATTTGCCGCATCCACTGATAAAGCACCAGCAACTAGTGCTGTTTCAAACAAAGTTTCTGTAATAAACAAGGCACTTAAAGCAATAGCCGTAGAAGCTTGTAGCCCGTTTAAAAGAGCAAGTCCTTCTTTTGCTTCCAATTCAATTGGCTTTAAACCCGCGATTTTCAATCCCTCAATCGCACTGATTACTTTTCCTTGATGACGTACCTCACCTACCCCTAATAACGGCAAAGACATGTGGGCTAATGGGGCCAAATCACCAGAAGCACCTACTGAACCCTTCGAGGGAATGCAGGGATAAATTTTGTGATTGAATAAAGAGATTAGTGCTTCAATCAATTCCAGGCGAACTCCAGAATATCCTTGAGCCAAATTATTTATCTTAAGCAGTAAAATTAAGGCAACAATTTCATCAGACAACAGCTCACCTGTTCCACAAGCGTGGGAAAGAACTATATTTCGCTGTAACTGTTTCAGGTTTTCCTCTGAAATTGTTTGATTTGCCAACGAGCCAAAACCCGTATTAATTCCGTATACCGTTTTTTTATCGAGAATTACTTTTTTAACCGTTTGATGCGATGCATGAATCTTCTCAAATGCTTCTTTAGCCAGAACACAATGCAATTGCTGATTTAAAATATATTTGATTGACTGCAAGTTCAACTCGCCAGGTTGAAGAATAAAAGATTCTTGCATTAATTTACCTCCTTAAATGTCATTGGGTCTTTTTTTTAACCCAATATTGAGATCACAACTAGAACCAAAAGTTTGTTAGATAAAAGTCCAAACAAAGTCTGTTCTAAGATTCCATAGGCAGCCAAAGTGAGTTTTCTTTAGCGCATTTTTTTGCAAGTTCATACCCTGCATCCGCATGACGCATGACACCGGTCGCCGGATCATTATGGAGCACTCTTGCCAAACGTTTTGCAGCTTTATCAGTACCATCTGCAACAATCACAACTCCAGCATGTTGTGAAAATCCCATACCTACTCCACCACCATGATGGATGCTAACCCAAGTTGCACCACTCGCACAATTTAATAAAGCGTTGAGTAATGGCCAATCAGATACCGCATCACTACCATCAATCATCCCTTCAGTTTCACGATTAGGGCTGGCCACTGAGCCAGAGTCTAAATGATCCCTTCCTATCACAATAGGCGCTTTAACTTCCCCATTACGAACCATTTCATTAAAGGCCAATGCTAAACGAGCACGATCTTTTAACCCAACCCAACAGATACGCGCCGGCAATCCCTGAAATGCAATTTTCTTCTTCGCCATATCCAGCCAATTATGCAGATGTTGATTATCTGGAATTAATTTTTTAACCATTTCATCAGTGGCATAAATATCTTCAGGATCTCCTGATAAAGCAACCCACCTAAAAGGCCCTATGCCTTCACAAAATAAAGGTCGGATGTAAGCAGGAACAAAACCTTCAAATTCAAAAGCACTTTTTTCTCCCGCTTCAAAAGCCATTTGCCTTATATTATTCCCATAATCAAAAACAGGAATGCCTCTTTTTTGGAATTCAAGCATTGCATGAACCTGGACCGCCATAGACTGTTTTGCTGCAGTAACCACTTTATCCGGTGCAGTTTTACGCAATTTTGCTGCCTGCTCTAAAGTCCATCCAGCAGGAAGATATCCATTTAAAGGATCATGAGCACTCGTTTGGTCAGTAACTAACGCTGGAGAAGCTCCTCGCCGAACCAACTGAGGAAAAATTTCTGCAGCATTTCCTAAAACAGCCACAGATAATGGGCTTTTCTTTTGACACGATTCATTTATCCATGCCAAAGCTTCATCCAAGTCCGTTGTATACCGATCCAAATATCTTGTTTTAATACGTTTTTCTATTCTTGATATATCACACTCAACAGCTAACACACTCGCTCCTGCCATTGTACCGGCTAAAGTTTGTGCTCCTCCCATTCCACCTAAACCACCAGTTAAAATCCAACGTCCCTCTAAACTTCCTGCGTAGTGTTTACGAGCAGCTGCAACAAATGTTTCATAAGTACCTTGAACAATGCCTTGCGAACCAATATAAATCCAGCTTCCTGCAGTCATCTGTCCATACATCATCAAACCTTTTTTATCCAACTCATTAAAATGTTCCCAAGTAGCCCAGCGCGGGACCAAATTAGAATTGGCAATAAGAATTCGAGGTGCATCTTCATGAGTGTTAAAAACACCAACAGGTTTACCTGATTGAATTAACAGGGTTTGTTGATCATTTAATGTCTTGAGAACATCAACAATTTTGTTAAAACACGCCCAATTACGAGCAGCCTTCCCTAACCCCCCATATACGATTAGAGAATCTGGATCCTCCGCCACATCCGGGTCAAGATTATTGCACAACATACGAAGCGCCGCCTCAGTAAGCCAGCTTTTGGCTTGTTTTTCATTTCCTCGATTAGCTTTAATTACTCGATTTGTCTTATAGTCTTCCATTAAGAAATGCTCCATAACGAAAATAAAATAGAAGCATCATACACCAGAGCTATTTCAGAGCATAGATATCAATTTTAGTGGCGGACTATTTGAGATAAATCTTTATAAGTTTAGCTCATAAATATCTTATAATAATTATTCACTTTGATTACTATAATTACTAATTACCACTCATAATGACCTTCAAGAGAACACATTGTCTATGATCTCTCATGATACTATGTTATAATTGGGTTACCCTAAACTCACATATTTAAATAAAGTGCACGCCAACTCTGAAAAACACCCAAAGTCACTCCGTATTTTTTTTGCAACTGAAATGTGGGAACGATATGGTTTTTATGTAGTTCAATCTCTTTTAGCACTTTATTTAGCTTTGCATTTCAAATGGCCGGATAAGCAAGTTTATGCATTAGTTGGCTCATTTACTGCCTTGACCTACCTTTCCCCTGTGGTAGGAGGCTGGATTGCAGATAAATTAATAGGGCAAAAACGCGCTGTTTTACTCGGTGCAGTTGTACTCTTTGTGAGCTATTGTATCTTATCATCAGTCGATAACACTACTGTACTTACAGCATCTCTTGCAGCAATTGCCGTAGGAACGGGACTATTGAAGCCGAATATTTCCTCCCTTTTAGGAAATGAATATCTTACGGGATCTGCTCGTCGTGAGAGTGGTTTTACTATTTTTTATATGGGAATTACTACAGGTATTATTTTAGGAACCACACTACCAAGTATATTAAACGAGTATTTTGGATGGGTTGCCTCTTTCACCAGTGCTGCAATTGGGATGATCATAGCTTTCCTCGTTTTTTTGCATGGTATCAAAAAATACAACATTAAAGACTACAATCCTTTTGTTTTTCAATATAAAAAAATCGTTACCGCCATTTTCTTAATGGTATTCCTGTGGTCCTTATCATTTTATATTTTAAATTCACCTCAATTAGCCAATCTTATATTTGGACTGGTTGTATTGTTCTCAGCAGCTTATATCTTATATTCAGTCAGCAAGGAAGATGCCAATCAATCACGTCAAACTCTTGTGATTGGTTTATTGTGTATTATTTCAGTAGTATTCTGGTCTTTCTATTTTCAAATGTTTATGTCATTGACTCTATTTATTTCACGAGTTGTTGAGCCAACATTTTGTGGTATTCATTTCCCAGCGCCTTATTATGTAACGATTCAAAGCGTAGGAATGCTGATTATTGGTTACTTTCTCGCCAAGAAAAATCCCAAACTTAACTTGGTGGAGCGTGGATTAAGTATTGGAAAAAAATTTCTGCTTGCTATATTTATTACCACAGCAGCTTATGCTGTTATTGCTTTAGTCAGCAACTTCACTGACAAGAATGCATTACTCTCACCTCTTTTAATTATCCCAGCTTATTTAATGTTTTCATTGGCTGAGCTTCTATTATCTCCAGTAGGATTATCTGCAATTACACTTCTTGCAGACAAAAACAAAGTGAGCACCCTGATGGGTATCTTTTTTGTTTCTCTGGGAATTGGCGGATTTTTATCAGGCAAACTGGCTTCATTAACAGCTATTCCTTCGGGCGAAACAAATATTGCAGTATTAAAAACTCTTTATGCTGCAGCATTCACTCAACAATTAGGAATACTATTTATTGCTGCTTTATGCTGCCTGGTCTTATTTGCAGTAATCAAATTCTTATTAACTCATACGCATTCAACTGAGTCATCATCTTTGAAATTGAAACAAAATGGAGCTTAGGCACCATTTTGTTTCATCTACCTCAAAATAGAGAATCCCTACACTCTTAATGCAAAAAAATGTAACGTCTCAATAAGTCGGGGCAAATTGCATTTTTCCTCTACGTCCTACGGCTTGTCCGCAGGATCCAGAGATCCAGGCACAGAGCGAAACTCCTGGATTCTGCGGACAAGCCGCAGAAAGTAGGCTGTGCTTTTTGCCCCGACTTATTGAAACGTTACAAAAAATAAAATAAGCTTATGATTAATAAATATTTTTTTGTATTAACCAGCGATTTTACCTGTAATTGAGTTGCGCAGGTTCATTCAGCTCTTTTTAAATAGGGAAAATACTGCTATCATTCGGCGCTTTTTATAAATAATTAGTCTCATTTATGTCAAATCAAAACCCAATGTTAACTAAACTGTTGCAGTTGCTTGATGACAATCAAGCTATTGATGTTAAAGTAATTGATGTTCGAAAACAGACGACAATTACTGATTATATGATTATTGCTTCAGGACGTTCTTCTCGGCATGTTAAAGCAATTTCACAAAAAATAATGGAAGATATGAAATCTGCTGGCTCTCCTGCCATGAATTGTACAGGACTGGAAACCGGCGACTGGGTGCTTATTGACTTTAGTGACTTTATCATTCATGTCATGCAGCCTGAATACAGGCAATATTATAATCTGGAAGGCCTGTGGGAAGAGCCGATCAAAGATTAAATACTTTTATTAAATCATTATGTTAAAAATCACCATCATTACTTTAGGCAATAAAATGCCCGACTGGGTTAACCAAGGGGCTAATGAGTATGCCAAACGCTTAAATGATGGTGTTCAACTCAAACTCATTGAAATACCATTGATTCGCCGAGGTAAATCATCAGATTTATTGCGAATATTAGAAAAGGAATCTGCGCTTATCAAAGATGCTTTACCCAATAACGCACGAATTATTGCTCTGGATATTGAAGGCAAAGCATTTAGCAGCGAAGAATTAGCGCTTAAAATATCTCAATTACAACAAACAAGCAGCCATCTCTGCTTTATAATCGGTGGACCCGAAGGTCTTTCTCCAGAAATACTTAAATTATGTAATGAACGTTGGTCTTTATCAAAACTCACTCTACCCCACCCCCTAGTCCGCATTATTTTGTTAGAAACTTTATACAGAGCCTGGTCTATTATTAATAATCATCCCTATCACAAGTAGAAATTCCGGATACGGGGAGAAATTTAGTAAATAGGTGTGACATAAGCGATGCAAACTGGAGTCTCCAAGGTTTCTACTGCAATCCATGTAGGGATTCACTTATGGTATTATAATCAAATTTGAATCCGCTATCGAGTAACCTCTTCGGCTGTACTCGTTCGGAATCCGTTAATACCACAGATGATTCACCGATTATTAATTTTAAAGCTGATTCCGGAATTGGTACTCCCGGTCCCCACTTAATCAATCGCAACTCGTTCAACATTTCAGAATTACTACACGGCTGCGGAGCAGTGATATTTATTGCGCCATCAATAATGTTGTTGTTGCTCGCAATAAATTCAATAGCTTTCGCAAGATCCCGAACATGTACAAAAGGTACAAATTGATGACCAGAACCAAACCTGCCTGCATTGAAAAAAGCAGATCGTCTATAATAGGGTAAAAGACCACCAGTATTAGATAAAACATGTCCAATTCTTAAATTAACCACATCACAATTCGCTCTCTTTGCTCTTTTTTCAATTTCCTTACAGACTTCTACTCTGAATTTTGTTCCGGGTTCACCACCGACGACTGATTCGCTTTCTTCAGTCAAAATTGCATTGCCGGCATCACCATAAAATCCAGCTGCTGAAGCTTGTAGATACTTTAAAGGTTTTTCGGAGGCTCTTTCTATATTACGAATTATTGTATCAATTACTTGAAAGCGTGATTCTGCTATATCTGATTTTACCGAAGAGCTCCATCTTTTAGCACCAGGATTTGCTCCACTTAAATTTAATATAATTGTATTTTTATCAATTAGCTCTGACCAATCTTCATCAATGCATCTGACTTTGACTCCTTCAATATTTATTTGAGTATTCACAGAACGACTTAAGCAATATACGTCATACCCTTTTTTGATAAACTCCAAACACACTTCTTTCCCAATCATTCCAGAGCCACCTGCTATAATGATCCTTCTATTTCTTACCATGTTCCTCTTATCAATTTTAAAATGGCCATAATAATGCAATAAGGTGCCTATCATAGGAAAAGTTACTTTGCCATCAAATTCCCATCCATGTTTTGTTGGTTTTTCGCTCCACTCTGATTTTGGTAATAAAAAAGAGGGTAATGGGATTTTGAATGAATCAAAAAAGGTTATACCTTGGGATTCATATTTTAGCGACTTATCGGATTGAAGCGTTACTTTATAGATAAATCGAATAGCATTGTCCAGAAAACCACCCACACCTTCACTTAAATACATTTGTCGGTTAAATCCGCAATATAGCGAATGTGTGGTTGAATATGTTTTCTGTTGTGGCGTGTTGTAGCCAAATATTCTGTTCCAACGTTGTACATCTTTAGATAAATTGATGACCTCTGCGTAAAAGGGTTGTTGATTCATATCACTGGGAAAACCTGCAAAAGTTCCGAGTATCTTTGCAAAAGATGTAGGTTTTTCTACTGTAACAACACCTAAACCACTACCCCCGACACTAGAAGTTTTAAATTCTTTTACATGCGCATCAAGTAAACTGGAAGTAGGGAAAAGTCTACCGAATAAAGAAGATAACGAATCATCCGTGATCGATAATCTAGGTACTTGCCAATATAGTGACTTTGTTGAGCCACCTAAACTGAAAGATACCGAATATTCAAATATGCGTCGTTGCAGCGAAGGCACTAAAGTAGTAGCTGTACGCATTATGCCATTTCTTAGCATTCTAAGTAATGGATTTTTAACTTGTCCTACTGTCGCAACTAAGTCCGCGACATTTTGAACTCTTTTAGCATTTGGTTTTCGTTCTCGCTCATACTCCGATATACCTTGTAAATAATCAACTCGGTTCAGCTTGGATGCCAAACAAGCTGCATCTTCTATACACAAGCCAGCTCCCTGAGCAATATTCGGTGCAGTAGCATGAGCTGAATCCCCCATTAGCACAACCCGATTGTCTTGTGATGTCCAAGGAAATTTTTCAACCCCTTTAATTTTGGCAATGTCAGTTCTTATTATTTTATTTGTTAGATGAATTAACTCTTCATAATTAACTACAACATCTCCAGAATCTGTATGAATTGGTTTCCATGAACGAACCAAATCCATTAGAAACTTCTTAGTGTCTTCGTCAGTTACTTTAACACCATTAATTGGCGATAAATATTTGTGATTTTCTTGCGTTTTAATGGCGATAAACCAAAAGACATTTGGTGGTTTTAGCGGAACATAACCAAATCGAATTTCATGGTTTCCATACTTTTTAGATTTGTAAGTTCCCCATGTTTCGAATGATGCTGACCACCATTTATGTTTGGAATCTACAGGGATCTCAGTATTTGCGCGAAAATAAGTATAACCCAGATCGGTCTCGAGGACTGGTGGGAGTCCTAACTCAGACATGAGACAATTTCTGATTTTTGAATGAATGCCATCACAAGCGATGAGTAAATCACCTTTACATGATTTATTACCATCAATATTAACTACAATTTTATCATTATGTCTTTTGTATCCGTTAATTTTTTGTGATGTAATAATTTCAACATCCTCTCTATTTTTTAAACCGGCTAGCAGCATATTTATTAAATCATCGCGGTTTAAACATTGAACAGGAAATCGGTCTCCAAAATCTTCATTAGCTCTTGCCAATATCCTTCCATTAGAATCCCGATAACTAGGGAATGGCATAGGAAACCCATTTTGTTCAATAAAATTTTGGTAGTTTGGCATATTCTTCAATACCAATTGACTTGACGGCCAAATACCTATACCTCCACCGATACTTTCTTGATTAGAAGAATAGGGTCGGGATTCTAATATGGTTACATGAAATTTAACTCTTTTATTCCCATGAACTAATAAATTAGCCAAAGTCAATCCCGAAATCCCACCACCTATTATTACAACATGAACTGGTTTACCCATATCTCACCCTTTGATACCCAACTCGTTGAAGGACTTATTAATAGACTATTTATGCATTTCTATTTAATTAAGAAAAATACATCATGTAATGAAAATTAACTAACCGAGGAAATATTAAATTGATATTAAAATTGGAACAAGTAAGAATGACTTTTTATAAAAATTAAAAATAGGACCATTTGCTAGTGATCAACCTTTTCTACTCCTGCATATAATGGATTATGGATTGGCTTTCAGTGAATTGAGTTATTTATATAGATTGTCTAAAGGAGTAAGATTTAGAACATATTGATAATTACCGAGCTACGTCTACAACGCTGCTCGGTAAATCAGTTAATCGAGTTAGGTGTCCCTTTATTTAGGAATATAGTCTCTTTCTTTTTCTTCAACTTCCTCGCCATTCATTTCTCTTTCAATATCATCATACATCTGTGATAGAAGTGCTCCTGATCCTAAAGTGTCTTCTGAAACACTTGCACCATTCATTGGCGATTTTAAAAATCGAAAGATACTGTGCATGAGGGATCCAGCTTCTGCTACCGAAATATCCTTCCTCAGCATTTCAGCCTTATCTTTATCCATTAATCCGTTCTCTTTTAATAAATCGCCTTCCTTTCTTTTTTTATCTGCAGTCTTTTTTAGTGTTTCTATGATTTGCTTTTCATGAACAAGATCCTTTATTTTATCCTTCGTGGAGCCCTCAAATTTCTTCTGGGATTCCAATTGAGCACTAAAAGCATTGAGCTCCTGTTTGGTCAAAGGAATTCCTTGCTCATCAAGTGATTTATTAACTGCACTCACTGGAGTACTGCAACCTTCAGTTCTATGAGCTAATTTTTCCCTTCGAGGGCAATTATATTCTTCTTTTGATTTTTCATTACCGAACAGAAATTGAGAAACCGCACCGAGTAATGAATATTGTTCTTTAAGAATGTCAGTGGGGACAGGTTCGATATCATCTTCTGCACGTCGACAATCTGACTCAGAAAACTGATATCCCATTTCGCCGAAATTATCATTTTCTGTGCTATACTGAACTGAACCGTATTCTTCATCAGATTGGTCTTGAAAGTCGAACTCCTGATTTTCCTCAACCACTTCAGTGACTTCAACTTCTTCAGCTATAGAATATTCATCCTCGCTCTTTTGAGCATCATAGGTCGGGTGGAATCCATATTCATCGAAATCGGAGATAAAATCCTCTGCTTCACTTTTTCTGTAAGATTGTTCCTCTTCAACAACGATACTAGTTTGCTCCTCTTCAACAATACTAGGTTCATCCTGGCCCTGTTGGTCCTCATGGGTTGGATGGAATCCATATTCGTCGAAATCAGAAATGAAATCTTCTGCATTATATTTGCCCTTCATATTTTCCCCCTTGTTGTAAAAAATAAAACTTACAAGGCTTATTGTACTGTTCAAATATTAAGCAACCCTTAATTATGTAAAACTTTTGATTATTTTATTCTAAAATTGAACACAAATATTTTTTGATATAGTTTATCTGCAGGATCATTGTGTATAAGATACGTAAGATTTCTGTGACGATCTCATTAATCAAAGATGAGATTTTAGTAAAACCTAAATGTTTAAAAAAAACACAATTTATCATATAATTCCTACAAAATTTAATAGGAGGTTTTAATGCGTTCCCGCTTTTTTACAAAAAATTCCATGTATCAGCGTTTTACCACCCAAAAAGCATTGCTTGATAAATACGCTGATGGTTTTTATGTAGGTCTTTGTAAACCACTTACAAATAAATATGTTGAAATGTCACTGAAAGGGAAAGAGGACGAATGGTTACAAAAACCTGATCATGAAATTTATAAGGATGCTGTTGAAACTGAAAATCATCAATACAAACTTGATAGTGAAGGCAAAGATGGACGACACTCAGCTTTTGAAGGCTTAGAACATGAAGATCTTGAAGTAAAAGCTGAAACACTTACTAATCCTGATACTTTTGAAAAATTTATGGATAACTCCGATGTTGCCATAATTTCTTATCATCAAAATACCGGCGACGCACATCAGGTCGCTTTTAGGAAAAACAGAAAAGAAGGTAACTGCTCATTCTTTGATGCTAACCGTGTAGGAGGTCAAATAAAAGGAAATTGCCCATCCGTTAGAAAATTTATGAGCGCTTCCATTAAATCAGAGATAGATGAAGAGTTTGATGCCCTGGTGGGACTCTTAAAACCTCCTAAAGCTTAAGACGATCACTATCTAAATCGAGGAGAGGTAAGGGACGGAGAGCCTTATGCTTCCGTTCTCTTGCATCACCCAACAATACAGTTGTCCTCTGTGGCGAGTTTCAAGAGGTCTAATACTGTAAGAACTAAAACCTATAGTAAAGCATGCAATTTTAAGTTACTATGCAGGTTTTTGAGTCCAGCTTAACTGACTGTGCGTCAATGAGTCGAAATCAATCTTTTAAAAATTACCGGTCAGAATCCCAGCATCAACTCTTTAGAATTAATCTGCTGGTGGCTTTCCTTATTATTTTATCTTTAATCCTTGTTTTAAGACTGGCATTTTTGCAAATTTCCGAATTTAAAAAATATCAAACCCTCTCTTTAAAAAATCAAATGAGTATTATTCCCATTGCTCCACCCAGAGGAGTAATTCTTGATAGGAACGGTGTATTGCTTGCAGAAAACATTCCTGTTTACGTACTGGAAATTATCCCTGAACATGTTAAAAACATGGAGCAAACATTAGCTGAATTACAAAAATTAATTCCTTCGATTACAGAAGAAGATATCAAAAATTTCAAACGTACGCGAAAGCAAAACCGCTCTTTTGTACCCATACCTGTTAAATTAAAATTAACTCAAGAGGAGGTGGCACTTTTTGCCATCAATCAATATCATTTTCCCGGCGTTAGTATTAAAGCGCGTTTGATGCGCCATTATCCTTTAGGTGAGATCACAGCTCATGTTCTGGGTTATGTTGGTCGAATCAATGTTGAGGAATTAAGGGCAGTAGATCCAACTAATTATCGTGCAACAAACTTTATTGGCAAAGCAGGTGTTGAGAAATATTATGAGGATGTGCTTCATGGTAAAGTTGGATACCAAATGGTAGAAACCGACGTCAGTGGGCGCACTCTAAGAGTCATTGATAAAATTAATCCTCATTCAGGAGCAAAACTTTATTTAAGTATTGATGTCAGACTTCAACAAGCAGCATATGAAGCACTCAAAGACAAACGAGGCGCAGTTGTCGTGATTAACTCTAAAAATGGCGAAATCTTAGCTATGGTGAGCTCTCCAAGTTTTGATCCCAATATTTTTGTCGGTGGCGTAAGTACTAAGGAATACAAAAAATTGTCAAATACCTTACAAAGACCGTTATTTAATCGAGCAGTACGAGGTGTATATCCTCCTGCATCAACAATTAAACCATTTGTTGGTCTAGCAGGTTTAGATAAAGGGTTTATCACCCCTGCAACCACTATTTACGATCCGGGTCGATATAAACTGCCTACTGCCAGCCACATCTATAGGGATTGGAAAAAAACAGGCCATGGAATGATTAATTTTAAAAGAGCAATCACTGTTTCCTGTGATACTTATTTTTATCAACTGGGAAATAAAATGGGTATTTCCAATATTGAAGATATGCTCGTAAAATTTGGTCTGGGCCATTTAAGCCATATCGATCTTTATGAAGAAGCTGCAGGTATTGTACCTAGCTTACGATGGAAAAAACAAACTAAGGGAGTTTCTTGGTATCCTGGTGATACCTTAATTACTTCTATTGGACAAGGTTTTATGCTTGCTACGCCATTACAAATGGCAAATGCCACAGCCTCGTTAAGCCAACATGGACAGCGGTTTAGGCCTCATTTATTAACGAAAACTGTAAACAGTGACAGTGGTGAAATCAAACGATACAAACCAGTTGAGGAGTATCCAATTTACCTTAAAGATGAAGCAAACTGGGACATCGTTGCAGATGCAATGCACAACGTTTTAACCAGCAACGAGGGAACAGGTTATCGATTTGGGCGCAACCCCCCTTATCCAGTTGCTGGAAAAACTGGTACAGCACAAGTATTTAGCGGCAGACAATATGAAAAAGTAAAATATGAAGACATCCCCGAAGCATTACGGGATAACTCATTGTTCATTGCATTTACTCCGGTTGAAAAACCTGAAATTGCACTGGCTGTTGTTGTAGAGAATGATGTTGCTGCTTCCACTGTTGCACGTAAAGTGCTTGATACATACTATCAACTTTATCCGATGAAATCTCATGAACAGACGACACACTAAACCCGTTTATCGGTTTACTACAAAATCACTCCATTTGGACTTTCCCTTATTGGGGTTACTTCTTTTATTGATCAGTTTTGGCCTTTTGATTTTGTACAGCGCCTCCAATGCGAATACAAGTATGATTTTGCGCCAATCCATGAGACTCATTTTTGCATCCCTCATTATGATTGTGCTCGGTTTTATCCCTCCTCATAAATATAAAATATGGACTCCGTGGATATATAGCGTAGGGTTGACTTTATTAATTGCCGTGATGCTTATGGGGAAAATTGGGAAAGGAGCACAACGCTGGCTTGAATTGGGTTTATTTCGCTTTCAACCCTCTGAAATCATGAAATTGGCTGTCCCAATGATGGCTGCATGGTATTTTGATCGGCAAGCTCGCCCTAGCAGCTGTAAATCTCTTACTGTTGCAGGACTCATTATCTGCGTTCCCGCGCTGCTTATTGCAAAACAACCCGATTTAGGTACTGCGATTATGGTGGCTGCTGCTGGACTATGTGTTGTATTTTTAGCTGGAATTCGTTTTAAAGTTATTTTGTTGCTCATACTTCTAATAGGCTCTGCCATTCCAGTAGTCTGGCATGTCATGCATGATTATCAAAAACAACGTGTTTATATGCTGCTTGATCCAGAACAAGACCCACTTGGAGCTGGATATCATATTATCCAATCCAAGATTGCCATTGGCTCAGGTGGACTTGCTGGAAAAGGTTGGTTACAAGGGAGCCAGTCTCATCTTAACTTTTTACCCGAACATGCTACAGACTTTATCTTTGCAGTAACAAGTGAAGAGTTTGGCTTCGCAGGTGGATTTGCCATTATTGCCCTTATTGTTTTGACTTCTCTAAGAGGTCTAAACATCGCATCTAATGCCCAAACGACATATACCCGCCTCTTAGCCGCAAGCCTTGCTATGTCCTTTTTTATGTCCGGCTTTGTCAATATTGGGATGGTCATGGGAATTATTCCGGTTGTGGGCATTCCCTTGCCTTTAGTCAGCTATGGAGGCACTGCAATGGTTACCTTTTTAGCGAGCTTCGGGATCTTGATGTCTATTAGTTCCCATAAAATTTTATTTAATAGCTTAAATTGATTGTAATGTGAGCACATTGTGGCCCTGGTATTTTGTAGCCTGAGCGCAGCGGATCCCGATATGGTATGCTGTGCTAAAACGCCCAGGGTCCGCTCCGCTGCACCCAGGCTACATTATTTAAAAAAATTTAAAAAAATTCTGCTACTCGTTCATAACTTCGACGATGAATGGCACAAGGCCCAAGTCGACTTAATGCTTCTCGATGAGCAACTGTCGCATATCCTTTATGTTCTGCAAACCCATAGCCGGGATAAATCACATCAAGCGCTACCATTTCTGCATCTCGGAACACTTTTGCAAGAATTGAAGCGGCACTAATTTCGGGGATTAAATTATCACCTTGTGCAATTGCATTGCAAGGAATACTCAATTTTGGCATGTATATACCATCCACTAATACACGATCCGGCTTGATGGGTAGCGCTTCAACTGCACGCTGCATCGCGAGCAAAGTTGCATGATGGATATTTAAGATATCAATTTCATCTACCTCTGCCCTGCCATATGCATAAGCAATAGCCTGCTCCTTTATTTGCTCGGATAATAATTCGCGTTTTTTTGCGCTCAATTTTTTCGAGTCAGCAAGACCCTCTATGGGATCTTTTAAAATAACTGCTGCAGTTACCACTGCACCTGCCAAAGGACCACGTCCTACTTCATCTACGCCAGCTATAAGCATAATATTCTTCTCTTTCTTTAATCAGTATAGTCATTGGGCATTAACGTTGGCTAATAATACTCTTTTAAAATTGATTTATCATCCAAGAAATGCGATCATGCGCACAAATAATTGACATATGAAGATAATGAGTAAAATTCGTTGTGCAGTCATCGGTGTAGGTTATTTAGGTAAATTTCATGCACAAAAATATCAACTTCTTCCAAATGCAGAGTTAATTGGGATTTGCGATCTGAATCCCACTGTGTTGGAAACAGTATCACAGGAATTGCATGTTCCTGGCTATAATGACTACCATGGCTTATTTGACAAAGTTGACGCAGTGAGTATTGCTGCAACAACGAACAAACACTTTGAAATCGCCAAAGCTTTTTTAGAGCAAGGCATCCATGTTTTAATTGAAAAACCAATTACTGAGACTGTAGCTCAAGCAAAAGAATTAATTCAACTTGCTAAAAAACACCAAGTAAAAATACAAGTTGGACATCTTGAGCGTTTTAATTCAGCACGGTTGGCTTTGGATGAATATTTAGAAACACCTTTATTTATTGAATCAGAACGTTTAGCTCCATTTAAACCACGTGGCGCTGATGTTAACGTAATTCTTGATGTCATGATCCATGATATTGATTTAATTCAAAATATGGTAAAAAGCCCTATCGTCTCAATCCTTGCTCAAGGCACACCGATACTTACCAAAGCGATTGATATAGCAAATGCTCGAATTACATTTGCCAATGGGTGCGTGGCTAATCTTACGGCCAGCCGCGTCAGTTTTAAAACAGAGCGCAAGGCCAGGATATTCCAAAAGAACTCCTATCTTTCAATTGACTATCAGAGCAAAAAACTTGCTGTATTTAAAAAAGGGACTGGAGAAATGTTTCCTGGAATTCCCGATATTGTTCGAGAAGAAAAAGAATATGAGCAAGGTGATGCATTATTTGAAGAAATAAAATCATTCATCAAATGCATCCAGCAAGACAGTACTCCACTTGTAACCGGTGAAGATGGTCTCCACGCACTTGATGTTGCAGAAACAATAACTTCGCTTATCCAGAATAACTTAATTGAACATCATGCAAGACTCTAAACGCATTAGACTTTTTTCCAAACTCGCTGCAGTGAGGAAAGTGCGAGGCAAAGCGGAGCACAGAACCGGAGTATACACGCCGGTACATGAAGATTCGAGCACCGCATCGACGAAGCAATTTTCCACCGAAGTAGAATTTGGAAAAAAGTCTATTGTTATTATTGCAGGTGAGGAATCTGGCGATGTTCATGCATCCGTTCTGATTCGCCAATTAAAAGCTGCCTATTCAAATATCGAAATTAGTGGAATTGGCGGCAGACACATGCAGGAAGCTGGAGCCCAAATAATTACTGACTTAGCTCGCTTTGGTGTCACTGGACTTACAGCAGTTATCCGCAACCTTAATGTAATCCGCAAGGCTTTTTTGGCAATTAAAAAACATTTAAATCAGCAAAAGCCGGATCTACTCATTTTAGTAGATTATCCGGGTTTTAATTTAAGACTGGCAAAATATGCAAAGCAAAAACTAGGAATTAAGATTCTGTATTACATCAGCCCCCAAATTTGGGCCTGGAAAGCAAATCGCATTCATCTTATCAAAAAATGTATTGACCAAATGGCAGTTATTTTGCCTTTTGAAAAAATTATATATGAGAAAGCTCAAGTTCCAGTGAGTTTTGTTGGTCATCCTTTAGTAGAAAAAATAACATCTGTTGATGATTGCCAATCACAACGCAAAGCGTTGGGCCTTCCTCAGGAGGCAAACATTTTTGCCCTTCTTCCCGGAAGTCGTGTTAACGAAATAAAATATCATATGCCGGTGTTGCGCGACACCGCTCTAATTTTGCAGCAACGTTATCCCAATTTACACTTTGTAATTCCCATTGCAGATACAATTAATCCAGAAAAAATCAAACATTATTTTTCTAACCTAAATTTACCTGTTAGCTTTGTACAAGGCCAAGCAGTACACTGCATGGCCGCCGCAAATTTTGTTATCGTTGCATCAGGAACTGCCTCTCTTGAGTGTGCTCTATTAGAAAAACCGATGTGTATTATTTACAGATCTTCCTTTCTTTCCTATGTGTTGGCAATGAAATTTATCAAAGTCAAATTTTTTGGTCTATGCAATCTTTTAGCGAATAGAATGATTATCCCTGAGTTTTTACAATATGATTGCAATGCTCATGAATTGACCCGTTATATTGATCTTTTTTTCAATGATCCAGAGCAACCTACGAAAATGATTTCCCATTTAAATAGGGTAAAAAACTCATTGTCTTCAGAAAAATCCGATCGCTCATTATTTAATCTTGTGGCCAATGAATTGCTCGAAAAAAATGCATAGTTTTCTCTTAAAAATATAGAATATCAATTATCCTTCATGTACAATTAATTTTGCTTTCATTTTGAATGTTAGCAATTGGAATGTGTGATTTAATTAATAATAAGGAAGTTAAGATGACTGTCATTGAAACACCTGAAGCTACATTAAGCATAACGAAACAAGATCAAGGTCTGCAAGATTTGGTCTATAGTTTAGTTACTCGTTTTCTTGCCGAAAATAAAAGCAAAAACATTGATGATCTTTACGATATGATATTATCTGAAGTTGAGCCTCCATTACTTCAAGCAGTAATGGAAAAACGTCGTGGCAATCAACTGCAAGCTGCTAAGATGCTAGGCATTAGCCGCGGCACAATCAGAAAGAAACTCCAAAGATATTTTGGGACTAAATATTTTCGTTTAACTGACGAATAATAATATTTTAAAACTCAGAAATTATTTAGATTTAACAAAGGCTCGATATTCGAGCCTTTTTTTTACAATAAGCATAAATTGGCTTTTTTAAGGATAAATATGTGATGAAGAAAATAATGTATCTCACACCGTTAATAGGCCTTCTAATCACCTCATGTGTTACTGATAAACCCGATGTAATTGCAGATGACGCAGGCAATTTGCATTACACCACTCCCTATCAAGATGATACACGAGGCCGCAACATATTTCCCATGAAACGAGATGTCCAAGGCAAAAAACTCTTTATTTTTGACCCTAAAGCTGGTGCGTGGGCCGCTTATGACGCCCAAGGGAATAGAGTTATGACAGGTAGTGCTTCTGGTGGAATGGATTATTGCGATGATATTCATGAATCGTGCCGTACTGTTGTCGGAACCTATCATGTATTCAATAAAAAAGGAGCCGACTGTAAATCTAATGAGTACCCTATTGCCCGCGATGGCCATGTAGTAGGAGGCGCCAAAATGCCTTATTGCATGCATTTCCATGATGGGTATGCGATTCATGCTGCATATGAAGTGCCTAAATACAATAGCAGTCATGGCTGTATTCGTGTTTTACCTGGGGCAGCAAAATGGCTCAATGAACATTTCATTGATGTAGGAACAGCTGTATTAGTTCTTCCATATGCATAACACATGACCTATCAATCAATTCTGGAAAAGTAAGACTATCATTTTCCAGAATTTTTTAAAAAATGATACTTATTGACTCTCTAAAACACTTATATAAAATGCCCACTAAATATTTACGGAGGGAATTGGAGTATGTCGCTATCAACATTAAATCTTGAACTTTCAGTTGAACAAATAACAGATAAATACATCGAGAGGTCTAACTACTCTACTTTGCGTAACTCATGTATCTTTTTATCGCCAATTCCTTTTGTAACCAGCGAAATTAAGGTTCTACTATCTCATATTCTTCAGATTGATCAGCAGGAATCAGCTTCTAAATTAACATTAGATGCCTGTAAAAAACAACACCAATACGATTTAGATGAACAAAGACGTGATCATCAAGAGTCGGAGGATGATTCTCTTTTGGCAACTAGCTTAGAGTTTCAATTGCAACTCCTGCGTGAGAAAACAAGATCTAGAGAGGTAGAGATACAAAAGTACCAAGAGAATATTCATCACCTTCAAGTCCGCATAAAAAACATTGATGAACTTATTTTAGCTACTCGGAAGAAAGACGAAGAAACGCATCACCATCACTCCCATCCAGAGACTGTGGATCCTCTTTCAAAAACTGCTCATAGTCATTCTCATCCAGAAACAATCGAGCAACATGATGATAAACCCCATGCTCACCCGGAAGTTGCTTCGCATTTAAAAACAACTCATAACCACCCAAGTACAACACAACATGGACACCCAGAAACAGACTTAGAACAAGAGAAAAATATTCTTACAAAAGAACTAAGCTCGCTCCAAAGAGGCTTGAAGAGCGAACAATCACGTCATGAAGAGCTGATTGAAAGTCTAAATAAAATTAGCAAAAAACTTTTGGATTTAGCCGAAAAAGTAAAACAAAGACAGATACGAGCGAAAGCAAGAACAACAAGAGAAGTAGCACGTTTGGCAGATGATCCTACTTTATTGCAGCTTTCAGAAGAAAACCGTCATTCACTGAAAAAAGCTATTGAGGCAGAGCACAAAAAACTGCATCAAAAACAAGAACAATTGATGCAGCGAGCTATTGAGATAAGCTATCAAACTTATCTTACACGTCTTGAAATTTATTTGCAATCGACAACAAGTCAAAGTTACCAGGAAAATGAAGCGCTAAAGCAAATAATTCAACTCATGCATGAATACCTTTCAAGCAAAGCAGAAGAACAAAAAATAAGATTGGCACGAAATAACGCTTTTCTTGAGAAAGAAAAAATAGTAGCGGATAAGTCTCAAAAAGAAAAAAAAGTGGAACAATTTAAACAATCAAATCCGCAGCTAGCGTCACAAAATGTAAGTTTAGGCAAGGAAAGTGAACAATTAGAAATCGCTATTGCAGAACGTCGTAACTATAGGAATACTCTTCTCAAAATAGGATTACTTTTCTTTTTTTTGACGACTGGAGGGGCCGGCGCAGGAGTAGCTGCTGCAGGAGGTATTTTTGCGGTAACGCCTCTATTTATGGCTCCAGCCGCAGTGCTTGCTGTCCTTACGTTAAGTCTGTTTATTGCTGCATTGATTTACACAGTTAAAAACAGTATGGACAGCAATCAATTAAATAAAAACAAAACAATGATAAAAGATAATCGTGCAAAAATTTCCCAGCAAGATAGTGAAATAATTTCGCTTGAAAATGAAATACTTCCTCAACTAGCAAATGAAATAAGTGAGGCTGAACGTAATCTGAGCGTGCTTGATAAACGCATTGAGAGGTTACAGCAACAGGCTGAATTGAAATTAAACACGGCAAAACAAGTAACGGTGCAATATCCAAGCAGTCAGTTACCATTTATTGGGCAAGCTCAACATACCTCTCAAGCTGCATATCAAGATACAAGTACCCCGTCAGCCCCATATATGGATGAGTTTCTTGAAGGGTGTACGTTTCCCCCCTAATTAAAAATTGTAATGTGGGTGGAGTGAGGCAGAACTGCCATAAATGGCAGCTCTGCTACTTCCCTCTGCCACTATTCTTAAACTGGCAGTATAGTAGCCCGGGTGCAGCTAAATATTAAACTGCAGATGAAACCAATAATTTATTAATTCGATTTACAAAGTCTGCAGGATTATCTAATTGCCCACCCTCAGCTAAAACGGCTTGTTCAAACAGCATAGTGACCCATAATTCAAACAAATCATCATCCTGAATATCATGTAACCGTTTAATTAACTGATGTTCAGGATTTATTTCAAATACAGGTTTGCTTATAGGGACCTGCTGACCAGCAGCCTGCAAAATACGTTGCATTTCTAATCCCATATCTTGCTCATCTGCAACAACACAAGCAGGTGAATCGGTCAGCCTGTTTGTCACCATCACATCTTTAACCCGTGTATCCAAAACCTTCTTAATATGTTTTAGCAAAGGTTCAAGAGTTTTTTCTTGTTCTTTGATTTGCTCAGGTGATTCATCGCCTAACTCTACCTTTCCTTTGGAAATAGACTGCAGTTTCTTTCCTACATATTCACTTAAATAACCAACCAGCCACTCATCAACTTTGTCGCTAAGCAACAATACTTCAATTCCTTTTTTTCTAAAAATTTCTAGGTGAGGACTGTTTTTAGCCGCATTATAACTGGACGCAGTGATGTAATAAATTTTGTCCTGTCCTTCTTTCATACGACTGACGTACTCATCCAAGGTTGCTTCTTGTTTCTCGGAACCAGTTGCCGTTGTTGCAAAACGCAACAACTTGGCAATAGCTTCTTTATTGGTAAAGTCTTCAATTGGCCCTTCTTTTAAAACCAATCCAAACTCATTCCAAAACTTTTGATAGGTTTCCTTATCTTGAGCACTCATTTTTTCAAGCATGGCTAAAACACGTTTTGTACATGCAGAACGGATGCTCTCTACTTGTTTATTGTCTTGTAAAATTTCTCGCGACACATTAAGTGGTAAATCACTCGCATCAACAATACCTTTTACAAAACGCAAATAACGAGGTAAAAACTGAGTTGCATCGTCCATAATAAAAACACGTTTAACATAAAGCTTTAAGCCATGTTTGACTTCATGTTGCCATAAATCAAATGGCGCATGTGCGGGAATATAAAGCAAAGAAATATAATCATGCTTTCCTTCAACATGGTTATGCGACCAAATGAGCGGATCTTGGAAGTCATGAGAAATATGCTTATAAAGCTGTTTGTACTCTTCATCAGAAATATCTGATTTTTGCATTGTCCATAAGGCTGTTGCCTTATTTACCGTTTCATATTCGTTTGATTCTTTATCTCCATCCTGAGAAATTTTCTTCATAACAATTGGCCAGCAAATATGATCTGAATATTTACTGATAATACTACGCAGACGCCAATTGCTGAGAAACTCATCATTCTCATCTTTGATATGTAAGGTGATTTCAGTACCACGAGTTGCTTTATTTTCAGAACCAATGGTAAATTCTCCTTCGCCATTGGATTCCCAAATAATTCCTTCTTCGGGTTTCACTCCCGCTCGTCGGCTTTTAACAGTTACCTTATCGGCAACAATAAATGCTGAGTAAAAGCCCACACCAAATTGTCCGATTAATTGAGAGTCTTTTGCACTTTCCCCAGTTAAATGGCTCATGAATTCTTTGGTGCCCGATTTCGCGATTGTACCTAAATTGTCAACAGCCTCATCCCAACTTAAACCAATACCATTATCTTTAATCGTAATTGTTTTTAACTTCTCATTAACATCAATAGTAATTCTTAAATCAGAATCATTTTCATACAGCGAGCCGTTTGATAAAGCTAAGAATCTTAATTTATCCAAGGCATCAGAAGCATTGGAGATTAACTCGCGTAAAAATATTTCCTTGTTGCTATAAAGTGAATGCACTACCAAATGCAACATTTGCTTTACTTCTGTTTGAAAGCCCATGGTTTGTTGCTTACTTGACATTTACCTAATCTCCTATGACACATTTTCTTAATGATGTATGTCATATAGGGTTTGAATTGATAAATTTCAAGGGGTAAAGAATGAAATTTGCTATTAAATCTCTTTAAAAACTCGCTGCAGAGATAAATGCTATGACTAGTTTTTTAACTATCTGTCATGAACTCTGATCTTGTTACTTTCCTAAGTTCATCTTTTTCTTCTTCTTTGATAGTTTGTGCTTCGTTGGTGCTAAAAAAGCCAAGTCTGTGTATTGTGCCTCGATGGTTTTCTTCCGGACTAAGATCTGTCGTTTCTTCCTCTTCTATTTGTAACTGAGATTGCTGCAGAATAACTGCATGACCATGTTGAAACGATTCACCGTTATCCTTTAGAGAGAGTGTATCCGGTTCTTCTGTGATAGATTCAGGTAAGTTGAATCGTTTTCTTTTTCTTTCCAGTGAAAAATTCTGCATTAGATACAAGCCAGTAGAGGGGGTGGAATTGTCTCTGGGTGGTTCAAAGTATTTTAAAGGAGTCACGACATCAGATGCCATGTCATCATGCTTTTGTTTCTTTGCTTTGGAAAGCGTATTGAGGGCCTCTTGATAAGATTCCTGCCGATTTAGTAATTGATTAATATAATCTTCTGCGTAAGACCAATGTTCTTTTGAAAATGATTTTTTAGCAATCATTTCCAGGTCTTCCCTCGTGAGTTCCGCTATCCGACAAAGTGTTGTAATCAATTCAGTTCTATTGCTAAATAAAAGTTTTGCTACTGGGGCTTTAAGTTTTTTATTCTCATGGTCGATAAGACTTGATAAATAATGCCATGAATCCTCCTGGTCTTCATTAATTTCCTCAGAAATATAGGAAATTAATAAATTTTCCAATCGATCAGCCAAATTAGTGTAGGTATTCTCAAATACCGAAGAATGAAAGCTGCAGCCTGGATCAAGACGTACAGCAATAAATTCATCTCCTATGTTTACAAACCCAAAATTATCATCAGCCCAATCAATTTCCCCTAAAAAATGGCAAGCCACCATGATAGCGGTTAGCTGACGAATTTTTACCGATAAGATAGGTTTCTCGACACTCTCTGGCCAATTAAAAAATATCTCGCCTTTGGAGTCAATTCTAATAACCCGAACCCAATCTTCATAACGCTCTAACTCATTAGAAATGCGGTAGTATTTACCTTTTTCTTTATTTTTGGCTAAATAATAGTCTGGTTGAGGTTCGCCCAAAATAAACTTTAGGAGATTTCCCGAAAAAACTGCTAATTCGGCTGCTAGAAGAGGATCGGATGACCTTTCTAATTGATTATTGGAGGAGTATCTAAATGGCCTCCCTTCATGTTCACAACACAGGAATTCTGTTTTGTTAAAAACCATAGAATTGTGCATGCAGGTAAGCCTCACAGCTGCTTCGGGTGCTTTCGACTTATCCATAGACTCAACAGGAGTCTGACTCGTTTCAAATTTTAAATCCATAGCAAGATTAGATCAATATGTATATGAGCTAAATTATACAACTCTATTCTTAAAGTAATCTTAAGATGAGGTCCGATGTGCACACCAACCAGAAAATATTAGAGATGAATGATTCATCTTATGGGTTTGTTTATTCTTATCATTTAATTCTTTTGCAGTAGAATCGAAAAAAAAGTCTATTTAAGCTACTCGTAATCAAACCCCGGCATCGTTAAGGTCCCGCCGGAATGGATAATTAATACATTACCTTTCAATTGTTCAGTTTTGATGTATTTCCTTGACTCATAAAATAGCTTTGCTGCATAAATGGGATCAGCCAAAATCCCCTCTTCTCGTGCCAAACGTTTTATTTCATTTTTAATGGTTTGATTCACTGAGCCAAAAGCCTTGGCCGTAGTAGGGTAAAAACAAAGAAAATTCTGGGGAATTAGTTCAATCCATTGCTTTAGTTTATTTCGAAACGTTAGCTCATCATCAGCCAATAACAATACATAAACCCGGGCAGAATGACTTAATCGGTTCAAACCTTTAATAAGTCCAGCTGCAGAAAATCCTGTTCCCGAGTCAATAAAAATGTGTTGAAACGTAAATCCCAATGAATGCTCATTTAAAATAATATCATCAGCAAGGGTTAACGCACCGTTCATTGCTTGCGGAACACTTGCTCCTTCTTGTAAAACAAATCCAGGCTCCTTTAATGTCAGCAGGTAATTATTTGCCAATTCATTAACCTTCGACCAATCGTTACGAGCAACCCAGACAATTTCCTGCTCCTTAAGAAATAAACGACTTAATTTATAATTCCCGTGCAGCTCCAATTGCCAAGGCTGTATCAAGAAAGCTGTTACTTTCAGCTTAAATTCGCGCGCTAATTGTAATGCAGCAAGTAAATTGTTGGATTGGGATCCTGCAATAATAATTAAGTGCCGAATTTCTTGCTCAATCAAAAAAGGGAAAAGGCTAGCATATTTACGTAATTTTGAACCACTGATACCACAGCCTAACTCATCATCTCTTTTAACATAACAACTTACTTCTTGATCAGGAAATTGATTTAAACAATGTACACGACTGGATAAATTCCACATAGATTAAATATTTTGTAGCCTGGGTGCAGCGCAGCGGAACCTAGGGAAATAAATTGTATAGATAAACCCGGGTTTCGCTGCGCTGCACCCAGGCTACAAATCATTTTGTCACATTAATGAGCATCTCTTACGAAATCAAGATGGCTATCAGTTGAAGTTGATTCATGAAACTTATAACCCAACTCATTAAATTGCTTCAAGTGTTCTAAATCATCAAATTGATTTTGCATGAGAAATCTGGCCATTGTCCCTCGTGCTTTTTTAGCATGAATACCAATCATCTTTAGCTGATCATTTTTTCTTTCATAAAAATTGATTGTAATAATTGGATAATTCAATCTCTTTTCATCTACAGCTTTAAAATATTCACTTGATGCCAGATTAATCAATACTGGATTTTCCTGCGCTACTAACTGTTGATTTAGCGCATTCGTTATTGTTTCTTGCCAAAAACCATACAAATTCTTCCCTGCAGGATTCTGTAAACGAACGCCCATTTCAAGCCTATAAGGTTGGATATTGTCCAAAGGTTTTAACATACCATAAAGCCCAGACAAAATTCGCAAGTGATTTTGCGAATAGTCAATCGTCTTTTGCTCCCAGCTTGCAGCTTTTAAACCTTGGTAAACATCTCCCTGAAATAAAAGTAGAGCAGGATATGCGTGTGATGATGCTTTATTGTCCAAACAAAAATCTTGATAACGTTTATAATTTAATTCAGCCAAATCCTTGGACAAATCCATTAAAGCAGCTATGTCAGCAACTGATTTAGTTTTCATCAGTTTAACTAGAGTGTTGGTTTTATCAACAAACATAGGATTGGATGTCGTTCCGGGATAGGGCTTGGAACTATTTAATAATTTTTTAGCTGGTGATAATAAAATAAGCATAATCAATCCATAGAAATTTAACGTGCGGTACCTGAAACCATACCAACCCGTGGTCTAAAGACATAAATCGTTATGGGATCACTCGTTTCAATTACATTTCCATCCGCATCGACAATTTGCACGGCCAAAGTATGCGATCCCCTATACATACCTTTTATTTCAAACATTGGAGTTGTTTGCGGTTCCCCAAGCACGCCATTATCATAAATCAATTGTAACTTATCTACCGAGCGCAAATCAGGTTCTACTTCTGCAGTCACCATAACAAAACCTTGATTATTACGAATCGTTGCCCCGGTTTGGGGTTCGGCAATTGCTATTTTAGTGTAGGAATGCTTGAACTTTATCGCATCATCTTGATTTATTTGTTCAGGTTTTTGTGTTGGAGTTTGCGGAGTCGAAGGAGTTGGTGATGAAAAACTTTGTGTCTCGGGAATTATCACAGTTTTCGCTCTCTGGCGCGGAGTATCACTGAAATGAACATTTCCTTGACTATCAGTCCACTTGTAAATTTGCGTCGCATAGGATGCAACGCAAATTACCATTATCAATGGTAGAGAGACAAAAAATTTACTCATCACCATTATTCCTATAGGCTGTAATACAACTCAAACTCATAAGGATGGGTCAAGCTTCTAATCTTACTTATTTCTTCTTCCTTCATGCTAATGTAATTATTAATGAAATCCTGTGTAAATACATCGCCTTGTAATAAGAAATCATGATCCATTTTCAGATTTTCCATAGCTTGCTCCAAAGAAGCACATACTGTAGGTACATCTACAAGTTCTTCTGGTGGTAAATCATAGAGATCTTTATCCATAGCTTGACCTGGATGAATTTTCTTTTGGATACCATCCAGCCCTGCCATCATCATAGCAGCAAATGCCAGATAGGGATTCGCAGTAGGATCAGGGAAACGAACTTCGATACGACGCGCCTTAGGATTATTCACATGAGGAATACGAATTGCAGCAGAGCGGTTTCTTGCAGAATAAGCTAATAGAACCGGAGCTTCAAAACCAGGAACTAAACGTTTATAACTGTTGGTTGATGGGTTAGTAAACGCGTTTAAAGCACGTGCATGCTTAATTATTCCACCTATATAATAAAGTGCCATTTCGGAAAGACCGCCATATTGATCGCCAGAAAACAGGTTCACACCGTCTTTGGCTAATGATTGATGGCAATGCATACCGCTTCCATTATCCCCAACTAAAGGTTTGGGCATAAAAGTAGCTGTTTTACCGTAATTATGCGCAACATTATGAACTACATATTTTAAAACCTGTAATTCATCTGCCTTCTTGGTCAATGTATTAAATCGAGTAGCAATTTCACATTGGTTTGCTGTAGCTACTTCATGATGATGTGCTTCAACAACAGTTCCTAATGATTCAAGGATCAAGCTCATTGCAGAACGCATATCATGAGAAGAGTCTACTGGAGGAACGGGGAAATAACCACCTTTTATCGCTGGGCGATGTCCAATATTACCCCCTTCTAACTCTTTTCCTGAATACCACTGTGCCTCTTCTGAATCAATTTTATAGAAAGCACCGCCAATGGTTGTTTCCCATTGCACGCTATCAAAGACAAAAAACTCAGGCTCGGGGCCAAAATACGCTGTATCTGCAATACCAGTAGATTGCAAGTAAGCTTCAGCGCGTAACGCCAATGATCGGGGACAACGTTCATATCCCATCATGGTTTTTGGATCTACTACATTACATCGAATAAATAGAGTGTTGTCTTGAAAGAACGGGTCAAGTTTCATGGTTTCCAAGTCAGGCATCAAAGCCAAATCAGATTGGTGAATTTTTTGCCAACCCTTAAAAGAAGATCCATCAATCATTTTTCCATTTTCAATAAAATCATTATCCACTGATGAAATTGGAATGGTTATATGTTGCTCTTTACCACGTATGTCCGTAAACCGCAGGTCAACTAATTTGGCGTCAAGTTCCTTAATCGCCTCAAGTACTGTATTTTTGCTCATTATTGCTCTCCAGGATAGTCTGGTTGTATAGTGTACCTTAAGTGACTTATTAAACCCAATAGATTAAACTCTATGTTTTAACATAAACCATAAAAAATATGGGTGCATACCAATATCAGGCGCTGCAAAAAAATGGCAATGCGACCAAAGGGGTACTGGAAGCTGATTCTGAGCGTCATGCTCGCCAACTTTTGCGTGATCAGGGATTAATTCCGACTCAAGTTCGTGTATTGACCCAACAACGTACAGGAAGTCATGCCAAAAGCAAAATTTCTGCAGCAGATCTTGCCCTGTTTACACGTCAATTAGCCACATTGCTTGCTGCCGGGATTCCAGTTGAAGAATCATTACGTGGAGTGAGTGAGCAAACAGAAAAAGACAAAGTCAGAGAGCTCATTATAGGTGTGCGTGCAAAAGTACTTGAAGGTTATGGATTAGCACAGGCCATGGCTCAATTCCCATCCGCATTTCCTGAGTTATATCGTGCTACTGTTGGTTCAGGGGAACAAACTGGCCGCCTTGATGTGGTTTTAGAAAAACTCGCGGATTATACTGAAAACCAGCAGCAAACAAGACAAAAAGTTCAGCAAGCGCTGATTTATCCGCTTATTATGATTATTGTTTCAATCGCAATTATTAGTTTTTTGCTGAGTTTTGTTGTTCCCAAAATTATTGAAGTATTTACCAGCGGGGGACAAACCCTGCCCGAAATGACTCTATTATTAATTAATATAAGTCACTTCGTTAAAGATTATGGCCTTTATACCTTAATCGCACTTATCCTAATAATTTTTGCCTTTAAGAAAAGTTTAAACAATGAAAAGATTAAAACTGCTTGGCATCGTCTGTTATTAAGGCTTCCTATAATTTCGTATTTGGTAAAAACAGTTAATGTTTCGCGTTATATACATACTTTTGGTATACTTTTCGCAGCAGGAGTAAGTGTTCTAGAAACAATGCGTGTTGCAGCAAGTCTAGTAACCAATGTCGTTATGCGGCAAGCTTTTGATACTGCTACAATAAAAGTTAGGGAAGGATGTGGTATTAATGAGGCTTTAAAAGAAACGGGTTATATTAGTCCGATGGCAATTCATTTAATTGGTAGCGGTGAAAAAAGTGGCCAATTGTCAAACATGATGGAACGCGCCGCCGCTCACCTGGATAATGAAGTCAAACGGCTAATTGATACATCATTAACTTTATTGGAACCTATGGTGATCTTGTTGATGGGTGCAATCGTTTTGTTTATTGTCTTAGCTACTTTATTACCTATTTTTTCAATGGAGCAGTTAATTACTTAAAAGGCCAAACGCGTAGCAGGTGATCGCTTCATGTTATCCAATCTAGTTTAAGTCGGAGTAAAAATGAATAGACAAAAAGGATTCTCATTAATTGAAATCATGGTAGTAGTCGTTATATTAGGCATTCTCGCCTCTATTGTTGTACCTAAAATTATGGGGCGTCCTGATGAGGCACGAAAAGTTAAAGCCAAACAAGATGTGCTTGCCATACAAAACGCATTGGATTTATATAAACTAGACAATGGTAATTATCCCACTACAGATCAAGGCTTGATGGCTCTCGTTGAGAAACCTACATCAAATCCGGTACCCGACAATTGGAAACAATATCTTAAGTCACTTCCCACGGATCCATGGGGCAGAGATTACCTTTATTTAAATCCTGGTCAACACGGTGATGTTGATGTATTCACCTACGGTGCTGAAGGACAACCCGGAGGTACAGGTATTAATGCCGAAATTGGTAACTGGGATGAGAAAAAATAATAGGCTTCTTCAGAAACTCGCTACAGAGAGAGAAGCACGAGGAGACATGGAGCACAGAACTGCTTCATACATGCAATATAAAGACTCAAGCACCGAATCGACACAGCAATTCTCCTCTGTAGCTAAAGTTCCCAAGAGGTCTAATCAAGGTTTTACCCTGATTGAAATCTTGATTGTTTTGGTGATTATAGGCATAACCTTTGGTTTTGCCTTACTTGCCTTTGGTGATTTTGGTGAAAGTCGGCGTATTTTATTTTCTGCTGAACAATTAGTTAATACGCTTCGTCTCGCCCAACAGCAAGCTATTTTGGGAACCAATACTCTGGGACTGCGTATTGATAACAATGGATATCAAGTGTTTCAACTGTACAACAACGCTCAATGGAAACCTATTTCCGATAAAGGAGTGTTTAAAATGACTTATTTCCCCCAAGATACACGTATTATTTTGAAAACAAGTAATTCAACTCCAGCGGGAGTCCCTCCTGTTATTATTTTTGCCTCTGGAGATATGACCCCATTTACTTTGAGTTTTGGTAGCAAGCAAGATAACAATTTAGCCTTGCTCATCGGCAAACGCAATGGAGAACTCCAATTTAACGTGGTAAACACTAAATAAATGTGAGGAGACATGAAGCGCAAAACCGCAATGCACATGCCAGTGTGTGAGGATTCAAACTCTGAAGTAGAGTTTCAAAAGAGATCTGATGAGTCGGGATTCACTCTAATCGAGGTTCTATTAGCGCTTTCCATAATAGCAATCGCATTAACTGCTTTGCTAAAAGCGATATCACAAAATGTAGAAACTACCCGACGTATAAAAGAAAAAACAATAAGTCATTGGATTGCCATGCAAGGTGTAGCGATGATTCAGCTCAATTTACTCCAGATTAATCAAAGTCAGGAAACAACCCAAGATACAACCATGTTGAATGAGCACTGGTACTGGAGAGCGAAAGTAAGTACCACGCCACTTAAAAATATCCAAAAAATAGTTATTTCAGTCAGTCCAGAAAAAATAGGGCCTTTTAGAGAGGAACTGCAAGCCTTCAGGTATACTCCATGAAAAAAAATGTAACACCTGAAAAACTTAATGGCTTTACTTTGATTGAAATTCTAATTGCACTTGCCGTATTTGCTATTCTAGCAACAATTACTAGCTCCGTATTATATAATGCATTTACAACACGCACACGAGTTAATGAGCAAAGTGAACGTCTCAACGAATTGCAACTTGCTCTAAGTCTCATACAACAAGATACACGTCAAACTGTAGAGCGCCCTATTCGTAGTAATGAGATGCGCTTATTACCCGCTTTTATAGGACAAACAAATTATGTGGAATTCACCCGGGATGGTAATATAAATCCTGGCAGTATTGAAAAACGCAGTACTCTAAAACGAGTTGCATACGTTTGCCAACAAGGTACTTTAATTCGTAGAACCTGGAATAGTCTCGACATAATCAATCAAAAAAACTATGAAGATAAGCTCTTGCTGAATCGCCTTACTAACTGTCATTTTGGTTATTTAAATCAAAATTTACAAATACTTCCTGAATGGAGAGAACAGGCTATAACCTTAAACCAGCGTAAAGAACCATTCCCCAAAGCCATACAATTTAATATGACTTTGCAGGATCAAGGGGAAATAAATTTACTTTTTATTCTGCCAGGTGCGCTTTATGTTTCTAATTAAAACCATAAAAGGAAGCGCTTTACTTACTGCACTTTTTATTATGACTTTGGTTGCAATTGTAGCCACAGCCATGAGTACCAAAGTGCAATTAGATATATACCGTACAAAACTTATACTCACTCACGATAAGATTTATCTTGCCTCACAGGCAGTTACTTTTTGGGCACTTAGTGAGCTAAACAATACAAAAAATAAATTTGCCAAGGCCGATACCCAAGGAATTGTAAGCATGTTTCCTCATGACATGGAAAATATTTACAGCACCGTTACCTTAAGAGGCGCACTTTATGATCTGCAAGCTCAATACAATGTTAATAACTTGGAAAATAAAAAAGCCATGTTAGGATTTATAAATCTTATGGGGGTAGCCTTACCACAAGTTCCTGAAGCAGAAAGAGTTAAGCTCACTCTTGCAATTAATGATTGGCTCTCTCCTTATGATCTGGCGCGTGGTAAAGACAATTACCTATCTTATTATATGAGCCAAAAACCGCCTTATTATCCGAGCCATCAACTGATGAGCAGCAAATCTGAGTTGCGTCTGGTCAAAGACGTGACTGCGTCTCTTTATTTAGCATTAGAGCCTTTAATTACAACCTTACCAGAGTCTACACCAATTAATATCAATACAGCACCAATAAAAGTCCTCAAGTCACTAAGCAGTTCAATGAAAGAGGCTCAGCTCAATGAATTAATCAAGGAAAGAAAAGAAAATGGAATTAAAGACCTAAATAAAGTTTCTGAAATACTCAAAAAGCTGAATATAGCTAATGACCAAATAACTATAGAGAGTACTTACTTTCTCAGTGTCGCATATGTCACCAGCGAGAATCTTAATTTAATTGTGTACACAGTGTTTAAACGAAGTCGTGATAAAAATCAAAAAATCTCAGTCAATCTTATAAGGCAAAGCTTCAATATTTTCTAATCTGAAAGAATACTGTTATTCATTGTTTTCTGATTGAACATCAGTCTTTTGCAGTATTTCTTTTGATAACTCATCACCTGCTTTAATATCCGCATCTGAGAGTTTATTTTTTAACATTTTAAGTTCTCTGATTGCTTCATCGTTTTGATTCTGAGCTGCAATCTTAAACAATGCATATGCCTTAATCCAATCTTTCTCTACTCCAAGTCCTGCAAGATACATATAACCTAACTTCGCTTGCCCTGCTGGATTTCCTTGTAAAGCAGACTTAGTAAACCAATACACAGCTTGTTCATAATCTTTTCCAATACCCGTTCCTGTAAGTAGTAGCTGGCCTAATTCAGCTTGTGCCTCAGGTAATCCGCTTTGCGCTGCGGCTTGATACCAATAAGCTGCCTTTTGTGGGTTTGCTTCGACTCCATATCCCTTAAGGTAATAATAAGCCAAATAAGCTTGTGCTTTGACATGACCTTGATTCGCTGCTTGAGAAAACCAGTAAAATGCTAATTTGTCATCTTGAGCAATACCCTCTTGTTGCCCTGTATATAATAGACCTAAGCTATACTCTGCTCGAACATCACCCTGATCTGCCGCTTTTTGATACCAATAGAAGGCTTTATTGACATCTTTTTTAGTTCCTTCTCCCATAATATACGCATAAGCGACGTTTACTTGTGCCTTGCTGTATCCTTTTTTTGCAGATTTTTCGAACCATTCAAATGCAGTTTTTTTGTTCGCTTTAACACCGTCACCGGACGCATACATTAAACCAATATTTCTTTCTGCAATTGCATTACCCTGTTTTGCTGATTTCATATACCATTTAAAAGCCTCAGGGAAATTTTGCTTAACCCCTTGCCCTAAATCATACATAAACCCCAGGCTTAGTTGTGCTAAGGCATTATTTTTATCTGCTGCTTTTTGATACCAACTCATTGCTTCGGTATAATTTTTATTTACTCCTTCTCCATATTGAAACATACGACCAAGCAAATACATCGCATCAACATTTCCATCTCTCGCTGATTTCGTTAGATAAGGATAAGCAGTGGTATAATCTCCATTTTCATATGCAGCGAAACCAACAATCTCATCACCTGCAAAAGCAGTATTCACTACCAGCAATGCTGCTAAAATCACCCTGCGCATGCCGACTCCAATTCGATCCTCTTACCTAAAGCGTAGAATAAAGAATCAACAAAGCAAGTGCACCGTCTTGATTAAGAACATGATATTCTTTGCAATATTCAGTATAAAAAACGATATCAAGTGATTCTTACGCTATCTGTTAATCGGAATACTTGCTGGATGTATTACGTTTTTACCGATTTTCTTGACTAGTACTTTATCAATCGACGACGTGAATCGATATAAACACTCAGTGAATTATCCCCCTACTTTTTTCCTGTCTTATTGGGTATTTGTATTTTGGCCTTAGTTCTAGATTGTGTTATTTGGCACTTTAAACTTATATGATTTGGTCTAACAACAGATCCCTGCTGAGCAGAGATCTGCTTTTTCTTTATTTCCCAGCAACCATCATTTTTCCGATTAATACTGAGCCACAGCGTGTTGCAATATTTGGATTAATATCATTACCCACTGCAAGAATGTTTTTAAACATATCTTTTAAATTTCCCGCAATTGTAATCTCATCAACAGGATATTGGATCACACCATCTTCAACCCAATAACCACTGGCACCTCGCGAATAATCACCGGTTACAATATTTACTCCTTGACCCATTAATTCTGTAACTAATAATCCCTTGCCCATAGTTTTTAATAAACTAGTAAGATCACCTGCTGTAGGATCAATTGTTAAATTATGAACTCCATCAGCATTAGCAGTTGTTTTTAATCCCATCCTCCGTGCAGAATAACTACCCAGTACATATTGTTTCACATAACCCTTTTCAACAAGAAGATTTGGACGAGTTGGAACCCCCTCACTATCAAATGGTGAACTTCCCAAGGCACCTAACAAATGAGGCTGTTCATAAATGCGAATAAACTCCGGAAAAACTTGTTGACCTATAGAATCCAACAAAAAAGTATTTTTTCTATAAAGATTTGAACCGCTAATTGCACTAATAAAAGTTGAAAATAAGCCACTAGAAATTCGTGATGAAAAAATAACCGGTGTTGCTTGTGTAGCAATTTGTTGTGCACCTAAACGACTTATAGCACGATCAACAACATTTTTAGCAATTATATGGAGATCTACCAAATCCTGTGGGTTACGAACTGTTGTATAATCGTAATCCCGTTGCATTTCCTCACCATCCTTCGCAATCAAAGAACAACTTAAGCCATGGCGTGTACTGTGAATAAATCCAGATCCCCCATGTGTATTAGCAAATCCATGGTGCGATTCATATGTAGATACATTTACTCCATCTGAGTTAGTAATTCGTTTATCCAGTGATAATGCATAATTCTCACATTTCAAAGCCATCTCTATCGCTTGCTGAGGACTTACCTCCCATGAATGAAATAAATCAAGATCGGGATGATTTGTAGACATTAACTCTTTATCAGCCAAGCCGAAGCATGGATCTTCTGCACTTACTCTTGCTATATCACAGGCAGCTTTAACCATAGCTTCCAAAGCAGCAGGCGAGGTGTCAGTACTGCTTGCACCGCCTTTACGTTGGCCAATATAAACAGTCAAACCAACACCTTTATCTTCACTAAATGCAACCGTTTCAACTTCGCCCATGCGCACATCAACCGAAAACCCCTTATCGTTATTCACTGCCACCATGGCATCGGTCGCACCTTCTTTTTTTGCAAGTTCAAGCACCTCATTCATAAGACGAGTTAAATCTGTTGTTGACTTATGTACTTCACTATTGTTATGTTGCGTTTTAATTTGCATAAGAGATTCCGTGGTATTGAATGATGTACATAAGGATACAATAACATGTCTTCACAAACCAATGATTATCCTGCAAACAAATCATATTTGTTCCGATTATTATGTGTGCTTTGTCTTATATTCGTCTCTCATTATTCCTATGCTGAGGGATATTGGCGAAAATTGAGCCCTGGTATTGAGTATCAAGATCTTGCTGGAGGAATACTTTCACCCTGGGCACATATTTATGTATTTCGTATTGACCTCAATAAAAATAAACTCGCCTTGGTTAATGCAAAAAAATTATCGCTAAAAAATGCCTCTGCGGATCAATTTGCTGAGCACAGTAAAGCACTTTTAAGTATTAATGGAGGTTTTTTTGATCATGAATTTAACCCTCTTGGGCTTAGAATTAATAATAAAAAATTGATTAATCCTTTAAAACGAATTAGCTGGTGGGGAATTTTTTATATAAAAAATAATCAAGCATATATTTCCAGCTTAAAACATTTTAATCACGATAGTGATATTGATTTCGCCATTCAAAGTGGGCCTCGGCTGTTAATTAAACGAAAAATTCCATCTCTTAAGCCAGGGATTGCCGACCGTTCTGCCCTAGGAATCACTGAAGACGGAAAAATAATTATTCTCGTTTCAACTAATGCAGCAATGACGACCAACAAGCTTGCTCAGTTACTCAGATCGCCTCCTCTATCCTGTGTTGATGCAATCAATCTGGACGGAGGCAGCTCAAGTCAACTGTATGCACATATTGGTTCGTTCCTATTAAATGTCCATGGATTTTCTAATGTCAGTGATGCCGTTATCGTGAAAAAAAGAGTAACTCAGTAAAAGGACTACCAAGCCCAAGCTGAACCTTCTCATAAAACAATTGTGAATAAACCCACAACTTATCCACAAAATACTCCCATATTATTCTCTTGACCATCATGCAAAAACACATTATCTTGTTACTAATGACCCAATACGACCCAATATATTGGGTTTTCTGCTATAATCTAAGTAATAGTGAATAAATTTAACTCGACTGTTAATAACAATAAAAACTGCGTGGAGGAAAAATGTCCGCAATTCTTGATCCGGTAAATGATGTACCGCAAACCAGTCAACTGGAATTGACCGCTAATGCCCCTGGTTTATTAAAAACCATTAAGCGCAATGGTAAAGTAGTAAATTATGATGATACGAAAATTAAAGTCGCAATTACTAAAGCATTCATTGCTGATGAGGGCGGTACAGCCTCCACTTCAGATCGTATTCATCAACAGATTGAAGAACTTACCCGTCAAATAACTCAAGTGTTTAAACGCCGTTTACCTAGTGGCGGTGCAGTTCATATTGAAGACATTCAGGATCAAGTAGAGTTAGCGCTTATGCGCAGTGGTCACTACAAGGTTGCTCGTGCTTATGTATTGTATCGAGAAGAACACCGCAAAGCCCGCGAAAATGAACTAAAACAACAAGCCGGTGATAATAAAATCCTGTTAATTACTATGCCTGATGGCGAGTTAAAACCATTAGATACCGAACGCATGAACACGATTGTTCATGAAGCATGCCGTAATTTGGATCATGTTCAAGCAGAACCTGTTATTAAAGATGCGATGCGTAATCTTTACAATCAAGCGAAATTTGAAGACGTACATAAAGCACTAATTATGGCTGCACGTACATTGGTTGAAAAAGAACCGAACTATACTTACGTCAGTGCTCGTTTGTTGTTAGATAGTTTACGTAGGGAAGCATTGAATAAATTAGAAATTCAAGAAGATGCAACCTTTGATGAAATGAGCCAACTCTATCCTGCTTACTTCAAAGTATATGTCGCTCATGGCATCAAACAGGGAATATTGGATGTCAAAATGGCCGATTTTGATTTGGAAAAACTTGGCAAAGCACTATTACCTGAACGTGATATGAAGTTTAGCTATTTGAGCTTACAAACCTTATATGATCGTTACTTCATTCATGAGCATGGTGCACGATATGAGCTGCCACAGGCATTTTTCATGCGTGTTGCCATGGGTCTAGCCTTACGCGAAAAAGATAAAGATGAAAAAGCCATTGAGTTTTATCAATTGCTGTCTTCATTTGATTATATGTCATCAACACCTACTCTGTTTAATTCAGGTACTGTTAGGCCTCAATTATCCAGTTGCTATTTAACCACTGTCCCAGATCATTTGGATGGTATTTACAGTGCGATTAAAGATAACGCACTGCTCTCAAAATACGCTGGAGGTTTAGGTAACGACTGGACTCCAGTGCGTGCTATGGGTTCACACATTAAAGGTACCAATGGAAAGTCACAAGGTGTAGTGCCCTTTTTGAATGTTGCTGACGCCACCGCAGTTGCAGTAAACCAGGGAGGTAAACGTAAAGGGGCTGTGTGTGCTTACCTGGAATGTTGGCATAAAGACGTCGAAGAATTCCTCGAGTTAAGAAAAAATACTGGCGATGATCGACGCCGTACACACGATATGAATACTGCATTATGGATACCTGATTTATTTATGGTTCGTGTACGTGAAAATGGGGATTGGACTTTATTCTCACCTGATGAAGTGCCTGATTTACATGATCAATATGGCAAAGCATTTGCAACGCTCTATCGTGAGTACGAAGAAAAAGCACGACAAGGCCTCATCAGAAACACCAAAACACTCTCTGCGGTCAAACTGTGGCGTAAAATGTTATCTATGCTTTTTGAAACTGGCCACCCTTGGATGACATTTAAAGATCCATGTAATTTGCGTTCACCACAACAACATGCTGGTGTAGTTCATAGCTCTAACTTGTGTACTGAAATTACACTTAACACTTCAGAAGAGGAAATTGCTGTATGTAATCTGGGTAGTGTTAATCTTCCTGCACACATCAAAAAAGGCAAACTGGATACTGAAAAATTAAAACGTACTATTAGAACTGCAATTCGTATGTTGGATAACGTGATTGATATTAACTATTATTCCGTACCTCAAGCGCGTAACTCGAACTTGAAACACAGACCTATTGGTCTAGGCCTCATGGGCTTCCAGGATGCATTATATGAGTTAAAAATTGATTATGCTTCTCAAGAAGCAGTTGAATTTGCTGACTCATCCATGGAATTAATCAGCTATTATGCAATTGAAGCTTCTTGTGATTTGGCTAAAGAACGAGGCAGTTATTCCAGCTATGAAGGTTCTTTGTGGAGTAAAGGCATACTGCCAATTGATTCAATTAATCTGTTACAGCAAGCACGTGATAAATACCTGGAACAAGATCGTTCACAACGCTTGGACTGGGAAAGCTTACGTATCAAAGTCCGTACACAAGGAATGCGTAACTCCAATGTGATGGCAATAGCACCTACCGCGACTATTTCTAACATTTGTGGTGTCGCACAATCTATTGAACCTACGTACCAAAACTTGTATGTCAAATCCAATTTGTCAGGCGAATTTACTGTGATTAATCCCTATTTGGTAGCTGATTTGAAAACATTGAATCTTTGGGATGAAGTAATGGTCAATGATTTGAAATACTTTAATGGTAGCGTTCAACCTATCAGCCGCATTCCTGCTGAATTGAAAAAACGTTATGCAACTTCTTTTGAAATTGACCCAATTTGGTTGGTGGATGCAGCTTCTCGTCGTCAAAAATGGATCGATCAAGCACAATCACTTAATATCTATATGGCTCAGCCATCGGGTAAAAAATTGGATCAACTCTACATGCATGCATGGACACGTGGATTAAAAACCACTTATTACTTACGCAGTTTAGGCGCATCCAATGCTGAAAAATCTACGGTGACTGATGGGGCGCTCAATGCAGTTAAAATAATAGCTGAGGAGCCTAAGGTATGTTCCATACTCGATCCAGACTGCGAAGCGTGCCAATAATCAGGAGAATTTAAATGTCAGAAATCATACAACAACACGATATAATTCATCCTGGTGCAACAGGATATGAGCCTCTTGAAATGGGGGCTGCGCGCATTCACGTTGATGATAAACGCATCATTAACTGCCGTGCTGACTTAAACCAACTGGTTCCCTTTAAATATAAGTGGGCTTGGGACAAGTATTTAACCGCTTGTGCAAACCATTGGATGCCCAATGAAATCAATATGAGTGCTGACGTAGCACTCTGGAAAGATCCTATGGGGCTTACAGAAGCCGAGCGTTTGATTATCAAACGTAATTTAGGATTTTTCTCAACGGCAGATTCATTGGTTGCCAATAATCTAGTACTTGCTGTTTATCGGCATATTACGAATCCTGAATGCAGACAATACTTGTTACGTCAGGCGTTTGAAGAAGCATTGCATACTCATGCTTATCAATACGTCATTGAGAGTTTGGGGCTTGATGAAGCAGAAGTCTTTAATATGTATCGTGAAATCCCGTCTGTAGCAACTAAAGCTGCCTGGGCATTACCTTTTACTCAAAGCCTAGGGGATGAGACATTCCATACAGGTACTGTAGAAAATGATCAGCGTTTATTGCGTGATTTAATTGCCTTCTATGTTATCTTTGAAGGAATCTTTTTCTATGTTGGGTTTACGCAAATTCTCTCTATGGGACGTCGAAATAAAATGGTAGGAACTTCCGAGCAATTCCAATACATTTTACGTGATGAATCCATGCATATGAACTTTGGTATTGATGTCATCAACCAAATTAAAATTGAGAATCCGCATTTGTGGACACCTGAATTTAAAGAAGAAATGATTCAACTCATCCGCCAAGGCGTAGAACTGGAGTATCAATATGCTAAAGATACTATGCCGCAAGGTATTTTGGGAATGAACGCAGAAATGTTTGAAGAGTACCTGCACTTCATAGCTAACCGTCGTTTAAACCAAATCGGCTTGCCAGAGCAGTATCCTGGTGCTGAAAATCCATTCCCGTGGATGAGTGAAATGATGGATTTGAAAAAAGAGAAAAACTTCTTTGAAACTCGTGTCATTGAATATCAAGCTGGTGGCACTCTAAGCTGGGATGATGAATAACTCTCAATTACTACGCCCGCGGCTTGTCCCTGAGAGATCCACACAAAATTTAACTCCAACTCCCTACATACCGCGCTTTATGCGCGGTGTATCCAGAGGATGTTTATTGAGGCACAAAAGGTTCTGATTAGGAGGGACATTGTGCATAAAGCGCGGTACGTAGAATGTTGAGCATATTTCATTTAAAAACAAAAACTTACATTCAAGTTTCGCGTGGATCGCTCAAGGCTTGTCCGTGGGATCCAGTTTTATTGCAAACTCCCTAGATCCCGCGGACAAACTACAGAAAGTAGAAAGAAAAGATAATGAAAAACTAATGCCCCCTGGTTATCCTTAGCCGGTTATTAATCAATTCACTTATCTAAATTATCTTCTTTTTAAATTCATCAATTGTCTTTTTGCTATATTTTCAAACAATCGCATTTCCCAAAAAATATAAATTTTTCAACAAGTAAAAATAAAGATGACATTTTTCTTCCCTATAGTAGAATCTTAAAGCAGTCGAAATTCAGTTTCGACCATTGATATTAATAAATAAAAAATTTATTAATCTGGTACAACACACAGGAGGTGACGTATGACCAAGAAGAAACAGGAAGATGATACCAATTATACTTTTTTACTTAGATGTATGACAGCACTAACTGCTGCTGCAGTAGTCACTGCAGGAGTTATTGCCGCGGTAACGCTAAACTCTGCAGCTGCAGCAGCCACGGCTGCGGTAGCTACGAAAACCCTGCTTGCATCGGCTCTTATTTTTACACCGATACTTCCAATTGCACTCGTTGCTATCGGACTTGTTTTTGTAGTACCTTTTTTATTTGCTTGTAACAATAATACATATACTACTGTAAGAACTACCGCTACTCCTGGTTACAGCAGTTATGGTTTTTACTCTCCCGTTTATACCGCTGATCCTTATTATCATGGACACTATGATACTGGCAGTACAGTATACGTAAATAATGATCACTCACATGGACATCCTAGCTCCCACGGAACAGTACATACTCATGATAACAGTCATATGCATGAACATGGCGGCAGTCATCGACATGGCCACTTTTAATTAAACCACTTCCCCCATTTTTGGGGGAAAAATATCCAGAGATCTTTGATTATACATCCTTATTTTTTATATCAATTCATATCAATGTGATTAAAAACCCTTTCTATATAAATGTGCTATATTTATCAAGTATCTTTAACTTTGAACGAAGATAAAGACTTTATGGAAAAATGAACAAGGAGGATGCACAAATGACAAAAACACTACTCACAGCTGCTTTACTCCTAACAGTCACTACTGCAGCTTTAGCTGATAACGTTATCGTAACAGAAACCAAGTCTTGGAAAAGCGTCCCTATCACTGTAGATACAAGTGCTCATACTTATACTACCGTTGAAGGACCAGTACCTACCGGTGACTTTTATTATACCTATCCTGGCTACCGTTGTTTAAAAGAGAAAAGAGATATTGCTGGCGTCGATGCACTGATATTCCACGCCGGTGTTGGCGGCGGTAGCGAAATCTATTGTTATCCAGAGTAAACTCAAAGATCATGCTGAATAATATTATAACCTGGGTTCCGATTCACAGCCCCCCAGGTTATAAATACCACTCCAATGTACCCAAGATCGTTTTTAATCTAGTTTGACTGAGTCAATTGCATTAATTTCTGTTTCGCAATTTCTCTTGCTTGTTTCCCCGTTAAATAGTCAGGTGTGGCATCATCTTCAATATATTGAGCAAACAAAACAGTACGTGGACCCTTCTCTATCCAGCCTACAAACCATCCAAGTTGCTTGTCCATATTACGCGAACCATCTGCTTTGAATGGATTACCTGATCCTGTTTTTCCATACAGTTTCCAATCCCCTGGCAAGTTTTCAACAAATAGAAGATCATGAGTCATTTGCATGGAAAAATGGCTCACAGGCAGTTTGTTTTGAGTCAGTTTCGATAAAAACTCGACCTGTTCTTGCGGTGAAATCTGCAATGAACCCGAAAGCCAGGCACGAGCTAATCCGTTATTCATACCCTTATCACCGGAAACATCCTGATTTCCATAATTAAGAACCTGAATATAATGCTTAAATTGCTCCATTCCTAATTTTTGGGTAATCAGCTGACTGTACCAAACGCAACTGTGTTGTATCCAGGTGGTTGGATTATGGGGCTGTTTCCAAACGTCTAACCAATCATTATATCCCTCTTTGAAAGACCATTCAGGATGAGTTTTATCAGTGAGTATCCCCTTATCAAACCCCATCAAACTGATTGCAATTTTAAAAGTGGAACAAGGCGAATGACGCTCGGTACATTTCCCTTCTTGTTTTAACATCGCACCGTTCTCTTTAGCAATAAAACAATTATTATTTGCCCAAGCAATAGTATTTGCTGAAAGCGCAGTAATTAAAAAAACAACCCATTTTTTCATTTTATAAAACCATCCCATTGACTTGACTATCCCAAAGCATTTTGAAATAACTTTGTTCATTATTTACTAGCTCATTAAACGTACCCTCTTCAATAATCATCCCACCTTCCATTACTACAATTCGATCCATATGCCGGATGGTTGACAGTCGATGAGCAATAGCAATAACCGTAGCATTGTTTTGCTCCAACATGGCATTAATCGATTGTTGTATTTCTTGCTCAGAAAGCGTATCCAGACTTGAGGTTGCCTCATCAAGAATAACAATCGCTGCATTTTTTAAAAATGCTCGTGCAATGGCAATGCGTTGACGCTGACCTCCTGAAAGTTTCACACCACGCTCACCAACCAGTGTATTATACTTTTCAGGCAATGATTCAATAAACTCATCTATATTCGCCATCGCCGCTGCACGTTTAATTTCCTCCAGTGTTGCATTTTCTTTTGCATAACCAATATTCTCCCCAATAGAGCGATGGAAAAGCATAATGTCTTGGGGAATAAGGGCTATTTGCTGGCGTAAAGAATCCGAAGTAATCTCTAAAATGGGCTTATCGTCAATTAAAATTTGTCCTGCAGTTGGCCTGAAATTTTTTAACAGTAAGGAAACTAATGTCGATTTACCTGCGCCCGAATGCCCAACCAAACCAATTTTCTCACCAGGTTTAATAAGCAGATTAAGATTTTTAAATACAGCAGTACCTGCACTATAAGAAAAAGAGAGCTGCTGGAATTCAATCTTGCCCTTGGTAATCTGATATTCTTGTGCATTGGGTTTATCTACCTCTTCATGAGGCATCGATAAAATACTGAACGATGATTTGAAATCCCCCATTTCTTTTAAAAAAGTACAAAGACTACTCATAAGCGTCCATAAATCAAAAGAAATAGTAATGGCAGTCAGCATCACAAACAGGAAATCCCCTGTAGAAATCTTTCCGTGGGTACGCAGATAAATCATAAATATAAAAACGGCAATCAACATAAACCAGTAAAGTACCGAGCCGATCATATTAAATTTAAAGTCATACCGATAAAGCGCAATTTGACGAGGCACAAAATCATCAGACATTAGCTGATTCACACGACGATGTTCAGCACGTCGTTTAGCAAAATAAAACAGAGAAAAAATATTGGTAATATTATCCGAAAAACTGCCTATGACTTGATGTTTGCTCTCTGCCATATTATTAGAAAGTTGATTCAGTTTGACTGCCATCGGTAACATAATTGCCACAACAAGCACACACCAGGCAAGCATGAAACAAAACACACTGAAATTGACAATCAACAAAACAAAAACAGAAACAACAACCACACAAAAATGTTTTCCTACAATATGATGGATATTAGCAAAAACACTATCATAACCATCTAAAAGGCCTTTTAACTTACTAATCACCGTCCCACTTGGCGTATTTTGAAAATAGTTATAGGAATGATGTTGTACATAGTCGTAAGCAGAGGACAGTAATCTTTGTCGCGCATACGGTTCAGCCTTCCACTCTGCAAAATCACTAATTCGCCAAACAACATCCAACACTATTTGTGCGGTGATAAATAAGGCAATAGGAAACACTAGCTGGTGATATGAAGCAATTGTTTCACTGGAAAACACATCAACCAGTAGTTTAAAAGAATAATTATTGGCAAAAATATAAAATGCAGTGAACACTGGTGCCTGAAGCATTAAGACATACCACCAACGATAAGGCTTAATGACCTGCCACAAAAAATTCCACGCTGAATGAAATGGATATTTTAAATCTGACGCGCTCATCACACTGCTCAAAATAAAAGGTCAACGAAGTATACCACAATGAAGCTGCAAAATGTTTATAATTAGCTCATTTTTCATAAGAATTGAAAAATGAAAACCTTGTATTTACCGCCATGGAAGTTGTTATTTTCCCATGATAACGGTAGACTTACGACGTCAATCAAAGTCCCGGTGGCACAGCTGGATAGCGCAGCCCCCTCCTAAGGGGCAGGTCGGAGGTTCAAATCCTCTCCGGGACGCCAGTGAATTTTCAATTTTCTAAAATATAAAGTACAGTAAATAGGGTCTTTCCCAATTACGGGGGCACTCACCAGTTAACAACACAGCACCCTAACACGGGTTCTATAATTTTCAAAGTTACGAAAGCCATAAGCTCTTCTTTGTATCAACTTCATCTTTCTATGAAACCCTTCTGTAATGCCATTAGACTTCCTAAAACGCCACATACGTACTATCTCTTCTTTCCATTGGCCGAATGTTTTTCCGAGAGCTGCCAAAGCTTTAAATGGACTACTTTTCAGGTCATCAAGCATATTTAAAAACTGCGGAATCATTTTTTTACACCAATCTTTATTCATGGACCTGTGTAGGAGTAAAGAATGAACTTGTTGCTGGAACTGATATATAGCGTTTATAGCTGGATTGTCTTCAAGAAATGCATCACGCTTAATCCTTCTTTGAGGAGTCAATCTATCAGGTCGTGTACGCAGTAAAGCTAATATACCCCGATTACTTTTTACTTCGCTCGATAGCTCGCGGTAAGTCATCATACATTGATGTTGAAGCAAGCGAATGACATGAAATCGATCTGCTACTATTTTTGCATTAGGAAAATGTTTTTTAACAATGGAGCGGTACGTACTACTTAAATCCATACAGACTACTTTGACTCGTTCTTTTCCGACCAAGGAAGCCAGGTAACTGGAAAGGTCTGTTTCACTTCGCCCTTTAACAATATCAAAAATTTTATGCTTTTTGAGGTCACAGAGCGTTGTTGCAAATCCCTGTTTTCGGCTAAAGAAATGTTCATCAATACCAAGCACCACTGGGCATGGTGTATTCATGAGTTCTCTTGCTTGCTCCTGATAATGGCGATGATACCAACGCTCAATGGTGGCTTTTCCTTTATTAAATTGCTGGGCAAGGTCTTTTTGAGAAATACCACGAGTATGATCATGAAACACAGCGGCTTGTAAACGCCATGTCGAACGCTGATGTTTATTAATACCCGGGAATTGTTGATTACCGTATCGTTTGCACATATTGCAATAGAGTTTATACGCTTTAAAACGCAATAAAGTGCGACGATTACCAATTAACTCATGAGCTACCGTGCGTATATATGAGGACTTCTTACGAACCATTTTACTATGGCAATGCGCACAACGAGGTAACCGATGATAAGAAATGTCCAATATAAGTGGTTGATAACCACTCACTTTTTCTATGGTAAAACCAGGTAAATTTAAGATAAGATTATGCTTGGGCACTTTAATCTCCAATTTGATCGCGAAATCAATTAGTTAGTCTAGACTAACTTGATTAAAGTGCCCCTTATTTGGGGTAGAGCCAAATACCCAATAATCAAAAAACACTTGCTTTTCCAAAATAATCAAGATGAGGAACAACAATGGCAGCATCTTCTACTAATGTGATTCAAGCAATTCTGCAAGCTCAGTATACCGATAAGATCGAGCAGGCACTTGCTTGCTTACGCCAAGCGCAACCACCGCTTGATACACCAGAAAATATTACCCTACTGACTCAACAGGCGCCATATGCCGATAAAATCGCCCAAGCGCTTTGGCGCTTAAGCAAAACGCAGCCGCGGCTTGATACGCAAGAAAACTTTATCCTTCTAATTCAACAGGCTCAATATGCCGACAAGCTCGCCGAAGGAGTTGAATGCTTATGCTGGGAGCCACGGCTTGATACGCAAGCTAACTTTATCATCTTAATCCAACAGGCTCAGTACGCCGATAAGATCTCGCGGGCGCTTTTGTACTTAAGCCAAGCGATGCCACGGCTTGATATGCAAGAAAACTTTATCCTACTCAGCCAGCATGCTCCATATGCCGATAAGCTCGCGCCAGTACTTTTGAAATTATGTCAAGCAGTACCACGGCTTGATACACAAGAGAACTTCAATACGTTAGTTCAATATCGGGAGTTTCTACAAGAAATTTTGAATGCCGACATCGTGAATCAACAAGCGTTTGATGAAGTCATACAAAATATTAATACGCTTACCCAAAGTCAAAAAGTAGCTTTTTCCTGTGGCAGTCATTCAAGATTGGGTGCAAACAGTTCTTTGAGACTCTTCTTTAACGAGTCACTTTCAGATCCCCAAAATCTTGCTCCGATGATATTTGAATTTTTACCTAAAGCACATTAAGGATAATCTTTGACTCTTCATGATGTCGCATTGGAATAAACAACTAAGGCAAGGAAGCAATATATTGAATTCACTGCCCAGAAAAATCGCTACCTTTCAGGATAAAAATGATTTCTTTTATTCTAACTTAACTACTTTAGCCATTCGTATTAATTTATTGATCTTAATTTCCAGGGAACTACATTCTGTAACAAGTAAACTAAGCATTAAAGATAATAGATTTTCATCCTTTTGAGGCATTAAATCAGGAGCAGCAACTAAATTGCGCGTATGCTTCAAGTAAGAGAGATTTTCTTTTAACTGTATCATAGCGTTACTTAAAAAAATAAAGTGTTCCCTATCCTTTTCATTGAGTATCACTCCCTTATAAAGAATCAAAGCAATTATTGAGGCATAGTAACGGAAAATATGCCGGAAAGATTGTAAAATATCAGCCGCAACTTGGGTAAATCCAGAGTCTTTGCCGATTTCAACCCGTGTCTCACTAATTAGTGTTTGAAAATGAGGGATAAGCGCTAAGATGTTGGATTCGCACTGAGTTAACCGTTCAGGCAAGTCTGTTGTTGAATCATCTATGTTTGCAAGGTATATAGATAAAGTGGCATATTCGGCTAGAAATTCTTGCATTTCTAAAATGAGCATTTTTGTGGCTCGGCTTGGGAAGAAAAATCGCAGGGTAAAGAAGCCTATTAATATACCAATAATCACATTGGTAGGGCGTATAAACACATACGAAAAGTTATTATAATTAATGAGGCAAATAGCCAGGGTTACACAACCCAAGATTCCAATATAACTTTTTTTGGTTCCTAAAAATAAATAGGTATATAAAAAAATCCCTACCACAAATCCAATAAGATTCATAAGATAATTATTATGGAAAAGAAAAATAATAATAAGGCTATATAATGCACTACTAATCGTCGCAAACGCTCGCATGGAACAACGAGTCAAGGAAGCGCCAATAGTATGTTGTTCAAACAAAATAATGAATAAAGAAATATAGACCCAAGTTGGCTCAACAAGAGTAAAATATGTTGTAATGATAAAACTAATGATCGTACCAATGGCCATACGTGCAGCCATTATTGTTTTTTGGCGTGTCATTTCTATAGGGAAATTATACCTGGATAATGACATAACACGTCGCTCCAATGGGCAGAGGATAATGTTTGGGGTCATAATCAGTGATTTTAATCTGTACAGGAAAACGCTGAGGCAAAAGTATCCAATTATTCGTATCATTGGTTACAGTTTGTAGCTGAGTCTTGGGGTTGGTAATTTGTCGATTAGCAGCCCAAGCACCAGATACCACTGTTCCGTGGTATAATTTTGTGCCAAAGTACATTCGAGGAATAATGTAGACTTTATTGCCGGTCTTTACCATACGTAAATCCAGCTCAGTAAAATTGGCTTGAATATAAAGACTCTCAGTATCAACAAAAGAAAATATAGGTTTATTAATTTCTATGGGTGTTCCCAAAGATAAAAACATATTTTGAATACGGCCGTTACTTTGGGCATAAACAGTAGTTTGTTCTAAATTAACTTTGGCATAACGCATTTTATAAATCAACGCTTTGATTTTGTGTTGTAGGCTCTGAATATTTTTTTCAACCACGCTAATTTGCTGTTTTTGCATGTCCACTTTGGCTAAACTGCCAAGATCTTCATATTGTAAATCTTTGACATTAATTTCAGAAATTGCTCCTGATTTTAAAACCGCTTTATTACGAAAAAAATTTAAGTGAATTCTCTTGTATTCTTGAGTGTATTGTATGAGTAATTGTTTCTCTTTTTGAAGCTGGTATTGTAAGCTTTGAAGATCCGCTTTTGCAGTACGCACCTCCTCAACTAGCCTATTATAAGTGAGCTGATAAGGTTCTTGGAAAACAGTAAATAAAGGCTGTCCCTTACGAACAGATTGTTCATTTTTAACGTATAAATCAGTAACATACCCACTGACGATAGCGGCTACCGGGCGAACATTGGCAACGACAAACGCATTATTAGTAAATGGAATTAAAAAAGAGAAAAAGTAATATAAAATTGCGAACAAGACCAAGAAAAGCAAAACTGTATAAGGTTTTAACTTTCGAAGCTTTTGTGTTACCATTTTTCAATATTAGTCATGTTATTCTTATGGATCCCTTTAATTGCGCAGCCTGGCAACGCTAATTATTTTAGTCATGACAATTGTGCTAGTAGCATGTATGCCAAGCGCAAAAAATTCACGACTCACGCCAATTTATATTCCTAAATATCTGCAAGACTCAAGCAATGATGCATTAAATAGACTTCCTTATCAAGCTTGGTGGCAAGATTTTAAAGACCCCCTTCTCAATCAGCTTGTAGAGCAAGCACTTCTTTACAATAATAATGTTACCGTAGCAAAGCAATCAATTCGTGTTGCACAGGCTGAGCTGCAAACGATTCGCTTAAATTGGCTTCCAGGCTTGAATCTTTTAATGGGGTTCGCCCAAGATCCTGCTTTAGGAAATCCTGGGGTGTTTTATGGCGCTCTTCCCAGCTATTACCAAAATTTCGTTGCGCTTTATTTTCAGCAAAAAAAAGCAGAATTTATCTTGGAGCGTTCCAAAGCATATTACCTTGGTGTTCGTTTGACTGTTATTGGAGAAGTAATAAGTAGTTATTTTTCTCTCCTCGCATGGAATCACCAATTAGCTCTACTAAAGCAAATTGAACAAGATAATAAAAAACTTATAGCCGCGTTAGAAATAGCAAAAAAACAGGGATTAGCAAATAATCTACAATTGTTAACCTTAACTAGCCAATTACAAAGCATTCTAGGGCAGCAAAAGCAAGTACAAAACAATATCATCGCAAGCGAAAATGCACTACGTTATTTAATTAATCAGCCCCCAGGACAAATAAAATCCAATAAATCATTTATTAACATACCAAGTAAAGCCATACCACTAAATAAAATTAATACTCAAGTTATTCTCCGCCGCCCGGATGTCATGGTTGCTGTAACGTCTCTTCTTGCGGCATGTAGTGGAATCAATATTGCAGAAGCACAATTATTCCCAGCCGTAACCCTAGATTATTTTTGGGGACGGGCGAGTTTAAATGGCACTTTTAATAGTCCAACACATTCAGCATCTTATGGCGATATGTATGCAACATTTAACTTATCACCCTCTTTATTTGGCCAAATTATCACTAGTAAAGCTATTTTTAATAGGAGTTTGGCAGAATATAATAATGTCATCCAAAATGCATTGCGTCTGATTGCAAATAGTATTGCTGCCAATCAGAAGTTTATGGCGAAATACCATGAAGATTTTCTCTCTTTAGCCTCATTAAAGAAAAGATATCAATTGCAACAGGAACTTTATCGCAAAGGCCTTATTAGCCATAATGATTTGTTATATAGTAGGATAGATATCAACCAACAAGACTATAGATTAACCATCAGCAAATTAGAACAGTTACTAAGTGTTATCCGTCTTTATGAAGAATTAGCAGCAGGCATACTTTATCAAGAAAGACTCTATAGTAAGTAAAAACTCAAATTATCCTGGCGTCCTCTTGGTTATGAGCAACTGAATCTTTTACACATCTTGTAATCCATACAAAAAAGGAATGCCGATTAGCAGAATCGGCTGCTTATAGCCCACATACATGAAGATTTATATCTTTTGATGAATATATCGTTCTTCGGATAGTCCGATTTATACAGATATTTCGGCTCTACCCCAAATAAGGGGGCACTTTAATCAAGTTAGTCTAGACTAACTAATTGATTTCGCGATCAAATTGGAGATTAAAGTGCCCAAGCATAATCTTATCTTAAATTTACCTGGTTTTACCATAGAAAAAGTGAGTGGTTATCAACCACTTATATTGGACATTTCTTATCATCGGTTACCTCGTTGTGCGCATTGCCATAGTAAAATGGTTCGTAAGAAGTCCTCATATATACGCACGGTAGCTCATGAGTTAATTGGTAATCGTCGCACTTTATTGCGTTTTAAAGCGTATAAACTCTATTGCAATATGTGCAAACGATACGGTAATCAACAATTCCCGGGTATTAATAAACATCAGCGTTCGACATGGCGTTTACAAGCCGCTGTGTTTCATGATCATACTCGTGGTATTTCTCAAAAAGACCTTGCCCAGCAATTTAATAAAGGAAAAGCCACCATTGAGCGTTGGTATCATCGCCATTATCAGGAGCAAGCAAGAGAACTCATGAATACACCATGCCCAGTGGTGCTTGGTATTGATGAACATTTCTTTAGCCGAAAACAGGGATTTGCAACAACGCTCTGTGACCTCAAAAAGCATAAAATTTTTGATATTGTTAAAGGGCGAAGTGAAACAGACCTTTCCAGTTACCTGGCTTCCTTGGTCGGAAAAGAACGAGTCAAAGTAGTCTGTATGGATTTAAGTAGTACGTACCGCTCCATTGTTAAAAAACATTTTCCTAATGCAAAAATAGTAGCAGATCGATTTCATGTCATTCGCTTGCTTCAACATCAATGTATGATGACTTACCGCGAGCTATCGAGCGAAGTAAAAAGTAATCGGGGTATATTAGCTTTACTGCGTACACGACCTGATAGATTGACTCCTCAAAGAAGGATTAAGCGTGATGCATTTCTTGAAGACAATCCAGCTATAAACGCTATATATCAGTTCCAGCAACAAGTTCATTCTTTACTCCTACACAAGTCCATGAATAAAGATTGGTGTAAAAAAATGATTCCGCAGTTTTTAAATATGCTTGATGACCTGAAAAGTAGTCCATTTAAAGCTTTGGCAGCTCTCGGAAAAACATTCTGCCAATGGAAAGAAGAGATAGTACGTATGTGGCGTTTTAGGAAGTCTAATGGCATTACAGAAGGGTTTCATAGAAAGATGAAGTTGATACAAAGAAGAGCTTATGGCTTTCGTAACTTTGAAAATTATAGAACCCGTGTTAGGGTGCTGTGTTGTTAACTGGTGAGTGCCCCCGTAATTGGGAAAGACCCGATATTTCCTAATATTAGACTCTAACTTCTGCTTACAATTTTGTCCTAGCCCCTTCTAAGGGAACAATCCTGCTCAGGACGTCAGAGTTTCTTTATGAATAAATTTGATACTCCCCTCTGGCCCTTCGCCCTATCATTAGTCTTATTCTAAAAGATAAAGAACTAGTGTGTCAAACTGGTTTAGAACAATGTATTGAAGAAGATCAAAAACCAACGACTAACTTAAGCTAAATTAAGTCATTCCAATCTATGCCAAAAGCCTTGAATTTTTTCAAGGCTTTTTTATTTTTGGATCGAACAACAAACGCAGATGCTATCCCTATTTAAAGATTTAAAGAGAATCAACAACATATCCGTACGGCCTTTAGGATTATCTATAAATTTATTTATATCTCTCATAAAAAATTTAATGACTTATTTTAATTTTTCTTTAATGCTCATTTTATAAACTACATGCACAAAATAATTCAGGTTATGGATTTTATTTGAGCATAAATGGAACATCAAGAAAGGATTACAAATTTTATTCAGAGGTATTTAAGATGCAGAGTATGTTAGAAAGATATGGGTTTTCATTTGCTGGCCGTACTGCTTTAAGTAGTGTGCGACTTACTGGAACCGCTTGGGACTCCCACAATATTGCCGCTTTGGAACAATTTAAGCAAAAATATAATATCAAATTGGTTGAGGCAACCGCTCCAACCATATATAGAGGGATCTCAGTGGAGCATTTTCTTGGTTCTTTTGGTTACCCTGGATTAGGAGCAACCGCAATGCGTCCTAGCTTTGCCCGCCTTATGAAAGCTAAAGGATATACATGTTTGGAAGATTTCAGCCCTGCCGAAAAAAAGGAGATTACCGACACGCATGTTAAGGGATACTCCCTCATTAAGGGAAATACAAAATTAGCCCATTCATTTAGCTATTGTCCTAGCGTAGCTCTTGGTTATGGAGTTGATGCCGCAAAAAAATCAAATTTCCCAGGCATTTCACTAATCGGTGCAGCATGCAATGTCTATAACAAATGGGATGTGGAATATGATGAAGCTTTGGATGGTGTACAATTTGGTACTTCTCTATATTCATATCAATACGAGACGATAGTTCCTCATCTATTTGCTCTGAATCATTGTATTGTTGTCAACCAAAAAGCATCCAATATGATTCATCTTGATGAGTTAAGACAAGCAAAACGTTTTGATGCCCCAGAATCATCGATAGTGGAACTCAGCATTATCCCGGAAGAGATAATGAGAAAATATCAGCGATTAGAAATTGATAAAGTAATTGCTTATGATGACTTTGTTTCCTACGTCTTCGAAAGTAAGGATCCCAAGGATATAAAAGCTTTAAAAGCAGCTGAGTTATATGAACAGTATAGAAGTATCTTGAAAGAACAAGCTGCCTTAGTGAGTTTACCCCTTTGCGAGCGAGATTTATGGATTAATATAGCCAGTGAAGTAGCCCCTAAAACTTATAGTTGTATTACAGCACATGAAGAGGGTTTTACTATTGAATTGCCAGCAAAAAGCGGTGGGGTATTTGTGATAACTATCTCTGATATTGAGGCAGCGATCTGTCTTGCTCCATTATTTGAAAAAGATCCAACATTAACATTAGACAAGATAAAAAATGGTGAAGTTCCTTGTGCTTTAAATTATTTAACTGAGTCAGTAATTAGAAAAAATAAGGAACTAGTGTGTCAAACTGGTTTAGAACAATGCATTGAAGAGGATCAAAAGCCAACTGCTAACTTATGCTAAATAACTTAAGTCATTCCAATCTATGCCAAAAGCCTTGAATCTTTTTCAAGGCTTTTTTATTTTTTGAATCGAACAACAAACGCAGATGCTATCCCTATTCTAAAGAAAATCAACAACATATTCGTACGAGCCTTTAGGATTATCTATAAATTTATTTATACCTCTCATAAAAAATTTAATGTCTTATTTTAATTTTTCTTTAATGCTCATTTTATAAACTACATGCACAAAATAATTCAGGTTATGGATTTTATTTGAGCATAAATGGAGCGTCAAGAAAGGATTGCAAATTTTATTCAGAGGTATTTAAGATGCAGAGTATGTTAGAAAGATATGGGTTTTCATTTGCTGGCCGTACTGCTTTAAGTAGTGTGCGACTTACTGGAGCCGCTTTTGACTCCCACAATATTACCGCTTTACAATTATTCAAACAAAAACATAATATCAAATTGGTTGAGGCAACCGCTCCAACCATATATAGAGGGGTCTCAGTGGAGCATTTTCTTGGTTCTTTTGATCGCCCTGGATTAGGGGTAACCGCAATGCGTCCTAGTCTTGCTCGCCTTATGAAAGCTAAAAGATATACATGTTTGGAAGATTTCAGCCCTGCCGAAAAAAAGGAGATTACCGAAGCGCATGTTAAGGGATACTCCCTCACTAAGGGAAATACAAAAGTAGCCCATTCATTTAGCTATTGTCCTAGCGTAGCTCTTGGTTTTGGAATTGATGCCGCAAAAAAATCAAATTTCCCAGGCATTTCACTAATCGGTGCAGCATGCAAAGTCTATGACAAATGGGATGTGGAATATGATTCACTTACTCTAGATGGAGAAGAGCAAGGTACTTCAATATTTTCGTATCAATGCGAGACGATAGTTCCTCATCTTCGTTTCCCTATAAATCATTTTATTCTTGTCAACCAAAAAGCATCCAATATGATTCATCTCGATGATTTAAGACAAGCAAAACGTTTTGATGTCCCTGAACCATCGATAGTGAGGCTCAGCATTATCCCAGCGGAGATAATGAGAAAATATCAACAATTAGAAATTGATAAAGTAATTGCTTATGATGATTTTGTTACCTATGTGCATGAACACAATAATCCAAAGGATCCCAAGGCGATTGAGTTATATGAACAGTATAAAAGTATCTTGAAAGAGCAAGCTGCCTTAGTGAATTTACCCCTTTGTGAACGAGATTTATGGGTTAACATAGCCAGCGAAGTAGCTCCCAAAACGTATAGTTGTATTACAGCACATGAAGAGGGTTTTACTATTGAATTGCCAGCAAAAAGTGGTGGGGTACTTGCAATAACTATCTCTAATATTCAAGCAGTAATCTGTCTTGCTCCACTATTTGAAAAAGATCCTACATTAACATTAGATAAGATAAAAAATGGTGAAGTTCCTTGTGCATTGAATTATTTAACTGAGTCAGTAATTAGAAAAAATAAAGATTTAATTTGTGAAACTGCTTTAGAACAATGTGTTGAGGAAGAGCGAAGAATAATGAACCTAAGTTAAATAGCTTATCATGTTAAAAGCCTTGGACTTTTTTCAAGGTTTTTTACTAATTATATTTGCCAAAATATAGCCACTATGTGTTAAAGTAACTCCTGAACAGGTCTTAATACAATACAAGGATAGGATTTCATGATCACTAAATTAGAAACAGCCTTATCACTAAGAGCTAAAATGTCGCCAAATCTTACAATGACAAAAGCGATTCCCCAAACGATACAAAGGTTTTTTCCTTTTTCACCGATTCAACATCCTTTCGCTCCAATCATGCAAAACGCCTTACCACAAAAGGAACTGAAGACAATGCATATTGAAGGAGAAGAATTAGAATTAATTCATCAGCTTCGTGAATCAAATAAGTTTTATATCCTTGAAGACCATAATACAGTCCTAAAGCAGTTTTTTTCAGAGAAGCAGAAGGAAAACTCTCCACTTGGTCATTTGTATAAAGAGATGGATTATCCTGGATTTTTACATCGCTTAATTACTAAAAAATTTAAAGCAATCTATTCTGATGGTCGATTAGTAGTTCCTCGTGATCATACTGCTGAATTTGCTAAAGCATATCAACGAAAAAAAGAAAAATACAATTCATCCCGTAAATTGTTAGAGGCAATTGGTACTGCTGAGGATGATGTACTTTATAAAGAGTATTTATCCTTGGAAGAAGCTGCTGTCAGCCCTTTGATTGTACCACGAGCATATTTTTTACCTCTTGCCGATGGCAGACGAACAGAATTCTCACCAATACTTCACGGGCTTAATCTACAAGGAGGAAATCTTTTTGATGAATGGGATAATGCCCACCCCTACCCTGTGTCAATAAGCTATCTTGCAGCACCAGAGTTTCGTAATTGTCTCAGCTTACAATATGATGTATTAGCTTGCGTCCGTTTTGATAATTCGAATAGTGAGGCAATCCATTTTGGGGAGCGCCAAGCTTTAGCAGTGCAACAACCTGGATTTGCCTCTGTTCTTTCTTCTATTTATGGTGAGGACAATGCGCTATCAAATAATCCCCAAGCCAAAACAATAGCCTTTGATAATCCTGTATTTGGCAAAGGTGTTTTTTATCCTAATGCTTATAAAAACCGTTTAAAGCATAATCTCCATCAGTTATTACTTCTTGCTGACCTCAGTTTAAGCAAAGAAGGAACGCTTACGATTAAAGGAATGAGTTTGGGTGCATTCGCAATTCAGGAATTATTATATCCAATGGAATGTATTTTTCATGAAGCACTGGAAGAAACGCTGGCCACACTTGATTTACCACAAATTAAAAAAATTAATCTTATAAATTTTCCTTCTACACTTGATAAGTTCAGTGATCCTGGTGATCGCGAGTACGCTTTATTAATAGGTCATAGAACTAAAACTGAAACGATCCAGGTGAATGGAAGAACCATTGAGATTAATACCTGTCTTGGTGCCCCCTTAGCAGTACAACCCGAAGAACATGTTGCCACACACATTTGTGGTGATTCATTGTCTTTTCCAGGAAATGAGGCCCATGTGGGGATCCCTCCTAAAGTCAGCAGTGATGATTCAGTCATGCATTATGCAGGAGCCTGTTTCTCGATGACGAAAGATATCGAATCATCTATGGAGGATGTCCAGAAAAAAATCCGTGTGGTGAGCGGCAACAGAGCTACTTTATTCAACAAGTATAAATCCAGGCTAGGAATTGAAACCCTAGAACCACAAAGCTCATTAACACTTTCAAAAGAGTAAGTATCTTATCGAATAACCCTCTTCCAGAATTAAGTCTTATAGCGAATAGGAGAGGGGCATTTTTAGTTAGCATCAAGCCTGTTATTTGGGGTGAACACCAATAAAATTGGACTAGCCATTTCTTTTCTTTATCCCAGCAACAACGACCTCTTCCTCTTCGTCAGGATTGTTATCATGAGCTTTTGCAATTTTCTTCGCCAGCTTATGGTAAAACATTTTACAAGGTATTTCATCGACACCCCCCTGCTTGTTGACATCAAACCGAACACAATGAGTGTCATCAACTTTTTCGACATAAATTTGGTGCCTATCCATTTCTCCATCTTCCCGAACAACAGGATAAGTAACCAGCATTTGATCATAATCTTTTAACAAAGTTTCTACTTTTTCCTCACTTTCACTTTCACTTGCTTTCACTGCTTTTTTATCATAGGGGATATTATGATCTACAAATACCGCATGCATACCGTCTTTTCCTTTATGGATGAGATCAATTTGGTGTTGTTTTTCTTTTAGTGCTTCTTCATAAATATGTTTGGAGTCACCCTCCCTATAACCACGATCTCGATAACCTAATTGTTCCTCGAAATATAAATTGACCATTGGAGAACAAATACCCTCCTCATCCGGAGACGCACCAACTTTATCAAAGATTTCATCTTGAGTTGTAAACGGTTTTTCAGAGCGAATTCCACTGGATAGGGACGTCACTATTTTTTTCGATGAGTCAGCTGTATCTAATTCAGAAGTATTTTCTGTTTGGCGAGAATGTTCGGGATCCGAACGGCTTGAAACAGCATTTTTCAAAACAGTAAACTGAGTTGCAGCAAAGTTGGCAATGAATGTAACGAATTTAGCGCCTGCCCAAGAATCTACTCGTTCATTATCCCTATTACTGGAATTTGATAAGTTCTCTTTTTCATCATGATTCGTCTCATAAAAGCCCGGTGAATCCTCATACTCCTGAAACTCTTTATCTATTTGGTTGTAATCCGTATCACAATAATCTTCCCAGGAAATACCGGGCTGACTATCAGATTCTAAAGGCAAGACGACCTTACCCATTGAAAGAGAGCCTTGAATATCATCAATAATATTGGGATCTCCAAATGCGTCATCCATCGTCAATCTCTCCTGAAAACTCATGCACTAAAAATCATAATACTAACACAATGTAAAATTTATTATCAATAAAGACCGTTTTTCAACTCGTGAAGGTCATGAAAATGCAAACAAGGAAAATTGAACATAACCAATTCCCCTGCATTAAAGGGTGTTAAGAAACTTAAAGAAGTATTTAAATAAACTTTCTTTAGTACATTATTATCGTTTCGTTGATGAAAACTTAGCCACACATTCACTATTTTCTTCACTGGTAGTTTTTATCTTAAATTTCTGTTCAACTGCCTTTTTAGAATTTTCAATCATTAAATTGTATAAAAAGTTGTTAGATGACTGAGGCATGACAAAGCCCGGTTGCGAAGTGACGCCTCCTGTAAATGTTTCAAAATCAAGAGTGCTCATTTCAGCAACTCCTTTGGCTGTATGAATTAAGCTGCCTGCTTTATCATATTCATCCTCACCTTGCGCAAATTCGTAAGCAATTTCAAATTCAGTTTTTGCATGGGTAACAGCCTCGCTGGGTGGGGGTAGATCAGTTGCATACTCTTTTCTTGTCTGTTGTTTTGCTTCTGCGTGTTTCTTTAATGCTTTGCGCGCCCCAGGTAATAATGGTTTCTGCTTTTTATCAAGAAATACATTCACACTAACCATTTCTTGATTTTCTGTATTTCCTGTCTTTTTATCGAGTTTCTCTCGCTCTTTGCAATAAAATGTATGCTTTTCACATTCTTCACGAGTCGTCATTACAGCCCCAAGAACCGTATCAACTGCTGCTGTTAAAATTTTATTTGTTGATCCCACGTTTTTTTGATGCTCCAGACAGTCCACTTCATCAAAATTCTCATCTGCTACCTGTTTTAAACTCACCTCATCTGATTCAGTACTAGAAACTGTATTTTTTCCACTAAATGGGCTTGTAATCATATCTGCCAGAAAAGTGATAGGGTTTAGTAAAAATTTTGTTCCTCCCCAGAAATCGCTACTCTTTTCAGAACTTTTGTTCGGATTTGATGAAGTTCTTTCTACACTTTCATCAGGTGACTCCTGGTTTTCTTCTGTTTCATTATATTCTGTATCATCAGAGCTCACAGAAGATACTTCGAAACTTTCTTGACTCGTTGAGGGAGTAATGGTGGTGGTAATAGAGGGTTCGCTTATTTCGACCTGTGTTTGACTGGAGCCACTTAAAGATTGATCACTAACACTATTACTAGAATCCTTTTTATCCTCTATGGCATCATCTAGTTCAAACCCCATATCCGGCATATATTTCGACTGCATACATCTACCCTCTAAAAATAATTATATTTATATTTGGAGGCATTATTCTAATCGACCAACATTAAGGCATTATTAATTGGTTTTAATCATTTTAATTATTTTTAAATCATTTTGCTGATATATATGCGATGCTTTGATTTCTAGTTCAATTAATTAGGTATTTAGCAAAGATAGAAACACGCACGGTGATTTAATTACCGGGCACATGGAAAAGAATTAAGGATACTCTGAATCTATGGTGCAACGGTTTTTGTATTATCGTTGTCATGCTTAATTAAGATAAAATCTGACAAGCCTTTAATTAATTTATTGCATTGATCCGCCAAAATCTCATAAAGAGTAAATGCCAATCGAGCTACCCCAATTGGCAAAGTAAGAATTTTTGCACAAAAAAGAAATGCTTCCGCGAAGATATTTTTTATAATGTTTGGTTCAAAATCAGCATCAGCAGAAATTTTTTCCAATCCCAGTCCGTAAAAGAAGTTCCCATACCTTCCGTTTGTAATTTTCTTAATAATTCCAGGAAATTCTTTATCATTAAACTCATAAATACCATCATTACAATCGAAATAGTGATAAAGCCCCTCATCAATTTTTTTTATCGAAAGAGCATGGCCAGCAATAAACCCAAAATATTTTAAGATTACCGCATCACCATTATTTACCAACATTTTTTGTATATCTTTTGCTATTTTATCTTCGTTCCAATCCATATAAACATCAGCAATCCATTCACTTTTTTGGGAAGGTATAAATTGACTCCATTGAGCACATTCAATCGCGTCAGTTAATGGAATCTCTTGTTTCGTCACTTCAGCATTCTTAGGGAGCGTTAATTTTCCTTTAGCCCAAAAGAAGCTGTATCCATAACAAGACCCCAGTGTAGTTTTTGAAGACTGTTTTAAATTGCAAATTTTTCTCATAACAAACTCTTTTTTGCCTTCATATAAATCAATGTGGGCGATTATACCACAATAAGTCTGATAAATGACAAAATATTATTCCATCAAGTATTGTTATGGAGGATTAAGCTGAGCTTATTTGAATATTATTCTATTTATTTCTATATTTTAAGAACTACAGCATAGATAAAGAACGCTATGAATAATCAGAATGAATTGACTCGTGACCAACAACGATTACTTCAAATTTGGGAAAATCATACTCGATATGAATTTGAAGCGAAAAATGTTAACCAAACTATGAAAACAATGATTGAGAATCCCTATGTAAATCATGTGCCTACAATGATGGGAGGATTTGGAAAAAAAGAAGTAGAACAATTTTACAGCAAATCATTTATCCCGAAAATGCCTCAAGATACTGAAACAGTACTTGTATCAAGGACTATAGGAACGAATCAGATTGTTGATGAGCTCATTTTTAAATTTACTCATTCAATTCGCATGGATTGGATGTTAAAAGGCATTGAGCCAACAGGAAAACGAGTTGAAATTCCTCTAGTAGCAGTAGTCGCCTTTCAAGATGGAAAAATTGCTAGTGAACATATTTATTGGGACCAAGCCTCTGTCTTAGTGCAATTAGGATTGATTCACTCTGATAATCTGCCTGTATATGGAATTGAGACAGCGCATAAAGTTATGGAGCTTAAGAATCGAACCAATTGCTGAATGATACTATATACTAAAGAAGTTTATTTCTTTATTAATTTCATAGGATTCTAATATGTTTTACGTTCATTGCTTTTGGCTCTAGGTAAAACATGATAAAGCTTCCTTAATTCGGTAAGCGGGATTTCAGCAACATCCCAAATATTCCATCCCTTAGAATACAAATTAATTTGCATTTGTGAGCCTCGATACCAAGCATCCCAAAACTCATAAGGATCGATCATCACCTGAGCGGAGCCTGCAAGCTCATTGATCTTAATGCCTAAATAAAAAGAATAAATAACGGGAATAACGTGACCGTCAATTGAATTTTTTTGCAGCATTGTTGAAGTAAATACAGAAACCAAAAGTTCGCCATAGGGACTTGTATCGTATTCACTTAAGACATGAAGGGAGTCATGAGGCATAATAAATTGATAATTGGCACCCTCTTCTTCTCCAGGAAATTTGTAATTATTTTTTTTAAATTGCATCCAAATATGGTAACCAAAACTCTCTTTAGGCAAATGGTGAAGACTTTCATAACGTTGCGCGAGTTGCAGATTTTTTTTGTCGCCACGGTAAGGAAAAAGCCAATTATCAATATCTTTTTCATCTTCAAGATCTGGAAAAATATCAAAGCTTTCAAGATTTTTGCGCATAATATCTTTAATCAACCACTGAAAATCTCCTTCCAAAGTTTTCTTTAACTGGCTCAGATAATGCGGGTTAATATGAGCTGCCTTAGCATACTCAAAAACAGTTTTAATTTTCTCACTGTCAATTGTTCTATCCATCAATGCGGTGACTACTAGAAAACGTAATAGATATTCTGCCTTTATTGCATTAGGAAAAACCTGGGTAAAACTTGAAAGCGGAGATTCAAGGAGTTGTGTAAATTGCAGTTCATCTTTGTGTCCAAAAACATGGGCATATACTGCCTTGAGAGAAGATTGTTGTAAGGGTGTTAATGACTGTTTTCCCTGAGCTGTAGCAACATCTTTCATAGCAGATAAAAGATACAAAATTTCTTTAATTTGTAATTTCACAGTCATTCCTCAGCATTTTTTCTTCAAGACTCAGTTTTAGGACGCTCTATATAATAGTGTATCATATCTGTGATCATATAATAATCAATATGGTTATTAAGAGGTAGCATTATATTGATCATTCAGTCTTTAATTTTCTGTAGAGAACTTATTTTCAATAATACATGATGTAAACCTTAGTTATTTCCATTCGTAGTATACTTAATAATAGAAGAGTAAGTAGTTCATTTTTGTCGACAATTTTGTCAGGCAAAATGAGACTGGAATAGAAAATCATGTCCGAACAAATTGTTCTTATATTTTCTTTAATTTTGCTCACAGGCTTTGTATGCCAATGGGTTGCCTCGCACCTCAAATTGCCTGCAATAATTTTTTTACTTCTTAGTGGGATTTTTTTGGGTCCAATAATGCATTGGCTCAGACCCGATGAGCAATTAAGTGGAATACTTTCTCCGTTTGTCTCTTTTTCAGTCGCAGTCATTCTGTTTGAAGGCAGTATGACTTTAAAGTTTTCTAAAATCAGAGGGGTTGGCTCTGTAATCCGCAATTTAATTAGTGTGGGAGCACTTATTACATTTTTATGCGTGGCTGTTACAACTCATCTTTTAATTAGATTTTCATGGGAAATCTCTTTCCTTTTTGCGTCGCTCATGGTAGTGACTGGCCCCACAGTGATTACGCCCATGCTACGAATTTTGCGACCGAATGCAAATATTGCTAATGTTTTACGATGGGAAGGAATTTTAATTGATCCTATTGGCGCTATTCTAGCGGTTTTAGTTTTTGAATTTATTATTTCAAATACATTATCCGATGGCTTTATTTCTGGAGCTTTTATTTTTGGAAAGATAATTTTATGTGGGATCTCTTTAGGTGTTATGGGGGCCCTATCTATCGGAGTAGCATTTAAAAAATACTGGATTCCTCAATACTTGCAAAACTTCGCCGTATTAAGCGCTATCAGTATTATTTTTGCAATCGCTAATTATCTTACTTCCGAATCCGGTTTACTTGCTGTAACCGTGATGGGGCTTACATTAGCCAATATTAAAGGCATTGAATTAGACGATATCTTGAATTTCAAGGAAAGCTTGAGTTTAGTCCTTTTATCTCTCTTATTCATCATATTAGCTGCGCGGGTTGATTTATCCTCATTTATTACTTTAGGGTACCCTGCCCTTTTATTGTTTTTAGTAATACAATTTATAATTCGACCTCTAAATGTTTATTTATCTTCTTTAGGCTCTACATTAACTATGTCGGAACGGCATATGATTGCTTGGATTGCCCCTCGAGGTATTATTGCTGCGGCTATATCTGCTTTATTTGCCATGCGATTAGGCAGCTTAGGTTTTTCTGAAGCATCAATGCTGGTTCCTTTAACATTTTTTATGATCATTGGCACCATTACATTACAGAGTCTTACAGCGAAAAAAATCGCTCTAAAATTGAAGGTCGCTGAACCTGAGCCTCAAGGCTTTCTGATCATTGGCGCGAATAAAGTCGCTCGAGCAATCGCAAAACAGCTCCAGGAAAACAATTTTTACGTATGTCTTGTTGATGAAGATTGGTCTGCTCTTAGCAACGCCAAAATGAAAGGATTGGCAACGATTTGGGGAAACCCAATTTCTCAACATGTTGAAAACAACCTTAATTTACTCAAAATCAAACACCTATTAATTCTTACGCCCTATTTGCAGTTAAATATTCTTGCAGCCAAACATTACCGCTATCTTTTTCCAGAACGAGAAATTTTTGCCATTCAAACAGTACTTCCTCAAGAAGGACAAAGGGAAGAAAAATTTAGTTTTAAACATAGTGGTAGAAACATTTTCAAACAAGATGTTACTTATCAATGCATAGAAAATTTATTAAATCTAGGCTGCAAAATAAAAACTACTTTAATAACAGAACAGTTTTCATATGAGCAGTATCTCAATATACGCAGCTCTCCTTTATTTGCAATTGATCCCAAGGGTTGTATCTATGTTTTTACAAATAAATCCACTTTTACCCCTGCTAACGGATGGAAAATCATAGGAATATCTTAATTTGTTTTTAAAAAACACCTTTTCCTCTATAATCTGTTTCAAAATGCACAATAATGAGTTCCCTAAGATATTAGAGGTGAAAAAAATATGGACATTGGCAATCTGTATGCATTAGACAAAAAAGTAGCTGTAGTTACAGGAGCTGCTGGTGGTTTAGCGCGAGTTATTATTGATATTTTATCTCAAGCAGGTGCTAAGATAGTCATGATCGATACGAATAAGCCAGCAATTGATTTGCTGGCAAAAGATATGGAGCGCCAGGGAAAATCATGCTTAGCCTTGGCTTGCGACGTAACCAATAAATCGCAAATTTTAAAAGCCATCGCTGAAATTGAAACAATTTATGGGACTATAGATATATTAGTAAACTGCGCAGGTATATTAGGTGCTGATAAACCTTTATTCGAAATTGAAGAAGCTGATTGGGATAAAGTACTCAATACAAATCTGAAAGGAACATGGCTAATGTCAACAGAGGTTGCCAGACATATGGTGAAAACTAAAATTAAGGGCAACATTGTGAATATTTCTTCGGCATGCGGGGATCATGCTCAGCTTAATCGTGTCCATTATGGCACTTCAAAAGCTGGTGTTGAACATTTAACTCGTAACATGGCGGCCGAATTATTGGAGTATCAGATTCGCGTAAATTGCCTTGCACCAGGCTGGATGTCAACTGAAATGGTAAGACAAATTCTAGAAGGACCTAAAGGTGAAAAGTGGCGCAAAGCAATTCCAGTAAAACGGGCAGCGGATCCTCAAGAATTAGCTGGGGCTGTATTACTGCTGGCATCAAATGCATCAAGTTATATGACGGGTTCAACACTAAGAGTTGATGGCGGTTATGCTTGTCATGAAATTGTTTTACCTAAGGAGTAACCATGAAGCACAATCTTATTATCATTCCTGGATGGGGTGGAACAGAACTATTATGGAAACATCAAAGCGAGCACCTTGCTGATATCGCTGATATTACTGTCAAATATTTTCCTGATGCTGAAACCATAGAAAAAATGACAGAACAACTCCTTAAAGATGCACCAGAAAAATTTATTATCTGTGGGCATTCTTTGGGAGGCTGGGTAGCACAACTCGCAGCGATAAAAGCACCTCATAGAGTCTCTCATTTGATTATTATGGGAAGTTGGACAGGTGATTTAAATCAAGAGAAGCGCCAATATTTTGAACAGTGGCAGCATGAAATTGAAAATGACCGTCTTGAACATTTACTCAGTGAAGTCAATGCAACCAGTGTTCTTCCCTCTCGCAGCAAGGACAGATCCTTAATGAGCACTCTTGTTGAAGGACAAGCAAAGTTTCCCCGGCAAGGATTTCTGAATCAAACTAAAGCAATGCTAAACAGTCAACCGACGACGTTGCAACTTCATAAAATAGAATGCCCGACATTAATTATTTATGGCCGACAAGATAGTGCTTTTACGTTGGAAACACAACAATCCCTGAAATCTGGCATTCCTTCAGCAAAATTAGCAATTATTGAGGATTGTGGACATATGTGTCATGTTGAGCAACCGCAAGCAGTAACTGCATTATTGAAATTTTGGCTTGAAGACCACCTTAAATAATAACGGGTCAATTACCCTATTCCCATTCAAGCACAGCTTGAACCTTGGCCTGAAGGAGATCCACTTTTTGGAACAATCATGTTCAGTTCCCCAAACCAAGGCCCCCACTATGTTCCCTAATTAAGTTGAGGCTTTTGAGTCACCCAGCCCCCTTGGAAATGAAAAATTTTACAATTATTTTAAAAGAGCTCTCGCAACAAATAGGCAAAATGGTGTAAAATTAACCATATTTTGCTATATAGGGTACTTTCTTTGAAATCGACTGATATTGAAAAAAGCATACACGCATTAGAAGTACGTATGTCTCTGGTTGAAAAGATTAATGGCATCGCGTCACCGACCGCACAAAAACAATCTAAATCAATTAAAAACAAAAAAACTACGGACAAATCAATACCAAAACCTATGTCAGGTAATTGGTTAGGTTTTGTTGCCTCAGTTTGTTTTATTCTGGCTGCGTGCTTCATTGTTAAATTATCAATTGAGTCTGGATGGTTAACTCATGAAAAGCAACTTGGAGTAGCGACATTATTTGGAATGGCTTTATTTACTGCAGGAATTGCAATTTCCAACTCAGATAGAATATATGCCTGCTTTTTACCAGCTGCTGGAGCAATAGTACTTTATTTTACCTGTTACGCCGCATATCAATATTATTTACTGATTTCATTTCAAACAGTCATTGCCATATCGACCATTATTTCAGGAGTTTCCATTTGGTTTTATTTACGGTTTAAACATGATATTTACGCGATTGTTGCTGCATTAGGTGCCTATTTCGCCCCTATTGTTGCAGGTGTTGAAAATAATGCTATTTTTTCTTTGTATTATTTCACTATTTGTTCTTTGAATTTTGCAACACTTGCTATTTGGGTGGAGTCGCGGACCTTAACGATGATTTCAGCTTACTTGGCAATATCAATAACCGCAATAGTGGGACTAAAACTGAATCAAGATGTGTTAATCGCTACGGTACTTGCTATTAATTTTCTTATCTTCTCAATTGGCACTCTATTTTTTACACAATTGACCAAAAAACAGCTCACTGAGAAAGAATCATGGAGTCTTTTCCCAGTATTATTAATTTTCTATGCAATGGAGTATTATTATCTCAGTCGTATTGATCATACCCTGGCTTCATGCGTTTCCTTAGCATCAGCAGCCCTTTTAGTCGGACTCTATTACTCGGCTAAAAGATGGTTTCCTGATCGTCGTTTTAATAGCCGTAATGTACTGCTCACCTTTGTAACACTTGTTTGTTTCCATTCTATTTATCTTGGTCTTTTGCCGTTAAATCTAAGACCATGGCTTTTTGCAGTGATTGTTTTTGCTTACACCATATTCCATGAAAAAATTAAATTAATTCAATGGAGTATCCCATTCTTAATCCCATTTGTGGCGCTCTCTGCTATTTTAGGTATTGAATACCTAAGCATATTAGGCCACTTAGTAAATGGCAGTGGATTGTCTTGGCCCGTAGTAGCTGGGGCTTCTTTTGCCAGCATTTGGTATTTATTAATACAAAATCGCCAGGAATTAACTTATAGAGAGGAGTATTATTATGCTTTACTGGCAGCTGCACATCTTCTTGCGATCATGAGTCTCTATCAACTGACTGCTGAATACAGCACCCTGGCTGTATCTGCTTCCTGGCTTACGTATGTTCTTATCATCCTGCGGGTTTCAACACTGCGCAATGATGTACTTATTGCAAAATCAGTGCTCATTGTTTTGTTTTTTGCTGCAGGAAAAGCGTTACTTTATGATGCATCATCAAGTCCAACAATTATTCGAACGTTATCGCTTATCCTTACTGGGGTTGTTTTATATGCTTCAGGACTTGTTATTAGAAAAAAGACAAATTGGAGAAGTACGCTAATTGAGAGTAATTCTAAAAGTATCGAAATAGATTAATAAATTGATTATAACCTTTCAATTCAAAACAAATGCAGTTAATCATCATGGATGAGCAAACAGTCCCTATTCTGATATCAAACATGTTGCTTTTTATAGGTAACTGTCTGTAATATAAAAAATCATGATTGTCATTTTTTGTCATTTCTTCATTTTAATTTTTAGTGTCAATTAAAAATAGAGAATAAATACATGCGTATCGATTTTAGCTTATTAAGACTTTTGCATCTTATTGATTATCAAAAGCCAAAAGGCGAACAGTGCCCTCTTGAATTGTTTCGACGAAGAATTAACCCAATCGAGCTTTCAACATGCATGCGTCACCTCTATCTGTTCTCTGCTGGTCAGGTAGAAATGCATAATGATCAATATGATGAGATCCTTTTAAATTTGAAAAAACCTCGCATACATCAGAAATTACCTCAATTAGAGAATATTGAAGGAAGTAAGGTATATCGTTTTCTTTTATTTTGGGTTATTGGAGGATTAAACAAGAAAAAACCTTTTAATGACGAACGTATTTTAGGTGATCTGAGAAGAATTTGCAGAAATTATGAACATTCAACATCACCTGCTAAAAAAGAAGCCTGGCAACAAAATCAAGCGGTTATGCAAGCATTACTCACTGATGCAAAGCATTTATTAAAATTAACAAAAAATATTGAATTACCTTTAAAAAAAAAGAAAAAGCTTCTAAAAACAGCTTGTGATCATTGTACCTGGGTCAGAGAGCAAGGCTTTTTTGAGATAACCCCATACATCGATTACTCTTCTTTTCTTGATAAAAAAGAAATGGCAGTTCACCTCCACGGAGTACTCGAAATAGTACGTAAAAAGCTCAATACTGAACTGGGTAAAATTGCTGCAAATAGAGTCCCTATTTCCTTTTTATTTTCAAAATCTGCCAATCATTTGCAAAATAAGTTGTGGCAGATTGATAAATTACAAACGCTTTTAATGGATGAAGAGCCTTTCTTAGGACATACCACTGAAGGAATGAAGATGCATCTAGGAAGCTAAGAACAACAATTTTTATTGTATAACAACACTGTGTTGGGATAGTTTTTTTTCATTCAACTTAAGTCGACTTAAAGTAATTAAACTGAAAAAACCAATCAAGCACAGTAAACGCATAAAAGAACTTACCTCTTTAATACCAATGACGCTTGTAATAAAACTAAATAAAGCGGAGCAGTTGAATTGGCAAAATAGGGTTAAAGCTAATGCCAATGCCATTTGTTTCGGGAAAGGACGTACAACTGCAGAAGTTGCACTCGCCACAATAAACCCTGTACCGAAATAATAGACCACCATCGGGATAATAAAAATAAGGTAAATCGTGTTAGAAAGCAGACTAAACAGCCACATTAAAACTGCGGAAAAAGCAAAGAAATAAACGCCAAACGCGGTGAGTTGTCTACTTGAGTAATACTTAACCAAGACACCGCAGCATGCTGTTCCTAATAAATGCATAATTGCCATAACTGTTTTAGCAAGACCATACTGGGTAGAAGTCCATTGAGCACCTTTAATCAAAATAAATGATGCAGAAGTATTAAAAGCAGATTCACCAGCCATCATTAATGCTGAAATCAATAAATAACCAACAAAAATAGGATGTCGAAAAACTGTAGTTATTATTTCTCTAAAACTCAAACTCAACGAATGATTAGTTTTTGTTTCCTGTATCCCGATGCTCAAAGGAAATAGAAGCAGCGCATAGAATGCAATAATTATAGAGGCAATCTGCCAATTCCAATGACTATTAATTAAGCCGCCCAAAAAAGGTAAAAAGCATATAAAAAGACCTCCAAGAGTAAAAAACCAAGCAAAGTACTGGGTTGCATGTTGTTCATCATGAATATCGTTAATCATTGCCCTCCCCATAAGCAAGGTTGCTCCTACGGCCATTCCCTGAAAAAAACGACACAATAATAAAGCTTCAATAGAAGGGCTCAATGCAGCTAGAAAATTAGAGAGTAAATACAATAATAAACCCCAAATAAATATAGGTTTTCTGCCATAACGTTCAGAAAGAACTCCCCACAAGATCATACTTAATGCCTTTCCCAGTAAAAAAAGGCTAATGGTTAATTGAGCTATGTTCGGTTTCACTGAAAAAGAATGAGCTAATTTAGGCAAGGCCGGAGTAATAAAATGAATATCTAAATTCCCAAAAAACCAGGTAAATAATATGAGTAGAAGTGCCCTATTGGTCATGATGTTCTATCAGAATACGTGTTGGAAATCTGAGGCACTGGATCTGGATTGATAAAAAATCCATGAAACCCCGCCACAAAAAGAGCAAATAAACCATAGAAGCTTGCGAGAATCACAAACAATGCTGAATAAGACAGCCAATTCATTAGCATGCCTCCGAGTAATAGGCCAATGAGATTTCCCAATTTGGCAAAAGAATTTGCTAACCCAAGTGCATAACCAGGTAAAGAATAACGATCACTTAAAAGAGCACACAATGCAGGTAATAAAGCAGCTAAAACTACTCCCCATAGGATACGGAAACAGGCAAAAAGAAAGAGATTGCTTGTACTTGCTTGGCATAGCATAAGAATTAAACCGAGTATACTGTAACGTACTAAATAACCATGTACTAAAGAAATGTCAGAGCGGCATTGATCAAACTGACGTCCACACCATTCAGAACTCGCTAACATGCCCGCCGCAGGAAGAGAATAAAGCAGACCGATAAGAACTAAATTATGAGAGAAAGAATCGTTGATAAACAAAGACAATCCCGGATCAGGCAAAAATTTAATGACTTGAGTCAAAGTAATCAAAAAGCATAGAAAGTAAATTGGCTTCGAATCAACACGCAATCTATTGCGCTTTTGATCCAGATTTTTATTCGCTTTTTTTTGTACAGCCGGCAGATAATAGTACATAATAAGCGTTATAGCTAGGCAAATAACCGTAGCTATGCCATATAATCCTTGGTAATTGGTAGCGGCTAAAATTATTCCCCCTATGAAACCAGCTAGAGTTGTAGCAATTGCCTTTGCCGATTGTAAACGCGCTAATTGTCTACTTTTATGATGCCACTCACAAAGGCTTAAAGAATAAGTTTGCATGGATACAATAAAGCCAGCAAAAGCTCCCTGAAAAACACGAATGGTTAAAATCCAAAAGAGAGAAGGTGCAAACATCATAGCCAGTTGGGTAAATACCAATGCCCAGGATGCCCGCATTAACATAGATTTATAACCATAACGATCAGCCGCAATCCCCCAAATTGGAGCCATGATGATGTTGGCAAGCATAGGCAATATGAAACCAAGCATGCTGTAAAATACCGCATCCTGTAATGATCCTTCATTTTGAGAAGCAATGAGCAAAGACAAGAAAGGATTTGTCATTTCTAAAGCCAAGATCATAAAAAATTGACTTGTTAAGATGAGCGGCTGAAGTGATTTAGGCATAATTTCTGCTCAGTGGATTTCGAATCATGGAAAATAAATCTTGGTTTTGATTTTCATGAAGTCGCATAGCCAGCAAACATTTTTGTTGCCAAGGTTCAACAAGCAATTTCTTTCGATGCCAATGATAAATTTGCGGTTCAGTTTTAGTTCTAAGCTCCTCTAAAATGTGATCGAGAATTTGCCTTACCTTTTGCCAAAGAATAGGTTTAGATAGCTTATAATCGACACTCAAACAATCAATCCCATAAGCCAAATTACTCAGCAAATTACCATGTATAAATTTATCGCTCAGTTCACTTAGCCCAGTACAGGTTATGGTCGAATCTGGATGTAGTGTGGGTTTAATTACTTTCTCATAAAGCGAATGGCTGCAAATTTTAATACCTCCGAGATCTCGTATTACAAGGCCCGAAGGACGATTTGCTTGAAAAATAATTAACGTATTTTGTTGGTGTGCTTCCAATGCAATCCCATAACATAATAATAGATGCAACTGACTTGTTAAAACGCAGCGGCAATACTCAGTAAAGTAACGTACCGGATTGCTTTGGCTTAGTTCAATGAGTTCGCTCAATAAAGATCGTTGACTGATTGGTGACTGTTTAAAGAGAGACGCCACAGGAACAAGTTTTTGATTTAATCTTATCCATTGCAAAGGGTTTTCACGAACTATGAGTGCCAAATGTTTCTTTTCATTATCAGGAATGGACGGATGTAACGTATTGATACCTGCTAAATCACGCGCCAAAAATAATTGCCCTCTATAATAATGATTTTGCGCAAGTAATTCATTGAGCCATTGTGACAAGATAGAAGAGTTACTTACTGATGCGGGAGAAACCGTACGTAAAGACGAGGTGGTATGTACGCCTACAGCCAATTTAAGATGCGGGCCATGTTTTGCAAGTGGCATCATTGTACGAAATGACATCGAGGGTTTTGTTTGTTGAAATACTGGATTGACGATAAATTGCTGTCCATCAAATAATGGTTTTGTGAGTGTTTGTAATTTATTAGCCCACTGCCAAGGATGAATAGGTAGCGGATAATAATCTTCTGGTTTTAACTTTTTAAATCGTAGCGATTCACTCCACAAAGTGTACTCTTTGGGAAAGTGATTACTAAATAACCAATGATAAACAGATTTTGACGTTGAGGTAAATGCTAGAGAATGATGAATTGCAGCCCAGCAAATAGTGACTTCTGAATTGAATTCAGGAGAATATTGCACAACCTCTCTACGGTTAAAGCCTATTTTGGCACGAAAATTAGGATGAGATGGATGCCCCATGCAACCCCATTGTTCTAAGAAATTAAGTACTTGCTGCTGATCAAATTGCTCGATTAGCCAAGACCATAAATTCGAGTAACCTTTTGCCTGTTGTCTAATTTTTTTATGCCATTGATATTGATATGCAAGAGCTAGAGCCTGATTCGCAATGCTTTCATTTAATTCTTCATTTAACGAGTGCCAATTTTTAAAGCGAATTTTTCGATTTTTTGAATAAATCTTCAAGAGCTCAAGATAAGTAGCAATGGATTGGCTCGTTACTTTTTTATCAATTAACCCTTCTGAAAAAGCTGCCCTTTTTAACCGATTAAAACACTGCTGATAAGAGGTAAAAAGAAAACGCTCCATTTGTTTGGATGAAACAGGAAAATCAGTATCCAATAATAATGAACGTAATTGAACGTTTAACTCATTAACGTGAGAACTCGATAAAATCATACACACCACCCTCTTTATTGTCTTATAGCTTAAGTTGTTATTCATAGAGACAATGTTCTGATTGTCTACACCCAAATCATGCAGTCCAATAAAAATGAGAATCATTATCATTTGCAATATAAACGATAATAATTCTCATTTGCAATAATTAACAAAAAATTTTTATTAAAAAATGCTTCTCTGTAGGAATTTAAAAATTCAATATGAGCTGCAAAGCAAACGTATTTACTTTCGCAGAAGACCCCAAAATAGCCTTGTCTAAGCCCGAAGCCTCATCCTTGGAACTGTACTCATAATCTTTGAAGTATTGAAATTGCGCAGTAAGATAGCGTTTGGGATATGCAGCAAGACCTATACCAAGTCGCTGCTTGGGTATTCTTAATGCTAAAGCTTCGGAAGAATGTTCGTAGAATCCAATCAGTTTCATGGGAGTTTTTTTTATTATTAATTCATAACTGCTTTGAAGGCTAAAAGCTTGGGGTTTAGCCCCCTTTTGATTATAGCTCAGTTCCGAAGGTTGGAATGAATGAACTGCGGTAACATACGTTAAATTGGCGCCCACTTTTTTATAGTTTAAATTTGCATAAGCAGCAAAACCGGGGACTTTGCTGTGGATAGTTCTCTCCAAAAAACCACCAAACCCTTTATTGTATTGAAAAAGCTGGCTATCAGCTAAAGAGTATAAGTAGCTGCCGCCAATATCATAATTTTTTTTATGAGCACCAACATTTAAATTATAATAAGGGAGAGAAGAGGAACTGATGCGTGAATAAGGAGAAAATAAAGACACATTCATATAACAATCCGTATCGTATCCTATTACTGCAGTTAATTCATTAGTTTGACCTAAAGCCTTGGTCAAAGGTTTGTAAATAAGATCACTTTTATAATTGCCAAAAGCCACCCACTTTCTCCCACCCTCAAGATACCAATGTGAATTGGGATTTTTAATCTCATGATAAAGTTGGTCAAAATAAAATTGCGGGTTTATAGGAGTAGGCAATGTATTGTAAATTAGCAATCCCTTTGTTTTATTCCAATCGTTAATCTGCAATTCAGAACCTAATTTCACATTGGATAATTGCTGATTAAGCAAATACCTTTCTCCTTGTACTGCTGAATTGGTCGCATTAAAAAATATATGCCCCTCATAGGAGAATCGTTTCGGACGCCATTCCAGTACGGCAGGTTCTGCAAAAATATTAAGTGGCATCAGAAAAATTGCAGTAAGAGTTGCAATTATTTTAATCATAGTTAATAAAGATTATTAAAAACGATATATATCCTAATTGATAATGATTATCATTATCAATTAGGACGGATAAAAATAAATCTATTCTTGCTTGCTCTTGCAGTAAAAAAATATACAAATGGAGATTCGGAATATCCTCCAGAAATATGTGAATCAAATGGCTCAACCGGAAAAACAATTAAAAGCACAGTATTTCTAGTTTCCCTAAAGATTTAGCAAAGATTTTTTTTGCTACAAAAGAATGCCATAATAGCTCCGCTCAGTTTTATAAAGCAATTTTGAGGTTCTAACTTCATGTTGTAAGAAAAATATGGAACTGATAAACCCAAACAAATTTTAATAAAACAGGATGTTTATAATGAAAAAATTCTTTTGTTCTATTGGCTTAAGTTTCAGTCTTTTTTCCAGTGTGTTTGCAAGCAGTACACTTGATTTATTAAACTCAGAGATTGCAAATATTCTCGCTCCATTTCAAGATCAAGCCACTGTTGCACATCTAAAATTTGATGCAGTAGAAATCAATAACGAACGTGCGGCCAAAGTCGCTTTTAATGGGCTTTATCGCAAAATCGGCTCAAAAAATAGTTTCGAAATAAAAGTCGACAATCTCAGTTATGATTATGGTGATGGTACATCTCCGACTACTGTCCTAAAAGGCTCTCTTGGCCTGGATCTTACAAAGTTTTTGACTCGTGAAGAAAGCAATGAAATGATTCCCAGTGCCATTGAGCTTTTAGAAGCAACTGTGAAAAGCTATACTGAAGAATATGGTGATGCAATTTTTATCAAAGGAGTCGTTACTTCAACCACCAAAGATATTGATGGCAATTACACTGGTTTAACCGCCTTGATCACAACAAAAATTGATCTCAATAAACTTCCTGAAGATCTATCACGTGAAGAGGTTATGGCTACTGATGCTTTTTTCTCAATTACGTTAAATCTAAAAACGGGAATTGCTATAGATGCCTTTATGATCAGCAATCCAGAGTATTGGGGATTCCAGGAAAACCAACTGGGTTTGAAAGAACTGCTTGAACATCTTCTTGCCCGTGATAAAGAAGCAATACAAATTATTGTAAATGTATTTGCGAATATGGATTATATGGCTTCGAATATAGTAGAAGTAGATAATTCATCCTCTTGGAATCTCTTCTTAAAGAATAATCCTCTAAAAAAACTATTGTTCATTTCATTAAAATAGTACAGTAACCTAAGAACCTTACGTACTGCACGTAAAGTGTGGTACGTAAGGTTCTATACTATTTGTTGTTGAATTCCGCTAATAATTGCAAGGTCTTTTCTTTAGATATCTGTCCAACAGAGCTTAAATGAGTAAGCTGCTTTCCTTGTTGATCATAAAATAGCATCGTAGGGATACCATAGATATGGAACGCTTGACGAATCTTGGCTACTGCATCTGTTTTTTCGCTGATATCAACCCGAAGATTTACTGAGCCCTGCATGGCATCAATGACTGCAGCTTGGTTAAAGACATGCTTATCCATAGCCTGACAATCACTACACCATCCAGCAAAAAATTCGATAAAAACACGTTGATTGCTTGCCCTTGCTTCTGCTAATTTGGCATTAACTTCTTCAAGAGAATGTACCATTAGGAATGGAGCATGTTTCACTGAGTGAAGCACAGGTGCAGGTGAAAATGCGTGATAGGCTAAAGCCCCTGCCCCCATTATGGAAAAAAGAGCCACACCTTGAAGCAATCGTCCACCTAGGCGATGCTCCTGACGAAATGCACCAAAAACCCATGCAGCGATAAGCAAGACTGCAACCCACAGCAAATCAATCCAAAATGGTGGCGCAACACGGCTTAATAACCAAGCAGCCATAGCAAACATCATGATGGCAAAGATTTGTTTAATACGAATCATCCAAGCTCCAGAACTTGGTAAAAAACGACCGTATCCTGCTCCTACAATCAATAAAGGCAACCCCATTCCTAAAGCTAAAACAAAAAGCAATAGGCCACCTTGAGCAACATGTTTGCTCTGAGCAATATACGTTAGGATGCCAATCAAAGGTGCTGTGACACAGGGAGACACGACTAAGGTAGATAAAGCTCCCATCAAAGTTGCAGATACAATACCATGTTGACGTGATTTTGGAGCAAATCGTGTCAAAATTGGCAATTGTAATTCAAAAACCCCCAGTAACCATAAGGCCATGATGGTAAATAAGATACTGAAACCACCAATAATCATCGGCTGTTGCATTAAAGTTTGTACTGTTGAACCAAACCATGCTGCCAACATTCCTGCTACAGCATATGTGACTGCCATACCCATTACATAGCCTAAAGATAATTTAAAGGCATGACGCCCTGTATTAGCTCCTTGCCCTGTAATAATACTGGATAAGATCGGGACCATAGGTAAAACACAAGGGGTAAACGCCAATAAAACCCCAAGGCCAAAGAAGCCAGCCAAATAAAAAATTGGACTATGATTTTGAATAAACATCATTGCATCAGCCGGATTAGCACTGCTAAAACCTGAGGCAAAAACAGAAAATGAGATAAATGCCATCAACAATGACAAAATTAGTTTTTTCATTTTGATTCCTCTTAATAATTATTCGAATTTAAATAAAAAAGAAATCAAATAGGAGGACGATAAATTTCATCTAGGGGAGAAGTATATTTTGAGAAAAGAAGTAAGAAACCGAGTAAACCAATAAAACTTCGTACTATCCATTGTGATTCGAGGTTAAATTCATCTTGAAGCCAATATGAAGCTGAAAAGCAGCTGCTGTTCATAGTTTGCTGCACAGAACAAGGAGTTAGCGCAAAAGAAAGAGCAGCAGGTCCAGTCGTACTTTGTTTGGGGCACGTTGGCACCTTGAGTGGCGCAAGAAAGAGGGCACTCATAAGTAACAACAGAATTAGCGAACGATATTTGCTCATTTAATCAACTTAACATAAAAAGTACAAAGAAATCAATGCAGCTATATATTATCTCTGCCATCCCTGCGAAAGCAGGGATGAATTTACAATATACATCCTAAGCTCTAATAGGATATTTTATTTTTCCAACCTAACAAAAATGCTCTACATCATATGGCAAGATAACGGAAAATTAACTTAATTGAGTATAGTAATACTCAGCGCCTCAATTTGATTTCTGAATTATTTTGATGGATGGCTCCCTGCCTACGCAGGGATGACTGTAGACAACAGAATACGTATTTTCCTATTTAAATTTTATGAGGCTCTCGCGGACTTTATAGACGGTATTCAAGAAATGAGGGGTTTCTTTTTTAAAGCAAGAACTCTAGTACCGCACATAAAAGCACAGTACATAGGATAAAAAAATTTGTGAGAATATAGCGTGAATACTTAACTAGAACAAACCGCTTGCAATTCATCTGATCCTAAATTAATAAGATTAATTTGGGTGCCTGATTCTGCACTCACAGATACACTGCTGTTATTTTTAACGTTGATTAGAGTTCCTTGGCCAGTAGATAGTTTTTTTCCATTTACCGTACCACTGTTCTTGATCACATTAATTTTAATTTTGCTCTTATTTTGATTTGTACTTTGAACAACACACGTAGCATTTAACGTCCATAGCGAATTATTTGCGAGCATCTTCGACTCATTGGGATTAAGTTTAATTGTTTTCGCATTTGCGTGGGAACAGAATAATCCAATGATCATAAAAAGAGACAAAGTTAAAATTTTATTCACGTGTGCATCCTTAATGACATTAATAAAAAAAGAGAAAATATTGAACTTATGGATCATATTTTATACTTTCAATATTAAGGTTTTATTAAGGCATAGTATCTGGTCTCTTAACTTCAAGCCTCTAATAGTTGCCATTTTAAAGAATGTTGCTCACCATAGGATTGAATGTACTTTTTTGAAGGGAAATATGGTACAAACAAAATATTCATTTTGGCCAGATGCAGCTAATGAAGAGTATTATGTAGTTAAACTAAAAAAGGAACCGCGATGCATGCAGTACATCACCATAATTCCAACTCTATTTATCAAGTTTTTGGATACCAATTTAGTCAGGTGCTCCTCTGATTCTATAGTTAAAATCATTTAGAAAACCTAAAAATGAATCAATTGGCTTTAGATTTCTGATACTAAAAATTTAAATTTACTTATTTTTCAATTGATTGCTACAAATAAATTTGCACATCCCAATTGATCAATATATAATCATATTGATGTATTTCGAGTCACAGCGTTGTAACATTGTTATAAGGAGATCTAAATGAAGATCAAATCAGCAGCTGGATTAATACTCGCAACCTTCCTGATTGCAGCAGTTGGACCAATCCATGCAGCATGTCACAAATATCAACCGGGATGGCACATGGTTTCCAAAAAATGTGACATCAAACCTGCCGATAACTGGCAAGAATATAAAAGCGGGGTTTATACTCAACCCATAACTGGAAAAAGTCTATTATAAGTAGAGTGCTCCAGTATAAATTCACTTTATAAGAAGTCAATGGGGTCTTACAAAGCCAGATTCCATTGATTTTTTAAGACAAATCAAAACCTAATTGGTTCATCTTACTTTTTTAAACAATAAGCGGCTGGCTTATAATCTTGGCACATGTAATGCAGAATCATGTAGTTTATCCATTTCTTTTTGGAGTAAAGACTCCTTATCAGAATAAACCCCAGCTGTTAAAAGAAAAGGATTGGGGGCAAATTGCAATGGTTCGATTGCTACAAATTTTTGTTGGGAAGAGTTTATTGTTTCTAACAGTCTTAGTTTTAAGGGCTGAGGCAATACCTTGTCTGGAATCGAATCGATACTTTCGATTAACTTAGAGATTTGCGCTTTCAATATCGGTATGCTGGTTTCATTATTTGTTTTGAATATAATATCCAAAATTTCTTTTAATTGCTTGGGGAAATTTACCGATTTATCTCCTATTTTTACAACAAGCACATCAGTATAATCACCAAAAAGTCCATATTTTTTTGTTAGCTTCCATTTATTGCCTTTGAGTTGGTCAAAAACCTCTGAAAATTTACTTTGCATGATCTTAATATTTGTATCATAGGAGTCGAAGAGTTTTTTTAACGGACCACGTCTCTGCCCTTCTTGCATTAAAGTACAACTGAGCCTTTTTTCGTAGGGATTTGCATTATGAGCCAATAAAAACTGGCATCGCTCCGCATTTCCTTGGTGAATTGCCACCCACAAAGGATATTGAGGTACACCATTAATATTGTCGATTTGAGTATTCACAAGTTGAGGGAATTTTTCCAAAATCGCTGCTGCTACCTCATAGTTCCTTTCATACAATGATTTGATAAATATTTTTTTGCACCATTCTTCATTAACCTTTTTTAATGCAAATAATTCTTTAAATAAGGCGTTATTTTTCCGTTGATAACACAAATCAAGATCATCAGTGTGAGCAAGAAAAAGCGGATCTTCTTTCAATTTTTTAATACACTTTCCATATACATCTTGGTTGTTATGTACTAATCCTAATACATACATTGGGTTTAAAGCTGCAGGCTTTAAATCATCTAGGGCAATTGAGCTGATTAACTGATTAAAAGCAGCTTCATCCTTTTCAAAAAAAATGAAGGGATCTGTTTGGCTTCGTGGACTTTTGAGTAATAAAGCATTTTTATCAAGAATTTGTGCACTAATTTCTTGACACAGATCGATTTTTTTATGATGTAAAGCAATCAAGTAGTATTCGATTAATTGTTCTTGCGCTAATGCTAACTTTTTAATATCGACTTTTTTCGCAATGAGCTCAAATAATTCAGGTTGTTGAGTCAGCACTTTCCAAGGAGATAAGGCAACCAGAGCGCCTGTTTGAAATAGTACATTGGGATCAGGTGCAACAACTTGCAACACTGAATTTATAATTTCTACATTACCCTGTTTGAGTGCCAATAAATAGATACTATGAAGTGTATCTTGAGTTTGTTCCGTATAATTGATACCCGCTAATGCTTGAATAAACGGAACCGTTCGTCCATCATCAAATCTGACTATCTCACAAAGTTCCACAAATCGATTTTTTGACGCGCCCCCTTCATGCTGGAGCATTGCGGCAAAAGTAATATTTTCTTGACACCGCTTAATCATGCTTTGGTTATTATTTTTTAGCGCTAAGATATATGCTTCATACCAGTGCCCCTCTTTTATGAGTATGGGATAAATTTTTTCACTTAACTTTCCCCCTGCTTGATATAATCGATGGATAGGACGCTCACCTAATTTGTCCTTGGCGAGTAGCAAAGCAGGATCACGTGATGCAATGTCAACAAAAAGTTCTGGTTGATGAAGAGTAAGGTAATGCAAGCAGTTTCGTCCTGATTCATCGGTTAATGATAAATTAACCTTTCTGGCTAATAACATGCGTATCACTTCAACACTATTATTTTGCGCCGCGATATTTAATAAAGGCGTAGGAGTTTTGTATAATGTACCTGCATAAATTAATTCCGTAGGACTTGCTAAATCAGGTTGCTCTTTGTGAAATTTATCATAGTATTCTAAAAGCAGATTAAAAGTATAACCTTGGTCTAAACGTGCAGCATAAGCAAGTGCATAGTCAAATGCCTTTTTCTCAAAACGATGTCCTTTTTCAAGAAGAAAATTAATTACTTGCTTGTCGCCGTTGGAAAATGCATTAACCAGTACGTTTTGATCTACATATTCTTTTTTATAATAACGACTGACAAATTCAAGCTGCCCATAGGATACAGCGCTTTTAAATGCTTGTTTTTTACACGCGTCAAGTTTCACAGCTCCTAGCGTTCGCTCCAGATATTCTACTAATTTTGTATCACCGTTTTGTACTGCATAGGCTAATGCATCAAGTTTTGTAAAATTATCCTGCTGATCCAGTGTGTCTTTTCTTTTTTCATAAATGGAAGTTACTAATTCAGTAGTAGACGGATAAATAGTTGGCAATACTTCAGCATTTGGATCACGTAATCGCGAATACACGTGCATACGTATCCCTGTATATGTTCCTTGAAACTTTGCTTCATCAAAATGCAAAGCACTGTAAATTGCTTCGTCAAACATTTTACTTACAGCCGATTTAAGTGCCGCTGTATTTTCTTCTGCTGTTTCTTTCTGAGGTATTTCAATGATCCAGGACTCTCCATAAGCAGGATCAATCACTTCAATTTGATTACCAACACGTGTTATCGATATAGAATGTTTATTACAACTTAGAGTAAACCCTAGGCCTTGTTGTTTGCTCGGATCGAGTGTTAAATAGGTTACAAGAGTTTCCTTGAGTTCTTCAACGGTAATAATACCTGCAAATTGCTGATGATAAGTTAGAGGAAATGGCTCTCCTTCCCGTTCAAATAAAGCTTCCAAAGCCCCTTCCATACGATCCTGTTGCGTCCCGGCTTCAACACGTAACGTTCGATGCAACCAGAGAGTATTTTGAATAAAGGTCTCATATGCCTGATGAACTTCGGGGCTAATATTTTCTGCAAGAGGGTCAGAATCATAAATGAGTTTTAATATCTTTTCATATTCTTTATATTTTCCTGTTAATGTGCTATACAAACGCCAAATTCCTAACCCTAAGCAAACGCCTTCGTTAGTAACCTCCTTGTTAAAACTTGCAGTATCGCCCCTAAAACGTCCCTGCCATTTGCTTGCTTTTTCTATCAATACCTCTTGTGGAAGTGATGGCATATTGATACCGTGATTTAATAAGCCTATTGTTAATATATAGCACAACTACACACTCATTCACTTAGGAGAACTTATCTAAATCTTAACACGATGGCTAAGCTTGATTCTGACATTGAGGTGAGTTTTTATCTGCATCTTTCTCATAAAAAAGCAATTTAGGGCTGAATTTGATGGAATCATAAGTCATCGTATTTAGCTTGAAACTTCTTGGGTAAGTCGAGAATTAATGAATTAATTTTAGGAGGCAAGCCATTCAAATCAAGTGATTGTTCAAAAAATTGCTTCGCAATCTCGTCACTTGGAGTTTCTAAAAAGAAGAAATCATAAACAATTTCTTTAGAATCAACTAATAAATAGAGCCATTTTTTCTTTATCTTATGCTCTATTTTTTTCATAGTTAATTGATTTTTAACTACTAGTTTCTTAGGAGTTAATTTCTCCAGTTGGTTTTTACGATAATAATCAGAAACTCTGTATAAATCAAAGCCAGCAAGTTCTAACCCTCTCTCATCTGAAAGTTCTAAAAGATTTGAATAACTTAAAGAAAGTCCTCTCCAAAACATAACGGTAGGTAGGGCATATTTTATAACATCCTTATTTTTTAAATACCACAAGACATTAGGAATTAAAAGTACAAGATCAGACAAATGCCAGCATCGAAACAAAGGAATCATATTTAATTACCATAAAAATACTTATTCAAATAATAGCAAATCAGCCTTTGAACAGAAGTCGATTTTTAATACGACCATAGAATCACATAAAAGAAAAGATTAATATGAGCACTTAAAAATCTATTTTACTTAGAGGGAATTTATGAAAGACCTAATAGAAGCTATGGTATCTAACTCGGATGAATTTATTCGCTTAATTTCTGAGAAGTTAGATATCTTTTCCCCAAAAGATGCTGCTTATTTGGATTCTATTGACCCTTTAAAATTACATGATTTATTCGAATATGGCGGTTTAACCTCTTTTGCCGGTCATTCTTTAGGACCTGTATTTAAACCTGCTTTAAAAGAAATCGATCGAATTAATAAGTTACAGGCAACTCAGCTGCATGAAGGACATTTTTCAGAAACTCGCAAACAAAGCGGTAACTGGTTTGATTGCGATATTGAAGAAGATGCAATTAAAGCAATGCAGGCAATACTCGGTTTTTCAGAGTCATGTGAATTCCTCTATACCCAGGAAGGTTTATCTTCTAATCTAGGTCGATTGATTGATACTTTTTACCGTCCGACCCTAACTGATTGGCAATCAGGAAAAACACAAATCTGTCATTTAGGAAAAGAGTTTTTTTCCGATCAGGCGGTTATTGAATCCATTTTAAAAAGAGGGATTCAAACCGCTAAAAATTTTGGTGTTTTTACCGACCATAAACTTACTCCAAATCCTACATCCCTTACCCTAAAAATTTATCCTGATGAAAAAGGACTTTATAACGAAGAGGAGATTATTACATTTATCAAAATGCACGCAGATAAAATCCAGATTTTACATTTATCTGATCTGGTATTTAGCACAGGGCAACGTCTTGATATAAATCGTATCTTAACCGAATTAAAGGATGTAATTGCGACACATCAAATTATCGTTGGTCTCGATTTAGCTCACACGGTAGGCAATAGAATTTTAAATCTGCACATGTTACCTGTGACCTATGCTGTGGGCTGTAGTTATAAACATATTTGTGGTTCAGCAGGCAGTGGTTTTGGTATTTATGTTAATAAGAATACAGATTTGGAAAAATACCCCCCAATTCAAGGGTGGAAAGCAGCAGCTTCAGAGAAAGTCTTCGGATTAATCGATGATTTTGATGCCAAAATTATGATGCAAAAAGGTGCCTGGGCCTTTAGATGCAGCAATCCCTCCCCTATTGCACTTGCTCCAGTAAAAGTCTATATGAAAACAATGAGTCAGATTGGTTGGGATAAATTAATTGCTAAATCAGAATGCCTCACTCGTTATATGCATGCGCTCCTGCAACAGTTTTTGGGTGATAAAATTGAATGGATTACTCCTGACGATTCTAAGCGACGAGGCGCTATGCTGGTTTTTCGTGTTAAAGGAATTAGCGATGTCAGGCAAATAGAAACACTGTTAAAACAATCCAGTGAATTAGGACAATTTGAAATCGATGTACGCCCTCCTAACAATATTCGTGTTACTGCACATTATGGGTATACGCAATTTACTGATATTCATAAAATGGTTTCTCGACTCACGCAAGTTGTTAATCTATTATTGGAACAAAAAAAGATGGAGAGTTTCAGTTCAAGCACAGTGAAACAACTGGGAAAGGATAGATTTTTTGATAATCAGCCCTGCTTGGGAAATGCGACACCTACAAGCCCTCAAGTGCACACTGAGAATGGAAGTCTTGCCCCTTAGCCTCAAAACACCGATTGGTTCTGTCTTGCTTTAAAAATTCAAATACGAACTGGTGTTTTACATATACCATAGGCATAACTTCATTGTTTTTCTTATTTTTTTAATATGTATACGTTATGCTTGCTACTTTCTCTATTAATGGCCCTTACCTCATGTCTAAAAAAAATTTCTCTGTTTATAATGAGCAATGTCCATCACATAATGTGTTAGAAAAAATTGGTGATAAATGGTCAATTTTAATCATTAATATATTATTAAATAAAACGTTTCGCTTCGGGGAACTAAAACGTGAAATTGGAGGAATTTCTCCAAAAATGCTCACCCAAACATTAATGAAATTAGAACGTTTCGGCTTTATAGCAAGGTGCTCTTTTCCAATATTACCCATGAAAGTTGAATATTCATTAACTCCATTAGGAAAAGAGTTAGGTAGTATTCTTAATTCACTAACAACATGGACCGAGAAAAATATGAATAGGATAATGCTTGCTGAAAGTAAATTTGTAGAAACACGAAATTTATAATTATTGTCCAAACCATTTCATCAATGTATTTTCACCCAAATTATCATATATATAGGATAAATATAAGGTTAATTCGTGTTCATAGCATTCATCTAAGTGATTGTCATTCATGTCTACAATGGGCTCATGATGAAAGAACAGCCCGCCAAGGTAATTACTACAAAATTCATGATAATCTCTCGTGAATAAAAGAAATGTATGCCACATGCTGTCAATATCACGCATTTCCGGATGGATAGTACAAGTAAAGTTGAGTAATTCATTCTCTGGATTATTTTTCTTATCTGACTTGTGTTTTAAACAGAGCCAAATAAATTTCATTAACTCCCTTAAAGCATCTTCCGCGTGCATTATCGCATGAGGATAATCCTTATTGTATCGAGAAATAATTTTATTATTTTTATAATGTATTAATTCATTAAGATTAGGACAGTACATAATTTAGACCTGATAAGTTTTATTCAATGCATCATATTTATATTCAATATGATGCATGCTGTTTAATTATCCAATGCAGGTACCGGGCCCACACCAGCCCTTACTTTTCTTTAATACTTTTTCGCGAACAATTTTTTTGATAATTTTTTCTTTCATAATGATTCTCCTTTTTGGTTCCAAATCCATTATCGAGAATATAAAAGCACTATTTAGCAGTCAATTAGTTACCAATTGGTAACTAGCTATGGGACATAATATGGATAATAAAAATTGGGTTAATTATTATAAAATTACAAAGCAAAAAACTCTTCCTAGAAAAACTTTAATGAAAGCAATTGAATTGTTTCATTGTAGAAATAAATTAAACCTTCCAAAATTTGCGATTGATCTTGGATGCGGATCCGGTTCAGACTCTCTTGAACTGTTAAAGCATGACTGGTCAGTTTTAGCGATTGATTCTCAAGCTGAATCAATATCCATTTTATTATCTTCCTGCCCCCCATCATTAAAAAATAAGCTAAAGACAGAAGTCACTTCATTTGAGTCTTTAACTTCTCTTCCGATTCCCCAGTTAATTAACGCAAGTTATAGTCTCCCCTTTTTAAAACCGGAGTTTTTTTATAAATTTTGGAAATTGATTTTAAAAACACTACATCCAGGCGGACTATTTGCCGGAACCTTTTTTGGAATAAATGATGATTGGAGTAAAAATAAAAGACCCGATATGACATTTTTAAGTTACAAAGAATTACACCAGTTATTTCTTCCGTTTAAACTCGAATTATTTGAGGAAGAAGAAAGTGATGAAATAGATGCATTAGGTCACTCCATGAAACATTGGCATAAATACTTTGTTGTAGCTGAAAAATGTTAGCTTATACCGTCCGTATTACACTACGTTAATACTGACTCTTGATCACATCTCGCCTACGCCCCCGGCTTGTCCGCAGAGTCCAGTGTTTTAACGCAGATCTTCTGGATCCCGCGGACAAGCCGCGGGACGTCGGAGTAGAGCTGGACTGTTTTTTCAGCGATGTGTAGAAGATTCAGGTTAATACGGACGAACCCATATTATGCTCGCTGAGCTTGATCGACATTTACTGCAATATCAGCCGCATCATCAGCAATAAATTGGGTTTCTTTACATAATTTGACATATTCTTTATGTGTAATTAATGCATAAAAAAGAGCTGACACAAGCAGAATATAGTAAATGTTTTGATAAAAATAAATTAACCACAAATAAGTTAGAAAAGGCGTTGATAATACTAATAATGTGGTTACTTTCATTCGACGTGCGATTTGTATTGATCCGTAAATTACCATCAAAATTGAAATGGACAAATTCATCTTCAGGAAATCGTTGGCAGGCAATGTGCTCATCATGACCCCAAGGATGCAAAAAACGATTAGCCCAAATAATTTGGTACTTGGCTTAATCGCTCCCATACTAATTGGAGCTGCCATATATCCAATTAAATGATACCCGGTCACAATCACCATTAATGAGGCCCAACTATCGGAGTTCCAGAGAAATACTGCAGTAAGCGTAAAATTAATGAGCAAAGAGCGGCGACACAAATTATATTCAGGATGTAATTTACCAATGGTTTTCTTTGGCATTTGGCCTTCTTTAGCCATAGCGTAAAACATTCGTGAAGCACCACCTAAATAAGAATATCCTGTACCTGATGGGCTAACGATACTATCAGCAATTAAGATCATTGCTAAGAAATTTACTCCAAGCAGCATTGCCAAATTAATTAAAGGCGAATGAAAATTAAGGCTACTCCAACCACTTGCCAACATACTATGGGGCACAGAGCCCATAAAGGATAATTGCAACAGCATGTAAACCAACATCACAATTACAATTGAAAGAATGATTGATAAAGGAATATTTCGTTTTGGATTTTCAATCTCGCTGGCAAAGGCTACTGCTAATTGAAATCCATTATAAGAATAGATTAGCCCAGCAGAAATGATTGCAGTAATTGCAGAGCCAATTCCGTATTGAGAATTTGTATCTAAGGTAAAATTGCTGGTGTCAAAACGCATAATCAAAAAAATAACAATAGTAAAAATCGGGCTAAGAATTTTTATTACTGTCACCGTATTATTAATTTTGGCCAATAACTTAATACCAAAATAATTAATAAATAAATAAATAACCAAGATACTCAATGCAAATAATTTACCGTAAACCGTCAGGACATTGTCCGCGATTAAAACATCACTTTTAATTGCAGCAGCCAAATATTGTGTTGTCGCTTGAGCTTCAGTACCAATCGTTACCATTAATCCAAACCAATTGGCAAAAGCAAAAGGCATACCAAAAGTGCTATTGTGTGACAACGCACTGGACCGAGCAGTTGCCCCACGCACTGGGTAGATTGATGCGACTTGCGCGAGACATAGTCCCACCGCCATTACCAATAATGCTGCCAGAACCCATGCAAGAAATGAGTAATTTCCCGCAATTTTAGCGTTTAACTGAGCACTAAAGAGCCATCCGGAACCTACCATAGCAGTAGCAGATAGTGCTGTTGCACTAAATAATGAAATTTTGGCATGCTTAGATCTTGAACCCATGATAAATTTACCTTAAAAAGATACGCATTTTACAATAATGTGAAAATAAAATATAAATTTTGCATATTTTTCAGTCACCGTCAATAGGTCCAAATACAAAATCCATCTAAAAAGAGAACGAGAAAAATTTGATCCTCAAAACAGAAAGAAACATACACTTTTATAAAGCAACTAACTTATTGTTTTTATTATTTTTACTTCTTTTCAAATGGCAATTGCTTGTTTCTAAATGATTCATCATCAATTAAACTAATATTTGTAATAGAAAATGGATTTATAGGTTCAATTAGGAAGAAAAATGAAAACGACACGATTAGAAGCATTTAGTGATGGTGTGCTCGCAATCATTATTACAATTATGGTATTGGAGATTAAAATTCCACATGGAGATACCTTCGCCAGCCTTATCCCCCTTGGCCCCATTTTTTTGAGTTATCTATTAAGTTTTATTTATATTGGCATTTATTGGAATAACCATCACCATTTATTTACCGCTGCTGAAAGTATTTCGGGTAAGGTGCTTTGGGCCAATCTAAATCTTTTATTTTGGATTTCTTTATTCCCTTTTGCAACGGGATGGATGGGAGAAAATCACTTTACTGCTACCCCGACTTCATTTTATGGAATAGTGCTTTTAATGGCCGCTATTTCTTATTCCATACTCGTGCATACTCTTATTTTACATGAAGGAAAAGAGTCATTAGTATCAAAAGCTATTGGAAACGACTTTAAAGGAAATATCTCTATTGTCTTATATGCTTTGGCAATCCCCCTTGCTTATGTTTATACGTGGATTGCTCAAATACTTTATGTAATTGTTGCAATAATCTGGTTTATTCCAGATAAACGAATCGAAAATAAGATAAAGTGACAACTCCCTAAGCACCTAGGTGAAACAAATATAAAAATGATTTCTTTTTCTTTGCTCTATCGATTGCGATTGAAATTGCCCTGCCTTCCTCATATCCTTCTTTAAGAAGTGAATTTGCTATTTCAATGGCTTTTTCACGAGTAGATGAGCCCAAATTTTTCATCGCATCCGGATAGTTTGATTTACTCCATGGCATAATAACCTCCTGTAAATATAAGTTAATGAGAAAAAATCCAGTGCATAAAAGCACTGGATTTTCTTAGGGGAGTACTTTCTTATTCTGCAGGTTTTGTTTGTAATTCACAGGTGATTTTTGTGCAGTCACGGCAATTTTTTAAGGCAAAATCAAATGCAGTAGCTCCATTGGCCGCATTTTTAGCCATTGTCTGATCAGCCTGCTCATCAGGTGAACCAGAAGTTGGACTACTCGCATTGGTAGTACATATCCACATACCTGTATTCGCTGCTGGAGTAGTACTTGAAGCTGCTGGCTGAGTAGTCTGATTTGCTGGAGTAGACGCAGCATTATCAGCCATTACGTGACTTGATATCACAAACATACTGCTTAAAACGATAATTTTCATTGTTCCTTTCATGATTTTCTCCTTGTTTAGATAAGCTCTTTAGAACAAATAAATCATAGACATCTTTTTAATGAGGTCTTGCCTCTTGTGATGCTTTTTAATATTTTCTTTCTTGCATGTTGCTGAGCTTTGGTGGTTTTATCTTTATCGCTGAGCCATTTTTGGGTTAACCAGCTCCCACTTTCCGTTTTCCCAGCAATCCGTTCATGACTGCTGTCGCTAATATCATGGGTACAAAACTTTTTGAATTGTGTTTTCGGACGCAATTCCATATGATAATAATCTCCCTCCCTTTTTGAGCTCGGTTTGGCTCGTTCTTTAGAATCCTTCGTAGCCATAAGCACCTCCTTGTTTCGCCTAATATAAAAATATAACACATAATGTATTAATTATAGCCTTCTTTTAACATCGCAATATAAGGTTTTCCTTTGGTTTTATCATGTAAATTGTAATAAAAACCCCATTTTTCCTTATTTTGCCAAGAGCAAAAAAGGAGTAATGGAATTAACGGGAAGTATATCCACCATCTACTATCAAATCACTTCCGGTTACAAATTTTGATTCCTCAGAAGCAAGATAAAGAACTGCATATGCTACATCCAGCGGTTCGCCTACCACGCCCTCCTCCAGTAATCATTGCTACCTTTCCCTTTAAGCGACTCATAGCTAACTCCATTTCGGTTCTGAGTAGAATAAGCATTGCCCATGTCATTTTTAGTCAAGTTAAATGACGTTTACGCACTCACTTTCCTTGAGGATGGGAGCTTTTATTCTGAGAGAAACTTGAATTTAAATTTATGCTATCTATACTCAAAACACACTCATCATAAGTCTAGGGAAAATTCTCCTAAGGAGGATGTATGTTGGGTTGGGCACTTATTTTCTTTATCATTGCGATTATTGCAGCAGCTTTAGGTTTCGGAGGAATTGCTGGAGCCGCAGCGAGTATTGCACAGATACTGTTTTTTATATTCTTGGTTCTATTTATTATTTTTATTATTCTTGGGCGCAGAGGTCCTCCACCACCCGTTTAGATATTCGGAAAAAATTGCTTCTAAAAAATTAAAGAGCAATGAATGGATGATTAACAAGAATATCTTGATAGAAAAGTAACAGGGATGCTCTATTCACAATAGGCTACTCTCTGAAGAATGACTATTTAGGGAGAAATAGATGTGGCTTTCCTATCTCGAGAAAATTAATTCAAGTATGGATATTTCTTTTGTCCTGATAAGAACCTTTATAATTTATATTTACGCTATTTTTTTAATCCGAATAGGTAACAAGCGATTTCATTTTGATACGACCATCGATTTCGTTCTGATCATCATTATTGGGGCAGTGTTAAGTAGAGCAATAAATGGGCCTTCGACGTTGATACAAGCAATGACAGGAAGCGCTTTGCTTATTTTTTTACATTGGTTATTTGCTAAGTTTTCTTTTAAATATCATCAATTTGGTAAATTAATAAAAGGCAGACCAACAATTCTAATTAAAGAGGGAAAAATCATTTGGGAGGCGTTGGAAGAAAATCAGATATCTAAAGATGATTTACTAGAAATCATAAGAGATAAATTAAAAACTAATAATTTAGATCAAATAAAAAAAGCCTACCTGGAACGAACAGGAAAGATAAGTTTTATTATAAAAAACAAGAAAATATAATCATATTCATAAAAACCGCATAAATTGGATGCATAAAGAATGTTTAATGTATGCACGCTCGTAAGAGTGAAGGTATTGTATAGAAACAACATTGCAACGACTTATCTAAGATAAAAGCTTTCTTGATGTGGGCTCGAATTGTCGTGACTTCAAAGAAGAGCTGATAATCGCTAATTAAAATCAACAATAAAAGGCTCAGCAGTGTTGGTCATAGGGTTATATTGAAAACGATGGGTATAATTTAAATTTTTACCATACACGTGCAACGAAATTGCTACTGAGTCAGCGATATTAACCACGCTATGAATGTCATCGGGATTAAAAGTGATGACATCCCCAGGAAAACAAATAATGGGTTTATTTTGTTTTTTGATATCTGCATATCCAGGTTGGGAGCCATCATCCCTACGAAGCCAAAAAAAATTTTTTTCTACACCAGTAACACAACCTACTACCCCCCAGGTTTTATGATCGTGTGGCGTAATTTCTCGTCCAGGCTCCCAAGCAACTAAATTAACTGCCAAGGAATGATCTGGCTCTTCAAAAATTAACCAAGAAGTAAATCCGTTCACTGGATCCACAGCATAAAAATGCTCCTCAAGCCAATCTGTTTTTTTAACCCACTTTCTTAAAATTAATGAAACTTTTTTCATATTGTCATGATTATCATGTTCTAGAATATTTAATTGCCTCAGCTCCTGGATCAAAGGCAATAATCCTGAAGGCGTGTAAAAATCCATATAAGAACTCACAATTGATAAGATTCTTCAATTAGCATAGCGCATACGACCCATAATGCGAGTCGCTCGCTTTTTTGCAGCTGGATAAATCCTAATTCCAAGGTTGCTGAATGGCCGATGCACGAAGGGACGCCTGGAATCCGAAAAGAAGCATTATGAACACATTCCTTATTTTTGCCATCAAATGCCTCTCCCCCCAGGTAATTTGCATTATTTAATTGTTTTTTATAATAACAAGATGGATAATTAATAGCGTATTGATCTTAATATGCACATAATGAATACAGACCTATACTTGAATATATACCATTTTAAAAAGCACCTATGACGTATCCACGCAAAAAACATGTCATTCTGTCAGAAGAAATGGATGATTTAAAAAGAAGAATAAACGAAAGGAAGAAAGAGCAGAAGTCATTGATTGAAATTGCCCATAAAAAAGGGAAGTTATCCCAACGCCTACTTGAAGGTACACAAAAAATACTGGGTCTGATAGGCGCTATTTTTACGTCCAGCAAAGAACTCCCCGTCATTGGCTTTGTATTTCAAATGCTTTCTGCTATTCCCAATGCGATAACCACTCTAACGGACAAAAAAAGTTCTATAGGGAGTAAAATTTTCGCCATAGGTATTCTTTTAACTGCAACAGCTTTAGGTATAACCGCCTTTGTTCTAGGAGGAATAGTTGCTGCGGGAATTGGATTAGCTTTTGCTTCTCTCACTACTCTTATAGAAGGAATATCATTAATAGGCGCACTTGTTAATAAATATCAAACGAGTAAAGCTTATAAAGAAAAAAAAGAGTTTATTGATTTGCTGAAAAAGCAAGATATTGCTTTATTAACAAATGATAAGTATCGCGAGCAATTAGCAATTCGAGCTTTAGAATTAGAACATCTACTTGAAAAATCAACCGCTCAATCATTCATAGATGAGTTGGAATTTATCAAAACGATCTCCAGTAATATTGCTTCTTCTGATTTCCCTGATGACAGTCCCGTATCTAAACTTTCAAAATTATATAATGATCGTAAAGATTTGATATCTTATTTGGGGATAATCACACAATTAATTGATCAAAAAGACAAGGAGGATACTTCAACTCTGATTAAGCTAGTAAGCGAGCTTCAACATCAAATTGCTGAAATTGATGAAGATATTGAAAACATAACTGGACCACTGCATCACTTGCAACGGAATAATCTCTTAGCCAATGAAGCCATCGCAAAATCCTATGCAAATTTTGCTTTAGGTGGAGCTGGTGTAATTTTGTCAACGATTGGTTTAATGATTCTTCTAAGTACAATAGCCGCACCACCTATTATGGGGCCCATTTTACTCGGCTTTGGTATTGGACTGGCAATATTTGGCGTGGTTAAGTGGGGAATTGAACTTTATGCGACTAGAGAAGATGAGAAAACCATGCTAGAACGTGCAAATGAGAATGAAGAAATAATACTGGAGGAGGCATTAAAATGCAGTTACTCAAACGCAATGCGTCCCATACTCGATTCGAAAGGAACAACTCCCGAGGAGCCTAAAAACTCTAAAAATAAAACCGGTGACTTAGCAATAACCTCAGAACCATCCAATATAGAATCTACACCCCCTCTAAATTCTTCAGACGTCTCCCAAAAATCAGGAGAATTCCAAATCTAATGGCCTGCTCCAAAGAAGATGGAAAAATAGCTATCGCCCCTTAGTTTTTTATAATCTTCTAAAAAAACTTCAAAATCTTAATATTTTTTAAAAAAACACACAAAGAAAAGTCTTTTGGCCTTAATAAATACTTAATAATTTGTTAACAATCTATATGTATAATTCAAGTCCTTTTAGTTCAAATTAAACCCAAGGTGCAGAATGTTCCAAAAGCAAGAATCAATAAAAGGTTTCACACTTAAATATACGGGAGTAAAATTTAAAGACGAAGATGGTTCTGTTCATGGAATGGAGGCATTGCGAAAAAATTTTTCCGAAATGGGTGCCTTAGCCATTCGACTCCAATTAAGTTTAGCCCAGTTTTCTGCTTTGATTGAACCAGTATGTGAAGAGAACTATGAAGAAAATTCTGTGGAACATACTGCCGAAGGAAAAAATCAACCTGATGTGTTTGGTCTTTCCAAGGGAGGATCAACAGTATTACAAGATACGAAATTATTAGAAAAATCAAGTCATTATAGTATTGGGAAAGGGAAAATATTAAATGAACGTAACCAAGCACTTAAATATCCCAATACAGAAGATCTTCGTGGTGGCGAAGCAATTTGGGATACCATTCATTTTTCGGTTTGGCAAACAGGGATCAGTCTCAGTAGTAAGCTGTCAAAACAGGGATTTTTATATCTTTGCCACCCCAAAGGAATTGATTCACAGCAATATCAACTTATTACCCAAGAATTAGAGAATGGCGAATACGACATTATTACCGAACATGACAAAAAAATTGTTAAAACACATTCAGGAATAGTAATAGAAACATCGGGCATCCCATCGAATACCAAAATCGATCTTGATCCTGAGCATACTCAAACGTATCAAGACAATGGTTTTGTAATTAATGTAAATGCTCAGCCTGCACCCATGGGTTGGATTATTAAAGAAAGTAATAAAAAATTAATCAAACCAGAATACGCGGAAGATATAATTCGAGTAATACGAATATCAAAAAGTGGCTTTCGCCGCTTGCCTGAGGCCCAGGGAAAATTATTAATGCTTGGTTTAATGAAAGGTAATGAACATATTCTGCATACACAAAACCGTTCATTCAATGCGATGGATATTCTTCTTGAAATTTTAGAAAAGGAATATGGCTTCGATCCGTCGCAATTAATGGATTCTACTGTCATAAAAAATGTATATAAACAAATGCAAACCAATGCAAAGGAAAAAGATATCGTAGAAGATCTATTAACATTGAATCTTGCATTTGAAATGATCCAACCTTTAAAGGCAACCTTAGCACAAAGTGTAAGGCATCCTTTATTAAAACATTTGGCTAACTCCTACACAACAAATCAAAACACGCTTAAAGCAATTATCTATGCTTTTGATTTGCAGAAAAAAGATGATAGTCCTGCTCTCTATTTAGATGAGACGCCAATTTCAACAGATGAAGGATTAATTGATGTTCGAATTAATGGGCAATTGGCTGATCCTGATTTAACACACCCTAAAAATGCAGCTGCATTATTATCCATTGCAGTTCTTGTTTCAGAGCAAATGATCATAGAACAATTGCTGCGAGATGCGGTTCATTACGGAGAAGAACATCCTAATACACGAGCACTCAAAACGATATTAAATGATGACGATCTGTTTTTAAAACTGAAAGAAGATGCTTCTCATTTACCCAGTAATGAAAACGGGCCAATTTTAGGATTGCAATTTGCTTACTGCGAAGAAATTGTTGCCCAAATCAGGGAAAAACTCGGTACTAACCATCTCATTGAGGTCATCCGTCAATTAGACAATATAGAGAATGATGAGACTCTGGATGTAAATTCGAATTTAATCATTGCATTAAAGACATTATTTAATATTGGTGAAACCCTCCAGCAACTTGAAGGAACTTCAGGCATCAAAGCAAACTCCAGAGGAATTAATGGAGGATTAAGTTTAGTAATCCAAAAACTTGCCCCTTTGCTATATACTCAACTTTCCGGTACAACTCCCTCTGTACCCATATCGCAAACAAAATCCAAGATAGAAAAAGCAAGTAGTGAACTGGAAGTAATGGATGCCTGTCCTTTCCTTAGTGGTAAGTTAGGAAGCAAATCTGTTGAAAACTCACATATGCAAAAAAATCATGAGGTAAAGAAAGAACAAACTGCGGGCTCATGGTGTAGTTTCTTTACGAAAGTAGTAGTAACAACAGGAGTGGCTGCTGCAAGTATTTATCTTGGAAGCCAAATGATGTAAAGAAATATAGCCCATATTTGCATAGCGAAATATGGGCTTTTCCTCATATATTTCTAAATCCATCTCACTTCAATTCCGAAAAGTCATATTTCTCATTTTTTTTAATTCAAACCTATAATAAAAAGAAATTAATATTATAGGGACGACTCTTATGAAAATTCCTCATGGATTACTGCTGTTCTTTTCATTAATTTATCAAAGTGCTTATGCTGAAAAACCACTTTCCCCACCAAGCGGACAACCACCTCAATGCGAGCAAGCTTATGAAAGTTCTGGACAGATTAAAACCATAAATAATGTTTTTAACACTTTATCAAGTACCTGTCATTCTGCTGGCGGGATGAAATTAATGCATAAAATCTTAATATCAGAATATTCAAATGAACCCACGGGGGTTTTGTTTACCTGTACAGGGGAAGACTTAAATTATGTTGTTTTTTCTTGTCTCTTTTCAACAAATGTTGGAAGCTTATAAATAATAAAAATACTTTCTAAATAAGAAAATGATTTGCTTTATAATCTCCAATCAATTTCTATTTATTTCAGTGAAATGATTATCCAGAGATAAGATATAATCGTATCTACATTATTTAAGATTAAAAAGGAAAAATCACCATGGGCTCAGGCGCCCTTATTATTCTATCAGCAATTATTCATGCTGCCTGGAATTCCTTCGCCAAGAAGACATCAGAACCTTATTTTGAAATATTAGGGATAATGAGTTTTGCAACTGTTTTTTCCTTACTTTTTATTCCCTTTTTTAATACCCCTTTGTTTCCCACTGTAAACTCATTTCTATGGTCATTAATTTCTGGATTATTTGAAGCTGGTTATGTGATCACACTCGCCATTAGCTTAACGCAATCATCCCTCGGTAAGGCCTACATTGTTATGCGTGGAATCGCCATGATCATGGTTTGGTTTATTTCTATAGAGTTTTTAGGCGAGCAAATTAATTTATTCAATATATTAGGAATATTTGCGGTCTTTTCGGGGCTAGCATTGACTGGAAAAACCTTTGATCCTGGACATTCAAGACAAATATTCTTTCCTTTTATATGTGGGCTCTGTATTGCAGGATATCACCTATGCTATGGACGTTCTTTAGCCCATGGCGCTAATCCAGCAGCTTTATTTGCAGCAGCCATGTGGATTGCCCTACCTGGCATATTTTTGTTAATGAATAAAAAACGACGTCAAATACTTTGTAAGAAAATCAAAACTGGTTGGAAAGGCATGTCATTTGGTGGTGCTTTAAGTGCATTATCTTTTTTATTGTTTTTATTGGGATTACGTTATTCAGAAGCAGGCCTGGCAATTACCTTACGGAATACATCCGTAGTATTCGCACAAATATTCGCCTATTGGATTGGAGAAAAAATTTCTTCTCTACAATGGTTGGGAGCACTACTCGTCACTTTAGGAGCATGCTTGTTGTATTCTTATTAAAAACACTAAAAAAGCACATTGAATAAAATACACCATCACGTTAATTTCAAAAGTTTACAAGGGTTTGACAGACTATAAACAGACTTATCCACAGAAAATGTGAATAACTTAAAGAGGGTATTGTGTTTTTAAAAAGAAAAGTAGATAAGTGCGGAAAGGCTTTCTTATAAGCGATCGACATTGGCTTCACATGAAGTTGAAATAAATATCCACAGACATTTGGATATTTAAAAAAGGAATTAGACGTAGTTATTTTAACAAATAAAGAATAAAAAAACAGTCTTGACTTACATAAATCTTCTTTTTATTTCGATTTTAATGGTTAAATATCACCAAAAATAACTCACCAAAAATAACCATTAATACAGAGAACATCCTAGACACAATTGTAAAGGATTTGGATCGACGCCCAATAGGTGTTGTGATAAAATTATATACACTTTTTGGCTTTTAGACGTCTTACATACGTATTTATGCATGTCCTCCTTAACAACAACCAGTATTTATATTTATTGTGTATTTTTTTTAATAAGTGCCTTGATTGAATCGATCTCATTTAATGCACTCGACCTATTGGAACAGGAAATTGTAGCGAATCGAAAGAAACTTCCTTTTATGACTGATTTAAACAGTGCTATCAAAGTATTTTTCTTTTCGTTCCTCGTTATCTGTATGACACCTTGGCAAATGCGATATAAAACCTATTTATACAGTAATACCCAAGAACTGATGTTTCTCTATCATGTGTTTATGGTTTTTTTTATTGTCGCACTTGTACCTATAATCAAACAATTACAAAGCGACATTAGCAATAGTTTACCTAAATGGTATCTTAAAAATATATTAGTGGGAGACTATATCCATCTTTGGGGTATCTTGCTTGCCTGTTATGCATCAATTCCTAATTTCTAAATGCTATTTCCCACCCTCACGTCACCATCCCAGCCCATGTATTTTTACTTAAGCGAAGGAGAGAATATCTCCAACTCTTGATCTTTTGGGGCAGGCGCTTCAGGAAAAAAATTAAGACCTATTTGATAAGTATTATTTTCCGAGTATGACGATGAGTCGCCACGTAGCAACAATTGCTTGCGAGGTCTAATTTTTAGCAGTCCTGTTCCGCCGTTTCTTTGTAATGGTGTTTCATAATTAAAGTGGAGTTCGAGATGCTCCTCTGCGGTAAGTTCGAATTTATATGGTGCAAGCATACGAAATAAAGCCATTATTTCTGTCATTGCAATTCGTAGGCCAGGACAACGTCGTGCACCTGTTTTAAATGTTAAAAGAGCTCCTTCTTTCTCCATTGCTCCAGGCGAATAAGATACTGGAGTTTCAGCAAATAAATGAGCATTATAAAAGTCGCCAGTACTTTTTTTGGGTCCCCACCGCTCAGGAAAAATATCGTTAGCACCCATTATTTTTTTGCCAAAAATTCTTTGCCCTTCGCTAGAAAGCACGATATCTGGAAAATGTTTTGCATGTGTATGTACTCCTTGCATGGGAATAAATACAAGAGCTCCTGGAGGTAAGTGGAGTGCGGTTCCATCCACATCAAGATTGATTGTTTCGTGAATAATTTCCGGCACAATAGGCGCTGGCGGCAGTAATCGTAAAGCTTCCAATAGAACAGCTTCAGTATAGGACATGCCCTTCTCTATATGAGCATTCCAGGGAGAATGTAATTCAAAAGACTCGTTTGCTGAGATTTTTTGCTGGATTTCCTGTTTTATTATGGTGTAAATGCGTTTGTCTTGGAGCGCGATTCTTAAGGCAGTAATTAAAGCAGTAGCTGTAGCATCAAAACCCAACAATGGAATAAATAGGCTTTCATTCACGACATCCCTTATTAGAGTAGACAGCGGTGTCGTGTCCAAGTTATCTATCGAATACTTTATTAATAGCTCGCATTGGACTGCTGTTAATTGTTTTGTTGACTTTATCCCCAATTGTTCCAATTGACTTTTTGCATCCGGATTCATTAACACTCGTACTCTAAGTAAATAATTAAGCCAACTCTGCTCTGTCATTAATTGTTTTGTCATTTCATCTGATGAAAAAATAATCTGACAACCAAGATTAAATATTCTATTTCTTAAAAGCAGAAGATTGTTTTTCTCGTTATTCTTAATAGGATCCAGGCTAAAAAGGCAGTTGATTAATTCTTTTGTTAAACTTTCTTGATAAAGTTTTTCAAAAGGTTTAATAATTGTTTGTCCAAAATATGTTGTTAGCAGCACTCTTCGGGAAAGTTTATCCATTACTTCACTGAGGGGCTTTCCACGCTCCCCTTGCTCTACTTCATATTCTTTGAAAAAATCTGCGACCATACTCGCTACATGAGGTCTATTTAATTCATTACGCGACAGAATTGATTGACGAATCATAGAATGAGTTTCTGAACCCAAAATAGAAGACATTAAATTATCAGGGCCGAGTATCAGTGCCAGACGTTCAAAAAATCGTCTTTGCCCAAATTTCTTTTCATTCTCTCTTGCATAGAGTTGCTGAATCGCTGATTTGTTTGTTAACACAAATACAGAGGTTAAATCAGGTAACCTAAAATAGGCAATACCAGAGCCTTTTCCATTGAGTGAACGAGAACCAAGTTCCGCGATAAACGTCATAAAACGGGTTTGTAATTGTGCTTTTGCAGAAGGGATCGTGCTTAAAAAAGCAACATCCTTTATTAAGGAAAGATAGCTGGTTGCTGAAGGATAAGTGATTTTTCCCATTCCCGCCTGTTGGTATAATTGATAAATTCGCACAATTAAACCAACGCCTAAAATAAAAAGAATATAAATAAGCATGCCTCTTCCTTTCAGAATTTACAGTGAACCTTTGCTTGAGAAACTTTCGAGCTTTTCTATTATATAGGACTCCTGGATGTTCACTCTGCGTGCACCCAGGAGGTATGGATTTGAAAAAAAGAAATGAATATTAATTCATGTCAAACTACGAGAGGAACAATTTTATAAGGAACCAGCTCACAGTATTTTTTCCAATCATGGCCATACTTGGCAGAACATCGCTTATCGTCACGAAATGCTCTGTCAAATAACAAGACTGTTAAAAAGCAAAGGTAAAAATACGGTGCGAAATTATCAAATAAAGCAGGTACAGACCAAAAAAACGTGCCTGCAAGCTCTGGAATATAGTGGAAATGCCTGGCGATTCCCCACCACCCCGACGCAAGTAATATGGTTTGTTTTTTATCTCCTTCTGTAGTTTCATAACGAGCCAACACCGTGACAGGTTTTTTGCCCCAGATTTTACATTCGCCTTGAGTTGCTCGTGCAACAAGTCTTTGTTTGTCGGCAAGATAATTAATAATAATGCTCGCAAAACCTAAGCCTAAAATGAGGGCCGCCCATACAAAAGACAAATGAATCGGATGGAGCACAAGATACATACTGGGCGAAGTATAAACGCAAGGAACCCATACCATGCACCCCCAGCAAATGTAAAAACCAGCACGATCATGCATGATGTCCAGAGAGCGTAAATAGCCCTTTTCCCACATATAAAATTTACTCAAATAGACAAATTGCAAGAAAACGGAAATGAACATTGAGTTGGATAAACCACCCAACTCTGCTTGTTTGGCACAATAAGAAATAAGAAACAGCCCCCAGCTCATCATGCCAAAACGGCATGTAATAAATTTTTTAATACTCCATCCCAGAACTTGAGGATAGAGTTCTGTTCCCCAATAGTAATCAAATAATATATTCTTGGTTATTCCCGAATCGGTCGTTGAAGGAAAAAAACGTCCTTTGAGATACAAAAATATGCAGAAGATAAGGCTCAACAAATTCAATGCCCCAAAAAGAGCCCCCAGATTGTCATAAAGAATAGAAGCTGAGAATAAATTGAAACCAAACGATGCAACACAAAAGGTTGACATCGTCACAATAAATGCCAAAACACCATTATCTTTATAAACTGGAACATTTCCTTTAGGAGTAATAGGTCCATTAAATGGTTTTCCTGGCAGAATACGCATTAAAGCCAGTTCAAATACAACAAAAATTAAAATAATTTTCCAAGCAATAGAAGATCCCCAAAAGTAAGGCTTCCATACTGTAACTATTGTTTGCAAAAAACCGTTTTGGGTCATTAAATCCCATAGAGCAGATAAAGAGCCTTGAAGTTGGGTATTGGTATACCACATTAACATTACAAAAATAGGGCATGAAAGAATAAGAAATAAGGGGCCTAGGGTATTCCTAATTTTGACATTCATAAATGCTTCCTTACATTTTAAAGACTGAAGAGGATCATAATACAGGAATTTTTATCATTTAGTATCCTTTTAATTAGTTGACAAAATGAAAAGTAAAAACAAGAAATGATGCCGATTATCTCTAATAAAATAGGCTTCTTCAGAAATTCGCTACAGAGTACGTATTTGCTTTAGTGACTACTTTAATATTTAATTTATTGTATGCACTGCTAAAAAGTGAATATCATGTCCCAATACCATATCGAACGTATGACACAGGAAGAGGTTTCAATTGCTGTAGAATGGGCACGAAAGGAAGGTTGGAATCCAGGGTTAAATGATGCAGAATGTTTTTATCATACTGATCCGCAAGGTTTCTTCGCTGGTAAATTAAATGGCCAAATTATTGCTGTCGGTTCTGCCGTAGTTTATGACCAGCATTTTGCTTTTTGTGGATTTTATATAGTAGATAAAAAATATCGAGCCCAAGGCTATGGAATGCAATTAACGCGTGCTCGTCTGTTGTATGTTGGTGATCGCAATGCAGGAATTGACGGGGTACTTGATATGGTCGATCACTATGCTCATATTGGTTATCAGTTTGCACACAGTAACGCGCGCTATGCTTTAGAACATACTCGATTGACTCCAAAACCTGATCCTAATTTAGTTGAATTAAAAACTATTCCTTTTGAACAATTAACTCAATATGATCGCCACTATTTTCCTGCAGCAAGGCCGAAATTTCTCTCAGAATGGATAAAACAAAATACTGCTTTGGCTCTTGGTTATGTGCAGGAAAAACAATTAAAAGGTTATGGGGTAATCAGGAAATGTTTCGAAGGATATAAAATAGGCCCCTTATTCGCGGATACCCCTTTTATTGCTGAAAAACTGTTTGAGCAGTTGGTCGAATATGCTCAAGGCGAAACAGTTTACTTAGATATTCCTGAGAATAATCCTTTAGCTGTTAACCTAATAAACAAATATAAAATGTCTAAAGTATTTGCAACTGCACGAATGTATTTAAAAGGAGAACCTAAACTATCTATTGAAGGCATTTATGGGATTACTACCTTTGAACTAGGATAAACATGCGTGACTTAGTGGGTTATGGCCCAGAAGAAAAAAAATTCTTTTGGCCCAATAAAGCAAAAATTGCGATTAGTTTTGTGATTAACTATGAAGAAGGATCAGAATTAAGCCCTCTTAATGGTGATTCACAAGCAGAAACCAGGGGTACAGATTTTCCTTTTATACATAAAGCCAAAGGACAACGAAATCTGAGTATGGAATCATTTTATGAATATGGGAGCCGCGTTGGCATATGGCGACTGCTGCGCTTATTTGACCATTATAAAATACCGCTTACATTTTTTGTTACTGGACAAGCATTGATACTCAATCCTTTATTTGCCGATTACCTGACACACCAGAGCCATGAAGTAGCAGGACATGGATGGCGCTGGATAAATTACACCAACATTCCGCGGAGAGTTGAAAAGAAACATATTCTTTTATGTATTGAAACTCTGGAAAAACTAATCGGACATAAACCCAGAGGATGGTACACGGGGCGACGCAGTGAAAACACTCGGGAATTGTTGCTTGAAATTGGCGGCTTTCTCTATGATTCAGACAGCTATGCGGATGAATTGCCTTATTATAGTGAGAACCATCTAATAATTCCCTACTCTCTTGACTGCAATGATTTCAGATTTACGACTACACCCGGTTTTGCCGACACTAAAGCATTTTATGAGCAATTAATGAATACGTTTCATTATCTTTATCAAGAAAAACACCTCGCAATAATGACTATAGGTTTGCATCCACGTCTGAGTGGAAAGCCCGATCGTTGCCTTATGTTAAAACAGTTTTTAGAATATATAATGCAGTATCAGGATATTTGGATAGCAAGACGAATTGATATCGCTCAATTTTGGTTGGAAAAATCGCCCCCTGAATAACTAACTCATATTCTTGTTTTGTAGGTACAACTCAAAATTTAGATGCATTTACCCTGTCTACGTGTAACGACTTGTTCGCAGCATCCAGAAGATGGTTATATTATTGGGGGTTTTCTCAGGCTATATGCGAGGAACCCAGTTCTGCTCTGGCCCCGCGAACAAGCCGCGGGACGGCAAGTAGGTAAAAAAGAACTGTTTTTATCGCATATTTATCCCTATTGAGATTCTTAGGACATGAATAAATGTCTACGTTCCGCGCTTTATGTGTGGAATCCAGTCCTAGCCTACATATACAATCGTCTGGATGCCGTGCATAAAGCCTGAGAGATAGACAAAAAAATTTGGTTTAAGGCATTGAAATATAGGAATAATGGTATTGAAAGTGCATGACGGATTATGATCCAATAGAGTTCCACAACAATAAAAGATCGACGTCATGCACCTGATGCAATTATTACACAAAACATTAGCAAAAGAATTACCTTTTATTCATAAATCACGCTTACACAATTTAATCATGGCTTCATCGACGTTAATTAAGGTAAATAAATTAACGCTGACATCGCTTGGCCGTCATTTGCCTCATACTAAAGTTAAGACTCGCAGCAATATAAAAAGGATAGACCGCTTATTAGGGAATACGCGATTACAAAAAGAAGCGATTGAATTTTATAGGACAATGAGTCATTATCTACTAGCAGCACAAAGACGCCCCTGGATTCATGTTGATTGGAGCTGTATATGTTCGCAGACTAAACTCTATTTATTGAGAGCCTCCTTGTCGATGCAAGGACGCTCGATTGTGATTTACGAAGAATGTCATCCACAGAAAAAACAAAATAACCATCAAACTCATAAAGAATTTTTAAATAATCTAAAAGCTATTTTACCGAGCTCTGTACAACCTATTATTGTTACCGATGCGGGATTTAGAGCGCCTTGGTTTTCCTATGTTCGAGCGCTTGATTGGGATTTTTTAGGCCGATTACGCCATAAGAATGCGATATATTTAGAGGCTACAGCAACTTGGCAATTAAGTCATATCTATTATGAACAAGCCACAGCCAAACCTAACTACTTGGGGCAGGGCCTTCTTACAGAGAAAGAACAAATCCCTGCTCACTTTATACTCTATAAAGGCCTCTCTAAAGGTCGTCATAGAGTGAATACAAGAAAGGTAGGCGTGATGCAATGAGTAAACGATATGCTAGAGCTCATCGTGAGCCTTGGTTATTGGTCACTTCATTGACCTCAACAAACACCGCTGAATACGCTGTGAATATTTATCGGCAACGCATGCAAATAGAAGAAAATTTTCGTGATACAAAATGTACTCGTTATGGGTTTGGATTGAAAGAAAGTCTTTCTCGTTCTCCTCAAAGAATGAGCATATTACTGCTTATTGCTGCTATCTCTACTTTTGCTTGTTGGCTTGCTGGCATTTTTACCAAGCGTAAAGGATATGCATCTTCCTTTCAGGCTCACTCTTCAAAATTCACCAACATTTTATCCCTGGTCTATTTAGGGCGCGAAGCTCTCAAAAAAGGAATCTCTCTCAAAGTAAAACAGTTTCAAAATTTATTACCTCTACTCTCTGAGCTAAATGCCACAACACAGACCCCCACTACAGTCTTTCTTTGAATTTTGTGGGGATCGTACAGGCATAAAGCGCAGTACGTAGGCAAAACAGCCGTTGTCTGGTCAAAATTTAGCGTTTACCCTCTCTACGTGCCCCGTAAACAAGTCACACCACGTAGGAGGAATTCATTAATCAACGTACCTCTAAAAATTAAATGAAATTAAAAACAGATAATCCCTGAATCAGTACAAAACTTTGCTGTGCAACTTCTAAATTATACAACTCCTGCTTGAATTCAGTTGCAGCAGCTAATGGGTCAACTTCTTGTAACCTCTTTAAAATAATTTTGCTTTGTTCAATTAAATCTGAGTTTGCTGTTTCAGCATGTTCTAACTGATTTAAGCGAGCTCCCAGGTTGGCACGAGCATCCAAAATAGTGGTTAAAGCACTATCTATTTGGGCCAATATTTGATTATTAACAGTAGTTGCTGCTGCTTTTTCTGCAGCACTTGAATAAGGTTGATTCAAATTATTAATCATATTCTGAATCGTTGCAAAAACCGATTCATTTTGAGAAGGAGTAATTGAAAAGGCATCACCAGGATTTGGCATTCCTGAAACTTTCATTTCCATACCATTAAAACTAACACTCATCCCCTCTTCGTATAAAGGAGCATCATCGGGTAATCCTGTAGGAGGAATTACATTCCCGCTTACTGCGCCACTGACCATAACGACCAACTGTCCCTGTGAATTTAATGCAAAACTCATGGTATAATTATCAGGCACATAGGCTGATGGAGTAGTTACCGAACCCGTATCTAATGATGCAGTTCCAGTATTTGGGGTATTTGTTTGTTTGATGGTAAAACTGCCATTTCCATTGGGTATTCGCATAAAAAGAGCATCACCCGGATCATTAACAGCCATTTGCAAACTACTTGCAACGAGCTGAAAACGCTGTGTACTGTCCCCATTGTATACATATTGCCCCAAGGAGTTAATTGAAAAAGGTACTGTGGAAGTTTGCCCGCCACTAAACATATAATCACCATTAATATCTTTTGTATTGGCAAAATCAAGCAACTCATTCAAAATGATATTCGCCTCGATTGCTAATGCCTTACGATCCTGTTCAGACAATGTTGCATTCCCAGCTTTAACCTGAATTTCCCGCAAGCGCTGCATACTGGTGGTGCAGTCATTTAAAATGGACTCCTCCATACTCAGCGCACTATCAGCACTTTCACGATTTTTTTGAAGAAGCTCTGTGGTACTTATACGCTGATTCATTAGTTCTATCTGCGCAAAAGCGATAGGATCATCAGATGAATAACGTACCTTTAAAAAATTTTCGTTTAGTTGTTCTTGCAGTTTCGCTACTCGCTCTTGCTTGAGTAATAAACTGCTCAAACTGTTCTGATAAATTTGATTTGTTGAAATACGCATTTATCACCTCATTATTTGAAAAAGTATTTCCATCATTTGATTGGCTATTTCCATTAGCTTTCCTGCAGCTTCATATGCTTGCTTGAATTGTAATAAATTTTCCGCTTCCTCATCGAGGTTAACTCCACTGATACTTTCCTGATAATCCACAGATTGTTTATATAAAACCTGAAATGCATCACTGCGATTTTTGGCTTCGTTAGTTAGGCTGCCTGAATCAGACAGTAAATCAGAATAAACGTCAAAAAGCGTTTCTGTACCGCTAGAAAAAATATCTTGTTGTTGAATTCCAGCTAGAAGCAACCCATTGCGATTATCACCATATCCCCCTTGGTTGTACTGGGCTGTAAACTGATCGCCTGTATTTGGGGCGCCAGATAAAGTAATAGAATAAGAAGGATTGATATTATCCGGAATCTGAATCACATTGTCTGTATTAGGAACAAACGTAATTGGGCCAGTTGTAATACCATCAGTGACGTTAATCAAATTGAATTGAGTTGGGGAAATAAAATCAATAGTATATTGTTTTGTAACCTCAGTAGTATTTAAAACAGGCCCCAAATCAATTTTTCCTTGCCCTGTATTGTTTAGAGAAGCACTGGTTTGCACCGGTGATGCAAGTGCCAATTGACGCGGATCGCTCATCAATAGGGCAAAATTCGAAGCTGCTCCACGTGTAGGCATAATTGTAAAAGAATCATTATTTGCCAAATTAGCTATGTTATCTACAGTAATCGTCATCCCATCAACTACAATTTGTCCTGCAGGAGGAGCTGGTGGATTGCTACTCCAATTTAAAGTTACCGCAGAACCATCAGAGTCACGAATAAGTGTTACCTGATTTGCCCCTGCATTGGTAACAACTAATTGGTAATCCGTTATTTTGGTTTGTGAAATATCAGAAATATTTACAGACAATACTCCAGACCCTGTATTTGTTGCTGCTTCAATCGAGCGATTCAATTGCAACGCTTGGCTGTTATAATCAGTAAAAATATTCTGTCCTAATTGATTGTTCAAATCCATACCCAAACAATTTTGAGCATTGAATGTTTGTGCTAAACCAATCGCCATTTGGCCTATTATTTGACTGGTTTTAGATAAAATATTTCTTTCATAATCGAGTAAACCGCCTAATGTTCCGCTTGCTAGTTGATTAGTAATATCTGTTTGTCCTGCACCTGTATCCAATGAAATATGAGTCCCTTGTGCTGTTAATTGATCATAACTCACAGATAAAGCACGTTGCGTTGCTCCAATCACCAACATTTGACCACTGCCAATTCCCACATTTACCATCCCATTACCTTGTTCCACAACAGTTAAATCGGAGTATTCAGACAGTTGCTTGAGTAATTCATCCCGTTGATCCAGCAATTCAGGGGAATTAGGGGAGTTCATTATTTGTCCGTTCACAGCAGCAAGATCTGATGTTAATTGATTAATTTTATTTGCTATTTCCTTTATCTGTGCTGTGGAGTTTTCTTGATATTGATCGAGATTTTGCTGTAAGAATAAAAATTGACTCGCTAATAATTGACTTTGACTCATAACCACATTTCGCGACGCAACATTGTCTGGTGCATTATTGAGTTGGCCTAACGAATCAAAAAAAGATTGCAAAGACGAGGAAAGGCTGCTGCCATCCTGAGAAAGCAACTTATTAATTTGTAAGGCTTGCTGGTAAAAAGTATCGTATTGAGATTTAATGCTTAGAGTGCTTCTCACTTGAGCATTAGCAAATTGATCCACGTTACGGGAAACATTATTAACTGCTACTCCGGTACCAATAAAAGAGCCCGCAAACTTTCGTGATGGAGTGGCAGTAAATTGAATACTTTGTCTTGAATAACCCCGAGTTTTGATATTTGCAATATTATTTCCAGTAACACTCAATGCATTTTGAAAAGCATTCATTCCCGAATAAGCAATACTTAGTATTGACATAGTTACTCACTCCCTGACCTAATATTCAAATGTCCATCAAACTTGCTCTAATAATTCACAACGTTGAATTGCCTGGTTTAATTCTTCACCATGATAAATTGATAGAATTTTTGTACCATACTCAGGATCAGTGGCATATCCTGCTTTATGTAACTCATTGACATAAAGCTCTGGGTTTCCAGTACTGGCTAAAGCATTTTGATATCGCTCACTGCCTTTGATTAAAGAAATATAATCATTAAAGCTATGTTCAATTGATGAATACTTTCTGAACGATGCATTGACTTTAATTGGAGTATCGGCAATATATTCAGTTGTTTTTACATCTACAGAGTCAAGCCTATTATTACTACCTGACTTGATATTGAACAAATTATTGCTACTGCTCCCATCAATATCCTTAGTGACAAATTTTCCCCATCCTGTTTCCAATGCAGCCTGCGCCATTAAAATTTTAGGATCCAAACCAATAAGTGACGCAGCTTGTTTGGCCTGAGGCCAAATTAATTTGACGAACTCATCAATTGTGGTAGTTGCTGGTATATCCTGTTTTGCTGCTTTAACTGGAATAGCAGGCAAAGAAGAAGGAATCTCCGCCTTAGCAGGTGTACTCTTTTCTGGTTGATCTGCAGTAGGCAGATTACGCTCCATTTGTTTTACAAGCATGTCAGCCAATCCAATACTCTTGGAATTTGCAATAGTACTGGCATATTGAGCATCTAACATATCCTGAAAAGTTTCCCGATCTTTACCTCTAAAAGGGCTAGACTCATCAAGAAAGTGTTGCCCCATACGCATACTTTTCAACATAGATTGCAAAAATATTCCTTCAAATTGCTTCGCAGCATCAGGCAGCGCTTCTTTTGCATTATTTTGAGCTTGAACTTTTAGTTCATTTAATGCATTAAAATCACTCGTTGCAATTCCATGTACGCTCATATTAATCCTTTATCTTAATCGATGATACTCAAAATACACACCTATATTACAATTAGTGTGGCATTTAATGCACCCGCTTGTTGTAATGCTTCAAGAATAGCAATCACATCAGCTGGAGTTGCGCCAACCGCATTAATACCTCGAACAATATCTTTTAATGTCACACCACGCGGCAAGACAAAAGCATGATTATTTTTTTGGTCAATCGACACTTGTGACTGCTGTGTTGAAACGGTTCGTCCATTTGCAAAGGCATTAGGTTGGCTTATCACCGGAGTCTCAGTCACACTAACCACTAAATTGCCATGCGATACCGCAGCAGATTTAACAATGACATTCGAGGAAATAACTACTGTTCCAGTACGAGCGTTAATAATAATTTTAGCCATTGCCTCGGCGGGTTTAAATTCTATATTTTCCAACACTGAAACATAATCCACACGTTGTGCCATTTTTTTAGGTGCAGTAACAACAACGGAAGCGGCATCCAATGCTCTGGCGGTTCCTGGCCCCATCATTTCATTAATGGCATCACTCATGCGCTTCGCGGTTGTAAAATCAGGGGTATGTAAGTTAAAGGTCAAATCTTTCGTAAAATAAAAAGGATTAGGTATGTCTGCCTCAATGGTTGCACCGTTCGGAATCCGTCCTCCACTAGGAACATTTACCGTAACGCTTGTACCATCACTTCCCGCAGCACTTACACCAGATACAATCACATTTCCCTGTGCTATTGCATAAACTCGTCCGTCCGCTCCTTTTAATGGAGTCATTAACAAAGTGCCGCCTAATAAACTTTTTGAGTCGCCAATCGACGAAATATTGACATCCATGGCCTGACCCTTTTTCATAAAAGAAGATAAACTCGCTGTCACCATAACCGCAGCCATATTTTTTGAATTAAGCTTGGTTCCTGGTTGTATGTTAACACCTAACTGAGTGAGCATGTTTGCAAAAGTATCTTCGGTATATCGAGTTCCGTTTTTATCTCCAGTACCATTTAAACCAACAACCAAACCATAACCAACCAACTGGTTCGTGCGAACACCAGCCAAAGTAGCAATGTCTTTAATGCGTTCGGCATAAACATGATTTGATATCAAGTTTATTGCAAACATCCATGTAATTATCAGCAATCGCCGCATTACAATTCCTTAATTAAGCATTCTTATAATACAAATCCCTTTCTAATGATAAAACGCAGCAATAGTCAGGTAGATACTCCATTTTAAATCATATTTACCTTTATTTAGATACAGGTTAGGTTATGTTGGGAATAATGGTCCCCACATAATTCGCGCTAGCCATCCCTGAGCATTCGTGTTATTCACTTGTCCTGTGCCGCCATAGGCAATACGAGCATTAGCCAGACGATCCGAAGTGATGGAATTATCAGCCCGAACATCCTGAGGACGAATAATACCGGATACGCGTACATATTCTTCCCCCTGGTCGATTTTAACCCATTTTTCACCCTGAACTACCATGTTTCCATTGGCCAACACTTGAGCCACAGTAACGGAAATGCTTCCCGCTAACTTATTATTCTGTACTGCCTGTGCAGAACCATTGAACTGTCGCTGATTGTTCAAGTCAAAATCCATACTGTAACCGCTACCAAAGGATATTGGCCGTCCCAAAAAGAGTTTGTTTTTGACTACGTTTGTGTCTGTTTTCATCTGTTGTAGTGTTGCATTTTTTGATGCATTGGTACTTTCAACCAAAAATACGGTAATGATATCACCTGCGTGCCTAGCTCTTGGTGTTTCAAAAAGAGGCAATGCCGTTTCAGCGCTATAAATAGCTCCAGACTCTTTCCTCAACTCCTTTGGATCAGGCGTTGTAGGATATGTAGGTGCAAACTCAGGATCCTTTCCACGCTGGGGAGGATTTAAAAGTTCGCACCCACTCATAAGCATGACAACTGAGCTTATAACAAGCAAATTAAATAATTTCATTAATGAAATCTTCTTAAACAGTTTGATTCAAGTATTGCAACATGTTATCCACTGTCTGGATGCTCTTTGCGGTAATTTCATAGCTTCTTTGTGCTTGAATCATATTGACTAACTCTTCAACCACATTCACATTCGATGCTTCCAAAGAGCCTTGCAACAAAGTCCCTACACCTGAATTTCCTGGATTATTCAATGTGGCAGCACCACTCGACGCAGTTTCTATAAAAAGGTTTTGTCCTATAGGTTGAAGCCCTGTCGGGTTCGTGAAATTAGCGAGTTGGATGGTTCCGAGTACAGTTGGCGTATTGCTTCCAACCACAGTAGCACTCACTACTCCATCAGTACTAATTGTTACTCCTAAAGTTTGAGTAGGAATATTTATTGCAGGTTGCAATGGATACCCATTAATATCAACAAGCTGGCCTGTATTATCTACTGTAAAAGTACCATCACGCGTATAAGCTTGGGTACCATCAGGCATTAAAATCGTAAAAAATCCTTGCCCCTGGATCATTAAATCATAAGGATTGCGTGTATTTTGTACACTTCCCTGTTCAAATATTTTTTCTGTAGCAGCTAAATGGACACCTGCACCTGAATTTATTCCCGTTGGAATTAAAGAGTTCTCTGAAGATTGGGCCCCAGCCTGGCTTGAATTCTGATAAAGTAAATCCTGAAAGATTGCTCTATCTTTTTTAAATCCAGTTGTATTAACGTTTGCTAAATTATTAGCAATCGTAGCGATATTTTTTTCTTGTGCTTCCAAGCCTGATTTACTTACCCATAATGCTGGTTCCATGGAGATCCCCCCGCAATTATTCTTATTCTTCAATTAAATTGGTTATCATTCTTGCAATACTTGTGCCAGTTTTTGGAAATTGTCTTCGATAGTAGATATCAGCTTCATATGTGCATCATATTCACGTCCTGAGGTGATCATTTCGACCATCTGATCAATAGCATTCACATTAGAACCTTCGATGGCCCCGCTTCTAACCTTAACGCTCCCATCAGCAGCAGCCGGAGTACCCCCATTCTTTAATTGGAATAAACCTTCTGAATTTTTAACAATATTATTTTTATCCAACGTAACTAACTTAATTCTATCCAATATGGCCGCGCTTTTAGGATCACCACCCAGTGGAACCACTGTAATTGTGCCATCGGCTCCTATGTTGACTGATTGGGCAGGGGGAATCGAAATTGGGCCGCCATTACCCAAAACCGGATGCCCAGAACCGGTTGTTAATAAGCCATTAATATCCAAACGTAAGTTTCCAGCTTTAGTATAAGCCTCTTTGCCTTGACTATTGCTTACTGCAAACCATCCATTACCCTCAATTGCTAGATCGAGATTACGCCCTGTTGTCATAATCTCGCCAGGGCTCAAATCAACTGCACTCGGGTTTTGTATCGAAAAGGATGGCCCTTTGCCGGATCCATCTGTATTTGCATACATAGTTTGTGCTTGATACATATCCGCTTTAAAACCTGGAGTACTCACATTCGCCAAATTATTGGCGATTATCTCCTGACGTTTAAAGCCAATCTGTCCTCCACTAGCAGCATTATACAAGATAGGATCCATAAGTTACCTCCTAACGCATATTAATAATTGTTTGGGTGATTGCATCACCAGCACGAATTGACTGAGCATTGGCTTGAAAGTCGCGTTGCGCACTAATCAAATCAACTAATTCACTGGTTAAATCAACATTAGATTGCTCCAACATACCTGATTTAATGGCACCAAACCCTCCGGAAGCAGCAGTACCAATTAAAGGTTGTCCTGAAGCAGAAGTTTCAGCCCAACAAACATTTCCCATATTTTGTAGGCCTGTAGGATCAGCAAAATTAGCTAATTGAATTTGTCCCATAGCCATAGACTGGCCATTGGTATAAATTCCCAAAATAAGTCCGCTATCATCAATACTCAGGCTGGCCAGACTTCCTGTTGTATAACCATTTGAGGAAGTAGATTGAACGCCAAAGGGGCTACCAAACTGTGTGCTGTTTGATAAATCAATATTTAAGTTTAAAGGATTAGCACCATTGTTCAAATTAAGTGACAGCGGAATTAGATTATTACCTATAGCAGCCCCTCCTGGACTAGCAACCCCGACAAAGGATCCATCCGAATTAAAATTCACTTCGAACAGATTCGTTGTATTATCTGTTCCAACATTCGCAGGAACATTTTGGTTATCAATTTGAAAAGCAACATACCATTGATTCTCTGTGCCTGGAGGAGTTGACGCATTAGGTTGCCCTGCTGCTGCAGCAGAATCTGCTTTGATAAAATACATGCTAAGCACATGCGAATTTCCTAGGCTATCGTAAATAGTTAATGATGTTGGATTATTATAAGAGCTGCTAAGTGGCGCAGCTCCACCTGTCCAATCGATGGCAGGAGGAGTACTTTGTGAATTCAAATTGACGCCAGTCGTCACTGTGGTACTTGCCTGCGGACTTATATTTTCTGTATTTATCTGTAATTTTCCGGAGGTTCCTGTAATATTTCCATTGCCATCAGAAAGGAGTCCCGTAAGATATTGCCCATTCGCATTGGTAATATAATTTTGGTTATCCAAATTAAACTGGCCCGCGCGTGTATACACCGCCCCGCCATCTGAATTATTTAAAATAAAAAAACCAGAACCATTCACTGCAAGATCCAGGCTGTTTGTACTACTGGATAAATTTCCAGATGCGAATGATTGCTGAACTTGAGTCAGCATCACCCCACTACCTATAGAAGTACTGCCTGCGCCAAAGCTGCCGTAACCACCAAAAGCATAAATATCACCAAAATTGGCACGAGAGCCCTTAAACCCTACAGTCGAAGAGTTCGCAATATTATTACCTATAACATCCAAATTACTTGTTGCTGCTTGAAGTCCACTTAGTGCTGCGTCAAAAATCATTTTAGCCTCCTGCTTTTAAACTGATATTTGTCTTACCTGATCCAATGATATTGGTCCAATCCCTGCTACATTCAATTTTAAGCCTTCTCCATTTTGACCAAGGCTTACACTATCAACATTGGCAGAGGTCATTGTTTTTAATGATACTTCTTTCCCTCCATAAACAGCATGCACCTCAATTTTATATTTACCCTCTTTCATGCGATTATTGTCACCGCCGGTACCATCCCAACTAAATTGAAAAAATCCGGGAGCAGGCTGGCCTAATGGAATCGTTTTTATTAGCTCACCAGATTCTGAATAAATTGATGCACTTAAATTACTTAGACCTGGTGGAATATCAACTGCTGCTTTTGCATCACCCTCAGTACCCAGTTGAAGGGTCTGGCTATTAACCAGAACCTTACGACCCACTAAAGCCGAAGCTTGCAGAGCCTGATTTGATTGCAGAGAAGTTGCCATTTGTTGTAACGATTCTTGCATTTTGGTAACCCCATCATTAGTACTAAACTGTGCTAATTGCGATAAAAACTCACCGTTTACTTGCGGTTGCATCGGATCCTGATTTTGGATTTGAGCAACCATTAAACGTAGAAAGTCCTGTTGTCCCAAACTGTTCTTCGTCGTAGGGTCAATTTGATTATTAAATGATGGGTTAGACGCGTTAGTTCCATTAACTGAATTTGTCGACATTCACTGTTCTCCCTTATTCACCCAACTTTAAAGTCCGTAACAATAGTTGTTTTGTTGTATTAAGCAATTCAACATCCATTTGATATGATCTAGAAGCAGAAATCACGTTTGCCATTTGTTCAACATAGTTCACATTCGGTGTATAAACAAACCCATCCTTATCTGCTAAAGGGTTATCAGGTGCATAACGCTTTCGAGGCTCTAAGGTACTCTCATAAGTTCCTTTAAGCTGAACCCCTCCTGATGCTTGCTCCCCCATCCATTGGTTTGCCTGTGCCTGCACTGCTTTGAATATCGGATACTTTGCTTTGTACGTCTCATCAGCACTCCCTGACTCTACATTAGCATTACTCATGTTCTCGGCGCTAGTGGTCAAACGCGCTGTTTCAGCGGTCAATGCTGAGCCCGCAATATTAAAAATTGCACTTAATGTCATTCTTATTCTCCTTTTAGCGCCAGCATCATGGATTTGATTTTACCATCAAGAAAACTCAGGCTGGCTTGGTAGTTAAGGGAATTGCGTGCAAATTCTGTGGTTTCCAAATCTTTATCCACTGTGTTTCCGTCTAAAGACATTTGCGACGTCACTCGATATTTCAAATTCGCAGAAAAATCAGCGTTTGTATTAATATGATTAGGCGACGTAACCTCCATTTTTTGTGCACCACCAGCCATACTTGCCGCTAAAAATTCGTTGAAATCGATATCTTGAGCTTTATAATTGGGTGTGTTGACATTGGCTAAGTTGTTCGCTAATTGTGATGCCCTTTGATCACGAGCTACTAAAGCTTTAGCATGTATTCCAAAATATGAATCCAGATCTAACGCCATATTTCCCCCCTTAAAGTATGTACAACAAGAAAAGCAAACATTGTGCCAATTTCGAATAAGTGAGAAAATAAGCGGGTTATAAATTGGGGAGCTCAACCACATGTCAAAAAATCATACTCTTCCAGAAAACGCGATTGAACAAGTAAAAACCTACCTCTTAGAATTACAAAATAAAATTTGTTCGAGACTTGAACTACTTGATGACCAAGCTCAATTTATTGAAGATGCCTGGAAACGTCCTGCGGGTGGCGGCGGAATTACTCGTGTTTTAACGCAAGGTTCAGTTTTTGCAAAAGCAGGTGTCAATTTTTCTCATGTATCTGGAGCTCATCTTCCTGCTTCAGCAAGCGCACACCGCCCCGAATTAGCAGGCAGAAATTTTAATGCACTCGGTGTATCGTTAGTCATTCATCCTGATAATCCCTATGTACCTACCTCGCATGCTAATGTTCGCTTTTTTCTTGCGGAAAAAGATGGGGCTGAACCAGTTTGGTGGTTTGGTGGAGGATTTGACTTAACGCCCTATTATGGATTTGAAGAAGATTGCACTCATTGGCATCAAACCGCCCTGCGTGCCTGCCAACCTTTTGGCCAAGAGATCTACCCTAAATTCAAACAATGGTGTGATGATTATTTTTTTATCAAGCATCGCAATGAGGCACGTGGAATTGGTGGCTTATTTTTTGACGATTATAATGAAATAAGTTTTGATCACAGTTTCGCTCTGATGCAAAGCATAGGCGACCACTATATTGAAGCTTATGCTCCAATAGTATTGCGTCGCAAGTCACATCCTTTTGGGGAAAGAGAAAAAGCATTTCAACATTATCGAAGAGGACGCTATGTAGAATTCAATCTGGTATATGATCGTGGAACCTTATTTGGCTTACAATCAAATGGCAGAACAGAATCAATTTTAATGTCCTTACCACCTGAAGTCACCTGGGAATACAATTGGCAACCTGATGCACATAGTGCAGAAGCAAAACTTTATACCGATTTTCTTCCACCACGCGATTGGTTAGCGTAACTTTATGTGGACATTGTAGCCTGGGTGAAGCGCAGCGGAACCCGGGAATGCAGTATTATTGCCGCTCCCCAGTTCCGCTGCGCTTCACGGAAACTACACCCTACTCTATTATTTTTCTGGCAAAACCACCTTCTTTAAATTGATCTTGGCCAGCAATGCAACAACAGCGTTTAATAAACTCAAAATTAAAAAAATTTTCGGGATTGCAGCACTAAAGTGTAATAAGCCAATAACCATAAATGTCCCTATAACCATGAATAGGGCGTTATAAATATTATTGGTCGCAATAATCCTGGCTCTAGAGTGAGGGGGACTGGCAATCTGTAAATAGGTATACAACGGAACTACAAATAAACCTGAGCTAAAAGCTAACATAAATAAATCAAAAGCAATACGCCAATGGGTAAACTGTGTAAAAAAGGTATTTAAAGTAAGTAGTGAACCTTGCTCTGTCAAAGGGGTAGCCCAATATAAATCCATGGTAAAGCAGGAAAAAGCAAACATAGCCCAAGGAACCATAGGCAAACTAATCCGCCCTTGAAAAATAAAATTCACTATCACTGAACCGCATGCAATTCCTACGGAAAACAAGGCAAGAAATAATGCAAAAACCGTATTATTTGCTCCTAAAACATAGTTGGTATAATCAGGTAGTTTTGTCAGGACTACTGTTCCTAACAACCAAAACCAAGATAAAATCAAAATAGATAAAAAAATACCGAAATGTTCGGTAACTTGCGTCAACATCTTATATGTCACTCGCCAAATCTGAATATCAACTTTTATCTTTTCGGAGATAGAAGGGGCTCTTGGGATAAATAGACTTGAAGTTAAACCAGCAAGAGCAATAATCACTGTTAAAAAAACCGCCAAATAAGGCTTGGGATTGTTCATTCCAATGGATAAAGAACCCATGGTAGTTCCTAGCAAAATAGCGATAAAAGTACTCCCATCGATCAAACCTGTTGCACCAAGTAAATCTTTTTTAGGTAAATGATCAGGTAAAATGGCATATTTTATTGGTCCAAAAAAAGTTGAATGCACTCCTAAACCCGTTAAAGTAAGCATCATCAGAAAAATATTGCCCCAATATAGGGCAAAACTACCAATAATCATTAAAAATAATTCTAATATTTTAATCAGTCGGGTCATTAATGCTTTATCGTATTTATCTGCTAATTGTCCAGCAGTCGCTGAAAGGAGAAAAAAGGGCATTATAAACAAAGCACCTGCTATCGCTTGGTAGAATTCAGATTGAGCTTGGTCATGTGTTAAGTGGTAACTAATCAAGGTGAGCATCGCTAATTTGAATGCATTATCGTTGAAAGCACCAAAAAATTGAGTAAGAAAAAAAGGCAAAAATCTACGTTCTTTTAAAAGGCAAAAAGCACCTGTGCCCATTGGCAAGACTCCATTGATTAATATAACCGTTCGCATGTATTCACTAAAAGATGAATACTACACTGAACGGCTATATAATTCTGCACTTGCTATCAATAAAAAACGTGTAAGTCTGATTGATTGGATTTTAATGTTGGAGGAAGAATATGATTATGCTTTAAAATCAATCCTGCAAGTTTATCATGAGCCACTGCCTCACGTACGAGTTGAGACAAGCCCGTTTCTGAAATTTTATTATCTGATAAATCGACGTATTTTAAATTTTTATTTGATTTTAATGCTTGTGCAATAAGCTCGGCGCCACCATCGCCTATTTTATTACTTCTAAGATTAAGATGGGTCAAGGATTTTGATTCAGTGATCATGGCGGCAATTTCTTTGGCACATTTTTCATCCAAATTATTATAGGATATATCTAAAATTTTTAATGTTGAATGCTTCGCCACAAAATGATGCAATGCCTTCATTCCGTCTAAACCAAAATCATTACAGCTTAATACCAACTCGTTTAGTTCAGTATTCGCTTCTATTGCTTCTAACAAATGCTGCACTCCGGCATCACGCAACCAATTTAATGATAAATCCAAAACCTTCAATTTTTTCTTTTGTAAAAAAGAGAAAAAATCAGAAGGAATTTTTTCCCCTATCCAATTATCTACCAATTTGATTTTATTCAATTTTTTTCTGGGTAAAGATTCAAATAAATAAGTAACTTGCTCGGTATCAATATGATTTGAGTAAAATGAAATTTCATTAACTTTTGATGATAATTTAAGGATATCATGTAATGCGTGATAATCTTTGTCATCCAAACTCGAATGATCAACCCTAATTCTTTTTATTGATTTACATTGCTTTGCACCCTTTGATTGTAAATATTTCTTAAGGTGGGGAAGCGCCAAGTGGTGTTGTAACTGAAAAAGTTCTATTTCTTCTAACTTTCCATGCTCATGTTTCAGTCGAATTGTCATAGTGCACCCTCTGTAAATTGAATCACTATTTAAGTGTAGATGATATTTTTCTTTTGGATGTAATGACTTATAAGATTTTCTTTAAAAAGAAAAGGGGTTATTTATGTCCAAGTCAGAGAAAATTCTCTTATAAAATTTTATTCCTACCTGTTGTGCTTTATACCGGAGGACTCCAATTTTTCACGCTACATATCGATAAACCATCCCTTCTGCCACGCTTTATGCCTGAGTGAGCTCCATATTCTGTCATCCATGCGCAGGCAGGGAGCCATTTGCAATGTACATCCTAAGCCTTAATAGGATATTCCATCCCTCAAAAAGCAATAGAAAATTAACTTAATTAAAGGAAACAATCCTCAGTAGATTCATTTGAGTTATGAACTATAACTATTTTGATAGATAGATCCCTGCCTGCGCAGGGATGACCGGACGTTTCCACTGACTGAAATTTTATAAATTTATGGGGCTCACCTAGGCATAAAGCGCGGTAAGTGGGAAGGTGAAAAATCTTGACCCCATCAGGCATGGGTACAGTACACCATAGTCAGTAAGCGTTTTAAAAATTTGAGACTCATCTCTCTGTTTCATCTCTCTGTTCGAAATAATTAGATTTGCGTTACTAAGCGAGTCAGCACATTTCCTGGTCCTACTTCTATAAAAACTGTTTCCCCTTTATTTTTTAAATAACGAATCGTTTCTGTCCACCGCACAGGATGAGAAATTTGCTTTACTAAATTTTCCTTAATCATGTTGTCGCTATAAAGCTCTGCAGTCACATTGGCAATTACCTTAGCCTTAAGTGGGGAGAATTCAAAGGGAGCCATAAATTTTGCAAACTCATTAGCAGCTGCTTGCATATAACGGGAATGAAATGCACCACTGACTTTTAAGGGGACGCACATCAGCGCTTCATTGGCAAGTAACTCATTCGCTTTGGCAATATCTGCAGCGAGCCCAGAAAGAACAATTTGTTTCGGTGAATTAAAATTGGCAAAATCTATAGAATCCAACCCATTGGCTCTCAGTAAAAATTTAATACGTTCTTCAGGTAAATTAATTACTGCCAGCATCCCCCCCCCACTTGCTTGAGCCATCAACTCACCACGCTTTTGCACAAGCTTTAACCCTGTAACAAAATCAAAAGCACCTGCTGCAAATAAAGCAGCATACTCTCCTAAACTATGTCCTATGAGATATTGCGGTGGAGGTTCTTCTGCCGCTCTTGCTAAAAAAGAAAGTGTTTCAATAACGTATAATGCAGGTTGCGTATACTCGGTATTACTCAATTGCTGTTTTGGATCATCTAAGCATAATTCTTTAATGGAATATCCTAAAATCTCATCAGCTTGTTTTATCTCCTCAGGGAAACGCGAAAATAATTCAATTCCCATTCCTTTTATCTGAGATCCTTGTCCAGGAAACATATAGATAGTCATAAGATACTCCTTTTCTGATGCGATCATACTAAATACCACTCATGATAAATAGAACCATGAATAATGTCATCTAATAAATTAAATGCAGGGTATCATGATGAATCCAACTATTTCTAAAATCCTAATATTTCGCCAAAGAATTGACAGGTTAATTATTAAAAAAAGTTTATGGCAAGTAAATGGTGCCTTCTAAATAAAGATGACTCATTCCATAAAGAAAAACTCGTCCTTCTTTTACCTCACATTGCAATTTGCCCTGACGGGTTCCTCCTTGTATCGCATCAATGCGTGATTTACCTAATTGTTCACACCAGTATGGTGCAATCACACAATGAGCCGAACCAGTTACTGGATCCTCTGGAACATTGCACCCTGGATAAAAACATCGTGAATAAACATCAGTATTTTTACCGGGAGCAGTCAAGATCAGGCCTCTATATTCCAACCGTGCTACAGCATCTAAATCTGGATCTGCTGTACGCACATCGTTTTCATCCTCATAAACAAACATTAAATCAAACTGACTTTTAAAGACTTTCAGAGGTTTTTTCAAATTTAATTGTTGCAACTCGGGTGATAATTCAATTGGGTGATAAGATAACTCTGGAAAATCCATCATTAAACCATTCTCATTTTTGTAAACAATAAGCGCCCCGCTTTTGGAGTTAAATTTTATTTTTTTATCCTTAAATCCTAATTTTTCAAAAATAACATACGCACTCGCAAGCGTTGCATGACCACATAAAGCCACCTCTTCATTTGGGGTGAACCATCTTATATAAAATCCATCTCCTTCAGGAACAAAAAAAGCGGTTTCAGATAAATTGTTTTCAGTAGCAATATATTGCATTTCTTTATCAGTTAACCAATGTTCTAAAGGGCAGACTGCTGCAGGATTACCTTCAAAAAGAGCAGATGCAAATGCATCTACCTGATACATAGATAAGTTCTTCATACCCCACCTCTTAAAGTAAAAATAAATAAACAAGAAGAAGATATATGAAGATATTTTAGAAGAATTCAAGAGGCTTTAATACGTTTTTCTTTTGGAATATTTTAGACAAAAAAGAACATTGATTAATTGTTACATCCCTATGATTTAAAATTTCTCGAGCTCAGTAAAGAGCTTACGGAAACAAATCTAGATTGCAACCATAACCAAAAGTCCATTGCATGAAAAGTAACCCGGGTTATGGCAAAACCTCGCCCAGGCTAAACTTAACACGCAGCGATAGCTGAGAATATATTGATTCGTTACCTTACTTATTCAGTAATAATTGTAACGTCTTGTGCTTTTAGTCCTTTAGGCCCTTTATCAAGCACAAAGGATACTGGATCATTCTCGTGAAGGGTTTTAAATCCAACACCTTGGATATCTTTATAATGAACAAAAATATCATCACCATTTTCATTAATGATAAATCCAAATCCTTTTTTCTCATTGAACCACTTTACATGGCCCGTTTCTCTTTGCGACATTAGCTATCCCCTTTGTCTTAAGCTTTACTATCCAACTATTACAGATGTTTATTTTCAGCACAAAAATCTTTACTATTAAAGCGCTGAGTAATTATAAACATACACTTATGCAAGAAATAATTCCTTACATATAGATTAGCATAGCAGTTTTTTATTGATTGTTAAGGATTTTTTAAAAAAATCGATATCTTTATAATTTTTTTTTCTATTGGAAATACATAATGAATCAGATGAAATCAGCTTTTATAAAATTAGCACTTGATTGCCAAGTTTTAAAATTTGGTGAGTTTACTTTAAAATCTGGCCGCACCAGCCCCTATTTTTTTAACGCAGGATTATTTTATCAAGGCAATGCTTTACGGCAATTGGGCCAATTTTATGCCAAAACATTACTTGAGCACCATGCCGAATTCGACCACTTATTTGGCCCAGCTTATAAAGGGTTGCCTCTTGCTACAGCAACAGCTATTGCCTTGGCTGAATTAGGACAAGAAACCACTGTTACTTTTAATCGTAAAGAAGTAAAAAATCATGGCGAAGGAGGCCAATTAATTGGTGCACCCTTAACCGGAAAAACAATTGTCATTGATGATGTGATTACTGCAGGCACCGCTTTTAGGGAGTCGCAGATTTTAATTAAGGAAAATGGTGGTCAATTGACCGGAGTTATTATCGCTCTAGATCGCTGTGAGCAAGGATTAACTCAGGAATCAGCATTGGCTGAAATTAAAGCGCAAGGCATTAATGTATATTCAATTATTACTTTATTTGATTTAATCGATTACTTAAAAAGTACAAATCAAAACGAGCAAGTAAAAAAACTTGAAGCATACCAAGCAGTGTATGGTTGTTAATTCCATATAAAAAAGCTGGCCCCCAGCCGCAGGCAGGGGCGCCATCTATCAAATAGTCCCAACTAAAATTATTTGATTCAATCAAGTTAAATTTTCACAGTGTAAATGGCTCCCTGCCTGCGCAGGGATGACAACTTTTTAGACATTACTGTAGGTTGTAGAAACGTATTTTCCTATTTAAATTTTTGGGAGTCTCTCAGAGACAAACTTAAAGTAGTTTCTTGTCAAATAATAAACTCTCATAACCCTTCTACCTACCCGTTTTATGCGGAATATCCAGAACAATGTTTTAATGTACTGCAGAGCTCTTTTTAAAAAGCAAGATCTCTGGATACGCGCATAAAGCACCCTACCTAGTTTTATTCACTTTTATTGTTCACACATTTTATTGACAGCATTAAAAATAGTCAGTATTATTGAGTTAATGTTATATTACGCTAATACATTAATATGAAAACACATACCACAGTAAAACATTCTGCTCTGCCTGATTTAATGCATGCCATTAGTTTGCTTGAGAATAAAGAAGAAGCATTGCAATTTTTTATCGATTTATGCACCCCAGCAGAACTCGAAGCGATGGCAGATCGTTGGCAAGTTGTTCCTTTATTGCGGCAAGGTATCCCCTATCGCACCATTCATGAACAAACAGGGGTCAGCGTGACCACAATAACTCGTGTAGCACGTTGTTTAAGTTTTGGTACAGGCGGTTATGAGCTAATCGCAAAGAGATTGGAGTTGTCGTGAAAAATCGTTTACGTTTGGCCTTACAAAAGAAGGGACGCCTATCTGAAGAATCTTTAAGACTTTTGCAGCAATGTGGTTTGAAATTTCGCATTAAACCGAATAGCTTACTTACTCATGTTGATAACTTTCCTATTGATTTACTTTTTGTCCGCGATGATGACATACCTACCTTAGTATTCGATGGCTTATGCGATGGTGGAATCGTTGGTGAAAATGTCTTGCTGGAAGCCTCTCTTGCCAATCCACAAAAATTATACAAAACAACAGCAGCATTAGGCACTTGCACTTGTCGTTTATCCATAGCCATTCCTGAGGCCACAGATTATCAAGGGCCAGGAAGCTTGGATGGCAAACGAATTGCGACCAGTTATCCTAATTTGCTAAACCAATATTTACGTGACAAAAAAATATGCGCAGAAAGTCTTATATTATCCGGCTCAATTGAAGTTGCCCCACGAATGGGTATGGCGGATGCAATTTGTGACCTCGTTTCAAGTGGTCAAACTTTGGAAGACAACAAACTCTATGAAGTTGATACTGTGCTTTTCAGTCAAGCTGTATTAATCCAAAGCGATCAGAGCTTTTCATACATGTTTCAGGACTTATTTGCCATGCTTGCACGAAGAATTCAGTCAGTACAACAAGCGCAGGAAAGAAAATACATTGTTTTTCATGCTCCGAAATCAGCTCTTGATGCAATTGCAGAAAAATTGCCTGGAGCTGAGTCACCTACAATTCTCCCTTTACCCGGCAATATGAATAAAGTAGCGGTGCATGTTGTCTCCAGTGAGCGTGTGTTTTGGAACACTTTAGAAACCATTCAAACCCTAGGAGCCAGCTCTATATTGGTTTTACCTATAGAAAAAATGTTGGAGTAGTATGATGTTATCGATTAAAAATTGGCAATCCCTCTCCCAAGCTGAAAAAAAAATTTGCCTGACGCGTCCCATGCAAACATCTTCAGTAAAAAGCAAGGTACAAGAGATCATCAAACAGGTACGAACTATCGGAGATCAAGCATTATTTACATTTACAGAGCAATTTGATGGGGCTCGTTTGAACAATCTGCAAATCCCTAAACAAAGAATTGAAAAGGCATGCATTAGTAAACAGTCTCTTGCTGCCATTACTGCAGCAGTCAAAACCATAACGACCTATCACCAAGCTCTTTTACCAGAAAATAAAAATATAGGTACAGCCAATGGCGTAACTATTCACAGCACCTACAGACCCATTCAACGAGTTGGTTTGTATGTACCAGGCGGCAATAAGACTCCCCTTATTTCTTCATTATTAATGCAAGCCATCCCTGCCCGTGTCGCTGGATGTCCTATAAAAATATTTTGTACTCCTCCTGATGCATCAGGTTCAATTAACGAACATTTATTAGTTGCAGCAAGATTATGCGGCATTGACACCATTTATGCACTTGGAGGAGCGCAAGCAATCGCAGCTATGGCTTATGGAACTGAAACAGTTACTAAGGTAGACAAAATTTTTGGACCAGGCAACAGTTATGTTACTGAAGCCAAAAACCTCGTTGCCTCAGATCCTTATGGCGCAGCAATTGATATGCCCGCTGGACCGTCCGAAGTCATGATCATTGCTGATAATCATGCAAATCCAGCATTTATCGCTGCAGATTTACTGGCGCAGGCGGAGCATGGGGCTGACTCTCAAGTCATTCTGGTTTGCGATTCACTGCACATCGCAGAACAAGTAAACCAACAACTGTATGCACAATTTAATACTCTATCAAGAACACAAATAATCAAACAATCACTGGCAAACAGCTTGATTATTGTATGCGCTGAGAAAAAAGAGCAACTACATATGATTAACTCCTATGCTCCTGAGCATTTGATTATAAACCGCGAAGACGCAGACTCTTGGATTGATGAGATACACGCCGTAGGTACCGTATTTCTTGGTTCCTGGGCAGCTGAAACACTTGGTGATTATGTAACTGGATCAAACCATGTTCTGCCAACCCATGGTTTTGCCAAAAATCATAGCGGCCTTAGTACGCTCGATTTTCTTACTCACTTTAATGTTCAATCAATTAGCAAAGAAGGAATTAAAGCTTTAGGGCCTGCAGCAATTACTTTGGCTCAAATTGAAGGATTGGATGCTCATGCACAAGCTGTAGCAATTAGGTTGAACTCACTGGAGCTTTAAATGTCAGTACTTAATTTAATACGCCCTGAATTATTAGACAATCAACCTTACAGTGTTGGTAGTGTACCCATGAGACATCGATTACATGCGAACGAACTTCCTTGGTCTGCATTAAGTACGAATATCAGTTTAAATTTTTATCCAGAAAAATATCTGCAGGACCAACTGCAAGAACAATTGGCGAAATACTATCAAGTTGAAGCGAAGCAAATTGTACTCACTCGTGGATCTGATGATGGAATTGATTTAATCACACGTTTATTTCTCAGTGCAGGGCAAGACGCATGCATGCAATTTCCACCTACTTTTTCTATGTATTCTTTCTATATCTATTTACAACACGCACAACTTATTGAATGTCCTTTAGATGCTCAAAATAATTTCCAACTTTCTCTACACGACATTCGTAATGCTTGGCAAAACAACTGTAAGCTCATTTTTTTGTGTAACCCCAATAATCCTACAGGGAACTTAATCGATCTCAACTTTATTGCAACACTTTGTAATGAATATAAAAATCGTTCTGTTATCGTTGTTGATGAAGCTTATATCGAATTTGCTCAAACCCAAAGTGCAACATGTCTCATTTCTCAATTCGATAATTTAATTGTTTTACGTACTCTGTCCAAAGCCTATGGCTTAGCCAACCTTCGTTTAGGAATTATTTTAGCTCAAGCACATGTAATTCAGGCCTTGAATAAAATTATGCCACCTTTTCCTCTTTCCAGCGTAGTGATTGATTTAGCACTACGTGCATTAGAAAAAAATGAATGGTTTTTACAGGCAATCAATACAATTAAAAAATCTCGAGCAAGGTTAATAAAGAAATTGCAATTATGCCCTGTTATCAAAAAAGTCTATTCGACTGAAACAAACTTCATTCTTGTGAAAACCAAATATACGGTTGAATTGGTTTCTTGGCTTGCTGACCAAGGCATAGTCATCAAAAGTTTTTCACCTAACTCGTCATTGCATGATCATTTACGAATTACCGTAGGTGATGAGGCACAAAATCAACTTTTGCTACGTGCTTTATCGTCTTTTCAAAATAATGTTTCAGGATATTAAAAATGCAAAAAATCTTATTTATTGACCGTGACGGAACCTTAATTGAAGAACCTTTTGATTTTCAAGTAGATTCTTTAGATAAAATTAAGCTCACACCTCATGTTATTCCCGCCCTACTGCAATTGCAAAAGGAGGGCTTTCGCTTTGTTATGGTAAGCAATCAAAACGGTATAGGTACCTCTGCTTTTCCTGAAGATGATTTTATGATTTGTCATGAATTTATCCTAGATATTTTCTCATCACAAGGAATATTTTTTGATGAGATTTTTATTTGTCCCCACATGCCCGAAGACAATTGTTTGTGCCGAAAACCTAGCACGGGCTTGGTGGATCAATTCCTCAAAGAAAGAGCACTCAATAATTCATGTACCTGGGTCATTGGGGATAGAGAAACTGACCGACAATTTGCTGATAATCTGGGGATCAAATTTTTGCCTGTCTCCAAAGAGCATGGATGGGAGCAAATTACCCAAACAATACTGAACCAAAAACGAACGGCAATAGTCCAAAGAAAGACAAAAGAGACAGACATAAAGTTAACTCTGATTTTGGATACTGACCAGAGCAGTTCCATAAACACACCATTGCCATTTTTTAACCATATGCTGGAGCAAGTAGCTAAACATGGCGGATTCAATCTTGAATTATATGCCACCGGTGATATAGAAGTTGATGATCATCATTTAATTGAAGATACCGCAATCGCTTTGGGTGAAGGGCTAAAAAAGGCACTGGGCGATAAATGGGGGATTAACCGCTATGGCTTTACTTTACCTATGGATGAATCTTTAGCATCGATAGCCATAGATATTAGTGGTAGAGGTTTTTGCAATTTTAAAGGTCAATTTACTCGAGAGTTTGTTGGAGGTCTGGCAACCGAAATGGTACCCCATTTCTTTAATTCCTTCGCCTCCTCCCTTGGCGCAACCATTCATATTGAAGTAAAAGGCCAAAATCATCATCACATGATTGAAGCCTGCTTCAAATCGTTAGGACGGGCGCTAGGCCAAGCCTGTATGAAAACAAACACTATTCTACCATCAACCAAGGGGGTATTATGATTGCCATCATTGATGTTAGCGGCACCAATTTAACCTCTTTAGTTAATGCATTAAAAAGACTGGGTTTTAATTATCAATTAACACACGATGCAAAAGAAATTAAAAAAGCAAGCCATGTGATTATACCAGGAGTAGGTACTGCAGCTTATGGTATGAATGCGCTGCGCCAATATGAGTTGATCGATGTCATTACTTCGCTAGAACAACCCCTGTTGGGTATTTGTCTTGGCATGCAACTATTGCTTGAACATAGCGAAGAAGGTGATGTTCGTTGTCTTGGTATGCTTCCTGGAAAAGCCCAGCGTTTACGCCAGCAAGAAGGTTATCCAGTGCCTCACATGGGCTGGAACCAATTGCAGTGGTGCACAGAAACGTTCTTGCAACAAGGATTAAGGGAGCACGATTATGTTTATTTTGTTCATAGTTATGCACTAGGTGAAAGCCAGTATGCTTTAGCCCATTGTGAATACAATGAACCATTCACAGCAATAATTCAAAAAAATAACATTTGGGGTATGCAATTTCATCCGGAAAAATCTGCTGAAACCGGAATGACTTTGTTAAACAATTTTTGTAACCATTAGAATTCTTCGGCAATTCTACTATAAAGGGGAATTGCCAAAGAAGTTGTTAACTGACTTAAAATATGGAGGCTCCTATGATCCTTATCCCTGCAATTGACATTCAAGCAGGTCGTTGTGTACGTTTACGACAGGGACAATTTGATCATGTCACTCAATTCGATACCCCGCCAGTAGAACGTGCTGCTTATTTTGCCGAATTGGGGGCAAAGCGTCTGCATGTTGTTGATTTGGATGGGGCGCAAACAGGAGCGATGCAACAGTTGCCTTTAATTTGTGCCATGCAAAATACAGGAATTATCGTACAAGCAGGTGGAGGAATTCGCTCTTTAGAACAAGCCCTATTATGCTCTTCAGCTGGAATATCCAATCTGGTTTTAGGAAGTATTGCCATTACCAATCCCAAACTGACCGCACTCATTATTAAGGAAATCAGTCCACAACACATTATCCTGGCTTTAGATATTCGCATGAAAAATAGAATCCCCATCTCTGCCATTCATGGTTGGCAAACAACGACAAATAATAATTTGTGGGATGTTACGTCTTATTATCTGCAATTAGGAGTTAAACAAGTACTTTGTACTGATATTGCCTGTGATGGAATGATGCAAGGACCAAATTTTGAGCTTTATAAAGAAGCAACAGAACGTTTTCCTCAAATTGAATGGCAAGCTTCAGGAGGTATTCGTAATACAGAGGATATTAATCGATTGGATGCCTTGGGAGTTACTGCAGCGATTTTGGGATTAACCCTTTACCAAGGTACTTTTGACCTGAAAGCAATGTTATCGTAGTTTACGTAGCCTGGGTGCAGCGCAGCGAAACCCAGGTTTTTGTTAGATGAGATCCCCGGGTTTCGCTGCGCTGCACCCAGGCTACATTATTGAGTATAAGTTATGTTAACCAAACGCATTATTCCATGTCTTGATGTACGCGATAATCAAGTAGTCAAAGGCATTAAATTTCGTAATCATCGTGTTGTTGGCGACATTCTCGAACTTGCTGCTGATTATTCTGCAGCGGGTGCAGATGAGTTAGTATTTTATGATATTACTGCAAGTTCTGAACAACGCTCAGTTTGTCCAGACTGGGTCCATCAAGTTGCAGAAACAATTAATATTCCTTTTACTGTAGCAGGTGGAATTCGCTCACTTAATCAGGCAAAATCGGTACTAAACTCTGGAGCCGATAAAATATCCATTAATAGCCCGGCATTAGAAAACCCTGACTTGATTAATGAACTAAGTCGGAGTTTTGGGAGCCAATGTGTTGTAATAGGAATTGATAGTCAATGGATAGATAATGATTATTATGTCTATCAATACACCGGAGATGAAAAAAAAATCCTTAACTCCAGACGCAAAACAAGAGAATGGATCAGAGAAGTACAAGACAGAGGTGCAGGAGAAATTGTACTAAACTGTATGCAATCAGACGGTGTACGCAGAGGATATGACTTATATCAATTAAAACAGGTACGGCCTTTATGTCAGGTACCATTAATTGCATCAGGAGGCGCCGGATCACTGGATGACTTTACTAAAGTATTTCTTAAGTCTCGAGTAGATGGAGCGTTAGCTGCCAGCATTTTTCATGACAAAATTTTGACGATACACGAAATTAAATTAGCGCTTAAAAAACAAAAAATTGAGGTACGATTATGATTCATATGGAAATTAATTCTTTAGATTGGAAAAAAATGAATGGTTTATTACCAGCCATCATCCAAAATGCTGAAAATGGTAATGTTCTTATGTTAGGTTATATGAACCAAGAGGCATTGATTGCCACATTGACTACTGGTCAATTGAATCTCTACAGCCGCAGTCGAAAGCGTTTATGGCGTAAAGGAGAAAGTTCTGGTAACAGCATGTCCGTACAACATATCAGTGTGGATTGCGATAGTGACAGCCTTTTAATTCAGGTTTTGCCTAAAGGGCCTGCTTGCCATTTAGGATACACGAGTTGCTTTCAACCTCAGCATCATACAAATCTTGGTTTTATTCATGAATTGATTGAACTGATTAATGAACGTGCAAACTCAAAAAATGAAAACAGTTATACCGCACAATTATTCGAATCTGGACTCTCTCGATGTGCTCAAAAAGTAGGTGAAGAAGCCATTGAAACAGTAATTGCTGCAGTGAATAATAACCGCGAAGAACTAGTTAATGAATGTGCGGACTTGGTTTTCCATTTGTTTGTTTTATTAAAAGCATGTGAACTGAGTTTTTATGATGTATTGCAATGCTTGCAAGACAGAGATAGAGCAGTTCATACCTAAACGGAGTCGTTAGCTATTGCCTGGTCAGGTACAGCTGAATCTTCTACACATATATATCTGAAAAGCCAGTCCAGCTCTATCCCAACGTCCCGCCCCCACGACTTGTTCGCGGGATTGTCCGTGGGATCCAGGAGATCTGCCCTAAAAACACTGGATCCCGTGGACAAGCCTCGGGGCGTAGGCACAGATGTGCTCAAAAAACAGTGAGCTGCACCCAGGCTACATTGAAATCTATTATACAACAGCCAACAAAATCGCAGTAAGATAATTTCCTTCTGGGAAAGCAGCTAAGGTAGGATGACAGCTTGCTGGACCATACACACCTAAAATACGTGCTTGTTTCCCCACTGCTCCAGCTTGAAGACCAACCAAAGAACAAAACTCTTGAGATGAAAGCGCTGAAGAACAATTACACGTCATTAATAAGGAACCAGATTTCATGTACTTAAATACCTCTCGATGTAAAAACCGATAATAGTTTTTAGCTCGCTCAACATGTTGCTTTGATGGAACTAATTTAGGAGGATCGAGAACAACAAGATCATAACTCCCTGCTTTTGTTAAATATTCACGCGCATCAGCCTCGATAAATTCAATTTGAGTCATACCATTTAATGCTGCATTCTTTTTCGCTTGCGTTATAGCTTGAGCAGAGCTATCCACCGCAGTTACCTTTAAGGCCCCAGCTTTCGCAGCATGTAATGCAAAACCACCACTATAACAATAAAGATCTAATACACTCTTTCCTTTGGATAACTGGGCAATACGTTGGTGATTCTCGCGTTGGTCAAGAAACAAACCTGTTTTCTGTGCCTGGGCAAATTCAACCTCATAAATAACCCCAGCCTCCAGAACCTGAGTACTATAATATTTCCCTTGTGTGCTCATTTGTTTCCAGCCATCTTGGCTCAAGGGCTTACCTTGTGGCATCCATATAATTTGATCTTCAGGAAACAAATTTTGTAATATTTGAATGATAATTTCTCGATTGAGCTCCACCCAATAAGCAGAACTTGCAACAATACACGTTTGATTAAATCGATCAATCGTTAAACCAGAAAGACCATCTGCTTCACTATTAAATAACCGATAAGCAGTAGTTTCCTCATTAGGCAGATTTAAACATTCCCTGACTTGTTTGGCCTGGCTTAATCGATGTGTTATCAGGGCATGCAAATTACGGATATCAAGGGATTCATTCGCAAGAGCTAAGACCCTGACTCTATAAAGAGAATGTTCATTATAAACACCGACACCAATAAGCTCTTCGTCCGCATTATAAATATCAATCAAATGCCCTGTAACTAATTTTCCATGAGTTTTTGCAATAGCCTTAGGGAATATCCATGGATGGCCGCGTAATACAGTATTTTGTTTTGCTGCAAGCAAAATAACTTTTGCATTCATTTTCTATTTCCCAAAGAACAAAAATGGGCTAATCTACACAAAGAACGCTAGACCTGCAATAGTTCATAATTTTATAAACCTAAAAGAGCAGTTTCCACCCCAACTGGTGGAAAAGAACAAAAGTTAGGGACAGTATAACAAATATGAAAAAACCCTTTATCCCCCATTTTGCTATTATATTTAGCAATGCATTCTGGTAATAGATATGGAAAATACACACAAGTTTTCTTATGGTCTCACTCTTGGGGCATTAGGCGTTGTATTTGGGGACATTGGTACCAGTCCATTATATGCTTTAAAAGTAACATTAAATAATATCACTATTACTCAAGCACATATTTTGGGGGTACTGTCACTTATTTTTTGGTGCTTGATTCTTGTTATTTCATTCAAATATCTGATTTTAATTTTGCGGGCGGATAATGATGGTGAGGGAGGGATTCTCGCCCTTTTAGCTCTAATGAAGCATAAAAGTACTAAATATACGCCTTTATTTTACATTATCGCAATTTTTGGAGCCGGCTTACTCTTAGGGGATGGAATGCTGACGCCAGCTATCTCTGTAATTAGTGCTGTAGAGGGCCTTGGCACTCTTTCAAATGAGTTTATTCCCTTTATTCTACCCATAGCTATAGTTATTTTGATTCTTCTTTTTACATTACAAGCAAGAGGAACTGGAAGTATAGGGAATTTATTTGGGCCACTTATACTAGTTTGGTTCATCACGATTGCTACTCTTGGTATCAGACAAATTGTTGATGCTCCTATTGTACTTACTGCGATCAATCCTTATTACGCCTTCGATTTAATTCGCGATACGGGACTGAAAGGATATTTGTTATTGGGCGGCATTTTTCTTGTTGTAACGGGTGGTGAAGCACTTTATGCAGATATAGGCCATTTTGGAAAAAAACCTATTCGTGCTGCTTGGTTTGCAGTTGTTCTTCCTTGCTTGTTATTAAATTATTTTGGTCAAGGAGCTAACTTACTCATAAACCCCAATGCAATCAGCAATCCTTTTTATATGATTGCACCTGAATGGTTTTATATTCCCTTGATTATTCTTGCTACTATTGCCACGATAATCGCCTCACAAGCTGTAATTTCAGCTACGTTTTCTTTGACAAAACAGGCGGTATTACTCAGCTTATGTCCCCGTATACCTATAGTCCAGACATCCAAGGAGTTTTCCGGGCAGATTTACGTACCACAAATTAATTTTATTTTGTTTATTGGAACCTTAACTTTCTGTGTTGCCTTCCAAACTTCAGATAGACTCGCACATGCTTATGGAATCGCTGTGAATGCAGACATGCTTCTAATTGATGCGATGGTTGCCTATGCTGCAATATCAATTTGGAAATGGTCAAAATATAAGGTCATGATTATATTTGGCTTTTTTCTTATCGTAGACTTTGCATTCCTTGGTTCAAATTTACATAAATTTTTGACTGGCGGTTGGGTTCCAGTTATTTTTGCTTTACTCATCGCGACCATTATGTACACCTGGAAATTTGGCTTGGAGTATTTACGCGAAAATTATTATATGAATAAAGACGACATTTCCAAGATTCTCAAGCAATTAGAATATAAAAGTTTAAATCAACTCACTGATCTGACAGCGGTTTTTATCACCGATGTTTATGATAAAAGCGGAGGCAGCTTCCTTCATTTTCTTAAATTAAGCCGTGCTGTTCCTGAGCGAGTACTTATTGTTAATTACGTTGTAGATAACATTCCACATATACATTACAGTCAACGTTATGAAATTACATGCTTGCATGAAAAGGTGTTCAATCTCACCTTGCATTATGGTTTTATGGAAACTATTTCGATACCCCGAGCTTTGGAACGCGCTTCCAACAAAAATCTTTTTCCCTTTAAGTTAAATGTGGAACGCGCTACATATATGGTAGAAATTCCTAACATTACCGCGTCAAAATCAAAAAAATCATTAACCTTTTATTGGCAAGAGAAGTTGTTTGCCTTCCTAATACGCAATTATTCAGCCAATTTAAATATCGAATTTTATAAGCTACCGTACAATAGAACGATGGCAATCGGCACCTATTATATTATGTAATAATCTCAGGAGTTTTTTATGTGGTTTAACAATGCACTGATCTATCAATATGAGCTGGATGAAGCGAGTGATTTAGCAGCATCTCTAGCTGAAAATATTCTAAAACCCTGCCCTCCCCATGCTCGCTTTGTTTATGGCTGGCTTCCGGCTTTTGCAGATGAAATGGTTCAGGAGGTTGCTGGAAGTTCTCTGGTTTGTATGGGTAAAGAAGAGCGTTTACTGCCAAGAGGCGTGATCAACAAAATGCTTGCCGAAAAAGTGCAAATGCTCGAGACCCAACACGGTCGCTCAATTAAGCGAGCAGAAAAGGCGCAAATGGCCGAAGATATTGAGTTTGAATTATTACCTAAATCATTTTGCATCCAAAAAAAGATGCTTGCTATTCTTGATAGTGCCAGCAAAAGAATTATAGTTAATGCCTCCAGTAATAATCAGGCATCACAACTCACCTCTCTTTTGCGCAAGTCTGTAGCAGGCATTTCGATTGAACCACTAACACATACAGAAAATCTGGCTTTACGATTCGCGGAATGGATTCATTCGCCCAATACACTCCCCAATCATTTTCAATTAGCATCTGATTGTCTGCTCTTTTCTCTTGATGATGAAAAAAAACGGGTGCATTGTAAAGGTTATGAGCTACCAGCAGAGGAGGTTTTAACTTTATTATCACAAGGTATGGCAACCGCAGAAATTTCTTTAATCTGGAAAGAAAGAATTCAGCTTACTCTAACTCATGACTTTGCATTCAAAAAACTCAAAAGTCTTGATTATCTTCTTGATGATTTCAACGAAATTAAACAACTTGATGAAGAATATCAACAACGCGATGCGGCACTCACTTTATTATCCGGAGAATTACGTGAGTTAACTCATGATCTTTTAGCGGTACTTGCAGTAAAAGAAAAAGAATCTGAGTTAGTAGAGGTTGTATAAAGGGCCATACATAATAAAACCTGGGTATTATAAGATTTACTCAGGTGCGATAAATGAAACAGTCAAGCTTGATTGTAATTGTTTAGAGAGTGTATTTGAGTTTGAATCTTGGTGGACAGCCATATTTGAACTCAGCTCCAAATACGGCTTTCCAGTCACTTCTTACAGTCAATTAATTAGATACTATGTGCTCCATTTTAGACGTATTGTAAGTCGCCTTATAAACCGCTAAAGCTTCCTCAGCAGCCTTGTTGAAACCTAAAGCCATATTCGCATCATACATAACAACTAGAGCTTGTTTTACGCTCGGTGCTTGCGGGTAGTTTTTCACTACATAACTCGCTCTATTAATTGCTGCTACATACATCTTGCGTTTAAAATAGAAGGTGGCAACATTCAATTCATGTTGGGCAAACATATTGCGTAAATAAATCATACGCTGTAGCGCGTTTGCTTTATATTTACTTTCAGGGAATTTTTGAATCAACACACCGAAATCAGAATAAGCCTGGTTTTGTGTACCAGGATCTCTCCAGGATTCGTCTAAAGGTAAAAATTTTGCAAAAACCCCACGACTTTGTTGGAAATTGGCCATACCCCTCATGTAATAGGCATAATCCACATTCTTAGCTCTTGGGTAAAGATGAATAAATCGCTCTGCAGTAGCGGCGGCTGAAGGATAGTCTTCATTTTTATAATAAGCATAAATTAATTGCATCTGTGAATGCTCAGTATAATCACTGAATGGATACATCGTTTCTATCGCTTCAAGATGTTTTATTGCCGTTGCATATTCTTTTTTACGTAAATCTTTCTGAGCCTCCGTATAAAGTTGCTCAGCAGTCATTCCTTTGTAAGGGTTATTATCATCATCTTCTTTACCCCACCACGTCTTGCATGCAGATAAAGATACAATAAGAACGACTAGGAACAACATTTGAATTCGTTTCATAAACTACACCTATCTAATATATATACCTGTTGTATCCGCGACAACAGCCACAAAAATTTGGAACATTATACCTAGGACTATTCATTTTGCGAACATTCTTCTATTTTTTTTGAAAAATGAAAAAAATAGAAACAACATCAAAAAATATTGCTCGTATTTGCGCAGAATATTAAAAAAATATTTGCAAAACCAAGGCCGTTAAGATAGTATTCACGCCTGGAGAGATGGCAGAGCGGTCGAATGCGGCGGTCTTGAAAACCGTTGAAGGGCAACCTTCCCAGGGTTCGAATCCCTGTCTCTCCGCCAAGCTTCATATCCCACCCATTGGCAACTTTAATTCACTATCAAAGTAATCCGCAGCAAATGAGTCAGTGTTGAAATTATTTAAGTCGTTGATATAGTAGCATTATCTAGGAATTAATGGAGAAACCTCTATGATAAGGAATACACTGAAGCGTTTTGGCAGTGTAACGAAATTACTGCACTGGTTAATCTTTATTTTAATTATTGCTCAATTTTATTTTGTCTGGTCGATTAGCCACGATTCACCACTCGCACCGCGATATATAATGCTGCACAAATCAGTAGGATTGACTATTTTATTACTCGGAATTTTATTTTTTATTTGGCATATTATAAATATCAAACCACTACCACCAATAACTCAACCGAGATGGCAATACATTACTTCCAAAGCAGTCCACCACACTCTTTTTATTCTTATCATACTCATGCCGATCGTCGGCTATTTATTAACTTGTGCGGATGGAAAACCCATTGATTTTTTTGGTTGGTTTACAATCCCTTGCCTTATCTCAAAGAACGATTACCTTGGCGGTATTATGTTTTCAACGCATCAAACGATTGCCTATTTAATCCTCATTTTGGTAGGGATTCATTTCCTTGCAGCTTTGTATCATCATTTTATTTGCAAAGATAATGTATTAAAACGCATGCTTCCTTTTATTTCTAGTGAATAATCTTACTATCTAAGACAGTGAAAATGAGTCATTAAACCAATGATTTTGACCGAGTAAAGAATTGCTCTTTACTCGGTTTATAAAGACATCTACGCGTAATATTGGGGAGCTGAAGGCGTATACATTCCAGGATATGGAGGTGGAGTGTCAGAGTAGGTGGGTTGAGTTTGAGTATAGTAAGTTGGAATATATATCCTTTGAGGAAGTCTGCAGTCAAAACTCAACTCCCCTACTTCAACCATATTTATATCCCCTTTACGTAAGTGTCGCAGTTTTTCTAATAGCTCCTGAACCTTTCCATTCTCTTTATTAAAATAACGAGAGAAAAAGGAAGGTATCGGTTTCTCATTCCCTAATAATTTTGCCATTTCCGCACGCAAGGCAACCATTGCACATCTTACAGCTATAGGATCCATACCTTTCTCATCGCGCAAATAAGCTTCTTCTGAGGCAGTTAATCTAAACCGCTCTGGGTCTGATGGGTCCATAGACTCTTTATTAGCTGACTTATTGAGGGAATCATACAGTATATTCATTGCAAAACACCCAATACCTGCACCAATGATAGTAAGGAGTACAGCTCCAGCAATTACTACACCAACAGGATTAACCCCTGCAGCTACAGCAAGAGCAATTAATGGTGCAGCGCCAAAATTAAGTGTTAAAAGTGTCGAACCCGCTCCAAATCCAATAGAAGTAGCGAACATTAATGCGCCCTTCATCCATCCTTCGCCATAGTAAAAACGCTCAACACTGTTTGCAAATTCATTAAGCATGTAATACAAAGCAATAAAAGCTAAAACGACGGCGATCAAAGCTAAAAGGATGAGGAATAAGGCTGCCAACAATTTAGCCAAATCGTCATTTGAAGATGAATCATGGCCATGGTGGTTTGAAGGCCAGCAGCAATCACCACCACCATGATTGTGATGATATGAATGATGATGAGAGTTGATTATAGAGCTCAAAATTAACCAATCAAGAAGCGTTGGATTTTGATAACTATAATAATTATACTGATTAATTACATACTTAGCCTTTGGATTAAACTGAGGCGTAGGCGGATTAAATGCGCTTCGTTGAGAAGACTGCATCCGTTGATACAAAGGTGTTGCGTTAAAAAGTGTATTAAAAGCGGCATATGCTTTTAATTTCTCTGCTGGATCCAGTTGAGCTAGTGGGCTTTGGCTCCATGGCGATTCTATAGAATATTGCACCGCCAGAAACATTTCGTTGTACGCAGCATTCACATCTAAGCCGCGGTCAACACAATTTTGATAATGACTTAATATATGACCATATAATTGCTTTAATTTAAGATCAGTAAACTTCTTGCTTAAATCAGGCATAGCGATACTCCTATATATTGGGTTATATAGGCAAACTCTGCTACCTCAGCGTCTAGTATATTGATTTTTAAAAATATAAATAAAGCAGCCCAAGTTAGCGCATTTGTCTATAAAACCTAGTGCCTCACAATTTGTGCGCGGTTAATTAAACTTTTTACATACAAGTCATAATCCATCATGCCATAGCTTGCTTCTATTTGTTGAATTAAGCTATCTTGCTGCTCCCTGTCTAATGTATTTAATTTCCCATCATGAATTTGCTTCAATCTCACTACGACATAATCACCATTCGGCATAACAAGGCCATCACGGCTTTCTGGTCGTAATAAATTGAATGCCATATCATTAATATCCGTATCTACCTTATCATTGTCACGAGTGGACTTAGCTACTGATTTCCATGATAAATTATTTGAGCGAATCAATTCTTGTTGCTGCTTATCCTCAACTGGACTCAATAAATTCTTTCCAATTTCTTTTGCTTTGGCTTGAGCAATTGTTTTAACCAAAATTTTGTTAATTTGATCACGAACAGCTTCTAAAGGTTGCTCCATTTCATCCCAATGTTGATTCACTCTTACAACTACCAGCGAATCATTATCAATTTGTATTGGCTCACTGTTATTGTTTAAATCAAGAACATCATGACTGAATGCAGCATTTATTACTTGTTTATTTTTTGTAATATTATCTGTACCACCCGATCTTGAAAAAGGTTGAGTTTTTTCAATTTTTAAATTTAAGGCTTCTGCTACTGGTTGGAGAGAGTCTGGAGATTGATAGCTTAAATCAGATAATTGCTCCATGGCTTGGGTATATTTTGTTTGAGCTGCCTCAGCAATCAATTGCTCTTTAATTGATGAAGCTACTTCGGAAAAAGGTTTTGTTGAAACAGGCTTATATGCCATTAATTTAAAAATTTCATATCCATGTTTTGTTCTTTCAGGAGGAGAAATCTGTCCTGGTTTAGTTAAATTAGATAAAATTTGATTATAATTATTTTGTCCTGCAGTAATCCAAGGGAGCACTCCTTTATCTGCTATTGAAAGTTTGTCATCTGACATCACTGAAACAAGATGTTCAAATTGTTCTGGGTTTTTCTGTAATACTTGGTATGCATCGTTTGCTTTTTTCTGAATCTTTTCCAAATCAGATTGACTCGCATTCTCTGGAACAGCAAATAAAATATGTGCTACTTGCCAACTTGCGGGGATTAAATAGCTATTTTGGTTGTCTTCATAATAGCGTTTCACATCATCATCAGAAATTTTTATCTTACTTCTAATGTCACGCATCGATAAAGTAACATAATCTAAACTGACTTTTTCTGGTGCCATGAATTCTTTTTTATGCATTTTATAATAATTAGCAATTTCTTCTGGAGAAACATGAATATCTTTTTCGAAATTCGCTACTGGAATAGTTAAATAATCGTAATCCCTACTTTGCATATACAAGCTCACAAAGCGATCAATTTCATCTGGTAAAGCAAAAGAACTCCCCATAAAAGCAAAACGTTGTTGGTTTAGAAGCATTCCTTGTTTTACTTCATTTTGAAAACTTGATTGAGTGAATAAAGCAGCATTTAGTGCTTGCTGATATTTTTGAGCTGAGAAGTGACCGTCTTCCTGAAATTGAGGGATACTCAAAATTGCTGCATCTGCTTGGTTGGAGCTCACATCAAATCCATTATTAAGAGCAGCTTGCACTAGAACCTCATTAGTAATCATTTGATCTAAGACTTGGTTTTGTAATTTTTTTTCATCAGCAGCAGTCATTTGCTCAATATCTTGCATGGAACGAGCACGTCTGTAATTATTTTCAAATGATTGTATTGTAAGTGGAGTGCCATTGACGACTACCTTGGAGTTTGTCGTTTGATGTGATTGCAGATAATAATCTACACCAAAAAGTGTAAACGTAATACCGATTAAAATAACCACCAACCAAGCTACAACACCCTGTATACGTTCATTTAACTTTTGTAACATGTCCCGAGATCCATATTATTAATAAATAAAGCATTTTTAATTTAGCGAGGGCTGATTATAACCCAGACTGAAAAAAATCAAAACAAAAAACATTCACCTATCCAGCAAAATTTTTCTTTTCTGAATTAGCTAAAAATCAGAGTGAAGTGAGTACGTTACTTCTTTTCATAACTTCATCTAAATCTTTCTCTTAAAGACAAGCAGAAATGAGAAGGAAATAAAATGTTGAAGCAAACATTCATTCCAGATAAAAAAAACGCGCCTTACGGCGCGTTAATCTGGCGGAGTGGACGGGGCTCGAACCCGCGACCCCCGGCGTGACAGGCCGGTATTCTGACCAACTGAACTACCACTCCATTTCTTGGTGGGTGCTGTAGGGATCGAACCTACGACCCTCGCCTTGTAAGGGCGATGCTCTCCCAGCTGAGCTAAGCACCCTGAAAACTTATGCTTCTTGCACCGCTTCTTTCAGGTTTTTACCCGCTTTAAACTTGGCTACTCGTGACGCTTTAATTTGAATAATTTTACCAGTTTGTGGGTTTCTACCTGTTCTTGCTGAACGATTGCCTGTTGAAAAAGAACCGAAACCAGGTATCACTACTTGATCACCACTTCTTAAAGCATCAGTAATAGTACTAGTAAAAGTTTCGAGAACTCTGCTTGCGTCAGCTTTTGTTAAACCCGAACCACTTGCTATAGCATCAACTAATTCGCTCTTATTCATTGCTTCCCCTATACTGTTAATCTTCCATACTTCTAAGTTAATTTAACCAAACTCATCAAATTAACCGGTCGAGTAGTTACTTCCTTGCAATGCCCGCTAGTGGCGGGCTACGAAACGAAATATACCTCTAATTAATGGGTATGTAAATCATTATTTTTAATTTTTTTTGATCTTTTACCCACTAAAGCCTCAGATTGTACATTTGTTGGCTTATCTACCCAAGGACTGCGTTGCAAAGCCAGTTCTAGAACCTGTTCTATGCTCTTAACAGGATGAATTGTTAGCTTACGTAAAACGTTATCTGGAATTTCTTCCAAATCTTTTACATTTTCCTCAGGTATAATGACATGCTTAATTCCACCTCGATGAGCCGCCAATAATTTTTCTTTGAGACCACCTATCGGCAACACCTGCCCTCTTAGCGTTATTTCGCCTGTCATCGCTACATCCGCTTTAACAGGAATCTGGGTCACGACAGAAACCAATACGGTACACATACCTATTCCTGCGCTTGGACCATCTTTTGGTGTAGCACCTTCGGGCACGTGAACGTGAAAATCGTTCTTATCATAAAAATCATCAGGTAAACCAAGTTTTTTAGCACGACTTCGTACAACCGTCATCGCCGCATGAATGGACTCCTGCATGACTTCACCCAATTGACCTGTATGCGTCACTTTACCTTTACCAGGCATCATTGATGCTTCAATCGTTAGCAATTCGCCACCAACGCTTGTCCAAGCCAAACCGGTAACCTGTCCCACTTGGTCAAACTCTTCAGCCAAACCATATCGGAATTTTTTCACACCCAAATATTTTTCAACATTGCTTGTGGTTACAGTCATTTTTTTAACTTTTTTATTCGACAAAATTTCTTTTACGACTTTTCGGCAAATACTAGCAATATCGCGCTCTAAATTACGCACGCCTGCTTCCCGAGTATAGTGACGGATAACATCTCGAATCGCACCCTCACTAATATGTATTTCATCGTTACTCAGACCGTTCAAGACGACTTGTTTAGGAACAAGATATTTCTCAGCAATACTTACCTTTTCATCTTCTGTATACCCTGCAAGTCGAATCACTTCCATTCTATCTAGTAATGGAGCAGGAATTTCCAGAGAATTTGCCGTTGCAATAAACATAACGTCACTCAAATCATAATCCACTTCAAGATAATGATCGTTAAACGTATGGTTCTGCTCAGGATCCAATACCTCGAGTAACGCTGCAGCCGGGTCTCCTCGGAAATCCATAGCCATTTTATCCACCTCATCCAACATAATTAGCGGATTTTTTACACCAGCCTTGCATAGTTTCTGAATAATCTTTCCTGGCATTGACCCGATATATGTTCTTCTATGACCGCGGATTTCCGCTTCATCGCGAACACCACCCAAAGCAATACGGATAAATGTACGGCCTGTAGCATTTGCAATAGATTGTCCTAATGAAGTTTTACCTACTCCTGGAGGTCCAACAAGACAAAGAATAGGTCCTTTTAAGCGTTTTACACGTTGCTGAACAGCCAGATATTCAATAATGCGTTCTTTAACCCGCTCTAGACCATAATGTTCTTTATCCAATAATTTTTCTGCTTTAAGCAAATCAAATTGAATTTTAGTTCTCTTTTTCCAGGGTACTGAAAGCATCCAATCAAGATAATTGCGGATAACGGTCGCTTCAGCAGACATGGGTGACATCATTTTCAACTTATGAAGCTCTGCAAGCGATTTTTCTTTGGCTTCTTTGGGCATACCGGCTTTATTAATCGAGTTTTCCAGTTGCTCAATTTCATTGCCTTCTTCGCCTAACTCGCCCAATTCTTTTTGAATCGCTTTCATTTGTTCATTGAGATAATACTCTCTCTGACTTTTTTCCATTTGCCGCTTAACACGCCCTCTCACACGTTTTTCAACATGTAATAAGTCAATTTCATTCTCGATAGCAGACATTAAACGTTCAAGACGAGTTCCTACATCTTTTGTTTCCAATAACTCTTGCTTATCGTCTACCTTCAGCGTTAAGTGGGCAGCAATGGTATCTGCTAAACGGCCGGGTTCTTCTATACCAGCAAGAGGCGATAAAACCTCAGGTGGAATCTTTTTATTCAGCTTAATGTATTGCTCAAACTGCGACATTAAGGAGCGCATCAAAATGCCAATATCCGGTTCTTGTACCGCAGTATTTTCATCTTCAATTAACTCGAGATCAGCTTCTAGATATCCTTTAGTTTGATTGTATTCTTTTGCTCTAGCACGCTTTTCACCCTCGACTAAAACTTTTACAGTTCCATCAGGTAGTTTCAGTAACTGAAGGACGCTAGATAACGTACCTACTTGGAAAATATCAGCAGCAGTCGGATCATCATTCGATGATTTTTTCTGTGCTACCAAAAAAATTTGTTTACTATCAACCATTGCCGCTTCTAGGGCTTTAATTGATTTTCCTCGTCCAACAAACAAAGGAATAACCATATGAGGGTAGACCACTACGTCTCTTAATGGTAATACAGGTATATTAGACAGATTTTCTGTCTCATTCGAAGTCTCTTTAATTTCAGTGGACATAATGAACCCTTATTTAAACGGAAAACTTATTATTATTCTCGTGACTACTAATTTATAATTTAAAAGGAAGGGAGAGTTATTGCAAGAAATTGAAGCGTTATAATTAAGAAAGTTCCTTAAAGATCTCTCCCGCAATGCAGGAGAGATAAAGAGTAGAAACTCTACTCTTGACCACCTGCTGCACTCTTCATCCCATCCTGTTCATAAATAAGAATGGGTTTAGATGAGCTATTCACGGCATTCTCATCAACCACAACCTTAATTACTCCTTCAAGAGAAGGTAATTCATACATGGTGTCTAAAAGAATATTTTCAAGTATTGCACGTAACCCTCGTGCACCCATTTTTCTTTCTAGAGCTTTTTTGGCAATGGCTGTCAATGCTTCTTCTCTAAATTCAAGTTCCACTTCTTCCATTTTGAATAAAGACTGGAATTGTTTGGTCAAAGCATTTTTAGGATTAGTTAAAATATCAATTAGAGCTGATTCATCCAACTCCTGTAATGTGGCAACTACAGGTAATCGTCCAACAAACTCTGGTATTAATCCGTATTTAATTAGATCGTCAGATTCCAATTGATTCAATACCTTGGATATTTCATCATTGGTTTCTTTTTTATTTTTTAATTGAGCAGAAAAGCCAATACCTGACTTATCACTTCGTTCTCTTATCACTTTTTCTAATCCAGCAAAGGCTCCACCACAAATAAATAAAATATTTGAAGTATCTACTTGCAAAAATTCTTGTTGTGGATGTTTGCGACCACCTTGCGGGGGAACTGATGCGATTGTACCTTCTATCAGTTTTAAAAGTGCTTGTTGAACTCCTTCACCAGAAACATCTCGGGTAATAGAAGGATTATCAGATTTACGTGATATCTTATCAATTTCATCAATGTAAACGATACCATGCTGAGCTTTATCTACATCGTAATCACACTTCTGTAGAAGCTTCTGAATAATATTTTCTACATCTTCACCTACATAACCTGCTTCAGTAAGTGTGGTTGCATCAGCCATAGCAAATGGAACATTGAGGATACGAGCCAACGTCTGAGCTAAAAGTGTTTTGCCGCTTCCAGTTGGACCAATAAGTAAAATATTACTTTTACCAAGCTCAACTCCATCTTCACTTTTATGTTGTAATCGCTTGTAATGATTATATACAGCTACGGACAAGACTTTTTTTGCATGTGATTGTCCAATGACGTACTCATCCAAAAAAGTTGAAATTTCTTTAGGTGATGGTAAGCGTACGTCTGTCTCTTCATGCGATTCATGGGTTTCTTCACGGATAATATCATTACACAGTTCAACACACTCATCACATACAAACACAGAAGGGCCAGCAATCAATTTTTTTACTTCATGTTGGCTCTTGCCGCAAAAAGAACAATACAAAACTTTATCGCCACTTCCGTTACCGGATTTACTCATAACCAAACCCCTTCTTACAACGATTATCGGAAAAATAGATAATATATGTAAAATATTAGTCAATCAGAAAAAGATATGCCACTGTTATTCAGGGCAATTATTTTTTTAAATAAAGCAAAAATACGAAGAAGTAATAATGAATCAATATAAAAGGGACCCCTATCGCATTCCTAGCCTGGGTGCAGTGAAGCGGAACCCGGTAAGCCTGAACCTCAAACCCAGGTTCCGCTTCACTGCACCTAAGCTACGATACATTATAGTTCAGTTCTTTAAATTTAATGAAAAATAATTACTCTGATTTACTTACTGACTCTCGATCATAAAGCACTTTATCAACCAAGCCGTACTCAACAGCTTGTGTGGCGCTCATAAAATTATCACGCTCAGTATCGCGCATAATTTGATCTGGTGTCTTTTTAGTATGCTTTGCCATAATAGTATTTAACCGCTCTCTTACAGCTAATGTCTCGCGAGCATGAATTTCGATGTCAGTTGCTTGACCTCGATACCCTCCTAATGGCTGGTGAATCATCACTCGTGAGTTTGGTAAACAGAATCTCTTACCATCAGCTCCAGCACAAAGTAACAAGGCAGCAGCACTTGCTGCTTGTCCTATACATAAAGTACTTACATCAGGTTTAATAAACTGGATGGTATCGTAAATTGCCAAGCCAGCAGTTACGACCCCTCCTGGTGAATTAATATAGAGAGAAATATCCTTTTCAGGGTTTTCAGACTCAAGAAACAACAATTGAGCAACCACCAAATTAGCCATATGATCTTCAACTTCACCCAAAAGAAAGATAATACGTTCTTTCAATAATCTTGAGTAAATATCATACGAACGCTCACCTCGTGAGGTTTGTTCAATAACCATTGGGACTAATCCACTGGCATTGCGAATTATGTTCTCTGAATAGCCCGACATATAATTACTCTCCTTTTTTCTCTGTCGCTTCAGTTGCTGGTTTAGGATTCATGACTGAATCATAATCTTTATTTTTATATTTAACTTTTGCATCCTCAGCGATTTTATCTGCAACCATTTCTTCCATAACAAGTGCTTCAATTTCAGCCATGTGCTCTTTGCTGTTTTGATACCAAGCACGAAGCTCATCAGGATTTTCATAAGCACTGGCAAACCGTTCAATTAATGCATTCACTTTATCTTTATCAGCGACAATTTGGTGTTTTTTAACATACTCTGAAAAGAGTAAACCAAGATGAACACGTCGTTTTGCTTGATCTTCGAAAAGCTCTCGTGGGAAATCAGGAATCTTTTCATTCTCATGATGTTCATGTCCAAAAAGACGATGATACATATCGTGCTTCAGATGTTCGATTTCTTTGTCAATTAAAGCGATTGGCAATTCAATGGTATTTACTTCCATTAATTTATCAAACAACTTTTCCCTGTTCATCATGCTCACACGACGCTCTAACTCACGAGTCATATTTTCTTTAATGTCTTTTTTCAGCGCGTCGATACCACCTTCCTTGATATTAAACTTCGCAGCAAACTCATCATTAAGTTCAGGAAGCTTTCCTTCCATGACATTATGAATCGTAATTTTGAAAACAGCTTCTTTGCCTGCTAATTCTTTATGACCATAATCTTCAGGAAAAGTTACTTTAATATCAAAAGGCTTCTCTTTTTTATTGCCAATAATTCCATCTTCAAATCCAGGAATCATTGCTCCAGAACCAATAATTAATTCATGCCCTTTAGCGCTGCCACCATCAAAAAGTTTATCATCGAGGTAGCCTTCAAAATCGATAACGACTTTGTCGCCTTTTTTGACAGGTCGAGATACATCATGCCATTCTTTATTTTGTTCACGAAGTTTATCCAACATGCTTTCAACATCTTTATCAGTCACTTCTGAACGAGCTAGTTCAACTGCTGCTTGATTTAATTCAGCAATCTCAAATACAGGCATCACTTCAAATGTTGCGGTATATTTAAAATCCTTACCTTTCTCTATTTGCTCAGGCTCTACAGAGGGATAGCCAGCAGGAATTAATTCATTTTTTTGCAATGCTTCGTATAATGTGGATTGAACCATCTCGCGCGCAACCTCTTCACGAACACTTTGAGAGTAGCGGCTGACGACAACATGCATGGGTACTTTACCGGGACGAAAACCATCAATTTTAACTTTGCGAGCAAGACTCTTGAGACGTAAGCTCACTTCTTCCTCAACTTTCTCTGAAGGTACAGAAACTGTTACCTTACGTTCCAAACCTTTTAAGGTCTCAACAGAAACTTGCATCAATTTCACCTCTTGGAATTATAATATAATGGTGCGAAAGGAGAGACTCGAACTCTCACGGGTCGCCCCGCTGGAACCTAAATCCAGTGCGTCTACCAATTCCGCCACTTTCGCAAATCAGGTTGGATTATCAATCAGTAATTCGGTCTTGTAAAGACTCAGATAAAATCTTTAGCGATAAACCATTTTTTCTCAAATGGGGTGAACGATGGGACTCGAACCCACGACAACCGGGATCACAACCCGGGGCTCTACCAACTGAGCTACGCTCACCATAAAAACTTTTTACCAGAAATTCTTATGAACAAGATCTGGGCTGGCACGCCCGGCAGGATTCGAACCTGCTACCCTCGGCTTAGAAGGCCGATGCTCTATCCAGATGAGCTACGGGCGCATCTTGGTCGGGGTGGAGGGATTCGAACCCCCGACATCCTGCTCCCAAAGCAGGCGCGCTACCAGACTGCGCTACACCCCGTAAAACCCGTCCCAAGGACAGAGCGCAGATAATACTAGGTGCTTTCATCAAGGTCAATATCTTAATTCATTTAATTTTCATTAATTTTACTTTATGTGTGAAGATGCTTATTTAGCTTGAACAAATCGACATTTTTTGAAACATATAGCTGAGTGTACATCCAAATACTTAAGCTCATGCTCCTACTCGTATCTTCATCACTTTTCAGCTAGCATTAGTGATTATAATAAACTCCCAATAAATATTATGAAATTAAAACTGCTTCCTATCTTCGACAATATGAATTACTTACATAAAAATCATGAGCATGTCGTATTGCCCGATCTGCGCTTTCAAAATGATTTTAATTACGCTTTAAGTTTTCTGAAAAGTTATACCGGTAGTCAAGGCACATTTAACAGTTACCGCAGAGAAACTGAGCGTTTATTACAGTGGTCCTGGTTAATTAAAAAAGCAACAATAAACGAATTGAAACGTGATGATATAGAGCAATACATCCATTTTTGTCAAAATCCACCAAAATCCTGGATCGGTTTAAAAAAAGTACCCCGTTTTATTGAAAAAGAAGGAAAGCGCACCCCTAATGAAGAATGGAAGCCTTTTGTAGTTACATTAAGTAAATCTGCAATAAAAAATGGACATAAGCCTGAAATTGAGCAATTCAATTTATCTCAAGGCGCTATTCAAGAGATATTTGCTATTTTAAGCACCTTATTTAATTTTTTAATTGCTGAAGAGTATTTGGTCTCTAATCCGATTGCGCTAATTCGTCAAAAAAGTAAATTTATTCGCAAGAAACAACATAATGCTCCTATACGCAGACTTAGCCTGGTTCAATGGGGCGCGGTATTGGAAGCTGCCGAATCCCTTGCAGCAGAATCCCCTTTGAAGCATGAACGCACCCGGTTCATGCTGAGCATGTTATTTGGTATGTATTTACGTATATCTGAACTGGCAGCAAGCGATCGCTGGATCCCGAGCATGAATGATTTTTCCAAGGACAGTAACGGCCACTGGTGGTTTACCACCGTCGGTAAAGGAAATAAAGAGCGACAGATCGCAGTGAGCGATGCCATGTTAGAGAGTTTAATGCGATGGCGTTGTTTCCTGGGTTTATCTCCTCTTCCCTCTCCGGCGGATAATAGTCCGCTTATTCCCAAGATTCGTGGTAACGGTCCTATAAGTGATACAGCACCAATACGAAGAATCATTCAGCGTTGTTTTGACTTGGCTGGTGAGCAACTGAGAATAAAAGGGCATATTGAGGAAGCCGATAATTTGGCTGCAGCTACTGTCCACTGGCTAAGGCATACTGGAATCTCTGAAGATGTTAAAATTCGCCCTCGTGAACATGTCCGAGATGATGCGGGTCATAGTTCCAGTGCAACAACGGATCGCTACATTGATATTGAGAAACAGGCTCGTTACAAATCAGCCAGGAAAAAAACTATAGAGCCCGAACCAAGCTAGATATTTTTGTGTTAAAATTAATTCATTTGTAGCTAAAGATTTATCATGCTTACTCTTCGTCAAATTACGCTTAGTCGTGGTACTAAAATTTTATTGGATAAAGTTAATGCCACTCTATATGAAAAGCAAAAAATAGGTCTTATCGGTCATAATGGTTGTGGTAAATCAACGTTATTTGATTTTCTATTAGGAAAGTTAATTCCTGATGCAGGTGAATTTTTAATTAATCCTCAACTCACCATCAGTCATTTATCTCAGCAATTACCTGACAGCGATGAAAAAGCATTGGATTTTGTCTTAGGCGGCGATGACGATTATATGAAGTTGCTCCATCGCTTGCACGAAGCAGAAACTATGGGTAATGATGCGGAAGTACTCGCATGTCATGAAGAATTAAGTCATACCGGAGGCTACAGTAAACCAGCTCAAGCAGCTACGATTATGTCCGGACTTGGTTTTAGAGGCGAACAACAACACGCCTCAGTAAATAGTTTTTCGGGAGGCTGGCGCATGCGTTTAAGCCTTGCTCGTTGTTTAATGAAACCGGCTGATTTGCTTTTACTGGATGAGCCTACCAACCATTTGGACATGGAAGCAATTTTTTGGCTGGAACGTTTTTTAAAGCAAAGTCCCAGCACGATTATTCTTATTTCTCATGATCGAGAATTTCTTGATGCTTTTGTGACCCACATTTTACATATCGAGAAACAAAATCTAACTCTTTACAGTGGCAATTACAGTTGTTTTGAAAAAACACATGCACAACAATTGGCATTACAACAAGCCATGTATGAAAAACAACAAACAAAAATCAATCATATGATGTCCTTTGTAAATCGTTTTAGAGCAAAAGCAACTAAGGCAAAGCAAGCGCAAGGACGTCTTAAAGCCATAGAGAGAATGGAAATTATTGCTGCAGCGCAAGTTGATTCACCTTTTTCTTTTGATTTCTTCCCCTGTCCGCGGGCAGGAAATCCATTAATTCAATGCAATATGGTTGATGCAGGCTATCAAACGGAACAACCGATATTAAAAAGAATTAATCTTTCACTCAATCCTGGCGACCGAGTAGCCCTACTCGGGCCCAATGGTGAAGGAAAGTCAACTTTAATTAAAACATTAACCGGGTCTTTGAGTCCTTTAAATGGCACAATTCACCGTTCCGCACATTTAAAAATTGGCTATTATGCGCAACACCAATTAGAACAATTGAACTGTAATTTAAGTCCCGTAGAAACAATTCAAATTTTGTCGCCAGAAGTGCGTGAACAAACGATTCGTGATTTTTTGGGCGGCTTTAATTTTACTGGTGATATGGCAGTACAACCTATAAATCACTTTTCTGGTGGTGAAAAAGCACGCTTGGCTTTAGCAAAACTTGTTTGGCTTAAACCCAATCTACTCCTGCTTGATGAACCAACAAACCATTTGGATCTTGGGATGCGATCTGCCATTGAACTTGCATTACAAAGTTATGAAGGTGCATTAATTCTGATTTCTCATGACCGCCATATGCTCAAAACCAGCGTGGATAATTTCTATCTGGTATACCAACAAAAAGTTCAGGCTTTTGATGGTGACTTGGATGATTATTATTCCTGGTTACAAACTAAAGATGCAATTAAGGAAAATACAATTACTGCACCTGTAAATGATTATAAAGAAAAGAAAACATTACAAAATCGCCTGAAAAAATTGGAACAATTAATTGAACACTATCAAAGTGAAATTTCCAAACTGGATGCCCAACTGGGCGATTCCACTCTTTATGAAGACAATGCGCAACAAAATAAACTCAATCAATTGGTACAAAAGCGCAGCTCCACCCACTCCTCTTTAAATCAGGCCGAAGAAGAATGGCTAGAAATTAGCAGTAGCCTGGAAGATTTAGCGTAATGCTCGAAATAACAAAGTAGAATCGGGAAATTAGTGTAGCAATTCATTCTGAGTTCTATTTCGCTGATATCCAGGCTAACGTAATTTTCAATCAAGAAAAACGCAAATAATAGGTCTGTTGGCAATTCTACTATCTTGGCCAACAGAACCTAATCAAGAGTGATTATAAATTTCAATGGCAACCCTGCTCACGTCTTGTTGGATTTGAAAGGCATCATCAAGCGTTTCTAAAGGCGTATTAGATACTGCAATGATAAATGCAAACAAATGCCCATTTTTCGCGTCAATATATCCTGACAATACTTCCGAAAAGGAATAATAACGTTGGTTAGCGAAGTCATAAGACAGTGATGTGCCTGTTTTTCCATGAACTTTTCCTACTGCAGGAATATTCTGAGCTGCTTTAGCAATACTGCCATCTACACCCAGTATTGGTAATGCATTATAGAAAAGTTTAAATTGATCTTCAGGAAGTTTGTGCATATAGGTTAATAACTGAATAGCAGCGTTGGGAAGAAGCCTGTTTGTATCTCCACCAGCACCATCACCGAATACAAACTCGTTTTTAGTTAATCCTACTGTACCAAGCAAAAATGCCGCAATATGGGACATGCCTTCAGCAAATGATGTTTCCTTATAGTGTTGAGCCAATAAAAGTGGTATTAAATCGGCACCTATATTATGACTTAACTTTAAAATGACTTTAATATATTCAGAAAATGGTGGGGAAATATATTGGGCTATAGGCGTAAGTTGTTTATAGACATCGGCATCAGGTAGCTGACTATTTTTATTGTCAAAGTTTATTACAATACCTTGTTGTTTTAAAGCAGCAATAAAAGCTTGTCTGGCAAAAGGGGCGGGTTTAAGGATAGGAGATACTCTTAATATTTCCCCAGCATTGGCAGCAATTTTTCCTTTTAGAGTCAATGCGGTGTTGTCATTATTTGCTGAGATTTCAATATTGGTTTTTTCACCATTGCCAACGGTCATAACCTGATTCTCAATTGAATAACCAGGAGCTTGCGGGCGCCATTTTATTGAGGCTTTCTGTCCCACAGCAGTAGGTTTAATTTGAAAATCAAACAGGTTTTCATTAATCATGACGGGAGAAATAGTGTAATTACGCAAATATTCCGTTGCAAACAAACGATTATCTACTAACACATCACCGTTAATTTGTTTAATACCTTTTGCTTTGATTTGCTGAGCAAGACTGATAAGTCCATTGAGTGGATTTTCGGGAGTAATGGATGCGCCCGGCAAATCATTAGCATAAATATGATCAATATATCCATAAGTGAGTTTGTCATTATGAACACGGCCGCCTAACTCTAAATCGCCTTTCCCGACGAGAATTAAGTTACCATCTAATGTGCCATTTTCTTGTTGTCCAATAAAATAAACCGGTGTTTTAAAACGATAGTCATTACCTAAAATGTGCAACGCAGTTGCAGAAGAAAATAATTTAGTTACAGAAGCAGGCATTAATAAGTAGTTGTTATTTAATTGATAAATGGTTTCTTGGGTATTCAAATCCTTAACTTCAATCCACCATTGTGCATTTTTATAACGTGGTTGGTGCATCACATTGAGCATATCCTGAGGCAACGATTTAGCTGCGTTGGATGAAGAAGAAAATAAGAAAATAAAAATTGCGGCGAGCTTAAAAACTATTTTTGTTGTTTTTTGTTTCATTTGCACGGTAAGTTCCTATCATCTAATGATTACCTTGAGAATAATAAGTTGTCAGATATAGATAATTATATCAAGTTCACTGAAATTTCTTTTTCATTAGGATAAAACGCTTCAGCCTTCCTGCAACATCAACGGGATAAGCTGCCCATTTGTCCAATCAATTACGTGCCCTTCCACAATTGTTTCGCGTAATTCCCCGCGGCATCCATGAATGACCATCGAACTGGAACCCGCGGACAAGCCGCGGGATGTAGGCAGGAAATCGCAATATCCTACATTCCGCACTTTATATCGGAGAGAGCCTCACAAAATTTAAACAGGAAATACGTATTCTACAGCCTAAATGATTTCTAAAAGACTATTATCCCTGCGAAGGCACTGAGGGAGGCCGCAGCTTATTTGAAATCTCACCATAAGGAGCGGTGAGTTCAGCGCTTTTTTACTGCTTTGGAGAACGTAATAGTTCCAACATCAACTTCGCAGCTAATTGTTCTGCTTTTCTACGGTTAGAGCCTTGGCCAAAAGTTTTTTGTTTTGCTCCTGTCACCGTGCAGGTTATATAAAATATTTGATTATGCTCATCACCTTCAACCTTAGTCAAGGTATACTCTGGAAGAGCCATTTTTTCAGCTTGCAAATATTCCTGCAGCTGAGTTTTTGCGTCTTTTAAACAATCATTTAAATTAGAGTCTTCGAGTCTGGAACGATATAGTCCCAGAATGACTTTTTTTGCAGGCTCTATTCCACCATCAAGAAAAATTGCTGCAAAAACAGCCTCCATAGCATCTGCAAGGATTGAGGCGCGACGAAAACCACCACTTTTTAGTTCTCCTTGCCCTAAAAAAAGAAAATCACCTAAATCAATTTCTTTAGCCAATTCAACCAACATCTCACCTCGAACCAAAAAAGAACGCAAGCGACTTAATTGGCCTTCACTTTGCATAGGAAATCGATGAAACAGTTCATTGGCAATTACAAAACTTAAAATTGAATCTCCAAGAAACTCGAAACGCTCATAGTTTTCACTACCTACACTACAATGCGTTAAAGCTTGCTTGAGATAAGCAATGTGATTAAATTGATAATTTAACCGTCTGCATAACCTTTCTAAATCAACTTTCACTGCCTGTTACAACCTCTTCAGTATGATCAAATAATCCTTTTATCGACTTGATAACAGAGTAATACTGCAAGTAAACTGAAATAAGACGCATTACTATCGTTACCGCCATAGACAACCACAACTACTGTAAATAACATTCCCTATAAAAGTCATTCCCTTTTGCTTGTGCATTCGTCATTCCTTTTTTCTGGGGCCTATTACCATTTTGAGGCATCAAATTGCGAGGAGCCCCTAATCGAAGTATTTTGCTTGAAAATCAATACTCCAAATTTATGGGATTAATTTTCCTATTCTTGACCAACGCACGTTATCAGTCTTGCCATTCCAACTCATCCAAACTAAAAATGCTTTACCTCGTAAATAAGATTCAGGTACATAACCCCAGAATCTACTGTCTGCACTATCATCTCGATTATCACCCATCATGAAATAATTCCCCTCGGGTACTACAATATCAAAGTCCACAGCAGGAACATCCGTTCGAACGAAAATATTATGCACTGTACCATTTAAATCTTCTTTATATTTAGCTACAGCCTTTCCAGAACTTTCATCAATAGTGTACCCAAGAAAAGTCTGCTTTGCTTCCTTTCCATTAATTGTCAATACCTTATTGTGATAACTAATTTTATCTCCAGGGACTCCTATTACCCTTTTAATATAATCGAAGGAAGGGTCAGGCGGCCATCGAAATACAGCAACCTCTCCTGTTTTAGGATCAGAAATTGAAACAACTTTTTTTTCCCAAACAGGAAGTCTTAACCCATAAATAAATTTGTTTACCGCTACGAAATCACCAACAAGCAATGTAGGCTCCAATGAGCCAGAAGGAATGCGGAAGGGTTCGATAAGGAATGAACGTAAAATTAAGACAATGAAAAACACAGGAAAAAAAGATCGTGAATATTCGATAATACGATTGGGCTTTTGATTCTCAGTGCGTTTTTTTGACCAGAATATGATGTCTAAAAGATAAATAAACCCACTGACAAAAGATAGGACAACCAATATTAAAGCAAAATTCATAAATTTATATCCTAATCAAACTTAATTTTATAATGAGACATCACTGGCATGGGTATGCCGCCCTTATATTAGACCTCTTTTTTCAAACTCTATTGAGGGATGAATTGCTTCGTCGGTGCAGTGCTCGAATCCTGCGCACCTCACTCCCTCAACGAGCTTCAAAGAGTCTATTTCTTTTTATCTGTTTGAAAAACAGCCATAAAAGCCTCTTGAGGTATCTCCACATGCCCCACTTGTTTCATGCGTTTCTTCCCTGCCTTCTGCTTTTCTAATAATTTTCGTTTTCGGGTCACATCACCACCATAACATTTTGCAGTAACGTTTTTACGTAAAGCCTTTACTGTTTGTCTGGCAATGATATGACTGCCCAATGCCGCTTGAATTGCTACATCAAACATCTGCCGTGGAATCAAATCTCGCATTTTTTCAGCAATTAGTTTTCCACGACTTTGTGCCGAAGAGCGATGAACAATAACTGAAAGCGCATCCACTCGTTCGCTATTAATCAAAATATCCATTTTCACCAAATCGGCTTCTTGAAAGCGTAAAAAATTATAATCCAAGGAAGCATAACCACGACTTACAGATTTTAAGCGGTCAAAAAAGTCAGAAACCACTTCACTCATTGGAATATCATAGGTCACAGAAACCTGGCGACCACTGTAAGTCATATTAACCTGAACACCACGACGTTCAATACACAAACTAATAATTGAGCCAAGGAAATCTTGAGGCACCAGTATATTTGCCCTCACAATCGGTTCGTACATTTCTTTAATTTGTGGGAGCGGTGGCAGAAGTGATGGATTATCAATCAACAGCGTCTCGCCTTTTTGAGTCAAAATTTGATAAACTACAGTAGGAGCAGTAGATATTAAATCAAGATTGTATTCCCTCTCCAGACGCTCCTGTACAATTTCCATATGCAGCATACCTAAAAAGCCGCATCGGAAACCAAAACCTAACGCCTCAGAAGATTCAGGTTCATAAAATAATGAAGCATCATTGAGACTTAATTTAGCTAAAGCTTCGCGAAATGCCTCAAAATCATCCGAACTTATAGGAAATAAACCAGCATACACTTGTGGTTTTACACGCTGAAACCCAGGAAGTGGTTTATCTGCAGAATTTTTTTCCAGAGTGAGTGTATCACCTACTGGAGCCCCCTGAATTTCTTTAATTCCTGCTACCAAATAACCTACTTCGCCAGCATTTAACACATCCAGCTTGGTACGTTTGGGAGTAAATATGCCTACTTGATCGACTTCATAAGATCGGCCGGTAGACATCACCCTCATTTTGTCACCTTTACGTATTGAGCCATTTACAATACGCACTAATGAAACCACACCGAGGTAACTATCAAACCATGAATCAATAATCAATGCTTGCAAAGGTCCATTGATATCACCTTCTGGCGGTGGAATATGAGTCACTAAAGCTTCAAGTACATCTTCTACACCCAAGCCGCTTTTGGCACTAACTCTTATTGCATCATGGGCATCAAGACCAATAATGTCTTCAATTTCTGAAATGACACGCTCTGGCTCAGCTTGTGGTAAATCAATCTTGTTGAGTACCGGCAAAACAGATAATGATTGATCTATGGCAGTATAACAAACCGCTACCGTTTGTGCTTCCACACCTTGAGCTGCATCAACAACAAGAATCGCCCCTTCACAAGCCGCAAGTGAGCGGGATACCTCATAGCTGAAATCTACATGTCCTGGCGTATCAATAAAATTCAAGAGATAGGTTTTACCATCTTTTGCTGTGTAATTTAATGAAACACACTGGGCCTTAATCGTGATGCCTCGCTCTCGTTCTATATCCATAGAATCAAGTACTTGAGCACTCATTTCACGCTCAGTTAAACCACCACAAATTTGGATAAATCGATCTGCCAAGGTTGATTTACCATGATCGATGTGGGCAATAATTGAAAAATTGCGAATTCGCTTTAAATCACTCAACTGAAATAACCTTTTTGCAAATAGCGCATTCTAGCTTAAATATGCGTAGCCTTAAAGTATTTGCTAATACACTGCATTTTTTATAAAATTTATCGTTTCGATTTATATTATTAGGAGGGGCTATGCGACGAATACCATGTTTTGGGTTTATTGCAATAATACTGCTGCTTCTTTCATTCTCAACTTATTCAGATACCGCATTTACTCAAAGAAAAGAGGTACAACTTTTTATCAAAAATATGGTCAAAGAGCATCATTTTAATGCTAAAGAGCTTACAGCAATAATGAATCAAGTTGTTATTCAACCCGATATCATCGAATCAATGGAAAAGCCTTATGAAAAGAAAAATTGGGATGTTTACAGAGATTTGTTTCTGACTCCTTCGCGCGTAAAAGGCGGATTGGATTATTGGGTTGCTAACAGAAAAGCATTAGAAAAAGCACAAAAAAAATATGGTGTTCCTCCAGAAATTATTATTGCGATTCTTGGTGTAGAAACATTATATGGAGAACGACAAGGAGAGCATCGAGTTCTTGATGCCTTGGCGACATTGGCTTTCAACTATCCCAAGCGTGCACCTTATTTCACTAAAGAATTAAAAGAATACTTGCTTCTTTGCCGTGAACATGGAGTACCAGCAACCCAATACAAGGGCTCTTACGCTGGCGCCATTGGCCAACCACAATTTATGCCAAGCAGTTACCGTAATTTTGCGGTGGACTTTAATAATACAGGCAAACGCGATCTCGTATCTAACAACGCTGACTCCATAGGAAGTATTGCTAATTATTTCTACCATCATGGTTGGAAGCCCAATGATGGAGTTGCCCAACATGCTAAACTCATAGGGAAACACTACAAACGCATTCAAGTCAATCCTAAAAGAGCAAATTATTACTATTCACAATTAATTGCACATGGAGTTAAACCTGTAACTGCAGCACATAATCATCCTTCACGTGCCGCATTGATTGAGTTGGTAACCGCTAAAGGAAATGAATATTGGATAGCTTATCCTAATTTTTTTGTAATAACCCGTTACAATTCCAGCCCCCAATATGCGCTTGTAGTTTATCTGCTGGCACAACAATTAAAACAACAATGGACGGCAATGAATATAAAAAAACATAGAGCCTATGCTTAGGAATGGATACCCTTTTTCTTTTTGCAAAACATCTTGATGAAGCAGGATGTTTCTGCCTCAAAATGAATGCGGATGGAGTATTAATTGCTCCACCTGCACAACGTAGTTTTGACGAAATCAAATCATTACAAACTGAGTGTAAAACCTTAGTTATTGAAACATGTGAACATGTTAGTCTTCTTAATCTGGAGCTTTCATGGCTTCCAGAAAGAAAAGCAAGAGCTGCAATTCCTTATGCTTTAGAAGAGAAAGTAGCACAACCTGTAGATGAACTTCATTTCGCTTTTGATAAAGTACACTATCAAAACAATCAATACCTGGTAACTGTTGTAAGCAAACAGCGAATTCGATATCTGATGCAACTACTCAATGAACAAAATATCGAATTTTCAGCAGTTACTGTAGATTGGTTTGCTTTAGAACCACAAGAGTTATGTATTAGTGAAAAAACATTAATCATCAATTCAGATGATTTCAAAGGAGCGCTTTCTGGAGAATTAGCAGACATCTATCTAAAAAACCATCCACAATATCAGCCCCTACTTTTTGCAGACAGCGCAATCCCAATTGATCCATCATTACCTAAAAGCCAGGAAACATCACATACCTGGATTGCTCAAAGAATACTTAAATCTAAGTTAATGAACCTCTGCCAAGGAGAAATGCAACATGGAAATAAAGGAGATTTAATTAAAAAAGGATATCAGCTCGTCGGGGTCCTTTTTTGCTTTTGGCTCATTTCTCTACTCGTAGTGAATGGTATCAAATTGCATTTATTAAATAAGCAAACTCAAAAAATTGATGAACAAATTGCAGTGATTTATCATGAGTTTTTTCCTGGTGCAAAACAAATTATTAGTCCTAAATTTCGCATTACACAACTTTTAAAAAGTAATAATACAGAAGAGCAAAATCGCTTTTGGTTTTTACTAAATCAATTTGCTAAAGTAATGAAAAATGATCACAATGCTCTTGAGCAATTACGCTACCAAAACAAAACGTTATCTGTGACAATAATCAGCACAGATTTTGCCAGCTTAGAAGAGTTAGAAAATGAATTAAAAAAACTGCAACTCAAGGTAAAACAAACTCAAGCATCGACTCGTGAACAACAAGTTGTGGCAACTTTGGAGTTAATGTGAAAGCCTATTTAAGCACACTAAATGAAAGAGAAAAGTGGATGTTGATTGGCACTGCACTGTGTCTTTTCCTTTATGTTTATTATTTATTTTTGTATAGCCCATTGAGCCAACGAGTCACCCAAAAATCAACTCAGTTAGCAGAGAAAACGGCTACGCTGAATTGGATGCAAAAAATAAGACAACAAAATCATGTGAAGCAAACAAAAAAGAAAGCTGTTGATAATAGCCAACTTTTAACAACGCTGGCAACGCAGCTAAAAGATGATCCAACTCTAAAATTTCCCTATCAGTTACAACAAACTGGCTCAGGGGATATTCAGCTTACTTTTGATGCTGTTGCTTTTAACCTATTTATTGCTTGGCTGGAAAGGATAAATCAACACTATGCGATTACGGTAAAACAATTTGAGGCGGATCGCTCGAAAACTCCAGGTATAACTCGATTAATGATTCTAATTAGCTCAGCCTCTAAAACAACGTAGTCTCGCAATTAAGGATTTCATAAAAAATAAGGAAGTTTCATGTCACATTCATCGGTTAAAATCGTTCGTTTTCATTAAACTGGAAGTCCAGAAGTATTAAGGAGTCAATGAAATAACCAAGGGAGTAAATATTGTTTTCGATCCAATTGCCAGTAAGGGCATTGAGGCTCTTGCAGAAACGCTTACTCCAGGCGGGATACTTTTTGTTTACGGGAATTTATCTATGGAACCAATCACACCGCTCCCTCTTTTTACTGCTTTAAAAAAAGGAATTTCAGTACGTGGCTATACGCTTTTTGAAATTTCTACTCAGCCTGATGTTCGCGCAAAAGCTGAAAAATATATTGTTGAGCATTTGCAGAATGATTTATTTGAACCTCAAATTGCTAGAACTTTCTCCTTGGGGCAAATAGTAGAGGCCTATAAATATATGGAATCAAATGAGCAAATCGGCAAGATTGTAGTAACACCTTAATGCCATAAGTTCCCGGGGTTCGGTTTTGTCTAAACGCGGGAACTCATTGCGCTCTATTGTTGCACACTGCTCCAGTTAATCACTGAAGCACTGCTTTTAATTTCGGGCGGTAATGCGTTTAATGCCTTTTGTGCTTCTTCTGCTGTGCTGTAGGTTCCATATACCCCCTTATAACGCGTTTTACCATCCCGATCATATTTTACCTGCGCTATTCGATCATTTTTTGGCGCTTTATAAAGAACTTGCGCTACTCGAGATGCCTTATCCCCTTCTACCAATTCAATAGTATAACCTTGTGGATTTTGACTATTTACCCAATTCTGATCTCTATCCTTAAAAGTAGTTGGAGAATGCAATTCGCCAACATAGTATGAATTAGGAACCTTAACTTCCTGTTTTTGTTGGTATCTATAGTCGTAATTAACCATATTGTAACTATTAATAGCATAAGGTTCTGTGATATCAGTATATGAATACGCTGGATACGTCATATAGTTACTTTCTTTAGTACAAGAAGACATTGTGAAAGCACAAATTGCTATGAGTGCCAAATTTATGTTCTTATTCATTGTCATTCCTCTATTTATAATTCTTCTTGTTTATTCCTATATCTACAAATTTAAGAAAAACTTTAGGAAATTGTGTTGTTAACGAACAAATTATGCCTTACAGTAATTGTTTTTTATTTTATATTGCAAAACTTATGTGGACACATCGACGCTCTGGACAAACAAATCAAAGAGGAAATCAGGATCATCGAGACCCTTATGAACGAGACCGAACACGAGTAATTCACTGTCCAGCATTCAGGCGACTACAAAGAAAAACACAAATTTTAGGGACTGATGAAGGAGATTTTCATCGCACTCGCCTCACACACTCCCTGGAAGTTGACTCAATAGGCCGCAGCATCGTACACAATCTTCTAATGAGCCAAGAAAAACATATTGGACTTGCTGGTCTATTACCTAATGATGATCTAATTTCTGTTATTTGTTTACTGCACGATATTGGCCATCCCCCTTTTGGCCACGGTGGCGAGGTCGCTCTAAATTATATGATGCGCGATTATGGAGGGTTTGAAGCCAATGGACAAACTCTGCGATTGCTGACCAAAGTAGAAAGCAGTTATGGAACCTACGGTCTTGATTTAACTCGGCGTGCGTTACTCGGTATTTTAAAATATCCGGTGAAACGTTCTGCTGTTGTGGCACCCCAAAAACCTCCAGTTCATGAGTCCATTCATAAAACCATCAAAATTAATGACTGGTTACCACCTAAAGCTTATTTTGATTGCGAACAGCCCGAGATTGATTGGTTGCTATCGCCCTTTTCCAATAGTGACAAAGAATTATTTCAATCGCTGTCACAAATGCCGCATAATACTAAATCAGGAAAATCAGCCTATCATAGTTTTGATTGCTCCATTATGGATATTGCGGATGATATTGCTTATGGTGTTCATGATCTTGAAGACGCTATTCATTTACGTCTTATCAATCCCTCTCATCTAGATACATCTAAGTTTAGAGAATTATTAAACAACACCTTATTGGCTGATCGACAAAATCAGTTAATAGATTCGTTATTTTCTCCAGATCTTTATTCAAGAAAACAAACTATAGGGGAAATGGTTAATTATTTTATTACTTCGACACAAATCATAATAACCAACGAAAAATTTGAAAATAATTTGCTTAAATACAATCTGGCACTCACTCCTGAGGCAGATGCCCTTCTGAACTATTTAAAGCAATGCATCTATGATAACGTTATTGATTCCCAGGAAGCACGTACTTTTGAATATGGAGGTCAAACGGTTGTACTAAGACTCTTCGATGCTATTAGTTCAAATCCAGGTAGTTTATTAGATAACAAAAATAGAGTTTTGTTTAAACAAGCTGATGATGAAACCTCAGCCTATCGAATTGTATGTGATTATTTGGCCAATATGACGGATGAATATGCCTATAGAATGCATGAGCGACTGTTTGGATTTAATACAAGAACAATTTTTGAAAGACTTTAAGGATTCATCAGACAATCAAAAAAGAGGATACAAGGTAACTTATATAGTGTAAGTTACTTTTTTTACAAATGGATAATGAGAAATCGAATAACCCGAAATATGCAGAATGCATTCGAATTCAAATCATTTGAGCTATAACAGAAATTTAGTGATTATGCTGAACGTCTTAGGTATTGGTTTAAATGTTGCTATCGATAAAAACAATCAAATCTGAAGTGGCGTCCCCAAGGGGGTTCGAACCCCTGTTACCGCCGTGAAAGGGCAGTGTCCTAGGCCGCTAGACGATGGGGACCTGGATCTTTAACAACTTACAACATTATACTACAAACTACAAACACCAACAATGGCGTCCCCAAGGGGGTTCGAACCCCTGTTACCGCCGTGAAAGGGCAGTGTCCTAGGCCGCTAGACGATGGGGACCTTGAACGTTTTCCCATCAACATCAAAGATGTTGATGGTGGAGCTAGGCGGGATCGAACCGCCGACCTCTTGCATGCCATGCAAGCGCTCTCCCAGCTGAGCTATAACCCCAAAATTAGGTTCGCAGTTTAATGAGCCACCCAGGATCTGTCAAGTAAATTTTACACTTTTCCTAAAGAAGTTTATCTCATAATGAAAAAATACTGAGAAATAAGTTTTTAAACCATCTCTTTTATAAAAAATCAATGCCGGTGCTATTTCAAAGAAAAAATAAAAAAGAAATTACTGAGGCAATAAAGTCTTTAAAAAATGCTCATTATATGAATAATTTATTTACATATCGCATTGTATATATTCTTTTTTTTTCATTATAATACGGTTCACCATTAGCGAAATTAAGAATACATTCATTGCATTTTTGACGCTTAATCTCCTGTTAAGAATTACGATGTATTATCTTGATTTCTTTTGATTCTAGGAGTTTTGCTGTGCCCCAATACTCACAAAATAAATACCTTCAATCCTTACTAGAAAATCTAATTACTACATACGAAACTGAAATAAACTACACGCCCTTAGAAATTGAACTTGATCCACAACAGTTCTCTGAAAAAGATATTGATAGCCTATTACACTTTATTAACGACAATCGTAAACGTCTCTTTATTTTTAAAATTCCAGAAAGCCAGCAGACATCAAATCGACTCGCGTTACTTGCACGTCGGACCGTATTAGATAAGACAGCAGAAACCCTACTTAAAAGTACTTCCAACACACCGAAAATTAACCCATTAAAGTATGTGCTGAATTCTAAGTCACCTGCTGTTCGTGCACGCATTCAAATTCAAAGAAGTATTCTTTTACCTAAACCACCAAGCGTTCAAAAAAGCATTCATCTTGAACAGAGTGAACTTATAGGAAGCCCTGATCTCAATCTGGTTCCTATTGAATTACCTGATCTTCCTGAATTGCTCAAACAACTCAGGGCATTAGGCATTGAAAATCTACAAAAATCAGCCATCCCCATCATAAAAGAACATGGTTATGCCTTTAATGATGGTATTATCCCCAGTAATCTTCCTAAAGGATTCTATATTAACAAAGATAAAAAAGCGCTTTGTTATACTGATGCACCTAAAAGGCTCCCTTCTGCGTTGGCCCCAATACTCAAAAAATTAGAATCCTTAACATTACCTTCGCTTGAAGAAGCAACAACGATACTTCCTAATCTCTCTCGACAAACGCTTTCCCTCCTATTGGAAACTAAGTACTCATCCGATCAAAAAAATATATTGTTCAGCTTGTTACGCGCACATGAAAACGATGTTAAAACGTTCTTACTTCAATTGTACCGAGCAACAGAACCGGCTTTCTCGACACAACAGCATGACGAATTCATTATTCCATTGCTTTGCAAACAATATCTACTTGGAGGTGAATCACATACTGTTTTATTAGTGAGGCTGTTTCATGCCTGTTTGAATAAAAAAATTAATCTTGAGTTTCTCAAAAACCCTGAAGTACAAAATTCATTATTGAGCACTCGCGGAATTAAAAATCTTCAAAAATTAATCCAACTTCCAGCAGAACAAAGAGAATGGTGGAACAAACTGGTTGCTAACCATCTTAAATATGACAAAAACAGCTTTGATTTTAATACTTTTTTTGATGCCTATACGCAAGTTTTTCTTCCTCGAATTGCAGAAAAAAATCTGACTTTACCCAATCCGTGTCCGATTAACCATCAAGGACATTTGCTTATTACCTTAAATCGGGTGGTGGATGTTATAGAGCATGCTAAAAACCCACAAGAACAGTGCCTTTCTTTGACGGAACTCAATTGGGGGGCAACCGGCGTTCATTATGCCATGGTGCAAAAACCTGCTTCAGAGCAATTTAAGCAAGTTGCTTCATGTATGAAAATTGAAAATCCTGAAGACACCATTACCGATCCGGAGCTCATTTATCCACAAATCAACGACGAACACCTTGAGCTTAAGCCCTGGTTATTTCGATACATGGGACGGCATTGGAAGGCTGAGATCAGATTGCCCGACATCCAGGAGCAGCTTCTTGAAATAGAGAAACTCGTTTCTTGGTCCACAGTTCAAAAAAATCAACTCACGTTTATTTTAACGTGTGCTTTTACAGATAAGGCTGTTCTAAGTTCCGCACAATGGAAAGAAACTTTAAAAAGCTGCATTCATTCACTGCAAAAGTTGGATCCCAATGATCGAAGTGATTTACTGCAAGCATTTTCACGAGGCTTTAAATTCAAGCCCAACCCTTCATTTGCACAACTCAATGCATTAATGAATCAATGTATTGAGTTCAAAACTGCATTTCCCGATAAAAAATTTAAAGAAGATTTCATTGCTCCACTTGTTTCATGTATGGAAAATGAAGGATTTGAACTACTCAATACACTGCAAGAACGTATTCAAAAAACAGATCCTGCTCCTGAAGTAAACCAGTTTTCTCTGTCGGTTATTGCATCTTTTGCAGCGATACTAGAAAAAAATCGCCGAGCCTTAACTCCAGAAGTTATCAAATTACTCGCAAAACTTAATGAACCCAATGTAACTCAAGAGAATATTGATAATTTATTATTAGCAATTCAAAACGTACAAAATAAAAAAGGCGAAGTTTTTCTGCACGTCGTATTAAGTACTTTAAGCCAAATCAATCTCTCAAAATCACAAACATTACCTAAAATAGAACAAATCCAAGGGCTATTGGATAGGCTCGCAAATGGAGTAGAAATTATTCCTGATGAATGTAAAACTTTAGAAAAACAGGAAGCCTGGTTAAAGGCACTCATCATTGAAATGAACCCTTTCCCGGGCTGTGTACTTGGAAATGGTGATATTTCCAAGCTTGATGATTTAATAGTTGATGCTCTAGTTGATGCGATTAAAAAAAGAAGCGCGATCTTTGACATAAAAACATTAAAAAAAACACTGCAAAGACATCTGCAAAGTATCATTGTCCCAAAAGCATTGCGCGATCAACTGGATCAAGAATTGATGCCGCTTTTTGATGCAGTAGATGAATTAGTTACTCTATTACAGAAGCCTCATCCCCAATTTCCACAAGTCATTGAAAAACTTCGTTTTTTTGAGGAAAAAAAGCCTATATTGCTCAATGGAATGTATCGCCTCGTCGGGGAAACGAAAGGAGAATATATTTTAAGCTTTTTGCTCACTGGGAAAAGAAAAGAAACCGATCAAACTACAGGAAAAACTTTAGCTGCCCTTTTAGCTCCTGTCCATAACTTAATTGCCTCTCCAATGAAGGCTTTCTTTGAGAATCCTCAGAATAAACTCATTGTTAAAGACCTGGATTATAATACCTGTCTTTCCTGGATGGCAGCTTTTAATGAGACGCATTCTTTAACATTCTTTTTCAAAGAAGAACTGGTCCAGAAAAAAGTATTGCCTGCTTTGAGAAAGACATTATTACAGCTAAATACACAGGATCCTGAGTTTGACAAAAGCGTCCTTGACGATGCTGCAGTACTGGATGAAAACGCCCCTTCTGATCTAACGCTCCAAAACTATAAAGACAAAATTGAATCGATTGCAAATTATCTCAACTTGCTCATTGATCTTCATGACCGGCTTCCTCAGCAATTCAATAAAATCTACAAACAACTTAACACTGGAAATTTAGCTCGTCTAAGTTACAAACAAAAACAAATTTTAGTTAATCAGCTCATCAAAGAAAGCCCAGACAGACTGGATCTCTATTTAAAGCTGACAACCCAAGCTTTAGAGGAGCAACCCCATGCAGATAATGCTGCGATTGAACGAGCAGTCAAGGGTATAACTGAACTCTTTAAATTATCAGATCTTGAGTTAGATACGCAAATTATGTTTTTCAAAATGAGTATGGCTCATAATTTGAAAAGTACTACTTCTTTCCCGCTTGCTGCATTAAATGAATTCAAAAAATCGGAACTACTGCAACAGACCAAGTCATTAATTATTAAACAAATTATTCAAATTTTAGGATTACCAGATACAAATTCAGAGCACATTCAAGAAGTCATCCAAAATATTCAATCATTCTTAACTCACAATCCAGAACAAACTGAACTTTGCATTGCCTTACTCAATAAAGCCGTTCAGGATCATTCAAATCTGAATACCTATCCTCAAATTCTTCAGCAATTAGAGCAAATCAAACCTGAAAGCAGGATAAAAATTGCCGCAATTCTAACTGGATTAGCTAAAAATAAAAAAGACTCCACGGTAAATTTACGCGCTTTGCTGGAAGTCACTAAAGGTTTAGGAAGACGCTCTGCGGATGATGTCGCTCGGGTCTTTAAGTTATTTGCCACCTCACCCTACCCCAACGCACAAAGTCTTAACACTGCATTACGCGCGCATGACTCTGAAAAACTTCATGCTTATTGTTTAAGCTTTGACACAAATCCTTTTGCTAAAAATGGTGAAGAAAGGGACTTAGCTCAGCAATTTGCAACAGATCGGATAAAATATGCTTTAGAAAATTTGCGAGATTTATTGCATGAAACAGATTTCCCTCATGCGTTGCAAATGAAACTAGCACGCCAATTAACTTTTATTGAAACATTGGGTTACACTGACCCATTAAAACCTGGAGATTTTACAGGTTTAAAAAATCTAACTACCTCCTCACGTCAGGATTTAAAAGAAAATGCGAGCATATTGCTGCAACAACTGCGCTCAAAATCTAGTCCTGAACAAAGAGAAGTAACCCATCTGAAGCTTTTAGCTTATTTAAGAGAAATCTACTTTCGAACTACAGGTTTATTTCCGAATACCACACAAATGCTCATCCTGTTGCTTGCATTAGAAGATCCGTCATCTAATTTATTAATGCGTATCAAAACTGGGGAAGGAAAAAGTCTTAATACGCCAATGCTTTCTGTTCTGCAGTGGGCGCAAGGCGGCACTGTTGTTCAATGGACCGCCAATTCAACTTTGTTGACTCGGGATTATGAGAACAATTGTGAACCTTTTTTTAATTTTTTGGGAATTCCATCTGCACTCATTCAAGGTAATACCCCTACTGAAGCATTTCAACCTAATGGAATCAACTGCTCCACCGTTGAAGATATGGCCAGTTTCCATTTAGCTGCTAAAATAGCCAAAAAAGAAAAATTACTTGCAACGAATGGTCCTGTGCATATTGTTTTAGATGAATCTGATGATGCACTTTTAGATCAATTAACACTTTATAAATTAGTTGCAGAAGCCGAATCCACTCATGCTGACAACCCTGCTCAATGGATTTATCCTCTAGCCTACCAATTCATCAATTTACCAGCATTCCGTAATAATGACCCAGCACGCGGGAAGGTGTGGGATGAAGATGAGGATCTGGAGGAATTCCGATTGTTTCTCAACAAACAAATTAACGAGCAATTTAACGGCGATATTGAAAAACTAAATCATTTAATGGCTTCAAGTAACACACAATTGAAACAATGGATACATGCCAGCTGTATTGCCGCAACTCTTTCTGAAAATAAGCATTTCATAATGCAACCTATCAAGGAAAAGGATGAAGCAGGTCAAGAAATTACTAAAAAAATTGCCTGCGTCCCTCTAATTCGCAGTACTCCTAAAGCAGGTTCAATTTTCACTGAAGAAGTACAACAAGCGTTACAGGCCCGGCTAAAAGCTGAATCTAAAGATCAAGCCCAGTATATTGTTATTGATCCTGTTCCTTCAGTACTTGCCAGCCAATCTGCGCAAGGACTAATTAAATTTTTCCAAAAGACCTTAGGGCGTTTGCTTGGAATTTCAGCAACCCCGGGAGATAAACAGGAGCTGGAAAGTTTAGATACATCACTGGGAACTCAAGCGCTCAGTATAGCGCCTCATGCTGGAGACAAACGCATCGATCATGATCCGATTTTTACTTTAAATCGCGAACAAACCATCAAAGCAATACATGAGACATTTGCCAAAATCAAATGTCCTGTAACACCAACCATGATGAAGATTGATCCTACTGAAGATATCCAAACCAACGATGAATATGAACGTTTAATTACTGAAAGAAAAAATGCCATTGAAGAATGGAGTCGTACTCAAACTCAACCTATCCTTATTATTAATGAAGATTTTGATGAAGCACAAGCAATCGGAAAAAGTTTAGAAATCTATAAAAAACAAGGACTTATAATTCAGACTATTACCGGAAAGGAAACCCCTGGGGAACTGGATAAGATCATTAAGCAAGCAGGTCAAGTCAATACCATAACTGTAGGTACAGCAATGCTTGCAAAAGGAATAGACATCAAGACAGATCATCCTAAAGGTTTATTTGTAATACAAACTTATCTTGATACAGTGAGAATGACCACCCAGATTCCCGGTCGTACTGCTCGTAATGGAAAACCCGGTGAATGGTTACCAATTTATCAAGTAAAACCACCTGAAGATTTACTCAATAAGTTTTTTTATTATGTTTTTCCTTGGACTCGGCAACGTATTAATGAACATACAGTCGAAGTATTAAGAGAGAAAATCCAATTACAGGAAACAGTTGATAGAATATATACTCAGAGCATCGATGAAGTACAGCAAGTCTTGATGCAACAAATTGAAGCATGGGAAAGCTTACTCCTTGAACTCTATCCTGATGATCCTCAAATACAATTCGAGTTCTATCAATGGCGTGAAATGCTTTTGAGTGAACTGACTCGCTCACAAGATCCAAATGTATCGCAAACTTCTCTTAATGAAAGTATCGCCCAGTTTAAAAAATCTACCTGCAAACTTTGGGAGTCTGCTCGAGAGGAAAAATGGGCTACTAAGGCAGAAAAAGCAACTCATATAAGCCATGAGCAATCCCTAAGGCTTAAGTACTTAAAACAATTGGACTTCGTTCAAGAATTAAATATTCAAGTAAAGCTGCAACAAAAAAGCAAACCATTTACCGCTGGAATAAAAGCATTAATGCACCAAAATCTTGAAACAGTGATTGCTGATAAAGCAGGTGCAGTTCTAGAATATGCCAAGCCCACAGGCCAAGAAAAAAGTGATTTAGAATTAGCGCAAAGCAAACAAATTTTACCTCATTTGATTGGAGATTTTTGCGTTGTTTATCCAGATGCTATAAACATATTTTTTCCTAAAAATACATCACAAAATCCCTCCTTTATCCCTGAAATAGTTAGAACAGTAATTAATAAGTTAATCGAACAAAAAAACAAGGTATTGCACCGCAAAGAAAAACAAGAAGTTACTGAAAGTATCATTCAATTTTATCAAAAAAAATTAATGAAAGCCGATGGTAAAGAAATTGAGGAATTATTAGCCCAGATCAGTCCCTTGCTTATAGAGTACTGTGCTGATTTAACGAAATTTCCGCTCGTTGAACAATTTAAAATTCAAGGCTTAGTTCTTACTTTTTCAACCCTTTATCGAAATTTAAGCTTACCCGAAAATCCAAGCTTAAGTAGCTTGCAAAAGACATATAACGAAGAAATTATGAAGAAACTGGCCCAACATTTACTTAATGAATTTGCTTGGGTACATGAAAATCCAGTTCCCTTTCATGCTCTCGTTGAACGAACTGTAGCCAAAAAAGCTGCTTTGAATATTTATACCTTGGCTGAGGATTTAATTAACTCACCTCAGGACAAAGACAAAATTCAGAAACTCTATGCTGCCCTTCAACAACACAGAGTCATTTTAAAAGATAAATATCTGTTTTCAATAAGGCACTTATCCCCTCGAAATGTGATTAATGATGCGTTAGATGCCATTGATTCATTAAATAATGCGCCCTATTGTGATCTTGACTTTAGGCAAAAATGTCATGATAAGGCAGTTTCAGAACACCAAATTGCTGCATGCCGTAGATTGGTGACAAATACCTCGCCTTATTTTTTCAATACTTATGATCCGACTTGGGAGCATATGAAAAAAACACTACTTGAAATAAGCCATCAAAGCGAAAACAATCCATGCCATATTGTGCAGGAGTTATATGAAGCAACCGTACGTTTTAGCTCGTATAAAGCATATCATCCCTATTTAAGCCAACTTAATGCTTTAAAAAAACAACTTTTACACTCTCTCGAGGAATTGGATAAAGCCGATGGACTTACTCAAGACATTCAAGAAAGTCTATTTGCGCAAAAACAGACCCAATTGGCTACCTTATTAAAAATAAATCCAAAGCAGGTACGTATTCAAAGTGGTAGTGATGGCATGCAATCCTATATAGAACTACAAGTTGAGGATGCACCGTTGCAAGAAGGATTTACTGGATATCAATCCTCTTTCCTAACCCGAGTAGAAGCAGAACGAAGTGATCTCAGAAAAATTCGAGCAGCTCTTGAGGAAAATAAAGATGCTCTTCTTAAGTTAGCTAATGCTGAAGTAATTGAAATACTGCCCGCGCGAAAACGCCCCGCATTTGAGAAATTATTTAGATTAAAAGAACTTTTAACTCTTGATTGGAGTAGTTTAGATATTGATCGCAGTGAGTTACCTGATTTAATGAGACAAAAATTGGAATATGTGGACGAACTGAAGCGTTGGAATTGGAAACTAAACCCTGTAGATCAAAGTCGACTCAACACAATTTTAGGTAAAGAAGCTGATATAGGTATTATCGTTTCTATTAATGAACAATCAAAAATCCAAAGCGATCTTGATAAAATTAAAGCAAGGATACAGGATGCTAATGAACAAATTCGTCTCAAACAAGAAGAAATATTAGACACTGAAAAAATCATTACTGCAGCAGACAAACGTATGAAAGAAAATGATTGTAGCTATATGGAGGGCATTAAGTTAAGAGGTATAACTTATCTCCGACAAAGAGAAATCCATTCCTTTCAAAATCAACTTGCAGAACTTAGAGAAAATTTATCTTTTATTCAAGAAGAAGAAAGTGAGTGTATGGATGCATTAAATGACCATAATGCCGGGTTAGATAGAAAAAGAACTGAACTTATAGCAAAACTTCTAATCCAAATCAAACAAGATCTTGCATCTTATCTTGATGAAGCATCCAAACAATGCGTTGCAGGAATAGAGAAAGAACTTTTGGAAACGGCTCCGATTATTGAGAAAATTGAAAAAGAAGAGCGCCAAAAAACACGTTATCAAACACGACGATTCTTCAAAACAAGCGAACTGTTATGTTATGAAGCGAGCTTAATTGGTGAAGAAGCAGCGATCTCAGAAAAAAGAGATGTGGCTGCGCCCTCTGTCGTGCATGATGAACATGAAGTTCAAGGCACAGGAATTTTAGTCTATTAGGATCAAAGCTCAATAAGAACTGTGACATGTTGTGCGTACGAATAATGACTTTCCCGGGTGCAGCAAAGCGAAACCCGGGATACATTGTTAAAAAGTCCCCATGTAATCGGCTTTGCCAATATCCACTCCTAAACTTCTTAAGATGTCATAGGCAGTAGTAATATGAAAGAAAAATTGCGGTAACCCGTAATGTAAGAGATAAGTTTGTCCAATAAGTTTTCGCTCATTTGGAGTACCTGGACGAAGAATAATCTCATTTTCTTCACTACCGTTAACATCTTCTGGAAGAATCTTAGAAAGAAAGAATAGCGTTTTTTCAATACGGCCACGCAGTTCAAAAAAAGTTTTTTCATTATCTTCATAAACTGGGACTTCCATACCTGCCAAACGAGCAGACACACTTTTAGCAAAATCAGTTGCAATCTGTACCTGGCGTGTGAAATGAAACATATTCGGAAAAAGGCTTGCTTGCAGGAACGTATCGGGATTCATTTTATTATGATCAATATGAGCCTGCGTTTTTTCTAAAATTGCATTAAGTGAGGTAAGCATTTGTTTAAAAACTGGTATTGAAGCCGCATACATTGAAATTTTTTGTTTCATTCTTTTTTCCTTGTTAATATTAAACAATCTATTTCGAATCATGAATAAAAAAATATGATCCAAAAAACTCTAATTATTACAGGCATTATTTTACTAATAATTGGTATATTTTGGCCGTTTATAAAAAAAATCGGCTTGGGTAAATTGCCGGGTGATATCATAATCCAGAAAAACAACTTTACTTTTTATTTCCCTATCACTACATGCATCCTAATTAGCCTCATCATTATGCTCATTTTTTGGTTTTTCAATAAGTAACTGTTTGTTTAAAACCATTGACAACAATTTAATAATGATGATAAAAAAATCTCACCCAAACTGATTAGGCATAATAATGATTAAATTTTACACTTTTCTTTTGATGGGTTTAATTGCTGGAGCGAGTTTTGCAAAACCGTGCACCAGTATACATAGAAGTTGTTTAAAACTCAAAAATCAACACTCTCTATCTGCTAAAATTGAGTGTAATTGGCTGAATGAAGTCACTTCTTCAGGTCACTCACAGGGCTCTACCCAATTGGATTTAGGTTATGGTGACGGCCTTGGAGCTCCAGAACCGCGACAAGTTTCTTGCAAGTTAACGACGGGACAGACTAAACAAGTTTTTGAATTCCATAATCCTTATTGGGGCTCATTAATCGAATTTAATCTAGTCTCTGAAAAACAGCTTGAAGTACATATCACGGATGGGTGGAGTCCCAGGGAAACACGATATACTTTTAGCTGGTAATTGTAATAGTAACGTAGCTTGGGTGCAGCGCAGCGTAACCCGGGGCCTGGGATATAAGTAAACATCTCAACCCGGGTTACGCTGCGCTGCACCCAGACTACAAACCCCCAGTGGATCCTGACGATAAAATGTAACGAGTAAATCATAAATTTCAGAATAATAATTTCTGATTATTTCAGGTTTTTCAAAAAATAATTCAGAAAATACAGCAAAAAATTCAGCTGGAGATGTAATCGCATAAGGATCGATTGGAATAGAATCATCTCGTTGAATACGGCTTACCAAATCATTATAGCCCCTATTAAAAACCTCAGTCCAATGCTGCGCAGACATTCCTTTATGAAGAGGAGGAAACCCATTCGCCCCGCCGTTTTGCATATCCAATTTATGAGCAAACTCATGAATTACCACATTTCGCCCATTCATTCCACCATGATGTAATGCATCGTCCCAAGAGATAATAACTGGCCCGCGTTGCCATGATTCTCCGCTTAAATGCGATCTTTCCAAATGTTCTATCCCAAATTCGTCGATTACCTTGTTCTCATGGGAGTATGCTCCCGGATATACTACGACTGACACCCAACCGTCATACCAATCCAATCCAAGATTCAGAATAGGAAGACATGCCTGCAAAGCGATATTTAATTGCATAGCCACTGTTATTTGCAGCCCGCCAACTCCTTCCAACGATTTGTAATAAAGAAATAAAATAGCTAATCGCTTAAGCCTTATTTTTTCTTGCTCATTCAAGCGGTGCAGCAAAGGTAAACTTTGAAATGCGTCAATCCATTCTTCATCCGTTACAAGGGAATGGCGTACAATGCGTTCATACCGCCACTCCTTTAACCAGTAAAACATGACTATGACCTTAGACTAAAAGAATAAAACTAAATTAACATCCTGTATCCATCTTCTCCAACTTCATGTTCCGCTACGTGGTCAAGATTTAATTCTTTAGCTTGACTATTAAAATGAGCCGAATCATTTCTACCCAAAACATAAGCGGTTAAATCAGAGTATTCAATGAATTTGCCCTTAAATTGTATTAACTCTTGAATTGCACAAAACTCAGGTTGATTTAATGCCTTAACTAAAGCTAAACCAGAAGTTGTCGTACCATAAAAACTATAGCTGTATCGGTCACGTTGTAACACGATTGTCAAAATATCCCTGAGTATAAAACTCAATTGTTCTTCACTAAAAGATACATCTTTGTCCAAACCTTTTTTAATATTAGTCAATAATATTCCCTTTCTGCCCCGCTTGCTTGTATCCGTCATTTTATCTTCGATAACGTTAACCAAATTCAATAAAACTTCTTTTGTTAAGGGAATTTTTTTCTTTTCAAAATAAGTTCGTTCTGGTTCTACTTTTAAGCATAGTTCTTCGGGATCCTGAGACTCCATGTCAATAAGTTCACGATGCGTTTTATTAAGATATTTTGCTGAATTCTTAACTGTAATCTTAGAATTATCTTGAGAATGTAATTTTCTATTTTTTGGAATAATATTCCTAATAATTCCAGCGAGAATACTTGTCCATTTCTCTCGTTCTCGCTCAAACTCTCTGATAATCTCAGTTTGCGCAATGTTCTCTCCCACCTCTGTCAAACTTCCTACTCGACTCAAGAACTGATACATAATTGCTCTGCTCAGCTTTCTGATCACGGGGATTACATCAACGCCATAGTAGTTTATTTGGGCTGTATCCTGCTCTTTATCAAGATCTTGAAAAGCTTTTAAATGCGCTCCTAAAATAACCTCTTCTCTAACTTGACAATGTTTTGGATAAGTCGGCCTTATGGGGATGTGGAAATTAGCAAGAATCTGATCCAACCGTTCTCCTGTGTCATCACCGACTTCGAGATAAGGATAGAGCGTCTCAACGTAATTTAAATTTTTAGAGTGCGACAAATCAAGAGTGCGATTAGTCAATGTATATTTGAAAAAATCCAATAAGGGAACATAAAATAAATTACCAGGTACAGGATCCAAAAGAAGTAAATTCGTTTCCAAATGAAATCGGTCAATATGAGCTAATTTAATCGCCGCTAAAATTGCAGCAATTCCACCCCGGCTTAAACCAATCCCATTTAACTTTACTTTATACCCGTCTTGAATTAGCTTTTTGACTACTGCTACAACTTGATCACTTTGTTCTTCTACGCCCGCCCCGAATAAAAGTCCTTTTACACCATAGTCAACACCACATCCATTAAAACCCATTTTAAAATGGGTGGCATCTGGATGTTGGCTAATCTCCTTAGCAGAACTAATGCGTATCCCATCACAATCTTCCTGCAATACTCGATGCAAATGGGTTTGGCGCTCTTCAATACTGTAGATTGTTCCTTCAAATATAGCGGTTAGAGTGATCTCTTTCATTGAGTAAACCTTTTTATAAAACAGCAGTGACGCAGGGTTTGGGTATTCTAACAACATCACCTGGGATGAGCAATTAACAAACAAATTAATATCTTTTTTTAACTCAAACAGGATCTGTTTAGCCTTTTTTTATCGCCCGGTTGTTTTAATTTTATAAGTTTGTTTTAATTGGACTTGTATTTTAAATGACAACTATGACAAAAATACAACCTCTTACTTAATCCAAGCGAAATTCATAAACGTTAAAACCAAATGGAAACCAAAATTTTTTTACAATGAATAAATCACTAACTACTCTGATGAGCAAATTAAACAAACAGCTTAACGAGCTTAATTTGAATTTAGATGCAACGCTGCATAAAAAGCAAGAATTCGCACAGCAAATTCAACAGATAGAAGAACTAATCAATCAAACCAGCTCGAGCTCCCTTACCATCAATCCAACAATTGAGATTAATAGACTTAACGTCATGACACAGCAACAAGAAAGAAAAGATGCAATCACTTTGGATCTTAAAAATTACCAAGAAATAGAAAATAAATTAAAAGAAAAAATCAAGCGCGTAACAATGGAATTGAACATGTTAATGCATTATTTAGAACGAGAAGAAACCAATCAGAAAAAAGATCTCTGGATTTCACCTTAATTTAATTCAAGAAAATAAACGCCAATGTTCGATGAATAATGGAATAGTAAACGTTTTATTTAACTAAATGCATCGAACAACACACTCTTCCTCATTCATCTCAATATCTATTTCCCCGTCCAATGTCTCAGCATCCTTAGAAACAGCTGTACCTGCAGCAACTAAAGTGGCGCCAGAACGAGTAACCACAGAGAGCACGCTGTGAGGGAAACTAATAATCGCCAATAAAGCACTAATTGCAGCGGTTAAAAGAACTATACCGGAATAATACAATGCAGAACCAGCAAATTGTAACGCATCATCTCGAAGTTCTGGGGCACTAAATAATGCACTCCCAGCAGCAACAAGCAAAGCTCCAATACAAAAAACACCCGAAACAACTACAGCAAATGCAGAAAATCCCGAGGTAACAATGCCCGCTAAAGGATATACACCTGGAGCAATTAACTCGCCTATAAATTCATAGCCATCTTGATATGGAGTGAAAAAACCTGGACGTTTCTTGTAAGTTTGGATTGCTCTACGGGTGATTTCTTCGAAAGTTCGTCCATCAAAAATGTAATTTAATTCTTTTTCGCCAATCAAATAAAGCATACACTTACTCCATCAATTTTGCATATAAAAGCGGGCCATCACGTTTTATTTTTACTCATATTAAAGAGAGGAGTAATTGGTGTCAATTAATTTGAACGAATAGACCAACCGAATCTTTAACGCTCCTTGAGCGCTGAAAAACTCTGCTTTTTCTCATGAAATATTAAAAATAAATACTCCAAATACACATCGAATATTCACAACGGTAACTTCACTTATAAAAAGTCCTGAGTGTTTCATAGCAGTGTTATATATTAAATTTGAAAACCATCTAATTGAAGGTTTCTTGTTCCAATATATTAAGCTTTAGGTAATTTAGGTGGTATTACAGCAACCCAGCCACCACCTAATGCTTTGACCAAACCCACAGCAGAAGTCATTTGTAATCCATCTATCTGCGTTGCCGCTTGTTCAGCCGCAAGAGCACTGATTTGAGCTGTAAGCACATTCATGTAAGGTACTGTTCCCGCTTTATATTGGTTCTTAACAATTTTAAGTGCATAAAGTGCATCGGTTGCTTGTTTATCTTGGGTTATACCTTGTTTTTCCAAAAGACGTAATGAAATCAGATTATCTTCAACATCTTGAAATGCAGTCAGTACTACTTGACGATAATTGGCGACCTGAGCGATATATTGTTCTTTTGCTGCCCTTACCCCTGCTGCACGATACCCTCCATCAAAAAAAGTCTCTGCCAATTGCATACCAGCAGACCAGCTGATTGCCGGTTTATGAATCAGTTGATGAAAACTACGACCTGCTGCACTTACAGTTCCATTTAAAGTCAAATTAGGAAAATAAGCAGCAACAGCCACTCCAATCAAGGCACTTGCCTGTTGCACTAACCGCTCCGCTTGCGCAATATCCGGTCTGCGTTCTAACCAGGCGGTAGGTACCTCCAAGGGAATCGCCGGTGGTTTCAATTTTATAATGGCAGGTTTTAACGAAAAGTAAGCTGGAGGGCGCCCCATTAATACAGCAATGGCATGTTCATATTGGCCACGTAAAATACCATTATTAATTGCTGATGCCTGCGCTGATTCAAGTTGGATTTGTGCCTGGACCACTTCAGCACGTGATACAACACCTGATTTATATTGATTCCGGGTGAATATTAAGATTTTTCTGTAAGCAATGACTGTTTCATCCAAATATTTTTGAGCTTTATCCAGTGTACGTAATTCAAAATAATATTGCGCCAAAGCGCCTTGCGCAGATAAACGAGTCACACCAATCAATGCTTCATTGGATTGTGCTAAAGAAAGATCAGCCTCAATAGTTCGGCGAACAAGCCCCCAAATATCAGGTTCCCAGCTTGCATTCAAAAATGCTGAATAAATTGTTGTCGTTGTTGCGGCTGGGGCAATGTTTGTCGTTGCAGTTCCTGAAGTACCCGAAGTACTGATAATGGATGTAGCCCCTCCTGCCTGGCGTTGTCGGAACAAACTGAATGCACCTACTACTGTTGGATATAAGTTAGCACGTGCCTGATCGACAATTGCAAGTGACTGCCTGAAATTTGCCTCTGCATTGACAATACTTTGGTTAAAGTGATTCAACTGATTTTCCAAGTCATTCAATACCGGCTCATTGAAAATCTTCCACCATTCACCACGATCTATATCATCTTGAGGTTGGATGGGCTTCCAATTTTTACGCACAGTCCCCATTATTTTTTTGCCTTTAGCTTCTTTGAATTGTGGCGGTACCACAAGTTTTGGAGGTACGTAATTAGGGCCAACCATACATGAAGAAAGTGATAAAGAAGCCAGTGCTAGAAATGAAAAAATTTTGCGTTTCTTAATAGATGATAGCCTGGGTGCAGCGAAGCGGAACCCGGGAGTGAAGCGGTATAATATTCCAGGGTTCCACTTCGCTGCACCCAGGCTACATCGAGATCTTAATCGATTATGAGTGGCCATAGACACCTCGTAACTTAAACTGTTTCATAAAATTGCGGAAACGTATCCCGGCAGTATCCATTGCCAAATAAATAACTGGCGTCGTGTACAATGTTAATAATTGGCTCATAAGCAAACCACCCACAATTGTAATGCCCAATGGGCGGCGTAGTTCTGAACCCACTCCAAAACCAATAACCAAAGGCATGGCCCCTAATATAGCCGCCATTGTAGTCATGATAATTGGACGAAAACGCAATAAAGCAGCTTCATAAATCGCCTCACGCGGCGATTTATTGTCCAGCCGTTCAGCTTCCAAAGCAAAATCAATCATCATAATGGCATTTTTTTTCACAATACCAATGAGAAGAATCATTCCGATTAAAGCAATAATGCTCAAATCAGACTTAAATAACAATAAAGCCAATAATGCTCCGACACCCGCTGATGGCAAAGTAGACAAAATAGTTATTGGATGAATCAGGCTTTCATAGAGCATTCCCAGTACGATATAAACTGCCAAAATAGCGGTCATTATCAGATATTTTTCGTTTGCAAAGGACTCCTGAAACGCTTGTGCTGTTCCCTGAAAAACACCACGCATGGTCGGCGGTAAATTCATTTTATTGACTGCAGTAGAAATCTTTTTAACCACAGCACCCAACGAGGTACCAGGAATTAAATTAAATGAAAAGGTTGCTGCAGGAGCCTGGCCTAGATGGTTTACTGACAATAAGGTAGAACCGGGTTTAAAACTGGCAAATGCAGATAAAGGTACTTTGTCGCCTGCTGAAGATTTAACGTAAATCTCGTCCAATACAGCAGGAGATTGCCAATATTTCTGTGCCACATTCATAACCACAAAATATTGGTTCATTGGCATATACATAACCGAGATCTGACTTTGACCAAAAGCATGATATAACACTTGATCAATCTGTTCTGGAGTAATTCCAAAGCGCGATGCAGTATCATGATCCACATCCACATAGATTTGCAAACCATGATTGAGCTGATCATTATTCAGATCGGCAATACCCTGAATCTTAGCCAGTTCTTCCATAATTCTCGGTGTCCAAGTAGTAAGATCCTTTAAATTATCCGCAGTCACTGTATACTGGAATTGAGCAGCAGATTGCCGGCCACCTACAGTTAAATCCTGTGCTGACTGCATGTATAAAGTTGCCCCGGTAATTAAAGACAATTTACTGCGTAATCTTGCTATCACCTGATCGGTAGTTGTATTATTTTCCTGGGATGGCTTGAGAATAATAAATACAGAACCTGTATTGGCTGTATTATTGCCTGGACCACTGCCAATAAAGGCTGCAACATTGGCAACAGCTGGATCTTTATAAATTTCCGCAACATATTGAATCAATTTTTTTTTCATCGCTTGAAATGAAATATTTTGATCTGCTTGGAGAGAGCCTGCTATCCTGTCCGTATTTTGTTGTGGGAAAAATCCTTTCGGTATTACAACAAACAAATATGCGGTCAATAAAACTGTCGCAACAGTGAGAATCAACATCAATCCTGGATGAAGCAATGCCCAATGCAAACCATTTGCATAACGCAAACGCACCCGCTCTGTAAAGCGCATAAAAAAATTGCTTTTTTCTCCTTCATTCTCATGCAACATCCGAGAACACATCATTGGTGTCAGTGTCAATGAAACAACGAGTGAAATCAGAATTGCGATAGAAAGTGTCACCACAAATTCACGAAATAGACGGCCTACAATGCCGCTCATAAATAAAACTGGAATAAATACTGCAATTAAGGAAATACTGATCGATAACACGGTAAAACCAATTTCTTTTGACCCATCAAAAGCAGCCTGCATTGGTTTTTTGCCCATGGCGATATGGCGCGAAATATTTTCCAATACAACAACGGCATCATCAACCACAAAACCTGTGGAAATAGTCAAAGCCATAAGCGATAAATTATCCAAGCTGTAATTTAATAATTTCATTACCGCAAAAGTACCAAGCAAAGACAGCGGAACTGCAATACCTGGAATCATCATCGCTCTAAGACTTCCAAGAAAAAGATAGGTAACAAAAATTACTAGACACATCGCAATGAGCAGTGTAAGTTCCACATCATGTAACGAAGTGCGAATCGTAGTTGTTCTATCCATCAAAATATTTAATTTAATATCTTTGGATATAGAAGCTTCAAGTTGCGGCAAGATTTGTTTTACATGATCCACTGTTTTAATTACATTGGCACCTGGCTGTTTAAATAAAACCAGAAGCACCGCTGGTTTCCCATTGGCCAAACCTGCAGCATGAACATCAGCAACTGAATCGAACACATGAGCAACATCAGAAAGACGTATAGGCTGGTTATTGAAATAATTAATAATCAGCGGCGCATATTCACTTGCCTTATGCATCTGATCATTATTATTGATGATTGAAACAGTATCATTATGAATCAATTGTCCTTTTGCCAAATTCACATTGGCATTGGCAATTGTTGTGGCGAGTTGATTCAATCCAATTCCATACTGATTTAATGCTGTGGGATTAATTTCAATACGCACAGCAGGCAATGAACTTCCTCCAACATTCACCTGCCCTATTCCTTCAAGACGCAAAATTTTTTGCTGTAATATAGTTGATGCAACATCATACATCTGTCCTGGAGTATATTTGTCCGAGGTCAATGCAATAATCATAATTGGTGCATCAGCAGGATTTACCTTGCGATAAGTAGGATTGTTAGTCAAATTAGTAGGCAATTGGCTTAATGAAGCATTAATCGCTGCTTGGATATCTCGTGCAGCCCCATCAATATCACGCGATAAGTTAAATTGCACGATAATATTAGTTTGTCCTAACGTACTTGATGACGTCAGTTGAGTGACCCCCGCAATTCGACCTATCTGTCGCTCTAAGGGTGCTGCAACTGAAGTTGCCATAATTTCAGGGCTACCTCCTGGTAATTGCGCCTGTACTGTAATTGTCGGGAAATCAATCTGTGGCAATGGAGCAACAGGTAATAAATTAAATGCAAGAATTCCCGCGCAACTTAATCCAAACGCTAATAGAATAGTGGCAATAGGTTTTTTAATGAATAAAGAGGATAGATTCACAATCCCACCTCCCTGGCACTGGGATTGCGTTTGCCATAACTCATTACTTTACGCGATATACGATCAAACGTCAGATAAATAATAGGCGTTGTATATAAAGTCACTAACTGACTTACTATTAACCCGCCAATAATCGTGATACCCAAAGGCCGTCGCAATTCCCCGCCAATCCCGCCACTGAATGCTAAAGGAATAGCACCAAGCATAGAGGCCATAGTAGTCATCAATATGGGTCTAAAACGTAATAAGGCCGCTTCAAATATTGCGTTTTCAGGTTTGAGTTTGTATTCACGCTCTTGTTCAAGCGCAAAATCGATCATTATAATGGCATTTTTTAATACAATACCAATCAACAGAATAATTGCAATCAAAGCAATGATACTCAGTTCATTTCTTGTTATATATAATGCAAGCAACGCCCCCATTGAGGCAGATGGCAAGGTAGATAAAATAGTTAATGGATGAATATAACTTTCATAAAGTACGCCCAATATAATATATACTACGACCACAGCGGCGACTACCAACCATCCCTCATTGGCAAGCGATTTTTGAAAATTTTTTGTTGTTCCCTGAAAATCAGCTTCTACATTGAGCGGCATATTGAGACTTTTTTTAGCAGCCTCAATTTGGGTCACCGCATCACCTAAGGACACATTATTGCCGAGATTAAATGAAAGGGTTGCCGATGGAAATTGATCTTTATGAGTAATGACTAACGGTCCAACTGCTCGCTTCCAACGAGCAAAAGTCTTGATTGGTACAGAGCCGCTTAAAGTCACAGCTTCAAAAGAACCCAAACGCGGTGAATTGGCTGAGGACGAATTATTCATGAGATAATTTGTTCCGTTATTATTTAACACTGAAGAATTCATCGAGGAGCTTGTTGAAGAATTAGTCACTGAGGAATTAATATAAATATTATCAAAAGCAACCGCCTCTCTTTGTAAAAAAGGCAATACTTCCAATACAACGCGATATTGGTTTCGTTGGGTAAACATAATGGATATTTGCCGCTGCCCAAACGAATCATATAAAGTATCGTCTATCATTTGCATACTAATGCCCAGTCGGTATGCAGTATCACGATCAACATCAATCGAAGTGACCAAACCCATATTTTGTTGATCTGTATTGACGTCTTTTAAAATGGAGAGCTGGCGCATTTTTTCCAACATCAAATTGGACCACTTCGTCACATCTTCTCTATCAGGAGCGCTAATGCTGTACTGATATTGTGTGCGGCTGGCTAATGTATCAATAGTTAAATCTTGGACAGGTTGCATATATAAAGAAGCACCAACAACCTTATCAATTTTTGATTGCAATCGACTCATCACCTCTATGACACCTGGGCGTTGTTCTACAGATTTTAAGTTGATCAAAATGCGCCCGCTATTTAATGTGATATTCGTGCCATCAATACCTATAAAGGATGATACATTTTCAACTGCGGGATCAGAAAGCACTGCACGCACCAACTCTTGCTGTCGCCTGGTCATTTCTTTAAATGAAACCGATTCGGAAGCTACAGATATTCCTTGAATGAGCCCAGTATCCTGAATGGGAAAAAAACCTTTAGGAATGAGATACAATAAAATGCCAGTGATTAACACGGTAATAAAGAAAATCAGTAATACTAAAGAGTGTCGTGAAAGAACCCAATGCAAAGAAGCTTTATATCGACCAATGAGATAATCTAATTGACGTTCCAAAAATCGCTCTAAATCACTCACTTTGCTTTCACTCTGTGGCTTTAGGATCCGAGAACAGAGCATAGGGGTTAATGTTAAAGACACAAAAGCTGAAATGGCAATGGTTATGGTTAAAGTCAGTGCAAACTCACGGAATAATCTACCAACAATATCTCCCATAAAAAGCAAAGGAATCAATACCGCAATAAGTGAAATCGACAAAGAAACAATAGTAAAACCAATCTGAGCTGCTCCTTTATGTGCAGCATCCAAAGGTTTTTCACCCATTTCGATATAGCGTATGATGTTTTCAATCATCACAATCGCATCATCAACCACAAAGCCCGCAGCAATTGTTAATCCCATCAAAGTAAGGTTATTAAGACTAAACCCAAGCAAGTACATGAGGCCCAAAGTACCTACAAGTGCCAATGGCACGGAAATACTGGGAATTATTGTCGCTGATAATTTACGTAAAAATAGAAAAATTACCATAACAACCAATGCTACCGACAAGAGCAATTCAAATTGCACATTTTCTACAGAGGCGCGAATACTTGCCGTACGATCTGTAAGTATTTTTATATGAATCCCCGCAGGAACTGCCGCTTGCATTTGCTTTAACAAACTTTTGACTCGCTCTGCTACCTCGATTACATTCGCTCCGGGCTGACGTTGCACATTAAGAATAATTGCCGGCTCTTTATTCATCCATGCAGCCTGCATGGTATTTTCTTCACCATCAATCACATGGGCTACATCCGATAAACGAACTGGAGCACCGTTCTGGTAGGAAACAATTAATGGGCGATAATCCTCAGCGGACAACAACTGATCATTTGAATTAATCGTATAGGCCAGACGCGGGCCATCAAAGTTTCCTTTAGCAGCATTCACATTTGAAGCCATCACTATAGAACGTATATTTTCCATAGTGAGTCCGTATGCGGATAATGCATTAGGATTAGCCTGAATACGTACTGCAGGCCTATGTCCGCCACCAATGCTGACCAAACCCACCCCGGATAATTGGGACATTTTAGGAACAATGCGGGTTTCTGCGTAATCTTCTACTTGAGTTAAAGGTAGTGTATTTGTAGTTAATGCTAAAGTTAGAATCGGCGTATCTGCCGGGTTTACTTTATTGTAAATTGGAGGATTAGGAAGATCAGCCGGCAAGTAACTGCTTGCAGCATTAATCGCTTGTTGTACCTCTTGCTCGGCAACATCCAGGCTCATATCCAAATTAAATTGCAAAGTAATTATGGATGAGCCATTCGAGCTGTTTGAAGTCATTTGCTCCAAGCCCGGCATTTGCCCGAATTGCCGCTCAAGCGGAGCAGTCACTGTGGTTCCCATGACATTTGGACTTGCTCCAGGATAAAAAGTTGATACTTGAATTGTGGGGTATTCCACATCAGGCAAAGCAGAAACAGGCAGCAGCTTGTATGAGAGAGCTCCGCTTAGAAAAATAGCAAACATCAATAATGAAGTGGCTATGGCTCTTGCGATAAATGGACCCGAGATACTCATGTGACACTGTATACTTTGTGATTATTACCTTTTTTTGAACTGGAGCACTGGATGAATGCTCATTTTTGACCACTATCTTAGATCCATTCATTAATTTATCAGCGCCATTTATTACTACATTTTGACCAGCTAATAAACCACTTTTGATTACTGTATCATCCTCGCTGGCAGGTCCTGCAATAACTTTTTGAGCTGTTACTGTGTGATTAGGATTAATAATATAAACAAAGTCTTCTGTTGTTGAATGTTGAACAGCAGCTGTCGGCACAACGATTGCTCGATGCAATGTTTCAACCAAAATTTTTATATTAACAAACTGATTGGGAAACAATTTATTTTTTTCGTTATTAAAGATCGCTCTAAGTCTTACGGTTCCAGTTGTAGTACTAATTTGGTTATCCAAAGCTAAAACTTTTCCAGTTGCAAGTAAATGTTCTTGCTGCCGATCATAAGCTTGCACTTGCATTTCTTTGCCAGCATAAACTTGTGGTGCAATTTGCGGTACATAATCTTCTGCAACAGGGAAAATAACGGTAATTGGATCATGAGTAGTTATCACTGCAATACCTTGGGTATTTGAGGTTTGAACAAAATTACCAGGATCAACCAACCGCAAACCGATCCGTCCATTAATTGGTGAAATAATATCGCAATAAATAAGATTGACTTTAGTGCTCTCAATCATACCCAGATCTGTTTTAACATTACCTTCATATTGCTCCACAACTGATTGCTGTGTTGCTAAAGTTTGTTGCGAAACCGAATCTTCTTTCCATAATTTTTGATAACGTTTTAAATCAATTTTTGCATTCGCCAATAGCGCTAAATCCCGCTTTAGATCGCCTTCATATTGAGTCAATAATGCTTCATAAGGGCGTTTATCTATTTGAGCAAGTAATTGGCCTTTTTTAACCAGTTGGCCTTCTTTAAACAGCACCTTCATCAATAAACCATTGATTTGGGTTTGCAAAGTCACAGTATAAACCGGTGTTACTGTACCTAGTGCTGAAACATAAATAGGCACATCATGAATTGTAGAAATCCCGGCAACAACAGGAATAGGTTTAGGGCCAGCATTTTTTGATTTTTTAGTGAAAATATAGAACCACACTACAACAACTAGAATAATTAAAATGATGAGCAGGATTAACAAATTTTGTGTAGGGAAGCGTTCTCGCCATAATTCAGTAATCACCGTTTTTTTACTCTTTGGTGATTTTTCCACTTCCATAAAAACTACGTTCCTTGAGAAAAATGGTGAAGTTCATGATAACGAATTTTCGTGTGGGTAGCAAAAAAATCAGAGTAAAAATAATTTTAGCCCACAAAAATACGCAATTAAATAACAATCTGATTAATAAAAAATCTGAAAAATCATACTATAAAACGCTTTTTCATTTTTTCATTGTACTATTCAATAAGTTTCATCCAGGAAAGATATATAGAAATCAAGAGCACACAATTTCCTCTATTAACCAGATAAGTAATTGGCCATACGCTAAATGACCGAATTGCTAAATTAGAAAAATGCACATTACAACGTTATATAACTAACAAAAATTTAACTCAGGTCTAATTTTCTTCCATTGATTTAATGGTGAATAATCCGGAGTTGTCATTTTATTAACCGGCAGATAGAACGTTTGTTCTAACAAATGCTGGCCGCTCAATGCTGCATGCGACACATGATCGGTAAAAACTATCCAAGTGCTCTTGGCAGGAAAATCAATTTGTACCTTTTCAACACTTGCCTGATAAGCATCATCCAACTTCATCGTGTCATGTAAATGCAACATATAATGATCATAAGGAGAACGCAAAGTTTTTGTTGCTTTAACGAGATTCAGCATTTTTGCTTTCATTTTACTGTATGGAGCAATTTTAGGTGCAAAACGATTAAGAACATCGGTAAATGGTTCACCAAGATTCCAAACTCGTGGTTCATTATGAGGATTAATATTACAAAAAACGCGTAAAATCCTTAATCCATGTACCGGGCTTGCCGAAAATGAATCGACATGCAACCGAGTATCATCTTTACGTTTCGAGGAAATACGTCCATTAATTTGCGCAGGCCTGAAACTCGTTCTACCCCATTGTAAATGGGCCACATAAGAAGGGAGAACTGTTTGAATTAATTGATGTGCAAACTCTGCATAACCATGCATCATATGACTAAGCTTGGAATCCAAACTGTTAATATCCTTTTTAAAGGCACTTAACTTTTTAGTACGAATATCGTAACTTACATTTTTACGACTGCCATCCAACACGTTTTCAGACAGCAAAAGCGGGTCCACATCAGCGAAAAAATATTCCGGAAAAAACAGGACCTTGCCCATCTCTAATAGATTCACACTTTTTTGTTGATCGATTTGCTCTATGTTTTGTGTCAATAAATAAGAATTCATTATTTTTACCCTAAATAATGTGTAATTCAGTAAAAATTTAATGCTATATCGCATATAATCCAAAATCCAATTTTTACTTTTAGCTGGATCATATCATGTCATCTTGTCCTTGTGGATCACAAAATACATATGAACTGTGTTGCGGTTTATACATCGACAACAAGCAACTTCCAGAAACTCCTGAGCAATTGATGCGCTCAAGATATACTGCTTACAGTATGGGCAAAATGGATTACATCAAAAATACAATGAAAGGCAAGGCGTTAACAGGCTTTAATGAAATAGAAGCAGAGCAATGGGCTAAAAGTGTGACCTGGATTGATTTAGAAGTAATGCATCAAAGTATGTCTGGTCCCGATAAAGGCTTTGTTGAATTTACAGCACGTTTTTCCGAGCATAACCAAATAAAATTTATTCATGAGTTAAGTGAATTCCATAAAGAAAATGGTCGTTGGTTCTATATCGATGGCGTGCATAAAGAAAAATTAAATAAAATCAGCAAATCCAAAGTTGCACGTAATGCACCCTGCCCTTGTGGAAGCGGCAAAAAATTTAAAAATTGTCATGCAAAATAACAATTAGAGTTAAATTATGAATGGTCACTTATTACTTAATGTTTTCATCTTTCTTGCTTCAGCTTGCATTATGGTTCCTATTGCCAGCCGTTTCAAACTAGGATCGGTCCTGGGCTATCTTATAGTTGGTATTCTTATTGGTCCATTTGGATTAAAACTCATAGGAAACACTCAACAAATTATGAATTTTGGTGAGTTTGGCGTAGTTATGATGTTATTTCTCATTGGTTTGGAATTGGAACCGGCCATGTTATGGAAGCTTCGCAAACTCATTGTAGGCTTAGGTGGTTTACAAGTCCTCTTAACTACAAGTATCTTAACAGCAATTGGACTTATGCTCGGTTTTGATTGGCGAGCAACTTTGACAGTAAGTATGGCGTTGTCCCTTTCGTCAACAGCTCTTGTATTGCAAATGCTCCAAGAAAAAAACCTGCTCAAAACAGCAGAAGGTGAGACTTCATTTGCTGTATTGTTATTTCAAGATATTGCTGTAATTCCTATATTAATTATTATCCCATTACTCGCACAACACGGAAACATCCAAGTTAATATCCATGAGTCTGCATTCATTATGCATCTACCAAGATGGTTATATGCTATTTTTGTTGCTGGCGTTATTGGATCCGTTATTTTAATTGGTCATTATTTATCTAGACATTTATTTTTAATTATTGCCAAAACCAATTTACGTGAAGTATTTACCGCTTTTTCGCTTGCTTTAGTAGTTGGCGTTACTTTATTAATGGAATCTATAGGCGTATCTCCTGCTTTAGGGGCATTTATTGCGGGGGTTGTATTAGCTAACTCTCAGTACAAACATGCAGTTGATGCAGACATTCAACCTTTTAAAGGAATTTTGCTTGGATTATTTTTTATTTCTGTAGGAATGGCAATGAATTTCTCTCTTTTTTCACAGAAAGCAATGCTGATCCTCATCACGGTGTTTGCTTTAATTACGCTTAAGGCTGCTATTTTGTATTTTCTAGGATTTTTGTTTGATTTAAGCAAGCTGCAAGCTGTAGGTTTTGCTTTTGCTTTATCTCAAGGAAGTGAATTTGCCTTTGTACTCTTTGAATATGCCGGCATAATTAAAGTAATCAGCCCGGAATATGAAGCTTTTTTTACTCTTGTTGTTGCATTATCCATGCTTGCCACTCCCTTTTTAATCCTTCTCTATAAGCGCTTCATCATCCCCAAGTTTATGAGTTTCTTACCTGAACGTGAATATGACTCCATCAATGAAAGAAATGGAATTATTCTTGCAGGTTATGGACGTTTTGGACAAATTATTGGACGTTTGCTTAATGGTGAAAATATAAAAATTACGGTATTAGAAAAAAATGCAGAACAAATTGAGTTACTCAGAAAATTTGGTTATGTAGGATATTTTGGGGATGCCAGCCGATTGGATTTGTTAAAAAGCGCTGGTGCGGAACATGCCAAACTTCTCATAGTTGCTGTTGGAAATCCAGATGCAAATTTAAAGATTGTCAAGTTAGCGAAACAACATTTCCCTCACCTCAAAATCTTTGTTCGCGCTCGCAACCGTCGTCATGCTTATGAATTATATCGAGTAGGTGTTGATTATTTCATTAGAGAATTATTTGATTCCTCTTTGAGTATGACCAAGGAAATTATGAAATTCCTGGGTTACAAACATGAGGACATACAGAAAAAAGCAATAGCATTCCAAAGACATGACGAAGAGACATTAATTCAATCCTTTGATTTTTTTGAAAAAGAAAGCGATCTCATCAATTTCTCACGGCAAGCAAAAGGCGAATTGGAACGCATTCTGCAATCGAGTTAAAAAGTACAACTCAAGCTTATTCATTGTAGCCTGGGTGCAGCGAAGCGAAACCCGGGGAAAAATAAGGCTCAAAATCCTGGGTTTCGCTTCGCTGCACCCAGGCTACAATAATCAGATGTTTTTTGGGAGTATTAACACCATATGATCAATTTTCAGCAAATTTCTTTAAAAACCTTTCTCAGTGAGTATTGGCAGAAAAAACCTCTAGTGATTCGTAATGCCATTCCGGATTTTACTAATCCATTATCTGCTGATGAATTGGCAGGCCTTGCACTTGAAGAAGATGTTGAAAGTCGCCTTGTCTTTGAAACACCTCATGAAAAACCCTATTGGCATTTAAAGCGCGGACCATTTTCTGAAAATGACTTTAAACTCCTACCCCCAACCCATTGGACCATACTCGTACAAGGCGTGGATAGATTAATTCCTGAAGTATATGATTTACTCGATCATTTTGATTTCATTCCACAATGGCGGATTGATGATATTATGATTAGCTATGCTGCGCTCCACGGCAGTGTCGGACCTCATTACGATAATTATGATGTTTTTTTATATCAAGCTCAAGGACGCCGAGAATGGTCGCTTACTACTAAAAAATGCAATAACGAGAATTACATCAAAGATCTCGAACTTCGTATCATGGAGCAATTTGATGTCGAAGAGCGTTTGACTCTTGAAGAAGGAGATATGTTGTATCTTCCACCACATATAGGCCACTACGGCATTTCACTTTCCGAGGATTGCATGACCTACTCTTTTGGCTATCGTAGTTATCAAGGACAAGAATTATTGGATAGTCTTGGGGATTATTTGGCTGAAAAAGGAACATTCAAAACATTATATCAAGACCCTGATTGGTCTCATTTGCACAATACCTCTGAAATCACCCGCCCTGCCTGGCAAGCTGCACAAAAACTATTACAACAATTAATCAGTGACGATAAAATAATGCAATCTTGGTTTGGATGCTTTGCAACACGCCTGGATCAAGGGGCAGAAATGCAATTACCTTTGCCTTTAGAAGAAAATGAACTCATTGATTTATCACATTTTATTGAAGAAATAAACACAGGATCGGATCTGAACAGAGATGCAACATGTCGTTTTGCTTATCAAAACTCAGAGGAACAATTCGAATATCAGTTTTATGTTAATGGCGGTGAATGGGATACAACCGATGTTTCTCATGATTTGCTAAGCTACATTGCCAATAATCGTCACCTATCCCATCAATCTCTTGCTGCTTATTTAAATACTACACAAAATCAAATATTTATTTATAATTTATGGAAATTGCAATGGCTATACATTGCAGAAAACTAGGGTCTGTTTCCAAACCCTAAGACTTATTGACTTTTTACCGCTAAGACAAAAAACTTGTGTGTAAATTGGTTAAATTCAAAAACATAGAGTATAGTTAATATACATACCATAATAAGGACAGGTAATGAAAAAAATAATACTGGCTGTAATCTTGGTGTGCTCAACTGCCTTTCTGGTCAACTGTGGCGGTAATCCCTGTTGCGGAACTTGTGCGACTGATTGTGGTGGCTGTGGCGGTTGTAATGGAAGTTGGTATTAAAAATATCAGCTAACTGTTCGCACAATAAAAATGCTGCCTGGGCAATAGCGCCCAGGTTACGGTTCTAATGCATTCATAAGAACAGTTACCCCGCATCTTCACTGCGTACGAGCTGAAACTTCAATTGGCCAATAGTGATTTTATGGCTAAACAAAGTAAGAAGCGCGCCTGTTAATACGAATACAATACCTGCAGCGCCCCAGAAGTTCAGTTCTTCACCTAAAAGCAATACACCAAAAATGACCACAAATACCGGCTCTAAAACGGATAAAATAGAGGCTTTTTCTGAGCTGATGTATTTTAAGCTATACAGCAACAAAATTATGGGAGCTACAGTTGCAATAACAGAGATGCCAAATAAATGATACCAAACGTCCGTTGAAGATGGGATGGCAAAAGAGTGATTAAAAAGAGAAACGAATGAACTGGTTACCATACACCCCAAACAAACCATAAAAGTAGACATATTTGGAGAGAGTTCATTTCTTTTGCTGCCTATTACATAGCACGCATAAAAAAAAGCAGAAGCAATCCCCAGTAAAATACCCCATAAGTTAAAAGACAATGCATCCAAGTCCACCATAAGCGTCATTCCCATTAAAATCACTAGAATCGCAAAATAATAAACTTGTGGTATCGATTGCCCGTAAAAAAAATAATTGAGCAACATAATGAGTACCGGATAGGTAAAAAAGATAACCATCGCCAGTCCAGAACCTATGTAATTAGATGCTAAAAAGTAAAGCCAGGTTGATATACCATAAAAAAAAGCGCCTGTTAAAAAGGCAAGAAACATATTTTTATAAGAATCGTTGTTTTTTTTAATTTTTGGCAACATGATAATTAAAATAATCATGCTGGAAATTAAAAAGCGCCAAAACAACATAGTGCTCGCGGATAAATTGCCATTCATTGCGCTTAGACCAAAATAACCAATAAACCCGTAAAGAAATCCAGATAAAATGGCATAGATAGAACCGCGATATTCTTGATTTATCATCATGATAATACTGCCTGAAAAAACTGACTTACGAAAAAGCAGGTTAGATTTTTAATCCTACCTGAAAGCATGAAAGTAAAGTGTACCTAACATAAAAAAATAAGAAGTTAGTGTATCATTTTTTCCACATAATATCATATTGAAAACAAAAGATACATACTGTATTATTTGTCTACTTTTAATTGAGATTGTAACTATGTTTCGTTTTTTACTCTTCATCTCTTCCTTCTTTGTAGTAGCCCCTAATATTTATGCCGACGCTGCTGCATGTGCTGAACATCAATGTATTGCCGTTGTTGATGCAGGGAGTACGGGATCAAGACTTCATGTTTTTGCTTATGATCTTGATGAAACAAACACGCCTTCTCGTATTACAGAAATATGGTCTAAAAAGATCAGGCCTGGATTTTCAATGATTGAAGCCAATCAAAATACTGTAGATGCATACTTGACAACGCTTTTCTCAGGAGCCCCTGCCCAGCACATGCCCGTTTATTTTTATGCAACTGCAGGAATGCGTCTTGTGCCACAAACCAAACAAAAAACTTATTATCAGGAAGTACAAAAGTGGTTTAACCAGAAATCTGAATGGCAACTTGTAGAAGCAAAAACCATTACAGGACATGATGAAGCTTTATATGACTGGCTTGCAGTCAATTATCATATAGGAGCCCTCAAATCATCTTCTAATGAGCCAGTAGGTGTTATGGATATTGGTGGTGCATCAGTACAAATTGTTTTTCCAATACGCAACAAAACGGATAATAAAGGAGCGCAAGTTGAATTGGAGCTTTACGGCCGCCGCATCAATTTATCTGTTCATAGTTTCCTGGGTCTTGGACAAAATGAAATGGCTCACCAACTTCTGGATACAGCCTCCTGCTTCTCGGATGGCTATCCTCTTTCTGATGGCAGTCATGGGCAAGGTGATGCATTGGCTTGTGAACAAGAAGTGACTCCCTTAATTAAAATGCATAAGGTCAGTAATGAAGTGCAGCCAGATCTTTCTGCCAGCCATATTAATTCTTGGTACGCCATTGGTGGTTTTCCAAATCTTGTAGAAAGCAAACCGTTTCAGTTCCAAAACAATCAATTGACCATTCAGGATTTACTGCAACAAGCAAATGCTCTGATTTGTCATCAACAATGGGAAAGTCTCAGCGATCAATTTCCAAACAATGAATACATCGAGACATATTGCCTCTTACCCGCTTTTTATTATGCTTTAATGGTAGAAGGCTATGGTCTAACAGTAAATCAACCAGTGAACTATATTCCTGCAGAGCAAAATCTGGACTGGACTTTAGGTGTAGTACTGCATCATTGATGCCAAGGGCATTTAATGCGCCTGCAATCTGGTGCAAGTCCCCACTGCTATTCCCGACGTATTGCGCTTTATGCGCAGTATCCAGAGATCTTGTTAATAAAATCAGGAGTTCATAAAATGTTATAATTCATCTAAAGAAAAATCCTCCATCCTTAAAGCACTTGGTTGACCATAGAAGGAACATAAAGCATCGCGAAATTTTTGCGCACGTTGTGATAACCCATGTTTACAATAATGTACCACTTGCTTATATACTGACTGTTTAAAAGCAATAGTATCTGATTCCATACCATTTAAATTGTCGATACTGATATAAAATTTATGCCCCGCTGCCTTTGAAAGAATCCATTCCATTGCCTGCGGTTTTACTTCAACTTGTTGAAATAACGCCTGTTGCTCTGCACTACGTCCATCAGGCATATACCAATATCCAAAATCGACTTGTTTTCTACGCTCTTCGCCGGCAATGAGCCAGTGGGAACATTCATGCAAAGCACTGCTAAAAAAGCCATGGGCAAAATATATAGCGTTGTAAGGGTGCTGTTCACCAGCAGGGATGTAGATAGGCTCATTATCGCCTTTAACTAGCCTGGTATTAAACTCTTCACCGAAGCAATTATAAAAAAGCGTGATTAAATCTTGATATTGATGCACTAATAGCTTTTCACTCATTAATTTACACATAGTGGCTAATTTATACTAATATAATTAAAGAGTCATTATTTTTTATGAGTTCCTGGATTTGGAGTTCCGACGATAAAAATGCAAAAAAAAGCACTGTCGTACCGATTAGGAAGATTGATAAATAAGCTTCGTTGGCCAATTATAGGCTTATGGGTGCTTGCTATATTACTCTGCATCCCCTTTTTACCGCACATTGTTGATCCATTTAAAACTACTGGATTTATTGATGAAAGTTCAGCAAGTGCCCTTGCTGAAAATTATATGAATAAAAAATTGGGATATAACGATAAGAATAAATTTCTTATTATGTATCATAGCGATAAACTTTTAGCGACCCAGGCTCAATTTAAGAAAAAAATTAAAGCATCATTATCCGATTTAAACGATTTTCCAATTAAACACGAAATTATTTATCCTGACGACACCCATCAAATTTCCAAGGATAAACATACAGCTTATGTTGTGGTGATCATCAAAAGCAATAAACAGCTTAGCGATGACTTATTAAAACAATTTACAGAATCAATAAAAAAACCGTCACGCATGACCGTGCAAATTGGCGGAGAACCACTTTTTGTACAAAATGTGAATCAACAAACACAAACAGACCTTTTTAAAGCAGATATGGTTGCCACCCCAGTAGCAATTATCACTTTAATTCTTGTATTTGGATCAGTAATTGCAGCAGCACTCCCCATTATTTTAGGAGGCGGATGCGCCATAATTATCCTAACTACACTCTATTTTTTAGGACATCTGTTTACCCTTTCTATTTTTACCGTCAACATTGCCTTATTACTCGGCCTGTGTCTTTGCTTGGATTATTCATTATTTTTTATTAGTCGATTTAGAGATGAATTAAAGAATGGATTAAATATTGAAAAGGCGATAGCAACCACTCAAGAAACCGCAGGTAAAGCAATTTTCTTTAGTGGTTTAGCTGTTTTTGTGAGCCTCAGTGCATTATTTTTATTTCCAGTCAATATTCTTTTTTCAGTTGCAGTCGGCGGCTTAGCTGCTGTTTTTTTCGCAGTACTCATATCCACTATATTTTTACCAGCAATTCTTGCCGTTCTGAAATCAAAAATTAACTTGCTCTCAGTACGTCTATTTAAGAACAAAAATAATGCCAGTTGCTGGCGCTGGCTTGCAGAGCGAGTAGTTCATCATCCTACTCTCTTTTTCTTCCCCATTCTTATTTTTTTATTGGTACTGGGATACCCTTTGTTAGTGTCAAAGTTTGGTATTTCAGATTATCGCATTTTCCCAGAAAAATCAGAAAATCGAGCATTCTACGATACGTATGCAAAGAAATTTCAGATTGAACAATTAAATCCTGTAATATTGGTTATCGAATCACCGTCTTCATCAATTTTGTCACGCCAGAATCTTTCTAAAATATATAATTTAGTCCAAAAGCTAAAACGCAATCCACTGGTCAAAGAAGTCAATGGCATCATCAGCAGTAATTCGGATCTAAAAAAGGGACAATATTACACTCTTTATCATTTAGATAAAAAATTACTCGATCCGAGCGTGAAACAATTGCTTAAAACAACGACAACCAAACATATGGCAGTCATTAATGTGATCAGCAAATATCCAGCAGATTCCGAAGAAACCAAAAAGCTTATTAATGAGTTGCAGGAAACAAAATTAGGCTCGGGATTAAAGGTACAAGTTACTGGAGTAGCTGTGAGTAATATTGATGTGCTTCATAGTATTTATCATTATCTCCCTTATGCCATCCTTTGGATAATGGTGTTTTCTTATCTGATACTCCTTCTATTATTGAGATCTTTATTTTTGCCATTAAAAGCAATTGTAATGACCTTATTAAGCCTAAGCGCTTCATATGGAGCCCTGGTTTTTATATTCCAGGAAGGGTATTTCGCTGAAGTGCTTAACTTCCAGCCACAAGGAATGCTCGATATTAGTTTATTAGTCATCATATTTTGTGCTCTTTTTGGTTTTTCAATGGACTATGAAGTATTTTTATTGACTCGAATTAAAGAGGCACATCAGTTAACTAAAGATAACAACAAGAGTATTATTTTTGGTATTGAAAAAAGCAGCCGTATTATTACAAGTGCTGCACTGATTGTCATCGTGATTTGCTGTGCTTTTTTGATCGCCGATGTATTAATGGTCAAAGCATTTGGCCTTGGCATCGCAGTTGCTATTTTCGTAGATGCCTTTTTGATACGAAGCTTTTTAGTTCCCGCAACAATGGCTCTCTTTAAGTCTTGGGTCTGGTATCTCCCCAAATGGTTGGATCGAATCCTGCCTAAGCTGTAATCCATCACTTAAGTTGAATATACCGGGAGTGTTTACTATACTGAATTTAAAGGTTTTTTAGCTATTTTGTGGCAGAAAAGGAATTTAAATAACACTGAGCTCATGAAACTTCATAATAACTAAAAACCTTTAGCTTCAGGATAAGATTTTAGTTTTCGCATTATTCCTTAACTGCCGAATATGGGATAAAAAATGGCGAATAAAAAAATAATACAAGCCTTATTTGAAGAGTATGCTCATCATTTTCCTCACCATATTGCCGCTCTAAGAGGAAATGATAAACTGACTTATAGTGAGTTGAATCGAAGGGCAAACCAACTCGCTCATTACTTACAGGACACAGGTTTAAAGCCAGATACCCCTATTGCTCTGTGTTTAGACCGTTCATTTGATTTTCTAATAACACTTATTGCTGTTTTAAAAGCAGGATGTGCTTATTTACCTATCGATTCATCGCAACCTGAAGAACGTTTATTATTTTTGCTTCATAATAGCCAGACGCCGATTTTAATCACAAAGTCCGCTTTCAAAGATAAATTTACAGCATATCAAGGAACTGTAATTTTACTTGACTTAGAGAGTAAGAATATCCAGAAACAAGCAAGTGACAATCCATCTTTAGCAAATAATCCAGAGAATTTAGCTTATATCATCTATACTTCTGGATCCACCGGAACACCTAAGGGCGTGCTTATTGAGCATGGTTCCGTCGTCAATTACTGTCATTGGTTTGCCGACTACACCCGCTGCAAGCCGCAACAACGAATTGATTTTTCTGCAAATCCTATTTTTGATATGTCCGTATCGACTACAATTGTTCCGCTAATGCTTGGGTTAACTGTTGTTCTTTGTGATGATGTTATTAAAAAAGAAGTACGCTCTTATCTGCACTATCTAGCGAAATCACGAATTAATATCATGAAGTTGACTCCGAGTTATTTTAAAGTACTGTTGCATGAAGCAAAAAATAATTTCATTGTCTTGCCACACCTGCATTCCATCATTCTGGGAGGAGAAAATCTATCCTCTGCTGAATGCAAATCCTGGCTTGCATTATACCCTAAACACATTTTATTTAACGAATACGGTCCAACAGAAACAACCGTAGCAATCGCAGCGTATGAAGTAAATATTTTAAACTGTGAGAACTTAGATACCAATGTTCCTCTTGGAATAACAGGTAGCAATATGAATGGCGTTATTCTTGATACCAATCATCAACCTGTTCCAGATGGAGAACCAGGCGAATTATTTATAAGCGGAAAATGTCTTGCTCGTGGTTACTTAAATCAACCGGAATTAACACAACAGCAATTTATTATAAAAAATAAAACCCGGTTTTATAAAACGGGAGACTTATGTAAAAAACGTTCTGATGGAATGTTTGAATATCTGGGAAGAATTGATGAACAAGTCAAGATACGGGGATATCGTATTGAACCTAGTGAAATTGAAAAACATTTGATTACTCATCCTGAGATTAAAGAGGTTGCGCTACTTGCTCAAAAAGACTCTTTTGGAGAGCAACGATTAGTAGCCTATTACGTTCTAAAAAATCACAATGCCATATTAAACACGAATCAAATACGCCAGCATTTACAAAAATATTTACCTGAGTACATGATTCCAACAGTTTTTGTAAAAGTTGGCTCATTTTCTCTAACCGCGAATGGTAAGTTGGATAAGTCATCATTGCCCGTCCCTTTACTCACTGTACGCCATAATTATATTGAGCCTGTTACTGCCTTAGAAAAAAAACTTACGCAAATTTGGTCAGATGAATTAGGCATTCAGCTGATCGGTATTCATGATGATTTTTTTGATTTAGGGGGGCATTCTTTATCAGCAGCACGTATCATTTCAAAAATAAATGATGAATTAAGCAGAAACATCAGCCTCCATGACTTTTATAAAGCAACAAACATTGCCAAATTAGTCCCAATCATCAAAAATACAAAAAAGAACAAGAAAAAACATCCACGTAGAATTCTTAATAATCATAAAATACCCCATATTCCTCTTAGTGATTTTCAATTTTTGCTCTGGATGTCAAATACATTTGAACCTAGAGCGCAAAAATTGAATATTGTTGCTAGAAAGCGCTTGAACGGCCGCTTAAATGAACTGGCTTTAGAATTTGCTTTTCAAGCAATTTTAAAAAAACATGAAACATTGACTTACCAGATATTCAAATTAAAACCTGCTCAAAAAATACAAAGAAAATGGTCATTTAAACTGGATGTGACCGATTTTACATCTCTTTCTACGCAACAAAGTGAAGAAAAATTACAAAAATCAATGACCCAATTAATTAACTTTTATCCTTGGCCTAAAAAAACTCCTTTGATTATTGGCAAATTATTTTACTTACATGAAAATGAATCAGAACTGCAGATTTGCATGCCACATCTGATTTCCGATGAGCACTGTATTGATATTTTATTCTCTGAATTATCTAAATTTTATCAGCAGTACAACCAATTAACACTTGATAAAATCTCAGCGGACTCCCAGTTTAAAGAGCATATTTTTAATGAACGAACGGCAATGAAAATGCATCAGGAAGAAGGCGCTTCATTTTGGAAGGAGTACCTTAAAGATGCCAATTTATTTACTTTCCCAGAAGAGTATGTAGTCCGGGATATGAAAGCTGAAAATATTCCCTATTCAACATATTCAGTACTATCTGAGGAATCATTAAATCATTTCAAACTTTTTTGTGAACAAAACCATATCAGTATGAGTAATGCTTTATGTGCGGTAATTGCATTGGCTTTACGAAATTGCAGTGGCAGCCATAAAAGTGAAATACCTTCTACTCATATGAATATCATTCAATCAACACGCGATAATTCGATTTATGATAATACAATTGGCTGTTTTCTAAGAGTTGAACCTATTAAAATTATTCTTGATGCTACTGCAACATTAATGGACTTGGCCCAACAAATACGTCATACCACGATTAATACGAGCCGTTATCAATATTGCTCAAACTTAGTGAAGCTTTGCTCTATCAACTCTTTTAAGCCTAATATAATTGAAAATTTCATTACACATTTAGTTACCCCACTCTATATAAATCTACTTAAAATTCCTTCGATTTACCGAAAAATCTTACAACGATGTGGCAGTCGGATGATTGCATTTAAGCGAAATACCAACTTTCTTATTAATCTCAACATCAGAAGTAATTTTATTGAACCTCCTGGTAAAAATCCGGAATTATTTGGTTTTAATACAAAGCCGATTAAAAACGATAATATTGATTTATTAACAATCGATTATATTTTTGAAGCCAGTTTCATTCGCGATGACAATCAAAATACCCGTTCCTTGATTATTTCAGCAAATTTAAAACCCGAGTTTCGCGAAAAAATTATAAGAGAAGTGATTCAAATCATAGATTCTGTGCCACTTGAAAAAAATTCAAATGAACAAAATCTAAAATATGAACATGAAGAACAATTTTTTTAAGATAAACACTGAATCCAGAATCTTTTGAATTCTCTTTCTCCAGTCTGTGTCGCTCAAAAATAGTTAATCTGTTTGCATTTCGCTAGGTAAATTAAGACAATTTAGCCAAGATAGCAGAAATGTAAACAGACCCTAACTTTTTGCATCATTAAAATCACATATTCATGCCAATGCCTTTTGCAGCCAGATTAATTTTCTGATAGAGTTACTTGGATAAAATTTCGGGTCTAAATAAAATAGAGGATGTTAAAAATGATACGAGGATTTTTTGCAGGTTTAATGTGTTTGCTAAGTTTCTCTGTTTTTTCATATGGTAATCCTTGTGGTAATGCTGCTCCTACTAATGATTTAAATTTTTGTGCCTCATTTAAAGTAGTTGCAACATGTTATTGCACCTCTTCTGGTTTACCTGCTGGTATGTGCCAAGATATGAATATGCTTTATGCACGTATGGTGAGTGTATATGGCTCATTGGATAAAGCTTGCGCAGCACAACCCTACACTACAAAACAAGATTGTCTTGATAATTGGAATTGTTACCGCCTTGGTGGGGTGGATTCTCGCGGCAGAATATGTAGTTCCACTCGGAAATCCTGTCAATAATTTTATTAAATTATCAAAGTCAAAAAAATTTGATTAAGTTGGGCTTCGGCCCAACAGAAATTCTAATGATTAAAGCTATCTTGGTAGAGTAATTATTGTGCATAATAAAAAATCAAAATTATTTTTTTTCTCATTCTTATTCCTTTCTACGTCTTCTTGTTTAGCAGAGAAAAGTAATCTACCACAACACCCTTTTTATGTAGGTGCAATAGGCGGTTTTGGCTCAACTACATGGAAAGGCTTAGTTCCCACCAAAGAAAATCAAAATGTTGCGCTTATGCTCTCAACACCAATAAAGGTTGAAGAAGGCGGGAGCGTATGGGGTGTTTTAGCAGGATATGAATTTACTAACTTCTTTGCAATTGAAGTAAATTACACACATTTTCCCGAAGCGAATGTTAATTTCGACCCTACAAGCTTATTCAGTTTCGATCATGATGGCTTAGAAACTTTAACATCTCAAACTGAAGTCTTAACTTTGATGGGGAAACTCATGGTCCCTATTCCTCATTCGCAAATGAAAATTTTTTCCGGTGCGGGAGTGGCTGGCGTACACCGCAAAGATATCGTTGTTGATGATTGGCGTCCAGGACCTACTTTTAGTGTGGGAGTAAATTATAATTTTACAGAGCGGATAATGGGAGAAATTGCTGGATCTTTTACTGCCGGATACGGAGAATCGCAACTTAACCCAGCAGACGCATATTATCCCTTTCTCTACTCAGTCGCCGCCCATCTGATTTTTCGTTTTTAATGCTTTTAAAAAAACTAACATACGATTGCTGAAACGTCTAATAATATAGCTCGGATTATTATTGTATAATCCGGGTTTTCTATTACAGGTTTAACCATTGACGGCGATTGGTAAATGGTTATAACTATATGAGCTAATACAGAGCTTGCAAAGCCCACCAATGAGGCTCTACGTTTAGTCCTACTTTTATAAACTAATTTAGCAAATCCTTAAGGTGATAGACTTTCAAACATGTGTTTACCAACATAATATTCAGCGTAGCATTTTTCCAAATTCGGTTTTAGATTTGTGTTTTCAATTCCTAACCGCTCTACTAAAGTCAAGGTGTGCCGTATATGAGCAGCTTTTGCTCGAGTAACGTAAAATGGCATGATACAATTAGCTTTCTGGGAATCTGAACTTTCTTCGAGCAAAGTTTTTTTGGTAAGCCCATCAATGTGTTTGCATTTCTTTTCTGCATCCGGCAGAAAGTTCTTTTCTTTTACAAGACAACGCATTACATGATAATAGGTATGTATTTGTTGATAAGTCAAATCAATATGAACTGCATTATCCTCATTATAAATATCCATAGTTGGATTTCGAGAAAGCAAAGGATTATGCATTTGTGCAAGCCCTTCTTTCTCTATAAGCTCATCTTGGACAGAGGCTTTTGTGCTTTTTTTATCTGCAAAACAATAAGAGAATATAAGAGCACTTGCAAATAAACCTCCAGCAATGCTCAGAAAAGAAAGTGCAGGTAAGATACCGACAAATGCAAGACATGTCCCAATAAGAATTTCCAATACAGGTATAGAGATCATCCAATTTTTTATAAGAAAATACATCCAAGGTCGAACTCCGTAAGTATACGGAAGTAAAAAAAGACTATAAACTAAGGTTCTACCCAGTGTATAAAGCCAAAAATTACGTGTTTTTCGTTTGGCATTATCCAGATCAGCCTCAATGTAAGTAAAAATTGTATCTGCAAAACCCGCATAATTTAAAAAATGGTCACAAAAACGATTTGGTCCCTGTTTGTCTTTTGGAGGGGTTATCTGAATAATATACCAATCATCCTTCCAAATCCCAAAAGCCGACACGGGATCATTTCCTTGTTTTTGCACAACAACTTCTGGTTTCTCAGTCAACTTATCCCAACAATCATACCTTCTTTTAAACCAGGAATCATGAAGTCCAGCAGGATTTAATGCGTCAACGCGTGAAAGCTTATACTTTCCTTTATCAATAGCGAGCAATAAGCTTAAAGATCCTCCCAAACTTACCCCACATACATGTATCTTATTTTTCTGTGAATTGAGCCATTCATGAATTCTTTTTCGTCCCATTCGATAAAGAGATTCACCAACTGTGGAAAACCCCTTAGAATCAGTATTAATTTGAGGTAAAAAACCTTGTCCTGCTGGATAGGTTGTTCCCATAAAAATTAAATGTGACTCTGCTTTCTCATTAAAAATTGGCTCAAGCCCATAAGCAAAAACACGATCTTTATCATGGATAAAATAGTTCTGCCATCCTGATCGTTCTGTTAATTCAATTGGCTTAACCTGATACTCGACTAGCTCCCAATGTCCATCAATACATTGAGGGATTTTTATGGATTCATAAGGAGTTAAATCGCTGTAAGGAAGTAAGGTTAAACAATTACTCAAGTAAAGATTAACTTGTTCTTGTTGTATGTCCGTTAATTTTTTCTCTTTAAGTTGTTCAAAAAGCTCTGAAAAACCTTGTTGGAAAGCAAAACGTAATTCTCTTAATAATTCATGATCACGTTGTACAAAAATAGCATGGGCTACTGTAGAAGTTAAAAAATCTGTCCACTGCTCCGTCCACCCCATCATTAAAAGCCGTACCGCATTCCGAGCAATAATTGGTGCCTGCTTCTCCGGCTCTACACCATCAATTGATTCAAATTTACGTTGTGGAAAAAAATTAAGATCTATTCCACCCTGAAAAGCAGCTTTTATAGGCACAATTTGCCTCCCAAAATAATTACAGTCTGTAATTACCTTATTCCGGAGCAAAAAATTTTGGGAACGCTCGAATTTAAATGCATATGGATATATTCAATACGAACGTTCTTAATAGAGGAATAAGCGCTTATTATAGTTTTTCCTGTTGCAAGGAAGTCACAATAGCCGGACGCTCTGCAGCAATGCTCATGAATTCTTCTATATGCTTATAAGGTGACAGATCCATTTTAAAATAATGAGTCCATCGTATTATGACGAATAAATAAGCATCTGGTAAGGTAAAGTCTTTACCCATCAAATAAGGCCCATTCGCAAGACGCTCATTAATATGTTTCAATCTGGTATTAATTACGGACGTAAAAATGTTTTTTGTTTCCTCATTAAGATTAGGATAGAAAAACATGCCTACTGTTTTATGTAATTCAGTAGCAACATAATTGAGCCATTCTAGAGTGTGGTATCTTCTTAAATCGCCTACTGACGGCAACAGCTTTTGACCGGGGGTGGTATCTGCTAAATATTGCAAAATCACCTGATTTTCAGTCAGCAAATCTCCATTATTAAGATGAAGTGCAGGAACTGCACCTTTTGGATTAATCAATAAATAATTTTTGTCTGAGCGTGTTTTTTTCGCTTGCAAATCAACTTCTTCATCTTGAAAATCAAGACCTAACTCATTAAGAACGATACGTACAGCTAACGAACACGCTGATTTGGTGTAATAAAGCTTCATATTCACTCCTTTGATTCATAGTTAATACCAAGAGGTATATATATTAAAAGAAAACTCAAAAACTACTTATAATATGCTTTTTGTACACGATTGAACACTGCTAAAATTAGCCCCTCTAACCAAACGTTCTATTCGCAATTTCTGCTGCAAGATCATCTTCTACTTCTGCAAGTAAATTCATAGTAGCCGATTGTCTTTTAATGAAAGGGAGAGAATCCCAGAAATATTCTTTTCTTAAAACATTTAATACTCGCTTATTATTCTTTTCCTCTTTCCAGGTATGGATGCTTCTTAGCAATTCATTAAGAGATAAACCCTTCTGCGGCCCCACAATATTTAAATACAATTCTTTCAATTTCAAAAACTTATCCTGAGTATACTGGGAATTAGGCTCAAGGAGTAACATATTTTCCATTCGTAAGTATAACTTTGTAATTACCTTTTCTTTTGCCTTGTCCGACTCATGAAAAGACCCTGGAGGAGGTGGAAGCACATAGAACGGTATATTTTCACTGGGATGGCCATATTCCAATACCGTTTCATAAGGTAAATTCATTAAAAAACTAGATGAAACCAAAGAAGAAATTGGCGCATGTTGGACTTCTTCAATGAGTGCAATTGCTGAATGCCTGCATGTATTACCTACATTCAACTCCAGAAGATTCGTATTTAGTTTCTTTACATTTACTGGGGGTAATTTTTTTTCACTGGTAAGCGTCAACGTGACTTCATCTCTCCCAATTGCAAAGGAATCAGCGGCTGAATCAGGTTTATAACATTTATATGCATCATGACGTCGCAATGATTCTAATATTCTCACAAATTCTATATATTGCTCATAGGAAATATCATAAGCTTGGTAAGTAATTGGAACATCGCCTCTTTTTTTTCGCGAAACGCCTTCATTTTTTAAAAATGCTTTACTAGCAAAAAAAAGAGCATTGCAAAGAAATTGCAATTTAGCGGGATAATTCACTTCCCCATTCTCATCGGCTTCAAAATCGGCAACTTTACCAACGCGACAAAGTACATGCCGGAATTTATTTTGATCATATACTCCCAACATAATAAAAGAATGTCCCTTTTTTTTATTAATTGAAATAAAAAAATGATCCGTTTTTTTATTAACATTCAGGGATTCAGGTGGTTGATAGTCAGACTCAGGTAATTGATTCTTACTTTGCATGTCTATTAATGGTCCAAATTGTCGAATTATATCACGCGAATTATATCTGTACTACAATTTGATGAGGTTAATTTCATTGTAATTTTTTTGAAGAGCTTGAATAAAAGCCCTTCAAAAAAGGAAGAAGGATAAAGACAGAATCACGAGATACACTGCAATTCAGGATGGTTTTTCAAAATCACTTTGTACAAATTTTGGTTCGCCTCCATGATCTCATCGCCTAATTTAGAATCCGGATTCCCTTCTCCTCCTTTGCTATTTAAAGCAACCACTGTAGTAACATTATTGCAAGGTTGCCAAAAATACATCACGCGAAATCCTAAAGTGCTTCCTTTATAAACCCAAAAACTTTGCTTGAGATCTTTATCATAAAGATACCCTACGCCCAATCCAAATCCGTAAGGATCATCTTCAGTCACTTGAAGAATTGGCTTTCCTGTTTTCATAGATACAACAGATTCTAATTCAGCTAAAATTCGCTCTCTAAAAATGGGCTTAATTAAAGTTCCATGATAGAGCAATTGCACCCAATGCACTACATCTTCCGGCGTGGCAACAATTGCCCCAGCAGCGCCGGCCCAAGATAAGTCATTGGTGAGTGTATCAATTAGTTTATTTTTTTTCTCATCATATAAATACCCATGTACCCTGCGATTTTCAATTGCTTTTTCTACAGATTGACCATCGGGTCCGGCAGGATAAAATGAATCATTTAATCCATTTTTTGAATTAATAATTCGCAATTTTAATTGGTTTTCAAAAGTATCGTTGGTAATTTTTTCGATTATCAAAGCAGCAAGAATATAATTGGAATTAGAGTATTCAAAAAGATTTCCTTTTCTCTTTTTAAGTGGTTTTTCAGGGTGAGCATATTTAAGCAGTTCCTCATCCGTCCAAATTTTATCTAAATGTGATTCCATTTCTTTGGAGAATTCATCATCTTCAGAATAATTTGGTATACCACTTGTCATATTCAATAATTGTCTTAAAGTGACATTTTTCCAATTAGGATATTGCGGTAACCATTTACCTAAGGGATCGTCTAGAGTCAATTTATCTTCAGTCTGCAATTGCAAAAGAATTAATGCAGTAAAGGATTTGGTAATGCTGCCAATATCAAACAAATTATTTGAGGTAATAGGTTGGGATAAAGGAGGATACCCCATGGTACCGTGCGCCACTGTCTTGATTTCCTTTTTATAATTCATTTGATTCTGAGGAATCAAGACAGAAGCGGCAATAGCAGTAAATCTCTCCTTTTTACTGTACTTTTTATAATAAGCCTCAATCTCTTTTTGTAATTGATTGGTGAGTTCGGAAGAAACCTCAGAACCAGCATAAAGTATTGGCGAAGCCAAAAAAGCGCTTAAGACAAATCCCAAGAATTGCGATTTTAATTTCATAAGGTCTCATCCTTTTTTTCATAAAAGTGTTTGTCGATTCAACAGTACATGATATAGCGACACCTCTAAGTTCTTTACATCGTTGCAAGCTTGTTCGGCTCGGTCATGTACTTGAGTACGCTTCTTCACCTCACTTTACTTGCGCCTTGTCCAGAACTTAGCGGATGACACTATACTTTTCGAATATACAGAGTCTACAGGTCACACATGCGTCAACCTGCAGTCCTTGAGGGTACTTATCAATTACTTGCTTGAGCTCTGATTTTCAATTGTTCCAAGGCATTTTGAAGGCGAGTTAAGACCCTTTCCCTTCCTAATAAAGTCAATGTCATATCGATAGGCGGCGACATACCAGAACCTGTTACCGCTACTCGTAATGGTTGTGCTATTTTTCCCATGTTAATATCAAATTGCGCGCTCACATCATTAATGCATTCTTGCAACGGATCTTTTTCCCAGGATTTTACCGCTTGTAAACGTTCATAAAGTGCAGTCAATGGCTCTAAAATAACAGGACGTAAATGTTTTTTTACTGCAGCTTCATCGTATTCAATCGAATCAGTAAAAAAGTACAGGCTCATTTGGCACATTTCAGTCAAAGTTTTACATCGCTCAGCTTGAATGGCAACTAAATCAGTTAATTCTGGTCCTTTGGAGAGATCAATACCTGCCTGTTCAAAGTGCCAACGCAAGGATTCAGCCACTTCCTCGACTGGATCATTTTTTTGATAATGTTGATTTAACCAATACAATTTCTCATAGTTAAAACTTGAAACCCCTCGACTTACATTCTTTAAATCAAAGCATTCAATCATCTCCTTGATACTAAAGATCTCTTGATCGCCATGAGACCACCCTAAGCGTACTAAATAATTTAACAAAGCGTGAGGGAGAACACCTAACTCTTTAAATTGTAATACACTCACTGCACCGTGTCTTTTTGACAAACGCTTACCATCTTCTCCTAAGATCATAGGTAAATGAGCAAATACTGGAATGGGAGCCTTAAGTGCTTGAAACAGATTAATTTGTCTTGGCGTATTATTGATGTGATCATCACCACGAATTATATGAGTGATTTTCATATCGATATCGTCAATAACCACAGCAAAATTATAGGTCGGATGACCATCAGAGCGCACCAAAATCAAATCATCCAGCTCGCTATTTGCCACATGGATTTCTCCATATACTTCATCATGAAACGTTACAGTTCCTCGTTCAGGATTTTTAAAACGAATCACAAATGGCTTATCGGATATAGGTAAATTTCTATCTCGGCAGTAGCCATCGTAGCGTGGCTTTTCTTTAGCAGCTAATTGTTCCGTTCGTAATGCTTCCAGACGCTCTTTACTGCATTCACAACGATAAGCCTTACCCTCATCTAAAAATTGCTGTGCCACCTGCTTGTATCGCTCATAACGCTCGGTTTGATAAAATGGGCCTTCGTCATAATCCATGCCGAGCCAAGCCATGCCATCCAGAATAGCTCGTACCGATTCTTTGGTTGAACGTTCCTGATCAGTATCCTCTATGCGTAAGATAAATTCACCATGATGGTGTTTTGCATAAAGCCATGAAAATAAAGCAGTTCTTACTCCACCTACATGTAAAAATCCGGTTGGGCTTGGTGCAAATCGGGTTCTAACTGTCATAATATCTTCCACATTGTAAGGAATAAAATAATCGGGCTATAATAACTGACTTTGCAGCCTGGGTGAAGCAAGACATTTGAATATTTAGACTGCTTCAAAAACTCACTACTAAAGAAGAGAAATACGAAGAGACATAAAGGCAGAACTGTGTGTACGCGCAATGAAGCAGCTCTTCTCTGAAGGTTAGAGTTTCCAGAGAAATCTATTGTACAAATCATACCAGGTTACACAGGGCTGCACACGGGCTAAAATAAAAGTATTATCCGAACTACTTGGTGAGTTATTTTGAAAAGCATTGGTATTAAGTATCAACTGAGAATTACTACCCTAATCCCAGCCTTTTTAGTCGCCCTGCTTCTTGCTATTTTTTATAATGGACTATTTGGTAATGACTTAAAACAACATATGTCACGTCTGGGAGAAGCTTATATCCGTCAATTGCTCCCTGCAGCTCAATACGCCATGCTTCGACGTGATGATCGTACTCTGCAAGGTTTAATCAATGCCTCTACAATTAACCCGGAAGTAATAGCCCTTGCCTTTTACAGTAGTGATGGGCAATTGCTAGCTTATCGTGGAGGAAAACATTCCCTGAATAAGCCATTTAATCCACCTAAATTTACAGGGGATTATATTGAAAGTAAGCAAATTAATCCTTTCACTATTAATTTTATCGCACCAGTTACCATTCCTAAATTTAATCTTTACTCTAATTCCCCCTTCAAGAACCTCCTAAGTCCTATGGCTACTCGTGCAGACGATATTTTAGGTTGGTTATCCATTGATATTGATACGCGCTCGATGATAATAAAGCGCTATCAAATGCTCATAGTAACGATTTTCATTACTCTATTTGGCTTGCTTATGGGATTAACCATCCACTATTTTCTCTCCAAGCGTATTTATTTACCTATTTCTCGTTTACGTAGAAGCATGAAACAAATTTTGCGAAATGAATTCGAAACAGAAATAAAAACAACCAGCCCCGGTGAACTAGGTATTATTGAGCAAGGTTGTGCCCATTTGCAAAAAAAATACCTCGACACAATTCGTGATTTGAATCAACATATTGAAGTAGCCACCGAGGATTTGCAGCAAAGCCTTGAGCTGTTAGAAGAAAAAAATATCGAGCTGTCACTCGAAAAGAAAAAAATAGAAGAAAAAAGTCGACAAAAATCAGAATTTATTGCCAATATGAGCCATGAAATCCGTACCCCGATGAACGGAGTAATTGGTTTCACTAATGTATTACTGGAAAGTAAACTTGATCCATTGCAATTGGATTATGTAAAAACGATAAAAACTTCTGCACAAGATTTATTAGGAATAATTAACGACATTCTCGATTTTTCCAAAATCGATGCTGGAAAACTTCATCTTGATTGCATCCCATTAAATATTCGTCATTGTATTGATGAAGTCCTTACACTGGCCGCACCGAATGCACATAAAAAAGGAATTGATTTAATCCCCATAACTGACATTAATGTGCCTAAAATTGTTTTGGGAGATCCTTTCAGAATAAAACAATTTATCACCAACTTGGTGACTAATGCCGTTAAGTTTACAGATCATGGTTATGTGTTGGTTCGCACGAAAGTAGAACAGGAAACAGATAAAGATTACACCCTATGCATCACAATTACTGATACCGGTTTGGGGATTTCCACCGAAGATCAAAGTAAATTGTTCACAGCATTTAACCAAGCGGATACAAGCATTACACGACGTTATGGTGGTTCGGGCCTTGGTTTAGTTATTTGCAAAAAACTCTGTGAAGAAATGCATGGTCGGATTACATTTACTAGTGAACTCAATAAAGGCTCCAGCTTTACTGCTCATGTGAAAGTCGAAAAGCTGGTTGCTTATGAAATAGAAAAAAACCAAATACACCCTTTTGCCCATTTCAAAATGCTGTGTTTTGACGATAATTCGCTACACTTAGAAGCTCTTTGCAATGGCTTGGGTTATTGGGGAATACAATGCGTCTCGGTAAACTCATTGAACCACCTTGAAAAAGCCCTAGAGAATAACAAAGATTGCAAAATTGCTTTTCTTAATATTAATAAAGGCTATGAGCAAAAAATCGCTAAAATTATCTCAGAACATAATTATTTTCCTTATGTATTGATTTCCAAATGGCTTATTAATGATTACACTGCACTTGGTGGTCAAGGCTTTTTATATAAACCAATTAGCATTCAAAAACTCCAAGATGTTATTGAATCGCTTACCAGCCTGGAAAATATTGAAAAATCGGTCAATCATGAATTGGATAGCTTAAGGGAACAATTACGTTTTATGCATCCAGATTTGCTTATTGCCGAAGACAATCCCGTTAATAAAATGCTTTTGAACTCTTTATTAGGAACCCATGCAAACATGACTTCAGTTGATGATGGCGAGATGGCTGTATCTGCGTGTCATGACAAAAAATATGACTTGATTTTACTTGATTTACAAATGCCGAAAATAAATGGTTTAGAAGCAGCGCGACTCATCCGTCAAGAATCACAACTGAACCGCCATACCCCCATAGTTTTAATTAGCGCAAATGGCAGTGATGTGAATAGTATTGATCTGAAAAAAGCAGGTGTGGACTATTGCTTACAAAAACCTATAGATGAAAAACAATTACTCACACAAATTCTTCGTATTACAGATAAAGCAAAACATGCTGCGATCGATTGGCAATTATGTATACAAAAAGTGTCAGGAAATCAAGCACTTGCAGAAGAGTTTCTTGCACGATTTGTTGAAGAGCTACATAAAAATCGTGAAGAATTCATCCAATTAATGCATGATAAAAACATTAAAAAACTAGGAGAGGCAGCACATAAACTTCATGGGGCATGTTGTTTTTCCGGTGTACCCACGTTACAGAAAAAAGTAGTTCATGTAGAAAAATTGGCGGTACATGCTGCTTCAATTGAAGAATTGGCTACCCCTTTTGCAGAATTAATTCAAAGTATTGATGCAGTAATTAATGAGTATGAAAACCAAAAAATAAGAATTTAGTGATTACCTATCTTTTTTTGCACCCTTTGCAAGAGATTTACGGAGATGAGTAGCCACTTTTTAACCAGGAGAAAGAATGACTATAAAAAATGCGATATATGCTCAATCAGGTGGGGTAACCGCTGTAATTAATGCTTCAGCTTGTGCCGTGCTTCAAACTGCCAAGTTATATCCGCAATACATTGGCAAAGTATATGCAGCTAAAAATGGAATTATTGGTGCTTTAAATGAAGAACTTATTGATACATCGCTTGAAAGTGATGCGGATATTGCCAAATTACTGCAAACGCCTTCTGGAGCATTTGGTTCATGCCGGTACAAACTCAAAAATGATGGTGAAGAATACGAGCGTCTGATTGAGGTGTTTAAAGCACATAATATAGGTTATTTTTTCTATAATGGTGGTGGTGATTCTCAAGATACAGCACATAAGGTATCGCAACTAGGTGCTAAAATGGGTTACCCAATTACATGTATTGGAATACCCAAAACAGTAGATAATGATTTACCCTTTACAGATGCCTGCCCCGGATTCGGTTCAGTGGCTAAATATGTAGCTATTTCAACCAAAGAAGCAGGTTTTGATGTCGCTTCTATGGCTGCATCATCGACAAAAGTCTTTATCCTTGAAGTAATGGGTCGCCATGCAGGATGGATTGCAGCAGCAAGCGGCTTAGCCAGCCAACAACCGGAGGACCCCCCCCATATTATTTTATTGCCTGAAGTCCCTTTTCAACAAACAAAGCTCCTGAGTAAAGTGGATGAATGCGTTAAGACTTATGGTTATTGCGTTGTTGTGGTTTCGGAGGGTATTCGCACTACAGAAGGTAAATTTTTAAGTGAAGCAGGGATTCGTGATGCATTTGGTCATGCCCAATTGGGTGGTGTTGCGCCAATTATTGCGCAGCTAATTAAAACCGAACTGAATTATAAATACCATTGGGCAGTCGCAGATTATTTACAACGTGCTGCTCGCCATATCGCCTCAAGAGTAGATCTGGAGCAAGCTTATGCTTTGGGTAAGGCTGCTGTAGAATATGCCATAAAAGGCCATAATGCCATCATGCCTATTATCATTCGTGAACAAGATGAGCCCTACCAATGGTCTATTGGACATGTCCCACTAGCCGATGTAGCCAATCAGGAAAAGGCCATGCCTGCAGAATACATCGCTGCAGATGGAATGAGTATTACTGCTGCCTGCAGACAATATTTATTGCCTTTGATTCAAGGAGAAGCCTATCCTGATTATATGAATGGATTACCTGATTATGTTCGTTTAAAAAATCAACTTGTACCCAAAGTACTTAAATAGATCGTCATCATTGCAGCTGGGTGAGCGTAGAGAACCTCACCTGGCTGTACTCTAGAATTTCTTAAAAGTAACTCTCTTACGATTAAAACACGCAAACATTTAGGAAAAAACTGCTGATTGAACATAGGGTTAATCCATTTACACATTAGGCAACCCTTCTATACATCTGCTACAATGTTACAAAGGAAAAGAGGACAAGGATTTCAAGACTTCCTTTTCTAGCCATGGCAGGTTACATCATTGTTTTGGCCTACTTGAGTTGTAATTTTTTTTGATAAATGGCATTTTATTTGCGTATTTATCGCTGTCCAATCATTAGGAGCAAATGATGAAAGAGAAAGGGTTTACTTTAATTGAATTAATGATTGTGGTAGCAATCGTTGGTATTCTTGCCGCAATTGCTATCCCAGCTTATCAGGATTATGTAGTAAGAGCACGTGTCACAGAAGGATTAAGTCTTGCTTCTTCAGCACAGACTACGATTTCTGAAAATGCTACAACTGGCGCTAACGATTTAAGCTTAGGTTGGTCTCAGCCACCAGCAACCGCTAACGTTCAAAGTGTTGTTGTTGCACCAGCTAATGGTGTAATCACTATCACATACACAGCTCTAGCAAACAACGTTGTCTTAACCTTAACTCCATCAGCTAATGGAACCCCCCTTGCTGCGGGCACACCACCCACTGCACCAATTACCTGGACTTGTGCTGTAAATAATGCCGCTGATAATCGATATGTTCCTGCAAACTGCAGAATTTAATCAGCTCTTTTTAAAAGCCGCTCCAAGGCGGCTTTTTTATTATGAATTTTAAATTAATAAGAGTTAAATATGTCACGTAAAAATCGCATTGAAAAATTGGTAAGTCAAGAATTAGTCCCTGTTTATCTAAATGTCGAAGATGAGTCAGCCAATCATCATGTTCCTGAAGGGGCACAAACTCATTTTAAAATTACCGTGGTCTCTTCACGATTTATTGATTTATCGCGAATTGCGCGGCATAGATTGTTAAACCAGCTGCTCAAAGAAGAATTTGAACTTGGATTACACGCCTTAAGCATGCACTTGTTTACTCCAGACGAGTGGAACGATAGAAACAAAACTGTTTTGCAATCTTCTGTGTGTAAAGGCGGTTTTAATAAAGAAAAAAGAGATACATAACTTTGTCTAAGTAAAGTAAACTCGGTTTAGTTAATGTAAAAGGATTAAAATGAAGTTAGAAACGTACAAAGCAAAATTTGTCGAATTTACAGAACAAGCGATGAAACTCAGTAGCAACTACAAATCAAAAGTTGATTTACAAAAAAAGATAACAAGCCTCAGTGGTGAAGCAGTTCAATTTTACCAAACGAATAGTGATTATAAAAAATCTGATTATCAATTAAGAATAGAAATTTTTCTCAACTTTGATAATGTTTTAAAATCTGTAAAAAAAGATTTTTTCTCTCAATCACCGGAGAGAAAAAGAAAATCCTTCTTTACAAATCAGAAACAAATAAAATACTCTGATTCTTGTGACACTGCACCTCTTTTAGATAACTCAGTAACACCTTGATTTTAGAAGATTATTAACAGGTTTTTAGCTCCAGGCTCAATCCAGGCCGTCAAAATCTATCATACTGCAGAAAAATAGGCTATTGTTGGTAAGGGCGAAAATATAATTCTTGTTCTGCAGTAACTTTTTTACATAAATGCAACAAAGTTAACACTTGTGATAAAATAAATAGTAACGCCCGTCGCCAACTTCCTATATAATGCCTGGCATTTTTAATAAGTCTATTTAATTAATGAACAATTGGTCTTCTGAAAAAATCTCTGTATTTGCCTTGGTTTTATTGATTACAGGTGCAATTGACAGCATTAGGAATTTACCGGGAACTGCTCTATTCGGCTCTTCATTAATTTTTTTCTTTATCTTTTCTGCAATTGTTTTTTTAATCCCTGTAGCTTTGGTATCAGCAGAGCTATCATCAACTTGGTCTGATGAAGAAGGTGGAATTTATAGCTGGGTAAAGCATGCATATGGTGAAAATTTAGCCTTTTTTACTATCTGGCTGCAATGGATCAATACTTTAGTTTGGTATCCAACTATCCTATCTTTTATTGCGGGAGTCTTAGCTTACTTAATCAATCCCGAACTCGCCCAAAATAAGTATTATTTGATTGCTGTAATTCTAGTGATATTTTGGTCATTAACTCTAATCGCTTTATCTGGCTTACGTGCCTCAGCGTATTTTGCCGGTCTATGCGCCATATTAGGAATGATACTTCCTATGGGATTTATTATTTTTCTTGCACTAATTTGGGTCATTAAAGGGAATCCTATAGCAATTGATTTGAGCGTGTCGCATTTACTGCCACACTGGAAAGACAGCCAGTCATGGGTATCACTCACCGCAATCATGACTTCATTTCTAGGCATGGAGCTCGCGGCAGTACATGTCCGCAATGTGCATAACCCGCAAGTCAATTTTCCTCGGGCAATGTTTTTTTCCGTGCTGCTTATTTTAACCACGATGATTTTTGGTTCTCTAGCTATAGCTTTTGTTCTGCCAAAAGAGAAAATCAGTCTCATTGATGGGGTACTCCAAGCCTTTACTAACTTTTTCCATGCATATAACTTAGAGTGGCTCTTACCTGTCCTTATTGCATTACTCTTATTGGGAAGTTTAGGGAGTATGATCAACTGGATCATCTCACCTGCAAAAGGTCTGCTCATGGCGGCCAATCATAACTTTTTACCCAAGTTTATGTGTCAATTAAACAAACGTGGCGTTGCTTCACGAATTTTAATCACCCAAGCAATTTTAGTGACGCTTCTATGCAGTGGATTTCTCTTGTTTCCTAGCGTGAATGCTATCTATTGGTTATTTACTGACTTAAGTACAGAACTCTACATCATGATGTATGTCTTGATGTTTATTGCAGCCTGGAGATTAAAAAGCAAATACGCACATCTTAAGAGACCTTTTGCAATACCGGGGAAAAAAACCGGCTACTATTTAGTCTGTATCTTGGGCTTATGCGGATGTAGTATGACTTTAATTGTAGGCTTCATCCCACCCGTCGAATTTATGAATTTTGGTAGTGCCGGGCATTTTCGTCTGGTGTTTTCTATGGGAATCGTAATGATGCTAATTCCTGCATTTTTACTGTATTGGCGTAAAAAATACATCACAAAATCGTAATTTGTAGCCTTTGTAGCCTGGTGCAGTGCAGCGGGCTACAAAAAATAGACTAGGATACTCAATTACAACTTATCCTTTTCTTCTAATGAAATCACTCGAGCTTCATGTTCCAGCATCACCGGAATATCATCATGAACAGGAAATGCCAATCGGTCAAATTTACAAATAAGTTCTTGTTTTTTTATCAATAACTTCCCTTTACATAAAGGACATACCAATATTTCCAATAGCTTTTTATCCACAAAATTCTCCTATAATCCTAAGTCACTTTATTTCGTACATATACAGGTTGTGCTTCATCAGCTGTAACAGGCTTTTGCGCAGAAAACTGAACAAACTGAATCATAGCTGCTGCAGAAGGATATACGGTTAATTTATCATGTATTTGTGATTTAACTTCTGGAGTAAAATCATCCCAATATGAGTCTGTCCCTACTCCTGCAAGAATTACTGATTGTTTTTCAGGGAGGTTGAGTTCATGCACTGGTGTAACGTGTTCCTCTGCTGTCCATTGATTCTCAGCAAAATAAGCCCAATACATCTCATGCATCCGCGCATCCAATACGGCCAATACAGGTGAGTTGTGCATCTGCTTCTTCTGGCGAACTGACCAAGCAATAGCAACAAGACTACTCACTGGAATTAAAGGCAAATCATTGGCAAAGGCGAGGCCTTTTGCAATACTGCATGCAATTCGCAAACCGGTAAAACTTCCTGGTCCACGACCAAATACTATGGCATCCAGTTGACTCATTTGTAAATCAGCATTTACCATCAGCCTATCAACCATAGGTAAAATAAATTGGGCGTGCGTTTTTTGGTTACTTTGTTCTTCACAAAGTAACTCTTCTCCAGTAAGCAAAGCCAAACTGGCTCTTTCTGTAGATGTATCAATCGCTAACAGTTTCATAATCCAGCTCTAATTCTCTAATAAATTGAAGCACCTTATGCTCATCACGAGTTTTCGGTAACTGAGGCAAGCTGGCTAAGATACGTCCACCATAATCTCTACTGGTTAGACGGGGATCGGCGATCATTAAAACACCTTTATCCGTATTATCCCGAATTAAACGCCCTACTCCTTGCTTTAAAGCAATCACTGCCCCGGGTAAAGACAATTCATCAAAACCCGATAAACCTTTTTCTTTCAAATAAGCCATTCTACCGCGAATTACTGGGTCAACTGGACTGGAAAAAGGCAATTTATCAATAATAACACAAGAAAGAGCTTCCCCTTTAACATCCACCCCTTCCCAGAAAGTTGCAGTTCCCAATAAAACAGCATTGCCTAATTGCCTAAAACGCTCAAGTAAAATGGGTTTTGCCTCAGTTCCCTGAATCAACAAAGGATAGTTTAAAATACTGCCCATCATTTGAGCAACTTGTTTTAACGCTTTATGACTAGTAAATAGAAAAAAGCAGCGCCCTCCTAATGTTTCAATTAAAGGAATGGCTCGAGATACTAATGATTCATAATAAGTTGAATCTTTGGGATCAGGTAAACCTCTTGGTAAATACAGCAATGCTTGTTGCCGATAATCAAAAGGACTAGGCAATAATAAAGTTTTTGCCTCATACAATCCTAATGGCTTACAAAAACAATCAAAAGAGTCTGCTATAGTTAAGGTTGCAGAAGTAAAAACATAAGTACACTCTTGACGTTTGAGTAAATCACCGAATGTTTCAGCAACATCATACGGCGTAACATGAAAAACTAAAGTATGTTTAAAGCGCTCTAACCAACGTATTTTATGATTGTTTTCTTGAGTAAAGAATAATAAAACTCTGGCAAATTCCATCAATCGTTCTTTGCAGCGCACAAGTCCAGGAAATTCAGCAAGCGCTAATTCATGGAAACATGCCATGACTTCATCTTTTAATGTCAACCAATCACCCCAAACACGCATAAAGGATTTCTTATGCTTTATTTCTTCCCAACTAAATCGATCATCAACTTCAGGTAAACTACTTAATAGCTCATCCATCAATTTATCTGCTTTATGGCTTAAAGCTTTTAAAGGTTGATTTGCAAGGTCTACAGCAGGCCATTCTTTAATAAGATCATCCAATAAATCACGAAACTGACGCGTTCCGATTCGTTCACCATTAAAATGAGTTGCTATTTCAGCAAGTTGATGAGCCTCATCAAAAATAACTACATCAACGCCAGGTAATAATTCTCCAAATCCCTCTTCTTTCAACCGTGAGTCAGCAAAAAATAGATGATGATTAATGACGACTATATCAGCATCTAATGCACGTTTGCGAGCCTTGAGTAGAAAGCATGTTTCATGAGCAGGACATTCAGTACCCAGGCAATTATCTACTGTTGAGGTTACATAATGCCAAACTGGAGAATCTTCATTAAGTTCAGGCAACTCCGAACGATCACCATTTTTCATTTGCGACAATTTACTGCGTACGTGAGCTACTTCATGGGCGCATTGCGGACTTTGAAATTGCCCTTCTTCGGAATGTAATACAACACGATATTGGCAAATATAGTTGGATCTTCCTTTTAGATTTTGTATACGAGCAGATAATCCCAAAGCCCTGACTAAAGCAGGTAAGTCTTTTTGATAAAGTTGATCTTGTAACGTTTTGGTTGCTGTAGAAATTAAGGCTTTTTTTCCACTTAATAAACAAGGAAGTAAATAAGCAAAAGTCTTGCCAGTTCCTGTACCTGCTTCTGCAATTAAAATTGATTTTTCTTCAATTGCTTCAGCAATAGCCACGGCTAAATCGGACTGTGGCTTACGTGCCACAAACCCCGGAATAGCAGTGGAAAGCCGCCCTTTCTCACCAAGAATTCGCTGACATGATTCAGCTAGTGAAGTGATTTCTACCACTCTTTTTGTAAATATTGAAGTTTATCCTTAACCTCTTCCCAATCTTTGGCATCAGGGGGAGCATCTTTTTTTGCGGTAATATTAGGCCATGTTTTAGCAAGCTCGGCATTTAATTCTTTAAATTGCTGCTGCTCAGAAGTTAAATCATCCTCAGAAACAATCGCATTAACAGGACATTCCGGCTCACACAATGCACAATCGATACATTCTTCAGGGTGAATCACCAGAAAATTCGGCCCTTCATAAAAACAATCAACAGGACATACTTCAACACAATCAGTGTACTTACACTTAATACAACTTTCTGTTACTACAAAAGTCATGATAAACCTTTCTTACGCTGGGAAATAGTAAATATTAAATCATAAAACAGACCACTTAAGATAGTAATTTTCTTAGTAATTACATCATCTAAAACTGTCTTCTCATATTAAAACAACTTCGTGATCTTTGCTAAAAAAAATAAAATGATTCGAACGCTACAATTATTCACTTTTTATTCAAATACACTTCTTGAAAGATAAGTAGGTCTATGCTTTAATTTTACGCAATTTTTAAAATTACTGATGCGAGTGGTGTTTGAAATCTCACTAATGCTTTTGCTTCCCCAGCTTATCAAAGGAAATGAAATCTCAGCAGTGAAAATAATCGTCCACTTTTAACATGACATCGATGCCTATTTTCTGATTTTTGACGTTGGAGTAGTAAAGTACTATGGGATTAACAGTAAAACCTATTAACGCAAAGCACCGGAGGCTCATACGCCAAATACATGAATTTAATAAAATACCTGAAGAAGATACAGTCCAGCGTTTATTCTACTTACAGAAAATCAATTATCATATTAATTCAATACCTATATTTGAGGGAGAATTTAAATGGCTTGCAGCTAGAGGTCCTGAAAGTTGGCGAGCTCACCTGGAGATGCATGGAATAAATCCTGATGGTTCATTCCTTTTTAAAGGGATTCAGTTTGCAAAAGCTGTTGCCGCCCAAATACCAGCATCCCTCATATCCCCCGGATTGAAAGAGGAAGTAGAAGGAAAAAATATCTATGAACTAATGCAAGACCGAGATGCATTATTAAAAAGCGCAAGACCTTTTAGTGAAATAAAAGAACAATTTTTGGCTATAAGCGAACGTCTTAGTGTGTTGGCTGAAAAGGAGAGTATTCTAAAAAAGAATCTGGATGATCATGCTCAAATTCTAAGTTTGGCCAAAGAAAAAATCAGGGCAATTAAAGGTGAAAGTGATTTAAGTAGTTCTGACTATAAAACCGAAGTTCTAGGAGAAAAACAGGTCAATAATTTTAATTTTAAATTCAGAATGAAAGGGTGGAAGGAAGCGCTTGTTTTTCGAGTAGAAGACCGAAATGATTTGAGCTTTGAACAAGATCTTCACTCTTACCCAGTATCCAAATATTTCGCTAACGATGTTGCTTTATTTATGATGCAATTCAAAAGTGAAGACCACAAGGAAATTGAATTTAAACCTGTAGTTTTAAGTCAATTTGCCAATCAAGGAAGTCTATTAGATATTGCAAAAAAACTGAAAGGGCAACCACAACAAAAAATCGCGGCTATAACAAAATATTACTTCAATCAGATTAATGATTTTTGCCTCAAACTCAAAGAAGCAAATGCCTATCATCCTGATATTAAATTAAGTAATTTTTTGATGCATAACCATAAATTACTGATAAGTGACCGAAAAACGTTCGTACGTTCCCCAAAACCACTTGCCAGTACACTACGAAGTAGTCCCCGCTATGCTCCACCTCAATATCTTGCCTGTCTTGATGAAGCATGTGAGGATTACATACCTAAAGCGTATACTACTCAAATTGACATCGAGCAACTGATGTCTTACCAAATGGGCAAAGCGCTCAAGGAATTCCTCATCGTAACTCAACTGGGTGATATACCCGAAAAATCTGATGAGAAAAACAGAAGCGTACTCGCCCATTTTGAAAAGCCAAATCGTGCTATTATTAACTTGTCCATACTTGTTGAAGAGCTCACACGGTATGAGGAAGGGAAAAGGCTTACAATAGAACAGTTCAAGAGATTACTTCCCTTTTTCAATCATAATATCGATGATTTCTATAAACAGCTTGAAAAGGAATTACCTGCAAAAAATTTAGGGATTGAACACGAATTAAATGAAATTGATCAACTCTTACATAACAATAAGCTCAAAAGTATAAACTTTCTGGAGCAAGCAAACATAGTTTTTGCTACCATTTCAGAACAAAACCCGAAAGAACCTCGCTTCAATCGAGTAACTGAAAAGTTGGCGATAAAGTGTTATCAAGAATGTTCAAAAAGTTATTTTTCCCAAATTTCCCAGGATATTGAAGACGCACTTTTAACAAAAGACTGGGATTCTGCAAGTTGGTGGAGACAAATAATCCATACCCTATCTTTTGGTTTTTTCAGAGTAAAAAGAGTAACTACTGCGGATAATATAGACATTTCATTAAACTTTAATGATCCAGAATTCCGAACTCATTTTATTCAACTGGAGTTTTTACCTGCAACAATTCTGGATAATCTGGGCGCCAGTGAAGCAAATAATTTTAAAGATTATTTTCAAGCGCATTTGGAAGAGATAAGAGCTCTAAACGATACGAACTCAAATGGCGAAGAAGAAGTTGGTGTATTAGAAAAACAGAAAGACCCCACAGAAGAGGAAGCCAACATCCCTACTCCCAAAAAAAGTGCAGAAAAAAAGGATGAAGAACTCCTATCAACAGAAACGATAGTGGTTAAAAATAACAGTATTGAAAAATCAGATGAAGCAACATTTCCTACTAAAACATCTGCTGATGTAGAGCCACACGCTGATGAGGAATCATCTACTAAGCAACAAAAAACCGCTTCTCAAACTGATAAAAAACCAAAACATAAGAAAAGAACGTCCGTTGATCTTAAAGAAAACTACAGGTTTTTCGCAGAACTTGCCAAGGGCGCCAAAGATGATGATCCACAGATTAAGAAAAGATCAATACGTCGAGTCGGCAGTACACTCTTTAGAGGCGAGAAAAGCTCGCATTACCCTAGAGCTCAGGATATTTTTAGACAACCTTCAGTAGTCCAAGAAAAAGTCAGTAACCAGCAACATTTAACTACTGGGTTAATACAATAAATAATTGGCTTAGGGAAGAGCACCAACAACTCAAAATTATTTTTATCTTCAATTAAAAATAATCAAGGACTTTAAGTAGTTGTTGTTTCTTCTCTGGATTTACTAAATTTTTTCTTAAAACTGATATAATTATGCACTACGGAAGATTACTTATTTATATCAATGAAAAAATTTGTAATTTTTTTGTAAAAAAAATCAACATGATCAATTAATTAATACTCAAATATCTCTCATAGGCTAAATATATTAGTAGTGACTAAAAAAGAGTTTAAAATGAGCCGATTGAAAGATTTCGCTAATTTTGCCAATCGAATATATAAAAAATTGTCAAGAAGCGAAAAAGAAGCATCCCTGCCAAATTACATCATCTCAGAAACTGTTGTTTTATAAGCTGCACAAACCATTATTAAAATGAAAAGATTGTAATTTTATATAGTTTTCATCTGTACTCGCATTGATTATTATACGGAAATCCCTAATGTACTTTTTGACCAAAAGCATAAAAATTGTCTATATTTATAAACAGGTCAAATTGGTTTTATAAGGACATAACCAATGGAGCTGGAGCAAAAAAACAGGATTATTAAACGTTTTTTAAAAGAAAAAAGTGGAAATTCTGTTGCAGTGGAGCTGAAGGATGAGGATCTGGCGAGCTATGCTGATCTTGATAAATTATTAGATCATATTGATCTCCATAAAAATGGCTTATTTGACCTGGGAACTCTGGAAACAGATCCAGACCAGTGGCGGGAATTATGTGGCATTATTAAATACGCTTCTACTTTTGAAAAAGGAAGCTCTCCTCCTTTGCTTAAGAGTATTGATCTTGAAAAAGCAGAAGAAGGCATACGATATACTTTAAATGCACATGAAATTATTCGATTACCCAAAGATGATTACTATGAACGCCCGACCAATATTCCTCAAGATATTGATACTCAGTTAGATGATTTAATAATTAACAGCAGAACAAAACTGTATGCACTGACACAAACCTTTCCGGAAGCTATAGTTTTTGATGCATCCAATTCACTACAGGTTACTACGCAGATTCAACGTCTACAAGAAGAGATGGCACGAGTAGCTAATAGTGACTCGGAAAGGGAGAACGTAGAAAAAAGATTAAATATTTTATTGGATCTCAATAAAATCAATGAATTAAAACGAATCAATATCCCACAAGACAATGGATCAACTCTCGCCTATTGCATCTTACAAGAAAACGTAGGCGGGGTGACCGAAAAAATCTCATTAATCAGTCTGGAGAAGGTAAAAAAACAATTGCATTGCTTATGTAAGCGAGCAGAAGGCTTGAGTGTTGAGGCTTACCATGCTGAAAGAGAACATTATAAACTCAGTACGCAAGCCATTATTAAACTACCCAAACATGGCAATATTAAAGGAGTCCAGCATGAAGCTATGGCACTCAATATTTCCCGATTATTGGGATTAGATACAGCTGCTGCCACTACAATTTCCCATAATGGACATCCAGGGTTATTTATACCTTTTGAAGAAATACGCTTACTGAGTGAATTTTCTTTAGGGAAAACATTTTATGCATGGCTTGCAGGAAAAACCTATACCCATTATTCAACGATTAAACCTCTAGGTGAAGGAATACAAGCGGATTATTTTATCGAAGATTTTGGCAGAGCACTCGGTTTACTTTATCTATGTAGCGATACCGATGCAATTGGAGGCAATTGCCAAAACAAGGCCTTAAGAAATGCAAAATCACTTTTTATCTTTGACCAATCACTCATGGATACTGATAAATTTATTCTTGATTCACGAATATGCCTTATACCAGGTGACTTTCTTAGAAAGCATACTCGCCATGGCTTGGGACGCAATCGCACAATTATTGAAGATTCATCTATGTATTCTAAATTCGAAAGTATCATGCAATTGCGCTCTATTGGCGATAAAATTATCCAATATATCAATCACATTGCATGGCAACATCACCAACAAGCATCCCGAATTAAACGACAATTTAAAAAACCACTAAGTACAGAAAAACAAAGCCAATTAACTTCTGAGTTAAGTGATCTGATGGTTCTTGAAAAAGATGCAGAAGCACTGCAAACAAGAGTATTAGAGCGTCTTGAAGCAATTGATAACATACTTCCCCAAACGGCAGGCGATATCGATTCTTTCGGAATAAGGCAAGCGTTAATTTTTGAAAAACTCCTGCATAATCCCATATTATTTAGCGACGACGGCCGCGCCTTTAAATATCCTTGGACTCACAGACAGCAAAATAAAATTAAAAAAGTAGAGGATCTCGGCAATGACTTGATACAACTAACTTTTAGTGAGAAGGTTTCTGTAGCCATGCTTGATTTTATTAAACGACGTAGTGGAGCAGATTCAATCACCAACACTTCAGCCAAAAGTGTAACCCTAAGTAAAATACACTTTGCTGCATTACGAGAAGATACACTCCATCCTGAACATCAATTAGTTTTGAATCCCACTATGAACTATTTGGATCCCGCTGATTTGGGAGTAATCAAGGATGCTTATAATATGGGAAATAGAACCTATATTATGAGTACGATTGCAAGCTATTCTAAAAAGATGAAGTGCGATACAGCGTCTACTGATGAAAAATTGAAATGCATCATTGAAACCGAAGAGCGACTTAGAGAGCTTATTATTACAGCCCATGATAGAGGTTTTGGCATGCATGTCTTTAAAAAATTCTTTTTTGATGCACAACAACAATTACAAAAAATGATTTCGCCTTTGAAATTCCCGGTGAGGTTAAATGATGCTTTTACCGCTGCTTTAAAACTTGATAGAGTATCTGAATTTAATGCCGTAGTTCTGGAAGCAATAAAACACGATAAAATCACCGATCAACAATTCACCAACTTTCTTGATGAGTGCATACTCAAAGCAAGCGCAGCAACAAATTATCTGCAAGCACAAGAAAAAAGCCAAGAGCTATCCGGTATTGCAAAAAAGGTAATACATCAATTAGAAGCTCTTTCCACGTCTTGGAGTCAATTTCTTGCAACAAGTATGCGCCCAAAAAGATTGAATCAAACCGAGCCAATAGTTATCACTGAAACAATACAAGGGAAGGAAGAAGATGAATGGGTAATAAAATCATCCCCTAATTCATCAATATTGGACAATGATACAAGAGGAACAAATAGGAATATCATGCAAGTCTAAGAGACTTGTTCACTAAATGCAGTTAATGGAGCTACTATGCCTATACATGAGAGACGTCAACATTTTCGGGTAGAAGATCATATCTATTTTAACTACCGAATTATGGAACCTGGAGAGCTGTGCCCTGATCGCGCAGTTGTGGATCAACTTTTAGGCAAAAATGGACAACGATATCTTGAGGCAGCACATTATTTTCAAGAAATTGATTATGAACTGGCTGAACTCACCCAAGTTATTGCCCTTAAAGAACCAACAATAGCCCATTATCTTAACCTTTTAAATGCAAAAATAGATTATTTGTCACGACAAATGCTGATGACGAATACCATTCAGCTGCGTAAAGTCAATATTAGTCTGGGTGGAATGGCATTTAAGACACCTGATCTTATTAAAGAAAAAACCCTGATAAAACTAGTAATCTATACTAAACCGAAAATGATTCCCATAATTGTGGAAGGCACTGTAGTCTACAGCCAATATCAAAGTGAGCATAATTACCGCACGGCAGTACAGTTTAACGGATTAACAAGTGAACAGGAGCAAATTCTTTCTCAACATATTTTATTGGCTCAGGCAAAACATCGTTCAGACTAAAAAATTTAAGTAATTTTAAGTACAAAATTGCCGAATAACACGTAAACTATACTCTGTTTATGATGTTGGAAATAAGAGGCAAAACATGACCAGAATAGTACATTGCTGTAAATTAAACCAAGATGCCGAAGGCTTATTAAAACCACCCTTCCCCGGAGCATTAGGAGAACGGATTTATAATGAAGTTTCGAAACAAGCCTGGAATATGTGGCTAAGCCATCAAACCATGCTCATCAATGAATACCGCCTGAATTTAATGGAAGCTAAAGCTCGCGAGTTTTTAAAAGAAGAAATGCAAAAATATTTTTTTGGTGAAGGCTCTGAAAAACCATCAGGCTACACTCCTGAATAAATCAAAAAAATAAGCCTTTGCAAAAAACTCAATAATACGCAATAGTCCCGCGTACAAAATTCTTTGGGAAGGTCATAAAATTTAAAAAGGTTTTATTGTTAAATATTGAATTTTTATGGCCCCTATGTACTGCACTTTATATTTGCATTTTTATAGCCTCCTACCTACCACGCTTTATGCGCGGTACCTACCGTCTTTAAAGTCAAGGATTATTGCTACATAGCTGGGCAATAATCCTTTGCTTGTGTAAGCACCGCATTCATCGTCACTAACATCTTTCGCATAACAGCAACAATACCTACTTTCTTTGCTTTACCAGTGCTTATTAGGCGCTTGTAAAATTCCCTCATTTTTTTGTCATATCGAATGGCTGATAAAGCGCCCATATAAAGTATTTTTCTAAGACTGTTTCTTCCATTTTGAGTGATTGCACGTCCCCTCTGTTTCCCACTATCTTTTGTTATAGGAGCAACTTCGACTAAGGCTGCAATCTCTTTTTTATTAGCATAACCAAGCTCTGGCAGTTCTGCAATTAGTGTTAAAGCGAATGTTGGGCCAACGCCTATCATTGCCTGAAGGCGGGTATACCTTTCTGCGAGCTCTTGTTCCGATTTAATTAATTTTATCATTTGTGTCTCGATGCTGGTCATTTGTTTTGCCAAAAGTTTGAGCATCTCTTTGTGTGTTTGTTTGACTTCAGGTATTTTGGCGTTACCCAATCGACACGCTTCTTGATGATGAAACTCTTTCAGCTGACTTAACCTGCTATTAAGCGCAGTAAGCTTCATTAACAGCTTATTGCGTACTGTCATACCCATTTCATCAAAACATTCTGCTGCTAATAGTTCATAACCACTAGTACTTTCCAGGACAACCAGGGGTCTCATTAGGTTGCTCAAAATTCTTTTTAATAAAACCAATAATAGACTTTCTATCTTGAGGCAATTGGACGATTATTTTATCTGTTGCAACATCTACACCACAAAAAGTACTGAAAATTTTACTCATTCTTGTTATCCTTTATAAAGATTCAGACACTTGATTGGGTACACGGTCTTTATGACCTTCCTACCGTTCGCGTTCTAGTGTAACAGTGGATAATCACAAAGGGACAATCCAGAAAGCAATTGATGTACTTTTAAGTTCTGTAAATCAAAATCTCAGGAATAAAATATAAAACGCAAAAATCTCTCATTTTTTTCTCTCTTTTCCCAATGTCTGGAACAAATTTAACACACAAGAAAAACAATAACTCACTTTGGGTTTAATAAACACAAATCGGAGCTATTAGATACTAAAATTATGATAAAAATTAATGGCTTATACAAAAAAATACTATGATTTTAAAAAACACATACAATAATTATTCAAGAAATAAATCGCGTTGAAGTAAAAAACAATTTTTTTTAAAAAAAAATGCATTCAACACTTGACTCAAAACGCTTCTCGGAGTCTAATAGCAACCCTCGGGGCCAGATAGCTCAGTCGGTAGAGCAGAGGACTGAAAATCCTCGTGTCGGCAGTTCGATTCTGCCTCTGGCCACCATGAGACCCGAGTATAATCAATAAGTTATAGATAACCTCCCTAATAAAGCAAAAATCACGGCTCTTTCCCATTTAAGGGGGCAGCTTCAATCACCCGCAGAGCACCTTAACACGCACTCTATAATTTTCAAAATTCCTAAAACCATAAGCTCTTCGCTGAATGAGTTTCATTTTGCGATGAAACCCTTCGGTTATTCCATTAGATTTACTAAACCGCCACATTCTGGCGACCTCATCTTTCCAAGCACTAAGAGTTTTTCCTAGCGAAGCTAACGCTTTAAACGCGCTCTGCTTCAATTCAACAAGCATATCCAAGAATGTAGGAATTACTTTACGGCAGGCACGTTGAGTTAAAGCTCTTTTCATTAACAGAGAATGAAGTTCTTGCTGAAATTGATAGATGGTTGTTCTCCCATCCTACGGATGTTCTAACTATAAAAATATAAACATTGCGGCTATCGTATTAAGCATTATCCTATGTATACTAAATAGAAAAGTATATATTCTCATTATTCTTGATATTCCCAACTATGCATATATATTCTAAGTTGAGTGTCATCAGAGTATGGGGCTGTGAAGCATTTCAAGGTTGCCTTGCATTTCTTATCTATTCTCAGGGATACCTGTTGACCTCTTAAACTCGCTGCCTGAGTTGAGTCTCTCACATAGTCTGATGAACCAACCACAGAGACATAACCAAGGCCACCTGTATATTTAAAATCAAAACTCACTAATGAATTAGGCTCAGCATCTTTAATAACAAAAGTAGTCAGTTGCTCATGATCTGTAGGCTTAATTATTGTTGTGTAAATATGACGAGGCAGGTGATAAACGAACCTATTTCCAAAAAAGTTACCTTTCTCTTTTTCTCTCTTATAAGCTATGTATGGAGCGCTAATTAGACCAATTAAAAGGTAAATCCCATAAGATCCAACAAAAGCTATTGCACCGACAATTAAGGTATTTAGTTCATCCATCATCTTATTTTCATCAAAAAAATAGCGATAAAACGAAAGAGTGATGGCAGGTGCACAAAGTGCCAAAATAAGGCTCCTTTTAAAAACAGGCCCGGTAGCCCATTCGAAAAACACAGATTTGGAAAACCTGCATATGCGGAATACTCGCATCCAAAACATTGTCTATCCCTATTTCGATATCGGAATTCTAGAGATGAAAGGTTACATATGTCAAAAGATTGCATAAAATAATCCTTCTCGCTGTGCTTTCTATGTCAAACTGGTTCAAATCAATAAGTTATAATCTCCATAAATTATTTATATCTTCTATTTCCAAATTATTGTTCCTATATCAAGCTTAAGGGATTTTGGAAAGCGTACGGATTTGACACCTGTCCATCATGTAGATTACTAATTGGAATTAATACAGTATTGGGGATTTGGTTTTTTTGGCACCTATAATTTTTTTTAACCTTATAAAATCCTGTTTGTAGTTTGATGAAAGTGAATCCATCAAAAAATGGTCAAAAAGGATGTTTTTTAGATATTTTTTCTTAACTTAATGGCAGTGGGTCAGGACCTGACCCCATTGCATTACTGAATAAAACTAATCTTATCAACCGCCCATTTTTTCTCTGATTTTAGCAATAATCAAAGACGCTAGTTCCGAAGTGTTTAAGCCGCCTATTGTAAAAGCCCCATCAGAATAGCTACTCAATTTAAAAGAAATCGTCCCATCTTCTTGAATTTCACCTAAACTTGTCATAACTAATGTTAATCCTTGTATGAAATATTTGGGAAAATAATTTGCATAATATTTTATAGAAGGCATATTAAGCAGATCGGCAAGCTGATTAGTCCAATTAACTTGTATCCACTCAGCAACCTTTTCCATATCATGGGCTGGATTTTTGAGATTAAATTCTTGACTCCATGTCGGTGAATCAGGGACACCAATAGAGAAATAACTTTTACTGCCTACAGAGGCACTCCAACGGCCATCGTAAGCATCAAGTTGGAGATAGTTATTAATATGGGTGAGAAAAACATCGTCTTTAGATAAATAGTCAAAAGAACCTTGTACCGTTAAATTTACCCCTGTCCATTCAGAAATCGGTGAAGTAAAATCCAAAAATAAATCAAGTCCGTAGAAAACCTTTTGTAGCAATAGATCATATTCTGTCTTATCTTTCAAATTGCGATATTCTTCGCTCATAGTCCGTATTGCCTTTATGACGAGATCCACCAAAGAGTTTTTACCAAATCCATTGCCAAAAATTTTCCAGTTTCCAGCCTTTACGTCATTTTGCTGATCTTGCCATTCAAAGGCTAGGCTTTGTTTATCCAGCTCAAATTTGATTTTCATTTCTGGATGAGCATTCTGCACCAGATCCATAGATGTGAATAAATATAAATGGATATCTCCCTCTGCACTTAACATTAAGGTTTTGAAAAGATAATGACCGAAACTGGCTGCAGTTTTAGAGTTTTTCTGTTCAAACACTTTATTAAGAGGCTTGGCATTTAAATCCAAGGTCATTTCTCTTCGATTAACATTAACGATGTTGGAGAATTTTAAATCAAAGGAACCTAATGAACGTGTCCATTCACTACCATTTTGAGTAATCACTTTGAACTTTACTTCGGGTCCTAGCACTAAAATTTGAGCAATATCAGAAAATGATGGCCATTGTTTCGTCACTATAGGATCAAGGACTTGTCCATTATTGAGAGTCATTTCTGCTTGTAGGCTTTCAGCTTCTATTCTTACTTTCTGAATTAAATTTTGCTGGGGGAAAATATTTGCTATATCAAATTCAAGAGTAGCAGCTGAAAGAGTAGTGGTAATTAATTGAAAGCCAAGAAACAAAAGAGAGGAAATATAACGCATGATCGTACCTCAAAAAAATTATGTAGATTTTTATATTGGGTTTTTAGCTTGGCGATTTTACCAGTCGTATAAATAAAAATCGACTATAGGAAATTCAAAAGTCATAGGGGACAAAGTCATAAGGGTCGGGACCAAAAAATTTCTATTAATAAACAATAGGATATCTCACAAAACCCTTTTATTTTACTACTTAAATGGCTATTTTTGAGTCTTAAAACAGCTTTAAAAAACATAACGATTTCGAGCTACTGTGATTATATTTTTTGCAACCTTTTTGATTTTGCAAAAGAAAGATCAAATCCCCAAGCTAATCTTTTAGTAAATTTGCTTGGTTTTATCATAAATTTGGAAGAGATGGGTTTAACTGAAGTTAGTAAAAGAACAGATTTTGGGCTAGAAGTGGCAAAGCATTTTATTAACATCACAAAGAGCCAAAATTTCTCTGTGTGGATTTTGCGTATTTGGGGAAGACCTTGTTATACATCGTAGGACATTTGTAGTGGTTTCCTGAGATATAAATTATAATGAAATCAATAAGTTATTCTTAAACTGAGTGACTGAAAATCCTCGTGTCGGCAGTTCGATTCTGCCTCTGGCCACCATGTAAATCAAGGAGTTACGTGGTGGTTACCCGGTGCATTCTAGCTCCAAGTGCGACAGTCATTTTTAGGCTCTTTCCCATTTCCGGGGGCACTAATCAAGAACACAAAATTTCTAAAACCATTTTTTGATTATAAAATCAAGGAGTTAGTCTAGATACATTTGATTAAAGCGCACTTTTTTGTGTAAAGCCAGTCTTGCCTAAAAAGCGAACATGAAATCTGGTATTGTTCTTTTACCCCCCTCTTCTTTATTTACAGTTGCCCATGCACGCATTCGGCTTCTTTCGTTCGGAAATAATAAAAAACTAAATCCACGTAGGAAAAATTGTATTCCCCAAATTGACTGCTATATTTAATAAATCTCATTTAATTCGCTTTCTTAGGGAGAACATCATGGATGATTCAAGCAAAAAACCATCACTTCATAATGCAAAAACACATATTGAAGAGGCTGCAAGTGAAATTTTAGAAGCAGGAAAAAAACGTGCTAATGAGATTTATGAAGAAAGCATTAAAAAAGTCACTCAAGCAGAAGTCAATATTGAAGAGTGTGCTAATAAGTTCATCTGGAAAATTAAAGAAAATCCTCTTACGTCAGTTCTCATTGCTGGAGGAATTGGATATCTACTTGCCAAAATTATGAAGAAGTAACAAAACCTGGCGAACGAAATGATGTAATTCGAAATGCAAATATCGCGGATAACGAGCTTGTAATTACAATACTCCTGATTGTAAGCAATCAAGCTCCTTGTTGTAGGAAATTTTTGTATTAAGACATCAATGTTCGAATAGTAACGCAACAATGACGTGCGTTACTATGAAAACCTATCTCCACTTGCAGCTTAATCTTCGGGAATCCCAATTCTTTAGAGTATGGAGTTTGTCATATGTATCTTTTTAAAAGTGACAATTAAATTTGAATCTTTCATTTTGGTAACCATAGAATTTGGATCATAACCATCGGGTAATTGAAATGATTGACTGTAATTGCTTTGAGAATAACTTACACTTTTGTTGTTATCTTGTTCCCGTGTGATTTTCTGCGTTACGTTTGTGCTCACAACTAATTGTCTATTTTTAACCGAAACGTCAACTTTACTATCAGAACCTTTTGGTAATTTTATTTTATAAACAATCTCATTTTTATTCTCTTCAATTTGAATATTACTTGCATTACCAAAAAGATTTTGAGTAGGTTGGTTTACAAGGTTATTTTGCATTTGTAAAAATTGATTTTTGATAAACTGGTCCATAGCTTGTTGCATTTTGTACATTTGCTGAAGAGCATCATTATGCGATTGAAAAAAAGGATCGTTATCAAATGGATCTAAAATTAATTGGTCGTTACTATTTTGTATTTGATTATTTGGCTTCGCCTCAAGAGCGATGACCCCTGTTGATATTGCAGTGATGAAAGCAACTGTAATTAAAATAGGAAGTAGTTTTTTTTGCATTGAAATCTCCTTACAAGATTTATTTATAAAAAATTCTAGTCACTATTTTACATAGATATACTGGACTAACCTCATTACTCTTACTTTTTTAATGTTAGAAACAATGTATTAAATGTCGGGATAACTATACTTTTTTCAAGTCCATATTCTAAAAATTATTGAATTAGCTATAACTCAATCAATTAGAAAATAATGACTTTTCATACACGACCAGCTGGTTCAGACCTTATCCTGGAAAAATAGAAAAGCAAAGTTTTGCTAACTGGCTAAAATAGTTCAAATGAGTTAACAATTATAAGATTTATTTGTATTCTTTCTCCTGGATTAATGCTTGCTCTGCCTCTGCTTGTAGTCCTCAAAGTGTGCTTTTGGAAATCCCAATGGATGTTTGCCCGTAGTATTTATTATTCGCCATGTTATTTAAAAATTATATATGGGGTGATACTCATAGTGTAAGTAAAGATACAAGCCAAGCCTGTGCATGCTCCATCGGTAAATTAAGCTAAATAACAGGAAAGTAATATACTGTGGGGAATATCTATAAAAAATATTTTTTATATTAATTCCGATTCATAGAGGCGAATGATAACTTACAGCGTCATGCACTCCTTATGTTCTTTTTCCGCCAACAAAGTAAAGGTGGCTTCAGCGAAGTGCTTTGTTGCTTCATAATGTACTGTTTTGCTGCTTAGGTTTGTCTGGCGTAATTGATTTATAAGCGTTTCATTATGACGAAAACTGTCTATCCATTTTTTGACTCTTTTTAGACTCCATATATGCTTGTAAATTTTCTTATCCTTTATCTCTTTTATAACAATAAACCTAGGCAACTTAAAGGGGAGTAATTCTTCATTGATAAGAAGTATTGCTATTAGCCAACGTAATGAAAGGAATGACGGGTGAAAGTCGCCACTGCGGTGGCTGATATTTTTTAAGACAGCCCCTGCTTTATCTTTAAATTTTATATTTCCTGCGGTCAGGCAGCATGCAGTCTCTAGAGGATCACCGGTCATTTGGAAATGTTTCGGCGCTTTATTATGAGGGCGAGTTTCAAAAGCAAACCACAACTTACCTGCTGTATCTACTAAAAAGCGAAAAATGGTTTCTTCTTCTCGGGCCAGTAGTTGTTTGAAAGTAGATAAAGAGTTTACCGAAAAAGAATCAGCTTCACAATTAACAGGGGTTTTTCCTGCATAAAAAATATCCGCTGGATCTGGCGGACATGAGAAAAATTCTTTATCTAATTGGGTTGAAAATCTAATCATATTTTTCATTAGGATAATTGGCGCACTAATAACATGAATCATAACACAAATAGGCCCTATCAAGTTAATAAAATCCAGGGTAAAAAATACCAAGTATCTCGAATTTCAGGTACAAAGAAGCCTAGGTGCGAAACCGCCTTATAGGCCAATAACTTCGAACTGACGTTTTAGATATAAAAGGATTGCAAATTTAATTTAACTCGATAACATAAATCTATAAAAGAATAACAAAGGAATGTCATGAAACTTGCATTATTTACTACTGCTTTATTAGCCGCTGGAGCTGCTGCCTCGGCCACAGTTAATGGCTGGTATGCCAGCGGTTTTGGTGGCTACACTTATTCACCTTCTAATGTAGAAAGGCTTTATTATGATTTCTTCTTCCTCTCCGATGTGCATTATCGTTGGGGCTATAATGTTGGTGGAGGCCTTGGGTACCAAAGTGCCCCTATTCGTTATGAATTTCAATATACTTACTTATATGTTGATACAAATCAGTATAGTGTAAATCATAGACCAGCATTGGATATCGATGGTGGTACTAAAGCAAATATCCTTATGGCCAATCTTTATTATGATTTTCCTGAAAAGTTGGCTAAAATTTCTCCCTTTCTAGGGGTAGGTATTGGCTATGCCTTTATGCACGCTACTTTAAACAGTACAAGCCGCTTCAAACGTCCTCATTTTAATGTAGATCAAAATTCCTTTGCTTATCAAGGAACTGCAGGGTTGACTTATAATTTTCGAGAAAATTTTGCAATCAATGCAGCATATCGCTATTTAGCAACAACCGATAAAAGTAATTGGGGTAAAAACCTTCAAGCACACATGGGGAATGTTGGAGTAATATATCGTTTTGATGTAGGCAGTTATAAATAGTAGCTCTTGGCGTCTTTGTGTTGAAATCTCAAATTTGGTACACCTATGGTACCCAACAATTATTGGTATGATTATGTCCTTTCAGAAACAGATAAGAGTTCCGTTGCAAAAACTATGCAGTTGAGATCTACCCTGAAGATGGATTTTTGATCTAAGTTCGCAACGGAGTCTGAAAATTCACTTATTATCATAAATATTAAAAAATTTTGATAGCTTCCGGAGATTTACGTACAGGATCATTAGCCTTAGTGGCTACTCCTTTTGGATAGCTTTTAAATTAATAAATTCTTTATGCCAAATTAAAATTAACCTCACCTCTTAATAATTCCATAAGAAAAAAATTTGTATAATTATGCACCAATTTGGATTGCAATGGATTCTTTATGCGTTTTAGCACAACAGGTAAGAGGTAAATAAACAAATGTTTACACGTCATGAAGCGATACTTAAAAATAAAAAAGTACACGGTGAAAGCCAGGTTTATAGTTTAGAAATAAAGGATATTTCTCCAAAGGATTGTGGAAATGGACAATATGTGGTTATTCATGGGGACAAAAAACCGATTTATTTAGCTATTGCCTCAAGTAAAAATGAATCCTACCTAAAAATAAGCCAAGTTTTAAAGAGTGGAGCTAAAAATATCCTTTCTGAAAGCCAGGTTGACTCGCATCTTGAAGTCGATGCTCCCTGTGGAAATGAATTCAAACCAGCAGGAGAAAAGGTGTTGTTGATTTGTGCTGGATCTGCAGAATCTGTCATGAGAAACATGTATAATAATTTAACATCAGAAGGTAAAGAGGTTTCCGTTATTTATTCAGCAAAACGTCTTGAAGATCTTCCATTTCCCAAGTTAATTGTGAGACTGAATAACAACAAACAACATTATATAACACTTACAGAAGAAAAAGGAACTCAATTTAAATCGGATCGTATCACAGAGCATTTAAAAACAAAAGATCTTGATCCTGAAACATCTGTTTTCGTTTGTGGTCCAGTTGGTTTTGAAAATGATGCAGTAAATATGTTACTCGACAAATCACACCCCGCGCAAAATATTCACATTAGTCATTGGGGCAAAATTCTCCCTGTAGATTCAAACAGTCTTGTTCATCGAGGTTTTAAAATTAAAGAAAATCCTCCGACAGAAAAAGCGAATGCCAATGAGTTACCGCAAATAAAAATAGCCTAGCACTCATTATGGGAGTCATTCATGATTCCCATTAGATGTAGATTGAATTTCTTTAACATCTTCTGTAAAGATTGAAGTCTCAGGATAAATATCATTTTTATCCTGAGACTTCAAAAATCTTCATCTAGACACAATGTAGAAGCTTTAGTTAATATGTGTCTTTTCCAATTACGGATCAATTCAATAGAATATGGATTTTTCATCGATGCAGAAGGTCAAGCTATTTTATTCCCCATGGCAGCTTCAATTTTTTCTTTTAGTATTAATAGACATTGCAATTGTCTACACCACCAAAAACTCTATTCTATGGTTCAGTGCCCCAATTTACTTATGGGGTCTCGGGATGAGCCTGCTTTTGCATTATTATTTAGGGTTACTCTACTCCGCTGCCTCTGAAAAAATAAAATACATCCTTGCATTTTTATATGCAATTTTATTTGCTTTTATGATTTATGTTAATTATTTTTTAATCAAATTCACAGGTCTTTATTTTGACAAAGACGCTTTGCAATTTATTAAAAAAGATCCTGCATATCTATCAGATTATCTGCATACTTTTGTCCTAGGCAGATACGGTGTTCTTCTTTTTGTCTTATTCGTTGTACTGTTCATTATTTGGCATCCTAAAAAAAATAGTTCAAGAGGCACTATTTCTTTAAAAAAAACAATCACCCTTCCTTTACTCTATTTTATCTCTCTTAACATAATTACCGGATTCAACAAAGAGTATAAGCTTCCGATAGATACCAGTACTTTTGTAACCTTGGGTGATATTTACGCTGTTTCAAATAAACCTGTTTTTCATTCATCACATCGTACAAAAATATCGAAAGGACTTCCCCATAAAGCTATTTCTCCGAATGTTTTATTAATTATCAATGAATCATGGGGAAAAACAAAAGGATTACCATTTTATGGCCACTCTACAAATGCAATGCCCAATTTAACCAATTGGATAAAAGATGAGAAGAATTCATTTTTTATATTTAAAAATGCTCATACTAATTCAACGCAAACTGATATTAGTATCACTTCAATGCTCACAGGGGTTTCTCCCGAAGAAAGCGTTTTTAAATTACATAATATGCCTTTAGCGTGGCAATGGGCAAAAAGTGCTGGCTATCAAACATTTTTTTTATCATCTCAACGTCTTTCTTGGTGTCATTTAGATCAATTCTTTTTTACTAAGGAGTTAGATAATCACGTCACTTTAGAAAACCTCAATGCACCTGTGATCAATGATATGGGATGTGATGATTTGATTGCAGTGGAACAATTGCCAGAGCTCTTAAACTCACGTGATCCGTCCAAACCATTCTTTGGGGTATTCTTGTCAAATGCACTTCATGCCCCCTTTCAGCAGAATAGCAATTTATTAACAACCACTCCCTCGTTCAAATCAAAATACAATAATGCCCAATTTATATTGGATACAGCTATCACAAATATCATACAAAATTTAAAAAAGAGAGATCATCTAAAAAATACCATCGTAGTTATTACCGCAGATCATGGTGAAGTTGAACATCCTATGCACTTAAAAGCCGCAAGATTATATTCATTTTACAATGAATACTTTTCTATCCCTTTTCTAATTTATATGCCTCAAAATTGGGCAAAACAACATCCTCAATTAATCAATAACTTAATAAGTAACTTGGATACCAATGTAAGTAATCTAGATGTTATTCCATCACTTATAGATTTATTTAACCCGAAACTGAAGCAAAATAATAAAAAAATAATCTCCCAAATGAAAGGAAAATCCTTATTTCAAGTAATTCCAAAAAATCGATTTATTATTGGTGTTAATTCAGGTGATCGTAACAGTTGGCATGTTGATGGTTTTGGGATTGCTTATCAATCAAAACGTTTTGTCTATTCAACACTCACAGGCGCCCAATATTTTGATATATCCACAGATCCCAATGAACTTCAAGATATATGGAGAAATACAGACGAACAAGAAAAGGAAAAAATTTTATCCCTAGTTCAAAGTACTTATCATCTTGAACGTATTTACCGTCCTACCTATTTATCACGATATCATTTATGGTTGCGTTTGAAAGATTGGTGGAGCAAATCGAGTACAGCATGAGCCTTAGAAAGGCTATCGTTAACAGCAAATTTATATGCCAGTATTTTTACAAACCATACTCACCATAATGGTATGTTGAATGTCTCAATCTTTATCAGCAAAAATATCTAAAAGAAGTTCATTGAAATTTAAAATTTTTTCTTCATATTTTTCATTCATAAGAATACTGCAAATTCTACTTGCCCACTCAATTTAACCATTACAGGCAATGCCTTATCTGGTAGCGAAATAAAAGGTGCATTTTGAGATGAACAGTAGATTTTACCCAAAAGTGAACAAGTTACTTCTTGCTACTCGAAAGATTTTTGACATAATCTCCTAGAGCATACCTATTTGAAAAATCTTTGACATAAGTTCCCAGAATATACCTATCATAAGTCTTTTTGAACTGGCCATTTTTTTGAAACTCAAGTAAAGCATCATTAATCTGTTGTAATAGTTCACTCTCCCTCTTATTTACGGCAATACCCAATCCATATCCAATACCAAACGGCTTTCCAAAAGTAGTAAAGACAGGAATTTGAGTGGCCCAATACTGGGCTGACAATGCATCCTGTAAAATAAAATCAACCTCCTCATCGCTCAAAGCCTGAATAAGCCTGGGGGTAGAGTTATAATTTACAATTTGAACATCAGAAAAACCTGAGTCTTTAATTATTTTTTCAAACATAGTGCCAACTTGAATCCCTATTTTTTTTCCATTAAACGCGTCTTTAGAAAAAGGAACGGCAGCCCATTTTTTTAATGCCAGATATCGGGCATCACTTGGAAGGTAGGGCAATGAAAAATTGACATGCTCGCTTCGTTCTGCAGTAATTGTAATGGATGCAACACCTAAGTCTGCCTCATTTTTTTCTATACTGGAAAGAATAGTGTTTTCCAAAAAACCGGAGCGATATTGACACTCACGTTGTATAGTTCGACAAATATCCTCCATCATTTCTATATCAAAACCAAATAATTGTTTATTTGCTCCTTGCATAATAAAAGGAGGGTTAAAAATTTCTGTAGCCACTATAAGTGGACGTAATGAATCCGCATAAGAGCAAGAGATAAAGAAAGAAAAAATAAATAAAAATTGAGTCCATCGCTTCTTTATAGCTAAAAGTCCTAAGAAATAGGAAGTTATGGCTTGTATCATCACAGACATTTCCCTTGTTTTTGTGAACTCCTAATTTTTTAAAAATGTAGCGCATTTTCCAGAATGGTTCAATGCTGGAATTTTAGACGGAGAAAAAACCTAATGAATTGGTCATGGAAAACAAATTGTGTGCAAATAAAGTAAACGTAGTGGCCTGCTTGCAGTCAGGATTAATCATGGTTAATAATCCTGGTCGCAACCTATAGCGATATTGATTGTTTTATTACTTAACTAGCTCTACAGCTCTACCGCTTCATAAAAGGTAAACTACAATATTTGGATATATTGAGATTCTCAACTTGACTTGATGCTTGCTGCGTCATATTGATTTTCCACATTGCCCACAAAACTTAGAAACTGATCTAGGACATTGAAGACACGCTAAAAGAAGTTTTAGACGATTGACTTCACTTATTAAATTCAGTGTTTCATTTAAGGCACTAATTTGGTTTTGTGTTAGCATGATTAGTTTAACAGTGCCTAAAAGTAGTGCGAATCAAAACGATTTAAGAGTAGTTAAGTCAATCGACTTAAAAATGCTTTTCTCTGTTATATGCCATACTATATCTATATTAATTGATAAGTTGATCAGAATATGGAAATTCATACTCAGCAAAGGCCATTACCTATTTATCTTGTTCATCAAGACCCTAATATAATTGGGTTAATTACAAACGAATTAAAAACATCAGGACATATCACATCCTCTACGGATAATGTGGAGGATGCGCTCATGCAAGTGAATAAATTCAAACCCGACTATGTATTAATCGATCAACAGATACCAACTGAAAAGATCAAAGAGCTTTGCAAATCAAATAAATATAAAGTCATCATTCTTTCTTTGGATCCTAGCAATAAAAACATTAACCCATATAAATTAGGTGCACATGGTTGTATTTATCAAATTAACCACATTGAATTATTTACTGATCAACTTAACCGTATTATTGAAGACAAGATTGATATTGAATTTTGGGGGATGACCGGCGCATTTCCAGCACCAGGAAAAGATTTTGTCAAATATGGTGGACACACTTCATGCGTCACATTAAATTTTGTAAATGAGCGCATGATCATATTAGACGCAGGCTCTGGGATCATCCCATTAGGTAATGAGTTAATCATTAAAAACCAAAACCCCATAGAGGCGGATATTTTTATCTCACATGAGCATTGGGATCATATACATGGATTAACATTTTTTAAGCCATTATATCATCCCGGAAATCTATTCAATTTTTATGGGCCACCACAAGGAGTAAAAAGCGTTCATGAGTTACTATCAGGACTTATGGATGGCATCTATTTTCCAGTAAAAATTGATAACTTACCTTCTACCATTTCATATCATGATTTAATGGCAGATCAAAATTTTAAAATTGATAATATTAAAATAGCAACAATCGCGCTTCAGCATCCATGTGCAACATATGGTTATAAAATTCAATATAATAATAAAATCATAAGCTATATCACTGATAACGAACTATATGATAAATCATATCACTTATATAATGCTGATTTTGTACATAATCTTATTCAATTTACGATGGATTCAGATATTTTAATTGTAGATTGTGCATTTACCGATGAAGAATACGATTCAGGGCGGGTATGTTGGGGACATTCGTGTCCCAGGCAAATAAGTGAGTTTGCATACTTGACCAATGCAAAACAACTTATCTTACATCATCATGACCATGATGAAACAGATGATATTGTTGATGCCAAATTGATTGTGACACAAAAGATATTAAAGGAATTCGGTTCAAAAATGAAATGTATTGCGCCTGTGTACCGACAAATAGTTCGTATTTAGTAGCAAACAGATTGAGTTATTTTTGACCTCAAAAACAATCACTCAATTTTCCCCCTCACCTTTTTAATTTATTTAATTTGTAGACTTCAACGCCCCGCGGACAACTCCACGAACAAATCCAGGGGCGGGACAGAATGAGCTAAATTTAGCTTTAAAAGGAGAGGATCCCTCAGGCAGAATACCCTAGCCTACTTTTTAAACAACACTTTGGCATTATCCGTTAAAATTTTTCTGACGAGATCTTCAGAAAGATTCGCTTGCTTAATATAATCTACAGCCCTAACGTATTTATCATGATTCGCATAAGGGTAATCTGTACCTAACAGCAAATGATCCGAGGGATAAACATCAACGGCATTATGCAAGGCCGGGATATGGCCATGAGCTACTGTGTCAACCCAAAATTTTTTTATAAAATCACTGGGCTTACCTTGAATCTCGCCTTCCCCCCAATCTGTATATAAATTATCAATACGTTGCATGATCATAGGCAAATATCCGCCGAGGTGGGTACTAATAAATCGGATATCTGGAAAACGTGAAGTGACACCAGATAAAATCAAATGCAGCACGCCGTAAGTGTCCTCAAATGGAGCACCAATCATCCAGGTAAGTCCAAAGACCTTGGTCTGCTCTCCGGTGCAACAACCGGCAGGATGCAAAAAGACAATAGCTTTCCTGCGATTTAGCTCAGCAAAAATGGCCTCAAAACGGTTTGCTTCGACAATAGAATGCTGCAAGACAGTGGTCGTCAGGGTAACGCCCCACATCCCCAATTCATCAAAGCAGCGTTTAATTTCATCTAATGATTCTTGGATATGCGGCAGAGGAAAAATCCCAAATGCCTGAAAACGTTTGGGGTATTTGGTAATAAGCTGCGCGTAAAGATTATTGGCCATTTTTGCACTGCTCACAGCATCCTCTTTATTTGCAAAATAAGGAACTTGAGGCACGATTGAAAGCACTTGTAAATCCACACCAGCGCTTTCCATTACAGCAAAGCGTGCTGCTAATTCTTGCTCATCACTTCCAGCTTTCATATAACGAGCCACATTAACCAAATCCCCTCCTTTTTTCTCAATATCATCAAGATATTCTTTTGGAAAGCAATGTGCATGAACGTCAATAATCATAATAAATTGCCTCTAATGATAATGAATTAACTTTAAGTATAGCTGGGTTAAACAGAGGAGCAATGAACATACAAACTCTTGTTACCAGCAAACACTATCTGCGTGATTTCTTAATCAGTTAAGGCAAGACCCCTAACCTACGCATAGCACCTAGAAACAGAATTCATTGATTTAACGAACGCTTGGCAAGTACCCTCTTATCCATTACCTTCCGCCATAATGGAGGGCAAAGAGACAGAATTATCATTCCCAAATAACCTGAAGGAAGCTGTGGACTTGCATCAATATGTCTTAATAATTGATAAGGACGTGCTCCATGAACATGATGATCGGAATGTCTTTGCAGTTGAAAAAGAAGCATATTACTAAGCCAATGACTCGCATTCCATGAATGTTGCTCTGAAACTTTCTCATAGAATCCATTGGCGAGTTTCTTACGTTCCAAACCATAATGTTCAATATAGTTAATGACTTCCAACAAAATAATGGCAGTCAAAGATTGAAGAATAAAGAAGAAAAGAGTGATCCATCCACCATAATAAAAAAGAGCCATTGCCATAACAATAGGCATGCTAATTATCCACCAGAATTGATTTTTCAAATGAAACCATGAATATCCTAGGCGATTTAAACGTCTACGTTCCAGGTTCACTGCAGAACGAAAAGAACCAATAATTGTTCTAGGTAAAAACTGGTATAAACCTTCTCCTAGCCGAGATGTTGCAGGATCTTTGAAGGTAGCCACATGCACATGGTGTCCACGGACATGTTCAATAAAAAAATGCCCATAACATACACTGACTAATAATAGTTTACTTAGGGTTTGAGCAATCATGGAGTTTTTATGCATGAGCTCATGAGCAAGAGTAATTCCAATCCCGCCCGTCAGAAGTCCAATTGATAAACTAAACCCAGTAAACTCTATTACTGTTAAAGGGAAATGTACGAGCAGATAAGCTGCAAGAATCAAAAAACAATATTGCAGCGGCACATACATCCAAGTAAGAAGTTTGAAATATCGGTCTTTTGACAATATATATTCTTGAGTACTCTCTGGATTGACTGGATCAACAAACCAAGTGTCAATGAGCGGAACCAATGTAAATAATATAAAAAAAGGGAGAAAAGTATAAAAATCACCAAAATAAAAACCAATAAAAGGCAGTATCACCAACAAATAAGCCAACATAAAACACAGTTTTTTACTCCGTTTCATTATGGATATCCTTCCATTTGTCTGAGAATAATCTTCAGGGAGTTGAAGTTCTATGAATGCTCATAATATGATATGATTATGCTTTTGTTTTATGCTCGCTCAATTGTTCTATAATGGCTTTGTTAAACTCCGGGATATCATCAGGTTTTCTGCTGGTAATTAAATTCCCATCCTTAACTACAGCCTGATCGACCCATATTCCTCCTGCATTAATTAAATCAGTTTTCACCGAAGGCCAAGAAGTCAGCCGTTTATATTTAACAGCCATAGCATTAATAAGAAGCCAGGGGCCATGGCAAATAGCGGCTATAGTTTTTTGTTGTTCATTGAATTTTTTTGTAAACTCCACAGCTTCAGGTAAAGTTCGTAATGTATCTGGGTTCATCACGCCACCAGGTAAGAGTAATGCATCAAACTCATTTGGATTTGCATTTTCCAGGAGTACATCAACATCAAAAGAATCCCCTTTATCTGCATGATTCCATCCCTGAACCGTTGATTTATTTGAAATAAGAAAAGTTTGAGCTCCTTGATCTTGCAACGCTTTTCTAGGCTTTACCATTTCTACTTGTTCAAAACCATCCGTCAGCAAAATAGCTATTTTAAGTCCATTAAGTGAATTCATAGTGATTCATCCTGAAATAGAGTAGTTTGATAAAGGATAGACTGTTGTATGATTTTTACAATTAAAGGAAAACATTAAAATTTTGAAAAGCAGCTCCATTTTATATATTTAATTTTACATCCAAATACAAACAGGCTGGGTCTTTTTGACCTGAGATATCGTCACTTTTTCATTAAATTTCCCTACGTACCGCGCTTTATGCCTGTACGATCCCCACAAAATTCAAAGAAAGACTGTAGTGGGGGTCTGTGTTGTGGCATTTAGCTCAGAGAGTAGAGGTAATAAATTTTGAAACTGTTTTACTTTGAGAGAGATTCCTTTTTTGAGAGCTTCGCGCCCTAAATAGACCAGGGATAAAATGTTGGTGAATTTTGAAGAGTGAGCCTGAAAGGAAGATGCATATCCTTTACGCTTGGTAAAAATGCCAGCAAGCCAACAAGCAAAAGTAGAGATAGCAGCAATAAGCAGTAATATGCTCATTCTTTGAGGAGAACGAGAAAGACTTTCTTTCAATCCAAACCCATAACGAGTACATTTTGTATCACGAAAATTTTCTTCTATTTGCATGCGTTGCCGATAAATATTCACAGCGTATTCAGCGGTGTTTGTTGAGGTCAATGAAGTGACCAATAACCAAGGCTCACGATGAGCTCTAGCATATCGTTTACTCATTGCATCACGCCTACCTTTCTTGTATTCACTCTATGACGACCTTTAGAGAGGCCTTTATAGAGTATAAAGTGAGCAGGGATTTGTTCTTTCTCTGTAAGAAGGCCCTGCCCCAAGTAGTTAGGTTTGGCTGTGGCTTGTTCATAATAGATATGACTTAATTGCCAAGTTGCTGTAGCCTCTAAATATATCGCATTCTTATGGCGTAATCGGCCTAAAAAATCCCAATCAAGCGCTCGAACATAGGAAAACCAAGGCGCTCTAAATCCCGCATCGGTAACAATAATAGGTTGTACAGAGCTCGGTAAAATAGCTTTTAGATTATTTAAAAATTCTTTATGAGTTTGATGGTTATTTTGTTTTTTCTGTGGATGACATTCTTCGTAAATCACAATCGAGCGTCCTTGCATCGACAAGGAGGCTCTCAATAAATAGAGTTTAGTCTGCGAACATATACAGCTCCAATCAACATGAATCCAGGGGCGTCTTTGTGCTGCTAGTAGATAATGACTCATTGTCCTATAAAATTCAATCGCTTCTTTTTGTAATCGCGTATTCCCTAATAAGCGGTCTATCCTTTTTATATTGCTGCGAGTCTTAACTTTAGTATGAGGCAAATGACGGCCAAGCGATGTCAGCGTTAATTTATTTACCTTAATTAACGTCGATGAAGCCATGATTAAATTGTGTAAGCGTGATTTATGAATAAAAGGTAATTCTTTTGCTAATGTTTTGTGTAATAATTGCATCAGGTGCATGACGTCGATCTCTTATTGTTGTGGAACTCTATTGGATCATAATCCGTCATGCACTTTCAATACCATTATTCCTATATTTCAATGCCTTAAACCAAATTTTTTTGTCTATCTCTCAGGCTTTATGCGCAAAAAAATTTGTGAAGGTTTCTATCTTGCATTTTGCTTTTTTTCTACCAACCAATTTGTAAAAGCAGAACTTATACGTCTATTATTTATACAAAATTTATATGTTTTTTTGACAATTTAAAGACGCCAGTCTTTCATTACTTATTATCAACAGGAGTATTTATCATGCCAAAGCCAATAATTTTAAGTATTGATGACGATGAAAAAACGAAGCAGATACGTCAAGCTTATAATGAATTTATGGCTCAAAAAAAGGCTCAGCCTCAAATCTTTGACTCCCTGGATAAGCTTAAGAAAAGCCAACTTTATCAAGATATGTCCGAAGAAGAACAAGAACGACTAAAGCAATATGAGGGAAAAAATGTGATTGTTCTAGTATTTGAAACTTCAGAACAAGCCATAGAATTCATTCAACAAATTCAACAGAAAAACCTCATCAGTGAAGAACAGGCAGAAAAAATAATTGCGCAGTTGGAAGAGCTTAATGAACCTCAATACAGATCAGGAATGCATTGAAAAATATGGTTCATCTCCAATAGTATATAAACTGGTTGCTTGCGACCAGGAACTCTATTCGTTCCGCGTCGAATATGAGTGGATTACATTATTTGCTCGATTTTCCTACCAGATAACCGCCCCTACTCCCAGCACCAGCTTGGGAAATGGAGGAAATACAGGAGCAATTGGCACGGATAATGGTGGAGGTAATGGCCCTGTGCATTAACTAGGGATAGTGCTAATTTTTTAGAAACCTTTATGTTTTGAGCCATTATTCAATAAATAGTGTACTTACTATGTCCCGCGCTCACGGCTTGTCCGCGAGATGCAGGAATATAGGAATAATCAAAAACTGACGATACCTTGGCTACTTGTTTCGAGTTTCTAACCTATTATACAAATAACTACGGATATGTGGATGATCAAAATGGAGTTTAAAACAATGCAAATTAAAACCATATTAATAGTTCTGGGCCTTTTTTTCTCATCAATGAGTTTTGCCACTATTAATATCGGTACGCTTATGTTTAAACCGCCTTACATTTTCTCTCCGGGCAATGGATTTGATATTGATTTGGCTCAATTACTTTGTCAGCACTTAAAAGAACAATGTAATTTTATTCCGATGGGAATGGATGAGCTTTACAACAAATTAAAAGAGGGTAAAGTTGATTTGGCGATGGGAGGTATTCCGATTTCTTATGCTCTTAAAACTGATTTTATTTTCAGTTTGCCCTATATGTTAAGTAAAGGGCAGTTTTTAGTTCTAAAAAATAATCCAATTAATTCAATCAATGGATTGCAAGGTCAAACAATCGGTGTTTTGCGAAACAGGCTCAATGGTGGATTGTTCTATGAATATTTGTCAGAGCATTACCATAAACTATTCCAAATCAAGCTCTATGATGACATTGAAGATGTCTTGGCCGATTTACATAATAAAACAATATTAGCTGCTTTTTTTAACCGCTCTTCAGTAAATTACTGGACCCAAGAGGGAGGAAAGCAATTTAAACCATTAGGAAACGTACACACAATTGGAGATGGGATAGCAATCCTCGCATTACCCAAAAATAAAGAGTTAATCCTGCGTATTAATAGTTTATTAAGAGAAATAGAAAAAAATAATACCTATATTAAATTATATGATACTTATTTGCGGATGAGTAAGTTTATTTCCTAAAAAAGATGTTTAAAAGGAACTAATTGCTGTCTTCGTAAATCGCAATCTGCCGAGTCCATACCCGCATTTTCTAATATAAGCGTACTTGTTTATTTTTATATTCAATAATGTCTATAATGGATCATTGTGTCACACTATGGGGCATTCTACTATGGACAGTAAAATTGAAAAGCAACCATTCACACTCACAATGCTAGGGACACTCACTGACTTTACTCCTGAGTTAAAACAAATTGCGAAACCCACTCCTTATACCAAGGGAGCTACAGTAAAAGATTACCCTAAAGGAGAAACACTAAGTGTTGTCTCTTTTTTAATTAAAACAAATTCACCTGCTAAAACGACGAAGGTAGACGCAAAAAACCCTTATCCCTTGCAAGCAGATGAAATTACTGTAATTAATGGACCTAAAACAGATGGCTCCAATGTAGGAGAAAAAATTTCCCTGGGGCTGGCAGCAATATTGAAAGCAATAGCCCGAGGACAAACACTAATCAACATCATTGCGCATAGTAGAGGCGCGGTTGAATCGATTTTAATAGCTCATGAATTACAAGCAATACAAACAATGACTTCAGGATGCGCTACCTTTGAAGAAGTATTGAAACAGTTGGCTGAGCAGCAAACCAAACGATACAAGGGTACACCAACAAATAACACGCCAGATATTATAGAGCCTTTAAAATCCCAAATTAATCTCATACCCAAAGAAGAGCAAGAGCAATGGTTTAATAAGTTAAAAACAAATCTTCCACAGACATCACTAAACTTTTTTGGTATAGATCCTGTCCCTGGAGATTGTTTCCCAATTACTTGGTATGACGAACGTTTTTTTATATTACCGGAAATTATAAAAAATGCTGAATTAATTTATTATGCAAACGAGCGTTCTGATTGGGGATTTACCCCAATTTATCCTGAAGTAGTCTCTAAAGAAAAACAAAATCTTGTTTGTTATTCTATGCCAGGGCATCACGGGACAGGCTCAAATGGAAATGATGGTTCCCAACAAGGAATAATTGTCTGCCCTGATGGTTATAAAACCACCCATGTCCAAAAATTAATGATATATAAGATACTTAATTTCTTAAATAAGCACCAAGTAGCGTTTAATGATGGCACCCAGATCTTTCATCAGTATACCGCTTTAGGCAGAAAATATTCGGGAGCCGATGCTGAAGCGAAATCAATTAAGATAGCCGCACTTGATTTTCCAACTATTTTACGGACACTTTATGCTGCAATTGCCAAAAACCAAATTGGGTATGATGCATATAATTCAACCCATTATTCCTACATGGGTCTCACTAAGCAACGCAGAATTTTACATAAAGGACGTATTTACGGCCTCTTCAACGAGGTCTTTACCACCTACTCTGGCTATGTTAATGAAGAACATGCCTTATTAATGCAAACACATTTTTTTAAAATTTTTGGCCTTGATACCAAAAGAAAAAACCTTGCTGAGATGATTAATACCGCAAGCTCAGTCCTGGAAGAAAACATTAAAAAAATTACCAATAAAGAAGCATCCATTCTGGATTCTGAAGTGAATCGTAAAAATGTATTGGAAACATTTGGTATCGTGATTCGTCAGGTAAGTCAGCAATATTTAACTGAGAATTGGTCCTCAATTGAAAAAGAACAAGAAAAAGAAACGCTATATCAAGCAATTATTGATATTTTAACTAAATTTAAAGAGCTGTCTGAATCAGATAATTTAACGATTAAACAGTTTGTTGCCGAACTCCTTGAATTAAGTTTCACGAGTATAAATCATACATTAGTTGTTCGCGCCCATGCTTTGAAAAAAGACTTTAATTACTTTCAAGAATCTATAGATATTCGTTTAATCCACTTTTTTAGTGCCTTATTGATGCAATTAAATCACATCGAAAATAGCCCCTCCGTTCTCGATGAAATTATGAGTTCTGAAGAATATAAAAAATTACCCGACCATCCCTCAGCATGCAAAATAGCCCATATTTATAAAAAATTGTCTGGAAAAGGCCTAGAGAAATACACCATTGAGCAACTTACCCAAAGCTATGAAGAACAATTTGCTGATCCTATTGAAGATTTTGCAAAGCTTTATCAGCAAATTCAAACCTTTATCTATGACCTGGCTGCATTACGCAGTATAGTCCCTAGCAAAAAAATTGAAGTAGACGAACTGTGCTTGCTAAAACAAGCTAATGGATTAGTCACAACGGCTGCAGAGCGATTTTATAAAAACAGACCATCGCACGAACTTCCTCCTATTGCGGGAACAGATTTATTCATGAAGCTGGCAGAACAACATGCTATTGAACATTTTGGTGTAACTGATCGCAGTAAAGAAAAAAATAAGGAGCCAGAAAAAGCTAATGTGGGGACAGGCGGTTACCTTTCAGGAGCGTTCTCTTTCTTCTGGAACCCGATGTCAAGAATGATATATGGCACGTCAGTTACCACTCCTCCTAATGGAGAACTTACCCAGAAAGAAAGCGTCACGCCAACTCCTACATAGTTATTAATTCCAATTCCGTAAGATGATTTAAAAACACCGCAGATATAGGTAGGTTACAACCTGCCTATGGCTTGCTAAAGAACTAAATGCCGTTATTTTGTCCTTTAATTACACTTATAGATTATTTATGTATCAATAAATAAAATTTTAATGCTGTTAATATTAAATTAATACTAAAGTGTTACTATAGACCTGTAGCGATATTAAACTCCTAGATTATAAATCACTCACTCTATCGCTACATCCTTCTAAGGTTTGCACACATAGAACAAGCCAGCGCTCCGGTTCGAAGAATACCTTCATAGCTCCATTCCAGGAAATGGGCCGTCAGTAGAAAGTCCACCACAACACAAAGGGTATTATTTATTGACAGAATTGTTTATATCTGTACAATATAAAAACATCAGCAACCTTAAGCATAGGATAAAATGCTATTTTCTACTCAATTGCTCACTATGGAGACTGCAAGCCAGATCAAATATGCTCAAGAATAAAAATAACCCAATTCAATTTTCAGTAGTCAGAGAAGACCCGGAAATCGAGAAAAAAGTAATCCTTTCCTCGGGTGCAAAGGAAATTCTTCTCATTGCCTCGGGAGGCTGTACTGCGCTTTCCCTACAGGCTTACTTTCCTCATCTTCGGTTCACTTTAGTAGATCCGAATCGAGCACAGATTAAATTAATACAAGAGAAAATAAGGGCCTTAGAGGAATCTTCCATCACAAAAAAGAAAGGGGCTTTTAATGTAGAAAATGATTCTCCATTTGGTCTCAACGAGAGAGGAAATTTCGAGTCACTTTTCCGTTCGTTTAGAAACTTCATTACTGAGTTTATTTTGCCTTCGGAAGAGCTGAAGGAACTTCTGACCCAGCCTTTAGGCAAATCTCATACCTCTCATATCAGAACTGTGTTGTTTGAACACAAATATTGGAAGGTTGCCTTTGATTTGTTTTTCCACCACAATTTTCTTGAAGCCATGTTTGGGCCAGAAGCTGTACAGCACGCTCCTAGAGACTCCTACCCTGAATATTTCAGGAAGGTGATCGAGCAAGGACTGGAAAAGGAAGACATGTCCAGAAATTATTTTATTCATCATCTATTTTTAGGACATTATATCGACCAGGAATCCTGCCTTCCTTATTATCTCTGTGCGCCAACTCCGAAGTATCATTTTGAGTTCTTCAATAATACTATCGACAAAGTCGAAAGTTTTCACTCATTCGATCTTGTGAATCTTTCCAATATTTTTGATTGGATGGATGAAGACAAGATTGAGAATCTGGCCAATCGACTCAATCTTGAGATGAAGCCAGGAGCACGGTTGTTAACACGTCAACTCAATAATCAAAAAGATTTTATGAAGTACTTTTCCAGTCATTTTGAGCTTTTGTGTGATGAAAGTGCAGAGTTACTGACAAGCGATAGAAGTCTATTCTATTCACAAATCAATTATGCCTTGAAGGTAGAATAAGTATGGATCAGTTAATCGAGCAAATTCTCCAAGAAACAAATTACTTAAGTAATTCCTATTTTGTCCATCTACAAGACGGGACTTTTGATAAAAATGATTTCGTAGAAACACAGATTCAATTTTACTCTGCTGTTGATTTTTTCGCCCGCCCCATGGCTGCATTGGTATCCAAGATTCCTTGTCCTGAGCAAAGACTCGGGATTTTGCGAAACGTGTGGGAAGAACACGGAGAAGGTGACCGCGATCGGTTTCATAAATTTACCTTTCTGGTCTTTCTCCAGAGATTGAATGGATGTACTTTTGAAGACGTGAAAGCTCGCGTTTTATGGCCAGAACTTCGAATTTTTAACACGGCTTTGGAAGGCGTATGTAATTCCGATCATTACTTGCTCGGAGTCGGGGCGATGGGAATAATTGAAAGGATGTTTTCCGATATTTCATTTTTTATCGGACGAAGCGTGGTAGCGCGCGGCTGGATCACTCCTGGCCAGCTTATCCATTACGACCTTCATGAGAAATTGGACATCAAGCATGCGGAGGATTTCTTTACGATTCTACGAACTGCTTGGCATGCAGAACCTGAATCGCGAAACTCTATTGAGCAAGGGCTTCGCTTGGGAGCAACCCTTTTTAATGGATTGTATGAGGGACTATTTCGCGCACGAAGCAGACGTTGGATCAACGGCAGTCTAGCAAATCCTAGTATTACAGAAGCTAAATTGACTGAAAAGAAACAAGTATCTGTAGCAACAGCGGTATCTGTTTCATGAAATTAGTGCGTTTGACTCTTGAAAATATGAATCTTTATCTCACCCAGATTCTTGATTTGGAACGAGAAGTCACCTATCCCTATGGAGATAAGTTTTTTAAAATTGATCATGGTAAAGATTATTTTGCCTTTTTTGAACGATTGGGAAAACTCTATTACTACGTATTCGTCGACAAACATCGCGTTGCTGGAGTAGTTGCCGCAGTTTTGAGAACTGTTCCATCTCGCATCGGCCTGAAAAAAATTTGGTACTATTGTGACCTGAAAATTCATCCAGACTATCGAGGCCAGCACTTACCTATCAAAATGGCTTACAAAATATATTTACGGAATTTGCTAACCAGTTGGAATGGTTTTGGCATTTCCATGAATCCTACGACAGGAAGCAGTCAAAATCGAGTGAAACGTCTCACAAGATGGCTCAAATGGATTCCCGTCAGAGATACCCAGCTTAGTCTATTTTCGTTAGACTATGCCTCGATGCAAAAAGCCCAGCCCATTTTGGAACGGTATCGAGGAGATGTTCGGTTTCTGTCGCTGGAAGGAATTAAAGATCTCGTTTTGACCCATGATCAAAGTAGAATCCCGGTTTTGCATGCACAATTTGGAGAAATGGGGAAAGGATCTGAGAAAAAGTACGAGCCGCAGGAGGGTCATATCCACATGTTTTGTGCGACATCCGAAGATCCCCTGATTGAGGAGCTTTCAGGGATGCAGCTTTTTCCTTCTTCTACGATCACATTACTCAATTGCGGTACACAACCACAAAATTGGGATTGGATATTAACCAGCGATCTCTAGAGTCAATTTGATGAGCGGAAAACAAACCTATGGGACAAGCACATTTTAACGGGTTGGTATATACATTAGCTAATGAAGATTCGGTTGTCGAATCGGAGCTTCTTCCTGACCATACAGAGAGAGTCATAGCGATTGCGGGGAGCGGAAGCAGAATCATTCCTCTTTTAACCAAATCACCGCAAGAGCTCATTTGTGTGGATCTCTCTTTAGAGCAACTTTATTTGACGGAATTAAGAATTGAAAGTGTAAGACACTTGAATCACAATGAATTTATTCAATTTCTTGGCTATCCAACTGCAAGCAGCTCTACTCAAAGTCGAGAAGATCTTTTTAAGAAGATAATCACATTACGTCCAGAAACCCAGGAGTATTTTTTAAACGTGTTTGGAAACAGCAATTGGAGCCCGCTTCTTTACTCTGGAAAATGGGAACAAACCGTCCGCAAATTCAGTATGGTTATTCGCAAATTCGTAGGAAAAAAGGGATTAAAAATTTTTGACTGCAAGACCCTGGAGGAGCAAAAAACTTACTACACTCATAAATTTCCCAAAAAAGCATGGCACTTTTTTTTGCGAATTTATGCTGCATTGATGGCAATCACCTGGAAAATAAAACCAGGTATATTTCCCCAGGTAGATCCCAAAATCAGTTTCTATCATACCTACAAGAAGTGTTTCGATCAGATGTTTTTGAATACTTTGGCAAGAGAAAATTACATGCTCCAATTGATCTTCTTTGGAGAGATTATTTTCTCAGAAGCATTGCCAGTAGAATGTGACCCAATCGTATTTTATCAGGCAAAAAAAGCACTACTCCAAACTAAAGTCAGTTACATCCAGGAAGATATCATTTCAACTCTGGAAAAGAGTGAAAATAAGAGCGGATTTATTTCACTTTCAAATGCACCTTCTTATTTTCCGAAGGAAATGGCCCAGAGCTATCTTAGTCGAATTGCCTCACAACTTTCTGAGTCTGCGACACTTGTAGTCCGGAATTTCCTGAATGACCCAACTATTGCTTGTCTCGACGGCTTTACAGATGTTTCAGAGCACTATTCTGATATCCTTGCCAAGGAAATTACAAAAACCTACGAGATACAAATTTTTCGATACTCAGCCAGTGAGTAAAAAGGATACTTTAATATAAAAGAACAAAACATCCCTAGACCATATTGATAGCAAACTGAGAAAAATTTAAATGGGATTAAGTGGAGATTTCCGTGATTCTTTGTTTACCAAAAAAACTTTAAAACAAATCCCTTCCCGCAGTCCATGATGATAAAGCATAGGATTTCTTATGAAACAAGCGGCAAAAATTAGCAAAAAAATGTTTTGCTATTGCCATGGATTGGGGTAAATACAGTTTGGTCTCTGCATGAATCGCATGAATATCTTCATGTTTTAGATAGCGGCGTAGATGCTCTAAATAATCTGGATGCTCAAGCCAGCGTTGAATCAAATTGGCATCGACTTCCAAATGAAATTGGAGTCCTACACTATTATGATGACTAAAAGCTTGCACGCACTGACTGTTTTCTAAAAGAACCTCAATACCTGGGGCTGTCTGATTTGCAAATTGATGCCATTGAAAAACATGTATGGGAAGATCAAACAATCCAAATAAATCATGTTCACCACATTTACCTACTCGTGTCCATCCAAGTTCCGGTTTTTCTAAAGCATAACAGCTGCCACCCAAGGCTATATTCAGTAGTTGGGAGCCTAAACAAATGCCTAATATTGGGACTTCTTTGGCAATTGCCACCTGCAATAATTCTATTTCGTGAATTAGATGTGGGTACAAATCAAGCTCATTAGGATGCATGGCACCACCGAGGACAACAATGCCATGATAACGATTCATATCCACTCGCTGATGGGGATCTCTGGCAAAATTAACATAGCGAATACGCAACTTCATCCTTCTTAAAGTATGAATAATGATACCCAATGGCTCATAAGGAGAATGTTGTAAAACCAGAATTCGTGCCATTATTATTTTATTTGAATGTGTTATTTTTAAGTATAGCCTGATGACTTCGGTAATTTAAATCCAGGGACAGCTCTTTTTTCCTTCATAGCACATGTCTACAGACTCGGTGTTCATAACAAAAAAGCCTGGTTGCAAGAAACTGTCTCTTGATCACCTTTCTGCCTACACCTCGTGACTTGTTCCTGAGAGATCCACGCGAAATTTGAATGTCACTTTATGTTTTTAAATGAACTATACTCGACGTTCTACGTACTGCGCTTTATGCATGAGAACTCCCCAGATAGGAGCAAAGAAAGAAGGAATGAGTAGACGTGCATAAAAATTAATGATCAAATTGTTTTGCCGACAATTTTGATTAAGGAAAATTTATGCACGTGAAGTAATTTTTACATAATTTATTGTTTCGTACCATCCATGGAAAACGATTAAGTCCTCTTTGTTTATTCGTAGAAGCATTAATTAGAGAGAAGAAACTCTCGTTAACCCGGCTGGGACGAGCGTTAAAGAATAAAACGCAAGAAAAACACAATATTAAGCGATGCGATCGTTTTTTAGGTAATAAATTATTACATCAAGAACGACAGAGCATCTACAAAGAGGTAGCGCATCGCTTAATTGGTACTATAGAACGCCCGCTCATTTTGGTTGATTGGAGTCATGTCCCGAATACGACCCATTATTTGCTTAGAGCCTCATTAGTTGCTAAAGGCCGAGCCTTATCGATTTACGAAGAGGTATTTACGAAACAATATGAAAATAGCAATAAAGCCCATCGCCAGTTTTTGCACCATTTAAAAACCTTATTACCTGAAACCTGCCGTCCGATATTAATTACTGATGCGGGTTTTTATAATTCATGGTTTCGTCTTGTACTCAATCAAGGCTGGGATTATATTGGACGAATTCGGGGCATAAAGCCTGTACGATCCCCACAAAATTCAAAGAAAGACTGTAGTGGGGGTCTGTGTTGTGGCATTTAGCTCAGAGAGTAGAGGTAATAAATTTTGAAACTGTTTTACTTTGAGAGAGATTCCTTTTTTGAGAGCTTCGCGCCCTAAATAGACCAGGGATAAAATGTTGGTGAATTTTGAAGAGTGAGCCTGAAAGGAAGATGCATATCCTTTACGCTTGGTAAAAATGCCAGCAAGCCAACAAGCAAAAGTAGAGATAGCAGCAATAAGCAGTAATATGCTCATTCTTTGAGGAGAACGAGAAAGACTTTCTTTCAATCCAAACCCATAACGAGTACATTTTGTATCACGAAAATTTTCTTCTATTTGCATGCGTTGCCGATAAATATTCACAGCGTATTCAGCGGTGTTTGTTGAGGTCAATGAAGTGACCAATAACCAAGGCTCACGATGAGCTCTAGCATATCGTTTACTCATTGCATCACGCCTACCTTTCTTGTATTCACTCTATGACGACCTTTAGAGAGGCCTTTATAGAGTATAAAGTGAGCAGGGATTTGTTCTTTCTCTGTAAGAAGGCCCTGCCCCAAGTAGTTAGGTTTGGCTGTGGCTTGTTCATAATAGATATGACTTAATTGCCAAGTTGCTGTAGCCTCTAAATATATCGCATTCTTATGGCGTAATCGGCCTAAAAAATCCCAATCAAGCGCTCGAACATAGGAAAACCAAGGCGCTCTAAATCCCGCATCGGTAACAATAATAGGTTGTACAGAGCTCGGTAAAATAGCTTTTAGATTATTTAAAAATTCTTTATGAGTTTGATGGTTATTTTGTTTTTTCTGTGGATGACATTCTTCGTAAATCACAATCGAGCGTCCTTGCATCGACAAGGAGGCTCTCAATAAATAGAGTTTAGTCTGCGAACATATACAGCTCCAATCAACATGAATCCAGGGGCGTCTTTGTGCTGCTAGTAGATAATGACTCATTGTCCTATAAAATTCAATCGCTTCTTTTTGTAATCGCGTATTCCCTAATAAGCGGTCTATCCTTTTTATATTGCTGCGAGTCTTAACTTTAGTATGAGGCAAATGACGGCCAAGCGATGTCAGCGTTAATTTATTTACCTTAATTAACGTCGATGAAGCCATGATTAAATTGTGTAAGCGTGATTTATGAATAAAAGGTAATTCTTTTGCTAATGTTTTGTGTAATAATTGCATCAGGTGCATGACGTCGATCTTTTATTGTTGTGGAACTCTATTGGATCATAATCCGTCATGCACTTTCAATACCATTATTCCTATATTTCAATGCCTTAAACCAAATTTTTTTGTCTATCTCTCAGGCATAAAGCGCGGTAGGTAGGGGATTAAATTTCGCGTGGATCTCTCAGGACTTGTTCGCGGGGTCCAGTGTTTTAGGGTAGAGCTCATGGATCCCGCGGACAAGCCGCTGGACGTCGGAATAGGGCATGGCCTGGTTTTTCAGCAATGTGAAGAAGATTCAGTTGCTTGCAACCAGGAATTTTATTCATTATACAACGCAGTTGCCGACAACCACATGACGGTCGTCCGGGCTATTGATATATTGTTGGATCGCTTCAATACGTAATACTTTAATTCTTCTATTGATTTCGTGACCGATGTATTTCGAAGCGAGTTCTTTAGTGTCAATGGATTTGGCGGCTTGAAAGGCATTACGTACTTGTTCTACATAAGACGGTTCTTGTGTACACAGCTCAAAAATATGTAAGCAATTGTCAAAACGTTCTTTATTATGGAACGCGCCAATGTTTGTCAATAAATCCAATAACCCTACTGCATCCAGTTCAGGAACACGTCGAAATTGCGCCATATGTTTACTTGTTAATAACGCTAAATCACGGTATTGATTTGGTATGTTGTATCGTTTGCACAACACGCTTATTTCATCTGGAGGCTGGTTGTGCATCAAAACAGCGAAGCGAACGTATGCTGAATATTTATGATCAGCTGCTCGTTGCAACGCTTTGATGCTGGAGTCTGATATGTCCATATCAGGAAATAAAATATGCTTTGCACCACATTGTTTAAGCACATCGAAGAAATTTTCCAGATATGCTCCCATAAGCGCACGCTCCAGTTCCTTCCAGATTTGCTCAGAGCTCAGTTCACTCACTGTTCCTTCAGCAACCATCTGTTTCATCAGCACCATCGTTTCTGGAGCTACTTTAAAGCCTAAGCAAGCGGCAAAACGTGCTGTACGTAATAATCGAAGAGGATCTTCAACAAATGTTGGTGATACATGCCGTAATATACGACGCTCCAAATCAGCTTTTCCATTATAAGGATCGATCAATTCACCCAGTTTTCCTTCTTCAAGTGGTAAAGCCATGGCATTTATCGTCAAATCTCGCCTGCTTAAATCGTCCATTAAAGTAATCGTAGGAGAGATGTCAAACTCAAAACCAGCATGTCCACTTCCTGTTCGAGTTTCGCATCGGGCAAGGGCATACTCTTCATTAGTGTCAGGATGTAAAAATACAGGAATAGCTTTTGCTTCTCGGCTGCTAGCTACTGGTTTATAGCCCAGCTTTAGCATATCATCCCAGGTTGCACCTACAACAACCCAATCATTATCTTTGGGGCGAAAGCCGCGTAATTTGTCACGGACTGCGCCTCCTACTAAATAAATTTTCATAAGATTTAAAGTATAAAATTTGTAATAAACTGTGTATTTTATACACAACAAGAAAAAACATCAATAATTGTGATTATCTTTTCGTCTATTATTTGGCTGCTGTCATTTTGTGAATTGCTCTCATACTTGAAATCTTAGTCAAATGGAGCGAGGATAATAAAAAATATTACTTATATTAAAAAAAAATGAATTTATTTAGCGCTGCGGTTCAAGTTATTCCGGCTGGAGAAAATGTTGTACAGACAACTCCGCGGCCTTTTACATCAGTATTTTTATATGCACAAATCTTAAGCATTCTAATTGGCGTTATCTTTCTTTTCATAGCGTTTTATATCCTTCGTCCAAAAGAAAAAGAGCAAAGACGCATCCAAGATCAATTTTTATTTTATTTGATCTTGGGGATTTTTTTCATTAGTTGCCCTTTTTTAATTGAATATTTTGGATAATTGATACAGAACCTATTGGCCAGTTTTTAATTCAATATCAAAAATCAACAGACTTTCATTTAACTGCCTTACTTCATCAGGCAAATTGGAGCTGCAAGTCTGAAAATACTCTATTTTTCAACTAAAATTTAAATAATCATTAAAAAATAGGCATCGACACATGTTTTTAAATGAAAAACTAAATACACCCTCTTTGGCTTTTTTTAAATGAAAGAAAAAAACGTTTTAAAAAAAACAGTTTTATATAATCTGGCTGTTGCCTTTTTTTATGTTTCAAGTGGCCTTTTAGGACTCATGCTTGCTGTACCTCCAGGTTATGCCACCACAATTTGGGCACCATCAGGAATTGCACTTGGCTCAGTTCTTGTATGGGGGTTACGAACTTTACCAGGCATCTTCATTGCTTCGTTCCTCCTTAATTCTTATGTAACATTCAATAATGTAGGCAATATATTTGAGTTTTTAAATTTATTCACCGGATTAATAACAGGCACTGGAGCACTACTTCAGGCATTATTTGGCTGGTGGCTTGTCAAACATTTTATTAGCTTAAGTAATCCATTGCATCTCCCTAAAGATATTCTTGTTTTCGCACTGCTTACCGGTCCAGTTTCTTCTGTTATTGCTGCAACCATTAGTAATCTGGGGTTATGCTTGTTAGGAATAATATCCCCTGAAAACTTTTCATTAAGCTGGGTTACCTGGTGGATAGGAGACAGTATTGGAGTACTAATTTTTACTCCGGTTTTTCTGATTTCATTTGCCAAGCCTAGAAAATTATGGCAACGCAGAAGAATACCCATTCTACTTCCTTTATGTTTGACGTTCATTATAGTTGTGATTGCCCATATATTTTATAGTCATGCAGAATCAAAACGAGTGCAATCAAAATTCACTGAATTAACCCATTATAAATTGAGTCAACTCACTGAGAAGCTGAAATTAGTAAATGAAACCGCTCATACAATTTCTCTTTTTCTTGCTACAACTCCCATTATAAATAAAGAAAAATTTCAACATCAAGGCGCTTTATTATTACGGGAATATCCAATGATTCAATCCATACAGTGGGTACCTAAAGTAATCAACCGCGATGATTTTGAAAAAAAATATCACTCTGAAATTTTGGATAGCTCTGGGAATCCTTCTAAGAAGAAATCAGTGTATTACCCTATTCTTTTTACAGTATCAAAAAATAATAATATTTTTCCTAATGGTTATGATCTATTCACAAATCCAGATCTTGTTAATCGTCTTAATACGCCAAATAATACTCCGAACGATTCCCCTGTAATATTAGGCAATGGAGGTAAAATCGATAAGATGTTCATTATTTCTGAGGTATATCGTGGAAATGAACTTGCAGGATTTACTATTTTACAAATTAATTTTACTAAGCTTTTTAATCAAATTTTTGATAATTTTTTAAATTACTCAAACTTCACGATCCAAGTAAATTCACCTGACTTAAATATCAAGTCTACTTTTGAAATTTATAATAAAAAAATACAGCAGGATCAAACTGAGTTATTTAGTCTTTCTTATAGACTATATTTTTCCGACTCAGTATGGAATATCACTGCTACTTTATCTCCGTATTTTATCCATAGTGAATATTCTTGGTATGTATGGTCTGCCTTAACAGCGACTCTATTTTTTTGTGTACTGATGAATATTATTTTATTTATTCTCTATGGACAGCGTTATTTAATACAATATTTTGCCAATGCAAAAACCATGCAACTAAGAACAGAAAAAGCAAAAAACCTCCTCTTATTAAATGCAGCTGGCGAAGGCATACTACGAATAGATTTAAATTATAAAATCACTTTTATTAATCCAGCTGCTGAAAAATTATTGGGGTATTCAAGTAATGAATTAAAAAATGAATTCATAACTAAAATTCTTAATGAACAAATAACAGCCCCTTCTTCTGACTCAATTGAGCATTCATCGATTTATCAAGCCATCCAGGAGAAAGCAATAATCAAGGCAAAAGAAGCGGTATTCTGGAAAAAAGATCATAGTTATTTTGGAGTGGAATATACCTGCATCCCTATTATAATAAATCATAAGCTTACAGGAGCTGCTATTATTTTTAGTGATATTACTGAACGACTTGAAAATGAGAAGAAGCTGATAAAAATGGCTCATTACGACCCTTTAACCAAATTACCTAATCGATTAAGCTTTTTCGACTATCTGGAGCACACCTTAGCCCGATCGTTAAGAAATAATTCTCAATTAGCTGTATGCTTTATTGACGTTGATAATTTTAAAATTATTAACGATACCTTTGGGCATGTTTGTGGCGATAAACTATTAATGGCTTTGCCTGGAATTATAACTCCCCACCTGCGAGAAATGGATTATTTTGCAAGAATCGGTGGAGATGAATTTGGATTGATTATTGAAGAAATACATCACATTGATGAGTTGATTAAAGTATTCGAGCGAATTTTAGCAGATTTTCATAATCCGATTAAAATAGATGACCACTTCATCAAAACATCCATCAGCATTGGAGTTGCAATGTATCCCCAAGATGGTTCAGATACTCAAACACTTTTTATGAACGCTGATACTGCCATGTATCATGCTAAAACAAAGGGCAAATCCACCTTCTCTTTTTTTAAATGATGAACTTTTGACTGAGCATCGAATTAAAGAAAAATAATCTATACTTAAAGATGAAACTCAACTAGCATAAATATGGATAATATGAAACAAACAGGGATGGTGCTACAAGGAGGTGGGGCGCTAGGAGCTTATGAGTTCGGCGCCTTAAAACGTCTTTATGAAAATCCTCAATTTTCACTCGATATTGTTTCAGGGGTTTCTATAGGTGCTATAAATGCTATAACCCTTGTCGGCTCTAAAGATGAGCCCATTGCAACTCTTGAAGCAATGTGGGAAGAGTTTACGATTTTTTCATCTCCTTTATTAAATGATAAATTGAGTTCTTATTTGGCTTTATTTGGCAATCCATCCTTTTTTTATCCACGAATTGACTACTGGAATTTAATGGATTGGACTAGTTTTTATTTCACTAAACCTTTGCACCAGTTATTAGACAAGTATATTGACTTTAAAAAAGTAAATGATAGTGCTACGCGTTTAATTCTTACTGCAACAGATGTTGCAACGGGCAAGGTAAAAACGTTTACAAACCAAGGTAATGATCGAACGGAAATTACCCCCTTGCATGTTTTGGCAAGCGGCAGTTTACCTCCTGGTTTCCCTATGACCATGATAAAAAAAACATATTATTGGGATGGAGGGTTATTTGAAAATACACCGCTCTCCCCTGTTTTAGAATGTCTTGATCCTGATCCTGAGGTAAAAAAGCAAATTATTGTCATCAATCTTTTCCCCAGCCAAGGCAAAATACCTGCTAATATGGCTGACGTTTTTGACCGCATTTTTGAAATTCAGTTTTCCAATAAGATCCGATTTAATAAAGAATTAACGGAAAAAATTAATGAATACATCGAAGTCATCAATGAAATTGACAAAATTATCCCTACTAATAGCCCTATTAAACAGCTACCGGGATATCAACGTCTAATCAATTACAAATACATAGAAAATATCCTTTACATTGAAAATAAAGATCCGGAAAATGTAAGTGCACCCTTTGATTTTTCTTCTAACACAATCAGAAAGAGAATCGCTGCGGGTTATCGAGACGCAAAGAAAATTTTAATAACCCTTAATTCTTGAACGAGTTACTTTAATTCAGCCCTTAATCCAGTTGCTTATAGAAAATACAGCTATGAAACCTGTATAATAATCAATCTATAACTATTTAAGGTTGTTTTTGCACCATAGCACAAGTTCTGGAGCATCAAGCCCCCTTTTAGGAAAATTAAATTTTTTCACCTTCGTGAGGTTTATGTAATGAAAATTTCCAAATTGAGCAGTTTAAGCGTTTTTATGCTCGGGTTGACTGGTTTGTTAACTATGAGTGAGTATGCTTTCTCCAAGAATCAATGTCAGGGTGGTGGGATGTCGGTTAGCTTTGACCTATCAAAAACCAACAACACCCATATTGAAAATAGAACCACATACATTGTAGTGCTCGGTATTGATCCAGCCACCAAAAAACATGCTTATGTAAAGTTTAATGATGGAAATCGTGTTGGTACGCTTGTTGATATTACTGATATCAATATGAATGGAAAAAACTATGGTATTTCCTTGTCCGAATTAATCCCCAATTCAGGAGGAATGGCGCAAGCCTGCATACCTCATCTTACTTCAGGGAGAATTTATATTTCTTTTGGAAATACCCTGGATATGCCTACAGACAAGGACACCCTAACCCCAAAACAACCTGATGTAAACAACCCTCAAACAACTACAAATGGAACACTTTTTGATAAGGTCGAGTTTAATTACAGTACTAGTGGTGAAACTGTGATTAACCCAACTGGCGTTGATTTTATTGCCATCCCTTATACCATTCAACAAGCAGGCCATGAATATGGACATTTTGGCGGACTCGATGCGGTTATTAAAAATATGAAAACAATCATTTGCCGTGCTGCAGGTAAAACAACAGACTCCCCTGAGTGTACTCAACGGTGGAACCATTCAGAATGGTCCAGTCTAGTTGTTTACAATTCAGCAAACTCTTTAATGCGAGTCGATGCTCCTGGCAGATTTGGCAATCGATTTAGTGGATATTTTACCAACTATATCAATGAACTGAGTAGGTACTATTCTTCTTCAGTAAATCGTTCCATTAAAATTGATTTAAACGAATTAAATAAAGGTATTTGGTCAGGAGCTTTTGAGCCCAACAGTCAAACATTAGTTTTTTCACGTGATGGCGAGCCCGGCTCTGAAACCTTATCTTATAATCTGGGTCCACCACAAGCCAGTAATTCAATTTTAATGGGAGCACAAACACCATTTAATAATAAAAACGCGGTGGATGCGACTATTGCACGCGATCTGACTTCTGCTATTGTTTCAGGTATGTTAATGCGTAAAGAATCAGCCTTTATTGGTAAAGATTTTTTTGATTCGCAAGGAAATCCGGTTTTCAGAAACAAACAACAAATGCAAGGGCTGTTAAAATACTACTTCAACAACGTTGATCATTCCGTTGACTACGTTGTAAATCAATGTGGCGCTACTAAAGATGCCCCCTGTGTGAATGTTTATTCCGAGGCTATGCATGCGTTGAGTTTTGATAAAAATATAGATCATCCACAAAATAGCTATTTAAATTCCTACGCTTTTTCCTATGATGATTTTCTAGGTATGGATGGTACAAATACACAGACCGATACAAAACCTGCAACAATAGTGATCGGCGATATGAAGAATCGAAAGATTCCACACATAGATCCCTGACAGTTGGAATAAATCTCATTCATTAATTGTAATTTAATCGAGAGCAACTCAAAGGAAGTAACTTATGTTTCCCAGAGGAAACGATGACCTTTGGGTAGTAACAAAAAAATAATGAGGCAAAAATGCAATACCCACTCCTTGTAATACAGCCATGTAGAACCATAGCTTTCACGAGAGCAGTCAAATCTGACGCCTAAAAACTAGCATTCTGAAGTATCACAGATATAATTAGTAACAATCACCACATAAGCAAAATCACTACTCATTACTTTAATTAAGGGAGATATTTGAATGGCAGATGAGGACAACAAACAAAAATTCACCACAACAGATTCAGGGATACCAGTAGCAAGTGATGAGCATTCTCTAACCATTGGACCAAACGGTCCTATACTTTTACATGATCATTACTTGATCGAACAAATGGCAAACTTCAATCGTGAAAAAATTCCAGAGCGTCAACCACATGCAAAAGGTGGCGGAGCATTCGGGCATTTCGAAGTAACCGAAGATGTAAGCAAATACACCAAAGCTGCTGTTTTCCAGCCAGGAACAAAAACGAATGTAGTTCTCCGCTTCTCAACTGTTGCAGGCGAGCGAGGAAGTCCTGATACCTGGCGCGATCCCCGTGGATTCGCTGTGAAATTTTACACCAGTGAAGGTAACTTCGATATGGTGGGTAACAACACCCCTGTTTTCTTTGTTCGTGATCCAATGAAATTCCAGCATTTTATACGCTCCCAAAAGCGTCGTGCCAATAACAACCTGCGTGACCATGACATGCAGTGGGATTTTTGGACTCTTTCTCCGGAATCTGCCCATCAAGTGACATGGCTGATGGGTGACCGCGGGATCCCCAAAAGCTGGCGCCATATGAATGGCTATTCAAGCCATACTTACATGTGGGTGAATACCCAAGGTGAAAAGTTCTGGGTAAAGTATCACTTCAAGACCGATCAGGGAATTGAGTTTCTAACGCAGCAAGAGGCTGATCGCTTGGCAGGGACAGACGGCGACTACCATACTCGCGATCTGTATGAAGCTATAGAGCGAAGCGAGTTTCCAAGTTGGACACTTCACATGCAGATTATGCCGTTCAAAGAAGCTGAGACTTATCGTTTTAACCCATTTGATCTCACAAAGGTATGGCCACACGCAGACTATCCTCTTGTCAAGGTTGGTAAGTTGACCCTGAACCGAAATCCAACGGATTACCACACTGAAATCGAGCAAGCTGCATTTGAACCTAATAATATGGTGCCAGGAACAGGGATCAGCCCGGATAAAATGCTTCTTGCAAGAGTATTCTCCTATGCTGATGCGCACCGAGCACGATTGGGCGTGAATTACAAGCAAATACCCGTTAATAAACCCCAATGCCCTATTCATTCCTACAGCAAAGATGGTGCAATGCGTGTTGAGAACGTCTCAGATCCTGTTTATGCCCCAAACTCAAAAGGAGGTCCAAAGGCAGATAGCTCAAAAAACCCAGAGGTAGCAACATGGGAAGCACATGGGGAATTCGTACGTGCAGCATATACTCTCCGCAAAGATGACGATGACTTCGGACAAGCAAATACCCTCGTACGCAAAGTATTGGATGATGAAGCACGTAACAGGTTAGTTAACAACGTCGTTGGCCACCTGAAAGATGGAGTCTCCGAACCTGTATTAAAAAGAGCATTTGAATACTGGAAAAACATCGATCAACAGATTGGCGAACGCATTGAAAAAGGTGTAAGGAAAGCTGGCAATTAAAAAATAACCAAGATCGGGTACTGCCTCAAGCAGTACCCGATCCATTTGAAGAGCGGGGGTTAAGCAGCTTATTCCTAAACTAGCTTCAAAAAACAATCAGTGTTACATTAAAAAACAAAGTCTTTACCTATTGGGCTATGCAAAAAATTCCTGGCATCCTCGCGTTTTTGAACCCCTATTTGCGGCAAAATAAACGCTATCTTTGGATTTTTTTTATTACAGTCATTGTTGCTGGATTTGAAAGCAGCTTTCAAGCCTATTTGATGAAGTGGGTAATCGATGTTGTCAGCTATACGCCCAAAGAATCGCTTTTACCTCATATCGTTCTCCCAGCATGTCTTTATGTCAGTATGGATCTTTACCATAATCTCACCATGCGCGCCTATTTATATGCCGCGATGAAAATGTACCCTACTGTTAAAGCAAAAATCATTAATGATCTTTTTCATTACATCAGCAAACACAGCATCCATTTTTTCCAAAGTAATTTGGCTGGAGATATTGCCAGTAAAATACAAGATGTTAGTAATGGTACAGAGCCGTTAGTCCGTAATTTTTTTGAAGGATTTATAGCAAGGCTGGCAACACCAGTTATCGTAACCTTTTTCTTAGCAACTATATCCTGGAGATTTTCCTTAATATTTATTATATGGACTGTCTTATTTGTTTCTATAACATTGAGGCTCTCTCAATCCGTGGGAAAATCCGCCGAACTCTTCGCCCGCAATAAAAATCAGATGAGCGGAAGATTGATTGATGTAATTAGCAATATCATTACTGCAAAAATCTTTGGTCAAACCCAGTTTGAAAAAGAACACTTGGGGCTAAGCCTAAATTCCTTAAAAGTTTCGGAACAACACGTTCAATGGGATTTACTCAAACTTCACTTTTTCCAAGGGTTGATGACATTCATTTTACTGGCAAGTTTTATGAGCCTTTTGATTTATGGACGTATTCATGCAGATGTAACGCCAGGAGATTTTGCTTTTGTGCTTACTTTACTCATCACGAGCCTAAATCATATTTATGTACTAGGACAAACCATAGGCAACAGCATTCAAGGTATTGGCGAATTTCGTCAAGCCATGAATGTACTGATGTTACCCCATGATGTGGTCGACCTTCCTGACGCGAAGCCCTTGGCACTCACAAGAGGGGTAATCGAGCTGCGCCACATAAATTTTGGATACGATCCTGAAATGCTTTTATTTAAAGATTTTAATTTATGCATTGAATCAGAAGAAAAAGTGGGTATTGTTGGAAGCTCAGGAGCTGGGAAGTCAACCTTAATTCATTTACTCCTGCGTCTTTTCGAACCTTTTCGAGGTGAAATAACTATCGATGGACAAAACATAAAAACGATCACCATCAACAGTTTACGACGCGCCATCACACTGGTCCCTCAACAAGTTGATTTATTTCACCGCTCCATCTTGGATAATATCCGCTACGGTTATCTGGAAGCATCTGAAGAAGAGATATATCGTGCAGCTAAGTTAGCTGAATGCGATGCATTTATCCAAAAGCTACCCGAAGGATATCACACTCTGGTGGGTGAACGAGGAATGAAACTCTCTGGCGGACAAAAACAGCGCATCGCTATTGCACGGGCTTATTTAAAACCAGCCAAAATTCTGATCATGGATGAGGCTACATCATCTCTCGACTCGATTACCGAAAGCTATATTCAACATGCTTTGACACACATCATGCAAGGTAAAACAACCATTATTGTAGCTCATCGACTTGCCACATTAAAACAAATGGATAGAATCCTGGTATTAGAGAAAGGACAACTTGTAGAACAAGGCCAATTTCAAGAGTTAATCCAAAGGGATGGACCATTTCATTACATGTGGAAACAACAGGCATTTATATGATTGTAACCACAGCCCTATAATCAATTGCTCGAAGAGTATAAAGAAAGTACCTTAATATTTTTTTGTTTGTCAAATCAATGAACTAGTTTATACTCATTTGCTTAAAGTCCCCTGGCGTAAGTCCAACATAAATAATTATATTTAACTAAATTGGTTTTAAAAATGAGACATTTTTTACTTAAGTTCGGGTTGTTTGGTTCAGGAATAGGCGGTGTTGTAGGATTAGGTTTGGGGGCCTCTTACGGTGGAGCATTAGGTGCAGCAGCAGGCGCTACTGCTGGACTTGTTCTTGGTCCTCCCGCTTTATTGATTACATCTCTGGCGATTGGTTTAGCATGTTTAACTGTCGCCGCTGCTGTAGCAGTGCCTTGCTTTCTTGGGTATTTATTAATGAGAGAAGTGCTTTTAGCATGTGCTGTTGGAACTCGAGATACCCTGGTTTGCTGTCTTGGTTAAACGAATCTGGACGGCATGAAGTGATTAAGCTTTTTTTTCTTGATAATCTCCTAAAATGACACAGACCAACCCTATAATTAACATGGCAAGAGAGATCAAAACACTGGGGGTTGGTTTTTCTCCAAGAAATAATAACGAACAAATAACCCCAATAATTGGTACACCCGTTAAAGATAAAGAGGTGGTAACAGCAGGAAAACGTTTGCTTATTTCAACAGCTCCCCAAAAAGCTAAACCCGTAGCAATCGTGCCAATATAAAGATTCAATAATATCGAGAATGTGGTCCAATGGATCATAGGATGTGGCTCAAAAATAAGAGCGCTGATTGCAAGGGTTATTGTTCCCACTAACAAATGCCACGGCATAAGTTGCAATATAGACGATTGTGAGGGAACAAAACGCACATGAAGAATAGCAATCGCCCATAATAGCGCTGATAAGAATAATGCAGCACTGCCTATTAACGCATTGTGATTTGACCAATTAAAATCAAATGGATTAAAAAGTACTATGATTCCTAAAATACCAATAGCTAAACCAAAAGCTTTAATTAAATTCAAACGCTCATTGAAAAAAATAATCGCTATAGGAGCCACCCAAAGAGGAGTGGAATAAACTAAAATAACTGCATGCCCTACCCCATTGTAGAAAAGGCCGAAATTAACTAATACGGTAAAAAGGCCAACTTGTAATACACCAACAGAAAACAAATGAGGAATATCCCCACGTTTTGGAAAAGTATATTTTTTCTGAATAATCACTAATAAAAAAAGAAATAAGCTGCCTATAAGCATTCGTGTGAAACCAAACCATTGGGGAGGAATAAAGTTCATTGCTAATTTCATTAAGGGCCAATTCATTCCCCAAACTAATAAAACAAAAGCTAATAATAAAATATTCATCATAATGCTCTATGCTAAGGTTTGAAAAAATTAACGTCCTTTAATAAAAATGAAAAGCCCTTTCTTTGGAGTTAATACGCTAAAAATATTGGTTTTGTGATTTCTTCATAGAGAGTGAAATGAGTATAACTCACTTACAATCTAATTAGATGAGAAAAGTGTACTCCTGCAGGGATAAAATTTATAAAATCTTTTCAAATAAATTATTTTACTCAACGATTTCTATGCGTCTTTTTTGATATAATTGACCTCATATGTTGCACATGGGGATTTTATGCCTTCGAATAAAGAAAGCTCAGCAGTTAATCAACGAAATGCGTAAAGCGCACCAGATACCGGAAAGCTCAATTAATGAACCAAAAGATTTACTGATGTAAGAAACCGAGTATCGCAAACCATTTTAGACTATTTAGACGAGTCTCAGAGGAGCGCAATTTGCAGCAATCATTTCAATAATGAGAACCCTGTTTTAAATTTTCCACGACCACTTCATCCCCTTTAAGGTATAAAGTTAAAACTATACCTTTAAAGGTATAAAATTGAAATTATCCATTTCAGGGTATATAATTAAAAATATCCCAAATAAGGTATATCCATTTATTCAGGAACGTTTATGCTAATTCACTCTCCTCTGGAACTGGCGTTGTTGATAAAAAATCAACGAAAAAAACTGAAGCTAAGCCAGGAAGAAGTTGCGGCTTTAGTAGGTCTAAAACAAAAAACGATCTCCGCCATGGAGAATAATCCGGAAAATATGAGATTAAGCACTTTATTTCGGATATTATCCGCGCTTGATTTGGATTTAAAAATAGCAGCAAAAAATGACTCCAATACAACAACCAATCAATGGAACAATGAATGGTAAGGAAAAATCAAATTCTTTATGTCTTAATGAATGGCATTTTGGTAGGGATACTTGAGAAAACATCTCAAGGGGGATTGAAGTTTACTTATCACCAAGACTGGTTAAATCAAGCGGGAGCCCGCCCCATTTCATTATCATTACCACTCGTTGAACAAACCTACGCTGGCGATGTAGTGTATAATTTTTTTGATAACTTGCTCCCTGATAATCAACAAATCCGCGCACGAATACAAGCACGATTTCAAATAGCAACTAGTCAACCTTTTGATCTACTGGCGGGTATTGGCAGGGATTGCGTGGGAGCCATTCAGCTCATCACTGCTCCATTAGCTAAATTCGAGAGAAAAATTAAATATAAACCATTAACAGAACAAAAAATTGCTTCAATTTTACGAAATTATCAAATAAACCCTCTAGGCATGAGCCAGGAAGAAGAAGATTTCCGGATCTCCATTGCGGGAGCCCAAGAAAAAACTGCTTTTTTATATCATGAGAACCAATGGTGCGAGCCACTTCAGGAAACGCCAACCACACATATTTTTAAATTGCCTATTGGTATTATCGCTCACCAACAGATGGATTTACGAGACAGTTGTGAAAATGAATGGCTGTGCTCTCTTCTGGCAAAAAGCTATGGATTACCAGCAGCCGACTGCGATATTCTTCATTTTGAAGAGATAAAGATTTTATCGGTGAAACGTTTTGATCGCCGGCTATCTCGGGATGAAAGTTGGATCATGCGCTTGCCTCAAGAGGACCTATGCCAAGCGTTAGGTGTTTCTTACAATATCAAATATCAATCGGATGGAGGCCCTGGTATTAAAGAGATTATGAAATTACTGCTAGGTTCAGCAAACTCGATTTCAGACCGCGATATGTTTTATCGTGCGCAAGTTTTTTTCTGGCTCATTGCTGGAATTGATGGTCATGCTAAAAATTTCAGTCTTTTTATCGAGCCTGAAGGAAAATTCAGATTGACACCTTTATACGACATCATGTCTGCATATCCACTGATAAAGAAAAAACAACTGCAAATTCAGAAAATTAAAATGGCGATGGCCTTAAAAGGTAAAAATAATCATTACCACTGGCATACCCTGCAACGCCGGCACTTTATAGACACTGCAAAAGAGGCAAGTTACTCTCCAGAAAGAGCAGAAATTATTCTTAATGAGATGCTGGCACAAACAGATTCTGTAATCCAGGAAGTCTCAAAACAACTTCCTTCCTCCTTCCCTAATAATATTTCTGAACCCATATTTGAGGGATTACGAAAAACAAAACAAAAATTAGAACAATAACGGTTTTAGATTTTAAATAAAAAATCAACTATTTTATCATCAAAAATTCTCATAATAAATAAGAAATTACAAAAAATTATACTTTTTTAAAAATTGTCTACTATATTTATTTTAAATAATAAAAATAAATTAGGGGATATCATGTTACTTCGATGGGCCGGTGTAACGTTTTTGTTTTGCATACTTAATTCTCCATGTTTTGCCGAAGAAAAAGAAATTGCGATTACAATTGATGATTTACCCTTTGTTGGTTCTGGTTCCAGCACACCGGCAAGTCTGAAAAGAACTCAAAATCGATTTATGGCTATAGTCAATGCTCTTGTTAACAATCAAGTCCCAGCTACTGGATTTGTCATTGGTGAAGCAGTTGCGAAAAATGAATGGGATCTTTTAGAAACATTTCGTAATCAAGGCTTCGCTCTAGGTAATCACACTTATACTCATAAAAGCTTGAATAATATGAGTGCTGATAAATATATAGCGGATATAGATCGTGCTGATACTGTTTTAGCGCCTGTACTGACAGAGCCAAAATATTTTCGCTATCCTTATCTAGCTGAAGGTACTGGCCAAAAGAAACAAAAAGTGTATGACTACCTGGCTGCACATCAATACACCATTGCCCCAGTAACGATCGACAGTAAAGATTATGAGTTTAACGCACGTTTCTACAGGATACCTTATAGAAAAAGAGCTCAAAATCTACCTGCATTTAAAAAACGTTATTTGGCTTATATTTGGCAACAGACATTAAGGGCCGAGAAAAATGCTAAAGGAAAAAATGTCAAACAAATCTTATTAATCCATGCAAATCTCCTTAACAGTTTATGTTTAGAAGACATTATTGAAATGTATAGAAAAAATGGATACAAATTTATTAGCTTAGCCGATGCCTTAAAAGCCGATACAACCCAATCATTGAATAATAATACAGAAGCATCAAATAGTCTTATACCCTCACTAAAAGGGTCCGCCCAAAAGTCTGAGGTGAATAAAACAGCTGCGCATCAAAGTTAATTAAAAACAGTTTTTCCCTAAACTGGCTCGCTCTGTTAAATAGCTTCTTCTCGTCGAGGAGAAGAGCCATTAAATTAATGCTTCTTGATCTTTTCCTACGTACTGCATAAACCTTTCTACGTACCGCGCTTTATGCACGGTATGTAGGATGAAAGAATTGTTTGAGGCTTTCTCAGAGACAACCCAGAACAAGCCGTGGAACAGGGCGTAGGCATTGAGTTCCTTAATTTGATGGGAGTGGGAGTTAAACTACCCAGAAATCAATTTGTTTTTCTCTAAGCGAGATATTGCATGTTTAGGTAGAAGAATCCAATAATGCCCCTGATTCTTCATATGACCTGCAATTAGAGTGGCTTTTTCACCGCCACCCCAAAAAACATCTCCACGTACTTTGCCACGTATTGCGCCACCGGTATCTTGAGCAATCATTAAACGATGCATGGGTTTATTTTTATCGGGATTTTTGCTGTCAGGACGCGTAGTACTTAACCAAAGAGGAGCCCCCATAGGTACCCATTGCCTATCAATAGCCAGCGAATAACCAGGCGTTAAAGCCACACCTTGCGAACCTAAGGCAACCCCATACGACATTTTACGGAAGAAAACAAAAGATTTATTTTGATTGATCACTTTATCCATTTGTTTGGGGTGAGCTTCCAAATAACGTTTTATTGCCTGCATGGATGCATTATCTTTAGTCATAACTCCTTTTTTAATCAATACTCCAGCAATCGCAGTATAAGGTCTGCCATTTTGCGCATCATAACCGACATAAAGGTTATTACCATCTTCAAGCTCAATGACTCCTGAACCTTGAATTTCCAAAAACAAACGATCTATAGGACTATTAATCCATACTAAAACGCGTGCTTTACCCTTTAGTGCACCATGATTAATTTGTTCACGAGTGTAATAAGGAACCAATTTTTTACCTTCTAATCGCCCTACAATACCACGACTTTTTAAATCATTAAAAAACATACCTAGATCAGTAGTTATAAGATCATCTGGTGTTTCGTAAATAGGAACATGAAACTCTTTGGATTTAGTATAACTTCCTTTAATTGCAGGCACATAATAACCCGTAAATAAACCAGGTTTTTCACCAGTGTCGGTAAACTCTACCGGAATAAACCATTTTTCAAAAAACTGTTTTGCTTCATTTTCAGCTTCGGGAGAAATCTTTAAAGCCGCTTTACACGCCGGTTGCCAATCTTTTACTTGTAAATCGATCTTTTCCGTCCCGACAATCTGCTCCGGATTTTGTTTGATAAAAGCACGGCAGGAAGTCTGAAAAGTCAGTAAAGATTTTTTTAGATCCGCTGATTTCCATCCAGGTAACCGATTAAAATCAGTCTGTCTGAACAGGGTTGATGGTTGCTTTACTGGCCAAAACCACCATACAGAAATACTTAAGGCAATTAAGGCTAAAAAAATTGTAATAGAGATTATTTTCATTTTCATAGGCGGACAATTTTTACACGTTATGGAATTTTTTGCAACAAAAAATGACACCATTTAAACATTAAACTCCTGCCAAAAACTATTAATCAGCAAAAGCTACTCTTAATAATAATCTGATTTTAATTAATTTTTTTGGAACGTACAAATAAAAGAATTATATCAACATGCACTACAAAAAAAATTTAGTGAATATGTAAAACCAATTGATTTAAGGCATTGAGATATGCTAAAAATCCTCTTAAATCGTCATCGGAAATTTGAAATATTATTTTTTTATCCATTTCTGATAACAAATCCTGTAATTGATGGCTTAATTTCAGTCCATGTTCCACATCATGTTTTTCAAAAGCTATCCAAATCTCTTTTTCATAAGAAGATAATTCATATCCCAATAATTGAGCTGTTTTTTCAACTTTTTCTCGATCAATGGCCAATAAAATATGGCTTATCGTTGCCTGTATTATTACCAAAGATTCAAAACGCTTTGTCAGCTCTGTTAACAAGTTCTGTTTTTTGGAGCTTAAGGGTTCATCAGCAAGCGACTCAAGCAATCCCCGGGAGGACCAAAACAAATTTGCCAAATCATGCAGTTTTATTTGGTTTGCTGATGACAAAAGAACTTGTTTTAAATTCTGCCCCATATAAACATAGAGCTTATTAAGATAACGATTTAACATAGTCCAAACATCGGATCGCCAAATAAGATTTGCCACAATAAAACTTGCAATAATTCCAATGACTATTCCGCCTAAACGCTGTAATGGAGGTGCTAAATAAACAGGTGGTCCTCCTTCTTGAGCAAGAGAAATAATCAAAGCAATATTTGCCTGTAACCCAATATACGAATATTTGGGCAACTTAAACATAAAATAAGAAAATCCCCAAATTGAAAAAAAGAATATTAAAATGAAGTCATAAAGTGTCATCTTAATTAGAAACAAAGAAAATAAAGCAATCCCTCCACCCCAAATACAACCAAGTAAACGATGAATACTCACACTTTTCATTTCAAAAAGATGTTTACGAATAGAAAGCACGAGACTACTGATAATTCCATTTAAACCACCAGACCAATTACTTACCAGCCAAAAGCCTAAGGCCAAAATAACCGAGAGCCCTGCTTTAATGCTGCGTTTAATTACATCAATGTCTGTACGAATCCGATCCTGTGTTTTTAAGACGTGATGTTTTGCTGTCATGCCATGAGGAATGCGACCAAATAAAGACTGCATCAAAAGAAGATTGTGATTCACTTGATGCATGAAATGAATCAATGCATAGACAAAATTACTCTTAACAACGAATTGTTGCTTTTCGATGCCGCTACGTACATCAGAGATCAAAAAAGAGGACGTATCTCCATTACTTTGCTTCTGCTTCACATATTTTTCCAGTTCTGCGATTGCAAATCCTGTTTTTAATTCTTTAGGAGTATCCAGGTGATGAGAAAAAGCGATTTGTAGTTGGATCAGATCTGATTGCATCGCATTCAATACAGGCTTTATAGGTAATGATTGCACAATGGTTAAATCGCTATGCTGTGGAGAAATGAGAATCAGATAGTGTAACTGTCGTGATAAATCATAAAAAATATCTAATAAAGCACGCACCTGATCAATCCTGGCTTTAGTAACCCCAAATTCATGAGTCATAGCCCCAATAAGCTCTACTGCTTTACGTAATTTTCTTTTTATTTTTAGAGTGCTTTGTAACAACAAATCAAAATCGGGCTTACCCTCAAACAGCATAGTAAGTAATTGCTCCAATTCGGTTGAAAAATCAGTAAAAATATCATGAAGTTGTACTGTAATATTATCCTTTAAGTAATTGGGAAAAATAAAATAGGCGCTGATTGCTGCTATCAAAACACCAATCCCAATCTCAACAGGTCTCCAAATCGCTACGAAAAATGCATTTTGAGGGTTCATCGCAATTTGCGAAATAATTATAAAAGCACACAGTGCTCCTAATAAATAAGCATAACCATTAGCACTGAAACTGTAATAATAGGAGCCCATGCACACGATTAAAAAACAAGAAAGCAAATAAAGTAAAAAACTGTTGGCGACCAATCCTGCAATATAGAACCCCAAAAACGCTCCCGCAATAGTACCAATAATACGCATTGAGGCTTTATCAATAATATTTCCAGTATATAAATTGGAAACAATCACAACACTCATTCCTGACCAAAAGGGTGTTTCCAGATGAAATTTAAAGGAAATCAAAACAGCAATTAATGCGGCAAATGCTGTTCTTATGGCAGCTCTGTTTTCAACAGTTTGAGGCCAGAAAAACACGAATCACCTGTAGGTAATGGTAGCAGCACTGGCACCAATGCGCATTGGATATTCATCAGATAAATCATCGATATAAATTCGCACAGGAAAACGTTGTGCTATGCGAATCCAATCTTCGGTCGCTTCCAAATACATTAGTGTTGAAGGAGCAACATTGCCGCTTTGTACTCGATTAATCCCCCAACCAATACTGTCTACATGTCCATGGAATACTTTTCCCGGATACATATCAATCATAATTTTTGCCCTGTCTCCAGGTTGAATCAAACGCAGTGCCGTTTCTCTATAACGCGTAACCACCCACCACTGTTTGGTTTCAATAAGAGCAAATAGTCCTTCCCCTTTTTTAATGTACTGACCTACGCGTAAATTAAAATTGGTGATATAACCATCTGCAGGTGCTACAAGGATAGTATGATTTAGACGGTAATTTGCCTTATCTAATTCAAAATGGGCTTGTGCAATCTTAAGTTTGGCTTTAGCAGCATCTACCTTTTCGTTTTCATAATTCAATTGAGCAATTTCTAACTTGGACTTAGCTTGCTGTACTGCATCAACATAGGGAAGAGAATCAATTTCAATAAGTTTATCTCCTTTTTTCACCCTCTGATTGTCCTTAACATAAATTCTTGTAACCGGACCAGAAACCATAGCGGCCATGTTGACTACATGGGCTGAAACATAGGCATCATTTGAGCGTGTGTCATAAAAGGCAAAATAACGATAAGCAACATATCCTACCAACAATAAAGCAAGCACCGCCATTTGCGGCCAATACTTAAATTTAGAAATATTTTGTAAACGCACCTAAAAATCCCTCTATTCATCATAGCTATTACGATACAACTAGGTTTGATATAGCTCAAGATAATATTAGGGTCTGTTTCCATTTGCTAAACTGTTTCTGATTTTATGCGTTCCGATGCTCACATACTGTCCTTAACCAAATTTATTTATAGAGAAGGCAAATATCGCCAGCTGCTCACTCCCAGAGAAATCGCATGTTCCTCTAGCAGACACGGGATTACCCTTCCCGCACTAATAAACCGTATTTGCAATAAAGATACAGGAACACCCTCTTCAAAGGGCACAACAGTGACTCGTTGATGATGCGATGCTGATTTTCGTCCCTTATGGCGAACCACCAAACACGGAAACTCTCCCAAGTCCTCAATATAATATTTGTATTGAGTTAAACCGCTTTTTAAGGAGCATCCTTTGTCTTCGAGTAAATGATGTATGACTTGATTTGCAGCATCTGAACGTACCACACAGTTTGAATTCAATGATGTGTGTTGATACAGCAATCGCAATGCCACATCCTCGAGTTGATAAAAACTCTGGTGCAATACTTCTTGTTTATTAGTTGCCTTGTAATACAGTAAAACGTGCTGCATTGAAGTCAAAACAAGCAAGCTAATCACACCGATAATAAGTAAAGTCACTAATAAAATAAATCCTTGATTTTTTCTAATGGATCTCCTCGGCAACTCGCTCCAAAGAGAACAGTGCGAGGGGACATGGAGCGCAGAAGCGGAGTGCACACGCCAGTACATGAGGATTCGAGCACCGTACCGTCGAAGCAATTCTCCTCTGGAGTAGAGTTTCCTACTTGCTCTCTTCGGAAACTCGCTCCAGAGAAGGAAGTGCGAGGAGACACGGAGCGCAGAACCAGAGTGTACACACCAGTACATGAGGATTCGAGCACCGTACCGACGAAGCAATTCTCCTCTGGAGTAGAGTTTCCGAAGAGAGCTGCTCATGAGCCACGCACCAGAACCTTAAGCTCATGTGTTTTATTATCATCCAACCCCATGCTAATTTCAAGAAACTGCTTCTCTTTTATATATCGATTTCGGGTATGTATAAAATGAATTAAAGGTGTTATTTCTTCGGTCTGGACCAACTGATAATGTAACGTATCCATATTATTCGCGTTTCTCTTAATCAACCATTTCTCCTCAAGATACTCCCCAATATATGCTGAGCGGTCATAAGAAAAAAACAGGGGTTTGTTCAAAGTAATAAGCGAATTGTTATTTTGTTGTTCCATATCAAAAAGTTCTTGTATCTCAGCATGTTCGCAATCAGCGATGAGTATGGGACGATTTTTATGAAGTATCACTGGATCCTGGATCACTATTTTTGTTGCACCTTGAATTTTGATTATTTTTGCAAAATGTTCATTCATACGATTTACTTGAATGAATTGATTCGGTTGATTTTCAGTTTGCAGTGCAAAAATTCTGTTTGGATGATTTCTACGATCAATAACTTGCAATTGATCAATACCCAAACACGGGGTAAAACCTGCACGTCGAATACTATCACTCAGTAAATCACTCACCCATTGTAAATCAAAACGTGCTTCTAAAATTTTTTCTGTTTCAAGGTATTGCCGCTTGCTTCCCAAATAAAGTTGGATTAATGGAATCATAATCAAACTTGTCAGAAAAAGACTTATCAATATTTCTGTCAGACTAATTCCCATTTGTTTTTTCATTCAACACTTCCGATAAAATTATGTTGACGGGTTATAGAACCTACTTGTTCAAACCATACAAGATGGAGAAGTAACTGTTGATTTTTTAGCTGTATATCCAAATGGTATGGAGAGGGAATTGGTGGGAGTTTTGAAACTTTGGCCACAAGTGATTCTTCAATTTGATCAAGAAATTGAGAACCTTGTGTTCTAAAAATTAATTGATTTAATAATTGCTTACTCTGCCATTGTTGTTGTAATAAAACCAGAACCAAGGTTGTTACTAGTGATAAAGATATCAATACTTCAGTCAGGGAAAATCCCTTTTGCCAATTCATATTCCATTTTCCTGTGGTTGGTTTGCCATGCCAAGGTTAACGTCCTGGATATAAAAATTCAAGACCTACACGACGGCATACAACATGAGTAGATCAAATACAACTCAGGGTGATCCATAAACAATCCATTGAATTGTTATTAAACTTTAATGCGTTTAAAATGGCCGCCAAGCACTAGAAAACCCACAAATAATTAGGAAATAAAGGGGAAAAAATGATGTATGCTTATTTCGCTAAAGGTATGACTGTGGGTCATGTATTAACCCGTCTTGTTTTAAGAGAAATTACAAGTATTCCCGGGGTAATCCTCGACCTTATTTTAGCTATTTTTTGGATCCCTGATTACACCTCCTACTGGAATGAAAATAGTACCCACATAGAATATGCAGATGGCACGCGCCACACTGGAGTGATGCGTGGTATTTTTGGTTGGATAGGTGAAGCACTAGGTTTTGTAATTGGTGCCCCAATTGGGGCCATTATTGGCACTGCTTTATTTTTTCCTGATTTATTGCTTCGAGGATTTATTTTCCTTAAAAAGAAATTATATGACTCTGTTGATGAGTTTGCTGTTTTTATTGGCAACACAACTTTTTTCGAATCGCTTGTTTATGAAGCCCCAACAAATTACCTCCAAAAAGCGTGGAATCTAGGAGCTGCTACTGTAGGTATAATGCTTGCTGCCATCCCATATATTGCTGCAAACGCTCTTGAATTTTTCTTACCTTTTTTACCCTTATCAAAACCTGTTGCTGGAGTTTGTTTAAGAATGGGTGGACTGGCTGGCTGGATCCTTGGAGCACTTATCTATCCGCCTCTCTATATTCTGAACAAATGCACCGATTTGGTTGAATTATGTAGGAATGCCATACTCAATGGTGTTGCGCTTGTTTATGCAAAATCAGGACAGATTCCTGTTAGCTCTGCTCAGAACCAGGAGTGTTGTGTACCTGCGCATGCGGTTCACTCAGAGGAATTTCATAAACAAGTAGCTTATTATAGCCGGACTTCATGGGCTCAACTTATCTTTGGTCCATTGAAGGGACAAGCTTCAGATAAGGCCTCGGCATTAGATAAAAATCATCTCATAGACCCAATTACATTGGAACCTTTAGGAGTAAATGGCACACCTACTCTCATTGATTCCCACGGTCACACATTTAATGATGATAAAGGAACTGGTGCAAAAGGCATTCGATTTTGGGTACAAACAAAACATACATGCCCTATTGACTATCAATATTTAACAGAAGCAGATTTAATTCCCAATCGGGCTTTTAATGACTTAGTTGCAGCAACTTTAAAAAAATAATCGCATCCCGGGTGTTTTTGCTATCACCCGGTAACAAAACAAATGATTTTTTAGCTGAATGAGCTCGTGACAGGAAGCTAAAGCTTGGATAATATGAAGAAAATTTTTAGTTAGGGAAAATTATGACAGTTAACTTTCGACAATTACCGCATCAAGGAATACAATCTTTAGTCCCTTATAAACCAGGAAAATCTATAGAAGAACTAGCACGTGAAAAAGGGATAAACGACAATGACATTATTAAAATGGCGAGTAACGAAAATCCTTTAGGTTGCAGCCCATTAGCCCATGCCGCATTAAAAGAAATGTCAGCTCACCTTTTAGCTACTTATCCCTCGCCAATGAATCATCCTTTAATGCCTAAGCTTGCGAATAAACTCGCAATCGATGTGGATCAACTTTTTGTGAGTAATGGTTCGGATTATATATATACTATTCTACTCAACTGCTTTGCGCTGCATCATGACAAACACATCATCACGCACGAATATGCCTTTAGCACCTATGCGATTCAAGCCAATACCTTGAATATCCCGGTTCGCTCCATTGAAATCAATCCGGATTGGCATGTCAATGTGGATAAATTGATTCAAGCATGCAATTCAAAAACCGCTATCATTTTTCTGGCGAACCCGAATAATCCTACCGGTGTTCTGATTAGCCAAAAAGAAATAAAACGTCTGTTAGAAAATATTCCCGAAAGTACTTTATTAGTCCTTGATGAAGCTTATTATGAGTATGCAGCATCTCAATTAAGTTGTAATAGCATTGAATGGATGGCTCAACATCCTAATTTAGTTATTACACGAACTTTTTCAAAAATATACGGGTTAGCAGGAGTTCGTTTAGGTTATGCAATAGCTCATCCCTCGATAATTGATCTCATGCGACGTATCCAATTGCCATTTACAGTCAACCAAGTCGCACTGACCACTGCTCATGCTGCCTTGGATGATGATCAATTTATTCAATTAAGCTTGCAAATCAATACGGAAGGAATGCTGCAAATGAAAGAGGGATTTAACCAATTAAATATCGATTACTTACCCTCTGCATGCAATTTTCTTACTTTTGATTGTAAGGAGGATGGTATGTTGATTTATAACTATTTATTAGATAAAGGCATTATAGTGCGACCGCTACATCCATATAAGATGAATAATTACATACGAGTAACTGTAGGAACCAAGGCACAAAATGCTCGATTTCTTACTACATTGAGTAATTACGAAGGTCTGTTGACAATTCGCTAGATTAAGCCAAAATGGTGTGATTTTAGAGCACTGAAACACTCATAAAAGTGACACCATATTGGCCAAGTAGACGAGTAAGGAAATAAAATGACCAGTGACTTAAGCAGTAAACATTGTGAATCATGTGAAGGCATAGGCGCTGCATTAAATGCAGAACAAATCAAAAATCTGATGCCGCAGTTAAATAAAAATTGGGAGGTAAGTGCAGATAACCGAATCATTAAACGCAGTTTATCTTTTAAAAATTTTTATGAAACAATGGCTTTTGTTAATGCGCTTGCATGGATTGCAAATACCGAAAATCATCATCCTGATTTGGAGGTAGGTTATAACTATTGCCATGTAAGCTTTATGACCCATGCCCTCAACGGTTTGAGTCATAATGATTTTATTTGTGCAGCAAAAATGGATAAATTGCTGGCAGGTTAAAAAATATAAAATGTAGCCTGGGTGCAGGTGGGCCGTAATCCGGGTTTTGCTTCGCTTCATCCAGGCTACTAATATTTCATTACAACGTGCTCATCCCCTAAAAGATTCATCAAGAGCCCAAGTAGTTCATCACTCGGCATTACGTGCCATTGTTGCGCCAGACTCAACTGTGCCCTAGCATAATCATTACGGTATGAAAGTTGCACAGCGCAACGCCCAACATGGGCTTTTAATAACGCCTGAATAGAACCTAAAATCCCCTGATTTCCGGAGTGTAAACGTAACTCCAAACATCGAGCAAATTTAGTTCGAGCTGCTGGTACATCATAGAGATGATTCGCGGTCATTTTCACTCTGTCATTATAATCATCATGAGCCACTTCACCTTCAATAACCAACATATCTCCAGTTGTCAAACCCGGGGCAGAGGATTCAAAAAGTTCACCAAAAACAACAACATCCAGTCGTCCAGTAGAATCATCCATGCCAAGAATTACCAACTTCTTACCTCGTTTCGTCAAGATTTTGCGGATTCCAACGATTTGCGCGCAAATAATGGCTTTTTTATGCATGGATGGGTTTAATTGACTGATTGAAACGATAAAGTCACCAAACTCACGCCGATATTGATCTGCAGGATGCCCGGTTAGATAAAAACCTAAAACTTCTCGTTCACCTTCCAGACGCTGTGCTTCGGACCAAGGTTTGCATTGCACGTAGTCTTGCTTATTCGTATCGTCTTCTAATAATGAAAATAAATCAAATTGGCCACTGGATTGATTTTGATGCTCTTTTTCTGCCACTTTTAGAGCTTTTTCCAAAGACGCAGTCAATATTGCTCGCTCCACATTCCAATCATCAAAAGCACCGCTTTTAATTAGTGCTTCTAATACGCGTCGATTTACCTTACGCAAATCCAGACGTTGGCAGAAACTAAATAAGTCCGTATATTTTCCTCCTGCTTCACGCTCTTCAGTAATGCAATCAATAGCAGACTCTCCCACCCCTTTTATAGCCCCAAGGCCATAAATAATAGTGGCATCATCAACTACAGTAAAAGGATACATCGAGTGATTGATTGATGAGGGTAAAACCTTCAATTTCATATGAGCACATTCATCAATAAAGGTAACTACCTTATCCGTATTATCCATATCTGATGACATGACCGCAGCCATAAATGCCGCCGGATAATGTGCCTTAAGCCAAGCAGTTTGGTAAGCGACTAATGCATATGCAGCCGAATGCGATTTATTAAAACCATAACCTGCAAATTTTTCCATCAAGTCAAAAATATGGGTTGCAACTTTTTCATCAACTCCGCGAGCAGTCGCCCCTTGGGTAAAAATTTCTCGTTGTTTGGCCATTTCTTCAGGCTTTTTCTTTCCCATCGCACGACGTAACAAATCGGCAGCACCCAAAGTATAATTTGCCAATACCTGCGCAATTTGCATCACTTGCTCTTGATATAAGATAACACCATAAGTTGGTTTTAAAATGGGCTCCAAATCCGGATGGGGATAATCAACTGCAGCACGTCCATGCTTACGATCAATAAAATCATCCACCATTCCAGATTGCAAAGGACCTGGTCTGAATAAAGCTACTAAAGCGATAATGTCTTCAAAACAATCAGGCTGTAAACGGCTGATTAACTCCTTCATGCCTCGAGATTCCAGTTGAAACACTGCTGTTGTTTTACATGCCTTTAATAAATCAAAAGTCGCGGCATCATCTGTTGGAATTTGACTGATATCCACCGCGGGCAAACCCCCGGCAGCTCTTTTTTTATTTACCGTAGTCAACGCCCAATCGATAATCGTCAGGGTACGTAATCCCAAAAAGTCAAACTTGACCAAACCTGCCGCTTCGACATCATCTTTATCAAACTGGCTTACAATTTGGGTAGATCCCTCTTCACAATAAATTGCAGTAAAATCTGTAAGCTGGGATGGCGCAATAACTACTCCTCCAGCATGTTTCCCCGCATTACGGGTAATCCCTTCGAGTTTTAATGCTAAATCAATGAGTTCTTTTACTTCTTCTTCTTCTTCATAACGACGCTTTAGTTCTTCTTCCTGTTCTAAAGCCTTACTTAATGTAATACCTATCTCAAAAGGGATTAATTTTGCCAGCTTATCAACGAAGCCATAAGGGTGGCCTAATACACGTCCAACATCGCGTACCACAGCTTTTGCAGCCATGGTACCAAAGGTAATAATTTGTGAAACACTTTGCCTGCCATATTTCTCGGCCACATAATCAATGACCCGATCACGACCCTCCATACAAAAATCGATATCAAAATCAGGCATGGATACCCGTTCTGGGTTCAAGAAACGCTCAAAAAGTAATTCATACTCTAAAGGATCCAAATCGGTAATTTTTAATGCGTAAGCAACTAATGATCCAGCTCCTGAACCGCGTCCTGGACCAACTGGTACACCATTTTTTTTTGCCCACTGGATGAAATCAGCAACAATTAGAAAGTAACCGGCAAAGCCCATGTTATTAATTACATTTAATTCAACCTGCAAACGTTTGTCATACTCTTCTCGAGATGCTTGCAGCTCTTCGGGCGATTTGTTTTTAAATATTTGCAGTAAACGCTCTTCTAAACCGACTTGTGATAAATGGGATAAATATTCTTCAACAGTGGATCCATCCGGTATGGGAAAGTTAGGTAAATAGTTATTTCCTAAATCCAGTTTTACCGTGCATCGTTTACTGATTTCAACTGTATTTTCTATTGCAGATGGCAAATCAGAAAATAAAGCAATCATTTCATCAGCCGATCGCAAGTACTGTTGTGCACTATACTTTTGCACTCTTCTGGGATCAGCTAATGTGTATCCTTCATGAATGCAAACACGCGCTTCATGGGCCTCAAAATCTTCTTGATCAAGAAAACGCACATCATTGGTTGCTACTAATGGCAATTTCAGTTCATCGGCTAAAGCAATCAACTTTTCATTGTAGCGGGTTTCATCGGGCCGCCCTGTCCGCTGAATTTCTAAATAAAAACGATTGGGGAAAAGTGTTTGCCAATGCATTGCCCGACTTTTAGCTAAAACATCATTATTGGCTAATAAAGCTTGTCCAATATCACCGAATTTTCCGCCAGACAATGCGATAAGCCCTGCTGAGTACTCTTGAATCCATTGGTATTGTACTCTGGGTTGTCCTTGATATTGCCCTTCCTGATATGCTTTGGAAACAAGACACGTTAAATTTTTATACCCCTGAGAATTAAGACATAAAAGAACCATAGAAGAAACTCGTTCGGGCTGCTCAGGATCATGGCAAGGTAAATCACTTCCAATAATAGGCTTGATTCCCATATCAACAGCATTTTTATAATGCTTCACCGCTGCAAACAAATTGCAATAATCGGTCACTGCAACAGCACACATCCCTCGGGATGGTAAAACCTTCATTAAAGGCTTGACACGAGTCAAGCCATCAACTAAAGAAAACTCCGTGTGGACACGTAAATGAACAAAACGTTGTTGCATAAAGAAATTAACTCACTAAGCTTAATTGATGAACTTTAACCTAAATCAAAGGTTTTGCATACCGGCATCATCACGATAAACCAAGAACCTAAACACATTTTTTGTACTTTTTATATCACCCTTATGATTGATGGGGATCAAAAGCGTCTCGGACCGCATCTGCAAATAAGTTAATTGCTAAAACCAGCAAAAACATAAAAACAAATGCAGCCAATATAGGCCACCAAATCACAGGATTACGTGCCAACTCAAAACGTGCACTATTAATCATATTTCCCCAGCTAATGGTCATGGGCGAAACCCCTACTCCCACGTATGAAAGCAATGCCTCTGCCATAACCAAAAAACTAAAATCCAAAACCAGGGTGATTACTACAATATGCATCACGTTAGGCAATAAGTGTTTGCGAATAATAGTAAACCAATTCGATCCCAAGGCACGCGCCGCTTGAACGTAATCTACTTCACGCAGCTTCAAAGTCTCAGCTCGTAAAAGCCGACATAAGCTGGTCCAACTTGTTACTCCGAGGATGAAACAAAGTGCCAATAAACGTGCATCCGCACTTTGAGCCAAAGTAGTAAACTGCTCAGGATGATTGGCTATATAAACTTGCAAAGACAAAACTGAAGCAGTAATTAATAAAACTCCAGGTATGGAGCTTAAAGTAGTATAGGCATACTGAATCAAATCATCCGCCAAACCACCAAAATATCCTGCCACTACCCCCAAAAACAAAGCCAAAGGTAACATAAATAAAGTAGTTAAAAGACCAATGACTAAGCCAGTGCGTATGCTCTTAATTGTAAAATAAAAAATATCTTGTCCAATTTGTCCCGTCCCCAACACATGAAACGTTCTTGAAAGCTCATATCCAAGCACCACAAAAAATGTAAGAACACTTACGGTAATTAAGGTGCTTAAACTCGTCGCACTTAAAGCAAAAAAAGGTCTTACCTGTCTGCAAAACCGAACACAAATCAGAACTATTCCTATAAAAAATGCCACGGATATACTGCATTTCAATGCATGCCAAAACGTACTTTTTATGATCTCATTTTTTTCTGCTTCAGTTTTTACCCATTTACCAGGATAAATCAATAACGGAAAAGATTGTTCAACAACACCATTCACCAATGATGTTTCACTAATAAACTGCCTTAACGCCAATGGTGCCGAATAGGTTTTTTCTAAAATTTTATCTATAGGAGCCAAAATTTTATCCAACACAGTAGCTGCAGTTTCTGTTTCTTTATTTACCGATGCAATATGAATCGAATCCAAAACACCAACAGTAATAAAAAACAACAGTATGATGCCTGCGCTTACAGCAATGGGTCTGTGCAATATTATGGAGAAAGAACGCCTTATATGATACTTGCGTAAGCTCAGTAAAATAACTATCCCACTTAAACCTAATAAGGTGAGAAAGCATTTATCAGTCCATAAAAACTCAATCATCATTTTTTCTTATTATTCCATCAACGTAGCTTGAGTGCAGCGCGAGGGAACCCGGGAATCCAATATTACAAGCTCTAGGTTTCGCTGCGCTCTGCACCCATGCTAGATTTTCTACATTGCTAAGATAACCTCACCCGGGGATCGACCAACATATAAGAGATATCCGTTAATACCAATCCCACAATATAAAGAATTGAACCCAAGAACACCATAGCCCTCACAATAGCAAAATCCTGCTGTTGAATTGCATCAATTGTATAGCTGCCTAAGCCTGGCACCCCAAAAAAAGATTCTAATATCAAACTGCCCATAAATAAGGAAGGAATAATCACTACAATTCCGGTTAATATAGGAAGCATTGCATTTTTCAATACGTGTTTGAACATCACTCTTTGTTCCGATAGCCCTTTAGCTCTGGCCGTTTTAACGTAATCTTTATGCATTTCCTCCAGGAATAAAGTGCGATACCAACGGCTCCCCGCCCCCAAGCCACTAAGTACTGCCACAGTAATCGGCAGAATAACGAATTTTAACGCGTCAAAGCCACTGTCATAACCTGAAATAGGTACTAGACGTAATAATTTACCAAAAAGATATTGGCCACCAATAATATAAAATAAGCTGGAAATCGACATTAAAATAATACAAATCACCACACCAGTTAAATCAAGATAAGTTCCTCGAAAAAAAGCCATTGCCATAGCGACAATAATGTTAGCAATAACATCCAACAATAAAACGGGTAACGCAATAGAAAGACTTGGCCACATTCTGTAGGTAATGTCTTCGCTAATATCTCGTCCAGAATCAGACACACCAAAATTAAAAGTAAAGAGCTTCATTGATTTTTGAAAAAACAAAGTCGATTGTATTTTTTCTATTCCAGTTTTTTGGTCGTTATAAAATAAGGGTAAATTATAACCATGTGCCTCTTTCCAATCATCGATCACTTGTTGTTCTACATGTTTCTGTCCTAAATGCATGCGTGCAATATCGTCTGGTGTATTCACCATAAAAAATAAAATAAAAGTAATAAGATTAATTCCAAAAAGAATGGGTATCGAATATGTAACTCGACGCAGTAAATACTTGATCATGGGATAAACGTCCTTTCTGCCGGTTTTCTTTCTTTCTTGTGATAGGCAATAACCAAAGGAAGAATGAGAATTAGAATAAGCAAAAACAATAAACCCAATGGCCAAAAAACTGGTTGATTCCAAGCGAATCTCAATCTGTTTCGTTCGGGCACATTGATTTCGATGTACTTTAAAGTCGAAGAAAACATTGTATTTGGTTTAATGCGAGAGACCCAACTCTGAGATAAAATAAATTCTTCAGGATGTATTCCCCAAATCCATGGTGCATCACTACGAACAATAGAGATCATCTCATCAATAATCTGCTGCCTTTGTGTATCATTTTGTCTATTTTTCATTAAATTAAAAAGACGATCAAATTCAGGATTTTGATAATTGGCAGCATTTTCACCACTAAATTTTACCTTGCCATTGGCTCCATACAGCTGAAACAAAAAATTTTCAGGATCCGGATAATCTGCCACCCAACCCCAACTAAATATTTGCGTATCACCTGTACGCATTTTTTCTTGAAAACGATTATACAAAGTTGCCCGCACATTCAAATCAATGCCTATTTGAGCAAATTGTTTACGCATCCAATCAAATAAGGATTTGTCCTGAGGACCACCTGATGTCGTGACATCATAATTTAAAATTAAGTGATTTCCAGTAGCCGGATCAATTCCATCAGGGTATCCTGCTTCAGCCATTAGTTGTTTGGCATCACTAATGGGACGACGCACAGCTTCATCATTTTTCCATTCATATACATAAGGATTAATTCCCTCTTTACCTTCTTTATAACCAAAAATACCAGGTGGAATCGGTCCTTGAGCGGCAATACCTCGACCATTATGAAAAATGGCTATGTTTTCATCATAATTTACCGCAATTGAAATTGCTCTTCTTAACTTGCGCGCGCGTTCGCTAGTTCCACCAACTACTTTATCAAGCATGTTAAATCCCATATAGTAAGTAGTAGGTTGTAATTCCACAGTGAGGTACATGTGTTTTTTTTGCATCTCTGGTGTTAGTTCAGCCTTGCCATATCGATTCGTATGGATTGCCTGATCAAAACTGTCCGCACCAATTACCGAGCTATCATAATAACCTTGCAAAAATTTATTCCAACGAGGAATAGATTCTTTTTCCAGAGTAAAAATTGCCTTTTCGATAAAGGGTATTCGCTTACCTGCATTATTCAAATATCCTAATTTCTTATCCTCATCAGAACCGATACTTGGATAATATTCTTCGCGAAAATTAGGATTTTTTTGGAGCACCATATTTCTATTGGGATTATTTTTAACCAACATAAAAGGTCCTGTGCCTACAGGAAACCAACTCAAAGTGATGTTATTGTCCAACATTCCTGGTTGAGAATAAAAGTAATCAGTTTCCCAGGGAACTGGCGAAAAAAAACTCATAGCCAACCAAAATAAAAACTGGATGTATTTTCCCTTTAAAGTAATTTCAAAAGAATAATCATCCAGTTTTTTTAGTCCTTTTAAAGGATACTTACGCAGATCAATATATTTATTACCTTTAGGAAGTGTTTTTCCATATTCTGCAAAACCGACGATATAGTCACTCATTAAACCATAAATTGGTGAGCTCAATGCAGGATTAGCCAATCGCTTTATTTGATAAATGTAATCATCAACTATCAGCTCTCGCGTGCCTGTATGCTTAAAATCCGATAATTGGTTAATATCTTCTTCATCTAAATAATCTGATGTGACATGATGATAAAAATATGAACCTTCTGCATCCTTAGCAAAAGCTGGGTGAGGCTGATAATAAACTCCTTTTTTAATGTTTATAGTATAAACACTGTAAGCAGGCGCTTCCTGGCTGTTTTCAGGCAATAAATTACCTTGGGCATCAAGATATCTTAACTGGGGCATTTGCGAGGCGATTAAAGGAGCTAATTGATACGGCCTTTTCAAATAATCATACTGCAGCAAAGGCTCATATATTTGAGCAATAAAAAGAGACTCATTCGACGAATAAGAAAGTGCCGGGTCCAGAGTTTTAGGCTGTTCAGAAAATGATGAGTAATAAATATTTTTTTTTGCTTGTGATTGGGGATATGGATTATTTAAAATCCAAGGCCATGCATAAGCAAAGCAGCTAAAATTTTTAAAAAACAGAGCTACCAGAACTATTCGTTGTATACGATTCAAAAAAAATCCTTATCTAATTAATAGGGTCTTTTTCCATTCGCTCGCTTGAGTCAAAATGGCCTGATTTTCGAGCACCGAAATTCAGCATATACGGAACATGTGGGTATCGGAGCGCAGAAAATCAGCACAGTTTGGCCAAGATCGTAGAAATGAAAACAGACCTTTCATAATACTTTAAGAAACTGTTCTTCATCCAAAACTGGTACACCCAGATCATTTGCTTTATCCAGTTTGGATCCCGCTTCACTTCCAGCAATGACATAATCTGTTTTTGCTGAGACGCTACCAGTCACCTTAGCCCCTACAGCCAATAATTTTGCTTTGGCCTCTTCACGTCCCATAGTACTTAAAGTTCCAGTTAAAACCACTGTTTTGCCAAATAAAGAATGCTCTTTATTGACTTTCTTTTTCTCAACTTTTGGCCAATGGACGCCAAGGGCTAATAAACGTTCAATGATTTGACGATTATGTTCCTGTGCAAAAAAATGCACCACATTAAAAGCCCCTACCGGTCCCATATCTTGCAAGCTCATCAACTCTTCTTCTGTTGCTTTGGAAATAGCATCAATATCTCCGAAATGTTCGGCCAACATTCGGGCGCTGGATTCACCAATTTCACGAATTCCCAGCGCATACAGAAAACGAGTAAATGTTGTATTTTTACTTTGCTCTAAAGCGTGCAATAAATTTTTTGCTGATTTCTCTCCCATACGTGGAAGATTAGCCAAAGTAGTGAAATTAAGCGTATAAAGATCGGGTAAATGGCGCACAATCCCTTCGTTGACGAGCAGCTCAATAAGTCCCGCTCCCAATCCTTCAATATGCATCGCTTTACGTGAAGCAAAATGCCACATCATTCTTTTTAATTGAGCCTTGCAAAATAAACCACCTACACAACGCGCAACTGCCTCCCCTTCCTCACGCACTACATCAGAACCGCAAACAGGACATTTATTAGGTAAACGAATTGCTTTGGTATTTGCGGGACGCCGCTCAAGAACGACGGAAACTACTTCTGGAATAACATCGCCCGCACGACGAATAATAACCATATCACCAATACGAATATCCTTTCTGGTAATTTCATCCATGTTATGCAAAGTCGCATTGCTTACAGTAACTCCTGCAACATTGACCGGCGCCAAACGAGCTACCGGAGTTAAAGCTCCAGTTCTTCCTACCTGAAAATCAACGGCTAACAGCTCCGTTATCTCTTCGGTAGCAGGAAATTTATGGGCACAGGCAAATCGGGGAGCTCGTGAAATAAAACCAAGTTGTTGTTGTAAAGGAATACTGTCTACTTTATAAACAACCCCATCGATCTCAAAAGGAAGTTGATTACGCTTGGCTAACATCTCATGGTAATAATTCAGGCAACCTTTAATACCCACCTCCTGTTTGGTATCTAAAGAAACCCTAAAGCCAAATTCTTTGAGTAATTGTAATTGCTCCCAATGGCTAAAAGGTAAACTATATCCCTCGCAAGCCCCTATACCATAGCAATAAATAGCCAAAGGCCTGCTTGCTGTTACTGCAGGATTCAACTGCCTTAAGCTTCCTGCTGCAGCATTACGGGGATTGGCAAAAACTTTTTCCCCAGACTCTTTAGCCTTTTTATTGTACTCTTCAAAACCTGTTTTGGGCATGTAGACCTCACCACGGACTTCAATAAAACGTGGCGGTTTTGGCACTCTTAAAACTAAAGGAATTGCAGGGATTGTTTTAATATTGGCAGTAATGTTTTCACCTGTAGTTCCATCACCACGTGTTGCTGCAGAAATCAATACGCCATTTTCGTAGCTAAGATTTACCGCAAGCCCATCCAATTTAGGTTCACAGGTAAAAACCAATTGCTGAACTGGTTCATCCAGTTTTTCGGTAACACGCTTAATAAATGCTTGGAGCTCTTCCTCAGTAAACACGTTCGATAAGGACAACATGGGTTGCCGATGGGTTACTGGCATAAAGGCATCTGCAGGAGTACCACCCACACGTTGGGTAGGTGAGTCTGCTGTCAATAATTCCGGATATTTAGCTTCCAAATCCTGTAATGCACGAAAACACCGATCGTATTCCACATCAGGAACTAGTGGCTCATCCAGAACATAATAGTGATAATCATATTGCCTTATTTTATCTTTCAGCTCAGCAATTTGTTCCTTTATTTCATCAATACTCATTCATTTCCATCCATAATCTAAAACATAAGAAGCCATTGCCTTTGAAAAATTCGTAGCCTGGGTAAAGGCTATGCCTTTACCCAGGCTACAATGCACCAGGCTACGAATTCATAACTTTATAGGTGAAAAGCAATTATCCTAAAACATTAGTTTATCATTAAAAAATATGCTATAGATACATATCGATTCAACATGAACCGAGGCGTGATAAAAATGGATTTTAAACGTATCTTAATAACAGGTTTTTTACTTGTATCTTCCACATTAATGTATGCATTTCCCCAGTCTGATGGACACAGAAATTTAGGCATTGCATTTGTTCATGGGACAAATGATCATCGAGAGGATGCCGAGGGCGGCTATTGGAAAACAGATTTTATTCAGGATATTGCTCAAGGACTTCCGAATCCTGAAAATTATTATGTAGTTCATTGTGATTACAGCAAATACATGTGGGATGAAGATGCTGCAGGATGTACTGCAAATCAGCTGTTGGATTTTATAGATCGTAAAAAAATTAACGCTTTGATTCTTTACACTCATTCCAATGGCGCCAACGTAATGCGCTGGATCCTTTCGAATCCAACTTATGATAATCGATATATGCGATTAAAAAGCAAAATCAAACAAGTCGTTGCTTTAGCTCCTTCAAGTGGAGGTACCCCTCTTGCTGATATGCTTTTCAATGGAGGTATTTTCGAAGCCAGCCTGAGCTGGTTGTTAGGTTATACGGGAGATGCCGTTAAACAGCAACGTGTTGGTGACATGTATATTTACAACGAAGAGCTCTTGTTTGGCACTAAGAATCGCCCTTCCTTGCCAGTACCTTTTAATGCAGTCATAGGGACTGATGTTATCGCCTCGCCTCTCTCTTCAGCCAGTTACTGTAATGGTTATTTACTCAATAGCGGCTTGAGGATTGCTAAAATCTATCTGGACTATTGTGCCGATGGTTTTTTAAATTGTACGTCCCAAGCCGCTGCAGGTACAATTTGGTTTTATGACAAGGAACAAACCGATGATAAGACAACACTTAGCCATAATCAAAGTCGTCATTCATGTTTTGGACTGGATAAGATACTAATTTCTATCCTGGATTCAGAAGGAGCTGTAAAATGAGAACCACGCTTACCTTTTTGTCTTTATTTTGTTGCGCGCAAGTCAATGCATTCACCTTACCACAAAATCCAGTCAAATCTTATGATTGTGATATTTGCAATTCTTTATCTCATGAAAGCATGCAAGATCGCTGGAAAATTGGCGAGTTTCCTTTAAATAAAACAGAAAGCAACATTCAAAAAAGTTACAGTTATAATCAGCAAGTAACTGCGGCCCAATTACAGCAAGGGATTAACTTAGCGATTCATACACCAGAAGCAGTAGTACGCATTATCCCTTTACAAAAAAATAAATCCATTCCTGCATTGGAGTTAAAAAGTGCTAAGTCTAACAAATTCATAAGCTTAAAAGATGCCTCATCATTGTACAGTCAGGATGAGGCAATTGATGAATCGCTAAGGATAGGTTCGCACCAGATTATGCTGCAAATCAAACCGGAATTAGGTATGAATAATTTCATAATCAAAAGCAAATCCACAGACTCCTCAAATGCCGATTCATATCTCATTCATGTGTTTGAAAAATACTCTTTAATTTATTTGCAAATTGAACCTTCGGCATTGCAGTATCAATACGGTGATCAATTTAATGCCCTTATTACCCTAAAAGATAATATAACTTCTTATCCTGCAGATGATGTGAATGCCTCATTGGTAGGTCCTGATAATCAAACAATTCCTCTGAAAATAAAAGAAATAAAACGCAACCAATTCCAAGCCAACGCACTTTTATCTTCTGCTGACAACACTCATGGAGGCAATTGGTATATCGAGGTGGATGTATTATGCGCGCTTGGTGAAAATAGCCCCATACATCGTAGTGGACGGGCTGCTTTTTCCTATTCAATACCTTCTGCAAGCCTAATCAGCATCAAAAAGATCTCCTCTAATCCTCTAACGTTTGCCGCCACTGTAGAGGTTGCGACTGCAAGTCGGTATGCATTACAAAGCATCTTATATACAAAAAATTCCAAAGGCGCGGATCTTCCCATTGAAACAGTTCAAAGTGCGCAATGGCTCGAGCCCGGAAAACAAATAATTAAATTTAGCTTTGACAATTCGGCCCGTTTGACAGAGGATCAACTTTCCGTGGGTTATTTGCACCTTACTGATTATGGGCAATTAAAAACGGTATATCAATACGATCCGCCAATTAAACTCAGTCAACTTTTGGACTAATGAATGCAATTTTTATCTTCAATCACGTTACTTGAGGGCATAGCATATGCGTTAGCCCTCCAATTTATGCTCCTAATTTGGCTTTTGATAAAACAAAGCCAGCAAAAAAAATGGAGCAGGCAGTTTAATGAAAAAGTTCTGGAGGCATTTACCACACAATTGCATCAAGTGCGCCTGGATGTAAGTGAGAAAATTGCTCAAGGACAATTGATGACGCAACAACTGATTCATGATACCGTCCAAAAGCAAATGACCGATGTTAGGGAGCAAATGAGTCATAGCTTCAGGCAACATGCCAGTTCATTGACCTCTCATTTACAGTTGCTTACTGAAGAAATTCGCAATCATCTCCACAGCTTAACCCAACAAGTCAATCATAAATTAACCGAAGGTTTTGAAAAAACGTCTTCAACTTTTATTGACGTGGTAAAACGGTTAACAATCATTGATGAAGCACAAAAGAAAATTACCGAGCTTTCCAATCATGTTGTTAGCTTGCAAGATGTATTAGTCGATAAAAAAGCACGCGGGGCTTTTGGTGAAGTACAATTGGCGACACTCATCAGCAATATGATTCCACCCAATCATTTTGCAATGCAACATACACTCAGTAATCAAAAGCGTGCTGATTGCATTTTGTTCTTACCTGAACCTACGGGTAATGTAGTTATTGATGCCAAGTTTCCTCTGGAAACTTATCAGCGACTTATCAGCACTGATGCAAGTTCGGTTGAGAAGAAATCGTTACAGCAACAATTTCGTCAAGACATTCAAAAACATATTAAAGACATTGCTGAAAAATACATCATACCTAATGAAACCACTGATGGTGCTATGATGTTCATTCCCGCGGAATCCATCTTTGCAGAAATTCATGCGAATTATCCAGATTTAATTTCGCTTTCCCAAAGATTAAAAGTATGGCTTGTGTCCCCAAGTACTTTAATGGCTGTTCTTACTACTGCTAAAGCAGTGCTTAAAGATGATGCCACTCGCAAACAAATTCACATTATCCAAAAACACCTGCAAGCTCTTGCCGATGATTTTCAACGCTTTGAAAAAAGAATGGATAAACTTTCTAAGCACATCAATTTGGCTCATCAAGATGTCAGTGAAGTAAACACATCCGCTAAAAAAATTACGTCGCGTTTTCAAAAAATTGAGTCCGTGGATATCGAGTTAGATGAGCTTGAACTCATTGAAACTGATACATCATTAAATGAAACCTAAGTTGTAGCCTAATGTGTAGCCTGGGGTGAAGTGTAGCGGAACCGGGTTTCTGGACAAGAATAAAATTGTTTCATCCCGGGTTATGGCTTCGCCTTTGCCCAGGCTTCAAAGTGATTTTAAATTAGAGAAAAAGTATATGATACATCCTTTTAATGACCATACTTATCTTAATCAAACATTCACGCAATTAACCATTGAAAAAATACGAATCGAGCAGATTAATTTTGAAAGTTGCCGATTTAAACAATGTAAATTTAGTGACATTATTTTCAAGAATACAAAATTCACTGATTGCGATTTTGAAGACTGCGATCTGGCTTTGGCAAAATTTCCAGGTTGTAAATTTTCAGAAGTCTCATTTAAAAATTCAAAAATCATAGGAATAAATTGGACTGAATTGAGTTGGCCCTTAGTTAAGCTTACAAGTCCTCTCTATTTTTACAACAGCAACTTAAGCCACTCCAGTTTTTATGGACTAGAGCTTTCTGGTTTGATCATTGAAGAATGCAAAGCTCATGATGTTGATTTCAGAGAAGCAAATTTAAGTCATGCAAGTTTTGTAGGCTCTGATCTACTAAATAGTCTATTTCTCCATACAAACTTAAATGCTGCAGATTTTACAAACGCCGTTAACTATGCAATTGATCTCAATGAAAATAAAATCAAACACGCACGTTTTTCCTTTCCGGATGTCATCGCTTTATTAAATCATTTCGATATTAAAATTAATGAATAAGTAGCCTGGGTGTAGCGAAGCGAAACCCGGGATAAGATTTTATTTTGTCTAGATCCCAGTTCCGCTTCATTACACACCCAAGCTACAATTTTAAATATGTGCCTTTATATGCCTTTTTTATAAAACTTATCATCCAATTAAAAAATAATCTGCAATTTTAAGATGAACCAAAACCATACATAAGGTATAATCGCTAATTTTTAAATCCGCTTGCTCAAGCTATGTCCATAAAAACTTTACTCTATAAGCCAACCCAAGCCAAACAAATATGGGGGCAACTCCACGGAAGCAGTTTAGCACTCGCATTGGCTGAGTATTGTCAACAAACACCCGGAATCAAGTTATTGATTACACAAGACAATCTCAGTGCAAATCAATTACAAGCAGAATTAAATTTCTTTCTCAATCCTGAGTCTCCTCAAGAATTATTGTTTTTTCCTGATTGGGAAACGCTCCCTTATGACCAGTTCTCACCGCATCAAGACATCATTTCCGAGCGCCTATACACATTAAGCCGAATCCAACAAGTAACCGATGCAATTGTCATTACTGCAGCAAGCACATTAATGCATAGACTGTGCCCACCTGAATTTTTAAATCAATATGCGCTGATGCTTAAAGAAGGACAAAAGCTGGACTTAACTGCTTTCCGTAACCAGTTGCAACACTCTGGATATCATTGTGTTAATAAAGTCCTCGAACATGGAGAGTTTGCTGTACGCGGTTCAATTATTGATGTCTATCCTATGGGTTCAGGTTTGCCATTTCGTATTGAGCTTTTTGATGATGAAATCGAAAGTTTGCGAGAGTTCGATACTGAAACCCAACGTACAATAGAAAAAATTAAAGAAATCAATGTATTACCCGCCCGAGAATTTCCTTTAAATGAACAAAGTCAACTTCTCTTTCGACGTGCATTTAGAGAGCAATTTCCCGGAAACCCAAGCCAATGTCCTATTTATGAAGCGATCAGTGAAGGTCAATTCCCTTCAGGAATTGAATATTATCTACCCTTGTTTTTTGAAAAAACAGTTACTTTTTTTGATTATTTACCTGAAAATGCCAAGGTTTGCTTAGTTGAAAACATTCAAAATAATGCAGAGCAATTCTGGCAAGAATTAAACGAACGCTTCGAACAAAGACGATACGATATCAGTAGACCCATTTTATCGCCGCCGGCATGTTTTATTAATCCGACTGAATTATTAACTAAAGCCAATACTTATGAACAACTTCGCTTGTTCCAAAACCCTTCAGATAAAAAAGGGGCTGTGGTTAATTTTGACATCGTACCAGGCCCACAATTGCCTATAGATAGGAAAACCCAGGAACCGTTAAGCCAACTTCGTAACTATTGTGCAGATTCCTCACGCCGATATTTAATTGTGGTCGAAAGTGCCGGACGTCGTGAGGTATTACTTGATCTGCTTAAACCAAGCGGCATTTCTGCAAAAGTACACGCTTCATGGCACGACTTTATTAATGATACTGCTCCGATCAACATCAGTACTGGGGATCTTATTTATGGTTGCGAATTAAAACAAAGCCATATCGTACTCATCGTTGAATCTCAATTATTTGGGGAGCAAAGCACACCGCAAAGGCGAGGAACACAAAAGACAGTTGATCCCGATTTAATTATCCGTGATATGGCTGAACTACGCGTTGGTGCTCCTGTAGTTCATTTGCAATTTGGTGTAGGACGTTATCAAGGATTACAACATATAGAATCCAATGGAATTGCTGGCGAGTTTTTAGTTCTTACCTATGCCGGTGAAGACAAAATTTATGTGCCTGTTACGTCACTCCACCTTATTAGTCGATACACCGGTGTCGATAGTGAACATGCTCCTTTGCATAAACTGGGTTCTGATCAATGGCAAAAAGAAAAGAAAAAAGCTGCCGAAAAAATTCATGATGTAGCAATTGAACTACTGGATCTTTATGCGAAAAGAGAAGCGCAACCTGGATACCAATATAAAGTAGATCACAATGAGTATGTTAAATTTGCCAGTGCTTTTCCTTTTACAGAAACTCCCGATCAATTACACGCAATTGAACAAATAATAAAAGACATGGAATCCCCAAGACCTATGGATCGTTTAATTTGCGGGGATGTGGGATTTGGTAAAACTGAAGTAGCCATGCGTGCCGCATTTGTTGCAGTGCAAAACAACAAGCAAGTCTGTATCCTGGTGCCTACCACCCTTCTAGCAGGACAACATTTTGAATCATTCCGAGACCGATTTGCCGATTTTCCTATCAACATTGAATTGCTGTCACGTTTTCGTTCCGGTAAAGAAACGGAAACGGTGCTCACTGCTTTAAAATCAGGAACTGTTGACATCGTCATAGGAACACATAAATTATTCCAAAGTAACATTGCCTTTAAAAATCTGGGACTTCTCATTATTGATGAAGAGCATCGTTTTGGAGTCAAACAAAAAGAACACATCAAATCCCTGCGGACTCATGTTGATATTTTATCGATGACAGCGACTCCAATTCCCAGAACACTGAATATGGCTATGGCAGGAATAAGAGATATTTCTCTAATGACTACGCCCCCAGCCAAACGTCTGGCGATTAAGACATTCTGGCAAGAGAAAAAAGACGCCACAGTCCGTGAGGCCACACTGAGGGAAATTCTTAGAGGAGGGCAAGTTTTCTTTTTGCATAATAATGTAGAAACAATTGAGCGCGTGTGCCAGGATTTGCAAACCTTGGTTCCAGAAGCGAAAATCCGCAGTGCGCATGGACAAATGCGTGAGCGCGAGCTGGAACGGGTAATGTCTGACTTTTATCACCACCGTTTCAATGTGTTAGTCTGCACCACGATCATTGAAACCGGTATTGATATTCCTACAGCCAATACAATTATTATTGATCGTGCGGATAAATTTGGTTTAGCACAACTGCATCAGTTACGTGGGCGTGTTGGTCGTTCTCATCATCAAGCCTATGCTTACTTGCTTACCCCTAATGAAAAATTATTAACTGCTGATGCTGTCAAACGGCTGGAAGCAATTATATCATTGGAGGATCTCGGTGCTGGATTCACCCTAGCAACACATGATCTGGAAATTCGCGGAGCAGGTGAACTATTAGGCGCGGAACAAAGTGGAAACATGCAGGCAGTTGGATTCAATTTATTTATGGAAATGCTTGATAAAGCAGTACATGATTTAAAAGCAGGAAAAACACCCGAGTTATCTGCTCCTATGCATCAAGGGCCTGAGATTGATTTACGAATCAGTGCCATTATTCCTGAAGAATACATTCCTGATATTCACAATCGACTGATCATGTACAAACGAATCGCTAATGCAAAAAGTAAAGAACAATTACACGATTTACAAATTGAGTTAATTGACCGGTTTGGTTTGTTACCGCAACAAGTGAAGCACTTATTATTGATTACTGAATTAAAATTAAAAGCAGAAAAAATGGGCATTCAAAAAATCAGTGCCGGTGCACAGCAAGGCAAACTGGAGTTTAGTGAAAATCCTTCTATAGATCCAGGAGTGTTGATTCATTTAATTCAAGTACACGCCAAAAGATATCAAATGGAAGGTCCCCAACGCTTACGTTTTACCTTAGATAATACCGCATCAGAAGAACGTATTTTTGAAATCAGCTCTTTGCTTAATCAATTAAATGGCGAGAAAAAGACGTAGTATAAATCGAGAATAAAAGTAATCCAGGATTTATAGTGCATTATTATCCCAATTCCATAGCGAAGTTTGCTATTTAACGTTCATAGTAGTAGCATGCGTCAATGCAACAAATAACAATGAAATGTATTGTTACAACATTAAATTAGTGCCATGGATTAGGTGTCCCGCGTATTATTGCTTCAGACTCCCTTACTCCAGGGTTTTCTAACTTAATTAGCCCACAAAATAATATTAGAATGGAGACAAAATAATATGAAATTAAAGGCAATTTCTATAGCAGCTCTGTGTGTTGGATTTAATAGTTTAGCCATTGCCGGTGCGATGGGAAATGTTGCTCCTTCCGCACCAAAATTTTATATCGGTGCTGAAGGCGGAGCTTCTATTTCTTTAAGCACGCATTTTGCGCCTGATCTGGGTGGAAGAGAACCTCTTCGCATCATCGCACCAAGTAACACCGATTGGAATCGCGATTTCGGGATTGGCGGTTTTGGAGGCGCATTTATTGGTTATCAATACAATCCCAACGTAGCTGTCCAATTTACTTGGGATTACCGAAGTGGCTATGATTATTTTCTTCATGCAAGCTATGCAGTTATTCCTACTGATCCTAATTTCTACCTGGAAGATCATTTTGAGGCAGATGACATTGACGTCCAAACATTCCTGTTTGATCTGATTTTGAAACCCACTGTAAATTGGGGTGGTTTTGTACCTTATGTTAAAGGCGGAATTGGTTTCGCTTATAACCAAATGGGTAATCTAAGAAACGTCCAGCATACCTTTAGTGGCAATACAATAACTTATGATACGCGTATTCACGGTGATTCAGCGACTAGCTTTGCTTGGGATGCTGGTGTTGGTGCTGATTACTTTTTTAACGAAAAAATCAGCATTGGGCTTGGCTATCGCTTTGTTGATGCAGGTACGTTGCGCACTGAAAATTCATTCTTCGATGTCGTTAGTGGTGATGCAGGCTTAATTACACCTTTCGAAACAAAGCATCTTTTCTTAAACGAATTCGTTGCTTCAGTTGCTTACCATTTTGATTTCGCATAAATCATATAGCGTTACCCACTAAGGCTTTAGACAAAACGCAAGTGAATGAGGCGACAGAGTATATATAGCCGAGTAAGCTTGCAATGTAGTATGAAGTTAGTGGGGAACCAAATCATAGTGATTATGTAACATCAAATGTAGCCTCGATAAAGCAAAGTAAAACTCAGGCTACATTTTAATTTTTAACTTGTGCCACCTACTGTCAACGCATCTATTTTCAAAGTAGGCTGTCCCACTCCAACCGGAACTGATTGCCCCTCTTTACCACAAACACCAATTCCTCGATCCAATCCAAGGTCATTTCCAATCATACTGATTTTTTTCATTACATCAGGCCCATTACCAATAAGTGTTGCGCCTTTAACTGGTGCAGTAATTTTTCCATTTTCAATAAGATATGCTTCACTGGCTGAGAATACAAATTGACCAGAGGTGATATCAACCTGTCCACCACCAAAATTGACCGCATATAAACCGCGTTGTACTGAACGAATAATTTCTTCAGGATCATGTTGCCCAGCCAACATATACGTATTAGTCATTCTGGGCATAGGCACATGCGCATAAGATTCACGTCGACAATTACCTGTAGATTGCATGCCCATCAATTTGGCATTCAGTTTATCTTGCATGTAATTCACTAAAACACCGTTATCTATCAACGTGGTACATTGTGAAGGGGTCCCTTCATCATCAATGGTTAAGGAGCCGCGCCTGTCTTTCAAAGTACCATCATCAACTACTGTAACACCGGGTGCTGCGACTTGTTGGCCAATACGTCCAGAAAAAGCAGATAAGCCCTTACGATTAAAATCCCCTTCCAAACCATGTCCAACTGCTTCATGCAATAAAACACCTGGCCAGCCTGGCCCAAGAACAACGGGCATTGTTCCTGCTGGAGCAGGTTGTGCTTCCAGATTAATTAGCGCTTCGCGTACTGCCTCACGAGCATAACTTAACGCATTTTCCTTTTCGTAAAAATAAGAATAAGGCACCCGACCACCGCCGCCAGAACGAGCAGACTCCCTCCTTCCATGCTTATCTTCTACAATCACACTGACATTGATACTCACTAAAGGTCTAACATCAGCAATCATCTGCCCATGCATTCCAGCTACCATTACCACCTCATAACAACCACTTAAGGATGCATTAACTTGAGTCACTCGAGGATCGATACTGCGCGCTTCTTTATCAATTGCTTCTAATAAAGCAATTTTTTCTTGTTTACTCATTCCTTCGATAGGATTTAAACCTTGATAACGACTTACTGCTGCACCTTTCACCTGGATGGATTGAATTGGTTTAGATCCAGTAAGTGCAATAGAACGAGCTGCGTCAGCTGCCCGCAACATTGAAGGCAGTAAAATATCATCACAATAGGCAAAACCTGTTTTATCACCACTGACAGCTCGAATACCTACACCTCTATCCAAAGAATAGCTACCGCTTTTCACTACGGAATCTTCCAAATACCATGATTCATAGCTACAACTTTGAAAATAGAGATCTGCATCGTCAATATGACGATTCATAATGGTTTTAAATAATTTTTCTATACCCGTTTCGTCCAGCGCTGCAGGAGCTAATAAAATTTTTTTTGCTGTAGTAAGAGCTTCTGTCATTTAATTACCTTTTAAATAAATAATAATATGTATTTTCTTGTATCAAGAAAGTAGCATCTACTTATAAGTTTAATACATGATGTTCCAAACAGGGGAAACTTCGGCGTAATTCCTGCTGATATTGTAAATCAATATCTGCTATTATTACTCCAGCACCCGTTTCTTTTTGTGTAAGGACTTTTCCCCAAGGATCAACAATCATGCTATGACCAAAAGTAGCACGTCCATTTTCATGCTGACCACCCTGATTTGCTGCCAAAACATAACATAGATTTTCAATAGCTCTGGCTCGCAATAATACTTCCCAATGAGCAAGGCCCGTTACAGCTGTAAATGCAGAAGGAACTGTAAACAACCGCGCCCCTTGCAACATGAGTTGTTGATAAAGTTCTGGAAACCTTAAATCATAACAAACTGTTAATCCTATTTTCCCAACTGGAGTATCAACAAGCGCCAGATCATGTCCACGCTCAATGGACATCGATTCTTGGTATACTTCTTTTGACGAAACATTCACATCAAATAAATGAATCTTATCATAACGTGCCGCACACTTACCTTGAGCATCATACACAAGGCAACTGGCACGCACCTTGGAGCCTGTACTTTTAACAGGAATAGTTCCGGCGATTACCCATAAGCCTAATTTTTTTGCCAACTGACTGATTTTTTGTTGTATTAGCCCTGCCCCATAAACTTCCCCAATCTGTAATTTATCTGTTTCCTTAAGTCCCATGAATGCAAAATTTTCAGGCAAAAGCACAAGTTCCGCTTGCTCTTCACAGGCTTGAATCATTAATTTTTCTACTTGGCACAAGTTATCAGCAACTTCTGCTGAAGAAACCATTTGTATCAAAGCTGCTCGTGCCATAATAAATCCTACAAGTTATGACATCAGAAAATGTCAAAATTTTTTGCATTACCCTGAGTGCCAGCATAGCTACGGGCTGCTCTATCCAAAAATTATTTATAATACTACTATAGTACTATAGAACCTCAAAACAAAAATACTTCGTTTTAAACTTGAAATATAGGAAACTGTCCCACAGATATGCTAGACTAAATTATAAATATAGAGGAGCTCTAAACAATGAACCGAAACGATGTCACCATACTTACGAGACGTAATGAATCAGTGCTCTCAAGCAATAAGGTATTACGTAATACTTATTTATTACTGAGCATGACATTTTTGTTCAGTGCATTTATGGCAGTTTTATCTCTTACAAGCGGCGCACGCCCCATGAACCCTCTTCTCATGATAGTTGGTGTTTATGGCTTAATGTTTTTAACGCAAGCGCTACGAAACAGTGCCTGGGGATTAGTAAGTGTTTTTGCCTTCACCGGATTCCTGGGTTATACCTTAGGTCCAGTGCTTAACTTTTATATCAGTCACTTTACTAACGGCCCGCAATTAATTGCAACTGCTTTAGGCGGTACTGGAATTATTTTCTTTGCTTTATCAGGTTATGCATTAACAACTAAAAAAGACTTCAGCTTCCTGGGCGGATTTCTTTTTGTTGGTATAATGGTCGTTTTATTAGCGATGATAGCAGGAATTTTCATTCATATACCTGCACTGCAATTAGCTATTTCAGCGGCGTTTATACTTATTTCTTCAGGACTAATTCTCATGCAAACAAGTGCAATTATTCATGAAGGTGAAACGAATTATATCTCAGCTACCGTAGGTCTTTTTGTATCAATTTATAACTTGTTCGTCAGCTTGCTTAACATATTAAGTGCGTTTTCAGGCCGAGACTAGTATCATTCTCCTCTACCTAAATCCCGGTTAGTTATTGCCGGGATTTTTTTAAGCGTTCACGCTGCATTACCGGAAAGCCATCAAGATTCAATTAAGATTAGCAAAAATGGTCAAAGCATTCTTCCATAAATACGATAATATGGTTTTGTGTAAATAAGTTGATGGCCTTGAGGAAAGCATGAATTATAAGTACCAATTAGAAAAAGTAATTGAGTTTATTGGCAAACATCTTGATGAAAAGCTTGATTTAACTCAATTAAGTACTATTGCCTGCTTTTCAAAATACCATTTTCATCGTTTATTTACTGCTTATACAGGACTATCGCTACAACAATATATTCGTTGGCTTCGTTTAAAACGAGCGGCCCATCAGTTAGTTGTTGATAAAGATAAAACCATTATCGAAATTGCAATAAATGCGGGATTTGAATCCCATGAGGCTTTTACTCGTGTATTTAAACAAGCTTGTGGTATGAATCCAAGTGAATTTAGAGTGCACTCAAATTGGAGTTTTTGGGAAAACCCACCGTATTATTTGCCAAAACAAGGTAACATCATCATGAATGTATTGATAAAAGATATACCAGCCAGACGTTTGGCGGTATTTGAACATCGAGGTGCACCTGAAAAATTAGGTGACAGTGTCAATAAGTTAATTCATTGGGCAAAGTCTCAATCAATGAACTTAAAACCGAAAGCAGGGGAAGCTTTTGGCTTTGCTTATGACGATCCAAAAACAACTGACCCTGTAGATTTTCGTTTTGACTTAGGGATTACCGTACCAGAACAAATAAAACTCGAAGGTAGTATCATTGAAAAACACCTACCTGCAGGACGTTATGCTGTAACAGTGCATAAAGGCTCACGTGATAGCATTGGAGACACAGTCTATGGTTTATATCGTGATTGGTTGCCTAATTCAGGCGAACAACTGGGTGATTTACCCTGTATTTTTGCTATTACAACTTTGATCATGAAGTAGCTGAGACAGAGCTGCTTACAGAGTGTTGGCTGTTATTAAAATAAACTTTTTATGATATTGGTTTAAAAAGGGAGCCTGGGTGAAGGCGCAAGCCGTAACCCGGGAAATCAGCGGCAAGGAAAACCCGGGTTGCGCTTCGCTCCACCCAGGCTACGAGCTACAAAGCTTAACTTTGTTGCCAAGTGGCTTTTGCCTTGAATAGTTCAGGTAAGTCATTTACGGTTTTTTTTACCTCTTGTGGCAAAGCAAACAAGTCCCGAGTTTTTTGATAATAAACGCCCAAAGGCACTGGGTATGCAGGAAAAGATAGAGAGGCAAGGCGCATCGCAGCAACAAAATCACTTGGGCTATGATGATAAATACCTTTTTCCTCTGCTGAAACACTGGCGAATTGCCCTTCTTTTATGTGCAATGCTTTCTCTTTTTGCGAACCATAGAGTAAAGGTTGGCCTTCTTCCAATATCACAGTATTCTCAGCCCGATTACTTTTAAGCGCAAACTCATCAAAAGCACCATGATTAAAAATATTACAATCCTGATAAATTTCTACAAAAGAACAGCCCTGATGCTCTTGTGCTTTCTTTAATATAGTTCCCAAATGAAGGGGATCTTTGTCTACAGCCCGAGCTACAAAGCTAGCGCCCGCAGCTAGAGCTAAAGTAAGTGGGTTCACAGGTTCATTAGCTACTCCCTTAGGAGATGTTTTTGTCACTTGACCTTTTTGTGATGTTGGTGAGAATTGTCCTTTAGTTAAGCCATAGACCTGATTATTAAATAACAAAATATTAACATTTACATTACGACGTAAAATATGAATCAGATGATTGCCGCCAATGCTTAAAGCATCGCCATCTCCGGTAATTACCCAAACACATAGATCCTCGCGAAGCGCTTTTAATCCTGTTGCAACTGCAGTAGCTCGACCATGAATGGTATGAAAACCATAAGTATTCATATAATAAGGCAGCCGTCCAGCACAACCTATTCCGGAAATAAAAACATGCTGTTCTGGTGGTAGCCCCAAATCAGGCAGCATTTTTTGTAACGCCATCAAAATGGCATAATCACCACAACCAGGGCACCAACGAACTTCATTAGCATTGGCAAAATCTTCGCGCTTATAATTGTTGTTCATAATTGGCTTCCGCTTTTATAGTATTCATCAGATGACTGACAGTAAAAGGCTGACCATTTGATTGGCCAACCACCTGTGCATCAACCAAATAGGTGGCACGGATAATTTGGCATAATTGTCCTGAATTTAACTCAGCAACCAATACTCTATCGTATTTTTTTAAAATATCACCTAAATCATTTGGTAAAGGATGTAAATGACGTAAATGCACATAAGCAATTGCTAATCCTTGCTCCAAGCATTGCGAAACTGCTGATTTTAAGCTGCCATAAGTACTTCCCCAACCCATTAAAATGATTGACGTATTAACATCGCCTTCAATTACTAAAGGTCCATATTCTCGTGCAATTCCATCGATTTTTTGCTGGCGTAAGTGAACCATTTTTTGATGATTTTCAGCATCATAGCTTACACGGCCGTCTTCGCCTTGTTTTTCTAAGCCTCCTAATTGATGAATATACCCTGGAGTACCTGGTCTATTCCAGCTTCGACTTAAAAACTCGTCACGAGTGAATGGTTTTGGAAAACGGTTAAATTCAATTTGAGGCAGTTTTAAAGAGCTTACATCAGGTATCTTCCAAGGTTCAGCAGCATTTGCTAGATAAGCATCCAGCAAAACAATCACCGGGGTCATATATTTAACAGCCAAATAAAATGCTTCTAAAACCGTATTAAAGCAATCTGCAGCAGATTGTGCTGCTAATACAGGCAATGGTGCTTCGCCATGGCGTCCATAAAGCGCCTGACGTAAATCACTTTGGCTTGTTTTCGTTGGTAATCCTGTGGAAGCTCCTGCGCGTTGAACATCAAGTAAGACTAAAGGGAGTTCAGCTACTACAGCCAGACCAAGACTTTCACTTTTTAGATCCAGCCCCGGTCCCGAAGTTGTAGTTAAAGCCAGTCTTCCTCCGTATGCAGCTCCAATGCAAGCACAAATTGCAGCAATTTCATCTTCTGCTTGGAGTAATTGTACCCCAAAATCAGATAATCGCGCACATTCATGCAGTATCGCTGAAGAAGGAGTAATCGGATAACCCGAAACCAACATAGGTATTTGTAGCGAAGTAGCCAATGTAGCTAGTGCTAAACCTACTGCTTCTACACCTGTAATTTGTCGATATTCCCCTACATCCCGATTAACCTCGCCTAACATATAGTCACGGCGCGTTAACTCTAAAGTCATGGCATAATTGTATCCAGCTAATAATGCCAATTGATTGGCTTTGGCAACAACAGCATTCGTTTTGAATTTTTTAGCAATGAACGCTTCACATGCTGCCGTTGGCAAATCAAATAACCAGAGTACTAAACCCAAAACATAAAAGTTTTTAGTCTTGGTAGCTTGTGGTTTAGTCAATTCAAGCGAAGATACTGCCTGCAATGTTTGGGTAATTAAAGGAAATGAAACAATTTGGTAATGCTCAGCACAATTATCGAGAAAGCACTTATCCATTCCTGCCTTTTGCCAATCTTTCTCCTGATAACTGTCTTCATTAATAATTAACAAACCGCCTTGATTTAGATGTTGTAAGGAGTTTTTTAATGCCGCTGGATTTAAAGCAACCAATACATCCAACGATTCACCTGCCGTAAAAATAGCATGTTCAGCCATCGCCAATTGAAAACCGGAAACCCCAGCCACAGTGCCCGCAGGAGCCCGAATTTCGGCAGGAAAATCTGGTAAAGTACGTACATCACGACCAGTAAGTGCCGCGCTAATGGTGAGTTGCTCGCCCACCAATTGAACGCCGTCTCCTGAGTCTCCAGTAATACGAATAACAATCACGTCAGATGTTGACATAAAGTCTTGCTTCCTGCATTAGTTGGCGCATGTGTCTTACTGCCTCTTTCATACCACAAAATAAAGCTCGGGCAATAATCGCATGGCCTATGTTAAGTTCATGTAATTCTTTTATAGACGCTATAGAGTATACATTATGGTAATTAAGGCCATGGCCTGCATTGACAATCAAATTTAAACTCGCTGCATATTCAGCGGCATGCTTTATTCGTGCCAATTCATGTTGTTGCTGTTCCACATTGACAGCATCAGCATAACACCCTGTGTGCAATTCAATTACAGGGGCGCCAATATCTGCTGCAGCTTTAATCTGCTCATGATCTGGATCAATAAATAAAGAAACCTCACTACCCATAGTCTGCAAACGCCTTACCGCATGCTCTACCGACTTCTGGTGTGTGATCACATCCAGTCCGCCTTCAGTAGTTAATTCTTCGCGTTTTTCTGGAACTAAACAAGTATGCTCGGGTGCTATTTCTTCTGCAAAATCCAGCATTGCATCGGTCACTGCTAATTCAAGATTCATTCGCGTTTGTAGTACTTGTTTCATCAAACGGACATCACGAGCCTGGATATGTCGTAAATCTTCTCTCATATGCAAAGTAATACCGTCAGCTCCTGCCTCTTCCGCATCCATTGCAGCCTGAACAGGATCAGGATAACGAGTTCCTCTTGCCTGGCGTACGGTAGCTATATGATCAATATTAACACCCAATAGTATTGGCTTATTCATTTTACACCTTACAATAAAATAAAGAGTATAAAGTCCATCATGGCCTAAACTCAAGTTGCTTGAAAACATATATATGCGTTATACGTGTTCAGTGCAGCACACCATTTAATATTGTAGACTCGACCCTTAAAACTATTTAGGGTCTGTTACCAATTCGCTAAATTGAGCCAAAATGGTAGAATTGTTAACAAACCTATTTTATTTCTGCACAATATAAAGCCCTTGTCTTAATCTCACGACCACCTAGAAGATGATCAATTGCTTGACGCATAATTATTTTTGCTGATTTAAGGTAAGAGGCTTCATTTAAATTATCTTGTGCCAAAGCAAGAATATGTGCCCCAGGAATTCCCCTGCTATGTATAATAAATCCTTCACCTGCAACAAATTGATAACGTAAGTCTGCAACAATCAGATTTGCTGTTCTTGCTTCGTGTGTCAATGAAAAGGAATAGCCGCATGCATGCAATAAAGTCCACTCAAAACGCCTTAACAATGCTTCTATCACTAATCTCTCTTTTGCTGATGCGAGATTATTTAAAGTAAACAAATAAGCATCGAATAATGCCGTGTCGAGATAATTGGGGCTTAGTGCATAATAAAGAATTTCATTTACATATAAACCTGCAAAAAGTGAGCCGCCTGTAAGTTGAAGCGTGGGCACAATACTTTCAATAGATTGCGTATAATATCGCTCATGACGTTCAGCAAGATTTACCCACAAAGGAGTAAAAGGTTGTAAAAGAGCTTGCTTTTTAGGTGTACGGCCGCCTCTGGAAAGACATTGAACCACACCTAACTCACGCGTAAAAAAACTGACGCGAGCACTCGTATCTCCAGACCATTGCTTGTGTAAAACCCAAGCCTCTATTGTCCTAATCATAGCCTAATTGTTTTAATATACGCTCGTCATCTGACCAGCCGGATTTTACCTTACACCAGCATTGCAAGAATACTTTCTTACCTAAAAGTTTTTCCATGTCTATCCGTGCAGTTGTTGCCATTTCCTTTAATTTTTGTCCTTTATCACCAATAATCATTCGCTTATGATTGTCTTTATCCACAAAAATCAATGCATGAATACGCACAAGCGTGCCTTCATCTTTAAATGACTCAATATCTACAGTAACAGAATAAGGTAATTCTTGTCCGCAAAAGCGGAAAATTTTTTCACGCAATAATTCCGCACATAAAAATTTTATGGGCCGATCGGTCAATTGATCATCTGGAAATAAATGAGGTCCCTCAGGCAAATAATTCTGTAATTTTTCTTGCAATTCATCGACCTGCACCCCTGTTTTTGCCGATATAGGAATAATCGCATTAAATTCATGCTCTTGACTTATTTGCTCTATCCAAGGTAACAACTGAGCTTTATCATCAATTTTATCCACTTTATTGATTACCAAAATACTCGGCACTTTGGCTTGTTTTACTAAATTCAAAACGTACTCATCCTCTTCTTCCCAATGAGTCCCATCAACCAAAAAAGCAATCACATCAACATCGCGCAATACACTAATCGCAGTTTTATTCATCATGCGGTTCATTGCTTTTTTATTTCCTTGGTGAATCCCGGGTGTGTCTACATAAACAAATTGGTACTCACCTTCAGTACGTATCCCTAAAATACTGTGTCGGGTTGTTTGTGGCTTTCTGGAGGTTATGCTCACTTTTTGCTGCAAAATACAATTAAGGAGGGTTGATTTACCTACATTAGGTCTACCAACTAAAGCAATATAACCACAATAACTAGTCATTAAAATAGATTCCTGTTTATTTTTAAAACATTTTATCAGTGACGCTATAAAATTTCTAGGTTTGTATCTGTTCCTACTTGATATTTCACTAAAAAACCAAGTATCCTGTGCAGTATGTGAACAAAGGATGGTTCCTATGTCTTATTTTGTAACGACGAACGGTCACACACAAATTATCGTTCCCTTAACTATTACACCTTTCAGTCATCAAGCATTACCTACTATAACAGGAAGCCCATTCAGCTATGAAGCAGGGACGGTACTGTATGGTCATTATGATATGGAATATCTCCTTCCGGGAGGCGACAGGCTGCGCTTAATCGCCAACCATGATAAAAAAACCGTACAGCTCATGTTATTTACTCATCAGGCGGCTCTCATTCAACTCCTGCCAGGAGAACGCCCTTCTTCATTGGTAGCGAATATCATAAGTAAAGTTCATCGCTACAGAATACGTTCAACGAGTTACAAACAGCCACTGACTCCGACACAAGAACAAAAATTGCAAATTACTAATGAATGCCTTGATTCATTAAAAAAACTGTTAAAAAAAGAGCGTCAATTAACCAGCCAAGATCATGAAGGACATGAAGCATTAAGAAAAGAAGTGATTGAAATCTTAGGACACTATTCTGATCAGAATCGCTTGCTAGCAGCTTCTCCGCTTGTATCTGAAGGTTCTCTAGGAAATATTCTTTATGAAGCCCATAAAACAGCACAACATTATGCTTTTAACCGTGTCTACCCTGTGTCACGGCAAGATCAAATGGATTTTAGTCGCACCGTCAAGAACCATGAAGCACCCCAACCCTGCCTCGTGTGGGATAGTGAACTTCACATAGGGCATAACAGCAAAGATTTGGATGATGCCTTAAGAGTTATTTGTAACTATTACAAACTCCCTTCCGCCGCGAATTTGAGCAATGTGCCAGCAAATCGATTCGCACAGCTTGCAGCTTTTTTTAACAAGCTATGGCGTGATGGCTATGATTGGATTAATTATCTTGCAATAGATACCAAGCCAGAACATAAAACAGAAGTACTGCCGCGTTTAGATGGGCTCACGATTACCCAAATAACCCCCTATTACAGGCTGCAAGGATTTCCACAAAAAGGTTATCCAGATTTAAAAACCTTGATCGCGAGCCTTATAAATAGCTCCAAAGAACCAATATTTGAAAATAACAGAAAAAAAGCGAAAAAGAGGATCAGCAAACTACCCACCGGTAGTTGGATAATTAGCACTAATGAGCAACTCATCCTGATAAGACAGGAAAACAAAATAGTACAATTACGCTATTTTGTTCACGATGAGCTCTTCTATCCTTTACCCGAAGGACAGGATTTATATACTTTAGGACAAATCAGCAAACGTCACCTCTACTTGCCAGAGCGTGTTAGCCTTAGACTTAATGCGTTTATTTCACGTATTCCCAGATTTTTCCATAAATTCTACAAAAGCATGCATCACTTTATTATCCATAATGTGCATCATGATTTTTTCAACCATATACATGACACCCATATTCCAAAACAGGACGATTTTAAAGAAAAACACAAGCACTACACTAAAGTAAGAAACTCGCTGATATTGGCTTTGGAAAATAAAGGACTTTTAGCTAACGGACAAACCCTGGAAGAATTCATTAAAGAACAAATTAGCAACAGTCCTTATGTCATTGCTCGCCCCAATCATCCTCCAAGCCCGCCAGCTTATGACAATCCATTTCATCGCATCTTGGGAATAATACGTCATATTGCCAGTTTTTTTATTGATGTAAGCGAACAAAATCCCTTGATCGGTACTCTAGCACTGGCCGCTTATGCTTACGGTGGTGGTGCAGTACTTGCCCCCGAGTTCCTTAAATCCATTTTAACTAAATTACAATTACACGGTTTAATTGCAGGCATTGAACCGACACAAAAATTAGCTCATTGGATGAGCCATGGAACCCTCTCTGAAGCGATTTCTGCATCGATGACCTATTGGCAAGGTGTGCAAGCAGCAGGAAATCTGGATAAGTTTTTTGTTGAAGCATTCAATATCCTTAAAGAAGATCCTGCAGAAATTGCCATTATTGCTTCATTAGCGCTTGGTTTAGGGTACGGCTTAACTAAAGTCATTCCATCATTGGGACGTGAAATGGGGGATTTTCCCTATACCAATTATGCCGCTTTAGGTGGAAAAGGGGGCGCAGCTATTTATGATACCATTATGCACCCAGGTGACGATTGGTTTCTTGGGACGTGTAAATGGTTATGTAAAAGCTTTGTAACCCTGGGGAAGCTGTGCATTGCTCCTTTTATTGAAGGATATTATTACGGATTTAACGATGGGTTTATCAGGGGTTGGCAAAAAAGTGGATTACTTGCCAAGAACATCAGCAAACAAATTTTATCAGCCTGCACTGATTTTACCTTGGCACTACTCACCATCCCACTTATCGAAGTAAGCGCTCTTTTTATCCATGTACCCTTTCGTGGTATTACGAATCTACTCATTAAAACACTTGCACTCTTTGGTAACATCAGTGATATAGGTGAATTATTACTTTTCTTTTCAACAAGACCACCAGCAGACAATTTAATAACCAATTTCAGATTATCACCGCTTTATGGGTTTACCTGGCCCTTCGGACACTTTTCCAATAATCCATTCCTTAATCTTTGTATTAATGGTGTTCGAGGTCTAGGCATCCCGCTATTACAATTAATAAAAAATCTTCTTGTTTTACCCTTTCTTGATTTTATTTCTTTCTCTACCCGCGTGGGACTCACTGTTTTAGATCCTATAAGCCGCATTTTTGCCTACGCTTTAGGCAGTATTATATATACCATCGGTGAAGTATGGGATAGTTCTTTTGGTATTTTATTTGCAGCTAGCGCAAAAGGAATTACAACACTCTGTAACTGGATCGATAATCAAGCCAGCGCGATGAAACACATTTTATTATCCTTTATAGAAAGTCAACGCGGTCATTTGTATTATTGGGCATTTGCAAAAGATGATCTTAAACTGCATACGGCTTTAGATGATATGGAATATTACGCTAAAGATCCCAGGCGTTATGAACTCATTCCACATTCAAGCAGCCACTGTTTGCTACAAACTCTCCTGGATAATGACAGTGAATCACATACATTAGAAAAAAATCATAGCCCTATTTCTCATCACCAAACCTTATTTACAGTAAAAAGTTCGAAAAGTAATGCAAAAGTTCCTTTTCAAAAAGAAACAATCAGCTATAGTAGTTAACGTGCCATTCTAAGCTATATGCTTCTGATGATTTATTGTACAATGTTGTATATAATTATAATATGGTGTAAGAGGATACAGCTCTATGTCGATTGCAAAAGAAAACCTAACAGAACATCTTACCTCAGATGAACTCGCCCTTATAAATGAAAAACTTGACAGTGCCATACAAGCAAAAGTAGGCAGTGGTGAGCTTAGTTTTTCCTCACCTGGAGATGGAGCTGATCCTAACCCTTCTACAATCGATCTGAGCCAATTTGGCTTACGTAATCCAGAAGATATAAAGATTTTCTTATTATCGCCTGCTGGGGAAACAGTAACCCATGAAATTGGCGCCGAGTTAGCTCTTGAGAGAGCCATTGAAGAAGAGCGGCAACTGCAAATACAAGAAGAAATCACGATGCAAGAGCGGAGAAGAGGTTTTCTATTCCAGTGGCTGCTCGCAGAGGAAGCTGAAGCCCAAAAAGCGCAAAATGAGTTAATCCAAATGCAACAGGATAAGGTCTTAAAAAATGATCAAGTTCCATTGAAAAGCCCACCTACTGAACTAAAATCAGAGACTAAAGAGGCCATTAAAAATTATACTGAAGCTATAGAAAAACTTCAGCAAGATATAAAAACACTTGAGCAGCATGAAGAAAAGTTAAAAACTGAACGAAAAATGCTTACTGAAAAATATAGTACATACAATGAGGGTTTAGATAAATTTAATGCACCTCAGTTTGAAGCACAATCAGAAAAGCAAATTAAGAAACAAATTAAAGCCCTCCAAAAAGAAGCCGATTTAATCTCAGATAAGATGATGCGGCCTGGTCTAAAAGATGAAGATATTTATCGATTAGGAAATGAGCTCAATACAGTCGGTCTAAAAATTGCTAGCTTGGAAGACATCCTTGCCGCTAAACGACAAAACAAAGAACCTGAAAAAATCTATGCTGATATTAATGGAAATGTTAAAGATTCTGCAGGAAATGACATTACTAAAGAAGATGCTGCATTTGTTCTTTCAAAAGATCAAAAGATTGAGAAAGATAAAGATGGAAATTATTATCTTCTAAAAAAAGAGCAAGAATTAAAAAATATGACGCCAGAGGAAATAGCTCAGGCCAAATGGGATTTCCAAAATAAAAAGAAAGATCTCACAGTAAAAGTATTCGCTGATGCTGAGGGAAATGTTAAGGATCCCGAGGGAAATGCCATTACGTACGGCAAGGCTGCTTTTGTTCTTTCTAAAGGTCAAAAAATAGCGAAAGATAAGGAAGGGAATTACTACCTTTTAAAAGAAGGTCAAGATTTAGACACTATGAGTGATAGTGACAAAAAACAGGCAAAGAACGACTTCCAACATAAAAAAAACGATCTCAAAATTGTAAAAGATGTAGTTAAAGATGTGGAGAAGGAAGAGCTGAATCTCAATACCGCACGCAGCACTCAAGCCAAAGCTGAAAAACTAATGGCACAAAACCAACTTACTTTAATGCAATCTGCTCGTGCAAAGGCAGAACAATCTTTAAACCCTGCTTTGTCTATGCAACCCCCGCAATCCACGATCACGTCAGGTAATAACTTTGGCTTGAACGCAATATCCATTCCAACGCCGACGCAATCTAAAGGAACTTCACCTTCAATGCCGTCACCGCAACAAATTTTAACTGCTGCTGCATTCGTCCAAACTGTAAACAATGGACAAAAACCCATCACTTGGGGCTCTCTATTTACTACAGTCAAAACAATACAAGATCCAAAATCACGTGATAAAATGGACGACTACGTTACAGATAAGGCGAAGAAAACTTTATCAAAAGACGAACAAAACGAATTGGATAAAAATCCGGAAACATTAAAAGAAAAAATCAAACGTATGTTAGAAATGGCACCTGTTCCCCCAACAACGATGAACGATTTATTGAAAAATATGCCTAAATTTGGGGAAGACTCCTATAAGAATAATGTTACTTCCGAATTGAGTCCAGTGGAAAAACGAGAGGAACAAGTCAGCACTCCATCCTCACCTAGATAACAAGCAATTCACCCCTATCCGAGCATTCCATAGAATGCTCGGTGCATACTTTAAACACCGTAATTTTCTTTTTTCAAACTAATTAATATCCCTAATTTATTTCAAATAAGAATCACTAATATACTTGCCAACACAAGCCAACTCTTCTAACATTAAGTTTTGTAATTTAACCCATTTGAAACAAAGTTTACTAAAAAATATATAGCATCATCCGCTCCAGCTTGCAACGATGTATAAAACTTAGAGGATGACACTATACATCACCATAGGACTAGCTATGATCTTAGATAAGTTACTTGGCAATCAATCTGTAATTATATCCTTGGATGTAGACAATTTTTTGTTTGAACGGTTAGAGCAAATTAAAACAGCCGGTTTCGATTTAGTTGAAATTAATTCAACAGATCAAAAATTATTAAATCAGGCAATTACTCGTTATCCTTCGCTTAAAATCGGTGCCGGCGGAGTGATTGATACACAGCAACTTGAAAATTGCTATCAGGCTAATGTACATTTTGCCACCAGCCCTGGTTATTTGCCCGCCATTGCCCACACAGCAAATGTTTACTCGCTGAATTACTTACCCGGAGTTGCGACGATTTCAGAAGCAATGGCAGTAATGAGCCTAGGCTATGTGCATGTTCGTCCATTTCCAGCTGATTTGGCCTTTTGCACTCTTTTGAATAAATGCCTCCCACATTTAAAATTGCTCCCTGCCGAAATTGAATGGGAAGAAGCAGAACATTTCCTTAATTTACCCGCTGTAGCGGCAATAAGTATACATAATCCCGATACAAAACAGCTCAGTGCGCTTACAACAAGTATTTTGGCGTAACAATATGTTTTATTTATAAAGATCAGAATTCAACTTAAGTACTGCCAAGATAGATAATAATCCTTAAGGTTGAGTAATCTATAATATAGTCACTTTAACGCCCTGATTATGCTCACTGATGCTCTATTAGATAGAACAGTAATTATTCTCTCCTCGTATAACGGGCAAACTAAAACCGATCCTGCCTTCAATCTGCACAAGCTAGGCATCAAAAATGCGCTCATTGGATTTATTGAACAATGCAAATTATTGCCACTTGCTCAACAATTAGAGCATATCGCTAAGGAAATGAAAGAAAAAACAGGAGATATGGCTGCTAAAATTGAGCATGAGAGTAGCCAAAAACGAACTTGGACCTTAGTTTTTACTTTAGCGGCTTTGGCATTAGAACGTAAACAAAATCTTCCTGAAAATCATCCTGAAATTGTACCTATTAATAAACTATTATCCGGATTAAGCAACGGTTGGGTTCATGGATTTGGTTCTATAGGACTTGGATTAAACCTTAATGTAGAAGCAATTAATAACCTTATAGAAGGAATGAAGGAGTGGATACAATATTTTGACATCAATCAAGGCATGCAAAACAAACACGAAGTTTTATTAGCTCTTTATGCTGCTGCATGTTCACTTGAGGAAAAACTATCAAGCTATCGCATAATACCTAAAAAATTTAAAGATGAAATGGCAACAATAAAAAGCTTGATTGCTAATAAATTTAATGACTTAAAAAATAAGTTGGAAGAAGAAAACAGAAACAGAATAAGTAGCGCTTTGCAAGTGTTGGGACCTGACGAAGACCCTTTATATCGTCAATTCAAAGAGCAGATAATTAGATTAAAAACATAACAAGAAGCAATGCAACAAAAAAGAGACAGCTTTCCAAAAGATAAATTGAATCGATTACAAGAATTACAGCTCTTGCTGAAAAAGCAAGAGATACTATCTGAAACAGAGATACTGAGTCAATTCTGGGAGAAGTATAATACTCCAGAAAAATTTACAGGGATCCTAAATGATCTCGAGATCCCAGTAAGTGAAAGACCTGGATGGCAAGAGTATTATAATTACCAGCATGGCTCCTTTAGACAACAATTTTTTTCAGTATTTTTGACCGGCTCTTGGGGAATACCTCAACAGTTGGGAGGAATTCCAAGTAATACAATTTCTGTAGACTCTCTTAGTTCTAAAAGCGGAGCTGTGATACAACGACTCGAAGTGATGCGCGCTGAAATTAAACAACAGAAATTAATTCCTGATGAAGAAAATCCGTCTCAACTTTTTGAGAACATAGAACAAAATTTAAAAGTCTTATCAGGTTTTAAAAAGGTTAGTCTTGAATCAATAACGGAACAATTTGAAAAAAATAGAGGAGGACAGGCCTCAACGAAAGCATTGGTACAGGTAAATAGTGATATCGATTTACTTAAAAAAAATTTGCACGCACAAAAACGTTTAGTTGAATCTCTTCAGAATATTTATGCTCAAATAAACAAAATAAAACACCATGTAGATTGTAGTGAACTCGAAAAAACGTGCGAAGCTCTTCTAGATAAAGTTGTTAAAACCATTAGCTACACTGAAATACCTTCAGATTTACCAACCTCACAAAAAATTAATACCTTGAGTCTCTCAATAGATAGAGCCATTGATAATGTAGAAGGCATCCAACGGAGTATTAATATCCTTGTACATTCGAAACAAAAAACAATGATTGAATTGGTGACTGGATTTATTAACTCTAAGGAAAATACATTCGGCCATAAACTATTATTAATTTTTTCTCCTGCCTATAAAAAAATGTTCAAAGACTTAAAAGAGGCTACAACAGCAAAAGAGGTTAGCTCAGAGGAGTCATCTGAAAAAAGTTTTAATAAAATTAAAGAGATACTAGGCCTATCCGATGAACATGCTCGTGAGAAAGAAATTAAAAATCAATTTAAGACTCTAAAGGAAGAAGCACAGAAAACTTTAGATGGAGGATCCAGGGTAACAATTCCAGTTCATAATTAAGTTTAAAAATGAGCCTCTTTTTAGAAAAAGCACGCTTGCAACACCATTTTGGCATACTTCCAGTTTATTTCTTATAACTATTATTTAATTCGTGACCTGTTTGTATTTCATATTGTCTTAATATAATCATGTTATAATAAATTAAGCACTGTGATTTATTTTAGGTCTATTATGTTTTCAAAAGAATCTGTAGACTCAACCGAAAAGAAACTTTTAAGTTTTAGTCCAGAAACGGAAAATGTAAAATTAGATAAATTTAAGAAGTCTATAGAAACAACCTTTAATCCTTTTATTAGCGATGTTAAAAAAGAACCTCTTGCGAATCAGTTAAAATTCATTGAAGAAAATTTGAAAAAACAACTTCCTTTGAAGAAAAGGCTGCGCTTTCTTTTTTTTCTGGCAGTAACTGCAACGGTACGTGGTGAAAAACTGACAGAAAATCATCCAGAAAAAGCACCTATCAATGAACTATTATCTCATCTAAGTGACGGATTTATCAATGGTTTTACTGGTTTTATGAACGCTCCTAAATTCAGGCTAGTGATGGATGTTATAAAAAGTTTCAACGAATGGTCTAAGGCATATAAAATCGATGATCCAGAAATGAGTCATAATGTCTTGCTTGCTTTTTATTGTATGGCCTGTTTTTTTGAAACTCAATTAGACCATCCCCTGATTCCTAAAAGTGCAGGGAAAGATTTGGAAGAAATGAAGGGGCAAATAAAACAACAGTTTACTCAATTAGCACAAGCATATGGAGATTCGTTAAAAAACAGTGAATCATCACACAGTAGTGCCTTACAACAATTAACTCCCGAGAAACAGGCATACAAACAATTTCAGGTAAACTTGGCGTCAATAAAAGAACACGAAGCTAAAGTTGTACGGATGATGCAATTGAGGCAGATCTTATTAAGTAGTCATCCTAGAAATGCAACTCCAATAGAGAGATTTTGGGCGCATTATCAAACTCAAGAACAGTTTAACCAACTCATGGATGATCTCGAAATAAAGCCAGATCAAAGAAAACATTGGCAGGCATTTTTTAATGCAGAGCGTGGCAATTTCTCCCAAAAAATTTCGGGAGGATTCTCTATCATTCTTTTTCCTAATGCTATAGGTGGTACTCCAAGTGATTTTTTCTCTCTAGGCATGCTTACTCGGGAAAATACTCTCGCTTTAAGTAAATTAAAGGTTAATTTAATAACATACAAAGACCCTACTAAGCTTGTTGCTGAGATTCAAAGTGAATTTAACGAGCTAAAAACAGTAGAAAAAAAAGATATACAAACATTAAAAGCGCATCAGTCACAAATTAAATCAACTAAAGGTATAAAAGAAGGTATTATTGATATCGTACTTTCTGATGTTAATGCATTTCAACGACATTTACTTGCTCAGGAACAATATGTCCTTCATCTGCAAAAGATTCATACAAAGATATTAGAGTTAGAAGCGCTAGGAATTAAGGCCGATGATTTACTTGGTCCCTTTAAGGTGATGCTTGATCATGCAGTAGAAACCGTTCCGCATGGGGATAAACAAATAGATCAAAAATCACCTGAAGAAAAAATCGACGCTTTGCTTCAAGGAATAAGAAAAACTCAAACAGATGCTGGAGAACTCGGAGAAGAAATCCAAAAAGATGTAGCTAAAATACGCGGTCTGGTACATAGTGATTCCAATGATGCTCTTCTTAATGCCACGGATCGATTTATCCAGAAACATGAAAAGAATTTCCTTCATAAGATATTATGTTTTTTCTCTAAAACCTATAAAGAAATGTTTGAGTCTTTGCAAGATGCTGTAAAGGCAAAAGACACTACCCAGATAGCAAGTATTTTAGTAGGAAAGGCAGAGGAATACGCTAAGACACGTCCCGTAAAAATGTTATTTGATGAGGCACAGGAATTGCAAACATTAAAAACAACACCCGCGAACAACGGCTGAGGCAAGCTCCATCAGAGAGTTTGGTCACTTGAATAGATTAGTAACGCCAAATTGACTCAATATACACTGAGTCATTCTCTATTCACCAACAGATCCAGAAGAAAAAAGCCAGCACCAATACAAATTGCACTATCCGCTAGATTAAATGTAGCAAAATGATGATGCTTATAATAAACATCAATAAAATCAATCACATAGCCATCAAGTGCTCTATCGATCAAATTACCAATCGCACCACCTAAAATAAGACTAATGCCAACTAAAAGGAATCGAGACTGGCTTTCAGTACGATACAACCAGACAGCAAGTATAACGCTCACGATGAAGCTAAAACCGGCAAAAAACCATCTATGCCAATCTCCGGCACCGCTTAAAAAGCTAAAAGCAGCGCCAGAATTATAGGCCAAAGTAAGATTAAACATTGGAAAAACAGGTAATGGCTTATAGGGAGTTAAAAAAACACTCGCTAAGTACTTACTTACTTGATCAAAAACAATCACTATAAGACTGAGCATAAACCATGGCCATTTTCTCATATAAACTGCCTCATTTCCTCTTGGCCGCTAATATTGCCAACACAACGTAAGCAGAGCTCAGGATGCTGGGAATTTTGACCCACATCAGGCCGTCTGTGCCAACAGCGAGCACATTTTTCATGTGGACTTGCCGAAACGGCAATAGAAACACCATATGCTGTAGCCGCTATACCAGCTGGAGCTGAATTCATAGGATGTACTGCGGCACCAGATGTGATGAGTAAAAAGCGCAATTCCTCACCCAAACGAGTCAGTTTAGGCAATACTTTGTTGTCCGCATATAAAGTGACTTCTGCAGCCAAAGCAGAGCCTATTTCGCCTTTTTGACGTGTCTCTTCCAAAGCCTTATTCACTTCGTCACGGATTAAATGCAATTCATCCCAATCGTCCATGTTCACATCATCAATCTTTGGCCAGGCATCATACCAAAGTTCGGTAAAGACCGATTCTTGATTATAACCGGGTATATAACGCCCTATCTCTTCTGCTGTGAAAGACAAAATAGGCGCCACCCAAAGAGTAAATGCCCTAATGATGTGATACATTGCCGTTTGGCAAGAACGTCTGGCTTTGCTTTCTTTTGCGGAGGTATATTGCCGGTCCTTAATCAAATCAAGATAAAAACTTCCCATGTCTACCGCACAGAAATTATGAAGTTTCTGATAAATCACATGAAATTGATAGCTTTCATAAGCTTCGATAATTTCTTTTTGTAAAAGCTGGCTGCGCTTTAACGCCCATTTATCCAATTCCAAAAGATCTTTGTTGTGTACGCCATCAACTGCTGGGTCAAAATCGAATAGGTTTGCTAATAAAAAACGGGCTGTGTTGCGAATCCTTCGATAAGCGTCTGCATTTCGCTTGATAATTTCATCTGAAATACTCACTTCATGTCGGTAATCCGTGGAAGCGACCCACAAACGTAAAATATCCGCACCGTGTTGGTTAACCAACTTATCCAAAGCAACATAATTCCCTTTGGATTTAGAAAGCTTTTTACCCTCAGCATCCACAGTATAGCCATGAGTCAATACTGTTTTATAAGGAGCAATACCATACATAGCAACAGAAGTAGTCAATGAAGAGTTAAACCAGCCGCGATGCTGATCTGAACCTTCAAAATAAATATCTGCAGGGAAAGATAACGCTTTATTTTGTTGCAAAACACAGAAATGAGTTACACCAGAGTCAAACCACACATCCATAGTGTCGTTAATTTTGTCATATAATTCAGCATCATCTCCTAAAAGCGCTTTTGCATCCATCTCAAACCAGGCATCAATGCCAGATTTCTCAATAAGCAACGCAACTTTTTCAATAAGCTCCAGTGTATTAGGATGCAATTCACGAGTCGTGTTATGAACAAATAAGGGCATAGGAGTACCCCAAGCTCTTTGTCTTGATATACACCAATCAGGTCTATTTTCAACCATATTACTGATACGAGCCTTACCCCAATCAGGAACCCAAGTCACTTTATCAATTTCTTTAACAATATGTTCCCTTAACCGACCTTTATCCATTGAGATAAACCATTGAGGCGTCGCTAAAAAAATCATCGGGGATTTATGTCGCCAACAATGAGGATAACTATGTCGAATATTCTCTTTCGCTAAAAGAACTCCTTTTTCAGCCAAAACTTCCAAAATTGTGTCATTGGCCTTTAATACAGAAAGTCCAGCAAATAATTCAACATCATCAGCAAAACAACCGTTTCCTTTAACTGGATTAATTAAAGGCAATTTATAAGCTTGGCCGACCAAATAATCATCTGGTCCATGTGCAGGAGCTGTATGTACGCTTCCAGTACCGGATTCAGTAGTTACATGCTCGCCTAATACCACTGGCACAACTCGATTATAGAAGGGGTGTTTTAAGTTTAAATGCTCAAAAACCTTTCCTTTTGCTGACCCACAAATTGTATATTGGCTCACTCCGTAACGAGCCATAGTAGATTCAACCAAATCGGTGGCAAGTATTAAATAAGAATCATCTGTATCGACTAAAGAATAATCAATCGCAGGATGTAAGCACACAGCTTCATTAGCAGGTAAAGTCCAAGGAGTCGTAGTCCAAATAGGAAGGCTAACTGGCTTTGTTTTTGCATTTTTTTTAAACAATCCAATAAATTCTTCGGGATTCACCGCAAAAAAAGCAACATCAATAGAAGGCGAGGTTTTCTCGTCATAATCAACCTCTGCCTCAGCCAAAGCAGAACCACAATCAATACACCAATGTACTGGTTTAAAGCCTTGTTGCAAATGACCATTTTTAATCATCAAACCTAATGCGCGAACGATATTGGCTTCATAACGAAAATCCATAGTGACATAGGGATTATACCAATCTCCAAAAACCCCAAGACGTTGAAACTCATCCCGCTGAATATCAATTTGACTGGCGGCATACTCACGACATTTGGCACGAAACTCTCGTGCAGATACCTTATCACCAACACGCCCTATCTTTTTCTCTACATTGAGTTCAATAGGCAACCCATGACAATCCCAACCAGGAACAAATGGCGCGTCGTACCCGCTGAGTGATTTGGATTTAATAATAATGTCTTTAAGAATCTTGTTTAACGCATGTCCGCAGTGCAAATGGCCATTCGCGTAAGGAGGGCCATCGTGTAAAATAAAGTGCTTACTTCCGGCACGAGCATTACGAATTTTTTCATAAACTTTTTTTGCTTGCCAATTAGCCAAAACTTCAGGCTCTCGAGTAGCTAAATTTGCCTTCATTGGAAATGAAGTATTAGGGAGATTTAATGTATCTTTGTATTCTGCCATAAGAGTTTACTCTGCGAAATCGTTAAATTGTTTGGTGACTATTCACCCTATACTGTCCCTATTTATAGTGTATCTTGAATGAAAAATAATTTGAAAAAACCATACAGTATCATCCCTATCCTATTTTCAAAATGTTTTTCATTCAACCTGCACTCAAATCTATTCCCAACATTGATACAGAGGCCTTTTCATTACAATTCCTGAGGAATTCCTTTGCCGCTGCAATATCATCATAAATCTGTGCGATTAAAGCCTCCACCGAAGTGAATTTAACCTCATCGCGCAATTTGTGCAAGAAAAACACCTGCATCAATTCACCATATATTGACCGCTCAAAATCAAATAAATGCACTTCCAAAATATTTTTGCTGCCATCTACTGTAGGACGACGTCCAATATTCGCTACCCCATACACCATTTGCGAAGCAATTCGAACTCGAACTACAAATACTCCCTGCAAAGGCAAAGAATAGCGATGCAACGCCAGATTTGCCGTAGGAATACCCCACTGTCGCCCACGCCCGTCTCCATGTAATACACGACCACAAATACTATAAGGTCTACCTAGATATTTTGCTGCTGTATTCAGATCGCCATGTTGCAATGCCGTTCTAATTCGTGTTGAGCTGATTCTATTTTCGTTAATACAAAAATTTGAATAAATGCTTATATCGCAGGCATATTCCGAACCAAGCTTTTTCAACAAGCTCACATCGCCTTCTCTATTTTTGCCAAAACGGAAATCTTCACCTACCAAGAGATATTTCACATTGAGCGTAGAAAACAAATAAGTGCGTGCGAAATCATCTGCAGAAGTTTGCGCTAAGCTATTATTAAATTTAAAACAGTATATGTAATCAATCTGATATGAGCGTAATACATCCAATTTTTCTCTTAAACTGGAAAGTCTTGCTGGAGCTTTCTCTTGTTGGAAATATTCTCTAGGCTGAGGCTCAAATAGAATTAGGACTAAAGGTAACTTTAAATCATTTGCTTTGTTTTCTAAAGTCCTAATAAGATTTTGATGCCCTAAATGCACGCCATCAAAATTACCAATAGTAGCGACCACGCCTTTATCAAACGCAGAAAAATGTTGAATGCCGCGCAACAATTTCATAAGTAATTCAATCGTGTAACTCGAAACCCAGTAGTATACTTGTTTTCTGCTCCGTTGAGAAATAGTAAGCGAGTTGAAACAAACTATTAAAATAGAAGCATTTATAAGCCAAACGAAGCCAAGTGAACCTGGATAAACAGAATTAATATAAACCCGGGTTACGCTTCGCTGCACCCAGGCTACATTTTTATACTTGATTCTTACGCTTTAGAATGTTTCTCAGGTATGGATCGGACAATTAAAACATCGCATTCAGCGCCATGCAAAATGGAATTTGCTGTTGAACCCAATAATAAGGAAAGACCATGCTTGCCATGACTCCCCGTAACAATCAAATCAATATGTCGCTCTTGTGCGACCCTTAAAATTTCATTTTTAGTGGAGCCAAATTCAATAAATCGGTGTTTTGCATCTACCCCTAACTTTTCACCCAATTCATTGAGTTCTTTTTCAGCTTGCTCGCGAATAGATAATTCAACTTCAGCAAATCCGGCAAACCCAGGATAAGCATAAGCAGGAATGGGTTCTACGACATGAACTAATATCAAATCAGCGCCGTTCTCATCAGCAATTTTTTTTGCCTTATGCGCTGCTATAACACCTACTTCGTCAAAGTCAGTAGCAAACAATACCCTCTTATACATCATTTTCTCCTTATAATTCTGATGCCTATTTATAGACTAGCAGATTTAAAATTAATTGCATTACAAAAAGATATGTTTTGTATCCCGAAAGTAATGAATCAAATCTCATAACTGAACACGCTCACCCTATTAAATCAGAGGCGCCGATTAATTGGATGTATGAATAACTATTTTAAAAACATCAATGCAATAAGTGGATTGTGGAACAAATTTTGTTGGGTCGAACGACTCAACTTACTCGCTATGGTCCATTTTGAAAGATGGATCCGTGTCTACACAGAGATGACAGCCTTTTAGCATCATTGAAATTGTACTATTGATAAACGCTTAGATAAAATCAAAAATTGATGGGGACCTCAAGATTATAATGTACTCTACAGCAAAATCACTCCAGATTTTTATCTTTTAACCTCAGATGCTCTTCAGCTTTTGCAATTGCTTTCCGAATTACTTGAGCTTCTTCTGATTGTTCTGGAGCCAGTTTTAACAAACGTTGCCAATAACGTATTGCATCTTCATACGCATGACTTACAAAAGCATCCATCGCGAGCATCGCCAATGCATCGGGCTGATTTGGATTATTTTTTAATAATCGGCTAAATACTTCAGTGATCTGTTCAGTAAATTGCTGATTATTCAGTACCCACAAACTGTGCGCATAGTTCACTGCATATTGTTCATCATTTGGATTAAACTGATATGCTTTTGCAAAAGCATCTGCAGCATTTTGTTTTTCATTTTGGCTGCTGTACAAACGTCCCAAAAGATACCAACCTTTAGCACTTTTTGGGGTTTCATCCAATTTTGCACGCAATTTTTCAATTAATTCCTGTGGACTTTTAATCGATTCCAATATTTTTTTAGCCTGTTTCTGGGAATTAAGATGATGGACATACTCTTGCCATCCTCCAAAACCACCCCAATAAAAATATCCTGTAAATGCGCCTAAAAAGACAACAGGAACCAGCAATAGGCTGGCGATAAAACGGCGTCGGAATGGGTAAACCATGAACATACAGGCTAAGCCAGTCAAACCTGCTAATAATCCCAGTAACCACCATTCATTCATAAGAAACTCACTAAATTATGCATATTCCTTCTCTCGCGTTCCAAAACAAGTCCGCCAGAAAATAACAAATCCCAAGAGTAAAAATAAAATAGGTCCAAACCACAATAAAAGAGTTACAGCTTTAACCGGTGGATTAAACAGGATAAAATCTCCGTAACGAGCAGTCAAATAATCACTGATTTCACTATCGCTCTTACCCTCTTTCACCATTTGATAAACCTGATTACGCAAATCTTTAGCCAGTTCAGCGTTAGAATCTGCCAAATCTTGATTTTGACAAACCAGGCAACGCAAATCTTTGAGCAGATGATTAAATTGAGCTTCCTTTTGAGCAGAATCCAAAGGATAAGTACTGTTTGCCCAAACTGACGAACCTAAAAAAAGCAAAAACCCCAAAAAAATAAAATATGTTAGAACTCTCCCGAAACTTGCAACAAAACGAGAAGACATGAAGTCATATGAGGATTCGAGCACCGTATCGATGAAGTAAGCACCCTTTGCAGAGGCGTTTCGAAAGAGGTCTATTCTCATGAAGTCTGCTCCAACTGTTTCATTAAAGGCGAAATCTCTTTTAGCCACATCTCTTGAGTCATAATTCCAGCATGTCGATAACGGATGATTCCTTTTTTATCAATCACAAAAGTCTCTGGTGCGCCATAAACACCCAAATCGATAGCAACTTTTCCGTCCTGGTCTTGGATGACTCGCTTATAAGGATTTCCCCATTGCTTCAGCCAGCGGAGAGCATCATATGATTTGTCTTTGTAATTCAACCCATAAATTAGCACTCCTTCACGCGCCAATTGCAACATAAAAACCTGCTCATCGACACATGCTGCACACCAACTCGCCCAAACATTTAATAAAACCACCTGGCCATGTAATTGAGTGGAGCTAAAAAAAGAATTCGGATGATGTAATTCAGGCAGACTAAAGTGAGGTAATGGCTTCCCAAGTTGCACCGAAGGTAATTCATGCGGATTTAAGGACAAACCACGCCAAAGAAAAACACAAAGCAGCAAAAAAAGAGTAATTGGAATCACTTTCCATCCTATTTTTTTCATGCCTTCAACTCCTGGGCACCAATTATTGCTTGCTGCCTTTTTTGATAATATCGTCTATCTGTCAGTGCAAAAAAACCACCTGCCAAAATCATAAAACCACCAGCCCAAATCCAACGAATCAAGGGCTTATAATAAAGTCTTACAGACCAGGAACTATCAGTTAATGGCTCACCTAAAGCGACATAAATATCTCTAAACGGCGTTACATCAATTGCGGACTCAGTCATAGCCATTTGCCCCACTGTATAAAGCCTTTTTTCAGGATAAATCAGCTTGCTCTTGCCCTGATAATTTATTTTAAATTGAGCTTTAGTTCCTTTATAATTTGGTCCGTTTAATGGTTCCTGGTGCATAAATTCAATAGAATAACCAAGTAAAGATACTTTTTTTCCAGGTTCCATTTGTACATCATCTTGCACACCATACGCGGTAGAAACTGCAATACCAATTACCGTAGCTGCCACTCCCAAATGTGCGAGAATCATTCCCCAAAAAGCTCGCCCTACTTTATATAAACCACGATCAAAAATCCGTCTATAAGCAGCTTGAAATGTACTTAAAATCACCCAAAAAGCCAGACTTAATCCCATAAAAGCTGAACTATTAAATTCTTTAGTGGTAGTAATTAATAAAACCAAAGGAATTAAGAAGCTAAGAACAATTGTTTTCCAAAGTTTTTTTAATACACTTTGCCAATGATCTCTGTTCCATTTTAAATGAATACCAATTCCCATTAATAGCAACAGAGGAATCATTAAAGGGACGAATACAGCATTAAAATAAGGGGCTCCGACAGATAGTTTACCCAGGCCTAAACCTTCAACAAGTAATGGATACACCGTTCCCATTAAAACAGTGAGCATAATTACTACTAAAAAAACATTATTTAATAATAAAGCGCTTTCCCTGGAAAAAGGACTGGGGTTGCTGCTTGAATGTAAGGTTTGAGCTCTAAAAAGAAATAATAACAAAGAGCCACCAATAACAAATAATAAAAATCCTAAAATATATAATCCGCGCTGTGGATCTACAGCAAATGCATGAACTGAGGTCAAAACCCCAGAACGCACAAGAAAAGTACCTATTAAGCTTAAAGAAAAAGCTGCAATTGCAAGCAACATAGTCCATGCTTTAAATTGTTGACGCTGCTCAGTTACCGCCAAAGAGTGCAACAAAGCAGTACCTACTAACCAAGGCATAAAAGAGGCATTTTCGACCGGGTCCCAAAACCACCATCCGCCCCAGCCTAACTCACGATATGCCCACCAGCTTCCCAAAGTAATCCCAGCCGTTAAACAACACCAGGCAGCTAATGTCCAAGGTCTAGTCCACTTGGACCAACTGGCTTCTACTCTACCTGACCAAAGTGCTGCAATGGCAAAGGCAAAAGCTACAGAAAAACCGACATACCCCATATACAACATTGGCGGATGAAATAAAAAACCCGGATCTTGCAATAAGGGATTCAAATCACGACCTTGGGTATCTAAAACTTGAAATTGGCGTAAAAAAGGGTTAGATGTAGTCAGCAAAAAAAGAATAAATCCAATGCCTAACCAACCAAGAACAACTAAAACACGAGTACGCATTTCCTTATCCAAACCCGCACTGCAAAAAGCCACCAGCAACGTCCAAAAACTCAGAATAGAGACCCATAACAGCATGGAACCTTCATGTCCCCCCCAAACCGCACAGAGTTTATAAAACCAAGGCAAGTTAATGCTGGAATTACTGAGTACGTAAATTACCGAAAAATCATCATTTAAGAAACAACACGTGAGGAAAAGATAAGATAAGGCAATAAAGAAGAACTGGCAGACTGCATAAGTACTTGCAGCATCTATCCAATTATTTCGTTTCAATTGCAATCCTGCGAGTGGAATTAATGCAAGCATTATGGAAGAAAGCAAAGCCAAAACCAAAGAAAAAAACCCTAATTCTGCAATCATGAATGTACCTTTTGGGATAAAGCTGCTTTCACTTCCGGCGGCATATAATTCGCATCATGTTTCGCCAATACCTGTGAGGCACGAAAATGTTGATTATCAAGCAGCTGCCCTTCAGCAACTACTCCCTGCCCCTCTCTAAATAAGTCTGGAAGAATACCCGTATATTTTACGGTAATGGTTTGATTAAAATCGGTTATTTTAAATACAACATCCAAACCCTTTTTCGAGCGAATAATAGAACCCTTTTCAACCATCCCCCCCATACGAATATTATGCTGTTGTGGGGCTTCACCCGCTACAGCCTGGGTAGGAGTATAGAACAAGCTTATATTTTGTCTCAGCGCATATAAAACCAGTGCTGCAGCGGTGGACAAAATAGACAGGGTAAATACTAAAATCATTATCTTGCGTCGGCGTGCTGGAATCATTTTTATCGCTTAAACCATTGTTGTAATTTTTGACGTGTCTGTTTTCCTTTCCATTTCATACCTAATAAATTTATTACTAAAACAACACAAACCAAACCATAAGCCGGCCAGACATAAATTGAGTATCCACCCATTGTCAGCCACTCTAAAAATTGATTCATTTAAATTCCCCTTCAAATTGAATCTTGACCCAAGCTTGCCTCTTTTCCCTAAGCAATAATTCTTGACGTGCTTTCTCTAAAATAATCCACAAACAGTATAAAAAAAATCCAGCTATGGTTAACAATAAAGGATATAACATGCTTCCATCAATCTTGGGCTTGGCAAAGACTGACAAAGTAGAGCCTTGATGCAAAGTATTCCACCAATAGACTGAATAATGAATAATTGGTAAATCAATAATTCCTACTAAAGTTAAGATAGCAATAATTTTATCTCCATTGTCTTTATTTTTTATTGCATAGTGGGTTGCCAAAATCGCAGCATAAAGCAATAAAAGAATTAATTCAGAAGTCAAACGAGCATCCCAAACCCACCAGGCACCCCACATGGGTTTACCCCAAATACTTCCAGTTACCAATGCAAGAAAAGCCATACTAAGGCCCACTTGAGCAACAATATTAATTAAAAGACCTGCTATCTTAATACGCCAAACCAAAAGCAATACAGCTAGAAAACCCATCCAGGCATAGAGCATCATGGACAAAAAAGCACTGGGTACATGCACGTAAATAATGCGGAATGCGTCACCTTGTTGATAATCAGGCGGGGTAAATGCCAATCCCCAAATTATACCAACAACTAAAGTAACTAAAGCACCCCCTGCCAAAATTGGAGTAAAGCGTCCAGTAAAATTATAAAAAAGCTTAGGCGAAGCCAGTTGGTATAATAATTTCCACATAGGAATAATTGAAATCAAAAAAAGCGGATTTTAACACGTATCCCCCTATTCGCAAAACCCGGAAGCACTTAAAGTCTGTTGTCATTTCCCGAGCTTGAGCCAAAATGGCCTGATTTTCGAGTATTAAAGCACAGCATACACGGAGTATGTGAGCATCGGAACGCAGAAAATCGGACCATTTTGACCAAGCTAGTAGAGATGGAAACAGACCTTATTCAACATGACTGATACGCATCACCCCGGCAATTGCATAGGGTAAAAATCCTGTAGCAACTACAGACATTGCAAGTAATAAAGCTAAATAGGCGCTAATTGGCAATCCTTGCATGGCTATATTTAAAGTGCCACTTCCAAAGATAAGTAAAGGCAGGGTTAGCGGTAATAAAATTAAAGCCATCAAAAGCCCCTTCTGGTTAACTCCAACTCCAAATGCAGCGGCCAAAGCACAAAGAAACAGTAACGCTGGGGTGCCACAAATTATAGTAAGTGCAAGCACCTCTGTTTCCCAAACGCTCAATGAAAATAATAAAGCAACCACAGGACATAAAATGAGTAAAGGCAATAAATTAAATAACCAATGAGCAATGATTTTTGCACCAACCAACAAGGGCAAAGATTGACCGGAAACAATCCATTGTTCGATGACACCATGTTCATAATCTTGTTGAAATAAGCGCTCTGAAGAGAGCAAAAAAGACAAGAGTATCGCCATCCAGACTAAACCAGGAACTATGGTTTTAAGCAATACAGCTTCCGGCTTTAGAGTCAGGGGAAACATAAAAATAAAAATTAAGAAAAATAGACATGAATTCACTAAAAAACGAATTTGACGCACCTGAATAAGCAATTCACGTTTGCATTGTTTGGCAAATAAGGAAAAGGAAGAAATCACAAACAATACTCCTCATAATCAGAGGGATTTAGCGGTAATTGCTGGTGAGAAGTTAATAAAACTGAGCCACCCTGTTTTCGATGAGCTGCTATTTTATCCATAATTAATGTAATAGCCTTATCATCTAACGCGATTAAAGGCTCATCAAGAAGCCATAATTTGACATTAGAGAACCACAAGCGCAGCAACCCTGCTTGTCTGCGTTGTCCGGCGGATAATAAGCTGCAAGGAACATCGAGGTGGTGTTCGAGTTTAAAAATTGAAGCAAGCTCTTCTAAGTTATTATGCACTTCTTTCTTTATACTGCGTGATGAGGAAGCATAATGAAGATCAAAAAAGCAATTCTCTTTTAAAGTTAAATTAGGGTTAATACCTGTTTTGTGACCTACGAAACATACTTGACGTTGATAAGCAGAGTGGTCCCTGGCTATATTTTGTCCAAAAAATTGAATTTCACCTTGAAGCGGATGATATAAACCGGCAATTAGTTTTAATAGGGTCGTCTTGCCTGCACCATTTCTACCCCGCAAATGAAGCAATCCTCCTGCGGGCAAATGAAAATTTACTTTATCTAATAAAGGTTGATCCTGATAATCAAAATCAAGGTTAATCACATCAAGCATAGGAAATGATACACTTCTTTGGTTAGTATTTAAGTAGCCTGGGTTCAGCGCAGCAGAATCTCCTATACATCCCTGAAAAATCAGCTCAGCTCTATTCCGACGTCCCGCGGACAAGCCGCGGGGCGTAGGCAGAGATATGGTTAAGAGACAGCTTCGCTGAATCCAGGCTACGCTTAATAAAGAAATAGTACTCGAACTAAAAAACAAAACAAGTTTTAATTCATTGCTAAACCCTTCTCAAATTCTAAATCACTTCTTCGCTCAGCAACCATTTCTCTAAATGCTTTTATCGAAGAGGTATCGCGATTAAAAAACCAAGTTGTAAATCCTTGACTTGTAGCGAGTACATTATGTTTCGGACTATTTTCTAACGTCCCTACTACGTTATCAATATTTTCTGAAGTGGCTTTTTCAAGTTGGCTTTTAAAATTTAACAAAATTCTGCTTTTTAAATAATCACCTTTGAGGCCTTTATACTCTCCACCTAATTTATTACCATCTGCATTGAAAATATGGAATCTATTTTCGGAGGGATCTCTTACTTCGGCTTCATAATGAGTACCTTGCAAATAAAGATTTGGTTTTATAATTTCACGAATCTTTTCAATCAAATCAGTACAAATTCCATTCATAGACAGAGCAATTAAACCCTGAGCTTGAAGAGGTATGCTGGAAGGAACTTTTAATAAATTTGGAGCCATTACGATAGCTAAATTTGCTGCGGGCATTTTTGCTTTAGGTTTTGCTGATACATTATTTAACAGAACAAGTAAACGAAAGGCAATTTTTTTATTGATATCTGAACCTTCATTGAATAGATGATTTCTTAGGTCATTATATTCACTTGTTGCTTTATCGAAGGACGCTCCCCTTTCCTTTTGAGTTGCATGTATTTGTTCTTGAGCTTTTTTTAAATTATCAAATTTCTCATAGCTAAATAAAGGCTCTCCTATATTTTGCAATTCGCGTATTACTGCTTTAAGTAAAGCTGCTTGCTCAAGCTGTGTCAGGGTAGCAAAATCCATCTTGCCTTTCTGAATTTCAGCGATTTTAGAATCCATAAGAGGTTTGCCTCCAGATATTCTAAAAATTCCTTCGGACGCATCTTTTTCTATCGACTTACCCAAAATGCTAATTAGAATAAGTGCAGCATACTGCAAGTTCTGAATTTTTTTTGCCTTAATTTTTCATTTGATGGCATAAATAATACTCCTATTTTTTACAACTAATTTTCTTTCTACTTAATTGGGCTCTTGCGAACTGCCTTATTGATCGCCATAATTTGTTTTTATTTTTTTTAAGGTTAGCAATGGAATTTTTAAGTCAATACGGTATGTTTCTTTTAAAGTCAGTAACAATAGTTATTGCCTGCCTAGTCGTAGTTGCAGGTTTTTTTTCTATGAGCCGTAAACCAAAGCCTAAACTGGAGGTTACATCTCTAAATAAACATTATGATCATATCATATCCATAATGAACAAAGAAGTTCTTGGCAAAAAAACACCCAAAAAGAAAAAAAATAAAGAAGAACAACCCACGCTTTATGTTATTGATTTTCACGGCGATATTAGAGCCTCTCAGGTAGAACAACTTAGGGATGAAGTAACTGCAATTCTTTGTACTGCAAAGCCTAGAGATGAAGTTTTAGTTCGCCTGGATAGTCCTGGAGGTATAGTTAATAGTTATGGGCTGGCTGCTTCACAGCTTCAACGTATTCGTGATAAAAATATTCCTTTGACTGTAAGTATCGATAAAATGGCTGCCAGTGGCGGTTACTTAATGGCCTGTGTAGCCAATCAAATCATTGCTGCTCCTTTTGCAATTATTGGCTCTATAGGTGTAGTAGCCCAAATCCCTAATTTTCATCGTTGGCTTAAAAAACACGATATTGATGTGGAACTATTAACCGCTGGAGAATATAAACGCACTCTAACACTTTTAGGTGAGAATACTGAAAAAGGTAGAAAAAAAGCTCAGGATGATCTGGAAAAGATACATGCTGCTTTTAGAAATTATGTAGCGGAACATCGAGAACAACTCAATATAGATCAAGTTTCTACAGGAGAGCACTGGTTAGCCAAAGATGCCTTTGATCTGAATCTCGTAGATAAATTATGCACAAGTGATGACTATATAATAGAAAAAATTGCACGCTATAAAACATTCAAACTAACCGTTCCATCCAAAACATCTCTAGCCAATAAATTACTTAAGCCAGCGATGCGGTTTATGCACCCATGGGGTTAACACATCAAATTCAGCAGGTGAATTAAAACGATGAATAATAAAAAACCTTAATATTCAAAATACTGGGCTGAGCGGATGAATTTTAGATAATGGTGTATAATTAACTTATATTACAAAATGGAGTGAGCCATGAGTGACTTTAAATCGAAACTACCCGATCTCAAAGAGTTAGCTTCAATGACAAGCAAGTTATTTACAGATATTAAAAAGAGCGTTGGTGAAATCGTTCATAACTATAAAGAAAATAGAGCACAACAAGCAGAAGAAGCAGAACAAACAAAGGTAGAACCAGCTGAAGAAGCCAAACCCCAAAAACCTGTGGAGGAAAATAAAGCGGCTGCTGAACCGGCTAAACCTAGCGAACCTATTGAAACCATTGAGACTACTGAAGTTGTTGAAACTATTGAAATAGTTGAACCTAAAGAATCAAAAAAGAATCAGAAGAAGAATCAAAAACTGATAACACCAAACAATAAATATTTTATCTGATTACGTTACGCCTGAGTGAAACAACTGTCTCTTAGTCACAAGTCAAGATTGTTGGGGAAAAGTCAGATTTGAGTCCAGATTGAGTGAAAGTGGTTCTCAAAAAGCGCAGCATAGATAACTATGTGAGCATTTGTTGAGACTATTTCACCCAAGATGTACCAAATATGGCTTTTCGGTGAGTTGTGTAGAAGATTCAGATGAAACACAGTGGAACCCGGGACTTATATGTATAGTCCTGGCCTATTTTAAATATCTGAATTACCTTTTGCTCAAACCCGCTCAGGGCGAGTAAGCCCGTATTTGCGCATTTTTTCAACCAGAGTGGTACGTCTCATATTTAAATAGCTTGCAGCATGAGCCACTACCCAATCTGATTCATTTAATGCTTGACTAATCAGTGCTAACTCAGTTTTTACCAGATGTTCTTTTAAGTCTATGCCTTCTGCAGTGAAAATCTGCTCCGGATTCATCACCTCTAATAAAGCCTCTCGTTCAGAATTGGAAGTATCAGATTCTGCATATAGGGGGGCATATTCACCACGTATCTTTTGTGGTAAATCTTCTTTATTCAAAATTCCTTTAGGATACAAAATAGTGAGTCGTTCCACCAAATTAGCCAATTCTCTGATGTTACCTGGCCAACTGTACTGGCTTAATGCAGTCATCGCATCCGGCATTAAACGTACACTTGGCCTGTTTTCGCTCTCAATGCGTGCGATCAATTCGTTAAATAACAGAGGAATATCCTCTGTCCGCTCTCTTAAAGGAGGCATTTCTATAGGAAATACATTAAGCCTATAAAATAAATCCTCCCTAAATTTTCCTTCCTTAATCGCTTCTTCCAAATTTCTATGTGTCGCGGCAATAATTCTTACATTCACATCGATGCTTTTATTAGATCCCACCCGCTCAAAACAACGTTCTTGCAACACTCTTAATAATTTTACCTGCATGGGCAAAGGCATATCCCCTATTTCATCAAGAAATAAAGTCCCTCCGTTTGCTAATTCAAATCGTCCTTGTCGCGAAGTAATTGCACCAGTGAATGCACCTTTTTCATGGCCAAATAATTCACTTTCAAGCAATTCTCCTGGAATAGCGCCACAATTAATTGGAATAAAAGGTTTCATACCTCTTGATGACAGAGCATGGATATTACGTGCGACTACTTCTTTACCTGTTCCAGATTCCCCAAGGATTAAAACACTTGCTTCAGTATCAGAAACTTGCTCTATTAATCGACGAACATTCCGAATGCTGGCACTGTTACCCACCAAGCTACGTAATAAAGGATTTTTATGATTGCTAATCATAATGGATTTTACTGCTTCTTTAGCAATTTGACATTGATGCAAAGATTCCATTATTTGAGCATAAGTAAATGGAAATGGCTGGCAAGAAACAACATTGCGCAATAGGCATTGGGTATTATTTAATTTTTGACCAACCATAATAATTGGAACTTTAGCAAACTTGTTTACCAAAGAATCCAACTCATTTATAGTTTCCTGAATTGATTCACTTGCACCAAGAAGAATAACATCGGGACTTATATCAGCAAGGCGCCACGCGCTATACTTACTGACTTCAGTAGATTCACCGATAAAATCCAGTATTGTGCACAACTTGCCGCAACGACTTTCATTATTATCAATGATAAGAACCTTGTCATTAATACTCATAAACTTATCCTTAAGTTTTATATACTTGCCACCATCATTCTCTCCCTTAAATCGAGGAAAGATTTCAATAATTAACCTATCGATAACACACGATTAATCGAAAAGCATTACACTGATTCCCGAAACACAATTCCTGGCTACCAATTGTTTTAGTCGCACTTACCTGGGTTTCTTTCACAAAATACTTAGCCTGCATAAATCCCATGCGATTGCAAAAAGAATTAGCTGCCCGTGAACCACAACCTTGCTTGTGGTCATAACACCAATCCACACGATAATCGTTAAAACGAGGGGCGGCAAAACGCTTTTCCCGATAGTGGTAAGGTTTTGGAGGGGTATGAGATAAGTCCGTAGCGCAAACAATAGTCATAAATCCGTTGCAACGCCAGCCCTTGCAGCTTTGACTGGTTGATAAATAATGTGTTAACCCGATATTGTAGGCTATTTCATTATCGCTGGAATAATCATAACCTAGCATTTGGCAATAATGATCTGCTACGATTTTGCCACATTCCTTACCATCTACGGTACAATAATCCAGACGCTCCCCTAGATAAGTAGGATGCCAGAAGTTTCGAAAAGCTTTATTGTGCTTTTCAGTTGTATTTGCTTGGCCCGAAAAGGAACAAAATAAAAAAACTAAAAACATAAAGTAACTAAAATTGATCATTAAAACAATCCTTTAGCGATTATCAAATCATGTTAGCCTATGACGCCTACTGGTACAAGAGTAACATAAGGTAAATCACTATTGATTTATTAAATGTAGCACATCTAGCTTCATTCATTTTTAAATAATAGTTATTTTTTTATGGTTAATCTGATAAAATAATGACCATGAAAAATTTTTTTATTTTTATTGCGATACTTCTTGTACTGCTCCCATATACTACAATGAGCAACAAAAACGTTGTTTCTAATCCTGTTACAACTACAGTTGCGGGATCTACAAATCAATGTTTACAAAAATCTCCTATTTCTACATCTATTCGCTGTAATTTTAGCCAAACATATGTAATACCAACTGAATTGAGCTTATCAAAAACCTCTTCACTTATTGGTTTGTTCTCCTTTTCTCTATATCTTTTATCTCTCTGCTCTGGATTTAAAACACGAATCTATAAGCCACCACGCTCATTTTCTAATAGTTAACCCCTCTGTTTTTAAATACTGATGCTGATGATTTCTTAATCATTAGCCGGTTATATTATTGGAGAATTTTTATGAAAAATTTATTTAAAGCCATTTTATTAATTATGGTAATTTCTTATTGTCCTACATCTTTATGGGCATCAACCGATAACGTAAATCATATTGAAAAGAATTATTTTCAATTTGCCATCCCTGAATATCATACAAGCAGACAATCAGGACAAACAGTTACTATTTATGTACGCTATGCTTACAAGAAAAAATTACCAAATAGTGAATATCCTGACTATCGGGTATTACGTACGGCTGTTTTAAAGTATATGGAGCCTACAGTGGAATTTCCTGCAGAAGTATTTTGGGAAATTCTCGCTACTGCAATGGGGAGAGATTTAATAAAAAACTACCCACTAGATGGTGTCAGTATTCAACTGGATGTTCTGGATAACCCAAATCCAAACAGCTTTGAGCCAGGTGATCATGGACCTACATTTACTGTAGGTGACATAGAGCCTTTAGATGTACATCACTAGCTGGATAATTAACGTAGCCCGGGTGGATTGAGCATCAGAAAGGCTTAGCATTCACTCAGGCTACATTTTTTAATTTTTAGCCAGGCTCTGTTGCCATGAGGTATCGTCATGGTTTCATTATCCTTTTTCTATGTGCCGCGTACAAGCCCTGAGCGATCCCCGCGAAATTTACCCTCTACGTACCGCACATAAAGCGCAGTACGTAGAGGGTTGAATATAGTTCATTTAAAAATATAAAGTGACATTCAAGTTTCGCGTGTTCTCTCAGGGACAAGCCGCGGGACGTAGTAATAAAATAGAGTATTTATGGGGTTCTTAGCAAAAAACTGACGAGCTCTCAGGCTTACATGCTGATGTATGTTGGTTTTCTCAGCGTATTTTTTCGTTCAAGATGAGCCAAATATAGCGTTCCAGAGACCCTAAATAGGATTATCACTATCGATAAATAGATGCTCTAACTCAAATTGAGAAGCAAGATGCTTACCTAAAGCCTGAATACCGTAACGCTCCGTTGCATGATGTCCACAAGAATAATAATGAACTCCTAATTCCTTTGCTTGATAATAAGTTCGTTCGGATATTTCCCCACTTATATAAGCATCGACACCTAAACGAAATGCGTCCTCGATAAAATCCTGGGCGCCCCCACTGCACCAGGCAATATGCGTGATCGGCTTTTCACTGCCTGAGATGAATAAAGGGGTGCGTCTTAATTTTTTTGTTAAATACTCAGTAAATTCTGCATGTTTCATCGTTTGAGCTAACTTTCCTGACCACAGTAGATTATCAGTACCACCTGCTCTATGCATGTGTACCATATCCACTTCAAATAATTTGGCCAGGCAGGCATTATTTCCAAGATCAGGATGACAATCCAAAGGAAGATGGTAGGCAAATAAATTTAATTTATTGCATAACAAATTATAAATTCGTTGCCGTTTCATTCCTGTAATCACTGGCGCTTCACCACGCCAAAAATAACCATGATGAACGAGTAATGCATCTGCGTTCCATGCAATAGCTTGAGAAATTGCGTCCTCAGATGCAGTGACTGCAGTGCAAATTCGACTAATCTGTTCTTTGCCTTCAACTTGCATTCCGTTAGGAGCATAATCATTGTATCGTTCACAGCCTAACAATTGATGCAGGTATAACGACAGTTCTTCTTTAGTAATCACCGGTCAGAAACTCGCTTGATGTCAGCACCCAATAAAGATAATTTTTCTTCTATGCGTTCATATCCTCTATCTACATGATAGATACGCTCAACCGATGTTTCACCTTCTGCAACTAATCCAGCTAAAATCAAACTGGCTGAAGCACGTAAATCTGTTGCCATAACAGGGGCGCCGTTTAATTTTTCAACGCCATTAATTATTGCTGTGTTTCCATTAAGTTGAATCTGCGCCCCCATGCGTTGCAACTCCTGCACATGCATAAAACGATTTTCAAATATAGTTTCAACGATAGTTGAAGAACCAACTGCTACTGAGTTCATTGCCATAAATTGAGCTTGCATGTCTGTTGCAAAAGCTGGGTACGGTGCTGTAGAAATATTTACTGCCTGAGGGCGTTGATTGTGCATATTAAGACTAACCCAATCCTCCCCTATGGTTAATTCCGCACCTGCTTCTTCAAACTTACATAGCTGTGATAGTAAAGTATCAGGTCGTACTCTTTTTACAGTAACATGGCCTCGTGTTAGGGCCCCAGCAGCAAGATAAGTTCCTGCTTCAATTCGGTCAGACATAACAGAATAAGTCCCGCCTGAAAGAGATTCCACACCTTCAACCTCAATTATTGAAGTTCCAGCACCAGAAATCTTTGCCCCCATTTGAATTAGAAAATTGGCTAAATCCACTACTTCAGGTTCACGGGCTGCATTTTTAATAATTGTTGTACCTTCAGCAAGAGTAGCTGCCATGAGTACATTTTCAGTACCCGTCACAGTGACTGTATCAAACATCAAACGCTTTCCTTGCAAACGGCCACGTTTACAACGGGCATTGATGTAGCCATTTTTGACTGTGATATCTGCACCCATAGTCTTCAACGCTTTTAAATGCAAATCGACGGGTCTTGTCCCAATAGCACAACCTCCGGGCAAAGATACATCTGCCTTACCAAACCGAGCAAGCAAAGGCCCTAAAACTAAAATCGAAGCGCGCATGGTTTTAACTAAATCATAAGGAGCAACAAACTCATTAACTTGATTCGCATCGACCTGGACATTCATTTTCTCGTCAACAATTAATTGCGCACCTAATTGACCGAGTAATTCCATCATGGTAGTTATGTCTTTGAGATGAGGCACATTGGAAATGGTGACATGATCTCTTGCAAGTAAACTTGCAGCCATAATGGGTAAAGCAGCATTTTTTGCTCCTGAAATAACTACTTCACCATTGAGTGCCTTACCACCATTTATTAATAATTTATCCATTTTGCGTTCCCCATTCTTCTTTTGTCCACGTCTTCATGCTAATTGCGTGAAGCTTACCAGTGGTAATTAACTCTTTCAGTTGCGCATAGACCCACTGCTGTCTGGCTACCTTGGATTTATTTAAAAAGACATCACTTACTACAGTTATCTGATATTGATAACCATCCCCCTCCACTTTGATGTAAAAAACATCATCAATGGCTTTAAACTTTTGTTCTATTTCTTCATTACTTATCATTAAAATTAGCTCACAAATTGAAATAAATACAACTTTTGACAACAAATACATTTAGGGTGAAAGCACCAGCATTTCCCAAGGTCTGTTATCCCAATAAAAAAAGAAAACCCGGGTTATGGCTCGCACCTTCACCCAGGCTACAATTTATAATCCTAAAAAAAGTAACCACTCTCCAAAAATTGGAAATTCCTCTTAGAAAAATTATAAAAAAATTATACGGCCTCCAAAATTCGTTTCACGCCACAAAATTCAGCTAAAGATTGCGTTTCATCAGGTATTCCAATGATTTCAAAAAATTTATTATTTTTTTTACATAACTTTCTAGCCTCGATAAGTAATGCTAAACCTGCACTATCACAATGTTTCACGTCACTTAAATCCAGACTGAATCGGTCACTTTTATCCTCCATCAAAGCCTCATAGAGCTTTGCTCGCACTGCAACAACTGACTTAAATGTAAGATCAATACCCGGTTTAAAACAAACGTGATTCACCATTAGGAAGCCCTTTTAAGTTGCTTTTTTTCCATTAACTTGATGACCTCATCAATACTGGAGTTTTGTAAGGCTGCAGCGAATTGCGACCTGAAACTTTGCAACAAACTTACTCCTTCAACGCTGATATCATAAATCTTCCACTGACCATTTTGGGCAACAAGGCTATAAGATAATGGAATATTTTGACCTTCGGCCCGAACAATAATGCTGTTAACTCGCAAAAATCGGGAATTCAGAGAGCCTCTTAAAGGCAGGAATTGTATGCTTTCATTGGTATATTGTGCCAAAGGGCTAGAATAAGTACGGATCACCAAACGTGTAAACGCTTTGGAAAATTGCGCTCTTTGTGAATTTGTTGCTTTACTCCATGCTTGCCTTCCCAAAACAGAACGTGACATACCTGCTACATCAACAATAGGAAGTAAATTGGTTTCTACAGCCTGATAAACAATATTGGGATTGCTTTTTAAATTGGCTTTATTTTCTTTTAGGGTCGCAATGATATTATTGGCTGTTTGCTCTAACATAGGTATAGGAGAGTTTTGCGAGGCATTTATCATGGGAGATAAAATCACACTGGCAACGAATAAAATTGTTTTTATTATTCTCATGTTCTGACCTTATTTTTTAATGTTAAATAGTAGTTGACCAATTAAATTTTCAAGAATAATTGCTTCTTGAGTCTTTCCAATCACATCTCCATTTCGCAAATAAGGATGGTCTTTGTCGTCATCATCCTCAAAACCCGGGACAATACTAATATAATTGGAACCAAGTAACCCTTCTGTCAAAATTCGCGCTGAAGCATCTTCATAAGGTATTTTCTTATCACTACGCAAGCGCATAGTTACCTTTGCATTAAGTTCTCCTGGCTGCAAATCAATATGAGTTACTTCCCCAATTTTAACCCCCGCCACGGTAACAGGTGCCCGCACTTTCAATCCACCAATATCGGTAAAATCAGCAGTTACCTCATAACTGTCATGAGACATAAGGCCAGAAAAACTACTCACTTTCATCGTCATGACCAACAAAGCCAATATACCAAGCAACATAAATAGGCCAACACTGAAATCTACATAACGTTGCTTACTCATTTACCAATCTCCAATCATCATTGCGGTCAACAAAAAATCCAGTCCTAATACAGCAAGCGATGAATAAACTACTGTTTTAGTCGTCGCCTGACTAATACCTTCTGCAGTAGGCACACATTCAAACCCCTGGAATACAGAAATCCAGGTTACAACAAAAGCAAAAACTAAACTTTTAATGATACCACTGAGTACATCAATACGGAAATCCACTGCTGCTTGCATATTGGACCAAAAACTTCCAGCATCCACACCTAACCAGTGAACACCGATAAAATAACCTCCAAAAATAGCTACAGCAGAAAAAATTAACGCCAAAAGAGGTAAGGTAATAAAACCCGCTATAAAACGAGGATAAATAACCCTGCCTAAAGGGTCAACTCCCATCATATCCATACTGGATAACTGTTCTGTTGCTTTCATCAAACCAATTTCAGCAGTTAAAGCTGAGCCCGCACGCCCAGCAAACAATAAGGCACTAATTACCGGTCCAAGTTCTCTTGAGATACTCAAGGCCAATAATTGACCTAATTGACTTGATGCACCAAATTTTTGCAAAGTATTATAACCCTGCAAACCCACAACCATACCAATAAATAAAGCAGAAACAACGATAATCAAACACGACAAAACACCAACAAAATGGATTTGATAACGCAGCAAAGGCCAAAGCTTTGCAATGCCTGGTCGTCTAAACAACATGAAGAACAGAAATAACCCGGAATTTCCCAGGTTTTGCAAAACCCGCGAACTACGGTTACCAATACGCATGATGAACTCAAGCATCTAATAGCTCCTCTATATACGATCTGGCTGGATAATGAAAAGGAACAACTCCATCTGCTTCTCCATGCATAAACTGTTTGATCTGAGGTTCAGATGTTTGAATAAGCTCCTCGGGAGTTCCTTGCCCTATGATGTGTCCACCAGAAATAAGGTAAATATAATCTGCTATAGAACAGGTTTCTTCGACATCATGTGAGACAATGATTGTTGTGGTATGCAATAATTCATTTAACCTTTTGATTAAACGAACTAAAACACCTAGAGAAATCGGATCCTGTCCTGTAAATGGTTCATCATACATCATAAGCTCTGGATCCAGTGCTATAGTACGAGCTAAAGCAACTCGCCTGGCCATTCCGCCTGACAATTGGGCAGGCATAAGAGCAGCAGCCCCCCGCAATCCAACCGCTTCAAGTTTCATCAATACGATGTCACGCAACATCGATTCATTTAATTGAGTATGTTCTCGCAAAGGGAATGCCACATTATCAAACACGGAAAGATGAGTGAATAAAGCAGAACTTTGAAAAAGCAAACCCATGTTGCGTCTGGCCTCATACAAAGCTCTACGAGATAATAGATGCATGTTTTGACCATTGACGTGGATAAAACCACTGTCAGGCCTTAGCTGAGCACCAATTAACTGCAATAAAGTGGTCTTTCCAGAACCACTAGGCCCCATAATTGCGGTAATCTTACCTCGCTTAACCACCATATCAATGCCGTTGAAAATGCGACGGCTTTCACGAGTGAAGACTAAATTTTTTATTTCAACCCAATTTTCAGGCATATTCTCTTTTCCGGTTATAGCCAAAAGTAGAAGTATACCCCGGATCGAAAAAAAAAATGAGGTGTTTAATCCTATTTATTCAAATGTTTTTTTGTTAGAATGAAAAATAAACAAAAAACATCCAATAGACTATGAATTTCTGTACACTTGGACTTGCTGTCATTGAAACTGAAGCACAAGCTGTCTTTGAATTAACCCAGCGAATCGATAGCCGATTTGAAAAAGCCTGTGAATTGTTGCTTGCCTGTAAAGGACGGATCGTCGTAACTGGCATGGGAAAATCGGGTCATATAGCGAACAAAATTGCTGCTACCTTATCAAGTACAGGCAGTCCCTCATTTTTTATGCATCCAGGTGAAGCAAGCCATGGAGATCTAGGAATGATTACCCGACAAGATACCGTAATTGCTATTTCTCACTCGGGCAACACATTAGAATTAGTCACGTTACTTCCTTTATTAAAACGATTGGAAGTCCCTCTGATTACCTTAACTGGAAACTCTGAATCGACTTTAGCGAAAGCAGCAGATGTTAATTTAGATGTCAGTATTAAACAGGAAGCATGTCCACTTGGTCTTGCGCCAACAACCAGTACTACTGTTGCCTTGGTTATGGGCGATGCACTGGCAATTGCACTTTTGCAGGCCAGAGGCTTTAGTGAGGAAGACTTCGCCTTGTCGCATCCTGGAGGATCTCTGGGTAAACGACTTTTACTGCGCATAGACGATCTCTGCCATCAAGGAACACAACTTCCACTTGTACATGAAAATGCAACAGTAAGTGAAGCACTCATTGAAGTAACGGATAAAAAATTGGGCATGACCTGCGTTATCGATCACAAGGGGTATCTTGTTGGAATCTATACAGATGGAGATGTTCGACGGACTCTGACACGTCAGTATGATATTAATACGACTCCAATAAAAGAAGTCATGACGCGCAATGCCCGCACAATCCCTAAGGGAATGCTTGCTGCCGAAGCTTTAGCCATTATGCAAAAACACAGCATCACTTCATTAATTGTCATCGATGAAGAAAAACGTCCGGAAGCTGTTCTTCATCTTCATGACTTATTAAAAGCAGGTGTTTTTTAAATGAATAAATTAATTGAACGAGCCAAAAGTATTAAATGCCTTATCTGTGATTTGGATGGGGTTCTTACTGATGGCCTCTTGTATATTGATAATCATTTTAATGAATTGAAAACATTCCATATTCACGATGGGGTAGGCTTAAAATTACTCATGGCTGCTGGAATTGAGGTGGCCGTTATTACTGGTTCGCGCAATGCTGTAGTGGATCACAGGATGCAACAATTAGGTATTATTCATTATTATAAAGATCAACTGGATAAACAGGAGACATATAATCAGCTGAAAAATAAATTAAATCTTCAGGATGAACATTTTGCTTATATTGGTGATGATATTCCTGATGCTCCAATTATGCAGCAAGTCGGCCTTAGCGTTGCAGTTGCCAATGCAGTATACCAAATTAAAGAAATTGCTGTGTGGCAAACGTCTCTACCAGGCGGTCGTGGTGCGGTACGTGAGTTATGCGACCTTATTCTTAATGCACAAAACAAGATGGATTTAGCTATCGCAGGTTATCTAAAATAATGAATGCAACAAAACAATTCATGTGGCTTTTTTTTACTTTGATTCTCCTGGCATGTTCAGGATGGTATTATAGCCACTCAAGAACATTAATTCGCCTGGATAGTGAAACCTTGGCGAATTCAGTGGATACTACTATTTCTAACGTTATAGTTCGTCAGTTTAATCAACAAGGAATGCTCGCCAATAAGCTTACCTCCCCCTTCATGCAGCATATTCAAAAAGATAATGTCTATTTATTTCAAAATCCGCATATTGTTGTAAGTCAGGAAGAGCAACCTCCCTGGGATATTCGCTCAATAAAAGCCAAATCATTTGAAGGCGGAAAACAAATCACCTTTACAGGCAATGTTATTGTACGCCAGAAAAAAGGAAATAACTCAGAAGAAAGTACATTAAAAACAGAAGAAGTAACCTACTACCCTAAGGAAAAGAAAGCAAGTTCCGATGTGCTTGTAACGTACGAACAACCAGGTAATATTATTCAATCAACCGGAATGAATGCTTATCTCGATGAGAAAAGAGTTGAATTATTACACCAAGCACGAGGAAGTTATGTTCCAGCGAATGGTTAACTACAGTCTGTTCTTTCTTTTAATGTTCACTTCTTGTTCCTACGCGCTTACAGAAGATAAAGAAAAAGTAATGCATGTGATGGCAGACTCAGCTGATCTCAGTCAACAGGAGCATAAAGGGATTTATACTGGCAATGTTGAATTGGTACAAGGTACAACAAATCTGCAAGCCGCTAAAGCAATAACTCTGGGAAATAAAAAAAATCAGCTTGAGGTTGCTATAGCTACCGGAACTTCTGAGAAACAAGCGCATTATTGGACAATAACCGATCCCAATAAACCTCCAGTGCATGCCTATGCAGACACCATTCGTTATTATCCACTGCGTCATTTAATTGAATTAATTGGAAATGCTCGAGTAGAACAAGGAAAAAACTCTTTTTCTGCTGCAAAAATAAGCTATGATACTGAAAAACAACACGTTCTGTCTCAAGGTAATGGCAATAAAAGAATAATTATTATTTATCATCCAGAAAAGAAACCATCATGAGCATCCTGGAAGCGCGAAATCTAAAAAAATCGTTTAAATCACGAACTGTGGTTAATGGCATCAGCATCCATATTAAAAAAGGTGAGTGTGTTGGCTTGTTAGGGCCTAATGGAGCAGGAAAAACAACCTGTTTTTATATGATAGTGGGTTTGCAATCATGCGATGAAGGTCAAATTTTCTTGTCCAACCAAGATATAACAACACATGCTATGCATCAAAGAGCACGCTTGGGAATTAGCTATCTTCCTCAGGAAGCCTCTGTTTTTCGTAAACTCACTGTGGCAGAAAATATCATGGCCATTTTAGAACTTAGGGCTGATTTAAACGAACAAGCCCGAGAAGAAAAACTGGATCTGTTGCTGCAAGAATTTCATATTTCACATCTTCATAAAAGTCTGGGTATGTCCTTATCCGGGGGAGAAAGACGACGTGTTGAGATTGCAAGAGCTCTTGCAATAGAGCCATCTTTTATCCTGCTTGATGAGCCTTTTGCTGGGGTTGATCCAATTTCGGTCATTGATATCAAAAAAATCATCCAACATTTATGTAATAAAGGCATTGGTGTTTTAATTACTGATCATAATGTAAGAGAAACCCTGGATATCTGCGAACGGGCCTATATTGTTAGCCAAGGAAAAATATTGTGCGAAGGAACCCCTAATATTATACTGGCCAACCAACAAGTAAGGGCTGTTTATTTAGGCGAAGAATTCACTTTGTAATAGTGTTGCCTGGGTGCAATTGGTACTTAATATTTTGATTTAACATGCTACTCATTATTGATAATTACGACTCATTTACCTACAACCTGGTTCAATATTTCCAATGCCTCAATCAGGAAGTATGTGTTTATACCCATGATCAAATCACTGTGGACCAAATAAAAAAACTTGCTCCCAAATACTTGGTCATCTCACCAGGACCGAAAGCTCCTGATGATGCAGGTATTTCTATGGAGGCTATCCGTACCTTTTATCGTACCATTCCTATATTAGGTATTTGTCTTGGACACCAAAGTATTGCCCAAGTCTTTGGCGGTCGAATAATTCCGGCTCCGGAAATCATGCATGGAAAAACGTCGACCATAGAACATAATCAACAAGGAATTTTTAAAAATATTCCGAACTATTTCAAAGCAACTCGTTATCATTCCTTGGCAGTAGATAAAAATAGTCTTACAGAATGTTTTTCTATCGATGCATGGGTGTATGATACAATTATGGCAATTTCGCATCGTCATTACCCTGTTTTTGGTCTACAATTCCATCCAGAAGCAATATTAAGCCAATATGGACTGCAATTATTAGAGAATTTCTTAAAATATGAAACCCAATCTTCTGTTTGAGCATCTCATCGCGAAAAAAAATTTAAATCCAGAACAAATGCAAGCAGTGATTCATGCCTGTATGTCAGGTCAATATAATGACGTACAAATCGCTACTTTTTTAGCGCTCATGCGTATGAAAGGTGAAACAACCGATGAATTAATTGCCGCCGCGGAAGTGATGCAGCAATTGGCCCATCCCATAGAATTAGGTACTAATCTAATTGATATCGTTGGAACAGGCGGAGACGGTAAAAATACATTTAATGTATCAACAGCGTGTAGTTTTGTAGTTGCCGCAGCAGGATACCCAGTAGCAAAACATGGCAATCGTTCTGTCTCTAGCCGTAGTGGTAGCGCCGACTTATTAGAACAAGCAGGCTTTATATTAAATCTATCTGAGCAGCAAATAAAAACGTGTATACAACAATATGGCTTGGCATTTTTATTTGCTCCCCACTACCATCCAGCAATGCAATACGCACGAACAGCGCGACAACAACTCGGCATTCGAACCTTGTTCAATCTACTTGGCCCCTTAATTAATCCTGCCCGCGTAAAAAAACAAGTTGTTGGTGTATTTTCAACAGCTTGGCAAAAACCACTAGCTACAGTTCTTGCTCATTTAGGAAGTGAAAGAGCCTTGGTAGTAAGTTCCCAAGATGGCTTAGATGAGGTCAGTATTGCAGCACCTACAGATGTCATTGAGTATCGAGAAGGAACTTTTAATCACTGGGTAATTAATCCAGAAGACTATAACATCAAACATCACTCTTTAAATGAAGTGATTGTTGATTCACCAGCTCAAAGCTTAGAATTGATTCAAACAGTTTTTTCTGGAAAACAAGGTGCAGCACGTGACATGGTTTTATTGAATTCTGCTGCAGCAATTTACTGTGCTCATGGAGGTATTTCTTTTATACACGCATTAGAGCAGGCCAAGCTCGTTATAGATAACGGTAAAGCCACATATTGTTTTACTCAACTTAGCCAACTAACCCAAACTTTAAATAAAGAATCACATCATGAATAGTATGTTACAACGTATTGCCCAACGTAAGCAGGAAGAGGTTGCTCTCGCAAAGAAAAATAAACCTTTAAATGTGTTGGTACAACAACCCATCATGGATCGGCGTGATTTCATTGCCGCTCTGCAAACTAAGGAAACTCCAGCAATTATTGCAGAAATTAAACGAGCCTCTCCAAGTAAAGGATTGATTCGAGAGGATTTCAATGTGAGCGAGATCGCTTCAATTTATGGAAAACATGGTGCACGCTGCCTTTCAGTGCTTACTGATGTAAATTTTTTTCAGGGTCATCCTGATTATTTAGCCCAAGCAAAATTACATTGTAAATTACCTGTACTACGAAAAGATTTTATTCTTGATTCTTATCAAATTTATGAAAGCCTAGCACTAGGCGCAGACTGCATCTTACTTATAGTCGCCTTACTTGATGATGCGCAATTAGCAGATTTCTGTCAATTAGCACATGAGTTGGCTATGGCAGTACTTGTGGAAAGCCATAGTAAAGAAGAGCTAGAGCGCGCTTTACGGTTACCCACGCCTTTAATCGGCATTAATAATCGTAGCCTTCATACTTTTAAAACGGACATCCAACTCAGTATCCAGTTAAAACAATATACCCCCCAAGATAAAATAACCATTACTGAAAGTGGTATTAATACGCATTCAGATATAAATTTGATGCAATCTCATGGAATTAATACTTTTCTCATAGGAGAAAGTCTAATGAGAGCCAAAGATATAGGAAAAGCTCTAGATCAGCTTATAACTGGAGAGTAGCACAAATGTAATCGTGTTTTGTAGCCTGGGTGGAGGCGTAAGCCGTAACCCGGGTTTCTGGATATGAATGAACCTTTCGACCCCGGGTTACGCTGCGCTTCACCCAGGCTACGTAACTACTCCCAATTTGGCTCAGAGGGTTGTGATGGCTCAGGCTCAGGAGATCCAGGATCATCAGGCTCGTAAGGCTCTGGTTCTCTTGGATATTCGTCAGGCTCATCAGGATACTCATAAGGCTCTGGTATTTCGCCGCCGTTTTTCAAAATAACACCCTTATGTTGGTAAGATTTATAAAATTATAGCAAAAGGAAAGAAAATGAGAGTGGCTGTAATCACCGGCGCTGCAAATGGAATTGGCTTAGCTTTAAGCCAAGTCCATTTACAGCGTGGCAACATTGTAGTTATGGTAGATAAAGATGAAATGAAACTCAAGCAGGAAGCCGAACGATTATGGCCCCTCTTCCCAGAAAAGCTTCTGGAAGTCTCTTGTGACATAACACAACCTAATGACGTAGCACAATTGGCACAACGCGTTGAAAGCAAATTAGGACGTATTGATTGGATCTATAACAATGCAGGCATTATTGGTCAATTAGCTCCGCTATGGGACTTGAGTTCTGAACACATCCAAAAAGTCATGGAAGTTAATTTACATGGAATGATTCATATCATTCAAGCCTTTATTCCTTTCTTGTTTCAACAAACTTTTCATTCACATATTATTAATATAGCAAGCTTATATTCATTATGTACCGGTTCCCAAACTGCTTCTTATGCCATGTCAAAACATGGGGTACTTGCTTTGTCTGAATCATTGTTTTTTGATCTGGTACGCCTGAAAAAACCAGTAGATGTCTCAGTGGTATTCCCCTCTTTTACTGATACATCACTTTTATCTCATGCTCCCGATGTAAACTCGTCCTTTCATGAAGTGTTACAATCCCTTTTATCGCACTCACGCCCTGCCATGGATATTGCAGAACATATTGTTCATGAAGTGGAACAAAAGAAATTCTATATTTTTCCAGATAAAGAAGTAAAAGGATATTGTGAGGAACGTACCAAGGCAATGATTTTACAAGAAAACCCACATGTAACTAATATTGAAAAATTAATGGGTGCACTCATAAAACGACAGGAATCCAGGAATTAATAGCCAGCCTGGTGAGGTAAAGTAAAGTCTGATCTAATCGTTCCATAACAGGTCACGAGGAGATCTATCACATTATTTGGATACATTGTAGCCTAGGTGCAGCAGCGAAACCCGGGTTCCGCCGCGCTTGCACCCAGGCTACACCATACGGAGCATAGCTAGTTCTGTGGTTATTTTTCGGAGCGATTTTCGTTCAAAACCTAATGGGTTCTCTAAGCTTCCAGCATATCCAATAATTCTCGACGGAATTTATGATAATCAACCTCTACAGCATGTCGTGTATGTGATTTAAATCGGTAATGAGGCTTATTCATCTCCTCATATGCTTTTTCATGCAATTTATCAGGCCGTTTTAAAGTTCCCATAATGATGCGCGCTGCTATTTTTGACTGATAATCAGCAAGCGGCCAGATACATCCTTGAGGCTGGCACAAACCAATAAAATATAGGTTATCATAGTCTGGATGCATCATTTTTCGATAAAGAGGTATCTTTGTTGAATTACTGAAGTCAGCAATTTGCTTGTCAATAAACGGGAAACTTATTTTGTAGCCCGTAGCAAAAATCACTGTATCAAACTCTTCCGACTTACCGTGAGTAAAATGGACACGATTTCCTTCGAAATGAGTAATTCCCGGGCGGGGGAAAATTTCACCATGACGAATAAAATAAAGCAGCTCTGTATTAATCGTTGGGTGGATTTCTAAAGGGCCACAATCTGGTTTCATTAATTTATATTTGGCGTATCTACCCTGTAGGATTCGAGCAAAAAAGCTCAGAACCTTCTGTCTTAACCAAGAAGGCATCCACCTAATTTTTGCTACCGCATCATCTGTCGGCTTACCAAATACAAATTTAGGAAAAATATGATAACCTCTGCGCATACTGATGCACGTTTTCGAAGAAATACGCGCCACTTCTACAGCAATGTCACAAGCAGAGTTGCCACCTCCAACTACCAAAACACGTTGATCCTTAAAAACAGAAGCTTTTTTATATTGATGTGAGTGAAGCAACTTGCCAGAGAACTCACCTGGATATTCAGGCATAAAAGGATCCCAATGATGGCCATTAGCGACTAATAAATAATCAAAATATTCTTCATGGGTACCCAGATTATTTTCAAAAATGACTTTCCATTGATGCTGCTCAGTATGCTTTACTTGTAACACATTGGTGTTAAAACGGATGTATTTAGTTAAATCAAAATGACTCGCATAGCTTCTAAAATAATCTAAAACCAAAGTATGCGATGGATAATCAGGATAGTGCGCCGGCATAGGAAAATCTTCAAACTCCGACCAACGTTTTGAACTGATAATATGGGTCGTTTCATAAACACTGGAATGATTATTTTCTTCATCATATACCCAATTCCCACCGATCTGATTATTTTTTTCAAATACAGTGATATCTGTTACACCTTGCTCTTGTAAGTTTTTAATTGCAGCAAGTCCGCTTGGACCTGCTCCGATAACGCAGACACGAGGAAAATTTTCTTTACCCTTTTGCTTTATTTGCATTACTCAACACCTTTTTTACTTCTTCCATTATCATTGCTTGTACAACAGGCTCTTTATCAATAGTGAAATGATTTACTGTAACGCCTTTTATCGCAGCAACATTAATGTTGTCAATACGAGTTTGTTCCGGATTTACAGCTTTGAGCTTCAAACCACTAAACATGGGCACATACCCAGATTTGTAAAAGTTCATCGCATGTTTTACATTAGGAGGCACAATAGTTTGAGATACAGCATCAACAGTAACCAATAAGTCCACAGGAATACCGGCTTTATTTAAATTACGTGCAACCTTAATTTGTTCATTTGCACCTAAAGAATGTCCCACCAGAATAATAGGTCTATGCTGTTTATGTTTCTGATAATAAGTAACAATTTCACGAGTCACATTACCCGCGTTGTACCACATGTCACTGGGTGCTGCTACATTACACTCTTCTTCAACGGTATTGCTAAGTGTTCTCATCCCCGTGCTAAAAACCCCCAACCCGCCCAGCATAGTATGCACTTCGCCATGATAGAGCTGTGACTTGCTTTTTTTCACTGTCTTCGTTGCTTTTTTCGTTGCTTTCTGGGTTGCAGATTGATGAATCACAGACTGAGCTGTTTTAGGTATTGGCCTTTTCTCTGAAGCCCTACCACCTGACAGGTCGACACAACCAGTCACACTCATGGTTATGAGTAAAAACAAAAATGAGCTGAAAACACCTAATTTTTTATTTTGGAATGAGTTCATTTTATTTTTATTTATTATTTTTAAAGCGGGGATCATAGCTTATTCTGAGAAGGTTTGCCAAGATAGGCTCTTAGATGAAATGAAATTCTTTATCTCTATAAGTAAGTTATTAATTTTGATACTCTTCATGTGAAATACAAAACTTTATGCTTAAAATTTAAAATCTGTCATTGCAGGAGGACAATCACAATTGATTACAGAAAAAATGAACACAATCCTTACTGTCAGCCAGCTTAATCGACAGGTTAAAAGCTATCTTGAAAATGAGCTGGGTATGGTTCATGTCGAAGGAGAACTCTCTAATTTGAGTAAACCGATATCTGGGCATTTATATTTTACCTTGAAAGATACTCATGCCCAAATTCGCTGTGTTTACTTTAAAAATCGCCATACCAGTGCGCTTGCATATAAGCTATGCGACGGACAACATATAGTCGCCAGCGGAAGATTAAGTCTGTATGAAGCCCGTGGCGATTATCAATTAATCGTAGAACAAATGACCGAAGCAGGCTTAGGGGCGCTTTATCAGCGTTTTGAAGAGTTAAAAAATAAACTGGCTGCTGAAGGTTTATTTGATTCAATAAAAAAAAGACCAATTCCCGTCATGCCTCGTGCCATTGGAGTAATTACCTCAACCACTGGTGCGGCAATTCGCGATATATTATCCACTCTTGCACGACGATTTCCCTTGGCTAATGTCTTCATCTATCCAAGTGAGGTTCAAGGTGCGTCAGCAGCACCACAACTGATTAAGGCATTAAGACGTGCGAATTCAGAGAAACGCTGTGATGTGCTCCTGCTTGCGCGTGGAGGAGGAAGTATTGAAGATTTATGGGCATTTAATGATGAACAATTAGCACGTGACATTGCAAACAGCTCAATACCTATTGTATCAGGTGTAGGACACGAAACAGACTTTACAATTGCCGATTTTGTAGCGGATTACAGAGCAGAAACTCCTACAGCAGCGGCTGCTGCAGTGACCCCTGATTGTAATGAATTGTTGAAATTATTAAATCACTCCATCTCGCGTATGCATCAAGCAATGTACCGTTTTTTGCAAAAATACCAAATAAAATTACAGCACTTAATCGAGAAAATATCCTCACCGCAAAAGACCATTGCCAGTTACTGGCAAACTACCGATTACCTGGAGCGACAATTGATTGCTTGCATGAGCTACATCATAAAGCAAAAAAAACATCAACTTCATCTGTGCATCAACCATTTGAATTCTAAAAACCCAAAAACACAAATCAAGCAAACACTAATACTTTTACAAAAAATTTCAACGCAATTAATCCATCACATGCAAAATAAGATCAATCAACTCAAATATCAATTGAGAACACAATTATCCACCTTGCACGCAGTCAGTCCCTTAGCTACACTGGATAGAGGATATGCTATTGCAACGAAAAAATATAAGGTGTTGTTTTCCAGTAAACAAGTAAGGATTGGCGATACAATCGATGTACGATTGGCACAAGGCGATTTAACTTGTGAAATCACTCAAATACACGAGTAAAAAATGCTTGAAGAATTAAATAATAGCCTTAATTGGATTATAAGCCAGACAAAAAATAACATTCCCATTTTAGAAATTATTTTATTGATTATTTGGCTTTTCTTTTTTGCAAGTCTGTTTTTTAGAAAAATATTATTGTTGGGTATTATTCCACGGCGTGTCTATGGCTTGCCTGGCATTTTATTTGCCCCACTTTTACATGCGAATTTCAACCATATATTTTTTAACTCGATCCCTTTAGTAGTTTTAAGCAATTTCATTTTGATTAATGGACTGAGTTACTTTCTTGTCGTTACAATAATGATTACAGTTTTAAGCGGCATTGCTATCTGGTGTTTTGCCAAACCTGGTTTACACATAGGTGCCAGTGGTTTAATTACTGGCTACTGGGGTTTTTTAGTGAGTAATATTTATCAAAGCGGGACATTAACTACCATCATCTTAGGCATCATTTGTATTTATTATTTTGCTGGTATCTTCTTTGGTATTTTCCCCAAAGAAAAAGGAGTATCCTGGGAGGCGCATTTATTTGGTCTTTTAGCCGGTTTGGCTACAAGCTATCTATTTGCAATGTATCCTAATTACCTCCAGATAATTCAAATTCCATCTACTAATTTTTAAAATATTAGGATCTATGCTTGCTCTTAAGTCAGTGCCTGATTTTCTAGTGCAGAAGTGCTTGCATGCGGTATTAAACAGAGTAGCGCAGAAAATCAGAGCAGTTTGGCCAAGATAGTGGAAATGGAAACAGACCCTATGCTATCCTAAAAACAAAAAAATAATTCGAGAAATCAAGATGCAGTCACTTAAAACTCTTTTTTGTATTAGTATATTAAGTCTTCTTATTTCACCTTTATACGCCGCAACAACCCAATTTCTTCCTTCTGGATGCTGCAGCCAGATGGGCGGCATCAGTTACTGCGACTCATCAGCAGGCCGTCTTGTGTGTAAAAATGGTTTTTACTCTACATGTTATTGTACACCCCATGCAGTGATGGATTTAAATCTGTTTCGAGGTTGCTGCTTATGGAAAGGTGGGGTTGTTTCTACTTACTCCATAACTGGGTTCGTTGTATGTAATGACGGTTCCGTTTCAGAAGAATGTTCTTTGCGACCAGAAGAGAAAATTGCAGCGTGGTAAGCTCCAATTATTTTTCAAGGTGGCAATAGGAAACTTCTTGTTTTGGTAACCAATGGGCTCATAAGCAAATAAAAGCACCTGCCCCATTAGCACTTATCTTGCGATAGAGGAATCATTAATGCACTACAAAGCCTTATCTATAGCAGGATTTGATGGCTCTGGCGGGGCTGGAATTCAAGCTGACCTCAAGACATTCTCTGCATTGGGGTGCTATGGAATGACCGTACTTACGGCATTGCCTGTACAAAATACTTGTGGTGTAAAAAGCTGTTACAGCATTCCATTGCAAGCTATAGAAGATCAACTAAATGCCATTTTCGATGACATTAAACCTGACGGTATAAAAATAGGTATGCTCTTCAATAGCGAGATCATTGGCTTAGTCTCATCATTTCTTAAACGAAAAGCAGCAGATATTCCTATTGTCATTGATCCTGTAACTGTTGCTAAAAGTGGCGATCCTTTATTATTGCCCGAAGCTGTAGACTCTTTGATAACAGAACTTATGCCGCTTGCTACTTTAATTACCCCTAATCTTCCAGAAGCATCTACTTTTACTGGAATAAATGTTTCATCTGAAAAAGAAATGAAGTACATTGGTCAAAAATTGCTTGATTTTGGACCAAAATACGTTTTACTCAAAGGCGGCCATCTGCAATCATTAGAGTCGAATGATTTATTAATAGGAGTAAATGGGGACACTCATTGGTTTGCAAGCCCAAGAATTAATTCACAAAATACCCATGGAACTGGATGCACTCTTTCTGCAGCGATAACGGCTTGCCTTGCCCAAAAAATTGATTTAATTAAAGCATGTAGCATTGCAAAAAATTATTTGTTCAATGCCATAAAAGCTGCAAAGGAAGAACGTATTGGTCTAGGAAATGGACCGGTGCATCATTTTTACCATTTTTGGCCGGTACAATTGTTGGATTAAGAAAACCAGAGCTATAGATTATGACAACCAGGCTATAACACGGATTTTCCTATTCATAAACTCCCCAAATTAGGATTTGCGGGCCCTTACCCAGAATACAAATGAAAAATTTATATTAAGTTCCAATTTTTCTTTAATTATTTTTTTGTAAGCTATTCCCTCTTTTTCAATTGCTTCACCAAAACATAATGCGCTGAAAAGAATCAACAAATACCCTATTGCTGAGTAACAGAATATAGTATCCGAGAAACATAACAAACAAAAAGAAACCAGCATGCCCAATAGAAACGGTTTCATTTCTTTAAGCTTTAATGCAGTAATAAACAATGTACCAATGAAAAAAAGAAAAAGAGCAATTCCTATCAAACCCAGTTCCGCAAGGGTCAGCCAATATTGGCCATGAGGTTCATTAAGCTTATGTCCCCAGGAAGGAACAGGTTGATCTTTAATAAAGTGATATTGAAACCCTCCTGTCCCTACTCCTACAATTGGATGTTTTTTAAATAAAGTTTTTGCATATCGATGAAACTGATATCTATAACCTAAAGAAGTATCTGTTTGATTGTACTTTAAGAGCCTAAGATCATTCACCAGGGAGTAAGCGCCATCTTGCATTACTGGGCTAAGCATAAATGCCAAACCACTCACACTCATAAACAGTACAAGCCCTATTAAAGCTTTTCTAAGAGGGAATTTTTGCACAATCAACAAGCACATTAATACACCATAAATGATGTAGCCTGCTCTTCCTGAATTAATAAAAAATATTTGATAGCTTCCTAATACAATCATGGATAAATATAAAGATCGCAACCATTTGCCGGTATTTGCTTGGAGCAGCAAAATCCCCGCAAAATAAACTGCCAAAGCAATCATGATTCCAGTAACAATATGATTATAAAATACTTCTCCAGGATCCAGAGAAGTAAAAAAATCATTTATAAATAGATTGTTAATTTTCAATATAGAAAGAATACAAGTGAACAGCATGGATAATATATAACTATTTAAAGCCCATGTTCTTGTTTGCGGTTTAATAAAACCTACAGCAAAAATCGGTAGAAAAATTAGCTTAGAATATTTATTGACAATATTGTATTCCAATTTGAATGGGGCTTTCGACCATAAACAGGCGATAACAACATACAGAAATAAAACGACCGCAGCTCGAGCCCATAATGTATTAAAGGCATAAAACAAATATTGTCTGTAAGAAGGGGTAATTCCTATGGCCAACAAGCTAACTACAGTTAATATTGACTTAATGCTTGGACTTATAGGAATAAAAAATACCAATAACATGAGAAGGGTTGGTATCAGTAGATGAAATTTTTCGATTCTTTCTTCTAAGAAGCTCAGGTTCAAATTAATTCCTCTGTGCCTTTTGCCAAAGAAGGCAATTGTTCCAGATTGCTGTCTTGATACAATTGCTTAATGCCACGATAAAAAGTTCCTTGTGCATTAAACACTGCAAATAAAAAACCTATTCTGCCATCGAGAAACCCACGTTGCAAGATATAACATCTAAAAAACATCCAGGAAGTGCTCGCCAATGTTTTAATAAAGCTGGTTTTTTTTTTATTTAGGATATATGTTTTGGCGCTATAGGATGAATATTTGTTCATTTTATATAACACATGACTCACGTCTTTAAATGAGTGGTGCATAATAGTACTTTTGATTTTACCAATACGTGCCTCCTCTGGAAGAACTATCTTTTCATGCACAATGTCACTACTGAAATAGGCATTTGCACGCTTAAAAAGACGAGCATGACGCTTAGGACTAGAAGAGTATTTTAAGGGTTGATTATAGAAGTACATTTGGATTGCGATTCTAAAGGCATCTGCTGAATCAGATGCCATGGCCTCAAGGATCTCTCGCTGCAATTCCTCACTCACAGACTCATCAGCATCAAGATTGAGCACCCAGTCTCCTTGAGCTTTTGATAATGCCCTTTGTTTTTGAGCACCATAACCTGGCCAATCTGTAGAAAAAACATGCTCTGTATATTCTTTGGCAATAGCAACCGTTTTATCGGTACTTCCGGAGTCCAATACTATTATTTCATCAGCAAATCGAACAGATTCGAGACATTTTCTAATATTCCTTTCTTCATTTTTGGTTATTATTATTACACTCAACGTCATTTAAAAAACACCCTCTCGATGATCGTGACTATCAAAGTGTAACTTGCCATCTTTAACTTTTAAGGTCACATGACCACCATGCATCAACTTACCAAATAAAAGCTCATCAGCCAGAGGTTTTTTTACATTCTCTTGAATCAATCTGGCCATAGGACGAGCCCCCATCACTTTGTCATAACCATGTTCAATAAGCCATTCACGAGCCATTTTATCGACGTTAAAGGTAACTCCTTTATGACTTAATTGCTCATCCAGCTCCATAATGAATTTATCAACGACTAAACCAATCGTCACTGCATCCAATGGAGCAAAATTAATGATTGCATCAAGTCTGTTTCTAAACTCAGGGCTAAATTGTTTTTTAATTACTTCAAGTCCATCATTACTATTGTCTTGTTGTGAGAAACCGATGGAATTTCGTACCAACTCTCCTGCTCCCGCATTAGAGGTCATAACCAGAATAATGTGTCTAAAATCTGCTTGACGTCCATTTGTATCGGTTAAAGTACCGTGGTCCATAATTTGCAACAGCAAATTAAATACATCTGGGTGCGCTTTTTCGATTTCATCAAGCAACAGTACCGCATGAGGATTTTTAGTTACAGCCTCCGTCAACAGTCCCCCTTGATCATAACCAACATATCCTGGAGGAGCACCAATTAAACGAGAAACAGTATGTTTTTCCATGTATTCAGACATATCAAAACGTAATAACTCTATGCCTAAAACATTAGCCAATTGTCTGGTTACTTCTGTTTTTCCAACACCTGTTGGCCCAGCAAACAAGAAACAACCTACAGGTTTTTGGGGATCTCTAAGTCCAGAACGACCTAATTTAATTGCAGAAGCTAATGCGGTGATCGCCTGATCTTGCCCATAGACTAAAAGCTTCAAATCACGTTCTAAATTACGCAAGGTATCTTTATCACGCGCTGATACTTTCTTAATCGGTATACGAGCAATTTTTGCTACAACGCTCTCAATTTCAGTGACACTTATTATTTTTTTACGCTTGCTTGCAGTTAATAAATTCTGATAAGCGCCTGCTTCATCAACAACATCAATTGCTTTATCAGGTAAAAATCGATCATTAATGTATTTTGCAGAAAGTTCAGCGGCTGCTTTTAATGCAGGAATCGTGAATTTCACTCCATGATGCTCTTCTAATCGACCTTTTAGCCCTTTCAATATTTCAAAAGTTTCATCGACCGTAGGTTCAGGAATATCAATTTTTTGGAAGCGTCTTGCTAAAGCTCTATCTTTTTCAAAAATACCTCGGTATTCTTGATATGTTGTGGAGCCGATGCATTTTAACTCACCATTGGCCAGCAGGGGTTTTATCAAATTGGATGCATCCATGACACCGCCAGAGGCTGCTCCCGCACCAATAATTGTATGAATTTCATCAATAAACAGTACAGCCCCTTCCTGTTGTCCTAATTGCTTTAATACTGCTTTTAATCGTTTTTCAAAATCACCCCGATATTTGGTTCCAGCAAGCAAGGCACCCAGATCAAGTGAGTAAACGATACAATCACGGATTGCATCCGGTATTTCACCATCCACAATACGTCGCGCCAAGCCTTCAGCAATTGCGGTTTTACCTACCCCTGCTTCGCCAACAAGTAATGGATTATTTTTCCTGCGTCGGCACAATACTTGGATTGTACGTTGTATTTCTTCATGACGTCCGATTAAAGGGTCAATCTTTCCTTGTTTCGCACGTCGGTTGAGGTTTGTGCAATAACTTTCTAGAGGTGACTCATTACCTTCTGATGAGCCCATATCATCTTCCATAGAATTCATGTTCTCATGCATATCATTATTTTGATACTTAGAAACGCCATGAGAAATATAATTAATCACATCAAGTCGTGTAATATTTTCTCTACGTAAGAAATAAACTGCCTGGCTTTCTTGCTCACTAAAAATAGCTGCTAAAACATTTGCTCCAGTAACTTCGGTTTTTCCTGCAGATTGCACATGAAATACAGCACGTTGTAATACACGTTGAAAACCAAGTGTAGGTTGAGTTTCTCTATCCAATTCATCTTCAGGGATTCTAGGAGTAGTTTCATCGATGAACTCAATTAAATCCCGGCGTAATGCTTCAATATTTGCATCACATGCTTGCAATACACTTCCAGCTGCAGGGTTATCAAGCAATGACAACAACAAATGCTCAACGGTCATAAATTCATGACGTTTTTCCTTTGCTTCCTTGAAGGCTAGATTCAAGGTGAATTCAAGTTCTTTATTTAACATTGTCGTTGCTCCTCTTCAGCCCATAGCAAATTACTCGGGTTCCATGCTGGATAGCAATGGGTGCTGATTCATTCTGGCGTATTCGTTTACCAGCGCTACTTTTGTTTCTGCTATATCTCGCGTAAATACCCCACACACGCCTTTTCCTTGAATATGAACCTGTAACATCACCTGAATAGCAATTTCTTCACTCAGATGAAAAAAATGCTTCAGTACATCAACTACAAAATCCATAGGTGTATAATCATCATTGAGCAACACTACTTTGTACTTTCTAGGCACTCTGATTTCAGTACTCTGCTCCGGCTCAGCTACTTTAGGCCTTATAATTTCCTCTAGATTCTGCCCACTCATAACATACAACCTCTATATTATTTTTATAGACTCCCTACGCACTTTTGGCCAGTAAAATCAGCTAATTTTAATGAAAAAATTAGCCTTTGAAATAATCAAAAACATATTGATTAGATAGCATTCATTCACGATAGAAATCATAAATGGCCTAAATTACAACCTAACAGAAGCAATGTGACCTCGGAGAGACTGTATTTATCTCTCCCAATTTCACTCATTTCCCATAGGCTATATATTTATGCCATACGCTTTACATCTGCTTAATTACTTCTTCTCCAAAACCAGAGCTGCTCACCAAAGTTGCACCAATCATGCCACGCTCAAAATCATAAGTTACTGTTTTGGCTGCTATAGCACCTTGCATACCTTTGATAATTAAATCAGCCGCTTCAGTCCATCCCATATGACGTAACATCATTTCTGCAGAAAGGATAATCGATCCAGGATTTACCTTATTCTTGCCCGCATATTTTGGTGCAGTCCCATGAGTTGCTTCAAATACAGCAACTTTATCACTTAAATTTGCACCTGGAGCAATACCGATACCACCTACTTGGGCTGCCAAAGCATCAGAAATGTAGTCGCCATTTAAATTAAGTGTAGCAATGACGCTGTAATCTTCTGGTCTTAAAAGAATTTGTTGTAGAAATGCATCCGCAATTACATCATTAATGATGATTCGCTTGCCTGTTTTAGGATTCTTAATTTCCATCCAAGGGCCGCCTTCATATTCTTTGGCGTCAAAAAAATTACGTGCAACTTGATAACCCCAATCTTTAAATGCACCTTCGGTAAACTTCATAATATTACCCTTGTGAACCAAGGTTACTGTGTGCCGGTCATTATCAATTGCATATTGGATTGCTGCTCTGACTAAGCGCGTAGTTCCTTCTTTAGAAACCGGTTTAACCCCTATGCCACAGTGCTCAGGAAAACGGATTTTTTTAACCCCCATATCTTTCATCAAGAATTCAATCACTTTCTTGGCTTCGGGAGTATCAGCCTGCCATTCAATACCAGCATATATATCTTCAGAATTTTCCCTAAAAATAACCATATCCGTTTTCTCAGGCTCTTTAAGGGGGCTTGGAACACCAGTGAAATAACGAATTGGACGTAAGCAAGTATAAAGATCCAGCTCTTGACGAATTGCAACATTAAGTGAACGAATTCCCCCGCCGACAGGAGTCGTCAAGGGGCCTTTAATCGAAACAACATATTTTTTCAGCGCTTCTAAAGTTTCTTTAGGTAACCATTGATCAGACCCATACACTTTTGTTGCTTTTTCACCTGCATACACTTCCATCCAGGCAATTTTTCTCTTATCGCCATATGCTTTTGCAACCGCAGCATCAACAACTCGAATCATAGGAGGTGTTACATCTACACCAATGCCATCTCCTTCAATAAAAGGGATAATGGGATTATTGGGTACACGAAGTGATAGATCAGCAGTAACTGTAATAGCTTCACCATGAGAAGGCACTTTGATTTTATCGTATGTCATTGACAACTCCGTAAAATTAGAGAAAAGGCAATGATAGCATGTGATAACTTGGAATCCCAAGTACCATTTCTATTTAATTCTTCGTAGTTGGAAGCTTACTAAGCATGTTGCAACATTTTGATTTGTTCAATCAGTTGATCATATCCTGCTTCAACATTGATATACTCATTTTTTGCTAAATAAATAGATAATGATCCATCATCTGTTGCAGAAGGTTTTTGTAAAACACCATTATAACCTTGGCTTTTCAAGCGGAGAAAATCATTAATTTTGGTAACTAAATAAAAATTCCGAAAATAATTTTCAGGAACCATATGAATCGCCTGAGCATCACGTTCCAACGACTTTCCTGGTAAATAATCTTTAAGTGAATAAGATGAATTATTATGAACAGCAACTACTTTACCTTTTGGTAGTAACTGTTTAATTTTACTTGCCAACTTGTTTACTTCCTGATGTGCCCGAGGAGTGTATGGCCCAAACTGTGACAGCGTTTTTTTAATTCCTTTATCTGTAAAAATCCGGTTCGGATCAAACTCATAACGCTGATTATTTAAATGAAATACTATGTTGCGGCCACCGGAGTGTACTAAAGTAATAAGGCTCCCTCCGTCTTTCTGAATCACTGCCTGTGCTGCTTTTAAAGCTGTTTGTTCATTATGATGCACATGAACATAGGTCTTACCTTTGCCTAGTGTATGCTTAATCTCTACTTTTTCATCACCAACTATTACAATATGATTCATTGCATAGGCAAACTGACAAAAAAAAAGCGAAACTAAGAGTGCTGATTTCATAAAAATTTTCACCATAAAGTATAATTTTTGCGTTATTGTATAAGAATCAACCTATAAAAACAATGAATTGTATTGAGGATTTGCTCATCATGTAGAAAGCTCCTACTATAAGCACACTCAAACTCTTTTTTATATCATACTTAATGCCTGAAATTATACTTTTCAATAAACCTTATGGTGTCGTCAGTCAATTCTCTGGTGAGAATCATGAACACACATTAGCTGCTTTTATTAATAAACCCGATTTTTATGCAGCAGGACGATTGGATAAAAACAGTGAAGGCTTGTTATTATTAACCAATAATGGCGCTTTGCAACATCATCTAACTCATCCCAAATTCAATAAAAAGAAGTATTATTGGGTACAGGTAGAAGGAATACCTAGCGAAACCGATTTAGAACCCCTTAAAAAAGGTTTAGTTCTTAAAGATATTACCTTTTTGCCAGCAGAAGCCAAACTTATTAGTGAACCACAATTATGGCCGCGTAATCCACCAATTCGTTTCCGACAAAACATCCCGACCAGTTGGCTGGAAATTATTTTAAAAGAAGGGAAAAATCATCAGATTCGCAAAATGACTGCGGCAATTGGGTTCCCAACTTTAAGATTGGTACGCCATCAAATTGGGGACTGGAGCTTGGAGAATTTACAACCTGGTGAATATAGAGTAATCCATCACCCTTTCAAATCACCTAGAACTCAGGGGAAAAAAAGAGGAGCTGATGTAGTTTGAACTGACTCATAAATCTCGTAGATTGGCTCATTTTGACTATTCCCGGCTGCAGGCAGCTGTCTCCTGATCGCATCTCTACCTACGCCCCGTGGCTTGTCCGCGAGATCCAGTGTTTCAGCGCAGATCTCCTGGATCCCGCGGACAAGCCACGGGAAGTCGGGGTAGAGCTGAACTGGTTTTTCAACGATAAACCAAACGTTTCAGCAAAGTATCTTCACCCAGCAGGCGAATCCATGGCCAGATAAACATGCCGACTAAAGCGCTGGCTGCAGGGGTAAATAAGCTGTAATTGAATCCAAGCAGAGCAGCAATTAAAGAAATAATCGATTGATATAAAAGACAAAAGAATCCAATTAAAAAGATTTGCTGCATCATAGAAAAAAATTGAAATCGTCTTGATTTGCTGGAGGCAATCCAAGTTACCAAAAGTAAGGCAAATGAGTGTTCCCCAATTACTGTGGCAAGTAATACATCCAATAATAATCCCACAAACAGCAATGTAGTCAGTCTGAAGTTGCCTGGTAAAAAATATTCTATATAAAGCACAAGCAATAATATCCAGGGAGGACGGAATGCTGAGATTAATACAGGCATGGGTAATATAGATAAAAGAAGAGCTACAATAAAACCCAAGCACAAACGTACGCGAAGATTTCTTATCACATAGTCTCCTTGGCATTTAAACGTTCATTAATTTGCGCGTTCAACTGCTCTTGCTCAGCATCAGGCCATATGAGTAATACCAACCGGTTACGATTAAGCAGTGCAACTGGTTTCACTTTCACTTTAACAAAATCTTCACCAGGAATACTATTTACTTCTTCTACAAGACCTACGGGGTAACCTTCAGGATAGTGTCTGTCTAAACCTGAGGTTACTAATACATCGCCAGGATGAATGGATGAGGTTTTTGGTAAATTAATTAAGGATAATTGCTCTATATCGTTGGTTCCAACAAGAATTGCCCGTTCTCCAGTACGATTGTTACGTACGGGTACAGCGCTTTTGGAATCCGAGATAAGTAAAACCGTGCTGGTTATAGGGCCTATATCGACAATTTGCCCCATAACTCCTTTCGCATCCAAAACAGGTTGTCCCACATAAGCACCATCACGTTTTCCCTTATTTAAAACAACCACTTGGCGAGAATTGCTGGTATCCACAGCAAGAATTTGTGCAGCCATTGCGCTCATATTTGCTTGTGATGAGGTGAGGAGCAACTCTTTTAATTGTAGGTTTTCCTTTTGAATAACAATTAATTTTTGTAATTCTGCTTCCAACATGGTTTGCTGATAGCGCAATTGCATGTTTTCTGCAATTAAAGCTTTTTTTGCACTAACCAGTGACTGTATCCAGCCAATAACACGCACAGGATAATCTACTGCATATTGCAAAGGAGCAACCACTATGGAAAAGCCACTACGAACATTATCTAAATAACGATAATGATAATCAGAAAACATTAGAAAAACAGAAAAGACAAGAGCAAGCACAAATCCTATAGAACTGTACCCGCTCCTGCTAAATAATCTGTTATATTTATTATTCTGTTGAGAGGAAATCACCACCGCGTAAATCCATGGTTTCTAAAGCTTTACCACCACCACGTGCTACACAGGTCAGCGGATCTTCAGCAATTAATACAGGTAAGCCAGTTTCTTCCATGAGCAAAGTATCAATATTTTTCAATAAAGCACCGCCTCCAGTGAGAACCATACCACGCTCAGCAATATCAGCAGCCAGTTCAGGTGGAGCTAACTCCAACGCAGCTCTCACTGCGCCAACAATGCCTGATAAAGGTTCTTGAAGTGCTTCTAAAATTTCTGCACTCGTCAGAATGAAACTACGAGGAACACCTTCAGCAAGGTTTCTTCCGCGAACTTCGATTTCAAATAAATCACGACTAGGGAAAGCAGAACCAATTTCATGTTTAATACGTTCCGCAGTGGTTTCACCAATTAGCGTACCGTAATTGCGACGGACATAAGATACAATAGCATCATCGAACTTATCGCCGCCTATACGAACAGATTGATGGTAAACAATACCACTTAAGGAAATAATCGCGACTTCAGTAGTACCACCACCTATATCAACGACCATAGAGCCACTGGCTTCCTCTACTGGCATTCCAGATCCTAAAGCCGCTGCCATAGGTTCTTCAATAAGAAATACTTCACGAGCACCAGCACCCATTGCAGATTCGCGAATTGCACGACGTTCGACTTGCGTAGAACCACAAGGAACACAAACCAAAACACGCGGGCTTGGTCGTAAGAATTTATTTTCATGTACTTTATGTATGAAATGCTGCAGCATTTTCTCAGTAACAAAAAAGTCAGCAATCACTCCATCTTTCATTGGTCTGATGGCATTGATATTGCCTGGAGTTCGTCCCAACATCCGCTTCGCTTCGAGGCCTACGGCCGCAACACGTTTTTGTCCTGATTCATTACGTAAAGCAACTACGGAAGGTTCGTTTAGGACAATCCCCTTATCTCTTACATAAATCAATGTATTAGCTGTTCCCAAATCTATCGATAAATCATTGGAGAACACACCCCTTAATTTTCTGAACATATGCCGCACTATCCCATTCTTTTTTTGTGCGCTACTTTATCCTAAATTTGGATAAAAATCGACAGTTCTTACACAACAATTTAAAATTAAAGAGTGAATATTTATACATACAAAGAATTTTGAATTTTTGAACTGGAATCAAAAGCCCAAATAAAGTGTCTTATTTTTATTTACGAACATTTGCTAATTTAAATAATCAGATGAGCTTCTTAAATTAACCCAAGATTTTTATCATCGTATTCCATTGGAAAATATAATTTGTAGTCAATGTGATTATATTATATACTACGCGTCCTATTATCCTTTTGTTATTTTGAGGTTGTAATTATTATGCCCAGTTTAAAAGCAAATGAACTATCACAATGGACTGATGGGGATGCGGATCTCCTGTCAAAGCTTCTTTTGTATCTGTTTCTTTTTATGAAAACAGCAACTAATAAAGGAAAGGATACTAATTCCGCTTATAAAAGGGTAGAAGAAAATATTCGTAATTTTATAAGTGTACGCGGTGATGATCGACTTCATATTCCTGTATTAAACAGAGCATCCATTGATGCTTCCGCCTTGTTAGGGGCGTATTTACGTCAGGATATAGTATTAAAAGGCAAACCCATTGTTGAATTAAGTGAGGAACAAATCCAAGTAGTATATGATTTTGTAAAACCACTAATTCCAGAAGGATTTACACCAAAAAAATTTTTTGACAGTCTAGAGGGTTCTCCAGCCAAAAAACATGTAACCATATTAAAACTTCTAATATTTAAAGGCATTCCTACTGAAGATCAACAGGCTATGTTCAAGCCTAAGTATGCTAAAAAAGTAGATGATCTTCTGGATTCAATCCTTAATTTGGTTGAATTTATGCGAACTCCTTTTAACGTTTTAGACTTAGAAGAGATAGCCTCTAAAGCTGCGGCAAAACAATTAGGAAAAGAGCAAGCGTCAACCTCTGGAATAGACTTACAATGGGCATCATTGTATAACGCTATTAATCGATGTTTACAAGATATTATCACTTTAAAAAAGGGTAAAATAGGAAAAGCAGAAGAGTTTCTTGATCAAATAAAACAATTCCTAGGTACATGTCAAAAATGCTTTGGAGTAGCCAACGCCGGTTATAAAATAAAAAAAGAAGTGCTTGCAGAAGTCCAAAAACAAGAAACTGAGCAAAGTGAAGCCCTTAAAATACTCGGTTTTCCTGAAGGAAATCCAGCGAAAATCAATCACTATATTACTGCCTTTAGAGAAAGTCTTATCCAAAAAGAACCTGAAAAAGCTGAAGCAATAAATAACATGACGCTTACCCAACTTATCAATACTTATGCTGCTCAATGGCAAGCAGCTTTAGATAAGATAAAAAGAGAGTTATTATCTTCTAAAGAAGAACTACAAAAGACAAAGGATACCTTACAACAAAAAGAATCTGTTTTTGCTGAATCTGAGATACAACTACAAAGTATTAAGCAGCAACATGAAACACTTAAACTTCAATTGGATGAAGCAAATAGACAACTTAAACAACAACATTCAGAGCTTGAGCGATTACAGAAGGTTGAATCCACTTCTAAAGAAACCATTACGAAACTCAAGGAAGAAATAGAAAGAATTCGTATCGATATTCAACAAAAAAGTACCGCTTTAGTACAGTTGGAAGAACAATTTCAAGCTGTCAAAAAGGAAAATGAAGAGTTAAAAAGTAAACTAAGTGTCGCACAAAAACATGAACAAACTGTTCTTGAGCTTCAAAAGCAATTAGAATCTTTAAGACAAGAAAACGTTTTATTGCAACAACGACTACTTGAAGCAGAGAAACAACCCTCGAAATCGTCAAGTGAGGGCACATCTGAAGTGTCTGAGCTTAGATCCCGGTTGGAATCTTTGCAACAAGAAAATGAATTATTGCGCCAACCCCGTGACGTAGGAAAACAAGCTAAAGCATCATCAAGTGAGATTGCACCCGAAGTAGCTCAGCTTAGATCTCAGTTGGAATTTCTACAAAACGAAAATAGTCAACTTAAAGAAGCATTGCGTCAACAAACACAACCAATGCCCAAGGAGCAACCCGCGCCACTTGATTTAAGTGCTAAAAAAGCTGATTTATTACTCGCTCTTGGAGCATTGCGTTTAAATATGTCAGATATGATCAAGATAAAAGATAAAATAATGACAAGCAAAGAAGTCAAACAGTTATTAGAAGTAAACACTGAAATTAAATGTTTGCAGAAGATTAATGAGTTTATTGAAAATATCAATAAGGGAATTTTGGAGCGAGCTGGATTTTTCTCTTCTGATCCCCATAAGAAAACGAAAGCAATTGAAACCGCTTTCCAAGAATTGTCTGTTAGTGATAAATATAAAATAGCTACCTTGTCTGAGGAAAGCATCAATGAGGAATTAAGCAGGGATAGTGGAGAAGAAAGTGATATCGGAAAATTCCTTAAAGCCATTCATCATAAAAGAGGGTTTATCCCGATTCATCAAGCAACAAGCTTTACCTTCTTTAAGAGCAAAATTAGCGCTCTAGATCAGGAGTTACAGCAAATTAATTCGCCAATACAGGTACTCTAAATAATTTGATTTATTTTTAGTGTTCACGTAATAGCATCAACTTAAACGTAGCCTGGGCGTAGCGTAGCGAAACCCGGGTTTCGGTCTTTCAGACTTTCACCCAGGCTGAATAATAAACTGCTGACTCAGTATGGTTTATTATTCTATCTTGTTCACAACAAACACTTGATTTAATTTATCTCGATTCGCAGTCACAAAATGTTGCCCTAGGCCCTTCACTTCAGCAAGTTCTTCCAAAGATTTAAAACCATGGTGGCTTTTTCGATATGCAATAATTGCTTCCGCTCGTTTTTTTCCTATGCCTTTCACTGAACCAGTAAGCATGGATAAATCAGCAGTATTAAGATCAACTTTATGAATTACTACAGGAGGCTTTTTTTTAATCGAATTTTCTTTAGTATTGACTGCATGAGCAGATAGAGTAATTACAGATAATGACAATACAACAGCAATAAATTTTGCTTTCATAATTTTCTCCTAATTGTTGGACTATATGGCTCGTTCCAGAGCCGAGCAGAAGTATCCCAAGAATTGAGTTCCCTGTCGAGAAATTTTTAATTTTTTTATCTTATTTTAATAAGTAACAAAAAATTCAAGATTCATTGCATAACACGGTTGGCATAACAGTCATCCCTGTCTACACAGGGATGGCCCTCTTTTAGACATCACGATAGACTATAGAATATGTATTCAAGTATAAAGCGCGGTACATAGAGCGTTGTATCATTGAAAACATTAAGCTGCATGATAAAGTACATAAGCAACACTTGCAGTTAATTTTTTTACCATATCCAAATGCAAAAACTCATTAGGACCATGCGCATTGGAATGAGGTCCTAAAACGCCGGTAATCATAAATTGTGCATCAGGAAATTTCTTCCCTAACATACCCATAAAAGGAATAGTTCCACCTTCACCCAAATAAGCGGCGGGCTTACCATAATAGGCCATTGATGCGGCATCAGCAGCTTTTTCCAGCCAGGAAGCAAGCTTAGGAGCATTCCATCCTTGCGAGCCATCACCTATCTTAAAACTCACTTTGGCATGATAAGGAGTTTCTTCAGTTAATGTATTGTGCATCGCTGTTGCAGCAATCTCAGGATCTACCAAAGGCGGCAGCCGCATGGATAATTTTAATGCTGTTTGCGGCCGCAAAACATTTCCTGCATCCTCTATGGCAGGAAACCCATTGGCTCCAGTAACTGTCAATGCGGGTCTCCAGGTTCGATTCAGAATCAATTGCTTCCTATCTTTTGTTACCGGTTCAACCCCTTTATGGAGAGGAAACTCTGTATAAACAGAATCCCCTAACACCTGCGCACACTGTTCTGCCTGCATTATTCTTTCTTCAGGAATGTCACAATACAATTCAGGTAATTTCACCTCACCTGAAACTTCGTCTTCAATACGACTAATTAATTGTCGAGCAACTCGAAAACTGTCGGCCACGATACCACTCGCCGCCCCCGAATGAACGCCCTCACGAATCAGCTCAACTGATAACTCGCCCACTAAATTGCCACGCAAGGAAGTAGTCATCCATAATTGCTCGTAATTACCTGCGCCAGAATCAAGACAAATAACCAACTTGGGTTTGCCAATCCTGTCATTTAGCAATTCAATGTAATAAGGCAGATCATAACTACCGCTCTCTTCACATGCCTCAATAATCAAAACACAACGAGGAAAAGGTAACTCTTGCTTCTGTAATGCACAAATCGCGGTTAATGAAGCATAGGCGGCATAACCATCATCTGCAGCACCGCGACCGTACAAACGTCCATTTTTTAACACTGGTTTCCATGGATGCAAATCTTCATTCCACCCAGACATTTCCGGCTGCTTATCAAGATGCCCATATAACAAAACAGTTTCATCAATTTCGCCAGGAACTTCAATGAAAATTAATGGAGTACGCCCTTTCAGCCGCATAATTTCCAGCATCATCCCTGCAGGCGCATTCGTCTTACACCAATTAGCAATATGGGAAACTGCCTGCTCCATTAATCCATGCTCCTGCCATTTAGGATCAAAATGGGGCGATTTATTAGGAATTTTTATATAGTCACATAAACTAGGAATGATTTTCTCTTCCCATTGACGACAAACAAAGTCATACAGTGCTTGCGGATTGAACATGAACTTGCTCCTCAATAATAGATACAATGTGCTCCGTGGCGGACTTAATATCTAGTGCATCGATTTTATTTCTAATATCCTCTTTATTATTCTCCAGTTCATGTAACGTTTGCAGTAAAGTATCACCATTCAAAGATCGATCATCAATTACGAGACTAATGCCTAATTTTTGAAAATATCGAGCATTTTGGATTTGATCTCCTCGACTTACCTCTGCTGGTAAAGGAATTAAAATATGAGGTTTACCCAGAGCTAAGATTTCATATAGAGAATTAGCCCCAGCTCGTGAAACAACTACAGATGCCGCAGCAAACAGATGTGCTAACTCTTCATTAACATATTCAAATTGTTTGTATTCTGTTTGAGCAGCCAAGGAGGGTTCTAATTTTCCTTTTCCACATATGTGAATAACTTGGTATTCTTTTATTAACTGAGGTAAAGCCTCACGAATAATACGATTGATAGAGCCAGCCCCTAAGCTACCTCCTATCGCTAAAAGACAGGGTTTATCTGCATTAAATCCACACAATGCAAGTCCATGGTCACTGTTTCCAGTAAATAACTGCTCACGAATAGGAGTACCAGTTATCTCTATTTTGTCTTGTTTTTTAAAATGTTTTTTTCCCGCTTCAAAAGTCAAACATATTTTATTGACAAAAGGAAAACAGAGTCGATTGGCAAGACCGGGACTCATATCAGATTCATGAGCAACAACAGGAATCCGCTTTAACCAAGCACCCACTACTACTGGAAATGCAACAAAACCGCCTTTAGAAAAAATCACGTCGGGCTTTAATTTATTAAGAAGAAAGAAGGATTGCGCAATACCCAGAAGGATTTTAAAAGGATCCAATAAGTTTTTAAAACTCAAATAGCGACGTAACTTACCACTACTTACCCCGTAAAATGGGATTTTAAGTGGCTCTATCATCTGTTTTTCAATACCTTGAGCAGAACCAATATAGGCGATTTCCCAGCCTTTATGGCTAAACTCTTTAATCAACGCTATATTGGGCGCTACATGCCCAGCTGTACCTCCTCCTGTAAAAACAATCATTGGCATCATAAAATCTTCCTAATTAGTAAACTTAAGTCTATGGCTTGAATTGATTTGGTAATCGCACCAACAGAAATGAAATCAACGCCTAATTGGGCTATTGCAGCAATATTTTCCAGCGTAATTCCTCCAGACACCTCTAAAGTACAATATTTTGGTTGATTCATTCTAACCGCCTTTTCAAGCATGTCCTGACTAAAATTATCCAGCATGATTCTATCAGGGTGAGCACAAATTGCTTCACGCAACTCATCCAGAGTTTCGACTTCTACTTCAACTAAAATATTTTTTTGGTTCTTTCTTGCTAAAGCAACTGCCTTTGCTACTGAACCGCAAGCTGTAATATGATTTTCTTTAATTAAAACGGCATCATAAAGCCCCATGCGATGATTAAAGCCACCTCCACACGTAACCGCATATTTTTGTGCCACTCTTAAACCAGGAAGCGTTTTCCGCGTATCCAGTAATCGAGTTGGCGTGCCGCGAAGTTTTTCTACATAATGATGGGTTTGTGTTGCTGTAGCTGAAAGAGTTTGTAAAAAATTTAATGCAGTGCGCTCGCCTGTTAAAATATTTCTTGCTGAGCCATATAAAGTACACAAAGTAGATGGGGCTGATAACCATTCACCTTCAGCAACTTGCCACTCCACTTTGATTTGCTCATCAAGTTGATTGAATACCTCATTAACCCAAGGTTGACCACAGACTACCATAGGCTCACGAGAAATAATTTTTGCTTCAGCCTGAAGATGGGCAGATAACAAAGTTGCAGTCACATCACCATCACCCACATCCTCATGTAATGCACGTGTTACATCGGCCTCTATGTGTAAAGAAGTTTTATTCATATGTTATTTCTTATCCTTCTTCAGATAGCGTGCTTTTAATAAAAGAGGGGCCATAAACGTGGTAACCATAACCATTAAAACGATTGCAGAAAATAAATCATCTGACATAACCCCCAAAGTTCGACCAATAGAAGCGAAAACCAAACCTACTTCACCGCGAGGTAACATACCGATACCAATTACCCATCGATCATCAGAAGGGCGGGCTCCATAGCCACTAAGTAATTTGCCAATCACCGCGGCGATGATTAAACCACTTGCCAAAATAATTACATTCCAATGATAAAAAGTCTCTAACTTAACTTGAATGCCAATCACAATAAAAAACATAGGCGCCAAGATGGATTCCAATGGCGATAATAAATGATAAATACTGCGATTTTCTTGTTGGGTCAAAGGAACACCATCAAAATAGTCATCATGTAGAATAACCCCGGCGGTAAATGCACCGATAATTGTTGCCAGTTGAAGCACTGAAGCGAGCCAGGAAAGAGTCATGATAAATATAAAGGAAATAAATAATTTTGCCTCCCAAGGCTCAAGAAAACGAAAAAAATGAATCGCCTTACGTAAAACAATTGGACCCAGGAAAAGAGTGCCAGCAAAAAACAACAATGCACTCACAATAATACGCAAGACAACCATCATATCTACGGAGCCACTAATTACTAAAGAACTGACCACCGCTAATATGATTAGACCCAATACATCATCCAACATTGCCGCACCTAAAATGATTTTTGCTTCTCTAGTGCGTAATTTTTTCATTTCAGTCAACACGCGTGCGGTAATTCCTATACTGGTAGCGCTCAATGTAGCGGCAATAAATAAATCGGATTGGTAAGAGCCATTAGACATTAATAGATATGCCACCGCAAAACCCAGCAGCATGGGCGCAACAACACCAATCAAAGCAACAAAAAATGAATGACGGCCAGTATGTTTTATTTCTTCTATTGAACTTTCCAAACCCACCATAAAGAGAAGAAAAATAACCCCATATCGTGAAAAAATATCAACAATATAAGTAATTTTTAAGAAATCAGCACCATGAGGACCACTTAAAGCACTAATGACTTGCTGTGCATAATTTGCATTAGGAATAACTGAAGTAACTGCTTGATTTAAAGGTACCCCTTCAAGTATTTGTCTCACTGCATCAAAAATTGAAGATCCTTCCCGCAGCAAAATAGCTAATGGAAATCCATAATAATAGAATAAATTACCAATAAGAATCCCTATCAGCAATTCTCCAAGAACGCTGGGCTGATGTATGCGTCTCGCTGTATAACGACCAATAATTGCAAAAAAGAAAATTGTAGTTACACCAAGTAATACAAATGCAACCGGATCAGTATGATCCGGTTCAGTCGAAGCAAAAGCCAGAGCAGGACCTAATCCCGCAATAAAAAGCCACCATTTTAAACGCTGCATTACTCTTTTATACCCTCACTAAAAGGCGCACTTAATAGTTCTCGAACAGAATATCTCTTTCAGCAATTTATTTCGCCCCCCTGCTAGATTGAGTCAAAATGGCTTGTTTTCTGCACTCCCATTCCATACTGCTTGGGACTCGAAAATCAAGCCATTTTGGCCAAGATAGTGGAAATGGAAACAGTCTCTATTGTTTTGCCAAAAATAAGCATGTCTCCAAAACAGAGTCCGGATTAAGTGAAACGCTTTCTATGCCTTCTTTCATTAACCATTGAGCAAAGTCTTGATGATCTGAAGGCCCTTGACCACAGATTCCTATGTATTTATTGGCCTTTTTACAAGCAGAAATTGCCATATGTAATAAAACTTTCACTGCCTCATCTCGCTCATCAAATTGAGCCGCTATCAAACCAGAATCTCTGTCTAAACCCAGTGTTAATTGAGTTAAGTCATTAGAACCAATAGAAAAACCATCAAAATGCTCTAAAAATTCTTTGGCTAACAATGCATTGGAGGGTAATTCACACATCATAATCACGCGTAATCCATGCTTACCTCGCTCAAGTCCATGTTCCTTTAAAACTTGAATTACATTGCTTGCTTCAGTGACTGTTCTTACGAAGGGGATCATTATTTCTACGTTCATCAAACCCATTTCCTCACGAACTCGTCGTACTGCTTTACACTCTAAAGCAAAACACTCCGCAAACGATTCAGAAACATAACGTGATGCACCTCTAAAGCCCAGCATTGGATTTTCTTCATGCGGCTCATATAAATTACCGCCAATAAGATTTGCATATTCATTTGATTTAAAATCAGACAACCGTACAATTACGGGCTTAGGATAAAATGCGGCGGCTATTGTTGCAATCCCTTCTTTTAATCGCTCAATATAATATTCAACAGGCGACGCATAAGCTGCTGTTTTTTCAGTAATAAACTGTTTTAATTCCTTATCTTTCAAGCGTTCAAAATCAAGTAATGCGCGTGGATGAATACCAATAGTATTGGAAATTAAAAACTCAAGACGAGCCAACCCCACCCCTGAGTTAGGAATGGATTGAAATGTAAAAGCACGCTCCGGATTGCCCACATTCAACATCACTTTCATCGGCAATTCAGGCATGGTTTCTACGTCAAGATGAACTTGCTCGTAAGGTAGCAAGCCTGCATATACATAGCCGTTATCCCCTTCAGCGCAACTAACGGTTACTTCATCACCATCACGTATGGTTTTTGTAGCATCACCACATCCTACTACAGCGGGAATACCCAATTCACGAGCAATAATCGCCGCATGACACGTTCTGCCGCCACGATTAGTAACAATAGCTGAAGCACGTTTCATTACAGGTTCCCAATCAGGATCAGTCATATCAGAAATCAATACATCACCAGGTTGGACACGATCCATTTCACTTACATCTTTAATAATTCTTGCCTTACCTTGCCCTATACGTTGCCCTATACTGCGTCCTTCGGCCAATATCTCCCCTTTTTGTTGCAGGGTATAGCGTTCCAATATTTGTTTATTGGCGCGGCTTTTTACTGTTTCAGGACGTGCTTGTAAAATATATAATTGACCGTTTAGACCATCTTTTGCCCATTCTATATCCATTGGTCGGCCATAGTGCTTTTCGATAATTATGGCTTGCCTCGCCAAGCTTTCCACTTCACTCGGAGTTAAAGAAAAGAGCAGTCGATCTTTTGCATCAACCTCAACAGTTTTAACTCGTTGCTGCTTGCTAGGATCATCACAATAAACCATTTTCAAAGCTTTACTTCCCAGATTTCTGCGAATCACCGCAGGTCTACCTGCTTGAACCCCTGGCTTGTGCACATAATACTCATCTGGATTGACTGCGCCTTGAACAACCATCTCGCCCAAACCATAAGATGAAGTGATAAATACTACTTGGTCAAACCCCGACTCGGTATCCATAGTAAACATCACACCACTTACAGCCAAATCACTACGGACCATCTGTTGAATACCTGCAGATAAAGCGACTTCATGGTGGGCAAACTGATGATGGGTACGATAAGTGATTGCTCTATCATTGAACAATGATGCAAAAACATGCTTGATGGAGAGCAAAACCTCATCAATTCCTTTGACATTTAAAAAAGTTTCTTGTTGACCTGCAAATGAGGCATCGGGTAAATCTTCCGCTGTTGCTGAGGAACGCACCGCTACACTGAAATTATCGTGGCCTATAGAGTGGGACATCTGTTCATATGCAGCTCGTACTGCATGTTCAAACTCAGGAGTAAATGGCGTATTGACAATCATTTCTCTGATTTCTTTCCCAACAACGACCAACTGCTGCACATTATTTGGATCTAAGGCCGCTAATTTTTCATAGATTTTCTTATCTAAGTTATTTTGGGACAAAAACTCTCTGAATGAATCTGCTGTTGTTGCAAATCCGCCAGGAACAGATACCCCTGCAGAGGATAAATGACTGATCATCTCTCCAAGGGAAGCATTTTTCCCACCAACCTGTTCCAGATCGTGCATGCCAAGATGTGCTAAATCGATAATATGTGTTTTGACCGTCATAACTACCCCAAGTCCATAAAATGATAGTCATTTTACTGAAAATGTGAGGCTATGGGAATTAGAAACTTTATTTGTCAGCCAACATTTGTTTTCATCCCACAGGGACAAACGATCATTTTATCGAATCTATCCAGCGGATACCTAGCTAATAGGCATTGCATGCAACCAAAGCTTGTGAAAATTCCTTGTGGAAATTCTTCTCTCCTAGAAGTTTGATAATTCCTCCCTTACGTAGTTTTTCTTCTACTCGTGAGTTGGCTCCACTTAAAATCACTCTTACGTTACGCCCCTGTAAATCTTCAATAATTTCTTCCAAAGTTTGCAAGCCAGTAACATCCATAAATGGTACCCAACGCATTCTAATGATTAATGTTTTGGGATCGGTATGGGTTACTGCTAAAGCATGTTGAAAGGCTTCTGCTGCGCCAAAGAAAAAAGGCCCTTCCACAGCATAGACTAATACTCCATCCGGTAACGTTTCTATATTTTGTCGTGCCAATTCATGTGCCAGTTCTTCTTGAGTCATTTGTTGGACTTCAACACTGGAAGCCATACCTCGTATAAAATTCAGTATGGCGATAATTACACCTATATTTACTGCGACCACCAAATCAACAAACACGGTAAGGAAAAAAGTGACTAACAAAATTACAACATCAGCTTTTGGGGCACGTTGTACTAATTTAATGAAATGTTTTACTTCACTCATATTCCAAGCGACAACAAACAAAATTGCAGCAAGTACTGTAAGCGGTATATTCACCGCCAAAGGCGCTAGAAAAAGAATGATTAAAACTAAAGTAAGTACATGGATTACACCCGCTAACGGGCTATTTGCACCATTACGAATATTGGTTGCCGTACGTGCAATAGCTCCTGTTGCTGCAAACCCTCCAAACAATGGCGTAAAAATGTTAGCTATTCCCTGACCAATCAGCTCTTGATTGGAATTATGTTTTGTTCCTGCCATTCCATCCGCAACAACTGCTGATAAAAGTGATTCTATAGCACCGAGCATCGCGATCGTAAAAGCAGGACCTATCAATTCAATCACCTTATCTATGGTGAGATCAGGCAATTTAAAATCGGGTAAGCCTTGGGGTATCCCACCAAACAAGGAACCTATAGTTGCAACTCCGGAAAAATGAAAGATAGCTTGCAATCCTGTCACAACCATTAAAGCCACAAGCGGCCCTGGAACACGCTTTAATCCTGGCACTTTATTGGAAAAAATAACCAAAAACAGTGAGAAAAAACCTAAAACGGTTGTAGGTATATTGAGCTGTGGAAAAGAGTGCAGCAAGTACCATAATTTTTCATGAAAATGGCCACTTCCACCAGAGGGAAGACCAAAAAAGTAGTGCCATTGCCCTACCCAAATTACTACACCAATTCCTGCAGTAAAACCAATAATCACCGGGGCAGGGATAAATTTAATAATGCCCCCCAAACGAGCAAGGCCAAAAAATAAGAGTATGAACCCCGCAAGTAGCGTTGAAATTTGTAACCCGGAAACCCCGTATTTAGCTGTAATCCCTGAAAGCACTACAATAAAAGCACCGGTAGGACCTGCAATTTGTAAGCGGCTTCCGCCCATAACTGAAACAATCAAGCCAGCAATAATCGCGGTATAAATACCTTGTTCCGGTCGTACACCTGACGCAATAGCAAAAGCCATCGCCAAAGGCAAAGCAACAACGCCCACAATAATTCCTGAGATAATATTTTGTAACCAATATTTCTTATGGAAGAGGCCCGCTTGATATGATTCGATGATGGTTTTCATAAAAATTTTATAACACATTCTCAAAAATGAAATCATTATACACAATCGTATTAAAAAAATATCAATTTTCTGATAAAATTCCTCACTTTATTCACATCTGAACGCGCATCTAATATTATATGTGCTTTATTATTAAGGCTAGCTACTGTTATGACTCTTACTGCTTTAAATGCGATCTCTCCAATCGACGGGCGTTATATTAATAAAACAAGGGCTTTGAGTCCTTATTTTAGCGAGTTCGCTTTAATTTATTATCGCCTGACTGTAGAAATTCGTTGGCTCGAATCTTTAGCTGCCAATAATGCAATTTCTGAAGTCCCTCAATTAGATCAGAAAGCTAAGGACTTTCTTGATGATCTGCTTGCCAATTTTGATGAAGAGGAAGCCATCAAAATTAAAGAATTTGAGAGACAAACAAATCACGATGTTAAAGCAATAGAATATTACTTAAAAGATAAGTTCCAGCATAATGCCAGTTTGCAAGCAATTACTGCTTTTATTCATTTCGCGTGTACCTCAGAAGATATCAATAACTTAGCTTATGCTTTAATGGTCAAACAGGCAATTGCCCAGGTCATTCAACCCACGCTTGCTGAAATTATGGGAGGCATTACGCTACTTGGAAAACAGCATGCAGATGTACCTATGTTATCCAGAACACATGGCCAACCAGCAACACCTACAACTATGGGGAAAGAGTTAGTCAATTTTGTTGCCCGTCTTAAAAGGCCACAACAGCAATTATGTGAAGTATTGATCCCTGGTAAATTCAATGGTGCCGTTGGTAATTATAACGCTCACGTTGTAGCTTATCCCGAAGTTGATTGGCGCAAGCACTGTGCTAATTTTGTTACATCCCTGGGTTTATCTTTTAATGCCTATACCACACAAATCGAGCCGCATGATGGGTTAGCGGAAGTATCACAAATTATGGTACGCATTAACAATATCCTGCTCGATTATACTCAAGATATTTGGAGCTATATTTCTCTGGGTTACTTCAAACAAAAAACTGTAGCAGAAGAAGTGGGTTCATCCACTATGCCCCATAAAGTAAACCCCATTGATTTTGAAAATGCCGAGGGAAATTTAGGAATGGCAAATGCCCTCTTCATTCATTTTGCAAATAAACTGACTCAATCACGATTGCAGCGCGATTTATCTGATTCTACCGTATTGCGTAATATAGGTATGGCATTTTCTTACAGCCTTATTGCCTATCTGTCCCTGGCCAAAGGTAATGATAAATTACAGATCAATAAGCGTCCTTTACAAGAAGACTTAAAATCAAATTGGGAAGTATTAGCTGAAGCGGTACAAACCGTGATGCGTCGTTATAATGTGCCCAATGCCTATGAACAATTAAAAACTTTAACCCGTGGGCAAGGAATTGATGAGCAAAGCCTCAAACAATTCATTAAGGGGCTCTCAATACCTGAGGAAGCTAAAGAACAATTAATTAAACTCACGCCAGAAAACTATACAGGCTTGGCAACCCAGTTAGTAAAGGCCTTTTTATGAGTGAGACACTCTCGCAACAAGGACAGACCTTTGAGTTTGATGTCCTTGTTATGGGCACAGGACTGGCGGGATTGCAATATTGCTTGCAGTTGATTCAGCTGCAGCCTCGGTTAAAAATCGCGTTAATCAGCAAGGCAGAAGCTATTGAATGCAATAGCCGTTATGCCCAAGGCGGAATCGCGGCTGTTTTTTCAGCAGAAGATTCTCTGGAATCGCATATTTCGGATACCCTGATTGCTGGAGATGGACTGTGTTATTCGCCAGCCGTCGAATTTATTATTCGACAAGGCCCAGAGATGATAAAACAGCTGAATCAATATAATGTTCACTTTAAGCAAGATAGCAAAGGAAATTTTCACTTGGCTCAAGAAGGAGGACATTCCCATCGACGTATTTTTAATTGTGGTGATCAAACTGGCTTATCGATTACCCAAACAATGAATCAACTCGCGCAACAGCAGCATCAAATTCATTTTTTTGAGCATCATGTAGCGGTTAACCTAATTACTCATTACCACCCTCATCGTACCGATATTCAAGGAGAGGTTTTAGGCGCTTATATTTTGGATTGTACTGCAAATCGAATTCATACTTTTTTAGCAAACTGCGTGGTATTAGCTACTGGAGGCGCAGGTAAAACGTATCGATATACAACAAATCCTATGGTTGCCACCGGCGACGGGGTAGCCATGGCTTATCGTGCTGGAGCACGAGTTGGCAATATGGAGTTCTATCAATTCCACCCGACTCTGCTGCATCATCATTCTTTAAATAATTTTCTCATCTCAGAAGCTGTGCGTGGCGAAGGAGCTTTCCTCAAAAATGCCGAAACAGGCGAACGATTTATGAAACACTATGCCCCTGAGCAAATGGAGTTAGCAACACGTGATGTGGTTGCACGTGCTATTTTTAGTGAAATTGAACATAGCCAAATGGGATATGTTTATTTAGATATTACCCATCAATCCAAAGAATTCCTGAAAAAACGTTTCCCGCAGATTTATACGACTTTATTATCCATTGGCATTGATATGAGCCAAGATATGATCCCTGTGGTACCAGCAGCACATTATCAATGTGGGGGCGTACTTACGGATATTGATGGACGTACGGATTTAAAACGGCTCTATGCCATAGGAGAAGTTGCTTTTACCGGTTTACATGGTGCCAATCGCTTGGCAAGTAATTCATTGCTTGAAGCTTTAGTCATGGGTTCCAATGCAGCTCGATGTACTTTAAAAGATGTTTCTGCTCCGTGGAAATACACTGAACATATTCCTAACTGGAGTGCACCTAGCGAAGTTAATACCCGCCGCGCCAGTCAAATTAATGCTCAATGGCGTGGCTTAAGAGGAGAAATGACATCTTATGCAGGCATAGTACGAACTGAAGCAGGGCTTGAAGATCTACTACAATTAATAATGAAACGTAAAAAAATAATTGAAGAATATTATTGGAAGCATAGTATCACCCGAGATTTTATTGAATTAAGAAACATTATTCTTAATGCCGAACTTATTGTAAGGGCGGCTCTGGCAAGACGAGAATCACGTGGCGGTCACTTTCGTGAAGATTACCCAAATAAGAAAGCCGAGGCACAAGAAAGCATTGCCAAACTTGGATTGATGGATACTTCGCCAGAATAAATAATAAATGTAGCCTGGGTGCAGCGTAGCAGAACCCAGGATTGAGGAGCTTATTTATATCCAGAAAACCCGAGTTCCGCTACGCTGCACCCAGACTACAAGTACTGGTATAACCAAAGTAATACATTAAAATGATTTGAGGCAAAATTGATGTTTAAAAACTCCACTCTTTATAAACCTGAAACTACCTTAATGCATATCAGAAATGATATGAGTATTTGCCAAAGTGACTATCCGATCGACTGGTATCAAGAAGAATTCATTCCCTATGCTCAAGAGTACCAGGCCTTACCTGATCGTAAGCTTACAACAGTTTTAGGCTGGATGACTCCTTATCTTAAAAAAGCTCAAGATCATTTTGGTGAGCGATTATTGCTTTTGGCTCATTATTACATGGGTGGCGATATTGTCCGTTTAGTGGAACAATTTGGAGGACTTATCGGTGATTCCTACCAATTGGCCTTGATGGCAGCTGAACATCCTGAAAAATCCATTATTATTGAATCTGCCGTGCATTTTATGGCGGAATCTATTAGTATTTTAGCGAATGCAAACCAACAGGTTTATATTACTAATCCTAAATCGGGTTGTACCATGGAGATGCTTGCCAAGGACTTCATGGTTGAACCTGCTTTTCTTGATTTGAACGAACGTTATGGTGCTGAGAATATTTTGCCAGTTTGCTATATGAATACGTCCGGTCGAGTCAAAGCATTAACTGGTGCCCAAGGGGGGGCTGTTTGTACGAGTTCTAACGTAAAAAAAATATTTCAATGGGCGCTAAAACAAAATAAAAAGATCCTTTTTATTCCCGATCAACATATGGGAGAAAACGTAGCTTATTGGTTAGGAATAAAAAATCTTGCTTATTGGCCTGGTGGAACGGCAGGAGCACAATATTCACTTGCAGCTCAAGATTCGAAAACCCTGAAGCAGCTTGATGAAGCCCAATTAATATTATTTGCAAGCCAATGCGCCGTACATACACATTATCAACCTGAAATGTGTGATTATTGGAATAATCAAGGATACACTACTATCGTTCATCCAGAATGCCGTAACTCAGTCATTAAAATAGCACAACATTCAGGTTCCACAGCATTCATCTGGGATTATGTAGTCCATGATCGTGCTAAAACTAAACGTTATGCGATTGGTACGGAAAATCATATGGTAGAAAATCTAAAGCAATATTGTAACGGTTTAAATATAGAAGTAGTCAATTTGGCTGAAGCACCCAAAAAAGAAAATGAAAAAGGAATAGGCTGTGGATGCGCTACGATGTCGCGTAACGATCCTCCTCATCTAGTCGCGCTTGTTGATTTATTAAGGCAGGGAAAAACAATGTCTTATAATGAAGTTAAAGCAGGCGACGTAGTTAATGAATTCACTGGAAGTAGAAACAGGCTACCAGCAAAAGATCAACAATGGGTTATCGATAATGCTAAAAAATCTTTGCAAATGATGATAGATATCACCGAAGATCGCATTTGATGACCTAATTTCATAATAAAAATGGCCTGGATCATCCAGGCTATAAATAGCTTAATGACAAGCACAGTCAGGTGATTGCGTACCATCTTTACACTTTAGATGACCAGTAGATTTATCACATTGTGCTACCCCACCATGCTTTGCGCAACACCCTTTGGTACTGGAAGTTGTGCCCGTTGATTTTTTACAAGTACATGTAGGAGAAGCAGTGCCATCCTTACACATTTGATAACCCGTAGTTGTGTTACAAGAAGCAACGCCCCCATGCTTTGAACAACACGCTGCATTTGCTCCAATTAATGGGCTACTCAATAAAAAAAGAATGGCAATAAGCTGGCCTATCCATCTTGAAACTGAATGAATATTTTTCATTTGAAACTCCATTTTCATCAATGACATTAATTAATATAGACCATATTTATTCATGCCATAAATTTCAAAAGTTTCATGCGGTATAAAATTGGCACTGCTCCAATCCTTGAGTGCAAACAAAGCCACCTAATGTATCAATCCAATGGTAATCAAGACGTGAGGGAATTTTAGTAGGAACTTGCCACCAAATTGAATATTCACCTGCTGAGTTCTTGTAAGTGCACACCACTCCTTGCCCATAACCAGCAACCAAAATATTTGCCCGCACAAAACTGGTATTTTTATCCCCTTGCGGGCGATTAGGCGAATAAGGATTCACCACCCATGGATCTGGTGGAACGCCCCATTTTAAAGAAGTAGTTTGGGGATCAGGACAATTTGTTGCATGGCCCATTGCCGTAAATTGTGCAAGAAAAAAACTAAAAATAACAAAATGATATTTCCTCATAAACCCCTCTTAAGTAATAAACTATTTTTTAAATAATAATATACTAAAACCCATTGTGAGAATTTATTTCTTTGTTATAATGGCCGCTTAAATGCCTGGGTGGCGGAATTGGTAGACGCGCCGGATTCAAAATCCGGTGGTGGTGACACCGTGTGGGTTCGAGTCCCACCCTAGGTACCATTGAGACCATTTTTAACGGTTCTTAATGGTTCTAAACAGTACGTACCATCTCTTCTTCTCAAATCGTTGGGTCTTTCCCAATTACGGGGGCACTCACCAGTTAACAACACAGCACCCTAACACGGGTTCTATAATTTTCAAAGTTACGAAAGCCATAAGCTCTTCTTTGTATCAACTTCATCTTTCTATGAAACCCTTCTGTAATGCCATTAGACTTCCTAAAACGCCACATACGTACTATCTCTTCTTTCCATTGGCAGAATGTTTTTCCGAGAGCTGCCAAAGCCTTAAATGGACTACTTTTCAGGTCATCAAGCATATTTAAAAACTGCGGAATCATTTTTTTACACCAATCTTTATTCATGGACTTGTGTAGGAGTAAAGAATGAACTTGTTGCTGGAACTGATATATAGCGTTTATAGCTGGATTGTCTTCAAGAAATGCATCACGCTTAATCCTTCTTTGAGGAGTCAATCTATCAGGTCGTGTACGCAGTAAAGCTAATATACCCCGATTACTTTTTACTTCGCTCGATAGCTCGCGGTAAGTCATCATACATTGATGTTGAAGCAAGCGAATGACATGAAATCGATCTGCTACTATTTTTGCATTAGGAAAATGTTTTTTAACAATGGAGCGGTACGTACTACTTAAATCCATACAGACTACTTTGACTCGTTCTTTTCCGACCAAGGAAGCCAGGTAACTGGAAAGGTCTGTTTCACTTCGCCCTTTAACAATATCAAAAATTTTATGCTTTTTGAGGTCACAGAGCGTTGTTGCAAATCCCTGTTTTCGGCTAAAGAAATGTTCATCAATACCAAGCACCACTGGGCATGGTGTATTCATGAGTTCTCTTGCTTGCTCCTGATAATGGCGATGATACCAACGCTCAATGGTGGCTTTTCCTTTATTAAATTGCTGGGCAAGGTCTTTTTGAGAAATACCACGAGTATAATCATGAAACACAGCGGCTTGTAAACGCCATGTCGAACGCTGATGTTTATTAATACCCGGGAATTGTTGATTACCGTATCGTTTGCACATATTGCAATAGAGTTTATACGCTTTAAAACGCAATAAAGTGCGACGATTACCAATTAACTCATGAGCTACCGTGCGTATATATGAGGACTTCTTACGAACCATTTTACTATGGCAATGCGCACAACGAGGTAACCGATGATAAGAAATGTCCAATATAAGTGGTTGATAACCACTCACTTTTTCTATGGTAAAACCAGGTAAATTTAAGATAAGATTATGCTTGGGCACTTTAATCTCCAATTTGATCGCGAAATCAATTAGTTAGTCTAGACTAACTTGATTAAAGTGCCCCCTTATTTGGGGTAGAGCCAAAAAAGCGGTCGTCCGTCGAGTACAACCTCCTTTTTACGATTAATCTTGCCAATATTAAACTAAAAATCAGCCTATACTATAAGGAAGCACAATATGCGCTTTACGCAACTTAAGGAATTAAGATGTCGACTAAGTGGATAAAAAGTCATTTGACTTTGGTGGCTGGACTGTCATTGCCAATACTGCTCATGCTTGTTTTCGTTATTTCAAACATTCCTTTTTTTAAAACAGATCCTCCACGTTATAGTCTTTTATTTTCTATCTTGGACTCTTCTACTTCACCTTTTCCTGTGCAAGTTAACTTTATTGTTAAAAATAATCGGTTAGTAGCTCAATATTCAAAAGTTCAAAACAATTATTGGGGAGTTAAAAAGCTCTATTTTTTTGACGCAAAAAAGCAAAAGGTACAAGAAATTCCTATAGATTTTCCAAACCTTAACAACACTACAACTTTTAAAGAAGAAGTGGTGCAATCAACCAAACAATTTAAACTGGATACCTCACTGGAGTCTCCTGATGGTTATGTCCTATACACCAATAATGATAATTTAAACGCAGGCTTACTATCAGATCTTTTTCTAGGCAGTAACTATCGAAATAATACGATATGCCTCAAAAAGAACTCTACTTGCGTCAAATTATACAATTTAAACACACGCTATTTTACTTCGAATAATGTCCAATTTATTGGTTGGGTTAAACCATGAATAAAGAAGATGCGTTAGAAAAAATTGTTGAGCTAGCCAAACGCTACCAAATCGACATTAGAGAAATAGCATCGGCATTAAATCCCTCTCAGGCTATAAGCTCTGTAAATGATACAAATTGGTTAAATAAACTGTATAGCTATATAGGTGGGATACTTATCTTTGCAGGTATTAGTGCCTTGATTGCCATGAAATGGCAAGACTTTAATGTCTACGAGCGTGTTACTTTGACACTAGGTTTTGGCTTTTGCTCATTTATTTTGGCATTTGTATGTCTAAAATACCCTAATTACCAAAAAGCTTCGACACCTTTATTCTTGATTGCCCTATTCCTTGAACCCACAGGTCTTGTCATTTTATTGCAGGAATACGATTTAATGTTGCCAATATGGTGGATATTAATCATAGCTATTATCTATTTCACGCATCTGCGTTTCGCCATTTTATTGAATAAGCCTCTCATTCTTACAATCACGACAATTGTATTTGGATGGATCCTTTTTGCTTATACAGAAGATAATAGCCGTATTATTTTAAATTTGAGCTTTGGCTTTTTAATTTTCCTATTGGGTCTTTATTATCAAGAGAAGCAATATAAAATCACAGCTCCTTTATTTCTTGTTGCTGCGGTTCTTGAAGCCAGCGGATTACTTACTCTCTTATCGCAATACACTTCCATCTTAATGCCTACCTGGGGAGTACTCGTGGTAAGCTTCATTCTTTTTCTGCAGCATGGCATTGCATTTATAAGCACCAGGCTTACTGTATTGGCTTTTATTACCCTGATTTTTCTTTATTCTTTTTTCCTGGCAGCATTCGAATTACTCGGTGTGCCAGAGCGCTTAAAATGGTTTATTCTCAGTGCATCCTTATTAGCTGTCAGTTCATTTATAAATCACTCAAAATATCAAAGTATCGCAGGATTACTTTTTTTTATCTCATCACTGGCACTACTTTTAGTAGCCTTCGACATCGTTAAAAATAAACCTTATGAAATACTTTATTTGGGATTAGCTTGTGGCTTAATTTATATGGCCATTATAGAAAGCAGCCGAGTCTTACTCATAACTGCAAGCTTAGCGACACTGGGCTTCATTTTATATTTTTCAAGTCAGCATTTCCCTCACACTATAGGCTGGCCAATTACCTTAATTTTAATTGGATTACTCTTGGTTGGCGTCAGTGGTATTGTCATCAAATTAAATAAAAAATATATGTAGAAAAGTAGTAGGGGCTGTTTACAATTCGCTATCTTGCGTCTAAATGTTCGATTTTAGGACACAGAAATGGAGAAGCATGTGACTATTGGAACGCATAAAATCGCAGCTTTTTGCTTGATTACTGCACAGGATTCAATTCTCCCTCTTTCTCTACTTCATCTAAATCTTGTTGATTTTCTTTAGTTTGCTCTTTGATCACGATTAAAAAAGGGATAAACGCTAAAGCAAATATAACAGAGAGTTGGTACAAACCAACCCAGCCTATAGCCATTTGAATGCTTGCCGCGACAGGCCCAGAAATAATACGAGGTATTGTCGATAAAGCCACAAGCATCGAAAATTGAGTTCCTGTGTATTGTTTATTAACTAAACGCATGAATAAGGCGACCAATGCTGTAGACCCCATGCCTGCTGCAAAGTTGTCAAAAAAGACGGCCATTGCCAATAAGGTAACGTTCTTTCCTGCTATGGCCAAAGCAACAAATAAAACATTAGTTAATGCTTGCAGTAAGCCAAAAAAAAGCAATGAGCGATATAAAGAAAACCGCATCAATAAAAATCCTGCACACACCCCCCCAAGCAAGATGGACCCAACCCCTAACATTTTATTGATGTAACCAATAGTCTCTAAAGAAAAACCAAGCCCCTGAATTAAAAAAGGCATGACAATTCCGCTGGTAGTCGTTGTAAATGCTTCTCCTAACTTGTAACAAAATATAAAGAGTAAAAGAGGAATAACTCCTGGACGAAATATCAATTCCTTTATAGGAGCTACAAAAGATAAAACAAAATTATTCTTTTCTTTGATTTCAACACTAGGCTCTTGACTAAAGAACACCGCAAACATACCAGCAATCATCAGGAGGCCCATAAAACGATAAGTAAAATCCCAGCCTAATTTCTGAGCCAGAACCAAAGCCAAACCACCGGATAATAGTAAAGCAATCCGGTAGCCTAATACTGCTAAAGAAGCTCCTAAAGCATGTTCATTAGTTGGCAAATATTCTGCTCTATGAGCATCGATTGCTATATCTTGGGTAGCAGAAAAACAAGCTAAAATCAAAGCAAGAAAAGCCATTAATTTAGGATATTGTGCCGGAGTAAACCAAGCCATTAAGTTAAATCCGAGAAGCAATAAACATTGCATGCTTAAAATCCAACTTCGCCTTTTCCCCATGCTAAATAAGGAATAACGATCCAGAACAGGCCCCCAGAAAATACGATAAGCATAAGGCAAACTAATTAAACTTAATGTTCCAGTAGCGATAACTGACATCCCGCTGTATGCAAACCATGCTTGCAGGGTACTGCTGATTAGCGCCATTGGTAAGCCAGAGGAAAAACCTAAAATGAAAACAATAAATAGACGCTTGTTCATCTTGCGGAGCTCTCTAAGGCAGGATAACTTGTTCTCTAAAAGAAATCCCACTCTTGTTTTCAAGAGCGGGATACGATAAGGAGAGAAAATCCCTCCTTATGATTAGGCAGATTTTTTCACAGAGATCAAATGAATTTTGAAAATCAAAGTTTCATTTGGACCTATAGGACCACCTACACTACGTGGACCATAAGCTAAATCTGAAGGTACATAAATTTCCCAAGTAGAACCGGCAGGCATTAATTGTAATGCTTCAGTCCAACCAGGAATTACTTGTGATACTTGGAATGTAGCTGGCTTACCTGTTTTTTCAGTGCTATCAAATACAGTACCATCAATTAAAGTACCAGTGTATTCAACAGTTACTGTGTCCGATTTGCCGGGTTTATTTCCTGTGCCTGCTTCAATAACTTTATATTGCAAGCCGCTTGGCAATACAACTACGCCAGATTTTGATTTGTTAGTTGATAAAAAGGCTTCGCCTTTAGATTTGTTTTCTTCAGCTTTTTTATTAAACTCAGCGCTGCGTTTTGCCATCAACTCTTTTTGGAATTTATTCAGAACATCTTTCATTTGTTGTTCAGTCAAAATCAATTGGGCACCAGACATTCCGTCTTGCATTCCTTTAGCTAATGCGTCCGGATTAATATCAATACCTTGATTTTTGAAGTTTTTCCCTAAATCAGCACCAATACTATAAGATAATTTATCTTTATCCGTAACAAGCGATGTAGCATCAGTAGCAGCAATTACAGTAGACATTGCCAGCCCCATGACGGCCGCAGTGACCAATTTCATCTTCATAAAGAATCCCCTTGTAGTCTTTCTATTGTGCATATCTTTCTAATTTTTTGCTAAAGAAAAATATTACATTTTAAAATGCAACATAATTCTGCCTAAATTCATAGAAAATTACCAGTATTTAGCGCGATTAATTGTAACTATATTATAAAGCTCCTTACATTAAGGATAATCTTAATGCATATCAATTTATAGACTAATCCAGGAAAGGATGCACGACAAATCATTAAAGAAAATAGTCCACTATAATTAAAATAGACAAATAATTAAGATTTCTCTACACTTTGCACTAATTGTAACAAGAGATTATCCCACATGAATATCAGTGTATTTGATTTATTTTCCATTGGAATTGGCCCATCAAGCTCGCATACTGTAGGGCCGATGCTTGCTGCTAATGCTTTCTTAAAATTACTGGAAGACAAACAACTCATGAATCAAGTTCACCGGGTTAAAACCGAACTTTATGGTTCGCTGGCTTTAACCGGAAAAGGTCATGGGACAGATAAAGCCATTTTAAATGGGCTGGAAAATAAGGCTCCCAAAACTGTTGTCCCCGAGTCTATGGTGCCTCGTATGCATGAAATCATCGACTCCCATACGTTAAACCTGGCAGGTAAGAAAAATATTAACTTTAACGAAGCAACTGATTTTCTTTTTTTACAAAAAGAACTTTTGCCAAAACATTCTAATGGAATGCGTTTTTCTGCTTTTGATAACCAGAACAATTTATTAATTGCACAGATTTATTACTCAATTGGCGGTGGCTTTATTACTACTGAAGAAGATTTTTCCAAAGCCACTGAAGATACAAACCCTCCTCCATACCCATTTTCAACAGCAGCCCAACTTCTAGAACTGTGTCAGAAAAATAATTTAACCATAGCGGAATTAATGTTAATTAATGAAAAAACCTGGCGTAGCACAGAAGATATCCATAAAGGTATTTTGGCAATTGCCAAGGTCATGGATGATTGTATTGCCAATGGATGTAAACACGATGGCATATTACCTGGAGGGCTTAATTTAAAAAGACGCGCTCCTGATTTATATAAAAAACTTATGAATGAAAAAGGAGTAAAAAGCGTTTTTGAGCAATCCGATATTATGAATTGGTTAAATCTTTATGCCATGGCAGTCAATGAAGAAAATGCAGCTGGTGGACGCATCGTTACCGCACCAACTAATGGTGCTGCAGGCATTATTCCAGCGGTACTAAAATATTGCCAGCATGCACACGATAAAATGAGTGATGAAGACATTTACACCTATTTCCTTACTGCCGCAGCTATAGGCATACTTTATAAAAAAGGAGCTTCCATTTCTGGGGCCGAAGTGGGATGCCAAGGCGAAGTTGGTGTTGCTTCCTCTATGGCTGCAGCAGGTCTTACAGCAGTTCTGGGAGGAACCGTTGCTCAAGTGGAAAATGCTGCAGAAATTGCCATGGAACATCATTTGGGTATGACCTGTGATCCAGTCTTGGGTTTAGTACAAATACCTTGTATTGAACGCAATGCTATGGGTGCAGTAAAAGCAGTGAATGCAACACGAATGGCACTCATTGGTGATGGTCAACACCAAATTTCTCTAGATAAAGTAATCAAGACCATGAAACAAACAGGAATGGACATGCAAAGTATTTATAAAGAAACCTCGATGGGGGGATTGGCTGTTAATTTACCTGAATGCTAAGAATAAGTATAACCGAATGTTTTAGCAGTTTTTCCTATCAATTTTTCTAAACTAAATAGTCGATGCCTGTGCACTGCTTCAAAGAACAATTGAATATCCTCCTCTGAATTTAATGTGGAGGATATTTCTTTTACATTTTCCCCCAATTTTTCCATCTTCTTGTTCACTCTCATATTCCGATACTTGTTATCTCCTGTACGATCTTTAACAAAAAATAAATTTTTACTAATGGATACCCACGCAGTCTCACCCTTACTGTTAACAATTTCGTCTCTATGTTCCGCAGAATTTTGAACTTCATTTTCTAAATCAGTTACAGAATGTTTTGTTCGTAAGAGCCTGGCAGGTAAATGACCAACCACTAAGTCAAAACTATATACATCATCAAGATCTTCTTCTACGAATGACGACATGGATTCACGAAAACTTTTTAATGTACTAATTGCTTTGTCCGTTTCATTCTCCTGTTGATGAGTATTCATATAATCATAAACTGGACAGTACTTATTTTGATTGGATAACATCGAGATACTGTCCGTCACAAAATAAGGACATGTACGACCCGCTGCTTGTAAAATATCTACGGGAATATAGATTTTTAGAGGGCATAATTTACTCAAAATACCAAACTTCATCATGTTGCTTAATAAATTAGCTAAAACGAGTGATTGCATAAAACCTAGTGGATCACAAATCAAAATATCTAAAGAAGGTGGATTTTGGGATCCTATAAAATTAAACTCCAAAAAGGACCAATGGTTTATTTGTTCGCTTCCGTCCCATTTTGCAATAGCAATCTGAAAACGCAAATCTTTTTCACTGTACCCAATCATGTGTTCAATAATCTCAGAAAACCATTCCATTTCGTCAGTGCTCATAGCGAATGCATTAAAATTATCTCCTGATTTTTCTAACCGTTTTATTTTTTTTAAATATAAAAAAAATGCCATGAGGTCTACAGGTACATTGCCTGGTTTCCCACTCAGTGCTAACAATTCTTGAATCGCTGAAATATTTTTCATGATATAACCAGGTTGATTTTTAATTATTTTATTTATATTAATTAAATCAAAATTAATAAAAAATAAAGCAGTTTTTGATAAAAGAATCAAAATATCAATTTGATCAAAATTTTTCTTTTTATATCTTTTCATATAAGCGCAATTTTCTAGCACATAATAAAACTTAAAACATAGGAATGAGGAGGATTTAATCTCATATAAAAAACTTAACGAGCATGAGTAAAAAAACTAACAGAAAAGACATTCTTTTAACGAATGGAGCACAAGTACTCAAATAATTAGAAATAACATAAGATTAAAAGGAGCAATTAACAAAAATCCAAGCCTCAGAACATTCTTTGATAAAAAACAAATCACTCATTGCATAACCGACTACTGCCGCTAGTTTATCATTAAAATAAATTAGAGGAATTCGCTCTCTTAACCAAGGAGGAACCCCCCACTCTTGGAATAACTTTTTTAAACGCTTAGTCTGTCCATGCAAAGAAAACTCTTCGCCACCTTGTCTAAATCGAACAAATACTTTTGTATCAGTAGGAATAACCAAACCCTGCTTGGCTTTTTTTGCCAATAAATTAATGCTTGCATCGGGTATCACTAAAGGTAAAGGAAATGCAGACCACTCAATGAACCCCTTTCGAAATTCTATTGTAGAGCAGGCCTGCTTCGTCGATACGGCGCTCGAATCTTCAAGTGACTTCTTCATGTAGGCTTCGGTGCTGCGTTTCGAGTCTTCTCGCATTTCTTGCGTTGCAGCGCGTTTCGAAAGAGTTCTGATACAGGAGGATAAATTATTTGCATTTTTTTTATCTAAATATAAATGCTTTTGATAACGGCGCACAGTTACTTCGCCCCAACTCACTACTGGAGTCGCATCTGGACTAGCAAAGATCACTTCATCAATCAAACGCCAAAAAGTCACAGTTGAAGGCAATTGGATTTGATTGTTTTTCAACCATACTCGAAGCACATTTGCTATTCGATCTCGGCCGAGTGCTTTTAATGGTGTAATCAATAAAGAGTTGCTTGTTAATTTTTCGAGGTTTTCTTGCAACGTCATATCTTGAGTTGCCAACATATCCAGATTTCTTTTAGCCTGCTGGCAATGAAGTGCTGTTCTTGCAATATTACCTACAACTCCAGGCCATTTTCTTTGCAACAAAGGCATAATTTGTTGACGTAAGTAATTTCGAGAATAGCTGGTATCCTCATTGCTCTCATCTTCTATCCAGCTCAATTGATGAAAGGCAGCATAATGTTCCAATTGTTCTCGGGAATGAGTTAAAAAAGGCCTGGCAATTTTTCCCAGTTCCAATTGCCCAAAATCAGGCATAGCAGCCAAACCATCCACTCCGGAACCTCGAAACAGTTGCAAAAGAACTGTTTCTGCTTGATCGTTTAAATGATGTCCTAAAATTAAGCAATCATCTTCTGCAAGCAAAGAAGAAAAAACTGCATACCGAGCAATGCGTGCCCCCTCTTCTACATTGGCTGAGCGATCAAATTGCACAGACTGAGTAATTAAAGGGATACCTAAATTCTGGCAAAACTGTTGGCAATGTAATTGCCAACAGGGGGCATGCTCACTAATACCATGATTTACATGTACCGCGATTAATTTAGCAAGCAAGGCCGGGTGGGAAGCAAGAACATGCAAAAGCACTGTTGAGTCAAGCCCACCACTAAAACCTATAATTAATTTATTAAAATGACTTAGGCGAGAAAACCACTCGGTGCTCAATAAAGGTTTAATCACTTGCTCCCATAGCCATAAATTTTTTATACCTCTCTTCGACCAACTGTTCCAAAGATAATTTCTTTAAGACACTCAATTCGCTAACTAAAATTTCCTTCAAACGTGCGGCCATTTCATCGACATTACGATGAGCCCCTCCTAACGGTTCAGGAATAACCATATCAATTAACTTATTTTCCAAAATCTTATCCGCGGTAATCCTCATTGCGCGAGCAGCTTCACTTGCTTTAGACGCATCTTTCCATAGAATCGAAGCACAACCCTCAGGAGAAATTACTGAATAAATACTGAATTGGAGCATTAACACACGATCACCAACACCAATTGCTAACGCACCACCTGATCCTGCTTCTCCTGTTACCACACAAATAATTGGCGTTTTAAGACGTGACATCACGAAAAGATTGCGAGCAATTGCTTCAGATTGGTTACGCTCTTCAGCACCAATTCCAGGATATGCGCCGGCTGTATCAATAAAAGTAAAAATAGGTAATTTGAATTTCTCAGCCATATTCATCAAACGTAAGGCTTTTCGATACTCTTCCGGACGCGCCATACCAAAATTACGATATACCTTTTCTTTAGTCCGTTTACCTTTTTGATGACCAAGTACCATAACTGGCTCACCATTCAAACGCGCCAAACCACCAATAATTGCAGGAGCTGACGAACAACTTCGGTCACCATGCAGTTCCTGAAAATCAGTAAAAATACGTTCAATATAATCTGTAGTCTGTGGTCTAAGCGGATGTCTTGCCATTTGTGCGATTTGCCAAGGCTCCAAGTTTGAAAAAACTTGAGAGGTTAACTCAGAACATTTGGCTTGAAGTCGTGCTATTTCATCACTTAAATTCACTTCGTTATCATGACCTACCATGCGAAGTGCTTCAATTTTCTGATTCAACTCTTCGATGGGTTGCTCAAAATCCAAAAATTGTCGGCTCATTGAATACTCTTTGGTGAATTAAATATCATGGTATATGATAACCCTAACCGACAATTGATGCCAGATTCAAACAAGCATATGATCATTACCGAATTCAACCCTTTAAATACAGAAAACTGCATCTTAAATGAAGCTCGAATTGATCTTTGGCAATTTTCTTTAGCACATGAAATAGAAAATGCATATGAACTACTAAGTTCTGAAGAGCAAACCCGTGCGGAACGATTTTATTTCAGTAGGCACAAACGCCGTTTCTCTACTGCCCGAGCAACTATGAGAATCATTTTAGCAAGCTATCTCAATATGCCAGCAAAACAACTGGAATTTGCTTATAATAACCACGGCAAACCTGAAGTCATTAATGCAGCAAAGTTGCAATTTAATATAAGTCATACGGGTGACTTGGCGCTTCTTGCAGTGGGAAAAAACTTTCCCATGGGTGTGGATATAGAAAAGTATTCTGCTCGACCTTATGAAGGAATTGCAAAAAGTTTATTTTCTGGTCAAGAATATGAAGAATTTATTAAAGTTCCTCTTGCCCTCAAACCAGCCATTTTCTTTCATGTTTGGGCCCAAAAAGAAGCCTTTATCAAAGCCTGCGGTTTAGGCCTTTCTTATCCAACCAAAAATTTTAGTGTCCCTATATCTATGCCAACCAAGCAATTAGTAAATGACCCATTACATAATATGACATGGCAATTGCGTTCTTTTATGCCAGAAGTGGCTTGCAGTGGTGCTTTATGCCATCACCCTACTGTGAGGGAAATTAGACATGGATTTATTAATCTGCAGCAAAATACTCAATTGATTTTTTAGGTTTATATCAATGCACTTCACACAGGCACAACTCACATTATTACAATTACTTGGCGATGGCAACTGCCATAGTGGTTCTGAATTAGGGGCAAATTTGGGTATCACTCGCTCGGCCATTTGGAAACAAATCAATCATTTAATCGCATCAGGAATCCCTATAAAACGAATAAGGCATCAGGGTTACCAACTTCCCAATCAGTTGATTCTATTAAATAAACAACAAATTATGGAACATCTTGCCCTACAAAAACAATCGAACCCTTTCAATTTACATCTATTCACTTCCATTGATTCAACAAATCGCTATCTTAAGGATTTACCTCCCTCAAATACCGTTGATATTTGTTGTACCGAAATTCAAACCCAAGGCAGAGGTCGATTTGGCAGACACTGGCACTCACCCTTCGGTGAAAATCTTTATTGTTCCAGTCGCTGGAATCTTAACTATGATCTTACCAAACTTTCGGGATTAAGTTTGGTAAGCAGCTTGGCTGTTCTGGCAACTTTAAATGAATTTGACATCTCATCTCATATCAAAATTAAATGGCCCAATGATATTCTATGGACCCACAAAAAACTATGCGGTAGCCTGATTGAAATATTGGCTGAATCCAATGGCAATGTTCAAGTTATCATCGGTATTGGTTTAAACGTGAATACTGATACAGAGAATCATCCCCTTCCAGATAAACCTTGGTGTTCCTTATATGAAATAACTAAAAAGCATTTTGATCGGAATGTCCTTATTGCAAGATTGATTACCAATTTGGAACACTATGTAAGCAAATTTATTCACCATGATCTTAACTCCTTTATGGATGAATGGAATAAATCGGATTATCTTTTTGGAAAAAGCATCAAAGTGACTCAGTCTTTAAATACTTTATCTGGGATTGCTTGCGGCATTAATCAGTTTGGGCAATTAATACTGCAAGATGAATCAGGTACACAGCACTTTCTCTCATCAGGAGATACATCACTTCATGAAAAACTGTAGAGGATTACAAATTAAAGATGGGAACAAAGAAAAATTAAGTTTGTCCCGAGCATTTTTAAGTGCCCGGAACTGGATGACTGCGAGGAAATCGATTTTATACTGCTTCTTCAGATTCGTCTGATTGTTTTTCTTGTTGTATGCGCAAATAAATTTCTTCACGATGGACAGATACATCTTTAGGTGCATTAATACCTAGGCGAACTTGATTACCTTTTACACCTAACACGGTAATATTAACATCATCACCAATGATTAAGGTTTCACCGATACGCCGAGTCAAAATTAACATATAAATCTCCCTAACAAAGCAGCTACCTATTCCTCCACAGAACGCTATCCATGGTGTTCTTGATAGCCAAAAAACGGTCTAAAAACAAACTAATATTTGTTATACGAGTTTAATTTTACACTCTGATTATTAACAGAGTATTAAGAAAACTAGGAAATATGCCTCTTTTTACCTGTTTTGGCCAAAAAATTGTGAATTATTTCATTTCTAAAATCAATTAGCCTCTCTAATTGAGAGTTAACGAGGCTATATTTTAGATGACCTCGAGCGAATAACCCTATTTATTATCAAATACTTTAATTGACTTTTTTAGGCTAATGTACATACGAATAGGATTCATAAAACCAGATATTAACTAGGTATTAGAAAGTCAATAAAAAGGAATTAAATAATTTTTCCTTAATCAGCAGTCGCAAATCTCCTCCATTTAGAGATATACTTACCAAACCTTTTTAAACAGGAAATTTTGCATGTCCTTGAAGGCCATGTACAACGACATCACTGAAAACTATACTATGGCCAATCGTTTTGGTGCGATTAGTCAAAGCCATCAAGTAGCAATTGAACAAATGAAGCACTTTTATTTGGGAATGAAACCACATTATAAAGTTCTTGATTTGGGCGTTGGTGATGGTGCATTTCTAAAAAAACTGCAACAAATTATGCCAAAAGCAGAATTTACTGGAATTGATGTTTCTTCAGAAATGTTGAAACACGCCCGTGAAACGTTACCTCTGATCACGATAGAAGGCAGCGCCGCAAAAGCAAGTAAGTTCTTACCGCCTCACAGCCAAGATTTAATTCTGGCACACTTTATTAATGCTTATATTCCAATTAAGGTTTTATTTCATGAGGCCAAATTACTGACTCGTGCAAATGGTCATTTTTCAATGATTACCACAACTTATGATTCCTTTCCCGTAGCGCAACAACGTTTAGCTGAATTTATTACAGAAGATTCAATTTTAAGTAGTATGGTTGGCCATTATTACAAATCCATTGTAAAAAATACTACAGTTGCTGCAAATAACAATGAATTGATGCAGGCATTTAAACAAAATCAATTTGAAGTCATCGCACATCAACGTTTGGAAATACCCATTACCCTAAATACTATTGATGAATTGGCACTTTTTGGTATTGAAGGAACCTGGTTTCTCAATACTTTATCCATTAGGATGTTGCCAAAAATTTTTTTGCTCCAAAGGATTAAGCGTCTTTTTAGCAAAATCTTCACATTCCCCTACCATGATACTCATATAATTGATGTCGTTCTTGCCAGAAAATGATAACCTGATAATTATCTTTAGGTGGCGAGGTAAGAAAAATGATTTCACAAGAAGTGAAAAATTATTTGCCTGAATTAGCTCTGCGACAAAAACAAGCCAACAACATCATATTTATTACTTTTTGGAGCCAATTCTCAGTATATGCACTCAATACCATATTGGTTTTATTTTTAACTCGTCCCGTATGGTCTCAAGGTTTGGGTTATAGCCAAGCCAAAGCATACGCTTTTATTGGAGTAGCTCATGCAATGGGTTATCTAATGCCTATGCTCGGTGGCTACATGGCTGATACCGTAGTAGGAATTAGGCGATCCATTCTTCTTGGGAGTATTCTATTAGCTTGCGCTTATTTGCTCCTTATGATCAGTGGATACACAGTAAACTCCCTGGGAGATACATTTTTCATTGCCGCTTATGCATTTATACCTGCCACCAACTCCCTTTTAATGGGAACTTCTTCAAGTATGGTATCACATATTTATTCAGATGATGCCGTCAAAGCGAAATCAGCTATGACCTATTATTATATAGCAATAAATGTCGGCGCATTATTAGCCACCTTAATTGCCCCGTTGCTTTTTGAAAGCCGTTATGGTCCGCTTTCTATTCTTACTTTGACATTTGTAGGTAAATCAATCGCGGCTTTAAATTTTGCGAAACGCTACTCCATTTATGAAAATGTCATTTGGGGTAAAGATCAATCTAAATTTTCTCAATCAGGTGTACTTCGTTTAATTGCCTATATAATTACTATTTATATGCTGACTTTATTTGCTTATTCCCATGTTTACGTTGCCAGCACCATCATCGCCTCAGGTTGCGGCATAGGAATAATATGGTTTTTAAGAAAAACTCTAACGCTTAAAGGTATTGTACGGGACAAACAAATAATTGCTTTATTGCTCATTGTTGAAGCAGTAGTATTTTTTGTTATCTACAACCAAATGAATAGCACATTAATTTTATTTGCCGAAAATAATTCAGACCATAATTTATTTGGTTTAACTGTTTCACCAGCTCATTACCAAATATTGAATCCCTTACTCATCTTAGCCATTGGCAGCCAACTGCCTCGTTTTTATAAATTATTTCCACGTTTCACTATCCCCTATCAATTTGCTGCAGGCACTGCGCTTGCAGGTATTGCTCTTTTGGTAATGGCATTCGCTGCTACCACTACTGTTAATGGAATAATTAATGGCAATTACATTGCTTTAACCTACATTCTCATTTCTATTGCAGAATTATGGGTCAGTGCCATTGGCTTAAGCATGGTAGGTTTATATTGTGACAAAAATTCGCTTGCCTTTGCTATGGGGGTATGGTACCTTGCCAGTTCTCTGGCACATGCCATATCTGGAAGAATTGCTGCATGGGTTGCAATTCCTAACACAATTCACTCTCCCATAGATAGTCTCCCTTATTATGAAAACTATTATTTAGCTTTAGGAGTAAGCGCCATAGTATTGGGTATACTTATGTATTTTCTCGCTTATATTTTGCAAAAAATAATGAGAAAAAAAGGAGAAATCTTAAGTTAAATGCATACGTTCTATCGCGACAAACTGCACTTTATGCTTCAGAGAGCCTCACAAAATTGAAACAGGAAAATATGCAGTCTACAACGATGCCTAAAAAGCTGCATCCCTGCGTAGGCAGGGATTCAGTCATAATGTGATACATCTAAACTGGGTAAAGCTATTGAGGATCGCATAGGCTTTATACGCGATATCCAGAAATCGAATTTTATAAACCTAAATTGTCTTGTTTAAATATTCGGTCAGCGCGATAACTTGAACGCACTAAAGGACCAGAAGCGACTTCAAAAAAGCCCTTCTTTAATCCGATCTGTCTTAATTCGGCAAAAGTCTCTGGGGTCACATAACGCTCAATGGGTAAATGGTTCTTTGTCGGTTGTAAGTACTGTCCCAGAGTAAGAATATCTACTTTATGCCGACGTAAATCATCCATTGTTTGAATAATTTCTTCATCTGTTTCGCCTAACCCCAACATCAAACTGGTTTTAGTAAGTACATCGGGTCTATAGCGTTTTGCAAATGCGAGAACGTTCAATGTTTGTGTATAACCTGCCCTATTGTCACGTACCGGATGGGTCAAACGCTCTACTGTTTCTACATTTTGCGCAAAAACATCAACACCGCTATCCAGTAATACTGCTATATCTCGTTCTACGCCTTGAAAATCAGGCGTTAGCGCTTCCACTTTGGTTTTGGGAGAACATTGTTTAATCGCACGGATGGTTTGTGCGTAATGACTTGCTCCACCATCGGGTAAATCATCTCTGTTTACCGAAGTGAGCACAACATAGTCCAGATTCATTAATGCTACTGTATTTGCTGTATTTTCTGGTTCTTGCAGATCCAACCAGCCATGGGGATTTCCGGTATCTACCGCACAAAAACGACATGCACGCGTACATACTGCGCCCATTAACATAATTGTTGCTGTACCGTGTGACCAACATTCAGAAATATTAGGGCATTTTGCTTCTTCACAAACAGTAGCCAAGCGGTGCTTTTGGACTTGTTCTTTTACTTGGTGATACTCGGGGGTCGTATGATTTATCACCCGCAACCATTTAGGTTTAGGTAAGCGCTCATAAACTTGCCCCGTTGGTTTTACTCCATCCTTAATTGCTGTTACGCCATGAGATGTTTTATATTTTTTGCCGCTCTCTACAACAACAGGAATATTAATGGGCTTGCTCATGTTATCACCTAAAAAACAAAGGTAAGCGCTCAGCCCTATCAGGAAACAGCTGTATGTAGCACATCTTGCAAGAAAAATGTCCTAATTACTTCTTACAAACTGCGCCTAAATTCAACCATTCGAGTACGTATTAACATCGAGAGTCTGAGCTATTACAAACAAAAAAAGATGATAATCCCAAATCATCAAAATAAGATCAAGTCAAATTTAAAAAGCAGCCGATAACCGTCAAGATAAATAAAAGTACTAGCGATATTCCAAAGTAAGATAATAGGAATGGATAGACGATTAAAATGACAGCAATGGCGAGTAGGAACAATAAACCAATAGTGGCTAATTTTGTCTGCAATGCAGCAAAACGCTCAAACTTAAGTAAAACAAAATAAACAAGCAAAATCAAAAGCAATGGAAGTATGTACACTCCCTGATACAGCAATTGATACAAACTTTCTTGCTGTCTGGATAAATGCTGGTCATTTAACCATTGCTCAAAAATTGTAGACCAATTCATCACACAGGTTTGTTGATAAATTGTAGTGATCAATCCTAATAAAAAAGCCAGTGAAAAATACAAAGCTATAGGAGGCTGTTTTTTATAATATTGCATCACAAAATAAATAGTCGTTAAACCTAACAATACAGCCGGAATACGCATCCAAGGCAACAACTCAAAAAAGGTACTGGTATAAGCCTGTTGAAAATAATGCACAATCACTACAGAAAGAATAAATAAAAGGCTGGCAATAAGTTGTTTTTTCTTTTGCGTTTCAATTAAAAGAAAAGCAAGGAATCCCGCAAAACAAAAGAACGCACAAGGACTAAAGGAGTCCATAAATGCTATAGTGGTTGTAAAATGTAACTTCGAAGGTTTTTCTACCAATCCAGTAATAAATCGATTCGCATTTGCCAAATGGCGCAATGCATTCACTGTTTCTTGAGTTAATTTACCTTTATTTTCAATTTGTTTCTTACAATAATTAATTGCTTGCAATAAATCCTTTCCAGTGGTTTCTGCTGAAGTAAATCCAACCCAACGCGAATTACAAATATAAATTGATGGAACTGCAAAATCATCCATTTGCTGAGCACTCAATAGTTGGTAAAAATGACTCAATGCATCTTTGTTCTGATTAATATAATACCGTTGAACATTAAGATCAGGATTTTTTGCTTCTACTTCCTGAAAAAATACATCCGCTTTTTGACAATGCGAGCACGTAGATGACAGAAACATTTCTATATTGAGGACTACTTTGTTATCTTTCTTGGAATACCATGTGGGCGATGATTCAGCAGCCCACACGGGAGCATGAACTATTAAGAGAATTAGAAGCAATCTGAAGACTGTTTTCATATAAGTTATAAGGTGCATGAAATAAAGATACTATATCATCCCTAAAAGCTCTATTAATAGGTATGAATGTAATTTTCTAATTGCTCTATAACACGTGATTTGTCTTCCAATATGTGATAAAGCAAATCACCTATAGATAAAATGGCCACAAATTCATTATTTTCATCACGAATTAATACATGTCTTCTTTTGGTTGTGGTCATAGCTTGCATTGCTTTTTCTACAGTATCATTAGGACTAAGAATAGTAACATCCTTATGCACCACATCTGAAACCTTTCCTGTTTCCAGGTTAATGCACTTATGTAAGCAAGAGCGCACTATATCCCGTTCACTTACTATCCCTACTAATTGATTGTCATTATCTACTACGACTAATGCACCTATATCATATTCCGTCATCATATCAATGCTTTTTTTCACAGAATCATCAGGATGAATATAAATAATTTTTCGTTTAGACGTTGGCAAGGCATTATGAATTAGGTCAGCCATGTTTATTCTCCATTTGAATAATACTTAACCTCCTTTATAAATATAGTACAAATGGAGAATATTAAACTCTATTGTCGGATAATTATATGATTTTCTACAGAGCGCACACCAGGAACCTGACGCGCTATTTGTTCTGCAGTATCACTAAGCCGAATTTTTTTCACATATCCTGTAAGAATCACAACATCTTGTCTTGTTTGAACATGGACTTGTGACACAGCAAGATCATCATTACGCATTAAAGCCTCTTGCACTGTTTGCGCCAAATTGACACTCGGAGTAGCCAAAGGTGTAAAAGAACTAAATAAGCCGGAACTCGCCTTATTCGACTGACAACCCACTAATAAAAATAGAAAAAAAACAACAAGAGTATTAAGTAAGTACTTTTGCATAAAGGTCTCCGATATAAATTCCAACAATCCTGCCATACTTTGGGTAGTTGTTCTTATTATTTTTCATTCTACGTCCTAAGAAAGGCAAGAAACTGCAGCTAAAATAGTAAGTGCTCAGCCCCAACTGAGGAACAGCCCTATTTGGCACATCTTGCCAGAAAATCCAACCGTTCTAGTAAATATTCACCGGGTCTGAGTTATTAGCTAAATGAGCTAAGCCCAAAGGGGCATAGTATGTACTTTAACTGATTAATATACAAATAAATATCCAAGAGACTATACTATTTCATAATAATAACTGTGATAAGACTGAAACCATGAAAAAAATGGCCAAAGTTGTCCTAAAAGAAAAGAAGCTATCACAAAAAATAAAAGCATCAAGTGGGCAACAACCAAACCCCAAAGAAAATAATCCATCGACTCAGTATGATCTCTTTAATTTAATCGATAAATATTATCAGGCTAACCTGGGAAAATTTACCGCAAGCATTAGCCCAGCCTCAGTAGCAACCTCATTTTTTTCATGGGGAGCACAACTATTACAAGCTCCAGGTACATTCTTAAAATTAAATTTTTATCCTTTACTGCATTGTTCTGATTTTATTGAACGGCTCCTAAACCAAGAAAAGCCTGGGAATGGTGAAGATGTGCGTTTTCATACGGATAAATGGGCGCTCTATCCATGGCGTTTGTGGGCAGAGCACTTTTTACAAATTGAAGATTGGTATTTAAAAGCAGCAAATGAAATTCCTGGATTAAATGAATCCAACCGTCGCATTGTATCATTCACTATAAAACAACTCCTTGATGCAATCTCTCCTTCCAACTTTGTTTTGACTAATCCTGATTTATTACAGGAAACATTAAATTCATCAGGAGAAAATCTAATCCGGGGAACACAATTGGGTTGGCAAGACTTCATTGAAAAATTGACTGGTACTCCTCCAGCGGGAGTTGAAAACTTTATCCCAGGAAAACAAGTTGCCTTAACTAAGGGTAAAGTGGTTTTTAAAAATCACTTAATTGAGCTCATTCAATATGAAGCACAAACCTCAAAAGTATATAAAGAACCTTTACTCATTATTCCGGCCTGGATTATGAAGTATTATATTCTTGATCTTCTCCCTGAAAACTCCTTAGTGAATTGGTTGGTTCAACAAGGTCATACAGTATTTATAGTATCCTGGCTCAACCCTTCATCTGAAGACAGAAATTTGGCAATTGATGATTATTACCGTCAAGGCTCTATGGCTGCAATCGATAAAATATCAACCCTAATTCCCAACACAAAAATTCACTTAGCAGGATATTGCATTGGTGGGACTTTAGCCATGATTACCGCAGCAACGATGGCCAAAGACAATGACAATCGCCTGAAAAGTCTTTCTCTGCTCGCAGCTCAAGGAGATTTTACCGAAGCTGGTGAACTATTACTTTTTATTAATAATAGCCAGGTATCTTTTTTGGAAAACATCATGTGGGAACAAGGCTATTTAGATACCAAACTCATGGCTGGAAGTTTTCAAATGCTTCGCTCATACGATCTAATTTGGTCAAAAATGGTTCAAGATTACATGCATGGAACACAAAGAGGAATGATCGCTTTACTTGCCTGGAACGCAGATACAACACGTATGCCTTATAAAATGCACAGCGAATATCTTGAAAAATTGTTCCTTAAAAACGAGTTCTCCGAAGGACAGTATACGATTGAAGGAAAACATATAGCACCTGAGAATATTAGGTTACCTGCCTTTGTAGTCAGCACAGAAAAAGACCATGTCAGCCCATGGAAGTCCGTGTATAAAACTCATTTGCTGATCAAACAAGAAGATATTATTTTTGTTCTGACGAATGGAGGTCATAATGCCGGTATAGTTAGTGAACCAGGACATCCAGGACGAAGTTATTTGATTCGAGAACAAAAAAAAGAAGAAACCTATATTTCTCCCAAACATTGGTTAGAAATTGCTGAAACTAAAAAAGGATCGTGGTGGATCGCTTGGCATGATTGGCTAGTGAAACAATCAACAAATGGTATGAATTTACCGCCTAAAATTAATAAGAATTTACCTGATGCACCAGGAAAATATGTGTTACAAAAATAGGGGCTGTTCCTAAACCTTGTGCAAGAAGTCTAATAAAAATGATCTTTCAATTGAGTATAAAAATATGGATAAAGACTATTACAAAATAATGGGAGTAAGCGAGAATGCCTCTGATAAAGACATTAAGATGGCATATCGAAAACTGGCACGGAAGTACCATCCTGATATAAGTAAAGAACCCAATGCAGAAGAGCACTTCAAAGAAATGGGGGAAGCTTATGAAGTTTTAAGAGATCCGATCAAACGAGCAGAATACGACAATTATCGGAAAAATAAGGCATTTAATCAAAAAGAAACTCATGCTCATTGGAGTGGACCAGAACAATATGAACATTTTTATGGCAGTCAATTTAATGAGGATTTATTTGAAACACTATTTGGTCATTCCCGCTATCGTCAGCAACCCACAGCCGGGCAAGACTACCATGGAAAAATTAATATTAGTCTGGAAGAAGCATTTACAGGAACAGTGAAAAACATCCAGGTTCCAATCGAACAAGAGTCAAAAGTCACTATGCAAACCTTGAAAGTGAAAATACCAGCTGGCGTAAAATCGGGCCAACAAATTCGCCTTGCCGGACAAGGAGCTCCTGGAGTACATGGAGGACCCCGCGGTGATATTTATTTAACGGTACATGTTGATAAACACCCTCTTTTTGATGTAATGGATAATGATATCTACCTCACGCTGCCTATTACTCCATGGGAAGCTGCTTTAGGTGCAACAATAGTAGTCCCCACTCTAGGAGGAAAAATTGACTTAAAAATTCCACCCGGCTCTCAAGGAGGGCAAAAATTAAGGCTTAAAAATCGTGGTTTGCCTGGAACAACCCCTGGACACCAATATGTGCTTTTAAAAATGATTACCCCCCCACCAACAACTGAAGCAGCAGTAGAGCTCTACAAAAAAATGGCGCAAGTAATGCCTTTTAATCCACGTGACAAAATAGGAGTATAAGCATGAAGCAAGACAATACACTAATCGGCGTGCTTATTGAAGAAACAACAACAATCTCATTCAGTGAAGTATGTCAAAAATATCATATATCTAAAGAATTATTACTGGAAATGGCAGAGCATGGTTTATTTTCTTGCAAAACAATGAAAGCAGAGCATATAAAATTAAATCAGAACGATTTACGTAAAATGGAATCTGCCTTCCGCTTACACCGAGATTTGGGAATTAATCTTCCAGGAGTAGCACTTGCATTAGAATTATTAGAAAAAATAGATCAATTAAATAAAGAACTTAATATTTTGCGCAAACATTTTTGAGCAGAACTTAAGAGTAAACGCATTTAATCGCAGGCCTACTTCCGCACTTTATGCCTGAGTGTTCCTCATATTCTATCATCCCTGCGAAGACAGGGGATGATAGGATAGATACGACAGAGCGCTCCCACTTGACTGAAATTTTACAATTTATAGGGATCACTCGAGCTTTATGCATGGAATTCAGCCCGGGCTTCATGCAAAATAATGTAAAAAATTACTCAAGCAGATATTGCTACATATTGTAATATGGTAATAAAATGGTTACAGGATACCTTTAAATTAAACAAAACCTATGCGCCCAGTGTTTATAATTTTGATAGTCTCCTTGGTTGTTTTACAACATAAGCTATGGCTGGGCGATGGAAATTTGATTCAGTGGCATAATCTTGAAAAAAAATTAGCCGTTCACGAACAAGAAAATAATAAGCTGGCAACACGTAATCGAGCACTTGAAGCAGATATTAAAGAGTTAAAAAATGGTGATCAGGCTCTGGAAGAACAAGCACGCTATGAGCTCGGGATGGTCAAAGGAACTGAAGTCTATTACCAATTTATAGACTAGAAGCAATAGATCACGAAGGGAATATTCAATTTTAGGCGAACGAACATAGTTGAGCGCAATTTTCGTTTAAGATACGCCAAATATGACCGATTCTTGATAGAGTGATCTCCGATTAGAACAATTCCCTATCACGCGTTCAATAATTCAAGATGCTCAGGAGGTTGCTTGTCCCAAAGACTCAGTACAAATCCGCCTCCTCCGGAGCCGGTAGGTTTTACAGCCAAGGCACCATTAGCAGTTAATCGATGCATATGTTGTTGCAAGCTCTCGCTAACCAGTTTCCATTGATAAAAACAATCAGCAGCTTTATTAATTGCTCGCGCCAAAAAGGAAATTGCATCAACCCCTCCCTTCTCTAAAGCATTTCGAGCTTCTTCAACAGCCATAACCATTTGCTTATCAATTTGCTCCGCCAATGCAGGATTTTCAGCCCATAAACTTTGGACCTGGTGAATACAATGAGAAGTAATTCCAATTTGTTTACATGAAGATAAAAAAAACTGAGGATGAATTTTTTGTTGTAATGGAATACTTGTTCCTTCTTTAAAATAAAGCCCGACTTCCGTAGCAACACCTGCAACATCGAGCCCGCTACTTTTTCCGTGAAATAAGTGTTCTAATTCCTTTGCAAAATCATTGCATTGACTTGGATCTACCATTTTCTGTGCACCGAACCAACGACTCATTGCCACACAAAGTGCTGCTGAAGCGCCCATCCCTGCTCCCACAGGGATTGTGCTATGTAAATGAAAATAACCACCTAATTGATTTAAAGAACGTCCCAGTAATTGCATGCCATGCTCGAGCACACTCCAAAATAAAAGCTGCATATCAGCGCCGCTACTTCCCGTATAATCCGCACCCAAAGAAGGCGCGTCAGCAGAATAACTTAAAATTAATTTTTTTTCTTTAATTGGAAATACCAAAGCTGGATGCCCTCGTACTACAGCATGTTCACCTGCTAAAATCCATTTGCCAAAGGTTGTGGTTTCAAAATCAAAGAACATCATAATTGCCCAATAAATAATCGCGTTTGAATTCACGTGCCAATTCTGTTTGGTCGGAACGATATAACAAATGGATGTTTGGTCCAGCATCCATAGTCACAATAGGGCCATCATTCTTTTTATTCCAAAAACTTTCTAGATTGTGTAATAGATCAATACAGCTTTCTGTCATGTATGAAAAAGGCTGCTCACTGGTACTAAACAAGCGATGCATATCTTGAAATTCGCGCCAACAGATTTGATAAGCTACAGTCCAATCCTTGTCCATAAGTGCGTCTAAGAGAAGTTTTAAGTTCTCCTTTGCCCTTTGGCTACGAGTTCCATAAAAGGGACTGCTTTTTACTCGTTGGTGTGCTTCACTTGAAGGAACCTCTTTCTTTTTATTGCTAATCACGACCCCTTGATAGATTAAATCCTTGTAGGGTAAATCTACCTCTTTAACTTCATTTTCATCCCATAAAGCCCAGGGAGAATAAAAAGATCTGCAAGATGATCCTGATCCCAAACGGCTTAACTGAGCCTGTTCTTCAACAGAAGGCATGGGTTTATTTGTTAATTCACTGAGAGCAATTACGGCACATCGAGTTAACGCAGCGAAACTTGAAGCAGAACTTGCCATCCCGCTACTGTGAGGGAAATTATTACAGGACTGCACTAAAAAGCCACCCTCATATCCAAAATATGCTTTTACTCGAGCGAGATGATCAAGGAATCTTTTTTGTGCTTCTGTGGAAAGAACAAAATTTTCGATTCCAGCGGGTACAATAAGCGGTTCCCAAATATCTTTTTTTGAACTCATTTTTTCCAGTCTTACTGTACTTTTAAGCTCGTTTAAAGTATAGGATAACGATGGGTTATCAGGACTATTTGAGTTATCATCCTTTTTTCCCATATATTTGATCAAAGCAATATTAGCTGGGGCATGGGCTAGCCAATACATAATTTCTCCTTGGGGATCCATAAGTTTATTTCAATGTAGTCTGGTTAAAACGAAACCAGGGTTTCCCAGTTTATGTTTTCTCCGGAGCTACGTATAAAAATTTATTAATGATTATATTGTACGTAATTTTGAATTAGCCAATTGAGCTGTAGGCGTACCAGGATAAGCTCTCACTACTTGTTGCAGGAATTTCTTGGCCTCCTGCTTGTCACCTTGTGCAGCATAAGCATAGCCAATCTTTAACATACTTGCAGCAGATTTACTTGAGGTGGGGAATTGTTGTAAAACCACATTAAAATGCTCTATAGATTTTGGAAAATCTTTTTTAACTAAATAAAGCTCGCCTAGCCAATATTGTGCATTAGCAGTATAACCGCCCCTAGGATATTTTTGAACAAATACATTCATCGCATTTAAAGCATCATCATACCGTTTGTTCTTTACTAATTCATAAGCTGCTAAATAGCTAATTTGCTCGTCTGCAGGATTTATTCTAGAGGTAGTCACTGTGGATACTGATGCTGGTGTAGGAACAGCCGATTTGCTTGCCTGAACATTAGATGCAGGTGCAGTTGCTTTAGGTGTAGTTTCCTTCGAACCAGCAGAAAGATCCAAGGTGGGTTGTTTACTTGAAGAAGATTTAGCAGAACTACTTCCACTTAAGCGTGCATCTAAATCTTTGTAAAAAGCAACTTGTTGCTGCTGTAATAACTTTAAGTCATGAGCTTGTACTTCTAGTTGACCACGCAGTTCTTGTATTTCTTGTTGCAAACTTTGGATTTTGTCGATTAGCTTCGCATTATCGGTAATATTAGTATTTGAACTACTTGCTTGATCATCTTTAGCAAGCGCAGGCTCATCATCGGTTTGGGAATTATCTATTGTATAACTCTCGTTTCGAGCCACATCAAACTGACCATTTTCGATTTGTGCTTCATCGTACTTGGGGCCATAAGCAGGCGCTTCATACGCCTGTTGGCCCTCAATAATTGCAAAATTATCACTATCATCAACAACAGGTGCTTCTGACCAACAGGCCAAAGGAAGCATCAATATAAAACCTGTAGCGATAATGTGTTTTTTGCAATTTATCATCTTGTTGCCTCATAAGTAAATTCTACACGTCGATTTTGTGCATGCGACGCTTCATCATGTCCTAAATTAATTGGACGCTCTTTACCATAGCTCACAACACGAACTTGTTGTCTGTTAACACCAGCCATACGTAAAATGTCAGCTACAGTATTTGCACGACGCTCGCCAAGGGCTACGTTATATTCACGGCTACCACGCTCATCTGTATGTCCAGCTACTAACACACGCGCACCAGGGTGTGTCTTTAAGTATTCTGCCTGAGCATTAATTGATGGTAAATATTTGGGAGCCAAATTACTGTCATCATAAGAGAACAAATACAATTGATTATGAGGTGCCTTAGTTGTATAAGATTCACCTGGTTCTTGACCAGCAAAATGAGTAAATTGTCCTAGACCTTGAGCCTCAGCCTCGCTCACGCCTACTCCTCCTTCCGCACTACCTGGTGCTTTAGAACAAGCAACAACGAAAACAGCACTCGCCACAAGCAGGCCTAATTTACCTAATGATCCGGCTTTCATCCTCAATCTCCTTCGTTCTTTTTATTATTAATACACTTCGAAATACCCTTACAGGGTTCATGGGGGCACATTGTACAATTCTTTTTATTTTTTGGCTACAGTAATACTACCCATTCAATATCATTGATCGTAGCCTGGGTGAAGCGCAGCGGAACCCGGGATCGAGAAACTCATTAAGCTCAGAAACCCGGGTTCCGCTGCGCTTCACCCAGGCTACGATCGAAAATTCATACTCTAGTGTTCCATGTGAGATGCCACAAAATGAGTCAGGGCCGCGGTAAACTGTTGGGTTGCTTTATTTGCTGCGATCACTCCCCCATAGGGTGTATCGCTGGGACACAGAATCCGTAAATTAATAATTTTTGAAGCTAAGACGTTATTATCACTAACATGAGTTAAAACAACTTTGGCTGAAAACTCAAGAACGCTTGGTTTTTTAAGAAAGTTTTGTTGCAGAGAAAGTAATTGAGTATCTAATCGATAAGTTGCACCTAAAGTATACGCATTGGAAGTAACCGCTTCAAAAAGATTTGTCCGTTGTAAGCTTTGCAGAATTAAAGGGTAAAGCATATCCGCAGGTGGATTTACCCATGCATTTTTTACAAAAGGTTCCAGTGCATAGGGTTTTTTAACATAAAGCATCTGCTCTGTTTGATACCCGGCAGCAGCATCAGGCGTAGTAACCAACAAAGTAATAGGCATGGGTTTTTTAGCCAACTGTTTTGTACTGTATGCACTTAGTTGATATTGATTCTTTACAGAGATTTTAACTGGCGAGCACGCACTAAGTACTACTGCGCTTAAGCCCACAAGAAATACAGTCAGCTTTTTCATTTTTATTCTCCAGGCCCAGGTTTTGGTGGCTTAGTTCCACGAATAACCACAGCAGGGTTTTGACGCATTTCACTACTCACTTTTTCCAAATTTGCAGAAATTGTGTTCAATCGTCGTAATAAGATTACAGCAGGCGGCAGCGCTTCCTCAGAAATTTTATCTATGGCATTTTTCCCTGTGCCCATTGTTTTTGATACACTATTCCCAGCTTGACTCAAGCTTTCCGCCATAGTATTAAATTTAGATATTCCCACTCTTAATTCGGTAAGCATGTGCGGAAAATCACGGCTTGTTTTGGCAAGATTATCCATTAAAGCATTAAGATTTTTGCCATTACGTGAAAGATCTTTAGAAAAATGATCAACATTAGTTAAGATATGACGTATATGTTTTGCATTTTCTTCATTAAATATTCGTTTTGCTTCATCACTTACAGTGCCTACATCTTCAGAAACCTTTTTTAAAATGCTATCCAATTGAGTGAATACAGAAGGTTTTGAAGGAATAACTGGGAATGGTTCACCAGGCATTTGATGAATTGGTGTCAGATCAGAAGTACTTGCGCTCAAACCAATATAAGTGACGCCGGTAATTCCTTGTGAATTTAATGTAGCATAAGTACTGGTCGTAACGGGCGTCCCCTCTTCGATATTTAACAAAATTTCAACTTGCCTCGGATCACTTTGATTCAATTTTATTTCTTTTACATAACCAACTTGCACTCCATTAAATTTTACTGGGGCATCTTTGGTCAGGCCAGAAGCTGCCTCATGCATATAAACGGTGTAGGTAGAATATTTTTTTTGATTAAAACCAACAGATAACCACAACATTGTAGCCACCAGCCCTACCAGTAATATAAGTACGACTACACCTACTATGGTGTAATTGGTTTTAGCTTCCAAGAATTCTGTCTCCAGTTACATTTTACTAAAATAACCTGCAATTATTTTATTCTTATTCTTTATCAAATCATTAATCGGCTCAACACTTAAGATTCTTCCATCGCCGATAAAGGCTACTCGATCTGTAGTTCGTTTTAAAGATTCTATATCATGACTCACCATAACTATAGTGAGCTTTAAAGAATCTCTTAAAAAAACAATCAACTCATCAAAAAGTCTTGCGCTCAAGGGATCTAAGCCTGTAGTCGGTTCATCTAAAAACAACAACTCCGGATCCATTGCAATGGCACGTGCTGCAGCGGCTCTTCTTTGCATTCCGCCACTCAATTCTGATGGTAATTTACCTGCAGCTTCTTTGGGTAAGCCTACTAAAGCGACTTTTAGCAAAGCCAGTTCATACATAAACTCATAATCCAGATTAGTAAATTCTCGCATAGGAAACATAACATTTTCCAACACATTCATTGATGAAAATAATGCGCTATGCTGAAAAAGCATTCCCCATCGCCGACGAAGCAAAAACGATTGTTCTGCATCCAGATTACTAATATCTTGTCCAAATATTTTAATACGACCAGCCGTAGGCTTCAGTAACATCAGTAAGCTACGTAATATCGTTGTTTTTCCACTCCCTGAACCGCCAATAATAGCTAAGATTTCCCCTTTTTCTACAGTCAAGTTCACATCGCTATGGACCCATTGACCTCCGAGACAATTCTTTAGTCCTTTAATTTCGATAATGGGCTCGCTCATCTATAAATGCATCCGACTATAAATAACTGAATAAATTGCATCAGCAATAATAATTAGAAATAGTGCTTGTACTACACTTCTGGTAGTTTGGCTCCCAATATTTTTTTCCGTACCGGCTTCTACTCTAAACCCTTGATAACAACCGACTAAGCTTATTAACAATGCAAATGCGGGGGCTTTATAAAGACCTAAATTCAACTGCGAAAGTCCAACAGAGTCTCTTAATCGTTGTAAGAAATCAACAAAACTGATGCCCAACATATTATTGGACATGATCATCGCACCTAAAATACTAAAAACATCAGACCAAAAAATCAATAAAGGGAACGCGATCAACAACCCCAGAACTTTAGGGAGCACTAATAATTCAGTGGGGGAAAGTCCCATCGTTAATAGTGCATCTACTTCTTCATTTAGTTTCATACTGCCAATTTGTGCTGTAAATGCGGAACTGGTGCGTCCAGCAACAATAATTGCCGTCATTAACGGTGCAAATTCACGAAAAATAGCCATACCTGATAAATAGGCAATAAAGCTGTTGGCCCCATATGTTTGCAATTGCAATCCCATTTGATATGCCAAAACCACACCAATTAGAAAAGAAAGCAAAGCAAGGATAGGTAAAGCAGTCACGCCTGTAGCGTGAATATTTGCAATGATACTGGGTAATTGAAAACGGCGCCAATTGCCAAATGCATTAAACATTTTAGTAGTCAAATCACCAACTAAAGCGAGAAGGCCATCTATTTGACGAAATTTGCTTTCTGATTCTTTCCCCAATTGATAAAATACATTTTCTTTAGGCGGAGAAGGTATTTGATAACCTAATACGTCTTTTTTTGATTTAATTAAATCGACAAGTTGCTGTTGTGTTTCGGTAAAATCTGTCAGTTCAACCTGATTTTTTCGTTGTTCCAGCGTGCCAATGCATTTAATAAGGGCCAAGGCGCCTGCACTATCAAAATAGCTGATACCTTCACCGCTAATAGTCACTTTTTGAGTTTTAGGCAGCTCATCTACATTAAATCGAGCTAATAAATTTTCAATTTTTAAAACAGACCAGGCACCCGTACAGTGAAATCTGGCAAGTTCCTTATCGTAAGTGATTTGCGCGCTGTTTTGTACCATAGTCTTTTGTGTTGAAAAATAACCTCAAAGAATAATATGAATATTCTAGAAGAACAAAAACAATAGAACATGGTAACACAATAACAAGATATTCGGGTAGGGCAAAAAATATAGTCTGAGTGCGAAACAAACCTCAGACTACTTATTTCTTATAAACGATTAAAAGGTTGCTTTTACGGAACTAATTGCATTACCTAGGTCGTTAATTTTGTGTCCCCCATCGGTTGTTGCGGGTTTAAACATCGATAATTCATGCACACGGATCGAAGAACCTATGCGAGCAAACCCGGAATTTATAAGTTCAACCAAATCATCTAAGAACTTTTCCCACCAGCCACGGTATGCCCGCAATGTTTTCACATCATTATTCTTCTCATCGCCTAGGATTTTTTGGCTATTTAATTTAAAAGAGTCTAAATCCCCATCCCGAATGTACTGATTAACTAATTTCGCTATCTGCTCATGAATGCTTCCGGCAGCTTTTGCAGCGTCTCGATATTTCGCCTCTCTTTGTGGATCATTCTTCCTACGATACTCTTTAGCTTTCGTGTCATATTTTGTTTGCTTTGCATAAAGTGTTCTTAGTTTTTCTTTAACCTCATTAAGCTGAGCATTTCTATGCCTCCTGGCTTTCTGATCAACTTGCTTTTCGTGACGCTGTTTTTCCTGCTCCTGCATTTCCTGAAGCTGCTTTTCATTCCAAGTGATGTGCCTGAATTTTGGTTTTACATCAACAGGAGCCACAAATGCTCCACTTTTCTTTGTTACTGACCGAGTTAAACTCTCCCCCTCTTCTTCTTTAAGAAGTTCTTCAGTAGTTTTAGTTTGTATAAGAGGAGTGCCCTTCGCTTTTTCTGTAACAACTTTGGCTTGTGTGCCTAAATCCTGCTCGTTAATAGGAGGAAGTTCATCTGAAACATGCTCTTCTGGCAATAAATCGGTAACATCTTTTTTTACTGATTCATGAACACTTGGTGAGGGTTCAATAAGTGTTATTGGAAAAAATCGTGCATTTAATTTTTCCGTTAGACTTCGGATCTCATCATCCATTCTACTAATAACTTCGCTATGATACGGAGTTAAATTAGCAGGCTTGGGATTTTTCCTCTTTTTCTCTTCATATTTGCTTGAAAAAGTCTCAAATTGCGCAGCAGATTTGCATTTCTGCAATTGCTCAATGTATATCGTTCTCATACTCGAAGCGGATTCAAAAGCCTTTTTTTCCTTAGCATCTTTCCCCATGATATCTCCAACAAATAACAATCCAAATTAAAATGCTCTCAATTTACACTCCATGCTAAAAAAACACCAGAAAATTTAAATTAAAAAACAATCGCCTGGTACAAAAAAGCACCACTAGATTATCGAATAATCATAAAAAACAAAAACAGCACATACTAGCGTAACACATGTTATGGCTTTATCCGCATACAACAATTGATAAATTTATAAATAAAGCAGATAAAAAATACAGATTACGATGAGCATTTACTGGATTGAATAGGCATTTGTAGAAAACCTTTGCACTTTATACATAGAGACGACTTGTAAATAAAACAAAATCATATAATACCGATGATTTCAGGTAGTTTGCATCTCTGTTTTATGATAAAATTGCTTTTATTTTTTTCAAGAAACTAAAATCAGGTATGCAAGAAAATTACAGCCAATTTGAACAACGCAAACATGGCATTACAAAACTTGCGTCAATGCCGGCTACTCAAAGGAGAAAGCATGCCTTTATCTTCTAATACTGATGAGCTATTTCGCGGATTTTCCAAACTCTCTCGAGAAGAACGCTTCAAGCGCTTGTTAGCACTAGGAGCCATAACTTCTGAAGATATTTCTTTTCTTAAAAGCGGTGGTATAAAAGATCTGAATTTAGCAGATAAACTGATTGAAAATGTAATCGGTTATTTTCAGCTTCCTTTGGGAGTAGCAACTAATTTCAATATCAATGGCCAAGACTATGTTATTCCAATGGCTGTTGAAGAAACATCCATCATTGCAGCCTTATCCAAATCTGCTAAATGGATTAGACAATGTGGCGAAATAAAAACCTGGGTTCAAGGCGAATGCATTTTGGGTCAAATTCAATTGGCAAAGGTTAAAGATTTCTCTAAATTTTCCCAGATTTTTCATGAAAATCGAACCTATCTGATTAATAGAGCAAACAAAGATGTGGCCGATAACATGGTAAAACGTGGCGGTGGTGTCATGGACTTGCAATTACGCCAGCTAAAAAGAGAAGATAATCAAGACATGGCCGTAATTCATTTGACTATGAATAGCTGTGATGCCATGGGAGCCAATATTATTAATCAAGTTCTTGAATACTTAAAAACACCTATAGAACAGTTAACTGGTGAAGAAGTCACCATGTGTATTTTATCAAACCTAAATGATCAAAAGTTAACAACCGCTCAAGTTACGATACATACTATCGATAATGAACTTGGCCAAAAGCTGCAAGAAGCATCGCTCTTTGCCGAAATGGATCCTTATCGAGCAGCTACCCATAACAAAGGGGTAATGAACGGTATTGATCCTGTTTTAATCGCAACTGGAAATGACTGGCGCGCAGTTGAAGCAGGAGTACATGCCTATGCCGCCCGCAATGGACAATATCAAGCAATTACACGTTGGCGCTATCACAATGGAATACTCACAGGACAACTTACCGCTCCGATTATTGTTGGAACCATAGGCGGCGTTACCTCATTGCACCCTACCGCAAAAATGTGTTTACGAATGATGAATATTTCTTCGGCGAATCAATTAGCTCAAGTCATTGCAGCAGTGGGTTTGGTACAAAATTTGGGAGCAATTAAAGCATTATGTACCGAAGGTATTATTCAAGGCCATATGAAATTACACATTGATAATCTGCTTTTGGCAGCAGGCGCCAATGAAAGTGAAATGCCAGTGCTTAAAGAACATTTGCAAAAATGGTTGGATTTACATAAAAGAATTAGTCTTAATAATGCTCATGATTTACTAGCTAAAATCAGACAAACACCGATTGCTGTATGAAATGGTCAATACCCGCAAAAACCTTTTTACTGGGTGAATATGCTGCTTTAGCTGAAGCCTCTGCACTTCTTCTAATGACCGCCCCCTGTTTTGAACTTACATTAACTGCGCAAGAAAAGTTAGTTGGAATTCACCCAGAATCTCCAGCTGGACTTTGGTGGCTGCAACAAAACTCAGGACAAGGTCTTTTGTGGCATGACCCTTATGCAAGTCGAGGGGGCTTAGGCGCCTCCAGTGCACAATTTTTGGCAAGCTATTTAGCGGCTTGTTTTGTAAATAGCACTGAACCTGATTTAAATAAAATGCTAGGTGCTTATTATAAATCATCATGGTTCGGAAAAGGCTTAAAGCCTAGTGGATATGATGTAATAGCACAGTCACAACAAGGATGTGTATACATTAATAAACAACAAAGAATAATAAAGTCTTATAACTGGCCTTTTCAAGATTTGTCGTTTTTTCTCATCCATACCGGGATGAAACTTGCCACTCATCATCATTTACAAGACTCTACCCTTCCTGGTCCGATCGATTATTTATCTTTTTTGGTAGATGAAGCAAAACAAGCATTCGAACAGATTGATTCCAAAAAATTGATTTCAGCCATAAACAACTATCATCAAAAATTAACCGAGCTCAATTTGGTAGCAGAACACAGTTTAAAATTTATTAGTGAGTTTAAAAAATGCCCAGAAATATTGGCAACTAAGGGTTGTGGCGCTTTAGGTGCGGATGTTTTACTGCTCATTACTTCAGCAGACGAGGCTCAGATCCTTGCTGATAAACTAAAAATACAAAACTGGACTATACTGGCTACCGAAAAAAATATTTATTTTCAACCCCAATTAACTCAGGAATTTTCTTTTTTATAGAGCATCAATTTTGTATAAAAAAAATATTTGTACCCTTAAAAATAACAAAAATAATAGAAACATCATAAAAAGACTTGAAATTCTGTGCTAATCCGGTATTATTCCAGCCTCTTTAGGGCCGTTAGCTCAGGTGGTAGAGCAGGAGGCTTTTAACCTCTGTGTCATAGGTTCGAATCCTATACGGCCCACCAGTTTTAGAGTACCATTTTAAAAAATATTTTGTCCTGCGGGCCGTTAGCTCAGGTGGTAGAGCAGGAGGCTTTTAACCTCTGTGTCATAGGTTCGAATCCTATACGGCCCACCATTCTGGTAACTAATTTTCAATATCAACCAGAAGCAAGTGGCAAAATATTAAATCCATACCCCATTGCGCTCGTAGCTCAGCTGGATAGAGTACTTGGCTTCGAACCAAGGTGTCGGGGGTTCGAGTCCCTCCGAGCGCGCCATTTAAAATCGGCTCTTTCCCATTTACGGGGGCACTCACATGGCTCATCCCCATTTCCGGGGGCTCTTTCCCATTTAAGGGGGCAGCTTCAATCACCCGCAGAGCACCTTAACACGCACTCTATAATTTTCAAAATTCCTAAAACCATAAGCTCTTCGCTGAATGAGTTTCATTTTGCGATGAAACCCTTCGGTTATTCCATTAGATTTACTAAACCGCCACATTCTGGCGACCTCATCTTTCCAAGCACTAAGAGTTTTTCCTAGCGAAGCTAACGCTTTAAACGCGCTCTGCTTCAATTCAACAAGCATATCCAAGAATGTAGGAATTACTTTACGGCAGGCACGTTGAGTTAAAGCTCTTTTCATTAACAGAGAATGAAGTTCTTGCTGAAATTGATAGATGGCTTCAATAGCAGGATTTTGAGTTAAAAATACATCTCTTTTTTACTTTCATCTCTTCACTGAGGTTATCAGACCTGATTCTCAATAGGGCCAGGATGCCCCTATTCCTTAATACCCAATACTATCGGACAGGGTTTATTGATTAATTCTCTATGTTGCTCTTCATAATGGCGTTGATACCAACGTTCTATTGTGGCTTTGCCTTGCTTATAACGTTCTGATAAGTCTTTTTGAGATACACCACGACTATGCTCATGAAAAACAGCAGCTTGCGCTCGCCAAGTAGCTCGTTGATGTTTGTTTATACCGGGAAACTGCTGATTACCATAACGGTAACAAGTGTGACAATACAACTTATACGCTTTAAACCTCAATATACTTCGACGATGTCCGATTAACTCATGATGAACTCTTCGTATATACGATGATTTCTTGCGTACTCTCTTACTCTGACAATGGCTGCAACGGGCTAATCGATTATAGGTTACTTCTAATATTAATGGTTGATATCCCCTCACTTTTACTATGGAAAATCCAGGTAAATTTAGGATAAGATGGTACTTCGGCACTTTAATCTCCTTTTGATCGTCAAATCAAGGACTTAGTTTAGAATAATTTGATTAAAGTGCCCCCTTAATTGGTGGAGAGCCGGAAAACTTTATTAACAGTTAAGCAATGTTCTACAGTGCTGGTATCGTTATTGGATAAAGCAGTTAAATAAATTTCACGTACAGATTTAGTAGCATACACAGCGGTATTCTCCTTAAGAATTGAATTACTGAGGTAGAGTTTCTGTTCTCCACCTCAAGGAGTTAGTTTCTATTTTTAATTGCCATTAGCAAAAAATATTTGGTTATCATTGTCAGATGATGCTCCATCTTGAGGCAACGCTTCATGAGGGGTACGCCCTTTGAATAATGAGTCAACCTTTCTCCTGAAAAAAACCACCTTGTTAACAAAACGCTGATAATTCTGACTAATATCCACCATGTATTCAGCCATGCGAATGGTATTTGCCACTTGGGATTTGACTTTGTGATGGATGGCTTCACTGGCATTAACCTGTTTTAACACATCCATTAGTTCTTCAGTCGATAATTCTTTTTGGAAGTCTCGTAATGCCAAAAGTCCTTTACGTACTCGCATTAAATAGCTGGTTGGTTCACCTGCTTTAAGCGCCTTTCGAATATGCTCTGTTAACAGCAGATCAAAGTTGGTATTAAACAATCTATTTTTTATTGCCGCTTTGGGAACATCGGACAGAACTTTCGCTAATTGCTCTAACTCCACTTCATTGGGAGGTTGCAAAGACATTTCGCCAAAATCATACAATCCCAGCTGATGGTTCTGATGGCGCAATTGATTACCATGTCGGTCAGAATCAAAATAACCACCCTGAAGAATGTTAATGAGTTCCACCGTGATGATTGCTTTAGCAATGGCTCGGCGAATTTCCTTGTCTTCCGGAGTTTTGTTAGGAAGTTCATTAAATTCGGTTCCATAAATACGTTCAATGAATCGATAGCCTTCGCCACTTTTAATCAAATGAGCTGGATTCATGATAAAAGTATGTGATTTATCATCAACTTTTACTGTGATGGAACGGGCGTATAGCTTGGCCGCGATCTGGTTTTGCTGCTCACTTAACTTCCTGTCCATTTCAATTTTCGACAGTTCTTTGGCTTCACTGATAATCGATAAAATACTCTCCCGAATGGGTTTCATATCGATGTGCGAGCAAGAGTCAATGGTCTTTTGCAAATGCATAAAACCTTCTTGCGCATTTTTTGCTGCATTTTCACGCAACATCAATAGCACTACGTCGTGACCATTTTCTAACTCTACTTCCAGAGCTAAATTATAAGAGGCCGAGCCTAAAAGAGCTCCGACACGTTTAATCATTTTGCGATCGTCACGAGAAACCACTTCGCGCAAAAGCCGCCATAATTGCCAACGATGAGGTGGGTTCGCTCGTCCCTTCAAATGATCCAGATCGCGGCGAATATGCTCAGGCGTATTCGGATGACTATGAACTGCCTGAGCAAGTTTGACATAGGCAGGCCCCATGTGCTCACATAACATGGCTAATTTTTTACCCGCGCCAGGTGATTGCCCCGCTCCATTCGCCTGATTGGTGGCTACTAACATGCCTGCTAACAAATGGCTGCGAATGTATTTATCCGCCGTGTCCAGATAAGCTTTCAACAAGGCGTAAGCAAAATTTTCCTCTTTATCTGTTTCGGCATGCGGAAATAATTTATGAGCAACGTAGGAAAAGGCTTCCTCGTAGGCATCTTCCATCTCATCTGCGGTTTTTACTTTATTAACAGGAATAAGCAAGTGATCCACAATAACCGCTCGCTCTTCCAGACTCACATCCCAGAACTGCGCGTAAAAAGTTCTTAACATTAACGCAATAGTTCCCGGCTTTTCTTTTTCAATTTCTGCCAAATTATCACTGTAGCCTAACAGTTTTGCCAGGGCGTTTATTTTATTATGGCTAAATAAATAACTGGCAAATTTATCCGTTGTTTGACGGCTGATAGGAGAAGAGATAAATTCCAGAAACTCCTTAACATCATTCTTGTCTTCACTCAGCTTACGAGATGCTGCAGCCAGGTTACTAATAGAAAAATCAATTGTTTCCTGCTGATTAATCGGTAAATATTTATCCGGTTCTAACAAAATGCCTAAATGTTCAGTCACTTCCCACTGGGATTCGATGACATTGGCCAGTCGCGAAAGTATTAATGTGACATCTCGTTTTGCCATGTTTTTATATAGACGATCAATTACGGCAATCATCTGCTCTTTGTATTTCAGAGATTGGTCATCTTGACCATATTTATCTCCCAAGTCTTTGACCAACTGGTCAATGGCCTCATTACGCAGAGGAATATAGCCAATCGGAAGACTGATTGCATTCTCTACGGAGAGAAGCTCTTCCAATGCCTTGATCCGCTCATCACGATCTGAAATCCCTTTGATCCGTTCGATAACCAGTCTAGAAAAATGCTCTTGTACCTCAGTGGAAGGGAATGTCAGTTGTGCATCAAACGTACGATAGATAAGGATTAAATCATCCGGTGTTAAATGGTTTGTTCCACTAGCCTCCTGAGGTAAATTCCACAGGAGTGGTTTAAATATGTTTGCACGATCTACGGGATTATCCACGAACTGAATGGCAAGTTTCAGTAAGGCCATCGTCTCTTTGGTTAATACCTCATAATTTCCATGTTGTTTGATATGTTCCTGAAAAAAACTGGGAGCAATAGAGCTAGCCCATTCAGAATCTTTTAGAGCTAAAGGAAGTAACTGTTCCAGACAAGCAAGACTGAGTGATTCAAAGGGCAAGCGAAAAATCTGAATAAACTCCTGAGGTGGAATTTCAGAAAAATACATCGAAATAGTCTTAAATAATTTAAGTTGTTCTTCCGTGGTAAATAAATCAAATTTTTTGTCTTGAAATTGTTGATTAACAAAAAATTGAACACAATGACTTTTATAATGCAACATGGATGTCGATTCATAAGAAATTTGTTGCAAGTGCGCCAGATCTCTTTGATCCTCTCGTCCAAGGAAAAAGCTTTTCACGACGGCTTTCTCTTCTGGAGTCCCATTCATGGCTATATTGGTAAATTCAGTCAGCAAAAATTGAATGGCTACGTTGTCAATATTGCGAGCATCACATTCCGAAGGTTTGATTAATACAGACCAGTTCAAATCATAAAATTGCTTAAATTTGTCCTGAAAACTGCCCTCACTAAAAAACATCTCGAAGTTGACGTTAAATTTCTGAATCACATTATCAGATAAAAAGGCCAATATCGCTTCATAATAATTATCACCGCCATAAAACGCATATTCTCGAGGCAATTTGGTAATCGGTTTGTGTTCAGCATAATTAATGATGAAAGACAATAATTTTTTTTCAGGAAATAAAAGCCACAAGTTCTGGTCGGTAGTCACTCCAAGGTTCCATAATGTCTCAGCTATAATAGAACTTTCATCTTTCTGTACCCATTCAAGATGACTCGACCAAGGCACCCCCGTTGCATTATCCTGCGGTGAAAAAGTAATCCATTCAATGTGCTTGCCAATGATTGAACCAAAAAATCGCTCGTTTCCAACAGGCATGCGCTGATGCACTTGCTCAAATTGATAGGTATGAACTCTTGCCCGACCATTCGAGTGGTTAAGATGACCTATGTATTTTTCTTGTAACGCTTTTAGTGACTCCGCTGCTTCTTTCGCTTCCTCAAAGCTTTTTGCTTTAACAAACGCATCAAATGCATTGTTTATGACCTTAAAAAGTCCAAGTGCAGGTACCCGGACCCTATCATCCAAATAATTTTGACTAGTGAAATGTTGATGAACAAGAGCCAGATAAATAACTTCAAAGGCTGGGATTCGCAACTCATAAGCCCGCTCAATCAATTCTTCCGCTGCTTTTTTCACTTCCGCATTGGCCAAATTAATGTCCATCGCATACAAAATCCTACAGAAATCTCTGACCTTAATTCCAATACTATGGGTTACTTCATAAGGTAATAATTCAACCGTTAGCTCTGCTAATTTGGACTCTAAAAATTTGAGTTTCGCTACAGTATTCCCACATACATCACATTCATTTTTAAAGAAAATTTCTCGGTGAATCGGAGCAACAGCTTTTAAGATAGTATTTGGTAAAGACGTTTGTTGTTTTTCATCACGTTCATTTTCTTTGATAGCCAACCAGGTTAACAAATTTTTTATACGTTGATGATAATCTGCTAATGCCCCTTGTCGATAATCATGAACCAAATAAGATTGATGGACATGACTAACATCCCATTTATGTTGCTCTTGAAAGTTAATGCTTTTTCTTAAGTAACTAATACCTGCTTGTATATTATGGCATTGTTCAATCGTTAATTTATCGAGTTTGAATTGTTCATTGGCTGAAATCTCATGATAAATTCCAACACCTTCGTGTTTAATGTAAAGTAACTCATTGGCTAAAGCGAACTCTAATTCTTCAACCGTATAAACGCCATCTTGCATTTGCTTAAGAAAATCGCTGTGAATGACAATCACAGGTTTAGGAAATCCGGCCAGCGAATTAACCAATTTATCGCCTGTCGTTGTAATAAAAATTTCGATGGATTCTTTGAAATTATGGGGGCGTAATTTATTAATCAGTTCAGCAAGAAATGACTTGGTATCTTCTAATCCTACTTCATCCAACGAATGCAACTGATGTTCTTCCATCAGCAGTGGTCTTCGTTTTTCTATGTCGCCGTTCCCTGTCATCTGATAATATTTGTTCGCATCTCGGATCGTAGAGCGTAGATTATAATCAGCATCCGTAAATTGGATGGATTCCCATGTTGTCCCTTGCGGATAGGAAATATAAAAATAAGGTAAGGAATGATAATCCTCTGTAAGACAGGCTATCCCATTCCATGGGTCTAAAAGGATCCCCCCCCATTGGCTGATGTCATTGAGAGGGCTATCGGGATTACGGTCAATGACCAAAAACGTGTGACCATCTGCCGGGTTACCATCATCATCAAAGTAGTCAATATTAATTTTCTCAACGATGGTATCACTATCAATTAAATATTCATCATATAATCTTTTAAGGGCAATGACGGTATGTTCCTCACAAAAACCCGTACTGATTTCTGGTTTATCAAAATATTCTGCGCTTGCAAATATTTTTGATTTTTGGGCTGTTTCAATTACCTTTTTATCAAACCCATTTTGTAAAAGCAGAGCATTTTCTCGGTTAAATTGCTTTTGAAAAGCATCTCGATATTCAGCCAATTCAAGATTTTTTTTAAACCGATAAGCTAATTCTTTATCGGTAATCGTTAATTCTTCTCCTTGGCCTAAAATGTGGATGAAATAATCGGCATTTTTTTCAAGATAGTCATCCATTTCAGTGACGTTAATATCGCTGCTTCCTCTTCCCAGCAGTTTTTGTGCTCTTGCAATTTTTTCACATAAAATCGAAGATTGTTTGAGGATAATTTGCCTGAAACTTTGCTTCTGATTATTGTTTAGATTGTGCGGCGATTTCACCTGCTTATCGAGACAAAATTCCTTAAAACTCTCATTAATGGACTCAAAAATATAGTACTCGATTTGCTTTTGTTTTACATAGATTTCATACGCTTCATACTTCTTATCATGAGCATCAAGATATTCCATTTCGTATATGCATGATTCTAATTGCTCCTCTTCAGGAGTATTTGCCCTTCTGGCCAGTTCATACGCTTTTATTTTGATGCGCTCAATCTGTTCAAACTCTTCATATCGATTCGCTGCCAAAGGAATTTTTTGATTAATTGAATCTTTAATCTCAATACATTTTTGTAATAATTTGTTTCGCTGCTCTTTATCTTTCATATGAATCTCACTAATAGTTAGTTTACAAACAAGTAATTTGTTAAAATTTTGATTATTTTGTATATAAACAAGGACTATTAATCGAATATTAAGAAAATATTAAGACCCATATAAAGGTACCGTTCGCCTTTTACACTACATTGCATTTTCATCTTATCAACTTAACTTACTGTATGTTTAAATTTTATTGCTACGAAATGGATACAGTTGTTATTTTTATCTTCAATAATGAGAGAACGTTACACGCTATATGAAAAATTGACTTTGCAGAAACAGCGACCTCTTTAAAAAGACCACTAGCTATGCTGTCTTAGGTAATGTACGTGACTCTCAACAGAATATATTCCAGTTGAGACCTAGCTAATCTCAGACTAGAGAAAAGACTTGAAAGTGTGGGGGTCGGGAGGAGTTGTAGCTATTCTAACAATATCAATAACTTTCAAAGATGGAAATCGAAATAAATGTCTTCCTCGAGAAGAAAGAGCAATGCTGTTATCTATGTTTCGCTCATACATTTTTCTATTTGGAGCTTCAATTTGTAGCTTCTTACTAATAACTAGCTCAGGATTAGTGGTACTAACTCCTAAGTTGTTGGAAGCTGGATTTAAAGCCTGGAAAAATATAATATTCATGTAGAAAAACATATTTGCGAACACTTTGTTGAATTATTGCACAATTAGAATAATTTAACAATATGAAAAAGAATTTTTTTTAAATTCACTAATAAATTCAACACAGATGATGTTTTTTGTTCATGGATCTCATCAATTAAATAAAACTATGTCCGCTTTGAGCGTTCCAGAGTGTGTTATAAAAACCACCAGCCTCGATTAGCTGCTTATGGTTACCCACTTCGATAATTTTACCATTGTCCATAACTAGAACATTATCCATACATAAAATGGTCGATAATCTATGGGCTATCACGATAACCGTTCGGTTACTCATTGCAATGTGTAATGATTCTTGGATTAGCTTTTCGGTTAAAGAATCTAGTGAACTGGTGGCTTCATCTAAGATCAAAATAGGAGCGCACCTTTTAAAATAGCTCTTGCAATCGCAATTCTTTGACATTGTCCGCCGGATAATTTAATCCATCTTTCTCCAATAGGAGTGTCATATCCTTGCGGTAAGTTGACAATAAATTCATGCGCATGAGCTTTTTAGAAGCATTAATAACCTCTTCATAACTGGCACCAATTCTGCCATACAGTATGTTTTCATAAACAGTTCGATGAAACAAACTGGGGTGTTGAGGTATAAATGCTATGTTGTCGCATAAACTATGTTTGTTTATTATGCTAATATCCTGCTCGTCTATTAATATTTTTCCATTTTGGACATCATAAAGGCGCATGATGAGTTGAACCAAGGTACTTTTTCCAGCTCCGCTGTATCCAACTAAACCGACTTTCAAGCCTCCCGGTATATGAGTGCTTAAGTCTTTAATAATATTATCAGATTTATATCCAAAACGAACATGATCAATGATAATTTCACCATGAGTTATATTACGGGAAAATCAAGGGGCTCATCCCCATTTCCGGGGACATTTTATTTATTAACCATTACGTCACAGTCAATTAGATGTTATAATCTTTGATTGGTGTATTTTAATTATACCCTCTATTATCTTCTTATTGCCTATTTAGGGAAATTCATTTTTATCCTGCAATTTCTTTACATTACCTCATAGTCATTAGGAGCAATTAGCTATTTATAAGGATATCTATGAGCTACCAAACGTGCCATTATTGTTTAGAAACTAAAAATTATTTTTCCTTAAGAGGTAAATCTCGAGCTAAAAATGGAAAATTCCTTTGCTATCATCTCTGTTCCTCATGCACCCAAAAATTAATTGGCATTAACAGTTTCGCTGATAAAGAAGGTCGTAAATTTTTTATAAACACCGTAAAAGAAAACGCTCAAAAAATTCCCATATACGTTGATGAATAATTTCTTTACCGTTCAAGAATTGATACTTAGATAATCCACACATATAACAGAAGATCATGTAAAAACAAAAAGCATAACCGAATAAATTAAAAGAGCTGCACATTAATAAGAACTGGTTCGAAATTTCTTTTCAATCAGATACGTTTTGTTATTAGTAATTTGACCATTGTGATTACCAAATTTCCCCTCTTGTTGGGTTAGCATCCAAATAAAAAGAGAGTCTAAATTATTTCCAGAGGATTGTTTCATTTCAATATCATCAATATATTTTGCGGTATAAATAAACATTTTTCTCTCAATATGAAAGTGTATAAGTACACCATAAGTATGAGCTAAGAAGGTTATAATATGATTAAAAAAAGAAATAGCATAAATAGGGTAATTGAGAGGTTTAAATAATACATGCTAAAATAAAATTGACTTTTAACCTTAAAGAGTAGTATTCTTGCCTCAGCTAGAAAATGTCTATTTTATACTCTCCAAATCGTCGTTTTATTCATTTAATCCCTCGTTCGGTAGTTTTTAATTCTTGATCGGTTTCCGGCTAAATTCGCCTATACAGGCATTATAATAAATACTTAAGGATACTTATGTCTAAAACAGTAAATGGAGTCGTTAAATGGTTTAACGAATCTAAAGGATTTGGTTTTATTGAACAAGAAGCCGGGCCGGATGTATTTGCTCATTTTAAAGAAATTATAAGTTCTGGCTTCAAAACCCTCACAGAAGGTCAGCGAGTACAATTCATTGTGACGCAAGGGGCAAAAGGTCTTCAAGCACAAAATATAATAGCTCTTTAATTTAGTAGCTAATATTATTTTACCACTATATCTTACTGTAGTTATAGTGGTTACTTTTGAGGAAACAACAGTGAGACAAAATAAAATTTATGTAGGCAATTTACCCTTTGGAATTACTGAAGAGACATTACAAGCAGAATTTTCTAAATATGGTAAGGTAGATGAGCTTCTTTTAATCAAAGATCGCTTTACTGGCTACATCAAAGGTTTTGGTTTTATAACCTTTAGTTCCCAACAAGAAGCTCAATCCTCTTTAGATATGAATGGTAAACTTTTGGAAGGACGTCCATTAAAAGTAACTATGGCCCAAGAAAACTACTCCTCACGCGGGCGCTCTCGATAATTTATACTCTATACTCTATAGATTATCCTTAATCCTGACTAAAACCTGACTAAAATATGAAAATTAAATTTATCCAGCAAGCTGATAAAAAACAAATGTTGGGATTTGCTATAACAGGTATATTAAGCACATTAATTATGTTTGGCCTCTATGTTATGTTATATCAATTTATAAATTATCAATATGCGTACTTAATAGCGTATACAATTTCAGTAGTTGCTCTCTACTTTATGAACAAATCTGTTTTTAAAGGGATCATGTCATTAGAGACTATTTTAGAATTTCCCTTAATCTACTTATTGCAATATGTATTAGGTGCCCTTTCATTAGAATTTATAGTATGGCTAGGATTTTCAGTCACTTACGCACCTCTTATAATCGTCATTATTCTCTTGCCAGTTACTTTTATTTTAAATCGAATAGTATTTTCAAAACATAAGAGGTCCTTGTAGTTGTGCCTCGTTTTTAGATGCTAACTTTATTGCCAACTGTAAGGCTTCTATTTCATCTTTATTCCATGGCTAACGAATAAAATATTATGAAATCGTTGCATTACTTATTCCTCCTTGAAACGATTTATTTCAGAAGCAATGGTTCAGCGTCATGTTGAACCACTATAAACTATAAGAAATAAGGATTAAGCCTTATTTTCGATTGGAGAGTATATCTCCAATGAACTAATACAAAATACCAAAGTATTTAATTATTAAATTCCGCCAGTATTCTTATTTGGAGGCGAAGGAGCTTCTACGGGTATATTAGATTTTTGAGTTTTATTAGATAAAGAAGAGTAATGTGAATAGTAATAAACCAGAATAATGGCTAAAATGACAATGATGATAATTGAAACAATCCCTCTGTATTCATTTTCACGGTCTTTCCTTTTCATAATTGTCCTCAGAGCATCTCAATACTACTTAATTATAGTATTGATTTGAGATAAGGCCATGCTGAACTCACGTTGCACTCAAGACAGTTGTTATTACACTACAAAATACTTACTCAATAGGATTTAATAAATTCAAATATCATAGCGATGCTATAATGAATAAATGAATTAAGGAGTTAGGTTAATGGACATGGAAGTGTATCAAAAGCTTATGAAAATTCCTCTTCTACAACGTGCTATAGGCTTGACGTATCATCCAGAACAGAACTATTTAGTGAGAGCTAACTCTTTCTTCCTCTAATGGATAAGGAATTATCATGTTTTATAAAAAGATAATGTTAGCAATTGATGGTAGTGATACATCTATTTCTGCTACAGAAGAAGTCATCAAATTAATAAAAAATCAAGAGGTCCAATTGAAGGTTATCCATGTCGTTGATGGATCTTTAGTTTATTACGGTGGTCCGAGGTTTGATTATGCTTCATATTTTGCTCTATTAAAAAAGGAAGGACAAGATATTTTAAACAAGGCCACACAATTAATCGAAAATCAGGTACCTATTAAAGTTGAAACAACCCTTCTTGAATTAAGGCAATTGCAAGGTAGAGTTTCTGAAGTAATTGTAGAGGCTACGAAAGAATGGCCTGCAGATTTATTGGTTCTAGGTACTCATGGCAGAAAAGGATTTAGTCGTTTCTTTTTGGGTAGCGTGGCAGAGCATGTGATGCGCATTGCTACTACCCCTGTACTTCTTATCCGTGCTTCTAGCTAAGCAATGGATGTATAAGCAATTGACAGCTGGTTATTAATGTTGATGGTGGGTGTGGCATTCAGGCTAAGTAATGAACTCTTAACCTGTGGTTTTCAAAATTTCTAAACCCATAGGCACGACGCTGAATCAGCCTCATCTTTCGATGGAACTCTTTCGTAATGCCGTTGCTTTTAGTAAACCGCCACATTCTAACCACTTCCTTCACGCCATTGATATAACGTTTACCTAAAGTCTTTCGTGACTCAAAAGAGCTTTCTTTCAGAGGGGTATTAAACGCATACACTGCTTTGCAGTGCGATGTTTTCGCATGAGTAATCGATGTAATCGCTGTTTAAAGTAATAGAATAAGCTCCAAAAAAGTTTCTCGCTATGACTTTTGGTGAAAATTTAACCTGCTAACCCTATGAATATAGGTAATACTATGGAATAATTATTAGCCAATTTCAATAATATTAGTCTACTTATATGAAAATGAAAGCTATTTTTTTAATGATCTCTATTTTTTTTCCTGCCACTTTATTCGCTAGTACTGCAACTTGTCCTTTATCAAACGGAATTAATGTACACACCACAAAGCAAATTTTAAATATTTGTAAACACGGTACTGTAATTAAGAGTTTTAAAGTAGCTCTCGGATATAAAGGCGTTGGTAAAAAACATGCGGGTGATAATAAAACTCCAATTGGTTTATATGGATTAGCTCATCCAAGAAAATCCAATCAATTTAAAGTTTTTATTCCCATTCTCTATCCGACTAGAAAACAATTAGCTGCAGGATATACAGGCAGAGATGTAGGGATCCATGGACCATCTCAGTCATCGAGAGTGTTTAGTTGGTTAAACAACTTACCCTACTCAACGCGTGGATGCATTGCTGTTGGCAAAAATAACTATATCGAGTATGTGGCTAATTGGGTAAAAGCCAATCCTGGGACTAAGGTTTTAATTATTTAAATTTATACGAAATTTGATGTCGCATATTCTTTGTACAAAAAGCGATCTCATCAGGCGAGTAGGGTGCGTTCGCAAGGGTGTAAACAGTGTAGTAATTAGGCTGAATGTAGATCTTCATTACCTTGTACTTTAGGATTTAAAATTACCTAAAATTACAGCGATGGTGAATTGTATTGCTGCTCATTTTATACTTTAAATTCTGGTGTAAGCTCCTCATTAGTGTCGGTGCTTTTTAACTTTTGTAGCGTTTCTTTAGCAGATACGCTGGGTAAAACAGGCTCCTGTTCCTTGCGAAGTACACTCTTATTTGGAATATTTTTCATCACTTCTTTAAAATGACTATCATCAAAAATATGGCCTTCTTTTAATTTTTTCAAAGACTCTAATGTATCTTTTGCAGCAGAATGATTTTCTACTACTAATAAAAAATTATCTTTATCTAAAAGATCGTATTTTTCAAGCAAGGAAATAATCTTACTTAACTCTTCTAAAGAGGAAACGCAAGGCTTTAGTAAATTGAAATTGTCATTATCTAATAAATCAACTTCGTCTAATTTTGCAAAAATTTTCCCTAAATATTGAGCGCTATTATGATGTTCCAAAATAAATTGAGCTTTCTCTCTATCTAATATGCCTCGCTCTTTAAGTGGATCTAAAGCATCGTAAATCTCCTCAGCAAAGAGGGTATATTGCATTAATTGCTTAAAATTCTCTTCATCTAATATATTTTGTTCGCTCAATAATAAGATGACATCAGAAATGAAAGGACTATCTTTTGCATGATTGATTAACGATTGAAAAATAGAGTCATCAAGAATATTTATTGCCGCTAGTTCAGGAATTATCTTATTAAGTTCGGATATGTAAGGAGCATTTTCTATAATATTTTTATATACACCGTTATCGAGCACATTCAATTTATATTCTTTTGCCATAGCAAACAGAGTTAGGATTTCAGGTGCATATTTTTCATTATCTAGCAGCTTTTTAAATGTAAGACCATCTAAGGTAACATCAAAGTTTGTTTTTAAAGTAATTACCATAGTGAGGATCTCTTCCCTGAAATTTTTTCTCGATTTTTCAGCAAGTAAATAGGCATTTGCTAAAGCTTCAAAGCCATCGTTATCTAAATGAATATTAGCGCGAGAAAGTCGAATAACACTTCGAGATATATTCGCTAAAACGTTATCTTTATTTAGAACTTGATCCTGACTTATCTTGATGATGATTGCAAAATTTTTATGCTCTAATAGATGCGCGTTATCTAAGGCAATGATTGCTTCGCAAACACTTCTAGCCAGCCATTTATCTGCAGTAATTTGTCGAAATGAGTCATTATTGAGTAAAGCAGCTTCCTCTAACAAAAACAATGCCTTCCAAGTAATCACGCCCCCACTATCATCCAGCCCAACACATGAATAAACGGTAGACAGTATGTCTTCTGAGTGCCAATCCAAACTAGTGGAATTTAGTAACAAGCTCCCTATCCACTTATTTTGTTTTTGAGAATAAATTGTTCCTATTAAACTCTGTAACGTTCTTGTATTATCAAACTCAGCATTCTCAATCAGCTGGAAAAGTAGCTCGCTTTTAATATCCTCGATTTTTTCAGTATCTACAGCAATGAGAGTTTGACTTTTAGAGTCGTTATATTGTGTTCCTTCCTCCATTATTTCTGCATACTTCAAGGCAGGACCCTTACTAAATGCAGATGGAGTTCGTGGACTATTTCTGCCCGTAGCCACTTGTACTATACTTCCTTTACTTTGGGAAATAACCATTTGGCTAAATTTTTTAAGCATTGCCACGGCAACTTCATCATCTTTCTGCCGTGCATTTTCCCAGGAGTCAATGGTAAGATTTCCACTCATAGTAAGCCAAGCATATCCTTGACCAACGATTTCAAAGTTATCATAATCAATGGTGTTATCGTGCAATAATGGCGAGACCTCCTTTTTGGGGTCTTTCTTTTTGAGCATCACATAAAATCCATCATGCTCCGAACTAATTCCATCGAGTACGCAAGGTTCTCCTTTGCTCCCAATAGACTGGCAATCATTGGTAATATACCCAAGAATTAAAGAACGAGGATCCTTGATCGGTAATTTAACTAAATAATATCCGGATTGGTTTATCTCACGATCTGAACCATTAACAATAATGTCCGGTAAATTATCTTTTGTTTTCCATATTTTTTTTAAATCTAAGTCAAGACATCTATTGAATACAGTTTCTGGAACATTATATTGCTCACAGACTTTAGCAAGCTCAGGATCCTCACTGTAGCGTTTATAATCAGCTTGAGCCAATGCATCAAATGCTTCCGCGAGTGTCGCAGGAACTCTCTTTAATTTATCCTCTATATCTTGTGCCCTTTTAAAAAATTTTAATGCTTTAATGCCATGTTTTTGGATAAATTGAGTCCATTCTTCATAATGAATGCCATTTTTTTTACCTATTTGTAGATCCATAAGGGAAGGTAAGGATTTATTTGCTGCTTGACTTGCTTGTTTTGTGAGAAGAAATTTTTCTATACTTTCTAACATGGTTAAATCGGTTTGGTTCTTTAAGTTGCCAAAACATACTAAAGCTTTATAGGCACACTCATAAAGTTCTTCTGGTTTACTATTATCACAATTTATATAGGTTGATGCTAGTTGTAGCAATTTATAAATAGCAGAAAAGCGCTGGAATGCTTGCAAATCATTAGGAGCAAAATATCCGTATAAATCATTTTTTTCTTTAAATACTTCTCGCAGTTTGTCATCTGTAGGAATCACAGCGTTTTCCACAGAGCTGGGTGCTTGAAGTTCCTTAGGATCAAACAAAATTTTTGCTAAGCTCAAGGAATTAGGCGTATTGAGTTGTAGGAGCATCGTACGAAAGTGATGTGAAAGATTTTCATCTTTTAAAATAAATTCAAATTCTTTCTTAATCTCTTTTGATCTTTTTTCAATCCTTAACTGTACTAACTTTGTTTTTTCAGCATTTTCAGGAATATTACTTACGTCTATAATTCCCCTATCTGCAAAAACATATTGGAAAAGAGTAACAAGCTTCATATTGGCATTCTCAAGTGTTTCTCTAAATTATAGGCTAAATTAGACGCTTATTACGGCTCGGGATAATAGAACACGAGTATTTAACTTGGTGCCTATTGCTCCATTCCGGAGAGGCTGACACTCTTCTTGTGCTAAAATTAACAATCAAGACATTAACTAAAGATAAGAGTGCATCAAGGATAATATGTAGTATATATGCGCAATTCATTACCTATCACTATGGAGCTTATGCATGACCTCATCATCAATGGATATGAGTTTGGAGGAACAATATAAAATCTTAGAAGAATGGAATCAAACTGACTCTAAATATCCTTATGATAAAATCATACCCGAATTGTTTGAAGAACAAATTGCAAAGGTATTAGATAACATAGCGTTGATCTATAAATCGAAGACACTTACCTACAAAGCTCTTAATGATCAAGCCAATCAATTAGCACATCATTTAAGAGAAATAGGAATTAAACAAAATACCTTAGTCGCAATCTGCATGGAGCCTTGTTTTGAATTATTAATCGGTATCTTGGGAATTTTAAAATCAGGAGGTGCTTATATCCCATTAGATCCAAACAACCCTGTTCGACGTCAAAAAGATATATTATCAGATTCACGTGCAAAAATTCTAATTACTCACTCTCAACTGGCGAATCAATTTGAGGAAATGACAACATTTCAAATGATCTATTGGGACGCAATTGAATCAAAGTTGGCCACATACCCTACTACCAATCCGAAGCATATTAATAAAACGAACGATTTAGCTTATGTAATCTACACTTCCGGCTCGACTGGAAAACCTAAAGGCGTCATGATAACACATCGTAATGTAAATCATTTCGTGCATTGGTTTGGTAAAAGCATTTCAATTTCCTCGGAAGATACTTTTGATTTTTCATCTTCCATTTCATTCGATTTTTCAGTGACATGTACTTTGTTTCCCTTGTTAAAAGGAATAAAAATAGCCATTTGTGCTGAAACTGATAGAAGGGATCCCTATTTATATTTAAAGCATTTGCAGGATGCCCATGTTTCTATCATTAAAATCACACCAAGTCATTTCAGACAAATCAATGGCATTGTATTAAACGAGAAAAAGATGCTGGATTTAAAATACATCATCTTTGGTGGTGAGACTTTGTTAGCAAAAGATATCAAAGATTGGTTAAAAAAATTTCCAAAACATAAACTATTTTGTGAATATGGTCCTACGGAAGCCACTGTTGCATCATCATGGATTATCATTGATGAACATAATATTGATCACTATGAGCATCGAATTCCCATTGGAAAGCCTGCATTAAATACGAAGTTGTTTATATTGGATAAAAATATGCAACCAGTATCTGTGGGTGCTTTGGGGGAATTATATATAGGGGGAGATGGTATTGCTAAGGGATACTTAAATAAAAAAAAACTAACTGAGAAGAAATTTGTTAAAAATCCTTTTAACTCAGGTAGATTGTATAAAACAGGTGATTTATGTTGCTATTTAAAAGATGGAACTATTGAGTTTGTTGAAAGAAAAGATCATCAAATTAAAATTAGAGGATTCCGAGTTGAAATTGGTGAAATTGAAAAATGTTTGGCATCATATACGGGTATCCAAGATGTTGTTATTTTAGCAAGATCAGAGCGTGAAGAGTTTGAAGAAAAACAATTGGTTGCCTATTGCATTCCCAAAAAGTCCGCAAAATTAAATACAAATGATTTGCGTGATTATCTAAAAAATCAATTGCCTGATTATATGGTACCCGCATTTTTTGTAATTTTAGATGAGTTTCCATTGTCCGCAAGTGGTAAATTAGATATCCATAAATTACCTGAACCTGGAGCTAATGAATCGAACCAAATTATAAAACCACGAAATGAAATTGAAATCATGCTTAAAAAAATTTGGTTAGAAACATTAAATTTAAAGCATATAAGTATCGATGATAATTTTTTTGATTTAGGTGGCAATTCATTATCAGCAGCCCGATTGATTACAAAGATTCGAAAAATCACTCATAAAAATATTTTATTACAGGATTTGTATAATACAGGAACGATTGCTCATCTTGCTGGTGCCCTCAATAATGCAGCAGATATTTCCGATGATGAAAATGGAAATCACCGTCCGCCACCTTTAAAGGCAATGCCATTAAGTGAATTACAATTTTTATTCTGGTTAATGAGATTATTTTACCCCAAGTCGAACATATCCAATATCGTGACCAGAAAACGGATAGCTGGGAATTTGGATAAAAAGAAATTAGATAGTGTTTTTGAATTATTATGTAAAAATCATCCAATTCTATGCTATCGCATAGCAAGATATTCCCCTTTGCAATACCCACAGAAAAATATTCTTCAGCTTAAAGTCATTGAAAAGGACATTAGCGGCTTGAAATTAGAAGAACAAGAACACGAGTTACATGTATCGTTAGATGAATTAGAAAATCGAAGGTGGAAGAATAGATTGCCATTAATCCTATTTAAATTATTCCAACTCGGAAATAATTCTTGTGAAATACAAATTGCGTTATCTCATTTTATCAGCGATGAAATATCAGCGGAAATTGTGTTGCATGAGATGTCTCACACATATATTGAGCATAAGAAAGAATCTGAGACAGTCGGGAAACAAGAATTAGCTTTTTACGATTATATTCTACGTGAACAACGAGATTTTAGTAAAAACTTATCAAAAAATATCGACTTCTGGGATAATTATTTAAAAAATATTCCCTTACTGGTTTTTCCACGAAATCAAATTTTAAGTAGGATGAATTCATCGTGCACTACTTATTTTGAGATACCAAAAAATACCTTGCAAGGCTTACATCGTTTTTGCAAAAAAAACCGAGTCGGTATTGGAGATACCTTAACAGCAGCAACTGGTGCTATTTTGGCTCCCTATGTACATGGTAAAAATAAAATAGCAGTCATTAATTTTGTTAAATCAATTCGTGAAAGTGATACCTATGATAATGCGGTAGGACTTTTTGTTCGAAATGATGTGATTAAAATTGACTTAAATCAATCGACAACCTTGCTCAAATTGGCAAAGCAAGTACAGAATTCGCGAATTGAAAATTATTATTACCAATCATGCCCCGCTATAATAAAAATTGCTTTTCTTTTGCAAAAAGATTGGAAAAATAAAAAACTCAGTAATTTTTTTATAAAACTTTTCGCAAAAATATATACGCGTATTTTTTATAGATATAAATTAAATTATGAAATTTTATTGATGTTTGGTCGAGTTTTTTTGGCACGTAAAAAACATAGTTTTTTTGTTAATATCAATATCATGAATCATTTTATTTATGATAACTCGGAAACAAAATTTTTTGGGTTTAAGCAAAAGCCATTTAAGGCGTATCATGGTGATAAGTTAGTTGAAAAAAATGTATTAAATATTTGGTTTGAGCGCGATGAATATGGTAAATCATATCTCATAATATCAGGTAATTTAAGATCTGAATTTCGCAATGTTATTGGTTTCAATTTATTAGAATTAATTGACTCGTGCTCATTAGAGTGAGTTTAAATAGTTAAAGCAGTTAAAATATGTCGTGCTTCCAAACAGCTTTGCAATCCATTAGCTCCTATGTAATTTTACCGCGCATTGTTTGAAATAATCTATGTACTTAAATAACGTGCTCCAACATTCTAGACGAATATTCGGATCACTTGCATTAACGGTAAAAACTGTATCTAAGTCAGTAACTTTTTCATGAGTCACATAGTAACATTTATTATCTTTCAATGATGAAATAACCCGCACTAAATTAAAATTCTCAAAATGGAGCATACAATCATCTGGCACAGCAAAACCTGATGGTAATAGCCCTTGTTTCACAGCAAAAATGTAAGCATCCATGCGTTCTAGATATTCATTATTACTATAAACGCAAAGCGATTTTTTTTTCGAATTAGCATGCGGACAAAAGCTTTCTTTAAACCAACCTAAGCAAGGCAATGCTTTATATTGCCCAGGTGTAGCATCGCTTAATCCCGAATGAAAAGGATACATTCCACCAGCACTTACGCCTGCTAAAATGGGTAACCGTTTTTCGGATTTCAATTTATTCAGGACAAAAATAAATCCCGATTTTTCCCATATTTCCAACATTTTTTCTGTATTGCCGCCCCCAATAAAAAGTATATCTTGTTGAATAAGATGGGTTTCAAGTTGCTCCTTTGTTAACTGTGACTTTGTCAAGACTAACTCTGACGTAATGGCACTTTTTCCAAATTTTGCACGAACAAATCGAGTAAAGAAAGCACGCTCGATCAACTTATCGTTACCGGCTGTGCCGATATAACAAAAACGAATGCTCGACTTTTTAATTAAATCAAAAGAATACTCCATGAATCGATTAAGCGTACGATTTAATTTCATGAAATTACTATCATCAAAGCTCATTAACAACATATGACTCATTGGTTCGACCCACTATTAAAAAAGAAGGAATTAGTAAGAATACATCGTGCGTATATGTCTCATGATAATTATAGCATGTGACAATAACTTTATTTGTCACCCCCCTCTCACACATAATTAGCGTATTAATGCCATTGTAAAGAAATACATCATTGCTCGTAGCAGCTATACAAACGGCGCGTCGTTCATAATATATCGAACATTAGGGAGAAGAAGGATTCATAATGATGCACGCAACCCATCGTAGGTCGGTGAAGGTTCGGTATCTCATATTAGCACTGAACCTGATTATCGAGCTATGTCTGATATCAGGCACCGCAACGACTCATCTTGTCAGGAATTAGGAATAGAAGCAAACGTTCTGGATTGACGGTATTTTACATAATGCACAAGGGCATAAACAGCGGCAGCAGCCAGCAAATGCTTCAAAGTATGTCCGCTTATTGCTTTAGATGTTACATGATAAATCATTTTATCTAAGCTCTCAGTGAGTTTGGCTAAACCAAATAAAATAAGACCCATTGTAATAGAGTAATTGCGCGTATACGGTGAAGGGAAAAATAATAAAATGAATACGAGCATGATTAAAGGATAACCCTGTGACCAAATATATAAGCGCATATCTCCTTGCCCCCATCGCTCGCTAAGTTCCCACTGCAAGGTACAGAGAGTTGCTATAGCAATAAGTGGTAATAATAAATAAAAACCAATCGAGCGATGGACTCGTTCTATAAAGATTGCGGCAAAAAAAGACATTAAGAGAATTCCCATAGGAACTCGATCCCAAAACAGTGTAACGTTATCTGGATGTAAATGGTAATAGGCTGAACCAAAGCCTGTTAAGATGGTGCCGATAAACCCAAGAAAATAGGCCCATTTTGTTTCTGGAATGAGTTCGCATTGAGTCTTGGAAGGCCGGTAAATGGTTTTGAGGCCTAAGTAGCCCACAATAATAAAGACTAGATTAGACATCACATCAGAAAAATTATTAATAAAAAATAGAGTGTGCTTATCTGCGAAATCATGATAGGTCAAAGGCTGTGCAATTGGAGGAATTAAACTTAAGATAAGCGTCGTAACTACTGTAAAAATCAGAAGAAAGGCAATAATTTTATCTTGAAAATTATTCTTACTCACTGCTTCTTAACCTGAAATTTTAAAGTGAACTCAATCAATTTAACCCATTTACTACTTGTTATCAAGGCACTCAGGGAATACATAACCTTATAAAAATGAAATTCTATGCGGATTTATCTTTAGTAGAGTTTGATGTATTTGTTTATTTAGGTGATTTGCGCACGATTTATGCGCTATAGTATAAACAACATGACATAATAGAGTGTGCTATGACGAACGTGATAAATCTTAATAAAAAAAGAAAAACTAAAAATCGTTTAGAAGATGAAAAAAAAGCTTCTGAAAATCGCATTAAATTCGGAAGGACAAAAAAAGAAAAGCAAATAGAAAAACAAGAAAATGAACGCCATGAACGACATCTAGATGGCCACAAGTTAGAAAAGAAAGAGGAAAAATAAAGGACAGTTTTTATCTGAAAACCGAAACTAATGATTGCTTTCATTGTCAAGGTAAATACATCTAAATTTGTCCAGTAACTTAGATAAGCACGCGCAAAACCTGGTTGCGAACAACTCAGGCTACGCATACTAAGAGCACTGCCCTTCTATTTTGAGTTATTGTTTCACTCCATGAGTATTTATTAATTATAATAAAATGACTCTCACAAAAATACATCACTTAATATGGCCTGAGAAGGCACACCAGCAAGAAAAATTTGTTTTTTCAATTTATTAGTTGTCTCTTTAGGGCCGCAGACATAAACCCGTGTAGCTTTCGGATGATTTAGATGAATCAATGCACGCTTCTCTACAGAAGCTTCAGGATAATGTCCCTGACTTTGAAGCACACAAGGGTCATAAACAAAAGAAGGAAATGCCGTTGCTAGCATTTCCAATTCTTCTCGGTAATAAATATCCTCTTCGGTAAGACCACCATGAACCAAGGAAAGTTGTCCCTGGTGATTCTGGCTTAGAGCACTTTTGATAATGGCAATAAGTGGCGCAAGCCCTGTGCCTGTTCCCGCTAACAGCATATCAAAGGCTAATTGCTCTGGATTATGATAAAAACAACGGCCAAAAGGACCTCTAAGTTTTACTTCCGTGTATTTTGTCGTCCCTTTCATCAGCCATTGTCCCATACTCCCGCCTGGATAAATTTTAACATGTAATTCAATAAATCCTTCTTGCATCGGGATATTGGCAATTGAATAACTTCGTATCGTGCCTTCAGGATTAATCAAGCTAAGATATTGGCCAGGGATCCAGGATTGCAGATTATCTACCCCAAGTTTAATTTGCATCACATTATAGTTAAGCAGTTTAAGATCTATTATTTTTGCACTTACTTCACATTCAGCGCTATCCGGCGCAACTACATGAAGCGCTGTTTCTGGTTGTGCTCGGCAAGCTAGAAAATAACCTTGAGTTTTCAGAGTTTCGGGTAGTCCCTCCTGCCAAGATGAATGAACCACACCATCTTTGGCTTTAATTAGGCAAGACTGGCAAATCCCTGCATGACAGGAATTAGGATAATCCACGCCATGGCGTAAAAGGCAATCTAACACATTTTCCTGTGGGGCTAAGCGATACGATTGATTATTAAAATCGATGGTACTCATAAGCGCCCCAATACTTCAGCTCGAACACCATTGGCAATAGCAGCTACTCCTTCAATATCTTCTGCTGTAACCCCTAATTCATTAAGAGTTGCACCTAAATGTTCAATTACAATATCTACGTGTACGTCATTTAATCCGCGCTGGAGCAAATGGGCATGCCCTTCACGCATGCTTTTTCCACTGTATTTATTGGGACCTCCAAATACCATCGTTAAAAAACCTTTTTGTTTTAAGATTTGTTGCTCCATATCAATGTCATCAAAAAAATGACTCACGCGCTCATCCATTAACATTTTTCGATAGAAGATATCCACTGCGGCATTGACTGCTTCTTGACCTCCAAGACGATCAAATAATGATACAGACATGGTGACTCCTTAAAGATGTATTTGCAATGCATCTTATAAAAAGAAATAATGCAAGTCAACCAATATTAGGAGTTATTGATGCAACTCACGCAATTCACTGATTACTCATTACGCGCTTTGATTTATATCGCCCTTCGTAAGGAATCATGTACCATTCAAGACATTACTAATGCCTATATCATTTCAACCAACCATATGGTTAAAATCATTCATAATTTAGCTAAACTTGGGCTCATTAAAACCAGCCGTGGTAAGGGTGGCGGCATCTTAATGGCGGTACCACCCGAAACGATTAATTTAGGCCAACTCATTGTTCAACTAGAACCTCATTTTGATTTAGTGCCTTGCTTTAATAAAGAAAAAGCCAACTGCTGTATTGCTCCTGTCTGTAAATTAAAGGGTATTTTACATGAAGCCCAGACTGCATTTATGGAGGTTTTAAAACGCTACACTTTGGCCGATATTTTGCATAATCCAAATGATTTGTCTGCTTTATTGAACATCAAACAAGAAACAAAGTTTAGTTAAGAGAGGTCCAGTGGGTTTGGCCCTGAGCAAATTACTTTGCTGGATAATGGTTGCATGATGTGTTTTTAGTTGTATAAAACAAGATTACAGAAGTCATTAGAAAGGAGCCCTAAGTTTGTTATATAGATATAGATTATATTATTTTTTGCGCAAGTAAGAGACCAAAAAGACCTGAAATCTGTCGTCCCAATTCATCCTGTTTATGTAGATGCCCCACCGCTTCTTTATATTCGAGTAGAGACCATCCGCTGTCTTGATAGAAATGATAGAGTTCTTCCTTTTGCGGCACATAGGTGAAGAAGTCAGGCAATGAATAAAGTTCTGATTGAATAGGAACTACTAAAAAATGATATCCTCCCTTCTTGGTCATCCCTTGAAGCTCCATAAGCAAATCTGGAATACGTTGCGGATTTAAAAATTGCAGTGTAACCGTTGATAACACTAAATCATAGCGTTCTGATTCAAGTGTAATAGGTTGATTTAAATCACATAATTGCGTATAAACCTTTGATAGCTGTTCTTTTTGAGCTATCTCTTGAATCGTATTTAATGCTGCTTGATTATGATCAATGCCTCTAACAAGATGCCCCATCTTTGCCAAATACAGCAAATTTCTACCTGAACCACAGCCTACATCTAAAATCGAAGAGCACTGTAGGTGGTATAAATAAGTTTGATAAATAGAAACCAGATCACTATGTACCGAACCTAATCCGTATTTCTTATTGAAATAACGTTGGGGCATGCAATAAAACTCAAGAGTTGCATTAAATGAGTCACTAACAGGAATGATCTTATGCCATGCTGCCGGGTGGATCAGCAATTGAGGGTGTTTTTGATCGATCCGTGTACGTGATAATTCATGTCCTTGACCATTTAAAAATACAAAATCAATTGCTCCTTCTCGGAGTGAAAGCTTACCCCAAGTGCCTTCTTTCGTACTGTGCTTTTCAAGAAAAAATTTCAGTTTCCCATGAGTGTCAATTTCGATTTGTTTGTAGCACACCAATTCATTATATTCTGGCATCGTAACCCACCTTTTAATTCTGATTATGAGTGATATTCGTTTTATCGTTAGTCAATTCAGGTTCCAATCTAGTTAGAAGGGTGCGCTCGCTTGCTAGTTTATCAGCCAATTGATGATTGACATCCCGATGTTCTGCCTCATCATCCCGAACTGCCAACAGCACATCACGTAATCGCGCATCACAAGCCAAGCTCCAATAATTTTTAGCAATATCAGGAGCAGGACCATTTTCAATTCGCCCTTCATCCAATTCTTGCAAATAATGGGTATAGCTGACAACAGCCTCTTCCTCAAGATACCCTACAAAGCGATGTGCTGTTTTTGAAGAAAGGACGTACATTAATAAATATAAAATTACGAAAATAGCCTGAGCTACAAAAATAATGAATCGTTCAAACCAATTAGGTTTAGCAATATACATAAACGTGATTAAATGCATCCGTTCATTTTCCGCCTCATCCAATAGAGTTTTAATCCAACCCTCATCGTTTTTGATTTTTCTTAAGCAACGCAGATGTAACAGCGCAGCCCCCACATACCAGGTACTGCAGCAACCGTTTCAAGTACTATAGCTCTATTTCCATAGCGTTTTTGAAAAAAAGTATCTGCAAAAAAACGGAAAAACTTCACTAGACCAAAGGCAATTTTATCACTGAAGGTTTTAGCAGGCTTATGAATTGCTGACATGAAATACTCCTTTGAGAGAGAGTTATTTAACATGATTATAATATAAGATGTATTTTAAATACAACTTAAAGATATTTATCTGTTAGTAACACTGACTTAGGAACCAATTTTCATTTTTATTCACCCAAAGCCCACAACCGTTTATTACGCCCCTCCTTATTTAATAGAGCATTAGAATACTTTCACATAATATAATAATGTTGATATCTCACAGGCAGTTGTAGTTACTTTTACAAACCCATCTCTTAAGAATGTTGAAAATAACGCAGTTACAATATGGCATCTGACCCAGCTGTTGGATTTAAAACACCGGCTGATAAAGTTTATAGTCAATAGACAAGATTCTTGAAGAAAAATTCTTTGAACTTCAATTTAAAAATGGTGCTAAATTGCCTCATGAAATTAATACGCCCCTTCATCTACTATCGGGAGATTTTAAATTATGTTAGCATGCTAATCATTAGTTTATTAATTGGTTTGCATATGTGGCATTACACTCGGTTATTGCATAAAAAATCCCCCGTTTGTTGTTTTTTACTCCGATTGGTGAACTATATGAAACCCACTTATCAAACATTGATTGGGTTCATAGGGACGATAGCCTTATGTTCATGCACTGTTGGCCCTGACTTTGTAAGTCCTTCGCCAATAATAAAACAAACCTACACTTCCAAATCGACCTCTCAATTTGGGAGTCAACACATAGAGTTGAATAAAAAAACATCACTAACTTGGTGGAAGGAATTTCATTCAGCAACACTCAATGGTCTTATGGAGCAAGGCATCAAGCGTAATTATTCGCTCACTGCCATGCGAGAATCTTTAGCGCAAGCCAAGGAGTTGGTTTCAGCCTCCCAAGGACAATTATGGCCACAAGCGGGGGTCAATGCGGGCATTGGAAGGCAACAATATGGTCCTGCAACATTCGGACCGGTTAATCTCAGGATCGAACCTTTTTCCTATTATCAAATAGGCCCTAACGCTTCATATACGCTCGATGTCTTTGGTGGAATACGTCGAACGATTGAAAAACGAAAAGCCTTGGCTTTATATCAACAACATGAGCTGGATGCAGCATTTTTGACCTTGACAGGTAACATCGCAACAACATCTTTAACCATTGCTACAATAAAGGCACGAATCGATGTACTTAAGGACATCATCCAAGATGACGAGAAAAATTTACAGCTTATTCAAAAATCATTTACTGTGGGCTCGTCTTCTCGAAGTGATGTTTTAAGTGCGCAAAGCCAGCTAACCAATGATGAAACTTTATTGCCCTCCCTCTATCAACAATTACATGTTGCACAAAACGAGCTTAATGTTCTTTTAGGCACAATACCAACCCATTCACACTCTTTAATTTTTCATTTAAAAGATTTTACATTGCCTAAAAAATTGCCATTAGAACTGCCATCAGAGCTTGCCCATAAAAGACCAGATATTCTCGCTGCTGAAGCCAGTCTGCATGCTGCCAGTGCCGATATTGGAATCGCTACAGCGCATCTTTATCCCAATATTACCCTCTCTGCCACACTCTTACAGGAAGGAGTAATTCCCGGAGCACCATTAAGTATTTCTCCTAATGCATGGAGTCTTTTAGGTAATTTGACAACACCCATTTTTTCTGGAGGCACACTGCGAGCACAACGACGTGCCTCAATCCATGCATACCAATCAGCTTTTGCACAATACCAAGAAATTGTACTTAAAGCATTTTATCAAGTGAGTAACTTATTGTATGCCTTAAAACACGATGCAGAAGAACTCGCATTACAAAAGAAAGCCATGTTAACCGCTAAAGAGTCTCTTCGTATAGCAAGGTTAAGCTTTACTGCAGGCGTAGTTGGCGTTTTAGAAGTTCTTGATGCAGAACGATTGTATGCGCAATCGCGTTTGGGTTATGTCAATGCTCAAGCACAAAGATATCAAGATACGATTCAATTGTATCTTGCATTAGGCGGGGGACTCCACCCTTGAAAAACGAATAATTATTTATCATGAAGAAATAGGGTCTGTTTCCAATTCCCTAGAGAAGGATAAAAATAAACTCAGTAATGAACAGGTTATGAACTATGAAAAATTTCCCTATGGTATTATATGAAACCGCAGCAGCTTGGCGAAATTTACTTGATAAGCGTTTAAAACCGTTAGGGCTCAGCCAGGCAAAGTGGCGCGCTTTGCTTCTTCTCTCAATTACAAACGCTCCCCTAACCCAAATTCAGCTTGCCAAAAAATTAGGTCTTGAAGCACCGACTGTTGTCGGTTTAATTGACCGCTTGACTAAAGAGGGATGGGTAATTCGCCAGGATGCAACCCACGATCGCCGCGTCAAAGTAATCTGTCTTACTGAAAAAGCGACATTGACTATTGGCCAGATACAAAATACCGCAGATGAACTCTCTCAGGAATTACTCGCCCCTTTATCTAAAGCAGAATTAGAAGTATGTATTGCCACACTACAAAAAATTAAGAAAACCGCCGAGGAATCTTATGAATAATTCAACAAGCATCAAAAAATCGATAATCCCTAAGTTGCGCCACGGAATGCTTCAATGGAAACGTTTTCTAATCGCAGGTAGTGTCACATTGATGGCGTTGGCCGCTTTATACTTTTGGTTGCTTTCTCAACACTATGTCAGCACAGAAGATGCCTATATTAATGGCAACATCGTACAAATTGCACCACGAGTAACCGGCCAGGTAAAACATCTCTATGTAGATAACAATCAATTTGTTGAAAAAGGTCAAATACTGTTTGAGTTAGATCGGACTCCTTTTGAAGTAGCAGTAGAGCAAGCTAAGGCGCAATATCTAATTGACAAGACCAATCTACAACATGCCAAAGCCACATCGATTCGCACCAGAGAGTTAGTCAGGAACGAGGTGATGTCTCTTCAAAGAGGAGATGATGTTAAAGCAAAGCTTAAAAGCGCTAAAGCAGCCCTAAAACTTTCAGAAGCAAAACTCAAAGAAGCCAAACTGAGGCTATCTTATACCCGTGTGGTTGCACCAACAAGTGGTTTGGTTAGCAACCTGTCTCTTAGGGTGGGAAATATAGTTTCAGAAAACCAACCCCTGTTTGCGATGATTGATAATGCCACATTTTGGGTCGATGCTAATTTTAAAGAAACAGAACTTGAACACATCCAAAAAAACCAACGGGTAATGATTAAAATTGATATGTACCCTCATAAAAAATTTACTGGGGTTGTGAACAGCATTAGCGGTGGAAGCGGAACTGCGTTTTCATTAATGCCGCCACAGAATGCTACTGGAAACTGGGTTAAAGTGACACAGCGCGTCCCTGTCCGCATTCAAATTATGAAACCAGATTCCCAATATCCTTTACGCTTGGGAACTTCAGCCAAAGTAACCATCGATTTACAGTCCGAGCAGGAGACTCAAGTGAGCAAAACCTCATGAATCATCCATCGGATACTTTACCAGCCTCACGACGCTGGATAATCACCATCGCTATCATGGCCGCTACTTTGATGCAAGTATTAGACACGACCATTGTCAATGTCGCACTGCCCCATATGCAGGGTTCATTAGGAACAAGCCCTGATGAAATAACTTGGACTTTAACCAGTTATTTGGTAGCTTCAGCCATTTTCATGCCTTTAACCGGTTATTTTACGGATAGGTTTGGCAGAAAACCCTACCTTCTTTTATCCATTATAGGGTTTACCGTCACTTCTGCTTTATGTGGTGCGGCAACCTCTATCGTGCAAATGGTCGTATTCAGATTGCTTCAAGGAATTTTTGGTGCTGGATTAGTTCCTTTATCCCAAGCCATATTGGCCGATATTTTTCCGGATAACGAACGTGGTAAGGCTATGGCCATTTGGGGTATGGGGGTCATGGTCGGCCCTATTTTAGGACCGTCGCTTGGTGGGTATCTTACAGACATCGCCAGTTGGCGATGGACATTTTATGTCAATATCCCATTCGGGATTGCTGCAGCGCTGATGGTATTCCATTTTGTCCCTGATACACTTAAAAAAGAACGCAAAATGGATTGGGTTGGCATGATACTCATTGCTTTGGCGGTAGGTTCCATTCAATATGTTCTTGATCGTGGTAATCAGATGGATTGGTTTGCGGCTTTGGATATTCGCACCGCTACATTTTTAGGTCTCATCAGTTTGTGTGGATTCATAACATACAGTTTAAAAAATAAATCCAATACTCTCTTTGATCTTTCTATTTTTCAAGATCGTAATTTTGTTCTTTCGAGTATATTACTTGCCGTTTTAGGGCTAGGTATGTATGGAACGATGGTTATCCAACCCCAAATGTTACAAGGCTTACTGAATTATCCCGTTTTAATCGCGGGATTAATCATGGCACCCCGCGGGATTGCCAGTATGTTCAGTATGATGATAGTTGGTAAATTCATTAATCAAATTCAACCTCGATGGTTAATTTCTATAGGAGTGTTACTGAGTGCAGCAGGTGTTTATATTACCACTCATTATTCCCAAGACATTAGCCTAGCCTGGCTCATTTGGCCATTAATGCTCCAAGGATTTGGATTAGGCTTGATTTTCGTTCCATTATCCTCTGTCGCATTTTCAACCTTACCTGTTTCTTCTCGTGCTGAAGCAGCCGGGCTGTACAGTCTATTGCGCACCATAGGTTCTTCTGTTGGCATTTCTATTACCATTACGTTCTTAAGCCGCCATACTCAAATGGCATGGAATCAAATTGGTAGTTCCATTCAACCCTATAATCCAGCATTAATGGAATATCTACGCCCCTGGCACCTTAAAGCCACGGATCCGCAAGCTGCTGCCTTATTGTTGAATGAGCTGGGTAAACAATCCCTAATGCTCTCATACATCAATACATTCGCGTTTATCATGTGGAGTTTTCTTCTCATGTTACCCTTTGTGTTGTTATTGAAACAAAATAATTCCTCATCTACTTCTATCATCAGTGAATAAGAACGCTAAAAAAAGGAAAGGATTGGGCTCAACACACAGCTTGTCTTGTCTGCAAGATCCAGTTTTATTACAAAATTTCTGGATCCAGCGGATAAGCCGCGGAACAGAGGAAGAAAGGATAATGACAAAGGACCACCTCGACTCATTTTCCGCCTTCAGGAAAGCTTGCTCAATTCATTTCTTTGATGACTGATTCAATAGCCTATATAATCCTTGTTATCAATTCAAATCAATGGTTGGGCAAAAGCTCAATTATAGCTAGGCTAAGGATACCAATGTTTCAATCTGCTTTAATAATTGCCCTAATGACTTTTAGCATGATCGCTCAAGCAGTCCTCCCCGCTGATCCAATTCAGCGCTGTTTAGATATTAGAAGGCTCGTAGACTTTACCACAAGACAGAAAATGGCTGCCAAAGAACCAGGTGTATTGCGCTTTAAATTTCATAAAATTTCAGCATCAGAGCTGCCATTAGATAACCCCGTAGGCAATATGGAGGAAGTAATTAAAGCATTAAATAACCAGATTGAAAACTGCAATAAAAACCAGGGTGAATTCCAGGCAGTAACTATTGCTGGTCGTAAATTCAAGCGCCAAGAATGGTGCCTACATACCAACAAAAAAATGCTCGCTCTTGCAAAAGCCGCCCAAGGCAATTTTCAAAAATATTTATCGAGTATCAAAAGTGAATTTGACTGGTATAAAAGCGATGGCTGGCCTGAAAATCATGCTGGATTTAAACGGGGAGAATTTCAATTTACTGCTTATTACGCGCCAGCCCCTATTGAGGCTCGCACCAAACGAGGTGGCGCATTTTTATATCCTCTGTATAGTAATCCCGGTGTTGTCAGCGCCACTTCAGAATCCAAAAAATTTAATTTGAAAGCCCCTCTTTGTGGCGTTGATCCCCTTACCAAAATGGTGCGAGGATATTGTCTGAAAAATGCCAATGGCACATATTCTGTAGTGCCAGACCGACATGAAATTGAGCATGGAGCGTTATCTCCAAAATATATCATTGGCTATGTTAAAGACCCAAATGATCTTGCTTTTTTAATGGTTCAAGGCTCTGGTTCATTAATTCTTGATGGCAAAAAATTTCGCATCAATTATGAAAGCTCCAATGGCAGGCCACGCACCATGCTTGGTCGTATAGTCCAATGCGCACAAGACCCAACCTGTGGTGGCAACCTTGATACAATGGAGCGTTGTGCTAAAGATCCTAAATGTCATGATGAAGCAAAGTTACGCTGTAACGTATCTAAAAAAATTAGACAAAGTGGCGCATCAGAAAAGCTAATTCGCCAATATCTAGATAATCCACTTAACCGCGATAAAGCCGACGACTTACGACATCGCGATCAAAGCTATGTATTCTTTGCTAAAGAAGATGGCGGCCCTTATGGCTCAGAAAATATTCCTCTAACGCCACATGCATCATGTGCAACAGATCACAAAGTAATTCCTATTGGCATGAATTTTATCTATAAATGCAAAAAATCCACTTCCTGGTGTGTGGCTCAAGACAGAGGTGGCGCCATTATGGGGGCTCACGTTGACGTCTATAAGGGTGAGGGGAAGCAAGCGGGTTTGGAAGCAAATGCGCTAAATCACTCAGGTTCCTTATTTGTAGCCCTGCCAAAACGTGACTAAAACTTAGATTACCACATCTAATATAGGGCTACTAAAAAATAGCGGCATCATATGTGTGATGCCGTTTTCTTTCATGATATTAACGTTCACTTTGTTTTTATAGAAAAACATTGGAGCATGATGAAACACTAAACTAATTTCCAAAATTCACAGAGATCCCCGCCTTTTAAAGCTAAATTTTCCTCATCCCTACGTCCCGCGGCTTATCCCTGAGCGTTGAAGGATACAAATTCAAAAGGTGAGGCTACCTCAGGATTCTGGACCCACCGAACACCCTATTTTTCTCATTTGAGGGTACAAGGTCCTTGTCCGTTCGCAGACCAGGCCGCTGACACTGTCTTAAGCTGATTGCATGATGCGTCTTTACATAATAAATTTGCAGGTTTGACTAAACATGCTCCTAAAGTGTCGTTAAAATTAAACCCAATAGATTTTAGAGTTTTGGGGTCCGGTATTTTTCCTTTGTAATTTTGCTTACCCGGATTAGGGATTGTTACTGCACTGTGCCAACCAGAACTATCCTCATAATTAATAGAGATATTTGTAAGTGGCAGTTTCAGATTTCCAACATCAAAAGATAATTCATGTGTTCCTTGTGAATCTCCTCCTGCTTTTGGAAGTTGCTCAGGGTCAAGTTGAAACGAATCCATGCCAGGAAACTTCGATGGATCACAAGTAATTTTCTGTAGGTTGACACCTTCCCCAAGCATAAGAGGTGTTTTTTCATTGTATTCTGTAATTAAATTGTTTAATCCACCATTAGGTGTTGGAGTTTGTAAACTGTTATCTTCATAAAGACCAAATTGATCCTCCCCTTTTTTTTGAACAAGGCGAAAAACCATACCTCCATTGATGAGATTAGCGCCTTCTTGAAACATCCAATCGACTTGTGCGAATAATCTGGGTGTATCTGGACGTCCAAACTCAGTGAGGATTACGGGAACATTAATATCCTTAAAACCATTCATCATTTTATCGCCATCCCCATCTCCACCATCGGATATGGAAAGCACAGGGCGATACTTCGCATAGGGGTTGAGTAATCGAGGATAATTTCCTGGCTCTGTACCTTGTCCCCATCTATAGACGTTATAACCAATGAAATCAGCTGAGGTATCTTCTTTTTCATTTTGTAAATGGCAAGCATAATAGTAAGCTAATGGAATGGTTACATCAGGAACATCGCGTAATGCAACGCCTACTGGTTTATTGTAATTTTTTTTCTTAATGTAAGCCTTCATATCGCGAATCAACGCCTTCATTGTGGCTGACGGCATTAAATAGTTATCATCTATTTTGTGCGGCATCATCCATACTTCGTTACCGACAGAAAATCCAAATACATTCCTGTACTTACTGAATGCATCAATTTTTTTAGTAAAACAATCATAAAGTGTTTGTGGATAATTGCCCGTGCTTCGATCAACGGTACATTGAGTACCATTTTTATAATCCGCGAGCTCTACAAAAACTTGAATATTATTGTCTTGTAATGCTTTCATGACTTGATCATGAGAAGCACAGTTACCACCAGGACATACCTGATAAACACGAATAATGTTAACCCCTATGGTTTTTAAAGCTGGAATAAGAGTTTGGGTAATGGTATCGATTTTATCATCACTGAGTGGATCGACGTTTTCTTCAGGTTGATAACAAACTCCTTTAGCCATGAACCGTTCACTGCCTTGATCGCAAGAGGTTAAACCAATCTGATTTCCACACATTTTAACTTGGGCAAAAGTAGGACTACAAAGAAGAATAGTGGCTAGAAAAAAACTGTTTGATAATTTCATGCTGAACTCCAAGATGAAGACTTACACAAAAACCAGAAATTATTTATTCGAACATTAAATTAAGTATAGGAAAATTTTTGAACATAAGATATCACTGGATAAGTTCTCCAGGTAGATTTTTATAGAAAACACACATTGGAAAATGATGGATCACTTAACTAATCTCTAATTCCACAAGGAGTTAAACAGACTATAAACAGGCTTATCCACAGAAAATGTGAATAACTCCAATAGCAAAATTAAGACTTAAAAATGAAATAAAGCAGGCACAGCAAGAACTTATATAAGCTGCTAAGTGTTAATTCACGATTGGGTTGAAATTAATATCCACAAAACTGGGATACTTAAAAAAAGAACTAAGACGTAGCTATCTTATACAAATAAAAAATAAAAAAACAGTCTTGACTCGAACTATTTTTCTTCATTATTTTTGCTCGGAAATGAGAAAAACCTTATTCGTTAACTAAAAGATCTAAGATTTAGGTATAAATAAATGGAGCCATACTTGTTAAAAAACAACATCTTATTTACAATATGTGCCCTATTTAAACATAGAAATTTTTATTATCGGGATTCATGATGATTAAACGTGAACAAGAAATGCTGGAACAGTTAGCAAAAGCATTTACAGACGAATTATCTAAAACAGCCCGTATCGATTTAGTGTTTTCCTCCCTTTTTGAACTGGATAAAATTCAAAAAGGTCAAACAGCTGAACTGTCTAAGGCTCAGCTTATAGAAATAAATAGTGACGTTGTGACGCAAATAGTATTGAAGCAAATTGCAGCTGCAGCAGAAACAGATAATGCGGATATAAAAGCGATTAGAAGCATACTGACACAAATAATAAGAGGACCTGAATCCTTTGGTTTAAGTGGAAAAATGCGTTCTTTTTTTCTTCCCTTTATTGAAACGTTCATTGCTTCTAAAAACGAAGTGATGGATCATGAAACCGATCTCGTACTGTTATACCAACGCGATTGGATGACAAGAAAAGTACTTTCCATCCAAGATTTAGGTGCAAATGCAGAAGACGCACAAATATTTGTTGATGCACTAAGAATAGGAAATTACGCGATTACCTCAAAATTTGCCCGTTGGGTAACCCAAAAATACAGTGATGTGACATTAAATCCCGAACGAAATTTTATTGGTGCAGAAGATATTTTTCCTCTTGTTGCCTATGAGTTGGCACAAACTGATATTTGTGCTGCAGATATAGCTGCCATTATGTACATGTATGATCATACTACAGAAGATAATCAATATACTGCCTCCCTTATGTTTTCAGGGGTACAGACTTCGCTTAATCGACAATCAGCACTTCAAAGAGCACATAAGGAAGACAGCCCATCACAAATTTTGATGAGAATGCGCACGGAACATAATGTGTTCTTAAAAAAAGAAAATCCTGTGCGAAGTTTGATTAAAGAGGGGCTATCCTATGATCCCGAAATAGATTCAGTTGATCTAAGAGAATATTATAAACAGAATCAAATCACAGCTTTTGCAAAAAGAAACAGGGATTCTATTACGACTAATTTAATTGTATTAAATATCAAAAGAGCCAGTCCCGAAGAAGTTAATACCTTATTAGCCATCAAAAAGCATATCATTCAATACATGAACTACACAGAAGCCAATCCACCAGAGAAGCCGCAACAAACCTACATAAACCGCTTAAAAGCGGCAGAGGGGATGCTGGAGATACTTCAAAAAGGCGGTACAATAAAAGACGACATCATTCCAGGAATAAAAGCCCAAGCAAGTATCATTGCAAATAATAAGCCAGGCTTAAGGGAATTGGGTTTTTTAGGTTGGTTGCATAGTTTGACAGATCACCATAAACCCCAAACATGTATAGAAACCTCCGAGACCCTAAAAGCCATTAATTCAATTGTAGCGTCCAATGTGGGTGAATTGCCTAAAGAAAACCTAATCAAGCAAATGAACCATAATCCCCCTCCTAGTGACAAGCTTAGTAATACACATACAATTCAATATCGCTAATGTCAGAATTATTACTGCCTCTCTGTTATCCATGCATGACCAGTCTAGGCCATGGCGCATTGAAAAATACGTTATGATTCATATGAATTCTTTTGATTATGAAAACCGCATGCAAAAGGAGCTAATTCGGAAAAGCACGCTCGAAAGATTCGTCGGGCCAAGGCCCGACATACATTATGGTGTGAATTTCGAGGTATTCTCTTGAACCACTTGTGCAGCATCATCGATGTCTTTGAGAAATTTAGCTTTATTTTGTACAACCATAATTTCATCGGGTTTTACGGAGTACACTTCATAATCTTTCGCAGCTAACTCTTCTTTTAATTTTGCCAGTTTTTCAACATCATTTTCTTTTGAAGTAATTACACCGATTCTATCACCATTTTTTTCCATTAATCGAACTCGGTATGCAGTACTGTATGCTCGGGAAAAAGATTGAAAAAAAGTAGGGCTTTTTGATACAAATAATCTCGTCATCATAATTATGGATACTCACTTAAATTAATAAAATGCTAACCTTAAAGAATAAAACATTCTAACAAAATTTAACCATATTATCAAATTTACACTCACCAGACTATTCTATCTTCATGATATTTAAATAATTTTTGAGAATATAAAGCTTATACTTCCTAAATTTCTGACTCTCATTTTTTTCTGTATATCCGGAGTAATTGAATTTAACAAATAAAGTACTATTATTTTAATATGTGATCATTATGACTGGTATTTAATCATGACAAGAAAAAAAGGTATAGGACTTTTTATACAAGGTTTAACTGCAATAAGTAGAAAAAATTTTTCCGTTGATAGTTTTTTTTCCCTAACCTCCTCCATGTGGGGCGAAATACCCAGCGAAATACTCCAGAAAGGAGGAGACTATATCCCCATTTCTTATGGAGGAAGCGTCCTTACAGTAGAGAATGCCCTCCCCAAAATAAAAACGCTGGGTACGAGCAGGTTTCTCGCTCGAACGATGAGCATGGAGCAGTTTAAAGAAAGCCCGTCGCTTAAGATTGGCGAGACAGAGGTTCCGCTAGGTTTATATGGTGGCAGCCAGCTTGTTGAATACGATGATTCAGGTAAAATCGATAAGAAAGAAACCGCAAAAAATTTTGCAGGCCACCATAACCCGGAGAGCGCAGAAAAATATAAAGGACATGCGATATCGTGTTCGGATGAATATACAATTTATAGCATTATATCCATGGTGGCAGGAAGATCGAGCGTTGTTTTGATTGATCCAACAGCTCTTCCTAAAACACATAGATATGAACAGCTGCCGCCTGACCTGCAACCCTCATATGATCCCCATGGAACTCCCTCGCATTATGCCTATGAAAAGGAAACAACCATACAGGGAATACCTTCTATTTTTATCCCTGGTCGTTTAGATAGACAAGGTTTACGGGTAGTTTTAGCGACCAATCCCTATTTTATTGATATGCAAAGTAAATCCACTCCCCAATCCGTCAAAGATAAAGCACACATAGCATGTTCTGCTTATTTAAACTTTATGACTGAAGTAAGAACCGGTAAACCAATTCCTGGGATGGATAGCGTTTCAAAAAAAGAAGTTCGAGCTTTACAAATGGCTGCCATTTTAGAAAATATGCAAGCAAATCTTGAAATATTGCCTATGAGTAGCAAAGATAAAGATATTTATTTCATAATTTATCAAGATTTAAAAAGTAAAGCACCTCCACCGAGTAAAAAAACGTACAAGGCAATAGAGGTAGTAGAGGAGGTTGAAGAAATGGAAAAAGAAACAGATAAATTAAAATCAGAAACTGAAGGGCGGGAAAGAGATATGGATGAAGAGGAAGGAAGCTCTTTCAAGCATAAATGATTTAACAAATAATTAAATAATCATTCTCCCAATCAGAAATAATCGCTTTTTTAGGATTATGGCATGGGAGAAGCACTATGAGCTTTTCAACTTCCAGGCTCTTTTAATCTGAACACTATTGCAAGAAGCACCACCACTGGAATGAAATGCAAAACCTAATCTTAAAAACCGTTAGAATCAATACATTCACCTAATGGTGTCATGCAAACAGAATTGCCGTGAAAAATAATTTGATTTGTCGGGCCAAGGCCCGACTCATGTTTTATATAAATAAATACTATTTCATAAAATCAACCGGTTGTGGAAAGCTTAGGTAATTCTTAGTCAATTGCTTTTCTTTTTGTTGGTTTGGATTAGCATTTTGACACCACTCGTTTGATTTAGGATGTTTCTCGCCATTGCTCCTGGTTACAATGCAAGATTGCTTATTGACAATGGCCGCTTTATTCGTCGGACATTGTGAAGGATCCATGCCATCCGGACACAGCGCAAACTGAGTATTGACGACAAAGGTATACACATTATCATTTAAATCAGTAAAACGTACCTTGATAGGATATGAATCGACCGTACCCACTCTGAATCCAGCGATTTGACTGTTTTCAGGCATAATAACGTTTTGTTTGACTTGCTGACAATTCGAATCATTAGCGTCCTGATTAAATACACATACCCCATATTTTTTAAGCAAGGGTTTATTCACCTGCTCAACCATAGGTTGAGGCACACCAATCGCCACAGAAAAGCCATCTGCATAGTTGAACTGTTGTTGATTTTCAAGACCATTAGCCCCGCCAACAGTAAAAATCAATCCATCTCCTAGCTCGCTCATGAAGCCAACCGCATCATCAACAGAGAATCCATAAGCATCCATAGAAAGATAGTCTTTATCATGAATCAGTTGAACATAGGGGTTGAACAATAATTCAGGGGTAATATTGGTTCCTTTGTAATTATACTGTAAATCATGAATGTACATCGATTGTATCTTAGCATGATCCCACCCTGGAATTTTAGTTTCAGCCAATGGGTTAGCTCCAGCACCACACCCCTCGTTGAAAGGAACCCAACCATAGATGTGTTTAATTGCCTCCCAGTAGTTAAAGGGAGCAGGATCCACGCCAGGTGTTAAGTTACACCTTTTATCAGTATACATTTGCAAGTACTGCTGATGATTTTGTTTGAAAAACTGCTGTAACGCCCCAAGTTTTTCTTTTAAATCGTGTGGGCAATTTATCTTTTGGGTGACGTATTTACTGACATCTTCATTCCAGTTGACGCAAGAGCCCCATAAATTTTGCATACGCTGCACCGACTCACCATAGTGAAGTGATTTTTTTTGCTCCTCACTACATTCTCCTTGAATACAGGACAACACAGTCAATACAGGCGGAAAACCATCTTTTGGCTTGACCGGCACATCATCCTCAGGAGGCAAAGTACCAGAACGCTGCGCAAAAATATTATAACCTCCCGGCAATTTCAATTCATTCAAATTATAAACTGGCCAGCCTTGTCCTATAGTAGTTTTCAGAAATGAATCAAGATGGTTTCTAAATGCAGTCAAAGACTGTGCTGATCCGCTATAGCCAATATAGGGATTATTTTTGGGGCCTATAGCAACCGGCATGTAAACATGGTCCACATACGAAATGTTATAACCCACATTCTCTGGTTTTAATATCCGTACTGATTGCCTGGGCGGTATAATCGAATCACCAAAAGTATACTCTGATAACTGTGCGTATATATTTTCCGGAAATTGGACATCGCTGGAATAAGTACTCAATTTGCATTCAGTGTTTTGTCCCTGACACGTAACACCAGCAGGGGGAGTCGTCAAAGCTGTATCTTTTCCATGACGCAGCCTGTCGTTTTTATCGGCCAACACAACACGCCCACCATTCCACCAGGTAATGTAACGATCCTTCGCTAACTCACTATATAATGGTAATGTAATCGTTACCGATGAGCCGGGGGCTATTCCCGTATCTTCGTTGACGTACAATTTATAAACATATTTAGTTGGATAAGGTTCCGCAGTACGAAAACATCCCTGAATCCACTCATTTACCTCATTTTTACTGGTTGCCAAAACTGGGTAAATTGTCGTATTTTCGGAATTGTTATAAATAGTTATCGTCTTTGGTTTGACCGTCATTGAGTTTCCATTATAATCTTTGCACACAATGCTCTCAGCAACAGAAATTTCCGCCCCCAATGACAAAACAACAGCCCCTGAAGCAACAATCAGAGTTTTCAACATAAATGGTATTCCTTTAATTACTTGGAGAGAATATAACACGCGCTGTATTTTTACAGAGTCACAAATGTGAATTTAACAGTTCTTTAACAAAAACACGGATCGGGTATAAAAAAATTCTATTATGAAATACTGCATCTTCTTCTGTATCCAAATTTCAAAGCAGTATATTGAGAAAATACGAGTTTCTATGCATACTTGTACTTCTTTTATCATTCAACTATTATTATGATGCTGTTTCCTTGGCTGTTTAATGAGCTGTTTTTAATATATGGAGATTGAAAATGGATAAAAAACGAAGCTTAATTATTGCCGCTACAGCTGCCGCGTTGTTTACTTCAGGCATTTATGCCTCTTCCGCCCTCGACAGTAATGGGGCTAATGCTAACTCACCTACCAATCTAGCAAAAAACAATTGTAATGGTAAGAACAATTGCGGTGGCAAAAACGGCTGCAAGGGTAAAAATTGCTGCAAAGGTAAAAATGGCTGCAAAGGCAAAAATGGCTGCAAAGGTAAAAATAGCTGCAAAGGCAAAAATGGTTGCAAAGGCAAAAATGGTTGCAAAGGCAAAAATGGCTGCAAAGGTAAAAATAGCTGTAAGTCATAATGTGTCACCGTGAATTGATGTCCCAAACAAGACATCAATTCACCTCTAACAATAGATTTTCCCGTCTCTAGGAAAAAAACAGATGGAAAAAACCACACAGACCCGATCTAAAAAATATTTGCCCCTAGGAATGGGATTAGGTTTGCGAGCGGAGCATTACAGTTATATTTTAGAGCACACTCCGAAAGTAGAGTGGTTTGAAATTCTCACCGAAAATTACTTGGTGGATGGGGGAAACCCTCTTTACTACTTAGATAAAGTGCGTGAAAATTATCCTCTTGTAATGCATGGCGTATCACTATCAATTGGCAGCCCAGATCCTCTGAACCTTGAATATCTTAAGAGGGTAAAACAATTGGCAGACAGGATTCAACCCAAATGGATTTCTGATCACTTATGCTGGACTGGTGTCCATCAACGCAACATGCACGATTTATTACCTCTACCTTACACAGAAAAAATCATTACTCATATTGTTGAACGAGTTAAATACGTACAGGATTTTTACCAACAACAAATATTGCTTGAAAATGTATCCAGTTATATCACTTACAAAGAATCTGCAATGACTGAATGGGAGTTTCTCTCGGAAATAGCCAATCGCGCAGATTGTTTCATTTTATTAGATCTAAATAATATTTATGTAAGTTCATATAATCATGGCTTTAATCCTGAAACCTATTTGCAAAACATTCCGGTTGAACGCGTACAACAATTTCATTTAGCTGGACATCAAAATTGTGGGGATTACATTATTGATACACATGATCATCCAGTCATAACAGAAGTGTGGGACCTGTACGCGCAAGCGATTAAACGATTTGGTGAGGTATCAACGATGATTGAGCGTGATGATCGTATTCCACCCTTTGAAGAATTATGGCAAGAATTAGAATATGCAAAAGCAATCAAGCTAAGTTGTTTATTGAATGAAAAAACGGATTTAGCATATGAAACTTACTGAATTACATACCTTATTACAAGACTCTATTCTGACCTCTGAACCGCTCATTAATCCTTATCTTGATTCTCCACCTAAAGGATCTATTGCAGACAGAGTAGCTATCTATGCCGATGGCTTTTATGCACGATTAGAAGAGGCTTTAATGAGTGACTATAGTACATTAGCCGCGATAATGGGTGAAAATAAATTTAGTCAAATGAGTCAAAGCTATACTCATGCATATCCATCGTACAACTATTCACTTAATAATTTTGGAGAAAATCTCAGTCAATTTTTAACTGAAACTCTACCCTATAAGAAAAAACCCCATTTAGCTGAAATTGCGGTATTTGAATGGGCTGAATATCAAGCCATTGTAGCTCGTGATGCACATTTATTATCTGCAGCTGATTTGCAATCTGTGCCATTAAGTCAATGGCCAGAAATGAAATTCCATCTGCATCCATCCTGTAAAATACTTACCATGCATTGGAATAGTCTTTCTCTTATTAAAGCATCACGTAGCAATAAATCCATTCCTGCTCCCAGGAAACTCAAAAACCCACAATTCATAATGATCTGGCGTCGTCAACTTGAAGTACGATACCGTAAGCTAGAATATCCAGAACGAACCATGCTCAATGCAATAATACAGGAAGCATCGTTTATGGATATTTGTGAGATGCTAAGCCATCAGCTGCCTGAAGATGAAGTTGCACGTTATCTTGTAAGGGAATTGCATGCATGGATTCAGGAAAATTGTCTTATAAGTGACTGTTAACAAAAAACAGAGGCTCCCTTATCCTAGCCCCAGGCGCCTCTATCTAACTCATTCATTTTGATTCTAAAATGAACTCAAGGATAACCCATGAAATGACATATTTGGTCTATAATGTACTATTAGAATCGTCCTTCAGTTAAGAGTTTGTATGACTTTTTGAAGGGTTTGGTGGTTGTACTACTGGAAAATAAATTTCATAACGCAGCACATTTGATATTGTATCTATTCGTATTTCATAAGGAAGGAAATAATGAAAAAATCAAAAATGGTAAATGAATTTGCTATGCCAGCACCACGATGGATAAGAACCTACCCTTGTGGACCCTATCGATTTATCAATCGTGAATTTTTAATCATCACTTACGAAACTAATCCTGAATTGCTTGAAGATATATTACCGCCTGGACTGGAACTACTTGAACCTCATGTGAAATTTGAATTCATTAGGATGCCAGATTCAACAGGATTTGGTGATTATACAGAATCTGGACAGGTAATTCCGGTTCGGCATAAAGGGGAAGAAGGCGGTTTTACTATCTCGATGTTTCTTGATTGTCATGCGCCTATTGCTGGCGGTCGAGAAATTTGGGGGTTTCCAAAAAAACTGGCCAAACCAAAATTATTTGTTGAGGAAGATGTATTAATCGGCTTGCTTGATTATGGCAGCTTACGAATTGCCACTGCGACTATGGGCTATAAACATCATGAAGTGGATCCCAAAGCAATATTAAATTCCATGAAAAAGCCTACTTTCCTTTTAAAGAATATACCAGGCGTTGATGGCACTCCTCAAATTAACCAGCTCACTAAAACCTATCTAGAGGATGTAACAGTAAAAGGAGCGTGGACTGGACCTGGTAGTTTGGAACTACACCCCCACGCGTTAGCACCAATTGCTGCGTTGCCCGTTAAAAAAATTGTATCGGTAGTGCATTTTATTACTGATTTAACCTTACCTTATGGGACTGTAGCTGAGGATTATTTGAGTTAGATTGTCACGCATCAGTAAAAACTTTGCTATGTCGATAGGGAGATAGAAATGTCGAAAAGAAAAAAAATAAATCTAGCCCTGCAGGGTGGCGGCGCTCATGGAGCGTTTACCTGGGGTTTATTAGATAAACTTCTTGAAACAAAGTTATTTACTATTGAAGGCATTTCCGCAACCAGTGCCGGCAGTATGAATGCAGCCGCTCTTGCATATGGTTATCTTCATGGAAAAGAGGAAGGAGCAAGAGAAGCATTGTATGATTTTTGGCTTGCAATGAGTGATTATGGAAAATTATTCGGCATCACGGCGAGAACACCCATCGATTATTTCATGGCGCCTTTCTCAAAAACACCATTTAGTTTTTCTCTATTTAGCTCAATTATTAGCCTTTTATCTCCCTATCAATTCAATCCTTTTAATTTCCATCCTATTCGAGATGTTTTGGAAAGAATAATTGATATAGAGCAAATCAAAACTAAAAGTAATATTAAACTTTTTATCTGTGCCACTAATGCTCGAACCGGTAAAATCCGTATTTTTGATAATAATGAGTTATCTATAAACACTCTTTTAGCCTCTGCCTGTTTGCCCAAATTATTTCAATCAATTGAAATCGATGGAGAGTTTTATTGGGATGGAGGATATTTGGGGAATCCTGCTATTTTCCCTCTGATTTACCAAACAAGCTGTAGAGATATCTTAATTTTTCATACAGTACCTATTGTACGTAACGAAATTCCAGTAACTGCGGCAGAAATAGATTCGCGTTTAAGAGAAGTCTCCTTTAATTCTTCTTTGATGCGTGAAATGCGAGCCATTGGCTTTGTCAGCAATTTGATTTCAAAAGGACAGTTAAAAAAAGAATTCGAAAAGAATTATAAAAAACTGTTTATGCATTGCATTCGTGCTGACGAAGATTTGCGTGATTTCCCTCTTTCAACTGTATACTCTCCTGATTGGGAGTTTTTAATCACCTTGCGTGATTTGGGGAGACAGGAAGCAAGCCATTGGATTGAAAAAAATTATGACAATATTGGAAAAAAATCCACTATTGATTTTGCTGAATGGTTATAGAGGACATCATGTAATAAGCAAATAAGAAGAACCATGCCCACTTAAACGGTGAATATGAAGTGAGTATTGTTCTTCTAGAGTGAATAACTTGCTTATAACTTCCGTAAAGACAAAAAAATAGAATTAATTTTTAACGAAGCGTTTTATCCATGTTCAATAACAACCATTTATGATAAAATTACAGCAAAAAATTTATTACATACCCAGATTAAGGAAAATGCGGCAAGAGAAATCAGAGTTATATTATGCCATCAACCCGATCTTTTTTTTCCCATCATGCCTCTTCCGCTAAGTCATTAAGTGAACGAAGGAATAGATTCCTTAAGGATAAAGAACATGCTGCCTACCAGTTAATAGTTGAAGATTATCAGCCAATTATTCAACATTACATCAATAAATACGGATTTGAAAATCTTGTTGTTTTAATTAATGGTACCACCGAATTTGGTCAAAAAATTATATCTGAGAATATCGCGGATCTTCAAAGAGATGTCGATTTATTTGAAAACGAAGACATACAATATGCCATTTTGGTTAGAAATTATTGGGTTCGGCCTTCGTCTTCAGTCCCCGCACCATTTTACTTAAATAAAGTAGATAATAAAAATACAGATTTCTCACCTAACTACGAAGAATTATATCATGCGATTAAGGAAGAATTTTTAGACGAAAATGACAGAATAAAAGATCTAAGCAGGGAAGAGCTTAAACGATTAAATCAAATATGCTTCAATTTAGGCTGTCAAAAAAAATTAGAAGAATACAGAGCGAAAATACTCGAAGATTTAAATCTTCGAAAGAAAAAAGTGTGTTTAACCAAGGAACAAGCTTTAGAGGAAATAAAAAAAATCCAAGCCAATTTAAAAGAAGGTGAGTGTGTTATTTATTTCTTTACTAATAATGTACGGGTTGGACCTGCACACTTTGAATTTGTTCAAATTAAAAAAGACGAAATAATCAAACCGGTTCATTGGTTTTTACATAATAGTAATATTATAAATAGAAATGATCTGGAAAATATCTTTATCTCAGATATTTCTGATTTTATATCGCCTTACCTCAAACCTCAATATTTACAACCCCAAGTCGATGAGGTGAGTTGCGGCACACTGGGAATTTTATATTTAAAAGAGCTCTTAAAAAATAAAGGGCAGCAATCAGACGACTTTACATTAAGGGTCACTTTATACAAGATGCATAATCGTGAAATAGGTAAAGGTAATTTATTTTTTCCTTCACCGCATGTTCTACGCTATTCGCAATCCAGTTTTTACAACGATGTAATTTTAGCTATGCTCAAAAATGATCATGAGGTTTCCATTAAATTTAAAGGCATTAAATATAAAATAAAACCATTAAAAGTGATTTTAGAAGACTCAATTAAATTCGCTAAAAGTCAGGGAGATTTGACCGTAGCAGAAGAAAACAAAAAAATACTTAAGAACCTTCCTGCATTTCGTAAAAAATGGTTAATGGAATATGAAACTGCAATACAAAAAAGAAACGCGATGCAAGGAGATAGGTACAATTTGTATTTAGCCTATTCCAGTAGAAGAATGCAAGCATTGGCCAATCATCCCGAAGGATTACAAAAAGAGCAAGCGGACACTCCTGGACTCGAGTGTGAAAAGACAGTAAAGCGCCCTTCTCTTTTAGAGCGGATTAAAAAAAACTTACAACAAACAAAAGAGAAAAAACTTCCTAAATCCTCTTTATTTCATCCTTTAGATGCAATCACTAAAGTGGTTGATAATCCACTCTATGAAGGAAGAAATACTCGAGAAAATCCGCTTTATGAACCTCAACTGCACACTTTATAAAATAAATGTTACGAAGGCAGTATTTGATGAGAGTCAAAAAGACATCTGATACGAATTACAAAAAGTACAGCGGATCATAAAAAATAACCCTACTCCAAAAGATAATTTATTTAAAATACAGTATCATCATTTTATAGATGTAGATGGTGTTCGGCTGTTCATGATTTCAAAATGTATCTCGCCACTACAACTCACTGGAAATGGATTAAAAATACTTAGAATATATCTTCCGAGGAAAAAAGATGGATCCGGTTACACATGCAGTCTTAGGGGCTGCCTGTTCTCAAGCAATTTTATACAAACAGGATAAGCAAAATGCGTGGCTTGTCGGCGGCTTAGCCGCAATGGCTCCTGATTTGGACATATTCATTCGCTCCTCACACAACCCGATGCTTTTTTTCCTCTATCACCGCCACTTCACCCACTCTCTAATTTTTATTCCAATAGGTGCGTTAATCGTAACTTTCGCTTTCCTCATTTTTAAACGCTTTCGAGCCAATTGGAAACTTACTTTCTTCGCAGCTTTGATAGGCTATGCGACCCATGGGCTACTTGATGCCTGTACTACTTATGGAACAGTTTTATTTTGGCCATTCTCTGATACCAGAGTAAGCTGGGATATTGTTTCTATTATTGATCCCTTTGTCACTGTACCTTTATGTTTGGGGGTAGCCTCTACTCTTGTCTTTAATAAAAGAAAGCCCGTGATTATTGCTTTAATACTCGTAAGTTCATTTATGCTATTTAATATAGCTCAACATTATCGGGCAATGACGGCCGTTCATGACAGACTTGTCAGACTTCAGTTAAATGTAAAAAAAGTTGGCGTGTTTCCTAAATTCTTGAGTTCAACACTATGGAGGGGAATTGCATTAGCGAATAATCGCTTGTATGTCATTGATGCTTCAACCCCGCTTTTTAAAAAATCAAGTAGCCAGTTTATGAGAAGTTTTCCTCATTTTTCCTCCCAAGAATTACCCGATTATGTTAAAGATTCACCTTCGTTATTGCGCGATTTTATTATCTTTAATTGGTTTACCGATAACTACCTCATTTTTGTTCATAATAAACCCCTTCTGCTCGCTGATGGACGGTTTTTAATAGACGCCGATGCCACGATAGCACTTTGGGGCATCCTGTTTTTACCTGCCAAACCGCATGTGAAAGAACTGAACTCTATACCTCTAGAGAGAGATAAAAATGAGGCAGACTGACATCCGAATGTTCCGAACATTGGACTACATTCTCCGATTAATTAGGGATAAACAGCACTGTGGGTGTGACTATAATCCTTTATGGAGCTTTGTTTAAAACTGATAATTAGAGATATAATTAAAAAACGTTCTGCACTATTTCAGAATGAAAGTAAAACTATAACTATTTTATTATTCGATACAACTTATGTTTCATATTGCTCTCTACCAACCTGAAATTCCTCCAAATACGGGAAACATTATTCGCTTATGTGCCAATACTGGAGCAAAATTGCATTTAATCCACCCTCTTGGTTTTTCATTACAAGAAAAAGCTTTAAGACGCGCTGGCCTGGATTATCACGAATGGGCCTCCATTGCTCAATATGAAAATTGGGGAACATTCATTCAGCAACATCATCAAAAAAAGATTTATACATTCAGCGCTAGAGCTAAGAAATGTTACTCAAGAGTTCAATATACAGCAGAAGATATGTTTTTATTTGGACCAGAATCCAACGGATTACCTAAAGAAATCTTACAAGAATATACTTCACTCTACATTCCTATGCGCGAGAATAATCGCAGCCTAAATCTTTCGAATGCTGTGGCTGTTGTTTTATATGAAGCATGGAGGCAATTGGATTTTGCTTACGTGTAACAATCAAAATCTATTGACATCATACTACTTCCACGCGTTAAAAGATCAGTTCCTAGATCGCCTACACTGACCACATATTCTATAAAATGAAATTGTATTCATTCTTATTGACAAGGAACACCCAAATCATTTATATTCAATCAATGAATAATTAGTGAATATAAATTCAATATGAATCATTTTTTAAAACTATTAATACTAACAACATTTATCTTTATGTCTGCATGTGGAAAAAAAGATGAAAGATCGCTGCATTTCGCCACTGCAGCAGAATATCCACCTTTTGAATACAGCGATCATGGAGAGATAAAGGGTTTTGATATTGATTTAGCAAAACTCATTGCTAAGGAACTTGGAAAAAACGCTGTTTTTGACAATATGCAATTCAGTACGGTCCTTCCTGCAATAAGCTCCGGACAAGATGATATTGCTATAGCTACAATCTCGGTTACTGATGCTAGAAAAGTCAATTTTGATTTCTCTGAACCCTATTATTTTGAAGGCATGGCCTCTGTGTATCACTCGGATCAACCCGTCACAACACCCAGCCAACTTAAAGGAAAAAAAGTAGCAGTACAACTTGGAAGTATTATGGAAATTTGGTTGAGAGAAAATTATCCGCAGATTGAAATTACTACACTGGATAATAACAATCAGGCTGTTGAAGCATTAATTGCCGGCCATGTTAATGTCGTTTTAATGGATGGAGCTCAAGGAAAGATCTTTAGTAAAAAAGACGCAAAACTTTCTTATTCTGTAATTGCTAAAGCAGATCATGGATACGCATTAGCTGTTAAAAAAGGCTCTCCGTTGACAATAAAAATTAATAAGGCGTTACAAAAACTTAAGGCAAATGGAGAAATTCAAAAGCTGGAGAATATCTGGTTAAGGGATTCATTATGAATAAATTAATTCGAGGACTTTTCTTCATTTGCAAAAGAATAGTCTTACTTTTGTTACACACAAAGTTACAAAGTAGCTGCCTGAATTGCACTGCGATATCACATCGCTCTCTGAGCAACAAAAGCCAAATACTGTTTATTTACTGCTTTACCAAGGAGGCTAAATATGTCCCATTCTCCAGTTAAGAATACTTTAGTTAAAAGTGATCATTCCAAACCTATTAGTGAAGTAACAACCAATACGTTTGTGATTAATCTACAACAAGCTATATTTGATCTTGAAACAGGAACCCATCATGCTGAAGCGCTGACCACCAAACCATCAGAAATGAGCAAAATATTACCTGCGAAAAAAATAAAACACTTTCTCACAGGAACTGAATTAACTACTGAAGAATTGAAACATGTTTTGGAAAAAGCTAAAGCGCTGAAACAAACACCTTCCTTTTACAGCCAATCGCTACTCAATAAAAGCCTTGCCATGATTTTTGAAAAACCTTCTTTTCGAACTCGCTTAAGTTTTGCTATGGCCATTCAAAGCATGGGGGGAATAGCCATCGAAAGCGTGGGCAACACGCGAAAACAGGAAACTCCGTCAGATATGGCTCGAGTTTTAAACGGTTATGCTGATTTTATTATGGTGAGAACTCATGCGGATGAGATGTTATCGGAAATGGCTGCTTATGCAAAAGTGCCCGTAATTAATGGTCTTTCGGCGTTACATCATCCATGCCAAATTCTTGCCGATTTACTCAGTCTATGGGAACAATTCGGCTCACTTGACGGGCTTACTGTTGCTTATATTGGTGATGGGAATAATATTCTTCATAGTTTGATGCTGCTTGCACCTCAATTAGGAATAACGATTAATTACTGCTGCCCTAAATCCCGTCAGCCTCATGATTCGCTTATCAAACAAGCACAAGGCATTAAAAAGGATATGATTTATAATTTTTCTAAACCTGAAGAAGCAGTTAAAAATGCGGATGCAGTTTATACTGACGTTTGGACCAGTATGGGCTTTGAAGATCAGGAAAATGAGCAAGCCTTCCAAGGATTCCAGGTGAATGAAAAGTTGATGTCTTATGCGAAACCTGAAGCAGTATTTATGCATTGCATGCCTATGGAACGAGGAAAAGAAGTATCTGAAACTTTGCCGGACAGTCCTGCTTCCATTATCTTTACACAAAGTGAAAATAGGATGCATGTGCAAAAAGCATTAATGTTATTTCTAAACTTATAATCTATTTTTAACAGGAGCTTTATTCAATATAAATAAAAAATTTGTAATTACATTAAAGATAAATGAATTTATAATGATGAGTTTGCTGATAACTTCAGAAAATTCACCAATGTAACGGGTGATTATCAAAAATATGGATAGACATAAAAATGATGGTATCTTTACAAAAGGAATCACCTGAAATAGAACAATTCTTCCTAGGTATTATCGACACAGCAATTGCCATATCAGAGGCAGATTTTGGGAATATTCAATTAATTAATCTTGCAACTCAGAAATTAAAAATTGTCGCCCAATGCGGATTTCCGCAATACTGGCTGGATTATTGGGAAAATGTTTCTAAGGGGCAGTCTTCCTGTGGAAAAACACTGGAATATAGGGAAAGAATCATCGTTGAAGATATTTGCCAAAGTCCCTTCTTTGAAGGTAAAGATTTAGAGATTCAATTAAAAGCAAGTATTAGGGCGGTGCAATCTACTCCATTAATCAATCGTGCAGGTAAGATAATTGGCGTTTTTTCTACCCATTATAAAAGACCTTTCAAACCGGATATACGTATACTTCGCTTACTTGACTTGCTTGCTCGACAAGTAGCAGATTCAATTGAGCAAATAGAATTACAGCAGAAACTTAAGAAGCGAGAAGAAGAACTAAAACGAGCTGTTTCGATTAGAGAAGAATTTATTTCCATGATTAGCCATGAATTAAAAACTCCTTTAACCGGCCTTAAAATTGCCACCCAATTAGGCCAAAGGATCATGGAGCAAGGAAAGCTGACTGAAAGTAAGCTCAGCAAATTATTCGATACATGGTTGGAAGAATTAGGAACATTTGAAAATTTGATTGGCACAATGTTGGATGTGACCATTATTTCACAGGGACGATTGAGTTTTAATTGTCGAGAATTGGATTTAAACGATGTAATCATGAAAATCGCAGAACGATTCTATAACCAAGTCTCTTATCAAGGTATGTCGCTTATTGGATATTGGGATCCTTATCGGATCGAACAGATAGTGACTAACTTAGTGGCTAATGGAATAAAATATGGAAGAGAAAAACCAATCGAGGTAGAACTTTTTGCCGTGGATGCGGAAAATTTTAAATTAATTGTAAAAGATTATGGTTTTGGTATTGCGCCAGAAGATAAAGAAAGAATTTTTAATAAATTTGAGCGAATTAATAACACTGATGCAGTAAGTGGAACGGGACTAGGTCTCTACATAGTCAAACAAATTGTAACCGCACAAAACGGAAAAATTGATTTAGAGAGTAAAATAGGCTCAGGTTCAACTTTTACTATTACTTTGCCGTTACACGCTTCCCAGGAAAGTAATAAATGAATAAAAAATATATCCTGCTTATTGAAGATAATGAATCCATTCGAAAGTCTTTAGTGTGGGCGCTTGAAGAAGAAGGTTATCCGATTATTACGGCATCTAATGGCAAACATGCTTTAAATTCATTAGAAAAAGAACCCTTGCCTTCGTTAATTATTCTAGATTTAATGATGCCAGAGATGGATGGTTGGACATTTCGTGAGCAACAAAAAAAGAATCCGCAAACTCGTGAGATTCCTACCATAATTACATCGGCGAGAAATCGTTTAGATGAAATTTTGCACCCTTTTCCTAATGAATTATTGTTCCCTAAACCCTTTGACATAAACAATTTACTAGAGGTAATCGAGCAAAAAATTTCTTTTTAATTTAGTCTATTAAGCAAGCCTGGCTGCTTGCAGCTGAATCCTCTACTCATCGCTGAAAAACCAGTCCAGGTCTATTTCAACATTCTGCTCCCACAACTTGTTCCTGAGCGGTCTACGTGAAATTTAAATGTAACTTTATATTTTTAAATGAACTATACTCAATGTTCTACGTATTGCGCTTTATGCGCGGTATCCAGCACAATGGCCCATCCTAATCAGAACCTTTTGTGACTCAATAAACATCCTCTGGATACCACGCATAAAGCGCAGTATGTAGGGGGTTAAATTTCACACTCAAGAACAAATCGTGTGAGCGGAAGTAGACAGAGATGTGCTCAAGAGACAACTGCTTGCAGCCAGGATCCGTCGGAAATATATTAAAAAAATCCTGGTTACGAACCACATTCTATAAATTACGTCGCTACTTATTTCTTATGAAACAAGATAAGATAAGGATACTACTCTAATATCCTTATAAACTTAAAAGGAAAAGTTCACATGGTAGTTATCTATTACCAAACTGACTCGCGCATACAATCCCAAGCGCTTAATGATGAGAATAAGCATCTACTTCAAGATGCACTATGGATCGATTTACTCGATCCAACAAAAGAAGAAGAAAAAATAGTAGAAACTCAATTAAAAATTGAGATTCCTACTAAAGAAGAGGTTGAAGAAATTGAACCATCCAGTCGATTGTATGTTGAAAATAATATCTTATATATGACCGCAACAATGGTCGCCCTATCCGATTTACCTGAAGTTAAAACAGAAGTAGTCGCGTTTATACTCACTAAAAAATGCTTAATTACCTTACGTTATATTGAACTTCATCCGTTTAAATTATTTACAAAAAAATTATTACGTTCTAAAGCAAAAGATTACAATGCAAAAGCTCTATTAATCGGTTTGTTAGACGCTGCTGTAGATAGACTTGCGGATATCTTAGAAAAAATAGGCGGAAAGTTTGATGAAATATCAAAAATTATTTTTCATGCCAAAGATAATAAGCACACAACAGCTGAAACCAACTATAAGCATATATTGCAATACATAGGAGCAAATGGTGACCTTGGTACTAAAGCCAGTGAAAGTTTAATATCTTTCACTCGTTTAATATCTTATTTTGAGCAAAATAACACAGATATTCCCAAAGAATTAATGACTTATCTCACCATTATCCAAAAAGATATTAATGCTCTTCGAGAACATGCAAGCTTCCTTTCTACTAAATTCAGTTTTTTATTGGATGCCACTCTGGGTATGATTAATATAGAGCAAAATAATATAATTAAAATTTTCTCAGTTGCAGCAGTTATTTTCCTGCCGCCAACGCTTATAGCAAGCATCTATGGGATGAATTTTACTTATATGCCTGAGATACGCTGGTATATAGGTTATCCTCTTGCAATACTCATGATGTTTATTTCCGCATTATTGCCATTTAGTTATTTCAAAAAGAAAAAGTGGCTATAAATTTTGACTCGAGGTCAAAAAATTATCTGTATTTTTGCAATGCTTCAATTCGTTTTTCAAGTGGAGGATGGCTTGAAAAAAGAGCAAACCAGCCATCATGACTTGATATTTTCATGGCTTTAAATGCCGGTGCACGATTATCCTCTGGTGTTTTATCCATAAGTTGCTGCAAACGTTGTAAGGCTTTTATCATTTTGTCTTTACCGACGTATTGTGCAGAACCTCTATCTGCTCGAAATTCGCGATAGCGCGAAAACCACATCACAATTATGGAAGCAAGAATTCCAAACAGTAATTCAAAGATAAGGGCGACACCATAATAAACGAAACCACCTTGTACCCCTTCATCATTGTCCCTTCGGAAAAACTGCATCACAAAAAATGCAGCAATACGGGCAAAAAAGATTACAAAGGTATTTACTACACCTTGAATTAAAGTGAGAGTTACCATATCACCATTAGCAACATGAGAAATCTCATGTCCTAAAACACCTTGTACTTCTTCTTCATTCATTGCATTGAGCAATCCCGTTGAAACGGCAACAAGGGCCTTGTTTTTATTCCATCCTGTAGCAAAAGCATTGGGCTCTGGACTATCGTAGATACCAACATCAGGCATTCCAATATTTCTTTTTTGGGCTAAAGATCTTACTTCATTCATTAACCACAACTCTGATTCAGTTGTTGGTTTCTCAATGAGTTGAACATTAAAAGCATGGATTGCCATCCATTTAGAAATAAAAAGTGAAATAAATGATCCTGTGAAGCCAATAATTGCGGCAAAAATTAATAAGGCTTGATAATTTAAACCATATTGCGTCAAGTATGGGCTAACGTTGAATACACTTAGTATAAAAGAAATGACTAAGATTATAGCCAGGTTTGTAACAAGAAATAAAACGATTCTTTTAAACATAACATTATTCCTCTTTTCTTAAACCTCTAATTGTTATTCCTCTTCCTTATCTTAATTATAGATTGTTCTATGATTTTGGTAGGTTTATTTTTTGTCACTTCAATATTAGAGCTCTTTTCAACCTCCTGTCTCTTGAGCACATTTCTGCCTACGCCCCGGATCCCGCGAACAAGCCCTGAGAGAACCACACGAAATTTGAATGTTTTAAATGAACTATACTCAACGTTCTCAACGTACTACGCTTTATGCGCGATACGTTGAGGAGTAAATTTCGCGTGGATCGCTCAGGAACAAGTCGTGGGGCAGAACGTCAGAATAAAGTTGAACTGGTTTTCAGTGATGTACAGAAGATTCAGTTTCAAACTCACAGGGAAAATGAAGTGCCGCGCTTATTGGAATACAACGATAAGTACTATTTTTAAAATTAGGATACATCTGTGTTGGCATCATAAATTTGGAATAATAGAACTAAATGTGCCATATTAATAATCTGTTGTATTTTCATAAATTAAAAGGAGTTTTTTATGAATTATGTGGATGGATTTGTTGCTGCAGTACCGAAAGCTAATAAAGCACAATACATTGAACATGCAACAAAAGCTGCTGTAGTCTTTAAAGAACATGGTGCCTTACAATTGGTTGAATGCTGGGGGGATGATGTTCCAGAAGGCAAAATTACTTCTTTTCCAATGGCAGTGAAGTGCAAAGAAGATGAAATAGTCGTTTTTTCATGGATTCTTTGGCCATCGAAACAAGTTCGTGATGAGGGAATGAAAAAAGTCATGGAAGATCCCCGCTTAAAACCAGATAGTAATCCCATGCCTTTTGATGGCAAGCGTTTGATTTATGGAGGATTTAATATGGTTGTTAAGGTCTAACAGGATGCAAGAGTCCTAATGAAAATTGCACAGAAACATTAGCTTTTGCTAAGCCTGTTTTGATAACCGATTTTACTCCTACCTAATACATTATTGGATAAGAAAACTTACTAACATAGTTCTAGGCAATTTTAAGCTTTTTTTAAGAGTTTTCAGTTTTTGAAAATATTAGAAACAAGGATCTTATAATGTTACCCCCTAAGCTTTAGACAAGACGCCGGTGAACGAGGCGAAGAAATGTATAGCCGAGTGAGCTTGCAACGCAGTATCAAGTTTAATGGGGGAGGTTATATATTAATCATTCATTTTTATCCGGAGAATTTAAATGCCTGGTCCCTACAATACACATGTAATAGTGAATGTACTCCGCTCCATTGTGAAATTAACCGCCCAAAATCCAGAGTTATTAAATACTCCTGGAGTTTTTCGAGTCGCAGGAGCAAAAGAAGAGTCACAAAGATTACTTGATCAGCTTATCCGTGAACAATTTGATGTGGATATTCTAAGCCATTATGTGATTAAAAAAAATAAAATAGATAGTTTGCATCTCCATAATATTTTAGGAATGATACCTGCTGTTTTTAAAGGCAGCCCAATATTAGATCCTGCAGATAGCGAGCTGGTCATCTTCTCTAAAAAATTAAAGTCTTTATTGAAGGTTCAAAAAGAAGAAGATCTTATAAAAGCAGGTGAATTATTCGATGAGTTTATTCGTGCTCTATTACGTTCGAAAAGAATAGATCATCAACGCGCAGGAGAAATTCTTGATCATTACTGCTATTTAATGCATCAAGCAGGTACGTTCCAAGATACCAATCTCATGACGTACAATAATCTTGCCATTATTATGGCTCCCCGTTTGACCGAAGTTTTAAATCTCTTCCTTGAAACAGATTTTTTGGGACTCAGTGGATTTATAAGCCAGTTAACTCCTGTATTAGAAAATTACATTACAGATAAAAAATGGAACTATGATTTTAAAAAGCGTCATACTGATAAATTGGAGCATTTAGCAAGCACTAGAGATTCTATACGTGAACAATTAGAACATATGAAAGAAGCTTCCAAAGAAGCAGTAACGGTTCCCATGAAAAGTTTGATGCTGCAAACATCAACACTCAAAATCCAGATGGAGGCTATAGAAAAACAATTACTCGATCATTCCATTAAAAGAAAAGCAAAGAAAGAATTAAGTAAACAATTAAAGCCATTAAAAGAAGAAATGAATGAACTCAACCTCAGGATTGCTGAATTAATTCCTCAAATTTCATTGATTAATCGTGGATGTCAAAAAATACAAGAAGAAATCAATCTTATATCTCTTTCTGGGGATGGAGTAAGAACAGTAAGAGGTAAATCCAGTGATTCAAATCTCACCCAATTCAGCATTTTTGAGTCTGGCAGCAGCACGATCCCATCTACTCTTTTATTTCCTATTCCAGAAGAAGATGAAGTGGTTGAGGACGAAGAAACTGATTATGAGGATCAGCATACTGTTAGTTTAGGAAACCCGAAGTAACATGTATTTTTTCTCTCAAGCCAATATAATGGCAAAGGCTTGAGAGAACTTTGCAGCTAATAAACGAAAAAACTCCTATTATTTAAGGAGCGCCGCCACGTAACAGCAATACAATAATCAAAATAACAAGGATTAAACCTATACCACCACTAGGATAATATCCCCAACCGCTACTATAAGGCCAAGTGGGAAGGACAGCGAGCAAAAGAACAATTAAAACAATTAATAGAATTAAGTTCATAGCAAATTCCCTTTTTAAATGATGGTGTTATAACTATAGATTATAATTTAACAATTAGCTTTTTTTTAAATCAAAAACAACTAAGCCTTGCTTAAAAAATCATTGAACTCCTAGAAACAATTTATTCCACGATCAATTTGATTTACTATACACTCCACCTCTCAGGAGGTCTGTGAAAGATATTGAATTTTTTATATTTTTATTTATTTTTCATAGTTTTCAAATTGGTATTTCCAAATATTATTTAAGGGGTTCTAAATGCGTAAATTATTGATATCATTTTTGTCTATCCTATTTACAATATCCTATGCAACTCTAGCTAACAGTTATGGTGTTCACGAAGACCATCCTTATGATTTTGTAGTTACAAAAGATGTATATAAATTTTCTGAAATTTATCAGATTAAATCCCTCCAAAAAGAGACCTATCCTGGATCAGTAAAAAAAAGCGCATTTCGTATCCGAACAAATTATGATTTATCCAATAAAGATGGATGGCAAGCAACTGGTATTACACGAATCATTTCCTTAGGTTCTTTATATCCTTGGGCCAAAGAGATTGATATTTATGATACACGTGGCGTGCAAATTGGCTTTATTGATGGCAATTTAGCAACTCTTGAATCTGCAAAATTTACTATTTATGACTATGATGAAGCAGGAAAAGCGACTGAAATTGGCTTTGCTTATGCAAATCCAAGCTTTGACCGATTTGTCATTTTATCTTCAACTAATAACCCCCACCCAATTGCCGAATTCAATCGAAACTTTGGTGACAAAAGCTGGAATGTTTCTGTACACTACCCTGAAAAAATCGACGATCGCATCGTTCGAATTTTTGCCGGTTTTGTGATTGATTATGAAGATAAGTTTTTAGCAGGCCCAGAAGATTCAGAAGATGATGAAATTGATTATTTAAACCACTAATCAATGAGCAAAAGATTGGATGAATTACCCATCCGTCAAACCAAGAGTATTGGTGTTTCATTCTACTCAATTGCAAGTAACTCTGTCATCCCCGCGCAGGCGGGGATCCATTTCTATATTGGCAATATACTTCATCATGGATGGATTCCTGCCTTCGCAGAAATGACAACACCCGCTTTCTGCTTCGCTTGACGGCCATGGGTAAATTACCAACCTTTTACTCTATCAACATCTCACATCAATGACATTGCAGCATCTCTAACGGCATTTTTGTCCATGACATCCAAATGTTCCATATCGCTGTTAATGTTCTCTTCTTTTTGTTTTATAATTTCGTCCATTTCTTTTATAAAGTGATGTACCTCTGTCAGCATAAAATGACGCTGTTTATGTTTTACATAACTAAGATACTGTAACGCAATTTCTCTACATTTCTCAGGAGTGTACTTTTTATTACCTTCAAGCCCTTCTTGATATATTTGTCTCATCGCTTTAGCTACTTTGGGACCACTCTGTTTCGCTTCGGAAATATAACGAGCAACTTCTTGAGGATATGTTTTGGGCAAAGATTCTTCCGATTTTTTAAATAAAGTATGATGAGAAAATTTACTTAAAGAACTTATTTGAGCGTGTTTCGAGATTAGTTCTTTATCAGATGACTCCTTAGGGGGTGACTCTTTGCTTTCTATACTCATTGGTTTGTCTGCTAAAAATTTGGGGGTACACTCAATAAACACAGAAAGCAAATTACCAAGTAGCAGTCTCCAAGAGGGATCAGCCCCTAATTTAATGATTAACTTACCAACAAGCTGAAAGACAGATTCCATCGCTTTTTCTTTCATTGCATAACTTGGATTAGCATAAATTAAATCCATTTGTTTTATCAAAGTAGATAGCAAATCATGTTCAATCGTATTCTTTTCGATTGAAATCTTAGAATGCATCATGCGTAATTCATCAAGTATTTCGAAAAGCTTTTGCTCTTTGTCTGTTAATTTTGTTGTGAATATTGAATCAGGAACTGTAGAAGTCCAATGAATATCACTTTGATTATTCAAAATCATATCTGGGCTTCTGGCTTGAAAAAAAGGACTGCTGCCATTTCTATGAATATGTAACACAATCTCAGTATCGTAAAACGCGTCAATAGTTCCCTTTTCGTTTCGCACCATACGCTCGCCTTGTATTGCACGGTGTAAAACTAAAAGAGTTTCTTCTGAGCCCCATACATATTCTTTTTGTAAGTGTTCTTTGTACAGGTTCAAATATTTTTCATTCTCTGCTAAAAAGAAGTGAACTGTTTCATCTCTCAAGATATTATCAAAAAGTTTTTCTTTATAGACCTTAATTTCTTTTTCAGAAAACTGCTTCTCTTCTTTTTTGAGTTCCTCTACCTTAATGGCCCACAGGCGATTAAACTCTTCAATTATATGCGGGACTCTTGCAATTGCATGCTCTGTCATCGCACGATCGGTGCCGCTCATCTTATATATTTCAGCTGCAGTATAATCAGGGTTAGTAAATCCATGATCAATCAGCTCATGCAGTTCCGAACCATTCTCCAACAGTGCTTGTCGGAAACAAAATTCCAAGCCGTATTTCGCTGAAGTAAATAAGGGAGAATCATGAGGAGACAATTTAAACTCGCGTACTGTATATTCAGCTGCCAAATCTCGAGTAGCCTTTCCAAGAATAGGTTCAATAATGGTTTTGATTTCACGAGAGGTGAATTGATAATTTGGGTTCTTAGACAATAATGTCCGCAAAAGAATTTTTTCATCCTCTTTAAGCTTTAACTTGTTAAAAATATTTTCTGTAATATCAGGAGCATTTTTAGCTCGTAAATAATACATTAAGGAAATGCTATAAGCATAATACATACAATTGCCTTTACCACTATTATCTACATCAAACATATTGGCTCCTTTTTTTGTTTTTATATTCCTTGACGTTTTCTTATGCAAATTACATTGGCAGTATAAACTTCCCTTATCATTTGAATGATTTTTATAAAGGGAAAGGCTATTTAAATTTTCTTTATTGTTAACGGATTATTGAGTCTTTACACCAGGTACAGAATGGTTTTGTGATTGGATAAACTATTTTCTTTATGGTTGGAATGAAGCATTTTGACATAACATTAGTCCCTTAGTTTTTATTTCGCTTAACCTGTAATCTATACGATCAAAATGGCATGCGCAATACTTCTATACCATAATCAGATCAAAAAGTATTAATTATGGTGTTGTTATTTCTAAACTGGGTGAAACACTTCATCATCTTTTTTACTCTCTGGATATTGCAAACTTTGTGCATAAGGCAACAAAATAAATTCCATTCGTCTTGCTAAAGACCCCTTAGGATTTGCTAAAGGAATTGCTGCTAAATGTGTTGACAATTCTTCCATAGAAGAAATTGTTCTGTTATCAATTGCTTTAACAATTTCATTAACTTCTTCAAGGTGGTGTCTATTCCAATTACCATGGGCGACTCTGCTTAACCATGAGTTGTCTCTTGTATAATCATTTAAAATTGCTCTTGCTTGTGCCAAAGTGCCTTCTATTTTACTCGTTATCTCACTATAATAGGGTGAATTATTTGGCGGTTTTGGCAATAAATCAAATCGTTCATGCTCTTTCAAAATCATCTGTTTTTCATGCTCACAATGTACCAATTTTTGATATATTTGTTGAAATTTTTGCGGATAGTAAGTAAATGCTTTTTCGCAACTTTTCCGATCTATATCGATGTTAAGTTTCATCATCTCATCGACACTTAATTTTTTTTCATTTTCAAGAGATTGACTTATATTTTGAAACAAATGTTTAATACAAAGAGCATAAAATGTTTCCCTTCCTCCTTCTGCAGAAACAATAGCATGCTGCACTTCCTGAGGAAAAGCAGAAAAAAGTCTAGCCCTTATGTTTTTTTCAGATTTGTCTTCTAAGTCAGCTAGAGCTTGCAGCAGTCTAAGATCTTTTGAAAATAATTTTCCGGGTAATGTACTTTGTGATGGAAGCGCGATGGATACTTCTTTTGCCTTAACCAAATTAATGTATTCTCGTAGCCTCTCGGTTAATGCTTCCTCTTCACCTTCTATTGGCATCTCAAGTACGTTATCTAATGCCGTAATAACTTCTCCATAATCTGTGAATTGAGTATCTGAAATGTCCTCCTCTTTCTCTGCTGACTGTAACAAAGCTTGAAGCTCTTGTTCTGCCTCTAATTTTTTTAACTGGTAATGATTAAGATGATAAATTAAGCGCTGTGCTGATTTGACTGCTCCAATAGGATGAATATTGTATTCTTGCAAATCCTCTAAACTAATAGAAACCCCTTCCAACGGATCCTGATATTCTTTTGGGTTATAATTCTCCACCTGATGCAAAATTCCATGTCGCTGTTGGTAAGGTTTAAAAGAGCTGTAACAAAATGGAGTAATTAGACCTGAATCACAAAGTACTTCTTTCTCTCCTTCGGAAGGAATACTATATGCCAGTTCTACACCAGCGTCCTGTAAACCCTTCCACATGCTTAACATTAACGATTTTAAGTAATCAGGGCTTGGATAATTCCCTTCATAGTACTCTGGTTTATTCCTTCCCAGCACTTGCTCCATATACACACAGATCTCTTTCCCTCTTTGATCTCTATCTCCCCCCCTAAATGTAGGATCCCAACTACTCAAATCATTATTGTCGTCGGGTAAAAATACTTTAAACTCTGGATGCTGAGTTGATTGAAATTGTTCCAAAGTAGCAAGAGCATTTAGAGCTTTCAATGCATTCTCTCGAGTAGGTAGAATACTTATTCTAAATTGCCAGGTAGGCATACCCTGACCATCATCTGCATCTGCAACCGTTCCTGAAACAGAAAACCAATCTCCTTGCGTTTTTGGAGCTTGTGCTGCAATTAACTGTCGAGTAATAGGCATTTAATTTCAAATTATTACGATAGCATAATTAAATTCTAGCTTTTTTTTATTCAATATGTAAATTTTTTTATTTAATTTTATTTCCATAAATTAAGTAAAAATAGGCAAAATGAAAGCCTACATTCTATAGGTTAATTCAGGATGAGCTTCTGAATAGGCAGGAATATTCTCCTTATTTACTGTTTTATCCTTGGAATAGATTATATTTAAATTTCTCCGATCCATTTTTTCGCCTTCAAGACCCACCAAATAGGCTTCCATATTGTATATGTGCAAAGTGACACTCACTCCTTCTCCTAGAGCTTTTCTTCGTTTGAGCTGATGAACAAAAACCCCACTTAAGTCATCGCGATTGCTGTGAAATTGATAACGATCAACACGATTCACGAGTCGCGCAGTGTGTTCACCAGTAGGATGGTAGTATTTCTCGGATATAGGCCCCTCTAGAACAGTAACCGTACCTTTATATTTGTGGTCATGAATTGTTGTTTTTTGCTTTGTCGCAAATGCAAATACCCATATGGAGAAAGGCTTAGATGTATCAAGGTGGTCATAAAGAAGATATCGGCCAACACCATTTGGCATAGTTGGATCGGCAGGCTTATAGGCACTAGGATCTAGTTTTAATGAGCCTTCTGCAAGTTTCTGAATTAAATAAGTCGAAACCGTCTCATAAGTTACTTCGTCTAACTCAGTTATTGCCTTGATTAATATTTCTCTATTTTTTTGTTTTATTCCATCAATTTTTTTAAACATATCCTTTTCCTTTCTTATCCTTTACAACGCTCATTGATATTCTTCCCATCATTGTTCAAGCGTGCTGGATAGTGATAATCCGCTTGATGAGATTGAATGATCATCGCTATGACTGTTATTTACAAATAAAGTTTCTGAATCATGCCGACTAAAAAAAAGTGACCTGCTTATCATTTGAGGTTTCATATCACTTACTTTATTAAATAGGACATTCACCACGTGGATTGCCTCATCTAAAATAGTTGATTTTTGCGATGTGTCAAATGTTTTTAGAGCATCATATAGAATGATATGTGCTTGCTCTGTTAAAGAACTATTGGATAAGCGAACCTTTAACGCACGAGTATAAAAATTGCTTAATGCCTCACCAGAAACACCAGTGCCCTCCCCCCTTTTCTTATCATAAAAATTTTTTAAGACAAGCAGGTCATCAAGAGGCAATTCTTCACATTGGGATTCCACTATTGCTTGCCAAAGGATTTTATCAGCTGAGATTTTTTCATAGAGCATGCTGTCCTTAATAACTGTCTCTATTTTATCAGTTTGTGCTACACAATTATTCTTCTCAACTAAAGAATCATTATTTTTTTCTAAAATTAAAAGTTGTTCATTCAATTGCTCCAGTTCTTCCAACTCAAGACTGTGCCGGCGTTGCAAACTTCTAAAGTCATCCTGAATTTGATTTAAGAGCGCTGCAAGATCCTTTTGCAAAAGTTCTGGCAGATTCTCAAAAAGACTATTTAATTTATCCACTATAAGCCTCTTTGTAGCGAATTGAGATATCGATAACGATTCACTGACCAAAGTTAAAAATAAGGTATAATCTTCATGACATTTTCGTAATTTAACAATGTGATCATCTATTTTCTCTTGATAGAATACCTCATATTCTTCAGTTAAAGCCTGATTCATGCGCGCCCAAAGCTCAGGATTTTTCAGAACTATTCCAATGAGTAAACTAGAATTTATAAATTTCATTTCATTAAGGCAAACTCGTGCAAGTTGTGTCCCTGACATTAAGAAGAGCATATCTTGCGCCTCTTGCAAAAACATAATGTGAACTGCATTAAAATCATGTAGGTACATTTTTAAAGCATCAAACAGAAAATGAATGGCAGATGCACTGGCGAGCATTGTTGTGGCTTGGGTACTTTGTATCACTCTGATTGTAATAATGGCATTAAAACTCGTAGTTAACAGGGTTTCAACAAGTTTCCGGTGCGGCTTTTTGCAAGAAATACTTGGTTCTGTATCAGTAGAAAACGGTTTTAAATCCATGTCTAACGCAAACTGATTTCGAAAAGAATGACTTATTGATAAAGGCAGCACCCCATCCCCTACCATGTCATGGTTTAGAATCTGCTCTATTTGCTCCATTTGACGCAATAAAGCGTCCATAAAAAAATTATATTGTTTGATTAATTTAGTGCGATCAATGCTATTAAAATCAAATATACTTCGTTCATCGGATAAAGAAAGTATATCCAGCCAAATGCTCATTTGCTGATTAAAGGGAATGACGCTATTTACTGGTAATCCAATGGCTGTTGGTATACTTTCTGCATACATCATTTGCGGTAAATCTGATTCAACTGCACTATCTGGAAAATCCTGAAGAGCAGTTATCTTGTCTAATCGATTGAATAAAATATGCGCCAAATCCTGTGCAAATTGCTGATCTTCTATACCAAAATTAATTTTTCCAAAAGATTCGATACATAAATATTTAGCTAACTCTAGCCTCGTCTTATTATCGACTAAATCGACAGGGAGTTGTCTTAAAACAGAGTTAATCATGTCAACAAACAATGATTCATTGACCTTTTTTTGCAATAGGCTCGCCTGTTCAGCAATTGCAGGAAACAATCCTTTTATTTTTTTGTAATTAAGAAAGTAGCCCTTCGTGTATCCTTTAGGATTAAACCATCCTTGATATTCAAATGGATTCAAAAGATTTTCATTATTCTTTTTATGTCCGTAATAACGAAATGCGGCTCCCCAATCAATACGCGCAAATTGAATAAACATCATCTCAACTGCGGATAAGACATCCAAGCAAACCACATTCCCACTATGCACACTATGATCACCGAAGAGCAAAGAAAACATCAATGCGATTGCAAGACCAAAGTATGATTTTAATTGGGTCAGTAGTAAGTAGGATTGGGGGCCGTAAAACATTTCCACTAAAGGATCTCTATCGGAACCATCTCGATAGCCTGTGCCAATGATTTTATATAACTCTTTAAATTCAATTTTAGGCTGAATCAGCCCATAACTGCCGTCCTCAAATTGAATCAGTTGAGCACAAATAAATGATGCATGATATATCTTATCAATCAACTGACGATGTATAAATTCTTGCAGTAATAAACCTGCAAACAATTCTGTGAACAATTCTTTGGGATCTTTAGGTTTTTTTATAAAATATTCCACTCCGTCTGAATCACGATAAAAACCATCTACTTCCCCTTGATTTTTACCGCTTTTCTTATTTTTAAACTTAGTTAATATTTTACCGTTATAAATTAGCATCCCTAACCCAAACAAGAATTCCCATGCAAATCATTTTTATCATTTATTAAGCATTTGAGAAAGTTTTATAACACATGTAATGAGGTGAATAAGAAAAAGCGCTTTTCTTGCCATATAAATCAAGATCATTTAATTTATTGCATTAAAAACTGATGTCGCAATTTGAATATCTTGCACGGCTAGACCGTTAAATCGGCGATTCTGTATCATATAATAAAAAGCCGAGAATAATCCATATAACATAAAAACCAACCAATATGATTAATAAAGAAAAGTGGGATAAATTAACCGATTTCATGGTTCAACTTCATATTAGGGATGATGATCTTATCGAAAAATTTATCGTAGGTAGTGGTAAAGGAGGTCAGAAACTACATAAAACCGCCTCGACAGTTTATTTGAAACATATACCTTCTGGTTTGGAAATAAAATGTCAGGAATCCAGAAGTCGTGAAGACAATCGGTATTTTGCAAGAATACGGCTTTGTGAAAAATTACATGCAATCGTGAGTGAGGAGAAAACAAAAGAACAGCAAAAAATTGAAAAATTAAAACGACAAAAGAAAAGACGATCAAGACGTGCTAAGCAGAAAATTTTGGAAGAAAAATCCAGACAAAGCGAGATAAAGGTACTTAGAAAAAAAACTATATCCTATGAATAACCATTTTCATACCTCCCTGCTTCAAAATTCAGGCATCAATGCCTCAAACCTAAAATTAGCAAAACTACTTGGGGCAACAATCGGACATTCAATGATCCATTTGGGTATTACCTACTTTTGATACCACTCAACAAAAAGTTTTATCTCGAGATGAGTTTGGCATAGGTGCTGATTTTGCATCCGCCTCAGCTACCAGAACAAAAGACTGGCACAGTTTAGATGTCTTATCAAACAGAACATTTAAACCATGACGTGCAATGCCCATACATTAAGTTCGTCTATATTGGATGAACTGGATGCACAGTAACTCTTTTGTTTTTCAGCTGCTCTGTAGGAAATATTTTGCTAATATATACAAATAAACCATTTTTTATACAAAAATGATTCTATTCATTTTGGAGAAAATCAATGACTAAAAAGGTACCAAAAAATTTTGGAAAATCGATGGACTGGACTGTAACTACCGATAAAAAACAAATAAATTCACTGAATAAAAATACCCGAACAATTGCCCGGCAGTTGGACAAGAATCCATTACCCGAGAAAGAGCAATTAAATCCAGAGAAAAAACAATAACATACACGTTTATTTATCAATAAAAAATAAAACTTGCATATTTTTTATAAAAATTTATCATAACTAATACGCTGTTTTATTGAAAAAGGATTTTATAGATGATGTTATTTAGACGATTTGCTACTTCTTCTCTCCCTAAAACGATTAAGCACGCTCCTGCTACTAACCGTTTTTTCAGAGATATAAATTGGTCAATAGCCAGAAAAAATGAGACTGGATCAGAATTAAATAAATCCGTTAAAACGATTGTGAAAGAGCTTGAAAATACCTCATCAGCGGATGCCCAAGGGCCTGCTCCAAGATTTAAATAATATTCGTTGCAAAGCTGAGACAGGATTCCTCCCTGGAATCCTTTTTATATTATTTAGATGCTTGCAGTGAATTTTGAGATGTTAAACGCTCTAATACTTCAAAATGCTCAGGAGCACCAGATTTTAAATCCTCAAAATCTGCTTCAGCTTGCACCTCAAGTGCACCATCCTGAACAGTAGCGACAATATTTTTCTCAAGATTATTAATTGAAGTTGAAGTAACTCCTTGTCGAACAAATGCAATTTTAGCCGCTCCGAATTTACTTGGGTCAATTACTCTTGCCAAACCTGCCGCAATCGAAATATCTGCACCTTTAAAAAGTTCATCTGCAGACGTTGCTTTGCTATTGAGTTGGCTTTGATTAATGAAATCTACATATTGCAAGAGATTGATCACATAGATTGTATTAGTCTCACAATCTACTACTACAGCAGGCTTATTATCTTCTGTCTTCTCTGAATCTTTTTCTTTACTGAATTTTTTCACAATCGCCAATTCATTATTTACCACGCTAATAATCACCTTTTTAGATTGGTTTTCTTGAATGACTAATGGAAAACGTTCACTAACACTGCGGTAAGAATGCAATACATATTCAGGTGGAGTAATAAAATCATTATTTGAAATACCCCTTTGAATCACGCCATCAACTGCATTTTCAGGTTTTCTTGTCGAAACAGTTATTAAATAAGTGCCATCCTTTTTTAATCCAATATCAAGCCACTTAGGCCATATGTTGCACATCTCTTTGAATACATTAGGCACTCGTTTATGTTGATCCATACGGCGTATTAAGAACTCACCACTCATATTGTAAGTCACTACTGCTTCGTCATGCGTCAATGTACCAATATGTTTTTTATGAGTTCCCTTCACACATTCATCTTCATAATAGATTGTTCGTTTTCTATCAACAGTCAGAAGAGCCAGCTCATCTAATGAATATCCGGTTTGCCGTTGTAATTGCAAAGCAAAACTCTCTGTTGTAATGGATTTACCACTACCAGGTCCCCCTGCCATCAAAACAGTGAAACGATCAGGATAACTTTTAGGTGCTTCTTCTTGGACACCAATAAATGTATTCGCCTCCATTGCTGAAACTAAAGGTAACGATTCATATTTAGCTTGTTTAAGAAGAGTTTCGATGACACGTTCTGAAAGAGTATATATTCGCTTATCTACGTCACCTTTTAGTAATTCATCTGCTAAGTGAGTCATAGCTAATTCACTTAGTATAGAGTCGGATCCATCAATTACTCCTTTTTCTTTCCGTTTTAAAAGTTCTGCTTTAAATTTATTAAAATGCGTATGAACATGAAGATGCTCCTGTTTGCTTGGATCCTGAAGCGCATCATATACCCAACTCAAATATTTCTGTCGTTGAGACAACATACTTACTTGCGGAATCACTGGTAAAATATGTTGCATGTGAAAATTACGGACAAAAGCTCCAAAATCATTATTTTGAGCAGGAGTTTTTAATAATAAAGGAATTAAAGCTCCGGTTATTTGTAAAGAACGGCGAGACGTTTCAAACAGAATTAAATCACCAACAGATTGACCATTGTGACCTTTATAACGTCCAAAAGCCTTTTGCTTCCACCATAATTCCTCTTTTTTGAGCACTGAATTTTTTAATGCAGTAAATTCAACAGAAGAATCTTTAAACACCTCTGGAAATGACTCTTTCCCTGATTCAAGAACTGACTCAATATCACAAGATCCTGCATTGAACTCTTTCCAATTGTATTGAGAATAAAAACGAACAATATGTGTATTGCCGCCTACAGAGATGGTTCTATTGGTTGACCGAAGGGTACCACTTCTTGCATACCTAACTGTTCTACTCCACATCGTTTAATTTCCTAATTTTAACGTCTTACAAAAATTTGGACTATATTTTACACAAAACATATTAACCAAATATTAAGCACGAAGATAATTTATAGCTCATTTACAGAACAATAGTACCAATTTTGAACAGAAGATAGTTTTTTTGACTATTTGCCAATGTGAGGAGCTCGTAGGGTGATAACAAATTGGAGCTCATTGAACATTTCGTTAGAAAATAAAAAAGGACAGTCAATACTGGGAATTTAGAACATGATCTTTGAGGAAGTTACCATTTTATTTTATAGAATTCCCCCTCAACCAACTGCTCGGAAGGTTTATCAATTTTCCTTGAAATTTCTTGATGCTTAATTAATAACCTAAGATTCTCATCAAGAAATGGCTTCTTTTTATCCAAACCTTCTTTTTCACCCTGCTTGCCAAGTAACTCTTTAAGCTTACTATCATAAGCCTCTTTTAATACGGATAATACCTGTTCATGAGCCTTCATTTCATCTGATTTCCCTTTAAAGAAAGTTAAACCTGACTGTGCTGAAAAATCCTTAGGTGTACGAATATCATTCGCTTTAATTTTTATATATAAATCATTCAATTGCGCCATTGCAATTAAAGGATCATCACTCAATCTTTTCATCAATCCTTTTTTAAAGGTTTTAGGGTGCTTTAAAATAGTGTCAGAGCTAGATTTCTGAAGAAATTTAGCAGCTGAAGAAACATTGGTATGAGCTCCCTCTTTCATCAATTTTACGCATAAATGACAGTAATTTTTCGATAAAGCGATATCTAATATTGTTTTTTTATTCACGTCCTTTGTATTTAAATCTACTTTTTCTTTTATCAAAAAATCACTTAAATTCATAAAGTTAATTTCATCTTCTTTTCCGAGATGCTTAGAAACAATTGAGGTAGCAAGCGCATGATGGAATGGATTTCTTCCCAAAGAATTTGTTTTGTGAAGCAAAGTGCGCTCTCTAGACATAAGCTCATGCATCACAGAAAGAGGGCACTTACCTATAGCAACATGTAAAATGTTATTTCCGTCATTCTCTCGAAAATCAACCTTTGCCCCCATGTTTAATAAAATTTGCATGCTTTTGTAATCTTGTAATGTAATCGTGGAACATAGAGGAGGACGCCCATGTTGATTTGGTTTATCAAGCAATTCTTTGTTTTTTTCAGCAATTATCTTTATCAAAGCCTCCCTAGGCTCTGGGCCTGTAAAAAAAACATAATGCATAGCAGTGTGTCCAAACCCATCGGTTAAACTTATATCAGCACCTTTTTTTAATAAATACCTTACTAAATTTATATTTCCACTACCAATAGCTAACATTAATGGAGTTGCCTTATTTTTAGTTAATGGAGTATTAATATCCATTCCTGCCTGCAAAAACTTTCCGACGAGGCTTCTGCTCCCAAAACCAATAGCAAGTCTCAAAACTTCTGGATTAAAAAGAAGCTTTTCATTCTTATTAATAATTTTTTTAAATGTTTCAATATCTTTTCGAGCCGATACTATTTCTAAAAGCTCTTTACTAATATCAGCACCAGCATCTAACAATGTCCCGAATGTTTCTAATTTATGATTTTTATACGCTAAAGTTACAGGAGACACGCCTCTGTTATCGGGTTCATTGATCCGAACAAGACCGGTTGATATTAAGGCAGTTATGAGCTCAGGGCTTCCATGCTCAGCAGCATAATGAAACGCTGTTTTTCCCTGATTGTCTTTAACATTTAATAGCTTAAGCCCATCATCCTGTTGTGATAAAGCTTTTAATATTTTCTCCATTATTTGCATATTTCCGGTTTCCGCAGCATAATGAAGAACTGTTTTGCCATCGTAATCTAGAATTGATAAATCTGCCTTTTGCGCAATAAGTTCATCAACCATTGCCATATTGCACATCATAACAGCTAAATGCATAGGGGTTTTGCCCACATAAAGTGGAGGAGCACCTTGCTCTATACGTTTATTAATCTGAGACTCATTCATGGATACAAATTCTTTTATATCACTAGAATCACTAAGATAAACTGCCCTTCGATGAAGCGGATATAGAGCAATTAATGAGGCGAGACAATCTTTGGCATTCCTTTGAAGGGTTTCATGATCTAAATATAAAAGATCCTCCTCACGGATCTTTGTATAAGCGGGGCTATCTAGCATTTTCATAAACCCTTCTCTATCTTCCAGGCTTGAATGGTACCCATATAAAGAAATATCCTTTTTTTTGCTTTTTTCAATAATCTCTACGGTATTAAAAATTGCTTCCTTAATAACAACGACTAGTTCATCGGCACTATATAAATCAAAAACATTAGGCTCATAAAATGTTGCAGGCGGTAACCCTTGTTGCATTAAAAGAATATTCAATAAATTATTCACAAAAGTTCTGCCATTAGCATCCCTAAAAGAGTGTAATACTTCATAATATCGAATGTGCTTGGCAATCACTCGAAGTTTTTCATCAATTGTATGAGCAGCTTTAATTTCTTTGTTATAAGATCGTGTGATTGCTTCCAGGAACATATCAACATTTTTTTGTGCTGCAAGATAAAAATGAGTCGTATTGCTATGCCCATCTGCACTCATGTCTTGATATATTTTTTTAGCAAGTTCAGGTATTTGTTCAGGGGTCAAATCTTTAAAATAGTTTTTATCGAACTTTGGGTAACCAAGCGGTCCAATTTTCCCAGGTCCGAACTCTGCTGCGCCTTCTAAAAGAAAAAATAAGCCTAGAAACTCCTCAATACCTTTGATTGATGCGCGGCTTGCGGGAATACCAAATGACACAGGCTCATCATCTCCCCTGCTTTCACCTGGATTTTTATCCTGTAACTCCTCTACCTTCCTTCCACATTTTTTATGTATGTCCTTTATTAAATCACCACTTAATTCAAAATCCTCTCCTTTCTTATCAACTTGTAAGGCAATTGAACATAAACTTTCTAAAGCAGCGTTGATAGAACCTCGTTCTCTCGACTCATAACCATGCCAACCATTTTCTTTTGACCAAAAGCGTCCATCAACAAATAATCTCCATATTTCTTCAGGTGGATAGGCTTTTAGAAAAAATAGCCCAGGTAGATTTGCCATAAAATACTCAAAAAAAAAAAGCAAATATATATTAATAATAGATCAAATTGGATTTAATAATGGCAATTAATTATGATTTTATACCAAATCATTTGAGGTATAAGATCTTCAAAAAATTGAAAAAATTTCTTTGAAATCCAAATAAAATGAACCTTTTTCGTGGAACAGTAATTTAAAAACCAAATATGGGCAAAAATTCTGTTAAAATAGCAGCTGGTTATCCGACCTTCATGGCATAAGAAAACCACCCGTTTTGATTTTTATAGAAGTAATACAATGAGAGATAGAATCGTCACAAGCAAAAAAGTTATTTTTTCACAAGCCATTGCAAAAGACCTAACCAATGACTTAGAAAATTTTTTATCAGCACGATTTTATTCAGTGAATCAAAGTCATAACTGCGCTATTGTTATTGGTTCAAGCCTCGCTCATCAAGATCAAGATATGGAACAGGATATGATACTTGATAGTTCTGGAGCATTAGTCACTACAGATAAAGTTGGCACGATTAATGGTGCACGAGTTGCAGTCACTGATGGCTTGGGCGGAGGAGCTGGCGATCAACAAGAAGATGAAATGATACATAAAGTATCTCAAGCGAGTTGTGAAGAGTTTTTGGATTGTGACGAAAATATAGATGCAACACTCGACTTAATTAGCCAAGTAACTGCTTCAAAAAAAAATATTAATGGAAGTAGTAAGTATGATGCCCATGCATCCATAGCAGCTTTTATCTATAAACACAAACAAGGAGAACGATATTCTGGTGAATTTGCAAATATCGGCGATGGATTAATTGTTGTGTTAGATAAACACTATAAAATAAAAAACACCCTTTGCGCTCGTCATGTCTATCGAGGATTTAGTACATGGACCCCATCATCAGTACAAACCCTCGCATCGGCTGCCAATAGAGATAATGTACTTGTCAGACAAACACTCGAACTTGCTGAAGGTGATATTATCGTTTCAATGACAGATGGAATCTGGGGAGAATTAGCATCTAATTTGATGTCCCAAACAAAAGATCGCCGAGATATCGATATTGATCGAAAGTTATTTGAAAGGATTTTGGAGGGATTAAATGGTATTCCCTATCCCTCTTCATTCGATATAGCTCGAACTATTACAAATCAGGCTATATCTCAAAGTTTGCAGCGCAGGAAGACATTAGTAAAATTAATTCATGAACTAGAAGAACAGCACTTTCAAGAGAAATCGCTAAAAACGGTTAATGACGCATTAGCGTATTTTGTTAAAATAGGCCGTCATAAAACAGCAAAGACTTTAAAGGCGATTCTTTTTGAACAAGCCTTGAATGATGGAATCACTTATTTTGATAACATGGAAATCCCGCTTGATGTGGTGATGCATGATTTAAAAAGTCGTACAGTCGGTGATTGTTCGACAATCAATGTCACTCGAATCCCTTATCATTTAGATGAACTCATACGATGTTTTATAATGTATCCTGAGAAATGCCAAGTTTTATCACCACAATTTGAAGCAACGATCAAATCCGAAGCCGATTTAGAAGAGGCATTTAAGCGTCTTTCCCTTGAAGTAATACAATCTAAAGTTGAATCAAGACTTTTCCAAATACATTTTGAGCCGGCATTTAAAAAAGAAACTCTTGATAAAACCCAGACAGTATTAACCCATTTTTTCCGCATAACGACTCACTTGGACAGTAAAAAGAGCTATCAAAAATGGCTCACTAATTTAAGTGCTTATATAACCCACGAATCGTCACTGGAAAGAGAGGATATTAAATTATTATTATCCATGTTAGAGAACAAAATTAAGCCTAAAAAAGGATTTTTTCAGACATTACTGGGAGAAAATCAAAGCAAATTATATAAAGCATTTCATAAACAAATCGAGTTACAATTTTTAGATAATAATGAAAGAACCTGTGGCCTTACATCACATTGATGTATTGAATACGTGCAGTATTTATACGACTATATATACTCAATCACTCTTTATTGGAAATAAATTAAATTGCCGCGCTAGCAAGATCTACGTGGGCTATACTTTGCTCATATGTCAAATCATTTAAAGAAAAACATTTTATTGCCTCGAAAAATAATTCATATTGATATTGATATGGATTGTTTTTATGCTGCCATTGAAATCAGACATACCCCCCTCATTAAATAATAAACCGGCCTGCTTGGAATTGGTGTTCATTTTGACCATCCTGCAACTGAGACGAGTTATTATCAACCACCCCTATTTGAAATCGAGGAGTAAAATAGTTTTTAAGTTGCTAGGGTCTGTTTAGCTCAAATTATTTTAGATTGAGATGGAAGTCTTCGACCTCATCACGAGGAGAAAATCCATCTCTATATTTAAAATGTTCACAAATATGGGTAACAATAATATACGTTGATTGTTTGCTTTTTTTTAAAATCCAAGTATGGCTTAAATCCGCGATCAGTTGTTGACTGTAGGCGGCAGGAGATTGCCAAATTTTTGCATACCAGGCCCCTTTAGTACTCAGCGTAATATGATCGCGTTGAGTTTCGCTTTTAATAAGTTCGCATTCAAACTTTTGATCGAAATAAATTAACTTACCTATTTGATGATCAGCAAAGCCAGCAATGCCTTTAAAAACTATATCACTACCACGCAGAGTAATAATTAAATTTTCTGGATCAACTATCGGTAAAAAATCTGATATGGGTGCTCGTGATGCATTTAAATGATTAAATTGTTCAACAACTTTTAACGCCTCTTTTTCATTATGTGTGATTTTATTCATAAATTAGTCGACTCGTTTCGTATGATCGCTTGAGTACAGCACCAGCATAAATTTTTAACTTCCCATCAAAATTTTAAAATGTGCAGTCGATTTCAGAGCTACGGGCCTCAACTTTGACCTCTATGAGCATCTAAACATAAAATGTTATCAGTATCAATAAACGAACTTTTGCACTCTTGCAAAAATTCTTTAGACCGTTTTTTCCTTTTTTTTCAACATATTATTATATAGGAAGAAAACCCCGAATTAAGACATGTCTCAATCGGGCTACCACTATTTTCATATGGCACAGTGAAATTATTTTTGCAAAGTGCAAATGCTTAATTGATGATGCGTTACATCTTATTTGCGATATCTAAAATCATATAAGCACCCGCCGTAGACAATGATTTATGTAATAAGCGACAGTTAAATCCTTTAAAAAAAGCACTAATGCCATGATCTCTATAAATTCCCGATGCAATTTCCCTGATTGTTGGCTTAAGTTGATCAGTACAAGCCTGTTGTCGGCTCTTTATCACGTCAAGCGGAGTCGTTGCAAAAACAACAGGGACTGAAGCAGCGGTTGCCCACAGAATCGTTGATAAAAAAGTTTGTTTTTCCCGTTTGGTTTTAATTGCATGATACGTCATGAATAAATAGAGCCAACTAGGAAATGCTTTTCCAAGGGTCGCCGTACTGCCAACAAAAAAGCCAGGAAATCCTCTTTGTTGATAAATAGTTTGCATTGCTTGAACAGGTTTTATAGGCTTATCCTGGCTTGCTATAGTTCTCATTTGTACTGTTTTAATATTCTCAAGCGGGCTGAGCACTAAAGTATCAAAAGTAGCCGCAGCTGTTGCTTTGAAGAAACTGCCGAGCGCCAGAGGAAACTGGTATTTATCAATCTCTTTTGGCATAGATGTAATCAACAAAGGTCTGTATATTATTTTACTTTGTTGACGAATAATACACGACATAAGTCCTGTAGATAAATGGTTGAAATTCGCACCTATGAATTGTTTTGTGACAGAATAAGAACTTCGGTAAAGATTTGTTTGAATTGCAACCTTAAGTCTTTCTGCCGGATGTCCTATTAATGTGGTGAGCCCTGTATAACTGACACTAAAAGCATAAGCATCCCAAAGCGTCTTTTTCTCTTTTTTTTCTTGCCCCATAAATACACCCTTTTTCATAATAAAAATAAAACGCGCGATACTACCATAGTGCTCGTTTTTAAGACACAAAGTTTTTTTATCGAAAAATAATTGGAATTGAATGCTGTTGTTCATGGAAAGAAAACAAGGCAGTTTTGACTTGGAAACAATATAAATCGTCCATTGGATTTTATTGTCTTCTTTCATAACTTAAACAATTAAAATGTAGCAAATTTGAATGTCATTAATTAGTATGTGTCTCTTGCCTTAAAATAAAAATGAATTAGAAAAGCTGCGCTGTATTACATAAAAATGAGTATGATGACGTAAGTTGCTTATGTATCAATGAAACCCCTCATCCCCATTTTAAATAGCATTTCTTATGTTGAATTTATTATTACTAAAGGGAACATTAGAGTGAAAATGAATCAATTCCAATTAGCAAGCATTTTATTTTTAATGATGAGCCAGGTCTTTGCAGGTAATCCCGTTCTTCATTTTTTGGATAAACCTTTCCCAACAAAGATTTCTACATTAGGAGGAAGTGCCACTTCTACATATATTTTTACCAATAATCTTCCTTTCGCTTTTAAAAAACCATTTCAGGTATTCCCAATACTGTGCCCAACTCCTAATCAAGAATGCACTGCTACTGGAGTAGACTTTCAATATAACGATCAATGTACAGGGAAAAAGCTGCAGCCTAAAGAAAGCTGTACTTATAGTATTACCTTAACTCCTGGTAATATTGGCCGAAAAACGATTTTAGTGGCTTATAGTGGATATGACAACAACGTAGTTCACGTTCAACCTGCGTTAACAACAGTTGCAACAACAGCCCCGGCAGGTATTTTAGGTACAACCAATTTTCCTTCAGCCCAACCTTTGCCCCGTCAAACATTTGCCAATACAAACTACACGGTAGCTTTTACGTTTACAAATTATGATGCATCAACAGTAAGTTTTACACAAAATATCACGCAAAATAATAATCCGCTCCATCCCAATTTCACAATCACGAGCAACAGCTGCGTTCCAACGGGAACAACTGGAACATTAGCAAGCGGCGCTCAATGTAGTATTGTCGGCAGATTCAATTCACCTGCTAATGGCACAGTTACCCTCGCAGCTGAATTGCTTGGCAATCTAAGTTCCAATAAGCTCATTACATCCACCACAATACAATCCGTTTCCTTCGATCAATTGATCGGTGTTGATTATAATCCTAATCATTATACCAATAACTATCCATTCAATTTTCATGATGTTTTCTATACGGGTACACTTAATAATTCTACTGCGACTAATGTTTATGCAGAACTTCAACAATTGCAGGACGCTGGTTTTACAACAGTTCGCTCCTATCAAACCGAACCATACAGTTGGATAGATATTATTAAGCAAGCCAACGCTTTGGGAATGAAAGTTATTTATGAGGCAGTGATTCCTCAACAACTCAATGACAACATGTATCCTGGATGTCCCTTAGGTACTCAAGATTATATTCCCTGTGCCCAAGCTACATTAACTGCAGTGATTCAAGCAGTTACTCCCACTGTATTTAATAAGACCGTCATACTTGTTTTTGCAGGGCATGAAAATTATTGTAATGCAGGTAATATGACTTCTCCATGCACGGGTACTTCAAATGTTACTTATTTAACGAGTGCGGTATCTGCTTTAAAAGCCACACTCACTGCACAAGGTTTGACAACTCCGGTAAGCTCTGCTGTCCTTAGTGGCAGTTTCGTCACCCCAAGCCCTGCAATCTCTGCCGATATGCAAACATTAATTAACTCGTATTCTTCTACGGCCCCCTTAGCCTTTGATCCTTATCCCTTTCAATTTGGTGTAGCCCCAGCAACAGCAGCAGTATGGACACCTCCGTTAAGCTCAATAGTACAACAACCTAATTCACTCACATGGGATTACATCAAAGTGGTAGGCTCAACAACCCCGCTCGCTTTACCCGTGGCGAACCAACAACCCTTTTATACACCTGGACGAGTTCTACTGGCAGCAGAAACAGGTTGGGCAACAGCGGGGACTACTACAGGATATGCATGTAATTCTCCTGGCCCATGCGCACCATCCGTGGAAAATGCTACGGCTTATTTCCAAACTCTTTATCAATTGAATACAAATAATTTTATAAAGACATCAGGATATAAGATAGGCGCCCTTGCCTTTGAAGCTTATGACGAACCCACAAAACCAGGTCCTACGGCAGAACAGCATTATGGTCTTTTTAACTCCAATTGTGTTCAAAAAAGCGCGGGAGTAGTCCCCAACAATACGAAGGTATCTGCAACGGGATGCCAAGGGTTTACCAATGGTACACTGTTAACTCTATTTGGTACGACTCCTCCGACCCACCCATCATTTAAGGTGCAAATTACTTATCCATCGGGACAACATCCAACCATTAATGTGACGATACCTGCAAATTCTGGAATAGCTCCTAATATAAGTACGATAACACCATGGCCACAATTTTTAATTTATCAAGGCGCCAAGATTACTGTTTCCTCGACCACCAGTACTCAATCCTGCACAACTACAGCCACAGCAGTTACCGCATCTCCTTCTTCAATTACTTTCGGACCGGTGACTTGCACTAATCCTCCTCCTAGCAACATGGGATGCTTTGGTCTGGGATGCCAATTATCTAATCCTTTTTAAATTGGATCTTTGAACTACGATGATTACATTTTAGTCTGATAAATGTTGGGCCTTCGGCCCAACTAAGCTATTGGAATAATCTAATTTCCTCATATTTTTTTAAGTATCTTAAGTTACACATGCGATGAAAGCCTTCAGTTATCCAATTATATTTGCCCACGTAAATATTTCCTTAATGTTCAGAAGTTATAATTTGCATTAATTTATCGAGCATCAAAAGACCAATTAATTATCATATTGATCTAAAGCTTGACAAAATAAGACTTAATTATGTAAGATAATGCACACATTGACCAACAAAACAACATAAGCGAGATATATACTATGGAGTCAAAATTTTTTAACAACAAATCTATTCCTAAACCCAGCCAAGAAGCTTTTCATATATTAATCAACTCTTCAGATTTAGAAGAAATTGAATCTATTTTATTTCACTTTAAGCAATTGGTTGATATTAACAAAAGTGTACTCACCTCTCACGCACGTCAAGATTCAAAAATAGCAGACAATCAAGAATTTATCGAAAATATGGAAAAACGCTTTCAGAAACTTCAAGATGCTGTAAGCAGTGGGAAGCCCTATCAATCTTTATTTGGTGATGTGTGTGCGTTAAAAGAGGATCTGCAGGTGATTTTAGGATATTATCAATCTCAGATTAATCAAAAACAGCCCATTGCAAGAAGCTATCTTAGACAAGCTCAAAGTAAACATAGTGAGGTCGGAATCTTGGCCGCTGGAATTGTATCTCAAGAAAAATCTTTACTTGATGCAGATGACTCAAACCTTTTAGCCAAGTACACCATTAATTTTAGTGCTGCCGATATCATGCAGAAAGATATCAAAATGATTGGCGACATCGTTATGAAACCCTACTTAGCTGATCACAGCAATGAATCCGGTTTTTCCTATACCTAGTACTATTTTAGTAAAAAGTACCAAAATATCTTGGTACTTTTTGCTCCAGTTACCTACTCTATTATATAAGTATCAAAAAATATTCGACATGATTATTGATACATTGCTCACGCAAAAGAGTAAGGTGTATTAAATGTATAAAAAAAACTTAAGATTTCTTCTATGTGTGCCTCTTCTTTTTTCTTTGCAATGTGTCAATGCCAACTCAGAAGTCATAAAACAAAGAATTGATAATACAGTCGTTGTTTTTATGCAGAAAAACAATATCCCTGGATTAGCATTAGCTGTACTCAAAGATGGCGAGCCACTCCTTATAAAAGGATATGGTTATGCCAATATTGAAACAAAAGACCCTGTAGATGCACAAACCCTATTTGGTATTGGCTCAGTGTCTAAAGTCATCACTGCTTTTGCACTTATGACCTTAGTACAAGAAGGAAAAGTAAACTTAAATAATTCTGTCTTGGACTATGTACCCAAAGCACCAGAACAATGGCAGAATGTAACAATTCAACAATTACTTTCACACTCTAGTGGTATTCCTCAGCATCATGGACCACATCGCCCATGGATTAAAGTATGGAACGACTTAGCTAAAAGACCCATGCAGTTTCCACCGGGATCAGCAATTACTTATAATAATTTTGCCTATGCCGTATTGGGGCGTGTCATTGAAAATGTGAGCAATCAAACATTAGGTGATTATTTATCACACACCATTTTTGACCCTTTGGAGATGAACCACACAGGTTTCCCTAATTCACTCTTTCCTCCAAATCTGGCAACAGGATATCAATTGAAAGAAGGTAAAATTACTCCTAACCCAAATCAAAATCCATGGCGTCAAATGTGGGGTTCAGGTGGAATCGTATCGAATATTAGTGATATGGCAAAATGGGATAATGCCATGTCTACCGGGAAAATATTAACACCAGCAACCTATCGTCAAATGTGGGCACCAGTCTTTTTAAAAAATGGAGCACTTGCAGGTCAAAAAAATTGGGCGTGGTCTTTAGGATGGCAAGTTTCCTCTATTAATGGTAAGCGCCTTGCTTTCAAAAACGGTGCTATAAGGGGCTACAGCAGTTGGATAGAACGTCATATTGATGATCATGTGAGTATTATTATACTTACGAATACGAACCATGTCCCATTAAAACGATTGGCAAAGCGTATTTTCAATCAAGTCATTAATACCCAATAAAAATTAGTATCGTAAAACAGTGATTTTCTAACATTAAGTAGTGCAAACTACTAATAAAAAGCCTGTTTAATGCCCAAATGAAACATCTTCTCCATAATTATTAATAACTGAAATATATATTTACTTGTTGAATAAAAAAATTACGAAGTTACAATAACCTTTTTTGTTTACGAGTAACAATTATGGGATTTTACTTTAATACATTCAGACAACAACAAGGCGATATCGCTTATAACGAGCAAAGATATGAAGAAGCACTTATGCATTACTCGGAAGCGCTAAAAACTCTTTATTTGCATGCCGCTTCTAAAAGCACTCGATACACTGATTTTTATGATGCTTTGGTTTATGTACTTTCTGAAAATATAATAACCAAACTTCAGCTCATCCGTCGTGAAGCTCAAGACGGGCACTTCAACGCCATTGCAAACTATTGGCAAGAAATCCCCAGTTTGCTGCATGAAATGGAAATTACGCACAAAGAGCATCTTGCAGGGAAGAAACACTCCATTAGTAATGAAGAACAAGTGATTAAAAAAACTAATGAGTTGCTTGCTGCCGTTTGTGAAGAAGTAAGTGATGCGATAGTCGATCAAATGGAAGCAGAGGAAGATAGCACAGAAATAAGTCTTACGCTTCCACAAGCGATTGACTGGATGAATCGAGCAATTAACTTTCAGATGAAAACAAAAGACTGCCCTAAGCTCTCAAGCAGTCTAGGCTATTTAAATTTACTTGAACGCCACTATAAAGAGACAAACGATGAAAACATCCTTACAGTAATGTCTGAATACATAAACAAACACAAACTTCGGGAGGCGACAATTCAATCTCCCTTGCGGAAGCTGGAACTACTAAGCTATGTTACAAGACTCACTCTTTTTAATGATGAGGATATTAGTGAACTTGTTCATGAATGTAAAAGACTCTCTGCCTTGCTTTCTGATGAGGAAAGAGAAAATCCAATTTTAGAAGATCTGCAAAATTTAGTTCAGCTAATCTCTCATGAAGAAAGTCAGCTAGAAGATATGGAAAAAACAGAAGAAACTTATGCCACTTCAGATATGGAAGAAAACGAGGATAATTCCATAGCTGTTGTATCAGAAGAATCTGATTTAAGTTCTAACCATCCTGTTACTCCGATGGACTTGCAAAACTCGGGCTCTGAAATCGTCCCACCTCCTACACTTGCTCCTCCTTCAGTAAGTGTCTTTCAAACCTCGACCCAAACAATGGTACAAAGCATCAGCCTATCCTTTAGTAATCAAGGATTTGGTGCAACGCCACAAGGTTTTTTTAGCACTGCATTACAATCACAGGCATCAGAAGACATGCTCCCTTATAGTAGAGCCTTTCAATCCAGTCTGGAAAAAATAACGACTGATTCCTCCAATCCAAAATTTTTGGCGAATTTACTCTCTCTTATCGCAGATTTCTTCGGTAAATATAGAGCGGATGGAGTTCAAAAACAAAATGCGATTGTATTAACTTTCGATCTATATCAACAAGTACTTAAAATAGATCCCGGACATAATAGAGCAGCTATAAAAGTGAAGGAGCTATACATTCAACATCAAAAACTGATTGGACCCTATAAGCATTTTAGTCATGGATATCAAAGCCCTCTATCAGTTGCCCCTAAAATCTCAGAAGCAAAAAATTGTTTTAATCAGGCGCTTGAAGAATTAACGATTCAGTTAGAAAGTTTCTTAATGAATAAGCCAAATAAAATCGAAAAGACAATAAACGACTTAATCGACTTTATTGGTCAAAAATTAAGCGTTATTACGAGTACCCCAAGTTCTGAAATAAGAGCAACACTTACTCAAACATTTCAGGAGGTACTTCGCAATGCAGAGGCTCCTAACAATCCCCCCTCAGTTTTTTAGCACTCAAAATTTGGGGCTCGCTTTAATATAACGTATGGCTGTAGGTCTTTTATTTTTGCCGACCTGTTTTGCGCGGCATAAATAAATGACAGCAGCCTTCATTATGGGGCCGGTATAATTCAACCCAACAACTTCTTGGCCACTGAAAGAAAAGTTACTTTATAAGAAATTCTTCCAATCTGACTTAAAATACATCATCTCCAACCAAAGCCCCTCTTGCCATTCTTTACAATTTTGTTATACAAATTAACAATTGTGAAATAATACCAATGTTTATTCTTACATATGTAATACAACAATTGGCCATCCACTTAAAAAGGAGTGTTTATGTTAATTAGATTGATGCTTGGAGTACGTCAGTTTCAAAATGAATCATTTAAACAAATGGAGGAAGACTTTAAGAAATTAAGTGCAGCGCAAAATCCTGAAATTTTATTCATTACTTGCTCTGATTCACGCTTATTACCAAATCTTTTAACCCAAACAAAACCGGGTGATTTATTCGTCATTCGTAATGTGGGAAATATCATTCCTCCTTCACATATTCCTTCAAGTGAAGCAGCAGGGCTCATGTTTGCCCTAAGCGAACTTCATAGTATAAAAGACATTATTATTTGCGGTCATTCTCATTGTGGTGCTATGAAAGGTTTATTAACCCCCAATCTCCATGAACATCTGCCTGAAGTCGCCTCATGGCTTACTCATTCACATTCTGTCTTAAAACAAGTGAACGACTCGAAAGAGCTTCACTCAGATAATTTCACTTTAAAAGTAAGACAAGCGACTAAGTTAAACATTTTGGCACAGATGGAACATTTAAAAACATATCCACTAATTGCGGAAAAATTGGCACGCAAAGAACTCTCAATCCATGGATGGTTCTATGAGTTTGAAACAGGTGAAGTATTTGTTTATGAACCTCAATATCATGAATTTTTTCCCTTCGAAAAAGCATTAACTTTTGCTCTTTCCACCAGACGGGATAAAATTATTGAGCAAGTAGCGATGCAGCATTTGGAATTGTTAACCCATCCTCGGACAGCGAAGGAATATAGAGAATTAATGCAGTTATTTTCACTTCTTGAAAATGATTTACTTCCCATCTGGCATGCAATAAAAAAAGAAGTCACACAAAAATTGTGGGAAGAATTAGGCGGTTTATATTCCAGCATCGATGATGCCCAATTTAGTAATATGCTGGAACAGGGCTGTCAGTTAAAGTTAATGAATTTAAAAGATTTTCAAAAAAATGTTGCAGAGTCAGAAGGTTATCAAGAGCATATTAAAAAAATAATGCGTCATTCATTCTTTACAATGCCAACTCCTAAATCAATTCCAGAAGTACTCCATAATTTAAGTTTTACTTATTAAAAAACAAGACCAGAACGCTGGTCTTTATAAATTTTGATCCGGCTTGAAATAAAGATAACTATCTATTTAATTTACAAAATAAAATTTTTGGGCTACATAATAGTAACAAAGGGATTTTAATGTGAGTATTTATGAAAAAATGGACTGGTTTCCTCATAGCTTTAGTAGTGCTTATCCTTGTGGCTTACTTTGCTATTGGCTTCTCAATCGAGAATACCCTAAGTAAAAATATAAATTCAATTCCTAAAACCTCTTCATTTAGTGTTCATCTAGGAAACTACCACCGAGGCTGGTTTTCATCTCAAGCGAATTTAACATTTAAGATGCATATCCCGGCACAAAATATAACAGATAAAAATGGTGTTACCAAAACTGAACCACCAGCTGATTTTGATGTAGACATCCCTATTTATATCAAACATGGGCCTTTTATAGCGACAGATCATGGTATACGTTTTGGAATAGGTCTTGTCACAACCCAACCTGAAACTCATTATGAAGCGTTTATTAATTATTTGAATAAAACCATTTTTAGATACACACTTCCTTCTTTCGCCGTAGAAGGCAAAATTGGACAAAATGAAGGGGACTTCAAGTTAAATTGGCGGGGCTTATCCTCTTTGCTCTGTGTTTCTTCGAATCTTGATAATATTGATGGTAACTTAAGATTATTGGGAGTCAAAGGAGCCGCCAATAATCCCTCCAATATAAAGAATAATCTTGCCTTCGATATTGGTGAAATCACCTATGATTATAAATTTAAACGACATCAAGACTGGTTATGGATTGGACAATCTCGTTTTGATATTCCTTCTATTGCAATCAATCTGGCGAGTGAAAAAGTATTCGAACTGGGAGAATTTGATTTATCGGTCGGTTCTAATATTCATGATAGTGTAATGGACATTGATTTTAAACTGTCATTACAAAAGCTATTTACGGATAACCAAAATTATGGACCAGGCATTTTACATTTGAGTTTTAGAAATCTGGATCCGGTCATTGCAGCGAAAATCAATCAACAAGAATTCAATTTGATTCAAAATAATAGTGACCCCAATTTGGTGACGCTTGCATTTGCAACTGAATTACCCAAACTCCTTGCCAAAGGGGCGGTATTAGAACTTTCGGAAATGACTTTGAACGTACCGGATGGGAAAATTATAGGTAATTTGAAAATGTCACTGCCCAAAAGCGAAGGCGATGACTTGTCTCAGATGATGCAAAAGATGTCTGGCGAAGGTCACTTTAAAGCACCGATAACAACTGTAAAAGCACTTGTTACCGCATCAATTAAGAATAATCTCGCCGACAATACTCAAACCACTCCAGATGCTCAGGTAACATCGCCTGGCTCAGCAAGTCCGGAACAAATCTTTACTAATCCGGATAATCAAGCTGCAACCCAAGCGGAAAAAATGTTACACGATTTAGTCAATAAAGGACTTTTAAAGATTGAAGGGAATGATTATGTCCTTACTTTCAAATTAGAAAACCAAAAGATTTTTGTGAATGGACAACCCTTTAATCCCGATATGTTGAAGTAATTTGGGGTAGGTACAAAAAAGCCCATAATTTGATATGGGCTTAGAAATATTTTTATGAGATCGTCGGCATTGGAGCACGCTTTGGCTCCGCCGCACGATTAACATAAGAATCAACCAATTCAGTCAGAAATCCGATCTTATCTGACATAGAAAGATGATCTGCTGCTAAAACCCCTTGCGTAATACCCTCAAACACTTGTGTCAGTGGAGTTTGTATACGTTTTTCTAATTTACCCTTCTGACTAGGGAATTGATTCTCAAGAGCCCGAGTAATCCCTTGCACTATTGAGGAAATAATGCTCTCGTTTTTAGGTACTATCTGTAATACTACTCCATCTTCATCTGTAATCTCGGTTATTAGAGGTTCATGTCCTTTTCTAGGAGGAGCTAGAGTGGTGGTAGATTTACCTGGGTCGAAAAAAGTAAGAGCCCTTGATTTTGTAACCTCTGGTAATTTTGCACCTTCTTGTAGTTTTGTAACTTCCTGGGTTTTTGTAACTTCAGATGGTGTGGTAACTTCACGTGTTTTTGAAGCTTCACGTGATTTTGCAGCTTCATGGCTTCTAGTAAAGTTAACTTCTAACCAGTTGACTAAGCGAGAAGGATTCTCAGTGTGAAGACAAAATTTATTATGAGTACACTCGTCTTTGATACTGTAACCTTTTTCAATACGAGCAACATGGTTATCAACAACAAAGTACTCTTTTGTTGCTGAAAAAGGAGGCAAAATAGCGCCTGGATAAATAATAAAATTATAACCTAACTGCGCTGCTAACAACATAATAGACGGACTTTCTTCTCTTAAATAGCCTCGAGAACGCTCAGTCCATACTTCACAATCGCCTTCATCTTTAGAATGACGTTTCACAAAGTCAATGACTGAATCCTCAATAGCTTCTTGAAGGCCTTCTACGTTGTCATAATAAGGTAATATGTCTTTTAATGTTTTATCAAAATCACGCTGAGTTACCCATGTATGCCAACGAACGATCTCGAAATTCTTTCCTTGCTCCAAAGCGAGTTGATTGATAATAGAAATTTTTTCGTCCATTGATGCACTACTGGGAAATCTGCTTTTGAACTCATCAACAGTCATACCCAAAGGAGTTAAGAAAGCAGCTAAATTACTCTCAAAATACTTTTCACCTTCTTCCAAAGCATTCTTCTTAAGAATCACTTCTTCGTCAGGAGACGTAGTCTTCCCCTTAAGATTGTGCCAATAAATTTCATCAGCAATTAAAAAAGTTGTTTTACCTTTAGGGCCAGTAAAATCAGTAGGAGTTTGATGAGTAGCAACAGCTTGTTGCACAATAGCTCCTAAATAGTCACCGGCACAAAACTCATTTCCTTTAATACTTAAAAGGACTAAATCTTTTGTAGTCTTTAGAGAGGGAAAACGACTTTTACTATTGTCTCTTTTATTTATCGGATCAAAACTTGCGGTAACAAATTTACCTTCTTTCGGACCTCTAACTTTTGGCATCTACATATTTTCCTTCGCATTTATTTTATCACTACAGTACGTAGCAATTTAGTCATCATTTTAAAATTATTTAAAATCATGACATTACGTACTTAAATGAGTATTTTTTAGATTATTAAAATCAAAACCATTAAATTTCCAACCGAAAATATAGCCATAGTATAACTCATTTTGAAGAAAAAATAACCATTTTTTTCATAAATAGTTTATAATATCCTCACACATTATTTAAAAAAGACAGAGCATTTTGGACGGTTTACTATACTCTTCACGAGTAAGTCCATTAATATAGTGTCTACAATAGTTACAACAATATTTTACTTAATAATGCATCATCTCGCTTATTAAGATTATTTATACGGTGAAAAATGGATTCTGAAAAAATAAAAGAATTACACGAAATTATTGATCGAAAAAATGCGGAAATTCATCAATTAATGCGTTCCCTGGAGGAAGAAAAACTAAAATTTAAAAATGAGTTACAAGCCGTTCATGATTATTATGAAAATATAATTTCTTTAATGCCAGGGCATGTTTATTGGTTAGATAAGAATAATATATTTTTAGGTTGTAACGATGCACAAGCAAAAAGCGCTCGTTTGAAATCAAGAAAAGATATCGTTGGAAAAACCAATTACGACATGCCATGGAAAGATCAGGCGGAAGAATTAAATAAACTTAATACATTAGTAATGGAAACAGGCATACCACATACTGCCGAAGAATATGCAGTCATGACTAATGGAATGGGTATTTATTATTCTCAAAAAGTTCCTTTACGCAATCAAAAAAATGAGATTATTGGCGTTTTAGGCATTTCTCTAGATATCACAGAGCGCAAAAAAATGGAAGTTGCCTTGCGTCGTGCCAAAGAAAATGCAGAAGTTGCAAACCAGGCGAAAACTGAATTTATAGAAAATATGAGCCATGATATTTATACCCCATTAAGCGGTATTGTGGGGATGTCACGACTTTTAGAAGAGAAAGCCGAAGATCCTGAAAGAAAACAATATGCACGCTGGATTCACGAAAGTAGCGAACAACTACTGGATTTGCTCAACGGTGTAATGGAAATCGTTACAGCAGATAACCTCAGAGAACGTGATGTACATGAGGAATTATTCGAATTACGCAAGAACATTAAAGATATTGCACATCTTGTACAACCAACCCTGGAAATGAAGAAAATTCAATTGAATATTGAGATTGATGAAACAACGCCAAATAGTTTTATTACTGATGGTACAAAATTACATCGAGTTTTGTTAAATCTTGTAGGAAATGCGATTAAATTCACTGATACCGGTGTTGTTACAATTAAAGTAGAAACTCTTTCTCATGAAAATAGTTATGCCCAACTTCGATTTAGTGTAATCGATACAGGAATTGGTATACCTCCTGAATTAAAAAATAAAATTTTTGATCGTTTTTTCCGTGCTATTCCTTCTTATAAAAGCCAACACAGTGGTTATGGTGTTGGTCTTCACGTAGCACAAAAATACTTAAGTCTATTAGGTGGAGAAATAAATCTAGAAAGTGAAGTTGGAAAAGGCTCTACTTTTTATTTTACCCTTACGATGAAAATTGGATACAGTGAGAACAACTCCTCTCTCTATGGAGCGGGCGAAAGTAAATTACAGCAAGAAAAAACAGAATCTAATTCGCCGCTAATTTTACTCGTAGAAGATAATATTATCTCCTTGCATATGCTTGAAAATGTTGCAGAGCAAGCTAAATATCAGTTCTATTCTGCGATTGATGGTGAGCATGCTTTAGAGTTGCTGGAAACAAATGATTTTGATTTAATCATTACGGATATAGGCATAGCCGGCAAAGCAGATAAGAACCTCATTCAGTGTATTCGCGAGCAGGAAAAACAAATACAGAAAAATCCTATACCAATTATTGGTCTAACTACCAATACCTCAGGTAAAGTAGAAAATGAACTTTTGCGTTCTGAAATGAATAAAGTGTTGACCAAACCCATTCATTTAAAAATGCTGCAGGAAGTAGTCAATGGACTCAATTTATCCTCTCCAAAAGAAGATAATGTGAGCTAAAATCCAGGGGGTGTTGGCTTGGGGGATCGTCACTTACCATTATCTTTTTCTTTCTATGCCCCGCGAGATCCCGCTCTGTTGCAAATTTATTGGCTCCCGCGGACAAGCCCTGAGCGATCCACGCGAAATTTACCTCCCTACGTACCGCGCTTTTATGCGCGGTATCTAGAGGATGTTTATTGAGGCACAAAAGGTTCTAATTAGGATGGGGGCCATTGTTCTGGATACCGCACATAAAGTGCGGTACGTAGAACGTTGAGTATATTTCTTTTAAAAACATAAAGTGACATTCAATTTCCGCGTGGTTCTCCCAGAAACAAGCCGCGGGATGTGGTAAGTAAAGTATTTCTTGAAGAATGTCTAATACCAATACATCAAGGTTCCTAATTCAATAAGTTGACAATCCCTCAGATTTTTTGACCCTAATTATTTTATGGGGTTTCAAAATAATTAGTGTCTAAAGGATAACAAACCCAACTCAACGATGAACCATTGTAATTCACTTCAAGTGTTGAGGTGTTTAAAGCAGATAATTCAGGTTGCTTATCTATATAACACACTTGACGTACCCCATTTACGCTTACATAGTAATAAGATGTTGTAGACTTATAATCACTTGGCACATAGTAAACATCGCCTTGTTTTTCCAAGATAATTGGCTGGCCAGTAATTATTATTTTTTCTGCGTAGGAAACTGCACTGAACAGTGTAAGCGAACAAATGATTAATAATATTTTTTTCATAATAACTTCACTCCATGAAATAATTTGAGTCGACATGATTAAGTATAGAACAATAAAAGTGTCCCATAATCTATTTTTCGTTCATCATAATCACTGAGCGAAATCGCACTTTATTTGATATCATCGCTTCAAAAGCTTTTTCCGCTTGCGCAAGTGGATACTGTTCAATCATAGGGCGAATCCCCACTAAAGCACAAAACTTCAATGTTTCTTCGATGTCAATTGCACTTCCAGATGGCCACCCTCTAATCGAACGTTTGTTACCAATAAGCTGAGTTGCTATCACTTCAATTGGATCATTGGAAGCTCCAACAATAAGAAGCTCCCCTTTATTTCCAAGACCATTAATTAAAGGAGCAATCGATTTACCACTAGGCGCTGTTGCCAAAATAACCCGGGCACCACCTAATTTTTGCAATTCAAGAACAACATCATGAGCATCGGAATTTAAATAAATATGAGCCCCTAGCTTTTTAGCAAGTTCTTCTTTGTCAGCCCCAGAAGATAGAGCAACCGTTTTAAATCCCATTTTATTAGCAAATTGAACGCCCAGATGCCCTAGCCCTCCCACGCCCTGTATTGCAACCAAATCACCTGGACGAGCAACACTATGTCGTAGCGCATTAAAAGTGGTTACACCGGCACACATTAATGGCGCAGCATCAGCAAAGGAGAGTTCATCAGGAATGGCAACAAGCGCCTCAACTGGAGCTATCATATATTGGGCATATCCACCATCATAATGTAATCCTGTGATTTTATGGTTTTCACATAGAATAAAATCACCATGGCGACAGGAAAGACATTGGCCGCATAGAGCACCTGCCCAACCTACCCCAACACGTTGACCTGGTTTCCATTGGGTAATATTAGTACCAACCTCATCAATTACCCCTGCTACCTCATGTCCTGGAATTCTTGGAAATTGAATATTAGGCCACAAATTTTCTTTCACAAAAACATCCGAATGGCATACACCACATGCTTCAACTTTAATACGTACTTGATTTGCTGCCGGCATCACAATGTCTTTTTCAATAGATTCCCATTCTCCTGACTTATTTACTTGCACTGCCCTCATCGTTTTCATTGTGTATTTCCTTATGTAATTCAATATATAAATGCAATGACTTGCACATGCTTCAGCAACTGATTAAAAATTCCACTATCCAGAGTGTAGACTGCCTCATGCAAAATGTCATAATCAGGATTTCAGAGAAAAAATTCTAGGCTTGTGCTTTTTGGTGTTTTGTACATTGAGAGCGATTATAATCCTTTAATCGCTGTGCATTCATGACACACTGCCACTTATTTAAAAAGGAATATATATGAATACCTTGGATTGGCTGACAAAACTTATCGCCTTTGATACCACCTCACGCAATTCCAATTTATCCCTAATAGAAACTCTGGCGAATGCTTTGAATGATTATCAGATTAATCCCATTTTAATCCATGACGACAAAGGGCTTAAAGCAAATTTACTCGCCTCTATCCCCGATCACCAGAGTCGACTTGAGGGAGGACTTATTTTATCGGGTCATACAGATGTAGTACCTGTTTATGGACAAACATGGGATAGCGATCCATTTCAGGCAACAATTAAAGACCAAAAAGTATATGGGAGAGGGGCGTGTGACATGAAAGGTTTCATTGCAGTAGTGATAAGCCTTATTCCCCAATTGAAATCACTTAAACTCAAATTCCCAGTGCATTTTGCTTTTTCATATGATGAAGAAATTGGTTGCCTTGGCGCACCGAGCCTCATTGAGAGAATAACAAAACTAAATTATAAACCCAAAGCATGTATTGTAGGTGAACCAACCTCCATGCAACCTGTAATTGGGCATAAAGGAATACAATGCTATCGTTGTCAAATTCACGGTGTGGCTGCTCATTCATCATTGACCCCTCAAGGATGCAATGCAATAGAGCATGCCGCATCATTCATTACTTATCTTCGTAAAATGGCCCATCAGTTTCAATCTCAAGGAAATCGAGATGAGTCCTATGATGTCCCTTATACTACAGTATCCACCAATCTCATTCAGGGTGGAAATGCATATAATACGATTCCCAGTTTGTGTGAATTTGTTTTTGAAATTAGAAACCTGGTGGTTGATAACCCGGCTCAACTTCATCAACAAATCGTTGATTTCATAGATACGGAACTACTCCCTACCCTACATAAAGAACAATTAAACACGAATGTGATTTTGGAAACCCTCGCTCAAGCGCCTGGATTGGATACGTCCCCCTCTGAACCAATTGTTCATGCTGCCCAATCAATTTGTCACAATGAAAAAAAATTAAAAGTGGCTTATGCCACTGAAGCAGGTTTATTTCAACAAGCGAAAATACCTACTATTGTTTGTGGTCCGGGTAGTATCGAGCAGGCTCATCGTGCAAATGAATTTGTTGCCCTTGGACAACTTCATCTGTGTGAACAATTCATTATCAAGATGCTGCACTCATCATTTCTTAAGAATTCGGAATAAACAACGAATAGTTACTGAGTATTATGACATGATAATCCTGTATATCCCATTCCATGAAGAAAATGATCTAAATGCTCGTGCACTGGATTGGAAAGAAACACTTAATGATCAAAGCATACTCATCGTACAGCATGGTAAGCCCATGAATTATAAATTAATGGAACGCGAATACCTCACCATTTATATACTTGCACATGGAATTGATAATTTATTGGAATATTTTCATCTGGCAAGCACGTGTTCCAGTACAAATCAACCTACTCATCTTGGCATTGATAAAATAGCAGAACGCTTTAATTATGATTTTGTCTATCTACATCACAGGATTAGCAATATAAAGCTTTATTTTTGTAATAATAAAGGAAATCAACAAACCATAGCAGAAAAATTCAATAGCCATTTGGTCTTATTCGATGCATTTATTGATTATTATGCCGGGACACTTTTTTCTCCCTCAACGGATAAAAAGAAATACTCCTATTGTCATGGCAAATGGTATTCCAGTTCAAATGTACGCCAGACGCTCCATAAAAATAAAATTTGGCAGAATCCGAATGACCACGTAAGTATAAAACAACTGAGCATGCTTAATTTTTGGGAAAATGCAAAACAAAACCGTATGGATTTAATACTTAATAGACAAAAAAAGGCACGCCAAAAACTAGTGATGCAAAGAAGAAATACACAGCAGAAATCAGGTAGTGAAGAGACGCAAACCACAAAATCAAACCAACTGCCTGGCCCCTAAAGATAATCCGACATTGCTTTAATGCCAATTTATTGCCATTCCTAAGTATGTTAATTAGGTTCACCAAAACTGTTTTTTTGCGGTAGATAATCATAAAGTTTTTTATGGTTTATTTTTCCGCTATTGGTCAATGGTATCTCTCCAATAAAATATATTTTTATCGGAATTTTATATTTTGCTATAAATTGGGTTAGATATTGGCTAAGCTCTGATTCGGTCAATTTCTTTCCACTTTTTAGTACCACAAATGCGACAGGCACCTCTCCTTCATGAGAATCAGGAATACCTATTACTCCTGCTGCTTTAATTGCGGGATGCCGATAAATCGCAGCCTCAACTTCGCCTGGCATTATATTTGATGTGTTCCGAATAATTATATCTTTAATACGGCCGGTAAAATAATAATTTCCCTGACTGTCTTGCTTTGCGCTATCACCCGTTTTAAACCAACCCTCTATAAATGCTTTTTGTGTTTCGCTAGGATTATGCCAATAATTCAGCATGAGCATATCCCCCTTTACCAAAATTTCCCCATCTTCCCCTTGCGGAACTTCTTTACCCGATTTATCCACCAAACGAAGTTGTACTCCAGGAAGAGGTTTACCAATACAACCACTTTTAGGATTCTCTTCTCGACACACTGTCATCCAAATACCCTCGGTCATCCCATAACCAACGTGAATCGGCTTCCCGGCACAGGCAACAAATCGCTTTTGAACTGCCTCAGGCAATACATCCCCTCCTGTATACACCCCGCGTAGTGAGGCAAAACAATCCGAAGTACAACGTCCAGAATCCAAAATTTTCATCAGGGTATCAATATGTGGAACAGCCAAAGTCGGCCTGTGTTTCCTTAATCCCTCTAAATAACCATCCAAATGAAAACCATCATAGACAAGAACGGTGCCGCCTCGTGATAAAGTAGCAAAGGTCTCCATAAAGCCGCTGATATGACATTGTGGCTCACACACGATTATTTTATCTTGCGCAGTAATCGTCTCTAAAGCATCTGAAGTGGAGTCTAATATTGCTTCAATTGAGCTAAGAGTATGGACGACCCCTTTCGGTTGTCCAGTAGAACCTGAAGTATAAAAAATCACCGCAGGATTATTATAAGAAAGTTCGGATATCTGGAACTCAGTCGATGTACTCATGATATCTTGAAACAAGGAGTATTTACTGGGCTTTCTAGTGCTGCCAACAACAAACACCTCTTTAATGCGTGTTGCAGCTAAATTAATGTCTTCCAATAAAAATAATTTATCCTCCTCAATAATTAAATAACAAGGCTCAGCATCATGAAGCACTCTTTCCAGTTCAGGTGGTGCATAACGACGATTTATAGGCATTGCAATACAACCCGTCTTAAAACAACCAAGATAAATAGAAACGATTTCAACGCTATTAGGAAGCATAAACGCAATACGTTCGCCCTTAATGTTTTCCTGGGATAAAAAGTTAGCAAAACAATTTGCAGCTCGTTCTAACTCTGCATAGGAAACACTTGCGTTTTCAAATATAAGCGCTTGCTTTTGTCCATAATTTTTTTCCATAGAATAAATTAAGTGTTCAGATAACATGCCCATGATTGCATCCATTGATTTCAAATATTTCTTGTTAATACTATAGGTTAAATTTTATTTTCTTGATCTGAACGATGAATTAATTTATAACGGAGTGTAAAATTTTTAAATAAATACTTATCTCAAGAATAGAAAAGCCTTAAAATCGCGGCTTCTTCTATGAAAAAACGCACGTTTGTTAAGAAAAACTTAAGAAAACTTTTTTAGACTATCGCTATAAAAATTTTTATACTTACAGGTGTTGATTATGCCAGCCATTCGATTCAGAGAAACTCCATTAATCCGTGAAATTTTGACGATTTATAAAGATTTGCAAGTAAAAATCATGGATATTGCTCACACCAGCATCGTTGAAATTCCTGTAGAACACCAAGGTTGGGGCTATACGTTTGGTTTAACCTATAAAGAAGGAATGATAGAGGGATTGGAATATCCTCAGCCTGGCGGATTATCCAGCTTGGCCAGGAAAATACAAGAACAAAATCATTCAAAAGAAATTAAAAGCAACTGCGACTACTTTAACTTTGTTTACAATACGTGTTATCAGTACATTGCAGATAATCAAAATCGCTATTTTGGCCGTGCCAATTTGAATGACATTTCGCATGGCAAAGTTGTAGCCATGATTCTATTGGCCCATCTTTGCCGCCAAGCATTGGAAAAACCCGTTCAGGAACAAGGAAAATACAAAGAACGAATCGAACTTTTTACCGTTGAATTACTTAAGCATAAAGACATCCAAAGTACTAGCAGCCAAGATGAGAAACTTCTTTCATGTAAGTCAGCCCTTGATCGGATATTTTCTGCTGCGCAAATGGAAGATTTGGACCAAGAAAATAAAATTGATGCCTATTACCAAACTATTGAAGATACAACTCGAAAACTAAATGAACTGCTTGCTGGCATTGATAATCACATGCTGCCATTATTTAGTGGACAAAATCAAATTGATGTAACGCATTTGCAGGATCTGTTCGCAAAAGTTGGTAAAGCTACTCTCACTTCTACAGAACAAAAAGTTATTGATGATCCCTTTGTTGCGGAACTATTTGCTCACCCTGCAGCCGCTTTACAAGAAGATGCTTACCTGCCCCTTTATAAAGGACTTACTTATCACTTGCCTGATAAGGGTAATTTTTTATGGGAACAGTTTGAACAAGAACAACGAGAAAACTTGATTAAACTATTACAGTTGAGAGATAAATTACGTGTCTTGCAAAATGAGCTAAAAAGACTTCATCAGTTCACAAGCGGCAATAAAATCAGTTACTTTAATGATTTTATTAAATTGTCCGAACCCTACTTGAAAGACATTCATCATGTCAAAAGTGAGCTACATGTTTGTTTGGAAAAGTTTGAGGCAGATTGTGGTAAGGTTTACCGACAACGAAGCCAATCTTCAAGTTCAGCCCGTAGCTTATGGGAACCTTTTTACTTAGATAAACGCCCTTTAGTTGAAGTACGAAATCATTTTATCACCGCATCTCAACAAATTAGTGCCGCATTTGCGAGCATTCCATTTGATTGCTTTAATGCACTAAAAGAATTCAGTAAAGAAGCCAATGAAGTTGTAAAGCGCGGAAACATCCTATTTGGCGACAAATTTGATATGGCAAATAGCGCTTTTCAATCTGATATTTCTCGAGCACAAGCAAAAGAATTGAACCGCCAGGCTGAGCTTATTTTAGTAAAACAAAAAAATATCTTGGCCGAATACGATGAGCTAATTCTCCAAGCACAGCAATCTCAGGATGAAACAATAAAAAAACTGATTGATGTTCTGCAACGACGCCGCACGGTTGTTGCGCAAATTATCCAGGCTATTGAATTACAAACTCATGATGTTGCTGAAGAGGAAGGTTTTGTTCTTATTGAGAGCAGCAACTTTGAAACCAAAATACTTGAAGAAGAACATCAAACTGCCGGTTTTTTTCAAATTGTCAGGAACTATTTATCTCGCCCAGCAGTGAGCACACATGAGTATAATGATTTAAAGGAAGAGTTGAAAAGAATAGGTATTGAATTAAGCGACACTCAAAAAGAAAATTTCAGTTTGAAACGACTGAATGAAGCAAATGAAAGAGGTCTTTTGCAAAAAGATGAAGAAATTCGAGCTCTCGCTGCCGAGGTACAAAAAAGAGATGAAAAATTAGAGCTTATTGCAGGTATTGCAAACATCTCAATGTTGGATACACATAATTCTCGATTATTGATGAAGCGCATTACAAATGATCAAACAGCCCAAATAAAAGAATTATTAAGTGTGGTCAATAATATTGAGGCGATTATCCAACAAGGAAAAAACTATCAAAAAGCTTATGAGACAAAAGCTGGTGAATACGATAGTTCATTCTTTTTTAGTCATAATGCTAATGGGAAAAGACATGCTCGCCAGACCATAAATGCATGGGAACGTTATCTGCACTCTATGATGAATCAAGCGATTAGGCAAGTATTAGAGAATGGAGAAGATATGGATGATGAAAAAATGCTTGCGCTCAGCCATTTTTTTTCTAAATCTTTAGCGGACTCAATCGACAGTTTAATCATTAATGAAGATTACAGCAGCTACAAACAACATTCTTTCCGTAATTATCTGAGTTATTTTCATCGACAGCTCATTGCCGATGGACAATTAAAAGAGAATTTAGCTGTTAAAATCGATTCAATTCAGGACGTTAATGAAATTTTTAACACCGTTAATGCTTCATTTGATAGAACAAAATTAGAAGAGTTTGAAGAATCTGTAAAAGACTATAAATCTTTAAGTATATAGGAACATTCCATTAATATTAAAACCAGTCAAGCCATATGGTTTGGCTATAAATGATTTTATAATATGGAGTTCTTTAGGTTTATTGATAGGCCGTATAGGGATCGAACCTATGACCAAGAGATAAGAGTCAGTTTTTTTATCAATTTCATACGCTATCAAAAATACTCAATTATGATCACAACCCATTGTAAATACTGAGTTAACGCATTATCCTAGGTATCAAAAAATAACAAATATATTCGCTTAATCACATAAAAAAAGTGCCCACTAAAGTGCCCATTGAATAACATAGGATTTTTATGAATCAATTCACAGGGGACACCAACCACATTGGTCTTAATACGTATGTTAAAAAACGAGCACTCCGCTCAATGGTTACTAGCAATTTGAGAGAGATCAGATGAGTAATTTTAATATAAGAAAAGCTCAGCGTGAAGACGTCCTTCCTATTATTAAATTACTGGCCAATGATCTATTGGGTAAACAACGTGAATCTTACCAAGAACCCTTACCAGAGCAATATTATACTGCTTTCTCTGATATAGATAACGATAAAAATAATTATCTAATTGTTGTTGAAGACAATAATAAAATTATTGGCACTTTTCAATTAACCATTATTACTTATTTGACTTATCAAGGAGGGAGGCGTGGTCAAATTGAAGGGGTTCGTATCGATGAACAATATCGAAGCCAAGGAATTGGCAAGCTTATGATCGAATGGGGAATCAATAAGTCACGTGAAATGGGCTGTCATTTAGTACAGCTAACCATGGACAAGAAGCGACTTGAAACTATCGAGTTTTATAAAAAATTAGGGTTTGTTGCTTCTCATGAGAGAATGAAACTACATTTACCATTTGTAGGTGATTAAACTTATTGTTGAACAATAACTGAGCAATGCTTCGGCGTTGAGAAAAATCAATTTATTGGCTACAACCTATGCTGACAAAGGGTTATAAGGGTGTTGTGGGAAATTTCGTACCTTCCCGCAAAGAACCCCTATAAGATTACTATTTCTTGGTCTCGATACCCAACCGTTTTGCCCTAAATGAAAGGCCTAGAAAAACATTAGGATTAAAAATCCTAATATGTTATTTTTGTCGCAAACACTTAGTTAAAGTGTAGTTGCATTAGCTAGTTGAATCCACGTGAACGCCTAGGGCATTGGGTTTGATTATCTATGTTAAAGGATCCAACATTAGATAGTATTCTCAGTATTCAACGAATATGTCGCCAGACTTTAATCAATATGCTATGTTTCCAGGCTCATTTGGTATTTGAGGATAAGCATGAGATTAGCCATTAAAACTATGCAATATTTTGTCATTACAGGATTGTTATTTAGTTTAACCGCCTGTATGAAAACAAAGCCTCTAGGACATGAAATAGCTTCTTATAAAGTTAAGGGTAAAGTATATACACCTCTTAGATCTGCAAAAGGGTATAAAGCACGAGGACTAGCTTCGTTTTATAGTAAACGCTTCCATCATCATAAGACATCTAATGGAGAGCGATACAATATGTATTCCATGACAGCTGCACATCCTACGCTCCCGTTTAACACCCGACTACGAGTTAAGAATGTAAAAAATGGACGAACAGTGGTGGTTCGTATTAATGATCGAGGCCCCTTTTATAGTACGCGAATTATAGATCTTTCATATGCGGCTGCAAGTCGCCTGGGAATCACAAGTTCTTCTATAGTAGAAATACAAGCTCTAAATTAGAAATATAAATTTGAGCATTTTCCGAGTACTTTCATAAAACACCTCAATGAAGAAAGTAAATATACGCTTAATTTCTATCATTGAATACTAAGGTTTGATTCAGGATAATCAAACCTAGTTGTAATGTATCCTCAGGGTAATCAAACATTTCTAGTTTTAATGCTGAGAGCCCCCCATCTACTTTTTTTATAATCTATTCAAAATTTCAAAAAGTAGTATGAGGAATATTTTTTCGTATCAAATCCCCTCTAAGTAAATATTCAGTTTCTTTAGGTGTTAACAAGGTTGTGGACCAAAATGAATACTCATTTACAGATTTCCGCGGATTATGTATCACTAAAATCTTATTCTTTCACCCTCCTTCTTTAGGTGCCTCCTGTGCCTGTCTTTGCTTAGATGGAGGATTTGTAAAAATTTCTGGCGGCTGAAACCGCATAGAATATACCTCAAACCAACCTGATTCATATTTAAAGAGTTTCTCAGGAGTGCGAGAAGCTGAAAGTTGACTCGTTGATGAAAAAACGTTTTCAGCCTTTGCCCAATAATATCTTCCCCATTGACTTACTATAAAGCATAGCTCGCGTTCCTTGCTGATAAAGTATCCTGCAACAACTACTGAATGCTCTCGGTTACTCGAAAAATTTGCTGACTCACCAGATACTTCTATATCATAAAAAATAATAGGTGCTTCATCATTATTAATTGCCGAAATTATCCGATCGACGTAATGCTGAATATTGGATTTCGCAGGTTGTTGTTAATGTTTTTCTAAAATTAAACGAAAACTATGAGATAACATTTACTCCCTTATAACGGGTGGCTTGGCGTATCTTTTGTATTATGTAATAATTGCGACCGTTTTAACATAAGGATATTGTCAGTGAAAAAATTAAATACATTGTTATTCTTGGCTGGATGTACTTCAAGCAGCTTCGTTTTTGCAGGAACAATGGGCGAAGTTTCAACGTTGCCTTCTGTCTTTTTTGAATTATCTTCTGGTTATTCTTTTCCCTTCAATGAAAATCTTAATATAAATGTTCCTTCAGCTCCTGTCCCAATGGTTGTTGATTTAGACGGATCAGCATTTTTTGCAGCAGAAGTTGGGTATAGATTTCACCCAAACATTAGTGCCGGTCTACAAACTTCCTATCGCCCCGATTTTATCACGAAATCCTATAATGCTAATGATGTAATTGGAGATAGAAATATAGGCTCGTCTCCTGAAAAAGCTTTAACTTTTATGTTTAATGGTTATTTAAATGCGAATTCCTATAATAAATTTACTCCATATATAACAGGGGGAATAGGTGTAGCATCTACATGGTTAGGAGATATTAATGTTCATAATGAAGGAACTAATGAACCTGTTTTTTATCAGCCTAAGGGAAGGGAAACGCGTTTTGCCTGGCAAGCAGGGGCAGGTATCAATTATGAAGTGACACAACATATTGCTTTGGATCTTCGAGGAACTTTTATTGATTTTAGCCGCTCCAAATCAAAGGGTACCGGTGTATTTCGACCTCAAGGTGGTGTTTCTGGAGCCTTTCCTAGTACTGATTATACTTTGCTAAAATATAATGCATTTGAACTAGGTGGTGGATTAGTTGTGAAAGTTGACTAACATCTTATTCTTAACGAGTTGTTTCATTTCATGATAGAGTCTTATTCCATGAGAAAACTAAAAAAGAATATTTAAGAAAAAGTTAATTTTTTGTTTTCTCATGGATTTTTGATTTTATAATTTCGCTATGGCTTACCAAGAATAGGAAATTATTATCAATCTTCTAAACTCTCTTTTGTGATGGAATGCTCTGCGATAATGTTTTGATTGTTCGCGATATTTCACAAACCTTGCAAGTGTTCTCCGTAGTCTTACGTGGCAAGCATATCCATGCCCTTCTCAGTAAACGCTTTGGGCAACGCCGTTGAATGTTTTAAATTTTTATATTTTAAGTTTAATGAAATATTAAATGTTCATGTAAAAGGTAAAAAATGAAAAAATTCAGAATAAAGCATCCAGCTGTCATCCCGTATATCCCTGCCCGCCTGCTTCGCTGCATGGGTAAAATCATTGATGAGAATATTGGGGGTATAATAAATGATGGAGATATTTTCTCTAAAGTATTGGGTGCGATGCAGCCAGTATTTTTCTAAACAGGAAAAGGCCAGATTTATGGCGATTAAATCAAATTGCTCCTTCTGGATAAACGTTACTATTTCTTCTGCTTTGTCAGCGTGCATGACGCCATACCCCAGATAGCGAAACAAACGCAGGACAAGGACGGTAGTTGATGGATTGTCATCAATCAACAAAATATGAGGCGGCCAATTGGATGTGCGTTTCTCCATGGATAAGTTCCTTTCTTCAACAACACTCTGAAAATATTCCAGGAAACGTACCACGCACGCTGCACGAGCATATTCTGAGGGGAGAAATCAATAAAACGACCGCAGTGCTCCATTGATTTCCTAACCAACAGAACATGCCCTGCCATGGCAAACGCATTGAAATTCTCTAGTCCATAATTCTGTTATTAGCGTCACTACCCATCTATTGAAATTAGGATTAAATAACTTTATAAGGTCTTATTTTTTAGGGAAAATAAGATGCATATAGAAGGAACTTTTCTAAGCCATTTTAAGCAATTAGAAGACCCTCGTTTAATTAGTCACCGCAATTTACGCCATAATCTTGAGGATATATTAATTATCAGTATATTAGCAACGATATGCGGTGCGGATAATTGGGTAGAAATAGAGCGCTTTGGCTTAGCAAAACAAGAATGGCTAGAAACGTTTTTGGGGCTTCCCGAAGGCATTCCTTCTCATGATACTTTTTCCCGAGTATTTGCCTTGCTTGAGCCTGATTGCTTTGAAACGTGTTTTAATGAATGGATAGCTTCATTAGATATTGATTTAAAAAATGAAATTATTGCATTGGATGGAAAAACGCTAAGAGGCTCTGGGAATAAAAGGCAACATCATCCTGCGTTACATCTGGTTAGTGCATGGGCAACGAAGAATCGTGTTCTGTTAGCTCAAGTCAAAACTGAAGAAAAATCAAACGAAATTAGTGCTATCCCCAAATTATTGACAATGATGCATATAGAAGGCGCAACGATTACTCTCGATGCCATGGGATGTCAGACTCAAATTGCAAAACAAATTATTACTCAGGGTGCTAATTACGTTCTATCTTTGAAAGAAAATCAACCCACGCTATATCATGACGTACGCACTATTTTTTTACGTGCTGAAGAGGAAGAGAAAAAATATAAAAAAATGCTTCATTTACGCCGAGTTGAGAAAATACATGCTCACGGCAGAATAGAAACCAGGCGCTATACCTTAATTTCATCTCGAGCCCCATTACTATTTGAATTACGTTGGCCTGGATTAAAAGGAATTGGTAAAGTCGATGTGGTACACACAACGAATAATCAAGTAGAACGCTCTACTCGATACTTCATCACGAGTCTGGATTACGAACAAATCGACTTATTTAAAGAAGCCGTTAGAAAACATTGGCACATTGAAATTGATTTGCATTGGTCTTTAGATGTTGGCTTTCGCGAGGATTTGAATCAAGCCCATGTCGGACACTCAGCCCATAATTTAGCCATTATTAGACGAATCGCTCTCAATCTTCTCAAAAAAGAATCCTCTCACAAAAATGGAGTGGCCTGCCGACGAAAAACTGCTGGATGGGATCATGCTTATCTATTAAAAATTTTAACAAGCTAAGTAGATTTTAGGGGGAATTTAATGCGTTTGCCATGACTTAGCCATGATTCTAGTTTGCGCTAGGATTATGGTTAGTGCAGCGCTGGTGTTAGCAGCACCGGCGCGGCACGCTTCAAGATTAGTTTAGGTCTCTTTTCAACAAAAAGTCAACCAATTCGATGCGTTGGAACGAACCAATGAATCCTCAGGTTTTTTAATTTCAACCTCGGTACAACTCATTGAATCAAATAAAAAAAGCACTTTATAGAATGAAGAACACACTCAATGAACCATTCCCAACGCATCATTTCCAAATATAATTAGCCCACTTAATTGATAAGGGGTTCAGTGAATACCGTGTTAGCTGCCTCAAGACTCATGATTCAATCCCAATAAGGGCAGTTGAATACCCTCATAGATCTTTTCTTGCTTCAATTTGATTCCTATGCCTAACAATCTTACTGGCATACGTTTTCTCAAAAAACCTTCGTGTAGGAGTTGGCATAAACTATTTAAATCGAGACTGTCATGCACACATTCCACCGTGGTTTGCTGAAAATCATTAAATTTTAATTTAACAAAAAGAGTGCAGATTGAAGACAAAGAAGATGTACTTTTAGTCACAGAGTTAGGAGCGCTGATTAAGGGAATTCGCCAATCGGATAAGCAAAGCATTTGTATCGAACCACAATCGTTTAATTTTGATTGTAGACAACCATCTCATCTCGCATTGTCTTGTACTGATAAAATACATTTCAGTTGAGAACACGAGTTAAGTTGACGATGCCCCACTCAGCTATTGATTATTCACAAATGAATAACATATAATTGAATTAACATTAACCACAATGATCAATTAAAACCCCATGATTTTAACATGATTGAAATTAGGGCATAAGAATATATGGATAATAAATCAGAACCTAATCAAAAATTTAAGTGGCATTTGTATATCAGAACAGATTCGCATTCTGCAATTCATGCGCAACAAATCCTAAATTATCAGGTTACACCTGCCGAACACATGAATTTGTCTCCCATGTCGAGCCAAGCCTACATCAACTCAGGTTATTTAAGTACCTTTGAGTATGCAAAAGGCCAAGGATTGGATGCCGTTCTCAATTATGGAGCATATAATAATGTCCATTTTATTTTCCTTCCTGAAACAATTTGTGAAACACATTTCTTAACCGGTGGCACTCGCGGTTTAGAGAAAGATGATGAGAACAATACTATTTTCCCTAAAAAAGCTGAAGGAAGTGCATGGGATCTTCCCGTCTTTAATACTTTAATTCCGCAAATTTTTTTTACAAGTAATATGGAGGTTGAATTAGGTAGCATGGTAACCCGAGGGCTCCAAGAGGTATTACTTGGGGGGAATTGGAGCGATTATGCTCAGATAATTACTCTTAGCAAGCAGAAAGTTCAGGAGATTAGGAGTCAATTTACAGGAGATGAAGTGGCTCTTTATAAAGCGCTCACCACTTATACAATCCCATACATTAATACAAGTAAAACTGAACAGCAACTTTCCTATGACACGCAGTTAGATCGGGCTCACAATATTGCCTGGTGGCAAACACTTAAGCAAGAGGAAAAAAGAATGATTGGCTTTGTTCACAGCATCATTCATCACACTATTTATCATGAACCTTTATTAACAGATCACAACTACTTATCTGCTCTCGCATCGATTTCTGCTTATAAAAATAAATTAGAATCCGAGTATCCTTTAATAAAAAATTACTTTCAGGCTGCTCAAGAAACACAGGACTTGTTATTACAGCTAGCATCATTCTATACAATGTATCATCACCCACAACAACTTTTATTTAATCAATTAAACAAGTTTATAACTGCGAATTCGCTGTGGGATAATCAGTTACTTACTAATGAATGTAATAAACTTCAGGTTTATAATCAACGTTTAAGTTCAGAGCTTCGATTCTGGATAACTTACAAAAATTTTGAAGCACTTAATCTTAGCGAAGAAGAAATAAGACTACATTTTCCTGAGATAGTATATTTTGTACAAAGAATAGAGACCAGTCAAAAAAACGCCAGCACTGTACTCAACTTGCTAGAAGATTCAAATATATTCGATGAATTAGCTCAGCTAGATTTAAACACAACAGACAGAAAAGTAAAAGCAATTAAAATACAAAGAAGTATTCTAGGATCGCAAAAAATAGTTCACCAGTTTTGCGATGAATTAAACATTTTTCGCACCCCAGTTAATTATTTAGCCCTTTGGTTTAAAAATTTTCACGATACCTATGCTATACCCTATATATTGCACAGGAATAATTACGAAGAGATATTTAATATAGGAATAACCTTAGAAAAGATGTATAAAAGCTTGGATAATATACGAAAAGAATTAATTTTCTTAATACAAGAATTGGATAAAATTAAAGCTGAGAATTTTCTTCTACAAATAACAAAATCTGTTAGTGTAGCAATAAACAACATAAATGAACAAATGATTAAAAAAAATGATCCAATTGGTTCTGGAAAAGAAATGATTGAAATATTCTCTACTGTATCCACATTACTATCTTTTACAAGAACGAGAATTGATACACATCGATTTGTAACACAAAACGAAAAAAAAATCGAAGAAGAAGCTTGGCACAAATTGTCTGCTTACTCTGCATCATCTTTGAACTCACAAGCTCTGCGTTGTTAACTGCTCCTTGCATCTTCCAACAATATATCGCTTGTAAAGATTTAATGGGTTGCTAAATGGTATTTGAAAGCGAAATGGGGGAGTTGACAGCCTGTACACACCAGGCCAAAAAGGAACACTTATTTAACTTAAGTACGGAATGTATTTATCAATTCATTTTAAAAGATAAGTTACAGGGTGGCAGTCTATTTAAACATTTAAGACATCAAAATAAAAAGTATCGCAAACGCTATGGGAGTTCGAAACGGTTAGGGCCTATTAAAAATAGACGTTTTATTGATGAAAGACCTAAAGTTGTGGATGAAAAAACGCGCGTTGGTGATTGGGAAATTGATACGACTGTTGAGACAATAGCATGCATATGATTTTTACCAATAATCGTATCAATTTCCCAATCACCTACCCGAGATTTTTCATTAATTATCGCTGGCCCTTTATCAATAAATCTTCTATTTTTGACAGAACCACTTCTACTAGGACTCCCATAGCGTTTACGATACTTATATAAATCACCACCCTGGCTTCTATCCTAAATAGTATTCTTTTTTGCATATCCACATATATGATCGGGACTCCAATTGTCTTTAATTTTTCCCTAACAAATACCTTAATTTCTTCAGTAAATTTTACATACTTATTTTTACATTTCTTACGATTATCAGAGTTAAATTGGGTGTAGTCAGCTTTGTAAGCCCAATACCATAAGCGAGTACGAACAAAGGTCATATTTCTATTAGGTGCTCTACTAATGGTTGATTTATTAACACAAATTTCATCATCTATCTGTTGCTGCGTATAAACAGATCTCCATAAAGCTTGGATTTTACACCGCTGTAAATAGTTCAAATGCTTATAGATCATAACTCAACTCATAGATAGAAATTAAACGTATATCCGCGTTCTTCCTTGAGGTATTTATGAAAGTACAAAAAATAAAACTGAGTTCTTATGATGTCACAAAGAGAGTTCTTGATGACAATCACTTGCCAAAATCAATTATCGAGTTTGTTCGCTATCTAAATAATGACGTGGTTAAGCAAAACGATACAACTGAAATAGGCCATACTAATGCTTTTTTCCTTCAGGGGGCAAATTCGGGAGTGCTAGGCTAAATGTTAAAGTGTTAAAGCTCGAACACACCGTATCCGCCAAGGATTGGTCTTAGTGTTCTCATTCTCGTAGCTCGAATCAGGTCCGGTAAAGAGCCGCGTATACGCGACGCTGGGGATATTGCTGAATTGCGTAGAACTCCAATACTGGCTATCAGTGGCAAATTGAGTAAAACCTGACGCGCCTGACTTGCTATTAATGGTGGTTATGTCCGCAACTATCAACGCCCATTCACTTTGTGCCGGCAAGAACCAGGTATTGACTCCACTTCCTGCTGTATAATTGCGGCAAGCTTCCGCTGCAGGGAAATTGGCACCCGCTAAAACAGTATATGTATTATCTGTAGAAATATTAAATGTGTTAATCGCATTGGTAGCTACATTAGAAAACGGCCCCCAAATTGCGGTAGCAACATCTGAAGGACTGATAATGTATGCTGTACTGCCATCAATCCGATAAATCACCCCACCACCATAGGCATCACCAACGGAAATCACTGTCAATGTCGCCGCAGTGGTAATCACCGTGTCACTGGCCGCATCCGTTACCACCATGCGGTATTGATTGCCATTGTCCCCTGCAACCAATGTCGGGGTCGTGTAACTGGTCGCTGTCGCGCCACTGATGTCAGTCCAAGTACTGCCACTGTCCGTACTCACCTGCCACTGGTAGGTATAAGGGAGCGTGCCGCCACTGGCAGTCGTACTGAATGCCGCTGTTTGTCCTACATTCTGGGTGGCATCGCTTGGATTCGTTGCCGTTAACGCGGCACCGATATAGGTGTACCCCTCAGGAAAGGAGGTTTGCTGTCCATCTGGGTTTTGAACCACTACATCCACTACCTTATCCGAAACCGTTGCGCGTGCACGCAATAGAATTACAGCGGTAGGGACAGTGACGTGAATACTGTTTGATGAAAGAACCTGGATATTGGTTGCTGGTTGTCCACCAAAAAACACCAGCAGTCCTTGCACAAAGTTACTCCCCATAATGGTTACAGTATTGCCACCAGCTAATGGCCCGCTGTTGGGAGTAATGCCTATGATACTAGGTGCTAGGAGCTTGGTGATTTGCTCAGCAATTACGAACACTTGATTCATTTTCACTGCTGGCGTACTTACCCATTGGGTAATATCACTTAAACGCTGACTGCCCCATCGATGCCGCTCATCGTAACGCTTGTTACCATCTGCCAAGAAATTCACTTGTAAGCCAATGCTGTTATTATCCGGTGTCGTGTTATGAGAGGTCACATGCTGCCCAAAAAGAGATAATTCTATCCCAAGCTTCATTTTCTGGAAGTTGGGAAGCCAACTAAAGCCTGCTTGATAGGTGTCATAAATTTCACGTACCGTTGCCTCTCCGGTCAGCTTAAGACGCTCGCCCAACAATTGATTTAACTTAATACCACCACCTAACCCATTTCGGTCCTCCTCGGAAACAGGTGAAAAAATCGGGTTATAACGCACCTGGTCATAATACAGACTCCCACTAACTAACGTGGAAGGCGTGAGCAATACGTCAATCCCAGCATCAGCACCTGTGCTGGTCGCTCCGGCAAGATGACGGTAGTTAATGCATTGCAAATCGGACACAAAACCACCGCAATTGTCGCCATTGGAGGTAAAAATAATCGGATTTAATTCCTTACTGCTGGCATCGGCATAATAACCGCCTAAATTAAATCCTTGCAAAAAAGGTAAATTAAATAACTGCTGGAAGCGAACCCCATAAGCATCTTGATGCACCCTTGACTCAATATCTCCGGAATCAAACTGGAATGGCAAGCGCTGCCCAAAGCGTTCTGCTGTGAATTTCATCTGCGCCAAAGGTGAAAATCCATATCCCAGGGTACCATTGAGACGATATTGGCCTGAGCCGTACTCACCTAAAGCACTCAGCGCCAGGCGACTTCCTAATGGCAGCACATATTGGGCATTGTAATAAGTACCTGTCAAATCGCTATAAGTTACACCCCAATTCAACGGACCAGAGAAACCCAGGTGCTGATTTGTCAATGACAAGTTATTTAATATCCCTGTCTGCGCATAATTCACTAAAGGAGTAAATGGGCCGGCAGATACCGGCGTACTGGTAGGTGTAGGTCTGCCTTGCTGTGATGCAGAAGATATTGGAGTCTGAGGAGAATTAGGTAATACCGCCGCAGCTGATAATTGAATAAACTGGCTATAAATTAATAGGCTAGCAATAAATTGACGAAAACAGCCACCTAACCCCTTTTTTTTTCATCACAGCTCCCTCTATGGACAACCACACTCTCAATATGTCTAACGAATAAAAAATTTAAGAAAAACCTCCATACCCTACAATGAAAAAGGCAAAATATCTATACGTAAAAATACCCATGAATGAGGAAGGAAATTTTTTTAAAAATCTTTTTTGATTAAGAAGGTATGAATTTAAAATATAATTTTTTTTATTCAATTTTGCTTGATATTGAGATGACTATTAAGAATGCTTCCATTGAAATAATAATTTGCAAAGATATGGAAGAAACCCTGCTTAGAAAAAAAGCATTTTCAACTTTTTCTACGTCTGGAGGGCATTTTTCTTCAAAGCCAGTGGAATTTGCGACTTTGCCTGGTCATCAAAATAAATTTCTCCCATGCTGTACTCGCTAGTAAGAAAAAGCTAAGATTAATATAATACCAAGTGCAAAACCTATGGCGCTTGCCTTACCAAAACGAGTATAAACGGTTTTTAATTGTTCTAGATATATTAAATTCTTAAAAGGCCCTAACCACCAAAAATAAAATGGGCGTTCCCAAAAAGGTTTTTCAAAAATACCGCCTGTAACAAACAATTGTTTACCACATATACTACAGTAAAATACTTGAACCTTATGAGTAACGAGACGATTCTCAAATTTTACAATAGGCTCCATACTTTTCTTACAAAATTTACAGGGTAACTTCATGATAAAAACCTTTTTAAATATCCTGATATTAAGTATAAAGGAATTACTATCAATAACTCATTTAATGTACTTTCACTAAGCATAGCCATTCTTCTTTATCTGTTGATATACTTGAGACTAAGAACCATCAGACCCACTAATAAATTACAAATCTCCTTATGAAAAATGTTATTATTTTTCAAACTAAAGAAACAAATATATCTAAGATAAATAATTATAAATAAACCACAAGTAGAGCGACCATTCGAAAATTAAGACTCTCCAAAACAAAGTTATAAAATTTAAAGAATTTGTTTAAGTACAAAAATACATTTAATGTGCTGCTCGAATTCTTATTTCTTGCTAAAAATAAGTTGGTTTATAATTTAAAGGAATCACATTAACCAGTGGACTATCCCAATACGCTCAACAAAGCCTATTGCATTTAAATGGCGTCATTTTCATAGCGAAGTGCTCCTCCACTGTGTTCGCTCCGTAACAAATTCCAATGCCCTTTATCTCCATAATGCTGTTCTATGAATTATTAATTATAGTAAAAATTGAACGCGTTCATTTGAAATGGTATTGCAGAAATTGTTGGAGTATAAATTAGATTGATTTTCAATTAAATTTTAACTATAGTTTCCTTTTGGTTTTCATTCGATGTGTTTGAAGCCAAGCTTTTGATATTGTTTGAAGAAAACAAGATAACCTTGAATGTTCATATCAGAAAGGATTTTATGGCTGATTACAAATCACGGATGGTTATTGCCTCTATTTGTTTATTGTTAGATAAAAGTAACGCCTTTGCCCAATCCCTTATGTTCTTTCCTAATACCGAGAACTCCTCAAGACTTACCACAACAGGCGGTTTTAATTACTTTCAAAATAGTACCAATGGTAATGGCTTCGCCGATTATTTACTTCCTCTAAATAAACGAAACAACTCCTTACTGTTTACGAATTTGGACATCAAAATCGGTCAGCAAGAGAGTAAAAGTGGTTCGGCAGGCTTAGGGTACCGTTATCTAAATACTCAAAGTATCGTAGGCGCGTATCTGTTTACTGACGTCAATAATACAATTTTTAATAAGACGTTTACTACCCTTAATCCTGGCATTGAATGGCGCTCTAAATCGGTAGATTTCCATGTGAATGCCTATGTACCAGTCACCAACAGAATAAAACTTCTTTCCTCAGAACGCAATCAAATTACCTCCTTTCAAAGTAGAAGGCAAATCACAACGACGCAGTTATTTTACGAAGCCGTTGGGGCTGGTGGTGATATGAGTATTGGGAAACAATTCTCTCATTTGCGACAATCAAGAGCTTATGTGGGAGGCTATTACTATAGCCCTCAGCAAATGAAAGCAATCAAAGGAATGCAAGCAGGAGTTGACATCCCTATTATGAATCAAGTGGTATTAAATGTAGCAGACAGCTATGATAACAACCTGCATAATACCTTTTTCCTCGGGGTTAGTATTCAATTTGGCGGAGTATCGCCTCTCAATCAAAACAGATTAGAGGATCACTTTTCTGATGCAATTCCCAGGCATTTAGGAACATTAAATACGGGCAGTAGTATCCCTAGTGAAACCGCATGGATTGAAAAGAAATCAGAAACGCAATTCAATAATATATGGTTTTTTAATGGAGCCTCTTCTGGTAGCTCTAACATAACCCCAGACAGCTGCACGTTTGAGCACCCGTGTTCTAGCACTCAATTAAACCAGAATAGTATTAATAATATCAATAAATGGGCACCTGGTGCGAATTTATATCTTGAAACGGGCACCTATGACATTAGTCCAGATAATAATCAATTGTTCGTGTTAGGTGGGCAATCCTTCTTTGGCAGAACCTATCAGTTTGCTGCCCCTGCTCCATTTGGCGCTCAACCATTACTCAATGGCAGCTTAGTCTTGCAAGGAAATAACACCATAGCCAATATTGCTTTAGCTGGCACCGGTACCCAACAGACCGCAGGAGTAGTGGCGGGACGAATGACTCAAGCAGTAAGTAACATCAATATTAATTCTGTCTCAATAAGTGATTTTCGCGGCAACACTGAAGATGCCGGCTACGGCATTACTGCCTACGGTACAGATATAAATATTGACAACGCATTAATTGAAAATATTCAAGGCGGAACAAATCCTGAGCTCATTAATACAAACGCTGCCTATGGGATACGAGCAACTAACTCAGCTTCCGGGCAAATTGATATACGAAACACTAGCATTCAAAATATTTACAATAATAATTCTGGAGTAATCAATGCAGCTTATGGAATAAATGTTGAAAATAATGGCAATGGGGTGATAACGGCCGAAAATAATTTCATTAATCATCTCACCCTCTCACCCAATGAAGCACTGTATGGTATTTATAGCTTAAATAATGGAGTAGGTGGCATTTATTTACAAAACAATGTGATGACTGATTTTTCCGTCTCAAACGCTCCTGGGGGAATGAACCAAGCTATTTATGGGATAAGTGCCTTAAATAATAATCTTGGCGCTACACTTATCCTCAATAATACAGCCAGTAACTTCCAAACCAATAATGCTTCAGTAGGAACCACAATTTATGGAATCAATGCAATCAATCAACAAGGTATTATTCAGATTGATAATAATAAAGTGTTTCATTTCACTGGCGCATCTTCGGATGTGGACGTCGTTAATGGATTGACAATTGCAAATTATGGAGGCACAGCCCGAGTTAGCGGGAATCTAATTGATAATATCACCGCTGGCTTCGGTGGTTCTATTGGCGGTACCGCTCAAGGGATTAATCTCTTCCAAATTTATGGAAACAGCATTATTGCGAACAATCAAGTTAGCCGTGTTACTGCTGGAAATAATGCCTGGGGAGGTGATGCGCAAGGGATTTACGCAGTTAATGATAGTGATTATACCGGTGTAGGTGGAGTTATTTCTCTTATCGACAATAGAGTTTCCGAAATTTATGCAGGAAATGGCAGTAATATTGGCGGTACTGCTATAGGAATCAGCACGGATAATCGCAGCGGTAATCTATTAATTGATCGCAACACCGTAGCACAAGTCCGAGGAGGAACTGGAGAAGGAATTGGAGGAAGTGCAATGGGTATTTACTCTCTAAATCAAGGCTCCGAAGTAAGTATTTCAAACAGTCAGGTAACAAATATTCAAGGTGGAAACAGTGATCCAATATTCGGAGTGGGAGGAGATGCCTATGGAATTTATGGATACTATTATTTTGGCAGCGACATTATAGAGTCTGATAACTTTGTCTCCAACGTCACTTCGGGTCAAGGAGGAGCTGCAGGTATTGAAGGCACTATTGTAATTACATCACCCCCAGGTTAACTTTTACGTGTAGCAGGATACTATGATTGATAAGAAAATTAAGTTTTTTTCACCGAAGATTATCTCTCTTCTTCTATTGATTAAGATGCCCTTCGCGTATGCCTCTTTACCACCGGTATTGGAAGGAAATTATGATGTGGGTCATACGTCCATTTTAATGGCTGATCATTCAAGAGATCCTTATATCTTAATCCCTGATGCTGTATTTGATACCTACAACAACCCTGATATTCGCACGGAATACGAATCTAGAGGCCATCGTTTTTGGGTTGAAATTTGGTACCCTATCCCTAAAGGAAGTAGTGGGCAGCCAACTTCATATATCTGGAATCATACCGTTGAACCTGACATTACCAGCGATTTATCGCAAACTTTTGTTCCCTATTTGAGTGAAGAGTCTCAATGCGACACCAACTACCCGCAAATGGGTCCCATCGCCAAAACCATGTTTACCGCGACCGATCCCCTAATTGTCTGTCCATTTGCGTATAATGCAACATGGAGCTCACGTGCTTTAGAAAATGTACCCTTAAGTAATGGGACTTTCCCCGTAATTATTTATTCGCACGGTGGCTCAACTGAAGCCGTGGAAGTATACAAGGTGGCAGAACGATTAGCACAAAATGGCTTTATTGTGGCAGCACCTAATCATGCTACCGCAAACATTACTTATAATTTTAATACATTACAACCAAATTTGGTGGCAATCGATTACGCGTATAGCCCAAACTTCAATAGCGCTGTTCTTCCTGGCCAGGTAGAAGACATAAATTTTGTAGCAGAGCAATTAATTGCCAAAAATATCAGTGATGCAAGTATTCCCTCATTCCAAGGACATGTCGATATCAATCGTTTTGGGGCTATGGGGTTCTCAGTAGGCGCTTGCAGTGTATTGATTTTAGCTGGTGGCTCAAACAGTTTAAATATCCCTCCTAACCCTTTGTTCAAAGCCATTTTTCCTTATGAAATTTGTGCTGATGGAGTGATCGAAGCCCCTGAGAGTTCTCCCAGCAATTTGGCCAGCATTCAGATCCCTTATTTAAATATCTCTGCAAGTACATCACCGTACCCTGGGAATGTATTTACTGAACTGTCCCCACAAATTCCATCCAAAACGAAAGTCACTTTAAAAAATAGCATCCATCAATTTGATACGGCACAATGTGCAATGCTCAGAGCACTGATGCTCAAGCTTAATTCTCCGTTGACTTATCTGATGGCAGAAAGCCTGTTTCTTTCAAGTATTCTCGATAACTCATTTGCTCCCAGTGACCCACTCTTATATTGTCAATCTTCATTCTATCCCCCCGATTATTATACTTTAATGCAGATGGCCACCACCCTAAACGAGGGCTGGACCGCCACGTCACAACGTTGGCAAGAAAATATTGCGTTTTACTATGGAATCCCCGACTATCCATTTAATTTTAAATTGCCTGCAGGAAAATGGCCTAGATATTTAAATGAAGATGAGTTATCGCAAATGCTATCTTTCTATGGAACCGCTTTCTTTAAGAGCTATTTAGCAAATGATACTTCTTATAAGCCCTATCTTTCCGTCCAATTTACAAAGACTTTTATACCCGAAAATAGAATAATCCATTGTCTATATGGGAAATGTGACAGCAATACAGGTACTGGAATACGAAAGCAGGCTTTGTAGATGAATTTATCAAGTTTCATTGATACAATCTGACTGATAAAATGGCCCATTATTATATCCCCTTCCTTCTTCATGATAGGGTTAAGATAATAGATTTCATCTTTCACGAAAGTAGATTGCTGCTTTTGCTAAGTTCATATTATAAGCTACTAGGATTTTTCTAAATTTTCTTCATCGTCATCATCTACAAGCGTGTCAGAATCTCTTTCTTCTAGCTCATATGCAGTACTTGTACCAGGCGAAGCACCGCCTTGTCCCTGATTATGATCTTTATCAAATACACCACCAAGGTCTGATTTATTATTTTCAATATCATCTGGAGTCTGAGTTTTACCTTCGTGTTGATTTCTAACTTTTGGATTAGAGTCAACTCCTTAATCACTATTTTCATTTTGTGAGACTGGGTTTTATTATTTGCATAATTTTCCATAATGCTACTCCTTGTAATAACGCTACCAGGCTCATATTGATGGAACAGCTAAGAGTAAATACACACGGAGTTTTAAACCCGTTAAGATTGCTCAATCTTGGCAAATTAATAGCGGAAGAGCGGAGGCAATGAGAATAGAGCGTTATATTAAAAAGCTTTCTCGAAGTGAAAAAGAAAAAATTATAAATGATCCATTACAACTCTCTTATTATCAGTGGAGGGAAACTAGTCTTTAAAGTTTTCAACTAATGGCAATTGGAGCCTGACTATGCCTTTATTCAGCGTGCCATAGGCGGTTACAGTCATGGGAAACAAGTACTATTAGCTATGATGTACTCTTTTTTTAATTGAGAAGATGGCCAAAAACTTCTTGAGAAAGTGCAAACATCTAACTTTGTGCAAGCCCTGTCAATTTTAGATAATGAAACTCGGCAAATTATTTCTGAATTATGGCTACATCATACTGGATGGTAGAGATCAGCTATACAATTAGGCCTAGGACTAAAGATAGTCGGTTTTGCCGCCATTTTAAAGCTTTTTTGATGGTAATTTTAAATTTTTTTCCATATAATCAATTACATAATGTTATCATTACAAATTAAAAATAACGATGAAATTTTAACATACCAAAAACCTTTCTATTTAAATTTTATATTAATTATCATATTGTTAACAAGTTTCGATTACATGGATATTTTCACCTCCAAAGGCAAATTTTTTTGCTCTAAATTGATACCTATAACCCGCGCCAGTACTGAATCTGTCAGTAAAAAATAGTCCTGAAATGTCGGCAAAACCGACGATCTTTAGCCCCAGGTCTTATTAGAGCTAGATTAAATTAATAATAAGCCTTTAGCTTTTATCTGTTTTGATTTTATCCTTTTCTAACTGCCATTTTGCTTCTTGATATTCTCTTTTTACTTCTGCTTTCAACTCTTCCAGAGTAGGCAAATGAAGACAGAAATCTGCTTTAATAACCGCTCACGATTCGACGTGATATTCAATATTGGCGTGCTATAAATTTTTTTACACAAATAATTTGCTACTTTAGCCAGCGTTTTCGTAGGCCCAATGCCAATCGAAGTAGGTATTCCCGTATGTCTTAGAATCTTCTTCTGCAATTCCTGACAAAATAAATCAGGAGAAGAAGATAAACTCCTTAAATCAAGAAACGCTTCATCAATGGAGTAAGTTTCTACGTGCGGCCAAATTTCTTCAATGGTGCACATCACCCGCTGGCTGATGTTGCCGTATAACGTGTAGTTTGAAGAAAAAACATGTACCCCATACCGCTCGCACAAACCTTTAATCTTAAAGTAAGGCGCTCCCATCGCAATACCTAATGCTTTAGCTTCGCTGGAGCGTGCAATACAACATCCATCATTATTGGATAACACCACAATAGGAACATCCTTTAAGTCAGGACGAAACAAGCGCTCACAGCTGGCGTAAAAATTATTGCAATCAACAAGAGCGAACATACTAGGTAAGCTCATGCAGGACTAAAGTCACCACACCCCAAATCACCATCTCACAATCTTGTGTCATATCGATGGGTTTAAATTGGGGATTGGCAGGAAGTAATTGTACTCTTCCCCCTTTTCTTGCAAGACGCTTTACCGTCAGTTCGCCATTGATTGCCGCAATCACAATACGTCCATCAGAAGGCTCGATACTCCTATCCACAAGCAACCAATCTCCTGAAAAAATACCCGCATCCACCATAGAATCGCCCGTGGCTTGTACTACAAACGTGGCGGATGGATGTTTAATGAATTTGGTATTTAAATCGAGATATCCTTCAATGTAATCGTCCGCAGGCGATGGGAATCCTGCTTGAACTTTACTTGCGAAAACTGGCAATTGCACCGTGCGATTCTTTAATTGCTCTAATTCGACAAGTGTGGCTACCGGAAGACGAACTGCTTTAGTCGGCTCACCCCTAGGGCGTCCTGCCCCTGCTCTTTTTCCGCCACGTGGAGACATAATAACTCTTTTTTTGATTTACGTACAAATATCATAAATGGGGAAAAATAAGCTGTAAATCCCATATCAAGGCACCATGAGCTGAAATCAACATTAAGTCTTCGAGAATATTAAGAAAAATTTTTTTACGTTTTTTATTTAGATAATGACTCCATCGCCAATGGATGGCCAAAGTCAGCCCTTATTCAGTAAAGTAGAGACCCTATAATATGAAAAACACCTTGGTAAATGATGAATCATCTGATTAACTCCTAAATTCTACAAGGAGTTTGACAGACTATAAACAGACTTATCCACAGAAAATGTGAATAACTTAAATGAAATTGCGGAGATTTAAAAATGATATAAATCAGATATGGTAAGGGTTCTTAATATATTGCTAATTAGTCATATATTATTTGGTAAAAAAGATATCCACAGATAAGAGATGGAAAAAGAATTTAGACATGGATATGTTATACAAATAAAAAATAAAAAAACAGTCTTGACTCGCACTATTTTTACTTTTTATTTTGTCTCGATGCTTGGTTAAACTTTGTGCTTAAAAAATAACTCTTCTCGGAAAGAGTAGAAAGGCTAAAAGGTAGGTGTATTACGAATCAGGACCCATAGCTCATGGATTAATCTGCAAAAGGCTATTTAATAAAAAATATTCAGTAAAATAATTTTCAAAAGAACCCACTAAAGTACCCAAAACTATTTATATTTATGAAAACCTTTAACCCATTGATTTTATTGATAGACCGTATAGGGATCGAACCTATGACCAAGAGATTAAGAGTCTCCTGCTCTACCAGCTGAGCTAACGGCCCGTTTTAAAATGAATTATAAAGAGAACTATTAAACCGTCATAACATGTCAACTACCATTAAATAGTAGCTGATATCGATAAATTTTCCAACCCTAACTCTGCTCCTAAAATTGTTTTAGATATGATTGATTTTTAATGCATATTTGTATGCAAGTTAAGTTATTTTGACTGAGGTATCGTCGGTTTTTTATTTAAATTTCTCTACGTACCGCGCATAAAGCCTGAGAGATAGACAAAAAAATTTGGTTTAAGGCATTGAAATATAGGAATAATGGTATTGAAAGTGCATGACGGATTATGATCCAATAGAGTTCCACAACAATAAGAGATCGACGTCATGCACCTGATGCAATTATTACACAAAACATTAGCAAAAGAATTACCTTTTATTCATAAATCACGCTTACACAATTTAATCATGGCTTCATCGACGTTAATTAAGGTAAATAAATTAACGCTGACATCGCTTGGCCGTCATTTGCCTCATACTAAAGTTAAGACTCGCAGCAATATAAAAAGGATAGACCGCTTATTAGGGAATACGCGATTACAAAAAGAAGCGATTGAATTTTATAGGACAATGAGTCATTATCTACTAGCAGCACAAAGACGCCCCTGGATTCATGTTGATTGGAGCTGTATATGTTCGCAGACTAAACTCTATTTATTGAGAGCCTCCTTGTCGATGCAAGGACGCTCGATTGTGATTTACGAAGAATGTCATCCACAGAAAAAACAAAATAACCATCAAACTCATAAAGAATTTTTAAATAATCTAAAAGCTATTTTACCGAGCTCTGTACAACCTATTATTGTTACCGATGCGGGATTTAGAGCGCCTTGGTTTTCCTATGTTCGAGCGCTTGATTGGGATTTTTTAGGCCGATTACGCCATAAGAATGCGATATATTTAGAGGCTACAGCAACTTGGCAATTAAGTCATATCTATTATGAACAAGCCACAGCCAAACCTAACTACTTGGGGCAGGGCCTTCTTACAGAGAAAGAACAAATCCCTGCTCACTTTATACTCTATAAAGGCCTCTCTAAAGGTCGTCATAGAGTGAATACAAGAAAGGTAGGCGTGATGCAATGAGTAAACGATATGCTAGAGCTCATCGTGAGCCTTGGTTATTGGTCACTTCATTGACCTCAACAAACACCGCTGAATACGCTGTGAATATTTATCGGCAACGCATGCAAATAGAAGAAAATTTTCGTGATACAAAATGTACTCGTTATGGGTTTGGATTGAAAGAAAGTCTTTCTCGTTCTCCTCAAAGAATGAGCATATTACTGCTTATTGCTGCTATCTCTACTTTTGCTTGTTGGCTTGCTGGCATTTTTACCAAGCGTAAAGGATATGCATCTTCCTTTCAGGCTCACTCTTCAAAATTCACCAACATTTTATCCCTGGTCTATTTAGGGCGCGAAGCTCTCAAAAAAGGAATCTCTCTCAAAGTAAAACAGTTTCAAAATTTATTACCTCTACTCTCTGAGCTAAATGCCACAACACAGACCCCCACTACAGTCTTTCTTTGAATTTTGTGGGGATCGTACAGGCATAAAGCGCAGTACGTAGGCAAAAAAATTTGTGGAGGGTTTCTTATCGAAAACTGACGATACCTTGCCACGGGATCTGTTTTAACTTGGTGAGCCGACTGGGTGGAGCTTTGATACAGTGTATTTATCTCGATAGGCAACGAAGAGGAAACCTATAACTCCTATTGCCAGCGTGACTGGGATAACTCCTATCCCATAAACAAAAGCATTTGCTTCACGAATGCCACCATTTGCATTGACTACAAAACCAATCACTGTATGGAAAGCATAGCCAAAAATCATGATTATCATGTTAGCAATCGCAGTCGTCAGCCCAGCAAGATGCTCGGGTACATAAGTGGAAACTGTATAAATCGCCAAAATTTGATAAGAGCAACACATTCCAACCAATATAAAAGATACAGTAATGCTGGGCACTGTTAACATACCCGTGACAAGTGCGGTGAAGACCACGCACATGCTTATCCCAGCAGCAATGATTGTTCCCAGGTAATATCCTGTTTTTTCCGCGATTAAACTTAAAATCGGCGAGCCAAAACACATTCCTATAAAGATCATTGAAGGCAAGTAATTTGCTGTTGATGTATTCAAACCATAAACTTGTTTTAAAAAGCCAGATCCCCATACATCAGAAAAACCTTCAAGAGGTCCGAGCATCAATCCAGAAAAACAGCAAATCAAGATTACTTTTTTATTGGTAAAAACCGTTTTAATATTGGAAAGAACTGATGTGTGATAAGTAGGTTTTTCATCGGGCACGATAAAATAAGTGATGCAAGCCAGGATAAGACCAATAGCAATAAATACTTCAATTACCATTTTATAACCCACTGCCTGACACATATAACTCACAGGTCCACCACCATAGACAGCACCAATAAGCCCTATCATCACCGAAAAACTGAGCATTCTGGAAAAATGCTGCTCTTTAAAAGCCATACGTATGATTTTAAATGTTCCCAAAATGGCAGCTGAAGATCCAATACCAATTAATGCTCTTCCTACAAGAGGATAAATCCAATGCTCAGCAAAAATAAGCGGCAGCAGTCCAACAACAGGAAGCAAAATACAAACCGTCATTACTTTTCTTGGCCCAAAACGATCCAACATAATCCCAATTGGCAAATGCATTAAAGAGTAACCAAGATAATAAACACCCGAAAACTGCCCAAAAACCGTTGCATCGATGTGAAATTGCGACGTAATATCATTCATCATAATATTGGGCATCACTCTAAGAACATATTGGTATGCATAAAATATTGACGCAATAATCCATACAAACCAGGCAACAACTCGTGATGTAGACATAAAAATCCTCAAAAAAACAAGCAGCTAATATACGCACAATGGCTATAACCTATGCATAACACCTATTTTAATTCATTTTTTTTGAAATTTTATTGCAAATATAGGCTTTAATTGGATTAATTTGAATTAAAATTTCATTTTTTAATGATTTTTTAGATTTAAATGCTAAAATATAAAAAATTCATGTTATTTTTAAACACTATGGATCGTACTGACAAAAAGATACTTGATATACTCCAATCAAATTGCCAAATCAACAATCAAGAGCTCGCAGACATGGTAGCTTTATCACCTTCTCCATGTCTTCGCCGTGTTAAATTATTAGAAGATAATGGATATATAAAGAGAATGGTTGCACTTCTTGAACCTGAAAAAATAGGTTTAAAATTATCCGTGATTGTTTTAGTTGGATTAAATAGTCACCAACCCGCTGTCATGAACCAGTTTGAAGAGGCTGTACGCTTTCTTCCTGAAGTCGTTCAATGTTATTTAATCACAGGCCAATCTGCAGATTATGTATTAAAAGTAATTGTACCAGACCTAAATGCATATCAATCTTTTTTATTAGATAAGCTGACGCGTATCAATGGAGTAACGAGTGTGCAATCAAGTTTTATCTTAAGAACTATTTGTGAAACAACTACACTTCCATTAGATCATCTCGATTAATTATTTGCCTCTCTTAGGCGAACCAAATTCTCATTTTCTGATTTTTAGGCAAACCTCATTGAATTGAACGGGTAAAAAAAGTAATGTATTGCATCGATTAAACAAGGAGCAAATTTATGACATTGAAGTTTTTGCCATTCGTTTTAGCGAGTTTTTGTGCTGCAAATGCCGCCTCATCGGCTCCGCTTCCCAAATACATTGATAAAGATGGACCTGTTTGTACTAATGTATTATGCGCATTTAACAACCCTGGGGGACTCTATGTAAGTGGTACAGGCTATTACGTCCAACCAAGTGAAACAGGGCTCGGACTAGTCACTGACAGTTGGCTATTCACTGTTCCTGGAGGTACCCAAGCTGAAAGCAAACCTTTTGATCCTGATTACCAATGGGCAGGAAGTGTGGCTGTTGGTTATGATATACCAATGTCCGCCAATAATATTGAAGTCAATTATCTTTATTTAAAAAACAAAACCCACGCTGTGAATAGTTTTGCCAATGGCTCTATTTTATTTGGAAGTATTTTATTCCCTGATGCGTTCATTCCTATAGATTCTATGCCTGGATTAGTCAGTGATGCTTTTTTAACTTATAGAGTAGATCAAGCAGATGTAAGAGCAGGAAGAAAATACGGTGATACATCAGGTGTGTTTAAAATACGCCCTTCTCTTGGGGTGCGCTACGCACAAATAAAACATGACCTGTCTTTTGCAGCACCAGGACATGTTACCAGCAAATTTAGCGGTGCTGGCCCATTAATCAGCCTGGATGGCCATTACGACTTGGGTTATGGCTTTGGTTTGCTTGGTTATTTTGATTACGCGCTTATGGCAGGTTCCATGCAATCCTTCTCGGAGGTTTTTTTAGGATCTAACTTCAGCTTTAAATGGCCCAAGCGCAACCGGGTTGTTAATAACATCACTGGTAAGATTGGTTTGGACTATACTCACGCATTGACTCATACAGCAACATGGACTGCGGCCGTTGGATATCAAATCAATGAATATCTGAGTTCTATGGATACACTTAGAGGATTTACCGGGGTAACTTTTAGTCCTGATGGGGTAAATTTAGGACCTCAACGTATTGCGGGTAATGAAACAAATAACTTCTCATTCCAAGGATTGTTTTTAAGCCTTACTTTACATGCCTAAAATATTATAGATGCTGTCTGTAAATGTGCTCTGGTTTTTATTTTGAAAGTACTAATAAAGACAGCATCTTATCTTCTCTAACAACAACTCTTCTTAACTACTATTTTCTTAGAATTCGCTTTCTTCATATTCCCATAGCATACAATTTGCGGTAATACTTACTGCGGAACTATTGAAAAAGAAGGAATTCATGCAGCAGGCGATGTTGCTCAATTTTTTGAGCATTTAAGTGATCCGACTTGGAATGAATAAAAACGCTTCATTAAATAATTCATCATTAGCAATTATTGACTAACCCTAATCATTTCAAGGAATATAATGAATAACCTTTAACAATACACTACCAAACTATAAACGATGATCGATTCATGTTAAAGAAAATACTGTTCTTGATATTATTGGTAGTAGGATTGTCAAGCTGCAATAGACGTGTTGAACAGCAAATCGTTTTGCCATCTAAATTTCCTTCCAGTACAAAGGATTACAAGCCCATAGCTGATTTACCTTATGTTGCTTGGTGGCAACAATTTCATGATGTAGAATTGGATCAATTGATTGAAGCTGGCTTGCATAACAACATGGACATTCATATTGCCATAGGAAACTTACAACAAGCACAAGGCGAATTGCTGCAAGTCAAACTCAGTTGGCTGCCCTTCGTACAAGTACTTGCTGGCTACTCCACCAATCCCGCCCTTGGAGCACCTGGTGTTTTTTATGGGGTATGGCCCTATTATTTCGTGAACATTATGAAACTTTATGCGCAACAGAAACAAGCCACATACAATGTTCAATTTTATCGTACTGCTATTGAGGGCGTGCGCCTGGCATTAATTGGCCAGATCGCATCAGCTTACTTCACTTTAATTGCTCAATTAGAACAATTGAGATTATTGCAACAATTGGATAGTGACTTGAAATCATTAATTAAATTGAGTCGAGGAGAAATTAAGATTGGTTTAGAAAATGAAATTACTCTAGCCCAATTGCAAACCGATGAGCGGCTGATTGCAGCACAAATTAAACCTATTTTGCATAATATTGTCCTCAGTGAAAATGCACTTCGGTATTTGATTAATGCAAATCCAGGCAGGGTAAACAATAAAAATAATTTCGCCAAAATAGATTTTTCCCATTTTAAACCAGGCAGCTTACCCGCTACCGTATTAAATAATCGTCCTGATTTGAAAATGGCATTCTATGCATTAAAAGCCTCTCGAGCTGGTATTACAGTGGCCTATAGTGATTTTTTTCCAGGAATTCAGTTAGATGATTTTCTGGGTGAAGTAGATTTGCCGCACAGTAATTTTGCTGACACAACGGATGCATACGTCAATTGGACACTTTCGCTCAGTACCCTAGGAAACATTGCAGCAAGTAAAGGTGCCTATAATGCAAAAGCTGCTGAATTCAATAAAACCGTCAGACGGATTTTAAAAGAAGTCGATAGTGACTTTTCTGCCAACAGACGCATGAATGAAAAATTTATGGCTTATTTACGAGCTGCAAAGGATTATGGCCATAAATACAAACTACAACAAGGATTATTAAAAACGGGATTAATTTCTTATAAAGAATTATTACAAAGCAAAATCTATTTGGATAACTTGGCGCTCTCAACAAATCAGGCCAAACTGGAACTCGCCATGTCATTAGTTATTTTATATCAAGATTTGGCGGGTGGATATGCATATACTCAATAGAACTCTTGGGGATGAATATAACCTGGATGCAAGACAGCGTAACCAGATATTGGGTATGGATTTTTAATGGTAACTTACATTTATGATACTTTTACGCAGATATCGTCTACACGTTAAACAGGGATTTGTACGACTAAAACGCTGGTTCACTTTAGCCAATATCATCATTTTGATTGGTATTTTAACGACACTTATTTATATTTTTTCTTATTTATTTCCTTTCACAGATAATGCATTTGTCGTCAATAACGTACGCCCCGTCGCAGCCCTTGCAAATGGGTACATTACAAATCTTTATGTAAAAAATGGGGATGTTGTCAAAAAAGGCCAAAAGCTTTTCACCGTCTTTCAAAAACCCTATATATATGCCGTAGAACAACTTAGTGCAGATTTGGCAGGTGCCGAGGCACAATTAGCTGCATTAAAAAGCACTTATGAACGGGATCTCAAACTCAGTGAAAACGAGCAAAAGAATTACATCAAACTCAAACAGGATGATCAAAAATATACTAAGGGCTATGCATTAAAATCGGTCTCTCTTATTACCTTACAAAACTCCCAACAAGAAACAAAAGCAGCTAAATATAGATGGGATGCCGCTTTAAAACAGTTGGAAATTGTTCAACATCAAATCAAAGCGCAAGAAAATGAAATTAAATCCCTTCATGCACGATTGAAAAATGCCAAAGTTAATTTGGAGCAAACAGAAGTATACGCACAAAATAATGGAATTATCCAAAATTTATTTTTTAGTATCGGAACACCAGTAAATATTAATCAACCTCTTTTTTCTTTAGTGGATACGGATAATATTTACATTCAGGCAAACTTTAATGAAACAGATTTGGGTCATGTGCGTAAAGGCGCAAAAGTATTGATATTCCCCAGAATGTATCTGGGAAGAAAAATGTTTCATGGGGTAATTGATTCAGATTTTTGGTCAGCTAATCGACAATTAGTGGACAACCGTACTCAGCTACAAAATGTCATTAATGAAAATCAATGGGTCTTATTGCCACAAAGACTTCCTGTGATCATTCGAATCACTGATCCAGATCCTCATTACCCGCTACGCCTTGGGACAAGTGCTTATGTCTATATCAAAGTTTAAGCAATGGCTTGATGAGGTTGATCCCTACGCATTACAACGAATTACCCTTTATAAGTGTCTTTTCGTTGCGACTGTAGAAGTATATGTTTACTGGTTGTTTCGGCCTGTCAGTTTTCTTACATTTTTTTCACCTTTTCTTTTGGTAGGCATGTACGAAGCTCCGGTGCTAACCACTTTTAAAGAAAAAGAGCGGTTGCTGTTTTTTATTGGCACTGCAATTATTATCATCAGCGTATCCTTTTATCTTGTCTACCCATTTCATGGAATCTTTTTCTTTTTTTCAGTGTTTGCCTTTGCAGTAACTTATTTTTGTGTATTAAAATATTTCTATGCACTAAAAAATCTAACGATGATGCTTATAGCAACTGGCGCAGTTGTTCTGAGCACTGAGCCTCCTGCTAACCTTGAAGTCGCCTACGGTTTTATTTCATCGACTACTTTGGCGATGATCTTTGTATTCATGAGTTTGAAATGTTTCCCTAATGTCTATTTGATCATATGGAACAGGGCCCTGCAAAAATTTATTCAATACCTTGAGGAAGATATTGATGCAGCTATAAATCAGAACCATAAAAGTCCTATAGGAGAGGAAATTCTCCATTTGGGAATGGTGCGAAACTATCGACGAATGCTCCCTAAAAAATACATAATGCAAGCATGCCGTATGTCAGTAAACATACGAAATATCCAACACGCATTGGATAATTTATATTATGAAAAAAAGAATGAGGTATTTTGGTACGGGATAAAAAACAATCTCCATTGGCTTAGGCTCAATATGAAAACTTATACACCATGCGGCATGCCCACAATGCCTATAGAACCAGAAACAAAATTACAGCATTACATTGCGCACTGCTTACAAGAAGCATTCATCCGTTGGAATAAGTTATGCTTTCTGCGACACAACTGAAAAAGAAACTTGATTACGCGCGGTTTACTCACCTGGCAATTATGTTTATGGTTGCTATGTTGATTTATTTATTTACGACAATACCTCATAAATGGTGGATTTTACTCACAGTCATTGTGATCAGCGCGGGAATCGAGCCAGGGCTGATTGTCAGGCGAGCTATTCATCGTATCGGGGGAACTTTTGCTGCTTTGTTAATTTTAATTCCTTTAATTTATCTCCTGCAATTGAATTATCGATTAGTCCCTGTAGTCTTTATCATAGGTATCATTGGATTATCTGTTACAGCATTAAATACACGCCGCTACGATATTAGTGTATTTTTTATTACTATTGTTGTTTTTTTGCTATTGGCGCAAACCACTGATGTGAATTCACCTGCAGGCCCATTTGAGATGGTATTGAATCGCGGTATCTGCACTTTGCTTGGTATTTTTATTGTTCTAGTAGGTGATTATTTTTTATTTCAAGCCTATCGTTATTCGCAAAAGCTTTATTTATTTCACCAGATGATGGTTTATAATTTTTTTAACAAAATCGTTAAGGAAATAATTAAGTGTCGAACAGAAAAAATTAATACCTTTATTTTTGTTGAAAAACTACGAAGTCAAGTAATCAAAAATTGCGCCCCCATTGAAATTAGTTCTGAAAATTTAAAACTGGAAGTTAAAATCAACTCTGAAACAAAAGAAAGAGTTGATATTTTTCAGGAAACAATTCGGGATATACGCAGGCTCATATTTGCATTATGTGTTTCTGAATTTGTTTTACACTCCACAACAACCACAGAGAAACACCTACTACAATTTAAGATACTTATGAATAAAGCAAGAAACAATTTTATTTATACTGAGGACATTTTAGAGTAGCCCCCTTTCCCAGAATATTTTAAGTTGACGCCATTGAGCACTTACTTAATCAGACTAAAAACCTGGGGGCAAAGTATTCGATAAATTGATAAATTACCGAATACCTTAAATCTTTTTTTATTTATACATTAAAGACGGGCCATAGTATTACATTCCCAATCGATTCGAGGCAACTTCAGGTATGAGTTCTCTCTTTGCATTAATAACACTATTTAAAATTCTTAATTCAGAAACAGCACCGTTTTTCTTTTGCTCTACATTCGCAATACAGGTATTCATCCGTTGAATTTCATCAGATGCTTTTGATATTTCCCCCCTTAAACATCTTTCCTCATATTCATATAATTCCATAGGAGAAACACCCAATGCTTTTAATCCCAGGAGTCGGTCGGTTTGATCCGTTTCAGAGAGCATTGCTTTGCGAGTTGATTGATATGATGCTTCGCGGATTTCAGCTTCTTCATAAGTCTGCAAATGAGCCGCATGTCTTTCCGTAAAATAAACCAAACGCCGGTTCGCCTCTTTTAAAGTATTTTTGTACCCATCAACTTGAGCATCCAGCGATTCAAAATGGGGTCCGTAAGAACGGTTAATTTCGAGTAATTTCTCCAAACTTTGTTGATTAAAGTATTGACGCAATTCACCAGAAGTTTTATGTGGAAATTTTGACATGATTCATTCCCCTATATGTAAAAGCTCAAAATCATATCACTTTTTATCCATATAAAAAACTATTTTATCATTGTGGTTATTTATAAATCTCAATTTGTTGAGCTATAAGAGTTTTTTTGGTATTAATGTCTTGTTTTACCAGATAATTTAACTCGAAAATGTATCTAGCCATCAAGACTCACTAAAGAATTAAGTTCCTCATTAGAAAAAGCTTGAAGTAGATTTATTTTTATGAGTTCTGCTAAAGTCTTAGTCTCCATTTTTCGCATAACATTTGCACGGTGGACTTCTACCGTGGAAATAGATATATCAAGTTCATGAGCTATTTGTTTGTTTAATTTTCCTTCGATGACTAAATCCATAACCTGTCGTTCACGTTTAGTTAAGCGATCCAGGCGCTCATAGAAATTAGATTGGGATTGGATAGAATTAGTGTGAATTTTCTTAAGACATTTTTGAGTAATTTCCAGCAAATGTTGGTGATTTACCGGCTTAAGAATGAAATCAGTAGCTCCTGCTTTCATAGCTCGCACAGCCATTGGAATATCACCGTATCCAGTAATCATGATCACTGATAATTGATTTCTTAAAGAATTAATATGTTCCAGTAACTCGAGCCCACTCATAATTGGCATACGCACATCGATAATTAAACATCCTTTTTGAGTACCATCATAACTATCAAGAAAAGCTTTAGCATTTTCATAAGTTTTTACCGGGATATTCACTGATTCAAATAGCCAACGAAATGACCGGCAAATTTCAGGATCATCATCCACCACAAAAACAGCTGCATTAGCAAAACCCATATCGATTCCCTTGGTAAAATAATACTAAAATAATTAGACAGCATTTATTGCTGTCCCCAATATAAACGGTTAATTTTTCTTAATTAAAGCAATTCCTTCATTACAAAAGAATTTTTCAACAACTTTAACAGCTTTTCCATCCATTTTCGTGAATTTTTAGTTTATTAGGGTTTACCACAACGCCTTCCAAGGTAAAAACTAACTAGTCATATTACAATAAAATTTTGAATAATATCGAACGCTTAATCTAGCATAAAGAAAGCCAATATCCAATTTCACTCGGGAGATTCTATTAATGGATAGAAAAATAGCAGTTGTTACAGGAGGTACAGGAGGAATAGGTACCGCAATTTGTCGTCGTCTCGCAACGAATTATAAAGTTGTTGCATGTTACTTTAAAAATGGTAAACATGACGAAGTATTGCAATGGCAAACTTCACAAAAAAAAGCAGGTTATGATATTGAAATTCTTTTTGCAAATCTCATCAATTTTTCTGATTGTGAAACACTCACTAATTCAATTATGGAGCGCTTTGGTCGCATTGACATCCTGATAAATAACGCAGGAGCCACATGCGATGTTAGCTTAAAAAAAATGGAACCTCACCATTGGCAACAAATAATTGATGCTAATTTAACTAGCACTTTCAATATTACACGTAACGTTCTGCCCTTCATGATTGAGAAAAACTATGGACGTATTGTGTGCATTTCATCAATTAATGGTCGAAAAGGACAATTAGGTCAGTGCAATTATGCGGCAACAAAATCTGCTTTATTTGGATTCTCGAAAAGCTTGGCTCTGGAAGTTGCAAATAAAGGAATCACCGTAAATACCATTTCCCCTGGTTATATAGAAACATCCATGGTAACTACCTTGAAAAAAGACATCCTTGATAAGATCACAAGCAGTATTCCTGTAGGACGACTGGGTAAACCCGAAGAGGTTGCCAATGCAGTTTCATTTTTAGTCGGTGAAGAAGCAGGATTTATTACAGGATCAAATATAGATATCAATGGCGGTCAATACATGAGTGCTTAATTGGATTTAGCATTCTAGCCAAATCGCATTCATGTAATCATGTGATTTGGCTGAATGAATAGAAGATATTTTTATTTCAAACATAAAATTCATGGACAATACAGATAATTCTCAATCATCTTCACTCACTTCTTAAAAACCAAGATAAAATAGTGCCTTTTTCTTTCTTTGTGTAATAAGATGGAAATAAGTAAGCATTTTTTACTCAAAAATGACTTAAATATGCAACTAAAAAACAACAACGACATGTATTGAGTTTTTTTGGGGAGATGAATCATGCCAAAGCTTCATCCTAATATTGAGCTTGTAGAGGTAAAAAAAGAAGAGCTGCCAGAGAAAATTGCATCCTCTTTATCAAAGGGAATCACAGAAAAAAGAATATTATGCGATCGATTTGGTGCTTATTACCTGATTAAAAAACCGGACCCTCTAACGGTAGAGGACGTATTTAAAGGATACCTTTCTAAAGAGGAGCTGAAAAGTCCCTCATTTGACACTATGGAGCATATTTTCTCAATTAAACTTGAAAGTGCTTTTCTTGAAGTTTTAATTCCCCGTATGGCAAAAAAAATGTTTGAGGGCATTTTAGTTGTCCCTGAAAACTATCTTCATGTTGATAAGGATAAATCAATTGGCGTCATTTCCAAATTCATAAACAGTTTTTCCGAATTTTTAGCAAAAAAAGAAGCAGTCAAAACAGAACCTTTATTTGAACGAGAGTATTTACCCAAGCGTGCTCATTTATCCCTCACATTAGAAGAAGCAAAAATCCTCGGGCAATTGTATGCCGTAGCTTTAGTTTTTAATTTATGGGATTTATTAAATTCCAAATTACTCAACTCAGGCTATTGCATGATTCATAATGCTGTAAAACGAGCTGCTATTGTTGATTTTGGTTGTGCAGGTATTCTGAGTTACAAAGGACGGCATGCAGATACTCTAGCATTGGATGATCCTGATTTTTCCCCAGCTAAAAAAATAAGTTACTCATTTTTTGGACAGGATTATCGTAATCATTACCGCCATGGCTTTGCTCTCCCCTTTGATAAATTAGTCGCACCTCTTCTTCCTCATACGGTAATTTCTGATTTATTCAACATGTCCGAAAAAGATCCAATTAGTCTCTCTATGCTTGAAGGGTTTTGTGAGGCAATTACCACAGCTGAGAAAAATATGTCTCAAAATCCTCATTTATTGGAAGAAGAATTAATACAATCGTATAACGCAATCACCTTAGATTCTTCATTACACGCTGATGAGTTGAAATCCCATTTAAATGCCGAGTTTTATGGCAAACCAGAAAAAAACTCACATTCCTTGGTGGCTCTTCTTCAACAACGTCTTGTCAGTGCCAAAATGCTTATTTATCAATTTAAAGCAGGAAAACCGGCAACGGTGATTCAAGAAGAAATAAGAGACTGTTATTATTATTCTCAATGTTGGGGAAACACAAAATGAGAGGATTTGCTATTTTATAATTTTGTGTATATTACTTTAGTATCGTGATGCACCATTCCAGTTGACATCATCCTAAAATACGAGGCTCGTAAATGTTTAATCCTCTTGATAATCGCTATCTTTACAATATCTATGATTTTAATATGCGGTTGCTGCAACCTTACTCAGATTATTTTGACAATATGGCAAAACGCTTTCGCAGAATTTCTGACAATATTAATTTACCTGTCCGCATTCCTTATATGTCAGATGATGAGCAAAGCGGATTGAAAAAAATATTGGAAGCAACTTCGAGCCATTTTCGTAGGTTATCTGGATATTCCTATATATTTCATATGGTTACCAATGTATATGATAAACCAAAATTTGATATTAACGAAGTCAAAATCCAAGATGAATATTATGATATTCAAGAAGAACTTATCGACAAAAAAAGTTTTTGCAACCTAGTTCGTTTTAAAAAAGTAAATGGCGGGCAGTTGAATTTACCAAAACTGCTTGTAGTTGCACCCATGTCGGGCCATTATGCAACCTTATTACGTGATACTGTGAGAAATTTACTTCCTTTGTACGATGTTTATATTACGGATTGGAAAAATGCACGCGATGTCCCCTTAATTGAAGGGTCATTTGATTTGGATGAATTCATTGAGTACATCATTTCTTATTTAAATTTGCTTGCACCCAATTTGAATGTCATGGCGGTTTGCCAGCCAACTGTTCCTGTTTTAGCTGCAGTTGCGCTTATGTCCACCAATAATTCGCCCAACCTGCCTCGAACAGCGATATTGCTTGGAGGACCAATTGATACAAATCAATCCCCTACATCAGTAAATGAGTTAGTGACTTCCAGAGGAGATGACTGGTTTCAACAAAATGTTATCTCGATTGTACCCTCACGTTTTCCTGGTGCGATGCGGCTTGTTTATCCGGGATTTATGCAACTTGCAGGTTTTATGAGTATGAATTTTCAACGCCATATAGAATCATTGCAAAAAGCAGTTGATCGCTACGCGGACAATGAAAAAGAAGCAGCCTTCAAGATAATCAAATTCTACCTTGAATATTTTTCAACCATGGATCTGACGGCTGAATTTTACATGCAAACAATAAATACTGTATTCCAAGAAAAGCTGTTAACAACCGGCCGGTACAAATCGCGTGGACATAACGTCCGCTTACAGGATATTCAGAATACGTCGATTTTGGCAATTGAAGGTGAGCATGATGACATCACGGGAGTAGGACAAACAAAATCTGTACTGGGTTTATGTAAAAATTTACCTGACTCCATGAAAAAATATTTCCTTGCAGAAGGAGTAGGTCATTATGGATTGTTCAACGGCAAGAAATTCCGCAATATTATTATTCCCGAAATTCATGCTTTTACTAAGGCGCATATTGACTAGATTTTTCGTATCTGTCATCCCGCACAGACGGGGATCCATTTCTATATTGGCAATGTGCTCAATATTGGATGGATCCACCCATTGAATTTCCAACAAAATGGGCTTGCTGAATATTAAGGATGGAACATAAAACAACCACATCATCCGCCATTTGTTCTATAGAATATGGTACATTTAGAGAATGAATAGGTAAAAGGACAACCGATGAATCATATTCTTATTGTTTATGCACAGAGAATTGAAGAATACAAAAAGCATTTTATTCGTATGCTGGAGGATTTTTTAACACAAAAAAGTTATGAGTTCACTACATGCACTTCATTAAAGGAAGCCTATGACGTGAGCAGCTTAAATCCACGAATTGTCACAATTCTTTATGATTGGGATGATTTTGGATTTGATGATTTACATCATTTTTCCAATCATAATAAATTATTGCCTGTTTTTGCCATGACGAATAAGCATGCCTCGATTGACATTAATCTTAATGACTTTGATCTCAACCTGGATTTTTTGCAATATGATGCCAATTTGGCCCACGATGATTTTAAACGCATCGTGCTTGCCATAGAAAAATACCAGCGAGCAATTTTGCCTCCTTTTACCAAAGCACTCATGCATTATGTTCGTGAGTTAAATTATGCTTTTTGTACCCCTGGACATTTAGGAGGAACAGCATTTCAAAAAAATCCAACCAGTGCTGCATTTTATGACTTTTTTGGTAAAAATATTTTTTGCGCCGATCTTTCAGTTTCAATTGAAGAGCTTGGAAGTTTACTTGAGCACTCAGGCCCTCAACGCGAAGCAGAAGAATTTATAGCGAATGTATTTAAAAGCGATCGTTCTTTAATCGTAACCAATGGCACATCAACATCAAATAAAATAGTAGGGATGTACTCGGCAACTTCTGGCGACACGGTACTTGTTGATCGTAACTGTCATAAATCAATCGCACAATTTTTAATGATGGTTGATGTGATTCCCATTTATTTAAAACCTACGCGAAATACACATGGAATTCTTGGCGGAATCCCTAAATCGGAATATACAGAAAAAGCAATCAAAAACAAAATTAGTGAACACCCTCAGGCAACTGCCTGGCCTACTTATGCAGTCATTACGAACTCAACCTACGATGGCATACTTTATAAAGTTGAAAACCTTCAAAATGAGCTCAAAGTAAAACATTTGCATTTTGATAGTGCCTGGGTTCCGTATACCAATTTTCACCCTATTTACGCTGAAAAATTTGGACTTAGCCTGACTCCCCTAAAAGATCAAGTGATTTTTGAAACCCAATCAACTCATAAATTATTGGCAGCGTTCAGTCAATCATCCATGATCCATATTAAAGGTAATTTCGACGAAAATATTCTTAATATCAATTATATGATGCATATGAGCACCTCTCCTTTTTATCCTCTTGTTTCCAGTTGTGAAGTCTCTGCTGCGATGATGGCTAGTAATCATGGTTATGATTTAATTAACGAAGCGATTGAATTAGCTTTGGATTTTCGAACAGAAATAAAACGTCTAAAAAAGCAAAGTTGTGATTGGTATTTTGATGTGTGGCAACCTGCCTCAGAAAAAAAATTGTCCTGTTTCCCCTTAAAACCCAATGAAAAATGGCATGGTTTTCACAATGTAGATGACGATCATTTATTTTTGGATCCGGTCAAAGTGACCATTCTTTTACCAGGAATTCAAAACGATAAATTAGAGGAATGGGGCATCCCTGCAACGATTGTGGAAAAATTTCTTGCATCTCATGGGATCATTGTTGAAAAGACAGGCCCGTATTCGATGTTGTTTTTATTTAGTTCTGGAATTACTCGAGCCAAATCCATGGCCTTATTAGCAGCCTTAAATAAGTTTAAACAATTTTATGATGACAATGCACCAATTAAAGTCATACTCCCCCAGCTTTATCAAGAACATCCTGAGTTTTATGAAAAAATGTCCATTCAAACCTTAGCTAAAACCATCCATGGGTTAATGCAAAAACATAATTTACCTCAAGTGATGTATCATGCTTTTGATGCACTGCCAAATAGTGCCATGACGCCCCATCAGGCATATCAAAAACTCATTCGACAAGAAACACAACTGGTTCCTTTGGCACAACTTAAAGGTGAAATTTCTGCTGCAGTGATCCTGCCCTACCCACCTGGTATTCCCTTAATTATGCCTGGGGAACAAATTACAGATAATTGCGAATTGATTCTTGATTTCTTATTGATGCTGGACGATATAGGCGCAGAACTCCCAGGTTTTGCAACTGAAATTCATGGTGTTATTTCTGGAGAAGATGGAAAAAGTTATGTGCAAATAATCAAAAAAACCTAGAGTTTGCTCTATTGCATAGAGAATGCATAAAGCTTAAGAAATAAAACATCAAAAAGATACGATTTTTGTATCTTTTGTTCTACTATTATTAAACGCCAATTATCCCCGTATACAAATTTAGAATAATGGGATTTATGAATCACTTTGTATCATACGGGATCGATGAACATTAATGCCTAAAAAACTATATATACTACTTATACTGTTTATTGGTACTTACTTTCTTCTTTTACAGTCTCTTGCTGCCTGGCCTTTTATTATTGATGATGTTTATATTCCTTTACGTTATGCCAAACATTGGATGAGCGGAAATGGATTGCTATGGAATCTTAGTGAAGCACCAGTTGAAGGATATTCCAGTTTTAGTTTTCTTCTCCTTTCTTCTGCGGGCATGGCTTTAAATTTAAATCCTATTCTTTTATTAAAAGTGGCAGGTTTTTGGGGATTGGTATTTACAACCTGGGCAGTATATTGTTTGTCCAGATTATTATGCTCAATCTGGTTTGCATTTATTCCTTGCCTTTGGCTATTAGTGTATAGGGGACAAATTTTCTGGGCGGTGAGCGGCATGGAGACAGCAGTTTACCAAGCATTTATTTGCTTTGCCTTGTTTTTTTTATTACGAGGAATAGGTTATAACCCATTCCCCGCGAAACGCATGCATTCAAAGCCCTTGTCCTTAACGTTTGCAGGGATATTTTTTGCGTTAGCAGCATTCACACGTCCTGAAGCCCCTATACTCGTTTTACTATTTTATGCGTTAGCACTTTGGGATCGTCCAACTTTTTCTGCAACATATTACTGGCCCCTTTTTTCAAGTGGGCTAGTATTCGCCGGGATTTTTTTGCCCTATTTTCTCTGGAGATGGCATTACTTTGGGCGGTTATTTCCCAACCCCATTTATTGTAAAGGGTTCAGCAATGAGTTTATCTTTAAATTGGATTGGTCCTATTTACGTTTTGCCTGGCCTTTTATATTACTTGCTGCTGTGGCGAGTTATAAATCAAAAGATAAGCGGCCTTACTTTTTTTGGTTACCGACACTTCTTTACTTGTTGCTCTTAGGGAAAGCTGAACCCTTTTCAGCATACTTCAACCGTTTATTTCTGCCTGCTTTTGCGTTAATTCTTCCTCTTTCTTTACGGGGATTAATGCGTTTTCTTGACAAGTATTTACCTGAAAGGAATGAAGTTTATGCATTTACTTTATATATCATTGCAGGAAATATCGCATTTTTCTTCATCCCAGCAATGAATCTGAAAGCGTATCGTACTTTTACTATCAATCTCCAGCAAGGGGAAACATTAAGAGAAAGTGTTGTGGATTGGCTAGATCGTTATGTACCACAAGGATCTTGGGTCTCGTTGGGTGATGTTGGTCTCATTGGTTACCGAAGTAATTTGAATTTTTTAGATTCGTATTGCCTGAATAATAAAGCGATGAGCTGGCGTCAAGATATATATAAGTGGCAATGTGCAGAAGTGATGAAATTTAAGCCTGAGGTAATTATTCTCCAGTCCACGCTCGACAAAAAGGGGCAGTTAACTTACCAACCTACAGATGCATGTTTGCGAGAAAAACTTAAAACCAATCCTTGGTACCATTACAACATCAGTTTAGAATTTTGTTTTAATATAGATTGCTCTCGTTATGCAATATTTTCAAGAAATAACAATAGATAACCTTATTATTTCCTGCCTGGATAGATTACATACGTAGATAATAAGGCGCTCATTTTGACCATTTTATGATATAATTTTATTGTCTTTTATCTATTTCTCAGAGAGCAGATTAAAAATCCTAAATTGATTTATAAAATTTATTACTGATAACCTATTTATTATGCGCTATAAAATTACTGAACAATTTGCACGAGGTGAAGAAAAAGTCATTGCCGAATTTAGCGAATTAAATGACACACGCATCTTTCTTGCGCAAAAATCAGCAAACGCAGACTTGGAAAAACAAAAAATTATTTTCAGACTGTATGATGACTCTGATTTACTACATGAAATAAATAGGGAAAATATCTCTGTTGCCTATGCAAAATATGCAGAAGGCAATGGAGACATTAATCTTATTCAATTTCCATACCATACGATGATTAAAACACAAAAAGCTTTGGAAAAAAGAAGGATTGCAAACTTTAATGATAAAAATGATGCCAATTTATTCATAATTAGCAAATGCGAATCAGATGAATCCATCCAGGACAATGATCTCTTTTTCTTATTTAAAGAACACACTCTAATTGATACCTTAAGCAGAATTATCAACGCCCATAGAGAAAAAGAAGCAACACGCATTGCCAGAAATGAAAAAGGAGCAAAATTTCATCCAACACCAATGCCAAGACGTCCAATACCACCTGGACTTCTAAATGATTGCTGGATTGAAGAAGATGATAATGATAATTAGTAAAGGCACAGGGCAGAACAGTGAACTGGCCAAATAGGAACCAATCTTTCTTAAACTCTTGGGCAAATTGCCTCATCGCGAAATTCACTTACAAAACGCTCCAACATTTCCTTAATTTCGGATTGAATTTCTTCTTTAGCTTCGGAGTCTATATTTTTAATAAATTGCTCCGGATGATTTAAAAGAATATTTAAGGTTGCGATTTCTGCAGGAAAGGAATTATTGGCATGTCCATCAATAAGAAGATTAATCACATTAATTATATTAGGATCTTTTTGTTTTCTTAGACGATTCAGTATCGTTTGAGCATGGACTTTAAATGTATTGACTTCTTTAAAAAATTTATAATGTTCGCGCATAATCTATTTAGTTAATTAAATTCTTGCCACAAATAACAAAAAGTTGCAGTATTGTATAATAGTATATAATTTTATTCTATTTTCATGCGAAGCAAATCCGCTTTTTTCACTTTTTCTCATTATGAAATCTTATCAATAGATGACTTTGACTCTATTTTCCGCGATCTCGTATTATCGGCCTATAAGAAACGCTATAAAAGTGTGGCAGATGCTCGACTTTATTTGGCTATATCCGGAATAGACTTGGAATCTACAGTCAAAATTCTTTTGGCCATGGAACAAAATGGATTACTCAATACCTCTATAGCTAATTCCATTTTTTCACCGGTTGGATGTGGTGATATTGCAAATACGTTTTGTAAAATGATAACGGGGGATGAAATGATTTCTTCCGGGAAAGAAACGTGCTCCCTTGTACATCTTAGTGAAGAACTAGAAAAAGACTTGCCTAAAATTGTTCGTATCGACATACCAGGACATTCCTACGTCATGCTTGCTTGTGAAAAAACATCCCAAGGGGTTTTAGGATACATTTATCAATCAAATGTAGCTTATGGCATGGAGGACAATTCTTTTTCTCTTGCAGCATGGCTCATGGATTCCAAATCATGTAAAACAAATCTTTCAAAACATATGCAAAAACTGGCTCTATTGATAAATCCTGCCGTTCCCAGTTTCGATAAAGCAAACATCTATCTTGAATTATATTCCGCCAAACCCATAGTTAAGGTGGAAGTCCCTGCAAACATGCACGAAATTATTTCATATATTGATGAGAATATTTTTTTCAGATATAAAATCAAAACAATTCGTGCTAAAGACATGTTACTTATTTCAGAACGAATAAAGAGCATGACCATTCAAAATCCGGCAGAACTGCAGCAGTCTTTGGATACCTATATTGCCAAAATGAAACAAGAACTGGAGGATTTTGCTGAATTAACATCTCAACCTGCCACACAGCCCGTACAACAATCTTATCGACAATGAGTTGAGTCTATTTTTCAATACTGATCGATTATGTTACAATGTGGGCAACAATAGATTGGAATTAACCCGTGTTTTCCTCAATATCTCCAAAGAATCATCAATGGATAGCCAGTCTTTATTTTTTTCAAAGTATACCCTATGTGGTAGTCACTTTGATTGCAACTATTATGTATCAACAATATGGAATGACCAATACTCAGGCTGCTTTTTTAACCAGCCTCTTCATGCTGCCTTGGACAATTAAGCCTCTATTCGCTCCTTTTCTGGAAAATCTTGCTACGAAAAAAAAATTAACTCTTTATGCTCAAGCAACAGTGACCTTGCTTTTTATCATATTGGCATTTTGTGTCGAAAATCCCAACTTTCTTATGGTCAGCTCATTAAGTTTCGCTGCACTTGCCTTTGTTTCTTCACTTCATGATATTGTCTCTGATGGTATTTATTTAATTAATTTAAATAGCGAAGAACAAAAAAAATATGTCGCTTTTCGAAGCTTCTTTTATCAAATGGGGCGGTTAGTCATTAAAGGAGGATTGTTAGCCTTTATTGGCAACTTAGCCTTGCATTATCAACTTAAGGTATGGCAAATATTTTTTTTCAGCTTGTTTGTGATAGGATTTTTACTCACCTTGTATCATAAAACCGGAATCCCGGAAAAGCAGACAAAACAAGAGTTAATTAATCTGAATTATCGCCAAATATTTAAAACACTTCTGTTTAATACTTCAATCTATCCGATCTTATTCTTCATTTTTTTATACAATTTTTCCGAAGCGCAAATGCAAAAAATTATTCCTTTATTTTTGCTCGACAAAGATGGATTAGGTCTTAATTTATATCAGGTAGGACAACTATATGGAATTTCTGGAAGTATATTCTTGATGCTGGGTATTTTTGTATCAGGATGGCTTATTACACATTTTCTACTTGAAAAATGCCTAAAAAACATGACTTTTTTCTTGCTTCTAGGTCATTTACTTTACCTTTTATTCCCCTTTTTTCATACGAATCATCCACTACTTTATCTTGTCGTTTTATTGAATCAATTTTCTGTAGGGTTGGCCAATGGGACTTATATGGGATATCTCTTGAAGGTTGCCAATAAAAGTGGTTATCCGATGTCAATGTATACCGTCTGTACTTCCATCATGGCTTTAAGTTATGTACTTTTTGGTGCATTAAGTGGCTGGCTAGAACAGCAATTGGGATATTCTGGTTTTTTTCTTTATATTTTTGCAGCAAATACAACACTAGTCATTATAACCTGCAGAGTGATGAATAAGTATGATTGATTTCCTCGTGACGTTAGAAAATGAATTAGTACAAGCATCCTCGCTGACTGCTTGTGATCACGCCTTGAGTTGTTATTTAAACAAAAAAGGCATTACCACATTTTCATTCACTTATTATGCCTATCATCCAAATTCAGCCAATCGCTTAAAATATGATATGTGTTCTGCCAATTTCAAATCCTGGCATCAACATTACCTTACTGAACAATACCATAACATCGACAGTACACTAAATTTTGTTTACAACAATCATCTGCCGATTTATTGGAATTTAAAACAGCAATTGGCACAAGCAACCACTGAGTCAGAGCGTAAAATGCGCAAAGATTCTATAGAGTTTGGTGCGGAATCAGGTTTATCAATTCCTATTCACGGTCCGCATAATAATTTTGCAATTTTGTTATTAGTACAAATGCAACATCAACAATGCAATTTACAAGATAGTTGTGCCCAATATGAATTCTTTGTTGCAGCACATCACTATTATCACTACATCCAAACTCATCTTTTAGATCAGGTCAGTGAAAAAGAAGCATTTCATTTAACCCAACGAGAAATCCAATGCTTATTGTTGATTGCGGAACAACACTCAGTCAAAGAGATGTCACAACGGCTCGAAATCAGTGAGCGAACTATCAATTTTCATATTCAAAAAATCAATAAAAAATTAGGTACCAAAAATAAATATCAATCTTTGGCTAAGGCATTGGAATATCAATTATTAACCTTATAACCCCTGTCATAAATAACAGTGGCTACTCACCAATTACAAGCATTAAAATCCAACCACTTGTATATTGGAGAATCATAATGACTTTTTTAAAGAAATTTATGCGATTAACCATGCTTGCTGCTTCTCTTATTCCTGCAGTAGCTAATGCAACATTAACCTTATATACCACCAATTGGTCTATGTATGGTCAAAATCCTTATGAATATGATGGCGCTTATAAAAATGGTCGGCCTTATGGACAATTGGCTTATGTTTCCAATCCAGAAATGGTTGCCCAATTTAATAAGGCTGATGTCATTGTCTGGAGCTTTTTACAAGTATGGAATAGCAAAGATCCCAATCAGGCACAGTACCAAATCCCTTCCAGTTGGGATGGTTTAATGCACTTTGCCGATCTCTGGGGTGAGTTACCTTTAGAGGGCTCCTGGATATCACCCTTACCTCCAGAGACTAAAGATTTCCTTGATTTTTGTGCTGCAAATCAAGGCGCATGTACTTCCGTACAAATGAATGGCAACACCGGTCAAAAGGAATTATTTAATTACACCGATCAAAAAGGTGTAGGGCAACTCAATAGTTTTGGTGCTTTTATTCATTCCAAAAAATATACCGCAAAACGTATCATTGCCATTGGCGGAGCGAATACGGTAGATAATAAAGGAATCAGTACAGCCACATTTGCCGCGATCTTTGCCAATCAAGATAAATTCCTAAATCAATTTAAATCCTGGATGAATCATTTTAAAAATTTAAAGGGAATTGATTATGATTTTGAGCCTCCCATTGATCTGCAAACCGGCGGCCAATTACCTCCCGATGTAAACACCTTGGCAGATTACAAACATCTTTTTGATTTAGTTAAAGCCAGTCGACACACTTTGGGAAAAGATACATATATTTCTGTAACCATTACTGTGAATAAGGATTATTTGGAAAAAATCAACCAATCAGTTGATGGCGGCTGGTTTAAACAAATTGCAAATTACGCAGACAGTATCAATTTAATGACCTATGATTTACATGGCCCGTGGTCACAAAGCGGTGATCCCTATACCGCAGTTCATGCTTATTTAAAACAACCTGATACCAGCCGTAAAGATGAGTTTGCGATTAACTATGCAACCGACTCCATTACAGAACAGGTTCTTGCATACGGAATGCCCAAAGAAAAATTACAAGTGGGTTTAGCTGCCTATGGACGAGGCTTTTCTGGAGTGGAAACTGGTGAATATCCCGCCCTTCCTGGCTTTGAACAACCTTGGTCTGGTGCCAGCCATTTTGCTGCTGAATATTCAATACAGGATGGTCTCTTACCTTATAAAGCCGTAAATAAATTAGTAAATCAACTTAATTATAAGATTTATCACGTGAATGCTTTGGATGAAAATAATAATTCGTTCATTATCGGTTCTTATCTCTACAATGCAATAGCGAAACAATTTGTTGGCTACCAATCTCCAGAGGTAGTTAAAGCAGTATGCAGATTTATCAAGGACAAGCAACTTAAAGGCGCTATTATGTGGAGTGCTGATACCGATTTACCAGTTTCTAATCCAAATAGTCTAGTTGCTGCTTATAAAAGTCTCTGTAACTAATATTCTATAGCACTGCCGCAGCAGAACCAGAGAAATATCACGCATATTATCTCAACCGGGTTTCGCTGCGCTGCACCTAGGTTACAAGCCAATTTTGTACGTATTTAAGCCAGTTAAATAATCAGTTTGCACTATACTATATATATGGGAACAGAAATCGGAGGTATAGAATATGAATTCACCTATAGAGGACGATCCCTATGAAGCCGTAGTTAAAATAGATGAAATAGTTATTTCCAAAATAACTGGAAAAAACATCGATGCCTTGAAAATACATTTGAGCGATAAATGTGATTTAGAACATTCAGGAGCTGCAGGAGAAATTATTGAGCTTGCTACAGGTAAAATCATATACCGATGTTATAAACAAACCATAATAGACAAATAAATCTCTGTAATTCTTCGTAACTCCTCTCCATATTTGTTGCTTTTATTCTTTCAACTTACTATAAATAACCAGATCATTTATAATAAATTTACTTAATCAGAGGAATTGAACATACAAAATTTATGCGACTTTCGCAAAGTAACTCATTATTCATTTGCGAATGCAACTACGCGTTAAAAAAACTACGCATAATCGCATTGGACTATAATTAGACTACAATTTCGGGTAGCAAGGAGCCGCCATGAAAATTTATCTCGTTCAGCATGGAGAAAATTTAGGAAAAGAAACTGACCCCCAACAATCTCTTAGTAAAAAAGGAATAACTGACGTTGAGAATTTAGGTCATTTTCTTGCTGAGAAAAAAATAGAAATTAATCGTATGCTCCACAGCAGTAAATATAGAGCCGAGCAAACTGCGGAAATATTGGCTTCCAATTTATCTTCAAAGAAGATTGAATTTCGTCAAGGATTGGAACCTCTAGATCCCGTGAGCCCGATCGCAGATGAAATAAACCAGCAACAACACGACATCATGCTCGTAGGGCACATGCCTTTTATGGGTAAACTAATTGGTAAGCTCGTTTTACTCAATGAAGACAGTTCCATTGTTGCCTTTGTTCCTGGAACTGCCGCTTGTCTTGAGCGAACGGATGAAGGAAAATGGCTTATCAATTGGATTAGGCGCCCTTAGTCTAAAAACTTTTGCTGACAATTATATATTGAGCAAAATAAGTATTACATACTCCTAATTTAAGTTTCAAATTCCAACCCACAGATTAACGCATTTGCATACATGTTGCCTGTGCTCAATGGATCGATTACTTGATCATTGATAGAGCTGAAATGGCCTTTTCCTAAATAGAAAAAGCGATAACCACATTCCAAAGGCACACCACCACGAATAACCCGATTCAATTTGACATGAATTCCTGCGGTAGCGCTAAATTGTGCCGCATTATCCCTGGAGTAAATCATGTCAGGCAGAGTCTGACCGTCCAGTGAATTCTCTTTAAAATTATGAGCATTGATAACATTAGGACCGGCACCTACATCAATAATAAATCCATAATCTGGATTTTTTGTATTCAGTGCAGCACGAGCCATTACGTAAATAGGGAACTGCTCTAAATTATAATGGTATGATAAATTTTGGAATAAGCCTTCTTGAATTACATAACCATCTACCGAAGTTTTGGCGAGATAATAAGCATTTAGTCCATAAGACATATCAAATAATTTAGTATGGTGACCATCTACAAAATAAGCCAGGCCAACTAAATAATTTTCATCAGTGTGATTCGTTACGGTAAAATCATCACCAATCAACCCGTTAATATTAATGTGCTGCGCTTGACCTTGATGCAGCCAATGACCGCCCGCCTGAATCAGTGCATAGCCATTTCTATGTACAGGGGGATGTGTCTGAACGTGACCAGCCGAACTTGCTGTTGACGAATATAATCCCAGCAACAATAAAGTGTAGTAAATTTCTTTTTGATTAAAAAACATCATTCTTCCTATCGATCATTTAGCCAAAGGTATTTTTAGTTGTTTCTCTGATTCCAGCCTCTATCCTTAATTTTTTTAATCTACCAACCTCCATTAAGAATTACAACATACTCCCTTATTAACAAGAATAAACACAATAGCTGTAAAGATATATAATATCAATTATTGCAAGCAAAGCTAATGTATTATTAAATAAACAATTTTACTGGCAAGGAAGTCCCATCTATGTACAAACAAATTATGGTAGCAGTGGATGATACTAAAGCATCCATTTTAGCATTGAAAGAAGCAATTAAAATCGCAAAAAACCAAAACTCCAAGATATGTGTGATTCATATAATTGATACACTATATGAAGGTGATGTCGATCGAGAGGCATTTGTTGAGCTCACCAGAAAACAAGGGCAAGAAGTTTTAGACTCAATGAGAAAAATACTCAGTCGCTCAAAAGTAGCATTTGAAATGAAACTCACCGAACTCACCCCTTCTAAAGCACAAATTGCCGAAAAACTTGTTGATGAAGCAGCCGGATTTTCTGCTGACTTAATTGTTATAGGTACTCATGGTCGTCGAGGAATCCATCATATACTCACTGGTAGTGTTGCAGAGGAAGTCATACGTATATCCAAAACTCCAGTATTGCTGATTAGGCATTAAGATTAGAAAATTAATTTATTAAGTTAGAGCCGTTCCATCATACAATTGATACAATAATTGTGCATAGAGAGAAATGATTCTTTTCCATTGATTTGATAAATAATTTTTTGCTTTTATATAATTTAAATTAGTTCTCCTCAAAAAAAATTTTAATAATCACTTCATTAATCCTTAATAATCCTGTGCTATAAATTATTAGCTCATTAATTACACATATTGGTACGAATATGCCAGGATTATACTCAAAACAACGAATAAATTTCGACACACTGGCTGATACAGATTTGTCACGATATGAGTATTATCGTACTTTGCGTAGTGCCATTGGCTTATCGGCTACCAGCTATTCACAACAACAAACCACTGATGGTGTAATTTACCAATGGGATAATATTGCTCCAGAAATTGCTCTTGTTATTCTTCAAGAAGCTAAAAAACAAAAAATTAATATTCAAGATGAAGTGATTCTCAACATAGGACATGAGGCCTTCCATAAGGAACGCTTAAAAAAAGCAATAGAGAAATTGCAGAGCAATCCACGCTATGCCTTGTTTGTACAAAAACTGGCATTACATATTACCGCTAAAAAATCAAACGAACTGACCCTGGAAAATTTAGCGTCAGCGGGGATTTTTTCACTGGAACAATTTGATGAAGTATTCAGTCAATTTTTGTATGTACAGAAAAAATTAACCAAGAGTTTCCCTAATTTCGACAAGATAACAGAAGAAGATGATTATTATCAATTCATTGCTTTTATGGCCAATGAACCATTATATGAATCATTTCTCCGGTCATTTACCCATTATCTTGCCTCTGAGTTTAATAAAGGAAGAATAAAAGGTACCCATATAGAAGCGCCTAAAGAAATTGACAATCACTCACTATTAAAATTTTTCCAAGCAATTAGCTATGATTTAAGCTTACAACCACCTAAATCAAGACCACTACCAACAAATACCTTATATATCACATTACTCGATGGCAAATTACACTATACGGTCGTTGACCTAAATGGCGCTGAAATTACCGCAACAATTAATTTCAGCGAATGCAATTTTATTGTAGATGAAAAAACTACTGAAGAAGAATTAAGAAGTCACTTACCCGAGCTTTTGAAAATCACGTCTCAAAGAGGCCATACTGGGGATATTGCACGGAATAATACTGAAACATTAAGAGATAAAGGAATCGCTTTTTTGGAGAGTGATATTGGTACAAGCTTATTTTTATCTCATTTGCCGGCAATCGACCTAGTTAAGGATGAAGGGTATCAATTTACTCTTTATCAGTGGCTAAATCAGGGAAATTTGGAGCGCTTAAAAGATCTCTTGGTTGCTGGAGCATGTCAGCGCTATAACCAAACGCTGGATACTTGGATAAAACAAATAAAAGAACCCGCAGAAATAAATGAAGAATGTGAAAAAGAAATTGATTCAGTTGCTGAATTAATGAAGGAAATCACTGCACTAATCGCTAGCATTGATGATAATCCAAACGCAAAAGATGCAGAACTGGATGAGAAAATAACTCAGTTGATCATTCATTTAAAGGAAATTAAAAAATTTTACAGCAACACTCCACTTTTAAAGCCTGGGGATCAGTTTCCTTCAACAGCAGGTAATTTTGAAAATTTTATCAAAAAAATCCTGTTTCTTACATGCGATGATAAGGTAACTCAATATGTCCCAGACAATCAGGATACAGATAAAATTTGGAAATTGAATTTAGTAAATTTGGTTAATGGATTGGTAAGTGATAGAAATTTTGTTACAGCTCGTGATACAAAAGACAAGAAAGGACAATCTTTTTTAATAGATGAATCAGGTCTTGTTTTACCTCCTCCGCTCGTTTTTAGAGAACAGCTCAAAAGAAAACTTACAACATATCTTAAAAATGATGTGCATCATTATCATACAGTACAAAGTTATCAAAATGATAACTTGAATATGACTCAAGCACCCGTTGTTTTTAGAGGAGCGCACCTAACTGACTCATTAGAAGAGACCGTATTTTTTGCCAAGAAAATGACCAGGACTGGGGAATACTCTGCTGACGGTCATTTATTGTCTGGACAAGAAAATAATGTTAAAAAACATGAAATTCGCTCCGGAGCAGCCGCTACTTTGGCCACTACAGGGATGGGTGGAACACGTTCAGTTACAGATAAATTTGATATAGCCCTCAAATTTGGTGGTATGAAAGATGTAAAAATTCTCTACATCGTTCGTGGAAAAGAATCATTTCATTCTCAACCTTTTGCAGAAATTGTAGGTAAGTCGAATTTAGGTGAAATTGCTTATACGCATGTTAATCCTCATGATTATGTCATGACAATTCTCTATAACCGAGATAATGAAATACTTGATGTTATTCCTGGAAATTTAAATGGAGAAATTCAAGGCATAAGCGAATTTACCAAAGAAGTGATTCATGCGGGAATTGAATTTTACAATAAAAAAAATGGCGACCCCAAGGCACCCACCGCCCCCGTGAAGCTGCCAACTCCTCCCAGACAAGAACATAGGACAGTCATTCCTCTTTCTAAGGAAAAGCCGTTGCTGGATATCCTTCATTCTCATAAAACAGAATCGACTTCATCAGTTAAAGAAACAAAACCCTATGGAAAAAAATTGGATAGCATCAGGATCATGCGAGATACTCGTGAAGGTCATAAAACACTTTCACTAGAAACATTGCGCTCTGAAGTAGAAGCCGTTATACCACAAGGAAAAGAACTAGCTCCACCTGAGGGTTCATTTAAATTAGTTCCTGGAAGATTAGGTAAGGTGAGGGAAACTGCTGTTGAACACTTCAATATGAGACATGTTATAACACTCAAAGGTTTTAATCGATGGAGTCATCAGGAAAGGAAATTACAGGAAACATATAATCGTATATTACAACCTACTTTTATGGAAGGTGACATTCAGAAACAACTAGAACATGCCAATGTCGCTCATGAAGAGTGGTTAACTGATGTCCTAGTACCTAGATTGCAAACAGCATTGATGCTTCATCTCTCTGCCCGATTAATTACAGATTACCAAGTTGATACGGAAGAGGTGAACGCGCTGGCACAAAAATTATTTCATGAAATCTTGAAATCAAGCACTCATTATCCAAAACTCACATCGAATTGGTCCCAAATCTACGCGTTACTGGAAAAAGAAGAACTGCATCAGCGTTGTGTTAAAAATGCTCATGAAAGGATGGAAAAAATATATCCCTCCTTAAGCAAAGACAGCTACGACTATCAATTGAAATTCGAATCATGTTTGGTTATGGCCAAAAATAAAATTCAAAAACAATTGGTAAACGAAATGATGTCCGAATTTTTGGATAACAATTTGGACTATTTTACTCAACAATATAATCTGGAAAAGAAAACAGTTTATTCCTGCGCCGATAATCGTCATTTGGTCTTTTTAGGTCCAGCAGCTAGTGGTAAAAGTACTATTTCCAGCCAATATATTAAGAGAGAACAAAGAAAGGATTATGTCTCCTTGGCCACAGATGATTATCGAGGCATATTTTTGCCATTTACAGAAGAGTTTGAAAAACAAGAAACCGATCAAGTCTTTATCCGTACACAAGATAGCGCTTATTTGATCAGCGAGCTTGTTGAAGAGCGTATTTTAGCCCAAAAAGATAAAAGACCGAATGTAATTATAGATGGGGTGACTTATAAATCGTCACAAAAAGCTTTAGTAGAAAAAAATAATAATTCTGTTGTAGTCTGTGCTTGTTTGGATGATATGTCTTTGGCCGTTAAACGCTCTTATGATAGAGCAAAACAAGAGGAAAGTGGTTCGGCTGATAAAGGGCGCTATGTGAACACAACCAGTTTACTTCATATGCACAAAACAGCCAGCATCAACCTATTAATTTCTTGTGCCCCTAATACAACCATTGCGTTTTATAATACGAACATACCCCGTGGTGCAACTCCTCCATTGATTGCTACTGTAGATACCCATGGAGAAAAGACACTAACAATTCATCATGATAAAGGCTCATTGATGTATTTGGCCTCTTTTTTCAATAAAGCACGAGTGAATGTTCAAGCTAGAAGTGATCACCATCTTTTTTTAGATAAATTAAAACGACCTGAATTTCAGATTGATTCATTATTCGCAGTAATGGATCACGGATTTAAAATTATTTTAGATGGTGAAAATAACATGCCTTGCTTAACTATTAGAAAAGAAACGGGGAAGATAATTATGGAAATTCTCGATTCAGAACAAGTCAAAAATAAAATCAGAGAAAATACCACTGAAAAACCCTTGTTACAAATGCTTATATTGCATGGACAGCACGGTAGTTTGAAAGCAGTGCAGAAAGAATGTTTGCTGCATGAAGATATTGATTTAATGGTCGAACAAATCATTGACTCCCAATCGAGTGCACGGCAGATATCAATAAGCGATAACAGATCATGCACTTAAAAGACAACTTGCATCTATAATATATACAGTGAAAAATTAATGCCATATAAATCATTTTTAAACCAAAAGGAAATACAATGGATGCTTGTTTGCTAGAAAAAATCACGCGCGAGAAAGCTAAAATAGCACAGTTTATTGATTCTATGCGTGACATCTTTGAGAAAACCCCTGATGAATACGAAAAAGCAAACCGTCTGGAGGTATTTGATACTTTATTACTTTTAGCAACCTATGCTCAAGCTGATGAGCTTGAAAATGAATTTCAAATCACGTTACCTAACAACGAACACAATGATTCAATAACCTATTTGTGTCAACAACTTCGAGAAATCAATGGTTTTTGCCAATGTTCCTTTAGCGATGAGCATAGTGTGTACCAGGATTTATTCGCTGAGATAACTCCAGAAAAAAAACAAGCCGTGCGCGACCTTTTAAGTAAAGAAATTTCCGAACTCATTTTTGAGAAAACAAATACTGGATCAATTCGTTTCGGTATCTAAAAATAGGAGGCTCCTGCACTTTAAAATAAATAGTCAATTTTATCCGTTTTAAAATGGATTTTACTTACGTTAAGTTCTTGTTTTGAAGAGCAAACATTCCTTTAAGTTAAGAAGCAAAACAATAGCACTATAATAAAAAATGCGATAATATGGCGCTCTGTTGTTTTCTCAGGAGAATTATTCTGAGTACCTTTTTTAATGCCACATCTACAGCAGCTTCTGCAATTTATGCAGAATTTAAGTTCTACCCTTACTATAATTTTGGTTTTCATCTTGACGCGATTATCAGTTTTTTCTGTCATATTTTTCGCGCCCTGTATGACCTGACTGCTTTTTTATTACGTGTAGTCGCTACCCCATTTTTTCTTTTAAATCCCTTTTGTTGGCCCAGTTTACCCAGCCATGCTTTAAATCTTGTCGACGATATAGTAGGTACTGCGCTCAGTCTAGTCAGCATTGCCATTCATCCTATTCTTTTCATTATCCGTACGTTAAGCTCCATGATTCGAGGTTATGATGAAGGAACAGACTATGATTGGGGTTCAGATCAAGAAGAAGAAGATCTGAACATGGCAATGGCAATTTGGTAACAACTCAGCTGTTATATTCTACTAGATAAAATTTTCATCCACTTTTTTTAGAGTGACGCTCCGCTACTGGTGCAAAAGTTCCTTGTTTTAAGAAACTCATAATTAACTGCCTGGTTTTTGCATTATTCATAATAAAAGTATGGTTGGAATCAACAATCATTGGCTCATTTTGTCCTTCTAAACGAGCAAACTCAGGCGGTACTTTCGCATCATAACGTCCTGCGATAATCCCTATTTTAATGTTTGGTACCGATACATGATGTACGTATGAGGTGTGATCAGAACTTAATTCAACTAATGGTTTGATTGGAGAAGTGAGCATGGGAAATATTTCCGTAGAAAGCTTCGCCAGTTTTGAACCTTGATTTGGCGGAGCCAACATGATGAGACTGCCAATATTTTTTAATTGTTTTGGCGAAAAGCTGGATAATGCCTCTCGAGTAATAATGCCTCCAAGACTATGAGTAATAAAATTAATTTTAACACCTGGATTTTTCTCTAATAAATTTTTAATAAACCGATTCAAATAAATCCCATGTTCCTGGATACTGTATTTTGCAGAAGGATAACTATAGGAATAAACGAGATAACCTTGTCTTTTTAGATAAATTTTTAATGGCCACATACTGAGGGAAGTACGCATCAAACCATGTATTAATACGATGATTTCCTGATTTTGTTTTGGTTTGACCTGAGCAGAATTAGAAGTTGTGTTGGTTTGCTTCGTGCTATTAGGAAAAAATGCATAAGCATGAACCGTACAGCCCATCCCAATAAAAATCATTAGAACGAGTCGAGCAAGCAATCGACTTTTAAGAATGGTTCTAGTCATTATTTCCCTTTAATTGATACTAACCCCCATCATTCTAACTAATTTTCAACGAATATAGCAGACAGGCTCAAAAAATTTTCCAATTTTAATATCTTGTCAAATTGACCCGATTTCTGGGCTCCGAAGCCATAGCCATCATGCGAAGCATAAAGCGGATGTTGTCATGATAGGAATCCATTCATAGTTGAGCTCATTGCCCATATAAAAAATGGATCCCCGCCTGCGCGGGGATGACAGCGTTACTTGCGATTGAGTAAAATGAAACACTAAATACTCTTATATAAGTTCCGAAACTCCCAAGCAAACTATTCACATGAAAACAGCCCTCAGTATTTCATAAAATTAACTTGCATCAATTTATGCTCATAAAATGTGCTATAAATTATCTTTTTTCTCTATCCATGACAACAAATCTGTCATGCCCGCGCAGGCATTAGCCTTAAGTTTTTGTTGACTTTAAAATCCGCTCATGCTGAGGAGGCGTTTTAACGCCGTCTCGAAGCATAAACCGATAAAGCATTCCAGTCTTGACGAAAAAGAGCTTCTTTTTTTCTACGACTCCAGCCCTGAATTTGTTTTTCAGCAATGTAGGCTTCTTCTCTTGTATTAAAAGATTCAGAATACATTAATTTTACTGGCAAACGAGTACTGGTATAGCAATTCGGAAAAATTTTGTTTTGATGTTGGTATAAACGAACTTCAAGATTATCAGTATGGCCTGTATAATAGCTGCCATCTCGGCATTGAAGAATATAGACATAGAACATGCTTAACTCCGTTTTGTGTTGGACTAATGCTTCGAGACGGCGTTAAAACGCCTCCTCAGCATGAGCGGATTAAACTTATATTTTTGAGCATGTGTCAACAAAAACTTTAAGCTAATTGGAAGCCCTCCGCCTGCGCGGACATGACAGATTTTTTCCATATCTTATGGTTATACATGACATCAATATTTACCCGAGCATTGACGAAGCAAGAAATGATGCTCTAGTACCTGTTGTAACAAGCAGCGCATCAATTTTTAATCCCACTAATGATCCAAAACCAGGAGTTTGTTATGTTGAAAAAAATGATTATGGTATCTCTTTGTACGATTAACTTATCTGCTTTTGTTCCTGCTTATGCAAATGAGGATTTAAGCTGTAAAATTGAAGTTGCTGTTGCTACGCCACCCGTGCAATTTAATCAAAACGTCGCATTTAATGTGACCAATGAATTTGGTTTAAGTAAATCACTCACGTTGTTCGGTGGAAAAGCACCTCAATTTATTGACAGATTGCCCTGCACTCCAGTTCCTCTGGCAATCAGTGCAACCGTATATTCAATACCAACCTTGTTGCAAGGACCGGTTATTGGTCAATGTGTTTTAAAAGCAGGGCCAGTTATTTTAAATGGTTCGGACAATAGTGTTTCAGTAGTATTTCCTTACGATTTTAATTGTCCTTTTTAATTGGAGTATATTTGCCTGCATCACCGCAGATGCAGGCAAATACCGTTTGGATATCTTTTTTAAAGTGAGTCATTATCTTTCTTGCAGTGCATTCCCCAACTTGCACCAAGACAAGTGAATATAGCTCCCACGAGAAACAGTACAAAAATTATGAGTGCTCCTGAAGCAAGATTTGTTGGAGTCACATTAACCTCTACTACAGCCTCTTTTTGACCATTCTTTGTTAAAGAAGAAATTTTGGTAGTACCAACAGGAGTGGAAATTTGATTCACTGTAATGGGAACTGCTACTACTGTTCGTGAAACGGAGTTAGTATAGGTTACTACATATTGACTTAAAAGCCCTATCAGTGCAGCCCCCAAGATTAAAGCCAAAACCCAGGTAGTAAAACCATAAATAGTCCCCAAATTACGTTCAGGACAATACAATCGTCCCAAGTAGCCGGCGACATAACCAGCAATAATCGTGGAGATCACAATACCAATAATTATTCCCAACAAACCACCCACAACTACAATGACTGATCCATTACTCATCGTTTTAAAGGCACTTAACCCGATAGCAATTCCTAAAAGATTTAATAAAAAACTAAGACCTAGCGCAGTTAGAGCACCAACAAAAATAGCTGTCCAAGAAATACATTTATTTGGATGTATATGGCAGTGTTCGTGATCCGGCGTACCTTTATTTACCATTTGAGCCTCCTTATCTCATAATGAACAGCACAGTTCCGGGAACTATGATGTGCTTTTTGGGCTGTTACTGTCAATTTATGGTTGATTTATAATATGGATTAATAAGTTGTTTTTATTAGGAAATTAACCCATGTATTTTTATTTTTCAAGATGGCATACCACAAAGCTGTAGATGCGTAGCCCCATCTTAAACTCGCTCTAGAATTCAGCGATTTGCTCTACATTTCGTACAATATTTTTTGCAATAACACCTAAAGGTAAATCGTTATCATCTTTACCAAAAGGCTCTTCTAACTCTTCAGATAACATTTCCAACCCCAACAAAATATATACGATCATGACCATCATTGGAATAATCAAAAATCCGAAGGTATCTACCCAACCGAAAGGGAACATGATGGCATAAAAAAGCATTGCTTGCTTTACAAAAAAAGCAAAAGCTGGCGGTACAGGAGTATTTGCAATTCGCTCACAACCTCCAGTCATGTCAATCAAATTAGCTAAATGGATGTCCAGCGCCAGGTATTGCTCAAGTTGCAATTTATTTTCTTGACGTAATTGATTCAGAATACGATACATTTTTTGGGTTACCAAAAGTACAGGATTTTTTCCTTCGAATTCATGAATACATAAGGAAAGCAACTCCGTATGAAGCTCCCTATTTTCTTTGCGTAAATGGGCTTTGATAATAACAGGTAATTTTTTCAACAATTCATAAAAATCAGGACATTCATGTAAGCCAATAAACGCATCGAATTTTAAACCTAAGTTTCTGCAATTATTAACGATTGAACCCCATAAAATTCGTCCTTCCCACCAACGTGAGTAACTGGTGTTTACCCTGAAACTAATAACTATAGTGAGGATAAAGCTAAAAATTAGATGAAATTGACCTAAATTATAGCGTGCTGCATTTTCAAAAAAATAAAGGATTATTTCAGCGTATACGACAATAATGAGTGTTATTGGTAATAATTTCCGAAACACTTTTTCTTTATAAAACAAGAAAAGATGATGCACCCAGGTTAAAAGATTATGTGATCTCATCGATACTTACCCTAAATAAAAAGATACAGTGTACTTGAGTATTATCGTGAAGCAAAACCTTTCCATTCGTGACATAAGGCATTGAAAGGGTTTAATATGCGCACTCAATTCAAATAAAAGGATGTATGATTATGTTGACTTATATTACCCAACTCTTGAACAGTGCTCTTGAAGGATTTGACGAAACGTTTAAAGACACTCCCGCCCATCAAATTGTTTTCGCTACAGCAGCCCTTTATTTTCTCTGGCAGCAATATCCTGCAATTGCTCAGGCTTATCGTGCACGAAATAACACAACCTACAAGCAACGCGTAATTGATACAGCCTATAGCCTGGGTAAAAACTTACCCCAGGTAAAGGCGTACCTGGATAAGGAGCTCAACAAAGATCTCCAAAGTACTAAAGAAAAGCTAAAAGAATTACGTAGCCAAATGGCGCTCCAAGATAAAATTCCTGAAGAAAGTGTATCGCCTGTCTTGATTTTAAAAGAATTCGGCATCAATCCTGAAGAGTGTTTTTTTAACTTCGGCGAAGTACAAAACGATGATAAGGCAAGACAATTTACTGTGCAGCAAGGAGATGGACAAGATTCAGGGGCGCTCTATGCTGTCCACCCCCAAGAACTGACTGAATTGCTAAAAGAAGTATATGCTAAAACTGCTTTAACTAATCCTCTACATGATAAATGGCCACGTATTATCGCCATGCAAGCTGAGATTATCCGCTGGTGTCAGGAATTATTTGGCGGTTCTAAAGAGAGTTATGGTCTGATCACACACGGAGGTTCTACAAGTATCATTGAAGCAATGGCCGCTTATGTAATCCATGCACGTGCCAAAGGAATTAAATATCCTGAAATTGTAGTTCCTGAAACAGCACATGCAGCGTTTAAAAAAGCAGCTGACTTAACAGGGGCTCGACTCATCACCGTTCCAGTCGATCCTAAAACAGGTGCAGTTACCGCGAGTGACATGCGGAAATACATTTCGAGCAATACTGCTGTAATCGTTGGCTCTGCACCTTCCTTTATGAATGGTATTCATGATCCGATTAGTGAATTAGGCCAATTAGCACAAGAAAAAGGAGTTCCGTTTCACGTCGATGCCTGTTTAGGCGGATTTTTAACTGCTTTTCTTGATACCTCAAAGAATCCTATGGATTTTCGTGTTAAGGGAGTGACCTCAATTTCTGCCGATTTGCATAAATATGGCTGCTGTCCTAAAGGAACCTCAGTCTGCCTATTCAGTGATGACTCCCCTGCTTTGTCGGTATATGCTGCTTTAAACTGGTCAGGTGGACTTTACACTACACCCGGTATTTTGGATGGTTCAACCAGTGGGGCACGAGTTGCAGAAATATATGCCACACTCTCCTATTACGGACATAAAAAATATCAGGAAATTTCTGAAAGCATCATCGCAATGCGTCAACGGCTGCAAGACCGAGTCGAACAATTATCAAAACCCAATGAATCAGGAAAAAAAGACATTTATATTTTTGGAACCCCTCAATGGTCCATATTGGGTTTTCGCAGCGACACGTTAAACTCACATTTTATTGCTGATGAATTAGAAAAACGTGGTTGGAAATTGAATTTATTGCAAAAACCTGATGGATTTCATTTATGTTTGACCCACGTTCATACTTTAGTTGAACATTTTGAAGATAAGTTCATTAGTGATCTACAGGAATCTATAGCTGCAGTAAAAAAATATCCTGAAGATAAAAAGCCCACTGGTAATGTAAAAGTCTATGGCACTATAGGAATATTACCCACAGCAGTACAAGAAATGGTATGCAGACAATATCAAAAAACCCGTCTTTATTATGAAGCAACCTGCAGTAAGTTAGGGTTGTTTTCAGCCAGCAAAAAACAAGAAGAGGAAATGGATAAACCAGAAATTAAGAATGCTCTAAATTACTAATTTTTCATGACGGACTCGAGTGAGAGACTCAGTCCGTCACAAAAGGATTAGGAATAACCCGGTCGCCCTCACTCATTCCGTCATACCTGCGCAGGGATTGACAGAATCAAGATAAACGATGCATTCCTCACTTTAATTTTACAATGTTGTAAAGAGCTCTCAGGCAGAAACAAGCATACAGGTTTTCCAGATTGCCTCCTTTCTTTAGGCCGGTTAAGATAGATAGAATTAAAATCTAAAGGAATAGATCCATGAGTGATTTTTTTCAAACACCTCCACGCTTGGGCAATCAATATGATGAAGATCGAGTTTTAAAGGCTTATCTGGAATGGAAACTCCCTTCTTCCATGTTGACTCAAGTTCAGCCGGAATTGCATCGTCTTGGCCAACGAGTTATTGAAGATATTTATAAATTAGGACAAGAGGCTGAAGCATTCCCCCCCAAGCATGTCCCTTATGATCCCTGGGGCAAACGTATTGATCATATTGAAGTGTCGCAAGCATGGAAGGAGCTTGATAAAATCTCTGCGGAGGAAAAATTAATTGCCATAGGTTATGAACGGCAGCATGGTGCGTTATCACGCATACATCAATTTGCCAAATTGTATTTGTTTCATCCTTCATCAGCAATTTATACGTGTCCTCTAGCAATGACCGATGGCGCTGCGCGTGCCTTAGAGCTTTATGCGGATGAATCATTAAAAAACCATGCATTCCCCCATCTGACTTCTTCTGATCCAGCCCGCTTCTGGACTTCGGGACAATGGATGACTGAACGTACAGGAGGCTCTGATGTCAGCAACACTTCAACCATCGCCAGACCAGATGGCTCCCATTTTCGTCTCAGCGGCGTTAAATGGTTCACTTCTGCCACAACCTCACAAATCGCCATGACTCTTGCCCGTATTGAGGGAGCTCCCGAAGGCAGTAAAGGGCTCAGTTTGTTTTATCTGGAGCTTCGTGATCCAATGGGCAAACTGAATGGCATTCGTATCAATCGTCTAAAAGATAAATTAGGTACTCGTGCCTTACCTACTGCAGAATTAACTTTAGAGGATGCTCCTGCCCTCTTAGTTGGAAATGCAGGTGATGGTGTTAAAAAAATTTCTTCTCTGTTTAATATTACACGCATATACAATGCATGTTGTGCTGTTGGTTATATGCGTCGAGCCCTTGCACTTGCTCGTGATTATGCAACAAAACGTGTTGCTTTTGGCCACACTTTGTCAAAGCATGTACTCCATCTGGAAACATTAGCAAGTATGCAATTAGAATTTACTGCAGCATTCCATCTGGTTTTTCATGCTATTGAACTGTTGGGAAAGGATGAATTAGGTGAAGCAACAGAAACCGAACGGGCTGTACTAAGGCTTTTGACTCCATTGATAAAACTTTATACGGCAAAACAGTCAATTGCTTTAGTTAGTGAAGCATTAGAAGCTTTTGGAGGGGCAGGCTATATTGAAGATACAGGGCTTCCACAATTATTAAGAAACGCACAAGTCTTATCCATATGGGAAGGCACAACCAATATTCTCAGTCTTGATGCATTACGCGCTATGCATAAAGAGAATGCGGCTTTCTTTTTTCTTGAAGACATCAAAAAACGATTAAGCCATATCGCCAATAAAGAACTCATTCAATCGCAAGTGAAAATTCAGCACACCACTCAAAAACTGGGAAATTACATCCAGTCTATATCGCAGATGAGTGATGAAGAGCAGCAAGCAGGAGCACGACAACTTGCTTTTGCATTAGCACAAACCTATGCAGCGAGTTTATTGTTAGAACATGCTCAATGGTCTTCGCAACACAATAAAGACACTCTGCCAACAATTACTGCAATTCGATGGTGTGAAAAAAATCCACCTGAACTGCTCGATTTCTCGGAAAGCTATAGAAAAGGATCACAATTATTGGCCATGGATTATAACGATTTTCACTAAGATGGCCTTGTAGCCTGGGTGCAGCGCAGCGGAACCCGGGATTTCTGGATATGAAAAACTACTTAATCCCGGGTTCCGCTGCGCTGCACCCAGGCTACAAATGATTAAAATGATTCGGTTCCAACAGAAAGAAATAAAAATTGGCTAACTATACTATTAGATAAACCAGACTAAGGAGTTATCAAACATGAATGGTTCACCTCTGCGCTTTTTATCTTCTTTCTTTTTACTTTTTTTATTCCCTCTGACCTTACTCGCTGCAACAAACAGTCCAATCAGTCTGGTTGGAGCTCAAGGTTATGATCTCGTATCTTATCAACAAAAAAGCGGCCCCATCCGGGGGAGTGGTAACCATGTCGTATTTTATCATGGTGTCGCTTACATTTTTGCAAGCACAGAAAATAAAAAAAACTTTGCCGCAGATCCTGAAAAATATCTACCGGCCTATGGTGGTTATTGTGCTTATGGCGTAGCAGCTGGTCATAAAGTCATCAGTGATCCCCTGGCATGGAAACTTGTGAATGGCAAACTTTATCTTAATTTGAATAAAGAAATTCAAAGTGTTTGGGCAAAAGATATTTCAGGTAATATCAAAAAAGCGGATGAACAATGGATAAAAATAAAAGATAAAGATCCTTCAATTTAAGAAATCTATTCACTAAATCTAACAGGAAATGCCTAAGAGACTGTCATCCCTGCGTAGGCAGGGATCCATTTACAAAAATAAAGATCCTTCAATTTAAGAAATCTACTCACAAAATCTAACAGGAAATGTCTAAGAGACTGTCATCCCTGCGTAGGCAGGGATCCATTTACAATGTACATCCTAAGCTTTGTTAGAAGATTTTATCTCCAATTTCGCAAAAATACTTTGTCATTGAGTCAAACAATCTTCGCTAGCTTAATTTGAGTTACGAACTATTTTGATGGATGGATCCCTGCCTACGCAGGGATGACAAAACTTTTGCATAAAGCACAGTACATAAGATAAAAAATATTGCATTAAACTCTAAAGCTCTTTATTGTTAATAAGCTTACCAATAACTAATTTTATGAAAATTAAGGGAATTTATGAAAAGAATAGGATTCTTAGTCGGTTTCTTGTTTTTCTTCAATCAGGGTTTTGCCAAAACTCCAATTGTGGTGCCTCAGCCCACCTCATGTATTACCGGGAGCTTTAGCGCAACAGGTACAAGTAGCTGGAAAACAATTTCGTTGAAATTAACCAACAATTGCAATCAAACGGTAGATTTTCAAAATTCCACAATAACATTTTCTAATAGCAGTAATCTTAATACATCGTTTTGGGGAAACTTCGCACCATTATCTTATCCAGTTAATAACTTGCAAATTACATCACAACCCCAAAGTGGCGGCACGTACTTATCCTCACTCTCATTACAATTTCCCACATATCCAGGTGCCAACAGCAAATTGCCTAAAGGAAGCTCTTTTACCATTATTTACGGAGAACCTACTGCAGATTACGTAGACAATAGTGTTCTTGTTTATTTAAATTCCCCAGCATCTACAGGTAATATCAATTTAATTAATGCTACAACAAAACCAGCCAATGTCTCGCAAACCTATGCTTTAGTGAATTTAACTTTAAATGGACAAACTGTGAGTACCGTACAGGTTCCCTGGTCTGGACAACAACTCATATCCGGCCTGGCTACTGGAGTTTATACCGTTTCACCAATGAATGTTACAGCCGGCAATGGCGTCGTGTATCAAGGAGTAGCAGATCCTGCAAGCTTAACGGTTTCTGCAGACGTCACGGTCTCCTCTACGCTTACCTATACTGCAAGCCAAACGACAGGAAACATCAACATCGCCTTAGCTGCATTGCCATCCCAATTATCAGGCTATGCCGGCATTCCTACAGTAACCTTAACCCGTATGGATAATCAAAGCGCAACCAATGCTCAAGCTCATTGGAACACAATTAATGTAATCAGCCAGTTAACCAATGGAGTCAACTATACTTTTTCAACTCCGGCAATAGCATATAATGGCTATAATTGTACTCCAACATTTACCCCAGCATCGGCTACCGCAGCAATTTCTGCTCCAACAGTACAACTTACCTATAATTGCGTTCAGGTCGCACAGGACAATATTCCTGTTACGGTCGCAGGAGCCCCCACTTCTCTTTCTTCCATTAATACAACCTTTACTCCCAATAACGGTTCCCCTGTAACTGAAACAATTCCTTTAAATAATGGAGCAGGAACAGGTAATGTCAGCTTAACTGATGGAATAGTCTACACAGTAAGTGCAACCGCAGTTAATGGTTATACAACCAGCTATTCTCCCCAACCCTTAACTGCCTCATCTTCTGCTACCGAGACCATTACCTATACTCAAAACACAAGTACTGGAGGCAGAATTATAGGCTACCTGCCCGGCTGGCAAACACCGCCACCTGCTACTGCTTTGGCAAATGCAGGTTATACCCATATCCTTGTAGCTTTTGGCGTATTTAGTACGACATCTCCGGGACAAATTACCTCTGCCTTCGATACCGTATCAGCAAGTTACATTCAATCCCTGCATAATGCTGGCATTAAGGTATTGCTGTCTTTAGGTGGTGCCTCCTCAAGTATCGCAAACACCACGGTCAATTTTCATCAGGTGGTGTCTGCCGCCTCTTCACCTACAGTATTTCAACAGACTTTTATTAGTTCATTAGAAAATCTATTAACTCAATACAATTTTGATGGATTTGATTTTGATATTGAAAGCGGGTTAAACGCAGGGGGGACATTTGCCAATCCTACAGGGGATATCGCCGTTTTAGCCAATATCATTAATACCATGCATACCAATCATCCGAATTTACTGCTTACCTTGGCTCCGCAAACTGCAAACATTGCCGCTACTTCAGGGTTTGATGCCACCTGGGGAAATTATGCCTCTTTAGTAATGCAAACCCACCAATCTTTAGCGTGGGTCGGCATTCAAATGTATAATGCAGGCTGTACTTTTGGCATCGACTTAATTTGTTATGATCCAAACAATACGAGCACCCCCAATGCTTCCGTAGCCATGGCAACTGATTTATTAGAAAATTGGCCTGCGGTCACCAGTTCCGGACAACAAACAGGGTTCCAACCCTACATCAGTTATCTCAACCCATCGCAAGTGGTTCTTGGCTATCCCGCACCTAATGCATCAGGACAAAGCGATGGCTCTCCTGCAGCAGTCATTGGGACCATCAAACGAGCCATCCAATGTTTGCGCACTGGAGTTGCCAGCCCATCAAGTTGCGATACCTACATTCCACCGCGAACTTATCCAGGATTTGGGGGAGTGTTTGATTGGGAAGTAATTCATGACCAAAACAACAATTATCATTTTGCGACCAGTTTAGTAGATTGCGTTATTAACAATAATTGTAACTAATTGTAGGTTGGGCACAGCGCAGCGGGACCTGAATTAACAAATTTTATTCACGTTCAACACCCAGGGTTCCGCTGCATCTAGGCTACAAACGATTAAATCGCTTTTTAAGTATTTCAAAAATCCTGTCCTTGATTCATCCTTTCTCAATTTTCAGAATAAATAAAAATAAAAGAGGTTATTTGTTAATCAAACCTTAAGGTTAAGTGTTTATAATACACAGTAGAGGAAATATAAATATGACTTGGCATGCAATGTATAATAGGCGCCAAGGTAAAGTATCTGCTGGTATCTGATACTTAAAAATTGAATCCTGAAGATGGTATGTCATAAGTTATCGTTTGTCAAGAAATTGTAAAAAATATTACAGGGTTTTTCAAAATTATATTGATATTTGTATATTTTTATGTATTTATGATTTATAATTTTATTAATTAATCTAATTTTAAGCACCTAGAGGAGCAGATTATGAAAAAAGGTCGATATGAGGGTCTTAATCCAGAACAAAGAAAAAAAGCAATAGCACAGGAAGAACGTCGTAACCAAAGAAAAGAACGGGAAGAACCTAGAAAAGGTTTTGCAGAAAGAGCAGAAGACCTTCGAAAGAGTCAACTAGATATAGAGGATCAAATTAAAGAAGAGCATGCGGAACTCTCGAAAAAAGATAAAGAGAAAGGTGTTGTATTGCCAGAAGGAAAGGAACGAGACAAATATGTTCAAATGTGGCTAGAGAAAAAGGCCCCAAAGATCTATGGAGAAACTGTAGCTTTACGAGATAAAATTAAAAGTCTTTTAGAGAATGAAGAGCTTATACATCAAAAAGAAACATACGATGCTGCAAAAAGAGTGCTTTCAAAACTTGATGTATCAATCAAAAAATGGGAAAAAGATATAAACGACCATCTTGTAATTAGAAAAAAATCCGAAGGACTTGTTCTTAAAGACCATACTTATTTTGCCGATATAGGCCCATTGGCAAAACAGCATTTCACTCAAGAATTTTATACCAGTGCTGTAACCGTAATTACAGAAAATAAAGCATCGATGATGAAAGATCCTGGTTGGTGGAACCAAGTAAAAGAGGCGATAAATAATTGGCTTGCAGAATTTGATGTAGGACCAATTTTTAAGGTGGAACCGACCCATTTTGGCATCGACCAAGATATTCAAAAAGGTATGGATAATTTGGAAAATCCAGATGAAACCATGCTTAGAATATAATTGCTTAATCTTAAAAAGCCTATATTGTGTTAATAATATGGGCTTTTTTAATTTTTAAAGTAATTTATTTAGGTAGTACAAAAACCAATTGGTAACTTTCAGGCCCCCCAAGATTTTTTGTATAGAACTTAGAAGCGATTTGGATGATTCCTAAATGTCTTGGGTTTAGCTAAATAAACTTCGAATGAAAAAAACCTTATACAAAAGTTCTTTTTTAATCAAACCTTAAGCTTTATTGTTTTAAAATACGTACATAAGAAAAAAATCAACCAGATAGCTATATGTATATTTTTAATCCTTTATGGTTTATAATTATCTTATGGCGTTATTTTTTAAGCATTTCGAGGAGAAATTATGTCTAGAAACCTACATAAGACAACACTAGATCCTAAAAAAAGGAAAGGCGCATCAGAACCTAAAGATACTCAATCATTTGAAGAAAGACGAAAAGAGCAAAGAAAAAGAATAGTAGAACAACATGAACGTTCGGAAGCAAGAAAGGGGGAGTCCGTTAAGAAGGAAGAAGGCGCAAAGAAGGGAGCTGAAAATCCAAATGTAAATTGGGATAAATTAAGAAGAGATCTTACAAGTAAATTCGGCAGTGAAGAACAAATCCAAGCGAGTGAAAAGTTTGCTGACCACCTACAGGGAAAGAATGGTTTTAGCATCCAAAGGCAAGCATTTCGTCTGGCTCAGGAGAAAGTGAGGCCGGAACCAATCCCTGGGAGTGAGCAGTTACTGAAACTCGTTAAAGGGAAAAAAATGCCTGAGTCAGTAAGTTCTATTATTAATCTTGTGGTTGCCCTTAATAGCTATAAAGGAGACAAAAAAGGAGAGATAAGCCTTGGAACTGATTTGGCGAGATTAGCTGTGATAGGGGGATTAGGCCAAGCATTACAACAATATGCCAGAAATAAGAACGAGGAACAATTTAAAGAGGCATGTACCCAAATAATGACAGAGTTTTATAAACCTTTAGCTGCAGATGTCAGTTTATGGAATGCTATTAAAGAATTCATTAAACCTGCACTGGTATTTTTACATATTGATACGAAACGCCTCCTTAGTTCAAACGATCTTATAAAAGATACAAATGTACAAGGGATGTTTAAGAAAGTTGTGCAAGAAGGTATAAGGATAGCTGATGAAGAACAAATAGACACAAATCTCAACAAACCTTAATATTCAATAATACCATCGTTGATTATTTTTTAACCATGACATTCAAAGTGTAAGTTGGGCCTTGGCCCAACTTTTTTATGTGATTCAAATAATTTTTAATAATTCTTATCTCGATGGAAGACGCTGGGCCAAGGCCCAACCAGAGTGTTTTTTAGGTTAATGTTTTGTCTTTTCTGGAGCAGTTCCAAACAACCAATCCGTACTTACTTCAAGTTCATCAGCAATTTTCTGCATGATAGTGTTATCTAAAGTAACCCCGTGCAATAAGGCTTCTATTTTAAATTTAGGTAATTCGAACATCTTGGAACACGCTTGAATGCGTTCTGTCATTAAGGCAGGAACACCAAGTTCATCAAGCTCATAGTGCAAACGTTCAGTTAGTTTTTTGTTTGACATGGTAGTCTCCTTTTTCACTTTTTATTAGAGTAAAACAAGTAAGCTTAAGGATTGATTAACAAAGAGATTTTTTTAAATAAAAAATTATTAATACAAAAAAGTCAGAAGGAGGCGTTTCTCAATCTAAACGAAACCACAATTTGGGGAACATCCATCCCTATTATTTAAAGTGAAAATTATATTCACGAATGTTATGATTTGCGCACTTTGCAATAACTATGGATCGATTATTATGCCAAGCACCAAAGAAATGTTATTAAATATCTTAAAAAACACTAAAAAGGACTCACTTTCTCCCTTTCAGATTGAATGTCTTGATATGTTTCAAGCAAAAATTAAAGCCATTCCTGTCGATGAACAAACAGAAATGGATTTACCAGTATGTGGCATTCTCCTTGATCACTGCTTTTGTGATTTGGACAATCTCTTTAAAAGTGAACAACGGATAATTAGTCTTATTAATAAAGGGAACCTGAGCGACAATGATTTTTTTAAACAAGTGGATCAAATTTTTGATGATGAAATTAAAACATTAAATCACTTTTCATCAGAAGTTTTTTATAATCAAATACTTAAACATGTAAAAACGATTGTAATTGATATGAAAAACGAACTGGGTCGATTAAAAACATCCTTGGATCACCAATTAAGTGATACCCCAAAGCTCTCCTGAAGATCAAACAAAATGTGGTGAATAGTGAAATATAAGGTGGTGACTCATATAATTTCATCATTGTAGCCCGGGTGCAGGCGTAAGCCGTAACCCGGGAAACTGCGAACAGCAAACCCCCGGGTTTCGCTTCGCTGCACCCAGGCTACGGATAGTGCCTTATTCAATTCCATCATTGTTGTACCAATGAATTACATCCGCGATTCATTCTTTTTCTATTCAAAAAGCAATGCCATAAAAATATGATTTTCATATTCCCCGTCGATCCGCACTGCATTTTTATGTATCCCTTCTTTTACAAATCCATATTTTTCATACAGGGCAATCGCCGCCTTATTATGCTCACGCACTGTAAGCTCTATACGCGTTAACCCCTTTAACTGAGCCATCTGCAGTGCGGTGCTTAATAAGGCCTCGCCTATGCCCTGTCCTCGGTATGGTGCAATGACGCCAATTCCTAAAGACCCAACATGGGCAAAAACAGGCCGGTCAAGCGGACTGATATCACACCACCCCACCAATTGATCCTGATGCATTGCTACAACTTGAGGCCAATTATTTTTAATATGATCTAAAACAAACTCTTTTGTTAATTGAATCGGAGGCCCTTCTAAAAAAGCTAAAAATTTACGCTCACGAGCAACACTATCAACCGCGGACCAAAAGGCTTCAATATGTTGTTCTTGAATAGGGACAATAGTATATTGCATAAGATTCGACTCAATGTGGGATCGAGATGTTAGTAAAAAGAAATTTTGTCTTGGAGTCAATCACTCTTGTTCACTTAATGGTGTCAGTAGATAATGGGGATGAATCTGCACCGTCCCTATAGGTTATTCCCAAGGATTGAAAAGTTCCACCCCTGTTTCTTTAAAATCTTTAGTATTTCTTGTTACTATTATTAATCCATGAACTAATGCAGTGGCTGTTATGAGTGCATCTCGTTCAGAACGAGGATTTGGAATATGCAATTTAGCACAGCGTAGTGCTACTGCTACATCTATATTTAGAACCCTATCTGAAAAAGATGGTAATACGTGAGAATCTAGCCAACTGCGCAAAATTGCTCCCTGCGAAGGGTCTTTACGTTCTTTCTGCAATACTCCTGCTTCCAATTCTAGAATGGTAATTACAGACAAAAACAGAGAGGAAGTAGAAACTGCTTTCGCCCAAGAGAGTACATTACTATCAGCTTTTATCCCCTTTCTTATTTCTGAAACTACATTGGTATCCAGTAAATACATTACTCAAATTCCTCAACACGATAAATCGTTCCTTTTATCTTAGGCGCTTCAAATTCGATATCTGATGAATCAGGCATAGCCAATAGATCCACGATAGTCTCTTTAGTTTTAGTTAACTCTAAATAATCTTCAATGGATAAAAGGACATGAGCTGGATGCCCTCTATCAGTAATAAACACAGGGCCTCGTGCAGCAGCTTTCTTTATTTTACTTACATCTTGATTAAATTCACGACTGGAAAATGTTGAAATTGGCATAGTTAATCCTTAAAATGTAGTTACATATCTACAATATAGAACAAACATAGATACTTGTCTACATTATTACTGGGGTTGGGCTAGATATCAGTAAAAAAGTTATGTCTTGGAGTCAATAAGCGATTGTTAACTTAATGGTCTCACTTAAGGATTTTGAACTTATAAGTAGGTTGAACCAAAATTCTGAGCAATTTTGTTGGGCTACGCTTATCATTATTCCGGATAGAAATTAAAATAAGGAGAAAACGCAAAGATCATGTTATAGTTCAAATTTATCTCACAAGAACTTGAAAAATATGGAAGAAATTATAATCTATCACAATCCTCGATGCTCCAAATCAAGAAAAACTTTGGAACTTCTTCAGAGTAAAGGTGTAGAGCCCGTTATTGTTGAATACCTTAAAACCCCGCTTAATCTCGAGCAATTAAAAAGCTTAAGAGCTCACTTTGCACTTAAAGATTTTGTGCGAACTGATGAGCCTGTTTTTAAAGAGCTGGGATTATCATTGGATAATGAAAATCAAGTGTTACAGGCGATGGTCAAAGAACCCATATTAATGCAACGTCCTATAGTTACCTCTAAAGAAAAAGCCATCATCGGGCGACCGCCTGAGAACGTTCTGAAATTATTGGAGTAATCGTTTTATTGTAGCCCGGGTGCAGCGCAGCGAAACCCGGGTTTCTATCATAAATTTTTCCCGGGTTTCGCTGCGCTGCACCCAGGCTACAGCATTACTTGGATGCTAGTTGATTTGGGCAACCTGCTTGATGGAATGATACGAGCGCATTATAAATACCTTGATAGTCTGCAAATGCATTTTTATTCGCTTTAATATCATCAAAAACCACGTCGGTTCGACTGCACGTTCCGAATTCTGTGATATTTAAATGATCGCCACTTGCTTTTTTGTAAGCAATAAAAGTTTCACCACAATGCAAATGCGGCCTTTTTGACGCGCTATTTCCTAAAAACTCCTGATTGCCACAATACATTTTTTTAAAGTTAACCTTAAGATGAGGCATATCTGCGAATGCATTTACTGAAACTGAAATAATAAAACAAGCTACTGTTGTAATTGAAATTTTATTCATCATAGAGATCCAAAAAAGTGCCAAAAGACAAATTTAACACATCTTATCACAGTAACCAAGATTCAATTTGTTGAAAATAAGTATCTTGAACTCACTTCATTTTTGCATCACGTATCTTCCTGGTGCAGAAGGTAATGAGGAGTCAAGCTTCGGTGGCGAAACACGTCGTTGCGAACTGTTATCTACTAACCATTCATGCCAAGCAAACCACCAGGAGCCCTCTCTTTTTTTCGCTTTGGCCAACCATTTTTTAGGTCCTAGATAAGGCATGTTTTTTTTGCTTGCAAGAATAGAATAATAGCGTCCAGGGTGGTTAGGTTCACTGACAATTCCTGCATTGTGGCCACCACTTGCTAACACAAAGGTAATATCTGTATGCATCATCAGGTGGATTTTATATACAGACTCCCAAGGAGCAATATGGTCATGTTCTGTGCTCACAGAAAAAATAGGTAAATGAACATTCCTCGGCGCTACCATTTCATCCTCAACACGAAAATGTCCCTCTGCAAAATCATTTTGCAGAAAAAGTTTCTCAAGATATTCTGTATGCATCTTGTAAGGCATCCGAGTCGCATCCGCGTTCCAAGCAAGCAGATCGATCATGCCACGCTTTTTACCGGTCATGTAATCATCAATCATTTTTGACCAAATCAGATCGTAGGTGCGCAACATCTGAAAAGATCCTGCCATATGTTTGGGATCAAGGTATCCTTTTTCCCACATCATGTTTTTAAGAAATGCTATTTCACTTTCAGTGATGAACAACATGAGCTCCCCTGCCTTTGTAAAATCCCCTTGTGCTGCCAGAAGCGAAAGGCTTTTAAGACGATTATCTTTATCTCTTGCCATAGCAGCAGCGGTAATCATTGCCAGAGTTCCACCAAGACAATATCCCATCAAATGAATTTTTGCCTTAGGTAAAATGTTGCTTACCGCGTCGATTGCTGCCATTGCACCTAAACGATAATAATCATCCATCCCTAAATCACGGTCTTTCTCATCCGGATTGCGCCAGGAAACAATAAAAACCGTATGCCCTTGCTCAACAAGCCATTTAACCAAAGAATTTCCAGGTGATAAATCCAGAATATAATATTTCATTATCCATGCGGGTAATATCAGTATTGGCTCTTTAAAAACAGTTTCAGTTTTTGGTTCATATTGAATTAATTCAATCAAATGGTTCGTAAATACTACTTTTCCTGGAGTAATCGCAACATTCTTGCCTGGTTTGAACTTTCCAGCACCAGGGGGAGGCAAACCAGCCAATCTTCTTAGCATATGTTCCACAGCAATCTCTGTGCCTTGAATCAAATTAATCCCACCACAACGAATTGTTTCATAAAAAAGATCGGGATTGGTCATTACAAAATTGGAAGGCGATAAAGCATCAAGTAACTGACGAATACAAAAAGAAACCGTGCGTTCTGATCGCTTGGACAGTCCAGGAACTTTTCGTGTTGCATGACACATCCACTCTTCAATCTGGAGAAAAACTTCTGCATACAAACGCCATGGCATCAATTGCCAATTCTCTTTATGAAAACGAACATCTTGTCCTTGCGCTGGTTGTTTATCACACAATAGATGTGCCCAAAATTCATCGATATGTAGGATAGGATAAAAAGCCAACGCCAATAAGTGGCCTGGCGATTGAGCTAATTGCAAAAGCCAAGCACAATGAGCAGTTCCAATTACTGCAGGACTCATCCCCATTGTAATTTTACCGAGATTTGCCTGATACAATTTATTTACATGATAAAAAAAATCATCCAATTTATTTTTATAGAGTGAATATTGGGAATTATTAATCTCAGATGGGGGTTCAAATTGATTCTTTAAGCTTAATCGAGTTGAGGCCGCATTCTTTTTTTCAGTTCCTTTCATGGTCAAATTCCTTTTGATCCCATTCAATAACGCTTTTTTGCTGCGATTTAAGCAGGTGCTGATGTAAATTATAGTATTATTTTCAATAATGTGCGTGGATGAAACTTAGAAAAAGGGTTGATGTAGTAGATTGTGCAAGGAAAAGCCTACTTGCCGTGCTTTATATACAGCATCCAGCCACTCTGCATGAAGACCAGAGCTGGATTCCGCGTATAAAGTGCCGAACGTAGGTATTTTAATCTTAGAGCATGGTAGAGAGCTATCCTGGTTTTATTAAGGCTTATCATGATACAAAACAATCAATTCCTTACTGGAGGAACATCCTAATAATTCCATTACCTTGGCCAGAGTACCTTCCACAGTTCTATAAGAAATATTCATATCACGTGCAATTTCTTTTGAACTTTTTCCTTGGGCAAGTAATCTAAGGCAGACTGCTTGATGTTCTGATAAGCGTATCGGAAGATGTGACGATTTATGAAACAGCATCATATCCTTCTCATTTAATTTGACTGGCATGGATTCTCCTGTTTTATTTTCAGCAACATGCTCAAAAGCGATTAATACATGTTTTTCCAGTGCATTATCATCGGTATCAAGCGAGATACTCGCTACATTTTCGAATAACCGATCGCGTTCTGCGTGAAGTGTCTCAAAAAATGTTTCGAGCTCAGTCGATAATAATGGCGGAGAATTGCGCGAAATCCGCCCTATTTGTATTGCAGTACTCACCTGTAAAAATACGACGAACTCTGAAGACAACAATTGTCGAATTGGCTCATTGCAGATAATACTTGCTTCAGTGGCTACTACTATATTTTCTTTTATTTTCAGCGCATTCAATAGATCATATTGGCATTGGTAAAAATCCTTTTGCCCCTGCGCCCCCACAATCTCATTTAAAGTACGCCCAAAATGATACTCAATTCCAAGATCAGCATCGATAAACTGCCAGCCCAGTTTTTCAGCCAATAATTTTGCAAATAATCCCTTACCAGCCCCTGGTAGACCGACAATAAAAATGCGTTTGTGTTGAGCCATATTTCTTTCCTATCTGTGACCTTTTGTAATTAATACAATTACTGAATCTATGGAACATTATAAAATATGTATTTAAATAGCATCAATACGTAGAAATACCTATCAAATATTCCAATTTCTATTCAAACAAAGTTTTTAGGAATTCTTCTCTGCTAGAAATTTTTTTACAGTTAATAAATCAAGATATGCCTTTTTCTTATCGGCTGGATTACGTAAGAGATAAGCAGGATGATAGGTTACCATGAATGGAATATTATTGTAGTGATGTAATGTATTACGTAAGTGTTTCAAAGGAAGCGGTTTATTCAGTAAGAATTGCCCTGCAAAACGTCCCAAAGCCAAGATCAAATGGGGTTGAATCAACTCAATTTGACGGGCAAGATAAGGGCTGCATTGAACAATTTCATCCAACTGAGGATCTCGGTTATTGGGCGGCCTGCATTTCAAAACATTGGCAATGTAAACTTCTTCTTCAACTATCTCAATGCCTTGCAACATTTGATTGAGCAAACTTCCTGCTTTACCTACAAAGGGAAGCCCTTGTTTATCCTCATAAAAGCCTGGAGCCTCACCAATAATCATCAGTTTTGCTTTCGCACTGCCGCGAAAAAAAACAGTTTGTGTGCGGGTTTTATGTAAAGAACAACGAGTACAGGCAGCTACTTCTTTTGCTAATGCTGATAAATCCTGCCCGCATGAAGAATGAGACTGGCGTAATTCCCAGAGGTCTATTCCCATAGCCTGTAGATAATAACGATTTAAAGCATTTGACATAGAAAGCTCATTTCAAAATATAAATTGCTAGCGAAAAATTGAAGGGTTATTTTCGTTTTTAATTTTTGATAAATCAATGCTGCTTTTATTAAAATATCGTATATTCTGGTGCAGCGCAGCGGAACCCGGGAAAATATCCACTCATTTTTAACCCGGGTTCCGCTGCGCTGCACCCAGGCCACATAATATAAAGGGTTACATTATACAAACTTACTCGCCTCTGCAAGCATCACTTGGCACGCATCTGCAAATTGAGCCTCATTCCAGATGTTTTCAGTACGTAATGTTCCATTATCGAGGCATTCCTCATAAGCGGCTAATCCAATCAATATATGAGAAAATTTAATCTTTCTAAATTTGCTTAATGCTTCAAGTAACGTCAATCGTTCAATTTCAGAACCTGAAATATCATCGCCAAATTCACCATCAATCCCATTAAACCGTATAGCAAACCATTCTTCTAAAGGCTGCCCCTTCATGATAAAGCTGTGAGATATTTGCGAACCACCCAGAACTCGGGTATCCAGATACTGTTGAATATCAACGCAAATCGTATTTTTCTTTATGTAGTGTAATGCTTCGGTAAATAATAAGGTTAATTCAAATGTCTGAACCTGAACAATAGCACGTAATTCAATAAGTGACTTAAGTAGATGCTGCTTTTTCGCTTGACTTTCTTTAGCGTGGTTCTGTTGTAGATTCTTCTTTGCTTCCTTTATTTGTTGATCAAGCTTACCAATAATTGTTTGGAGGCGCATCGCATTGCTTTCTTCGATTAAAATTTGCTCATGCAACCAACCGCGCAGCGCTGCAGACAAAGAGAGTACTTGCTTACTTGAAAATGCTTTTGTTAATGCGGCATTAAAATCATCCGGAGTTAATTGATCATATAACTCTTTCGCCTTGATATAAAGATTTGCATGTTCTTCCTCCAGATGCTCTTCCAACATTTTGCGCTGCAAATCATCAATTTTAGCGGCGCTCGTTATTTCAATCATCCCTCCTCCTGGCAAAAGATAAAATCCGTGCTGTTGCGCAAAACGGATTCGTCCCTGTGCATCGGTATGGATTCTATCTACTGCTTCATTTTCAAGCTTGCCCCCCATTTGAATTTGAATAGGATATAACTGAGTAGCTGGAGGATGATAAATATCAAGTTCATCCAAGTTAAAAAGATGTGATTTATTGGTTTTCTTCAAATGGACTTTTTGTGCCACACGAAATTTTTTCCAAATCTCTGGTGTATATTCATGAATTGGAAGTTTCAACCTCATCTGACCTGGTGTTTTACCAAACTCAAACCAAGAACTTAATTGTTCATCCATTTCCATATCATAGAAATCTAATAAAATATCAAAATATTGTTGGTTCTCCATACGTTGCAAAACATCAGCGTAATTAATGAATGTCGCTGCATAAGCTAAAACTTTATAATGAGTCTTTGCTTGACTTTGATGAATTACTTGGCCGGGAAGCTTTTTGATACCTGCAATTATTTCCTGCATCATAACACGCCGCGCCAGAGGATCCGCTTCTTTATATTGGATTAACATAGGGCCAACATCCATAAATAACCGCACTAGAGATTCCTCCTCATTTTAGACAAAAGCATTTTTTATAACGTTGAGACACTTACTTTAAAACAATTAAATATCAGTTTATTCAAGTTTTTATCTCATTTTTTTGTCTTATTATAGTTAATGATTTTAAATTATTTTGCTAATATATCTTCGGTTGTCATTTGGGAAGAAAAATAATTCATGACATTAGCAAAGAATCCAAGTCCTTATTCAGCGGACACAGCGTTTCAAGATGGCAGGTTGCGCCAAGCTCAATTAAAGATGCTTGCCATGCTTGAGGTAGTGGATACGATTTGTCTTAAACATGGTTTGGACTATTGGCTTGACGCGGGAACCCTTTTAGGGGCTGTTCGGCATCAAGGTTTTATCCCCTGGGACGACGATGTGGATATTGCCATGCCACGTGCTAGCTATGAACAATTTTTACGTGTAGCGCCAGCAGAAATCCCAGACTGGATGTGGCTACAAACAATTCATAGCGATCCAGGCTATTTTAATATGGCTACCCCTTTAAAAATCAGGGATCGCTCCAGCCGTTTTATTGAAAAACACGAAAAAGGTAATGAGCCTTACATTCAAGGTATCTTTATTGACGTTTTTGTCTATGACACCATGCCTGTAGATCCCAAACAACGCAAGCGATATAAATTCTATGCTAAAAAGCTCTCACGTTTGTTAAGTACCAAATACAGTAAAGTAAAAATAGGGCACTATCCTGCCTTTTATAAAGCTGTAGCCTCTTTTATTCCCAAGTCTCTACTTGAGTTGTGTTTGCAAAAAATTATTCATCAAGCAAATACCAGTAGGAGCCCTTATATAGGACGAGGTTATAATTGCGTAGGAAGAAATTTAATCAAAAAAGATGAAATATATCCTTTACAACGTGTTGCGTTTGAGACCAAAAAATTTAATATTCCACAAAATGCAGAAATATTTCTTATTCAACAATATGGAGATTATTTGCAGTTACCTCCCGAAGAGCAAAGAGTAATGAGACATTGCAAGGAGCTTATTCCTCACCTGGAAGAAATCATATAAGTTTTCCTTTTCATTTTTGCCTACTTGCCGTGCATAAAACGCGAAACGTAGGCATTTTAATTTTAATCATGCTATGAGATACCTTTTCCTAGATTATTGACAGATAATCATGCAATCGGTTATTATTATACCCACTATCAAACAAGCACATCATTAAAGAGGCTTAAACACATCATGGACATAATCTCTTAAGTACGCCCTAAACACGGGGCAATGACGGTAGCAGTTGCACTAACTGCCTATTTGCACTACTTAAGTGAGTTACATGATGCATAAACCAATTCAATTTAAAGATCTTTGTCTTTCTTTTCCCCATAAAACATGTTTTGTGGACTTTGGCGGCCAAATTTCTTATGGCAGTCGTATCGCGATTATTGGGCGTAACGGTTCTGGAAAATCTACCCTACTTAAATTACTTGCAGGAATACTTGAACCAACTGACGGTGACATCTGTTTCCCTAAAGAATTAAACATAGGTTATGTGCCACAAATTATTGAAGAATTTGATTCATTAAGCGGAGGGCAACGTTTTCATAAATTATTAACTCAGGCACTAGCCTCCGATCCTGATCTTTTGATGCTTGATGAACCCAGTAATCACTTGGATCGTACCAATCGCCGCTCTTTGATGAGAATGCTTGCTGACTATCGGAACACTTTGATTATGGTGACTCATGATATTGAATTATTGCAATCCACTATAGATACGATTTGGCATATAGATGATGCTGAAGTACGTGTCTTTACGGGATGTTATGAGGATTATTTACGAGAAATCAATATTCAACGCAGTACAATTGAAGGTGAAATTGCAGATCTGATACGTCAGAAAAAACAAATCCACTCAGACATGATGAGAGAACAGGCACGGGCTAAGAGCAGTAGAACTCAAGGTGAAAAACACATCCAGCAAAGAAAGTGGCCTACCATCGTTTCGCAGAGCAAAGCAAGAAATGCGCAAGAGACCTCGGGTCGTAAAAAAAGTGCAATCAATCAAAAGAAACAAGAATTAACTCAGCGTTTATCTGCACTTTACGTACCTGAAGTCATTCATCCTAAATTTGCTGTGCATGGGGTAGAAACCAATCAAACTTTAGTGACAGTCAGTGAGGGTACTGTCGGTTATGAGCAAAATAATTCTATTCTGCGGGAATTGAGTTTCTCAATAAAAGCATGCGAACGGATTGCGATTCATGGGAACAATGGCTCCGGTAAATCCACTTTGCTCAAGGCCATTTTGAACAATAAAGCGGTAATAAAAGAAGGAGCCTGGGCTGTACCCCACACACATGAGATTGGTTATCTAGACCAGCATTACAACAATCTGCCATCAGAGAAGACGGTATGGGACGTTATAAGCTATTTCTTAACGGATAAATCCTATAACGAAATTAGGAGCTATTTAAATGATTTTTTATTTCGAAAAAATGAAGAAATTAATGCGTTAGTTTCAACCTTATCCGGTGGAGAAAAAGCCAGACTTTCCTTGGCACAAATTGCGGCAATTACACCCAAGCTACTTGTTTTGGATGAAATAACCAACAACCTGGATAGAGAAACTCGAGCTCATGTAATCCAGGTGCTCAAAGTTTATCCTGGTGCCATGATTGTGATTTCTCATGACCCTGATTTTTTGAGTGCTATTGAAGTAACTGACGAATATGAAATTAAAGATGGGTTATTAAGATCCATATAGGGCCTGTTTGCATTTCCACTATTTTGACTTAAGTAGCGACATGCAAACAGATCTGAATTGTAGCGAAAACCGAGTAAAAAGTATGAATAAAAAAGACATTTCACTAAGCAAATTTTTTCTTAATCTGGTAAAGCCCTATAAAGGGTGTGTTATTGGATTATTATTTACTGCTGCATATTGGGGAATTAATAATTCACTTTCACCTTATATGTTAAAACTTATCATTGATAAGGTTGCTGCCTATTCAGGCGATAAAGCAGCTGTATTTAATGCGATAAAACCCAACGTCATCATATACATTACACTATGGATTTTGATTGCAATTGATATGCGTCTTTCAGATTGGTTTCGTTTAAAGTTATTCCCCTACATCCGTTATGATTTGGTGAATCACATGTTTGCTTATTTGAATCAGCATTCACATCGCTTTTTTCAAAATAACTTTGCAGGAAGTTTATCCAATAAAATTTCTGATATGACTGCAGGCACCATAGCGATATTCACAACGATCGATGATGCAGCAGCCCAAATTGTTGGTCTCATCATTGCAATTATCAGCATGCTGCTTGTGCATCCTGTATTCGCCTTAATTTTACTTATTTGGGCGAGTATATTTTTGGGAATTGCCATGATTTATTTCAAACCGGTCCAGGATCTGTCCAATTTGTTTGCTACCAGTAAAACGACATTAGTCGGGAAAATTGTTGATAGCATCAGCAATATTACAAACTTGCGTTTGTTTTCCAGAGCAAGCTACGAGAATGAATTAATTCGAAATACAGCTCAAGATACCACAGATAAAGATCAGAGCATGCAATGGACTATTTTGAAAATGCGTACTTTTTGGGATGCAAGTATCATCGTGCTGATTGCTGCAAATTTATATATGTTGGTCATTATGTACAGTAAAAACCAAGTATCAATCGGTGATTTTAGTTTTATTATCTCATTATCAATCAGCATTTTTTATAATTTATGGTATCTGGCAAGTCAATTTGTACTTTTTGCAGAAGAACTAGGTAAATGCAGGCAAGCCCTAACCTTGCTTTCAGAGCCACATGAGATTACTGATAAACCCAATGCACAACCTCTAATTGTCACTCAAGGTCATATTGAATTTAGAAATGTGAGTTTTCACTATGATGACGGAGCGCATCTTTTTAAAAATAAATCCGTAGTCATAGAGCCTGGACAAAAAATTGGTCTTGTGGGTTTATCGGGCTCTGGAAAAAGCACTTTTGTTAATTTGATTCTCCGTTTGTTTGACGTAGAAGCGGGGAAAATTTTGATTGATGGAAAAAATATTTGCGATGTTACCCAAGAGTCATTACGCGAAAACATTGCGATGATTCCTCAGGATGTGACGCTATTTCATCGCACTTTAATGGAGAATATTCGCTATGGCCGCATTGATGCAACGGATGCAGAAATCATTTCTGCATCAAAAAAAGCACACTGCCATGAATTCATTTCCCGACTTCCTGAAAAATATAATGCCTTAGTTGGTGAACGCGGCATTAAGTTATCGGGAGGACAACGACAGCGGATTGCTATTGCCAGAGCTATGTTAAAAAATGCACCCATTCTGATTCTGGATGAAGCGACCTCTGCCTTGGATTCACTGACTGAAAAATTAATTCAGGATGGTTTGCATGTGTTAATGCAAAATAGAACGACGATTGTTATTGCCCACCGACTCTCTACATTATCTGAAATGGATCGGATCTTGGTCTTTGAAAAAGGTCGTATCATCGAAGATGGTTCACATGAGGAACTCATTAAAATACCAAGTCATTACAGCCGTATGTGGCAGATGCAGGCTGGGGGGTTTTTACCTGATAAGTTATAGATTGGTAGCCTGGGTGCAGTGAAGCGAAAGCCGGAGAGCTTTCGTAGATTTCCTGGGTTTCGCTTCACTGCACCCAGGCTACGTTAATGCTACATCGAAGCGTGTTCAGTAACTGTTTTTTTACTTCGTTCATACTGCGTGAACAGTTCAGCAAGTGCATCCGGGGTAGCATCTTTTTTAGCATCAATTGTGCGTTCATTCCATTTGGGAATTCGAACTGCCTTAAAAAAATGATCTTCCGCTTGTTCAAAGCGTTTATCAAAATCGGCCGTATAAATCTTGCTAAACCCAATAATTTCTTCCTTGTCATTTGTCTCTAACTCGAGAATGGCTTTTTGAATCGCAGTTTTGGCATCTAATTTTGTACCCTTGATCCCATCCTCCAAGATCTTTTTAGCCGCTTCAAGCGTTTCTGAAAAAACAACTTCATGACCTAATGAGTAACCACAAACTTGTTCATACGTCATTGCGTGGAAAGGAGAAACTAAATAAGAAGCCAAATCGGAAAAACCATCACCTACCTTGGTGTATGCAGGACTAACAATTGCGTATATCTTTTTCATTTTATTCCCTAAAAATTAAAATATATAAAAAGTCTGCTCATAAACATGAACTGACCCAATCTCCATTTAAGTGCGCTTAAATATTATCATACTTGTCTTATTTGTATATAAGTGTCTGCCATCTCTTGGATATAAATGTTGTATCTTAATCAGGCTGTGTATCCTTAATAAAATAAACCAACAAAATTGAGAAAAGGGTACAAAATGGTAATACTCATAAATAAGTCCGAAGGGAGTGACGTGCAAGGAGACGCGGAGCGGAAAACCGGAGTGTACACGCAGTCACATGAGAATTTGAGCACCACATCGATGAAACAATCCGCCTCCTCAGTAGCGTTTGGGAAGAAGTCTAATGAACATTTAGAGTAATTTTCACCCACTCATCTATACTCAAAGTACCCAGTAAAAAATTTTGATTTTTTTGCAGGACGCAATGCTGGGGCTGACAAAAAAGGAGTGTTTTATGAAAGTTAATTATTTGGTTACTTCCCTCATTTTAATACCACTATATAGTTTCAGCCAGACTCAAGATGATGTTACTACTTTAACCATTTCACAAAATCCGGAGAATAAAAACAGCCATGTCATCACATACTCTAACGAAACAGAAAATTTAAAACAAAATAAGTTGCTTACCCGCAGCATTGAATATCCTACTCAAATCATTCGTATGGAGAAAAATATAGAAAGCCAGCAATTTTCTTGCGATGAGGTGAATGATCAAATTGATAAAATCTTAGTACAACATATAGTAAATGAAAAATTTTCTTATGCAATTTATATTAGTTGTTATTATAACCCAGAAACTAAATTGGCAACCCAATTCATTATCAACAGTTATTTTGACCCTTTAAGTGATGAAGCAATTACGTACTTGGAATCCTATCTCAGTGAATATAATGGTGCAGATCTGTTAGGAACACAATACAAAATTGAATCTGCAAAAGGTCTCGTCATTTCCTTAGAGATTGCTGCAGGAATGAAAAAAAAACCCAATAGACCTCCTTTTACGGAATATAGAAAAGACCATAGTAGTTTCTATTTCAAAAGCAATTACGAAATGAAAAATAAGTTATTTAGTGATATTTATCAAAATTTCTTTACTCCTGATCCTGATAAAATACTTCCCTTCCTGGATAAATGGGTTTCTTCACATGCAAGCTCTATTTATAAAGCGGTCTTAAGAGATTCAAATTATGTTGAACTACTGCCTGAAAAAATTTTTCTTATGGATAATGAGGAAATATTTGTCTCGAACTTGAAACAATATTTTTCACATTTCTGTGAACCCTATGAAAATCATCGATGCTTGAAGCGAGCGGGAACAATTGGCAGTGAAGAAAACTATTCTGAGGTCGCTTCGTAAAATTATGAATAAAAAGTAGCCTGGGTGCAGCGAAGCGGAACCCGGGAAATGCAGCATGACTGATCCCGGGTTCCGCTTCGCTGCACCCAGGCTACATACAAATACCCCTAACCCAACTCCGGTTCAAATGCAGATACCTTTCGGGGCTTTAATTCACCTTGTTCCTCAGCAATGGCTTTATCATTCACAATCTTAGTCACACATGCATCAGACCAAACATTTAAAGCAGTTTCCAGCATATCAATTAAACCATAGAAAGGTAAAATAACCCCCATAAGCACAATAGGGACATTCATGCTGGATAACAAACTAATGCTCAGAAAAAAACATCCCATAGGTACACCGGCATTTCCAATAGCAGCTACTGTGGCAACGAACACCCATAAAACCATTGTGCCATAAGAAATTGGCATACCGTGATTCTGCATTAAATAAATCACTGTAGCAAAAATAAAGGCGGCACAACCATTCATATTAATACTGGTGCATAAAGGTAAAACAAAACGACTTACCGATGGTTTTACCTGCAAATTCTTTTCTATAGTATTCATTGTGACAGGTAATGTCCCTACTGAAGACTTGGAGAAAAAAGCTACTGATAATGCAGGAAGCATGGAGCGCATTGCGGCAAAAGGCTGAATCTTATTCTTTTTTAACCATAAAGGTAATACTACAAAACCTTGAACTAAATTAGCTAAAACAACAATCAGTAAATATTCACCTATGCCTTTAATATCCATACCCGAGCGCAACTGCACAACGGTTGACGTAATAAAGCCAAATAATCCCAATGGAATTACTGTGATAATCCAACGTGTCATGACTAAAAACATACCATGCGCACCACGGAAAAAACGCGTAATGGTCTCACGAGACTCCTCATCAGGAATTTGTCGCACGGCAATACCGATAATAATACTTAAGAACAATACCCCCATTACTTGTTGTTCAAGAAAAGGAGATAATAAATTGGTAGGTATAATATTTGCCAGATATCCTAAATAACCTAAACTACTCGCTGACTTGACTGTATGTGCATCGAGATCAACCTGAACCGAGCTGGGTTGAATTAAAATGTAAAGCAAACAGCTAATCACTGCAGCTACGATTGTAGTAGAAAAAGTATACTTAATCGTTCGTTGCCAAATTTTTTTCATGAAACCATCAGTTTTGTAATTTGCCAAGGTAACAATTATCGATAAAGAAATAATGGGTAAACTAATGCACTTGAACAACTTAATAAACAAATCAGAAATCAATAAACCAGTCTCTTTCAAAACAACTATATTTGACATCCCGCTCACAATACCCAAACCTATCATTAAAGCGTAAATCAAAGGAGTGCTGAAAATAAATTTTTTTTGTTGATGCGCTGCACACATGTTGGTGATCCTTAAAAAATAAAAAAAATGAATTAAAAGAGTGGGTTAGCAACAACAAGAAAGGAGTTTAAAATGAGCGAGAGTGGAACGATGAGTCGTTTGATTCGAGTGAGTTAACATATAACCTTACACCTGTATGATTAAAATATGTGCAATGAGAAATATTCTAACACATTCGATAGGTTCGTCAAGAAATTTTAAATGGCAAAAACGATTAATCAACCAATTCAATACAATTGATTTGTTGCTTTAAACGAATGATCCGGCGGTAAGCATCTTCTATACGCTGCTGTTCTATTTTTTGCTCAAAAATCAAACGTTCAATGATCTCAATCAATTCAGGAGCCGTAATTTTTGCCAATTGATTCGCAAAGATCAGCATATCTGCTCCAGCATTGATTGTCAGACATAAAGCATCTTCAAGCGAATAATGATCTGAGATTGCCTGCATTTGTAAGTCATCTGCAATGATTACTCCATCATAGCCTATAGTCTCACGCAATACACCTGTTAAAATTTCATGAGATAAGGTTGCAGGTAACCCCTGATTATCCAACTGCTTATTCACTACATGTGCTGTCATAATCATAATTGGTTTATAAATATCGCGCACTAATTGGTAATAGGGAACCAACTCTTCTTTATGGAATGTTTTTGTAACATCGACAAATCCTTTATGAGTATCGCCCACCGCGCTACCATGGCCTGGGAAATGTTTGTAACAACATGCAATACCATGATGATAAAAGACATCAACAAATTTTTTGGCCAAATGAATTACATCGTTATGATCCGCTGAAAAACTACGCTGTAAACTTCCAATAATTCCTTGCTCATCTTGTAAATGCAAATCAACAACTGGAGCAAAATTAAGATTAAAACCCAAAGATTTTAATGTAAATGCCATTTGAGTTAACTCAGCCTGTAAAGCCTCAGCTGATAATTGGGCCATGCTATGCGCACTCATAGTCGGCATACATCCTTCAACCCGAGACAATCGATCTATGGCTCCTCCTTCATAATCTATTGCAATTAATAAAGGCGAACCATTATTTTTGTAATTTATTTCTGCAGAATAATAATTAAGTTGATGCGTTAAACGTTTGATTTGCGCCTGGTTTTTTAAATTTTTACCATATATACCCGTAGAAGCATCTTGATCAAATAACAAAACGCCGCCTAATCCATCTGTGGAAAGCCACTCAGCTACAGGACTTTTGTCATGAAGGTCACAGCCCTCAAATCCCATAACCAACATTTGACCAATTTTATTTCTAAGAGTAATCATCAGTCGCTCCGTCAACAAAACAAGGAAAAACCTTTCCTAAAAAAAGTTGCTGTTGTAACGAGAATCATACACAAAGATAAAAATTAATGCCATTTATATCTTTTTTGGAGGTATTGCTGGAATATCACTAAAATTACAACTGCAATTACCTGCCCCCTTGGGAGGAAGAGGGACTAGTGAGAAATCACTAGAAAAGCAAACAGTCACGTTCCAAGCTGAATCACCAGGATTTATTGAATTGGGTAAAGACCAATAATTTTTAGCAATATAAGTTTTCCCTTCGTCACTTTGCCAAAAAACTGGGGAAAACTGAGCTTTATACATTAATTTCTCACCTGGTGTGCAAGGAAAAGTCTGACGGGTCCAGGATTTTTTAGCAGGTACAGTAACTGTTGTTAAAACTTTGGCAGTTACAGCATCCATTACATCTACTGACACATTATAATCGGTCCAACAATTATCTTTAACTAAAGTGTAATAACAAGTCACTTCAGTAGCCCAAAGAGAATTTGATAAAATCAGGCTGGGAATGAAAATAAAAGTTCTTACTAACATGATTCAATCCTTTTATTTAGAGCATAGCAACAAATTTGTTTTGTCTCAAAGGCAGACAACATCAAAATGTATCGCAACAGTATTAATGTATCGCAACAGTATTAAAGTCTATTTATTCATAGTATATACAATATCAATCATAAATTTGGGCCAAGGGTTGATTTTATTATCTGACCTGTATAAGCTTGCCCAAATTGGGAGAGATGGCCGAGCGGTCGAAGGCGCACGCCTGGAAAGTGTGTATACGGCAACGTATCGAGGGTTCGAATCCCTCTCTCTCCGCCAAGTTTGATAAATGGCAGTTAAATCAGTTCAGGTTCCCAAGTTAATGTTTACTCGTACGGTTGGATTTTGAGCGCAGACTCATATGATGCGCCACATACGAGACTGAGCACATACGACTGAATTACCTGCCGTTTTTTATGTTTAATATTCCCATAGGTGCTTTTGCAATGATGGAAGTGAAAATCCTTATTTGTGGGCATGCAAGAGATTATGAACAATTCATTTAGGGATATGGCATATGAAATTAATTGTAATAGGAATTTTATTCTCATTTAATGCAATCGCTGGTGATTATTTCCCTAAACTGACATCACAAGATCAGCCATGGTCTGTTACTGCAAGTGCTGGTACAGGCAATTATCAGATAACATCCAGAGACAAAAATGTCCCAATAGGACGATTAGCGCTAGCCAATGAAATGATGCTTGCGGGAAATATTGCTTTAGGCTTGGAATTAGGACTGCAAACGGGTACTCACATAAAACTGAACATGCCCCAAGAAACTTTTCTTGCCCTTAAAAAATGGATTCCTATGCAAACTACTCTTGCCCCTACCTTGGATTTATTGATAACCAGCAAAAGCGATCCCTTGGGCAATAGTGCTTTTTTTGCTCAACTAAAAGGTGGCCTTGCTTACCGACATTGGCGGGATAAGCGTGTTCCTTTGAACGATATTTCTCAATTAGCAGGTGAAGTACAGGCTGGATTTGGTTATCCAATCACCGCATTAGCCAGCCTAAGCTTACTGTATCAAGGAATATTCAGCGGGAATGGACCAAATTTTCATTTGGATACCTACTCTAAAAGAGAGCAATTATCTAACATTCCTACCTTACATGCCGTACTCTTGGGATTATCGGTTAACCTATAAGTGCTCCTCATTCAGACTGTTTACATTCCTCCTATGCCCACAAACTGAATGCATACTACGCGTCACACAGCGATATTAGGCTATAATGTAATCAAAATGGATCTGCTTCTCTATTGAATTGCAGGGAGTATTATCATGAAAGAACAACATTATGCCTATAAAATCACTCATGGCGCATCAGGCTTAAATTGCCCTCATTCCGCCTTGGAAAAAGATAGGATGGTGGATTTATTAAAAGAAATAGAAAGCCAGCATGGCGAAGGGATATTCTGGATATTTAAACAATTTGGCGATCAACCTCAAGAACCGCTGTGCATCATAGACTGCTCAAAAAAACGAATTTACTTTCATTATTCCGGCGAAGTTGAAGACTTAAAGGATGCTATAGCCAACCTAAGCCATTAGCCTACTGTCTCAAAATGAATCATATAACATTTTTAAATCAAAGTGATTATTATTGATTTATTTTGAGTTTATTTGTCACATAAAAACCCTGGACAAAAGACCTTTTTTTAGTCAATATTCCATCAATTTTTATTTCCACACAAAGAGAATATTTATGTCTTTAAAATCCAAAATAATTATTTTAAGCGCCCTCATTTTTAGCCTATTACCCTGTACTTACGCAGCCGCAAAACACGTTGATAGTGATACTGCCATCCAAAATGCTGTTTTATTCTATATAAACGAATACAGGCAGAAACATGGTTTATCCAAGCTAACAATGGACAATCGTATGGTCATTCAAGCCAGGCAACATTCTCAGGACATGGCCAATCATCGCATGCCTTTTGGTCATCAAGACTTTGGAAAGCGTGTTGCTAAATTGCGCTCACAAATTAAAAATACTGGAGGTGCAGCCGAGAACGTTGCATACAACTACAAGACAGCTCAAATTGTAGTCAGTCAATGGGTTAAAAGTCCGGGGCATCGAAGAAATATTGTAGGAAATTATAATCTGACAGGTATAGGTATTGCCCGCGATAAGCAAGGTAAACTCTATTACACCCAACTTTTCCTGCAAACGGGCAAAAGTCCCCGAAGTTACACAGTAAGAAGACCTTACGTCGGCGTTCCCTTCTTTGGTATCAAAAGACAGGGTTAGGCAAGAGAATTAAAAATTCGTAGCCTGGGTGCAGCGAAGCGAAACCCGGGTTCCATTTTGCTGCACTCAGGCTACACGATTAATAGTATCCCTATTGTGCCATCCGCATGCCGCTCATTTTTCTCACTAATTCAATGAGCTGCACATTGTTTTTCCAACTTTAACGAAATCTTTGCAAAAAACCATGGAAATTATGTGGCATTAGGAGCAAGACTGGCCTATCATAGAATCATAGACAGTACACATTGTTCAGCCAACATCATTACTTAGGGAGCCAGATTGAGAGTGCGGTGTGCAAGCTTAGCGTGTACTAAGAAGCCTAAAACACTCCGGAGGAGTCCACCTTGGTAAACAGGACTGTACTCAATCTTACTGTCTATCCGGATTCCATAAAAGGGCGTATTAAAATAATACGCCCTTTTTTATTTACTTCCTTACCATTAAATAAGTAATAACAAGATACATGCCTGGATGATTTGCTACTGCGCACGGGATCACTCCTTACTTATCCGACTATTTTTTTTATATATAACCACTATAATCAAATAGTTAAACCTAAGTTAGTATTATAATTAAATATATAGTTACAAAACGGACGTTCGCTCAAATGGATATTTTATTAATTTTTCTCACACTGTTCTTTTTTAGCTTATCCTTTGGGCTAATCAGATTCTATGATTATTTATCAAGGAGCGAATCATGAGCTTGTATTTAAGCTGTGGAATCATTGCTTTCGGCTTATTAATTTTTTTGTTAGTTGTATTATTCAAGCCCGAATTATTCTAATCAGTGGATTTTTAATTTAAATATGGGAATGGACCCCTATGACAAAACCTGGTCTCCTGCAAATTGCGTTTTATCTGTGCTTTTTATTGCTTCTTGTAAAACCTTTAGGCTGGTACATGGCACGGGTATATCAAGACCGACCCTGTTTTTTAAACACCTTATTAAAACCTTTTGAGCACCTAATCTATAAACTTTGCGGCATTCATACTCAAGAGGAAATGGGATGGAAAACCTATTTATCGAGCATGCTCTTTCTTAATTTAGTAGGATTACTCATCGTTTACCTCGTACAACGTATCCAATTCTATCTACCACTGAATCCTCAAGAATTTGCTTCTCCTTCTCCTGAACTTGTATTTAATACCGCTGCAAGCTTTATTTCCAATACAAATTGGCAGGCCTATAGCGGCGAAGCAACGATGAGTTATTTCACACAAATGTTTGCCCTAACAGTACAAAACTTTATTTCAGCAGCGACGGGCATGTCTTTATTAATTGCAATAATACGGGGACTCGTAAAACATGAAAGTAACAGTCTAGGGAATTTCTGGGTAGATACTGTTCGCGGAATACTCTATATCTTATTGCCTTTGTCATTGATTTTTGCTCTCATTTTGTGCTCACAAGGCATCATTCAGAATTTTAAGCCCTATCAAAAAATTAACTTGACTCAGCCGTTTACTTATCAGAAACCTGCAACCGATGTAACAGGTCAAGCTGTCTCGGATAATCAAGGCAATTCTAAAACAACATCTGTACGCATAACAGAACAAATTATTCCGATGGGGCCTGTAGCGTCACAAGTTGCCATTAAACAGCTAGGTACTAATGGGGGTGGTTTTTTTAATACCAATTCGGCTCATCCGTTTGAAAACCCTAATCCACTCACCAATTTTCTGGAAATGGTAGCGCTTTTACTGATTCCGGCAGCTTTTTGCTTTACATTTGGCACTTTAGTACATGATAAAAGACAAGGATGGGCACTATTAATCGCCATGTCCATTCTGTTTGTTCCATGCTTAATATTTGACGCAATAGTTGAACAAAAAGGAAATCCTGCATTTCAACACATGGGGATTGATACTACAGCCCAACCTGAACTTTATCCTGCAGGAAACATGGAGGGCAAAGAGACTCGTTTTGGCATTGTCAATTCGGCAATTTGGGCAACTGCTACAACTGCGGCCTCCAACGGTTCAGTCAACTCCATGCTTGATTCATTTACGCCTTTTGGCGGTTTAATTCCTTTATGGATGATGCATTTAAATGAAGTCAGCTTTGGTGGCGCTGGTTCCGGATTATATGGCATGTTGATGTTCGTTATTCTTACTGTATTTGTTGCAGGGCTTATGGTCGGCAGAACTCCTGAATATTTAGGTAAAAAAATCGAGCCTTATGAAATGAAAATGGCGTCCATTTCTGTTTTAATTATGCCTTTAATTGTGCTTATCGCTACAGCCTATGCTTCAGTCACAGATATAGGAACAAGCTCCATAGCCAATCCCGGGACACATGGCTTTACAGAAATCCTCTATGCGTTTACTTCGATGGGAAATAATAATGGCAGCGCTTTCGCCGGTTTAAATGCCAATACCCCCTTTTATAATATTGTGGGTGGCATGCTGATGTTAATTAGCCGCTATTGGCTCGCTATTCCGGCCCTGGCAATTGCTGGCTCACTCGTCAGGAAAAAAAGGATTCCCAACAGTTCAGGTACATTAGCAACTCATACACCTCTTTTTATTACTTTATTAGTCTGTATCATCATCGTTCTTGGCGCATTGTCCTTTTTACCGGCTCTTGCTCTTGGTCCTATTGCGGAACATTTGATGCTTTGGGGGAAATATGGATACTAAATCGCACTCCATTTGGGATTTTGGCATTATCAAAACTGCGTTACTCGATGCATTGTTTAAATTGACACCTCATATACAAATAAAAAATCCCGTAATGTTTACCGTATACGTCAGCTCAATTATCACTACAGTTCTTTTTATAAAAGCACTTCTGGGAGATGGGGAGGCCCCACCATTTTTTATCCTTGCGATTAGTTTATGGCTTTGGTTTACACTCTTGTTTGCCAATTTTGCGGAAGCTATGGCGGAAGGTCGCGGCAAAGCCCAGGCTCAAGAGCTACGGCGAGCACGTCAGGAAATTCAGGCTAAAAAATTAACAAAAAAATCGAAAAGTGCAAAATTCACTATTATTCCCTCAGTGCAATTACGTTCCGGGGATCTGGTCCTGGTTGAGGCCGGTGATTTCATCCCCAGTGATGGAGAGGTCATTGAAGGGATTGCCTCGGTTAATGAAAGTGCTATAACTGGGGAAAGTGCGCCAGTAATTCGTGAAAGTGGTGGAGACCGTAGTGCAGTAACTGGAGGCACGCAAGTGATTTCTGATTGGCTTATCATTCGTATTACCTCCAATCCAGGGGAAACATTTCTGGATCGAATGATTACCTTAGTAGAAGGAGCAAGAAGACAAAAAACACCTAACGAGCTTGCATTGACCATTTTACTTGCCGCTTTAACCATCGTGTTTTTAGTGGTTTGTAGTACTTTACTTTCTTTTTCTATTTATAGTGTATCAGTATCTAAAACGGGTTCGGTAATTTCAATCACGGTGCTTGTTGCCCTTTTTGTTTGTCTGGCTCCAACAACTATTGGCGGACTGCTTTCTGCAATTGGTATTTCTGGCATGGACCGAATGATTCAAGCGAATGTCATCGCTTTATCCGGCCGTGCAGTTGAAGCTGCAGGTGATATCGACGTTTTATTGCTTGATAAAACAGGAACAATTACTTTAGGCAACCGTCAGGCAACTGAATTTCTTCCCGCAGAAGGAGTCGATATTACAGAGTTAGCCGATGCAGCTCAGTTAGCGTCTCTAGCTGATGAAACTCCAGAAGGCCGAAGTATTGTTATTCTTGCTAAAAGAAAATATAAATTACGTGGCAGAGCACTTGCTCAATTGAAAGCAACATTTATTCCTTTTACAGCACAAACACGTATGAGTGGAGCAAATCTCGGCACCCGGCAAATTCGTAAAGGCTCAGCTGAAGCGATTGAAGAATACATCAATCAGTTAGGTGGCAGCGTTCCTGAAAATGTGAAAACCAATGTTGAGATTATTTCACGTCAAGGAGGAACAGCTCTGGTTGTTGCTGAAGGCCCAAAAATATTGGGTATCATTCGTCTTAAAGACGTTATTAAAGGAGGAATTCGTGAACGTTTTGCGCAGTTGCGGCAAATGGGTATTAAAACCATTATGGTAACAGGCGATAACCCTCTAACCGCAGCTTCAATTGCTGGTGAAGCAGGAGTAGATGATTTTCTTGCCAATGCAAAACCCGAAGATAAACTCAATTTAATTCGCGATCTGCAAGCTAAAGGCCATTTGGTGGCGATGACTGGCGATGGAACCAATGATGCACCTGCACTTGCTCAAGCGGATGTCGCTGTTGCAATGAATTCAGGAACACAAGCAGCAAAAGAAGCAGGTAATTTGGTGGATCTGGACTCAAATCCAACTAAATTGATTGAAGTCGTGGAAATAGGTAAGCAGCTGCTTATGACACGTGGAGCTCTGACGACTTTTAGCCTCGCCAATGATATAGCTAAATATTTTGCCATTTTACCTGCCGCATTTGGAACTACTTATCCCGTCCTCAATACATTCAATATTATGCACCTTTCAACACCACAAACGGCAGTGCTTTCCACAGTAATTTTTAATGCAATTATTATTGTTCTTCTCATTCCTTTAGCGTTACACGGGGTTAAATACCGACGTCTTCCTGCAGCACAACTTCTGCGAAATAATGTAATCATCTATGGGATAGGTGGATTAATTGTACCTTTTATTAGCATCAAAATGATTGATATGCTTTTAACTACATTGGGCTTAACAGGATAAAAAATGGTTAGAGAAGCTCTAAAACAAATAAAAACTGCTTTAATGTTTCTACTTATTTTTTCTCTACTCACGGGTTTAATTTATCCTGCTGTCGTTACTGCATTAGCCCAAGTATTTTTCCCTTATCAAGCAAATGGCAGTTTATTGCAACTTGACGGAAAAGCCATTGGTTCCACATTAATTGGACAACATTTTGATGCACCCAACTACTTTTGGGGACGTCCTTCCGCCACCACGCCATTTCCCTATAATGCCGCCAGTTCTTCAGGATCAAATATGGGACCGTCTAATCCAGAATTTTTGGCAACTGTAAAAAAACGAGTTGATCACTTGCAGCAGTATAATTTGGACAATCCAAATAAAATAAGCAAGCAATTAATTCCCGTTGATTTAGTTACTGCATCTGCCAGTGGCCTGGATCCTGAGATAAGTCCGCTGGCAGCTTATTATCAGATACCACGTATCGCCAAAGCACGTCATGTCTCAGAACAAGAAATTCAAGAATTAGTGAATCAGCTAATAAAAAAACGTACCTTATATCTTTTGGGGGAACCACGAATTAATGTATTGGAGCTTAATTTGGCTCTGGATCATCTAAGGACCACTCAATGACTGACAAACGCCCCGATCCTAATGCATTATTACAACAGGTTATCGAAGAAGAGCAACAAAAACAGCGCGGCAAACTCAAAATTTACCTCGGGGCTGCCCCAGGAGTAGGGAAAACATACTCCATGCTTCATGAAGCAATGGGAGAACAGGCTAAAGGATTGGATATAGTAGTAGGGATTGTTGAATCTCATGGGCGTGTAGAAATCGAAGAAATACTTAAAAATTTCATAGTGTTACCTAAAATAACAGTCGATTATCACGGCAAAAAACTACAAGAATTTGATCTGGATTCTTCCTTAAAAAGAAACCCGGGGTTAATTCTCATCGATGAAATGGCGCATACAAATGTGAGTGGCGTACGGCATAAAAAACGCTGGCAAGATATTAAAGAATTGCTCGATCGTGGAATTGATGTATATACCACACTCAATGTTCAACATATAGAAAGCCTCAATGACGATGTGTCACAAATCATTCATGCTCCTGTTCAGGAAACTGTTCCTGATTTCATGATAGAGAGAGCGAATACCATCGAGTTAGTAGACTTAGCTCCAGAAGACTTGTTAAAACGCCTTGCTGAAGGCAAAGTTTATGTTCCCAAACAAGCGCGACTTGCTGCTGAGTTTTATTTTCGCAAAGGGAATTTAATGGCATTACGCGAACTGGCATTAAGGACCCTGGCAAAACAGGTTAATACACAAGTGCTTTTATACAGGCAAGGTCAAGGTATTAGACACATCTGGCCCATAATGGAAAAAATACTGGTTTGCGTTGGTCCAGGTCCTGAATCACATAAATTGATTCGAGCAGCCAAAAGAATGGCTACCAGTTTGCAAGCGGATTGGATTGCTGTATATGTGGATTCTACACGGACCCAATTATCCCCGACACAACGCAATCAAGCCATAAAAAATTTATTTTTTGCAGAACAATTAGGGGCTGAAACTCATATTTTGATGGGTTATGACCTTGTTAAAGAAATTATCAATTTTTCCCGTGAACAAAATGTCACCCTCATTATGATCTGCAAACGCATTCATCATCGCTGGAGGAATTTTTTCTTACGTAGTCTTGCTGATGAGGTATTGCGCTATAGTGGCGAAATTGATGTGTATACCATGACCGAAGTAACAAAGAAAACAAGAAAAAAATCTCTTACCAAACCCATGACTCCCTGGCTTCATTATTTTTTATCAACCAGCATTGTAGCAATCACCACACTTATTAGTTATTTAATTTATCCTTTAGTAAATGAAAGTAGTTTAATCCTGGTTTATTTAATAGGAATAATTTCTACTGCCATCTTAGGACGCCCAGGTCCGGCAATTTCGGGAATTATTCTGAGCATTTTGGCGTATGATTATTTATTTATTCCACCTTACTACAGTTTTTTCATGGACAAATCAGATTATTTCTTCACTTTAGTTATGATGTTCATTTTAGCACTCCTTATGTGTCAGTTAACTTTAGTTACTCGTCGCCAGTCAGAAATGGCACGTCTTGCAGAATATCAAACATCCGCTTTGTACACATTAAGTCGAAGATTATCCAGAACACGTGGAATAATCAGATTACTGCGAACAGGAATCAATTTTATTTCGGAAATTTTTCACTGCGAAATTATCGCCTTACTGCCCAAAAATGGACGTCTTATTGTTCGTGCACGCGCAAAATCACATGAAGAATTGGATGAAAAGGAATACAGTATTGCTCAATGGGTATTTGAATTAGGACAAAAAGCAGGATTGGGAACTGACACCCTCTCGTTTTCTAATGCGCTGTTTATTCCATTACTTGGTGCACGCGGCACGGTGGGCGTTTTAAGAGTACAATCCTCTAAAAATAATGATTTTACAACGCCTGAAAAAATACAGCTTTTGGAATCTTGTGCCAATCAAATTGCATTGGCTTTAGAGGTGGATAGTCTGCAGGAAGAATCTAATAAATTAAGTAATCCTCACTCATGAACATTGCAGGATAGTTCAGGGGAGCCTTCGCTGCGTCCAGTCGCAACTTCTACAATCATCTTATTAAATGTCATTCTTAGTCTGGAAAATCAATCTAAATTACAATAGGATAAGGAATATTTAGGTAAAAAGGATTTAGCCATGATGATTGCAACGTTACTGGCACCAGACAATGAAACCCGGGTAGCCATTACTCCGAACTCGGCAAAGCACTTTATAAAATTAGGTTTTGAAGTCGCCATAGAAAAAGATGCGGGACGTGCTGCAGGTTTCAAAGATGAAAATTACCAAGAAGTCGGTGTTTCTATTCATGATAAAAAAAACATCCTGGGAAAAGCTAACCTTCTTTTTTGTATTAATGAACCTGCTCCCAAAGCGCTAGAAGGCTTGCCTCAAGGTGCCCTGGTCATAGGCCACATAGATAATGATCCAGAAAGTAAATTAATCACCTGGTGCAAGGAAAAACAAATTACACTGTTCTCAATGAACCTTATACCCCGCATCAGCCGTGCCCAAAGTATGGATAGCCTCTCCTCGCAAGCAAATTTAGCAGGTTATAGGGCTGTTCTGGAGGCATGCACTCAATTCCATCGAGCCATCCCGATGATGATGACGGCAGCAGGAATGATCCAGCCAGCGAAAGTGCTTATTCTCGGTGCAGGAGTCGCTGGTTTGCAAGCCATAGCAACAGCCAAACGTTTAGGGGCTGTAGTTTATGCATTCGACGTACGACGGGCAGCAAAAGAGCAAGTTGAAAGTTTAGGCGCAGAATTTATTGAAGTGAGTCAGGATCAAGACAGTGAAACTAAAGGGGGCTACGCTTCGGAAATGAGTGAAGAGTATAAAAAGCTGCAGGCAGAGCTTATCGATCAATACGCTAAATTAGCAGATATTGTCATTTCCACAGCATTAATTCCAGGCAGAAAAGCACCTATTTTATTGTACAAAAAAACCATAGAACAAATGAAAGCTGGATCAGTTGTCGTTGATCTTGCGACTTCCCGAGGAGGAAACTGCGAAGTCAGCGTTCTTAATCAAACCATAAAACATGGGGATGTGACTATCATCGGTTTAAGTAACATGGCGGGACTGGTTCCTGCTACTGCAAGTGAACTGTATGCCAATAATCTAGTACATCTTATTAATTTGTTAGCTCCCAAACCTCCAGAAATCACATTAAATCCCAGTGATGAAATCATTCAGCAAGCAGTGCTTTGTCATCAAAATCAATATCTACCGTTTCAGGCAATAAAGGAGACACAAAGTGCATGAGATTAATACTCTAAGTAATCCCTACATTACCATACTCACTATTTTCGTTTTGGCCTGCTTTGTAGGGTATTATGTCGTATGGAAGGTCACCCCAGCGCTACACACTCCATTGATGTCAGTCACCAACGCAATATCCAGTATTATTGTTTTAGGGGCACTTATTGCCGCAGGAAGCCAGCTAACAGGAAAAATTACCTGGATCGGTGGTTTAGCAATATTTATTACGTCAATTAATATTTTTGGTGGATTTGTTGTAACTCAACGTATGTTGCGTATGTACAAAAAATAGTTACAAAAATTAAGGATAATTTCTTATGACAGCCCTTGTGCCTTTATTTTATCTATTATCTGCTGTGTGTTTTATATTGGCACTCAAAGGATTAGCCAGCCCCGCATCCGCACGGAGAGGAAATCTTTTGGGTATTGCCGGTATGATCCTTGCTGTAGGCTCAACCTTAATGATGCCAACAACATATCATCAACCTTTACTCATTAGCTTAATGATTGCAGGAGGCATAATTGGGACTTTTATTGCCTTCAAAATTAATATGACTGCTATACCACAACTCGTCGCAGCATTTCACTCCTTAGTGGGAATGGCAGCAGTTTTAGTTGCTTTTTGTGCGTTCCTATCCCCTGCTTCGTTTCATATTGGTGTCCCAGGCGCAATTGCTAAAGCAAGCCTTATCGAAATGAGTCTCGGTTTAATTATAGGTGCCATCACTTTTTCAGGGTCAGTCATTGCCTTTCTTAAGTTACAAGGGATTATGTCGGGTAAACCGATTAAGCTCATAGGCCATAACTTAATTAACCTGATTACCGCATTAGCAATTCTCGTTTTGTTGGTCTTATTTTTTATGAACCAGACACTGACGCTTTTTAGTGTAATGGCGGGTTTATCTTTTTTAATTGGTGTATTGCTCATTATCCCTATTGGCGGTGCGGACATGCCAGTGGTTATATCAATGCTTAACTCATACTCAGGGTGGGCAGCAGCAGGTATTGGATTCACCCTCAGCAACCATTTGCTTGTTATTACAGGGGCATTAGTGGGTGCTAGCGGAGCCATTCTCAGTTATATCATGTGTGTGGGAATGAACCGCTCTATTTTTAATGTAATTTTTGGCGGCATCCAGTCATCAGCGGCTAATTTACATGCTAATGCAACAGATGAGTCAAGGACAGTACGACAAGGTAACGGTGAAGATGCAGCTTTTCTCTTAAGTAATGCTAAAGATGTAATCATTGTTCCTGGATACGGCATGGCGGTAGCGCATGCCCAACATGCAGTCAAAGAATTAGTTGATGCCTTAGAACATCGCAACATCAAAGTTCGCTTTGCGATTCATCCTGTAGCTGGTCGAATGCCCGGGCATATGAACGTATTACTTGCAGAGGCTAATATCCCATATGATAGAGTTTTTGAGCAAAGTGAGATTAACCGCGATTTCTCAAGCTGTGATGTCGCGTATATAATTGGTGCAAACGATATAACCAACCCTGCAGCAAAAACTGATCCTGGTTCACCAATTTATGGTATGCCCGTTTTGGAAGTAGAAAAAGCAAAAAATGTATTGTTTGTTAAACGAAGCATGGCACCCGGTTACGCAGGTGTGGAAAATGATCTGTTTTACCATGACAATACCTACATGCTTTTTGGTGATGCAAAAGTAATGACTGAATCGATTGCCAAGGCTTTGGAAACACTGTAAATCTAAATCAGCAACAAAAAAACCTGGGTTCTCCCCAGGTTTTTCTATATCACATTCAGATTACGACTCTACTATTCATTGCATGAATATTAATTTGCCATACATACAAAATAAATGTATCTTAGTCCAGTTATTATCATTATGGAGTTATTTAATGTTACGAAAATTTGGACTTTGCTTGTTATGTTTTGCCACATCTTTAAGTACAAGCACATATTCTATGGAAAGTCATTTGCTCCAACGAGGAGTCACGATTGAATATGAACTACCTAGTAATGATCCTCAAATATTTCTTAATTACCTGTTCTGGCCTGTAGAAGCTAATTGTAAAATCGATTCCCAAGATGAAGGTGATGATTTTTTAGTTGTAGCATTAGCTAAAAAAGGAAAAGTTAATGATATTGGCTTGTCCGCGGGAGAATCTTTACGAATCACCGTCCATCCAGGTGAGAATTTAAAGATAAATGCAGATTCGGGCGCAAAAGTTGAAATCACTAATTTGGGTCTACATACAGTAAAAGCTACATGCACTGCTTCTTAATACACATAGAAATTCTTTTCTAAAGAACACATTATATCCTAAGCTCAGCTCAAGGAAAATGTTTTGACATCCCCATCGTAGGCTGGGCTGAAAAGCCTCTGGCCGTCAAGCTAAGAGTATTTAATGTTTCATTTTACTCAATTCGCAAGTAACTCTGTCATCCCCGCGCAGACGGGGATCCATTTTCTGTGCTCTATCTTAGATGGATTCCTGCCTGCGCAAGAATGACAATAACGGACGGCTAGGAGCTTTTCAGCCCAGTCTATATGAATTGGATTTCCTTAAGCTGACGCTTACGAAGCGGAGCCCAGGAAAATTTTATTCTAGTGTTCCCGCGTCGCATGGAATTGAATTTTAGGATATCGTTCTTCAGCCATTGTTAAATTAACACGCGTCGGAGCAAGATACATTAAAGCATCACTTCCATCCAGTGCCAGATAATCATGCGCTTTTGTTCGGAACTCACTCATTGCTTTATCATCGTCAGAATAAACCCAACGCGCACAAGCTACATTCACCGTTTCATAAATACAATCTACCTTGTATTCATGTTTCAAACGATGAGCAACCACATCAAACTGCAGCACACCAACCGCCCCCAAGATTAATTGATTGCTATTTAACGGTCTAAATACCTGGGTTGCACCTTCTTCAGATAATTCAATTAAACCTTTTAATAGGGCTTTACTTTTTAACGGATCCTTTAAACGCACCAACCGAAACAACTCGGGAGCAAAATTGGGAATACCGGTAAATTTTAATTGCTCACCTTGAGTAAAGGTATCGCCGATTCGAATTGTTCCATGATTATGTAAACCAATAATATCGCCAGGTAAAGCAACCTCTGTGTGTGAACGGTCACCCGCCATGAAGGTTAAGGCATTAGAAATTTGCACCTCTTTACCAATACGTAAGTGATTAATTTTCATTCCTTTTCTGTAAGATCCGGAACAAATACGTAAAAAGGCAATCCTGTCCCTATGTTTCGGATCCATATTAGCCTGAATTTTGAACACAAATCCGCTAAAAGCATCTTCATTCGGTGATACAGCCCGCTCTTGAGTTGCACGAGGTTGTGGCGCCGGAGCATAACGAACATAATCATCCAGTAATTCTTTGATCCCAAAATTATTAATTGCAGACCCAAAATAAACTGGCGTCATTTTACCCGCTAAATAGTCCTCCAAATTGAATTCATGAGAAGCGCCTTTGACCAGCTCAATTTCTTCACGTAATTCCTGTGCAGCCTCGCCCAATAGTTCATCCAATTGTGGATTGTCTAATCCTTTAATTTGCATCGCATCTTGTTTTTGCGCATTTTTGCCAGGTTGATATAAATAAACTATATCTTCATAACGGTGGTAAATGCCTTTAAAACGTTTTCCCATGCCTACAGGCCAAGTAATCGGTGCACATTGAATGCCTAAAACTGATTCAACTTCATCCAGTAAATCAACAGGATCGCGGCCTTCACGATCCAGTTTATTAATAAAGGTCATGATTGGCGTATCACGCAAACGACATACTTCCATCAATTTAACAGTTCGTTCCTCAACCCCTTTGGCTACGTCAATAACCATCAGGGCTGAATCTACTGCAGTCAACGTACGGTAAGTATCTTCAGAAAAGTCTTCATGCCCTGGAGTATCCAGCAAATTCATGACATGTTGATTATGTACAAACTGCATCACCGAAGTAGTAATAGAAATACCGCGCTCTTTTTCCATTTCCATCCAGTCTGAAGTCGCATGCCGATCGGCTTTACGCCCTTTAACCGTTCCAGCTAATTGAATTGCGCCTCCAAACAAAAGTAATTTTTCGGTTACTGTGGTCTTACCCGCATCAGGGTGAGAAATAATTGCGAAGGTTCGTCGTGTATTAAAATCCTGATAAAAATCGGACATGAAATTCTCTAAACAAATATAATTATGATCGTATGTAGTGAATTTTAAGACATTCCTGAACAAATACAAGACGAAACAATGATTCTCAGGCAAAACAGTAGACTAAGTAGACTAATTAAAATAGTCTTTATACCTTAAAGACGCTATGATCAAAACTCAATTCATAAATTAAGATAGGTTGACAATTCATCCTACCCTACCTCCCGCGACTTGTGCGCGGGATCTAGGACATGGAGAATAAAATTAAAAATATCGGGTATTAATTAAATCGATCATGGATTCTGCGAACAAGTCGCAGAACGTAGGCAGTAAGATTTGTCAATTCATCCTAATAAATTCACTCTAGATACCACTTTATATAGGAGATAATGGTTTATCATGAAACGTTGCACTTGGGTTGGAAGCGGCAAGCCTTATTATGAACAGTACCATGACATGGAGTGGGGTATTCCTGTACATAATGATCAGAAACATTTTGAAATGCTTTTGCTTGAAGGAGCGCAAGCAGGGTTGAGCTGGGAAACAATTCTTAAACGGCGTGAAGCATACCGTAAAGCATTCAAACAATTTGATCCCAACGTCGTAGCAAAAATGACGGACGAGGAACTACATACTCTCCTTACTGATTCGAGCATTATTCGTAACCGTCTTAAAATTTTTTCAGCGCGCAAGAATGCGCTTGCGTTCTTGAAGATTGCTGAGGAATTCGGTTCCTTCGATAACTACGTTTGGCGATTTGTAGATGGGAGTCCTAAAATAAACTATCCTAAAAATCTCCAAGAAGTACCAGCCAGCACCCCCGAATCAGATGCTCTATCCAAAGATTTAAAAAAAAGAGGGATGAGTTTTGTCGGGTCAACAATCATGTATGCATACATGCAAGCAGTTGGAATGGTTGATGATCATTTAGTCGATTGCTTTTGTAAGAATCGGGTAATTAGCCCCAAGAATAATAATCTGTAAAGTGAAGACCTCCAATACGGATTCCGCTGTGCCGCATCACGTCTCATCTCCTACGCTCCGCGGCTTGTCCGCGGAGTCCAGTGTTTTAACGCAGATCTTCTGGATCCCGCGAACAAGCCGCGAGACATCGTATTAGATTCTGTAATAGCTGGGTGCAGCGAAGCAGAACCCGGGTTTTGATAGTTCAGGGTATTATGCAGATTGATTAACATCTTCCTGCTTTTTAAGCTCTGTATAAAAATCCTGTGCCTTTTGTTCAATATATTTTTTGCAACCTTCCGGATCAATAAAGGGATTCTTCCTGCCCTTTTGCAACGATAAATATTTGTTTTTGAGATCAAACATTCCAGCATGAGCCCCCAGAAAAATATCGCAGCGCATTGATTCAAGTACCTTTATGGAATGCTTATAATCCTGAGCAATATTAGGATAAATTATGTTATCAACCAATTTATAGCCAGGGTTTACGCCAATGCTTCCTACAATTACGGCCTGATAGTGCTTACCGTGATCTTTTAGTGGTATTGTCCAAGTAGTACAACCCTTAGTATGTCCGGGAGTCCAATGAGCAGTTAATACAGTTCCTCCTAATTCCACCTTATCCCCGTCATGAAGCACCTTATCTACAGTGCTTTGAGTAAAATAAGTACTAGAGTCATTTGCATAATGAAAATCAGCTTTACCACCAGATAAAACTAAAGGTACATCTTCATCCATAACCATATATTTTGCGTTTGTTTGCTGTTTAATCAACTCACTACCTGCAGCATGGTCGAAATGAGCATGGCTAATCAGCAAAATTTTAGTATCGCTGAATTTAAAACCTAGTTTCTCTATACTGGCTTTAATCATTGGAACATTTGCCTCAAGATCACTATTAATCAAAATGTTTCCTTTAGGCGTGACAAGCAAATAACTTGCAAGATCATCAGTACCTACATAATACAAATTTCCGGCAATCTGAAAAGGAGGAAAAGAATTGGGCATGGGATAGGAAAAACCTGGATGATTCAATACCAGCATCAGTATACTTAAATAGAATAATTTTTTCATGAGAATAAAATCCAAAGAAAATAAAGCAAATTACTTGGCAAAATAGTACTGCATTTATGAGGATATAGGATACAGATTGTTTCATTTTTTGCAAATAAAATGAGCCTGCTCCTAAATTAATGACACATTTTAAAGTTTTGAATTATTTTTGGCATGCCTGCACATTCTATTTCTTTGCTGCCGCAACAAACATCCATAGGGCTAAAATAGCTGAAATAATTAATGCAACAATACTGCCTGTCATTGGGAAATTGTACCCTGCAGCGGTTATCTGCCAATGATAGACAATGCGTAAAACATGGATTAACGCAACTAAAGTAAAAATCACCCCGGCAACAACTAAAGGTATTCGTTTCCCCATTTTTTTCTCCCATCCATAGGGTCTGTTTTCATTTCTACTATCTTTAGCGAAAATGGAAACAGGCTCTAGTAATTTTTATCCTTTAATTATAGAAATTTGACCGGCTAATTTTTATTAATGATTACCATAGAGTATGGATGCATGAAAATTTAAATGATCTTCGATAAAACTTGCGATGAAATAATAACTATGATCATAACCCTTATGCATACGTAAATTAAGTGCAACTTGGGCTTTCACACACGCAGCCTGAAATAATTCCGGCTTAAGCTGCTCTTTTAAATAAGGATCCTGAATGCCCTGATCAATCAAAATATGCTGATGCGGCCATCCTCTTTCTACGACAAGCTCACACGCATCATACTTCTTCCACTGTTTTTTATCCGTCCCCAAATAACCTGTAAATGCTTTTTGTCCCCATTGACATTGAGAGGGCGCACAAATCGGAGCAAAGGCGGAAACCGAACGATATTGCTTCGGATGTTTCAAAGCCAAAATAAGTGCGCCATGTCCGCCCATAGAATGGCCAAAGATACCACAAGCGTCGTGATTGAGTGGAACATTTTGCTGAAGTACTTCCGGCAACTCTTCATATACATAAGTTGACATATTGTAATATTTTGACCAAGGTGATTGTGTAGCATCCACATAAAACCCAGCACCAACACCAAAATCATAACTTTCTTTATCCCCTGGCAAATTGACCTCCCGAGGACTTGTATCAGGTACAACAAGAGCTAAACCTAAATGAGCAGCAATCCGTTGTGCCCCTGCTTTAGTAATAAAATTTTGTTCTGTACACGTTAATCCGGAAAGCCAGTACAATACAGGGACACTTTGTTTTAACGCTTGTGGCGGCAAAAAAAGACCGAAACGCATAGTACAATGAGTTACCTCAGATTGATGGGAGTAGACGCGTTGAGTACCGCCAAAACAGAGATGCTCTTCAATAAGCTCAATATCCATTAATTTATTCCTTGCCGCTTTAAAAAGTAAGCACAGTACGAATTGACTGTCCCTGATGCATTAAATCAAAGGCCTGATTAATTTGCTCAAAAGGAAGAACATGAGTAATTAAATCATCAATATTGATTTTCCCATCCATATACCAATCAACAATTTTAGGAACATCCGTACGCCCACGCATTCCACCAAATGCCGATCCTTTCCACACTCTGCCAGTAACCAATTGGAACGGTCTAGTAGCAATCTCCTGCCCTACCCCTGCAACCCCAATTATAGTACAAACACCCCAACCTTTATGACAACACTCCAGTGCCTGACGCATCAGTCTTACATCACCCACACATTCAAAACTGTAATCAGCACCCCCCTTAGTCAGTTCAACAAGGTAAGCCACTAAATCATTATTAATTTCCTTAGGATTAACAAAATCAGTCATTCCCATTTTTTGAGCTAATGCTCGGCGTTCAGATTTGATATCAATACCTACGATCTGCTCGGCCCCAACCATACGAGCTGCTTGCACCACATTAAGTCCGATGCTGCCTAAACCAAAAACAACAACTCGAGAACCTGGAGTAACTTTTGCAGTATTAATTACGGCTCCTATCCCTGTAGTAACACCACAGCCGATATAACATACTTTTTCAAAAGAGGCATCCTCACGAATTTTCGCAACAGCAATTTCGGGTAACACAATGTAATTAGCAAAAGTTGATGTTCCCATATAATGAAATATTTTTTTTCCATTAAGGCTGAAACGGCTTGTTCCATCGGGCATTACCCCCTGCCCTTGTGTTACTCGAATTGCCTGACAAAGGTTGGTTTTCTGGGAAAGACAATATTCACACTGACGGCATTCAGGGGTATATAAGGGAATTACATGATCCCCGGGCTTCAGAGAAGTTACATCTGGACCTATATCTACAATAACGCCAGCGCCTTCATGCCCTAAAATAACTGGAAAAAGACCTTCAGGATCATCACCTGATAATGTAAATGCATCAGTATGACAAACACCTGTAGCCTTAATTTCAACGAGTACCTCCCCTTTTTTTGGCCCTTCCAATTCAACCATTTCAATTACCAATGGTTTCCCAACCTCGTATGCTACTGCGGCCTTTACTTGCATCACACCCCCTACTAATAGAAATACTATCCCAAGTAACTAATCATTTCATTTCATTAAAAAAAGTTACCTTAAGTAAGATAATTTAAATGCAGATGAGCACTTTAGCAACTGCTTTTATCTGCTGGCATTTGTTTCATTTAGTAACTAAACTTATTGAAATATAACTAAAATTAACGTGAGTTAAATTCTTTTTTACTCCATGGATTGAACCCGGCAATACAAGATCAAATTAAAATAGACTCACGCTGTTAATATAAAAAAATATATGGAGCCTATGAGGGGCTGATAAAATGATGCATGACAAGAAGTCAAAACAGTTGTTGGGAATCGCTGTAATCATTTTAGCTATTCTTTCATTTCTGCTCTGGCAATATTTTCGGCCTAAAGAGCTTAGCAGTGATTTTGCCAGCGGCAATGGACGAATTGAAGCGATAGAAGTGGATATTGATACTAAGATTGCGGGGCGGATAAAAAGCATCCTGGTTGACGAAGGGGATTTCGTCAAAACAGACCAAGTGCTTGCCATAATGGATACTGATTCCCTTGAAGCCCAACTTCGTGAAGCACAAGCCAAATATAAAGAAGCTCAAAGTAAGGTGATTAGCGCCCAGCATCAGGTTATCCAACGAAAAAATGAAAAGGAAGTAGCACAAGCTACGGTAGCACAACGCCAGGCCGAGCTAAATTTAGCAAAAAATCGGTTGTCTCGAGTTCAAAAGCTGGTCGCCAAAGGAGTTGCTTCAGTAGACAGTCTGGATGAAGCAAGCGCTCTTTTTTATAGTGCCGAAGCAGTGTTTAAAGCCGCCAATGCCCAAGTTGCTGAAAAAGACGCAATGATTGCAACTGCAGAAGCACAAGTCGATGGTGCAGAATTATCCGTTGATGCCGCTGCCGCGACTGTAGAGCGTCTGAAAGTGGATATTAAAGACAGCACCTTGGTTGCGCCAATTGATGGACGTATTCAATTTCGTGTCGCCCAGCCAGGAGAAGTACTTGCTGCAGGAGGTAAAGTATTAAATATGGTGGATTTAACCAATGTGTATATGGTTTTTTTCCTGCCAACAGAACAGGCTGGAAGAGTACGAATGGGGGCTCCTGTACACCTGGTGCTTGATGCGATTCCTCAATATGTAATCCCGGCAAAAGTGACTTTTGTAGCTGATGTCGCTCAATTTACACCTAAAACCGTTGAAACGGCCAGTGAACGGCAAAAACTGATGTTCCGCGTTAAGGCGCGAATTGCTCCTGAACTACTAAAAAAACACATCCATGCAGTAAAAACAGGATTACCTGGTATGGCTTATGTTCAGTTGAATCTCAAGAGTAAATGGCCTGCCAACTTACAAGTGAATGTGCCAAATGAGCGAAGATAATACCAAGTGTGTTGGAATAATTAACAATGTGAGTCTATGGTTTGGCAAGACGCAGGCATTAAAACAAGTCAGTTTAAATCTTCCTGCCAGTTGTATGGTTGGATTTATTGGCCCAGATGGAGTAGGTAAATCCAGCTTGCTTTCCTTAATCGCAGGGGCGCGCGCGATTCAACAAGGAAAAGTCATGGTCTTAGGTGGCGATATGAAAAGTACTTCTCATCGTGAGGCAGTATGCACACGTATTGCTTATATGCCCCAAGGATTAGGAAAAAATCTTTATTCCTCACTTTCGGTTTTTGAAAATATTGATTTCTTTGGGCGATTATTTGGCCATGAGCGAATAGAACGCGAACATTACATTACGCAATTGTTAACCAATACGGGACTTTTGCCATTCAAAGATCGTCCGGCTAGCAAATTATCCGGTGGAATGAAACAAAAACTGGGTCTATGTTGTGCTCTGATTCATTCACCCGATTTGTTAATTTTAGATGAACCTACTACGGGTGTGGACCCTTTATCTCGACGCCAATTCTGGGAGTTAATCAATGCAATACGTCAGGATAAACCGCAAATGAGTGTCCTTATCGCTACTGCCTATCTGGAAGAGGCAGCACGATTTGATTGGCTGGTAGCGATGAATGATGGGGGGGTTTTAGCGACAGGTACCCATGACAGTTTGTTGGCACAGACTCAGACTCACTCCTTGGAAGAAGCATTTATTGCTCTATTACCCCTAGAACAACAAAAAAATCATCAAAAGGTAGTGATTCGACCACGATCAAAACAGGAACATGCTGAAATTGCTATTGAAGCAAAAGACTTGACCAAAAATTTTGGCAATTTTACTGCAGTTGACTCTGTAAATTTTCGTATTGAACGCGGAGAAATTTTCGGTTTTCTTGGATCTAATGGTTGTGGTAAAACCACGGTAATGAAGATGCTGACTGGATTATTGCAAATCAGTGCAGGGCAAGTCTGGCTTTTTGGTAAAACAGTGGATGCGCATGATCTCAATATACGCCGACAAATTGGATACATGTCGCAATCGTTTTCGTTATATGCGGAACTGACTGTTTTTCAAAATTTATTATTGCACGCCCGATTGTTTCATCTACCAAAGAAACAGGTACACACTCACATTAATCGTCTGGTGAACCGTTTTTATTTAACTGATGTTCTTAATGAATATCCTAATTCTTTGCCACTAGGATATCGTCAAAGACTGTCATTAGCCGTTGCTGTGCTCCATCAGCCGGAAATTTTAATTTTGGATGAGCCTACTTCTGGTGTTGATCCTTTGGCACGTGATTTGTTTTGGCAATTAATGATTGACCTGGCCCGTCAGGATCGGGTCACCATTTTTATTTCCACCCATTTTATGAATGAAGCAGAACGCTGTGATCGCATCTCTCTGATGCATGCAGGAAGAGTATTAGTCAGTGATAAACCAGTAAATCTTATTAAAATAAAAAAAACCAAAACCTTGGAAGAAGCATTTATCTGTTATCTTGAAGAAGCACAAAAAAGAGAATCCAAAACTCAAATTACAGCGTCAACAAATAAGGCAAAAGAAAGCTCTTTTCTTCTAGAGAATCAAACTGAAAGTAAAGCAGCGTTTGACTTCAGACGCATGTACAGTTACTGCCGACGAGAAACATTGGAACTGATTCGTGAGCCTATTCGTGCGATTATGGCCTTTTTAGGTAGTGTCATCCTCATGATCATCATGAGCTATGGGATTAATCTGGATGTTGAGAATTTATCTTTTGCCGTTTGGGATCAAGATCAAAGTACTGCCAGCCAAAGTTATGTGCTGGAAATTGCAGGTTCAAGGTATTTTAGTGAGTATCCATCTATTATAAATTACAATCAATTAGATAAAAGAATGCGGTCTGGGGAACTGAATCTAGCACTCGAAATACCCAGTGGTTTTGCTCGTGACATAAAACGGGGTAGGGAAGTCCAAATAGGAGCTTGGGTTGAAGGGGTTATGCCTCAACGCGCAGAAACAGCAAGAAACTATATTCTCGGATTACATCAACATTGGTTGGATAATATACCTGAATTGAAACAAAACAATCCACAGGATTACTTTAACATAGAAACACGATTCCGGTACAATCCTGATGTGAAGAGTTTACCAGCTATGGTTCCCGCGATGATTCCTTTACTCTTAATGTTAATTCCCTCCATATTAACCGCGCTTGCAGTAGTGCGTGAGAAAGAGTTGGGCTCCATTATCAATTTATATGTGACTCCAGTTACTAAAATGGAATTTCTGCTTGGCAAATTACTGCCTTATATTGGTTTGGCCCTATTTAATTTCCTATCGCTGGTTGCTCTTTCTGTCTTTTTTTTCAAAGTACCTATTACGGGCAGTTTTTTAACTTTTGTGTTGGCAGCTTTTATTTATGTCGTTATAGCAACATCCATGGGATTTTTAATTTCTACTTTTATGCACAGTCAGATTGCCGCAATTTTTGGTACGGCAATTCTCACTATTCTTCCGGCAACTCAATTTTCAGGTATATTAGAGCCGGTATCGTCTCTTGAAGGATTAGGGGCATTCATTGGCCGCATTTATCCCGTAACTCATTTTCTGACTATATCTCGGGGTATTTTTTCCAAGGGATTGGGTTTTAATGAATTACATCACGCTTTTTTTTCATTATTACTTGCGGTGCCTGTCTTAATGATTCTTTGCTTGTTATTCATAAAGAAACAGGAACAGTAAATGACAATAAGTAATATAGTCTATTTGGCAGTTAAGGAATTACGCGGCATGCTTCGTGATCCCATCATGCTGATATTAATTATTTTTGCATTTACTGTTTCTGTTTATGCTGCTGCAACTGCGTTACCTGAAACACTAAATAAAACCCCCATAGCCATAGTTGATGAAGATCAATCTCCTTTATCACAAAGAATTACCGATTCATTTTATCCACCACAATTTATCCGGCCTGTACTTATTAATTTGACAGAGATAGACTCAGGAATGAATTCTGGAACGTATACTTTTATCCTGGATATCCCGCCCAATTTTCAACGTGATTTGTTAGCCGGACGTCTGCCCTCCATTCAGTTGAATGTTGATGCAACCCAGATGAGCCAAGCATTTGTTGGTTCAGGTTATATTCAAACCATAATTAGTGGAGAAATCAGTGAATTTTTAAGGCATTATCGTGAAATTGCTGTACCTCCTGTGGATTTAGTATTAAGAGTTCGCTTCAATCCCACTTTAAGCAAAACCTGGTTTGGAGCAGTTATGGAAATCATTAATAATGTGACCATGTTGTCCATCGTTCTTACGGGTGCTGCACTACTACGTGAACGTGAGCATGGCACAATTGAACATTTATTGGTGATGCCTATTACTCCATTTGAGATCATGACCAGTAAAATTTGTGCCATGGGTTTGGTGGTGCTCGCAGTCAGTACATTCTCTCTTATCATCGTGGTGCATCAATTACTTGCTATTCCTATTGAAGGCTCCATCTCTTTATTTCTATTAGGAAGTGCAATGAATTTATTTGCAACAACGTCCATGGGTATTTTTATGGGAACCATAACACGTTCCATGCCCCAATTTGGTCTATTGTTAATCCTGGTTATTGTGCCCCTGGAAATGCTATCTGGAGGTATGACACCACGAGAAAATATGCCTGAGTTGATGCGCACCATCATGCTCGCTGCGCCCATCACTCATTTTGTCATGCTGGCGCAATCGGTTTTATTTCGTGGTGCTGGTTTGGATATCATATGGCCGCAACTGACAGCACTTGCTTTTATCGGCTCCGCTTTTTTCTATATCACATTACGCTATTTCCGTAAGGAAATTAATTTGTTATAGATCGTCCATACAAAACCAGCTTAGTTTTTTAAACTAAACTAAAAAGATTAAATAAATCTCAATTCAATAGGTAGGACAGAGTATGATCATTCATAGCGAATTTAAACCTGCTTGGTGGCTTACCAATACGCATGGGCAAACTCTGTATCGAACATTAACTCATCGCATGAATGTTTCTGTGGATTCTTATGAACGACTTGAGCTTCCTGATGGTGATTTTATTGATCTCGTTTGGAAAGTTAATGGGTTAGGAAATGATACCCCTTTAATTATTCTGGTTCATGGATTAGGAGGTAATATCAATTCAGCGTATGTTACCACTTTGTTCCATGCGTTCAATAAATCGGGATATCGAGCTGTTTTAATGAATCTTCGTGGTGCAAGCGGTGAACCGAATCGTCTACCACGTTCTTATCATGGAGGAGATACCGCTGATTTGGCTTATTTTCTCAATATACTGAAATTAAGAGAACCCAGAACCAAAAAAGCTGTAGTAGGTATTTCATTAGGCGGCAATATACTTCTCAAATGGTTGGGAGAAACAAGCTCTCAATCTCTAGTTGATGCTGCCGTTGCAGTTTCTGTGCCATTCCAATTGAAAAATGTAGTTCAAAAGATAAATAAAGGATTTTCTCGTGTGTACCAGGCACATTTGTTAGAAAAATTACGCACGGTCTTTTTACAAAAATTGGATGTTATAAATTGCCAATTACCGCTTTCTAAAGAGAAACTGTTTTCCATAAAAACTCTATACGAATTTGACGAGCAAATAACCGCTCCATTACATGGGTTTGCTAATGCAGATGAGTATTATCAAAAATCCAGTTCGCGGCAGTATCTCTCTCAAATTACCACCCCCACTTTAATTATTCATGCTTTGGATGATCCATTTATGACCCCCGAGATTCTTCCAACTGCTCATGAATTATCTGCAGATATTCTTTTGGAATTAAGCCCACATGGAGGCCATGTAGGATTTATTGCAGATAAAAAACACTTCTGGTTAGAACAACGAATCTCTAATTTTTTAATGGATTATTTGCTGGTCTCTTCTAATAACTGTGTATTTGAAAAAATTAATTAATAACGTATGGATTAAACAATTTTCTGGATGATCCCATCGATGGGCACCCTACACACCTATAAAATTCAAATTATGCTTATGAATTGAATACATTTGATTCATAGGTTCATCATCAATTCACTTATTTACATCATTTAGATAAAAAATAATACAATATGTTCTATAATTGAGAATAGAGCTTTTTTAGAGCCTGGATGATGATTAAAACAAAAATAATTAAAAAGGATAGTTTACTTAAAATCTATGGAACCAATTACTCATCTCTGGCACATAATCGTTCTGACCTGGAATACTTTAAAAGCTCCAAGGTCCGTATTTTTTTTAGAGACTCAGAGGAAAACATGCTGGCAGGTTTTTGTATCAACTCAGGTCCTAACTATCGAACCTTTCTCCCATTGAATCCATCTCAATTGCAGAAACTCTATAGCGACCATCGCTTTGATCAAAAGAAACCTCATGAAATAACATGTCTCTGGATCGAGAAAACCTCGCAACATGCCTCCTGGGTAGTATTTCTTTATTTTATATTATTTCTTGATGTGCTTCGCTTGCCTACAGGCCCGCTTATTTTTGGCACCCATGGAAAAAATATTAATAATTTTTTTTCTCTCCCTTTTCCCAAAATTATTTTCTATGAAAAGTTATTCATACTTACAAAAGGAGAGGAATGTGATTTTTGGATTAGAAAAGGTTCTAAGTTGCAATTCCTAAGGGGGTTTATTGTACTTGCAACAATCAGGTTATTTATGGGGAATAAAACTTTAGCTCGCTTTCGTTTGTGGCTTGATAAAAAAAAGTCAAATTAAAAAACTACAATCCTGAGTGGAAACATGGAGATAGGTAGTATGAGTAGTATGAAAAGAGAACACCCTTCCCTTAACGAATTGGCACTATATGGCGGTTCACCAGTTCGTACAAAACCTTGGCCAACATATGACAAGGGAAATGTTATCATCGATGATGAGGACACAGCTCTTATTCTGGATGTGGTTAAAAGTAAAAGGTTATTTCGCTATGACAACCGAGAAATCAAAGAGACAAAAGTAGGTCAATTTGAAGAAGAACTCAAGGATTACTTTAATACTGAATATGCGCTTGCAGTAAGCTCTGGTACCGCAGCAATTTCACTACCGCTTATGGCGCTTGAGTTACCTAATGACTCTTTGGTTGGATGTCCTGCATATTCATTTACAGCAACACCCAGTGCGATTATCCAAGCGCGACTAAAACCGCTCCTTATCGAAGTAGATCATAATCTTCACATTGATTTAGCAGATCTTGATAAAAAAATTACTCATATGAAAGCATTGGTAGTGGTTCATATGAGAGGTTTTCCTGCTCCTCTTCCGCAAATTCTGGAACTTGCCAAGCACCATGGCGTCCCTGTTATTGAGGATGCTGTTCCCAGTCTTGGATGTAAGTTACAGAATAAATATTTAGGTACATATGGTCTAGCAGGGGCATTTAGTACCCAATCAGACAAATCATTAAATACTGGAGAAGGAGGATTTATCTTAACCAACGACAAAGATCTCTACCTAAAGTGCGTTATTTTATCTGGAGCCTATGAACGTCTTTACGAAAAACATTTTTCTAATCAAGATTGCACCATTGATTGTACGTCCATACCAATATTTAATTTTCGCTTAGATGAAATCCGTGGTGCACTTGGATTATCTCAATTAAAAAAACTCAATAAGCGGCTCAATTTGCTCTCCCAAAATTATACTTATGTCATGCAAAACCTTGGAAATTTAAAATGCTTAAGACCACGGGGTACCTGGAATGAAGCTGCATTGCCGCTTGGTGATAATCTACTTTTGGAATTAGATGGTTCCATTGAAGACTGTTGCTGGTTTGCTGAAGCACTTACTGCAGAAGGGATAGATACGAAGGCTCTTGGAGACCTCACTAAAATCAATGTTCGCAGATTTTGGGACTGGGCCTATTTATTTAAGGATGTAGCAAAACACGAAATTCCAAATCTTTATCCTGACAGTTTTAGAAACATACAATCCTATATTGATATTGCACTTTCACCTACATTGGAAAAAGAGGATCTGGATGAATTCTTAACTGCCATCAGAAAGGTGCATCATCATTATGAGCTCAAAAAATAATTTGAATCATTGTGTTGCTTTAATCACAGGTGGAAATGGTGGCCTAGGTCTTGCCATGGCACTCGCCTTACGAAAAGCTGGAGCACAAGTAGTTGTTTGCGGTCGAGATCAGGAAAAGCTAAAACAAGCCAAAAAATATGATCTCATTTCACTTACGATGGATGTAAGTTGTGAAGAAAGCATTCATGAAGGTTTTAAAACAATATCCGACCAATTTGGAACATTGGATATATTAGTTAATAATGCTGGCATCTATGAAGATCAGCACCTTTTAGATCTTTCACGTGAACACTGGGAGTATCTCATAAGCACCAATTTGACCTCAGTCTTTCTCTGCTCACAAAGCGCGGCGCGTCTTATGAAAACCCAACGTCATGGTAAAATTATCAATATAGGATCTATGTACTCTCTGTTTGGACACCCTAACTCCATCGGATATGCCACCACAAAAACAGGAGTATTAGGTCTAACGCGTTCGCTTGCATTAGAACTTGGCCCCTGGAATATACAAGTCAATGCTATTTTGCCAGGTTGGTTTGAAACAGCAATTAACGGTTCCTTACCACAAACAGAACGAGGTGAGGAAATCAGGAAGAAAACACCTCTGGGCAGATGGGGCCAACCTCAAGATATTGGCCCTTTAGCTGTTTTTCTCTCCTCAAGTGGCTCAGACTTCATAACAGGGGCAATTATCCCAATTGATGGAGGATACTCTATCTCCGATCGCACCATTTGGTGAGATACGAATTTAAAAAATTCCAATTCAACCTGTCTTTTACGTACCACGACTCGTTCGCGGTATCCAAAAGTTCAAAGTAAAGACTAACATCCTTATAGATACCACGCCCCCCAATTAGCCTTGCGTTTTTCTTGACAATACTTGTTTCGTGCCACAACACCTGGATACTGCGAACAAGTCGCAGTACGTAGGGCCTTTTTAATTGCCAAGAAAAACTTAAAACTATTTGAAAGAACAAGCCGCAGGACAAAGAGATAGTAGGCTTGTTGCTTTATTTTAAATCATTCGGTGCTCTGGTAGTCATGAAGCATTTTAACTTTTTATTGACTTCCAAAACGCGATATGAGCACCAGTCGGATCAACAACAACTGCAAATAGACCAAAATCGCCCGCTTTAGTCACAGAGACTTTTACTGTTGCACCATGCTTGATAGCTTTGGCTAAGGTATCCTCTAGGTTTTCTACCAAAATATACCCCATCCAATGAGGTGGAATTTTATCTTGTTTCTCTTTGGGTATTTCCAAAATCCCACCTATTGATTTATCACCCGTGCTCGTTCTAAATAGAGTGTAAATCATATCGCCTACAGCTTCTTCAGTATATTGCCAACCTAATACATGCCTATAAAAATCTTTTGCAGCGATAACATTGGGGGTAGCTAATTCATTCCAACAAAACTCACCGAACTGTGGGTTACTCATCATTAATCTCCTTATTTATTTACTGGATTCAGCAGTAAAGGTACTCCTATTTGTTCGCCTTGGTGGAGTAACCGTAAGAAAAAATGCAGAATTCCAGAACTTCCAACCATCAAATCCGCTGTGGCAACATGCGGATCTTCAGTTAACCAGTAATACGCCCCTGTTTCTGTTGTTTGTCTCATTGCATACAGAAATTTTGCTACAAATGCCGCTCTCTCGAGCCATTCCTCATCACCTAAGATACGAAACGCTTCCAAATAAATATCTCCTAATCCACTTAACCCATGACATTGGCTAAAATTAGGATAGCGCAAATTGATAGGATGAATTTTTAATGCTTGGCGAGCTAAATCCGCATACTCCTTTTCACCGGTCAATTCATATAATCGTAAATAGGTCAATGCAATGCCCGGGCCGCCATGACACCACCAGCGCCATCTAGCCGGATTTTTTGTGCTGTAAGTCCACATCAGTAAAGAGTCCTCGCCTATTTGTTGATGAATTGCCTGTTGCTGTAGCCAATTTATTGCGCGTACAGCACTTGTCCACGCTGCATTGTCATTTTCTCGCGCAGAAAATTCGGTTAAAAAATAAGCAATACCTGCAACACCATGAGCAAAACCAGATAAAATTTCTCCTGACATTCCAGGTACACCTTCTGGCATAATCCAGGAACCATCAGCCAGCTGATTTGCCATTAAATAATCAACACACTGTTCTACATTTTCTTGAAAAGACGGTATGCCCAAACGATCGAAACAATACATGGCTGCTATTCCCTGACCAGCAGCACCATGAGTAATATCAGGCCAATCCACAGTTTTATTCAAACACGTATGAATCACTTTAATTAACGATTCATCGGAATTCTGAATACCAGTTGATATCGCCTCCGTCAAAGCAACACCAACACCTGCTGTACCAAAGTGTAATCCAGGCAGCTCCCCATCAACGGTATATTGATCTGAAATCAACCAATTTATAGCCTGCTGAATTCGTAACCTACCTTCTTGAGGTAAAAATCCAAAGTGAGCTAAGCGACTCAAGGCATAAACAACTCCAGCCACCCCGCGATTTGCACTTCGTCGAAATTCATATTGTTGGCTATAGCGGTGTTTTATTTGATGTTGCGCCCCATTTTCTATGGATATCGATAACCAAAGACCCGCTTCAGATTGAATGGCACCCGATTGCAATATACCTCGAGTACCCTCCACTATTGTATTTTGTATTTCTTCTTGAGTTAACAATGTTTTTTTCGGATTTTTTATTGCCGCAGGTTTTGGCTTTATATCTGAAATTGACTGTTCCAGCACAGAGGAAATTACTTCAAGTGAAGGACGTATTGCTGGGTCGCTATTAACACAATCTATTATAATTTTTAGCAATGACAACGGAGCACCTTGGGTTATTTCTTCTAAACAAGCGAGCAAATTGTCATTATTGTTACGGACAATGCGGCGTGGATCGATACCGGTTAAAACTAACAACAATAGGCATCCAATAGCATACAAATCATCAGCGATCGCAGGGGCCTCTCGATTTGCCTGTTGTGGTGACATAAAACCCGCAGTGCCAAGTCCAAAGGCAGGAGACGGGTCATCTAAAGCATGGCATAGTTCTAAATCAAGCAAATAAAGCTCACCATTCTCCGCAAGCCAAATATTGGATGCGGTTAAGTCGCGATGTACATAGCCTTGCTCATGCAGTTGACTTACAATGCCTATAAGCTTTTGGCACCAGTTGAGCAATACCATTTTCTTATCGAGCGGGAGAGTGCCAAAGCTAGCTCCCTCTAAAGTTTGTACAGCAAACGTTTCAATGCTCTTTCCTTCAATCCATTCTAGCGGTAAATAACCATCTCCTTCGACCTCAAAGTAAGCATCCGCGGAAGGAATAGGAAGATGTTGGCTCAGATTAGCGTGCAATTCAGCCTGCCGTTGTAACCGGCTGCGCATATCTCTATTGTAATGGTCAGCCATACAGAATTGTTTGCCCTGCTTCAGAACTTTTAATCCGACAGAATCTTGGCAGCGTAAATCCAATACTTTATAAACCCCACCCTTGGGTTGATCGCGCAGTATGTCCAAAATTAAATAACCAGGACCAAATAATTTGGTTGGTTTTCCATCGACAATGTGTACGGACTCAGACAAATCATCATTCTGTGTTAACTCAAGGCGCCAATCTTTAAATGGGTTTTCTACACCCTCTGGCGATCTGAATGGAACTTGATATTCATCAATTCGGAGTGATTGATCGGGTGCATAGATCATAAGCCGCATTAATCCTAGACGATCTCGTTTAATAATCGGATTAAAGCCGCCATATCGCGTATAAACGATATCACCTAAACGCATATCTGAGATAATGCGCGGGCCGAGCATACCTTGAGTTAATTGAACAAGCTCTTGGGCTAATTGTACGGCATACTTGTCATCCTCAGGGTAAATCGTCATAAATTTACCTATTTGAGTCCTGCCCAGCTCCCCTTCATTGAGATAGCCTAAAGTCATGGTATCCCTTGCAATTTTAAAAGAAGGGACTTTATGCCTTAGAAGGCAAGGAATAACGCAGTTTAATAATTGAATAGCCTCTCCGGGTATCGTAGAGATATGTAATTTCCATCCCTGTATTCGATCAGTTTTGCCAACAGATGCCCAAGGACCACGTAATTCGGGTTCCAGTGCAAAAGATCGTAGATAATCTGCATAATCAACATCTTTTGCACTGTTATTCAGTGAATTATTATGATCTTTAACTTGCTCGATATATGCCATAATTGTTCCCTAACGGATTCGTAAATTTTGTTTACCGCATTTGGAGATGAGAAGTGTAACCACAGCTATCTCCACAAGTAGAGCCACAACTATCACCAGAACAAGTCACATCACATGTACTGCCACCACAAGTACTACCACAAGTTCCAGAAGTGCAACAACACGTCACATTTTCGTCACATATTAAATAGCCACCGCTAAATCTCGCTGATTCCAGCACCCCAATTCGCATTCTTGCTTCAGTATTTGTCGAGGCAGCGCACGTGGGACCACACGTTTCTGTACAGGTTTCTCCGCAAGTTTGCGGACAATCAAAATAAGGAGTTTGGTTACTGCCTTCTCTTGTTAAGGGAATCTTACCAACTAACCCATGCACAATAGGTTGTAGATTCGCATGTAGAATCATCTCGTCGCCTGATTTTTTCTTTAATTCCTTAACTGCTTGCTCTGGTTCAAACACCAGTTTATGAAAAAACTCAGGGTCTTTTTTAGCACGGTCAATCAATTTGCTAATTTGTTCCTTGTTCATGATATCTTCCTTGACTACGATTGCTCAATTAGGAACACTTTGGCAAGCCAAGCTTCGGCTTGCCAAACAAGTTTATTGTTCCATTTTAACGAAAGTTTCCACCAAATTTTCCCTGGAGGCTTGTTGTGTACCCGCAACTTTGACCGCAGGTATTATCACAACTGCTACTGCATGTATTACCACAACCTTCCAACACAGAACCACCTTCCCACATGCCAGTGCCAGCTGCCCGTGTCATTTTCTCTCTTTCAAGAGTGAGGTTGGTAGTGTACCCGCAGCTTTGGCCACAAGTGTTATCACAACTGCTTGAGCAAGTATTCCCGCAGCCTTCCAACGCGTCTTTAAAGTGAGAAAAATAAACTCCGCCTTTTACTCTTGCAGCTTCAACAATGTTCGTTGTATATCCGCAACTTTGGCCACAGGTATTATCGCAACTCGTAGAACAGGTATTACCACACCCTTCAAGGCCAAGTATGTTTGCGAAAAGCGCTTCTACATTTGAAGAGACGATACTTCCCCTGCTTTGCCTATCCAAACCATCCAATGAACCTAATACCTTTTCGGGTTCAAAGACAAGGGAATGGAAAAATTTAGGATCTTTTTTTGCGCGCTCTATTAATTCGCTAATAGCTTTATGATTCACGATTATCTCCTTATATTTAAATAATAAAATTCCTTTATATACAGTCATATATACAGCTACATATACTTCTACATATACAGCTACATACACTGTTACTAATTCATTTTTTTATATAAATAAATCGAAGAAAATACGGCCTTTTAAATTGGTCAAAAAAAATACAAATTCTATTTTGGTCAACTAATATTAGGAAAAATTATATTTTTCGTCAAGTATAAAAATTTCCCAAAAATGATAAATGAAAGATAGAATTTCATATTGGCAAGCGAGCGAGGTGCAATAAAAAGATTTTGAATTTTTTACTGAATTATCAATAAATTACATGATACGTCATGAAGCACAGTATGTATAAAAGTAGGCTCGCTCGAAACACAGAAAATCAAGGCATTACAGCCAAGATAGTAGAAAGACCTTTAATTACATAAAAAGAGCGACCACGGTTTTTTTAAAAGAGTTAAGCAAAGCCAATGCGCCAATTTCCACTGCTTGATGCGTCACTTTGCCACTCCATTGGATGCGCGCTGCTTTCCAACCTATAAAAAAAGCGGAAACAAGGAGTATCGGGGTTGTTAAATGATAGCGAGCTATTCCGCTTTGTGCAAAATACTCTTTATGGTCAATCACCTCCTCTTTTTGGGATTGTAAAGCCCTATCCATCAGTTCAATTTGAGCTATTATTTGCTTTCTCGAGTTTTTCATGTTCAACACTCTCTTGCGAAAAAAATTCCCTTGTTTTCTGAAAACTCATACTCTTTATGTTAAAAGATAGATACTTAAGTAATCCCAGTAAAAATCCCACATTAAGAAGTAAAACAAACAAAATAGATAACAGAAGACGATTAGAAACTAAATGCACAAAATACCCTGAAACCAAGTATGCCAAATAACCTATTAAGAACATCACCGATAACCATACTGTAAGTAACACGACTAACAGCAGACATATATTCAGTAATAAAGGAAAAACACTCAGCCCTGCCAGCCTTGCTTCAAGACGAATTAAAGAGCTAACTGTTTTAATAACAGATATTTTTGCAGCAATGAGTGCTTCTAACTGTTTTAAGGCTTCCATTACTTTTTCATTAATCGAGATAACAAAAAGCCAATTCCTCCTGCGATCAAAACAGAAGCTAATGGATTTTCCTGTATTTTTTTCAATAAACGATCTGACTGTTCTTTGAGATTCTCTTCTACTTCATTTGCTTTGTTTACCCCATCTTCATACAACTGATTCACCTTTTTTTTTCCTTCTGTTAATAACTGGCTTGCAGCCGCTTCAAGATGATCTTTGGGAGTATATGCTCGGTTTTTCATGTTAGTACCCTCCTTAGTTAACCACACTATATGGAAAAATTTAATGAAAATAATATTTTAAATATAGTCATTGAATAAGATTAATCAAATAAACACACTTTTAATTATTATTTATTTTTAAAAATATAAAAAAATTATTTTTTTATCAATGAGATGTCATTCATACAGGAGTATGTCTCTCGAATTCAGTTATCCGGTTTACTGCACATAATTTGTTATTGATCATCAAAACCTCACATTGACTTCAATAAAAAAATACGTACACTAAATGGCCAATAATAATATAGGTAAATAAATAATGGTTGACACAACTCTTCTCAGAGACATACAGCAATTAGAAGATGCTGTAACATTCTATTGTCAGGGCAAATCTCAATATTTTGGTGAAAAAAAACCTTTTAACTTTTCTGCGCTTGCAAATGTTTATAACTCAATCAAATTGTTACCATTGGACAACGAAAAAATTGCGCTTATGGAACGTTTTCATCAAAATGTTTGCAAACAAATAGCTGCCTTTCATCCTAAACTTTATTTTTCTATAAATTTTACTAATGAAATTAATACCTATAAACCTTTGCTTGAACAACTTAATACACTAAAAAAACAAGCTTCGGAACTTTTTGAACATTATTTTGATGAGAGACCTCACTTTGATTGGGAAGGTTTGCATCAACTTCGTACCCAAATTTATAACCTGCCAAATCTCTCAGATAAAACACAACTCATGCGATTATTTGAGGATGGAGTATTAGCAACAATCACTCAAATAGAGCCTAAAGCCTATCTTCTCCTGACTTTTCACTCTGAATTAGAAACAGTGGAGGAGCAGGCAGCATTAGAGCGTCAAAGCGTTTCTTTGCAATAAATCAGAGAACATCTTAATTATAGAACTCACATGAGTTCTATAATTTTTTCATAAAACTATTCAATAAAATAAACCAACCTCTAAAGAATCTGCTCACAGAGAGTCAATTCAGATTAAGTATGCTAAAAATCACTTCTGACATAGATGAAGAATAGGCTTGAGGATTGCAATTAATAAACTATATTTTATTTAAGCTATTATTATTGGAAAACATATGAAATAAGGAGATAAGTATGTTGAGCCTTGATACGGAAACAATTTGTGATCTTCTTGATAAAGCACGACAATTTCAAGTCAAAGAAGACGTCAGCTTTCCGGAAGTCACTGATGAAATGGATGCACTCTACGTATTAGCTGATTATCACGATGATCCAGTTTATCAAGAAACAATAGAATTCATTGATAATTTGCGTCCTGATCAGCAAGCAACTTTAGTCGCATTAATGTATTTGGGTCGCGGAGATTACACCCAAGATGAATGGGAAGATGCACTTAATTTCGCCCAAGAGGAATTGACGGAGCATACCGGGGAATATTTGTTATCCAGACCCACAGTGGCTGATGACATTGAGCGAGGTCTAAATATGCTAGGAATTTCCTATCAGGAATAGTCTTTTCAGAGATCAGCATGCCATTCGTTTATATTGGTACCTCAGGATGGGTCTATAAGGGTTGGAAAGAGATTTTCTATCCTAAGTCTCTTGCAGAAAAAGATGAGCTAAGCTATTACGCAAGCATCTTTAACTCTGTAGAACTTAATAACAGTTTTTATCGCATACCTACCCCAAAATCTATTGCAAAATGGAAAGAGACTACTTCGGATAAATTTATTTTTTCGTGTAAAGCCAGTCGCTATGTAACTCATGTAAAAATGCTTAAAGATGTTCAGGATAGTGTTAATTACTTATTGCAAGTACTCGAAGGATTAGAAGAAAAATTAGGGCCTATTTTATTTCAACTCCCACCTTATTGGCCTTATAACCTGGAACGTTTGGAACAATTTATTAAAGGATTGCCTGAATCCTTTGATTATACATTTGAGTTTAGAAATAAAAGTTGGTTGCGTCAGGAAGTTTATGATGTTCTCACAAAAAACAATATTGCACTTTGTTTTTATGATTATAAGGGATTTCAGTGTCCAGAAATTATAACCAGTGATTTTATCTACTTACGATTGCATGGGCCGCATCTCCAACCTTATTCAGGTCATTATGAAGAAAAATCGCTTTTAAATTATGCTCATAAATTTGCCGATTGGCACAAACAAGTTAAAAAAATTTTTTGCTATTTAGATAATGATGAGAAAGCAGTTGCCCCCTATGATGCCCAAGTATTAGAGCGCTTAGTACAATTGACATTTAACAATCCTGCTCAATAATCATTATTTCAAGAGCACACTTTAGTGAAAAACAAAACCTCTCTACGTACCGCTTTTTATATGCGGTTACGTAGGAAAAAAACATTTTATGGGTCTTTCGGGCTTCGCTTGTACCATGGCTACAATAGAAGTCCTTCAAATTAGAGAATTGTATCCAAACGCAAAGATTGTTTTATTTTCCAATAATCTTCCCAAGGATCTCCCTTTAATGCCTCTAATCGTTGGGGTATTGTTTTAATTGTAAATTCGATATCTCGTTTCTCTTTACCCAGCTCATCCCAATGAATCGGTACAGCTACAGGGGCATGAATACGTGCTCTTGTAGAATAAGCGCTGATTGCCGTAGCGCCTCGTTGATTTCGTAAAAAATCAATAAATATTTTATTTTTCCGTTTGGCTTTATTCATGGTGCTCGTATATTGATTGGGATTAATTCGTTCCATAAACTCCGCAAAAACCTGCGTGAAGTTCTTTACCTCGTCCCAATCATATTCAGGTTCAATAGGTACTACTACATGTAATCCTTTACCTCCAGTTGTTTTAACAAAAGAAGTGAGTTTGAATTCATTAAGGTGTTTTCTAATTTCAAAAGCTGCTTTAACAATTGCTTCCCAAGTTACAGAGGGGCCAGGATCTAAGTCAAATACAATAAAATCCGGTTTTTCTATATGATTAATTTGGCTACCCCAAGGATGAATTTCCAAAACATTCATTTGCACTAAACTGAAAAGCCCTTCTATTGTATTTAAATAAACGTAGGACTCTTTCTTCTTTTTAGTCTCCATAGAGACAGCCTGTAACACTTTTGGTGTTGAATCAATATAATGACGTTGAAAAAAACAATCGTGCCAATTTTCAGGGCAACGAAGTAAAGATAAGGGCCTATTTTTTATAAATGGCATGATGTAATCACAAACATATTCGTAATAATTCAATAAGTCTTTTTTGGGAATACCATCTTCAGGATAAAGCACTTTCTGAGGGTGGGTCATTTTAATTCTAAAGGAATGAGTCTTGGTATTTTTGGCATCTCCTTTTTCAATTTTTTTGTCTTTATTTTCTAATAGAGTTTTTTGTTCACGAAAAACCTCTTCAGGTTTTTTATCCAGACGCAATCCTTTGAAACTTGGGTGTCGTAAATACCCCCCTTCAGTCCAATGAGTAAATTCGATTTCTGCGACCAGTTTGGGTTGTACCCAAACTACTCCTTGGGATCCAGGGATTTCCTTAGCAAAAGGCTTTTGCTTTGCCGGAATTTTTTGCAATAAAGCGAATACTTCCTTAAGCGATGCTTCGCTAAAACCAGTTCCTACATTTCCTGTATAATCCAACTCTCCTTGCTCATTATAAACCCCTAAATACAGAGCACGAAAATACTTACGCGAGTCGGTTGGCACTGAGTAACCGCCAATAATAAATTCTTGCCGCATCAAGCATTTGATCTTAAGCCATTTTTTAGTGCGTCCAGATATATAGGGACTATCGATTTGTTTGGAAATTATTCCCTCAAGTCCAAGTTCACAAGCACGATGAAAAAGGAAACGTCCTTCACCAATAATATGATCACTAAAGCGAAGCATTTTATCCTGCCCTTCCAACACATTTTTCAAAATTGCTTTACGCTTTAATAAAGGTAAAGTTCTTAAATCAAACTGTTCGTAATACAAAATATCGAAAAGATAATAAACATATGAAGCATTAGGATTCAATTTAATTGTATTTTGTAATAATTGAAAATCAGCTTTCCCATGTTCATCAAGTAAAACAATTTCTCCATCCAATATGGCCTGCGGTAAAGCCAATTTTTTAAGTGCATCTACTACGGATAATAAATCATTGGTCCAATCTTTATTATTACGTGATTTTAAGCGGATGTGTTCATTATGAATGAGCGCAATAATTCGATATCCATCAAATTTTATTTCATGCAGCCAATCTGAACTTTCAGGAGCATGGTCTACCAGTGTAGTGAGTTGGGGCGCAATAAAACCTGGGAAGGAGCTGATGCTTAAATGATCAGAAAGTTCTGGTTCGTGCTTATTATGCAGTTTTTTTTTATGTCACTTGTATGAGGCTGATTCGTCCTACTATAATGCTCCCCAATTTCATCGATCGAAAGATTGGTCAGCACACTATCTGGTTCTGCTTCAATGATGTCATATTCTTTCTGTTTTCGAGCAAATTTGTCCTTGAATTTGATTAAAAACCAATGCTTCTCATCCTTAAAACGTACTAAATCCCAACGCCCTTTTAATTTGATAGCCTCTAATTCAAAGCGTAAGTGCCCTGATTTATATGCTTTTTCAGGATCTGCATCAAGGGGTTTCCAGATGCCTTTATCCCATAACATCACATTACCCGCACCATATTGGCCCTCAGGTATTATTCCTTCAAAATAACCGTATTCAATGGGATGATCTTCTACATGCATTGCCAAACGCTTTACTGATGGATCGAAACAGGGACCTTTGGGAATCGCCCAACTCAATAGAACACCATTTAATTCAAGACGAAAATCATAGTGGAGATGGCTGGCAGCATGTTTTTGAATCACAAATAAAGAGTTCGTCTCAGAAGAAACACCGCCTTTAGGCTCAGGGGTTTTATTAAAATTCCTTTTTTTACGATAAGGCTCAATACCCATGTACCGCTCCTTTCAGCATGATTACTTTAATTTTAAGAAAAATACTAAGAATTTCCACTCACCTCAATTAAGGTAGAAGTATCTAATTTTTGCACATAGAACCGTTCTTTTTTGTCTACTACGTTATGCATAACATGCAATCGATCGGTAATAGGCCACTCCTACGTTCTGCTCCCACGACTTGTTCGTGGGGTTGTCCGCAGGAGCCAGCTCCAATAGCCATTTATGGATGCCGCGACACTTAGGTTTGGATAAAGGAATTGGCCTTGCGTCGATTGTAAATGGGCTATTCCTCTATGACTTTTAAAAATAGTCTACTCTTTGAATAAGAAATGTAATTAAGGATTAAGAGAATGCCTAAATCAATCTGGAAAGGCGAAATTTCCTTTGGTCTTGTTTCGATACCGGTTTCGTTATATTCCATTGAGGAACCAGACGAGCTTAAGTTTCATTTGCTTGATAAAAAAACGAAGTCCAGAGTGCATTATCAACGAATTAGTGAAAAAACCGGCAAGGAAGTTCCTTGGGACCAGGTGGTGAAGGGATTTGAATTTGAAAAAGACCGTTACATTGTTGTCGATGAAAAAAAGTTCGAAAAAGCGAGTCCAGATTTATTTAAAGCGATTAACATTGAAGAATTTGTAGATTTTCGAGAAATTGATAGTCTTTACTTGATGAAACCTTATTATCTTATTCCAGAAAGTAAAAATAAAAAAGCATATGTATTATTAAGAGAGGCATTAAAAAAAACAAATAAAGCAGGTGTTGCCAAAGTCATTATTCGGACAAAAGAATCTATTTGTTTAATCCTCCCTCACTATCATGCCCTGCTTTTGTACTTAATTCATTTTAAAGATGAGATACGCGAAGAAAAGGAAATGGATGTTCCAAAAGAAGATTTTAAAAACTATAAGGTTTCCCAATCAGAAATAAAAATGGCTGTTACTTTGATTAATGAAATGACCACTAAATGGCAGCCCGAAAAATATCATAATGAATATCGTGAGGCGCTGAAAAAATGGCTTGAACAACAAATAGCCAAACAACCAGTAATCAAAGAAGAGGAAGACTCTGAGGTTGTCAAAGAAAGTTCTGCGGATGTAGTTGATTTTATTTCACTTTTAAAAGAAAGCATGAAAAAGAGAAAACCTGCAGAAAAGTCAAATAAGAAAAAGAGCTCATAAATCAAGAAAACAATCAATCTGCTCCATAGACCACACTCTTGTCAAATTATGTCACTTTATGCAAAGATAACTTGAGACATCTTGAGAATAAGTGTCATAGACTCTTTCGAAGTTCGCTGCAGAGTGAGATACGAGAAAGCCTGCAATAGAATTTCGGAAAAGTTCTAGTGTTTTAGCAGCAATCTCGGAGGGATCTAAAATGAGACGAATATTTAAAATTGATAAAACTATTAGGCAAGCGGGCTCTGTATTTAAAACGCATCCATCTCACACAATGCTTCCATCAAAAAAAACAACAAAACCCTTGTTTGCAACTCCCCAAAAAGCAACAACAGTCCCCCCAGTAACGAAAGCACTTAATACACTTTTTTTTACAAAATTAAAAGCGGAGGAACACAAGCAGTTTACATCTAAAAAACGGCATCGCTCTGAATACAAAGACAATTATAGTGCCGCACTCAACTTGCCTTATTCAAACCATCAATTAGCCGTAAAGCATCATGATCAAAATGCGCTCCTCGTCATGTCTAAAAAAAATATTATTGAACATGCAAATCGACGCATAGATTTATTTTTTTACACATTAATTGCTTATTACAAAACGGGGATTTTGCCAATCTATGGGCATACAACATTACAACATGGTAGAGGACGTACTACACGCAGTAATACGAGTGTCTCGGAGGCCTGTCATAGTAGTCTGACTCCTTCATTAGTGGATACAACCATTTATCAAAATAGTCAAACAGGAGAAAAACATAAAAGTTTATTGTCTGATACACATTTTATGGATAGCCTGAATTCCACAGTCGAATTGCCTCCTTTTGTCAATGATTTGGATGATCTGTTAGAAAATGCATTAAGAGAAAAAAGTTTGACTATTCTTCGCGAGGTTTCACTTGGAACAATAAATCCAATTACAGGATTAACCCAGTTTTTGCAAATAATGAGTACTGTTTTAAAGGGTCTTAAAGAAGATGCTGAAAATAAAAGCAAATCTGCCGTATCCCAGCATCCTTTAATCAAGCAATCAATTACTCCAAATCTGATCGAGCTTGTAAGAACTGGCTCACTCGCAACTACCTATTTACCTCAAAAACAAATCGCAAATGATGCCTACATCCAACTGTTACTTAGAATGACGCCTGCAGAAAAAGCCGCATGCAAAGATGAGCCTAGTAAAGAAAAGTTATACATCAATAAAATTATGGAGTTACAAAACGAAATTTTGCATACGAAAAGCAACAAACATCCATCACCCTAAATAAAGAAAACAGAGTAGTGACACTCAATAATTTGAACCTTATCACTATGTTCTGCGACTTGTTCCTTTCTCTTGATCACATCTCTGCCTACGCTCCGTGGCTTGTCCACGGGGTCCAGTGATTTAGGGCAGATCTTCCGAATCCCGCAGACAAGGCGCGGGACGTTGGAATAGAGCCGGACTTACTTTTCAGCGAATGTGTAGAGGATTAGGATATAGAACTTAATTACTTAGCACTAAGGAAAAACCGGAGGTTAAATAAGATAAGCATCCTCTAGCTATGCCTGAGAGATTTGACTAGAATACAGTTTACCTGCTGATAAATAAAAACTTTTTACACTGGCGTCAATTATGAATATCCACACTGTTGTTGAAGAGCAGAGAAAATTTGCTGCTGAAGGACAGGCTAAAAATATTGATTTTCGTAAGCAGCAACTGCAAAAATTGAAAGCGATTATCAAACAAAATGAGCAACTCCTTTATGAAGCACTTTATGCAGACATAAAAAAATCTCAGTTTGAAACTTATTTGACTGAACTTGCCATGGTTTATCATGAGCTTGAGCTAGCAATTAAATCGGTACATAAATGGGCTAAGCCCAAAGCAACACGAACAGAATTGGTGCTGCAACCAGGAAAGAGTTTTATTTTACCCGAACCTTACGGAACGACACTTATTATTGGTGCATGGAATTATCCTTATCAGCTGACGTTAAGCCCTTTAATCGCAGCCATGGCAGCCGGAAACACCAGCATTATCAAACCTAGTGAGTTGCCACAAAATACCTCATCTGCCCTGGCAAAAATAATAAATCAAAATTTTGATCCGGCTTACCTTTATGTCGTAGAAGGTGATGCTACGGCGACTCAAGAACTTCTTAGCTTTCGTTTTGACAAACTCTTTTTTACTGGCAGTACAACTGTAGGAAAAATTGTAGCGAAAGCAGCTGCGGAACACCTAACTCCTGTTACACTTGAATTAGGCGGAAAAAGCCCTTGCCTTGTTTTTGCTGATGCCGATCTCAAGATTTCAGCGCAGCGTATTGTTTGGGGCAAATTTTTAAACGCGGGCCAAACCTGTATTGCGCCCGATTATCTTTTAGTTGAAGAATCGATTTACCAACCCTTATTGGAAGAACTTAAAAATCAAATCGACACTATTATTGGTCCTAATCCTCTTGAAAGTGAAAGTTATGTACGGATTATTAATCAAAAACATGTACAACGTTTAAAAAAACTCATCGACCCCCAAAAACTATTTACAGGGGGACAAGTCATCGAAACAGAAAATTATATTGCGCCAACAATTCTTAAGGATGTCAGTTTTGCTGATGAAATCATGAAAGAAGAGATTTTTGGTCCAATTTTACCCATTATTCCTTTTACCGATCTGCAAACTGTTCTACAGGAAATAAAACAACGCCCGCGCCCTTTATCACTTTATATTTTTGGAAAAAATTCAAGCGTACAAACACAAATTTTGCATGAGGTTTCCTTTGGCGGTGGCTGTATTAATGATGTAATAATGCATATTTGCAATTCCCACCTTCCATTTGGCGGTATAGGAGAAAGTGGTATAGGAAATTACCACGGTGAAGCAGGTTTTAAAACGTTCAGCCACTTTAAAAGTATTTTGAAACGACCTTTTTGGTTCGAACTGCCGATTAAATACAGACCATACAAACAATGGAAATTAAAGATAATTCGCGCTCTTTTGGGATAAATTAACAAAAAGCGAATTTTCTTGGAAAATGAATCTCAGAATTCGTATTCATACGCTATAAGGTAAGACTCAATTTATAATTATGGTGTAGGATTTTTCCATATTCCCTTTTCTTTCTCTACAATACGTTGAGCCCGCTTAGCAATAGCTTCTTGTAACTGTACAAAAAAACGAGAAGGCTCTAGAGGTTGACTCACTTCTGATTCGAGCGGTTTACCCCATGACTCATCCAGTTCAGATTGAATATTTAACTCATCATCCAACATTGAATCTAAAGCATGGGTTTTTTGTTGATAAGAGACGGCGAATGTTCTACATGCTTCAACAAAGCAAGGATTTTCTTCCAAAAGCAGAGCAGAAGTACTGAGAAAGCCAATAATTCGTTCATCTTTATGATTTTTCTGATTTTGTATGACTAAAAACAAAAATTCTTTTAATACAGGATGAATTGATGCGTAATCCACATCACTCTCCCCTTCTTCTCCATACTTATCTACCAAATTTTGCAATAATTTAATACATTCTTTACTCACTGGCATTCCGTGCTCCCAATAAATAACCCTTTCTTTATTAAAAACTCTGAGAGCTAATTAAGCAAGAAAAAGAAGCGCGTTTTTACATTCGATTAAGTTCTTAATTCTTTTTTTAAATATACCTCCTTCTCTTGTACGTCACCAATATTGGGTCTATAACTTTAAGAATAAAAGAGAGCACTTATGTCAGAAAAAAAAGCTAAAGTTAAAATCAGTAGTTCTAAGGAACCACCTGCTTCACTTTCTGTTGAAGCAAATCCTTTTATTCTCGCAAGTATCCTTAAAGAATTGCCAGGCAGTATCTATTGGAAAGACAAAAATGGGGTGTATTTAGGTTGTAATGACACCATGCTTGAAATGACTGGAATGAAATCCATAATTGGAAAAACAGATTTTGATATGCCATGGGCCGCATCTGCAGAAACAATTCGCAATAATGATTTAAAAGTAATGGCACTTAACTCTTCATTAGAACTGGAAGAAACAGGAACATTGGCCAATGGACAACAAGCCGTTGTATTGACCAGGAAAACTCCTCTACGCGATGAACAAGGAAATGTCATAGGTATTCTAGGCATCTCGCTGAATATTACTCACCGTAAAAAGCAAGAAGCAGATTTGCGCTCAAGCCAGGAAAAAACACAATCGACTTTAGAAAACATTCTTGCCAATATGCCAGGGCATGTTTATTGGAAAGACAAAAATGGGGTGTATTTAGGGTGCAATAACCGCCAAGCACGAAGCGTAGGATTTCAATTTGGCCATGAGCTTATAGGGAAAACCGATTTTGATTTACCTTGGGGTGAACATCAAGCCGAGCTATTCCGTCAAAATGATCTTTATATTATGCAAACGGGTGAAACCGAAATTATTGAAGAAAAAGCCCTGGTCGAAGGTAAAAATGCCATTTTTTTAAGTCATAAATCTCCGATGCGTAATAAAAAAGGAGAGATTACTGGAGTACTCGGTATTTCAATTAACATCACTGACCGAAAAAAAATGGAAGCCGAGCTCAAGGTTGCAAAAGAAAAAGCCGAAGCAGCAAGCCTTGCAAAAACAGAATTTCTTGAAAATATGCGTCATGACATTCGCACGCCCCTCACTGGCATTGTTGGATTTGCAGATCTCATCAAATCTGAAGCAAAAAGTGCTCAGATTAAAGAATATGCGGATAATCTAGTCGCATCCAGCCATGCTTTGCTTGATTTTATGGATGAGGTTCTTGAAGCAATTCATGTAAGTTCTGGCGAAGTGCCCAAAGTTAGGAAAAAATTCGTCTTACAACGAATCGTTCAACATGTTATTGATCTTAATAAAGCCAAAGCATCTGCAAAACACCTGCGTTTATCGTTGGATTTTGATCCCAATATTCCCAAATACCTCATTGGTGATCCGGTGCGCATCCATCGCATTTTACTCGAGCTAATTGCTAACTCATTGAATTTCACAGATGCAGGCTTTGTAACATTAACCGCTAAACTGGCAAAACGAGAAAATCGCGAAATCATTATTCAATTCATCATAGAAGACAGTGGCATGGGTATTCCCAAGGACAAGCAACAGGAAATTTTCCTGCAATTTAAACGCCTAACGCCTTCCTACAAAGGAATTTATAAAGGAGCGGGTCTAGGCCTTGCGGTAATCAAACAGTTTATTGATGAATTAGATGGGGAAATATATGTTGAGAGTACGGTTGCCAAAGGAACACGGTTCACCTGCATCATTCCCTTAAAAACCGCACTTTTAGAAGATGAAACCGGCATTGATAATGATTTTTTTGAGCCAAATATTCCAAGTTTTACAGAAAATACTGCAATCACCCAACAAGCTCCGGACTCATCCGCAAAATTATTCAAACATCGTATCTTATTAGTAGAAGACAATACCATTGCACAAACAATCGCAAAAGAAATGTTGAATCAATGTAATTGTCACGTTGATGTAGCAGCTGACGGACAATCGGCATTACAATTCTGGAAGAAAAATAAGTACGATTTAATTTTTATGGATATCGGTTTACCCGATATGGATGGTTATCAAGTGACCCATCACATTCGTGTTCAAGAAATCGCTAAAAACCATCACACCCCAATTATTGCACTCACAGCCCATGTTGGCGAAGAAAACAAGCAACGATGTATCGAATCAGGAATAAATGCGGTACTCAGTAAACCACTCACTCAAAAAAATTGTTGTGATATTTTGAATTCATTTATTCCTTCCATACAAAAAGAAAAAGGAATCTCCTCTGAACTTGATGTTTTAGATTTACCCGCAACAGAAAAACAGTTTTTTGAGCTTTCAGAATTCCCTCTACTTGATGTTGCAGAAGGAATTAAAACTACCGGTACAGAAGATATGTTCTGTAAGATGCTCAAATTAATGCTTGGCCATTCTCTTGTTGAAGATATTACCCTACTAAAAGAAGCACATGTACAAGGGGACTGGGAAAAAACACAGAAACTTGCCCATAAAATTAAGGGGGGTGCAGTATATGTCGGCGCCATCCGTTTGAAAATCGCTTGCCAATATCTTGAGCGTTATTGGAAATCAGGACAACGTGATTTATTGGAGAAAATATATCAGCAAATGATGCAAGTGATTGATGAAACAACCTCTGAAATTCAAAAATGGATAAAGGCAAAAGCACCTCATTAATTTAGATATTTTTGTAGCCTGGGTGATGTGAAGTGAAACCCGGGAGAAATTTTTAAAAGTGAAACCCCGGGTTTCGCCTCGCTCCACCCAGGCTACACATATAAATGAAACACTTAAAAATCGCTAACCACTGGTTCGTTTTCCTGAGCAGCTTCTTGAGGCATTTGCAACTCATCTCCTACTATCTTTCCTGGATATTTTTTAAATCGAAGTGCAACAGGTCTTAAATAATTTGGATAATGAGGTTTTATTAAATATTCATAAGTGGCTGCCATCGCCTTGTTTCTGCCGCTGGGATAAACTTCAAAATCATATGCTTTTTCTGTCCATAGGCACATCACCGAACACTCTTCCAGCAAATAATCAAGGCAAAGTCTGGATGCCCGTTCATAATCAACATCCACAGCAGAAAATCGGCTCAAGTATCGTGTTAAAAAATCATCAATATTGGCATGAATCGCATGACGAAATAAGTCATTGGAGTCATATTCTTTTTGCACACGTACATAGCTGTCAATGTAATTCTGGCTGTTATACCAATCATCCCAACGCATAATTTCAAAGGGAATAGTTAATTGATTGTAAGCCATTTCATTTCGCAGCAACCAATCATCACCTTCTTTTACAGCAAGCTGATATAATTCATCTGGTGTCGCATGCTGCATAATACCCATCGTATGACGTTGAACACTATCGTCAACAAGGATAGTACACCGTTTAAATGCCCCATTAATGAGTTTAATCACCGCTGCAAATTTTTCGCCCTCATGGATGGGTTGTCCAACACTAATAGGCATCAGACAAGAAGATTGAGGAAACTGTTTTCTTTCTTCTACTGGGTTTTCTCTAAAGGAAGCTTTCACAATCCTGTTATCAATTAAACTCATATCCCCTACCTCCTTGAGCTGATATCATATTTTGCATAAAAAGAAATCATATTTTATTTTATAAAAAGCATAATATCCATTAATTATTCAGAACAGGCATCTAATCACATGAGATAAAATCGAAATTACTTCTATCGAAACAAAAAGGACTACATTCCGCGCTTTATGCTAGCGGTCATCTGTGCAGAGATGTCCGTCTTTTAGGTATACTCTAATTGTATTATTGGTTAGCCCGGGGGGAAGCCACAGAAATATCGATTACATAATAATTACTTAATGTTATTATTGTATAATTTGTGTAATATATAGATAAATTTAACCCTAGAGCGAGTATAAAATGTCTTTTAGAATAGATAATCCTGGTGGCGGTGATTGCGGATTTTATGCGTTTGCAATAGGTTTAATAGCTACCATTCAAAAAGAACATGCAGAAAACAGCAAGAACAGCAAAACTTTTGCTCAATGGCAAAGTAAAGGTCTTGATGTAAGCTTGCAAGAAATTCTGGACATTGATTTAAATCAGCTCTATGAATCTCCTTATACTTATAAAAAAGAAACCTTGCTTAAATTACAAATGTCTTTAAGAAGTATTTCTGCCACTGCATATAAAAATGATCTTCTTAAGAAAATAGCGGAAGCAAAAAGTAATGGAAGCACTCAGGTTGAAAGCTCGCCTGTATATCATAAGTTTATGGAATTAGTGCACTATTACTTAAAAGAAGAACAAGAAGAGAATGAACTGGATAAAATAAAACAGTTCAATGAGTTAGCTTTATCACCTGAAGTCCTTGACTTAGCACAAAAAACGGCTAAATCATTAAGTCCAAAACTTAAAACTAAATCCTTTGAGGAAGGACAAAAAATAGAAAATGCGCATGTCAAAGAAGCATTACTGGCAGACGTACTATCTGGCGGTAAAGCAAATCCTCATTCTATCATTTTAAAAGGGGTAGAAAAGATTAAAGAACAAGGAAGATGGGCCACTCATAGCGATTTAAAAGAAGTTGCAGATCAACTTAAAGTAAATCTCTATGTAACCCATGAACTCAATGGAGAACCTATGAAGGGTTGTCCTACTATTGTTTTAAATAACGAAGGTCAGTCAATCCATTGGACAACCACTGTAGAGGAATTACCTCAGCCCAAAGCGAAGCCTATTAAAAAAGAACGTGTTGAGAACCCAAAATTAACAGAAGAAACTCATACCTCTTCTAAAAATCATGAATCTTCTAGAAGTCTTGAATCTTCAAAAACCCGTGAACCCTCTAAAGATAGAGAAACACAAGTGATTGCAGCAACTGTAAGCACTCAAGCGAACGAAAAGAAAGCAGAGCGTTATCAACAACACATAAAGACACTCATGGTAAGTGCATCCGATCCGAGGTTCTTTGCTGGTGTTCAAAAAAGAATTGAAAACCTTGATAAACTTGATAATGAAGAAGCGCTTAAAAATGAGCAGGGTGTTCGAATTGAATCAGATGAGGAGTTCGCCACACGCTTACAAGAAGCAGAGTTCAGAAGAGCGAATCTGAAGTAAAAGCTATTAAAATTGTTTGCAAATAAAAGTACTTTGGAACATGGGGGTTATTCTTTCCGGCCCTAGACCGTGAGGCACTTGTCGTACCACAAATACATTAACTAATAATGTACAAACACAGAGTATCATAAGGGACTTATTGATGAACACCATTCAACGCTTTATTAAAGCACAACAAGGCCAAGACGCATATGTCTCATTCCAACAAGCTTATGATGAACTCAAAGCGGGAAGCAAACAAAGCCACTGGATATGGTATATCTTTCCTCAGTTAAAACAGCTTGGGCTCAGTGCTATCGCCCAACATTTTGGCATCGTTGACCTCAAAGAAGCGTGCAACTATTTGCAAAATAAAGAGCTTTTTCAAAATTATAACGCAATAACTCAACTGGTAGAACAACAACTAAAAAGAAAAATCCCTGCCCTAATCCTTATGAGTGGGGATACTGACACTAAAAAACTGGTATCAAGCCTTACTTTATTCCGCGAAGCAGCTTCATTTCTTGATCGCCAAGGAGACACATCTCAGGATTTTGCAGCACTTGCACAGCATTGTGATCGAATTCTACAAGAAACCGCAAAACAAGGTTATTCCCCCTGCAAGCGTACTCTTGATTTTGTGCAGGAAGAGAAAAAATAAATCATCATTAGCGTGTGTTGACAATTCATCCATATCTACGTCCCGCAACTTGTTCGCGGGAGCCAGGAATGGAGAATAAGAGCTCAAATATCTTACTAATTGAGCGATCATGGATTTCGCGAACAAGTCGCGAAACGTAAGCGGTGAAAATAAATTACTAACGCACCCTTGGAAAATTTAAAAATTTTGTCGTCCTGTTTTTTCTTTCTTTCAAAAGTGTATGATTGCTTCATAAAATAACTTAAATTATCGGAAATAAAATATAATGAGAAAGTTCGCTGGCATCCTTTTTCTATTCTTCAATCTAGGTATTCAAATCGCAAATGCAAACAATCTCACTTCAGTAGAAAAACAGATAACCCAGTACATTACAACTCAGTCTCAAGAACAACTTTCACTATTGGAACAGTTAGTCAATACGAACAGTGGTACTACAAACCTTAAAGGAATTTATGAGGTTGGAAATAGGGTACGCCAACAACTCGACCAACTTGGATTTAAAACGTTTTGGGTTAATGAACCGCCTGCCATGCATCGAGCAGGAACATTGGTCGCTCAGCGTACTGGAAACAAAGGCAAAAAGCTGCTTTTAATTGGCCATCTTGATACGGTGTTTCCTGCAGATAGCCCATTCCAACATTTTGAACGTCAAGGAGATGTTGCAACAGGACCGGGAGTTATAGATGACAAAGGCGGCGTGGTAGTTATCCTTTATGCTTTAAAAGCCTTACAAGAAATGCACGCTCTGGACAATGCAAACATAACAGTTATTTTAACAGGCGATGAAGAAGATTCGGGAAAACCCACTTCGATTTCAAGAAAACCTTTAATCGATGCAGCAAAAAATAGTGATATCGCCCTGGATTTTGAGTGGTCTATTACAGTGGACACAGCAACCGTTGCGCGTAGAGGCATAGCACACTGGACTATAGAAACTCAGGGGAATGAGGCACATTCTTCAGAAATTTTTCAAAAAAAAGCGGGTTATGGTGCTATTTACGAGTTAGTACGAATCCTAGATACAATGCGTACCCAGCTTAGCGGGGAGCGCTTTTTATCATTTAGTCCAGGCCTTGTTTTAGGTGGAACTACGATTAATAGTAAAAATGACATTCAAGGTGCAGCTTTTGGCAAGGGAAATGTCATCGCAAAAGTTGCTATGGCAAATGGCGATTTACGTTTTATTAGCGAACAACAAAAGAATGCGGCGGAGAAAAAAATCGCTAGTATTGTTACCCATCATTTACCTGGCACTACCGCTTCCATTATATTTCAAGAAGGGATCCCAAGCATGCCGCCTACTCCTGCCAATGAGGCTTTATTAAAACAATATAGTGAAGCTAGTGAAGACTTGGGAAAAGGAGTGGTACATCCTCTTGATCCAGGCAGCAGAGGTGCAGGTGATATCTCACATATTGCCTCCATAGTAAACGGAGCATTAGCAGGTTTGGGACCTGTAGGCACAGACGCACATTCTGTGAAAGAAACTTTAAATATCCCTTCCCTTTCAATACAGACTCAACGTGCATCCCTATTAATTTATCGATTGATTCACTCATGAGGATCCTCCTGTTGCCTCAATAAATAACATTTCATTTTTCTTTATGAAATCTGATCTATACTTTAAAAACTGCCGAATAGTTCGTGTCTGAGGTATGTATGCAAACAAAATTAGAAGAGGAAAAAAAGGCTGCGAAAGAACGATATGAGGAAATGTTAGCCGCGTTGGAGGTTATGAACAAAGCACATCAGAATTTATTATTTGAGATGCGGCCTAATGAAACGTTTTTTGAAGAAATGTATGAAAATAATAAAGTTGCTCCTTTATATGTTGAATTTGTATCCAAAAACTCAGGAGCCAAATTTACTATAGAGAATAAATTTTTCCCTCATAGTTGGGTTATCACAACACCACAAAATGCAACCAAAGAGGAGCTGGATTATGTAAGGGATTTGACCCTAGAAACAATTGCTCATCCTAAAAATGCACCTGAAGGCTATCAACCTAAACTTTTAGCCGTCTTCCCTGATGGGACTCCTGAAGAGCAAATCTTTGAATTTATTAAAGCTGCAGAAAAAAAAGGAATAGAGGTTAACTTATTTATTGGACCAAAGTCAGAATATGAAAAAGTAAGTGAGACGCATGCTCAAAAAACAAAAGAGGCAGTCGAATCAGGAAATCTGGATAAACTTCCCGGATGGGATGGTTTTATGCGTGAGATTCAAAAAAGTGAGGGTGGAAGAAAGGGTGAGGACATGTTAAATAGATACCGCTCAGAACATACAAGTTCCTTGAGCCATAATTAAAATTAATTAGCTCTCATACCTCAATTTTACTGTGGCTGCTCACAAACGCTATAATATAATTAAGAAGCCTTTAATTAATCAGTAATAGCTCCGCTAATGGGCTTGTATGAATTTTAAATTCTAACTGTTATTTAAATTGAAGGATTTTTGTTAACCATTTAATATACAATTTTTTTATGGATTGGCTTGATTTGATTCCTAATATTTATCCTAGTTCTTATCTCAAATTGCCTGCTAATTTTTACGAGGCGATCGAGCCAACACCGATTGCAAATCCTTATTTAGTTAAATTTAATCATGAACTTGCTTCGTATCTTTGTGCTCCGAATTCCTCTTCTGTCAATGAACAAGAAATTATATCTTTTTATGCCGGAAATCGAGTTCCAGCACATCTTAAAAGTATTGCATTAGCTTATGCAGGACATCAATTCGGATACTATGTGCCTCTTTTGGGGGATGGGCGCGCCGTGTTACTTGGTGAAGTATGCAGTCATGATGGGAAACGATGGGATATTCAACTCAAAGGTTCGGGAAAAACAATGTTTTCGCGAATGGGCGACGGTAGAGCTCCGCTTTCAGCTGTATTAAGAGAATATCTGATCAGTGAAGCAATGCATGGTTTAAATATTCCAACCACCCGTTGCCTCGCTGCCATTGCAAGCCAAGACAAGATCTATCGCCAAGATGGTCCCGTACCATTAGGTGTATTAACCCGAGTTGCATCCAGTAGTCTGCGGGTCGGTTCTTTTGAATATGCCGCTGCTCAAAAGGATAATCAATTACTCCAATCTCTCGCTCATTATGCTCTTGAAAGACACTATCCCGAACTGTTACCCAGTGCTAATCCTTATCTTGAACTGTTTAAAAAAGTTGTGGATCGGCAAGCAAGTCTTATTGCTGAATGGATGGGCGTAGGCTTTATTCATGGAGTCATGAATACAGATAATATGACAATATCTGGTGAAACCATCGATTATGGCCCTTGTGCGTTTATGGATGAATTTGACTTTGGTACTGTATTTAGCTCTATTGATCATGCAGGTCGTTATGCATTTGGCAATCAAGCTGCTATAGCAAAATGGAATTTGGCACAATTTAGTTTAAGCTTACTGCCTTTATTTAAAGATAAGGAAGCACCACAACAAATACTTGAAGCGCTCAACTCATTCACGGAACGCTTTACTCAATATTGGAATAAAAAAATAAGAGACAAGTTAGGGCTTTCTGAGGGAAATACTCATCCTAGCGAACTGATTAATAATTTTTTCGTATTATTACAGCAACATAAACCTGATTTTACAAATACTTTTAGGCTCATGAGTCAAGCCATTGATTGTGAGCGCTCGCAGAGCAATTTAATCAACGCCCTAGGAAATCAACCTGACAGCGAACAGTGGGTTTCTGACTGGTTAAAGTGTGTTAAACAACAAAATATCGAGATCAGCAAAATAAAAACGAAGATGAATCAGGTAAACCCAGCCTATATCCCCAGAAATCACTTAGTTGAAAATGCAATTAGAGACTTTATTGAAAACAACGACAGTACCTTGATGGATACTCTTTTAGCCGTATTGAGAAATCCTTATCACCAACTGAAAAATACTGAAAACTTACAGTCCTTGCCTATGCCGCATGAACGAGTATATCAAACGTTCTGCGGAACCTGAACTGACTCAACATGCAAAGGGTAATTTTTTGAATATAAAAATATTCTTCTTATCTCCTACCATCCCGAGCATGCCTATCGCGTCTATTTTGGATGACAGCAGTGGATTCTGCACATAAAGTGCAGAATATAGGCTTAGTCACTCTTTCTTTGCCTACTTGCCGTGCTTTATGCATGGCATCCAGTCGAGCGTGAAGATAGAACAGAGGTGGGTTCCGCATATAAAGCGCGGAGTGTGTTTTTTTTTGCTTTTGCTGAGATCCGCCAGGTACAATCCACAAAACGGATCAATAAATTAAAGGATTTTCTGATAAAGAATTTCTTTTAATAATGCCCCACCCTCATAAAACTCTGCTAATTTGGTCGAACTTGTGGCTTCAAAACCTAAGGCATCATAGAATTTACGTGCTTGGGTATTGTCTTCAAATACCCATAGAAATATTTTCTTATATCCTTGATTTGTAAGTTCAGAAATCGCAGCCAGACATAATTGAGTCCCTAACCCCATACGCCAGTAATCAGGATGTAAGTAAATAGCACTGATCTCACCCATTGAACTGTCTGCACTAAAATCACGAAAAGGACAAATGCTGGCAAAGCCAACAATTTCATTGTTGATTTCTATGATTAATACTTTAACTTCCAGCCCTATCAAATCACGCCACTGTTGAGTTCGCTCTTTTAAGGATAAGTTTTGTAATATAATTTCTGGAATGAAATCTCGATACATCTTTTGCCAGGAACAGATATGAATTCGTGCAATAGCCTCGGCATCGTCTAATGTAGCTGTTCTAATATTGGACGTTACATTTTTAATCATAATAAAAGCCTTAAAGACGTAATTGATTTCTATTAACCAATAAATTATTCACGTTCTTTTAAATTCAACATTTAAATAACATCTATAAGTGATATGCTATGTTAGAATGAAAAAATTGTCACTAAAAAGGATTTAGTCATGAATAAAATCAAACAAAAAGAACAAATGATTATGGGTGCTGTGACGTTATTTATCGCATCAATAGCCACTGCAGGAACTGTAACGAGTGATGTTTCCACTACAGATGGAACTTCCGTAGGAAAAGTCGTTTTTGAGGACAGTAAATACGGTTTACTGATTAAGCCCCAATTGACTGGACTTCCTGCAGGAATTCGCGGCTTCCACATCCACCAACATCCCGATTGCGGTGACCATGCTAAAAAAGCGGGAGCTCATTTAGATCCCGCCAAGACCAATAAACATCTTGGTCCATATGGCGAAGGGCATTTAGGTGATTTACCTGTATTAGTTGTTGATAGTAATGGCAGCGCAAATACTCCTACATTGGCACCTCGTTTAAAAACTAAAGATATTAAAGGACACGCCATTATGATTCACGCAGGTGGCGATAATTATAGTGATAATCCGCCTTTGGGCGGAGGTGGTGACCGTATTGCTTGTGGAAAAATTCCTTCTTAATTAAAAAAGTATGCACTTTTGATCCGGATGCAGCAGAGTCTGCATTCGGATTATTCCAATCTAAACAATAAAAAGAGAGATGTTATGCCCAGTTTTTTTTCAAAATTAGGATCGACTTGGGATCAATATTCTAATTTGCGAAGCAGATACGCGGAATTGATTCCTATTCCAAATCCATCCTATTTTAAGCCAATTCATGAAAAGAACTTTAAAAGAGACGTTACAGAGGATTTTACTGACATAATCGTTCGTCCCATCTATTGTCCTATCTGGTTAGGAGTAAATGCACTATTGCTGTTTTTAAAAAGCTTTATTTATCTTTTAGCGACTTTATTATTAGTTGTGCCGGCTTGCTTATTCGCAATTTTTGCCCCTAATTCAAATATCAGTTCCAGTACATGTTCTACATTTAAATCGTGTTTAGCAGAAGCCGTTGTGGATGCAACTATGGGTATTATTGCAAGTTGTGCTGCAGTCGCTGCTATTGTTTTTAATCCCATATACTTGCTTACTCGAGCTCTAAGTACTGTTGTTGAGCATATAGATAATGTAACCAAATCATGTTGCGGCTTAACTGTTGCCCGATTTTAATTTTCTACTGTCTATAGCGATATCTAAGGCTGTTATCCCTGCACAAACAGGGATCCATTTACAATGTTCATCCAGCTACCCTTTCATTCAATCATCTATGCGCCTCTCCACGAACCAGTCCTGAGAGAACCACGCGAATTTGCATGCCACTTTATGTTTTTAAATGAACTATACTCAACGTTCTACGTGCCGCCCTTTATGCGCGGTACGTAGGGATTAAATCTCTCAGGAACAAGTCGTGGGGCGAGACATAGGAAGAGTAGCTTATTACACTATTTTTAAGACGATTTGCTGTATCTACCAATTAATTCAGCTTGCTCAATAATGTGATTTTGCATGGCGGTCTCTATTTCCTTTTTCGTCGCATGCTCTCCTAGATTTAATAAGGTATCTAAGGCATAGAGTTTAAAGAAATAACGATGCGTCCCGCTTGGCGGACAAGGCCCACCATAGCCTGTTCTGTTCCAACTATTTCGCGCGCTAATCGCATTCGCTGGGACATTTCCCGTTTTAAGCTCATGACAATCAGTAGGCAGGTTAAATAAAATCCAGTGCACCCACAATCCCATTGGTGCATCAGGATCATCCATAATTAGAACAAAAGATTGAGTATTTTCAGGTATATTTTTCCATATTAATGGCGGGGAATGATCGGCACCAGTGCACGCATATTCTTTAGGAATAAGCGCATTATGAGCAAACGCAGGGCTCTCCAGTATCATTGCACACTCCTTATGATGAAACATTTATTTGCAATTTAGACTATTTTTCAACAAAAATACAGAGGTGTTCCTTAGAGTTTCCAGAATTATATCTTTAATTTTCCTCTTAAAATCTGCCAAAACATAACAAAATCACCCATTAGACTATACAAAGGATAAGGAAATGTAGCTGGTTTATTTTTTTCATAAACAAAATGCCCAATCCAGGCAAATCCATAACCAACCGCAAGCATCAGAATAAGCCATAAGTAATTCCAAGTGAAAAAGAAAAAAAGAAAACTCAAGCATGCTAAAGAAGTGCCCAAAACATGCAGACGCCGGCACATCACTGTTGTATGTTTACTCAGGTAAAAAGGATAAAATTCATTAAAACTCGTAAACTTCTTATCATTTTTCATAAGAATTCAGAAAGTAATTCTAAGTTTTTAAATTATAGTTTAAAAACTCATGTTATTATTTTTAAAGAAAACACCAGGAACCCGCGGACAAGCCGCGGGACGCAGGATAGGAAGAGCCCTAAACTTAATGACAGCATGCTTTTTCGAGGAGAAAGACGCAATTACAAATAACAACCCACTCCATCATAACCAATTACATGACATGACTTGTAGGTGCTTTGATTGAGCCGATAACTTACAGAACCATAATAGGCAATAATTGTTCCATTTTTAGTTTGTTCTACATGAGGTTTTTGAACGTTTGCTGCAGCATCACAAGTGGTATCGTTTTGTATCCAAACGACCCCTTCTGCAATAACACGAGTTTTGTTGGGAGTTAGCGCATTCTTTCCACAGTCTTTCACTGGCAAACGTTCCATTTTAGGAGCGGAAAAAACAAGATCATAACCCGCTGCGGCTGCCTTAACTGCATTTTCGGCATCTAAAATTCCATGTCCGCAAGGTTTTTTACCAACACACGATTTGTTCGCATCATTACTTACTGCAAAATCATGTGTCGTTGTATAAAGTAATTGTTCCACTTGTTCTGGACTAAGTACTTTTTCACTGGCTGCAATAATCAATCCAGCAACACCAGCAACATGAGGAGTAGCCATACTGGTTCCTTGATAAAAATCAAAACCGGAACCATTATAACCACCTCCAGGATTTACTGTAGATAAAATTCCTCCCCAAGTACCATAACGCTTGTCCCCCCCTGGAGCAGCTAAAGTAACGCTTGGACCATAGTTGGAAAAATAGGACCTAAGCCCCTCAGGCCCAGTAGAGGCGACTTTAATGGTTCCATTACAGATTGCCGGTGCATTAAAATGCTCCCAAACATTATCATTTCCTGCTGCGACAGCGAGTACCGCTCCTTTTTTACGTGCAAAAAAGACGGCTTCTTGTAATGCTTGATCACAATAATCAATTTCTTCTTTAGGTCCCTTGTCCACGCCAAAGCTCATATTTAATATTTTAGCAGGATGGATGTTGTTAGGTACTCCAGGAACATCACCGCCTACAGACCAATAAATGGCGTTAATGACGGAGCTTTCATAAAACATGCCATTAGCGGCAGGAATTTTTAAAGGAAGAATTTTTAAATCTTCACCCATGCCGCTCATAATGCTACCATAACCCGCAATGGTCCCGGCAACATGAGTACCATGATAGGATCGAGTTTCATCGATTAAGTTGTTATTATTTCCTGCAAAATTCCAACCCCATAGGTTACCTGCATTATCTTTTACCAGGTTATTGATCAAGCTGTCATTTAAAGCGATCCCGGTATCTAAAACGGCAACAACTATTGGCTTTTTAGAAAAGCCCGTAGTATAGGCCCAGGCACCATCTCTAATTCCAGGCTTGGATTCCAACATAATCCCTGCAGGGCGGGAAAACTCATCCCACTGACTTTCGTGCGATAATAAATCACCTGTACCCAAAATTTCAGGATCAGGAACGGGTTTAAAATAACTAACTCTGTCTTTAACCGCATATAAAACTTGGGGATTTTTACGCAAACGCTCCAGAATCAAAGACGTAGTATCCTTATCCTCTTCTTTAACCAAAGTACTGTTTGTTGCGTCTAAAATTAATAAAAAAGCACCATTTGCCATAGGATTCAATTCTTTCACGGGTAACTGAGTTACCTGTTTTATTTGTGACTTTAAAGAAGAAACACTGGTTATTTGTTCTTTATATTTGATTATGACTCGAACGCTGTCTTGATCGGATGAGGCAAAAACACCATGTGCGATAGATAAAAGACCTAAACCCAAAATCCCTGATTTAAACATGCAACAATCTCCTTATAAAATAAGTCGCAATTCAGTATGCAATAAGAAACAGGGCAAAACAAGATCAAACTTATCCCAAAATGCTACTCTCCTATACGTAATGTATTAATCTTAAAAATAGGTTGTTGAAATTCTTTGCATGCCCTATATACTGCATCTATCCTATTGTTTGCATTAGAAAAAGCTCATCATGAATCTGCGCTATTTTTTTTATAAAAACGCCACTCGCTGTATACGAAAACTACAATCTTTACTTGGTTTAAAAACCCTTGGTTCTCGTGCCATTATTTTAAATCATAACCATCAGATCCTTTTGGTAAAACACACTTATCAACCCCACTGGTATCTTCCAGGCGGGGGTGTAAAAAAAGGTGAGTCCACTAAAGAAGCAATAATACGTGAATTAAAGGAAGAAGTAGGCATAATCCCAACCGAAGAGCCGCAACTATTTGGGATTTATTTTCATACCTACATGGGAGTAAATGACTATCCCGTGATCTTCATCGTTAAAAATTTTATCTCTATAGAAGCCTATTCTCATGAAATCGAACAAATGGCTTGGTATGATTACAACGAGTTACCGGATATGGTAAGCCCAGGAACAAAACGTAGGCTTGATGAGTATTTTACTCAAAGTTCACAATCAGAAACTTGGTAAAACGTTAGCATTCACTGAGACAATCCAGAGCATAGCACTTTTAATTCACCTTAAGTTTTTCTTGATATTTAGATTGGCCAACGTACCACAGCTTGTCCGTAGTATCCAGGAGTTGTAGCTTTAATTGGATGCCGTGGACAAGCCACGGCACGTAGGGTTAGGATCGTCAAGAAAAACTTAAGGCGAATTAGAAGACATAGTGGAGGCTCTCCACTACTACCCTCAAATTTACAAATTAATAACGATATTGCTCAGACTTAAAGGGACCATTAATTGCGACACCTAAATAGTCCGCTTGTTCTTTGGTGAGCCGCGTCAATTTCGCTCCGATGCGTCCCAAATGTAAACGAGCTACTTTTTCATCCAATAATTTGGGAAGGACATACACTTGCCTATCATATTGAGTCGCATTTTTAAATAATTCAATTTGCGCAAGGATTTGATTGGAAAAAGATGCTGACATGACAAAGCTTGGATGGCCTGTAGCGCAACCTAAATTTACCAAACGCCCTTCAGCTAAAAGAATTAAACGCTTCCCATCAGGGAAAATGATGTGATCAACTTGCGGCTTAATATTTTCCCATTGGTATTTCTTTAAACTTTGTACATCAATTTCAGAATCAAAATGGCCAATGTTACATAAAATAGCCTGATGACGCATACGCTTCATGTGATTATGGGTTACTACATGGTAGTTTCCTGTAGCAGTAATAACAATATCTACTTGTTCGGCAACATCATCCAGAGTCACAACGCGATATCCTTCCATTGCAGCTTGCAGTGCGCAAATAGGATCAATTTCTGCAATTAAAACAACAGCACCTTGACCACGTAATGCTTGAGCACAGCCTTTACCTACATCGCCATAACCTAAAATTAGAGCAACTTTTCCTGCAATCATCACATCAGTAGCCCGCTTTAATCCATCCAATAAGGACTCTCGACAACCATACATGTTATCAAATTTAGATTTAGTCACAGAATCATTCACATTAATCGCAGGAATTTTTAAATCACCCTTTTTGGCCATTTCATACAATCGTGAAACACCCGTTGTTGTTTCTTCAGAAACGCCTTTAATCCCAGATAATAATTCTGGGAACTTTTGATGAACAATTTGTGTCAAATCACCGCCATCATCCAGCAATAAATTAGGAGTCCAATGATTCGGTCCAGCAAGGGTTTGTTCCACGCACCACCAGTACTCCTCCTCGGTTTCACCTTTCCAGGCAAAGACAGGAATACCTTGAGCAGCTATAGCTGCAGCGGCATGATCCTGAGTGGAAAATATATTACAAGAAGACCAGCGAACTTCAGCACCCAAAGCAATCAATGTTTCAATCAGCACTGCTGTTTGGATTGTCATGTGCAAGCAACCTGCTATTCGAGCGCCTTTTAACGGCTTTGTTGCAGCAAATTCTTCACGTAAAGCTATTAAACCTGGCATTTCGGTTTCAGCAATCGCAATTTCCTTACGTCCCCAAGAAGCCAGCGACATGTCAGCTACTTTATAATCCTCTGTCATTTTGCTCCCTGCTCCTACTTTATTGACTACTTCCATTAGCGTCTCCCTTTAGGATCTGTTGACAATTCTACTATCTTAGTCAAAATGATGAGATTTTATGCGCTCCGATACTCACATACTTCGTGTATGCTGCATTCTGGTGCTCTAAAATCGCATCATTTTGTCTTAATCTAGCGATCTTATAAAGCTTTACGTAGCTCAGTTACTTTATCCAAACGTTCCCATGGAAAGCTCTCGCGTCCATAATGACCATAGGTGGCCGTTTGTCTGTAAATTGGACGAAGTAAATCATGATATTCAATAATACCTTGTGGTGTTAAGTCAAAATGAGTATTAATTAATTCAATAATCTCGCTATTCTGTAAACGACCGGTACCAAACGTTTCAACAAAAATTGAAGTGGGCTCAGCAACACCAATTGCATAAGAAATTTGTAGCTCACACTTATCAGCCAGTCCCGCAGCAACTATATTTTTTGCAACATGTCGCGCTGCATATGCTGCTGAGCGATCTACTTTGGAAGGATCTTTACCTGAGAAACATCCCCCTCCATGCCGCGCCATGCCACCATAAGTATCTACGATAATTTTACGACCAGTGAGCCCACAATCGCCTAAAGGACCACCAATAACAAACCGACCTGTTGGGTTGATAAAGTAACGTGTTTTATGGGTTAACCATTCGCTAGGTAATGTTGTTTTAATAATTTCTTCACGCACCGCCTCGACTAAATCCTGATAGCCAATTTCAGCTGCATGTTGCGTTGAGAAAACAACGGTATCTACTTCAACAGGGATACCTCTTTCATATTTTAAGGTTATTTGACATTTGGCATCAGGCCGCAACCAGGGTAAGGCTCCAGATTTACGCAAATGAGCTTGTCTTTCCATCAACCGATGAGCATAAGCAATAGGAGCTGGCATATAAACATCGGTCTCACGGCTGGCATAACCGAACATTAAACCTTGATCCCCAGCGCCAAGAATTTTCGTTTCTTTATTATCTACACCTTGAGCAATATCAGGAGATTGCTTGCCTATGGCAGAAAGTACTGCGCAAGATTCCCAATCAAAACCCATTTGCGAGCTATTATAACCTATTTCTTTAACTACTTGTCGCGTTACCGCTTCCACGTCTACCCAAGCTTTAGTAGTAATTTCTCCACCGACTAATACCATACCTGTTTTAACAAACACTTCACAAGCAACCCGAGCAGAAGGATCCTGCATTAAAATAGCATCTAGAATTGCATCAGAAATTTGATCCGCTATTTTGTCAGGATGTCCTTCGGAAACTGACTCAGACGTAAAAACGTAACTTTCATTCATTAATTAGTCCTCTTAAATATTAGATACTCAAGATACTTCAAAAAGTATCTTGGGTATATTTCCTATTTCATCAATTGTATAAATTCATTAAATATTATTTCTATATCATGGGGTCCGGGACTGGCTTCCGGATGTCCTTGAAAACCCAAAGCTGGTTTTTCCTTATGTCTGATACCCTGCAGGGTATTATCAAATAAAGAGCGATGAGTAATCGCAAGACAGTCGGGCAAACTCTCTTCATCTACTGCAAAACCATGATTTTGACTGGTTATAAAAACACGCTTTTTCCCTTCAGTTTCAATTACAGGATGATTGGCGCCATGATGACCGAATTTCATTTTTTTGGTCACTCCACCGCAAGCTAAAGCTAAAATCTGAAAACCCAAACAAATACCAAATAGAGGAATATCATGTGCCAAAAACTCCTGGGTTGCACGAATAGCATAATCGCACGCCTGCGGATCTCCTGGGCCATTTGATAAAAATACCCCATTGGGATTCATCGCTAAAACTTCCGCAGCAGAGGTTTTTGCAGGAACTAAAGTTAAATGACATCCTTTATCATGCAATATACGCAGAATATTGTGCTTTACTCCAAAATCATAGGCAACGACATGAAATTGTTGCGGCTGGGAACCATTCCCCCATTCGCCTTGGCCATCATGCCAACGCTCTATGGTTTTTCTAGAAACTTCCAACGCCAAATCAACACCCTGCAACCCAGAAAAAGATCGTGCTTTTTCCAAAACCAGTTCTGGATTCTCTATATCAGTACTAATGCAAGCACCCAAAGCTCCATGCTCTCGTAAACGTAAGGTTAAATCCCGGGTATCAATTCCAGCAATAGCAACTACTCCATTTTTTTTGAGCCAATCTGGAAGAGAGTGTTCCGCACGATAATTACTATGGATTATTGAAGAGTTACGAAGCACCAAACCCGCAGCCCAAACTTTATTTGACTCCATATCTTCATGCGTACATCCAGTATTTCCTACATGTGCTGTAGTCAATGTAATGATTTGTCGTGTATAGGAGGGATCAGTGAGCATTTCCTGATAACCCGTTAAAGACGTATTAAAAACCAACTCGCCGACACAATCGCCTGTTGCTCCTACCGAAATACCCTCATAAACGGTACCATCGGCTAATACTAAAATTGCTGGTTGGTTCATCATGGATCTACTCTACTCGTCTGGTTATTCAATGTGTTTTTTTAGTGGCCTTAGTGAATCTGTAGCTTGGAATGAAGCGCAGCGAAACCCGGGGGGGAATATTCTGCTACACAAAACCCGGCTTCCGCCGCGCTTCGCCCAGGCTACAGCGACGATTATAAATCACTTGGCCGAAAAGCTCAAAAAATGCACATTTAGATAAATGTGAGCAATTGTAACTTACTTATTTCAAAATTTCATGTCTTCGAAGAATTTTTTCACACCTGCAAACCAGGAATTGGAGCGTGGAGAATGTTTTCCCTTAGAATTTTCCAATGACTCTTGAAATTTGGTTAATAATTCTTTTTGCTCTCGTGATAAATTTACAGGGGTTTCTATAACCACTTTACATAACAAATCCCCTTGGCCATGCCCACGTACGGATTTCATCCCTTTACCTCTTAAACGAAACACTTTACCGGTTTGCGTTTCTTCAGGGATCTTTAAAGTGACACGTCCTTCAAGGGTTGGCACTTCTATAGAACCGCCCATAGCTGCGGTGATAAAACTTATTGGCACTTCACAATGTAAGTCATTTTCATGACGTTCAAATATAGCATGTTTTTTTACGTTGATTTGTACATAAAGATCACCAGAGCCACCACTGTGCGTACCTGCTTCCCCTTCTCCGCTTAAACGAACCCGATCGCCGTTATCAACACCGGCAGGAATTTTAACGGTAAGTTTTTTACTTTCACGTACTCGTCCTTGACCATGGCAGTCTGGGCATGGATCAGAAATAGTTTTTCCTTCACCATGACAACTAGGACAAGTTTGCTGAATGGAAAAGAAACCTTGCTGAATTCTAACTTGTCCCATACCACTACAGGTTTCACAAGTTTTTGGTTGGGTTCCTTTTTTGGCACCACTACCACTACAGGTAGAACAAGTACCATGTCTGGGAACTGTAATTTGCACTTCTTTACCCTGTGCCGCTTCTTCAAGGGTTAATTGCACATTAAATTGTAAATCAGCACCGCGTTGGCCACGAGATTGTCGTCCTGCCCCTCGCCCACCCGAAAAGATATTTTCAAAAATGTCTTCAAATACGTCGCCAAAACCTCCGAAACCACCAAAACCTCCTTGTCCACCGCGCATGGAGGGATCAACACCTGCATGACCAAATTGATCATAAGCCGCACGTTTTTGCGGATCAGAAAGAATGCTGTAAGCGTATTGAATTTCTTTAAATTTTTCTTCTGCAGCAGAATCACCAGGATTACGATCAGGGTGATACTTCATTGCCAATCTGCGATATGCTTTTTTAATTTCAGCATCACTTGCAGTTCGACTGACTTCTAAAAGTTCATAATAATCCCGCTGTTCCATAACTACTCACAATATTAAAAATTAAAAATGGACAATGTGGTCTAGGTACAGCGAAGCGGAACCCGGGATTAAGAAGATTATTCATGCCTATCCCGGGTTCCGCTTCGCTGCACCCAGGCTACATTACACCTAGGGCTAAATCACGATATCACCAATTATTTTTTATCGTCTTTAACTTCCTCAAACTCAGCATCTACAACACCTTCATCAGCTTTAGCTGATTCTTGGGGTTGCGCTTGTTCTTGGTGTGCCTGTTCTTGTCCTGCTTGCCCTTCTGATGCTTTTTTAGCATAAACTCGCTCAGCCATTTTTGCAGAAGCCTCGCTTAGCACTTTTAATTTGTCTTCAATTTGTGCTTTATCACTACCCTGAATTGCCTCTTTTAATTCAGCAATAGCATTTTCAATCCCTTTTTTCTCCTCTTCGTTGAGTTCGCCTGCCAAATCTTTCATGGATTTTTCACAGCTATGAATCAAGCTGTCTGCCTGATTGCGTAGCTCTGCCATTTCCTTAAATTTCTTATCTTCATCAGCATGGGATTTAGCATCTTTGATCATTGCTTCCACCTCTTCATCACTCAAACCACTGGATGCTTTAATGACAATTGATTGAGCCTTACCTGTCGCTTTATCTTTAGCAGAAACATTAAGGATACCATTCGCATCAATATCAAAAGTTACCTCAATTTGTGGAACACCGCGTGGAGCAGGAGGAATATCATTCAAATCAAATCGACCTAACGATTTATTTGCAGAGGCCTGATCCCGTTCCCCTTGTAACACATGGACAGTCACTGCTGTTTGATTATCATCCGCAGTAGAAAACACCTGGGTCGCTTTTGTTGGGATTGTGGTATTTTTCTCGATGAGTTTTGTCATCACACCACCCATAGTTTCGATACCTAAAGACAAAGGAGTTACGTCAAGCAACAAAATATCCTTTACTTCACCAGATAATACTGCAGCTTGAATGGCAGCACCTACAGCAACTGCTTCATCAGGGTTAACATCTTTACGTGGCTCTTTACCAAAAAATTCTTCCACTGTTTTTTGGACTAAAGGCATACGGGTTTGACCACCCACCAAAATAACTTCATTAATTTGTGATACAGTCAATCCAGCATCTTTCAATGCGATTTTGCAAGGCTCTATTGTACGCTCAACCAATTTCTCCACCAAAGACTCCAGTTTAGAGCGAGTCAATTTGATATTTAAGTGTTTTGGTCCAGAAGCATCCGCTGTAATATAAGGTAAATTAACATCTGTTTGTTGTGCTGAAGAAAGTTCAATTTTTGCTTTTTCAGCAGCATCTTTCAGTCGTTGTAACGCCAATGGATCGTTGTGTAAATCAATACCAGTATCTTTTTTAAATTCAGAAGCCAGATATTCAATCAAAGCCAAGTCAAAGTCCTCACCACCCAGGAAGGTATCACCATTTGTTGCGAGTACTTCGAATTGATGTTCTCCATCAACTTCTGCAATTTCAATAATTGAGATATCAAAAGTACCACCACCAAGGTCATACACAGCAATGATTGAATCACCGCGTTTTTTGTCCATACCGTAGGCAAGAGCAGCAGCGGTAGGCTCATTGATGATACGTTTTACTTCAAGACCAGCAATACGGCCAGCATCTTTGGTTGCCTGACGTTGGGAGTCGTTGAAATAAGCAGGTACAGTAATCACCGCTTCTTTCACCTCTTCGCCGAGATAATCTTCTGCGGTTTTTTTCATTTTGCGCAGTACTTCAGCAGAAATTTGAGGCGGCGCTTTGTCTTGATCTTTCACACGAACCCAAGCATCACCATTATCCGCTTTAACAATCTTGTAAGGCACCATTTTGATGTCTTTTTGAACAATCGCATCATCAAAACGACGACCAATCAATCGTTTAATTGCAAATAAGGTATTATCCGGGTTAGTTACTGCCTGACGTTTTGCAGATTGTCCAACCAGTACTTCACCATCATCTGTAAAAGCGACGATGGAAGGCGTAGTGCGGTGGCCTTCACTGTTTTCAATAACCTTAGGTTTATCACCCTCCATCACAGCGACACATGAGTTGGTAGTACCTAAGTCGATTCCTATAATTTTAGCCATTATCTTCTTGCTCCAAAGTAGTAATTTCTAATGTGATGATTCTTATATGGGGTATAATTTGTCAATTTCAACCCACAAAGCTCACATTTTTATTTTTTTGATACGACAACACGGGCTGGCCTAATCACGCGATCACTCAGTTTGTATCCCTTTTGGAATACTGCTAATACTGTATTGGGTTCTGCATCGGGAGCATCTTGCATAGACATCGCTTCATGAAGTTGTGGATCAAAAGGTACACCAATCGGGTCAATTTGCTGAACCTCGAATTTTTTCAATACATCCATAAAAAGCTTCAGAGTTAATTCTAAACCTTCACGCATTGATGCATCCTCTGCTTTAACAACCAATTGCAAGGCCTGTTCTAAGCTATCGATTACCGGTAATAAATCGGTAATTAACTTCTCAATACCATACCGATGAGCATTAGCTACTTCACGCTCAGCACGACGACGCACATTATCCAATTCCGCTTGAGCACGGACTGCTTTCTCCCAATTTTCATGAGCTTGCTGTTCAGCAAGAGTGAGTTTTTCGCTCAATTCTATATAACTTGGATGATCTAAAGAAGGTTCCTGGTGTACTATCTCTTCAGGCTCCATAGTGTCTTCTTCAGGATGCTCAATTTCTTTGGATTCTTTAGATTCATGTTCTTCTTTAAATTGATGCCAATTTTTTTTATCTTGTTTTTTACTCATGTAATTACTCCTCTCCAACAGCTTAGCAATGTGAAAACCAGAGATGGGGGCACCTGAGAAGATTTCAAGGGTAATTAAATTTTTATTGCAGCAAATTAATATAAATCACGGCAATACAAACTAAAAAAAGTATTTTTCAAGCCCCTAATTTCATATGAGCGTTGTGCTCCATCTAAATCAAAGAACTCAGTCTTTTTCAATGCAAAACTCATAAGAAAACTATTTTCCACCGTGAGAAGGGAAACACTTATAGCTGACCTCAAGCACCTACAGCAGCAGACGCTGTCAGGTGCTTAGCTCATAATAATATTCTCTTTATGAGCATAAACCCTCCTTCCATTTGCCCTTCAAAGTCCACTAAAGTTTCTATATAGACGCATACAGATGGATAAAAGCTTTATCATTTATGGTCCAGTTCGCTTGCAGTATGTGTTCATTTATTCCATACTTAGACTCAAAAAAGTTACATGGGTTTTTTATGCAAAAATGGTCGCCTACGTCTTGGCTCCAATACTCGTATTTACAAGCTGCAACTTATGCTGATAACGAACAGTTAAATAAAATTGTAGAGCAACTGAGCCTTTTACCTCCACTAGTTACCAGTAGTGAAGTAAAAAATTTAAAAAAAGAAATTGCACGTGCTGGACGTGGAGAAGCTTTTATTCTTCAAGGTGGTGACTGTGCTGAGTCATTTAATGATTGTCGCTCAGAAATTATCAGTAATAAATTAAAAATCATTTTACAGATGAGTTTGATTTTATTGCATGGGTTACGAAAACCCATTATTCGTGTGGGGCGCATCGCCGGGCAATATGCAAAACCCCGTTCTTCGGATTATGAAACAATTGATGGTGTTACTTTACCCAGTTATCGGGGTGATCTGGTCAACTCTCCAGAATTTACCCAAGAAGCACGAGAACCCAATCCTAAATTATTGTTACAAGCCTACAACTGCTCAGCAATTACCTTAAATTTTATTCGTAGTTTGCTCGATAGTGGTTTTGCTAGCCTCAATCATCCCCAACAATGGGATTTAGGTTTTGTTGAACATTCAAAGCAAAAAGAAGAATACCAAACTCTAGTTAAATCAATTGCCGATGCGTTGGACTTTTTAGATACTATTGGTGGCATACAATCCAGTAATTTATCTAAGGTCGATTTTTATACTTCCCATGAAGCCCTGCATTTGCATTATGAGCAAGCATTGACGCGGCAGATGGAAGATGGTTTATGGTATAACCTTTCTACTCACCTTCCCTGGATTGGTATGCGCACTGCACAAATTGACAGCGCGCATTTGGAATTTTTACGTGGCGTAGAAAATCCTATTGGCATCAAAATCGGACCTGGAGCCACTCCCGAATGGTTGGAAGAAGTATTGAACAGAGCGAATCCTCAGCGCGAAGAAGGACGACTTTTATTGTTTACTCGCCTCGGAGCGCAACATATAGATAAACTACTTCCCCCTCTTATTGAAACAGTGAGAAAAACAAAAGTCCCAGTTACCTGGTCTTGTGATCCCATGCATGGTAATACAGAAACTACAGCGGATGGCATTAAAACACGTCATTTTGATAATATCCTTTTAGAGTTAAAACAAGCTTTGGAAATCCACCGCAATATGGGTAGTTATCTAGGTGGTGTTCATTTTGAACTTACTGGTGATAATGTTACTGAATGCATTGGCGGTGCTCGTGGGTTAGCGGCTGACGATCTGAAAAAAGCCTATCATAGTCTGGTTGATCCCCGACTCAATTATGAACAATCAATCGAAATGGCCATTCAATTGAGCAGGCAGTTTAGGAACGAATAAAACGCTTTATTTGCCATAAATGTTAGGGGCTGCGGATCCTGTTTCCTCCAAACTTTTCTTTATAAAACTCAGTAAAAGAGAGCTCAAGAAAGAAGCTCTCTTTTTCCTGAAGTGGAATATCAGAGCAAATATCCTCATAACGAGAAGACGATGCTTGCTTCAAAATGAACCAAATATCGACCCAAGAACGATAACGACACCGAGCGCAATAATTGCTCCAACGATTCCCACTACCATAATATCAAGATAACTTTCACGATGTGTTGATTGACATACTGCCAGAAGTGTCACAACAGCTCCATTATGAGGAAGGCTATCCAGTGTACCAGATGAAATAACAGCGATACGATGCAATAAGGCAGGATCAATTCCATATTTCTGTGCCAAGGCCAAATAAGTGCTGCCGAGAGAGTCAAGAGCGATAGAAAGTCCACCAGATGCCGAGCCTGTGACAGCAGCGAGAATATTGGTTGCGGTTGCAAGTGAAACCAATGGTCCACCGCTTATTCCCAAAACCCAATCACGCACAACAGCAAATGCAGGAAGTGATGCAATCACTGCACCAAAACCAACTAAACTTGCAACACTTAAAGCAGGTAAGACAGATGCATTTGCACCAGCATCGATTGTTTCTCGCAATTTGGGAAGTCGTTTGTAATTGATGATGAGCACAACAAAAATTGCTGCGACGAGCGCTGTAACAACAGACCATACACCAGCCACTGCAGAAAGAGAGGTTGCCCCCCACTTTTCCCTTGCTAGAAATGAAAAATCAAGACGAGGAAGGATTACAAGTACCATTAAGAAATTGACAGCAATCACTACGATAATCGGTAAAATGGCAGAAATAATTGTGGGCAAAGCCTTGCTATGACATCCATGGGTGATCTCTGCAATATCAAATTCATGAGCTGTGGTGGCTCGCTCACGAATAAGTTGATCATTCACAATAGTATTCACTTCAGCAGGCGCCCCTTCACCAAATTGTTCACTTTCGTATTTAGCAGCATCCGCAGTTCTTTTGAGCCACCACATCCCAAATACGAACATCACAGCTGAGGCAATGATTCCAAGGCCAGGAGCTGCGAATGGCGTTGTGCCTAAAAAAGGCATGGGAATAGCATTTTGTATTGAGGGGGTTCCTGGTAAAGATGACATCGTGAATGTAGAAGTGCCTAGCACAATTGCAGCTGGCATGAGCCTGCGTGGAATAGCTGCAGTTTGGAATAAAGTTTGGCTCATTGGTGCAAGCACGAAAAATGCAACAAACAAACTTACCCCACCATAAGTCACTAATGCTCCGGCTAATACAACTGCCAATATAGCATGTTTTGTCCCAAACCTCTGCGTCATAAAATCTGCAATCGCCGAAACAGAACCACTGTCATCCATCAATTTCCCGAACAGTGAGCCCAACAAAAATAATGGAAAGTATTGAGCAAGGAAATGAGCGGCGCCACTCATGAATATTTGTGTCCAGCTGGCAAGCAAGGGCTCACCAGCAAAAAACGTGGCGACTAATGCTGCAGCGGGTGCAAGAAGCAATATACTCCAGCTACGAAATGCTAAAACGATAAGGAATAATAGTCCAAGCAAAATCCCGAGGATTCCCACGAACTAAACTCCCTCAAGTAAGGCATCGAGGTCAAGTGATGAACGTCGGCCGAGGTTATGCGCGTGCTCCGTGAGAAACGTTTCAGCCGCCTGACGCCCTTTATCTCGAAGCATGAGCAGAAAGTCCCATTCAGCATTGAGCTTGGATGAAGAACCGAGTTCAAGCATGAGGTCACTACTTACTCGATGTATGCGCATGCCTGCCCATTTTGCCCCTTCAGAGTCATCTGGATAAGCCAATCGTCGTAATAAAGCAATCATACGAAGTTCTTTAAGTAACACTGCGTTGAACGAAACTTCATTCAGTCGATTGAGGATATCTTTTGCTGATTGAGGAAAATCTGGCCGCACTACAGGATTAATTTGTACTAAAATCGTATCTTGCGATTTACATTCACGTACAAGCGGTGTAATTGTGGGATTTCCTGAGTACCCGCCATCCCAGTAGTGTTCTCCATTGATTTCGACTGCCTTGAACAGAGTAGGTAAACATGCCGATGCAAGAAGTACCTCAGGTGTGATTTCGTTATTGCGAAATACTCTTCCTCTGCCGGTGCTAACGTTTGTCGCCGTAATGAATAATTTGATTGAACTTCGTGATAATCGTTTGAAATCTATGGTTTTTGCTAAAATATCGCGGAGCGGATTTATCCCTAATGGGTTAAGATCATATGGAGAAAACACGCGAGACAAGATGTCCATAGTGATGAAAAAAGGAGAATAATCAAGCGACCATTGGCCCAGAAGAATATCAAGGGGGCCGCGTTGTAAAAGGCTAAAACGTGCTGCATCAGAGACCTTCTTCCAGAACAATTCAAGTGAATTTTGTGCTCCCTGAGAACCACCTTTAGTATAACCATCAACAAGAACTACGGCATTCATAGCGCCGGCAGATGTGCCAGAAATACCATCAATTCGCAGCTTCTTTTCTTCTAATAAACGATCTAATACGCCCCATGTAAAAGCGCCATGAGCGCCACCACCTTGTAGTGCCAAATCAATAAGAATGTCATCAGCACTTTTTTGAGAGTTTTTCATAATGGAGGACATCCGTTTCATTTGATTATACGTAGAGAAAAATCCATCTTTTTATCTACAACGGGACAATTTATTTATCACCAACGTTACTTCGCAAAGCCAACCCCAATATTAAAAGTCATTGCTTGAAAATCATTATGGCATAAACTATTCCATTTAACATAGAGGTGGGAGCCAAAAAAATTCGGATCAAAATTTGGGTTTTACTGCATATCCAGTCTCATCAGGTAGTAATAAAAAAACTTAATAAGAGAATGACTTGTTTTATAGTAGTTACCAAATAAAAGGTATAAGCCGAGCAGTAACTTTTTTTTGATACTCCGTATATCCAGACAAATCCCGTGCGAGTATTTTCTCCTCATTCAGGATGCGAGCAACTAGAATTGATAAGAAGATGGGGGTCAAAAGCAGTGCCCACCACGATCCCAGCGCAAGTGGTGTGCCGATGAAAAGAATCATAGCGCCAAAGTACATCGGGTGACGGACGAATCCATATAAGCCAGTCGTAATCACTTTTTGTTCTTTCTCAACACTAATGTTGGCAGCAGCATAGGTATTTACTTTTGCGACAAGATAGAAAATATAGAATGAGAAAACAACGAGCGCGTCACCAATGATCGAAACGTACCATGGTACTGACGACCAGCCTAAGCGTACATCAAGCGGTGCCAAGACAATAAGCACAATACAGCTCACATAAAGACAAAAGATAATGATTTTCTGCGCAAGTTCCTTTTCATAAGATATGCCTACTTCGGTACGACGCTTAAGAAGAGCTGGATCATATTTTGCCAGGTACACACTGTATGCCGTAGAGGCAATAATAAACACCACCATATATATCCAACCTTGCCAGTAATCTAGGGTACCCGCAGAGAGAAAAAGGAGCGCCAGCATTACAAGCGTCCCTAAAATTGAAGATCGAATGAGTTGTTTATAGAGAGAATTCATATTATCCAACTATGAGATTTATTTCCCTTCATAGAAGCTATTCTTCAAATCCTGAATCGTTTCATCTTACTCTTTACGGCTATTTTAAACAACTCTGGGAATAGTGCTTACACATTTCTTGACCAGACTCATCGTGAGCAGCTATGATTTTTAGATAATTATTTTTCTATTTGTTATTTTATTGTACTATTTTTTAAGAATTACTTAAGATAATTTAGATATAATGATGATTTTTTAGTATTCTAAATTCGTTTCTTATGCTTAATTTGAATCTCCAAAATTTCTTCGAAATAACCTAACAGATTCTTGAACAATACTACCTACAACCTCTTGACGAACATCAAGAAAGAAAAATAAACACTAAAAATGTAATAGCCTGTACACAACATTTTTCTCTATGTACCGCGCATAAAACGCAGTACGTAGGCGAAAAAATTTGTGGAGGTTTCTATTAAAAAAACCGACGATACCTCAAGTATACAAATCCAGGCTCCAATTGGGATCATTTTTGATGATAATAAGGACTAAATTCATGAACAGCATCAATCATGGCAGCAACATGTTCTGGGGGGACGTCAGGAGTGATGCCGTGGCCGAGGTTGAAAACATGTCCTGAACCTGAGCCAAAGGATGCCAATACTTTTTTTACTTGTTCTCGAATACATTGCTTCGAGGTCAACAACACGGAAGGGTCAAGATTTCCCTGTAATGCAACTTGCTTACCCACTCTTTGCCGCGCTTCGCCCAAATCACATGTCCAATCAATTCCCAAAGCATCACAACCCGTGATCAGCATTTTTTCTAACCATTGACCACCACCTTTAGTAAACAAAATAACAGGTATGTTGGGATAATAAGCTTTAATTTGCTGTACAATCTTCTGCATATACTCTAGGGAAAATTTTTGATAATTTTCCGGTGTTAAAATCCCACCCCAGGTGTCAAAAAGCATCACTGAATTAACACCTGCCTTAATTTGCTCAATCAGGTAATTTGTTACTGATAGTGCCAATTGATGCAACAACATATGTGCCGCTTCACTTTCGGTATAGATCAAATGCAAAATACGCTTAAAGTCTCTAGTACTTTTACCTTCAACCATATAACACGCCAAAGTCCATGGACTGCCTGCAAAACCAATTAGAGGAAGCTCTTTTGGCATTTCTTGGCGAATGAGCCGCACTGCATTCATTACATAGGCTAAAGACTCCGTTTCAGGGAGTTGTAAGTTAGAAATCGCCTGCGTATCACGTATGGGGCGATGAAAACAAGGCCCCTCCCCTTCAGAAAAATATAAACCTAATCCCATCGCATCAGGAATTGTCAGAATATCGGAAAATAAAATCGCTGCATCCAAAGCGTAACGGCGCAAAGGCTGTAAAGTAACCTCGCAAGCAAGTTCAGGATTCTTGCAAAGGCTTAAAAAATCACCCGCCTGCTCTCTAGTCTTTCGATATTCAGGCAAATATCGTCCTGCTTGGCGCATCATCCATACTGGAGTTCGCTCCACAGGTTGTCGTCTTAAAGCACGAAGGAACAGAGATTGATCCAGATCATACATCATGTTATCCCAACATCATCAAAATGCCCTAATGCTAACATACTTACAGGAATATCCACTCTAAAATAATGCAAAAATTGACTCCGAAGCGAATTGAGATACATGATCTGCATCAATTAACAGGGAGACAGTATTCTATAACCCTATACATAAGAATAACTATTTCGCTAAAATCAGAAACTCATTTTTTGGCAGGTAGAAATAACATTGGATACTTTAATTATAAAAGCCCTTAATGTAAGTACTAAAATTGGCGTTTACGAATGGGAACAACGCATTAATCAACAATTATTAATTGATATTAGTATTGATACTGATTTCAGTATATGTCAGGAGAATTTGACTAAAACCATAGATTACGAAGCACTTTGTAACAGTGTGACTCTTTATGTTGAATCAAAATCATTTCAACTTATTGAAACAGTAGCCAATGAAGTTGCAGATTTAATCAAAAAACAATTTAAAATTCCTCAAGTTACTGTGGGAATTAGTAAACCTCATGCAATCAAAAATGCAGAAAACATTCAGGTAGTTGCTCGACGCTAAACACATCCTGGTTGCACTTCATTGCATCCAAACGGGGAGCCTATTTACATTTCGCTAGCTTGAGTCAAATGTAAATAGGCTCCAAGTTTATCCAGCACTGGTAACCATACCATTCAGATGTTCGTTTCTGGCCAAAACCATTTGAGCCTGTTGGGCAAGCGCTCGATTAGGATAAGGTCCTACGACTACCCTAAACCAATTACCTTTTGTAGCATGACTTACAGGAATGATATATACACTAAAACCTTTAAGTATCAATGTACCTTTCATCTGTTCAGCATCTTTGCGTGCTTTAAAAGAAGCTACTTGCACCAAAAACTTTCCTCTATCTGTTGAAGAAGCAGTTTTTGCTGCAAATGTTCTATTAATCACAGCAGGATGCTGTTGGGCATTAGAAGTATTTGTTCGTGCTGAGGTTGCTGCTGTAGTTGCTGCACTAGTGACATTGACAGATGTTGTCTTTAGCGTTGGGGTAGAAGCTGAAGCAGCTGCATTTGCAGCAGGTTGAGCTGATGGTGCAGAGTTCGCATTGGCTTGCGAACTAGGAACTTTTTCATTAGTCAGAAGAGTATAAAACTCAAATTTCGGTTTAGGCGGTATTACTGCGCGTTGTGACTCTGGTTTAGCCGGTTCTTTTTTTATTTCTTGATGAGCCAAAACCTGGGAATTTACCCAGTGGCTGACGGTCTCAATATCGAAAAAAGAAGCAGTCAAATAACCTAATAAAAAAGTAAACGTACTTACTAGAAGCTGATGAGGTGCACTACTTCGCGACCGCGAAGAACGCCTATTTCCATATTCTTTTGTCATTACATACTCTCAGGAGCTGATACACCCAATAAGTCCAAACCATTCTTTAATACCTGACGCACTGCCGCTAACAAGCAAAGGCGTGCGCATCGTAATTGCTCTTGCTCACACAAGAGCTGAACAGCATTATAATAACTATGTAAGCCATTGGCTACTTCACGTAAATAATATGCCACTTGATGAGGCTCACAATGAGCAGCCGCTAATTCCACAATTTCCGGGTATCTACTAATTAAAGAAATTAAATGAGTTTCATGTGGTTGATCTAACAAATCAATATTCTTAAGCCCAATTGCTTTATCCCAAAGCAAACCTCGCTCTTTTAATTGTCTTAATACAGAGCATATTCTGGCATGAGCATACTGAATATAATAGACCGGATTATCACTTGACTCTGATTTTGCCAAATCCAAATCAAAATCCATATGTTGTTCTGCCTTCCGTGCCACATAAAAGTAACGCGCTGCATCATTTCCTACTTCATGGCGCAACTCTCTTAAAGTAACAAAAGAACCACTACGGGTCGACATTTGAACCCGCTCAGAACCACGATATAAAATAGCAAATTGGACTAATAATACATCAAGCGCGCTTTCATCATGCCCCAAAGCTTTAACTACGGCACGCAACCGAGTGATATAACCATGATGATCCGCACCAAAAATATCAATTACCCGATCATATCCTCGATCATATTTATTCCAATGATAAGCAACATCTGAAGCAAAATAAGTAGTTTGACCATTAGCACGCACCAGTACTCGATCTTTTTCATCGCCAAAATCAGTTGCTTTAAACCAAAGCGCCCCTTCTTTTTCAAAAGTATGGCCACTATCTTTAAGCGCCTGAATACCTTTTTGAATCGAGCCATCTTCAAATAAAGATTGTTCAGAAAACCAGTTCTCGTAGGTCACACCGAACTCACCAAGATCATCTTTAATATCATCAAGAACAGTGTGTAACGCATGTTGATGGAACAAAGCAAAAACATTCGTACCCAAAAGTTGTTTTGCGCGAGAAACCAAAGCATCAATATAAATCTCTTTATCACCGCCATGAGGCTCATCAAGAGGCAAACCTTCCGTTACAGTAGCCCATGGATACACATATTCCTTACCATGCTCGGCCCAAAATTCCTGCGCTATTTCGGAAACATAATCACCTTTATACGCATTGGCAGGAATAACAACAGGTTCACCAGCAAGCTCCAGATAACGTAACCACACACTAGCCGCAAGAATGTTCATTTGTCTTCCTGCGTCGTTGACATAATATTCTAATGTCACATCATAACCTGCAGCCTTTAAGACATTTCCCAAAGTAGCACCAAAAGCAGCTCCTCTACCATGGCCTACATGCAAAGGCCCTGTTGGGTTAGCAGAAACAAATTCAATCAATACTTTTTGATTTTGGCCAATCGTGCTGCACCCAAATCCCTCTTCCTTATCCAGTATTTCACCTATAATTTGTGAGCGAGAACTGCTGCGTATGAAGAAATTAATAAACCCCGCCCCAGCAATTTCAACTTTTTCCACTGCAGGATCAACAGGGAGGGCATGAACTAAAAGTTCTGCTATTTTGCGCGGTGCTTGACGGCATGGTTTTGCTAAAATTAAGGCCAAATTACTGGCATAATCACCATGAGCAGCATCTTTTGTACGATCTACCTTAATCTCAAGATCCAAATCAGGGGGTACATCACCTGACTTTTGTAATGATATTAAAGCGTGTTTTAAAAGCTGCTCTACAGTTTGTTTCATGCGACTCGGTTTCCATCAAAAATGATGCTATTATGCGCTTTTTTGTGCCATATGAAAAGGTTTTATCTCCTCATACAGCAGAATTTGCTGTCTTGCTAAAACAGCAAATTGTTACCCTCCTAACTATGAGTTACACTTTAAATACCATCATTCAAAATCATGAATACTGTGTTATCTAACTCTTGTGAATCACTAACAGGTATCGGACCAACGCTCGCAGCAAAACTTGCCAAATGTGGAATTCACTCCGTGCGTGATTTACTGTTCCATTTGCCTTACCGTTATCAAGACAGAACCCGAATAACACCCATTCAAGATTTACGTCCCAATGATTGGTGTGTGATTGCTGGACGGGTATGTAAAACAGAAATTAAAACTGGGAAACGTGCCATGTTGCATTGTTATATTGAAGATAAAACAGGCATCATCAAGCTGCAGTTTTTCCATTTTAATAAAAATCAAATCAATAATCTAAATAACAGTACAATGGTTCGTGCATTTGGAGAAGTACGCGCATTCAATAATACCCTGATTATGACTCACCCTGAATATCAGTTACTCAATGATGGAAATGAATGTCAGGTTAATGAAACACTCACTCCAATCTATCCAAGCACACAAGGCTTAAGCCAAACACGTTTAAGACAGTTGGTAAATGTTGCCTTAGCAAGTTGTAAAGAGGAGCTGCAGCAATTGGAATGGATGAATGAAGAACAACTGCGGATAAATAATTTTTTTCCTCTGGGAGAGGCAATTCAATTATTGCATAATCCCCCTCCAGATATCTCGGTACAATCGCTCGAAGAGGGGCAACATCCTGCCCTAAAACGATTAGTTTTTGATGAATTGTTAGCACAGCGCCTCAGTATGCAATTCGCCAGAGAATCACGTAATGCGTTACACGCTGTCGCATTGCCTGCAGATCACAACTTGAATCAACGTTTTTTGGACTCGCTTCCATTTACCCTCACAAATGCACAACATAAAGTAGCCCAGGAAATCAGCCAAGATTTAATGCAAACGAAACCTATGTTGCGCTTGGTACAAGGTGATGTTGGTGCAGGGAAAACCATTATTGCAGCTCTGGCAGCATTACAAGCGATTGCTAACGGACAACAAGTTGCCTTTATGGCGCCTACAGATTTATTGAGCGAGCAACACGCCAATAATCTTATCCGTTGGCTTGAACCGTTGGGAATTAAAATAGTACGACTCAGCGGAAAAATGAAACTTAGCGAACGGCGAATAGCATTTGCTGCACTTGCAGATCACAGCTGCCAGTTGATTATCGGTACGCACGCCTTATTTCAAGAGTCAGTGAGCTTTGCTCGCTTAGGATTAGTCATTATCGATGAACAACATCGATTTGGCGTAGAGCAAAGATTGCTTCTGCAACAAAAAGGGCAGCAAGATCAGCTCATCCCCCATCAGTTATTAATGACCGCCACGCCTATCCCAAGAACATTATCCATGACTCACTTTGCCCATTTGGATATCTCAATTATCGATGAATTACCTCCTGGACGCCTACCCATTGCTACAGCGGTATTAAGTCAGAATAAACGAGAGATAGTCATTAATCGATTACAAGTTGCCATAGCCAGTGGACGTCAAATTTATTGGGTTTGTACACTCATTGAAGAGTCAGAAAAACTACAATGTATGGCTGCTACTGAAACAGCACAAGCATTACAAGAGCAACTTCCCAACGCACGTGTAGGTCTGGTGCATGGACGGATGAAATCTGTAGAAAAAGAAGCGACTATGGCTGCATTTAAATGTGGCGAAATAAATTTACTGGTTGCCACAACAGTGATTGAAGTTGGGGTGGATGTTCCTAATGCCAGTCTTATGATTATTGAAAATGCGGAACGTCTTGGTTTATCTCAACTTCATCAATTACGCGGCCGAGTAGGAAGAGGCGCTACCCAATCTCATTGTATTTTGCTTTATCAATCCCCACTGTCGCAACAAGGTGCTGAGCGATTAAAAATAATGCGTGCAACCAATGATGGATTCATTATTGCTGAGAAAGATATGGAATTAAGGGGTGCAGGCGAAGTACTTGGCACCCGACAAACAGGATATCGGCAATTTAAAATCGCAGATCCCCAGCGTGATCGCAGCCTGCTTCCTCTTTTGCCTGCTACAGCAAAAGAACTGTTACAGAGCTCACCGCGCACTGCTCGCGATATTACCCAGCGGTGGTTGGGAAATTTTGAACAATTTTTGCAGGGGTAAAAATATTTTTAAAATACCCAAGTCAAGACTGTTTTTTATTTTTTTCTTTGTTAACATAGTTAAGCAGATTTGCAATTCTACAAAACCACACATTGTGGATAACTTCATCTAATTCAATTTACACCCCAAACTAAATCATCACGCATATACCCAAAAATTCTTATTCTACAAGGCTTTTCTACAATTCAATTTTGTAATTTCAGAAAATCAATTATCCACAAAATCTGTGGATAATTCTGTGTACATGATGTAGAACACCTTATAAAATCAGACTCATTTGTGACTGCCTTATAAATTTACAAAGCGCTCTTAAATTTCATTTTGGAATTTGCCAATTTTTATTTTTCGTAAGTCTGTGCATGTACAAATTTTGCATACTATATAATGCATAGCTCTACAACAAAAATTTTTTTTAAAATACCAAAGTCAAGACTGTTTTTTATTTTTTTCTTTGTTAAGATAGTCAGGCGTATTTACTACCTATTCAAAAATACATCCTGTGGATAACTTCTCTTACCACATCGTTTAATAAAAGCCCAAATATCCGAACATTCTTCAAAAAAACCTTATTTTATAAGTATCATTGCCTATTTAGTTCGAATCAGATCTAAATTATTTATCCACAAAATCTGTGGATAATCCTGTGAACATGATGTAAAGCACCTTATAAATCAACTTAATTTCTCCCCTTCTAAGAGCACAGCAAAATATTCCAGCGAAATTCCATTCATGTAAGTTTTAATATAAAAAAATTCTTAACCATGTTTAAATATGGCCAATAAAAATAGATGAAACTAAAACCTAGGATTTTGTGAGAAAACCAAGAACTCCGTTTGACTTAGGGTTTACCTTATTTAAAAACAGAATATGGCTCAGCACGACAGATATTGGCAAGCAAAAAAAGTAACCCTTTTGGGAGCTATTTCAAATGCGTTACTTGGCATTATTAAACTCATTGGTGGATATTTTTTCCATTCCCATGCTCTTGTTGCAGATGGAGTACATTCCTTATCTGATCTCATAACAGATGCGATGGTTTTATTTGCTTCTAAATATGGCAGTCTCGATGCCGATGCAAGCCATCCTTATGGGCATCAACGCATCGAAACTGCAGCAACTTTATTGCTCTCTCTTTTACTTATTTTCGCAGGTATTGGTATTGCCTGGGATTCAATATATGACTTACTTCATTTCAATTATCTCGTACCAAATTGGTTGACCCTTCCTATAATTTGTATCTCCATCATGAGCAATGAAACTTTGTTTCACTATACTCTGTATATTGGCAGGCGTATTAACTCCAAATTAATTACGGCAAATGCCTGGCATCACCGTTCAGATGCAGCCTCCTCCCTGGTTGTTTTAATAGGCTTAATTGGCAGCCTTGCCGGTTTCAGTTATCTTGATGCCATAGCAGCTATTATAGTCGGACTCATGATTGTTAAGATGGGTTGGGACTATGCTTGGAATAGTGTCAAAGAGCTGGTAGATACCGCAGTCAGTCCAGAATTATTAACTCGAATTGAAGAAGTAATTCAAAGCGTAGATGGAGTTGAAAAAATTCATCAATTACGCAGTCGTTCGATGGGGGAAGATGTATTAATTGATGTACATATTCTTGTTTCACCTAAAATATCGGTATCTGAAGGGCATTATATAGCGCAACATGTCCACCATGCGCTTACAGATCAAATAGAAAGTGTCAAAGATGTGATCGTCCATGTTGATCCTGAAGATGACGAACGCTTTTGCCCTTCTTTGCATTTACCCAGCAGGAAGGTATTACACGAATTATTATTAAATGAAGTTCATATTGATTTCCCCCAAATTTTATTTTGGAATTTACATTATCTGGATGGCAAAATAGGGATAGATATAGTCTGTGATGAAACATTTTCTCAGTGGCAAGAATTGCGTGCTCGCATGATTTTGGCGTTAAAACTGCAATCTGATATTGTAGAAGTTCGTTTATTTAGCTTGCATGAAGCCATGCATCACAACTAAACTACGGGATTTGATTAAGTCCGGTTGTAGACCTAGATTATTGTAACCTGAGTGCAGCGAAGCGAAACCCGGGGTGAATGCACACTCTTAAACCCGCCTCGCTGCCCCCTAGGCGCCACTAATCCAAGCAACAATCTTAGCGATAAAATTCTAGAATAAATAACAGGATAAACGATGGTATCAGCTACCAGTTTAAAGATTTTTTTTGCATTTTCCATTTTTGTAGTCATCTTACTCGCGGGCTGGTATCCGTTTAAAAAACGTATTAAAGATGATCGGCATATTGATTTTCCTGTGGGAGAAACCCTGGCTACTGGAGTATTTTTGGGAGCAGGTTTATTGCATATGCTTCCAGATGCAAATTCTTTATTTAAAAAAATGGGATACAACTACCCTTTCGCCTTTATCATTACCGGAGCAGTATTTCTGATTTTCCTTTGGTTCGAACATCTGGGCAAAGAACTCTACCATCATAATACGAAACACCCTGCTTTTGCTCTTTTAGCATGGGGAATGCTTTCAGTTCATTCCATAATGTTGGGTGCAGCCTTAGGGTTAGCGCAATATAACTCTATGATTATCATGATTTTTCTTGCAATTATTACCCATAAATGGGCAGAAAGCTTTGCCGTAGCAGTTCAATTAAATAAAAGTTCTATGAGCATGAACACCAGCTTGGTCTTTTTTATTTTATTCAGTTTGATGACCCCTTTGGGTATCTATTTAGGGTGGTATTTTGGTCATGGAGTAGAAACTAACTCTCTATTTGATCCAATTTTAATTGCTGCGTCAGCGGGAACTTTCCTCTATCTGGGCACACTACATGGTTTAGAACGCTGTGTAATGGTAGAGCGCTGTTGTAATCTCAAAGATTTCAGCTTCGTGATTATAGGCTTCACACTGATGGCTTTGGTGGCGATCTATGTCTAATTTTTTACAACAAAAACCCATTATTCTCGCTTCAAGTTCATCAATAAGATTAAAACTATTGCAGTCTCTTGGTATTGAATTTTCTGTGATTCCTTCACATTGTGATGAAAACGCAATTAAAGCATCCTTCAAGTCAAAAAACGCATTAGAATTGGGCTATGCGCTTGCCGCAAGTAAAGCACTGGAAGTGAGTCAGCACCATCTTGAACATTTTATTATTGCAGCAGATCAACTGTGTCTGTTTGGACAAACCTTGCTGAATAAGCCTTTGAACCATCATACAGCTATGGAGCATCTGCGTTTATTAAATGGTAAGGAGCATTTGCAAATTGCCTGCCTTTGCATTGCCAAAAATAACGAACTGCTCTGGCAACATCATGAAACAGCCTACTTAACCTTGCACCAATTAAGCGAAAAAACCATTGAAGCTTACTTAGACAGTGAAAAACCTTATCATAGTTGTGGGGGTTATCAATATGAAAGCCTGGGTAAATGGTTATTTAAAGAGGTTCAGGGCAATGAAGATACCATTTTAGGTTTACCTTTACTTCCTTTATCCAGTGCCTTAATGAAACTTGGTGCGGTCAGTTTCTGATTAGTTCATAGCCTAAAAAAGTATGGCGAACTCGGAAAATAGAATGTTTTTGGCTCCAAATTTCGCACTTCATTCAGGCTACACAAGATCTCAAAATACAAAAAATCATCAACAGAATGAATTATTGTATTTATTAAGATCATTTTGTTATGATTCTTTATCATTTTGCTGAGGCATTGAGAAAAAAATGGAAGGAAAAATTGAAAATCCTGTTGCAGCAACGCCTACATTAAGTTTGTTTGAATTTAAAATGAAATTCGCAGACCATATGAAGATATGTGCAATTTTCAAATTAAAATCTGAAGAAAGAATTGCTCAGCTAGAGTCAAACAATGATCATGATGCGCTTATTGAGCTACATGAACAGATGATGGTGACAATTAGAGGACAAATCACTATTTATCAAGAAAAATTAAAAAAAGCGGACTCCTACGAAGAAGATAGAGAAACCTTACAGCAACGCATTAGTAACGAAATTGCCAGACTAAACAGGTACCTGGAAAAGTTACAAGAACAGTTAATTCAAATCAAATCGTTAAAATTTTTATTCTCTTTAAGCCCACCTGAATTATTTCAGGAAGCACTAAAAAATAAATCCTCAGCGTTACTTATTATTAAAAATTCCACACTGATCGCCAAAATTTCCAACGCTCAAATGCTACTTATAACGCATCAAGACCCGGAAATCATTAAGTCTCTAGCCTCTATTGTAGCAACACGAGAATACACATTTGAAACCCCCCATATTTTTGCTGCACTCAAACAACACGTTCAAGCTGAATCCGATAAGGGCTTTATTGGAGAAAAAGAGAATGCAGCAATTCATGATTTATTACTCAAAATTAATAATTATCTCGATAAAAAAATAGAGAACGCTGTGAAAGGAAATGCTACTCCATGGGCTTTGGGTTATTTTGGATCGCGCCATCAACTCAATAAAGGTGATAAAAAAGTATCTGTGCCACAAGGTATTTACGAATTAAAATATCATTTAGATCAACGTGATAAAATTCCTGCGAGTGATGTCTTAATCAAGATGCAAAATACGCTTCAGATCAAGAATGCAGAAAGAAAGGATGAGTCTATGTTTCAACAGTTTAAACGACTTATAAGTTATCTTTTTGGATATGCTCAATCAGAAGAAACCCTAAAAGAATATGAATATCTTGAGCAAGTCGCCATAGGAAAACAATCTATTTCTTGACAAAGCAAGCGCATATCAAAACAATACTTCAGATTAAAAAATTTCAATCGTAATTGGGACTCAACATGCAAATTACAAAAATTCAAGCTCGTGAAATTCTGGACTCTCGTGGTAACCCTACTGTTGAAGCAGATGTTATTTTAAAAAATGGAATCCAAGGAAGAGCCAGTGTTCCTTCTGGCGCATCAACAGGAAGTCGAGAAGCCTGTGAACTCCGCGATGATGATGCAAAACGTTATAATGGTAAAGGAGTACAACAAGCTGTTGCTCACGTGAACCATGAAATAAATCAAGCATTACACCTTTTTTCTGTTGAAGATCAGGACGCTTTAGATAAGAAATTATGTCAACTAGACGGCACAGAAAATAAATCATATCTTGGAGCCAATGCTGTTCTTGCTGTTTCTCTTGCAGCTGCAAGAGCTCGAGCAAATGAGCATAAGTTGCCATTATATGCAGCATTAAATCAAGGCGAAAAAATGTGCATGCCCGTACCCATGATGAATATTTTAAATGGAGGTGCACACGCGGACAATAATGTGGATATTCAAGAATTTATGATTATGCCTGTAGGGGCCGCTGATTTTCCCACAGCATTGCAAATGGGCACTGAGATTTTTCATGGGTTAAAATCCGTTTTAAAAAAGCAAAGCTTAAATACTGCGGTAGGGGATGAAGGAGGTTTTGCGCCCAATATAAAATCAAACCGTCAAGCTCTAGACTTACTTTGTGAGGCAATTGAAAAAGCAGGATTTAAGTTAGGCGATGAAATAGTACTTGCTTTAGATGTTGCCTCTTCCGAGCTGTATGAACAAGGCATGTATCATATGGCTTCTGAAAATCAACAATTTACTTCAATGCAACTTATTGATTATTATATTAATTTAGTTGCCAATTATCCTATAGTAAGCATTGAAGATGGGCTGGATGAAAAAGATTGGAGCGGCTGGAAACATTTGACCGCGCAATTAGGGGAAAAAATTCAATTGGTAGGTGACGATATATTTGTTACTAACCCCAAAATTCTACGAGAAGGTATTACTCAAAAAGTAGCTAATGCCATCCTGATTAAAGTCAATCAAATTGGAACTTTAAGTGAAACGCGACAAACAATTCAATTAGCCCACCAAAATGGATATCGTTGTGTGATGTCACATCGTTCTGGTGAAACAGAAGATACATTTATCGCAGATCTTGCAGTTGCCACGGGTTGCGGTCAAATTAAAACCGGCTCATTATGCCGTACTGATCGTGTTGCAAAGTACAATCAATTATTACGCATCAATGAAATTGCTGCATTGCCTTATGCAGGTAAATCTATATTAAAATAATCAACAGCCTGGTTCAGTGTCAAATTGGGTAATCGTAGCCTGGGCTGCAAAGCCTAGAGCCGTCAAGCGAAGCAGAAGTCATCCCTGCGAAGGCAGGAATCCATCCATGATTGAGCACATTGCCAATATTAAAATGGATCCCCGCCTGCGCGGGGATGACAAAGTTACTTGCAAATTGAGTAAAATGAAACACTAAATACTCTTAGCCTGAAGGCCATAGGCTGCAAAGGCCTACATACAGTTACTTTCTCTTGCCGCGATTCACCGCCCGCCCCACCTTATTAATCCTCCGCAAAATGGATGTTAGTATTGTATTTAGTACGATTAAGACAAAAACTGCTTCGAAACACTTTAATATTTGGCTCATTAGCAAATACCCTACGGGCAAATTCATTGTAATGATTCATATCTGCTACATGTATTATTAATAAATAATCGGTTTCTCCCGAAACAAAATAGCATTGCTTTACTTCTTCTTGATCCGCCATTTTGCGCTCAAAATGAGCCAATAAATCTTCTCTTTGTTTTTCCAAAGTAATATTTGCAAAAACAATGAGCCCACGACCTGCCTTAAAAGGATCAACCAAAGAAACATCTTTCACAATGATGCCCTCATCACGTAATCGTTTTACACGACGAAAACAAGGAGGGGCGGAAATCCCAACTTTTTCAGCAAGAGCCAGATTGGTAATTTGATTGTCTTTCTGCAATAAATTTAAAATTTTTCGGTCAATTTTATCTAAATATGCCACATCAGTTTTATTTTCCAATGCTTTTTTATCGTCATTTTTTTTCATATATTACCCAAAAATTAAAATCAGGCATTATAAAGTGAAATAAAACATCATTAAATTAAAAATTTATTTATTTTTATTTCATGGTAAATTCCTCATCTCACGAACAAGATTTAAAAGGAAACAATTATGATAAGAAATGTACTAATTGATGAAATTAAAACTCTGAACCAACTCATTAAATATTCGGCACGTGAATTGAGCCAAGAAGACTATACAAGCCAAGAAATTGAGGGGGCAATTCATTTTATTTTTGGTGTAGATAAGGAACTTATTAAGGATCAAACCTACTATGCTATAGAAAAAAAAGGCAATGTTATTGCTTGCGGCGGATGGAGTAAACGAAAAACCCTGTTTGGCGGAGATCAATGCAGCGCGCGTGAGGAAGGCTTTTTAAATCCACAAACAGATTATGCCAAGATCAGAGCTTTTTTTGTCCATCCAAACCATGCTCGGCAAGGTCTTGGAAAAATGCTCCTGAAATATTGTGAGCAACAGGCCTTATTTCATGGATTTACAAAAATGGAAATGATGGCAACTTTGCCCGGGGCAAAACTGTATGAGTTTTGTGGCTATCAAATTATTGAACCACAATATTTTCCTCTCCCAAATGGAACACACTTTAAAATGTTAAAAATGATAAAACATTTATAAATACCCGTGTCGAGAAGAGCAGTATGCAAGTATGTCCTAAATGCAGTACAGAATGACCCAATCTATCCGGTATAGCTTTTTTGGTGCCACTTTGAAAGATGGATATAAGCTACTTAACTACCGCTTTATGTGTGATATCCAAAACAATATTTTGAGCAGTCCTTTTTTAAAGCAAAATTCCTCTGGATACCGCGCATAAAACCGGTACGTAGAATGAAAAAATTTGTGGGGGATTTTAAGTTCCGCGACACTATATCCAGTTACATTTTAAAAAACTAGTCATTTTTACGGGGATGATACTCAGGAATTTCTTTAGGATAACAGCCTTTTATAGATCTAAAGAAATCAAGAATCTTTGGAAAGTCCTTATCAATATTCCCTGAGGGTTGGAATTTCTCATGAATTCGAACTTCCTTCGTGGAATAATCAGGACCTACCATAACTATAGGCAGTCCTGCTTGACAAGCAATATGGTAAAACCCCTCTTTCCAACGCGTCACTGCACTGCGAGTTCCCTCAGGAGTAATAGCAAGCTTAAACTCATCACGAGAACGAAAGATTTCCACTACCTGCTCTACTGTTTTATTTGTTTTAGAACGATCAACTGGAGCACCGCCTAAAGCCTTTAACACCAAACCTAAAGGAAAAAAGAACAATTGATTTTTCGCTAAAAAGTTAATTTTAACTCCGACTGAAAAACGAGCAAATAAGCCAACAATAAAATCCCAATTGCTGGTATGGGGGGCTACAACAACCAGGTATTTTTTATCTTGTGGTAATTCACCAACAACTTTCCATCCAAATAGTTTTAAAAAAAAGTGACCAAGTTTCTTCATAATCGAAATCAATAATTATTTCTCTTATTATATACAAATTATTATGCTGATACAGCTCTATCTCTTCGAAAGCTAATTTTATCTTGGATAAGTGCAAATAAAAAAGTTAATAAAACACAACATAGTCAAATATTTATACTAAAATGATACATATATAAGTGGAGCTATGGAGTGCCAAATGAATAAACAAGATCCTGCACTTGACTTTCCCAACCCACGTTTGCTGGCAGCTGTTTATTACGGATTGCTATCCGTTGTCGGAACGATACTTATCAATGGATTTCTTACAACAATTGGTATTGAAGAACTCGTGCCTCTCTTTTATGCAATTATTCTAGGGATGGTTGTAGCCTCTATAACTGGGGCAATATTTGGAAAAAGTATCGTTTGCAGTCCTAGACCTTACAAGCTCAAGACTTTCTGGTTGGGTTTTATTATGGTTCTGCTTTCCTTACCATTTTTTGATCTGGGTCTGCTGCTATTTATGGACACCTCAGAAAATCAAGCATTGAAAGTAATCAATTTTAATGATTTTGTTTCTGCATACTTCATTGTTCTGGGTTACAGTTATATTCTTTTTGGCTTCTTACTTGCCATTGCCTCCGGTTTAGCCTCTATCTATTTACGTGGGAAATTTATTTACCAAATCTTACGTACAGATAGACGACGAGACCATCGCTTACCACGGTATGTTGGAGCTGCAGATAGAGAAAAACCTAAACCAGCAAAAAAAACCCGTACTTTGCAGCGCAAAAAAACTTGAGTAAAATCTTCTAACTACTCAACTTTTCATTGTATTGTAATTTGCATACAGCGCAGCAGCATAATTTTGGTTTTTGCCAGGTATAGAGCATTTCCCAGACTCTGCTATGCTCCATCCAGACTACAATTAAAATTGTGAATTTTTATGACGATACACCCGATCACGGATAAAGAGCAGCTTTTTTTTCTATTAACTCAAAAAGCCACCGTTCTCACCCCGAATAACCGACTCAGTGAAGCAATACTTCAATACTATTTCCTAAAATGTAAGAAACAAACCATAGATAAGCCTAAATGTATGCCCTTTGGCGCTGCTCTAGTTAAAGCTTACGAACAGCTCAATTTCATTAGCCCTCATATTACCCATCCTACTTTATTAAACAACACTCAATGTCAGTACTTATGGCGCAAAATGATTCAAGCTGAAACGAGCATAACTTATAGTGAAGGCCTGCTTCAATCAATAATCAGTGCATGGGAGCGTTGCCAACTCTGGCAAATTAACATGGACGATCCAGCTTTTTACTACACAGCACAAACACGGCAATTTCAACAATGGTGGCAATTATTTGATAAACAATTAAAACAGTATCATTTAATCACTGAGCATCAATTAATTCCCTATTTACTCAATACCAATAGTTCTTTATTTTCCCAAGACGTTGTTTGGGTGTGTTTTGATGACTTTACTCCTCAGCAAGTGCTCTTGCAGGAACACTTGACGAGAAAAGGTTTCATTCAATATCAATATGATTTAAAGGAAAAATCATCGAAAACCGAAGTATTCGCAGCTCAAGACAACAACGAAGAATATCAACAACTCATGGCATGGTTACATTTAAAAATCCAAGAAGGGAGTCAGCGTATCGGTGTCGTTGTACCCAATTTAGAGCAAGAGTCTAATTCATTACAAAGAATCTTGGCACATCATTTTGAGCCATCCTACTTTAATATTTCCCTCGGCAAACCTCTGAGTAATTTTCCTTTAGTTGCCCATGCCCTATGTTGGCTTAATTTAGATGATATCTACTTAAGTTCGCATCAGGCAGAATTACTTCTGCAATCACCTTATTTAGGCAGTTCTCAAGAAGAATTCATAGCACGCTCTGAGTACTTGCAAGAAGGAATATTATTAGAAAATCATGCAGTTCAGCTAAATCATTTTAGAGAAGAACTCCATGCTTATGCGCCCAAACTCGCTACTTTATTAAATGCTCTAACACCTTATCCTCAAGAGGCTGCTGTAGAAGAATGGATACACTTATTTCAAAAGCGTTTAAACACCTTAGGATTTCCTGGGGACTATACCCTTAGCTCAGAGAATTACCAGTGCCTTAATCGTTTTATCGCCATCTTTGATGAGCTGAGGCAATTTTCTTTACTGAGTTCTCGCTTCACAAAATCGGAAGTCCTTGAGACAGTACAACATCTTGCTGATAACACCATTTTCCAAGCGCAAAAAACCAATGCGCCGATTCAAATTTCTGGTTTGCTGGAAGCATCGGGATGTGAGTTCGAGAGTTTATGGATCATGGGCTTAACTGATCAATGTTTGCCACAAAAAGTACAATTATCAGCTTTTATTCCACCTCAATTGCAACGTGAATTGTGCATGCCGCATAGTTTACCTGCTCGCGAATTGCAGTTTGCTCGCCAGATCCTGCAGCGCCTACAAAGAAGTGCTGATTCTATAGTACTAAGCTATGCCCAATTGCAAGCAGATACACCTAATTTACCTTGCTCCTTAATCGCTGGATTTCCCAATTTTGAACCATTACCAACTGATTATGAAGCAAAAAAAACCTCTGAGTTAATAACGATAGAAGAGTGTTTTCATATTCCCTTATTGGCAGAGGAGCACGTTTATGGAGGTACAGCAATTCTATCGAATCAGGCCAAATGTCCTTTTAAAGCATTTGCCGAACACAGACTCCGAGCTAAAACTTCGTTACAAACAACAGATGGCTTAGATAATAAAGAGCGAGGACAAATTATTCATAAGGTTATGGAGCTGCTATGGCAAAAATTAGAAAATCAACATAATCTGCTCCATTTAGCCAATGATATTTTAGAACAATACATTGATGGTGCCATTCATACCGCTTTAGCCTCACTAAAAAAACATTGCGATTCATTTCCTGATTCAATACGGGAAGTGGAGTACGCGCGCTTAAAACGAATGGTGCACACTTGTCTTGAATGGGAGAAACAACGACCTCCTTTTACCATAGCAGCAATAGAGCAATCTTATACGATTAATTTAGCCGGCCTCGATTTTCAAGTGCGCGTCGATCGCATGGATCAGGTTGAAGATAAAAAATGGGTTATTGACTATAAAAGTACTCTTCCTGCCAGTAAACCCTGGAATGAGGAACGACCTAAAGAATCACAGCTCTTGCTTTATGCGCTGTTGGATGAACAAATTAACACCCTTTTGCTCTTGCAATTAAAAGCCGGGAAAATCAGCTGTGCGGGACTTAGTGAAGAAAAGCACAGCATCAGTGGGATTAGTCCTTTAAAAAAAGAAGAAACATGGACAGAGTGCAAGAACCTTTGGCAAAAACAACTCACTGATTTGGCTAAAGAATTCCAAGACGGCCATTGCGTCCCACAACCTGCGCATTTAACTATTTGTCAACAATGTGATTTTCAGAATTTATGTCGTTTTCAAGGAGAAGAGTAGTAATTATCCTTTTTTGAATTCAATAAAATAAGGCTAGGTTCGCTTAGCGTCATAAAAAGGATAAAATCATTTTATACTTCTTATGTCGAACTTACGTTAATTATGATATAAAACATCGAGGCCATTCAAACTCAATTGAAGTGGTTTTAATCTCATGGTTTCCCTACTACTAATAATAATAAAGAGATGGATCATGCCTTTGAATCATACAAAATTAGAACGACGTTTAAGCGCCTGTGACGAAGCACTAAATGCTCTGTTTGCTAATCAGCAAAAGCAAATTGGGGTGAAAATACAACAGCAAATAAAATCAGTACAAAATTATTACAACCTTTCCTATACTAAAACAAATTCAGCCAAAAAAGCTGAAGAAATTGCTGCCAGTTATGAATTATTTATAGACCAATTAACTAAAGCAAAAAATAGACAGCTGAATACTAAAGAAGCATCGGAAAAAATTAGCAATTCATGTGAATCCAGAAAAATTGGTGTTTTATTTCATAATCTCGCCAAAGCATGCGAACTGATGTTCTACGCAGCAACAGCATTTTCTTTATATGCCGGTATTTTTGGCATTGCACTGCCAGTACTTATTGTTCAACCAGTTTTAGGTGTTGCCGTAGGAATAACCATTGTCGGAGCAATGATTGCAGCAGCATATAAAGCCTTGTCATGCTTCACCGAATTTAAATCATTCAGTCGTCACGATATAGAATACACTAATGAGTTAAGTTTAGTTTCATTCTTCAACCCAAAGCCGCAACCAATAAAAGAAGACCTTCAAGAAAATGAAGAAGATGAGTTAGAAACTAGCTATTGTTGCTAATTAATAATTCCACTTAAGTCCTGCGGTTATATAACATGAGAGGAGCCCGGGAAAAATGCAAAACCCGGGTTTCGTTTCGCTACACTCAGGCCATGTTTTTTGCAATCAAAGCAGGATTCTGCTCCCAGTGTATAAGCCAAATTTATGAAGATCTTACAATTGCGAAATTTAACCAGATGTTTAATAATGATAAAATCACGGAACAAGGGAGTGAATATGTCACTCAAATTAGCGAGAGCACAAATTCTATGTTGTGGTTTAATCACATGTTTACTGAGTTCATGCTTACTGAGTAGTTGTTTTTATCCACCTTATAATAATTTCAAACCAGTACATCCTATGCCAAGGAGGGTTGTTACTGGAGCGGTTGTTGGAACCGCAGTAGGTGCTGCAACAACAGGTACTGTGGCAGGAGCACTGGCAGGAACTGTTGCAGGAGGTACTGCCGGCGCCGTTGTAGGTTTTTATAAGGCAAGTAGACGCAGCATTATTAAAGAGTTGAATAAAGAAAATATCCAGTACGTGCAATATGGCGACACCATGACCCTAATTGTGCCTGTTGATAAATATTATATGTTTGAAAGCCCCCGCCTCAATGAAGTGTGTTACCCTGGATTGGAAAATATTATAAGGTTGTTGAAATTTTATCCGAACAGCCCTGTTTATGTTGCGGGATTCACAGATAATGTAGGTACACGCCGCCATAAAAAATTATTGTCCCAAGCTCAAGCAGAAACGATGCTTACTTTTTTATGGGCTAATAATATTCCTGCGCAACTTCTTAAAGCAGAAGGTTATGGTGATAAAAATGATGTAGGTGACAATAAATTGATCCACGGTAGTGCATTTAATCGACGCATTGAGATCCAATGGTTCAATAATTATGGTATTAAGACTTGTGCAACATGTCCAGCTCCAGTACCATCACCTGTAGTTTATGCATCAAAATAAGGCAAACATGCGTTCAAGATTTATCGGGGGAATTCTTTTAATTGTTGGGACATCTATAGGCGGGGGAATGCTCGCCTTGCCTGTTGCCAATGCAGCTACAGGTTTCTGGCAATCTTCAATTTTTTTATTTCTTTGCTGGGTATTCATGACATTAGGGGCGTTTTTTATCCTTGAAGCGAATCTTTATTTACCCAGAGGAAAACATATGGTTTCAATGGCGCAAGCCACTTTAGGTAATTATGGTTTACTTGCTGCCTGGATAAGCTATCTTTTTTTACTCTATACTCTACTGTCTGCTTATATATCTGGCGGAGCAGACGTGTTGAACAGCCTTCTTTTTAAAATTGGATTACATCTGGCGGATTGGCAAGCAAGTTTATTGTTTACGCTTATTTTTGGCATGGTTGTGTATGGTGGAATTCGATATGTAGATTATGTCAATCGTGGATTGATGTTTGGCAAATTAGCTGTTTATTTTTTATTAGTAGTACTTATTGCCCCGCATATTGAACTACACCATCTGCGTCATGGTGACATGCGTTATATCGGTGGCGCCATTATGATCTTGATTACCTCCTTTGGATTCGCCATTATTGTGCCTAATCTCAGAGACTATTTTGATGATGACATTAAGCAACTGAAAAAAGTGATTTTTATTGGTTCGTTAATTCCTTTATTTTGTTATTTGGCATGGGATGCAGTCATTATGGGGGCTCTCCCCTCAGAAGGAAGCCAAAACCTTGAGAGTTTAATGCATAATCCGCATACCACCAGTGCCTTAGCAAGCTTACTCTCAAATAAAGTGCAAAATACAATAATCAGTGCTTTATTTAATTTCTTCACCTCCATTTGTATGCTCACTGCATTTCTTGGCGTCTCCTTATGCTTGTACAGCTTCCTTGCAGATGGTTTACAGTTGCGTGAACGAGGAAGTCATGGCATTGGGTTATTTTTACTTACATTTGTTCCTCCACTTCTTATCGTCATTTATTATCCTGGTGCATACATACATGCCTTAGGTTATGCAGGTATCTTTTGTATCATTCTGCTACTACTTTTACCCGCATTAATGTGTTATTTTGGCAGAAGAAATCATCGTTCTGTCTTTATCGTTCCAGGTGGTAAATGGACTCAAGGTGCTGTAGTTGCTGTTTCTATCGGATTATTGGCGCACGAATTTTGGAATTTGATATAACCAATCTGCGTGAGGAACGACACTTTGAGAGATAGACATAAAAAGTAGTTTATAGTTTAATGAAAAATTTTTACATGCCTCTCTATATACTGCGCCTTATGTGCACAGTATATAGAATGAAATAGGACTCAGATCGCTTAGACCACAATCATTATTGGCTGCGATACAATTGACTTAAAATGAACAACAAAGTATCATATTGAATTATTTTTAAACTATTTTGGATTATATCTCATGATCAATTCAAAACTAATAGGCGGAATATTACTTATAGTAGGAACATCTATAGGTGGTGGTATGCTTGCCCTTCCCGTCTCCACGGCAGAAGTAGGCTTTACCAATTCCATTTTCTTCCTGTTTTTTTGTTGGCTGGTCATGACTGCCGGCGCTTTATTAATCTTGGAGGTTAACCTACGTCTTCCAGCAGGAAGCAACATGATTTCCATGGCTAAATCCACGTTAGGCTTGCCTGGTCAAATTATTGCCTGGATCACGTACCTGTTTTTGCTTTATACCCTGCTATCCGCTTATATTTCTGGGGGAAGTGATGTATTCAATAGCTTATTACATAAATTGAATATTGATATACCCAACAGTGCTACCGCAATTCTGTTTACCTTTTTATTTGGTTTGATCGTTTATAAAGGCATACGCTCCGTAGATTATGTCAATCGCGGTTTAATGTTTGGTAAATTAGGCATTTATATTTTGTTAGTCGCTATTATTAGCCCGCATACCTCTACTTTAGGCTTAACTGATGGTTCAGCACGTGCATTTACTGGCACATTAATGATCTTGATTACTTCATTTGGCTATGCATCGATAATACCGAGCCTCCGTGACTATTTTGAAGATGATATACGTACCCTAAAACGCGTCATCTTACTGGGTTCACTTATTCCTCTTGTTTGCTATATTGTTTGGGATGCAGTCATTATGGGTGTTGTCTCTCGGGAAGGAGAGAATGGTTTACTCGCACTTATGAATTCAGAACACGCCACGAGTGGGCTGACTGAGGCTTTAAGTCAATCAGTACAAAATCAATGGATTAGTGGATTCTTTGGCTTTTTTACTTCTATATGCATGCTTACAGCATTTTTAGGAGTTTCTTTGGGTCTATTTGACTTTCTGGCAGATGGGTTAAAACTGGAGAAATCCGGTAACCAGGGGAAATATACCTTAGCTTTAACTTTTCTTCCGCCGCTAGCAGTAGTCTTATTAAATCCTGGAATTTATTTGCATGCTTTAAGCTATGCCGGCATTTGCTGTGTTATTTTATTGTTACTTCTGCCTTCCATTATGGCTTGGAAAGGACGTAAAGCTCACTTAGTTACCACAGAAAGCCACTTAGTACCGGGAGGTAATTCCAGTCTTGCTTTAATTGGTTTTATAGCCACAGGTTTACTTATTATCGCCATCATGCACTAATACGCTCAACATAGGAGCATAACCTAGTGTCTGCTCTTCTACTTAAACTCATTGAATAGATAAAGAATCAATGCTGAAATGACAAAATCTGAGGTTTTCCAGAATATCTTCAGGTTTTCAGTCCTATAGTAAATACACACATAGTCTATAATTAAACATAATTAAATGTTATTTAAGATAAATACAAGGAGGTAATTATGTTAGGTTGGGCATTAACATTTTTCATTATTGCAATTATTGCAGCCGCATTTGGATTTGGTGGCATAGCATCAGCTGCAGCAGGAATTGCGAAAATTTTATTCTTTATATTTCTTGTTATCTTTGTCGTATTCCTGATAATGGGGTTACTGGGTCGACGTCCGCCACCTCCTCCAGTATAAAAAATAAGTAATACAATCAAATCATATTGTAACAGTGAAGCAGAACCAACGGGAGCTTAAAGTTCCGGGTTCTGTTTCGCGCCCAAGGCTACAGGACTTCTACAATTTCATCAAATTAATTGAACAGTTTAATTTGAACTTCTTGAGATGAACTCTTCCAGGCTCTTTTCATGATTTCAGTATTAAAAGAAATGCCGAAATCGCCATTTTTATTAAGAGCAATAACACCCACTTCTCCGTTTAATCTTTGATTACGCTCATGGATTACATAATCGCATGCTTTTTGCAGTGGCATATCAAATTCCATCATCATGGAAATAGTATGTCCCACTACCCCTCTAATTAAATATTCACCTTCTCCAGTTCCAGAGACCGCACAGGTATTATTATTGGCATAACATCCAGCACCAATAACACAGCTGTCTCCAATTCTGCCTGGAAGACAATTGCTAATTCCACCTGTTGATGTTGCCGCTGCAAGATTTCCTTGTAAATCTAAAGCCACAGCACCTACAGTTCCTTTCATTTTCTTGCGCTGAATTTCTTCCATTCTCTCTATTTTATTCAGCTTTTGATACATCTCATATTGATGCGGAGTTATAAAGTAAGAATCAGGCTCAATTTCCATACTATACTTCTTCGCCAATTCTAAGGCACCATATCCTGAAAGAAAAACATGGCGTGTTTCCTCCATCACCAACCGGGCAAGACGAATGGGATTTTTTACTGTACGCACCATAGATACGGCGCCAGCTTGCAGATCTGTGCCGCTCATAATGGAAGCATCCATCTCAACTTCCCCGCGACAATTTAACGCTGAACCTTTTCCCGCATTAAATAAAGGATTATCCTCAAGAACCGCCACTGCCTGCTCTACTGCATCCAAAGCGGAACCGCCTTTATCAAGAACTGAATAACCTATTTCAACAGCTTGGGCCATACCATGTTCAAATTCCTTTTGATGATCGTGCAAAAAAGAATAATTCTCACTAGCACCACCATGTACCGCGATTGCAATTTTATTCATTACCGTATCCATTATTTAAATTATTTACTTAGAGGGATCGCCGGATTCGCCAGAGTACGATCTGCAATTGAAAATTGACATCCCTTTACCAAAAGGTGAACTATCAAATTTTCAACAAATACAGGCTCTCCTTCTTCAACATCTGTGATGTTTGTTTGATTAATATTTCTACCATCAATAATGACAACCATACCCGACCCATAACATTCTGCATCCGTTCCATTTCGAATAACCAGAGCAGTATCTTCCCCTAAACCAATACCCAATTGTTCTGGGTTCATGATAATGGCATGTGCCAAACGGCTAAATCGTCCTCTTTTTATGAAATGAGTATCAATAACACAAGATTGTAAAATCCCTAATCCTGAAGAAGTTAATAAATTGAGGTACCTTAAAGCTTCTGATAAACCGCCCCCAGTGATCATAACTGTGCCCATAACCATAGCTCCAGCACTAGTTCCGGCAATAATGAAATCACTGTCTTTCAGATATCGTTCTTTAATAATGTCAACTATAGGAGTGCCACCTAATATTGTAGATAGACGAAACTGATCGCCTCCTGTAAAGAAAATGGCTCCCGCATCCTCTGCTCTTCTTAAATACTCTTCATGGCGTGCTTCACTTCTATTTTTTATAGGAATAAACCCTATGTTGGTATAACCCATATTATGAAAAACATTTTGATAAATTTGTTTTACTTCATCCTGAATTTCCGAACCAGTTGTAATAATTTCTATTTTTTTATTTGAGGGGGGCAATAATTCATTTAGAATTTCATAACGAGTAAATTCTTTATTTTGCTCCGTAATATCCAATGGTTCATTATAACCCTTATCTTCAGCACCACCGATAATTAATAATTTAGCTTTGGGTGTCATTATAAACCTCGTTCGCTATCATCAATTGTTTTTCCATTTTCTTGAGAAAATTAGTTGTTTCAAATACATCTTCAACCGCACAAAAGATAAACGTATTTAGTTCTGCCACTCCCGTCACATATTCAATGGCTTCAATTTCATCTGAAATAATATTTAAAGATGGCTTAAAATTAGAGCGAAGTATTCCTGCAACAATAAGACGATTTATTTCATGATGAGTTCGCCCTCTTCCGTCTTTATCATGGCGAATGACGATTTCATCAAACATGGAAGCGGCATGATAGCCCAGCTTTTCAATGTCCTCATCACGGCGATCACCGACCGCCCCTATAATCCCAATTTTTTTAGTACAATGAATTGAAGCAAGATAATTTTTTAACTCACGAAATGCCCCTTCGTTATGAGCATAATCGACCATGACCTGGCAATGAGGGAATTTAAAAAGGTTCATTCTGCCTGGAAGATTCTCGACAGTGGGATAAAAAATTTGCAGTGCTTCTTTTATTTTTTCTAAAGAGAAATGACTGATGACTCCTGCTAATGTTGCAGCTAATATATTCAGAATCATGCCGCTTGCGGTGCCTTGAAAACTAAGCGGGATTGATTTTACATCAGCCAGAACAGTTCGCTCGGAACTGCGTTGCACGATAATATGTCCTTGATCAAGATAAGCAGCTAACCCGCCTAAACTGCAGTGCTTCCTGATACGGGGGCTTTCAAACATACTAAATAAAGCAATATTACACGTTAAATCATTTCTTAAATCATAGGTCAAATTATCATCAGCATTTAAAATAGCATATCCTGTTTCTTTAGTGCTACGCGCAACAACCGCTTTGACCTGGACCAACTCATCAAGAGTATAAATCTCATTTAATCCCAAATGATCCTCAGTAACATTAGTAATCACACTGATATCACATTCATCAAATCCTAAACCTGAACGTAGAATTCCGCCCCGCGCGCATTCTAAGACGGCATAATCCACTTCAGGATCATATAAAACCACTTGTGCACTGGCAGGACCACTGCAATCCCCGTTATAAATCAATTTATTATTTATATAAATACCGTCTGTAGTAGTGTAACCGGTGTGGTGATTTGCAAAACGTGCGAGATGAGCAATCAACCGGACCACTGATGTTTTTCCATTGGTACCTGTAACAGCGACTATTGGAATCCTTGACGTTAAATTAGGTGGATAAAGCATATTCAAAATGGGTTCTGCTACATTGCGAGGCTTACCTTCATTAGGTGATAAATGCATTCTTAATCCTGGTCCGGCATTTACTTCAATAATGGCACCATGATTTTCATTTAAAGGACAACCTATATCATTTGAGATCACATCGATTCCGCAAATATCCAAATTTACGAGTCGCGCTACACGTTCTGCAAGAAAAATGTTAAAAGCGTGAACCGTATCAGTCACATCTTTAGCTGTTCCACCAGAGCTTAAATTTGCAGTTTCTTTTAAATATAAAATATAATTCTCGGGTAAAATACTCTCAAGAGTCAGGTTATTTTGTTTTAAAATAGAGAAAGTGGATTCATCAATCTTGATTTTTGTCAGCATGTTTTCATGGCAATCTCCTCGATTTGGATCTTCATTTGCCTGCTGAATTAATTGATTAATTGTAAGTTTCCCATTTCCTCTAATCTGAGCAGGGGTTCTTTCAGCCACCGCAACCACTTTATAATTTACCACTAAGAATCGATAATCTTTCCCAGTCATGAAGCGTTCAATTATTAATTCATTGGAAATTTTTTTTGCAAGTTCATAGCCAAAAATTGCTTTATCTCGATCTGTAATATTTGTAGTTACCCCTTTTCCATGATTTCCATTGTATGGCTTAATCACTAAAGGGAAGCCCAATAGTTTTATTGCTTCTTGGAGTTCTTCTTTATCCCTAATAACCATCCCTTTGGGAGTCGGAATAAAGTTTGTGCTCAAAATTTGCTTGGTAAGCTCTTTATCAGAAGCAATATCCACGCCAATAGAGCTTGTTTTCGAAGAGACGGATGCCCAAATCTTTTTTTGATTTCGCCCATATCCCAATGTAATTAAAGAAGTGTTTTCATAGTGTTTCCAAGGAATTTTTCTTTTTTTCGCTTCATCGACAAGCGCCTGAGTGCTAGGCCCTAACCCCTGTTTTTTAAAAATTTCCCTTAAGTGATTAAGGGCCTCACCAAGAGGATATTTTTTACCTTCTGCAATGGAGTTTATAAAATTGACTGCAACTTCTCCTGCATACAAACCTGCTTCTTCAATTTGGTATGCAAATATGACTTGATAAACACCATAATCTTTAGTCCCATAAGTCCTGCCAAAACCACACTCCATCCCTGCAAGACATTGCAACTCCAAAGCAACGTGTTCTATCACATGCCCCAACCAAGTACCTTCTTCTACCCGCTTTAAAAATCCACCTTCAACTCCTAAGGAACAACGATGACTGTGTAAACTTGGAAGACACTCTATCAGTCGTTCTTTAAACCCAACTAAAAGATTCGTGGGAAATTCCTCATACTTTCCTAAATCAAGTTTAATAACAATGAGTTCTTTTCTGTAGTTCGACCAATAATTAGGTCCTTTCAAAACTTGGGTTTTTAAAATGTTCATTCGCATTCCTTGGCATAAAATGAATTACTAAAAACTCTTTTTAGCATAGGAAGAATTTTTAAATTCTTCAAATTAAAAAATAACTGATTTGTGAATCACGGTGAACTAAGGATAATAATTAATTATTTGAAAAAAAATGATTTTTAGGAGATTTCCCTGCATTTCTTATAAAGAAATGCAGGTGAATGGATTATTTTTTAACATCACATGTGATTTGTGTGCAGTCACGGCAATGCTTTGCTGCGAAAGCAAATGACTTAGTTGCAGAACCAGCATGCTCTGACATTTTCTTATCAGCATCTTGGTCAGCTTTTTTGTCACTTGAGCTTGCATTAGTAGTACACACCCAATTTGAACTCATTGAGGTCTTGGGAGTAGCATTCGAACTTGTGTTTGCACTTGTACTAGTACTCCCATTAGTTCCCGTTGTTTCATCATGAGCAAATGAAGTAACAGAGAATAAAACCAGTGTACTAAATAATGCTCCTAATAGAATTTTCATCACTTATCTCCCTGTATAGAAACCGGTTATTTGAGTTTTAAATTCAGGTGCAGAAAAATTGGGCCAATGATTTTTATCAAAGCCAGGTGCATCTTTCAGATGCTGTTTATCCACATTAAGAATAAAACAATCATCTTTGTTGTCGTACAAAAATAAATTCCAAGGTACAGCAAAATATTTATTGCCAAATCCTAGAAAACCACCAAAATCTAAGACAAGATAATTTACTTTTCCAGATTGCTTATCGATAACAACCTCCGCAATTTCACCTAGATTTTCATGAGCTGGATTCATTACTTTAGAACCTGTAAGTTCACCAGATTTAACAATTCCTCTGTTTTCCATATTAAAACTCCTTTTAAATGTGACATTCTTTCTTAAATTTTAATGATGCATTTTCTTTTGAAAATCTTGTACTGCTTTTTTAGCTTGCTCTTCGGTGTACCCATAATGTTTTCTGAGCTTGCCAAAAATTTCTTGTTGATTACCTTCAATTTGTTTTAGGTCATCGTCTGTGAGCTTTCCCCAAAATTGTTTCATTTGGCCTTTTATTTCCATCCATTTTCCTTGAAAAATATTCTCATTCATTTTAATTCTCCTTAATTTTTTTCAGCAAATAAAAAACTAAAATAGTTCTTATTAGCTCCAATAAAGGCTAGTCAACAATTTTTAAAAACGCAAAAAAACTAACCCAGAAATTCAGGATATTTGCAAAATCTTGACGATCAAATTAACGTTCGTCATACGATTTCTAATGGTCTACGATAGATTAATTGGGGTTTACATTATAATTTTCATTACTGTAACAGGGTGTCCTTTAAAACGGTCTGTATCTATAATTTTCCATCCTAAGGATTGGTAATAATTCGGAATTGTTTGATCAAACGCAAAAAGATAAAGCACTTCATATCCCATTTTTTTTGCTTGCTCTTTGGTTACATCAATAAGACGTTTACCAAGTCCTTGCCGTTGATATGCAGATTTTACGGATAAAGAACCTAGCCATGGCATCAAATCAGGACGGATACCATCATTTTCACGTAAACTGCACATGCCTACTGGCTTTTCCTCATCAAATGCAACAAAAGTAATTGGCAACTTGTCGTGGTTTGCATGATCACGAAAACGCTGTTCTACAACATCTAGCGGAACATCAGGTAACCAAATTTTTCCAAGGCCTTCTTGCCAAATAAGAGCAAGCTCAGAGATCGCATCAAGATTATTTTGTAGAAGCTCAATTCTTATCATTTTAATACCTTTCGTTACATTATTAGGACTGTAAACGGAGCCTTCAGGATACATCTTATATTGATTTTTTACCACTCAGAATTATTATCTAATTTTTTGAAGTTGGCGATTTTCCATATCGGTTCAAGGCATAAAGTCCCATATTTTTTGCTATTTCACCCTCGGCAAAAAACACTTTTCCGTTGATTTCTTTCTGTAATAACATAGCCTCTTCTTCATTATGTGTGCGGATAACAATTTCAATTCCTGGATTGAGTTGAATTGCATATTGAATCATCTTTCCTACATGCACCGTATCTGATATTACAATAATAAGCATACTGGCATGAGCAATATGGCTTTGAACAAGCACAGAGGGCTTGGATGCATCGCCATAAACCGCGGGTATACCAGAAACTCGCAAGCGCTCTATTAGTTCTCGATTATCATCAATTACAACATAAGGAACATCTTTTTCAGAAAGCAACCGAGCAACACGCTTTCCCACACGTCCATATCCTATCAGAACAACGTGTCCTGCAAGATATTTTTCTGTCGTGGTTATAGGTAACTCAGTTAAAGGATCCTTTGAACGCTCAAAAATCTCCATTAATTTAGAGCGAGTTTTTGCCCATGTATGAATAGGAGTTATTAGTTTAAATATAAGCGGATTAATGGCTATTGAGATCAATGCGCCAGCTAAAATAAAATTTCGTCCTTCTACAGGAAGGAGGCCCAAGCGTATTCCAAGCTCAGCAAGAATAAAAGAAAACTCACCAATTTGTGCCAAACTTGCTGATACAACTAATGCCGATTGTAATGGATAACGAAAAGCAAGAACCAGAATAAATGCTGCGATTGATTTTCCAATAACAATAATACCTACAACAGTTAATACTTGGAGTGGTTGCTCCACTAAAACAGCAGGATTAAACAACATACCGACTGAAACAAAAAACAATACAGCAAATGCATCGCGCAGTGGTAACAATTCTTCAGCTGCGCGATGGCTAAAGGCAGACTCCCTCATAATCATCCCAGCAAAAAAAGCACCTAAAGCAAAGGAAACCCCGAACAGCTTAGCAGCTACATAGGCAATACTAATTGCTGCAGTAACAACACACAAAGTAAATAATTCGCGTGATCCTGTACGGGCAACATGCCAAAGTAATTTGGGAAAAAATCGCCGCCCCACCAGGAACATCAGAGCAATAAAAGTAGAAACTTTTATGAACGTAAGCCCAAGGACAAGCCATAATGGCTTGTGCATACTGACGGATGGATTATTGCCTAACCATTGGGATAATGGCGGAAGCAATACCAACACAACAACCATAGCCAGATCTTCAACCAGAAGCCAGCCTACTGCAATATGCCCATTAATTGTTCCCAACATGCCTCGTTCTTCAAGTGCTCTCAATAATACAACAGTACTTGCAACGGATAATGAAAGTCCAAAAATCAAGGCATAGCCATAGTTCCAGCCCCACATGATGGCAGTACAACCACCCAATATTGTTGCTACAATCATTTGCACAATCGCCCCCGGAATTGCAATCTTCCGAACATACAGCAAATCAGACAATGAAAAGTGCAATCCTACCCCAAACATGAGGAGCATGACGCCAATTTCTGCAAGTTCCTGAGCGATTTCAACATCTGCCATCAACCCTCCTGGAGTAAATGGCCCCATGGCAACACCAGCTAATAAATAACCTACCAATGCGGGAATTTTAAATCGTACCGCAATAAAGCCCAGGATTAATGCTAAAGCAAATCCCATTGCAACTGTGGTGATCAGAGGAAGCGCGTGATGCATACTAACGTATCCTTTTTAAATCCGTATTCTTTAGAAACTATCGTTCACATGCATATCTATTAATCTATCAGCATGAGAAAAAACATTTTAGCCATTCAACATTACTGATTAAATTGGGAAAAATTAATTCAAACAACCCTATATTTATTCAATATAGTAAATTTACTTGAAACATCAAATACATAATTAAATAGAAGCTGCGTGCAGCGAAAGTAGAACTGAATAATTGACGCTGAAAATCCCAGTTGTCATTTGACCTTATTCCTGCTGCAACACCTCAATACTCATCTATACTAAAAATAGTTTGTGGCATCTAAAGGAATAACAAAATGAACACTCACTCTGGTACTGGTCGCGGTGATTTCCATACTCTTTATCGGGGTCAATCTGTAGATGATCTCATAATAGAGTACATGGAAGAAAATAATATTCCGGGGATGTCTCTGGCGATTGTTCAAGCCCCATATATTACGCGAGTAGTGGGTTATGGATTCGCTGATACAGAAAAAAAACTTTTGGTTTCGACACGCACACTCTTTCATGTAGGTCAATTAACTCATGCATTTACTGCAGTTGCCATAATGCAACTAATAGAAGAAGGGAAACTGAAATTAGATGACTCAATTTCTACTTCTATATCGTCTCTTCCACAAGAATGGCAAGGTGTTACTATTCGACAATTATTAACTCACAGTTCAGGAATACCTGATTATTCAGAATGTGAAGGTTTTTCTTATCACAAAGATTATAAGCCTGAAGAGATTTTTAATTTAATTAAAGATCCAAATTTACTCTTTCCTTCAGGCACCAAAATGCAACCCAGCGCCTCAAATTATTACCTCCTCGGGATTATTATTGAAAATGCCAGCGATATGAGTTATGAATCATATATCACTAAAAATCAAATTGAGCGTGTGGGTTTAAAACGTACATTTTTCATTAAAAACATCTCCTCAATCGATAATGAAGTGCACAACACTAACCGTCCTTTTAAGCACAGCAAATTTTTGCATAATCCATCTTATATCGACCCCTTGGAAGTTGCTGTTGGCTATGCAGCAGATAACCATGCACTCCCTGGAATCACGTGGACAACTACTTTTGCACACGGCGGTGTCATTGCGTCAGCAGAAGATATCAGCATATGGGATATCGGTCTAGCGGGAACTATTTTAATCAAAGAAAGTGAGAATAGAGATTTTCTATATCATTGTATTACTTTAGACAATGAAATGGTCATACCTGGGAATGCGGGTTGGTTATTTCCAGGTCATCCAGGATTAATGGAAATAAAAGGAAATATTCCTGGTTTCTCCGCTTTTTTAAGCCGTTTTACTGCACCAAATGAACTTTTATGTGTCACCCTTTTGGCAAATAAAGAGAATCTGTCTGATTTAGATATCTTAAGCCGTAAAATTGCAGCAGCTTTTGATATGAAACTAGGCGCACCAGAAGGTTCCGGTTCACAGACCCTGCAAAGCCCTTATTCTGTCTCCCAAACAATTCAGCGAATAATAGATATTATTACTCAAAAAGGCGGAAAAATATTTGCTCACATCGATCACAGTGGTGAAGCCCAAAAGGTAAACCAATCACTTCCTCCTACCGAAGTCCTTATTATAGGCAATCCAGCAAAAGGGACACCATTAATGCAAGAAAATGCAGCAATCGCACTTGATTTACCTTTGCGGGTAATGGCTACAGAAGACCAGAGTGGTCAAGTATGGTTAAGTTTCACTGATCCGGTTCAATTAGGTAAAAAATATCACTTACACAATGATGAATTAAAACAAATTGCAGCTGCTTTGCGCATGCTTTGTGAAAAAGCTGTATCCGCACAAAGTATTATTTAAGATAATTCTATTATCATGGGCTAAATGCAACAAAGCAGAACTTTGCTGCATTTAGTCAGGTTTATGCTTTTTCTTCTATTTCATATTTCTGAATTAATGCAGGATTTTCTGGTGATAAAGTAAAACTGACTTTAAGATTTGCTTTTTCTCCTTGGATAATAAAATAACCCCGTAATTGATTTTCTGGAATTACATCACCTACATTGAGGATTTTACCTGCTTTGGTGAACAGAGTTTGAGTTTTCTTTTGCAATGAAGCAACTGGTGAATCTAGAAAAAAATTCATTGCGAACAACCCGCTTGCTTTTACATTCTTCCATTCAGGGAGTAACTTCATTAATGCTTTTTGTCGTTCATGCAAAATTTTTGAAGGGGGTAACGCTCTTGGCCTCAATTGAGCTTCGTTAATCAGTTGATTCACCGCTTGGACATTAATTACCTCCGCAGCAGCATAAGTCACATTAGTTAATAAAACGACGCCTATTCCATATTCAGGCAACATGAGCCAATTACTACCAAAACCAGGAAGGCCGCCACTATGTCCTACCGATATTTTTTCATTACAATCTCTGGACCATCTTAAGCCATAGCCGTAAGCACTAATTGTCGGACACTCTTTGTCATTTACTTTAGCTGTTGAATTCACAGCATAAAATCGCCACGGTTGATGCATTTCACGAATGGAGCTTCTTTTTATTGGACCTGTTTCTGCATCATCGCGCGCAGGCCATGCATATTGATGTAATGCAACATAATGACTGAATGCTTCGATGGAAGTAATCATCCCTCCCATAGAAGCATAACTGCCATCGTGTAATAAGGGCTCTTCTTGCCAATCACCATTTACCCATTGATAACCATGTGCTAATTGATCTGTAGGAACTTGTGTAAATTCCCATGCGGCCTGCTTCATATCTAGAGGCTGCCAAATATTTGCAGCAATATATTCCTGATAGGAAACCCCTGATACTTTTTTAACAATTAATCCCAGAAGTGCAAACCCTAGGTTACTGTATTCAAATGATATTCCAGAAATATTAGATAAAGAAATTCCATGTTTTATTAGGTCGATTAATTCTTCATCCGTCTTACTCAAATTTCTATCACCCCATGGATTGTCTTCAGGGAATCCTGCCGAATGAGTTAATAAATCACGAATTGTAATCTCTGCTGCATCTTGGGTTAATTTCTGATTTTTTAATTCAGGAATATAAAAAAAGGCGGGATCATCCAATCTTAATTTGCCTTCATCGCGAAGTTTTAAAACAGCCATGGCTGTGAAGCTTTTAGTCATCGATGCAATGCGAAACATGGATCGAGTAGTCACAGGAGTTCTTTTGGCAATATCCGTGAAACCACTGCTTCCAGTATGTACTAGACGTCCATCTAAAATAATCCCATACACATAACCAGGAACATGATTTTTTTCAGCGTAGTTTTGGTACATTTCATCAATGGCTGGAAACACTGCCTGAATTTTTGTAAACCTGTGACTCTCAGTAAAAACAGGCGGAAGGTAGGAGAAATTATTTTGACTATTCGCCACCAGAGGAATCATTGCAGCGAGGACAAAAATTTTTTTTACGATGAAGCGGCACATGAAAAGAACCTTATAATCCAATTAAAAAAGCGGAATGAAGTATATAATATTTATTGACTGAAATGGCCATAAAATGAAAAATAGAGTCTGGAACCCCTCTATTTCATATTGGAACTATTTGCATGAAACTTTCAACACTGTTAAGAATGATACGGTTTTGGCCGCCTTTTTGGGGTGCTGGAATCAGCGTAAAAAAATTTCATTCTGATGGTACCTATATTGTGGTCCAAATGAAGATGCGTTTTTGGAATAAAAATTATGTGGGGACGCATTTTGGTGGTTCCATGTACTCAATGACTGATCCATTTTATATGTTAATGCTCATGCATTCATTAGGAAAGGGGTATATTGTTTGGGATAAATCAGCTTCCATTCGTTATAAAATACCCGCTAAAGGCACACTTTACGCACAATTTGAGTTATCCCCAGAACACGTTGAAAAAATTCGCCTTGAAGTCAATGAGGCAAAAAAAATTGACTCAGAATTTATTGTCCCTATAACCGACGAAGAGGGAAAAATCGTTGCTGAAGTAAAAAAGGTTCTTTCTATTATCAAAAAATAAAAACAGCACATCGAAGTGCTTTACAGGCGCACTTACTTAAAGGAAATGCTATGCCAATACAGCCTTTTTCAGAAGAAGAACAGGCTACTATTCTGAATTGCTTCAACAAGACTGTCAGTCCACATGCTCTATTCCTCCGCAATTATAACAAGAGCCTGTAAAACTTTTAGAATTCAGTTCTCCAAGGCCAAATCCGGCTTTTTTCTTTTGTGAAAAGAAAAAAGAAACGACACTTTGTGATGAACTAGCAACCCAAAATAGTTCCGACCAACAAGCCTTAAAATCAAACGTTAGCTTCCAAAGGTAAAAGTATATACTTTCACTCCAGGCTCACTCGCCATAATTTGCAGGTATCCACTGATAAATTTCTTTTCCGAAATCAACTCATAAAGAGAATATTTATCAACTAAAATGCTACTTTCCTGCAGCTTTTTTCCTGATTGTTCATCAGTTAAAACCACTTTAACCTTAATAGGTTTAGCAGTACTATTTCCCATAACAGCATATACTTTGCGTGCATTAAAGTGTATTTTAATCGCCGCATTTGCTTCTTGTGCAACGATATTCTCCGCATTGACTTGCCATAATCCGTCCAAGCCCCAGGCATTAGCAGATAATTTATCAGAAAAATGATAGCGAGTGGTTTTATCTTTTATGAGTTCGGGACTGTAATAGGAATCGGCCTTCGCATATCCCAAGTAAGTTTCTGGTGTTTGTGCAATACTTACTGAACTTTCTTTTAAAGACCTTATAGTGCTTAAGTCCTTAATCCCCAACAAAAAGCGAATATTGTTCTCCATCACCTCATACTCACCTTCACCAAAACGTCTATAGACCACATCACCTTTTTTATTAATTAAATAATGAGCAGGCCAATAATGATTCTTATAGTTTCTCCAGGTCATAAATTGATTATCAAGTGCTACAGGATATAAAATTCCATATCGTTTCACTGCAGCTTTGACATTATCTACATTTTTTTCAAAATCAAATTCAGGCGTATGGATACCAATAATGACGAGTCCTTTATCATGATAGCGCTTATGCCAATCATTAAGATAAGGTAAGGTACGTAAACAATTGATACAAGAATAAGTCCAAAAATCAATTAAGATCACTTTTCCACGTAAATCAATCAAGCGTAAAGGAGGTGAATTAATCCAGGCATCAACACCTTGTATCGGTGGTGCTTGATAAGTAAACCATAAGCCATTAATCAGTGAATTTGATGTTTTAATTCCTGTTTGAGGAACCACTGAAGAGGAGACCACCTCTCCTTCAAAGTAAACCATATAGACTACGCTCGCAATAATTACTCCTCCTAAAAATTTACGAAAAAGAGTGGCGCGTGTTTTAAAAAAGGAGAAGGTATTTATTAACTTTTTTCCGTATAGGGAAATAATAAACATGGGAATTGCAGCGCCCAGAGCAAACGCCATCAAAGTAAAGAAACTGATTAGTGTCGTTTCCTGTAATGCAGTCTGTACGATAATCGCTGCCAAAATTGGCCCAGCACAAGGAGTCCAAATAATTGCAATGATTCCCCCTAAGAAAAGTCCATTCCAAAATCCCCCTTCTGGTTTGTTGACTGAAGAAAAAAAGGTACTTATTCGAGTGAATCCCTGGGTTATTTTACCAAATTGCTCTGTTAAATAATTCGAGATCATGATGGCTCCCAAAAGGAGTAAAATGACATAACCAATCTCCCGAACTAAATTAAAATCGACATCTAAGTAATGTACTAATTGATGGGAAAAGAACACCAATAAGGAAAAAAACAAAGTAAAACCGACAATAATCCCCATCGGTCGTTTTTTGGATCCGGTAAGTGACCCTGCTAGAAAAATAGGTAAGATAGGCAAAATACAAGGAGAAATAATTAGGGCAAACCCTTCAATAAATCCTAAGATAAGATTAATAAAATTCGTTTCCATTTTATTTCCGGAAATCGCAATTTCAATTTCGTTCGATAACTCATGCAATCATTGTTTTTGAGCGAGATGTCAATAACATTGCCCTGTCGTAAAAATAAATAGGCCAGTGAAAATAGGAGCTCCTAACAATGGCTGTATTTTACAAACGCACATGAGCGCCACTTTCTTGTAACCGTTTAGCAACAACCAGCTGAATATTGTCGCGCGCACGTGCAGGAAAATATTGATAGACTGCCAAAAAGTCACTTGCGCTAATCGTCAGAAACTGACAAGCAGTGATGGTACTAATACGCGCCGTTCTGCGAATATTGCGTAAAATAGCGATTTCCCCGAACACATCACCAGCCCCCAAAGTATTAATGCGTTTCCAACCCATTGACTGTGTTTTTATAGAAACTTGCACCGAACCTCGAATAATAATATAAAGCTTGTCCCCTATTTCACCTTGTTCGATAACGATTTCTTCAGGCCTATAATTTTCAATAACACATTTATCAGCTAGCATTTTCTGTTCAATGTGACCAATGCCTGTAAAAATAGTTGCACGAGAAAGTATGGGTATTAAATCTAATTGAGATTGAGATAAATGATTACTGGGTTCCATATCCTTTCTCCCTATTCAAAAAAAAGAATTACCTTATAAATGAAATGCCTTATAATTAGAGTATAGTTGTTTTTTCTAAAATTTTTTAAGATCAGGGTAATCGCGGAGTTGATCACAGAATAATTGACCTAAAAATAATAAGACACTGAGCAAATCAGCTACCCCCCCTGGACTAACCCCTGCTTCAGAAAAAAGTTGATGCAGCTTCAATGCCTTCTTTTGACGAGTTTGTAAACATCGAACTGCCAATAACTCTGCTATTTTGTGTTTTGCATCATCCAGCGCTAACTTACCTTTCCTATAAAGAATGTTCGTATCATCCATATGCAGTAAAAGCTCTGAGTACGCAAACAAACAGACGGTATCCAGGGATTGGGTCTCAATGAAAAGTGAAATAAAATCAGGAAGTAATTGAAAAATTAAATCATACCCATGAATTGCCATTTGCTTGGCATCAACAACCTTATATCTTTGACGCACTATAGCCCCATGACTTTCTGGATCCCCATGATGGTTCACCAAATACCTTGGCCAGTCTTTCAATATTTGCCGGTGAACATCCTCAGGAGTGAATTGTTTTTTTTCCTGGGCCAGCCTTATTACAGAAACGCAAACGATACCCAAAGCAAAAATAGCACCACGATGAGTATTTACTCCCTGAGTTTTTCCCAGCATGCGCTGTTCTGCCTCAATAGCCACTTGTTTTAACGCCTCAAAAGAATCATTTACTAATCCTTTTTTTGTGATTTGATAAAAATAATGGCGTAAGGTAAATAAGCTACGATAAAATGTTTCACCGTTCATATCATGATGTGCCCCTGTATCCTTAAAGCTGACCAAGCCTGGTTTAGGGTACGCTTTGACTTCAAAATAAAGGGCTCTAACTGCTATTCTGGCGAGCGTTCGTTCACAGCAATGGATAGTGTTCATAAAGTTCTGCTCTTGATAATAACGTAACCTTGTCCCTACTCTTACACAACAGTTTTTTTGCAGATAAATGAAGCAACTCTTTAATAGGAATATCACCAAGACAAGGAAAACGAACCTCGCCATCAATAATTCGATTTAATTTTTTTGTTAACGCAGCAATAGATTCACTTAAATCAACTAAAGAATAGTTTTGGTACGAGATAAGTAAATCAAGATCTGAAGCGTGATCAACAAAAGAATATCCTGATACATAATGAAACAAAAATGATCCATAAACAGCAATATCAGAAATTGGCAACAGCTTAATAAAGGTATCTAACTTTTTTATCCCGTAATAAGAAGAAAAAAAATCCTGCATCTCCAGGAGTTGAGGAAGCGGCTTTTGTTTTTGCACAAATGATGGGGCAACCTGTAAACCAACGCGGTGCTTATTCCCGGCATGCAAAAGAGTTAATCCCAGATTAATTGTTTCCTGGTGCATTAATTGTTTGGCATAAATACAAGGCAAGCCTTTTTCAAGCCAGAGGGATACTTGTTCTTCAATCATTTTCTTATTTTCATGAATCGAAGCAACAGCAAAATCTGCATCCGGTTGAAGATAAATTAAATGATGCCTTTGTAAACTCATAAATGATTGGCTACTTTATTGATAATTGAGTAGGCAAGCTTTCTACCTCCTCGCTTGCTCCCCAAGAGTGCCCGATCATCTGTAGTATTTTTCTTTTGAATCGCCCAATTGATTTTTTCAGCAAGTTCAGATGAATTGACAATCTCATGCAAGCCACCAAGTTCATAAAAATTTTGTACCCCAGGGGCAAAAACTGGAAATGTCTTACTGAGATCCTGAAGCGTGCTTAATTCTATTTTGGTTACTTTGGCAATCCCTTCTAACCACATCACAGCTAATGCTGCATCAGGTAAAGCTAAAATTGTATCTGCCATCAAACCATAGGCAATAAAAGCCCCACCTAATGCTTGGTTATAAACAAGCGATATTAAGATATTTCCCTGTTGGCGCAGGCATTCCAAACATTCAAGTAAATGACCAAAATATTGTTGCATGCCCAACCATTCATCACGCATTGTTAATTCTTGTCCAGCAACATCGACTAAAAGCAGAACTGGCTCTTTTGATCGACTCTCAAGAATGTCGATGACGTGCTGAGCCATAATCAACGCTTGTTCTACGCCTAGGAATGTTGACTCTTTTACCCCAAGAATATGAATCAATTGATTATTCAGCATTGCTTGTCCATAAACAACCGATTGATTCTCTGCCAACTCCACTTCCTGAGAAAAGATTTGTTGGAGAAGATCCTTTAATGCAACCATTTTCTTATTCCTTCTGCATGAGTCGTACGTATCCCTTGATTTCGTTTTTTTGTCGTTCCCGCAAGCGGGAACGACAACAATCCTAAACCTTGCCTCGTAGCCTGGGTGCAGCGAAGCGGAACCCGGGAATCCAAAATCCGGTTAAACCCGGGTTCCGCTTCACTGCACCCGGGCTACGATTTTTACGATTTCTTTTTTATATGTTTTGCTGCATCCAAAAATTCTCGCTCGTCCATATCAAAAAGAGTTGCAGCATATTTTGGAGCAACTTGCTTGAGATAGGTACCCTCTTCTTGGAACCCCTGGGTTTCCTGCAAACGCTTTTTTAACAATGCATGCTTTTGCTTTATGGAGTTAAGATCCAAAGAAACGCCCTTATCAAGCGCAACAATCAGTTTAGCGCGTAACGTACCGACATCCGAACCCGCATAGCTTTGAGCAATATTCTGTAAATAGCGAGTTTTTCCTCCATATACACGCCACACTAGAGCTCTATCTTGTGAATTAAATGCTTTAACACCAGCGACTGCCTGAATCACCTCCGGACCGGATACTCCAATACGCCCTACTTCATTAATCACCAGATAATCCAAACACGCAGAAATAATCCCCATACCACCAAAAGCGCCATTTTTCCCACAAATAACACCTACTGTAGTTACTCCATGGCGCCTTGCTTCAAAAACAGCACGAATCGTTTCTGAAATGGATATTTCTCCTGCATTGGCTTCATGTAAACGCACCCCTCCACTGTCAATGAGAAGAATTACCGCCTTAGCTTGGGTGGCAATCGCGGCTTTAAATAAGCCGGTAAGTTTCGCCCCATGAATTTCACCCACTGCCCCTCCCATAAAATCTTTTTGCTGGGCCGCAACAAGTACTTTGCTCTTTTGTAACAGGGCTGAGCCAATAACGATGCCATCATCTGCTTCACCTGGCAAATTTAAAGCAGCTAAATAGGGGCTATAAAGCTTTTCATCAGCAAGCCACTCAGTGAACGAATCTTTATCAAAAAGAACCTGGATTCGTTCACGTGCATCAAGCTCTTCATAATGATTCCCTATTTTGTGGTTCCCTTGAAATTCCTCTAATGCCTGGCTTAAACGCAATAAAACGACTGCGGGTATTGCTCCATTATCATTGAGGGTAAATTGCAAACCAACAGGTTGGTGTTGATTTACAAAATCGCCAACAACCATCTTCCAAACTGGCTTATAATGATCAATTGCAGTCTGAATCGTAAAAATTGTCTCAGAAGTGGGGTTTTCTTCAATAATGACTTCCAGATTACCTGAGCCGACAACGCCACAAACGGTTTTTTTGCCTTGTAAACGTTCACCAGGAAGTGTAAAACGAAATTCCATTTTTTCCATATTCTTTACCTACCAATTTCTAAATTTTACAGGCGGTTCATATAAGCCCTTTGAACGATCAACAAGGTCACGAATTGACTTAGCTGCCAATAAATCTCGAGTTGCATCAGAGACCTTGATTCCTAAATCTTCAGGGCGTTTAATGACACCTCGGTGACGCAATTCCTCAACCTTTTTCCTATCGCGCTTTATTCCAACTTCGGTATATCCTGCAATACCTCGAATAGCCTGTTCACGCTCCTCAAGAGTGCGGCACATCAGAAGATTGGCAATGCCTTCTTCCGTAACAACATGACTTATATCCTCTCCATAAATCATCACCGCAGGCAAATCAGCATTCATCGATTTTTGCAAAGCCCAGGCATCCAGTTTTTCAACAAATGTGGGTTGTGCTGAACTTTGGAACGTTTCTACCATTTGAATCACTAATTTTCTTCCGCGCGGCATTTTTAATCCCAATGCCTCACTTCGTTCTTGGCCTGCTTTCAACCAGGCATAAGAAGAGTGGCGCCGGCCAGGGGCATCACACCCCATGTTAGGGGCACCGCCAAAACCCGCGATACGTCCCTCAACAGCTGTAGAACTATTTCCCTCAAGATCCATCTGCAATGTTGCGCCGATAAAAACATCGCAAGCATAATGCCCTGCTAATTGACCTAACATACGATTCGAACGCAAACATCCTTCTTTACCTGTAAAAAAAACATCGGGTCGGGAAGCTGCATAACGATTCATTCCTACCTCGCCGCCAAACGGATAAATGGTTTTTACAAATCCTGCTTCAATCGCAGGTATTAAGGTAGGTACAGGATTAACAATCCAGTGTTGGCATATTTTTCCTTTTAGACCTAATGATTCAGCATAGGTAGGCAACAGCAATTCAATAGCACATGTATTAAACCCTACACCATGATTTAAGATATTCACTTGATAAGGTGCGTATATTCCTTTAATCACCATCATGGCCATTAATATTTTTACTTCATCAATATGAGCAGGATCACGGGTAAAAAGTGGCTCGATATAAGATGCTTCCGAACCTTGAACAATGATATCAACCCAATCTGCTGGAATATCAATTCGCGGTAAGCGATCCACTACCTCATTGACTTGTACAACAACCACACCATCTTTAAAATTGGTCGCTTCGATAATAGCGGGAGTATCTTCTGTATTTGCTCCGGTAAATAAATTTCCCTCCCTGTCTGCTTTATCTGCCATCAACAAACAAACATTTGGGGTCAAATCGGCGACCAAGCGTCCAAAAAGTTCATTATAAGTATGAATATTACCTATCTCGATCTTTTTATTTTTTACCATATCAGCAAGACGAGTCGATTGTGGGCCTGAATAGGCAAAATCAATTCGGCTTGCAATCCCTTTTTCAAACACATCAAGATGTTCTGGTAACGCAATAGCGGATTGAATCATATGTAAGTGATTTATTTTAGCAGGATTTAATTGAGTCATAGCGGCAGCTAAAAAATTGGCCTGCTTTTGATTATCTCCTTCAATACATACTCGATCACCCGAGTGAATGAGATGTGAAAGTACTGTTATTATGTCATTTGCCTCAACAAATTTATCGTTCCTAAGATAAGGTTTAATCTTGGACAGACGTTTTAAATATTTTTTTTTATTCTGATCCCACATTATTGCTTCCTGCCTTATAATTTTTCGATTTTACTTTATACCATTTTTTTGCATGAAACAAAGAAAGGATACACTGGATAACCCCAAGATATAGCTTTTATCTCGTCTTTAGTGGAGTTTAAGTCTGGGCTTTACTCTGCGACTTAACAAATTCGATAAAGTGAGCAAACAAACCCGCCACCAACCATATAAAGAAATTTGATGTTGTTTGTATAAAGATAAATAAAATAAACGCGCTAGTTTTCCTTCGATCATTAAATTCTTAGTAATTTTACCCATCAAGTTACCCACTACATGATGACTTAATGTAACCAAGGAGCCATGGTCGCGATAATGATAAAGAGGTAAAGGTTTACCTTCTAAATAGTTATTCAAATTTTTATACAGAAAACGGGCTTGCTGATGTGCCGCCTGCGCGCGCGGCGGCACAGTTTTGTCTGAATTGGTTTGTGGGCAGCTCGCACAATCACCTAAGGCAAAAATCGAATCATCCAGGGTTGTTTGTAATGTTTGCTTGACTAGTAACTGGTTGATTTGATTAACCTCCAAACCATCCAAATGACGCAAAAAATCTGGGGCCTTAATACCAGCAGTCCAAACAATAAGATCTGCAGGAATAAATTGTGTTGATTTAGTATGTAAGCCTTTTTCTGTCACTTCATTCACTTGTTCGTTAACACAAATTGTTACACCCATACGTGTTAATTCAGTAAACACTTTTTCGGAAAGCTCTTTTGGAAGTGCAGTCAACAACCTGCTTGCAGCCTCGATTAGAGTAAAAGAAATAATTTCGGATTGAATGCCAATTCCATAATTTATAATTTCGTGGATTGCATGATTCAATTCTGCGATTAATTCAATCCCAGTAGCACCACCACCTACGATGACCACATTAAATTGGCTTTGTTGGGGTTGCTGGGAAAGTCGCATGAAATGATTTAATAATTCGCGATGAAAATAGACTGCTTGGTGAATGTTATCTAAAAATAAACAATGTTCACGCACTCCTGGGATACTAAAATCATTAGCAACACTGCCCACGGCAATAATTAAAATATCAAATGAAAGGGCTCTCTTTGGGAGAACCTCTTGTTCGTGACTGTAAAATGGAGATAAATAGATTTCTTTTTTACTCCGGTCTAAACCTTCAAGTGCCCCTAAAACAAAGTGAAAATGATGCGTGGCAGCATAGGCAAGGTAGTCAATTTCATTTTCATTTGTAAAGAAACTCCCTGCTGCAACCTCATGTAACAGCGGTTTCCAAATATGGGTAGACGTACAATCAACCAGAGTGATGGCAGCTTTGCCTCTTTTTCCATATTTATTGCCAAGCAATGCAGCCAACTCCATTCCTCCTGAACCACCGCCTACAATGACGATGTTTGGTATTTTATATGGCATAAAAACTCTTCTTTGGAATAAATCATTATTACTATAAATATACCAACGATTTGTTATTTTTAATGCATTATTCCATTAAATGAAACAATAATTATCGTTATCACAAATCAAGTTCTGTTACGTACCACAGGTAATGCGGACTAGATGTAGTGTGGCGTGGTGTGCGCCTTTATAAACATGCATCCCAAGGCTTACCGTTGCGCCACAGAAAATCCCAAACAATTTTGGTCAAGACAATAGAAATGTAGATGGATCCTACTTATTCACAGTCAAACTTACATTCATGCAAAGGGATAATTTTGGTCTTTTTTATCCACTTATGTCCGATCCAAATCATTAAAAACAGTGGTACGCCAATATAAGAAATAAGCAACCCATACCAATCTTTTGGGGTTGCCATTAGAGCAGAATAATTCTGACCGCTAATCACAATCATGCACACACCAAAAGCAAATAAAGGACCAAAAGGATATCCCCTAGCTAAATAAGGAAGTTGAGCTGGGTCTTTTCCTTGACACAAATAGGCTTTGCGAAAGCGATAATGGCTCATTGCTATTCCCATCCAAGCAATAAATCCGGAAAGGCTTGTTGCATTGAGTAACCAAAAATAAACGGTACCATTACCAAAAATGGAAGATAAAAAAGCCATCATCGCAACAACACTTGTTAAGGCTAAAGCATAGATTGGTATTCCTCTTTGATTAACCACAGAAAAAATTTGAGGAACATGACCTTCCTTGGCAAGATGCCAAAGCATTCTGCTGCCAACATACATACTTGAATTTGCGGTTGATACGATTGCAACAAGAATCACCGCATTCATAATCATTGCAGCAAAAGCTTTATCATATTGTTGAAACACCAAGGTAAAAGGACTCATTACTACATCAGAGCTGATTAATTGTGATGAAGTATAAGGTATTAAAAGACTGATAATAAAAAGTGATAAAATGAAGAATATTAAAATTCGCCAAAAAACCATTTTTATTGCTTTGGGAATTGTTTTATCAGGATAAACACTCTCTCCTGCAGCAACGCCGATTAACTCCGTACCTTGAAAAGAAAAACCTGCTGCAACAAAAGCAGCAAGAACACCCATCCATCCACTATGAAATGGTGCATCGCCAATACGCCAATTTTGAAATCCCCCTGCTTTATAATCTGTGAAACCGAAAACCAGAAAAGATCCAGTCACAATAAAGAGAACAATGACTGTGATTTTAATAAATGAAAGCCAATATTCTACTTCGCCAAATGCTTTAGTTGATATCGCATTAAAACCTATGATCAGAAAGAGAAAAACCGAACACCAAAGAAATGATGAACTCTCAGGAAACCAAAAATGCATCATTAATGCAGAGGCCGAGATTTCTGAAGCAATATAAATGGCGCAACTATACCAATAATTCCATCCTAAAGCGTATCCTAAAGAGGGATCAAAAAAACGAGCAGCATAAACATAAAATGATCCACTTGTTGGCATGAATGCAGCCATTTCACCAAGACCCGCCATCAAAAAATAGACCATGATCCCCATGATCAAGTAGGCAAGCAATGTACCACCAGGGCCCGCCATGGATAAAGCATTCCCACTTGCTAAGAAAATGCCTGTTCCAATAGAACCACCCAATGTGATCATTCCCAATATACGCGCATTAAGCTTGCGTTGCAGCGAGGGCTCTTGAGCTAAATCATGCATCATTCAATCCTTGAATTTGGGAAAAGGGTAAGCGCTCACACTACCATTAAGTTAAAGAATCATCTTTACTTACTATTCTTTATTCGATTAATCATTAAGAAATTCGCAAAGCAACCGTTGAAAATGATGAGTTCCCTGTTCTTTCGTGGGAGAAAAACGACCTGTTTCATAAAAACGAGAACGAATTCCCCGCTGGACTGACTCAACAACTGCTTCATCTTCACGTTCTACTTTATCCAAATCACCACCTGCTCCTTTACCTAACTTGGTTTCATCAAGAACATAAGTTAAAAATGAAACTTTAGTTAATTCAGGCCCTAATGGCTTCACTACATTGACAGAGCATCCCCACGGATAAAAATTAAGCATTGTGTTTGGAAAAATCCAATAATAATAAGCGGCGACTTGTTTACCATAGTCAGGCGAATCTTTAGGTAAAACAAAACTCTCTTCCCCATGGCTGGCTAGAGCCAATTGCAAATTACAATAACGATAAAGCTCTGTGGTATAGGTGGTGCAATCAATCACTTTTCTTAATGAATGATGGACAAAAGGGATGTGCAATGCTTCAAGATAATTTTCGCAATACAACGCCCAATGTGCTTTAACTAAATAGTCGCGTGAGCGATTCAGATCAAGACGCATTTTTTCCATGGGCAACCAGAAAAGGCGTTCTTTAATATCAGCAAACACGTCCTTAAAAGACACTTGAGGCGCTAATGAAGCGAAAAGAAATGGCTCAAGACAATCAAATGGAATTTGCGGTAAATTATCTTTTGCAGTTGGGAAATTGCAGGTCTTTTCAAATTCAGGCATATGCAGGAATTCGCCACAAAGATTGAATCGACGCCCATGATAGGAGCACTTAATTTTCTCAGCAGAACACGGTGCCTCAATCAAAATATTACCCCTATGGGTGCATACATTACTCAGACAACGAAAGCGGTTTTGCTCATCATGAACAAATAATAAAGGTTCATCCAACAATCCTGGCAATAACGTAAAAGGTACCAATTGCCCATCCAATCGCAAGCTTTCTGCACTGCAACAAAACTGCCACGTTCTGGCAAATATTTTTTCTTTTGCTTGTTCGAAACACTCCAAAGACGTATAAAAATATGCAGGTAAAGTAGAGGCTTTTGCTATATCGGGATCTACATAGAACTTATTCATGATCAACTTCCTTTTAAATATTCCTGCCTTGCTTATTGGGCAGGACAACTTTGACGATATTAAAACACCAATCATTCGTGTTATCCATATATCTTTGTAGATTCAGAAGTAAACACTACTGACAAAAGCTGTCAGCATGATCTTTTAAACTCAAACCTCCATTAAATTAAAAGGAGTTCTTTATGTATCTTGATCCCAATTTAATCATTTTTTATGTTGATGCTCCCCTGATTAGTGCATCATTTTATGAGCAGTTACTCAAGAGCCAACCTATTGAATCATCGCCTACTTTTGTCATGTTTTTATTAAAATCAGGGATGCGTTTTGGTCTATGGTCAAAGCACTCTGTTGAACCTCGGGCAACAACACTTGGTGGTGGAGGAGAGCTTTCATTGCAAGTGCAAGATGATCATGTGATTGACGAACTTTATACGCTCTGGCAACAACAGGGGATCCAGGTTGCTCAGCCCCCGACGATGATGGATTTTGGCTATACCTTCGTAGCACTTGATCCAGATCATCATCGTCTTCGCATTTTTTCATTGAACCCCGAGAAAAGTGCTTCTTAACCCCAATCTTGGAAAGATTGGCTTGCACTGCCATTAAGCTAAAGGATTTTTGATCTTACCTTGCATGTCCCACGGCATGTTCGTGAGCTCCAGTGGCAGTGAGCTCTTCACACCAATTTTTCTACTCTACCGCACTTTATATCTGGGTGTTCTCCATTGCCATCTCTGCTCAGGGATGACAGAGTTCTCACTTGACTGAAATCTTATAATTTTATAGGGAGCACTCAGGCATAAAGCGCAGAGCTTTATAAAAAACTATCTATTCTCTTTAGAAATGTGATGAACTGGCTGAAAAAAGTACCATATAAATTATGATTCCCGGGTTTCGGCTTACGCCTTCACCCGGGCTACAAGCTATTACTCTTCTACTGTAATATCAATTTTTTTCTCAACTGCCATTTCCTTTTTAGGAATCGAAATTTCCAATACCCCTTGTTTGTATTTAGCGCTTATTTTTGTATCGTCAGCAGTTTGCGGTAAGCTAAAGCGACGATAAAACTGACCTTGGGAACGTTCCATACGAGTATAGCCATTTTTGTTTTCTGTTTTCTCGAAATGACGCTCGCCACGAAGCGTTAAAATATTATGTTCCAAGGATATTTGGATGTCTTCTTTATTCACACCAGGAATATCTGCAAGTACTAAAAAGCGCTCTTTTTCTTCTTTAATATCTACGGGAGTCGTCCATGTACTTGTGTCTACTATAGAAGAATCTGCTTGTTGTCCCCTGAAAAAATTCTCTAAAAAGGAACCAAGTTCATTGTATACAGGAAAATAATCACGTCTTATGATACTCATAACCCTCTCCTAAATAGTGTTCTACATATTTATAAATAGAGGCGTTTTATTAAAATTCAAGAGAATAGTGTATGAATTGTAAGATTAAGTTATTATCAATAAAAAGGAATGATTTCTAATTGAAACGGAGCATCATAATGCAGCATCTAATAAAAATTTTGACGTTAATATTGGGTTTTACCTACGCATTTACTGGCTTTGCAAGTTCATCTGCGACAGAGATGCCAATTTTGGGCAAAACATTAACTCAAGCAAAGCAACAAAAAATGACCCCAAAACAAGCGCTACAGCGCCTGAAAGAGGGAAACCAGCGCTTTTTAAACCATACCCAAATATCCAGAGATTATTTAAAACAAGCGTATCAATCTTCTTATGGGCAATATCCATTTGCAGTGGTTCTCAACTGTATGGATTCACGGAGTGTTCCTGAATTCTTTTTTGATCAAGGTTTAGCTGATTTATTTACCTTACGTGTAGCTGGCAATGTACTCAATGAAGATATTTTGGGTAGTATGGAATTTGCAGCTAAAGTAGTTGGATCTCGTCTTATTGTAGTCTTGGCACATACTTCATGCGGTGCTGTAGCAGGTGCGTGTGAAGGTGCCCAACTCGGACATTTAACTGATGTTTTAGACAAAATTAAACCCGTTGTGCAAACAAGTATGCAAGGGCAAGGAACAAAAAATTGTACTGATCCTAAACTAATTGATGCCATCGCTAAAGCCAACGCCTTAAGAATTGTCAGAGAAATACAAGAAAGAAGCCCAATACTCAAAGATTTAATTAGTAAAAAACAAATAGGGATTGTGGCAGGCCTACATGATATCAAGACAGGTAAAGTAGCGTTTTTTGAAGAAAAACGTTCCCTTCCCAATTAAATATAATATAACCTGGGTGCATGCACTGTCTCTTGAGCACATCCCTGCCTATGCCCCGCGGCTTTGTCCGCGGGACGTCGGAATAGGCAGAACTGGTTTTCAGCGATGTGTAGAAGATTCAGGCGCACGCAGCAGAACCGGGAATTCTATGCCAATTCATGTAAACCGGGATCCGCGGTGGGATCCCGCTCTACCAATAGAGTTCAATCAAGAAGTTTTCTTTAAAGCATCCATTAAAATGTTTTCAAATCGTCCCTGGTTCACCGCGGTACACACGCGTACCATGTTACCCTTTTCATCAACCACTGTAGTACCCGATTGTTTTTCTGGACTTAATACAACACGTAATTTTTTATTCGTGGATTTAACAATTGAATTATCATGTGCCACGACTGCAGAAAGCACATCCCAAAAATACCACTTATGATCAAATATTTCGGCCTCATTGCGATGAAAAAGTTCATAGAAAAATTGATTAGCTAGATTATTTTGATTTTGTTTCAATTTAAGATAAAAATCTTTTGTCACAGGAACCTGATTGGTTACATCCAGGCCTACCAGAGTGATAGGAATTTCTGAACGAAATACCTTGTCTGCAGCATAAGGATCAACATAGATATTCCATTCTGCAGTAGTATTTTGAATTGAATGATCCACTTCAACCAAATTTCCAGCACTATCCACTGCTCCACCCATAACATAAATCATTTTAATTTTGCTTTTTATCTCTGGTATCCGGACTACAAGTTCACCAAGATTTGTTAATGGACCAATAGCTAAAATCTCAACAGGCTCTTTCGCATTCTTTAAAGTAGACTCCAGTAACTGTAATGCAGTCTGTGAAGAGGACCTCGCAACTTTAGGTAACAAATCGGCGGCGCCTGCTAAATTATCCGCGGTTTTACGTAACCAGTCAGGGAATTGATGTGTTCCAGCCATCGGTGTATCACGTCCGCAGGCTAATGGAATTTTTTCATGATGCATTAAAGCCAATAATCCAGCAACATTTCTTAATCCAGATGGACAATGAGATTCACCGGTACCCACTACGGTTATCGCTTTAATATCAATGTCTTTTTGTGCTAACAAATAGAGAATCGCCAATTCATCATCAACTCCTACATCAGTATCAATAATAAAAGGTCTCGCAGCATGTACTAATGAAAACAGCAAAGATAAAATAAGAAAGACAACGGCTTTTACTCCCGAATTCATGATGAAACCTCCGTTTCCACATAGAGTCTTTTAATAGTTAATACTGCGACAAAACAAAGAATTGCACTCAGTGTTAGATAAAAGCTGGGAGCAAGGTTGTTGTTTAGTGCCTCAATTAAATAAGTAGCAATAAATGGAGTTAAACCTCCGAAAAAAGCAAATGCGAGATTATAAGAAATAGCAATTCCAGTGTAACGAATAGAGACTGGGAATAGTTCAACCAGCAAGCTGGGATAAACCATGATGGCGCTGCTCAAAATCGCAAAAATAAATAAGGCTGCAATCAGCGATGAAGTCGTTTGTCTGGATAAAGTAACAAATAAAATATAGCTTAATAAAATAAAACCAAATGCTCCAATTAAAAGCACCAATTTACGACCCAAACGATCAGCACACCAGCAAAAAAATATAAGTAACAAGGAATAAAAACCCAAATTAATCGTATTGAATAAGGTCGCTTGTTGTTTCGGATAAGCAAGGATCGTTGAAAGATATGTAGGCATATATAAAAATAATAAATTAATCATTACTGAGCCCAAGCACGTTAAACCAACACCTTGTAAAATTTTTCGCCAGTGCAAAGTAATTGCTTCGACAAAAGGCATTCGCGTATTTTCTGTTGAATTTTTAAATGCAAGAAATAAGGGGCTCTCAGCCAATTGTTTACGAATATAGAAACTGAATATTCCAAGTAATCCACCAAGTATAAAGGGAATACGCCAACCAAAACTCAATAATTGTGCATTTGAAAGTTGACTCGTTAGAATTAAACTAATCATTGCCCCCAGAAAAATACCTAAATTAAGACAAGAAAAAATAACACCACAAGCAAGTGCCCTGGAGCGCGGATTTACGTGTTCGCAAGTAAAGGTTAATGCTCCTGGAATTTCACCGCCAATTGATAATCCTTGCAATAACCTCAAAAAAATCAAAAGAATACTCGAAAAAATCCCTATGTGTTGGTATGTGGGTAACACTCCAATAAGAACCGTTGGAACCGCCATCAAGAGCACCGAAAAAATAAACGTTTTTTTACGACCGTATTTATCTCCAAAATGACTAAAAGCGATACCTCCTAATGGACGAATCAAATAGCCAATAGCGAAAACGGCATATACACTCATCAACGAGGCCAATTTGTCGGTTTCGGGAAAAAAAATCTGACTGATTATTGGTGCAAAAATAACGTAAATTACAAAATCATAAAACTCCAATGCACCACCCAAAGAAGCAAGAAAAATAATTTTTCGCTCACTGGGTTTTAATTTCAACTCATGCACCTGTAAATCCTTTTTTATGGCAAAGCTGTAAAATAGCATAACTTTTAATAGCGCTCATGATTTTTTTAAAATTAAGAACTTATCGTAATATTATTCTCATATTTAAGAAATGGCTCTTTATCTTGAGTTTTAGTAACATCAATGAAAACGACTCATTGTTTCACCAAAGATGAAAAACTATTCTCTTTCAGAGCAGATTATTCAGCGTGTTGAGGCAGCTGTTACTCAAGCACAAATTGATGCTTATAAAAAAGATGGCGCTGTTTGTATTCATCAAATTCTGAGTCCTATAGAAATAGAACTACTTCGAACAGGCATTGAGCTCAACCTGAGCTCCCCCAGCCCTAGCGTTAAAATTGCAAGTAAAAATGATGATCCGGGACAATTCATTGAAGATTTTTGCACCTGGCAAACGAATCCTCATTATCAACAATTTATTTTTGAATCACCAGTTAGTCTCATTGCTGGTAAACTCATGGAGAGTAAAAAAACAAGACTGTATCATGATCACCTTCTGGTTAAAGAACCAGGTACGCGGCAGCGAACCCCATGGCATCAGGATCAGCCCTATTACAATATTGAAGGAATACAAAATTGCAGTTTATGGATACCTGTTGATCCAGTACCTCGTGCATCCACCTTGGAGTTTATCGCAGGTTCTCATTTGGGACCATGGCTCATGCCTCGTTCTTTTATGGATAACCAAGCAAAATGGTTTCCAGAAGGAAGCCTTGCTGATCTTCCAGATATTGACTCAAAACGTGAAGATTACCCCATTATTGGCTGGGAAATAACTCCTGGTGACGTAGTTTGTTTTCATATGCTCACCCTTCATTCTGCAAGTGGAGTACGTTGCAATCAACGACGAAGAGTATTCTCTGTGCGTTTTCTTGGTGACGACATCACTCATGCACCACGGAAATGGGTAACCTCACCCGATTTCCCTGGATTGAGCGAACAGCTTCCCAAAGGAGCCCCAATGGACCACCCTTTATTTCCTGTAATTTGGGAAGGCTAGGCCCATTATGCATTTCGCCAGCTTAAGTCCAAATGGCTTGATTTTCGAGAGCCGAAGCGCGGCATATATAGAGTATGTCAGCATCATCGGATCACAAGGAAATCAGGGCAGTTTGGCCAAGATAGTAGAGATGTGCCTTAACAATTATTGTGAAACAATACCCATTTTTTTGAGCCATCTACACATGAGAAAAAGGCCATACTGAGATAGTTGTAAATTTTTGCAATAAAAATTCTGTTTTTTTTCTTAAAAATAAGCAATACTTCTTTCTGAATAAATCGTGGTAAAACCTATGGTTAAAATAAGACCTTTTCTTAAATGGGCAGGTAGTAAATACAACTGTCTGGAAAAGATTATTCCCTTTCTTCCTCCGGGTAAACGTCTCATTGAGCCTTTTGCTGGCTCAGGTGTCGTTTTTATGAATACGAATTATTCTTCCTATCTGTTGGCTGAAAGTAATTTTGATTTAGTCTACCTTTTTACTACATTACAACGAAATGGAGACGCATTCATTAAGCATTGCGAAACTTATTTTAGCCCAGAATTCAACCGTAAAGAAAAATATTATCAACTCCGATCTGATTTTAATATGTCGCCTCATTCAGCAGAAAAATCTGCACTTTTTCTTTACCTAAATCGTCACGGTTATAATGGATTATGTCGATATAACTCCAAAGGAATTTATAACGTTCCTTTTGGACTTTACAGCAAACCATATTTTCCACATAAAGAAATGCAACTTTTTCATTTGAAAAGCCAACAGACAGAATTCATCCATAATGATTTCAGAAAAACGTTTGAATACGCGGAGCGGGGCGACGTAATTTATTGTGATCCCCCCTATGTACTTCTTTCAGAGAAATCACACCATCTACCCTACACCAAAAAACTGTTTACAACAGAAGATCAAATTGAGTTAACGGAGTTAGCTAAAGAAACAGCAGCTAAGGGTATTCCAGTTATTCTTTCCAATCATGATACTGAATTTACTCGCTACCACTATAGAAAAGCAGAAATTAAAAGTTTTCCAGTATCGCGTTTTATTAATTGTCAGGGCTCGCTACGCCGGCCGGTAAAAGAATTAATTGCAATATTTAATTAATTCGCAGCGAAACCGTAAAAGCGCAGCATACATCTGTATGTGCGCATTGATTGGGAAAATTTTCTCGCAAGATGCACCAAATACGGCCGTTCCCTGATAGGGGCTGAGCACTTAGGAGGAATTCCATATTCTGGATAATTAAACCCGGGTTTCGCAACGCTTCACCCAAGCTTGTTATATTAACTAATTGGATGATCTTTATGATCATGATCTTTGATAAAGAAAGCAAGAATAGTAACGAGTAATAATGAAAGTGGTAATATCGATAAAGCAACCTGATAATCTACTATGGTATAGATATGCTCTCCTTCTACAATGCCACTATCACCAAAAGTATCCAGTAACTTACCAACCAGCGGTTGAAAAATAACACCACCAAGGGTTACTATCATGTTCGTTGCTGCAAATACCGTACCTGATAATTGGGCACCACTGCATTCTTTAGCCATAATAAATACGATAATTTCTGTTGCACTAAACACACCATACAAAAACAATAGGACATTCAAACTAGCATAGGATAGGCCAGGCCAATACAATACGATGCTAATACAAATCAAGGCTAAAATGGCACCTAAAACCAAAGGCAGCAAACGCCTTCCGGTATGATCCGATAAATATCCGGCAATAGGAGCACCAACTGCCCAACCCAAAAAAACTGCAGAGACAGTTCTGGCAGCCTCAACTTTAGTTAAATTGTGTGCTTGCTCCAAATACGTTTTTCCCCACAACTCACCAAATACAGACAACGATGTGTATAAACAGGCTCCAACAAAACCAATGACCCAAACTTCTGGAGCCATTAACACTTTAAGGACATTTCTAAAGAATTCGGGTAAAGGATGCTTATTTGACTGATGTCCTTCAGGTCCATCACGAACCACAAGAAATATCAATACACTCAATCCCGAACCTACAATGGCTATGAAGAATAATACATGCTCCCAACCGATGCTCTCAGACCATTCAGTAATCTTCACTTCACCATAGACTAACCCTAGCATTCCTAATGTAGTCATGAGACCCGCGACTAAAGAAAAATAACGTCTGGGCAACCAATGCAACGCAAGGGACAATACACCAACAAAAGCAAAGGAAGAGCCAAAACCCACTAAAAAGCGCCCTGCTCCCACCAAAAACATGGATGAAGTCAGGGTAAACATCCAAGAACCAACAGTACAACATATACATGCAAACGTTAAAAGCCGTCGGGGACCAAATCGATCCATGAGCATTCCTACAGGCATTTGCATGGGTGAATACGCAAAATAATATAAGGCAGATATTTGGCCAAAAGTGGTCGCTGAAATATGCCCCAACGCGATACTTAGTTCGGTCTGTAAAACCCCAGGAATAATGCGTAAGATAAATTCATAGCAATAAAAAATTGCCCCAACAAAGCATATAAACATGCCAAAAAACAATTGTTTTCTTGAAACAGTATCATTTAGGCGCATGAGCGTGAGTTTCCTTTAAAAAGAACGTTAATAAAGCTGCAATAAACATACTGATCGGTATAAAAGCCAGGGCAATGCGGTAATCAGTCATGTTGTATAATTTATTAACATTTTCTACAACCAATACTGAAGAAAGTGAAGCACCACTACGTAAGGAATAACTGAAATCTAATAAATGCCCTACTAAAGGCTGCAGCAACATACCGCCTAACATGACGATCATGTTGGTAAACGCCATAGCTGTACCTGCAGCCTCACCAGGACTCAACTCCCTTCCAACAGCAAATACAATTGCTTGCGCACTATAAAATAATCCTAGAAAAAACATAAGTATCTGTACATTAGTTTCAGTCAAACCAGGGAAATACAGAATAACCAACATAAGTACGGTGGCAACACTAGCACCTAAAAACATAGGCAGCTTTCTGCGCGCTATTCTGTCAGAAAAATACCCCATCAGCGGAGCACCTACAGTAAAACCTAAGAAAAGTAATGAATTCGCTAAGCCTGCAGCATGTGCTGATAGGCCATGAGCATTTCTTAAATAGGGAATTCCCCATAATTCAGCAAAAACAGTTGTAGGAAGATAAACCATACAGCCGTACAATCCATTAATCCATATTTGTCTATTACTGATTATTATATTTAAATCAATTAGACCTGTTCTAAAATTAGAAACCGTACCGCTTTGTCTGTATCGTCCTTTTTTATCGTGAATCCCTAACCATAATACAAAGGTTAATACAATCCCAAAAAAGGCAGTCATATTTAAGGTTTTAATCCACCCTATTTGGGTAACAAAGATCTCTAAAAGATTATCGCCTAGCATGGCACCTACTGTTCCTAAAGCTGAAGTGATACCAGAAACCATAGCGAGCTTATTTTCAGGCAACCAGATTGTAGCAAGCTTTAATACCCCCACAAACGCAAATGCAGAGCCTAATCCAACTAAAAATCGTCCTGAAGCCGCAACCCAAAAAGAGGTTGTACTGGTAAATAAAAAAGTTCCAATGACGCAAATCAAACAGGCAAAAGTTAATAATCTTCGCGGACCATACCGATCCATCATAATCCCTACAGGTAATTGCATGGGAACATATGCATAATAATATATAGATGAAATATGCCCAAAACCTGTGGCTGACAAATTAAAATGCTCACGCAGAGCAGTTTCCATTACACTAGGCGCGATTCGAAGCAAATATTCGTAACTGTAAAACACGGCCCCAAGACCACAAATAAGCCATCCAATTAATGCGTAATTTCTCCGGTTTTCAGAAAGCAAAGTAATCTCCTTAACTATTTGGTTAAGCAAAGGCACGCACTGTTATTTCAACAGTTAAAAGCACCCTTGGCTGTATAATTCACCTATTATCCTGAGCGCAACCCGATACATCTCATACGGCATACTGCTACACCTTGAGGCCTGCATTCAGGATGCTACTTTTATTCTAAATTACTACTTACTTGATTTGCGCCGCTTGCTATTGCAGCCTGAGCTACAGCAGCAGGAACTCGTTCTCTTAAACGAGGATCTATAGGCTTGGGAATAATATAGTTAGGACCAAAATCCCAATACGTAACACCTGGGTAATTATCCTTCACTACCTGGGGGACGGGCTCATGCACCAGTTGACGAATTGCTTCAACCGCAGCAATTTGCATTGATTGATTAATACACTTGGCACGTACATCCAACGCACCACGAAAAATATAAGGAAAACATAACACATTATTGACTTGATTAGGATAGTCACTACGTCCAGTAGCGATGACCAAATCATCACGTACTTGAAAAGCTAATTCCGGCCTAATTTCAGGATCAGGATTCGACAAAGCAAAAATAACAGGCTTAGGGGCCATTAATTTCAATAAATCGGCATCTAATAAATCTGGCTTGGCAACCCCAATAAAAACATCAGCATCAACGAGAGCATCTGCTAAAGTTCGACATTCAGTAGTACGAGCAAAAGCAAATTTATATGCATTTAAATCAGCTCGTCCAGAATGGATAACCCCTTTGGTATCCAAAAGTAACATATTTTCTTTATGAGCACCTAAAGCGACAAGCAATCGCATGGAAGCAATTCCTGCTGCTCCTGCTCCAATACACACGATTTTTGCTTCAGATAATTTTTTTTGTTGTAGTTCAAGGGCATTAAGCAAAGCTGCTGCAACAACTATTGCAGTACCATGCTGATCATCATGGAATACAGGAATGTTCAATTGCTCAATTAAAGCTTGCTCAATTTCAAAACACTCCGGAGCCTTAAGATCCTCCAGATTAATTCCCCCAAACGTGGGAGCAATACGTTTTGCTGTAGAAATAAATGCTTGCGAATCATGAGCATCAATTTCTATATCAAATACATCAATGCCAGCAAAACGCTTAAATAAAACTGCCTTCCCTTCCATTACTGGCTTACTGGCAAGAGGTCCAAGATCTCCTAAACCTAATACTGCAGTACCATTAGTCATAACAGCGACTAAATTTCCTTTATTCGTGTAACGATAGGCGTCTTCAGGGTTCTCTGCTATGGCAATTACAGGCGCAGCAACACCAGGTGTATAAGCCAACGACAAATCACTCTGAGAGTCAGTTGATTTGGTAACATGAACACCGAGTTTTCCAGGAGTTGGAAACTCGTGATAATCTAATGCACATTGCTTTAAAACTTCATTATCCAAAGTACTTACTCTCTTTCAAGTGAAAACAAAACCTAAGTAAGGCTTAAAATCCTACTATCCATTGCCCAATTCATTCTTATCCAAAGTGCCATAGGCACACAAACTTTGGCTATATACTCTTGCAGTGATTAAGAGAAACAGCCATGAAATGATGAGATTGGAACAAGAATTGGACGTCAAGAACCTATAAGCAACGCAAGTTAGCATTGCAGGAACAATCTGTCAATAAGTTATATTTCGAGTGAAGTATAATAAAAAGGCGCAAAGATAACGCGCCCTTATTTCTTTTCTTCTTTAGCAGCTTGATTAGAACGCTGGCTATAACGATCGCGGAACTTCTGGACACGACCCCCAGTATCCACCAATTTTTGCTTACCAGTATAAAAAGGATGACATTGTGAGCACACTTCAATGTTCAAATCTTTACATAATGTTGAACGGGTTTCAAATTCCTCGCCACAGCTGCATGTTACCTTAACTACTTTATAATCTGGATGAATTGATGCCTTCATAATACTACTCTCTTAGTTTTAAATGAGTATCGCCACCTGAACCCAATGCCAAGCACCATACCCGATACAAATGACGCAAGACAATAGCAGAAAAATTTCTGTAAAGCAATTTTTTATATTAAGCAGAATAGATGTTATCATCCCTTTAAGAGAACTCAAAACATATATTCATCATGAATGGTACGCAAGATTATGTGACCAGGAGCAACATTTAATTAAATGAATGCTTTAATTCTTAGGTTAATTTGTTATGTTTCTGCCAGCTTACTGTAATAATATAAACCATAATAAGAGTACGTGCTCTTCATTTTGATAATTATTAGACCAAAAATACACATAGCGAATAAATACTTCTTACAGAATTCTCATGATAAACAACTATTCCATATTTCTTGGTGTTTTAATAGGAATAATTTCTATCAATTTGTAACAAATTGACAATGTTTGGTCTACGCTTATAAAAACAAATTAATTTAACAGGAGTTAAAATGAAAAAACTGGCACTTTATAGGCTTGAAACACCTAATGACCTTGATATAAAAGATCGTCGTAAAATAGCCGAGGCTGTTAACCCTCTCTTGGCTGATACATTTGCCTTATTCGTTAAAACCAAGAATTTCCATTGGCATATGACAGGCCCTCATTATCGTGATTATCATCTTTTATTAGATGAACAAAGCGACCAAATTTTTGCAATGATAGATGTTTTAGCAGAGCGTGTACGCAAACTCGGGGAAAAAACAATTCATTCGATTGGGCAGATCAAAGAATTGCAAACACTTCAAGACGTTAATGAAACCTTATCAGCAGATGATATGCTGCATAATCTTCTGGAAGATAACAAAAGTTTTTTAAAAAATATGAGAAAAGTTCATGAAGTGTGTAGCAAGAGAGATGATTTTGCCACAACCAGCATCTTGGAAGTTTATATTGATGAGACAGAACGACGAATTTGGTTTTTATTTGAAACGTTACAAAATAAATAAAAAAGCACTACCAAACGAGCGTGTAGAAGCGAAGCGGAGTATCAAAGTCAATGCATTTATTCTTCAGACTCCGCTCGCTTCAGCTCAAATTATGAACTTACATTAAAATCCAGTTCAACCCAAACAGGTGCATGATCAGAAGGTCTTTCTACTTTGCGTGGTTCTTTATCAATAACGGATTGCCTACATAATCCATTCAGTGTTTGACTCAATAAAATATGATCAATACGCAAACCTCGATTACGCCTGAATGCAGCTGCACGATAATCCCACCAACTGAATACCTGCTCATCTTGAATAAAATTTCTAAAACTGTCATGCAATCCAAGTTGTAATAATTGTGTAAATGCTTCTCGTTCAGCAGGACTGACCAATACAGAACCGACCCATTCAGCAGGATCATGAACGTCGCGATCTTCAGGAGCGATATTAAAATCACCTACTACAGCCACATGGGGGAAAACACTCATTTGTAGTTGAATAAATGCTGTAACCTTTTGTAACCAATTCAGCTTGTATTGATATTTATCCGAAGTGAGTTCCGACCCATTGGGAACATATAAATTGATCAGCCGAATACCCGCAACAGTAACAGCCAAAATACGTCGTTGAGGATCATCGAAATCAGGGATATCAGTTAGCACATCAGAAAAGGGATATCGACTTATTACCGCAACCCCGTTATAAGTCTTCTGTCCTGAAAAGGCCACATGGTAGCCTTTCTCAGTAAACGCAGTCACGGGAAAATTTTCATCAAGCAACTTCGTTTCCTGCATAGCAAGAATATCCATCTGAGTCGAATCAAACCATTCTAATACTTGCTCCAGTCTTATCTTCAATGAATTCACATTCCAGCTTGCTAACTTAAGCACACCAATCTCCTTTATATTCAATGAGCAAAGGAGCATGATCAGACAAGCGTGCTTCTCGAAAAATACGACTGCCGACTATATCCCCAGTAAGACCAGGAGTTACTACCTGATAATCAATTCTCCAACCTACATTTTTTTCCCATGCGCGCCCGCGAAAAGACCACCACGTATATTGATCTTCTTCCTGATTATGTACACGGAATGCATCAACAAACCCCATAGCCCCAAACAATCCATCCATCCATGCTCGTTCTTCAGGTAAAAATCCTGAGTTCTTCTGATTACCACGCCAATTTTTCAAATCGATTTTTTTATGAGCAATATTATAATCCCCACACAAAATTAACTCTCGTCCCTCATTTTTTAATCGCATTAAATGTTCGGCAAACTGTTCGAGAAAACTGTACTTCACCGTCTGCCGCTCATCACCACTAGTACCTGAAGGTAAATAAAGGGAGATAATACTGAATTTAGGATAATCAAATTGAATATAGCGTCCTTCATTATCACAATAATCAAAGCCCATCCCTTTCACGATACGGCTTGGTTTGTGGCGGGCATAAATTGCCACGCCGCTATATCCTTTTTTTTGAGCTGAATAATAATCACAAAAATAATCACGAGGATAATACAGCTCTTCAGGAATTAACTGTTCAGGTTGAGCCTTCGTCTCTTGAATACAAACAAAATCAGCATCTTGCATTGCAAGCCATTCATAAAACCCATTACGTGCTGCTGAACGTATGCCATTGGCATTAAAACTAATTACTTTCATTTTTTTCACTCAATTTTATTATAGTCCGGATGAATGTGTACTTTGGAAATCACGGCAAATATTCTTGGAGTTTCGCTTCGACCAAGTTCAAATAAATTACTCACTTTTTTCTATTCAACTTAAGAGCAGCTCGCGCCAAACGTTCACCTAAATGCTTGGCTAAATTAATTTCATCCTGGCTAAGCGGTCGATCATTTGCCACACCAGAAACATGGGTTACGCCATAGGGTGTCCCACCGCTAACCGTATCATTTAAAGACGGTTCAGAATAAGGTACCCCCAATAAAATCATACCTTGATGCAACAAAGGCAACATCATACTTAACAAAGTAGTTTCCTGGCCACCATGCATACTTGCAGAAGAAGAAAAAACACATGCAGGTTTATCTACTAAATCACCTGCCAACCACAAAGATGAAGTACTATCCAAAAAATATTTCAAGGGAGCAGCCATATTTCCAAAACGAGTAGGGCTCCCTAAAGCAAGACCATGGCAATGTCGTAAATCATCCAAAGTTACGTATGGCGCACCATTATCCGGAATTGCCTTATCAACTGCTTCACACGTCGCTGAAACAGGTGGAACCGTTCTTAAGCGTGCTTCAATACCTTCAACACGTTCTACGCCACGTGCAATATATTGTGCTAATTGTGCTACAGAACCGGTTCGCGAGTAATATAAAACCAAAATATAAGGATTAGACATCAAACAACTCCATTATCTTCAACCTGCAAAGTAGTGAATTCTACCAGGCAAGCTAAAGGCGCCGCCACGAACTCAACTGCTTCTTTTAGATTAAAATTTAAAATCATACTTTAATTGGTCTTCCAATTTTTTTTCAATAAATTTAATTCGTTGATACAAAGATCCTCCTTTTTTAGGTTTTAGTGTTTTCAAATCAGAGACAATATCATCAGCAGAGTCATAATAATTCTTAACTGATATATGCGCGATAATTTTACTTACTGCGCTGACATGATGTCTATGCCAATGCCCTGAAATCATCCGCCCAATAAAAGAACCGAATAAACAATTTTCTTTGGTATAATCTATAAGCAACGCTTTGATTCTTCTGTGATTGGAATCTCCTTTGATTTTATTCCAAATCTTTGTATAAGCATCAGGGAAATCTAAAACAGATTTTGAACGATTAAAAAAGGAATATAATTTTACATCACCACTTGAAAAAGAAGAATGAGAATCATAAGTTACAGGCTTTTTTACTCTTTCCTCTATAAGCTCAAGATCCTCGCTTATCATTGTAGTAATAGAACTCGAATTATGTGACATTTTTTTCTCCTCCGTGAGAACATCTGTTCTTATGACCTACAGTTTAATCACATACCAAAATTCCAATTGAATCAAGCCCTATTACAATTGAACGAGAGGGAAGCAAATTGCCATAGTCCCGATTTTCTTTGTTCTGCTGCTCACATACTCCTTATATACCGCGTCTCGATACTCGAAAATCCAGTCATTTTGGCTCGCTTATTATACCAAGCACGCTTAATTTTTAGAAATAAAGATCTATCTCATTGAATCACTTGATTTTTATTTAAATGAGTGTGGAATCGCAGCCTTGGAAGCACGAAATTCTAAGTTAAAAAGTTCATTTGTTTTTGAAGAAATCATAGCCTAGGTGCAGCCGCAGCGGAACCTGGGATTTATTTCTATTGGACTCTTAATCCTGGGTTCCGCTGCGGCTGCACCCAGGTTACTTTAGTTTAAAGAATATAACGAGCTAAGTCTTCATCCGCTACAAGTTGTCCAAGATTTTTCTCAACATATGCTTTATCAACATGCACGGACTCGCCTGATTTGTCTGTTGCTTCAAATGAAACAACTTCCAATAATCGCTCCATAACTGTATAAAGCCTACGTGCACCAATATTTTCAGTACGCTCGTTCACTTGCCATGCTACTTCAGCAATACGTCTAATTCCTGTCTCATCAAAAGTTAACGTGAGACCTTCGGTTGCCATTAAAGCACTGTACTGCAGTGTCAACGATGCAGTAGGCTCAGTAAGAATACGTACAAAATCATCAACAGAAAGAGCGGATAACTCAACACGTATCGGCAATCTACCTTGCAACTCTGCAATCAGATCAGACGGCTTAGCTACATGGAACGCACCTGATGCAATAAATAAAATATGATCTGAACGAATCATGCCGTATTTGGTAGTAACCGTTGTCCCTTCAACTAAAGGCAATAAATCTCTTTGTACGCCTTCACGAGACACATCCCCACCACCCGCATTTTCGGTACGTCGTGCTACTTTGTCCAACTCATCAATAAAGACAATACCATTTTGTTCCACATTCTCTATGGCGCGAATCTTAATATCATCTTCGTTAATTAGTTTAGCTGCTTCCTCTTCACGTAAAATTTGCATGGCCTTACCAATAGTCATTTTACGGGTTTTCGTTCGATGACTGCCCACTTGTTGAAACATAGACTGTAATTGGCTTGTCATTTCTTCCATGCCCGGAGGAGCCATAATTTCAATGCCTATTGGTGTCGCTGAAACTTCTATTTCAATTTCGTTCTCATCGAGAATGCCCTCACGCAATTGTTTACGAAAAACTTGCCTGGCTGTACTGTCTTTTTCACTTGGTGTTAAGCTGCCCCGTGCAGGAGGAAGTAATACATCAAGAACACGCTCTTCGGCTGCATCTTCAGCTAAATGCTCCACCTTCTTCATAGCAAATTCACGTTCTTGTTTTACTGCTATATCCGCTAAATCACGAAGAATAGAGTCCACATCCCGTCCGACATATCCTACTTCGGTAAACTTTGTTGCTTCTACTTTGATAAATGGAGCACGAGCCAATTTAGCCAAACGGCGAGCAATTTCTGTTTTACCAACACCAGTTGGGCCAATCATGAGAATATTTTTGGGCATGATTTCATTGCGTAAAGCGGGATCTTTAATATTCATACGCCGCCAACGATTACGTAATGCAATTGCCACCGCTCTTTTCGCATCATCCTGGCCAATAATATATTTATCCAATTCCTGGACAATTTCACGAGGAGTCATCACTTCTCGGATAATCTCGCGAGGAGCTATTGCCTTGTTGTTATTTGTTGCCATGATTTAATTCTTCTATAGTTAAATTGTTATTGGTATAAATACAGATATCTCCAGCAATAGTTAAAGCTTTACGCACTATTTCCACAGCAGATAATTTTGTATTTTCCATCAATGCTCGCGCAGCTGCTTGTGCAAAAGGACCACCTGAACCAATAGCAATTAAGCTATGCTCAGGCTCGATTACATCGCCATTACCTGTAATAATTAAGGAAGATTTGATGTCTGCTACAGCAAGCACTGCTTCAAGCCGGCGTAACATTCTGTCTGTTCGCCAATCTTTAGCAAGCTCAACTGCAGCACGAACCAAATGGCCTTGATGCATTTCCAACTTGCTCTCAAAACGTTCAAAAAGAGTAAACGCATCCGCGGTACCGCCAGCAAAGCCAGCAATCACTTGATCTTTATAAAGGCGTCGCACCTTACGCGCATTACCCTTCATCACGGTATTACCTAAAGTTACCTGGCCATCACCACCGATAACTACTTGATTTCCGCGTCTTACTGAAAGTATGGTTGTCCCACGAAATTGTTCCAAAATTAAATCCTCAAATCAAACTGGAACTCCATACATGGGGATGATAAACAAAAAAACAAGGGGGCTCGAAATGAATAATTACTCATTGAGCCTTCCCAAATACTCTATACATTATTGAGGCTATCTATAGATGATTAGATGAAAAAGGATACCCCATGGGATAAATTTTCTAATCCAAGATGTTGTGCGATGCTTTGTCCAACATCAGCAAAAGTATCACGACGTCCAATAAAGCGGCTTTTAAGGTTTGGACCATGTACTAATACTGGAATATGTTCTCTTGTATGATCTGAACCAGGAAAAGTAGGATCACAACCATGATCTGCTGCAATAATAACCAGATCATCAGGCTTTAATAATGCATGAAGCTCTGGAAGACGCGCATCAAACTCCTCAAGCGCATGAGCATAACCAATGACATCACGCCGATGACCGTATGAGGAATCAAAATCCACAAAATTAGTAAAAACCAAACTTCCATCAGGTGCAGTCTTCATCGCAGTTAAAGTAGCATCAAACAGGGCCATATTACTGTCAGCCTTAATGACTTGAGTGATACCTTGATGCGCATAAATATCGGCAATTTTCCCTAAGGCAATGACTTCGCGACCAGCTTCTTTCAAGTAATCAAGTAAGGTTTTTGCAGGAGGTAACGTTGCATAATCCTTACGATTTGCTGTTCGTTTAAATGCTCCTGGTTGACCAACAAATGGTCGAGCAATCACACGACCGATCTGATATTCATCTACCAAAGTGCGCGCGATTTCACAGATATCATACAAACGCTGCAAACCAAAACTTTCTTCATGAGCTGCAATTTGAAATACACTGTCTGCAGAAGTATAAACAATTGGTTTACCACTTCGCATGTGTTCTTCACCTAATTCCTCAAGGATGGTAGTCCCTGATGCATGCTTCTCACCAAGTACACCTGGTAAACCAGCACGTTGAATGAACGCATCAATTAATTTTTTTGGAAAACAAAATGGTTGTTCGGGGAAATAACCCCATTCAAAGGTAACTGGAACTCCTGCTAACTCCCAATGTCCGCTTGGCGTATCCTTACCTAAGCTCTGCTCTACTGCATAACCATAATAGCCCATGGGTTCAGAAAAAGTGGACAATTCAACAAAACGCAACCCGCTACTGGCTAAGGCTGCATGATAAAGTCCTAATTTAGCAAGATTAGGCAAAGTTAACGGGCCTTGACGCAGCCCGTCCCTGTCACATTCACCGCGCTCGCATGCTTGATGGATATGAACAAAAGTATTAGCGCCAGCATCCCCATAACGAGATGCATCCAGACTCGCGCCTATACCAAATGAATCCATGAGTAATATACAAACTCGCCCTGTCATCTTAGCCCTCAATCTGTTCGCAACGTGTTTCTTTTAAACCCAAAAGCATGAGAAAAGCAATTAATAAACCTACAGGTAAAATAATTGCGGCATATTGATATGCACTGAGTAAATAGACAGGAGTTCCATTGAACATACGCATCCCGCCATGATTCGTTAATAAATAACTAAATAGATTCTGATACACAATATAACCGCCTTGAGTCAATATTGAAATGACACTTACAGCTGTGGCAGTCATTGCAGGTGAGCTACTTTCAGCAACCAGGGCGTAACTAATCACTTGTGCTGAAGTAAAGAAACCCAGTAAGAAAAACAAAAATGCCATGGTGCTATAAGAAACAGGGAGATAAAGCACCGCGAGTAACGTCAATAAGGAAGCAATGACCCCTATTTTCATAGGCATAACCCGTAAGCCCATCTTATCAGATATCCAGCCCACCAGAGGCGAACCAATAATCGACCCCAAAAATAACATGCCATTTACCATAGATGCTTGTGCCGTGCTGATCTCTAATCGTTGCACCAGATATAAAGTACCCATCATGGCACCAAATACGGCAATAGCCATATTCATTAAACTGGCATAGAATGCTGCCCGCAAATATTGGGTGTTTAAATAGGCTTTCTTGGCAGCTGAGATTACATTAATTGGTTTAACGACTTGCTTTACTGCAACTGGTGGTTTTTCTTTGATACAAAAAAACATCACGACCAACATGGCAAAACCAAGAATTCCCACATCTTGTACCGCTTGGCGCCATCCAACCAGAATAACCAATTGAGTCAATGGATATTGAGCCAACATGCCTCCAGCCATTGCCATGGTCACTATAGCACCGGTTACCAAAGCCATACGCTTTGGAGGAAACCAATGAGATGCTAAACGTACCGGTCCTAAGAAACAGAAGGCACTGCCAATGCCCGTAATAAACCGGCAAAATAAGGCCATGTAAAATGAATGAGAATATGCCAACAGAAAAGTACTGGCCACACACAAAAACATAGCGATTAACAAAGTATTTTTAATCGAAAACCGATCAAGCACCATTCCCGCAATAAAAAGAAACAATACATTGGAAAGATAGTAAATACTTGATAGCCAGGCCATTCTATCGGCTTGTATTTGAAAATCCTGCATGATATTTGCAGCGATGGATGCAAACATATTCCCCTGAATAAACTCATAAAAAAAGAATAAAGTCGCAGCAAAACATACCATCCAGGGTAATAATGACGATTTAATCTCGTTATATCCTTGAAACTCATCCACCACTTGCATTTTTACTCCTCAGCTTACCGCTTGCAATTTGTTTCGCGGGTTAGTAATACGGCGATTAAAGCCAAAACTGTAGTTATAGGAAACATCCACATGGCGTATTGAAAATCTGCCACAGAATAAGTTGTCACTACCGCATCAGCATGATGCGCTATTAACCAACCATAGAGCACTTGTCCTACGCCGCCACCACCCATAATAATTACTGAGGCGATACCTGTCGAAGCACCTGTGTTTTCAGCAGAATTGCTTTCAGCAATTAAGGGATAGGAAATTACCTGGGTGCTGGTAAAAAAACCTAAAGCAAAAAATATAATACTCAAAGTAGTTTGTGATAAAGTTACATCCAGGAATAACGGAATGACGGTGATAAGTGTGGCAATGGCCCCTAATATCATCAAAGGCTTACGTCGGCCTTGGGAATCAGATAACCATCCTGCCAAAGGGCAACCCACGACACTACCCATAAAAATTAAACTGACTACATTGCTGGCAGCCATGTCAGGTAAATGATGAACTGCTTGTAGGTAACTAGCACCCCATAATGCACATAAAACCATAATCGGCAAATTAAGAAAGGAAGTATAAAATCCTGCTAACCAATTTTGTGGATTGGATAAAGCCTTGATGAATCCAGATATTACTTGTTCCTGACTGGTAGATGCTTTCATTGGTGAGTCTTCAGGTTTATCACGAACCATCCAGTAAATCCAAAGCAATAATCCAGCACCTACTGCACCATCGATTAATAAAGCTTTACGCCATCCAAACAATTCATAGAGATAAGCAAAAGGGGTGTGAGCCATCATGCCGCCAACAAAAGCCATAGTCACTAAAGAACCAATAACAAGAGCCTGCCTTCTTGGTGGAAACCAATGTGATACCAATACCACACAGGATAAGAAGCAAAATGCATTACCTATCCCTGAAAGAAAATGACAGAATGAAGCGACAATAAATGAATGGGTTAAAGCAAAACCGACGGTACCTAAAACACAAATAAACATCGCGCTTAAAATAACTGTACGTGTAGAAAAGCGATCCAGGATAATCCCAGCAGGAAGAAGAAATAGAATATCAGCCCACAAATAAGCGCTGGACATCCAGCTTAATTGAGTCGCATCAATATGGAAATCATCTCGCAAAGGCTGATTGATTACATCAAAAATATTGAGCTGGAAAAATTCATAGAAAAAGAATAGCCCAGCTGATAGGCATACAACCCAGGCCATGAAGTCACCACGGGGTACAAAAGCTCTCGAATCCACTGTAAGAGATTGCGACACAGTTACTCCTTATGGCATAAAAAATTGCGCCCGAGTATATCAAAATTCTAAATGAATTGGTATCTTTATTGAACAAACCAAGAGCCAAGCACAGCAAAGAGAATTCATTCAAGGCAATCCTATTTCTCTGGTTGATTGACTCCACTTCTTACGTATTCTTTTCTACAAAAATTCTTTACAAAAACCGGAATACGCATCAATAAATAAGGTCTGTCACCAGAATATACTCGTTGAATGAAGAGCATTTTGGAAAATAAATCCGGCGCAACCTCATGTGTATCTTGTGGCCTAATTGCTAAATAATTTTCTCGGTTATTGTCCAACAAGGTGCAAAGATCTTCATTATGAAAAGCAAATTTTCCTCGGCCTCTTGAGTAAAATTGGGCTGAGAACTCAACTTTGAAATCCCAATAAATAAGGTAACTTCCTGGAACCGGACGTTGTTTTAACCATGCGGCAACTACAGACTTTTCCGTTTTGGAAACCGCTTTGGGGGCCATATTAAATGCAAGAGTTATCCCAAGGGCAAATACACCAACAATAATAGAAAGTCCTGTGATAAGTTGTTTTGCTTTTGCTACAGCACCAACACGTTGCCAGTATTCTATGAAAAACACTGAAAAAGCAGGAAGACTGGGAAAAATATAAGTATAAATAATGTTCCTGGAAAAAGTAAAAAAGAACAGTGGAATTACCGTACAAAGAAAGAAAAAACTCAGCCATCCATCGTTGTCGATAAATACTTTGCGGGGATTATGTCTGTACTTAATAAACCAAGCAGCGCCTAACAAACACCAAGGGAAAATACCAATCATGGCATAAACCCAAATCATCCCCCAAAGTTCCTGATGCGCATAGCCATACTTATCGCCAGTCCATCCTGGTTTTAAAAATCGATTTAAATTCTCACCAACAATAAAATAATTTAAGAAACCGGGCGTGCGTATTTCTGCCCAAATATACCAGGGAAGCGCAATAATAAGCATCAATAAGACACCTTTTATCCAAGGTAATCGTTCCCATAAATTACGCCATTGATTCCGTAATAAAACCCAAAAAAATATCGGCATTCCTGATAAAACGACAGCAACAGGACCTTTTGCTAATAACCCTAATCCCAAGCCTATAAAAAAAACATAAGACCAGAGTTTGCTCCCATCAACGATTGCCCGCCAAAAAGCAACTAAGACTAAGGTAATGCAAAATACCAAAGACGGATCGGTCATCACAGTTCCTGCATCAACAAAAAAATCCAAAGTTCCTGCAAGCACTACAATTGTGATCATTGCAATCACAGATCCACTATGCTTTTTAGTTAAACTCCAAATAAGCCATAGTGTTGCCAAAGATAAGAGCAAGCCTGGCAAACGAACTGCAAACTCATTAATCCCCAAAAGCTTCATTGAAAAAGCAGACAACCAGGTAGACAAAGGCGGTTTCGCCCAAAAAGGAACTCCGTAGTCATGCAGCGGGGTTACCCAATCCCCGGTTTCCAGCATCTTGCGAGCAATCTCTCCATATCGTGCCTCAGACACATCATTTAGAGGAATAAAACACATGGAAATAATACGACAAATAAGAAGAAAGATTAATGCAAACCGTGCATTCTTAAAAAATTGACGGTTCAACTGTTTATCGTGTTCAATATTCAAAACAGACCTCATTAAAAAATTTCCCCTTTTGCACCGTATGCAAGCTGTATGAAATACATGCGCTTTTCCAAACTCTCTTGATGAAGCGCGCTTTTTAAAAAATGACAGAATATTACCCATTATTTAAATTAATACAATTTTTTTATTGCTTATTGATAAAAAATAAACCAATTTGAATACTCAATAATGAAGTTAACCTGATGAATTTCCTCGTGTTTTATTAAAAGACTAAAATGTATAATGAAAATACATGACGAGCGGTTTACTTTAGTTTACACTGAGGTCTTGTAAGAAGAACTTACATTATCAATCCATTGGAAATTTTGGAGACTAACATGACGTTTGTATTAAAGGATCTAAGTGAATTAAGAAAACATTTTGACGATACCGTTCAAATCATATTGAAACGCGAACATAAAGGAAAAATTGAAGACCTTCCTAACAAAAGAAAATTCGAACTTCAATTTCTAAGTTCCATCCTCGAAAAATTAGAAGAACAATTAAAAGAAAAACACACCGTCTCGACTACAAATCTTGTAAATGTATTTTACGGTGCCATGTTAACCGTAGTGCAAGATATTGAAAATAATCGTGGTATGCTGGAATCATCAGGGCTGCTTAACGCTCGTCTAATAGATGCAATAGGCAACGGAGATGATGTCAAAGCAGAAGACAAACCTGATCTATATCAAATCGCTAAATTCTATACTGCCTTGAATGCGTTTTTGAATCACGTTTTTATAGAAAATGATTCTCGTAAAGGCTTTGCAAAAAATCACATGTTGGCCGCTGTTCCAACTGAGAACTTAAGCAAATTAATTCAAACCTCTTATAAACTGGAAAATGAGGCTCAGAGAGCAATAGTTGCTTCTTTTACAACTGATGGAGATACCGCTGTTGACCTCAGTCAATATAAGGCCAAGAAAAAATCTCCACCCTCTGCAACAGACCGATTTGGTAGTTGGGATAAACTCAATGCTGATCTTGATGAATTAATCAAAGATGAACTTGCTGATAAAAATGTTTCTAAGATTGAAAAGTTATCAAAAGAACGTGTTGCTCAGTTTCATTTTCTAAATGCTATAAGAAATACACTGAAAACCTCAGCAATCAATGAAGCAGAACGAGTTGCCATTCTCGCTGGAGCAATGCATCTGGTTCGTCAACAAATCAAAGCCGTTTATGATGCATCCTATCTTTCAAAAAAAGAAAATTCTGTTGTGTTCACAGGATTAAGTAAGCTTCTTGCTGTAGATGTAGTAAACGAACAAGATGTTGAGTCGTTGGTTACCTCAGCAACCCAGTTTATACAATTCATGACCGTAGCTCCAATGAAAAATGACAAAAAAGCAATTCGTAGTATCCATATTTTTTCATCAATTGCAGACTTTAATTTAAAAGCTACTTTCAATTTGTTGATTGACATGATCTACGCTTGTCGTACTGAAGCACTAAACGATGCGGTTGAGGAATTTAAGAAAGAAACTAAAACACCTGAAAAAACCTCTAAAGGCGGTTACTTAGCTTCAGCTTTAGGTTATTTTAGAGCCAAGAAAGATGAAGAGTCAGAAGAGGAAGATGATGTTCTAGAACATAAAAGTGGCACTCCTGCTGCAACCCACTAATTCTAGCCTTCACGTTTTTTTAACTTGAATCTTCGATAAGGCGGCAAATAATTTTCATTTTGCTGCCTATCTACTTAAAGATTTTAATAAGCACTTCACTTCAGATAAGCCATTTAGGCTAATTTTTTGTTACAATATCATTTTTCCCAATTTGTTTTACCTTGTACTCATGAAAATTAAATTAATTATTAAAGAGATATCGTTCGTCCTAATGCTTCTCATAGTAAGTCATAGTGCCAATTTTGCATATGGACACAGCTTTTCTGGGAACACGGCTAACAACAGCAATGGTATTACAAACTCAAAAAATCAAGCTCAAGAGGAGCCCAACGATAGAAAAAAAGAATCCTCTATAAAATTACCTTTTAAAAAAACGGTCTCCATAACTATTGATGATCTTCCTTTTGTAGGCGAGTCTCGAAATTTTCATTTGAATATGATGATCGATACCATGACTAAGGAGCAAATTCCTGCTACAGGGTTTATTATTGCCAGTGAAGTACGCAAAAATAACTGGGAAATATTGCATAAATTTCGCGATGCCGGGTTCGGATTAGGTAATCACACCCTCACCCACGCCAATTTAAATAAAATGGATACTGAAGGGTACATTCAGGAAATTCAAGAAGCAGACAACATTTTGCTTCCTGTTTTAACTGAACCTAAATATTTTCGTTATCCTTATTTAGCCATGAGTTCCGGTCAAAAAAAAGAAGACATTCTCTGTTATCTGGCGCAAAAAAATTACCATGTTGCCCCTATTACTATAGATTCCAAAGATTTTGTCTTTAATCAACGGCTCTTATCAGTCCCTGAAATAAAGCGACGTGCCTATCTTGAAGAATTGAAACCCTTTTATCTTGATTTTATTTGGCAACAAACTCTCCGTGCGGAAGAACACAATCAATTTCATCAAAATCCCGAGCAAGCGCAAATTTTGCTGATCCATGCCAATTTACTTAATGCTTATGTTTTACCAGATATTATCCATTTATATAAACAAAATGGGTACGAATTTGTTCACTTGGAAGAAGCATTGAAAACATTTAAATCTCCAGTCCAATGTTCCCGATCTCATATGCTTGCACAAAACAAAAAACGACATCAGCAACGAAAGAGAGCTAAAGACAGAGATGCTGATATTGAGACATTTGTTGAATGGGATTAAACCAAGAAAAACAATTGAAGCCGTAACAAGCATACTAAAGCACAACAGACTTTCAACCGCTTTTCTAGGTTAAAAGATAAGCAAAATGAATTCATTGAAAAATAGATACATTGTTGCAGGAACTATTCTACCCGTATTAAACTTTGCTTTTCATATATGCTTAAAAGCATAAATTTTGGTAAAATTTTAGTCTTAACCTAATATGTAGGTACTCAAAAACGGATTTGCTCTAAAAACAGGGACAGAACTTTGAAATTCATGCAAGCTAAAAAGACAGCGTTCACCTTAGTTGAACTTTTGGTGACCTTACTATTCGTGGGTTGCTTTGGTTAGAACAGTTCCCTCCTTAAGCAATATGCTTACGAATAATCGCCTTACAAACCAGCCCGGACAAAATATGAAACACCCACTCGTGCCTGTCGAATTACTGCACGTTCCATAGGTGCCAGAGTTAATACAACAGTGATGTTACAAAGTACAATACAAATACAACAATAGGTAAAACTCATGATGCACCATGTACGAAGACAAGGATTCACCTTAATTGAATTAATGATAGCCGTACTTATTATGGCCATACTGGCTACAACAGCCTATCCTTACTATACCCATTTCGTGCTAAAATCACGTCGTTCTGATGCTATGGCCACATTAGCGCAAGATCAGATCACTCTCGAACGGTGTTATTCACAAAATTTTTCTTATAATGCTCCTTGTGGCTCATTACCTGCATTTCCGCAAACATCTGCTCAAGGTTTCTACAATATTAGCTTATCTAATGTAGGGTCAACAACCTATACACTAACAGCAACACCAATTGAGAGTCAGGCTAAAGATACAACCTGTGCCAGTATGACAGTAGATCAATCTAACGCAAAAACTGCAGTAGATTCATCGGGAACAACCCAAACCATTTGTTGGAATCCATAATAACAAATTGAATCGGAATCAGACTTCCGTATTCGCTATCTCATAATCACATCCTTGCCGACGTCCCGTGACTTGTTCACGGGAGCCAGTGTTTTAGCACAGATCGTCTGGATCCCGCGAACAAGTCACGGGACGTCGGAATAAAAAGCTAGACTATTTTCAGCATCGCAATGACCGCAATAAAAAATTTACTTTACAAAAAAAAACCGATTCTCTACTATCCCAGTCAACGGAAAGTCCAACTTAAAAATAAAATGGAAATTTTTTGCTTTTTCACAGGCATACTCTATCTATATACCTTTAATCATTCTTTACCCTTAATTACCTTACTCTTTTTTTTCATCAGCCCAAAGTATTCCTTAATTCTGTTTTTTATTTTAGGAGTCACGATGGCAGGATTGCATCAAGCTCTTGTTTCTCCCAAAGGAATACCCAATGTGACCATACTCCCTAAAGTAACAGTGCAAGGAACAATTGCATCAATTCCAAATCAAGATTTTACCAAAACACAATTTTTATTTGCCCTCGAACAATACAACCATCATCCAGCACAAGGATTAATCCAATTATCCTGGTATAACAATGCTCCAAAATTACACACAGGACAACGCTGGCAATTCACGGTCAAATTAAAAAAGCCTCGAAACTATCTTAATCCTGGAAGTACAGATTATGTAGGCATGCTTGCTGCACGACACATCCAGTGGACCGGTTATATTCTCTCCCAAAACAATCAATTGCATGCAGAGGCACAACCACGTTTTAATTGGCTTCTATTACGTGAACAATTAGGAAATAAACTCAGCCAATTAGCACCAAATCAATCCACTGCAGGAGTTGTTGAAGCATTAACTTTAAATTTAACTACCCATATTAGCCAGCAAAATTGGGATTTATTTAGACGTACGGGCACAATCCATCTTTTTGGGATTTCAGGAGAACACATTGCATTGGTATCGGGGATGATTTATTGGCTGGTGCGCTGGCTGTGGTCTAAAAGCTCCCGATGCTGCTTGTTTATCCCAGTACCCTATATTGCCAGTATTAGTGGTCTTTTAGCTGCTTTATTCTATGCCTTTTTAGCAGGATTTGCTCCACCGGTACAAAGAGCATTAATCGGGTGTTTCTTTTACACCCTCTACTGCTTAGGAAAACAACGTTTTTCGACTTGGCAAATATGGCGTTACGCTTTGTTTGGCGTTTTATGTATTGAACCACATGCAGTATTTATGCAAGGATTTTATTTTTCATTTCTTGCAGTGGCGTGTTTGCTTTTAACCCAACAACGTTGGCGATTAAAGGGTTACAAAGGAAATTTAGCCCTACAATTAAGTTGCTTAATTGGGCTCATGCCTTTAACCCTGTATTGGTATTCTTATGGTTCAATTAATGGCTTTATTGCAAATTTATTTGCTATTCCTCTAGTTGGTCTTTTAATCGTCCCCTTAGCATTAATCGCTATGATACTTTGTTCATGGACTGTTGCTGTTCCATTAATGAAACTCTTATCCTTGCTGATTGCCTTGTTATTTAAAGGATTACACTTAATTGAACATTTAGCGCTCATGAACCTTAATTGGTCTATTTCTCATATTGGCTTGGTTGTAATCTTAATGGGAGCCTTATTAATATGGGTTCTATTGCCAATTAAACCCTTTCAATGGATTGCAGTGTTGTGGATGCTACTCCCATTTTTTCCACCCCGTGTTGTACCATTTTCAGGAGAAGCAGTAATTGATATTTTGGATGTTGGCCAAGGTTTGGCAATTGTCTTTAGAAGCCGACGCCATACTCTGATTTATGATACTGGAGATCGATTTTTTCAAGGAAATGATTTAGGGAAAATGGTGATTTTACCTTATCTTAAGACCTTAGGAATAAAAAAAATTGACTTTGTAGTCATTAGTCATCCAGATAAAGATCACCGTGGCGGACTCAATTCGCTTGAAAAAGAAATACCAGTGGAGCGGTTATTAGTCAATGATCCTCATTACTATGATCATGGTGTGAGCTGTCATGATTACCCGCAGTGGAACTGGGATGGTGTTTCTTTTCGTTTCTTGCCGATTACAACTCACTTTAAGAATAAAAATAACAACTCGTGTATTCTCCAGATAAACACCAAAGCCGGAAAAGTATTATTAACAGGGGATATTGAAAAAATAGCCGAAGATTATTTAATAAAAACTTATGGAGAAGAGCTTGCCTCTGATGTTTTAATTGTTCCTCATCATGGCAGTAAGACTTCCTCTTCTTATCGATTTTTACTTGAAGTTGCACCACACTATGCCATAGCTTCTTTAGGCTTTGATAATCGTTTTCACTTTCCTCATGCCAAAACTTTGGCAAACATGAAATCATTAAATATTCCCTTTTATAGAACAGATCAATGCGGTATGGTACAACTTGTCTTGCCGGCCCAAGGGGAAATAAAAAAACCTGTTTGTTTTAGCGGTCTTGATGTAACCTAAGCAAAATAAGTGCAGCAAAACCCGGTTTTTCTTGCCAGGGATAAACTTCTCAACCCAGGTTACAAAAATACTTGTACTGCGAAAAACGCCCAGTAAAATTCAATGCCTGAATTTCGGTCGCACTTTTTTTAAAAAAAGCTATAGTAACTATTGAAGTAACTGATTGAGTGATTCATGTTGACTAATACCACGAAAAAAGAATATTACCAGGCCTTACTTGCTAAAGACTCTAACTATGAAGGTGTATTTTATGTTGGAGTTAAATCTACTGGAATCTTTTGTCGACCTACCTGTCCTGCAAAAAAACCAAAATTCGAAAATTGTGAATTCTTTCAAACAGTTCAAGAAGCACTCCTTGCTTCATACAGACCGTGTATGCGCTGCCAGCCATTGTTCTATCCTAACCAAGCTTCCAATTTAATTCAAAAATTGGTTGCAGCTGTAGAAGCAAACCCTGAAAAGAGGTGGAAGGACAGAGACTTTGCAGCATTAGGAGTTGATACATCAACTGCACGCAGGCAATTTAAAAAGCGTTTTGGGATGACTTTTGTTGCTTATGCACGTGCAAGAAGAATGGGTATAGCCATGAAACAAATCCGTGAGGGCACGATAGTGCTTGAAACACAACTTAATGTAGGGTACGAATCCGGCAGTGGTTTTCGAGATGCTTTTTCTAAAATAATGGGTGCAGCTCCTTCGCAGCTGGAAAAACATTCTATAGTTTTGAAAGCCTCCTGGTTTGATTCACCTCTTGGACCTATGCTTGCAGTAGCTGATGAAGAAGCGTTATATCTTTTGGAATTCGTTGATAGAAGAGGCTTAGAACGTGAAGTAGAACGACTAAGAAAGAAGATGAAAGCAGCCATTATCCCAGGAGACACTTCACCAATTCGTTCCATTGAAAAAGAACTTAAAGCATATTTTGCAGGAACTCTGAAGCAATTTAATACCCCAATACAGATGCTAGGCAGTCCCTTTCAAAAAATGGCTTGGCATGCTTTAACACTTATTCCCTATGGGGAAACGAGAAGTTATGCCGAACAAGCTCGGGCATTAGGAAAACCCACTGCATACAGAGCCGTTGCCAATGCAAATGGTGCAAATTCGCTTTCGATAATTGTACCTTGTCATCGAATCATTAATTCTAGTGGCAATTTAGGTGGTTATGGCGGAGGGATAGCACGTAAGCAATGGCTTCTTGAGCATGAACAGAAAAATAAATAAACGTAGCCTTAGTGTTTTGTAGCCTGGTACAGCGCGGTGAAACCCGGAAATTTAGAGCGGATATTTGCCTTCAGGTACTAGGATCACCCGCCAAAAAGCTTGGTCAATGAAAAAGAAAAAGGAGATGGATTAAAGACACTATCTACTCCTGATGTGTACTCCTTTTCTTTCCCTGCTTCATCTTGTTCTGCCTCATTTTTACTGTGGGTTGCTGGGGCTGGTATTGTAATATAAGGAGTGAAACGAGTGGGTTGGTTTTCCAGCTCCAGATTAGGGGCATATGCTTTAGGAAATAAGTTTTTACTAATAAGCTCTTTAATAAAAGCATTACTTACAATTAATTCATTTTTATTCAGAGTTACCGTGAAATTATCTACTGGCACCCCCTTTTTTTCTAAAGCAATTTTAAAGTGCTCAAAAACCAATTTCAAAGTCCGAACAATCTCCTGAATATCTTTTTCGTTATACAATAAAAGACTAGGTTTAGGACGAATTGTTTTTGCACTTTGTTCTCTGTTATCACTAAATGAGAAGAACTCCATCATTTCTTCCAAATCAAATAGGTCCATTGCCGTTGTATCCGCAATTAATTCCTCATTTGATAGTAAATCCAGTGTCACGCGCTTGGGAGCTTCCTGTTTTCTCATTCCTATACTGTTTGGCGCAAGCGATAGAGCTTGTAATATAAATTTGCTACTATCTGAGTACTTTAAATCGGGCATATTTCTCCACCGATCATTATCATCATGATCCAATTTTCTATAATAGCAAATAGCCAATCTCTCTTTTGACTCTTGCAACTATTATTTACATTTTCTTAACCATTTACTTCCTCCATAGACACTGCAGTTTCCGCTGAACTATTAAGAGCGCAGAACGAACCTCTCTTTATTTCAAAAATCCGATATAAGTTCAATGGTAATAATAACGAATGCAAAATAAAAATCGGATAGAGCGTGCTCCCAAGAGCATAAAGAATAAATGCTACATTAGAGCAGATTGCGATAAGACGTAATGTCAAAATCCTTTTGACATAGAAAGTCGCTAAAACAAGGCAGCAGGCAACATAGCCAATAATTTCGATCGTTGATTCCATTTCAACTCCCAACTTTACAATCCATTCCTATTCAACATACACCTAGTATGCGAGACTCGCAAGTAGCCTTAATATTGGAATTCAAGAAAACAAAGCGAAATATGCTTATAAAATAAACAATAAATGAATCGATTAAATTTTGCTTCGCTTTTTCTGCGCGGAACTATAAAGGTAATGACATTGTGGAAGAAGGAAGTGATGGGATGTAAATTCGCTCATTGACAAAAGAATTGATTCTCGCTCAAACGTTGTTTTAATTGCAGAAAGCGACTTCTTTAATTAATAACAGGACTCTTGCAACCAACAATGTCCATATCGATTACATACACGAACAGTTTGGCACTCAGGATAGTAATAATTGTTATAGTAATAAGGAGTCCCCACAATAACACCAACACCAGGTCCCCACCAACCACCACGCCAGCCGTTATAATAGCCGCCGTGCCAACCACTATGATAATAGCCGCCATGCCAACCACCACCATGATAATAACCACCATGCCAGCCGTAGGCAAAACTTGCTCCAGCAGTAAATAGGCCGAGAGCAAAAACTGCAGTACGTATGATTCTCATCATAGTATTTCTGCTCATAATAAATTCCTATTTTTCAATATTCATAAGTTAAATTATAGCTGAAATGCGCCTTAATAATAGTAGGTCTGTCAATTTTTTGTTACTTAAAACCAGCATTTGAAATACATCTGATAAAAAGAAATAATAGATTCCTATATTCATGTTTAGGGTAATTAATGCAGCTTACTCAATTTACTGATTATTCATTACGTGCTTTAATTTATATTGCGATAAAACAAAATACATGTACTATTAATGACATTGCTACAGCTTATGCTATTTCGCACAATCATCTAATAAAAATAATCCATAATTTATCTAAATTAGGAATTGTTAAAACAATTAGAGGAAAAAATGGCGGCATTGTCATGGCTGAAAACCCTGCAGAAATTAATCTCAAAGCGCTTGTTTTAAAACTTGAACCTCACTTTGATTTAGTACCCTGTTTTAAGAAAGAAGCAAATTGTTGCATTGCCCCAACTTGTAAATTGCGAAAAATTCTCATTGACGCACAAAGTGCCTTTTTTGCGATTTTAGAACAATTTAGCTTGGCAGATATTATTCAGAACAAAGTTGAACTCTCCCCCTTACTCAATCTTACTCCTAAAGGAGAAAAACACGATGCACAAAATAAAAATCAAGCGAATTTATGACAAACCTGATTCTTCAGACGGATATAGAATATTGGTTGATAGGCTATGGCCTCGCGGAGTGAAAAAAGAAGCAGCCGCTATAGACTTATGGCTCAAGGAAATCGCCCCAAGCAACGAATTACGCCAATGGTTTCATCATGAACCTGATAAATGGGAAGAATTTCAAAAACGCTATGCTCAAGAACTCACAGAAAAGCAGGAAGAACTCGCAACGATCACGACTCAAGCAAAAAGTCAGACTGTAACTTTGTTATACAGCGCTAAAGATGAAAAACATAATAATGCTCAGGCCTTACTTGAGCTAATTCATGCAGGAAAAAAATAATAAGTTTTGGTACTATTTTAAAGTTGTATTTAAAATGAAACTTTATTATCATTACCTCATTGCATCAGCAGGTAGTAATGATATGACTGAGCTGAATAAAACACATATTGAAAAACTTGTGACTCATTTTTACCAAAAAGTACAGAAAGATGAGATCCTTGGTCCAATTTTCAATGATGCAGCACAGGTTGATTGGGATGAACATATCCCCCTGCTTTGCCAATTTTGGAATAGCATTATGTTGAAAACTAATGAGTATCACGGTAATGCCTATCAAAAACATACCCTATTAAAACAACTCACCCAAATTGATGAAGCACATTTTGACCGTTGGCTTAATTTATTCCAAGAAGAAGCGGTAAATCATTTGCCTTTGGATGCTGCCAAGGAAATTTTTCAAAAAGCCACCTTCATCGCAGAATCTTTAAAATATGGGATGTTAAGCCAAGAAAAAAGGGGTTAAAGAACATGATTAAACCACTAACTCGTGATATTCTAATAACCTTGGTTGTTAAGTTTAGCTTGTTGATTTTACTATGGATAATTTGCTTTAAGGATGTGGAAAGATCACATCAAAGCAATGAACAATGGCTGTTAGGCACCAGCCAACAAAAAGAATATATTTTTTCTAATGAAAAATGAACTAAGGAAATCCCTAATGCTTTTTTAAAGATTACAGGGAGATATAGCAAGGATTTTATCAATACAGTATACGACATGTGAGGTGAGCAATGATTCCTGGTAGTGACCTGGTTGATCTTTCCCGTTTACAATTTGCTCTAACAGCGCTTTATCATTTCCTTTTTGTCCCACTCACATTGGGCTTATCGCTCATTTTAGCGATTATGGAAACAGTTTATGTAATGACAGGGCACGATATTTGGCGACAGATGGTCAAATATTGGGGAATTCTCTTTGGCATTAATTTCGTTTTAGGTGTAGCTACCGGACTGACTATGGAGTTTCAATTTGGTACCAATTGGGCCTATTACTCTCATTATGTTGGCGATGTTTTTGGTGCTCCGCTGGCTCTTGAAGGACTTATGGCTTTCTTTTTAGAAGCCACTTTTGTTGGTTTGTTTTTTTTCGGCTGGGATAGATTAAGTCGCTTGCAACATATGTTTTGTACCTGGTTACTTGCCTTAGGCACAAATCTTTCCGCATTATGGATTTTGATTGCTAATGGTTGGATGCAAAACCCTGTTGGAGCGGAGTTTAATTTCCACACGATGCGGATGGAAGTTACCGATTTTGTTGCGGTGATGTTTAATCCGGTTGCCCAAGCCAAATTTGTTCATACTATTAGTGCTGGTTACGTCACAGGTTCAATTTTTGTCTTATCCATTAGCGCTTACTTTTTATTACGAAACAGAAACATCCAATTTGCCAAACGTTCAATAACTGTAGCTGCAAGCTTTGGGCTTGCCTCAGCTTTAGCAGTAGTCGTGTTAGGCGATGAGAGCGGCTATCTTGATAATCAAAATCAAAAAATGAAATTCGCAACAATCGAAGCCATGTGGCATACAGAAAAGGCTCCTGCTGGTCTTACAGTTTTTGGTATTCCTAATGAAGAAACAATGACAACTGATTATGCAGTAACCATTCCCTATGCATTAGGATTAATTGCAACACGCACATTTACGGAGCCCCTACAAGGTATTGCTGAATTGATCGCTCAAGGAAAAGAACGAATCAAAGAGGGTATGCTTGCTTATGAAGCATTAACCCGATTACAAAAAAATCCTAATGACGAGCAAGCAAAAGCTGATTTTACGGCACACAATAAATATTTAGGTTATGGCCTGCTCTTGAAGAAATATACTGAAAAAGTAGTTGACGCAACTGAAGATCAAATTAACCAGGCAGCCCATGATCTAAAACCTCGCGTTACCCCTTTATTTTTCTCATTCCGTATCATGGTTGCCTGCGGATTCTTCTTCATTTTCTTATTTGCAACAGGTTTTTACTTGTCCATGAAACGTAAATTGCACACTACCCGTTGGTATTTACGCATAGCCCTCTATTCACTACCATTACCTTGGATTGCTGCAGAACTGGGCTGGGTAGTGGCAGAATACGGACGTCAACCATGGGTAGTCCAGGATATCTTACCTACTGCGATGGGCACATCCAGCATAAGCACTACTCAAGTATTAACATCAATAAGCGGATTCATCCTCTTTTATACAATTCTTGCCATAGTTGAGGTTTTCTTGATGGTTAAATACATCCGTCTTGGCCCTGATAATATGGCGCACTAGGAGATTCATTATGCCTTTGGACTATGAAACATTACGAATTATATGGTGGCTCCTGCTCGGTATATTACTGATTGGTTTTGCAGTCATGGATGGTTTTGACCTGGGCGTTGCTATGTGGCTGCCCTGGCTTGCAAAAACAGATATAGAAAGACGTATACTAATTAATAGCATTGGCGCAACCTGGGAAGGAAATCAAGTATGGTTTATTCTCGGCGGCGGCGCCATCTTTGCTGCTTGGCCTGCCTTATATGCCCTCTCTTTCTCGGGCTTTTATTTTGCGATGCTTCTGGTTTTGTTAGCGCTAATCTTGCGTCCCGTTGGTTTTAAATACCGTTCGAAATTAGCAGATCCCCGATGGCGTTCATTCTGGGATTATGCTTTATTTGTTGGCGGTTTTGTCCCTGCTCTCATTTTTGGTGTTGCCATTGGCAATGTATTACAGGGTGTTCCCTTTCATTTTGATGAATATTTAAGACCATTCTACACTGGCAGCTTCCTTGATTTACTGAATCCTTTTGCCCTGCTGTGTGGCTTGTTGTCTGTGTTGATGCTTGCCATGCATGGTGCTTTTTTCCTCAACTTAAGAACAGAAGAACGCATCCAAAAGCGAGCCAGAACTGCAGGAAAAATATCCGCTCTCCTGAGCATATTGATCTTTATTGGCGCTGGAATTTGGCTTCATTATGGTATTGATGGTTACAGTGTGACAGGAGCTTTAGCTCATGATGGCCCATCAAACCCGCATTACAAGACGGCTATTCGGCTTGCTGATGCTTGGTTTTTTAACTACCGCGATCTGCCCATCACTTTATTTGCTCCAGGTGTCGGCATAATTGCAGCATTATTAGCCTTCATTGCTGCAAAACATGTCAAAACAGCTTTTATTTGCAGCGCCCTTTCTGTTGCAGGCATTATCGCCACTGTAGGGGTCAGTATGTTTCCATTTATACTACCCTCTTCGTCTAATCCTGGACAAAGCTTGCTGGTCTGGGATAGCTCTTCAAGTCAGTTAACTTTGTTTAACATGTTAGTAGGAACTGTTATTCTGTTACCGCTAATTTTGCTTTATACCGCTTGGGTTTACCATGTATTACGAGGAAAAATAACAGAACAAACAATTACTAAAAATCAAGATACAGCTTATTAGGAGGTGATTATGTGGTATTTTTCCTGGATTTTGGGTACTGGCCTGGCCTGTTGTTTTGCCATCTTAAATGCAATGTGGCTTGAATTGGACGACTCGAAAAATGAGTCGAAATAGCCTGGGACTTGGTGATGCCGTGCCCGGGAAATAATATATTCTCGAGCTTTCCTTCACTGTTGCAAAGGCATAACAACCCTATAATCCTACCCAACGAATGAATTCATTATGCGCATTTAAATTAACTGATGAGTTTCCCTCAAAATAAACCGTGAAATTGTTCGCAAGAGAATTGTCTCTAGCTAAAGTGCCATTGATTTTAATTGCCTTGATTTTACCTAAATTGACAAATTGCATTTGCGTCTCATAATAACCACCTCGGACTACTTTTAGAACAGGTATTACAAAACGAATGGCATTAATACCATCTTCTTGACCTGCACTATCTGGATTGGTGTTGTTAGACAAATAAAAAAGTTCTCGTGCATTTAATGCAATGTATTCTGCATTGTTAATCTGACGTCGTAGCATCCGTGTCAATGGTGCTGTGGTATGAAATACCCGCTCATATGTATCTGCTGAAATGACCGTAACAGGTTTAGTTTCAGCGTGTTTACTGCCTTTATATCCGCTACCTACAAATAAAATAGCGTCACGTTGTTCATCAGGTGCAATATCAGGTATTTGTATGGCCGCAGAATTCGTATATTGAGGTATGGTTTTATCACAATTTAAAAATTTTGATTTGGCAAACCATGCGTCGCTAGGATAATAAATAACTAATAAAGATTTATCTTTTATGGTATTAATAATTGCTTGGGAGCTCTCCAAAGGAAGTGCAGGACATCCCCAACTTCGTCCAGGTCTTCCGTATCTTTTAATAAAATTTTCTTCTACATACCATCCCGAATGCATTACAACAGACCGACCTGATGCATTATCATTAAAATTACGGTCCAAACCATCCAAACGCAATGAAAGACCATCTCGGCCATAATAAGCTTGTTGCGTTTGATAAACCCCAATACTACTTGCTTTACTATTGTATTTATTAGAAAAGAAATTGGTCAATAACGCACCGGATTTTATGCCATGCGACACGTAAGTATGAAACAATAATTTCTTTGCTTTTAAATCAAACACCCAAAAACGCTTTTCATTTGAAGGCAGAGAATAATCGATAATCGTTAAAATATTATTATGATCCACATTATACGCGGTAGCACACTTAAGGGTAGTGAGCACCTTGTCAATCACTAGCGGATTTAAGTGCGGAGCTTCATGAGTCAACAGCATCTTAATAACATTTAATGATTGGTCGTTAATTTGTTCTGGCTCTGAAAAAGGTGTGATTTCACTGATGAAACGAATATCACTCTTAATTGCTTGTGTATGAGGAAACGCTACTGGCAATTGCGGAAAAGAGGTTACAGTTACTGCTAAAAATAATAGCAGGAGAGCACTCATGATTTGTCCTTTTTCTAGTTGTTCAAATCCTGTATTTTTAATATAGCTCAAATTTTTTGTTACAACTGATAATTTTATGAGATTAGAAATGATTTATTTTTAAATAGTTTGAATGCTTTAAGAACTATGGGCTTTGCAGCCCAATCTCAATTGATTACATTGTTTTTACTGGAGATTCTTGGGACGTATCCTGATTTGCTTCATATTTATAACAAATACTCGTTACTGCATTGGTCAGATGCAACAGAGCATTCCCTATATTCTCTGTGAGTGAATTCGCAGAGCAGCCCAATGTCGCTCCCGCATAAGCAGTGCCCAAACCCGTAAAATTAAGAGCGGCATTTCCTATACTGGTCAATGCATTATCATTTCTACTGAAGGTAACTATGTTAAGAGCAAGCATTGCTATCTCAAAACCATTTTCCCAAACAGTTTCCGGATCTGAAAACATCTTATACGCGGTCATAGCAAGAAAAAGGCCATTTGTGACTTGCATGGTTGCACGCCATTTATTTTCCTTATTAAAAAAACCTAGCATTTTTAATCCTCCTGAATGTAGTTAGGTCTGATCGAACTTTAAACATAGCGTTCAGAAAAATCAAGTGCTTTATGTCATTGATAACTCAGGAAATTCAAAAACAAACGAAACTCAGTGTCTTGCCAAACGAAATAAAGAAAGACATAGCGACAAAAATGCTGAATAAAGTCAAACGTGTTCTGGAAAATGCCTATGAATTTTTTTAGAGACAAAATATCAAACAATTAAAGACAAACTAAAATAGATTGCTCTTCATCAAGCTCTGCTTCATTCGTTTGTTCTCTAAGGGGTTGGGTTTTTGCAGCAAACAAATGCGATAAATTGTTCATTAACAAACGCACGGTTCGCTTGTTTGGATTGATGTAATTTGGTTTTTCTCTGCGTATCTGCTGTTCTTCTGCAACAAACTGGCTTTTTATTTGAATTTTAATCGAATCCTCCAAATTTGGAATGAACTCAATTTGGCGTATTCCCTGATCCACAATATTTTGATACTCCCCTATTAATCCATCCACTTTAATTTTCCAAGCAGCAGCATCATCAATCATTTTTGCAGTCTTAGTTTTAAAGAAGGAGAAGTACTGGGCTAGAAAATTAGAAATTTTTACGAAAAAACCATCATGTAGTTTGATAAATGTGCTCAAGGTTTGGCTCTTTGTCTGAAGGCTCTGCAGAAAAGATGAATTTTCTTTTACGGTAGTAAGCAGTCTAGAGCTAGCTCGCACAGATTCTTTCATTACCTCATTTGCTTTTTGTAATGCAGCAAGCTGCTCAGAACTTTCCTTTGCGATTAACTGTTTTAACTCTTCGTCTTGATTAAAAAAACGATTATTTATGGCTGTAATTTGGTGCTCTTTTTTCTTTAGTTTTTCTCGTAAGTCCAGCAAACAAGTATTTACCAGATCTTTAAGTTCCGTTTTGCAGGTGCTATCTAGGGTAGCTGGAAGAGTGGATGCAATCATGCTTTGTACTATCTGGGGTGTAGTAGTTCGATAAACAACCTTTATCGGTGAAGTCACCCAGCTCACTCGCTGAAGCACTTCTGAAGACAGATCAGAAGATTCAGCAAGGGTTTTTAATTGCTTTATTTTCTCAAGTAATTGTTGTTTTGAGCCTTCTTCTGCAATTTCTAAAAGTATTTGCAATAACTGAGCATGCTCTTCTATAAAATCTAAAAAATCTTTTCTTCCCGTGATTTTCTTATCATTTTCTTCTGCAAATAAAAGTAGTTTATTTACTGCCTCTATTTTGGCTTCAAAATCTACCTTTTTACTCCGCAGTTCAATGAGACTGAAAATACCTGATGAAACTTTTTCTATATCTGCTTCAAGTGCAGCAAGACTGTCAAGAGCGCTCCGTTTTACAGGTTTCTTTGCCTGATGCAACCTGGTTCCCGGGGCAAGTCGTTTGTGAATAGGTAAACCTGTTGCTCTTTGAGATGATTTTGCGCTGTCCAAAGGGCTAATACCTAATACTTTAAGATAGCGTTTACTCAAGAGGACTTTGAAAGGTTTTAACGGATCTGGCGCAATAGGTAAAATATCGTCCGTTTTTTTTGTGGGTTGCTCTGACTTTAACTGCTCCATTCTTTTTTCTACTTGTAATAAAAAAAAGTCTATCTTGGGCTTGATTTGTCCAAGATCCACAAGAAGAGAAACTACAATTTGCGCCTTCCAATCATTCTCTATTTGAGTAATGGCTATTTGGATAATGTGAAATAGCATGTATGAAGAAAGAAGAAACGTTTTATATTGATTTCTATCAGTAAAAGGAATGCTGTTCAAAGCAAGTAATTTTTCAATATTTCCAATTAAAGCAAAAATATTGCCTGCAGTATTATCTTTCCAGTTATCATATAAAGTAGCAATAGCTTCACTGGAATGAGTCAGTAATGCTATTTCTTTGTCAGCTGTCTTAGGTAGTTGTGCAATTGCTTCATCGATAAAGAACTTGACAAAAACGGCTGTTCCCCATGAGAGCGCCTTATATTGATTAAAATCGTTATATTTTGTCTGCGCATTCGCTTTGATGACTTCAAGATTATCTACTGAGTTAACGTAATTGCTAATAAGCAATGCTGAGTTTAGAGCTTTTTGCTCTGCATGGAATTTGATACCACGCCATTGTTTGAAACGTTCCTCTTTACTCAGCATAGTGAGCCCAACGAATTAGTTAATCGGTCCCTAAAGTCCATTCTACAAAAACGCAAATTAAAATAAAACAATAATACTTACTTAATTGTTCTAGAGGCCTAATAAATCGAGAAAAACTAATAATGCAAGTGTTTTTAAAATCAGCTATTCTAAATTTATATACTTAAGGAGAAACAGCATGCCATCGAAAAAAGGAATCTATCTTTTTACTCTAATTGGCTTACTCCTTGGATTCGCCCTTGATGGATTAATTCGCAATGAAACTACTAAGCTATTTGATTACGCTTTAATTGGTCTTTTAGCCCTTTTATATGGATTGGCTTATAATGGAAAAAATTGCTTTCGCTTAGTTGCAAGCAGTTTCATTATCGCTCTATTCCTGTCTTTACCCCTGCTTCCTATAGAAGCTCGTTATACGTCCTTACCTCTTGAGCATTGGATCACATTTCTGAGTGCCTTCCCGTTATTTGTCTATGTGGGTCATTCATTTCACTACGCATTCCATCATGATAATACCTGGCGTATCAGTTATAACAGCTTATTTGCTGCAGTATGGAATACTATTCTTCTGCTTTTCGTTGCTTCTTTGTTTTCAGCTTTAGCCAATATACTTATCTTGTTAGGTGCTTTTATTTTCAAAACTGTAGGTAACGATTATTTATGGAACTTATACTCCAATAATTTCCATTTTCAATTGATTTCCCATGTTACTTTATTTTTTATAGGATTAGGGGTCGGCCAGCAAAACATCAAAATTATCTATAGCTTGCGCTTTTTACTGTTAAGAATGATGTACTATTTATTGCCTTTCTTAGCGTTGATTAGTATCGTGTATTTTATTCTTTATCTAAGCCATTTTTTAAGTGGCGGCGAAGAATATGTCAATCCCCTGCTTATTTTAATCCCATTAACGGTATTGGGAATTATATTTTTTAACGCATACTTTCAAGATGGAAGTGTAGAATCAGGAGCTCCATCCTGGCTGAAGTTATTATTACGTATTTATCGAGTGATTTTATTCTTTTTAGCTTTAATGATGACTTATAAAATTTTCCAATCGTATTCTGTGGACGTTAATGTCGTCATTTGTATCATCACGGGGATTTTATACAGCCTGACTTATGCAATTACGGCCTGGCTGCCTGAAAATCTGGAGCAAAAATGGGTGCGGATAGGTAACATTAGTTCTGCATTATATTTTATAATTATTCTTTTTTTATTCAATCTTCCTTATATGCCAATAATATTTCGGCTGGGAGCTCAATAATATAGCGTTATCCACTAAGTTCTAGACAAGGCGCAAATATAGTGAGATGAAGAAGTGTACTCAGCGAGCTTACAACGATGTATAGAGCTTAGTAGGTGGCGCTATAAGTCAGGAACAAAGGATTCATATTTTTTATTCTATATCTGGAGTAGGCCTGAGATTACCAAATCGTGTATTTTCCTCAACCACCTGATTGACAAACGTATTTCCATAACCAATCCAGCATCCCTTTTTAATGGTCGTTCCTGGACCAATAGCGGTCGACATACCTATAAAAACATTATCTTCAATAATTACAGGAGCCAGAAAAAGCAAGCTACCAACATCAGAGTGACAACTAATTGACACTCCACTCCCAAGAGTGACATTTTTTCCTATGGTGATTAATGGGCAATCAACAAAATCTATATCAAAAGAATTTACAATTTGAAAGGAAACATTGGCACCCAATGCACGCCAATAAAAAAACTTAATCACATTGAATGTTTGCAATAAAGGAGTTAAACCCACCACTTTAGCAGAACGCGCAAGAGCAAAATGACAAAACCAGGCAACAGTCATTTGATTCATTTCACGTTTATACCGACCTGGTTTTAAGCGGGGCAAACACAGTCTAATTGCTGCAATAATCAGGATAAAAGAAGCAAATAAAACAAAGGGGGCTGCCAGAAGAACTAGCCAGGTACCTGCATAACCATGATAAATAAATAAGCCTGTTAGGCTAAAAGCAGCAACACTAGGCATCAAACTAAATAAAATGGATACCAGGTCAATAATAAGAAGCATAGAGGGAGTTAATTCAGTTTTTTCCGGAGTTTTTTTTGGCTTAGTTTTATTCTTCTCAGTCATAACATAATGTTCCTTTTTTTATAATAGTTTGGCAAAGGCGAAATCATAACAAATTATCAAAAGTGATACAGAGGCATCGAAATTCATTTTTCCGTAATTACTTGCTGAGAAATAAGTTTTGGTTTGGTCTGCGCATGGCTATCTGCTAATAATTCATCTTTTGGCAATTGGAATAAAACTATGGGCAGCACTTCTTTAGTACTCACACCATGGGCATAAGGTTCATTAATTTGTTTTAAACGTTCATGCATCTTTACTAATATGGAATCAGATATTTGGGTAGTATCGTCCGTAACAAAAACAATCCTATTCCCCAAACTATTACGGGCAAAATACCAGTGCGGCGCTACATCAAAAGAAATATCACACAACATTTCCTGCAGTTCTTGACCAGAAACAGAACAATTTTCCAATTTAAGCATTTGCGTCTTATAACAAAATTCAAGTCTTGGTGCTTTATTTAAAAAGCCGATACATTTCACTACATCTTTTAATTGATAACGAACAAAGCCCATAGCTGTAGTTAAAAAAACCTCATAATTTTTGCCTTGCTCTAACTCCCAGGATTGTAAAAGGTTTTCTTTTCTAATGGGCCTACCTTCTTCAATAAACTCAGCAATATGTGCACCAGGATGCAAAAACCCCCCGCTCTGATTGTCAATTGGAACAGTAAGCCATCCTTCTGTAGCCGAAAAAGTGCCATCAACCATCTCAATCCCAGGTCCTAACAATTTTTGTAATTGACGTGCAGGATATTCACAAAGGCTTGAAATCCAACACCCAACTACAGTCAATGATGGCCAAAATTCTTTGAACGATCCTGGTTCTTGCTGGGCCAACTGACGTAAATAACGCTGACGTTTCTTCGTCACTTGAAGTGGTGGCAAAAATTCAGGAACGGTTTTTTCACCTAATAAATAGGGTAAAAAATGTTTAAAATTGTGAAGGCAACGCTCAAAAAGAATCTCGATAACCATGGGAGTGACTGCAAATATGGCGCTAAGATCTGAGGCTAAGGCATACAAAGCGGACCATTGAGTATAGACTTCAGTAGTGTCGAATATTTGATCGGGCATCGCATAAAAACGTTTAATAAAAGAAGGTAAATTACTATAATTAAAATTGCTAATCCAACCTGAAGGTATGCCGGCTGGTGACGTTTTATGAGAATCTACCGCGGCCAAATACAGTATTTTTTCTTGAAACAACCCGGGGTAGTTCTGAGCCAGAGTATAAATATAAGGAGGCATAGTACGCTGAAACTGTGCTTGAAAAGATTCAGTAATCGGAAAAAATTTTCGAACACCTGCTGTTCCTGAAGTTTCTGACCAAAAAATCAACTTTTCCCCATTAAAGGGCTGAATAAGACTATATTGTGCAGCCAAAAGATCTTTTTCATAATCTTCATAAGTTGTAATTGGAAAATCATTCAGACTTAAAGGGTGAAGAGTTTGTAATAAAGGAGACCAATAAGCTGATTTCTTTAATAAAGGTACAATCTCTTGATGCCACAGCCTTTCACGGGAACGTTCGGGGTATTTGGTATCTTCAATAAAAGCCTGATATTTTTTTCGGGTAATTAGTGCGATTAATCTTCTCTTCCAATTCATTCCCATTGCTAGCCAAAATGAATACGATACGAAATGATAACCTCAAAAACTAAAGTTGGCGAGGTGCTTAACCTAGAAAAAGCAGTTGAGGCCACTACACAAGCTACAGGCGCCAAATCACCATAGTGGTGACTACTACTTTTTCTGGGTTTAATCAGGTATTTTAATGGGAACCATAGAGAACATTTTACGGTGCTCATAAAACAGTACTAAATGCTCCGCCATAGACTCTTGCAACTTAGGTTCAATGTTTACCCGCCCGTTTAATTTATCAAGAATGAATTGAATTGCCAAATTAAGCCAGTCCAAGCCTGGTAATTCTGTATCCATTAATTCCTGATTATGATGCCAAAAATGAACACAACAACTTGCTGCAAAAATCCAGCAATAGTGCTCGGCCAACCGAAAAGCGGTCAGACTGCGCGGGTCAAATTGTTTTTGCTCTTGCAACGCGATAACTTGTCGATCCAAACGCTTTAGCTCACTGCGAATCGCTTTGATTAATGGACTAATTTTTTTCGATTTTAGCACAGATAAACCAGCCAAAATATCGTCTTCGGCAAAAGTGAAAAGACCTAAGCGATTCAGAGAAAGCTCTGGACAAATACAATCGAGATTAAAAATATGCTCCATTTTTTGTAACTGATTTGGGGAACAACTTCCTCTCATTCCAGCTTGGGGTACTAAACTACCTGCAATCACCGATAAATTGACCTGGCTGCTTCCATCAAATAAACCCACCACCGGAATATCACGTCTGATTTTCTGCAGCATGGCCCATTCTGTTGTACGTAAATAGCCACGTGCACCCATTATGATGCTGCATTCCTCGACGATTCCTTCAGTTATTTTGGGAATGAGGAATTTAATAATGGCAGACCAAAAAGATAATTTTTCAGGGATCACCGAAGCGGCACGAGTCACTGTTAAAGCGGTGCAATCCGCTATGAGTAACTGAGCAAACAGCTCCCCCAAGCGCTGTTTTACCACGGGAATTTCATAAGCCCTCTTTCCATACAATTGCCTGTGTAAACTAAAAGAAAGCGTTAATCGCAAGGCAGTATCTGCAGCACCAACAGAAAAAGAAGCACACAAAGTTCGTGAAACCTGTAACGTTTTATAAGTAATTTCCAAGCCCCGTTTTTCACCCCCAATCAATGCATCGTGGGGCAGTAAAACCTTGTCCAAAGAAAAACCACTAATATCTAACCCCCTAACCCCAAGTGTAGGAAGTTTGGGCGTTGGCATAAAACCCGATTGAATTGCCGATTTATCCAGAAAAAAAATAGAAAAACCTAACGGGCCTCCTCGAGCGTGAGTACGGCAAAGAAGAGTCACACTTTGCCCCTGAGTAGCAAAATTAATGCACCATTTTCTCCCGAATAGCTTCCACCCATTCGTACAAGGTTGAGCTACTACTTCATTCGCCATGATATCAGAACCATGCTCTTCTTCGGTTAAAGCACATGCCGTGATATCACCTCGACGTAAAGATTCTGCCAAATCTTTTTTCTGACGTTCATTTCCTGCTATCCAAAGGGGTAAGGCCCCCAAAAAGGATAAGCCTAAGGCAATACCAGTGGTTAAATCACGTCGACATAGTGATTTTGCTAAAAAAAATGCGACATCGAGTGAAACAAACCGCCCGCCAAGATGTTGAGGGATGAGGTACTCCATAAACCCCCACTGCTGAATGAATCCAATTAGCGGCCAGGCAAGTTCCTCTTGCTCATCATAGTGCAAGATTTCTTGAAAATTGACTGGGCTATCCTGTTTGGCAGGATTCCCTAAATAAGTTTCGAATAAATGAATTAATTGCAGCAAATCATGGTAAAAAGACATAATAATCCTTCTACTTGAGGAGAACGTATTTCATACAATAGAATGCCGTGCAACCGCCAGATCATCCATTTTGCGGTATAAATACTCCAAATATTGGGTCAATCTTCCTCGTATTTGTTGAGGAGCAATAATTTCATCGATTAAACCAGACATATAAGCATCCGCTAAAGAAGGATCAAGATTCTGCGCATCAGTTACCTGATGTTTCGTCTCAATAGATACTTGTCCATCCGTACTTTGAACTTTTTTCGTAGTCTCTTTGCCCATCACTCCAAGGGTTGCAGTCTCTAAAGCCAAAACCAAATCCCCTTGTTGCGATGCAGTTTGCATCATCAGAAACGCTGCAGCTCCATAACATTTACGAACAATCACGCTCATCCTGGGTACACGAGTTTGCATCGCAGCACATAACCTCGCTCCATGCTGTAATAATCCTTTTTGCTCTTCGCGTTTTCCAGGCATAAATCCAGGAACATCAATTAAAGTAAGTACTGGAATACGATATGCGTCACATATTCGAATAAATTTAGCTGCTTTTTGTGCTGCATCTGAATCAATGGCTCCACTAAAACGAATGCTCTGATTTGCAACAATACCCACTGCATACCCATGAATATGGACAAAAGCACAAATCATAGCCTGGCCATAGGCGCTTTTGTATTGCCATACTTCAGAGTTATCCACAATTGCTTGAATCAATTCGAGCATATTAAATGGCACTCTGGGATCAGACGGTATATTGGGCAAGGGATGCGAAGGCTCCTGAACGGAATGTACAGGAGGACATTCTTCACTATGTGAGGGAAAAAAATTAAGCATGGTTTTAACATGATTGATTTGCGCATTGATACTGTCATCGACAAAATCAGCAATGCCTGTAGTACTCGCATGCATCGCGGTACCGCCCAATTCACTCATACTGACTTTTTCACCGATTGCTTGGTGCACTACCATAGGGCTGGTTACCATCAGATAACTACGATGCTTGTTAAAAAAAAGCAAATCCATCAATACCGCAGAATAAGCAGGCGCTCCAAGAGTTGGGGCAACAAGCACTGCAAATTGTGGAACCATACCTGACAAGTTGATGTTACGGGCAATAATTTGCGTGTATTCATCACCGCTTAATAAGTTTTCCTCCAAAGAAATACCAGGAGACGCTAAAAATGCGATGATAGGAATTTGTAACTCTTTGGCTCTATCCATGAGGCGTAGAATTTTTTTTGCGCCTTGGCTGGTAATGTATCCTCGGTTCACTGAATTATTATGGGCGTATACGGCTACTGGCCTTTGATTTACTTTAGCTAAACCCGTAATTACTTCAGCCCCAAATTGCACATGAGACTGATTATTCATGGCATAATCTGTAAGTAATGGAAGAAAACTGTGTTCATCAATAAGATTTTCTATCCATTTCATCGTGGTTTTATCAACAGACGATGAGGACATATTTGCACTCAACTTTAATTAAAATTTATATAAAATATACACTTCGTCACTATCAGGGTCAATTTTCCTAAAAAATCAGCTATAATTTAGGCTCATTGAATTCATAGTGTACTCGAAAATAAAAGCAAACGAAAAAACAATTTAAAGGTAATGTATGGAAATTTTGCATCCCCACATCCGTTTTGATATTACAGCTGCAACTCGCGTTCTTCCAGATTCTCCCCCTGTTACGAATCTGGAAATTTTACAAAACTTCCCACGAACATCAGGTCACTCTTTATCTTTTTTAGAAAAATTTGCTGAAAAAATCGGTGAAGAATTTGGTTTTTATTCCCGCTATTGGTGCCATAAGCCTTGGGAATCTTTAGATAACTCCAGGGAATTGACTGCTGAATCATTAGCTTCTGAAGCAGTACAAAAACTGTTTGCAGGTTATGACTCAAAAAAAATACATGCTCTTTTATTAGGATCAACTACCAATAAACGATTTACGGGTTCACAAGCAGCAGCCGTTCTTGGAAATTTAGGAATAGATGCCCCTGCTTATGATTTAAAAACTGGCTGCTCGACTTCCTTATCTACACTTCATCTTGCCTATGCCTTAATGGCTTTAGGTTACACTAATGTGGTAGTCAGTTGTGCCGAAACTTTGTCCAAAGTAATTGATCCTGAAAATGAAAAAACATGGATAGGATTAGCCGATGGTGCAGCAGCTTTGCTCATGGAAAAAAAGGAAACCGGTGCATTCGCTGTTGAAAAAACTTTTTTTTCTACTGAGGGAAAATACGTTGAAGCCTTTACCACTCAAGGTGTTTTTCCACCTACCAAAGAGCAAATCGACACCATAGGCTATCATTTGATTGGCAATGAATCACTGATGAAAGAACTGGCCTATGCTAAGTACAAGCAAATACTGGATCATTTATTACCAACAGAAGAAGACCGAAAAAACATCACATGGATTATTCCTCATCAAGTGAATCGTAAATTAATTACTCAACTTCTTCAAGAGTATCAAATGAGTCACAAGACAATTATTTGGGATTCAGATACGATTGGAAATATTGGCGGCGCTTCTGTTCTTTATTCTTTAGCAAGAGCAGTAGAAGAAAAAATTTTTGATAGGCCTGGAAAGATACTCATGATGAGTGTAGGCGGCGGTCTCTCTTATGCGGGACAAGTTCTGCAATTCCATAGGGATGCTTAATGAATAAAGAGATTTTCAACTGCGTATCCCTAATTGACGCTGTTCACTATAGAGCCCTACATACACCAGACAAAGTAAGTTGCACGTTTATTAATAGAAATCTAGAAGAAAAAATAAATTATGCTGAATTGGATGAACAGGCAAGAGCCATTGCAGCGCAATTACAGGTGCAAGGAGCAAAACCTGGGGATAGAATCTTATTATTATTTTCTCCCGGGCTTCCCTTAATCCAAGCTTTTTTTGGCTGCCTTTATGCAGGTTGCATTGCTGTACCTATTTATCCACCCGCACAAGCCAAATTATTAGATAAAGCACATCGCATCATCCATAATGCAAAACCTGTATTCGTCATTATGACTGCTGATCATCTCGCTAAATTTGCTATCCTGGATCACAAAGGAAAGCCGTATTTAGATAAAGTTCCATGCTTAGCCATAGACAGAATGGAACGGCAAATAAGTGCTTTTTGGCAGCCGCCCTCTATTCGCGAACATCACATTGCTTTTCTACAGTACACCTCAGGATCCACAATGCATCCAAAAGGAGTCATTATCACGCATAGCAATTTACTGGATAACATCCAAAAGATATGCACTGCGTTTGAATTAAATGAAGAAACCATATCCTTCAGTTGGCTCCCGCCCCATCATGATATGGGATTAATAGGCTATATTTTGACTCCTATTTATGCGGGCATACCTGCCTATTTGATGTCTCCTTTTTCTTTTTTACAAAATCCCCTTTCCTGGTTACAAAACATTAGCAAATACCGGGCAACCATAAGCGGCAGCCCCAATTTTGCTTACGATTATTGTGTAAAACGGATTAAAGAAGAAAAAAAACAAGGTTTGGATCTAAGCTGCTGGCGAATTGCATCGAATGGGGCAGAACCCATTAGAAAAGAAACATTAGAGCATTTCTATCAAGCGTTTAAAAATTATGGTTTTCGTAAAAAAGCCTTTTATCCTTGTTATGGTTTGGCTGAGGCTACTTTATTAGTGACAGGAACTATTCCAGACACTACCTACCGAACGCTCTCCTTGGTTAAAGAAGAGTATCAGGCTCATCGTGTCCATTTTGCTCAGGAGGAAAACGCACAGAGTCACAATTTAGTCAGTTGCGGCAAATTTATTCAAACAGTAAAAATTGTGGATCCAGAAACACGTATGCTTTGTGATAATGAACAGATTGGTGAAATTTGGGTACATAGTGCCAGTGTAGCACAGGGCTACTGGCAACAAGATGAAGAAACATGCCATGCATTTCATGGTAAAATTGCTAATGATCCAAGCAATCAATTGTATTTAAGAACCGGCGATTTGGGGTTTGTGCATGAAGAGGAACTCTATGTGACTGGCCGCATTAAAGATTTGATTATTCTCTATGGAAAAAACCATTATCCGCAAGACATAGAATATTCTATTCTCCATGCCCAAATCCATAAATCTCTAGGTAAATGCGCTGCTTTTGTCATGCAAACAGATCATGAATATGAACTCACTGTCATGTGTGAGGTAAAAAACCGTTTTATGTCGCCTGAAGAACAAGATTCTTTATTCAATACTATTTTTGAACTGATTTATCAGACCCATCAACTCGAAATTCATCATATTATTTTTGTCCCCCTTAAAGCCATGCCGCATACAACCAGCGGCAAAATTCGTCGAAATTTCTGCCGGAAACATGTATTGGATAATACACTTCCTATAATCGCTTCCTGGCGGTTGAATAAGGTTGAGGGTTAAGAACATGCAATTTCTAGCTCAAGATTCGCCAAATAAAACTGCATTAAGCGTGGCAAATCAGCTTTTGAGTTTTGCTGAATTAGAAACAGCAGTCCACAAGATGTCGTTACAATTAAAAAAACTGCCCAAAGGTATATTGGTTTTATATGCAACCGCACAGCCTCTATTTGTCATTCAATTATTAGCTGCTTTACACATCGGGAAACCTGTCGCTCTTTTTGCCCATCAAGAATCAGAACAGTATAAACGGGCCATTTTAAGTACAAGTATGACCGTTGATGCTCGAGGTGAGCTCCTGGAAATTCAAGAAAATAAACAGATAAAACCTCATCCTGAACTCGCTTTGGTGCTCTTTACTTCAGGAAGCACAGGCCAAATGAAGGCAGTGCAACTTTCTCTAAAAAATATCATTGCAAATTGTCAGGCGGTTATTAAGGCGCTTGCGTTTTCTAGAATTACCGATCAATTATTATTTTTACCTTTATCGTACTCTTTTGGCCTGCTTGGGCAATTGCTCCCCGGGTTAATCGCTGGGATAAAAACACAACTCATCACGCAATTTACTGACATTAAAACACTGTTTGAAACGCATACTATTCCGCAAATGTGGAGCGGGGTTCCCTCTCATTGGGTCGCGATTCATAAAATGGCAACACTTTTTCCAGAAGCTGCCGCAAAAATAAAAGCGATTGTCTCTGCTGGAGCTCCTTTGAGCATTATATTGCGTGACAGCTTAATGCATACTTTTCCCAAAGCAATAATTTATAATAATTACGGTTTAACTGAAGCCTCCCCGCGTGTCCTGACTTATTCAAGCAAAGATCCATTATTCCTAGAAGATTTTGCCGGTTATCCAATTGGGGATTGGCAAATCCGTTTATCAGAGGACAATGAGTTACTCATTAAAGGCAGCCAACTCATGCTAGGCTATCTGGGCGAGAAAAAACAAAGCCGAATGCAAGATGGTTGGTTTTTTACTGGAGACTTGGCAGAACAATTACCTTCAGGTTTGGTGGCAATTAAAGGACGTTTGGATCATATCGTCAATATTGGTGGTGAAAAGGTCAATTTAATTGATATAGAGCATAAAATTTGCCAAATTAAAGGAATTAAAGAAGTGATTGTCATCCCTGTGCCTGATGAGTTGTATGGTATCCGTTTACTTGCATGCCTGGAGCGAGATAATTTCAGTACTACCACCACAGAACAAATACTTTGTGACCAGTTAAAACACCATTTTTTACCTAGAAAACTTCCAATTACAGTGCAATTATTGGATAAATTGCCACGTAACCAACATGGAAAACTTGATAGAAAAACACTGCTTTTAAGCCAAAAGGAAAAAAACCATGCTCACTGAACGAATTCGCAATACATTAACAAAAATTGGACTTGCCTATCCTCATCAAGATACATCCGCTTCATTGGAGCAAGGAGGTCTAGACAGCTTAATGTTAGCTTTACTCATCATCGAGTTAGAGCGGGAATTCAAAATTAAGATCCCTGTTATGCCTTTAGTAAAAGAACATTATGAATCAATAAACAGTATTGAAAAACACTTAATTGAGCTGGGGGCACAATGAATATTTTGATTACTGGCGGCTCATCGGATATCGCTCAAGCCATAGTCAAGCGACGACTGCAATTAGGTGATACAATCACTATTACCAGTTCCAGCAAGGAGAGTCTAAACAAAACATTGGAGCATTATAAACACCACGAAATGCAGGTTCATGGTTTGGTATATCATTTTTCCAATCCGGAAGCCAGCAAGGAAGAATTGCAAAACCTACTGCAGGAACCTTTAGATGGTGTCATTCTCAACGCGTTTACACGGGTGAGTCAACTACGAAAATTACACGCATTATCCTATCCTGCATTACGTACTTACATCGACGATAATTTGCATGGCAATATCTGGTTAATTCATCACTTATTACCTGCTTTATTAGCCAATAAATTTGGACGATTGATTCTGATTTCCAGCCTTTCTGCAATTACAGGAACCAGTCGGTATGGGGCTTATTGCGCAACCAAAGCGGCGCTTGAAGGATTATTTTTAAATCTTGCAGTAGATTATAGTGCCAATAATATTTTATCCAATATTGTGCGTGTTGGTTTAGTTAAAACATCAAGAACCGAGCAATTCTGGAAAAAATCTGCTTATCAAGAAAAAATGGCACAAATTATTCCTCAAGGCATGATGGGAGAGGCGGCACAAATCGCAGAGGCGATGGATCCCTTATTATCCAAAACCTCATTTATGACAGGCTCTGTCATTACTGTAAGCGGCGGTTTACCGCTCATGCGTTCTGAAGGAATATTATCATCATGAATTTGTTGCGTGCTGAAAAAAACATATACCTCAAAGGTCCTTTTACCGCATTGCCTGAGAGGATTGTGAGTAATCAAGAAGTGCTTAATTGGATGAATAGTACACAAAGTCCAACTCTGGTAAGCTTCTCGACAGGGATTAGAAACAGACGCTGGGTCAATGAAGATCAGGCATGCAGTGATTTGGCTGTATTGGCGGCAGAAAAGCTGTTTGCCGCAAAACCGGCAGAAAAAAATAAAATCAATCAAATTATTTTAGCAACGATATCAGGAGACTATCTTGCACCGCCAACCAGTCCCCTAGTACAGCACCGACTTGGATTACAGAACACAGGGGCTTTTGATATTGGAGCAGCCTGTGCCGGTTTTGTAGTTGGTTTGCATACAAGTGCAGCCATCACACAAGCAAGTATGGGTGCCATCTTATTAATTGCCAGCGAGATCCGCTCCAAATTTTTAAATAAAAATAATTTTGCCACCAGTGTTCTCTTTGGTGATGGAGCAGCTGCATGTGTTGTGTCTACCAATAAAGAAAATGCAGAATTTCGTTTTATTGCCTCCGCTTTATTTGCTGACGGCGAAGTCAGCGATACGGTATCTACCCCTGCAGGAGGTTCACGCCTACCTGCAGCACATTGCCAAGACCCTGAACTGTTTTACATCACGATTAAAGAAAATACCGCCCTATTTGTCAAAGCAGTGCATGGTATGGTTGATGGGGCAGAAGAATTCCTCAAAGCATTAAATCTTACTACTGCGGATATCCAATGGTTGGTCCCGCATCAAGGAAATAAAAATTTAGTTTTATCTGTTGCAAAACAATTAGGTTTTCCTGAAGAACGTATTGTTAAAACCGTGGAAGAAACGGGTAATACTTCCGGATCAAGTGTGGGTATCGCTCTGGATTTTCTTCGTGAACATACACCTATCAAAGCAAAAGATAAAGTGTTATTAGTTGCTGCAGGTGGAGGCGGTATTGCCGCTTGTGCGCTTTTGGAAGTCATTTAATGTATTGTAGCCTGGGTGCAGCGAAGCGAAACCCGGGTTTGAAATGACCAATTTTCCCGGGTTCCGCTTCGCTGCACCCAGGCTACAATCCCAAACGATAGTTTGTTTTTTATTAAAAACTTAATTTAGAACTAAACCAAAACTCGGCTAACGGTGTTCCTTTATAATGCGCCAAATGAAAATTAAAAAATTCTTTCGCTGCGTTTTTTTTATTGCTTTGTAATAAACAAAGCAAATAAGTCTGTGCAATGATTTCTGACTGTGCATCACTGCCACCAATTTCAGTGTACCTGGAAATACAAGGAGCCATTAAATCGCAGGCTACTTGAAAATCATTATTAACAAAAGCATGAATCCCTTTGCTCAAAGGTAAGATAACTGAAAACCACAGCGATTGATTATATCCCTTCACTAAGGTTTGAGCATAAGTTTCAATTGCTGCCAGGGATTTCTGAACTTCGTTCTCTTGACCTAAGCGGGTGAGACAATATACATAATGGACTGTGTTAAAACCGGTATAATGCATCAAAGGGTTTTTATCAAGATAACTTGCAAGAACATTAAATTGCTCTAATTGCGGCAGCCCAGCCATGTCGAGACGCCATAATAATGAGATGGCATCTATTTGTTCAGTAATGATTTGGGGGCAGGTACCAAAAATAACAGGATATAAGTCCATTACCTTATCAACTTGTCGTAATGCAAGGTAAAATAAAGCCAAATGCCAACTGTTATGTCCACGAAGAAGTGTTGAGATCTGCTCCCAGCTCTCCCGGAACGTTTCTAAAGCTGCTATTCCTTTTGCACTATTCGTTGTGTTGAGATAGATATGAGCTAGAGTATGATGCGCCCAAGGTGTAAGTGGTTCGATGAGCAAGGCCTGTTCTGCCAAACGTTGCGCATCTGATATATGTCCTGCCAATTCCGCTGCAAAAGAATGCATGGCTAAAAAGTGGGATTCATCCTGATTATGTGCTGCTATTCGTTCGCAAAATTTCAAATAATGATGGCCGTGGTAAGCTTGTCCCGAACAATAAAATAACCATTCAGCAAACTTTGCTGCTAAAGTATCGCGCGGATATAAAGCCGTTAAAGCCTCTAAAATAGTTAAAGCACTTTCATACTCCAAATTCATCCATGCTTTAACCGCCTGATAAGTCAGTTTTTCTCTTAAATTAACTGAATACAATAATTTTTCAGCGTGCATTAAATGTTCTTTTGCTAAAACAGTGTCTGGATCAGTCTGGGCATAAAGATAAAATGCAGCAGTATAAACTTGGAGGAGTAAATTATCAGGATTAGTTTTGACTGCATCTAAAATAAAATAAGGCTCCTTGCCTGCGGCTAAGACTTGTTGATGAAAGTGATTGATGCTTTCTATAACCTGCAATGACTGAGTCGTTACTGATAAGCCACGATTTGTTTCCATTTTTTTCCTGATGGAGATTCACTTTCTTCTTTTATTATATATCTCTTTAAGAGAAATAGAATTAAACAAAATAACTCAAAAAAATAAGAACAACGATATGATTCAATTGCATCAAGCAGAGTCATCGAATAATCTAATGACTCAAATAAAAAAGGGACAAAAATATGAAGAGTCAAAAAGAATTATTCGAATTTTTATGCGAATTAATTGATGTACAAATTAAAAAATATGCTTCATTAGCAAAATTTGGTGTTGGTCCAGATGCACGTCTTAATGCAAAACTTGTTTTCGGGGAAGTGAATGAATTATTGACGTTTGCTGAGCAACTAATAGAAGACTTAGAAAATCCAAAACAGGGTAGCGCGGCTCAAGAACATTTTACTTCTCTTTTTAGTCAAACAAAATTTTATATTGAACAAGAATATGTAAGAGCTTATGCAGGATGGTTGCTTTCTGAAAATAACATCCACTCGGAAGTTAAAGAACGGGTAGAAGAACAATTAAAGCAACTCACGCAAATAGGACAATCAGCACAAATTGACAGTTCTATACCTTCCAAACCACTAACTGAGGTACAAGAACAATGTGAATATGACAGCATCGCCATTGCTTTTCGTATTTTAGATTTAGCTAAAAACGTCAAAGAGAATCCAGAAATAGAACTCCCTAGTAACATACCGCTACACGCGCGTAACATATTAAAACAAAATGCTATAACTCGCTATCGCGTAGAAGAGTTTGCGAAACCAATCGAGGAGCTCCATAAAAAATATAATGAATTTTTAGGCCAGTCGAAACTCAAAAAGAGTAATGATGTGTTATCAAAAGAAGACGCTCAATCCCATCAAAAAACGCATAAAGAAAAATGGGAAAATTTATTTAATCGTTATAAGAGCATTGAACCTTCTTCACAATTGTTCTCTCCCGATCATGAATGGTATAAGGTTGCCCTTCCTGAAAAAAAGAAGTCTGAGATGGGCTATTCCTCACGAAACCTTATGCTATTTGGCGGAATCGCTATAACTGGCGTTGTAGCAATTTATATGCTTATGTCTTATTTCATGCAATTAGATGATGAGAACTCTTTAAGTTCTGTCTTGAAATTCTAATTAGGGTTGTAGCCTGGGTGAAGGCGTAGCCGTAACCCAGGTTCAGGATTTATTTATGAGAAAAGATGTCAAATCCATATGAACAAAAAAAACAGTTACGCCTGGGTAAACGCAAACAAATCTTTATAAGTATGAAAATTCATCGCATCCTCTTCAGTCACTGTTAAATTATATTCTTCACTAAGAATAGCCAGTAACTCAACGATTTTTAAAGAATCTAAATGCAAGTCTTCGATTAGCGCCGTATCATTATGAATTTCTTCTGCTTTCGTACCTGATAATTTGGATATAATATTTTTTAATTCTGTCTCAGTAATTTTCATAAACAACACCTCTTAATGATCTTTTGAGGCCAGATAATACCATGAAGCGAGGGAACCTAAGCCTAAAATAAGTAAGATTATAGCTAAAGAGAGTTGGCCATACCATTCACCTAGAGCAATAATCCCGCTTGACAAGGCAGCGCTTAAGTCTTGCATGCATGCATATAGTGCCCCTACTGTTCCCGCCATATGAGGAAATGGATGAAAAGCCCCCGCAAATGCATTGATAAAAGTAAACCCCATCCCCATGCTAAATAATGATACAGGAATCATGATGGAGAGCACATTCTTCAATCCTATGAGGGACAAAAATAGCATGGTAAAACCGCCTATTATCATAAAAACAATTCCAATAAATACCATGTAGGAAACACCTTTTCTCATCACCATTTGGCTATTAATTATTCCGCTCACACAAATTGCACCAGCAATAAAAATGGTCAATTGACCAAACTCTATAGGACTAAGACCTAATGTATCCTGAAAAAGAAAAGGAGCAATCGCGAGGTAGCCAATTATACCCGCGGAAGCAAGACAGGCGCATAATGCATAGCCTAAAAATACTTTAGATTTTAATAAGGTTAAATAATTATCGCGCATAACTCTGAATTGAGTTGCATGAGGGTTAAGATTTTTATTTGTTTCAGGTAGAGTGCATAACGCCAAGATCCATATAACGATACCAAATACGAGCAAAAATAAAAAATTGATACGCCATCCAAAATGTTCCTGGATATATCCCCCTAAAACTGGAGATGCCACCATAATAAAAACACTCACAATCCCTACATAAGAACCTATTTTAGATAAAATTCTGTCAGTAAAAAGATCGCGAACTAGAGAGCGGCCTACAGAGCCACAACATCCAATGCCAAATCCCTGAATAAAACGGCCAATAATCAAGACTAAAACAGATGGAGCAAGAAAACAGCATAAGCTGCCTAAGATACTTAGGCCGACACCAAATATAAGAGGCGGTTTACGACCAATTTTATCCGATAAAGGACCATAAAATACATGGGAAATACTCAAACCCAGCATAAAAAGAGATAAGGTTAATTGAATGGATGCTTCATTACTGTGAAACTCTTTAGTAATGGCAGGTAATGAAGGAACATACTGATCAGTAGTCATCTGCATCAAGATCATGAGCATTAAAATAACAAAAATCAGCAAAGGTTGTAACGAAATCTGTTGAACATCATTTTCTTTGTGCATCAAAAAACCCTTTTCAACTTCTGGATTAATGCCCTACTCTAAACTAAGTCCATGGTGCAATCACACCATGCTTAGTCCCAAAATAATCAAACAACAAATAAAACCAATAAACCACGTAATTGATCTTAAGGAAGCCATATCCATTAAATAAAAATAGCTATAAATAACTCGAGAAACGATAAAAATAATCGCCAAAATTTGAATGGTTATTCCGATGTGATGAGTGGCTATTGCAGTTAATACAGCAGTCGCAAATACAATCAACGATTCGAAACTGTTTTGATGCGCTGCAACTGCTCGCGCGCCCATTCCTTGTAATCTTGCCTGTTGCGCTCGTGGATAATGATTATCATATTTCCCTTCTTTTTGCATAAAATTAGCAACAACAAGCTTGAGAAAATAAGGGAACAATATCGCAATGAACAAACAAATAATTAAAGTGGTCATAGGCAATTTTTCCTGCTAGTAATGGCTCACATCTTCTATAAAAAATCATCATAGCCTGGGACAACAATGCACAACCCGGGTTACAAAAAAATTTAAATGAGCTCCTGTTTACAGCCCCTAAGGGTAGATTATTACTTCTAATTACTAAAAACGAAACCATAATAGCGAGAATATTCACCCAGCACAATGACTCATATCTCCCCTATTCAATAAGGAAAATAGTACTTTCTACCAATTAATTTCTTCTGCTATGATGAATTTATCGAGTTGTTATCATTTAAAGGATTGTATTATGGTGCAAGATGAGTCAAAAAAAAAATCGAAAGGGCATATCGTCTTATCCTCACATCCATCTGGGCATACCGCTGCACCGCTAAAAATAAAATGGGGGGCAGAAAACCCTAAAGAGCGCGGCCCGGTAATTGCCTCACTTACGAATATAAAAAATCGTAATGCCGTCGGCACACACTCTGGCTCATACTCAGTTTATCGAGCACTGGCGGTTGCTGCCGGAGTGTTGGATTCCGAGCATGTACCGGACCTTACTGATACTACGCCCCCTGTAGACATTGGCCCACATCCCCAATGGAACGATACCCAGAAAATCATCTCCCTCGATCCGTGGGGGCATCTTGTTGCCAGTGTATTCTCGGAAGAAATTCAAGCAGGATATGATATTCGCCCTACAATAGCAGTTACCAAAGCACATATTAATATTCCTGAGTTGCATACAGCCATCCAAAAAGGCCGCCTCAAACCTGATGGAAAAATATTAAAAGAGTCAGGTGATGTCGCGGTCACTAAAGTCGCTGTGGAACCGGTTTGGTATTTGCCTGGAATTGCCGAACGTTTTGGAATTTCAGAATCACTTTTACGTCGTACCTTATTTGAGCAAACAGCCGGGATGTTCCCCGAATTGGTAACACGTTCTGATTTCGATGTTTTTTTACCACCTATAGGTGGATTAACCGCCTATTTTTTTGGTGATGTAACCACCATCCACGATCCCAAAATTGAGCTTACCTGTCGTATTCATGATGAGTGCAATGGTTCTGATGTATTTGGCTCCGATATTTGTACCTGTCGGCCCTATTTGGTACATGGGATTGAATTATCTATTGAATCTGCCCAGAAAGGTGGCGCTGGTTTGATTGTTTATAATCGAAAAGAAGGAAGAGCTTTGGGCGAAGTGACCAAATTTTTAGTCTATAACGCTCGCAAAAGGCAGAAAGGTGGAGATACTGCTGCTAAGTACTTTGAAAGAACAGAGTGTGTCGCAGGAGTCCAAGACATGCGCTTCCAAGAACTCATGTCGGATATTTTACATTGGCTTGGCATTACCAAGATTCATCGTTTTGTTTCCATGTCCAATATGAAATATGATGCGTTACTCAAATCAGGAATTCATGTTGTAGAACGGGTAACCATTCCCGATGAACTCATTCCTCTTGATGCACAAGTAGAAATGAATGCCAAACGTGCAGCAGGCTATTATTCACCTGATCGAATCGTTGATATTAATGAATTAGCGAAAACCAAAGGACGTGATCTTAATGAGTAATGAACAAGAAATTGCCCGAGTATTAACCACATTAAGGGAGCCTCGTACTATACGCGTACGCTCCCAAGCTATTTTAGAGCGAGTCAAACAGGGCCAATCAGCATACTTTTCCATAGACCCAGAGAAAATGACCTCTACAGCTTCATTTGTCATCGAAGTTATTCAGGATAATTATCCAAATCTTGATATTCCATACCACAGTCGTTGGCGTCATTTTGAAGCAGGGAACATTAATCGAATAAAAAAAATGCAGGAACAATTAGGGACCTTATCTGCAGATGAATGGGGTAAAATTCTTTACGAACTGGTTATCATTAGTGTATTCCTAGATGCAGGCGCTGGCCAATACTGGCGTTATAAAGAGTCTGAATCAGGAATCGAATATTCGCGCTCCGAAGGTCTTGCCCTAGCAAGCCTATCTCTTTATCAAAAAGGAATGTTTAGTGCGCATCCATCTCAACCGTTGCGAGTGGACGCGGAGCGTTTATTGGCTTTTAATGAAGCCGATCTACGTGATGGTTTTCAAGTCACTGCTAAAAATCCTTTAGAGGGTCTTTCCGGACGAGTTGCATTGCTGAATCGACTCGGTGCGTTAATACAACAGGACGAACATCATTTTGGAAAAGAAAGCCGCTTAGGTAACTTTTATACTTACATGAGTTCTTTAGCAGCAAATAACCTACTTACTGCATCGCAGATTTTTCATGAAGTGCTCGATGCATTTACTGAAATATGGCCAACAAGACTGCTCTTTCATGGAATCCCGCTTGGGGATGTGTGGCGATATAACGCATTAAAATCAAATGAATCTGGGTCGGAATACATCCCATTTCATAAATTATCTCAATGGTTAACTTATTCTTTGATTGAACCCTTGGAACAAGCAGGAATTACAGTGACTCATCTGGAAGAACTTACTGGTTTGCCAGAATATCGAAATGGCGGTTTACTCATCGATTGTGGGTTGCTGCAAATTAAAAATAAGAAAATTCTGGAAGAAGCACTCCCGCCAGATGCAGAAGCGATTGTAGAATGGCGTGCGCTAACCGTTACACTATTGGATGAATTAGCCGCGTTAATCAGAAAAAAACTGCAAAAAAGTGCCAAAGAACTTCCTTTGGCTAAAATTTTGCAAGGAGGCACCTGGGAAGCAGGGCGACGAATTGCCAAACAAAAACGCTCCCAAGGTATTCCACCTATTCAGATTATTAGTGATGGCACCGTCTTTTAATTTAAAGCATATGTAAGCCTGGGTAAAGGCGCGCAAACCATAACCCGGGTTTTCTAATCATGATTTCCCGGGCTTCGCTTTACCCAGGCTACATTTTTCACATAAGACCGCGTTTTTGGAGTTAAAATGAATAATCAACACGTTGTTGTAGTGCAACATCCATTAATTCAGCATAAGCTAACCATTATGCGTCAAAAAGATACCAGCACCGTTAAATTTCGCACATTAATGCATGAAATCAGTATGCTGCTTGCTTATGAAATCACTCGTGATTTGGAAATGGAATATGAAGAAATCGAAACACCTTTAGCCATCATGCAATCACCGGTTTTAAAAGGTAAAAAAATGGTTTTTGTTTCAATTTTGCGCGCGGGGAATGGTTTAGTCGATGGCATGTTACAACTTGTACCTACAGCACGAATTGGCCATATTGGCTTGTACCGTGATCCTAAAACCTTAGAAGCTGTTGAGTACTATATTAAGCTTCCAGAACATACTCGAGATCGTGATGTCATTGTAGTTGATCCCATGTTGGCGACTGGAAATTCAGCAATCGCTGCGGTCAAGGAAATTAAGGCAATCGAGCCTAAATCCATCAAATTTCTCTGCCTGCTTGCCTCTCCAGAAGGAATAGCAGCATTTCATGAAGAGCATCCAGAGGTCCCTATTTTTACGGCAGCCATAGACCAGCAGCTCAATGAAAAAGGCTATATTATCCCAGGATTAGGTGATGCAGGAGACAGACTTTATGGCACAAAACTGGAGTATTAGTCACTAAATAACAAGGAAATATACATAGGACATCCTCAGTACAAAAGCAAATTTTGTTGAAATATTGGATTCGCAGTGTTAATATTGAACATTGTGCTCGGTATTATATAAAGGATGTTTTAATGTCATCAAATGAATCTGCAGCAATACTTTCACCTCTGGCAGTAAATAAAAAGTATTCATGGGCAAAACATGATACCGTTTGGATGTTAAGTCTTTACGGTACTGCTGTAGGTGCTGGCACCCTTTTTCTTCCAATAGATGCCGGACTTAATGGGATTTGGCCCTTAATCATCATGGCTGTACTTGCCTTTCCCATGACATACTTTTCGCATAGAGCACTATGCCGTTTTGTTTTATCAGGTTCTTCTACTCAGAATGACATTACCGATGTGGTTGAAGAACATTTTGGTACTTTTGCAGGAAGGATACTGACTGGTTTATATTTTTTTGCAATTTACCCCATCTTATTAATGTATAGCGTAGCAATTACGAATACTACTGAAAGCTTTCTTGTGAATCAGCTAGGTATGTCCGCCCCCCAAGGGCGCTTTTATCCATAATCCTTATCCTTGCGCTCATGGCTATAGTCCGCTTTGGACAGGAAATTATTGTCAAGTCCATGTCTTTATTGGTCTATCCTTTTGCAACTATATTATTGTTTTTATCTGTTTATTTAATTCCCAACTGGAATAATGCCATCTTACAACAAACCAACTCATTGCATGCTAATGGAGGACATGGACTGTTAATGACTGTATGGTTAGTCATTCCAGTCATGGTATTTTCTTTTAATCATTCACCAATTATTTCTTCTTTTGCTGTCAATCAAAAACAGCAATATGGAATTGATGCAGATAGTAATAGTACAGCGATCATGCGTTACAGTCATTTGCTCATGGTCTTTTCAGTGATGTTCTTTGTATTCAGTTGTGTTTTGAGCCTTTCACCTCAAGACCTTTTACAAGCGAAACAACAAAACATTTCTATCCTGTCTTATTTAGCAAATCATTTTAAAACACCTCTGATTGCTTGTATCGCTCCTATTATTGCCTTTATTGCGATTTCCAAATCCTTTTTAGGGCATTATTTAGGTGCTAAAGAAGGTTTAAGCAGCATTATTGTAAACCTGTTAAAACCAACAGGAAAAACGATAAGTCAATGCAAACTGCAACGCGTCATTGAAATTTTTATGGTTCTCACGTGTTGGATTGTAGCCACTATAAACCCCAACATCTTAAAAATGATAGAAACCCTGGGTGGGCCTGTTATTGCTATCTTATTATTTATTATGCCTATGTATGCAATTGCCAAAGTTCCGGCAATGAAAAAATATAAAACAGATCGTGTCAGTAATGTATTCACAACAATCATGGGTATTATCGCTATCTCAGCAATATTGTATGGCTTGCTGTAAAATGGATCGCAGCCTTCACATTGAACTCTACTCCGACGTCCCGCGGCTTGTCCGCGGGATCCAGAAGATCTGCGCTAAAACACTAGCCCCCGCGGACAAGTTGCGGGGCGTAGGCAGGGATGTGCTCAAAAGACAGGGTACTTCACTCCAGTTACATTAATGACACGTATAACACATTAACTCCTATTTTCATTCCTACCAAAATATGAAACAATTCATAACAATTTTTATTCAATACTATTTCGATGCACGTTGAATTTCACCACATACCCATAGAAAACATTCAAGCGGGACAATATCAACCCAGACAAGATTTTAATGACACCACATTAAAAGAACTCGCTCAATCAATTGCATCACAAGGTTTAATTGAACCGCTAATCGTCAGATCAATCGCAAAACAACGTTATGAAATTATCGCCGGCGAAAGAAGATGGCGCGCCGCAAAAATAGCGGGATTACAAACTGTTCCTTGCCTCGTCGGAAATTATAGTGATAAACAAGCATGCGCCCTCACTCTAATAGAAAATATTCAACGAGAAGATTTAAACTTGATTGAAGAAGCAAGTGCTTATCGACGTTTGATTGATGAGTTTCATTATCATCAAGATGAAATAGCTACTTTAGTAGGGAAATCACGCAGCCATATTGCCAATATTATTCGGTTATTGGGTTTAAGTGAACAAATAAAAAATTTAATTCGCAATAAAACCTTGTCATTGGGTCATGCGCGGGTTCTTGTAGGGTTAGAACCAACCCATCAGGAATATTTAGCGAAACAAACCATAACGCAACAATGGTCAGTAAGACAGTTAGAACATGCGGTAAAAATACAAAAAAATAAAGAATGCTCTCCGTCACAAAATGCAAAAAGAGATCGAGACATTGAGCGGCTCCAATCCGTATTAGGAGAACAATTAGGGGCACCAGTACAAATAATAAACGATAATGGTGATGGCGGATGGTTACAAGTTAAATTTTTTGATAATGATACGCTTGCGGGACTTTTGGAGCGATTAGGCTTGCGATATGATTAGACGATGGTTAGCAATTTTCTATTTTGCATATGATAAAACAAAAGGAACGACATCAATGAAAAGGATGTTTACTGGCGCATTTTTATTAGCATTATCCACGCTATCATATGGTATCAGCATTCAAGGCGAAGTAGATAAATTAATTAGCCGCGTCAATCCAAATGTTAATCTTGGAGCTGTCGTTCTTGACCTCACTTCTGGACAAACGCTCTATCGCCGCAATGCAGGACGTTTGTATATCCCTGCAAGCAACATGAAGCTTTTTTCTGAAGCAGCTGCATTAATGGTACTTGGTCCAGATTATCGTTTTGAAAATCGATTAAGTATGAGCGCAGGAAAAATACAACAGGGAATACTCCAAGGAAATGTTTATGTGCAACTAAGTGGTGATCCTTCATTTAATCGTAATGATTTAAAAGCACTGCTTTCCTCATTGAAAGAATGGAATATCAATACCATTCAAGGTAATGTATACATCGACAGCAGCCTCGCACAAGTTGATCCCTATCCTCCTGGCTGGCTCGCTTCTGATTTGTCTTACAGCTATGGTGCACCAAATGCCCCGGTCATGGTTGACTCCAACCGCTTGACTGTTACCGTAAATCCAGGAGCTCAAGCTGGAGACCCTGCGATTGTTGAAGTAGATGATGGTGGTGGTGCTATCGTATTAAATAATCAGGTAACAACAAAACCAAATGCCAAAGGTTGTGGCGTGGGTTTTAGTTTGGATCAAGACAATCATTTAACTGTCCGTGGTTGTGTCGGAGTTGGTCAATGGGCAATACAACAACGTTTGGCTATAAAAAATCCTTTAATGTATGCCCAAGGCATGATCAAAACTCAATTGGCAAAAGATGCTATTCAACTCAATGGCGAGGTACAATTAGGAAAAACTCCCGCAGGTTCTTTATTAATTGCAACACAACACTCTAAGCCCGTGTCACAACTGATGGCAGATACTTTAAAACCATCTGATAATCTCTACGCAGACAGTTTGTATTTGCATGCAGCAGAAAAACTCAAAGGAGCACCAGTTAATTGGCGAGATGCTGAACCCTTGATTAAGAACTTTTTACAATCACAAACAGGAATCGATTTTACTAATGCGATTTTTACGGATGGGTCAGGCTTATCGCGCTACAGCCTAGTTACTCCAGAGCAAACCATCTCGCTATTAAAGTTTTTATATCAACGTTTTCCTTTATCTTATGAATACATATCGGCATTACCTATATCCGGACGTGACGGAACTTTGCAAAAAAGATTCCGTATCCCCACACAACAGGGTTTTGTTCGTGCTAAAACAGGTACTATGACTGGAATAAATAGTCTTTCAGGATATTTATATACTGCCAATGGCCATACATTGGCATTTGCAATGTATGTCAACAGACAACCAGGTAAAGCCTCTGGACCTGGACGCCCTGTATTGGATGCTTTATGCACTTATTTCTTGCAAAAGAACCCGGACAGCAATAGTTTGAGTCGAATTTTTTCACCTCATCAACGTATTAGTTTCCAATCAAATCCTACCCAAGCCGAAAAACAAAAAGCACATCAGGCTAAATGGAGGCGTTTGGAATCCGCACTACGAACTGCTTTGAAGGGTCAATCTGTAAATATAATATATCGAGGCAATGAACTTATAGTAAACGATAACCAGGCCGCTCCTGAAAAGGTATGGTCCGCACTACAAGCCGTGGTAAAGAAATATCCTTTTGGAGTGATGTTATCCTCCAATACTCTATCGATTAATCCCTCAGGTAGTCCTGCCCTACTCTGGGTGCAAACAGATACTCCCAATCAGGTACAAAGAACCTGGAGTATTCGTGAAGCAGCTTAGGAATGCATTGTCGTGAAACAAAGTAAAACTTGGGAATTGAAAGGCCACAAAATTTTCGAGTCTGATTAGGATCAAAACAATATCCGGACGTAAACCACAATGGAGATTCAATTGAATTCGCTCTTTAAGATTGCTCTACTGATTTTTTGCTTTTTTCATTCTGTATATGCAACACCAAGCTTTTTAACAATTAGTGATATTCATTACGGCAGCAATAACTCATCACGTGATGGAGAGGATACCGGCCCCGAATTTCTGAAAATCACGATGAAAGCGTATGAAAAATTAAGCCAAAAAGTAGACTTTATTCTTTGTTTAGGTGACTTACCCACTCATTCCTTATTTAACATATCTAAAAAAGGAGAATTTGAAAAAACGGTATTTGATGAATTATATAAAAACGATAAAGATTTAAAACCCATTTTTTATATTACTGGGAATAACGATTCCTTACTGGGTAATTATCAACCCTTCGAATCACATGGTGTTTCCCCGTTAAATTTTGCCAAGGGATGGAATGGTGCTTGTGCTCATTGCAAAGGATTAATTATTGATGGCAACCACATGTATCACGATGGGTATTATTCCAGTTACGTGATACCAGGAAATAAAAAAATTATTTTAATTGCCCTAAATGCCACTCAATGGGCAAATACGCCCATATTTGCAAAATATCCGAATCAGAAACATGATGCTTTAATTCAGCTTTCTTGGCTAAATCAACAATTAAAGACACATCATGCCAAACAACTATTAATTGCCATGCATGAGCCACCTGGAACTTCATATAGAGGACAACCCATTTGGCATAAAACGTACTTACAGGAATTTATAAAAATATTAAATAACAACAAAAAATCATATGGAGAAATTACTCTCCTCACATCGCACACGCATATGGATGAGATCAGAAAAATTCATCTAGATGATGGGAGCAATGTCTATGCCTTTTCTACGCCAGCGATTAGTCGTATCCATCATAATTACCCAGGTATGAAAGTTTTTAGCATGGATAATAATCTGAAAATTAATAATTTTACTACTTATTATACGAGCAATCTCAACAGTTGGAAAAACCAGCAATACCAAGCGCTCCACTCCCCACGTGCTATTTTTCCGCGGTGTCACCACAAAATATTATCGCAATGCCTTAGTACATTAAATACTGAACAAGTATGTAATCATTTAGATAAGGGTTTGTTTTATGGAGTAAAAAGTTCCAAAGTACCACGTCATGAATGCAACACAATATATAGCGTCATCCACTAAAGTAACGTGAAGTGCAAGAGTGTACACAAGTACATGACTGAGCCGAACGAGCTTGTAACGAAGTATAGAACTTAATGGGTGGCGCTATGTCAAGTTTTCACTCATTGACAAATCTGTAAATCAATTCTAACGTTGGTATCAGTTATCATTAAAGGACCTAAATATGAAAGCACTTTATACAGCAACAGCACGTACGCACGGTGGACGAAATGGCCATATAGAAACTTCTGATGGTTTATTAAGGCTGGACTTAGCGAAACCCAAAGAATTAGGTGGTCAAGGCGACGGTACCAATCCGGAAGAATTATTTGCCGCAGGTTATTCCGCATGTTTTGAGAGTGCTATGCGTCATGTTGCCAGTTTACAGAAAATCCCTCTACAAGATGCCTCAATTCTTTCTCAAGTTTCTTTATACCCCACACCAGAAAAAGGATATAAGCTTGGGGTTGAAATGCATGCTCATATTGTGGGTTTAAGTCAAAAAGATGCAGAAGATTTAGTAGCCAAAGCGCATCAAGTTTGTCCCTATTCTAATGCAATTCGCGGCAATGTGGATGTGGAATTTAAAGTAAGTGTTGAATAAAGCATATTTTGAATGAAGCAGAATCTTTTGGCTGCTTCATTCATATTTTTCATTTTAATCATAGTGCGAGCTGTTTCTGTGCATCAAGTTTTTCTGCAACAGCCTCACCCAATTTGCCAATATAATCTTCTGGATAAGTTGTTTTTTTACATCCAAAAAAATCAAACAGAAAATTATTATGCTTTATTATTTTCATTTTCTCTGTATCTTGAGTAAATGTTTTTATAAAAGCATCAATCTCCTGTAAGTTGCCGCTTTGACATTCCAAATTAAAAATAAACTGCTTTAATAATTCGCCTTTTTCACGACGAGAGGCACAAAATGACTTTCCTAAGCTCATTGCATCTGCATAAAGACTACGGATTATTTTTACTACATCCTCAGGTAAATGGGCATAAGGTGTAGATGATGGTTTACATAATGCATCTTCTGCTTCCTTACAGGACTTTCGTACTGATATTGGAGGAGTAAACGTAAAAACTTTGTTGTAAGCCTCTTTAAATTGCACTGCCAACCAAGTATGGGTATCCATGGTAGGATGTATGTCATCCCAAAACATATAACCATCTGCCGGAGAAATATGCTCTTGCTGATGTACAGGATTTTTTTGGCTTTGTCTAAACTCCTCAGAATCAATATATGGAGATTTTAATTTATTTTTATCGAACCCGTATTCTTCACAATGATCATACATTTCTGCGAATGGCTTACTGACATCAAAAATTGAAAGATTCAGAGGAATATTCAAGCCCTGATACTTTTCAATTAATTGCTGTACCTTAGCTGCCAATTGTTTGTTGAAATACACCGAGCATTTTGCAGCATTTTCTTGCTCCTTTGTACTTTTAGCCTTATATCTTGGAGTTAAAGAAAGATCAGGTAAATTCAATAAAACAAAATTTCGATACCCTTGTTGAATTAAGATCTCAAGATTTACAATACGCGCATTCACTGCATCATCTGCTTCAAATAAAGTCGGCTCCGAATTCACTGTAAGTAAGTCATTTGCACCAGACCACTCGACAATTAAAGTTTCAGCTTTTTCCTGGGCACTAATTTTATACTTTTTATCATCAGCAATGAGTTGTTTTCGCTTATCCTCCAAATCGGCCACGATTAACCTGGCTATTTCTTCTTTAGGATTGAGGCTAAATTTCGTCTTGTAATCGTAGGAAGTTAAACCTGCTTCACAATAAAAGCGTGCAAAGCGTGTTCCTTTGAATAAAATATGTTTGTCATTATTTAGACTAAACGCCCGCTCATTCTTTTTCAGTAAATGCAAATCATTCGCTAAAATGGCATCTGCTACATCCGCATTTCCGCGAGCATCACGAGGTAGTTTCAGTTTTCTGCGCGCATAATCTATTTCAAATTGTTCAATAATTGCTGTAACAAAATAATCTCCCCAGACAAATCCATTCGTAAATCGCCCTCTAGGTGCATCATAACCAACCTCATAAAGATCACCCAAAGGAATAAACCCAAATAACATGCGTTTATCAAAAGTGCCTCTATCCGATAAACTATCCCCCAGAAAAACCAAACGACTAATCTTAATCCCAGATACTGGCATATTAATCCCCTATTAAAGATCATTGACCAAAATCTCCGCTCCTGGTGCAGAAAAAAGGATAAGTCTAAGCTGCAACTCAAAATCGCCTAAACCTAATCCCTGATAATGCACAAGGAAGGGAAAGAAATAATTCATTACAAATTTTTCAAAAAATAATTCAATATTAAAATCAAGTTGTGTTTGTACTACTCACAATACAAATCAGTTTAAATATAGGCAACAAAAACAAAACATCAGAAAAAGCATCAGTAACTCTCAATAAGTCCGGACATATTGCATTCTCCCACATCCTGCAGCTTGTCCGCAGGACCCTGAGATTTAGGCACAGAGCAAGATTCCTGGATTCTGCCGACAAGCCGCAGAAAGTAGGCCGATTTTTGCCCGGCCTTATTAATTTGCAAACATCCCCTCTTTGTAGATTGTATTTATTGGGAATTTTATGTTGGTTGGTTGGACAGTTCCTGATAATATAAACTTATTTTTTAAAAATTGTCTATGAAAAACAATCAATTTGATCTTATTGTATTAGGCGGTGGCAGCGGCGGTATTGCTAGCGCTGTTCGAGCAGCTAAATATGGTGCCAAAGTAGCGGTAGTAGAATCCAGCTTTTTGGGTGGGACCTGTGTTAACTTAGGCTGTGTCCCTAAAAAAGTGATGTTCAATGCATCCATGATTAATGAAATCATGCATCATGCGCCTGAATATGGTTTTTCACTCACATCCCCAACCCTTGCTTGGAGTACTCTGGTTAATAAACGTAATGCCTATATAGAGCGACTCAGAGAGAACTATGCAAAGCGTTTTGCTCAATTTAATATCACTTTAATTCAAGGTGTTGGCACGTTCTATGATGCACATTCAATTCAAGTAAATGATATTCATTATCAGGCACAACATATTATCATTGCAACAGGCGGCGAACCTTCTCAACCAACAATTCATGGGAGTCAACATGCAATTGATTCGGATGGTTTCTTTGCCTTGACCAAGCAACCTGAAAAAGTGGCAATCATCGGAAGTGGCTACATAGGGGTAGAGTTGGCTGGGCTATTAAACAGTTTAGGCAGTGAAACTCATCTACTAATGAGAGGCATGAGGCCATTATCCCGCTTTGACAATGTCTTGGGAGATACCTTAATGGAACTCATGCAACAACAAGGCATTCATATCCACCAAAATCATAAAGCAAAAGAGATAAACTTACATAGTGATGGCAGAAAATCTATAGTATGCTCCAGCGGCTCAATTATTCACGATATCGACGTAATTATTGCTGCTGTGGGAAGGAAGCCCAGAACATCTGGATTAAACTTGGAGAAGGTAAATGTTGCTACTGATGAACAGGGATTGGTTGTGGTCGATGCTTTTCAAAATACCAGCACTCAAGGTATTTATGCTCTAGGTGATGTGACCAATGCGCCAGCCCTTACTCCTGTAGCAATTGCTGCAGGCCGTCGTTTGGCAGATCGTCTGTTTGGCCAGCAACCCGAAGCGTACCTAAGCTATGACAATATCTGTACGGTAATCTTTAGTCATCCTCCGATAGGAACAGTTGGGCTTAGCGAAGAAGAAGCTGTTGAACAATACGGTAAAGATCAAATTAAAATCTATCAAACCCGTTTTACACCAATGTTTGATGCATTTGCTGAAGAAAAAACACCTACAGTAATGAAACTGGTGACACTAGGGAAAGAAGAGAAAATTATTGGTTTGCACGTCATCGGATTAGCAGCTGATGAGATGCTCCAAGGTTTTGGTGTGGCAGTAAAAATGGGTGCCTGTAAAAAAGATTTTGATAACACAGTTGCCATTCATCCCACAAGTGCAGAAGAATTCGTAACCATGGTGTAAATAATATGAATGATGCCATTCGCAGTTTTCAAGGTAAATCTCCTTCTATGGGTCAACGAGTCTATGTTGATCCTAAATCAGTAATCATTGGTGATGTTTCTTTAGGTGACGATGTATCGGTTTGGCCTATGGCTGTGCTACGTGGCGATGTAAACTCGATTAAAATAGGTAATGCCTGCAGCATTCAGGATGGAGCGGTGTTACACGTTACTCATGATGGCCCCTATACTTCAGGCGGGCACCCATTAATTTTAGGCCAAGGAATTACAATTGGGCATCAAGCGGTATTACATGGTTGTACTGTTGATGATTTCTGTCTTATTGGCATGGGCGCATTAATTTTGGATGCAGTACATCTACAGCATCATGTAATGGTTGGTGCAGGAGCGTTAGTCACCCCAGGAAAAGTTCTGGAAAGCGGCTATTTATATCTTGGTAACCCAGTTAAAGCAATCAGGAAATTAACCGATCAAGAACTCGAGATGTTAGAATACTCAGCACAACATTATGTGCGGCTCAAAGACAAACATTTAGCATCCTTATAGCGTGTAAAGTACTTATTTCCCACTCTGGTACCCATCGTTGTGCATTCTTAACGATTATCAAAAAGTATTGTGCTAACTCCCTCCCAATACTTTTAAATATTGCTATTAGAATAACCCATTCTCACTGCAAAAATTTGTTTGAAATAATCTAAACTAAAGAAAAAAGAGATAAGGGATTAAGCACATGGCTCAAACGCCTTTAGAAGAGGAAATATTAAAAACTGAAAAGTTAAGGACAACGATTTTATCTATTATCTTTATTCTAATGGCGCTTATATGGATAATATTTTTTATTCACTCTCCTGAAGTATATTATCGACATGCGAAAGTATCGGCCATAACCATGCCAAGTTCTTTAGCAGCAGTGGCTCTCTATTTTTTATTAATGCGAAAAGTTATTTGTCAATGCGCTCTTCATAAGAAAAACATACCAGTCTTTCTACGCTATTTTAATGCATTTATCGAAATAAATATTCCTACATTAGGGATTATTGTAATAATGAACCTTCAAACACCCCTCTATGCTCTTTTAATGCCACCTGTTTTACTTTATTTTATTTTCATTATTCTTTCTTCACTGACCTTAAACGAATGGATATGCCGATTTGCAGGCTTGATTGCCGCCCTTGAATATTGGGGACTGTCCTATTACGTCCTAAATTATACAGATATCACAAACATTGATTCATATTTAGTAGAATGGTATGCCTTTGCCGCCCGTGGAGGAATTTTATTAATTGGAGGGATAGCTACCGGATTCATTACTTCTCAAATTAAAAAACAGCTTTTTGCAGCTTTTGATGCGCAAAAGGAACGGGACAAAATTGAGGGCATTTTTGGCCAGCATGTTTCCCCTGAGGTTGTATCCAAGCTGCTATCAAAAGATGCTAATTCAAGTGAAGACCTACCCGTTTGCATTATGTTTTTGGACATAAGAAATTTTACTCATTTTACCGAACAAAACGAACCATCCGTTGTTGTTAATTATCTCAATAATCTTTTTAAGCATATAGTAAAAATCATTCACGATAATAAAGGGATTATAAATAAATTTTTAGGCGACGGCTTTATGGCAGTATTTGGCGCACCGCTATCTAACGGCAATGATGTGGCTAATGCTGCAAAAGCCGCATTAGAGATCATTCAACGTATCGAAGAAGAAATAAAAAAAGGCAATCTCCCCGATCTGAAATTAGGGATTGGTTTACATTTTGGTCATGCAGTAACAGGCACTATCGGAACAAAAAAACGGCAGGAATATACTATTATAGGAGATGTAGTGAATTCAGCAGCCCATATAGAGCAATTAAATAAAACGTATAATTCCCAGATCCTTATTTCTGAAGATGCGATGAAGCAGCTGCCTGAAATTAAAGCTGAATTTGTTGGTAATGCCACTCTTAAACATCGTGACAATCCGATTAAATTATATAAATTAATTTAACTTCCACATCTGCTTCATAATTTTTTCAAAGACATTAAGATCGAAAACCTTTTGAACAAAGGAAAATCTACCCTTATCATAAGAAAACTAACAACAAGTTGCATCCATTCTGACATCAAGTCATCAGTATAAATACCAAACATATTTTATTTCTATTTCCCTAAAACTTCGTATGTTTTAACTTAAATTTAAGGGGTAGGGGTCGTGAATAACTCAGATGATCCAACTTTCTGTGTTGGCAGTTTCATGAGGCCATATGTACTAAGCAACTCACTTTGATTCACTTTTACTGGCCCATTAGCATCCACAGAGCGATCACATTGATTTAGTTCTTGCTCCATCTTTTCTATAAGGAGTTGTAAACGAGCACTTTTTTCAGTCAATTCCAATTGCATTAACTTTACCTCTTGTATCCCACCTTCTAGCTCAACAAGCCTTTTTTCGATCATTATTATACTCCTTATACTTTTTAAAAAACTCTTAATCATCCATCCACTCTTCAGTGCTATAAAATATTTATTTCATGCTATTCTCAAGCCTGAGAGTCAGGTGAATACTAACAATTATTGAATCATAACTCGAGTCACTTCAGGAATTTTCATGACTAAATCTTCTGTATATGCACTGGAGGGTGTTTGAAAACCAATTGGAGCATTTCCTGATAAAACGTGTTGTATGATCATCAGCGTGGATAAAGCAGTCAGAGTATAGCCATTAGGCGTAGTCATTAATGCAGCCATTTTTTTTCCTGCTTCATTGCTTACTTCACCATAGATTTTTACAATTGAATTTTGTCTTTGCTTCTCAGTAGGGCCAGCAGGCAATTGATTAATTTTATGCATTATATATTTTTTAATTGGAGGCCACCCCAAAACTCTTTTAAAAGGATTAATAAGGCTTCTAAGTTGAATTATCTTTTTAGGTAATGCCATATAAATTTCTATATGAGGAATCTGAGTAGACCACCACGCTGATGCCAAATCCCCCCACGAAATCGTGGCACATAACAGTTTCTTTGAGGTGCCAAAATCAAAAAATTGAGTTTTCCAGCAGAAAGGAACTTTTTTTAAAGATCCATTATCACGAATCAGCGTACCTTCAGGAATATCTTCCATCATGGTTTTAGCAGTTCCATGTGAAATGCTTAAGCCGTTATTTTTAGTAAATGTTCCTATGGCAAGAACCAAGTGGTTCGCATCAGGCAAACATTGCTTTAAATAAGCAGTCAAACAATCGCTAGGCACTACATCAAATCCAGAACCTGGTAATAGCATAATGCCAGCTGCTTTAGCGTGTTCATTCATTGTCATCAGCTGTTCTATTACTCTAACTTCACCGGTAATATCCATGTAATGAGTTTTTACAGCAAGACAAGCCAACGCCATGTTTTTATAGGTATATTTGAATGGGCCCGCACAATGAAGTACGACGACGAGATCTTTCAGAGCATTTTTAGTTTGTTCCAGATCATTTGCGTCAAACACTCTATATTCCAAATTTAAAGAATTCGCTTGACGCTTTAATTTTTCTTCATCTCTGCCTGCCAATATCGGTTTTAATCCTTGCTGCACACTTAATTGAGCAATTAAATTACCGGTATATCCATATGAGCCATAAATTAAGAAATTTTCTTTCATCAAATCAATCCAAATAATTTTTAATTCAGTGTAGCTCGGGAATCCGCTTTTATCGAGATAAGGCTTTCTCTTAGCGCAATTAGAACGAAAAAGTAGAAGAACAAAAAATACAAAAAAAGGAAGGCTAATGATCTGTTTTAAGTTGGCAATTAATAAATAAAATTAGGTGAAGCAGATAACGCGTTTTTTATTAAAAAAAAGCGGCTCTAAAGCCGCTTTCTAAGAATAAAACCCTGGCGATGACCTACTTTCACATGAGGAGACCTCACACTATCATTGGCGCGGGTTCGTTTCACTTCTGAGTTCGAGATGGAATCAGGTGGTTCCAAACCGCTATGGTCGCCAGGAAAACTGGTTTGCATGAACAATGGGCGTATTATACCCGAATCATGCATTAGGTAAATAAAGAGTTCACATATATTTCAGCATTTAGGCTGAGGGTTACCCAACCTAGATGCCCTTGTATTCAATCAGTCACTCTGAAGTAACTCAGATTATATGGTCAAGACAATCAGCCAATTAGTACAAGTTAGCTTCACACATTACTGCGCTTCCACACCTTGCCTATCAACGTCGTAGTCTTCAACGGGCTTCATGGGAAAACTCATCTTGAGGGAGGCTTCCCGCTTAGATGCTTTCAGCGGTTATCCCGTCCGAACTTAGCTACCCGGCAATGCCACTGGCGTGACAACCGGTACACCAGAGGTTCGTCCACTCCGGTCCTCTCGTACTAGGAGCAGCTCCTCTCAATTTTCCTACGCCCACGGCAGATAGGGACCGAACTGTCTCACGACGTTCTAAACCCAGCTCGCGTACCACTTTAAATGGCGAACAGCCATACCCTTGGGACCTGCTTCAGCCCCAGGATGTGATGAGCCGACATCGAGGTGCCAAACACCGCCGTCGATATGAACTCTTGGGCGGTATCAGCCTGTTATCCCCGGAGTACCTTTTATCCGTTGAGCGATGGCCCTTCCATTCAGAACCACCGGATCACTAAGACCAACTTTCGTTCCTGCTCGAGCCGTCGCTCTCGCAGTCAAGCACCCTTATGCCTTTACACTCTTGGTACGATGTCCGACCGTACCGAGGGTACCTTTGTGCTCCTCCGTTACTCTTTGGGAGGAGACCGCCCCAGTCAAACTACCCATCATACACTGTCCTCATCCCGGATTACGGGACTAAGTTAGAACCTCAATAACAACAGGGTGGTATTTCAAGGTCGGCTCCATAAGCACTAGCGTGCCTACTTCTTAGCCTCCCACCTATCCTACACAGTCATCATCAAAGTCCAGTGCAAAACTATAGTAAAGGTTCACGGGGTCTTTCCGTCTAGCCGCGGGTACACTGCATCTTCACAGCGATTTCAATTTCACTGAGTCTCGGGTGGAGACAGTGTGGCCATCGTTACGCCATTCGTGCAGGTCGGAACTTACCCGACAAGGAATTTCGCTACCTTAGGACCGTTATAGTTACGGCCGCCGTTTACCGGGGCTTCGATCAAGAGCTTCTCCGAAGATAACCCCATCAATTAACCTTCCGGCACCGGGCAGGCGTCACACCCTATACGTCTTCTTACGAATTTGCAGAGTGCTGTGTTTTTAATAAACAGTCGCAGCCACCTGGTCTCTGCGGCCCTCTCCAGCTCTACGCGCAGGCGTATCACCAAAAAGGGCGTACCTTCTCCCGAAGTTACGGTACCATTTTGCCTAGTTCCTTCACCCGAGTTCTCTCAAGCGCCTTAGTATTCTCTACCTGTCCACCTGTGTCGGTTTGCGGTACGGTTCTCTATAAGTTATGGCTAGCAGCTTTTCCTGGAAGCCGGGCATCAATGACTTCGCTGTACACCGAAGTGTCAGCACCATGTCGCACCTCAGAGTTAACAATGGTCCGGATTTGCCTAAACCATCCCCCTACATGCACATACCAGGACAACCAACGCCTGGCTCATCTAGCCTTCTTCGTCCCCACTTCACCACTTATAAAAAGTCCAGGAATATTAACCTGGTTCCCATCGACTACGCTCTTCAGCCTCGCCTTAGGGGCCGACTCACCCTGCTCCGATTAACGTCGTGCAGGAAACCTGGGACTTCCGGCGTGAGGGCTTTTCACCCTCATTATCGTTACTCATGTCAGCATTCGCACTTCTGATACCTCCAGCAGACTTCTCAATCCACCTTCTTCAGCCTACAGAACGCTCCCCTACCACGTGTACTTAGTACACATCCGCAGCTTCGGTGACTAGTTTTAGCCCCGTTACATCTTCCGCGCAGGCCGACTCGACCAGTGAGCTATTACGCTTTCTTTAAAGGGTGGCTGCTTCTAAGCCAACCTCCTGGCTGTCTATGCCTTCCCACATCGTTTCCCACTTAACTAGTACTTTGGGACCTTAGCTGGCGGTCTGGGTTGTTTCCCTCTTCACGACGGACGTTAGCACCCGCCGTGTGTCTCCCGTGATTCAATTAGCCGGTATTCGGAGTTTGCATCGGTTTGGTAAGCCATGACAGCCCCCTAGCCGAAACAGTGCTCTACCCCCAACAATCATTCACGAGGCGCTACCTAAATAGCTTTCGGGGAGAACCAGCTATCTCCGGGCTTGATTAGCCTTTCACTCCTAGTCACACGTCATCCGATAATTTTTCAACATTACCCGGTTCGGACCTCCAGTTGGTGTTACCCAACCTTCATCCTGCACATGACTAGATCGCCCGGTTTCGGGTCTACTCACAGCGACTCGCGCCCTATTCAGACTCGATTTCTCTACGGCTTCCTTATTCAGTTAACCTCGCCACTGAAAGTAACTCGCTGACCCATTATACAAAAGGTACGCAGTCACACAGCCTAAGCCATGCTCCCACTGCTTGTACGCAAACGGTTTCAGGTTCTATTTCACTCCCCTCTCCGGGGTTCTTTTCGCCTTTCCCTCACGGTACTGGTTCACTATCGGTCAGTAAGTAGTATTTAGCCTTGGATGATGGTCCACCCATATTCAACCAGGATTTCACGTGTCCCGGCCTACTTGCTCGCGTGCTTAGTTCTTAATGTAATCTGCATATACGGGGCTTTCACCCTCTATGGCCAACCTTCCCAAGTTGTTCTACTTCTTTACACTATAAATCACACCAGGCTCCTCCCCGTTCGCTCGCCGCTACTTGGAGAATCTCTCTTGATTTCTTTTCCTTCGGGTACTTAGATGTTTCAGTTCCCCGAGTTCGCCTCGTTAACCTATGAATTCAGCTAACGATGACCATGACTGCTCATGGCCGGGTTCCCCCATTCGGACATCTCTGGTTAAACGCTCGTTTCCAGCTCACCAGAGCTTTTCGCAGGATTCCACGTCCTTCTTCGCCTCTTACTGCCAAGGCATCCACCGTTTGCGCTTCTCTTCTTGACCATATAATCTCAATTACCTCAAACTATATGTCCATACTGCTTCAATACAAGTACGCTTGTGTTACCTCTTCATTTACCCTAATTTTTAATGAACCTCTGGTTACTCCAGATGAAAATACCCTCAAAACAAAAGCACTTTAATCTGGATAAGCCTAATGAATAAACCTCATAATTTGGTGGAGCCGAGGAGGATCGAACTCCTGACCCCCTGCGTGCAAGGCAGGTGCTCTCCCAGCTGAGCTACGACCCCCTTTTTACTGCAATCTTTTGTTTTACTCTGCGTTGCATGCACTCGCTCGTTCGGTCACATACTGATGTATGCTCCCTCACTCACTCCCGCTTGCGCCTTGATTAAAACAAAATCTCTTGTAAAAATGCTCGATTACTCTGTTTTTACGCTCGCGCTTTGCGCTTGCTTTCAGCGTGACCGCGCATCTTCCCGCTTCCTCTCGGTCACGGCTTTGGGTTTCTTCATTCTCGAAAACAAACTGTGTGGGCACTTTAAATTCTTTAGTGCTCTTAATTTAAGGAGGTGATCCAGCCGCAGGTTCCCCTACGGCTACCTTGTTACGACTTCACCCCAGTCATGAACCACACCGTGGTAAACGTCCCCCTGAAGGTTAGACTATCTACTTCTGGTGCAGCCCACTCCCATGGTGTGACGGGCGGTGTGTACAAGGCCCGGGAACGTATTCACCGCGACATGCTGATTCGCGATTACTAGCGATTCCGACTTCATGGAGTCGAGTTGCAGACTCCAATCCGGACTACGAACGACTTTCTAAGATTAGCTCCAGGTCACCCCTTCGCTTCCCTCTGTATCGCCCATTGTAGCACGTGTGTAGCCCTACCCGTAAGGGCCATGATGACTTGACGTCATCCCCGCCTTCCTCCGGTTTGTCACCGGCAGTCTCCTTAGAGTTCCCACCTTTACGCGCTGGCAACTAAGGACAAGGGTTGCGCTCGTTACGGGACTTAACCCAACATCTCACGACACGAGCTGACGACAGCCATGCAGCACCTGTATCAGTGTTCCCGAAGGCACTAATGCATCTCTGCAAAATTCACTGTATGTCAAGGGTAGGTAAGGTTCTTCGCGTTGCATCGAATTAAACCACATGCTCCACCGCTTGTGCGGGCCCCCGTCAATTCCTTTGAGTTTTAATCTTGCGACCGTACTCCCCAGGCGGTCAACTTATCGCGTTTGCTGCGCCACTAATTATTTTCATATAACCAACAGCTAGTTGACATCGTTTACAGCGTGGACTACCAGGGTATCTAATCCTGTTTGCTCCCCACGCTTTCGTGCCTCAGTGTCAGTATTAGGCCAGGTAGCCGCCTTCGCCACTGGTGTTCCTTCCGATCTCTACGCATTTCACCGCTACACCGGAAATTCCACTACCCTCTCCCATACTCGAGTCAACCAGTATCATCTGACCTGCCCAGGTTAAGCCCAGGGATTTCACAGATAACTTAATCAACCACCTACGCACGCTTTACGCCCAGTAATTCCGATTAACGCTCGCACCCTCCGTATTACCGCGGCTGCTGGCACGGAGTTAGCCGGTGCTTCTTCTGTGGGTAACGTCCATTCGCCTAGCTCTTAACCTAGCAAACCTCCTCCCCACTGAAAGTGCTTTACAACCCTCAGGCCTTCTTCACACACGCGGCATTGCTGGATCAGGGTTCCCCCCATTGTCCAATATTCCCCACTGCTGCCTCCCGTAGGAGTCTGGACCGTGTCTCAGTTCCAGTGTGGCTGGTCATCCTCTCAGACCAGCTACCGATCGTCGCCTTGGTAGGCCCTTACCCCACCAACTAGCTAATCGGACGCAGGCTAATCTTAAAGCGCCAGGCCTAAAAGGTCCCCAGCTTTCGTCCTTAGACATCATGCGGTATTAGCTTGAGTTTCCCCAAGTTGTCCCCCACTTCAAGGCATATTCCTACGCGTTACTCACCCGTTCGCCACTCGCCATCAACCTAGCAAGCTAGGTCATGCTGCCGTTCGACTTGCATGTGTTAAGCATGCCGCCAGCGTTCAATCTGAGCCAGGATCAAACTCTTCAGTTCAATTCCTCTGCTAGTCTCAAACCAGCTTCTTTACTTCTCTTTTACTTCTTAAGCACTCAAAGGTCTCTAAAGTGCCCACACAGTTTGTCTTCTCTCTTCTTAATGAGCCCGCCCCGAAGGCGTGCTGCGTATTCTACTGATTTCCCTCTCAGTGTCAAATACTTTTTTCATTTTTTTTAAAAAAATGATGACACTCTGTTTATTGTAAATGCAGCTTGGCAATTCTACGCTTGCCAACTTGTATTATATAGGTTTGGCCTGCAGGCAATACAAGCCCCCCATCCTCAACCTTATCACCATTTATTTTAACCGCACCCTGCTTCACTAAGCGGATTGCTTCTGAAGTACTTTGAGTTAAATTCACTTGCTTCAATAATTGAACTAAAGAAAGTGGTTCTTTTAAAGTTAAGGTTTGTTCTTCCAAATCTTCAGGAATAATACCTTTCTGGAAGCGTTCTATGAATTCTTTGTGTGCTTGTTCTGCTTGTGTTTGATCATGGAAACGAGCTACGATTTCTTTAGCAAAATCAATTTTTATGTCTCTAGGATTTGCTCCCTGAATTACAGATTGTTTTAAAGTCTGTATTTCTTTTCCTGTTTTAAAACTAAGTAAATCAATATAACGCCACATTAGTTCATCAGATATTGACATAATTTTACCAAACATATCAGCGGCAGGCTCATTAATACCAATATAATTATCCAATGACTTAGACATTTTTTTCACACCGTCCAAGCCCTCAATTAACGGGGTCATCATGACTACTTGTGGTTCAAGGCCATAATGCTTTTGTAATTCACGACCCATTAGCAAATTAAATTTCTGATCTGAACCACCAAGTTCAACATCTGCTTTGAGTGCAACGGAATCATAACCTTGCAGTAGAGGGTATAAAAACTCATGAATTGCAATTGGTTGGCCCGTAGTATAACGCTTATTGAAATCATCACGTTCTAGCATCCGTGCAACCGTATGTGTTGCCGCCAGGCGAATTAAGTCCACTGCACTAAATTGGGCAAGCCATTGAGAATTAAACACCACTTTTGTTTTAAGAGGATCTAAAATTTTAAAAACTTGCTCCTGGTATGTTTTTGCATTTTCAAGAACTGTTTCTTGGCTAAGAGGCAAGCGTGTTACGTTTTTTCCAGTTGGGTCGCCGATCATTGCGGTAAAATCACCAATTAAAAAAATGACCTCATGTCCATATTGTTGGAATTGTCTTAGCTTATTAAGTAATACAGTATGCCCCAAATGCAAATCAGGTGCAGTTGGATCAAAACCTGCTTTTATTTTTAAAGAAGTTCCCTTTTGTAATTTTTTTTCTAATTCTTGCTGCGGAAGTACCTCCTCACAGCCTCTTACTAACTCGGAACATACTGAATCTTCGACTATCATGACATCAAAACCTTTATAAATGATTGACCTATCTTCTCACACCGAGTATCTTAGCCCGGTTGGCAATTTCCTGCCATACCTAAAAGGTGATTTAAGATAATTTGTCAGCCGAAATTTAAAAAATGCAGACAATAGCATGATTTTGGGTGGCAATGTATAGGCAAACGATGGATAAGAAACCTTATATATATATCGAAAAACGAAAAACGAATAAAAATAAAAAATCTAAGCCATCTAAGGTATTAATGGGTTTTGCTTTGGCTATTGCCTTTTCACTTCCCTATTTCCTTGTAAAAAAATTCTCACATAATCCTCAGCAAGAGCCTACAACTCAATCCATTACTCTGCCTGATCTGGATGAGGATGGATCTGAAGAATATCAAGATGAGGCATATCAAGAAGATACATATCCCACTGAAGAAGAACATGTTGCTGAAGAATCTCCATCAGAACTTACTCAAGAAACAGCCAAAACAGTTGTAGAGAACGTGGTTAATACAGTAAGACCCGTCAAAAAAATCGTCAAGGACAATGAATGGCAAACCATTAGACCTAGATCTGGTGATTCCATGGCTACCATTTTTAAGCGTCTTGGATTATCAGCACAAAATCTGCATTTGGTGATGCAAAAAAATCCTTATGCAAAAGCACTTACTGCAATAAAGCCAAGCCAGGAACTGAAATTTTTAATTAATAAAAATAAGTTGGAAAAATTAGTTATCCCGATGAACAATATACAAACACTGACTGTTTATAGGGATGGCACTATTTATAAAACCAAAATTGATTCCAAAAAAGTGAAAACGCAAGAGCGTTATATCAGTGGTGTGGTCAAAGGTTCTTTATACGCTACGGCCCAAAATTTAGGGATCCCCAGAAAATTAATTCAACAAATGACTACAATTTTGCGCAAGGAAATCGATTTTTCCCGTTCCGTTCGAAGCGGTGATCGTTTCTCTATCGCTTATGATACGTTGTATGTGGAAGACAAAATGGTAGGCATTGGGGATGTTGTTGCTGTAAGCTATACCAATCAAGGCAAAACCGCCCAAGCGATACGCCATATTAGTAGAAATGGTACTCGTGACTACTATACTCCCAAAGGAGAAAGCTTTAAAAAAGCTTTTTCACGATATCCCATTAAATTTAGCCATATCAGTTCAACCTTTTCAAATTCCAGATATCATCCAATATTACACTATAAAAGAGCGCATAAAGGCATCGATCTTGCAGCACCCATTGGTACTCCGATTCAATCAGTCGGCGATGGGACTATTACCAACATTGGTAGACATAATGGCTACGGTAATATGATTGAAATCAAACATGATAAAACGTATAGCACTCTTTATGGACACATGCTTCGATTCGCAAAAGGTCTATCAAAAGGCAGCAAAATAAAACGAGGTCAAGTGATTGGCTATGTAGGTCAGACAGGTCTTGCGACAGGTCCTCATTGCCATTATGAACTGCATGTTCACAATCAACCAAGGAATCCAACAACGACCTATTTGCCTACAGCGTCTCCTGTTCCTGCGCGAGAAATGGCTCAGTTTAAGGCAAAAGTGCGTCATGTATTTGCTCGTTTAAAATCACTTGAAAAAACAGACCTTGCCAGTAAAAACAAGAGCAAGAAGAAAACAAAAGTGGGATAACCTATATAACTCTCCCTAATGTATTTTGACAGGGGTCGAACAACTTGCAGAACCATCATTAGTATTGAAAGTTGCTGCTTCTTGAATGTCTGATACGGAACAGACGGAAATGTATAACCCGTCTCTGATTTTACATTTGTAATTCCACTGGCTTTTATTGTTAAGAAAGGGACATTATCAAAATTATCACCCAAATAAATAACGACAAACAATTACTGCAGCAATAATTCCGGCGAGATCTGCGAGTAAACCAGCTGGAATAGCATGTCGTGTACGCCGAATTCCTATAGAACCAAAATATACGGCAATGACGTAAAATGTTGTTTCAGTACTTCCCATCATAGTTGCTGCAATTTTAGCAATAAGTGAATCCCCTCCATATTGATGAATTAATTCTGCCATCATTCCTGTTGAAGCACTTCCTGAAAAGGGGCGGATTAAAGCCAATGGTAAAACTTCTGGAGGCATGCCAATCATGGCTAGAAGCGGAGCAAGAAGATTTGCTAATAAGCTAAAAAATCCCGAAGCACGTAGCATGCCTATTGCAACAATCATTGCAATTAAGTAAGGAACAATATTCAAAATTGTATCAAAACCTTGTTTTGCCCCCACAATAAACGCATCAAACACATTAATTTTTTTTATTGCAGCATATAGAGGAATGCCCACGATAAAAACTAAAAGCATCCAATTGGATAATTGATTGGCAAATCCACTCATAAGGTGTCTTTCCTTCCAACACGAAACATTGGTAATTTTTCTAACTGTTTTACAGAAATAATGGCAACCAAAGTAGAAATGATCGTTGCGATCAAGGAACTGACTATAACACTGCTGGGATTAGTACTGCCATTTGCCGCCAAATAGGCGATAGCGGTAGCAGGAATTAATTGCACACTCGAAGTATTAATTGCTAAAAAAGTACACATGGAATTTGTTGCAATTTTTGCATGTTGATTCAGTGTTTGCAGCTCTTTCATCGCTTGCAGCCCAAATGGCGTTGCTGCATTAGCAAGTCCTAGCATATTGGCAGCAAGATTCATTGTTATAGCCCCCATTGCAGGATGTTCAGTGGGGATATCAGGAAATAGTCGTCTTAAAATCGGCCTAAGCGCTTTTCCGAGTAAGTTAACCAAACCTGATTCATTCGCTATAGACATTATTCCTAACCATAATGTCATGATTCCTGCTAAACCGAGAGCGATGTCAAAACCAAGCTTGGCTGATTCAGTAACGGAACGCGCAACTTCATCAATACGTCCCTCAATCACCCCTACTATTACAGAAATCAGTATCATCCCTAGCCAAATTAGATTGAGCATTCTTGCCTCCATACTTTGGAACAGGTTAAAATGTAGTTATTTTTTGGCCTTAGATAGAAAAAACTGATGAAGTACACACTTACTCCCTTAAAACATCTGATGTTTATAACCTGTCTTTTCGTTTCTTTTCAAAGTAATGCTTTTGATGCAAATAGTACTGAAAAACAGGCTAATTCCTCAATAGAGAAACTATACCATAATCTAAGCAGCATGCCGAATAGTTCCATGCCAAACAGAATTGATTGGATTAGCAGCCAATTTTTAGGGGTGCGTTATCTTCTTGGCTCTCTTGGAGAAGGTTCAACAGCTCGATATGATCAATTTCCCAAATACCGCGTTGATGCGTTCGACTGTGATACCTACGTAAACACCATTTTATCTTTAGCTGTAGCAAACTCCCTTACCTCATTTCAACAATGTATCAATAACATACGTTATAAAAATGGGACAGTTTCTTACCTGCAACGAAATCATTTTACTGGCTTGGATTGGAATCAAAATAATCAGCGTAGTGGAATATTGGAAGATATTACGCTCACTATTAAAGATCAAAATAACCAGCCGGTTGCCAAAGTTGCTGATGCAGTCATTAATAAGCCCAATTGGTATGCCTTTAAAACCGTAGAAACAATTAGATTGCAACGCACAGATAAAGTGAAAGAAGAGAAACGATTGGCCGAATTAAAAAGCAAAGGTGCTAAATTAGAAGTCGCCTCAGAAAAAGTTCCTTATCTGCCTTTTACTGCATTATTTTCCGAAAATAAACCCAATATGTATTTATTTGCACAAATTCCTCATGGAGCAATTATTGAAATTGTTAGACCAAACTGGGATTTAAGTCAAAAAATCGGCACCGCGTTAAATATTTCACATTTGGGCTTTGCAATTAGAAATAATGGTCAATTGTATTTTCGCGAAGCTTCGTCAGAATATGGCAAAGTAGTTGATGTGCCATTGATTGATTATCTTGAGAAAGCGCAAAGCAGTCCAACAATTAAAGGCATCAATGTCCAAATCGTTGTACCTAAAAGGCCATTAGCAGACTGTAAAATGCCTGTTTCAAATCAAACTTAATTTGGGTAAACTACAAAACAAATGTAGCCTGGGTGAAGCGCAGCGTAACCCGGGTTAATTGGACTAAAATTCCCGGGTTACGCTGCGCTTCACCCAGGCTACATCAGGCATTAGGATCATTAAAATGAATTACGGATTAACGCATAAACCCACTTTATCAACTAGTGAATGTCTTGTTCTTGGGGTATTTTCTGATGCTGAGTTAACCGACTTTGCTATGGCTCTAGATAAGGAGCATCATGGTCTAATCAGTAGGCTTATTAAGAAAACCTCTGAATCAGGCGATATACAATGGCATCATGATGTGCATGGCAGTTTATTGATCATTCAATGTGGCGAACAAGCAAAATTTACTCCTTCCCAGCTTAAAAAAAGACTAGGTGAGATCACAGGGGCATTAATTAAACACCGCATCCGAACTGCCACTGTATGTTTGCCATTAATCACTCAATATTCTGCGGATTGGCAATTGGAGCAAATGGTTACTCAAATAGATAATCAATGCTATCAATTACTGGATTTTAAAAAGAAAAAAGCCAAACCTCATCAATTAGAAGCCATAACTTTTTACTTGCCCAATGCCAGTGAAGAGGGATTAAAATCAGGCCAGGCAATTGCAGCAGGCGTTGAATTGAGCCGTCATCTGGCAGATATGCCCGCCAATATCTGTACACCAACTTATTTGGGGGAACAAGCCATACAGCTTGCCAAAGAATTCACCCAACACATGAGTTGTAAGGTGATGGGCCCCGATGAAATGCGCAAAATGGGCATGGAGACTTTATTAGCAGTTGCACAAGGCTCAGCCCAGCCACCAAGACTTATAGACATCCATTACAAGGGGGCTGGTGATCTACCTCCAATAATTTTGGTGGGGAAAGGAATTACTTTTGATTCAGGTGGACTATCCATCAAGCCGGCAAATGCGATGGATGAAATGAAATATGATATGTCTGGTGCTGCCAGTGTATTAGGTACTTTAAAAGCCTGTGCTTTATTAAAGCTTCCTATCAATGTTATAGGTTTAATCGCCAGTGCTGAGAATATGGTGAGTGGCACCTCAGTGAAATCGGGAGATATTGTCACTAGTATGTCAGGACAAACTGTTGAAATTATTAATACCGATGCTGAAGGTCGTTTGGTCTTAGCTGATGCCTTAACTTATGCAGAACGATATCAACCTGAATTTGTCATCGATATCGCAACCCTTACTGGTGGAATTATTGTCGCCTTAGGGACTGTAGCATCCGGTTTTATGACTCAGGATGAGGAGTTGGCACAACTGATTGAAAACGCGGCTAAAGAAAGCAATGATAGAGTCTGGCGTATGCCTTTAGATGATGAATACCAAGATGCTCTTGATAGCCCTTTAGCAGATATGATCAATGCAGGTTTTGATCGCACTGCAAGTAGTATTACTGCTGCATGTTTCCTATCTCGCTTTACTGAAAAGTATCGTTGGGCACATTTGGACATTGCAGGTACAGCCTGGGTTTTTGGTAAAAATCGTAATGCTACGGGTAGACCTGTTCCCTTACTCACTCAAATAATACGCCATGCCAGCAATTCGCGTTGATTTTTATTTATTAGCAAGCGATCAGAACGATGCACGTTGGCTGGTCGCTTGTCGTCTTTTGGAAAAAGCTTATGCCAAAGGTCATAAAGTTTATGTCTTGTGCAATAACAAACAGGATGCTGAGCTACTGGATGAGTTGTTATGGACATTCAAAGAAGATAGTTTTATCCCACATAACCTACAAGGTGAAGGTCCTGAACCACCTCCCCCAATACAAATTGGTTATGAACGTGAACCCAGAGGGTTTAATGATATTTTGTTAAATCTTTCCAATTCTATTCCATCTTTTTATGCCAGATTTAAACGTATAATGGAATTAGTAATCAATGTAGAAACTGAAAAAGAACAAAGCCGCGCACATTATAGAGACTACAGAGCAAAAGGTTGTGAGTTGCATACACATCAGATTGAGATGAAATAGCGCCAAGCCAATTATTTGATTCAAATGGCAAATTGTAGCTTGGTCGCCTGGGTGCAGCGTAACGAAAACCCGGGGTAATGGAGCATGAATAAAACTTCTTAATCCCGGGTTTCGCTACGCTGCACCCAGGCTACAAAAAATAATGTCTTAATCCCAAAGAACATCTTTATCTTTTTTTATTGCCGCTTGTAGTAAACTAATTAAAGGAACAGCACGTTTTGCAAGGCTAATTTCCTGTTCGTTGTCTTCATCATCCTCGACAACTTTTTTTTCTTTTTGAAGACCAGTCTGCAACCTCTCCAAAGCTTCAGGAAGCTGTTCGGATTTAATCGCTCCAGGAACGGTGCCGCTATGTCCCATTAAAGAAAGCAAACGTTTAGCTATATCGGCAAAATAAGTAATGTCTTCATAGGCATCTGTATGAAATGTTATTAACATCAAAATCTCCTTTTTAAACACCACATTTTATTATCCATAAACCTTCAGCAAATATTCTGCAACAGTACGTAACCCCATCGCTTCGCCTCCTTCAGGTTTTCCAGGCTTACTGCTTAAATTCCACGCCATAATGTCAAAATGCATCCATGGGATGGATTTTGTTACGAAACGTTGAAGAAATAACCCCGCAACAATTGCTCCTGCATAAGGATGATCACTGGCATTAGTCAAATCAGCAATGCTTGAGCGAAGCAATTCTTCATAAGCAGCAAATAAAGGCAAACGCCAGATAGGATCGGCTGCTTTATGCGATGCAGCCGCCACTTCTGCGGCCAATTGATCATTATTAGTAAACAGAGCAGCTATTTCGGTACCTACTGAAACTCGAGCAGCTCCAGTTAAAGTCGCAAAATCAATGAGCAGCTCAGGCTGTTCTTCACACGCCTTTACCAAAGCATCAGCCAAGACCAAACGTCCTTCTGCATCTGTATTATGTACCTCCACTGTTAAGCCATTACGCATTGTTAGGACATCACCAGGTCTAAATGCATCAGGTCCTATAGAGTTTTCAACCGCAGGAATAAGCATCTGTAAATGCACGGGCAAATTGCAAGTCATAATCCATTGTGCAAGGCCTATTACATGTGCTGCGCCGCCCATATCTTTTTTCATTAACCGCATGCCCGATGCCGATTTAATATCTAGGCCGCCGCTATCAAAACAAACGCCTTTTCCTACCAGAGTAATATGAGGGTTTTTCTCATCGCCCCAAGTTAACGACAACAAACGGGGCGCTGATTTGGAAGCACGTCCAACAGCATGAATTGCTGGAAAATTATCCTTTAGTAATTCATCGCCCACCCACTGCCTGAATTGTGCTTTATGGGTTTTAGCTAATTGCTCCACTACTTCCGCTAATTCTTTGGGGCCTAAATCACTTGTTGGTTTGTTGATTAAATCCCTCACTAAAAAATGAGCTTGGGTTAATGCCAAAAGAGAGTTTAAATCATCTGGATGAATCATTAAAAGACGAGGTTGCAGATCGTGTCTTTTATATGCGTCAAAACGATATTGCGCCAACGCCCAAGCCATTGTTGCTTCCTGAGTACAAGTGCCTTGCACCTGATAAATATTAGGCGGAAGTGATAATGCCGCATTGGCTAAAGCTTGAACCTGATTCCCATCGCCTGTACCGACATAAGCTTTATCAATTAATCCATCTGCATTCTGAATAAAACAACAATCCCCTATTTTTCCTTTAAATTGATACAAGGCAAGACAATTTTGTTCTGCTGGAGACAGCATACTTATTCCTTCTTCCCTTTGGCTTTGTGACATCAAATAAAGAGGAATGGCCCTGTCACTCTGAGTTTCATAAAACAATTTTGCTTGCATATTTTTATTCCTTCACTTGACCACGAAAATGAGCAGGTCTAAGCCCGGCTAATCCCAGGACTAATAAATAAATCATTACGGCAACTAATACGTGGACGGATAATAAGCCTAAACGCATCACTGGAGAAAAACTAAGCCAATAATCTACTGTACCACTAATAAGCATTAAATAAATACTGATTGCTGCATTAGCAAAGAGTAATTGTATGCTGTATTTTATCCATCCCGGAGAAGGTTTGAACACCCCTCGTTTAATGAGTAAAAATAATAAAGTGCCGCAATTGACATAACCTGCCAATGCGGAAGCTAAAGTCAAGCCTGCATGAGCAAAATGCCAAACAAAAAGGAAACACAATAATGTATTAACCACCATAGAAATCGCCCCCACCTTAACTGGGGTACTAATATCTTGTCGTGCATAAAAACCAGAAGCCAATACTTTGACCATCATAAAAGCAGGTACACCTGCTCCAAGAGTAATCAGGCTTTTTTGCGTCTGAAGCACGTCGTAGACAGTGAACTTGCCATAAGCAAAGCAACTTGCAATTAAAGGCATAGCAAACAAACACAATCCTAAACTCGCAGGAATTCCTATAAGTAAAATAGAACGCAATCCCCAATCCAATGCACTTGAGTATTGGCTTATACTTTGTTCGGCATGCCTTCGGGATAAATGTGGAAGAATTACTGTTGCAATCGCTACTCCAAAAACCCCTAATGGGAAATCTGTAAGACGGTCTGTGTAATACAACCAAGAGACACTGCCAATTTTTAAAAAGGAAGCAAAAATACTATCCACCATTAAATTAAGTTGGGCAATAGAAACCCCAAATAAAGCCGGAATCATAAGCTTAAGCACTTTATTCACTCCAGCGTCATTTCTAACCAACTGAGGTTTTACCAATAAATTCCGATGATGTAAAAAAGGAATTTGAAAAAACAACTGTACAATACCAGCAATAAGAACCCCCCAAGCTAAACCTACTACAGGCTTTGGTAAATGAGGGCATAAATAAATCGCTGCAAGAATCATACTGATATTCAGCAATACGGGCGTAAACGCGGGGATTGCAAAATAGCCATAGGTATTTAATACTGCCCCTGCCATGGCAGTCAACGAAACCAACATTAAAAAAGGAAAAGTAATGCGCAGCATTTCAGTAGCCAATACGGCACGACTACTGTCATGGCTAAAACCGGGGGCAAATAAAAAGATAATTATAGGTGCAGCAAACATCCCAATTAAAGTGACAACACTAAGAATAGACCCTAAATATCCGGCGATACGTGCAATAAAAATTCGTACATCATTTGGGGTGCGTGTTTTTTGATATTCGGCCAGTACAGGTACAAAAGCTTGAGCAAATGCTCCTTCGGCAAAAAGACGACGCATAAAATTAGGAATGCGGAATGCTACAAAAAAAGCATCCATACCTGCTTGGGCACCAAAAAAATTGGCAAGAACCATATCGCGCGCAAAACCTACAATACGTGAAATAAAAGTCATCACTGAAACCAATGTCGTTGAACGCAATAAGCTTTGCCGTTTAGGTACCATAATCTCTGAATCAGTTGCTGCCATAATTTTTATGCACAAAGTAAAATACTTTATAATAACCCAAATGAATCGGCTGTCATAATCTTAAATAACAGCGTATCAGTCTTTACATTAAAATAACCTGAGCTAGTAGATATCCTATTTCCCAACACAATTGGGCATAAATTATACACTTCGCAATTGAGAGAATCAATTTATACTTTAGAAACAAAGAAGTTTCTATTGACAAATTCTAACTCATTGTGCATGATCATCATCTTTTTGTACCGTCTGAATGAGTGGAGATTTTTAAGTGGCAAATATTAAATCAGCGATCAAACGTGCTCGCCAAAACGTGAAATTACGTCAACACAACGCCAGTGCACGTTCTATGTTCCGCACTTACGTCAAAAATGTAATTAAAGCTGTTGAATCAGGTGATAAAGAAGCCGCTCATGCTGCCTACACCAAAGCACAACCAATTATTGATAAGGCTGCTGGAAAAGGTTTAATTCATAAGAATAAAGCTTCTCGTATTAAAAGTCGCCTGGTAGCTCGCGTTAAGGCAATGACCGCTTAATCTTTTTTCAATTCATAAACTTCGAACTGGCAGTGCCAGTTCGATTTTTTTATGTTGCTGCTCCCCGCTTTGAGGCACACACAAAACTTCTTTGAGTGATGCATTGCTCCCTCCCTATCAATGTTTCCTCGAAACGGTCAGTTTAAGTTGTGAGAAAATTTTTTCTAAGCAGTGCAGCATACATCAGTATGAGTGCATTGATTAGGAAAGTTTTCTCGCAAAATGCATCGAATACCATTGTTTCCTGATAGAAACGCAGTACTTTTAACCTGGGTTTTGCCTTGCTCCCAGGTTATGATTACTTTTAGAAATAACGCGCAAATGGCTACTGTACTAACGTGTAAAGGCTAACCACCGAGAGAAAGGGATTCGTCATTCATGGTAATTAATGTCGCTCTTGCATTTAATATTTCTTCCATTAATAATTCATGCACGTTGAATGATTCCAATATAGCGAGAAAATGTCTATTTTTTTTCAGGAGCTCAATAATTTGCTCACCTACCAGCTCGTCTTTGGGATAGGGTAACAATCGTTCTAAAGCGCCAGTAATTAGGTGATTTTTATTTTGGATTTCATCCTCTATTTTATCAATAGCATCTAGTGAGCAGGCTTCTTGCAAGCGCTCTTTAAAATACTCTTTTTGATTTACAAGTAGCTCTGCAACAGGCTTAAGCTCTTTTAGTTTTTTAATAAAAACTAATAATTCTGTTTGTTGTGCCTCAGTTAGATTGGATAATGCTTCCTGAAGACTTAATAATTCTTTTTTAGCTATAATATTTTTTGTTGTAATCTCAGTATAACTCAACAAGGTCATTACATTTTTGAAATTAGGAAGGTCAGCTATATATGTCTTTACTTTTGACAGAGTCTCTTCATCTGTTCCCTTTGTAAGTTCCAATAAAAAGTGATGAACTTTTTTTTCCTCATTAATCATCTTGTGAACAACGTTATCGAATTCTTCTTTTGTATTTGCCATACGAAGCTCGTTTTGCAACACATTCAGGGTATCACAAAAAGCATCAACTTTTATTTTAGCCTCGATAAAACTATCAATGATTCGGTTAACATTATTCTTTTTTTCCTGAAAAAGCCTACTCATTTCTATTTCCTCAATGTCATTAGCGTCATGCATTTAAACTGTTAATGCTGACAGTACATCAGTTTTACCTTTCATCTGTGTACTTTCATTTTCTCTTTGTAATAAGCCAAGGAAAGTAGAGTTGCTATGCTCACTCAATATCACTTCCGACTTGGTTACTTTCGGTTCCTCCGTAGTCCGTTCAGAAACAGCTAATTCTTTTTTCAAAGGAGCAAGTCCAGACGTACTCAGGTCCACTTCCAACTTATCTACTTTCGGTTCTTTAACTGGTTTAATTAAACTACTCGAAGCAGCTATAACAGGCGGTTCAGAAACAGAAGAGTCTCCAAGCGTATTCAGTACTTCTTCACCAGCTTTTTCAATACTAGCTAATCTTTTTTTCGCATCCTCAAGCATAAATGCTCTTGCTTTCGCTATGGCAGATTGAACACTGTGCGCCCACTTTGGAACGTCGGGTAATTCTTTTTTAAGTTTATCATCCCTGCCCATACTCGGTAGTTTCGCTAGATATCGTGTTCCTTTAATTTGACTCGGATCGGTTATTTCAGGCGTAAGTCCTCTGCTACCGCCTTCCTTTCTGAACGCCACAAATTCATTATATTCATTATCTACTTTCTCTAATAACGTACTTAGGCTTTCCGTTGTTAAGCCTTCTCTAACAATCCGTTCTATTTCCTTTCTGGCTGCTTGATAATCTACTTTTAGTTCTGTCATATTAATTCGACAAGGTTCCTGTTGGTGGGCAAATAACTCCAATTCAATCACATCTTCTAATTCTAGTTTTTGTGATGGAGAGCTAAGATATCGCTCTTCAGGTGAGAGCCCATCATCTGCTTTTGTAACCCATTTCATGTAAAAAAGTTCAAACTTTTTACAAAGATCTTCAATTTCACCTTCTTCAAAAAATTCTTGATAAATTTCAGTTTTGGCTAGAGCGAGCATGTGTTGATTAAAGTCTTTAGGGGTATACGCTTTATTGTTCTTTAAGCGATAATGATTGTGATTATGTCCAAACTCTAATGGTAGATGATGCATTAATTTGCCATGGAGGTCATCACTGCCTCTGAGATATAAATCACATCCATCCTCAACTTCTTTATGAGCCGCTGCAGCAGCATTATATAATTTATCTCTGAAGTCTTGAGGGTATTGATCCAATCCACCTGGAGCCCAAAAGTACCAATTTAAACTGAATCCTTTAACCTGAACAGCAACGCGAACTTCTATTGTTTCACCTTCATCCCTAATTTCATAAACAACTCCTTTGGTCAATCTAAATTTATACCCTTCTTCATTAAGCTCTTGCTCTCTTTTTCTATATTGTGCTTTATTACCCGATGCAACAAGCAATTGAAGCTCTCTGGTTTGCTCTGTATTTTCATATGAAGTAAATTTTTTAACGACATGTTTTTTCTTTAAAAAAACAAAAAAAGGGTTTGGCATAATGACCACCATCAATTACAAAAAAATCCCATATTGCCCGGGCATTTTAACTTGTGCCCAAAAAATAATCAATGATTAATCGTTAAGAACACAACTAAGCTATTGGATATTAAAAGGAATTTTTAAATAACGTATAAAAGTAAAGAACACGAATTTAAAAGCAGCAAGCAGCAGCTTTCTTTTCGGCATCTTCTACTTTTTTTGTCTCTATTGCTTCATCGAAGGGTTGGAAAAAAAATTGTTTTTTGCCCAAATTATTTCTTGTCAAAAAAAAATCAGAATCAAGGGGAACAGAACTTGGATTTTCGCCTGCCATGCTAAGGAGTCGAGCAACATCCGCTTTATTCAAGGAATGTGCGCTTGCTACTTTTTTTATAAAAAATAATTTTGGTTCACCATCTAAAGAATAGGACATTTCTATCGCCGATTTAGAAGAAGCCAATTTATAAATAGTATTCTGAAGTTTCGTTTTCAGAAATGAATCTTTATTATTACTCCATGTATTTATCAATAGCAGTAATGGTGACAGCGTATAATTACCTATAGTACTTTTTGGAGCCTTGTGAGTAAAAGCAGAATCTAAATCTTTGGGGTCACTTTTTATAAAATTATTTAAAAATTCAATAATTGGTGCTATTGCAAGTTGATGATCAATGGCAGCAGTCAATGCACGCGCTATCATCATAATGCCATTCAGATCTGCATGCTCACCAGTATGAATTGTTTGCATTAACGCTGAATTAATTTTGCCATCCGAATTGCTCTCCCATATCTGAGATAAAACATCAATCAAATTGCTTAAAGTTTCTGAATTTTTGTCAATGTATGCGGCCGAAACCAGTGAAATAAGAATAATATGCAGCGCATGCATTCCTTTATAAGGACCTAACTCATGAATTTTACATAAAGAATCAACCAGGTCAGCGGGACACATCTTACTTACATCAATCAGAATGCGACTAAGAATTTGTACTACTTTAGGATTATTGACTACTGTATTCTTTATTGCACCCACTAATACATAGATACTACTTTTACCTTTAAAAGAACCATAAGTAATTTCTTCAGTTAAAGCAGTACTTATAATTCTAGGTGATTTTTTAAGAAAACCTCTTAAAAGTTCAGCAATTAATTCAGCTGTTGGCTGATTATCAGATATTGTAGTAGCATTTGCCAAGGCGCGCGCAAGAACGAGGATTGCGTTTTTTCCTTTTTCACTGCCTTCTTCTACATTTTTTGCCATAATGGAAGAAAGTTCATCACCTGTTTTCTCTAACAGTTGGTTGAAAATATAACTAATTGCTACAAGCACTGAATTATTTCTGGAATCGAACGTAGCGGTAAAGAGGTTATCCATCCAAGCATAAGCAACAGTTTGCCCCTCAAAAGTTCCCCCCAGAGTCTGCGAAAGGATTGAAACTAAAGCCTCTGGATTTTCATCATCGTATAATTTATATAAAAGCGCACAAATTTGCTGTGCTGCTTTCTCATCATACATATTCGTCGCACATTGGAGTGCATACGTTAGCCAGTAACCAAAATTACTTTCTGCTATAGTGCCGACCGGAGTTTCCGTTATAAAATCATTAAGCTGAGCAATCAACCACTCAAGGTCCATGCTCGAAACCTTGGGAGTCTTAGCGCCAGGATATTGATCAAATGGGATAGTTAGAAAACCTGTTGGGAAAAGGTCTAGAGGATCACCCATGTAAATTTGTCCTAAAAAAGCACAGCATTATTTTTTATTATGATACCAAATGAATTGATACACAAGAAATTTTATTGGCATCGAGCTATTGATTTTAAAAGTCGTGGTCTGGATACATTGAAGTAAACTCTGTCTCACTTTTTATTTCATCATAACCAGACCACTATTTTTAGAAGTTTTTGTCATTCACAACACTAGGTGAGCGAAGGTATTAACGAAGTTTCATTTGCTTCTTCGCTTTCTATCTCGTTCGTTTCGTTACTCTCTATATAATTTCGTCCTATTATCTTGCATAGATTTTCTTTATCTTCTTTCGATAAATAAGAAGCTACCGCCTCAAAAGGATTATATTCTTCCGCATCTTCAGGGGCAGAGGCCTCAGAAGGATAATCCGCATAGATTTTCCACTCATCCGCTATTGCCCAATAAATAGAATTGAAAAGCATTTTAGCCTGATGAATTTTAGCTTGTAATTTTTTCTCTTCCTTACTTCGGGGTGCAGAAAATAAAGAAAGAGCAAAACCTTGCCAACCTGATATTTTAGTATCTTTTTTAGGTTCAATAATGGCAAACTCTCTGTAGCATTTAACAATCAAATCAGCGAGATCATCTTTAGACTTAATTAAATTATCTTTAAATTGACGATAAGCTGGATCATTTTTATATTTAATTAAATTAACCTCATTGTCTGCGTATTTCTCGAAAAAAGATGCATTTCTTATTGTCCATTCTAACTCCTGTAACTTACTGACAATATGCTTCACCTCATTGCGATATTCTTTATCTATGTTAAATAAGTCTGCAGTATCTTCTGATAATTGATCAAAACGCTGCGGCGGCACGCTCCAATATAATTTAACATCTTTATCTTTCCAATTTCGCGAGAAAACCTGTTTACCTGATGACTTAGCATGAGGACGTAAAGTTCCTTCACTATGTAATAAAATAGGCTCTAAACCGGGAATAAATCTTGGTAAAGAGGAGCTTTTGAAAGGCGCCAGTTGTTTTTCAGTGAGGATGCCCTCTAAAAGAGAAACCGCCCTGGTTTTACAGGTATTTGAACTTTCAAGACTGGGAACAGGTAACCAAAATTCTAACCCGAAAAAACCTGCTTTCCTAAAACCCAATGATAGATGAAAATCAAAAGGCTTAAGCCTGGAGGGACGTCCTTCTATTCCTGCTTTAATTTGCTCAATTTCATAAATTTGTCTGGAATAGGCTTCTTCCTTATAAATTCGTCCTTTCTTTGTCGGATCTATTGTGAAATTTTGACCATTACCTACCACTTCCTCAATAGCCGCTTTTTGCTCTGCGACTGCTATTGCACACCGCTTTTGTAATTCCTCAAACTGCTCTTGGGTTAGTTCAAAAGTATATCCATGTAAACCATGTCCCAGATCCATATAACGAATTTCTTCGCGGATTAACATACCGTGATTGCCTTGAAAATCAACATCTAAGTGATTTTTGATTTTGAATTTCTCTAAACGACTATTTTTATCTCCAGTACTGGTAACACCGTAAAAACCCCAAGTCTCAACGACTTCAAGCAATCGCTTACGTTCATCCAGTTTTGATAGAAAAAAAGAACCATGCCAAAAAGGATTCCCCCCTATAGTATGATCAAATACGCAAAAAGTTACCGTATATTTCATTTCAACACCCCTGTTGTTTAAGTTTAGGCATTCCGTTGTAAAAACTAGATAAAACAGTAGATATTTTGAGTAAAAATTATAAAATATGCAAGAATTTGCCCCATGGAAAAAAGGAATAAATCTAAATAAAATTTTTTATTTAGATTCAATATATTATAAACTTTGCGCTTGTTGAGCATTTGCTAGAATGTGATCTCCAAAATAGCCAACAGACTCTGATGAAGCTAAATGAAGCTCGAAAAAACAATAGAGACAGGTTTGCCGGGTTATGCTTTTGCTTCACCCGGGCTATAGTCTATAAGAAATGAATCAGTTAACTATAAATATTCTCTTTCTGCGCCTGATTCAATTGATAAAAAGCACGTTTTGCCGGTGCGAAATTAGGAAATTGGGTTACTAAACGTTGTAAAATCATGCGTGATAAAATTTCATCCCCCTGATTCCACTCATTTAGTGCTTGCAGATACATAAAATCAGCGGATTGTTCCGCAATAACAGGTACTTTATTCATTAATATAGGTTCAATAAAACTGACGCGAGCTTGAGTTTGTGCTTCCATTCTTTGCAGGGCTTTACGAGCCTGTATGCTCCCGTTGTCACTGGCTTGCTGCAGTAATTCCTTGCCTTTAGAAAGAGAACGCTCACCCAAAGTACCCTCCAAATAATAAGTAGCTAACTGGTATTGTGCATACGCATTTTGGCGTGCGGCCAGTTTTTCATAAAAACCTGCCGCCATTTTGGGGTTTTTCTCAACACCTAAACCATAATGATACATTCGTGCCAAAGCCAACATTGCTTTCTCATTCCCTTTATCTGCAGATTGCTGGTAATAGTTGAGCGCATTAGTAAAATCAAGCTTGGTGATAAAACCCGTTTCAGACAATAATCCTAACTGATAAAGGGCATTAGCATTACCCAATTCTGCCGCCTTTTTATACCAGGATAAAGCTTGTTGTATATCACGAGGGTGCCCCAATCCATTGAAATAAATAGCTCCTAATTGATTCATTGCCTCATGCACTTGATGAGTTGCTGCTTCAACAAATAAATCTCTAGCTTTTTGATAATTGACAGGGGTTCCTTTACCGTATAAATACATTAACGCCAAATCATATATCCCTAAAGCATCTCCTTTCATAGCAGCTTGTTCATAAGCTTTTAATGCCATAACATAATTATCATTGACTGTTTCATCAATAAATCCTAATGCAACAGAGGCTTCAGGCAGAGTTACAGCCGCTTTCTCGTACCATTGCTTTGCCAAATTATAATCAGGCTCACCATTCTCACCCAATTGATAAAACTGACCCAATTGATACTGTGCAAGAGGATTTCCCTGTTCTGCAGAAGCAGTATACCAACGTTGTGCACTTGCAAGATCAGGTTCAGAACCTAGGCCTTTTTCCAGCATATAAGCCAGTTTCAATTGCGCATACTGATCTCCTTTTTCAGCCAAGCCAGTATAAATTTGTTTGGCTTCTTGCATTCTTTCCGGATCAGAATTTTCTGCCAAGTAATAATCTGCTAAAACAATTCCAGCGTGGCTGTTTCCTAACTTATATGAACGTATCAAATTAGGTAAAAAGTCTTGTCCAGCTTCTTTTTGTAAAACTGCTATATTAAAATCTGCATATGAGAATTGATCGTCTACGGATCGTTGCAATTGCTCCATTCCCTTTGTCTTGTCTTGAGCCACTCCTTTCCCTTCGGAAGCATAAGTCCCCAAAATAAAATCGCTTACGGCATTTTGCCCTGATTGTTGATACCAGGTAATTGCTTGTCCTGGGTCAGCTTTTACGCCAATGCCCCGATCATAGAGTAATCCCATTAACAATGCGGCATGTTCATTACCAGTAGCAGCTTCATCTTTGGCGATCAGAAAAGCTTGTGCCTGTCTTTGCTTATCTTGATCCATAGCATTGTAAAACGCGAGTGGTAGTAACGCTTGGGAAACGCCTCGATCTGCTGCTCCTTGATACAATTGGCGAATCATGGCTATTTTGTGTTTTCTAACATTCACACTTAAAGCGCTGTCATTTTGGCGTGCCAAACTATCTGCCAACTCATATTCTGCAGGGCCATAATTATTGGCCGCAGCCAGGTACAACATAGACGTTGCTTGTTCTTGATTAGGCTGAATGTATACTGTGCCATCTGGTCCAGTTATTCCCTGGGAAAGAATTCTAGCCAGAACATATTGGGATTTTTTATTTCCTTTAAATGCCGCATCAGTTAAATCATTTAACGCCAACTGATAATCGTTTTTATCTTTGGCATGCTGCAAATATAAAATACCTAAATTGTATTCTGCACCCAAGTGTTGCTGTTGTGCTGCATTTTGATAAAAAATAATGGCCGAAGAATCACTTTGCGCCACACCAATACCATATTGAAACATTTGTCCTATTTGAAATTGTGATTGGGCATCACCTAATATTGCCCTAAAGTATAAATGATTAAATACAGACATATAGTTAAGCTGCGCCTGCCATCCCTCAGTCCACAAATCCATAATATTGGCTTGTGAATTATCATCGTAGTCATAAAAATTGGCATCGATATAAGGAGTTGGTAAATTAATACGCGCATATATAGGCGTGTTTACCCGTTCTAATGCTGATAACTGATGATCTAAAGGATAAAGAGGATAGGTCCATTGATTCGCCTGGAAGCCAGGAGTTTTATTCAAAATCGCATCATAATAACTGGTTATAGGAACATCATTAGGCTGAACTAATTCAAACTGTGGATGAAAAATAGACTGACGCGTTACCTTTTTCAGTTGCGGCGCCTGATTATACGCAAAATCGCCCAATACCGTGGGATTATTCCAAGCACTCAATATTCCTTTCATTTGAAAATCAGTTTGTTCTAATTTATCTGTTGTACCATTACTTAACCAGAGGGCAGCCTGTGCTAAGGCTGCCTCCTGATTTTTAGCACTTTCATCTTGCATCGCCTGATTTAACCATTGCTTTGCCAAATCAGGATCAGCCTCAACACCTATTCCTTTTTGATACATTTCAGCTAACTCACGTTTGGCTTGTGGCAATCCATTCTGTGCTGCCTTCAAAGTCCACATGTATGCAGTTTTTGGATCGTAAGCTGGACTTTTTTGTTGTAAATAAATATGAGCCAGATCCAAATACGCTTCATTATTGTGTTGATTACTTGCTTTATTAAACCACTCCAATGCTTGTTCTTTTTGGTTTTGCTCTAAAGCCAACTTTCCTAAAGCAACCATTGCAGGTGCGAAACCTTGAGCCGCAGCTTGATTTAATAACTGCTCACCTTTATTTTCATCTTTATCTAATAGCTTTCCTTCGAGATAAAGTTCTCCCAGCATAGTTATTGCTTGAGGATTGTTATTGGCAACTGCTTTATTTAACCAAATAAGGCCTAATTTTCTATTTGATGCATTACGGCTTTCAATAAAATTTTTCGCTAAGGTAAATTGTGCTATGGAGTTACCATTTTTTGCCGCATTAATATAATAACGCGTTGCTGCATCCATATTTTTCTTCACCCCAACTCCATACATATAAGCCGCTGCTGTAAACATTTGGGCGTCTACATCTCCTGCATCTGCTGCCTTTTTAAACCATGTAAAGGCTTGTTGTGGATCTTTATCATGCAATAGGGTGTATTTGGCCATAAGCTGAATGGCGGGGAGGTATCCTTTTTGTGCGGATTGAGTAAAATAGCGTATTGCTAACAAACTATTTTTGAGTTGGCCATATCCATAAAGATAAATTCGCCCTAAGTAGTAATCAGCGACCGCATTTTTACCCGACTGATTCATTAAAGGTTCTATCGCTTTATTGTAATTCCCTAATCGATAAGCACTGAAATCATCAGCAAAAACGTTTTGCCCAGCTGATGCAACAAATAAACATACCCAAGGTACTAGCGATTTCATGAAAATTCTCCCTCTTTGCATGCCAATTTAACCCGATTTTTATTGTCATACGTTCAGACTTATACCCCGGGTATTATGCCATAATGCACTACTTCATTGACGGCTCCATTTCTTGTAGTGCCATCGACTATCCAATAGTTGCCTTTATTATTTAAACCAAATTTTACATTGACATATTCACATACTTTAATCGTATCAGCACAATCAATAATTTTTCCATAGGACTTTTTACCATCACCTAAAGTACAAATGAACCTGACTAATGGTTCTCCTGTAGCTAATGCTGCCCATTGCCGCCCGCCTATTGTATGATTATATCGGGTGGTATATTGGCTATCCTCATCACGCATTTGATACAAGCTTACAGTTTGCGGCGATTTATTAAAGAAGAAATATAAAGATTGCAAAGCACCTTCTTTACCTGGAAAAAGAGACAAAACCTTTAAACTTTCCTTATATCCCACAGGCTTGCATCCTATAGGAAAGCGGGCTTCTTCCTTTTCCGCTTTAGCTTGCATCTCTTTAGGATCATTCTTTTTAGGTTTAGCTGCTTCAAGGTGTGTCGATATTAGCCCCAAACAAAATATCAATGAAATTGAAGTGATTTTTTTTATTGTATTCATCATATTTCTCACTCACTGTCATTTATTGGACGTACAATAACTGTTGTACCCATGAAATTATTTCTTTCGCTGGATAATTCAACAAAGCTCAGGTTTAACCATTTGGCATCCTCAACAAACATTCGAACACATCCATGGCTTGCTCTTACCCCAGGAATGTCATCAGCTCCATGTAAGGCAAAACCTTTATGGAAATACATGCAATAAGGCATTTTTGCGCCACCTTTACCAATCGGAAATACATCGGATGTGCATTTCTCATTTTCTTTACTAAAAACTCGATAAATTCCCGTTAAAGTTCGACAAGAGCGATTGGAATCGGAACATTTATCTCTTCCGGATGAAATCGGTCCCCATCTCACTAAATTACCTTCCGCATCATAAGCGGCAAAAGCCAGTTTATCCTGATCGACAATAATTTGTTTTTGATGTTCTGGAATTTTTAATGGGAAAGGTGCTACGTCAAAAACGGTGAGATAAGCCAGATTTTTCGGAACAGCAATAACCTTGCCAGCCCATAAAGGATTATAAGTACGATTGACTCTCTGTACGATATCGCGTTGATTTGCATCTGGAAATAAGGTCTCCCAACTTTGCCCCGACTCTACTTTAATACAATCGTATTGTGGGTAACCACATAATCCTGTGCCATAAAAATTACCGGCATTTCCTATGGCAGCCATGAGCATCATCAATGCAGCTGAAAGTAATTTATACATATGCCCCCCTCTCACCTTACTTTTTATTTTTACATGCAAGATTTGTGCTTAAATATCAATTTATTTTAATTATTATTCGAGCATATCTAAAATAAGTTTAGTACGAATATTAGAATTTTTGCCAGAGTTATGAATAATATTCTGATTTGTGAATAAAAAGCCTAAGTGCAGCGAGGCAGAGACTGTTTTTTTGCACAGAAAATGAAGCCGTATTGCCGAGTTTACTCCCTGTCATCCCAGGGTTCGATATCTAGATTAGCTTTAGGGTAATATGTTTTCACCACGAAAAAATTGAAAAATACGCTTTGCCAAATGTTCACTAATACCTGATACCTTGGCAATTTCTTCCACTGAAGCTTTTGCTAGCTCACGTATCCCGCCAAAGCGATGCAGTAATGCTTGCCTGCGCTTTGCTCCTACTCCTTCAATATCTTCAAGAGTTGAATCCAATCTCTTTTTCTGTCTTTTCTTACGATGAGCAGTAATTGCAAAGCGATGTGCTTCGTTACGAATATGTTGTATCAAATGTAAGGCTTTAGAATCATCAGGTAAAGTCAATTCATGTGCTTCATGCACCAAAATTAATTTTTCCCATCCAGCCTTTCGAGAGGGCCCTTTAGCCACACCAAGCAGGATTACAGTTGAGACACCTAGAGACGTAAGTACTTTCTGGGCCACAGCTACTTGTCCCTTGCCACCATCAATAATTAATAGATCCGGCAAAGATTGAGTTTCGACCAGGCGTTTAAAACGACGAGTAAGCGCCTGTTCCATTGCGGCATAATCATCTCCAGGAGTAATACCTTCGATGTTAAAACGTCGATATTCATTAAGGCAAGGACCTTCCTGATCAAACACCACACACGATGCAACAGTAGCTTCCCCTTGAGTATGGCTGATGTCAAAACACTCCATTCGTTCAATTGGTTTTTCCAGTCGCAAAAACTGCTCTAACTCATGGAAACGAGACCTCATAGTAGAATGTTTTGTCACATATTCAGCTACCGAAACACGCAAGTTATTCAATGCAAAATCCATCCAGCGCGATTTTATGCCGCGAGGATTCACCTGGATTTTACATAATTTGCCGCGTTGTTGTGATAATGCTTCTTGCAATGACAGGTGATCCATTAAGTCATGGTTCGTAATAATTAAAGCGGGGATTTTTTCTGGGGAATCAAAATAATAGAAGCCAATAAATGCATCAAAAGTTTGCTGCCACAAATCTTCCATGCTGAGTTCATCGTCCAAACCTTTTTGCGGTACGGAGGGAAAATAACTACGGCTTGCCAATACTTGGCCTTCACGAATTGTCACACACTGGACACAGGCAAAACCTGGACTAACCTCAATTGCGATAGCATCTGCCTCGCCACGTAATTGTAAAATGCCTTGTTGCTCTTGCACTAATCGCAAATTTTTAATCTGATCCCGCAAAATTGCTGCTTCTTCAAAATTCAATTCACTTACGGCTTTATCCATTCGTTTGGCAAGCTCATCAAGAATTAATTGAGACTTACCTTGCAAAAATCGCATGGCATCATGTACTGAACGCTTGTAATCTTCTGGAGTTATGTAGTTGACACAAGGAGCTGTACATCGCTTGATTTGGTACTGCAAACACGGTCTTGAACGTGCATTAAAATAACTGTCTCGACAATTACGAAGTTTAAAAACTTTTTGAATCGTCACTATAGTTTCTTTTACTGCAGCACTGCTGGGATAAGGGCCAAAAAAATTACCTGAAAGAGGTTTTTTCTTAGAACGATAGCTCTCAATTCGTGGAAAGTCAGAATGATTGGAAAGATGGATGTAAGGATAAGATTTATCATCTCGCAACAAAACATTGTATTTTGGTTTTAATGTTTTAATCAGATTACTTTCCAATAATAATGCTTCTGTTTCGCTACGCGTAACAGAAATTTCTATGGAGGCAATTTGACTCACCAAAGAACGAGTTTTAATACCCGTATTTTGTTTATTAAAATAGCTTGTAACTCGTTTTTTTAGATTGGATGCCTTACCTACATATAGAAGATTACCTGCTTCATCCAGCATACGATAAACACCAGGTTCATTAGGTAACTTAGTGAGAAACAACGCTAATTCAGTAGAAATATTCATGTAATAATAATAGCAATAATTTTTGATACATAATCGTAGTCTGGTACACAGTTTGGTAGTCTGAGTGCGGCGCAGCGGAACCCGAGTTTAATGCAGCAGCGGCATTCCCAAGTTCCGCTGCGCCGCACTCAGGTTACAATGCACCTTTAATCTTCTGATGCCAGATCGATGGGATTTTCTATAATTCCGTGTTTTAGAGCCAAATAAGTAAGCTCCACATCATTTTTAATGCCTAACTTTTCAAATGTCCGATAACGATAGCCGTTAATTGTTTTTGTGCTTAGGAAAAGTCTATCACTAATTTCCTGAACATTCATACCACTGGTAATCATCAACATCACTTGCATTTCACGCTCAGATAACACATCAAAAGGCGAACCTTGTACTTCCTCTAAGCTATTAATCGCTACTTTCTGAGCGATTTCAGCACTAAGATACTTTTCTCCTTTCGCAACTTTACGGATTGCAGCAGCCATTTCTTCGGCACCCGATTCTTTCGTCAGATACCCCATAGCCCCTAATTGCAAGACACGAGTAGGTAACACATCAGAGCACATCGCAGTTACAGCAATAACCTTAACATGTGGATTTGATTTTTTCAGGCGACGCGTTACTTCCCACCCATCAATTCAGGCATTTTCATATCTAAAAGAACTACATCTGGGGAATATTTTTTTACTAATGCTAAAGCTTGTTCACCACTTTCTGCATCAGCGACTACTTCTACATCTGACATATCTTCGAGTAATCGTCGAATTCCCATTCGAACCAATGCATGGTCATCAACAATTAGTACTTTAATCAAATAATGCTCCTTGACTTGAAACAGCCAATGAACAAACTAGGTTGCTCGATGTTAACAAGGCTAGCTGTTCATTACAATATACATAGATTAACATGCTCTAATATGGATATTAGGGTTATTTGGATCCACCTTAAAAAATGGTGGAAACTCCCCTAGTTCCCGAGTACGAGCTAAAAGTTTACCTATATCGGATAAAACAAAATCGTACAAAACCTGGTAATCACTGATCACATAATAAACTGGTTGCAACATATCGATACGATAAGGCATACGAAACGCTGCAATTGGCTCAAAAATCACTCTAAGCGGAATATCGCTTTCTACACTATATACCGTTTCACTAATAGAAGACAGTATCCCGCCCCCATAAGCCCGCAGACCTTTTGCACTTTTAATTAAACCAAACTCAACTGTAAACCAAAACATGCGTTGTAATAAAGGCCAATCTGACTCAGGGAAAGTTAACACTTTCCTGGCATAATCATAGACAAATTCTGCATACACCTTATCTGTCAACATGGGACAATGACCAAATACTTCATGAAAAATATCAGGCTCTTTTACATAATCCAATTCTTCTTCATTACGAATAAATGTAGCTACAGGAAAATGTTTTGTTGCCAACAACTCAAAAAATTCTCGAGCAGAAATTAATGCAGCAACTGCAGATACTTGCCAACCAGTCTCGGCTTTAAGCTTTTTATTGAGATCTGGAATTTGCGGAATCCTTTCAGATTTAATACCTAAGGTTTTTAATCCTAATATGAATTCATCACAAGCCCGTCCAGGTATTAATTTTATTTGTCTTTCAAATAAAATATTCCAAATTCTGTTTTCTTCTGCGGTATAATTCACAAACCCTTGAGCGTCAGGAACATGCGCTACATAACGGCTTGAAAATTCCATAATTTCTCCTTCACACACAAATAATCGTAAAACTATAGATGGCAAAAGTATATCTTAAAAAGAACCACCTTTTTTAGTTATTAGGCAATTTGAGAATAAATGTCAATAACTATTACAGATTTTTCAAATTATGCTATAAAATCAAGCCAATATTGACGCTTGGAAAAAACAATGACGGTAGCCATTTTAGCAACCGGTGATGAAATAGTTCATGGTGATACCCTAAATACCAATGGCCGCGACATCGCCCATACACTAAGTTCTGAAGGCTTGCCTTTAGGCGTACATATGGCCTGCAGCGACAAACAGATTGATATCATAAATTGTTTACGCTTTCTGACTAAAAAACATGACATCATCATTATCATTGGCGGACTTGGGCCTACTACTGATGATCTTACCCGTTTTGCCTTATCTCACTTTACTGGTGAGGCGTTGGTACAACACGATATAGCTCTTGAACACATTCAAAGTCTACTACGCGATGCAAATCTAGCGCTCAATCCAGGAAACGTTCAACAATGCCTCTTCCCCGAGCAAGTTCATCTCTTACCCAATCCCGTAGGCAGTGCTTTAGGATGTTATTATCCATGGAAAAATAAACACTTTTTTCTGTTACCAGGACCACCTCGTGAATGTTTGCCGATGTTTAATCAGTATGTAATGCCTATATTGCAGCAAACCACTCATAGTCAAAAGCAAATACTCAAATGGCGAATTTTTGGTTTGCCAGAAAGTGAAATAGCCCAAAAATTGGAAAATGCGCTCCAAGATATTGATTGCCAAACAGGTTATCGCTGGGAATCACCTTATATTGAATTTAAGGTCCGTTGTATTCCTAATCTTGTAGATAAAATAAAAACCATTGTTGAACCTATCCTAGCGCCCCATATTATTAGTGATGTAGATAAAAAAGCATCTGAAAACTTACGTGAATTAATTACGCGCATCAATGAACCAATAACCATTATTGATGAGGCAACCGGAGGGTTACTGCAATTACTGCTCAATAAACCCGGCATACATCATTTGTTACATTTTACAGGGTTGCATAAAAACACCCTGCATTTTCATATACGCGGTTTAGAGGAATATTGGCAGCAACAACCAACAAAAGGCGCAACACAATTAATTATTAATTACAGCAATCACTGCCAGGAAGGCCGTGAAATCCATAGTATACCCTATCGTACAGCCTCAGTAGTTGAATATGCCGCAGAATGGTTATGCTTCAGACTCTTTCATCTCATCAATCAATTGCATCAGTGAATAACACAATTGTTGCGTGCCTTCACCACTGATTGCCGAAATTGCAAAGACTCTGTCTTTCCAGTCCAAACCATTTACTATAGCCCCAATTCTTTCTTCTCGGCTTGCTGCATCGGGTAGCATATCTATTTTGTTCAATACCAACCATCGAGGTTTTTGCAACAGTTCAGGATTGTATTCTGCTAACTCATGAATAATTGCTTTAGCTGATTCAACGGGATCACTATTATCCAAAGGCGCAACATCAATGACATGAAGTAACACGCAAGTACGTGAAAGATGTTTTAGAAATCGATGCCCAAGTCCAGCTCCTGTAGAAGCTCCTTCAATAAGACCAGGAATATCTGCCATCACGAAACTCTTGTGTGAAGAAACGCTAACAACACCTAAGCTTGGATGCAATGTCGTAAAAGGATAATCGGCTACTTTAGCCTTCGAACTTGAAACTGCCCGAATTAAAGTAGATTTTCCTGCATTAGGCAATCCCAACAACCCTACATCAGCTAAAACGCGCAACTCCAAGCGTAAATGTCGTGACTCCCCTGAACTTCCTGGAGTGGTTTGTCTTGGAGAGCGATTCACACTGCTTTTATAACGCGTATTTCCTAAACCATGAAACCCGCCTTGGGCAATTAATACAGGTACGCCTGGTTCTTTAATATCACCCAGCAGTTCTCCAGTATCCACATCGTAAATCATGGTACCAACAGGCACTTTGATCGTTAAATCATCTCCTTTTTTCCCAGTACAATTCCCTCCCATACCGGACTGGCCATTACCTGCTTTGAAATGGCGCATATAACGAAAATCAACAAGGGTATTTAAATCGGTGCTGGCTTCAAAATAAACGCTGCCCCCATCACCCCCATCACCCCCATCAGGGCCGCCGCGTGGTATAAACTTTTCGCGTCTGAAGCTTAGGCAACCATTTCCACCATGGCCTGCTTCTACTTTTATTACTGCTTCATCAACGAATTTCATGACCAACCTCAAAATAAAAAAAACCCCGTTGCCGGGGCTAATAACATTGTATTTAGGCATAAAATGTAGTCTGGATTAAGCTAATTCCGGAATACATCATAAATAAAAAGCCAATGCCGCTCTATGCAGTATTCTGGCTACAATAACGATTAGTTTGCAGCTTCTTCTTTTTGCTCTGCAACTATTGTTACGTATTTACGATTTTTGTCACCTTTGACAACAAATTGTACCAGACCTTCAACTAAGGCAAACAAGGTATGATCACGACCACAACCTACGCCAGGCCCTGGATGAAAACGTGTACCACGTTGTCTTACAATTATTTCACCCGCGTTAACGAACTGACCACCAAAACGCTTCACTCCAAGATACTTGGGATTCGAGTCGCGGCCGTTACGAGTACTACCACCTGCTTTTTTATGAGCCATTGCTATCCTCTCTTACTTGCTTATCGCAGTAATTTTAACTTGCGAATAATATTGTCTGTGCCCCATTTGTTTCATATGGTGCTTACGACGACGAAACTTGATAATCTTAACTTTTTTGTGACGGCCATGATCAAGCACTTCGGCTTTCACTGTTGCCTTGGCAACTAATGGGGATCCACATGTAATTTTATCGCCATCAGCCAACATTAATACTTCTTTAAATTGTATTTCATTGCCAACATCTTCAGACAGTAATTCAATTTTTAACACATCACCTTCCTTCACGGTGTATTGCTTACCGCCAGTTTTGATTACCGCATACATAATTTTTCTCCAATTCGCCTGATTGGCTATCACAAATTCATAAAGTCGCATATTCTATGAAATTATCACTATGACTTCAAGTTCATTTTAAAATATTGTATACTTCGCCACCCTTTCCGGATTTTTTAACTCATTATCCGGTGTTTAATCTGGTCGCGGATTAAACTTAGGAGCTGTAAAACAGATCCTGAAGGAACTTATATAAATTTTTGGAGTATATAATGTCAAATGTCCTTTTAGAAGCTCAAACAAGAACGGATATGGGGAAAGGTGCGAGCCGCCGCCTACGTCGTCTTGAAAATAAAGTACCTGCTGTAATTTATGGCGGTGACAAAAAGCCAATGTCAATTCATTTTCAACATAATAAAGTAATTAAAGCTTTGGAAACTGAAAGTATCTATTCCAGTGTTTTTGATATTACAATTGATGGCAAAGTTGAACATGTTATTTTGAAGGCATTACAACGTCATCCCTATAAACCAGTTGTAATGCATATGGATTTACAACGCGTTTCTAAAACTGATGTCCTGGTTAAATTAGTACCAATTCACTTTATCAATGAAGATAAAGCTCCTGGTATTAAAGCTGGCGGTATTATTAACCACACCATGACTCAAGTAGAAATCCGCTGCCAAGCAAAAGATTTACCTGAATTTATCGCAGTAGATATGTCAGACGTTAAAATGGATGATGTTGTTCATTTATCTCACTTAAAATTACCTAAAGGGGTAAAACTTACTGTTGATGTTACCGATGGAAGTCATGATGCTCCTGTTGTAAGCATCCACATGGCTAGAGTAAGTGCAACAGAAGAAGAAACAACTGAAGCTGCAGCGGAAGTTCCAGCATCAGCTGTACCAACTGTTGATTCTGAGAAAAATGAAGAATAATCATTTTAAGTTGGGTTGAAAAAAATTTAAAACTGTAGCCTGGGTGAAGCGCAGCGGAACCCGGGAGTTTTGTGCAAACTAACCCGGGTTCCGCTGCGCTTCACCCAGGCTACAAAAACTCCAAAATTTACGCCCCCTATCTAAAAGAGCGATGCCATGGCAATAAAACTTATCATTGGTTTGCGCAACCCAGGATCAGCATATGAACACACTCGTCATAATGCCGGTGGATGGTTAATCTCTGCCCTAGCTCAGCGACACAGTGTCTTTTTTAAGCTGGAAAAAAAAATGCAAGCCGAATTGGCTGAGTTGGAGTTAAATCAGCACACAGCCAAATTAGTTTTGCCCATATCCTTTATGAATTATAGTGGCCAACCTACCCGGCTTATCAGTCAATTTTATCGAATTCAACCTCAAGAAATACTGGTTGCACATGATGAATTGGATTTACCTCCAGGACGCATTAAACTTAAAACAGGTGGAGGTCATGGCGGTCATAATGGGTTAAGAGATATAATAGCCCAATTAGGGAGCACAGAATTTCACCGCTTACGAATTGGAATTGGCCATCCTGGACATAGAGATTTAGTTCATCAATTTGTGCTTGGCAGACCTTCTGCACAAGACAGGCAATTAATTTATGATGCAATTGATAGAGGTATAGCGGCAATGCCTTTAGTCTTCTCAGGCGATTTAGCCAGGGCAATGAATCAATTGAACGCTTAGGAACTGCTTACCCGATGAAAAAATTCTCGTTGGATTTGCACGCAGTTGATGCGGGGTAACAGTTAGTTTTAGTTTTTAACAATTTAGAGGTACTACACATGGGATTTAAATGCGGCATTGTGGGCTTGCCCAATGTTGGTAAATCAACTCTGTTCAATGCACTTACCAAAGCAGGTATTGAAGCAGCAAACTATCCTTTTTGCACCATTGAACCCAATGTAGGGATAGTTACTGTTCCAGATCCTCGTCTTGATGCTTTGAGTGAGATAGTAAAACCACAACAAGTGCTCCCAGCTACCATGCAATTTGTTGATATTGCGGGGATCGTTAAAGGTGCATCCAAAGGTGAAGGTTTGGGTAATCAGTTTCTAGCCAATATTCGTGAAACCGACGCCATTGCTCATGTGGTACGTTGTTTTGAAAATACTGATGTGGTCCACGTGGAAGGCCATGTCAAACCACTAAGTGACATTGAAGTAATTAATACAGAGCTGGCTTTAGCAGATATGGAAACACTTGAAAAAGCCATATTAAAAACAGGAAAAAATACTCGTAGCGGTAATAAAGAAGCTATTTTTGAAATGAAGACTTTGGAAAAAATCAAGGCACATCTGGATGCAGGTCATCCTGTCCGTACGCTTGAATTAAGTACTGAAGAAGAGCCTATTGTACGCCGTCTTTTTTTACTCACTGCCAAACCCGTGCTTTATATTGCTAACGTCGATGACAATGGTTATGAAAACAACCCATTGCTTGATCAAGTTCGTAACTTGGCCCTACAAGAAAAAGCCAGTATTGTTGCTCTATGCGCGGCAACTGAAGCGGAGCTAGTTGAGCTGGATGAAACAGATCGCCAAGAGTTCATGGAGGATTTGGGGTTAAGCGAACCCGGATTACATCGGGTGATCCGTGCAGGTTATGAATTGTTGGGATTACAAACTTATTTTACTGCTGGAGTAAAGGAAGTAAGAGCCTGGACCATTCCTAAAGGAGCTACCGCACCACAAGCTGCAGGAGTCATTCACACAGACTTTGAAAAAGGATTCATCCGCGCGGAAGTCATAGCATATGATGCATTTATCACTTATAAAGGTGAGCAAGGAGCTAAAGAAGCCGGAAAATTGCGTCTGGAAGGTAAAGATTATGTCGTTTGCGATGGAGATGTAATGCATTTCCGATTTAATGTATAAGCCAGGGTGTAACAGTCCCTAAAGTTAAGCCTACTTTTACTTGACAATTGGCATGCCCAACCTTAGCATTTGTTGATTGAATCGTAGAGGAAAAACAATGGCGATTGACAGTATACGCGCGCTAGTTAGTGACGATTTTAATGCAGTTAATACTTTAATTGTTAATAAAATTGAATCACAAATTGGCTTAATTGATGATATGTCTCACCATATAATAGAAAGTGGCGGCAAAAGACTACGACCATTGTTGGTTCTTTTAACAAGCAATGCATGCGGTTATCAAGGTAATGAGCATATTACTTTGGCCACCATGGTAGAGTTCTTTCACACCGCTACTTTACTGCACGATGACGTCATTGATGAATCTACTTTAAGGAGAGGACGTCAAACAGCAAATGACATTTGGGGCAGCAAAGCAAGTATTCTGGTGGGTGATTATCTCTTTACCCAATCAATCGAGTTAATTGTTGATTCTGGTAATTCAGACGTACTGAAGCTTTTTGCCAAAACAGCACTCGAGATCAGTTGTGGGGAAGTCAAGCAACTATCGAATCGCCACAACCCTGCATTAACCTTTGATGAGTACTTTGATGTAATTCGTGCAAAAACAGCCCTTTTATTTGCTGCTGCTGCGTGTATAGGCCCTATGATTTGCCACTCTTCCAAAGAAATGCAAGACAGTCTCTATGCCTATGGCCTGCACTTAGGCAATGCCTTCCAACTCATAGACGATGCCCTGGATTATTGCTCTAATGCCAAAACTATTGGTAAGAATATAGGGGATGATTTAGCGGATGGAAAAGCTACATTACCTTTAATTTATGCATTACAACATGGCACTGAACTACAAAAGCAACAAATCATGGAAAGCCTTAAAAAAGGCAGTTTAGATTTCTTACCCGAGATCCTTGTCGCTCTGGAAGAAACAAAAGCAATAGAATATACAAAAAAAATAGCCGCACAAGAAATCGACAAGGCATTGTCTTCTTTGACACTATTACCCGCTTCAAAATATAAAGACGCGCTTATCAATTTGGCTCAATTCGCTTTGCAACGAAGCTATTAATTTTTAGCGTTAAATAGCGCCTTGTAGCGTACTACGTAAATTTATTGCACAACACGGAGTGTAGCTCAGCCTGGTAGAGCACTGCCTTCGGGAGGCAGGGGTCGCAAGTTCGATTCTTGTCACTCCGACCAATCAATAAGTTACGAAATTTCATGAAGATAATTTTATAGCGTGCACGTAGGGTGCTAATTAAACGAGTCTTGGTAATATAAAGACTATTAACAATCCCTTTTCACAAAGACCTAGTAATAATTAAACCCAATCACCTACTGGCCATGACTTGTTCATGACATTCAGACGATCTTAATTAATGATTAATGGAAGTCCTCATCAAAATTCACGGAATTTAAAAGAAAACTCTTATCTAATGATGGTGAAGTCACGATGAGTTAATGGTGAAAAACACAAATCAATAACATTTAACCATAGGAAAATAAAGACATTTTTATTTACCATTCACCATATCATTCACCACAAATCATCGTGTTTATTGCATGGAATTTTCATGTTTGTGATTGATAAAATACTATTTATATAGTTGTCTTTCCCATGAACAACTTTTTATCTCAGTCTGCTTTCACAGTAATCAGGCTTATTATGGTAGTAAAGTTATATTGCCCTCTTCCAGTATTACTCTATAAGAATTATTGAGTATTCCTCCCTCAATGAGCCACTTTTTATCAAAGCACAATGTGATTATTCTTTCTTTGATTGGCCTGATACTTACAAAGCAGGAAGACTGTCATGTGGAATGAGCAATAAATAAAAAATATTTAAGCAAGGTATCAATAATTTTAAAGTATGTCTTAACTTATAACAAAAAATTAGAATAGAATCAGCGCTAATATTTTTTTGCCTTCGTTTAAGGGTCGTTTGACATTATTATGAATTTTATTGAATATTCTAAAGATTTAAAAGAAATCAAACCCGCACAAGAAGTCTTCGTTGCATTTCTAGATATACTCGGCTTCTCGGATTTTGTACGGAGAAATACCCATGATAATTTGATTGCTATTTATCAATCACTTTTTCGCCCTATAATTGACATGTCGCTTACCGAAGCCGCTGAGCAAATTACGAGAAACTCCTCATGGATTGAACAGGTTATAAATGCCGATACGCAAGAGCTTTTAGCTCCAAAGTTGGATAATGTGACTCTTAACTGTCTAACTATTTCTGATTCTATAATTCTTTCCACTAGTGGCAATGTGTTTACAGATTTTTTGACTTTGCTAGCCACAGTAAGAAACTTAATGGCTAGGGCATTATACTTTGGCTTCCCATTGCGAGGTGCTATTACTCACGGTATGCTAACTTTAGATGGTAAAATAACCCCGGAAAATCCGAATATTATTCATCATCAAATGCTGGGTTTGCCAATTGTAGAGGCTGCTAGTCTCGAAAAAAGCCAACAGTGGTCAGGTTGCACAATAGATGCAAGCGCAGCTGAAAAAATTGGTCCCAAGTTGATGAGGCTTGATCCTGTGTTCCTAACATTATACGAAGTTCCTATTAAGAATAAAGATAAAAAAATAATGCCTGTGGTCAACTGGGTTCAAGGTATTTCAGATAATGACAAGCCGCAGATTGATGCTAGAAAAATTAGAGAGGGATTTTCTGCACACGGAAAAAGCATTGACTCTAATGTTGAGAAGATAATTTTAAATACAATTGATTTTTTTAAAAAAATGACCAGTCATCCAATATATAAAAACGAAATAATCCCAGAAGATTATTGGGATTGCATAGTTGAAGTAATAAAATCGGACTTTGTAAGGAGTTAATTCTTATTGAGATTATTTACCCCCGAATAGTTTAATTTTAGAATTAATCAGACTTTTAATGAATCATTGGGTTGATTAAGCTCGATGGCTTCCCCACCAGCATTCTTCTGATTTCAAAATAAAACTTATTTCATTTAATAGGGCTTTATTTTTATTGTATAAATTTAGAACTTTTCTCTTAAATTCCAATTATTGTTTTAAGGATTTCTTCTAACTCTTTCAGCCCCTCTTCAGGTAGTGATGAGGTAAAGTGCTCTTCATTAATTAATGAGATTATTTTATTAGTATCTTTACACTTAAAACCTGTCGGCAAATAATCTTCCAATGAACCTTTTCGAAGAATAAAACAATTACTTTCCTTTTGTTCATTTATAAAATCATTAATAACTTTTTCTTCATCTGAGTTTAAATCTTTTCTAATTTTTTGATGACGAGTTTTTAAATAGTCCCGAAAATTCTGTAAGTCTTCGAAATTTTTTGTATCTATCGCATCATCAAGCATTTTAATCAATTTTACTCCATCCTTATTCCCAATCTGGCACAAAGACTCTCTAAGTTTTTTATAGTCTGGAGTTAAAAGCTTTTTAATATCTGATGAGCCTATGTTTAGAGCATAATCCAAATCTGCTATTATATTGCTTTTAATACACAATAACTGAAGTAGTTTACTATAATGTTCAAAACTTAATTTACCTCCAACGTCTATAAATTCAATTATTTTAGAGTTTGAAGTTAATCCAGAGTACTCATTCGCTATATTAAAATGATTAAATAAAGCCTTAAAAAATATACGATCTGACGGTCCTTCTACCAAAGTAACCTCATCCGCAAAAAAGATAACTTCATTGTTCTGACTATTAATCATCTTCAAGAGTTGTTTAGCCTGTGGTAGGTCATCTTTATTTAAGCGAACAATCTGACTTTGAACCTTATTATTATAAACCCTAGATACATATTCTATAGAATGAGGAGTTATAAAGGATGGAGAATGAGTGGAAATTATAAACTGATTACCTGTTTCTTTAGACAATTTAATAAAGAGGTCAAATAATGACTTTTGCCATTGTGGATGAAGATGAAGTTCAGCTTCATCAATAATTATTATTGCATCAGACACGTTTAAAAAATAAATAGTGAATAAATAGGTCAATAACTCAATTTCCCCAGAAGAGGCCGAACCGATCGGAAACTCTATTCCATTTTTTTTAAGTTTTAAATCATAATGATTCTTATTAGGGTTAATACATTCAATCTCCCAGCTATACCCAATTTTCTTTAAAAATGAATTGAGCTCTTTAATAGATTTTTTTTCATTTAAATACTCCATTGGTTTTACCTGAGTATCTAAAAGAAGGCGATATTTTTGAATTATTTGTCCAATAGCAAAATTAATGATTGGAGAATTCGAGCGTGATGTAGTAGATCCAATTTGTTTATTTAATTCATATTCATCATATTGATGCAATTCAATATCAGTTTTGAAATTTAAACCTCGATTAGCTGACAAAAATAAAAAAGGAGTTACAAGGGGTTCATCATAGTATTCATCCCGAATTTTTTCATATCTCTCATATAGAGATAAATAAGTGTGAAAGAATTTAGCACCTTCCTCATTCTCAGAAGTAGGAATAAAGGCGTTATCTGAAAATCTAAGTTTGTATTTAAATTTTTTCCCGGGTTGAATTAATTTTAAATCCCAATTTTCCGTTAGAATAGATAGGCCTGCTTTTTTATATTTGTCACCTGAAATTTCCTCTAAGCGTTTTGCGTTACTCTGCATTTCCTCCATTTTTTGTTTATCATCCGCGGTACACTCTATCTCAATTTCAATAAATTGAGGTTGATTTTTTCCTGAGCTATGAGGCTCTAGAATCATGCCATTAAGTTTTTCATTATAAAGGTATTCAACTTGTTGCGAGGTATTTGATTCTTGTGGATATTGAGAGCCATACAAAAACTTCCTTATTACAATAACTAATATATCTAACAGATTTGATTTTCCTCCACCATTTGGTCCAATAATGATAGAAATATTACTATCCAAAATTAATTCAGCTTTATTTAAAAAACTTTTTACATTTTCTACAGTTAATTTGCAAATCCGCATTTTTATCCAATAGTTATATTTAGGCTGTTGATACTTCCATTATGATTGTAAACAACTCGAATTCTTTACCCAATTAGCGCTAGCTAGCTTTCCGTAATGCTTCTATTACCGCATGCGGATTTCTATCAATAACAGTTAAATAAGCTCGGGTAGGTCCTTCAGGTAATCGCTCTCCTCTTTCCCACTTTTCTACTGTTCGTATGCTAAATCCAAATTCCTCTGAAAATTTCTGCCTACTCATGTGAAGCTCTTTCCGAATTGCGGACACATCTATTACAGAGGGAACCTCTATTTTATGAGTTATTGCCCCATTTTTATTTTGTTTTGCATACTCTAAAGCCTCTTCAACTCCTTGAATTAAACTTTTTCCTAATTCACTCATGATTATTCTCCTTATACGCGTCAATAATTTTGCCTATAATCGATTTAATAATATTTTTCTCTTCTTATGTTAGATTATCTTTTTGGTTCTTTCCGTAGACTGTTAATAAAAAAATGGGAATGGTTTGTAGTAAATTACTCTTACCCCCGCCTATCTTCCCTTTATTACTGTCTCCAGTCCATCTAATTTTTCTAACACCTTCAGTTCCGACAATCAAATCATCTTGTAAAGGAAATTCGGCTATGTAATCTATAAAAGATTTTTTAGATTCCTCATCCATACATGATTGTGATTGCTTAATAAATTCAGGCAACTCAACAAGAGTTTGTAATATTTTTTTATTTTCATAATGAAGACCATAACCCCATTGGGGTTTTTTGCTGTATTGAAAACGGGGGTTGTTTACCTTTTATAAATCTAAGAATTTCTTCATTTTCGAGCCAAGAACTCTAGACAATCCAGGCAAAAATCTCCCCAATCTGGATTTGATACTACATTAGTTGAAGAGCATTCTTTGTTTGTACAAACTAAACTTGATAGGTAAAACTCATTTTGACAAATAGGGCAAAATAAAATGCTTTTTCCTTTATTTTTATTATCTAAAAAGTAAGCAAACTTGCATTCATCCGTAATATTATAAGCCGCCATATTAGAATAAGAACACTCAGGACATTCATAAAAGCTCTTTACAGCGATATTCAATAAATCGCACGTTTTATCTATCCCTAAGTATTTTTTGAATAAATGTAAATACCTCCAAAGCACAACAGTATCTGAACCTGATAACTCTTCGTTTGGGATATAAGGTTTAACTTCGTTAAGCCATGAGTTTTCCCAAAAATCATTAAGAAAAATGAAAATATATTTTGCTATTTCTTCAGGTAAAAGAACTTTCGTATAAACACCATGGACAATGGAATTTCTTATTTTTTTAAGAAACTTCATGTCATCTATTAGAGGTTGAGTAAATTTTTTTTTCTTTATTTCAGAATAAATTTTCAATAATGAATCAAAACCGTGTAAATGAAGTTCGCTAAATTCTTTATCATCCCATTTTTCTGGATTTGAAGAGATTATTAAGTAAGGAGACTCAGTGCAAATTTCCTTTTTTAAAAAATTTTCTATACTCTGAAACAATAAAATTAGAATTGCATATAGTTGTTCTTGATTTTGATTTATATAATCATTAACAAATATTTCCTTTTCTGATATCTCTTCTTCTGCCTCTGAAATCTGAGTTAAATAATTATCAAAAAAATAAAATTGATCTAGACAGAACAAAAAAAGCCTTATACCAAGTTTTTCGAATACAATTTTATCTGGTAAATTTTTAAGCATACAAGTCCCTTTTCATCTTTAGAATATAAACTTTAAATACAGATTCAAGTATATTGCATGCTGCAGAAACAGCTTCTTTAGGTTCAGTATATATTTTGGTCAGTGCGCGTTGAAACTCTTCTTCAATAGAAGGCACATCTCGGGTCTTAATTATTTCCCATAAATGTTTACTTGGAGCGGACTTTCCGTCATGAATAATACCTCCTGTTATGTAAGTTAAATTTGATTTTTCTAACTGACGTATCAATTTTTCTTTTAATGCTTTTAAAGAATTTGGCGATGGTTCTATAGGAAATGCCGCATCTAGTTCAGAGTTTTCTTCTACCTGCAAATCCATATAATTTTCAATTAGTTTTCCTAAAACAATTAATGGGGCACACGATTCATTATTAATTCTTCGTAGCCATTCCTGCACTTTGGCAAATGATTTGACAGTATTGATATAATAGGTTGTGGTATTTTGGGTTTCACAAAATTCTTCTTATTCAAAATTGCTTTTATTGAGCAATTATAACCTCAATTATTATATTTCAAAGAAATGTGTTTTTGAGATATAACAAATTCACAAAATAAATGATTATCCTATACTTGTATCTATAAATAATTACAAACAGTCTCATATGAAAGCCCAAAATGAAATAGCAAAATTTTACAGCCAATTAGAAATCATAGGACTTGAACAAGTAAAAATTAATCTTGCCCAAGGAGTGTATGGGACTGAAAAAAAGAAAAAACTAGTAGAAGCATGGATAAATATCAATAAAGAAGCTTCTGATAATCAACATAAGGAACAAAACATTTCTATTGCAGAAGAGGCAAATCAAATTGCAAGAACAAGTAATAAAATATCCTGGATTTCATTGATTGTTTCTGTATTAGCCATCCTAATTTCAAGTTTAGTAGCAATATTTAAGTAAACTCAAGTTTTCTTTTATTACTTAAGTCTATGATGCAATATTGAGGCTCATTTGGAAACATCCACAGCAAGCATAGCCTTGATGGAGGCGTAGGCGGAATCAAGGTTTTCCTTTTTGAGAAAAAAATTTTGCTTATTAAAAGAGAAGCGATAATTTTGTTGAAGAGAAATATATTGACCTCCGGGAAATAAAACCTTGATTCCGCCTACGCCTCCATCAAGGCTACACTGGCTGTTCTTGGAACACAAATTTTGGCAACCTTACTTGCTGTCTATGAAACCTCTGGGTTGGGGCTGGGCGTTGTTTGTTTGAGGTTATGCGTTTGTCTGGTTCTTGATCAATGATTGGTTGAAGTTAATCGCCTATTGGTTTTTTGATTCAAGTGAATCCAATAAGTCAGACTTAATATGAGATCGTTGCCATGAGTCAACCAAGAAAATGCTCGCATGCCAACGCCGTTGAATATTTTAAATTTTTATGTAAAAGGTAAAAAATGAAAAAATTCCGAATAAAGCATCCAGCTGTCATCACGTGTATCCCTACCCGCCTGCTTCGCTGCATGGCTAAAATCATTGATGAGAATATTGGGGGTATAGTAAATGATGGAGATATTTTCTCTAAAGTATTGGGTACGATGCAGCCAGTATTTTTCTAAACAGGAAAAAGCCAGATTTATGGCGATTAAATCAAATTGCTCCTTCTGGATAAACTGTACTATTTCTTCCGCTTTGTCTGCGTGCATGACACTATACCCCAGATAGCGAAACAAACGCAGTACAAGGACAGTAGTTGATGGATTGTCATCAATCAACAAAATATGAGGGGGCCAATTGGATGTGCGTTTCTCCATGGATAAGTTCCTTTTTGCAATAACAATCTGAAAATATTTCAGGAAACGTACCACGCACGCTGCACGAACACATTCTGAGGGGAGAAAATCAACGAGGCGACCGCAGTGCTCCATTGATTCTCGAACCAACAGAACATGCCCCGCACATGTCACACATGATCACCGGTTACGAAATTGTAACCGACGATAAATATGATAAACTGTACTTAGCCATGATTCTAGTTGACGCTAGGATTATGGTTAGTGCAGCGCTGGTGTTCGTAGCACCGGCGCGGCACGCTTCAAGATTAGTTTAGGTCTCTTTTAAACAAAAAGTCAACCAATCCTATGCGTTATAATGGCCCAATGAATCCTCAGATTTTTAAATTTTAATCTCCGATTCATTGAATTAAATAAAAAACGCCCGTGGCTTGCACTACAAACGTGTAAGCCCCCCCCTAGGGCCTCATCACTCTTTTTCCGCCTCGTGATGACATGATGACTCTTTTTTTGACATACGTACAAATAAATATCATAGACGCAAGAAAACAAACTGTAAATCCTCCATCAATGCCACATAAACGGAAAGCAACACTAATTCTTCGAGAATATTAAGAAAAAATTTTTTTGAATTTTTTAGCTATTTATTATTCTTTAGAGAATGTTGGTGATATAAATTTAGCTGTATACTAGGGGTAACTGGGTATCAAAAAAAGATGAAGGGTGTAGAAGCATCATTGATCAAATATAACCCGCTCTATCCATTCTCCTCGTGGATTATTAGAAATATCGAAAAAAGCTCATCGGATATAAAAATTGAAATTTTACCAGGAATTTCAAGCTTAGATTGCTTGTTCTGTGATTTGCGTGTGGATCCTGGATCTTGTGGAATTCAAGCTTATGAATCAACAGAATTTATTAATAAATAATTACAAAATTAACTCAGATAGTCATTTGGTTTTATGGCAAATAGGGGTAATTGGTATAAATACCATTATTAATGATAAGAAAGCGCTTGATTGTCAAGCTGAGCGAATGCACGCATTGCGTAAAATGAAAGAAAAATTATTAATATGGTATGAAGAAGATCACCCTATTATTTTATATACTGCATCAATGTATCCCTCTATATCTTTTGAGAGAGTAGATAGTTCAATCTCTCAATTAGATAAAATAGTGATCCATCGATTATCTACAGCTTATATTCCACCAAAGATCAACAATCCATAGCGTAGAACATGTCATGTATAAAGGCACGTTCAGTTTTCAAGTGCGAATTTCCCCTTGCGGATTTAAGCGCTCTTTGTACTCATAAAAAACCTCTTTTGGCGTACGATATTCTAAACATCGCATAGGTTGATTATTCAATTTACTGACAATCATTTCAATGTCTTTTTGAGTATGTTTTTCAATACTAGATTTTTTAGGTAGATACCTTCGCAATAAACGATTTCCATTTTCAATAGCTCCTTTTTGATAGGATTTGTATGGTTCACAAAAGTAAACAGGAGCGGCAAAAGCATCGGCTATTGTTGCATGATGAGCAAATGCAATATCATTGTCTAATGTTAAAGAGTGTACGATATTACTCCAGTTTTTCTTCATATATTTAACTAATGTATAAGCTGTTTTCTGAGGTTTTCGACTGTTACTTTTAATTGCTACTAAATAACGGCTTTTCCGTTCACGCAAGGTAATTAAATGCGGATTATGTTTTGTGAACATTAGTAAATCACCTTCCCAATGACCAAATAGTTGGCGCTGATTTATTTCCTTACTACGTTGTGCGATACCTATTTTTTCGGTTTCCGATGTCGATTTTTGTCGTTTGCGTTGAACGCACGGATAACGAAAACGTCTCTTTTTATGCAATAATTGGTAAAGCTTCTCTGCTTTACCTGCTGGACTATAGATATAAGCATAAATGTTTCATGAGAGATAATACATTGTCCTGCTGACCTTTTAAGCCGACCTGAAATTTGTTGAGGAGACCAGCCTTCTTTCAAGCGAGCAATAATAACTTTCTTAAGCTCAGGAAATTTGTTTCGCTTAAATCCATGATGAAATTTTCTTGATAAATACTGTTGAGAAGCCCAATCTGCTCGATAACCAGGCCGACTACTATTACGCTCTAGTTCTCGATAAATAGTAGATTTATGAAATCCTAAATGACTAGCTATTGCCGCTATCGACTGACCTGAAAATAAACCTTCATACAGCTGAATACGGTCTTGAGCTGTTAAATGACGATAATGTTTTCCCATACACATTCCTGTTTATAGTAGTGTCAAAATAACTGTTAAGCATAACGTTATTTATAACTGTTTCTAAAACAGAAATTCGCACTTAGAAACTGAAACTACCAAAAATGATTGTCGCACTTGGAGCTAGAATGGGCTCTACTGATACAGATATATTTCTTTGTTTTTAAACAAGTTTGATTGCAGAATCAAACCCATAACATCTGCACTCTTTATTGACACAATGATTTATAACTCAAATAATTTATCAAAATAATTCTTACTGTTTGTTGTTCTTGGAAGGTAAACCTTTTACCACTGATTAAAACTAATCTCATCGTTTCATTTGCCTACATGCTATTGGTCACCCCAACACTCGCTAGGTAGAATCACAAAATGCAATCAACTTAAGAGATGTACCCATGATACAAAAAATCATATTTGCCGCATGTCTTATCCTCATGAGCAAGCGTAGATACTGTCTTTAAAAGCAAGTTAAATGTTCATTAAAAGCTTGCTTATTTTTTAAGACACCGAAAATGATATGGGCCAATTTACGCATCACAGCACAAATGATTGTTTTCGGTGTTTTAGCTTTAGCTTGAAGTTTATTGGCAAAAGGAAGAAGAGATTTATTGGACCGTTTAGCGACTAAAGCAGCCATGTACAGAGCCTTTCTTAATCGACTTTCGCCAAGCCTTGAAAAGGCTACGCTGGCTTTGCAACGAAGCTATTAATTTTAGCGTCTGACGTGGTCAAGTAAAATTGACCACGTCAGACCAATGACATCAAAAGTCTTTGAAGTTTTTCAAAAACCGAATTCCATACATCGAATGGCTAAAGAAGCCTGAATGGGTTCCGGTCAAAAAATATAATTATAATTAAATACCTAAGTGGATATTAGTAAGCACCTTTGATAATATTCAGCCAGTTTTAATTAATTGATATACCGACTATGCTTGATTTATCTAGACTGACTGAATTTAACCATGCTTTGATATATGGCTTCGAACCTGAATCTAGTCCTCGACGTTTGGCAGGTTCAGAAACATTTGAAGATGCACTTTTTCCAGAGGCGGGTCAGCATCAAGATATGTTAAATGCTTATCTTTATGCGCAAGAAACCATTCTTCCGCAAATAAAGAAAATAGGTTTACCCAATATTACTCCAGATATGTTGATTGAGTGGGTTAAAACTATTCATGGTTTTATTGGAAACTCGTTAATGCAAGCTCACGATAGGAAATCTGGAGAATATACTAATGAAATTATTTTACGATGGCACTTAGGAGCTGAATTAGGTGGTCATTTTATTCTTTATCTTTCTGGCCTTCATGAATATAAGTCTCCACAACAACTTGCAAAATTTTTAAATAAAAAATTTGATATGGATTATCAATCTGCTTTGGATTTTATTTCTTTATTAGAGAAAATTACCAAAGATGAAAGATATACAATTCATGGGTCACTGAAACCCTTTATCGATTATTCAAGTCCCGGAATAAAAGGAATTCTGGTACTAAATAAATTGGCAAGTGCTTATAATCTCAATCAATTGAGTAATTCTGAGAAAGGGACAGTCAACAGAATTGTAAAAATTTGTATGTTTCCCCCTCTTATTCCTGAAGCTATGAATCAATGGGCGCAAAATACTATTAAACAATTACAGGCTTGTGATTCTAAAGATTTGAAAAATGCTTCCGAATTTCTAGCCAATACTTTTTATGAGCTTACAGAAGTACATCCTTTCGGTAATGCAAATGGAAGAACAGCTACCTGCCTTACTAATATTTTCCTTCGTACATTTGGTTATCCTAGCATTGTATTACGCCACCCTGGAGAAAGAGAAAATAAAAATAGTCTCTACCAAAAAGCATTTGCTGAAATTGATTCCTCTTTAATTCCATTAATAGAGCTTATCTCTACTCGCGTGATTGAAGCCCAAGAAAAAACTTTTGAGAATGAAAAACTAAAAAAATTGATTGTATTGCGAGTTGCTTTAAGTGACTTATTACAAGAGACTAAATCAAAACATCCAACGTTTGATATAAGCTTGTTTCAAAAACGGTTATTTTCTTCTCCAGAGACTTTATTCGCAATGCAAATAGCTGATGAGACAGAAGCCTCAATTTTGGTTCTCTCAATGAGTATCAACAAACTTTCTCAGATAGCTGAAAAATTAGATCAAGAAAAGAAAAAGAAACCTACTTTATTTTCAACTGCTACTTTAGATAGTACACAAATAAGTGCTGTTATAAATAGCTTAGAAAAAATATCAGGCCAGACTGGTTGGAAACATAATTCAAAAAAAGGATTTGTCACATGGTTAGAACTTCCAGAGATGGAAAATGCTAAAAAAATTGCTTCTGAACTGGAATCGAACAAGGCAGCAAAAGTCACTTTAACGCGACGATCTGATAATAAAACTCCGGTCATAAAATGTGAAGATATTGACTATCAAAAGCTTATCAATGCAGCTACTCGAGTTGATGATAAGGGTTTGTCCAATCCAATTAAAGAAAATGTTGTGCAACAATGACAATGTAATTACAGTACACGTCTCCTGTCAAAGCAGTGAGGGAAAATACAGCAAGCGTAGCCTTGATTCCGCCTACGGCTCCATCAAGGCTACGCTTGCTACTATATAGTGATTCAGAATTATTAGGATCTTTAATGAGAATTAATTTTGAGTTAGTTACTGTTCCTTTAATAATATAATTTATTAATTTGCGTAGTATACCCCTTCTTCAATAAATAATGACTTCATGGAAAGCACAGCACCGTCAGCAAGTTTGTACTACTATATGATGGAGGAAACTTAATTCAAGGAAAGATAATGTTAATAGGCTCTTTTGTGTGTTTGGTAATCGCTATTCTCGCAGCTATTTATCGATTTACAGGAACAAATCCCACTCTAACCCTTTTAGCAAAAATCATTCTCTATCTTTCCTTAGCTGCATTTTTTATTCTACTCATTGTATATGTTCTTAATTCTGCACCGCCTCCTCCTGAAGATAAAAAAACTCTTCCTTTATAAACAAGACAAATGACGCCTACTTTTCCTTTCTATTTCTTAGTAGCAATTGTAACTCCAATCGCATTGCCAAAAATCACAAGCATTGAAAAAATGAACATATAAATTATTTCTATTAAGATAAATGAACTGATTTTTCCCAGAAAAACTATATAAACAAATTGACCTAAAACAATACCAATATAAGAGGACAAAAACATTTCTTTGAAAATTAATCCAATAATTAATCCGTAACAAAAAAGACAAAAATAATACAACATGATGCTGTGCATCAGTTCTATATTAAAGATCGCATTGCAAAACAACCATAAACAGATCCCAACAAAAAATCCTTCTATAAGGCGTAAAATGATTTTCTTCAAAATATATATTCCATTTTCATCGCTTACCAAGATTACAGAAAACATATCTGATTTTTGCACGTAAAACAGCTCGTTTATTTACTTGCCTAGCCTGTAGCTGAAGCCCTGCCTGTTCCCCACGAATGATTCACTATCGTTGTAAAACCCCATTTTAAATCATTTTTATTATATCTGTTTTACTACTTCACTGATTTCATCTTGTGCTGTAGTACTTGGCTTTAAGATGCTAATCGCCCACATCGTTCACGGAATTCTTCCTTATAATGGCTAAAGACATATTCCTGCTAAATATTCATTCACAGATATCAATCAACATGAAAAAATCGACTAGAGGGGAGCTTATCTATTTATTAAAATTAGTCCAACAATAATTATATTTTCCATCCTTCGTTTATTGGTAGAATAATACTCATATTTAATTCTAAAAATTACGGAGTTCGTATTAGGAAGGCTCTGCGCAAGATATTAAAGTGATTTTTTGGCCAATCGATTTAAAATATGCTTAGGGAGCAATAACCAATAATGGCCTTCATTTTTCATATGTTCACCTAGAAATGTTGCAAGTTTTCCTGAGCCCCAATAAATATCACCGCGCATAAAACCACGAATCGCACCGCCCGTATCTTGCGCAATCATAAGACGCTGAAATTGTTTCTCGTTTGCTTGATTTTTGTCAGGCCGTTTCGTATCTAACCACAGTGGTGCCCCAAGCGGAATCCACTTCTTGTCCACAGCTAAAGAATAGCCTGGTGTAAGTGCCATACCTTGAGCTCCCAGAGCCATAGGCTCCCCTAAATCCTCAAAAAATACAAAGGACTTATTTTTCTGGATAATCGCTTTTGCTTTTTCAGGATGACTCTCTAAATAACGTATAATTGCTGCTTTAGATGCATTATGTCGTGTCATGATCCCTTTATTAATCATTACCTTGGCAATTGACGTGTAAGGAGCACCATTCTCCCCTGCATAGCCTAGGTATATGTTTTCACCATTAGGCAATTGAATAACACCCGAACCTTCTATCTCTAAAAAAAGCCGTTCAGCAGGGCTATGGATCCAGGCAATCACCGGTGCTTTTTTCTTAAGGGCGCCATTATCGATTTGCTCACGCGTATAGGAGGTTGAATATTTTCCCTTTGGTAATCCATAAATTGGCGTATTGTATTTGGTACTTTTTGTTAAATTTCCTTTTATTTTTGGCATGTAATAGCCCGTAAATAAACCATGAACTGGTTTTTTTTGTGCAAACTCAATAGGACGAAACCACTTTTCAAAAAAAGCTTTTGCTGAATCCTCAGAGACTGAATCTAGAGCTAAAGCCGCCTTGCACGCTGGATGCCAATCCCGAGCTTTTAGCTTGATATGTTGTGTCCTGATCGTATGAGATGGCGGCTGTTTCAAAAACGTCTCACACGACTTCTGAAATGCTGATAAAGACTTTTTAACATCAGCAGTATCCCAACCAGGCAATTCCTCAAAAGATACTTTTGTTAAAGCAATATTTCTGCTTTTCATAATAACCTTTCTTGGAGTGTGCTTAGGCCGAGGGCTTTTTCTTGCAGCCACGACTTTATGTGCACTCTTAGGTGCCATATTTGCTATTTTTTCAGCGCTCTTATGTGAGGCATTATTGTTTGCTGTAACGTTTCTTACACTTTCGGTTTTAATAACTTCTTTTGTGTTATTGATAATTTCTTTTTTGGTGTTAAGAACTTCTTTTTTAGGATGTAGTGGTTTTGTATGAACCTCGGCTTTCTTATACAGTGCCAATCCGATCATACCGAATGTAAGACAACTAATACCAATTATTGTGCAAATTAATTTCCTACTCATAGTTGCGCAAGGTTTACATAAGATGAAATTGAAATCAACACTTTTTAGTATTTTTAATTCAAAATTAAATCTATTTAATAAAAAATAACTCTATTTTTATTAAAAAAGAACAAAAAAACCCTTCCGCAAAATGATATCAGTAGTCGATTATAAGACATAAATGGATACACTATGATCCATTTGTGCGCAATCAAACCATTTAAGAACTGCCCTTTTCTGTCACTGCTGCAAACCACAAATTAATACTTTCAACTAATGTAGGATGAGCAAACATAACATCACGTAATTTCTGATAAGGCATATCCAATTCCATAGCCAATTGGATTACTCCAAGGATTTCGCCAGCCTCGGCACAAAAAATGGAAACACCTAAAATACGATCTGTTTTTGCATCAATAACAGCTTTCAGAACACCGGTTGTTTCACCCTGTGTTTTTGCTCTAGGAACAATTGCAGCAGGAATTTTGGCTATTTTTAGAGAATAACCTTGAGCAAGCGCTTGTGACTCTGTCATTCCAATACGAGCAAGTTCTGGGTCGAGAAATACTGTATAAGGAATAAGCCGCCCTTGTACTGAGTGTTTGTTCTGTGGATTTTGTAGATTATGTTTGACTAAACGATAATCATCTAAGGATAAATGCGTAAATTGTGCGCCGCCCTTTACATCTCCCAGAGCCCAAATACCTTGGGTTGTGGTTTCTAGATATTCATTTACTTTGATAAAACCACGTTCATCAAGCTCAACTCCCGTTTTATCTAAATTTAATCCGGCTGTATTTGCGACACGTCCCACAGCAATAAGAATATCGCTTCCACGAATAAGCTCGGATTTTCCATCTTGATTTGCATTGATAATTACTTCGCCTTGAGCGTCTTGAATACTATTGATTTTAGTATTAAGCGCGAAATGAATTCCTTCTTTAGTCAGCGTATCAAGAACTTGCTCAGCAATATCTCTATCTTCACGGCCAATAAACTTGCTGTCCGCTTCAATCACTGTGACGTCCGCACCCAAGCGACGAAATAACTGAGCAAACTCCAAACCAATATAACCACCTCCAACTACAAGCAAATGCTTCGGAACGCTATCAACATTCATTAAACTGTCATTAGTATAATATTTTACTTTATCAAGCCCCGGAATGGGGGGGATAAAAGGTAAGGCTCCGGTATTAATAAAAATTTTATCTGCAGTAATTTCTAATACTTTTTGACCATCTCGTGGCGAGGATAAATTTACTTCAATGGTCTTAGGTCCTACAAAATGTCCACGGCCCAGCATCAGATCCATTCCTGAATCTAAAAATTGTTTTAAATTCGCCTCACGCATCGCATTGACTATAGCGTCTTTACGGGCACGAACCGCTTTAAAATCAATGGGGGCCAGGGCAGCCTCTAAACCATATGCTGTTGCTGAACGACAATAGTGGGCTATCTTAGCTGATTGTACGAGTGTTTTTGTTGGTATACATGCTACATTAATGCAAGTACCACCAATTTGATTGTCTTCAACCATAGCAACTCGCTGACCCGTTTTTGCTAAATCGACAGCCAGAGTTTTACCACCTTTACCACCGCCTAAAATGATCACATCATATTTTAATGTCATGATTTTTCCCTAATATTTCAATTAAAACGCGCATATTAATAAACTATAGAAGCAAAACATCTTATTTTGAAACATCCTCCTGGCTTTAGGCTCTGTTTTTTTGTTATCTTGAGCAAATAGATTATGCACAAACTCTAATATCTGAAATTTTGGAAAACACTTAAACTGGAACACTTGAAACGATAATAGCAGTTAAGAAAAAATGTTTTTTTAAATTCGCAGCTCGAGAATAAATACCGACAATAAAAAAGCAATCTATGTTGATTGATGCCATGATTAAAAACATCACGGCATTTTATTTAAAACCACAAATAAATTATTAGTCTGCCTTTGTAAGGGCAAAATTAGCGGTAATGTTTATGGTACTTATGCCAAAAGTATCATCGACCGCATTTGAAGAAGTATTATTTTTATTAAAATTAAGCGTAGAAACGTAACGAAAATCCAGGCCAAGAGTAGTAAAATCATCAAGATAATAGTAAAACCCTACAATCCCTTGAGCAGCAAATCCTGTGTTTGACGTGTTGAAACTTTCATTGATGATCGGCGCACAAGTGCCCAAGGTAATGCATTGGTTATTGGATTGGAAGGATGCATGATGTCGAATCATCGCCCCACCAAAACCTGCCCCTAGATAAGGAACAAAATTCGAATTGTCTCCGGAATCATTAGTGAATTGAAAATCATAATACGCATTGACCAGCCCATAAAGCCCTATCACATTGCCATTAAACCCCAGGCCAGTCTGCACAAAAGCATCTGGACATACTCCTTCAGGGCCTAATACCTTAGGACTAATAAGCGTACAAGAACCTGACTTGAGCGAACCGTAATTATTTATATTAAAAAGAAACTCCCCTTCCACTCGAAAATTTTTTATTTTATATCCAAGAGCAGTTCCCATCCCGCCGCCAACAGGTCCTAACTGGATTGATCCTAAAGAAGCGACGTTGTTAATTGTAAAATTAATATCAGGACTTGAGGCATGACTTATCTGCCCCAGTAAGTTCAAATAAAGCCCTTCAACAGGATCTGCACTAAAAGCATTGCTACTAGCCATCAACCCCAATATAAATCCAAATTTAATTATCTGTCTCATTCTATATCCTATATTAATCCAAAGGACAAAGTGCAATGATTTCTGCACAAGTCGAAAGGCTATATGAAAACATATAGCCGATGCAAATTTTTTATAATTTAATCTATACGATATCGGCAGTATCCTTAGCCCTTAAGAAATTCTGATTTAATAATCCAATGGATGAAAACTCCAAAATCTCCAATATAAATTGTTACATCCTTATTTAACGATAGTGTCATGAATTTCAAAAATTCTTCTTTGAGCAGAAAATTTATCTTTAAAGAGATTAAGTCCCTCCTCACGCATCTTAGGTGCAAATTCAGCGAAATATACGTCTAAAAACTCCCTATTTTCCAATTGATATTGGACTGTTAATTTCTCCTGCTCCTTTGTTCTCTCATGTTCAGATTTTAAAATACGTGCTTGCATAAATCCTGGGAGCTGGAGCATTTCTTTGACATGTTTTTTTAACCATAATTGAAATTGAGGATAAACAGCTTCATCAATGGCTAAATTTACTTCATATAGAACCATGTTCTTTCCTAAATTAAAATCAAAAGTAATATCACTCCAGTTCCCGACATGCCGCAGCATCCCATAAATGAGCCACCGGAGCCGGATCCCGCGGACAAGCCGCGGGACGTAAGCAGATGTGACCTTTTACAATCAAAATTAGAATAATATCGCATTAGGCAATTACGAAGATTACAATTAAATTGGGTGTTAATCCAGTAGAGAAAACAAGATAGGAAATAAATTTTTTACAGTAAAAAGCAAAAGGGTTTAATACAATTTTATTTCAATCGTTCAAACCTGAGTATTGACGAACTGCCATGGATCATGAACATCCAAATGTTCTAAATACAACCAACCTCTGTTTTGTAATGGAGTCCAATCTGTATAATATCCATCTACAGTACCGAGATAAGGTAAAGCAAGCTTCAAAATCTCCTCATGATTCAGCTCTTCAGGCTCAAGAATTCCTTGATTGGGATGCTCCATTGCCCAAACAATCCCAGCAAATAGCCCTGCCACAACTTGTAAGCTGGTTGCATTATTATGTGGAGCCAATGCACGTGCTTGTTTAATGGATAAAGTTGAGCCAAACCAATATGCTCCTTTGGGGTTTCCCATTAATAAAACCCCTAACTCATCCACACCTTGCTTCACTTCATCGACAATTAAACGACTCTTTTGTTGAGGAATCCATTCATTTCCGTGGAGTTCATAAAGAGAGAGAATGGCATCAGGACACGGACAATAGGAATAGAGCACCGTAGGTCGGTAGTATAGTTCTGAACCCTCTTGCAAAGTCAAAAAATGCGAAATAGACGTGGTTTCGGGATGGGTGATCAAAAACCCATGATATGTGCCGAAGCTTGGTGTCCATGAGCGGATTTTAATGCTTGCACTTGGACGCTCAAGATAAATAGAACATTTAGGTCCAACACTATGGGATTTCGCTCCTTCAGGTACGTGACGTTCGTGGCTTCCCCAACCAATCTCAACAGGTTGCCTTATCTCTTCAATAAATCCTTTAATCGACCACGTATTAACAAACTCGCCGACGGCCTTAAAAGGTAAAGCAATTTGCGTATCACGTTCGGCGATATGAATTACCTTAATACCCAGTGTATAGGCAAGCTTAGCCCAATCAAAACGTGTCTTGGGTTGAGTCGTGATCTGATTATCTCGAGCTATATTTAATAATGCTTGTTTTACAAAATGTGACACTAAACCAGGATTGGCACCATGCGTTATAATTGCTGTCTTATTGGTTTTTCCTTTTAATTTCAGCACCTCTTCCCGTAACAAATAATTAGTTCGGGACTCAGGAGATATATTTTCTAAAATAAATTCCTCACCCCATCGCTCGGTAGACGCGTTAATGTATAAAGCCCCCTTTTGTTCACAAAGAGCTAACATGCAATAACTAGACAGAGTAATTGAAACATCAATTACAAAATCTCCGGGTTGTAATCGCTCCCCAATGATTTCGATATAATTCGTGCGTGTAATTGCTGTTACTTGAAAATTTATTCCGAATTTCTGTGCGAGGCCAATTGATTCATCCCCTTTAGTAATCACGGTAATCTGTGCGGGTTTAATATTCAATTTATCAATGAGTAAGGGCAATAATGCGCGGCCAATGCAGCCAAACCCAATCATAATAATTTGATTTTTATAATGCTCCTTTCCCTTTTCCATGCAAAATTCCCTTATGCGTTATACTAATTATCTCAAAACCTCTATCGATTTTTTTATGGATTTAATAATACTATTTAGTGTTAATTATATTAGGATGTATTTAACACTATAGATCAAATATCACCTCTATTGGATAATAAATTCCCATTAAAAGACAAAATCAAGGGAATGTTTCCGCAACTACTTCGCAAGTAGAGGTAAGTTTTAATGCCCCTGGCCGGGAGGTGATTTTATTTTCAGGAAAAATAACACGAAATCCAGGTTCCAAAATTTGCCCTAAAGGATTCAATGAAATTTCAGATGCACGAACCTCGGCGCGTCTTTGCATCAATAAATGATACATTTTCACCACCTGTTTGCTGTCTCGCAGTTTCAACTGACATTGCAAAAGAAACCTTTTGGCCTTTCGCATGTAAAATTCGGCGTCTTGCTGCGGAGAGGTAAGATTTTTAAGCAACTTTTTAGCAGCCCAATCCTGAGACTGATCGAGATTCATCATAAACATTTCACGCCAATTAGAAGTACTTGCATCAGGAAGCAAACGCAAAAGACCACAGCGTGCTGATGAAAATACTGGATTACCCTTGTCTACATCTAAAACATCCAATACAAACTTCTGATCAATTACTCCGTGTTGTATTAAATTATCTACTGCCACTTGATCTGATGTAGCCTTAACTGGTGTAAGCCAAGCATGATCAGCATCATTTAAATCAGTTTCAGGAAAATAACTGCCTACCTCATTTAATGCGATGTTATAAAAAGTCCGAGAAATCATAATTGCCTGGTTTTCTTCGGCCTGCAAAAATCTTGGATCAAGGAAGAATTCAGCAGGAATGCTTATTTCAGGGCGCAGTGCGTCATTAGGAAAAATATCCGACATCAAATTTAATTCAAGAGGACAAAATAAAGGGCGGAGTTGTTCTTGCAGTGAACCCGATTGTTTTCGATATAAAGTCTTACTTTGCTCCAACCTTTTAAGTCCTATTACGACATTTTTAGCTAATTCTTCTGAAGAAACCAAAGTTTCTAAAATATCTTGTAATGAGGTATCGGGCTTTCTCCCGCCAAAATCCAGTCCTCTAACTGGTTCCCACCAATCATTATGAGGTTTATCCAGTTCTTTCATAATTGGACCTCCAGCATTATGGCAGCCAGAACAACGGAGTCGATTGCCAAACTGGGGATACTGTGGGTCGGGTTGGCGATGGAGTAATTTATTGTCAGCAACGATATCAAATGAATCTCCTCGGTAAAACCATTGACCTTGTGTGCCATCACCGCGTAGTTCATAGAAATTAAATACTTCTTTGTTGGGATCCCAAGCAAAGGCTTCGATCATCAGTGAATTTTTTTCCGGATTCTGATCCGCAATTAACTCGCCTTCTGAATTGATTGCCGTAAAATGTCCGAAGAAAAAATCACCCGCATTAATGAGCAGATGATTATCCGGTGTTTTTAATTTTCCAAAAACCATCTCGAATAAACTAAAACTACCTTGAGCAGGATTATGAAATCCTCGATTTGCAACCAATGTAGTTTCCAATCGCAAACCTGAGCTTTTGAAAAGCTGGCGTAATTCAAAAACATTTTTTGGACATGTGTGTTCAGATAATAATAACCCTAAAGCATCATGGGTTCGCACAGCAGTTTGGCCCGACGAGTCGATGAGGGAGCACCCTGCAAAAGTCTTTTGAGAAAAAGCCACTATGATACCGAGGAGAAGAATTAAAAATTTAAAAAATCCTTTTTTCACAAGTGCATTCCTATTTTTTCTCAAAACAAGCGTTAAAAATGAAATTCGGCTGCTCATTCACTTAAAAAAGGGGTAATTGATTTTTAATCCACATACCATTTTTAAATTTATATTCCATTCTTGAACCTTTTAAGAAGTCATTTTTATTAATTTCAAGAACTTGCCACAGAGCGGGTATGATCTGTATGACGCCAAAAGATAATGAAATCCCATTGGATGTATCAGAGTGAGTCAAATAATAATTTCGCCAATATTCATCCAAATAATTTTGCCAATATAAACTCGCCAATGGCAGATTGTTTTGACTTGTATGCAATACTGCTATTCCTTCTACAATAATTTGGCCATGCTCCGGATTCGCCAAGCAAACTCCTACATTAGGACAATGATTTAAATGAGCCCATTTGGGTGAACGCGTATCAGTCAGAAAAATAAGTGAGCCGTTGGGAGTGACATGATAGAGATCCATGGTTCTGATATGTGGTTTTTGATGCATAACTGTTGTTACTTGAGCAAATACTTTATCTCTTGGAAATGAAAACCAATGGTATAAATAAAGTTCTACAGCTTGAATCAGCTCTGAGGAATCGATAAGCATAATTTTCTTTAACAGAATAAAAAACACATCATAAAAATAAATATTCATTGAGTCAAAAGGTTATTTACCTCACTGAAAGATAATCAAAAAATCAATCCGACCAAAATAAATGCACATTTTGCAAAAGCTACTATACTTTTAAAACTTGGACGAACAGGAATTGAGTGATATGGATGCCATTCAATTAGCTCTGGATGTACATTTAAAAAGGACTATTTACAATTCACAACGATTTTTTTGCAAACAACAAGAATTATCCGAAGCAACCTATCCTTTGCTCATATCGTATCTCACCTGGCTCAGAAAAATTAAGGCAAGCCCGAATCCATTCGATGTGATGCACCAAAATGAACAAAAAAATCGTGAATTCAAATTTTTATGCAAACGCAACTTATTATTCTTTCTGACCGTTACCGGGCAATTTAATGTCATTGAAAAATTATTTAAAACCCCATCTTTAACAACAAAATTACGCCATTTAATCACTTTAATTAAAAAAGAGCGTTATAAGATGAGACAAAAAAAGAGCCCACTCTTAAAAGTAACATGTCTACCCAAAGCGAAGAGCCACACTCAAGAGCAGAAATATAATGCGTATTGCTTGCCGAAAATAGGCCTATTCATCCATGATATAAAACAAACCCACCAATTATCATTTGCCTACACGGTTAGAAGAATAAAAATTTTTTATTTGGTATACATCAGTAAAATTGAGCTTTTAAGAAAAATTTTAAAAGCAATTCAAACCAATCCAAATCTGCAATCTCATATTAAAAAGATCTTACTACATCAAATAACAACGGCTCATCGACATGCATCAAAAAATAAAGCATTGTTCATAGGTCCCATCAATCAAAATACACAAACACCTAAAACTTTTGAACTCATCCTGCAAACCTGGAAGCAATTACATGATGATGTTTTGGAAATAAATTCAATTTTTAATCAGTGCAGCCATTTAAGCGCAGAATTAGAAAAAAACCATAAGGATGAGATTGCTGCCTCTATGAAACTTATAGACGAACTGGAAAATTTAATGCAAGGGATCTATGAGTTACTCGATGAAATCGACTTAGAAAAAGCACATAATGCATCAACAGAAGATAGTGATATTAATTTAAGTTTTTTCATACAAAGTACAGAAAAACCCATAGGTAGACCTCTTTTCAAACTCGCAGAGAAATGTGAAATGCAAGGAGATACAGAGCAAAAAACCAGGGTGTACGCCCAGTCACATGAGGATGTGAGCATCGCATCAACTAATACAAAAGACAGTCTCTTTATGAGTCATCTCACTTTCTTTTCGCCGTCACAAAAAAGCGAACAATCTATGCCTCTAGGATCACTCTTTAATTTCTCTGAACAAAAAACAGAAAATAATATTAGAGCAGGGTGTTAAAAGATATGATTGATTATTGTTGCAGCAACGCTGCAACAAAGCTATTCGTTAGCGGTTAGAATAGTACGATTTTTTAAATGATGCGTTGAATGCATTCCATTCCCCCTAAATAGGGTCTTAGGGCCATTGGAATATGAATATTTCCTTCTTTATCCTGATAATTTTCCATCAACGCAACCAATGTCCTGCCTACAGCAAGGCCAGAGCCATTTAGTGTATGAACCAATTCAATCTCGCGTGTTTGTTCGTGTCTGTAACGTGCTTTCATACGGCGTGCCTGGAACGATTCCATATTAGAACAAGAGGAGATTTCTCGATAAGTATTTTGGCTGGGTAACCAAACTTCTATGTCATAAGTCTTTGCTGAACTAGGGCCCATATCGCCTGTACAAAGGGTTACCACTCGATAAGGCAATTCTAAACGCTGTAAAATTGTTTCTGCATGGTTAACCAACTGCTCTAAAGCAAGATAAGAATCTTCAGGCTTGGTAATCCAAACCAGTTCCACTTTTTCAAACTGATGCTGCCTGATCATTCCCTTGGTATCTTTACCGTAAGAACCCGCTTCACTACGAAAACAAGGCGAATGGCAGGCATAACGAATAGGCAAAACATGTTCATTTAAAAGAGTATCGCGCACTGTATTGGTGACAGGAATTTCTGCCGTAGGAATCAAATAATATCCGTGCTCTCCGGTTAATTTAAACAAATCTTCTTCAAATTTTGGTAATTGACCTGTACCCAATAAACTCTCTGCATTAACCATATAAGGCACATAAATTTCCTGATAACCATGCTGTTGGGTGTGAATGTCCAACATAAATTGAATCAGGGCTCGATGTAATCTGGCCAATTGATTTTTCATAACCACAAAGCGGCTGCCTGTAAGTTTCGCAGCCAAAGCAAAATCCATTTGACCTAAACCATCCCCCAGCTCATCATGAGATTTAACTGGAAAATCAAAAGGAGAAACTTTACCCCAACGCCTTACTTCCTGATTATGCTGCTCATCTTCACCAACAGGAACTGATTCATGGGGTATATTAGGCAATCTTAAAGCAATCGCTTCAATTTGCTGTAATAAGCCCTCCAGCTCCGCTTTTTTTTCTTCTAACTCCTTAGCAAGACGATTCATATCTTCACGCATTGGCTCTATATCTTCACCACGAGCTTTTGCTTCACCAATAGCTTTAGAGCGCAAATTACGCTCATTTTGCAATGCTTGTGTTGCAACTTGGAGTGCTTTGCGTTTTTCTTCTAAAGCGGTAAAAGATGAGACATCAAACTTAAAACCGCGCTTTAACAGCTGCGTAGCAACAAATTGCGGATCATCCCGTAATAATTGAATGTCTAGCATAGGATATCACTCTAACTAATTAAATTTGTTTGTAATCAATTTACCTAACAATTCCACGCGTGGATTGATTTAATGCATCAATCATTAAAACCACTTCAGGGCATTCATTTTGCATCAACTCTAATTCACCAACTGCCTGTTGTACTGTTAACCCTTTGCGGAAAATTATTTTGTAAGCACGCCGTAATCCGTCGATTGCTTCAGATGAAAATCCTCGCCTACGTAACCCCACGGTATTAATGCCGCATGCAGAAGTTGTATCGCCAGAAATCATCAGATAAGGAAGCACATCTTTAGCTACATAAGAAGCTCTCGCAATAAAAGCATAGGCGCCCACGTAACAAAATTGATGTACTGCTGCATAACCACCTATATTTGCATAGTCACCGACAGTTACATGCCCTGATAATGCAGCATAACTTACCAAGATAATTTGATTGCCAATCATGCAATCATGTCCTACATGAGAATATGCCATTAAAAAGTTTTTATTTCCTATACGGGTTACCCCACCCCCTTTAGCAGTTCCTCGGCTAATCATGCAGTATTCGCGGATGATATTGTCATCGCCTATTTCCAATCGAGTCGATTCGCCTTTATAAGTAATATCTTGGGGCTCATCGCCTACGGAAGCAAATTGGAATATTTTATTATTTTTCCCAATAGTTGTTGGTCCTTCAATTACTGCATAAGGGCCAACCCATGTATTTTCACCAATTTCTACATCAGCACCAATTACAGCGCCAGGACCTACTGATACCCCTTTTGCCAATTTTGCAGAGGGGTGAATTATTGCTCGTTCACTTATCACTTTTGAATTTCCTTTGCAGCACTTAATAAATCCGCGGAACAGGCCAGTTTATCACCTACATAAGCTTCGCCATGCATACGCCAAAACTCTCTTTTTCTTGCTATTAAATTTACTTCCAAGCGTAATTGATCTCCTGGTGTAACCACATGCTTGAATTTTGCATTATCTATACCTGCAAAAAAATGCAGAATTCCAGCATTTTCTTCGGGTGTTTGAGATAATCCTGCTAAAAGCCCACAGGCTTGTGCTAATGCTTCCAGCATCAATACGCCAGGCATAATTGGATTTTCCGGGAAATGACCGGTAAAAAAATTCTCGTTAATGGTGACATTTTTTATAGCCGTCAAATGTTCAAATGGTTTGTAGTCCAGTACTCTATCTACCATAATCAGGGGGTAACGGTGCGGTAATATACTACAAATCTGTTTTATATCTACTGGTTCACTCATACGTAGTTTCTCGCTTAAATAAGTATGCTTCGTGGTCCAAAAGTGAGGTCCAAAGGAAAAAACATTATCCTGATTTACCTGGTTCAAATCAATTGTTAATGTTAAAAACTTATCCTTATCTTATTAGGGTTTGCTTCCATTTCTACTAGCTTGAGCCAAAATGGTCTGATTTTCGAGTACCGAAGCGTGGCATACTCAAGTATGTGAGCGTCAGAGCACAAAAAACCAGGACAGTTTGACTCAAGCTAGTAGAAATGGAAACAAACCCCTATTCAATACGGCTTAACTTTTTCTCTAAAGCACCAAGCTTCGTTATATAATCATCCAATCGTCGAAATCGCGCTACATTACGACGCCAACGGCGATGTTCATGTACTAAAGTCCCGGACGAATAAATTCCTGATTTGGCAAGAGATTTACTTACTGTGGACATCCCGGTGATCACGACATCATCTGCTAAATGTACATGAGCCGCAATGCAACTAGCACCACCAATAATACAATCTGCGCCAATTTGCGCATACGCACCTAAAGCGGCGCATCCCGCAATGATTGTATTTTTACCAATTAATACGTCATGTGCAATCTGCACCAAATTATCAATACAAACCCCTTCTCCCAAATAGGTATCGCTTAAAGAACCTCTATCAATCACGGTATTAGAACCTACATGTACTTGATTTGCGATAATAACGGCACCAACACTATAACCTTGTTGCCAATGCCCATGCTCTTTTAAATAATTGAACGGAGAAGCGCCAATAATACAGCCTGCGTTTATAACTACATAAGCACCCAGCTGACACCCTGCATGGATCACTACTTTATGCCCAATCTGACTGTTTTGACCAATTTGTACAGAAGACTCAATAACAGTATTTGCACCTATTGTAACCCCGTCAGCAATTTGAGTATTTGCACCAATCACACTGTAAGCACCTATTGATACACCTTGACCTAATTGAGCAGATTGATGAATTATGGCTGTAGGATCAATGCCAGATCTTGAAAGTACAGGCGCTGATAAAAGCCCGGCAGCCTGCATCATTGCTTGAAAAGGATTAGATACAACAATACAGTTTCCCTGATATAAATGGTGATCTTTTGCTTTGAGTATCACCGCACCTGCTAATGTCGTATCCAGGGACTCGCGTACTACTGAATTATCATAATAAGCAACATCCCGTGATGTAGCTCGGGCCAGAGAAGCAAAACAAAAAATGGCGTGATTGGCATTTCCATGCCACACGCCACCTAAATGATCTGCTAATTCTGCTAAAGTTAGCAATGTTACATCGCCGAATTAATTAATTGCTTTTACAACTTTATCAGTTACATCAAGCGTTGTTGCACTGAAAGGAGCGGCATCTTTCTGTACAATAAGATCGTACTTGTCATCTTTAGCTACTTTTGCAATTGCTGCACGAACTTTAGCATATAATGCTTCCATTGCTTCATTATTTGCTGTACTTAACTCTTGCTGATATTGCTGTCCATCACGCTCAAATTGTTGTTGTGCGCTGACAATTTTCTTCTCCATCTCTTTTTTCTGAGAAGCACTTAGAATCGCACTGTCACGTTTGAACTTTTCCATATCCGCTTTAATGCTTGCTTCAATCGCAACGAGCTTATCACGACGTGGCTTAAATTCTTTCTCCAATTTTTTTTGGATTTCTTTTATTTGACTGGAAGTCTGCATGATCTTTTGTAGATCAACTACGCCAATTTTTGCTGCATCAGCAAACGCGCTTGCGCCAAAGACGCTGAAAACAAAGGCCACTAAGACCAGACCTAACCGTTTCATAACTAATCTCCTAAATTAAAGAGCATGATGCTAGCACAATTCGAAATAGGTTGCGATATATACAGCGTGATTTTCGATAATTTTGTAATAAATAAAAGAATTTCTCCATCCCTCTCCTAATTGGAGAAGAATGGATTAAATATTATAAGTTAGAAGCCTGAAGATAAAGCAAACTGGAAGAGTTGCTTCTGATCAAATTGCTGTGGATTCAATGGCTTAGCTAAACTGAACGCCAAAGGTCCAAAAGGAGAACGCCATTCAAGTGAAACACCCGCTGAATATCTCAGAGGACCTTCATACTTTCCAGTCAAAGTAGATAAAGTATTGACAGCGAAAACGTTACCCGCATCAACAAAAGCCATTGTTCGCATGTTGTCTCGACTCAAAGGATAAGGCAGGATAATTCCAGCAGTTCCACTAAGTAATAAGTTACCTCCCACGGAATTATGGAAATTATCTAATGGACCTAGAGAATAACTGTCATATCCGCGTACCTGTCCAGGTTGTGCAGTACCCCCTGCATAATAGTTCTCAAAAAATGGCAAGCCTTTATTGTTAAAGGAATTTCCATAACCTGCAAACCCTTGTACGGAGAAAATCCATCCACGTGTTATAGGTTGATACATCCGTGCTTGATAAGAACCCTTATAATAAGACAACGAATTCGAGCTCGCAGGTAAAGCAATTACAGCCGAAAGCTGTTGATTAATCCCTCTTGTAGGATAGGGAAATTGATCGTAACTGTTTCGATTCCATCCTGTAGATAAGCGAATTTCCTGGAAATGGCTTCCATACATTTGCACAAAATTTTTAATGGCTATTACATTTCCAACACTTTTGATATCTACATCTTGATAACCATATCCCAATTGCCATCTGCTTGTTTCACCGAGTGGTATACTGTAATTCACATCAGCACCAAAACGGTTCGAGCTGTATGTACTTACATTGAGGTTTCTGGGATCGACACGCGCATAATAAAGATTAAGACCTCGTCCTATGCCTGTTTCGGTATAAAAAGGGTTATAGTAGTTTATAGTATAATCTTGTCCCCATTTACTCGCAGTAAACGCAGCACCCATCGAACGTCCAGTACCCATAAAGTTATGTTGGTTTACTGAAGCATTTAATTGATAACCATTAGTACCATAGCCAATAGAAGCGCTCGCTTCAGCAGAAGGTGCTTCTTCTACTTGCACATCTAAATCAACTTGATTATTTGCTTCCGGCACTGGATTTGTTTTAACATCCACATTTTTCAAATAGCCTAATAAGCGCAATTGTCGTTCAGACTCTTTAATGTTATGTAGAGACAACAGCCCGCCTTCATCCTGACGAATTACACTTCTCAGTACATAATCACTCGTTTTAGTATTACCATGGAATTTAATACGGCGTACATACACATGCCGGCCTGGTTGCACCATAAAATTAATGAATACGGTCTTGTTCTCTTCATCGATTTGAGGCTCTGCGTTAATCGCAGGGAAACCATAACCTACATCTCCTAAAGCCAAACCAATGGCAGAAATTGAATCAGTTACTTTTTTGCGTGAAAAAACTGCACCTTTTTTGACTTGCACTAACGAATTAATTTTTTCCGGTGGCAATATCGGCTTTCCTACTACTTTGTAGCCTGAAAAGTGATATTGAGGCCCTTCTTCAATATGAACATTAATGTAAACGTCTTTTCTATCTGGCGACAGCAATACCTGCGACGATATGATCTTAAACTTTAAATAGCCTCTGTCCATGTAAAAGGAGCGTAATGCTTCTAAAGATGCATCCATACCCGACTTGGAGTATTGATCCTTTTTAGTAAAATAGGTAAAGATGCTGGATCGTGATAAAGCAAATTCTGGTAACAATTCATTGGTAGAAAAATCGTGGTTCCCTATTATTTTGATTTGTTTAATTCGTGAGACTCGTCCCTCAGAAATTGTAACGGTAATACCCACTCTATTATCAGTTAAAGGAGAAACACGAGTTTCTATTCGCGCATTATATTTGCCACGGGCGTTATAAGCTTGCTTTAATTCTTTTTCCAATCGTTCCAAAGTAGATGTTTGAAAGACACGACCTTTGACCAAGCCCATTTCTTTAAGAAAATCTTTCATCTTGTCACTAGGAATTTCCTTATTTCCTACCACAGTAATTGAACCTATTGTTGCCCTTTCAATTACATTGACAATTAAAACATTCCCCTGACGCTCCAATGAAACAGATTGAAAAAAACCAGTATCGTAAAGGGTTCGAATGATCTCAGCAGTTGATTCTGGACCTATCTCCTCTCCAACTTGAACAGGAATATAGTTAAGTACTGTTCCCGTAGAAACACGTTGCAAACCGGTAACTTTAATACTTCGGACCACAAAAGTATCTGCTGCTATCGTTTGTGAAGACCAGGCTATGAGCGAGGAACAACAAACACCTAATATTAACTTACTGCTGATTTTTTTCATTATTATTTTACGCCCAGTACTACGTGTACTTTTAATAACCAAATTCTGTACACCTAAAATTGAAACACTTTTTATAGGAAGTAGAAACTACTGTCAAGTTTTTGTTCCCAGACTTTGCCAATACTTTGCGATTGCGGCCTAATTAATATTCCGACTATTCTGCTGAATCTTCTACACACCGAAAGCCACATTTGACACTCAAATCGGACTTTTCCCCAAGATTTTTAACTTGCGACTAAGAGACGGAACTATCCTGCCAATCTCGATAAATCATTAGTCAATGCGATAAACATTAGAGCGGCTAATAGCAATAAACCTAAATAGGCTCCTGCCGATTTTAAATTATCAGATAAAGGCTTACGTTGAATTCCTTCCAATAAATAATACAGCAAATGTCCACCATCGAGCATGGGTATTGGTAACAAATTCAATGCACCTAAGCTGATGCTCACCAGAGCAAGAAAAAATAAATAGGAAGTTAACCCGCTGCGTCCAGAATCACCTGCTCCCTGAGCTATACCCACTGGACCGCTAATGCTATTTAATCCTAATTTTCCAGTAACCAATCTACCCATTAACGTAAATGTGGTAGCGGTCAATTGTACTGTTTGTTTTAATGCAGTACCTACAGCGGTTAAAGGATCCTGTCTTTCTAACCGTAACCAATGTTCCGGCCAATTGACTTTTTGTGAGCGTACTCCTAAAAACCCTTCCACTTTCCCTTTATTTTCCTGACTGCCAGTTTGTATTATAACTTTTTGGATACTGCCTTTTCTATTAATAGATAAGATCAGCTGTTTCGCTGGGCGTTCTTGCACATAACTAACCAAAAACAACCAGTCGTCAAAAGGCTTTCCATCCACACTTAATATCTTATCGCCATTTTCTAATCCTGCTTTTGCTGCTGGGGAATTCGGGACGACTTCACCAACTATAGGAGGAATTGAAGGGATAAAAGGTTCAATCCCTAAACTTTGGAGCGGATCTGGCTTTTTACTATCTAATTGCCAATTAGCCAAAGGCAGGGAAACTTGATGTCGATGTCCATCAACCATGGATTTCAGCGTTAATTGTATCGTTTCCTGAGAACCTACAAGAGGCATGATCGCATATTGAAAATCGCGCCAGCTGTTGATCTTAGTATCATTCAGCGCAACAATTTCTTCTTTGGCATTTATTCCAGCGTGTGCTGCAATACTATTAGGCTTCACCGATTCAATCATAGGCGCTAAAGACTGCATTCCTATAACCAATACCCACCATAAAGCGACAAAAGCGAAAAGAAAATTAAAAAAAGGTCCCGCAAGAACAATGGCAGTTCTTTTCCAAAGAGATTGATTATTAAAGGCCAAATGACGTTCGTTTTCAGCAACATCTCCTTCAGACTCATCAAGCATTTTGACATAGCCGCCAAGAGGAAACAAAGACCAAGCATACTCGGTTCCTTTTTTATCACGCCAATGTGCCAAAATAGGGCCAAAACCAAAAGAAAAACGGAGTACTTTAACACCGCACCAACGCGCCACTTGAAAATGACCATATTCATGGACTGTAACTAACAAGACTAAGGCCAAAAGAAAATACAGCAATGTTGAAAGCATAGTGCAATCCCAAATGAAGTATACTCGAGAATTATTCCCTAAAATTCTTCGAGATTTAGGTAAAAGTTCTTTCCTGCTATTTCATACTTACAAATAAAGTAAGTCCGAAATAAAATAAAGGTAAAGCTGCAATTAAACTGTCCAAACGGTCTAAAATACCCCCATGACCAGGAATAATAGCGCCTGTATCTTTTAAATGACAACGACGCTTCAATATACTGATGAATAAATCACCAAAGATCGCAATAATTATAGTACATATGGCTAAAACGAACCAATAAACTGCTGCAGCTGGGTTAAAATAACTATAACCAATCCAAGCAATAAGCATGGATAGAATAACGCCTCCAGCAACGCCCTCCCAAGATTTTCCAGGGCTAACTCGCGGAATTAATTTATGTTTCCCTAAAAGCTTTCCGCTAATATACGCCCCTGTATCTGAAACCCAAATTAAAAACAATAAATAAACGAGTAAGGTTTTGCCATGAGGTAAATAATATAAGTGAATAAGACTTTGCACGAATAAAGGTAAGAGCAACAGACATACAGCCGCTACAATAACAGGATAGCCCCAATACTTTTGAGATTCTGGAAAACAAAGAATAGCAAGAATATTTAAAGCCCAAATGATTAATCCGGCATATAGCCAATAAGAAAAAAAATAATTACATGCCCATAAGCAAAAAAACATCAACATTAAAAATCCAGCTTGAAAAACCCAATTTTTCAAAGGAATTAATTGAAGACACTCCCTGCTTGCAGCAAAAAAAACAAGCAAAACAATTCCTGCCAAAAGCCACTGATTGCCATAAAAAATAAGCCATAAAACTAAGGGCACTAAAATCAGTGTTGTAATTAAGCGTTGCAAGAACATAATTTCGCCCTTCTTCATGTTAAAATTAATTAGGAAATTTGCCCAAATCTTCTTTTTCTTTTATTAAATGAAGCTAAAGCCAACTCCAGTTCATGTTCACCGAAATCCGGCCAATGAACTTCGCTAAAGTATAACTCTGTATAGGCAAGCTGCCAGAGGAAAAAATTACTAATTCGCAACTCCCCACTGGTACGAATAAATAAATCAGGATCAGGCAATCCTTCTGTATCCAAATAATGAGCAAAATTGGTTTCGTTGATCTCTTCTAGAGACAATTCATCATTCAATACAGATTGGGCTATTTTTTTTGCTGCATTGACCAGATCCCACTTACCACCATAATTTACAACCACATTTAAAATTAATTGCTCATTATTTACTGTCAAAAGTTCAGCTTCCCGCATTTGCTTTTGCAATACAGGTGAAAGCACACTACGGTCTCCGGTAAATCGCATGCGTATTCCATGCTGATTCAATTCAAAAATTTCTTTGCGTAAGGATTCTAGGAATAATTCCATTAAAAAATTAACTTCCTCTGCTGGCCTGCACCAGTTTTCAGAGCTAAAAGCAAATAAACTAAGACAAGGAATTCCTTTAGTCATGCAACAGCGAATTATTTTTTTTACTGATTCAACACCTGCTTTATGACCTTCAATACGCGGTAGTCCTCTACTTTCAGCCCAACGGCCGTTTCCATCCATAATAATGGCAACATGCTGAGGAATTTTTTGTTCCAAACTACTCTTCCTAATCTAATAAATGGTGCATAGTCTAACCTTTTTAATACAAAAATGTCACTATTCACCCTTGTAAGTTAACAATGGAATGCGATATGTAGAAAAAACACGATATCGCGATGTACTAAAACGAGTGGACATACCTTCAGTTTTGTTGCTCAATAAACTCTGAAAGAAGTGAATACATTCCGAAATACCTACCAAGTAATGTATAATCCACCTACCAAATTTGACTGTATTCTACGGAGAATTGCATGCAAAAAAAAGCACCCTTGTTACTCATGATCTTAGATGGCTGGGGCTATAACGAAAATAATAAACATAATGCGATTGCCCAAGCCAACACACCTCAATGGGATGAATGGTGGAAAAACTGCCCCCATATTCTTTTGCAAGCATCTGGATTCGCAGTCGGTTTACCTGATGCGCAAATGGGTAATTCAGAAGTAGGACATATGCATATTGGTGCAGGCCGAGTCATACAACAAGATTACACACGCATTAACGAGAGTATAAAGAATGGTGAATTTGCCAATAATCCAGTGTTCCATGATGTAATTTCCACCTTGCAGAAAACTGAAAAATCCTTACACATCATGGGATTGTTTTCCCCAGGAGGAGTCCACAGCCACGAACATCATTTATTTGCCCTACTCAACTTATGTGCCCAACAAAAGTTTACTTCTGTGTATTTGCATTTATTTTTAGATGGACGAGATACTCCACCGCAAAGTGTCTTACACAGCTTAGAGCGCCTCAACGCAGAGTTAAAAACACATCCGGTAGCTCGAGTGTGTTCGATTAGCGGACGCTATTATGCTATGGACAGAGACAATCGTTGGGAAAGAATAGAGCCAGTCTATACTTTATTAACGCAAGGCAACAGTGAGCATCATTTTTCGGATGCAGAAACAGCGATAAAGTCTTATTACCAACAAAATCTGTCCGATGAATTCATACCTCCTACTCTTATAGGTGAAAAGAAACCAATCGAAGATGGGGATGCCGTTTTCTTCTTTAATTTTCGAGCAGACAGAGCCCGGCAATTAACCACTGCTTTTATTGATCCAACATTTAAAAAATTTAACCGCTCTGCGCAACCTCAATTATCCTATTTTGTCAGTATGACTCAATACGATAAAAACTTGCCCACAACTCAAGCGTTCCCCCCTATTCCTTTAAATAATACTTTAGGGGAAGTGCTTGCAGCCCATGGCTTAAGTCAATTACGCATTGCAGAAACAGAAAAATATGCCCATGTAACTTTTTTCTTCAATGGTGGAAATGAAAATGTTTTTACTCACGAAGAAAGAATCTTAATTGCATCCCCCAAAGTCGCTACATATGATTTACAGCCTGAAATGAGCGCCCCCCAATTAACAGAATGCTTGATCGAGGCGATTAACAGTCACGCTTATGACGTCATTATTTGTAATTACGCTAATGCCGACATGGTAGGACATAGCGGAGATTTTAAGGCGACAATTCGCGCAATAGAATGCCTTGATCAATGCATGAGTAAAGTCTGGAATGCGCTGGAAAAACAAGGCGGGAAATTACTTATTACTGCAGATCACGGCAATGCGGAAGAAATGTTTGACGAAACAACACTTCAAGCACATACTGCTCATACTAGTGAACCTGTACCCTTAGTATACGTCGGTGGCCATTGGCATTTTTCCCGAAGCGAAGGAAGCTTAATTGATATCGCACCAACGATGCTCGCTTTACTTGGTATTACTCCTCCAGCGGAAATGACAGGTCATCAATTGTTAGAAAAAAATACTCATGAATAAACGGAATTACACTGTTTCTTATAATTTATGTTGCTCTGAAGTTAAACATTACTGCATTCACAGTGTTATAGCAATCAGACAAAAATTAAAATTTAATGGCAGATCTCTTTTGAAACTTGTGAAAGAAGGTCAAAGAGATATCGGGCGTGGAACCTATGTTACCGGATTGGTCTTTAGTATATTTTTTTGCTTTACAGTACATGCAGAGTCGACTTCTGCTGTGCTGCAAACGCAAAATAAGTTAAAGCAATTGGATGCGCAAATTAACAGTCTTCAACAAAACTTAAACTCAGCCCACGATAAACGAGGTGTTTTAAATAAGGAATTGTCAGAAACTGAAAAGCAAATTGGGGAAGGGATTCATAAGCTACATTCCATACAAGATGATATTAAGAATAAAGAAAATAGAATAACTGAATTACAAAAGCAGGTAAATCAATTAAATCAACAGCTGATTACCCAACAACAATTACTAGCTAACCATGTTCGTGCCCGTTATCAAATGGGAGAATATCAGCCGCTTAAATTATTGCTTAATCAGGATGATCCCAATAAAGTGAGTCGAATTCTTACTTACTACCAATATATTGTTAAATCACGGCAACAACTTATTGATAAAATTGATAAAACACGCGTGAGTCTTAGTGAGAGTAAAGAAAAACTCCGGGTGGAACTTATCGCTAACAAACAACTCAAAGCAGAGCTTACCCAGCATCAACAACAACTACAACAAAATAAAAGTTATCATACTACTTTAATTCAATCATTGAATCATGAAATTCAAGATAAACAAAAAACTTTGCGTGAGGTGCGAAAAAATAAAGAGAATTTAGCACGCTTGCTCAAATCATTAGCGCAACAAAGTAGCGCCCCAACAAGCAAACCTTTTAACCAAGCGCATACTCCCTTTAGTCAGATGCGCAAAAAATTGCCGGTGCCGCTCCAGAGTCAGAGCCATTCTCTACGCAAAATGAATCAAGGAGTGACATTTTTTGCCGAGGAAGGAACGGTAGTTACTGCCGTTTATCCTGGGAAGGTAGTATTTAGCGATTGGCTTAAAGGATATGGTTTACTTCTTATCATTGATCACGGACAAGGTTTTATGACCTTATACGCTCATAATCAATCTTTATTTAAAAGCAAAGGCCAATATGTACGCCAAAATGAACAAATTGCAAGTGTAGGTCATACCGGCGGAATTAAACAAAACGGTCTATACTTTGAAATAAGACTAAGGGGGAAAGCTATTCCACCACTTAATTGGTTGTCGTAGGTTAACCCTGGCACCTTAATTGCATTTCAAAAATTATAATAAAGAAGATGGCTTATTTTGTAGCCTTGCATCTGAGGAGATCGCTATGTTGATAAGAAAACTATATCCACGCTCGCTTGCGATAGTATATGCGTTTACTCTTATGTTACCTCTGACAAGTTTTGCAGATGATGAGGCTAATACTGATACTTCTACAAGCTCCAGTACTACTAAAGCGGTTCCTTTAGAAGATGTACAACGATTTTCTAATGCTATAGGTGAAATTAAAAAATATTACGTTAAACCGATTGATGATAAAGAACTTTTTGATAATGCCATTCGAGGTATGCTTAGTGGCCTTGATCCACACTCCAGCTACTTGGATGAAGAAGAATTTAAAGAGCTGCAAACATCAACGAGCGGTGAATTTGGTGGTTTGGGGTTAGAAGTAACAATGGAAGAGGGTGTTGTTAAAGTAGTTACTCCTCTCGTTGACACCCCAGCCTTTAAAGCAGGAATCAAATCTGGCGACTACATTATTAAATTAGGAAAAGAATCTGTTCAAGGTCTTTCTCTTAAGGATGCGGTCAACCTCATGCGTGGTAAAGCTGGAAGTACCATTCAATTGACTGTGCTCCGTAAAGGGGTTAACAAAGCACTTACTTTTGATTTAATAAGAGAAATTATTCAAATTAAAAGTGTGCAAAGCAAAATGCTTTCTCCAGGCTATGGTTACATTCGCTTAACTCAATTCCAAGCATTAACTGGAAAAGATATGTTGCAAGCCATTGATAGATTAAAACAACAATCTGGCGGAAATTTAAAAGGTCTAATACTGGATTTACGTAACAACCCAGGAGGATTGCTTGATTCAGCAATTCAGGTTTCCGACGCATTTCTTGGTAAAGACAAATCAGGTAAGCCAGAAACAATTGTCTCAACTAAAGGACGTCTACCTGGATCAGACTTTACCGCCATATCTAAGGGAGTTGATGTCTTACATAATGCCCCAATGGTTGTATTAATCAATAATGGCTCTGCATCTGCGGCCGAAATTGTAGCCGGCGCACTTAAAGACAATAAACGAGCTGTTATTCTTGGTACAACAAGCTTTGGTAAAGGCTCAGTACAAACCGTATTACCACTAGATGATAAAACAGGCATTAAATTAACTACTGCTCTTTATTACACTCCATCAGGAACATCAATTCAGGCTCAAGGAATTATACCTGATATCGTGGTAAATGAAGTGGAAATCCCTAAAACTGCTGCGAAGCCTTCTGATCTCACTGGATTTAGTGAAGCAAACCTTAATGGACATTTAGTGAATAAAAATAATTCGGAAACTACTAAAGCTAAAGATATCAAAGCGCAATTGGATGATCTAATGCATAATGATTATCAGCTCTATGCTGCATTGACAGTCTTAGAAGGTATGGCTTTAGCTAACAGATAATTTTACTACTTAAATAAAGAGGAGCTAACGAGGTTGGTTTAAACCAATTCCCCAAGCCCCTCTTCTTTTACAGATTAAAGATACAAGCCTAGGTGCAGCAAAACGGAACTCAGTTTCGCTTTGCTGCACCCAGGCTTGTCGTCAATCCGGAGTAATTTAAATGGGATTAGGCTGTAAGTATTTGCTTCTTATAAGAAACCCCATTTTTATCCAAATTAAATCTACCCATTACCCCTATCCCAGATTCAAGCGCCAACAAATGGGTTGCAATTGCCTGACTGGAAAAATCAGAATGCGTTTTCAGAGCAAGCAAAGCGCTACTATGAAGCAGATGGAATAGATCAAAAGCATACCCTGCTTCACTGACAGGATGACTAAGGTATTCTTGTTTAAATTGAGCAATAAACTCTGGTTTCATTGATTGAGTCAAAACAGCAGCCTGTTTGTGATTTGGACTTTGTGCTTTAAAATTATTTTTTCCATCGGCAATAATTGTGTCCTCTGTGAGACAAAAATGAATGATATTATTTTTTTTCGCTAAAGGTGCAACTAAAGTGCCGCTTTCAGTTCCTTCAGTCAATAATACATTAATATGATGTGCTTCAATAAATTTTTGCACGGTTTTTGCTGTACGAGCATTATTTGGCATTTTATCCAGGGTATAAAACTCATAATTAATCTCCGAGGACTTTAACTGATCACGCGCAATTTCCATTGCACCTAGCATGTTTCTACCAATATAAGCAGATTCATTGGAAAAAGGAGCATAAATACCAACATTAATTGTCATTTTGGTTTTATCTTGAGCTTCATCCATACCTGGTGCTGCGTCACAAAAACTTACTGCTACGAGTAATACAAAAAAAGCACCTAAAACAGTATAAATTTTTGATAAAAAATAGTTCATATTCATCATCCTAATTGATTAGACTTAATCTTTTCGCGCTTAATCCTCGCTTAATACACTCTGCTGATAGGCAGAATATAACTGTGCAGCAAGAGCTCATTCGATTGTCTCGAAGAGCAGTAAAATTATTCTGCTATGAATAGAATCTAAATACAATGGTTGGGATTTAATAATAATTGTGCGATAATCCTCATAAAAGTGACATATTTTCGAATACAATGAACTATATTAAATCAATTTCGTTCCTAGCCGGTCTATCTTTTTTCTCTTTTGCTCAAGCTAATGTTCAATCCTATTTTGACCAAATAAAAAATGATCCTAATGCCTTATATACTTTTTTTAAGAGCATGCCTAAAGGAGGAGAATTACATTATCATTTAGCTGGAGGCGCATATCCAGAAATCATGCTGGAACTCGCATCTAAGGATAATTATTGCTTGAATACAACCAATTGGGTGGTCAGTAAAAACCCTGCTGTATGTCATGGTGTAGATACAAAAGACCTGCTTAATCATCCCGAGCTTTATGCAAATACCGTCAAGAGCTGGTCTATGAAAGATTTTGTTCCAAGGAAAGAATCTGGGCATGATCATTTTTTCAGCTCATTCTACAAATTCAATGCAATAGTTGCTGATCATCAGCCTGAATTAGTTGCAGCAGTGCTACAAACTGCAGCGCAACAAAATGAGCACTACATGGAATTAATGATTTTACCGGATAACGCTCATTCAGCCAGCTTTGGTGACATGCTTAAAGATACAACTTCATTTAGCCAAAAAAGAAAGCTTTTATTAGCGAATCAGGATTTTCAAAGTAACGTCAATTATACTGCGATAGAGTCCAATCGCATACTGCAACAGGCACACCAAGAATTAGGCTGCGATACCAATCCAGAAAAAAAAGCCTGCCAAATCAAAGTTAAATTTTTGTATTACTCACTTAGAGAACAATCTTTAGATAACCTTTTTGCACAAACCCTGAATGCTTTTGAAGCCGTAAGCCAATCCATGGAAAGCAAAGGTACGCTTGTTGGCGTTAATTTGGTGCAACCTGAAGATGGTATTATTTCTTTACGCGATTATCGCAAACAGATGCAAATGTATCAGTATCTGCATGAGGTATATCCACAGGTCAATATTGCATTGCATGCAGGCGAAATAACTCAGGAAATTGTTACTCCAGAAGAATTGGATTATCACATTCATGATGCGCTTTTTACCGGCCAAGCACAAAGAATCGGGCATGGGGTAGATATTGCCCATGAAAATAATGTGAAAAATACATTAAATTACATGGCGAAACATCATAAAGCAGTAGAAATCAATCTAATCAGTAACCTTAAAATATTAAAGGTCGCAGGTCGCAGTCATCCGCTGAATTTTTATCTTAAGCACAAAGTTCCTGTTGTTTTATCTACTGATGATGAAGGTATATTGCGAACCAATTTAAGCCAGCAATATGTAGAGGCTGCATTGAATCATGATCTGGATTATCAAAGCTTAAAACAAATCAATAGAAATGCATTAACTTATGCATTTTTACCTGGAAATAGCATATGGTTGGATGCAGATAAAGCCCAATTAATCCCTGATTGTCAAGATTTAGCGAGTAAAAGCTGCCAGCAGTTTATAAAAGCAAACGAGAAAGCACAATTACAATGGGATTTAGAACAAAAACTGCGTGCATTTGAAAATAAATTTTAAATATCTAAATTTTTCAGACTGAAACTAAAGTGTTTTGACAAATTATTTCCCCGTCTACGTAGACGGGGAAATAATTGTTAATACACTCTAAAAATATTATAGCCTGGTATTTTGTGTAACCAGACACAATTAAGCTTTAAATGGGTCACGCAAAATAATCGTTGAATCACGTTCTGGACCAGTCGATAATATATCAATAGGCACATTAAGCAGATTTTCTATTCGTTTTAAATAGGCAAGAGCATTTGCAGGTAAATCATTTAAATTTGTAATATCAGCAGTAGATTCTTGCCAACCAGGCATTTCTTCGTAAACAGGCTCTAAACCGTAGAAATCAGCGGCTGATTGAGGAGGACGAGAAATTAAATTGCCTTTTTCGTCTTTGTAAGCAACAGCAATGCGCAATACATCTATTTTATCCAGAACATCCAGTTTCGTGATGCATAATGCCGTAATACTATTTAACTCAATTGAATGTTTTAACAGAACGGCGTCAAACCATCCACAGCGCCTAGGTCTCCCAGTGACAGCCCCAAACTCCTGACCACGTTCAGCAATCTGTTTCCCCACTTCATCAAAAAGCTCAGTTGGAAAAGGACCACCACCAACACGCGTAGTATAAGCTTTAGTAATTCCTAAAATATAGTCAATGTATTTTGGGCCAAATCCCGCGCCATTAACTACTGAACCCACACACGTATTTGATGAAGTAACAAAAGGATAGGTGCCATGATCAATGTCGAGATAGACCCCTTGCGCTCCTTCAAATAAAATATTATCTCCTTGCCCTCTATGCTCATGCAAACAAGCAGAAACATCACAAACCATTGGCTGTAATTCTTTAGCCCATTGTAAAGCAGAATCCAACAAAGGTTGAAGCACTACGGCTGGCTGCTTGAAATACTGCGTTAAAATAAAGTTATAGTAATCTAAAAGATCGGTTAATTTTTTTTCAAAACGCTCAGGATGAAATAAATCACTGACCTTTAATGCACGGCGAGCAATTTTGTCTTCATACGCAGGACCTATACCACGTCCGGTTGTACCAATCGCTGAATCGCCCATATGCGCTTCACGCGCTTTATCCATTGCAACATGACATGGGAGGATCAGTGGACAAGCCATGCTAATGCGTAAGCGGGAACGGACATCAATTCCACTTTGCTCTAATTCTTTAATTTCTCCCAATAAGGCATCGGGCGAAAGAACTACACCATTTGCAATGTAGCATGTAACGTGAGGTCTCAACATGCCAGAGGGAATAAGACGAAGAACTGTTTTCACCCCATTAATTTTTAAGGTATGACCTGCATTATGACCGCCCTGATAACGGACAACAACCTGCGCATCGTGGGTTAATAAATCGACAATTTTACCCTTGCCTTCATCGCCCCACTGCGTTCCTAAAACAACAACGTTTTTACCCATGATCTACCTTAATTTGCACAATGCTTGTTTGTCGCTCTAAATTGCGAATCACTAAACCAATTTCAATAAAAAAAGGTCCCTACTCAAAACCCTATAAAGGGCTTTCTTCTTAAATGGAAAATATTCCGAAAATACGTGCATCGCATTGATATGATGCATTTTCAGAATATTTTTCACTCAAGCTGCATTCAAATCTGGACGTTCTCCACGATTTTAATACAGGGATGAATAGTTACCAAAATCTGACATTATAGTTACTTTTTAGCAGGTACACCATCATTTTTTGGTGTGGCCGTTTTAAAATAATCAAAAAATGCACTACTTTGATCCAGAACCAAAATATCTTTTCTACTGTTAAAACTCTCTTCATATGCGAGCAAGCTACGATATAAAGTAAAGAAATCCTTATTTTTATTATATGCCTCCGCATAAATTGCTGCTGCTCGTGCTTGTCCAATTGCTCTTACCTTTTGTGCGTTACTGCGAGTTTTTGCTAACAGGACCGTGACATCAGCGTCAGCCTTTGCTTTTATTTCTTCAGCAGCTGCTTGACCATCAGCGCGGTGTCTGTTCGCGATTTTTTGCATATCTGCACGCATGCGTTGATAGATTGCATTACTGGTATTGGCTGGCAACTCTATTCCTTTAATACGTACATCAACAACAATAATACCTAATCCGCCTGCTTGCTTTTGGGCAGCTTGACGCAGCAATTCCATTAAATCATCACGTCCGCCTGATACGACTTCGGAAATAGTACGTTTACCGAACTGAGCACGCAACAAAGTATTTAATTGTTGTTCCAATAATGTTTCTGCTTTAAATTCACTACCGCCAGTTGATTTAAAATATTGAGCCAAATCAGTAATTTGCCATTTAACATAATAATCAACCATTACGTCCTTTTTTTCCTTAGTAACAATACGGGTCGATTTAATATCCATTGTCTGAATACGTGTATCAAAAATGCGAACATTTTCGATAAACGGTACTTTAAAATGCAATCCAGGATTTAAGACTTTAACTTTATTAGTCGACTCATCATTGACCAAGCGACCTAAACGCAAAAGAATACCTTGCTGTCCTTGTGTTATGGTAAATACACTGGTCAATAAAAAGAGAAGTATTAAAAAGATCAAAATGCCAAGGGTTCTACCCATCGTTTTCATTGTTAATTTCTCCCTTGTCGATAAATAGGTCTGGTAAATTCACGACCATCGACCAAATTCTCTGTCTCACTGAATTCATCATCTTCCGCTTTGCCATTTTTGGCAGTCTCATGAGAGAAACCTGAAGATTTTTCAAACCATTTATCCAAAGGCAGATACAACAAATTACCTGATTTGCTATCAACAATGATCTTGCTGCTCTGACTTAATACGTGTTGCATTGTTTCCAAATACATACGCTCCGCTGTAACTATTGGAGCTGCAGTATATTGAGGAAGTAAGGCTAAGAATTCAGCAACCTGCCCCTGGGCATTCAGCACAACCTGTTTGGAATAGGCTTCAGCCTCTTGCTGGATACGACTGGCCCGCCCCTCAGCAATCGGTACTACTTTCGCTGCATAGGCATAAGCTTGCTCTTTAAAGCGTTTTTCATCTTCCTGTGCCTTAATTGCATCATCAAAAGCATCTTGTACACTTTCAGGAGCACGTGCTGGTTGGGGTGATACATTAACAATCAAAATACCAGTTTTATATAAGTCCAATGTTTTTATTAAAGTATCTTGTACTTTGTTGCCCCAAACTTCACGTCCTTCAGTAATCATTTGATCTAGCGTAGTTGTTCCCACTACTTGTCTTAGGGCGCTTGAAGTGGCTTGCTGCAAACTTTCTTCGGGGTTAGCCACATTAAATAAATAATCCTCGAGATCACCAATGCGATATTGTACCGCTAAAGATACAGAAACCAGATTTTCATCACTGGTAAGCATTTGTCCAGAATAGGAATAATCCAACACTCTGTCCACATTCATGATGATTTTGGAAGAAATAATTCTTGGTATCCAATGTGGTCCTGAGCCTACAGTTTCAACGTATTTGCCAAAACGAAGAATAACCGCCTGCTCCGCAGGATCAACAATAAAGATGCCAGAAAGTACCCAAAGGATAAAAGCAACTAAGATAACTACTAGAGTCATCAAACCGCCATTTGATTTTTTGGACGGTTCATTACTTGTTTTAGCAGAACCCCCTCCAAACAACTTCTTCAATTTGTCATGAACGCGTTTAAGAGCTTCATCCAAATCTGGAGGTTGATTTTTACCCTTCCAGGGATCTTTGCCTTTATCTGGCTCATTCCACCCCATGTACTACTCTCCTGGCAAATTCTAAGAAAACTAGGATTCTATGGGGTATATGAAGTTTAAGCAAGTTCTCCGAATGTAATTAGCTCAATATGGATTCTTATTTTTTTCACAGAACATGCATTGCCTTAGATAAACGGATGCAGTAAAGGAGTTAAATCCTGCAGCTCCTATTGACATTTGCCTCTAAGATCAATATCCCAAATATCCACTACAATTTCATTTTCAGTAATAAAAAATTGGTCAAATAAGTTAATGGTTGGATCGCAATGTGGAACAACAAGTTCTAAAACCTCCCCGTATGCTGGTAATTGGGCGCCATTTACAGAAGTAACTTTGCCGTGCTCATCACCAAACCCACCCCAATCATACTCCAACCCGAGATGACTGATTATCTGGGGCTTTTGTTGATCTACGTAAATGGATTTTGTACCTGCATCTACTGTAACATGCTCTGTTCTATTATTACTGATGACTGTGGTCAAAAGGGTCATTGCCGGCTTAAATGTGTTAAATTGCTTCTCGTTACTTTTTGAACCAATAGTAGCGTATTGAACATCCATAACGGTATAAGAGCCTGGTTGAATTTCAGTTACTTCCGGCGCATCAACATCAATATCATAAGTCCCCGTGCCGCTTCCAGTTAATATAGGGCAATTAAGACCGTTTTCTCTAAAGCTTTTTACAAGATTGCTTGCCATTTGCATCGTTTGCAATGATTTACTTTTCCGCTCACTAAAGGAAGAAATATGCTGTAAATTACCCGCATAACATTGAATTCCCATCAAGTTTAACCAGGGTAATTGCTCAATTTCCAATGCAAAATTTAAAGCACTTTCTGGTTTAATGCCAGTGCGCCCTATTCCTGGATCCACATCCACTAACACATGAATGATTTTCTTATTGTGTGCCGCAGCTTCATTTAAAGCAATGATATTTTCTTTATTATCAACGACTATTAGAGTAGAGGGAGCCTTCTCCAGACATGAAATAAGTCTGGAAATTTTATTTTTTGTGACAACTGGAGAAGTAATCAATACGTTGGGTATTTTATTCTGAATCAAAACTTCAGCTTCCGAGATTTTCGCGACACTAACACCTATTGCACCATATTCAATCTGTAAACGAGCTAATTTGGAGCACTTATGGGTTTTACAATGAGGTCTAACATGTACATTATTTTCAATAGAGTGTTGGCGCATGGCCTCTAAATTGGATTGCAAAATATTTTTATCTATTAATAAACAAGGGGTATCCAACTCTGTTTTTCTTAGACCTAAGGCTGTCTTTGACATTCTATTCCTCATGAAAAACTTGGGCCTATTTACATTTCGCTAGGTTGAGTCAAATTAGGTTGATTTTCAAGCATCGAAGCGCTGCATACACCCTAGTATATGAACAATCATAGGCTAATTTGGCCAAGATACTAGAAAGAAATAGGTCTAATCTGCACTCAGCATTACTCGAATTCCTATATAAACTAACAAGCCACCAAACACACGACTCAATGCTGCTTGAAAATGAGTAAATACTTTTCGAACATTATCTGATTGCAGGAATAAAACGAGTAAAGGCCAATAAAGTGCAGACTCAGAAACAAATACTCCGGCAACTAAAGCTTTATCACCAATTGATGCGTGCATTGAGACAAATTGGGTAAACAAGCTAAGTAAAAAAACTGCAAGCTTTGGGTTTAAAGCATTACACAAGACGCCTTCAATATAAGCTTTTGAGACCGTTATATTTTTCACTGAAGAAAAGCCCTGCTTTATTTTCATGGATTGCTTGAATTTTAAGCCTTTTAATCCAAGATAAATTAAATAACACGCGCCTGCGTATTTTATCATGGTATAAAGAACAATACTTTGAGTAATAATGAACGCCAATCCCAAAATGCAATAAGTAGCGTGGAAAAGACATCCGGTAACAATACCTAAGGCAGTAGCTAAAGCCTGTCGTTTGGGATATAAAAGCGCGTTTTTTGTAACAAGTATAAAATCTGGCCCCGGGCTGATCATGCCAATAAAACAAATCATGATTAAAAGTAACAAGCTAATATTCATAGTCACTACATCTCAACAAAATAGACTCGTTCCCACAATTTTAATTCAATGCTCATATAATATCCATCCATAATAACATAGAGATGGCTCCTTTATACTCTATTTAAGGTTTTTCCATCTCTATCATAAAAGACCATAACAGCTCCGCTATTAATCTTGATTTATAACGTAGCTTCACTGCTAAGAGTAGGTTCTCCAGAAGAATTTTCAATTACCTCATGTACCTTCATTTTAGGCAAAGTTTTAAACATATCATCATAGATAATCTGTGTCCTGGTTCCTGGATGGTTACGAGCATATTCTTTTACTGTTTCCCAATTACATTTCCCCTCAGCGATCATCCAACGCATAGTACTCCAAGGATTGGTAATTTTTTGATTTTCATAAGCTTCATTATAGCGTCGTACAAATTCTGCATAGAGCTTTAATGGAGGCTCATCTCCTTTTAATGGTACCGCAGCAGCTGTTGGCAATAAAGAACCCTCAGAACTCCCTTCTGAGCGGCGACTGTATTTGCGGGTAACCAACCTTTCTACAGCAAAGGCTGCGTCACTTGGTCTGCCAAAAAGCTGACGTAAAGTGCTCCCCCAAGAATGATCCACATAAATTATGTTATACAATGCGCTGTTAGCTAAATGGCATCGGTTCACAAAAGGATCGACCAACTCAGGTCTAGTATCCATATAAGCATCAATTTCTTTGAGCAAATCACTACGTTTATTTGCTAATGCTTGACACAATTCTTCATGTCGTGGAGGCTCGGCGCCACGACAAAGCAACATAGCAACCCCGCGAAGCACATCTTTGTCGTTTGGATTATTAACCAACTTTTTACAAAGTGCTTCAATTGCATTTTCACCTGTTTTCTGATCTTGCCAAAAATTTTTATTTCTCGCCTCAAGTTTTAGTTGTTCTACTGGAGACTCTTCTAATAACGCTTCAAGTGCCTTTATCTTACCTTGTTGTGCTGCCAACAGTACCGGCGTATCTTTCAGTTCGCCTACAGGATTAGCCACATCCGCCCCAGCTCTGACCAAATTGATCACCCCGGAAGCAAAGTCCAATGCTATCGCTTGGTGTAACGGCTGAAAAGGAGTACGGTCTTCGGTAAGACGTGTTGCGGCGTTTACGTCAGGTTTACAGGCTAAGATTTTTAGCAATAATTGACGATTTCTAACAGGTAAAACCAATGATAATAAGGTTCGAGCCTCTTCATCACGCTTGTTAACATCAAAAACATTATTTTCCAAGAGATGAAGAGCCAGCTGAATTTTATTGGCAGCAATTGCTTGATGCAAAGGCAAGCCAACATTTTTATCGCGAACTTTGCTCAAAACTACATCAATAAACCCTATCAAATCGGAAGAGCTCTCCTCATGAACAGGATCTTTATTTTTTTCCTGGTGCTGTTGAATCAGATAATTCAAAACGGTCATTTGAACGCCACCTTCCGTCCAGTATGGACGCTCAAGATAATCCGCTTCTGTTTGCAACTTTTGTTCAATAAATAGATTAAATCCTTCTAGTCCTGATTTTATAGCGGCATTTATTTCAGTGATAAATTCCATGTTACGTCCCCTGTAATATCCTTCCGGATTTATATTACACATTGGACAATAGAAGATCAAAAGAATAGTTAAATTTTCTACAAGCCCCATCAGGGCCTATTTATATTTCTACCATCTAGGCCAAACTGCCCTGATTTTCTATGTCAACGCACACATACCCGTATAGATGCTGCGCTTTGGTACTCGAGAATCAGGCCATTCTGGGCCCAAGCTAGCGAAAGCCAAGCAAGCCCTCAGTTCTCCATGAAATTGATTTCTGATATAGGTATTAAACGTTCAATTTAGTAAAAATCAAATCCCAAACCCCATACCCTAAACGTTCGCCACGTTGTTCAAATTTAGTAAGCGGCCGCGACAAAGGTCTGGGTGAATACCCTCCTTCTTTTTGTGTATTCTGGAGCGTCGGCTCTGTAGATAAAACCTCTAACATGTGTTCTGCATAATCTTGCCAATCGGTTGCGCAATGAATAAACCCACCCGGTTTAATTTTTTTTGTCAATAATTGAATAAACTCTTTCTGAATCAGGCGTCTTTTATGATGACGCTTCTTATGCCATGGATCCGGGAAAAAAATTTGTACCCCCGCAAGTGAGTTATCCAACAATTGAGTACGGAATACTTCAACTGCATCATGAGCTACAATACGCACATTGGATAATTGATATTCATGTAAATCAGCAGCCAAGCTTCCTACACCAGCCTGATGCACTTCTATTCCTATGTAATTAAGTTCAGGGTTATTTTTAGCCATGGCCAACAGCGATGCACCCATCCCAAAACCTATTTCAATCACTGTATCTGCAGTGCGGTCAAACTCTTGTGACACATTCCATGGACTTCCATCTACAGTAAGTTCATAATCTTTAAGCCAAAGATCTAACCCCTGACGCTGTCGATTGCTCACCCGACCAGCACGTAAGACATAACTTTTTATCTTGCGCTGCATAAATCACACTCATATTTTGTTAAAGCCGGAATTATATGTCCTTACAAAAATCTTGCAACTAATGCATTTTTTTGATATAAAACCGCTCTTGTATTTCACATCCGGCTATTTGCCCAGAATTTTACAAAGACCAATAGGGTTTGTTTGTATTTCGCTAGCTGAGTCAGTTGGCCACGAAAGTAAACAGAACCTAAATTAAAACCTATTTTGGAGTAACGCAATGTCTAGAGTATGTCAGGTAACTGGCAAGCGACCCATGACTGGTCATAAAGTGTCGCACGCTAACAACAAAACCAAAAGACGCTTTCTGCCGAATATTCAGAATCACAGTTTCTGGGTTGAAGAAGAGAAACGATTTGTCACATTGAAACTCAGTACCAAAGGTATGCGTATTGTAGACAAGTTAGGTATAAAAGCAGTTCTGGATAAGCTCAGAGCTAAAGGCGAAAAAGTATAACTAAGGGGATAAACCATGGCAGCCGTCACTATTAAAGTGAAAATGGAATCCACAGCAGGAACTGGATACTATAAAACTACAACTAAAAACCCAAGAAACCATCCTGAAAAGATGGAGCTTATGATGTACGATCCTAAAGTACGTAAGCATGTTCTTTTCAAAGAGAAAAAAGTAAAATAATTATTTAAGCCTCATGCTGATGGGGCTTTGTGTCTTATTTTTATGTATTTTTTAAGAGCAATATCTTCCCCTCTCTAAAAGCTGAGCATTTAGTGTCTCATGCCTAGACACCTTAACTCAAAAAGCAGGTTACTCTGATAAATCGACACCAGGTGCTCTTATAATGAACAATCCGACTTCATTTTCTCCATGCGCTAGAAAAAATCAATTGTGCTGATGCAAATTTTTCAGGAGATTCCTAAATTAACGCCCGTAGATACTGGATAATCCTTACGAATCGTTTAAACTGATAGTAAATAGCAATGAATAAATACAAAGAGGATTTGCATGAAACCATCATTGCAACTAAGTATTGGCCAGCATTTGACGCTCACGCCACAGTTACAGCAAGCAATAAGACTGTTGCAATTATCCACGATTGATTTACAGCAAGAAATTCAACTTATTGTTGAATCAAATCCAATGCTTGAAGCCACTCCAAATGAAGATAAAGAAGAATTTGCACCTAACGAAGCAAAGCAGCAAAATAATGATGAACCTTATGATTTTCAATGGTCAGAACTGTATCAAAGCTCAAGTAAACGCACCTCTTTTGAGGATAATGACTATAATTTTGATAATTTGCATTGCACAACAACTAATTTAAAAGACCATCTAAGATGGCAACTCGAGCTTTCTCCTATGAGTGATGTAGACAGAGTAATAGCAACCACTATTATTGATGCAGTGAATAGTGATGGCTTTCTAACGATGAGCCTCACTGAATTGCATGCGAGTCTTACAAGTGATGAACATCCACTGGATTTAGATGAAATAAATGCAGTGCGTCATCGCTTGCAATTATTTGACCCTGTAGGCTGTGCCTCCACAAACCTTGCAGAAACACTACTTGTGCAGCTAGAGCAGCTTTCTTTGGATGCGGAACATTTGGCATTGACTAAAAAGATAATTAATGAAGACATTGAATTACTGGCTCAGCATAATTATAAACAATTAATGAAAAATCATCAGATTACTGAAAAAACAATTAATGAAGTATTAAAAACAATTCAAGGGCTAAACCCCAGACCTGGTAATTTAATTCATGAAGACATTACAGAGTACATTATTCCTGATTTAACTGTTAAAAAAGTTAATAATAAATGGAGGGTTCAACTGAATCAAAGTGTGCTTCCTCATTTAAGTATTAATAGCCAATATGCGTCACTGATTCAACGCGCAGATAATAGTGCAGACAATCAGTTCTTGAAAAATAACCTGCAAGAAGCACGTTGGTTTTTAAAGAGCATTCAAAGCCGCCAGGAAACCCTGCTTAAAGTAGCTACATGCATCATGGAATATCAGCAAGGATTTCTAGAGTATGGCGAAGAAGCGATGAAGCCATTAATTCTCAATGATGTTGCTTCCGCTCTGGATATGCATGAATCAACTATTTCTCGTGTCACCACACAAAAATTTATCCATACCCCTCGTGGCGTATTTGAGCTGAAATACTTCTTTTCGAGTCATGTCAATACAAATGCTGGGGACGAATGCTCTTCTACAGCCATACGCGCCGTAATAAAAAAATTAATTTCCGCAGAGAATAGAAAAAAACCATTAAGTGACAGTAAAATTACCCGATTATTGGAAGAACAGGGTATTAAAGTAGCAAGACGAACCGTAGCAAAATATCGTGAAGCAATGGGAATTGCTCCATCCAATGAACGAAAAATAATTTGTAATTAATTTAGGGTTTGTTGACAATTCGCTAGATTAAGCCAAAATGGTGCGATTTTAGAGCGCCGAAATGCAGCATACATGGAGTATGTGAGTATTGGAGCACTTAAGGTCGCACTGTTGGCCAAGACAGTAGAATTGCCAATACACCCTATGTAACTAGGAGATTTTTATGCAAATTAACATCACTGGACATCATATTGATGTTACTCCTGCACTCAGAGCATTTACCGAAGAAAAATTCGATAAGCTGGAGCGTCACTTTGATCAAATCAAATCCATTAACGTAGTATTGAATGTAGAAAAATTACGTCAAATTGCTGAAGCAACCATTCATGTAACCAAGGGTGAACTGCATGCAAGCTCAGAATCTGAAGACTTATATGCTGCAATTGATGCGTTGATTGATAAATTGGAACGTCAACTAACCAAACATAAAGAGAAAAACCATAAGCATCATGATTAAGAAATAATCGCTTGCGGTAGTTTTGCAGACAGCAAGGTGAAACCCTATTTTTCCGGGATCCACTTTGCTGAGCTTAACTACACTTATTTCCTATTTCATGATACATTTGTAGCGCTATGATTAAAACTAAAATTAAAATAATTAATAAATTGGGCTTACATGCACGTGCTTCGGCGAAGTTTGTTTCTACCGCCGCAAGATTCCAAAGCCAAATTGATGTAACCAATAACTCACAAACCGTTAATGGGAAGAGCATTATGGGTGTTATGATGCTTGCAGCCAATAAAGGGAGTGAACTCATTATGGAAATAGATGGTCCTGATGAAGTACAAATGAATGAAGCCTTAACTCATTTGATTAATAATTATTTTGGCGAAGGTGAATAACTAAAATTGGAATAATTATTCTCTTCGAAAGCTCATGCTAAAGATATGTTAAGTGCTCAGTCGCTCATGTGAATATTGGCTAATCCGGCCGCTCCTTGGTTAGGGCTATGTGCTTACAAAAACTCATTGAATTCCTTTTTTCATTTCTCGGAGTGCTTTCTTTGCTTTCTCACTTTGTGCAAAGCAAATAAAGTCATAAACAATCCAGATAATGCATAAACAGTAAAACTTACAAATAAAACCACTGAAGGATTAGCAGCAATAGCTACAAATAAAATGATCATCACCAAGACATAAAGAAATGGCACTTTGCCCTTAAAATCCACCTCTTTAAAACTGTAATAGCGAAAGTTAGAAACCATTAAACCCGAAGTGGTTAATGACAAGATCGCAGTCAATACAGCAACAAACATATTCTGCCATTCATTTTGATAGCATAACCAAGCAAAAGAAGCCATTACTGCAGCAGATGGTGGACAAGGTAACCCTTGAAAATATCGTTTATCTGCTGTTTCAAGCTGAGTATTAAAACGCGCTAAGCGCAAAGCAACTGCAGCTGTATAAACAAAAGCGACCAACCAACCTACTTTCCCTAACTGACTTAACATCAAATTATATACTAATAACGATGGTGCAACACCAAAGGTGACCATATCGGATAAACTATCATATTGAGCACCAAAATCAGTCTGTGTATGAGTTAAACGTGCAATTCGCCCATCCAGTCCATCTGCAATCATGCCAATAAATATAGCGATGATAGAAGCTTCAAATTGCCCTTTCATCGATGCCACAAGAGAGTAAAATGCGGCGAATAAGCTGGCCGTTGTAAACAAATTAGGCAATAAATAAATACCAGAATGACTTTCTTTTTCCATTCCTAATAACCTTCAAAAAATGCCAAATACAATATGTTGACATAATAGGGATAAAAATTACTTTTGAAAACCAAATTTAACACAAATTTATTTTTGTAAAATGAATAAATTTCAATACAGCCCTCATTATATGATGGTATAATTAACATACTGTATTTATATTACATAAAAGATATGGCTGCATCTGAAAAAAAAACCATCATTATCGAAGGAATCACTTCTCAAGGAAAAACCTTTCGCCCCAGCGACTGGGCAGAACGTATGAGTGGCTCATTGGCAAGCTTTAAAAATAGTCGTATTCATTATTCTCCTCTATTACGGCCAAGTGTAAATAGTGAGGGATACCAATGCATTTTACTTGATCCAAAGCTTAAAGAATCAAGCCCGTTACTGTATCAATCCATTCTTGATTTCGCTAAAGCCAATAACCTCAGAATCTGTGGCGAAGAAAACCAAGGGGAAGGTGGCTAGCTAGTACCCTTGACTCGTTTTAATTGCCATAGTCCAATTTGCCACGTTGCCCATAATGTAATTCAGCATGGCTATAGTATTATCAAAGTTCATCGCCAATACGCCGGCAATTATAAATACCAAACCTTTAGGTCCATGCTGAGTTCCTGGTTGACTGGCATGCGCAACCAACACACTCCCACGCACAAACCATAATATCCCCGCAGTTTGAACCACTAACCCCATGGAACTGTAAATATTTGTCGAATTATAGGATGAATAAGTTAACACATTCCCTGCTCCAAAAAACGTATTGGCCATAACATCCAATCCCGTAGGCAAATAAAGTAGCGCCGCTCCCATAAATAAATACATTATTGGGCTAAACATCTTTTCTTGTGATGAAGATTGCGCTCTGTGATCGCCAATTTTTCTGAATTTGGAAATTGCAGTCCAAAAAAATAAAATGCCTAAAATATACGCTCCCCCAGTAATTAAATGCTGTACTGGGTATAAAGAATGGCTGAGATTGCCTATAATTGTAATGAGATCCGGTGTATTCATAGTTTAATTATATGCTGTCATAATTTAATTATATGCCGTTAAAACTTATATTGCATAATTTTTTGCTTATATTAAGCTTAGTTCAGAGTTATAATCTCAGATTTTTACAGTAAAGTTGAATATTCGTCATGCAAATAAACACATTTCCCATCACTTTAAAAGAATCATTTATGATTTCTCCTAAAGTAAAGCACTTCATTTTTACTTGTGAAGTAGCTCCGTCTTTTAATTATTTACCTGGTCAATTTATTACCATTCATTTTGAACATCAAGGTAAATTATTAAAACGTAGTTATAGTATAGCCAATGCGCCAAAACAAGATAATCAAATTGAGCTCGCAGCGGGCTATTTTGAAAATGGACCAGGTACTGAATTGCTTTATAATTTAAAATCTGGTGATATTATTCAGGTCAGTGGCCCATATGGTCGATTGATTATCAAAGATGAAATACCCCATCGATTTATCCTAGTCGCTACCAGTACAGGAATTACCCCATATCGAGCGATGCTGCAAGAACTAGGCGCACTTATGGAGCAACATTCAGCTCTCGAGATAGTCATACTACAAGGAGTTCAGCGACGAGAAGAAATTCTCTATGCCAATGAGTTCCAAGCATTTTCTCAAAAATACCCTAAGGTCACGTTCAGACCTTATTTAAGCAGACAGCCCATACATGAATTAAATGAAAATGAGTATAGCGGCTATGTACAACATGCCTTTCCTACATTAAATCTAAACCCCCAGCACGATGTTATTTATTTATGTGGAAATCCCGGTATGATTGACGAGGCTTTTAACTCTTTAAAAGAACAAGGTTTTGCCATGCAACACATTATTCGCGAAAAATATATATCTAGATAACGTAAAACAATCAGGAGCAAATACAATATGAGTTATGATGAATTATCTAATACTATGGGGCTAATGCTGCAAGAGGGCAAAGGAATTTTAGCCGCAGATGAAAGCAATTCAACAATAGGTAAGCGATTTACCTCAATTAATATTGAAAATACTGAAGAAAATCGCAGAGATTACAGATTACTGCTCGCTACAACCACTGATTTAGAACAATATATCAACGGGGTTATTTTATTTGAAGAAACCTTTAGCCAAACTGATGAGCATGGAACTCCTATTGCTCAATTATTTGCTGATAAGGGTATCGTTCCTGGAATTAAAGTAGATAAAGGATTAATTCATCTCGCCAATACTGAAAATGAACAAGTAACTCAAGGCTTGGATGGATTGGCTGAGCGTTTGCAGCATTTTAAAAAATTAGGTGCAAAATTTGCCAAATGGCGTAATGTTTATTCAATTTCTGAATTTACTCCCAGTTTAACCGCGGTTAAAACAGGTGCAGAAAATCTGGCGCGTTATGCCGCAGCTTGCCAAGAAGCCGGGATTGTTCCTATCGTTGAACCCGAAGTGCTCATGGATGGAGACCACACTATTGAACATTGTGCAGAAGTATGTGAAATTGTACTGCACGAACTATTTCATGCCTTATTTATTCATCAAATTGAGCTAGAACATATTATTTTAAAACCTAGCATGGTTACTTGTGGTAAAGCACACAGCCCTTTCAGTGAGCCTGATGAAATTGCTGATTACACAATTAGTGTGTTCCGTAATAACGTACCTGCTGCGGTACCAACAATTAATTTCCTCTCTGGTGGCCAAACACCGCAACAAGCTACAGCAAATTTAAATGCAATCAATAGCATTGACCATCAACCTTGGCTACTCAGCTTTTCTTTCGGCAGAGCATTACAGGAAGATTGTTTAGCTGCCTGGAGTGGAAATAAAGCAAATATCGCCAAAGCACAAGAGGCTTTATTAAAACGTGCCCGTTTAAATAGCTTAGCCTGTGTGGGCGAATACAATAGCAATATGGAATAATCCATACTATTGGGGAGAGGTTTTTTTACTGAAACAAACCAATCCCCATATAAAAATCATAACCCTGTATCTTGATACATTCTTAATTTTTTTATAGTAATCAAAGACTAAAGAGGCTTAATCAATTCAAAACGCGCATAAAGCGGCAAATGGTCAGAAAGCATTCGCCAGGGCTTGCCGTGTAAACACGCTACTTCTTGCACTTTCATGCCACGAAAATAGACACGATCAATACAAAGCGCTGGTTTTATAGCAGGGAATGAGCGTGCATGCTGTCCTTCCACTGAAACAAAAGCCTCTTCTATATTTAAGTTTTCAGCCAGAGGCTTGGAAATAACGGTGCGCCAATCATTGAAATCTCCCGCCATCAATAGAGGCTCATCTTGTGGAACCACATCTTTTATGCGTTGCATTAAAGCATTACATTGTACCATTCGCTCTGTTTTAAAAAGGCCCAAATGTACACATAATAAATGAATAGTGACTTTATCCAGTTTCAACTGTGCATGCAATATTCCCCTCGAGGCTCTGCGTATATTTGCAAGATTAATATTTTCAAATCGATCAAAAGCATATTTACTTAAAATTGCATTCCCATGATGTCCCGATTCATATACGGCATTTTTTGCATAAACATAGTGAGGCCATATGTTTTCAGCAATATACTCAAATTGCGGCGAGTCAGGCCACGCATTAATCCGTTTTTGTCTTTTTCTATGTTCACCTTGTACTTCTTGTAAAAAAACAAAATCAGGGGTTAAGCTGGTAATTGCATCGCGCATTTTAGGGAGCAAGAAACGAACAGCGCCGCCTACACCAAACCCTTTATGAATATTGTAAGTTATTAATGAAACGCTCTGTACTTCTTGTTGCATAGTTTACTCTTTTCAAGTTCTTGTATTAAGCATAACACTAAATGTCATAAAAAAATTGCTATTCTCTCACTGCAGATCGTTCAGAAATTACTGGAAAAAGTAATTATAATCATTGAAACAATGAGGCAAAAATCATTATTCATTTTTATAATGAATTATAGCCCTCCTGTTTGCAGTAGGGATATAATGATTATTTATAATAATTAAAAAAATAGTAAATAAAATGAAAACATTAAATCTCACCATTCCAGGCTTTTCTATAGCCTGTACCGCTTGGGGAAACCCTGATAAACCGACAATCCTTGCACTGCACGGTTGGTTAGATAATGCAAACAGTTTTTCTCCTCTTGCTTCATACTTAGAGAATGATTTTTATTTTATAGCAGTTGATTTGCCTGGGCATGGTCATTCATCACATCTTCCCGAAGGGTGTCATTATCATTTTTTTGATGGGATTTTTGTTGTTATTGAAATAATCAATGCGTTAAAACTCGATAAAGTTCATTTATTAGGACACTCCATGGGAGCTTGCCTGGCAAGTTTGGTTGGAGGCGTAGTCCCCGAACGTTTTACCTCTTTAAGCCTGATTGAGGGATTAGGGCCATTTTCTCATCCGGCAGAAAGCGCATGCCAACAATTAAGGGAGTTTGCACATTTTCTTGCTCAAAAAAGCAAAAAATCTAAAGGTTATGACAGCATCAATAGTGCGGCTCTTGCACGTGCCATTAAAGGATATGTTTCTTTAGACATTGCAAAAATTCTTTGTGAACGAAGCCTGGTAGAAAAGCAAGGTCGATTTTATTGGCGTCATGATCAACGCTTACTTGTACGCTCGCCTTTACGAATGACAGAAACCCAAATACTCTCTTGTTTGCAAGAAATTACTACAAAAACTTATTTACTTTTATCCAGCAGAGGATTTTCTTTTGACTCTGAAATGATGAATGAGCGGATTAAAGCGGTTAGAAACCTGACACTTAAAAAAATGGATGGAGGACATCATATTCACATGGAGCAGCCAGAAGTTATAAGCAAACTTCTGGCTGAATTCATTACCGCATAGATTAATTACAGCCATCCATGTTGGTAATGATTTTAACTTCATTTAATGACTTTTTAACATCACAGACAGCAGTAGAAGGATACTTCTCATGGTTAGGATCTCCTGCGATTAGGTCATTAATTGCACTCACCAAACCTTCACCACCCTCATCAAAGTTTGAATAAGGCGTCCAATAATCCATATTTGCTTTAACCATCACATCGAATGCTAATCGAGTATTCCAATTAGGTTGATTGGCCAAAATGTAGAATAAATGGTTGTAAACCCCACTGGAATAATGAACATCCAGACCACCATAATATTCATCAGCAGTATCAATAGATTCACCATCACGACTTGGTTTATCCATATAGCGTAATGCTTCCCAGCCGCTGTCTTCTTTCATGATCTCGCCGCCAATTTGCCAGGTGCTTTTATTCACAGAATAATACTCAGCTGCCTGAGCTGCCATATCAGAAAAAGCCTCGTTCATGCCACCAGATTGACCATAATATTCAAGATTAGAATGTTGCTCTGTAAAACCGTGGCTGATTTCATGAGCACCTACTCCAAGAGAGACTAACGGATACATCATGGTATCACCATCACCAAAAGTCATCTGCTGACCGTCCCAATATGCATTCTCGTACCCGTCACCATAATGAACTCGCATAACTAACTGCATTGGGGAACCATCAGGGTTACTCAATGCGTTAGTATCATACCAATCCTTATACATATGCCTAATTACATGCCCAGCATATAATGCATCATTTGTTGGAGAAGCGGCTCCATTAGCTCTGTCATAACCATCTCCTTTATAACCAGTTAGGTAAACACTGGAGTCATTGGTTGGACAATTAAACTTCATTGCTTTATTTCTTGAACTGTATCTGTGATCCATGTCAATTACTTTGACATCACTATTTTCCATAAAACAAACTTCATTGTTCCTATCACGAGTTAAATCAAGGTAGGGCAAATCAGCTCCGTATCGATAGAAACCTGTTTTATTATTTCCACCAAAACCAGCTCCATTCACAGAGTCTCTTTTTGTTTTTATATCATTCCATTGTACAAAAGGTTTATTGGTTTTTGCGTCAATTATTGCGGTTGGGCGCTCGGGAATTTGATCTCTATGAACAACAAGAACACTCACTTTATAAGCCCAGTGTGCTTTATGTTGAGCATCGATATAAACCATAGGTGTGACCTTTTCATCACTTACTTCTTTACCAGTATACTTAGCTTTAAATTGTTGTAACGCCAGATCAGCATTTGTCACAAAAGCAGCATCAGGTTGACCCAATTCAGTCTGTAGACCTTGATAAATCACGCCATTCATCGCTACGTTTGACTGTGCTGTAGCCAATGATTTTGCTGTGTGCATGCTATGCATAATCGCATAACCGCCATAAACAGGAAATCCTACATATTGTTGCTGCATACGCACGTGAGTTATTTTATTACCGTCAGTATGCTCACTTACAAAACGTAAACTGTCTTTAGCAACCGTGATGCCTTGTGTTGTCAAAGCAAACTTTTGTTTTACTTGCTCAAGAGACGCCTTCTGTAAAGGCATAGGTTCTGCGGCTCTCGCAGAAGATGCTATTCCCAAGGCCAGAGCAACAGCTAAGGGAGATAAATAGTAATTATGATGCATGGACACCCTCTCCTTATTTGCAACTTAATCTAAATTGAAAGCAACTCATCTCCTGCCAAACCCTTAATCCTTAAAATCAAGCTATAGAAATAACCTGACTGGTTTTAACAGTGAGTCACACCTGTGAACACAACCAATAACTCTAAAAACTTATCCAAGCTAGCATAGTTTTAGTATTTTTGAAATTATTATTTCATGCTTAGTAATGACCGATATAAAAAATTCTAAGATAAAGAGACAGAGACTCTTCCTTTACCGCTTCTTTTCCTGAAAATGATGTGACTCACGGATGAAAACTACTTTATCGGATTATTGATTCTTGATAATACCATGCAGCCAATGCACTTGAGCCTAATACGAGTAATATTACAGCCAAAGGGAGTGGGCCTTGTATCTTGGTCGTTGCGATGATACCACTTGTCAGTGCAGAGGTTAAATCTTGCATACTGACATATAATGCCGCCACTGTTCCTGCGATGTGTGGAAATGGATGGAAAACTCCTGCAAAAGCGTTAATAAAAGTAAAACCTGCCCCCATACTAAATAATGCAACCGGAATCATAATTGATGGTACATTTATTATTCCTGCAAGCGCAAAACTGAGCATGATCCCACCCCCGCCAATCATCAGCAGGATCCCCATAAATAACATATAGGATACCCCTTTAGACATGACTAATTGGCTGTTAATTATTCCGCTAAGGCAAATAGCACCGGCAATAAAAATTGATAGTTGACCATATTCCAAAGGGCTTAATCCCAATACATTTTGAAACAAAAAAGGAGCAATTGTAAGATAAGCAACTAAACCAGCACATGCAAAACATGCACATAGAGTGTAACCTAAAAAAATTTTAGATCTTAATAAAGCATCATAATGTCGCAGTATAACCCTTATTTTAGTTGCATCAGGATTAAGATTTTTATTAGTTTCAGGCAAAACTAAGAGAATAAAAACCCAAAATGCAAACCCCACAATAAAAATAAATAAAAAATTCGCTCTCCATCCAAAATGCTCTTGAATGAATCCACCCCAAATTGGTGAAGCAATAAGAAGAAACGTACTTGCCATACCCACATAAGAGCCGATTTTAGATAAATATTTGTCAGTAAAAAGATCGCGAATTAAAGAACGCCCGACTGAACTGCATGAACCAATGCCAAATCCTTGTAAAAACCGCCCCAACGTTAACACCATGACAGAGGGGGCAAATAAACAAACAAGACAACCTATTACGCTGATTCCAATACCATAAATCAAAGGGCGTTTACGGCCAATTTTATCAGACCAAGGCCCAAAAAAAATATGAGAAATTCCCAATCCAAACATAAAAAGGAATAGAGTGAATTGAATTGATGATTCAGTACTTTTAAAGGCTTTAGTAATAGCAGGTAATGATGGAACATATTGATCAATAGAAATTTGCACCAATACCATCATCATAAAAATAACAAAATATATTACCGGTTGTACCTTTTGTACCTCCTGCTGTTGCTCGAGCCTCTCCTGCATCAAAAATTCCTTTCTCGGAAAGAGTTGAATATAATGCCATTTTAGTCCTTAAAATGATTCCATCATGAATTAACTCAATAGTCTAGTTTACTGCAATAAAACCCAGCAAATTTTCGCTCATATCGTATTAACAAAAAAATATAAAAAAGTGGAGATCATGCAGATATCCTCGGAGATATATAGACAATTTTAGGAAGATAAGGCAAAATCTGCCAAAATTGCTCGATACTAACTAAAACATGAAAAAAATTCTGGTTTTACATGGACCAAATTTGAACCTCTTGGGAACTCGAGAACCTTCAGTTTATGGAGCCACTACGTTAGATCATATCAACACTCGTTTAATCAAAGAGGCAACAAAAGCTGGATTTGCATTAAGCTGTTATCAAAGCAATTCTGAGGCGGATTTAATCCAAGCAATCCACCAAGCCAGTATCGACAAAGTAGATTATATCATTTTTAATCCCGCAGGATTTACACATACCAGTGTGGCTTTAAGGGATGCTATATGTGCTGTTGCCATTCCGTTTATTGAAGTACATATTAGTAACATTTATTCCCGTGAGCCTTTTCGCCACCATTCTTATTTTTCTGATATAGCAAAAGGAACTATCAGTGGCTTGGGGGCGCAAGGGTATTCATTAGCATTAACATCAATTATTGAAAGAGAATCAAATAATGGACATTCGTAAAATCAGAAAATTAATCGAATTGCTGGAAGAAACTGGCATTTCCGAAATTGAAATTAAAGAAGGTGAAGAATCACTTAGGTTAAGCCGTCATAGCAGTGCGCCTGCAGCAGAACATCCTCAGGTTCACTATATTTCTACTCCTGCACCACGTCAGGAATCACATCCTGCTGCAAACAATACACCTGCGCCCGCAATGGCTTCTTCGCACCAAGAAAGTAAGCCTGTACCGACTGCTTCAGGCCACAAAATTCGTTCTCCTATGGTAGGTACAATGTACACTTCTCCATCACCAGAAAGTCCTCCTTTTGTGACTCTTGGTCAAACAGTCAAAGCCGGTGACGTTTTATGTATTGTTGAAGCAATGAAAATGTTTAATGAAATCGAAGCGGATCGCGCCGGCAAAATCGTAGAAATACTCGTTGCTAATGGAGAGCCTGTTGAATACGATCAGGTCCTGTTTGTTATAGAATAGAGGGTGCATCCATGCTCAGTAAAATTGTTATTGCCAACAGAGGTGAAATCGCTCTTCGCATTTTACGTGCGTGTAAAGAACTAGGCATTCAGACTGTAGCCGTCCATTCCGATGTAGATAAAGACTTATTGCATGTTCGTCTTGCGGATGAAACGGTGTGCATAGGCCCTGCTCCAGCACAAAAAAGCTACCTTAATATCCCAGCGATTATTTCCGCTGCCGAAATTACTGATGCCGTAGCAATTCACCCTGGTTACGGATTTCTTTCTGAAAATGCTGATTTCGCGGAAGTAGTAGAACAAAGCGGGTTTCGCTTTATCGGTCCCCGGGGTGACACCATTCGTCTTATGGGGGATAAAGTATCTGCCATTAACGCAATGAAAGCTGCTGGAGTTCCTTGTGTTCCTGGATCAGATGGCCCCTTATCCGATGACGATCGCTTAAACTTAGAAATTGCCCAAAAAATTGGCTATCCCGTTATCATTAAGGCTGCAGGTGGCGGCGGTGGTCGTGGTATGCGTGTTGTTCATGGTGAAGCGAGTTTGCTTAATGCCATAGCACTTACTCGTAGCGAAGCAAAAGCTGCATTTAATAACCCAATTGTTTATATGGAAAAATTCCTGGAAAATCCTCGCCATATTGAATTCCAAGTGCTTGGAGATGGGAAAGGTAAAGCCATTCATCTGGGTGAACGCGATTGTTCCATGCAAAGACGTCATCAAAAAGTAGTAGAAGAAGCACCCGCCCCAGGAATTAGTTCTGAACTGAGAAATAAAATTGGTGCCTCTGTAGTCAAAGCATGTCAAGAGTTGCAATATCGCGGCGCAGGAACTTTTGAATTCTTATATCAGGATGGCTGTTTTTATTTTATTGAAATGAATACACGAATCCAGGTTGAGCATCCTGTAACTGAAATGATCACTGGAATCGATTTAATTAAAGAACAAATCAAAATTGCCAGTGATATTCCGATGACGCTTACCCAAGAAGATATAAAACTGCGGGGTCACGCAATTGAATGCCGAATCAATGCAGAAGATGCCAAAACCTTCATGCCGTCACCAGGAATGATAAAGTTATTGCATCAACCCGGGGGACCAGGCATTCGCTTTGACTCTCATATTTACAGCAGTTATACAGTGCCACCTAATTATGATTCTATGATAGGCAAGCTGATTAGTTATGGGGAAACACGTGCCGAAGCCATCGCAAGAATGCGAAATGCGCTTGATGAAATCATTATAGATGGCATAAAAACCAACATTGAATTACATCAACGTATTTTTCATGATCAATCTTTTATAGCAGGTGGTACTAATATCCACTACCTGGAAAAAATGCTGAAGGGCTAATACTGTGTGGTTTCAATTAAAAATAGAACATTGTCCAAGCCAAGAAATAGAACAACTTAGTGAGGAGTTGGAAGAATTCGGTGCGCTGTCGATTATGCTCACCGATAAAAATGACAATCCTGTTCTTGAGCCGGAACCAGGCACAACACCATTATGGCCTGAAGTTGTTATTCAAGCTTTATTTGCAGAAGTTTTTCAGGCGCAGCATACACGTGATCACGTGCTACAAACTTACCCCGAATTAACATGCTCCCTGGAGGTTCTGGAAGATAAGGATTGGGAAAGAGCTTGGATGGACGATTTTAAACCACAACGTTTTGGCCAACGCTTATGGATCTGTCCTACTTGGTCAACTCCTCCCGAACCCAATGCCGTCAATCTCATGCTCGATCCTGGTTTGGCTTTTGGTACTGGGACCCATCCTACGACTGCCTTATGTTTAACCTGGCTGGAACAGGCTCATTTAAAAAATAAATCGGTTATTGATTACGGTTGTGGCTCAGGAATACTTTCTTTGGCTGCATTAAAATTAGGTGCTGCAGAAGTACATGCGGTAGATATTGACAAGCAAGCCCTGCAAGCGACTCAAAATAACGCGTTAGCAAATGAACTTGATGAACGCAAATTGTTAATCGATATGCCCGAGGCATTACACAAGCCAGCTGATTTGATTATCGCAAACATTTTATTAGCGCCATTAACTCTTCTGAAAGAACGCTTTCAGCAATTGCTAAATCCTAAAGGAATGCTTATTGTGTCCGGCATCCTCGAAGAACAAGCTCTTGAGCTTATTGAAACATACAGTTCAATATTCACTGCTGTTCATCAGGAAAACCTTAATGGATGGTCATTATTGGCTTTTACACATAAAACAGATTAAATTGTCATAACTTAGTGCAAAATATATCCTGAGATTAGATTTCCTGGGATTTCGCTTCACTGCACTCAGCCACACTAGTTAAGGAAGTTATAATGGTCCAAGAAAATACATTCTCTACGTTTAAACCCCAACGCGCGCTGCTTAGTGTGTCCGATAAAAAAGGTATAGTTGAGCTGGGAAAAGTACTCCACGAAATGGGTGTTGAACTGATTGCTACAGGCAATACTGCTGCATTGCTGAAAGAAAATAAATTGCCTGTCGTCGATGTGAGTGAATGTACGGGCTTTCCTGAAATGATGGATGGCAGAGTTAAAACATTACATCCAGCCATTCATGCAGGTTTACTGGCACGTAAAAAGAAAGATGAAAAAACACTAAAAGAACACTCCATTAAGCCTATCGATTTACTGGTAATTAATTTATACCCCTTTGAACAAACCATCAGTAGACCTGACTGTAATTTCAATGAAGCTATAGAAAATATCGATATTGGCGGTCCAGCAATGATTCGCTCAGCGGCAAAAAATCATGCCAATACTTTTGTGGTAGTAAAACCAGACGATTATCCAGAACTTATTCACTATCTAAAAACTCAAAAAATTCCTTCTGACTGGGGATTTAGCTTAGCCAAAAAAGCCTTTGCACATACCGCCGCTTATGATGCTGCAATCACGAACTATCTGACTACATTGGATAAACAATATACTCCTTGTGGCTTTCCCGAGGTTCTAACCTGTCAATTTAATAAAATAACTGATTTGCGTTATGGAGAGAATCCACATCAACAAGCTGCTTTTTATGTAGATAAAAATAGTTCATCTGGTTCTCTAGGTGCCGCACAATTGCTCCAAGGCAAGCAATTGTCTTATAACAATATTCTCGATGCTGATGCTGCATTGGATTGTGTTAAATCATTTTCTTGTGACAAGCCCACTTGTGTTATTGTCAAGCATGCCAATCCTTGTGGCATTGCTATCAGTGATTCTCTTCTAAATGCTTATCTTAAAGCATTCCAGTGTGATCCGAGTTCTGCATACGGCGGGATTATTGCATTGAACCAGAAATTAGATGGTGATACAGCAAAAGCTATTCTTGAAAAACAATTTGTAGAAGTTATTGTAGCGCCTGAAGTCAGTAATGAAGCCAAAGAAATTCTTGCCAGTAAAGAAAATATTCGCGTCTTGATGACTGGAGCTTGGAAGCCAGATGATGCATTTCGCTTGAATATGAAAAAAGTCGATGGAGGGTTATTGGTACAAGAACATGACTCACTTTCTCTAGGTAGTTATGAATTGAAAACCGTGACGCAGAGGAAACCATCCGAACAGCAAATGCATGATTTAATGTTTGCCTGGCTTGCCGTAAAACATGTGAAATCCAATGCCATTGTTTATGCTAAAGATGCGGCAACAATTGGTTTGGGTGGAGGACAAACCAGTCGGGTTATGAGTGCACGCATTGGCCTTTGGCAAGCAGAACACATGGGATTTGATACACATGGCGCAGTCATGGCTTCAGATGCATTTATCCCCTTTCCCGATACAGTGGAGATTGCTGCAGAAGGAGGCATCTCTGCTATTATTCAACCAGGCGGTTCAATCAGAGATACACAAATTATTGCGTGTGCCGAAGAAAATGGCATCATTATGGTGTTTACCGGAGTTCGCCACTTTAAACATTAGGAAAAAGCTGGGTAAAAACATATTATAGGCTGGAGATAGCGAAACGTAACTGCGGTTTGAGTGACTATCAAATTTCCCGGGTTACGCTTCGCTGCACCCAGGCTACAGAAGCACTACCATTGAACCTTATCAATCACTACGTCCCGCGACTTGCTCGCGGGACCTAGCTGGCAGTGAAGTTACAGAAGTACTTTATGGAGAAAATAGACTGTGAATACTCTTGTAATTACAGGGATCAGTCGGGGGATAGGACTCGAAACTGCAAAAACATTCTTAACACATGGTTGGCTCGTTATTGGAACTTCAACCAATGGCTACACCCCATTAAAACATCCGAACCTAAAAATTCATCCACTTGACTTGCTGGATTCAGAACAAATCAAGCATTTTGCGGAACAATTACCCAAAGTTGATGTGTTAATTAACAATGCCGCTGTACTCCTGGAGGACTGGCGAGAAGAGAAAATTAACATGAGCCAACTAAGAGATACATTCAATATTAATGTATTTGGAACAATTGAATTAACCGAACAATGCATCCCCAAGTTAAATCCTAATGCCCAAATCATTAATATTTCTTCAGGATGGGGTGCTTTCAGTTCCAATGACTCTGCATCGGTCCCCAACTACAAAATGTCAAAATCATGTTTGAACATGTATACTCTGCTTCTGGCAAAAAGATTACCAGGAATTACTGTCTCCAGTTTTGACCCAGGTTGGGTCAAAACAGATATGGGAACTGACAACGCGCCAAAACTTCCTTTCAAGACAGCACAGGAGCTCTACGAGCTTATCAATAAGCCAAAGGAAAGCGGTTATTTTTGGCATGAAGGGAAGATTAGGGATTGGTAGAGTGCATTATTTTTATTCCTGGCTCAAGTCATAAATCTCTCCAGCAAAATTCACACTATTTTTCAATAAAAGCACATAATGATCACTTAATAATCTTATTGTATAATTTTAATTATCATAATTTCAAATAAGAGTATATATATGACTGCTGCTAAAACTAATTTTCGTTGTGCTTTATTAAACTACTTGCTTGATCCTTCTAGTAAAAATAAGAAAGAACTTAAAAGTGCAAGTTCGAATTTATATTTCGAGGCTGCGGGTGCAGCGAAGCAACTAGCTCTGGAAAAAGCGCAAGAATCTAATAAAGAGGCTATCCTAGACGATATCGAAATTGATATAGATAAAATAAATACACAAATAACAGCTTTTGTTGAAGCTGCAATTGAAAATATATACATCAATGAAAAAAAATTACAGGCTCTTCAGAAAATCCTTGATGGCCTTTCCAAAGAAGAAGCTGTTTTTTGTACGGTATTAACAGATCTTACTGCAACATTACAAGATAAAAATCAAGTTGTAAGCAATGATCGCTATCAGGTATTCGCTACCATTTATCCCATTGAACTAGATGGACATCGAATAAAAAAAGATGATTCAGATGCCAGTGTAGCTGCTCTAACTCTCAGTAGAAAGCTTCTGTCCATTACATCACGAATTCATACAAAAAATAAATTAGAGCAAAACGATACTAAAGAAATTGAGAAAGCTTATGAAGAGGCTAAAGGCCATGGCATTGAAAACCATCGTGGAGCTAATTTTAAAGGAAAATTCTATAATTTTTGCCGAGCCTTAAGTTGCGTCTTTCTTGTACCCATTGCCTACTACGCACATAAGGGAACTGTATGGACGACAACAAAAACAAAAACCCAAAAAGATGTTGAAAACTCGCAAGATGCCATTAATGAATTCCAACAATCTTTTCAAAAACAATAAAGCTTGCTAAACACCAATAAAAAAACCAAAATATACTCCTGTTAATTTTGTCTAACAGGAGTTAGGATGACCCATGACAAAGAACTTGGCGAGCTATTGCAAGCAATAGCAGAAAAAAGTCTGCAAATTATTTCTGATATAAAGGAAACCCCTTTACAAATTCCCGCGATAATCAACCAATACATTGAGTTGACAGAGCACTTCCAAAATGTAATGAGCATTCTTTTGCAGAATCCGGAAAAAATCTGGGAAATGCAAATTGCTTACTGGCAAGATGCGTTTAATTTAGCACAAACCCAATTGCAACATTGGTTAAATGGGACATCTATGCCCATAAATGACCCACGTTTTCATGAAGAAGACTGGCTAAATAATCCATTTTTTAATATGTTAACCCAGCACTACCTCTTAGCCAGCCAGCATATGAATGCTTTATTCGAAAATCTGGAATATCCTGATCCCAATACTGCAAAACGCCTGCAATTTTTCACCAAACAATATTTAGACGCATTATCTCCTGCGAATTTTCTTCATACTAACCCCCAGATCATGGATGAAACATTGAAAAGTCATGGCAAAAATTTATTGCATGGTCTTCATAATTTACTTTCCGATCTGGAAGTCGGCTCTCCACGTCTCATGATCAAAATGACGGATACAGAAGCATTTAAACTCGGTGAAAATATCGCCATTACTCCAGGAAAAGTAGTCTTTCGAAACAGCATGATGGAGCTTATCCAATACACCTCACAAACTGTTAAAGTAAAATCGATTCCTCTGCTTATTATTCCACCCTGGATAAACAAATATTATATCCTTGACCTAAGTCCGCATAATTCACTGGTTCGCTGGTTAGTGAAACAAGGAATTACGGTATTTATCATTTCTTGGGTTAATCCAGATTCAAATTTCTCTCATAAAAGCTTGTATGATTATTTGAATGAAGGACCATTAACCGCGATTAGCACAATTCAAAAACAACTCCATGTAAAGCAAGTGAATACCATGGGATTTTGTATCGGTGGAACACTTCTATCCATGTTGCTTGCTTATAATAAAGCGCGCCAAGACAACTCCATTCATAGTGCAACCTTTTTAGCTTCAATGATTGATTTCAGTGATCCTGGCGACATTTCTGTCTTTATTGATGAACAGCAAATTGCAAAACTGGAAGATGAAATGAAGTCTAAAGGCTATCTTGCTGGAAAATTTATGGCTTCAAGTTTTAACTCACTACGTGCAAATGACTTAATTTGGTCTTTCTTTATTAAAAATTATCTTCGCGGCAAAAACCCGGTTCCTTTCGATATTTTGTATTGGAACTCGGACTCTACCAATATGCCAGCAACAATGCATTCTCAATATTTAAGATGGATGTATTTGCATAATGATCTGGTAAAGCCAGGCAAAATTCATCTGAATCATACTCCAATTGATGTCAGTAAAATTGACATCCCTACCTTTTTCCTCTCAACAGAAAAAGATCATATAGCGCCATGGAAAACCACCTATCTGGGTTTCCAGCTTATGAATGGACCTAAACGTTTTGTGCTTGGTGGATCAGGACATATCGCAGGAATTATCAACGCACCCGAAGCTAAAAAATACAGCTATAAAGTCAATAATCATGCTCCTGCCCATGCAGAACAATGGCTGGGGCAAGCAGCAGAGTATCCCGGCTCATGGTGGCCAGAATGGTTAAAATGGTTAAAAACTCATTCAGGAAAATTAATACCTGCCCCTGACCTGAATCAGTTACCTTTAAAACCTATAATGGATGCGCCAGGGAGCTATGTATTGAAAAAATAAACGTACGAACGGGCAAACTGTAACTTGGGAGATCGATGATAGGAACTCCCGGGTTCCATTTGCTAAACCCAGGTTACATTTCAGCCAATTCTTTTTCAATGGTCACGTAATCAATTTTTCCTGAAGGTAAAACAGGAATCTTGCTTCCCGGAAAAATGCGATGAGGGATAAGTAATTCCGAGTAAGCCAATTCTTGTATTTTCTTAACAAAGCTGCCCTTATCTGCATCGGCAGCCTCGCTATACAGTATAATCTGCTCGCCTTTTTTGGGATTTTTGGTGCTCACTGCAGCATGTAATAATTCAGGCCAAATTGAGGCAGCAACCCCCTCCACGGCAGTAAGAGAAACCATTTCTCCGGCAATCTTAGCAAAACGTTTTGCGCGACCGGCTATCGTAATGAATCCTTCTTCATTCATAGTGATTATATCTCCAGTATCGTGCCATCCATCTTCTGGAGCTATGATTGTTCCAAGTTGTGTAGATGAAAGGTACCCTTTCATAATATTAGGGCCGCGCAATATAAACCGCCCTCCTTCAGCAATACCATCCACCGGCTGAATTCGACCCTCCATAAAAGGGAGTAATATCCCCACACTGCCAGGAAAAGAGGCTAAAGGACAATTCATGGAAATCACTGGAGAAGCTTCCGTAGCACCATATCCTTCATAAATTTTTACTCCAAAAGTATCTATCCAATGTCGAATCGTCTCCGGCTTTACTTTCTCAGCACCCGCAAAAATGTAACGCACACTGCTGAAATCATGTCGTTCTGCAGCTCGAGCATACCCTGTTAAAAAAGTATCAGTCCCAAGCATAATGGTTGCACCGGTTTGATAAATCAAGCCAGGGATTATTTTATAATGCAAGGGAGATGGATAAAAAAAGCAATTAATTCCATAAATTAGAGGAAGGATTGAACCAGTAGTCAATCCAAAACAATGAAATATGGGTAAAGAATTGAAAAATTTATCACGAAAAGAAAAATCCACTCGCGAAGTTAATTGGCAACAATTCGCCACCAAATTAGAATGGGATAAGACAACTCCTTTGGGAACTCCTTCAGAACCTGAAGTAAACAATATAACGCCCGTCATTTCAGGAGAAACCGGCTTTCCAATTAATTGATACGCGCGAAATGGAAACATCCCTTTAAGTAACCCTGAAAGTTTATGACCTAATTTGATAGAAGACTTAAAATCTTCTAAGAAATAAACGTTTAGTCCTGCTTTCTGTAATTCCTCGACTAAACCTTCCAGTTTTGCAGTAGTGATAAATTGTCTTGCTGTATAAATAGTTTTTACTTCTGCAACCTTACACGTGGCCAATAAATTATGCAGTCCCAAACTAAAATTCAGCATGGCTGGGATACGCCGATATGCATGCAAAGCAAAAAAAGTGACCATACCTGCAATCGTTGTAGGTAACATGATGCCTACATGTTCTCCTACTTGCGTTTGTTTTTTAATTTGTCTGCCTAAAATAAAACAACGCGCAAGAAATTGCTTAGGCGTTAATGGAACACGATTTGCGTCTTCAATTTTTGCCTTATTTTTTGTTCCTAATGCGACTCCTTGAATAAGTGCTTCAAACATTGGCATTGGTTGAAAACTGTTTGCAAAAGTTAGTTCACTAATCAAACGAAACAAACGAGTACTCATAGCATTTCGATTAAGAGGCTTATTTACGTCCTGAATGTAGGATTGTGTTGGCAATACATGCAAAATAACTTTAGGGAATAAACGAATAAGATGTTTATCCTTACTTATAGAAAAAATACTGTGCTGAGCTCCATCAATGCGTATCGGGATAACTGAAGCTCCTGCCTTTTGTAACACCATTCCAGGAGCATCAAAAACTTTCAAACTCTCTTCCTGTAATCCAATACCCTGAGGAAAAATAACACAACGCTTTCCTTCCCGTATTGCTTTCACCAAAGCTCTTGCCGCAAAAGCACTCGTAGAATCAATGACAATGACATCGGCAAAAAGCTGCATTATCTTCATCCAAAGTTTACCTGATGAGTGCGGAGGGAACGCTACGGTCAATTGCTCAGGTAAAAAAGCGGCGAGCAAAAGCAAATCAATTTTTGATGTTCTATTGGCAATAATCACCGAATTAGGCTCGGGTTGATAATTTCCACATAACTCTACTTTAAACCAGAAGGCTAACAATGCTCTAATCCATCTGCGAGCACGCTGCTTTTGTCTTTCTTTTCGCGTAACTTGTTCCATGTTTTTGTTTCTCTTATGAAAATTCGCTTTGGTTATACCCAATCAATCATTTTTTTTCAAGATTGCAACGGATAACCAGGTATAATAGACTTCTTAATCAATTAATTGTTAAGGGACAGTAGCGATTACTAGGGTTTGTAAACAGAACCTAATACAGATTCATCCTACACAAAAAGAAATCCTATGAAATACAGAATCATTCATCCAGTTAAATCACTCTTTATTGTGTTAGCCTTGGTGTCTCTAATTACTGCTGCCTTCTTTTTTCAAAAATACTCAAGTGAAATCATTAACTGGATTGACCATCTTGGCTGGCTTGCCCCCATTTTCTTTTTAATTATATATTGTCTTGCAACTATTATGTTTTTGCCAACTATGGTGATCACTTTAGCAGGAGGAGCACTTTTTGGCCCTTTCTTTGGTACCCTGCTCAATTTATTCGGTGCAACAAGCGGTGCTGCTTTCTCTTTTTTAATTACGAGGCATTTGATTTATAACTGGTTTTCTCAAAGAAAAGGTGAAAGGTTAAGCAAATTAATTTCTGCCGTAGAACAAAAAGGATGGATGATTGTCGCTCTTTTACGGTTAGTTCCAATTATCCCTTTTAATATAGTCAATTATGGTTTAGGGATGACCGCAATAAAATTTCGATCTTATCTGATCACTACGTTCATTTTTCTTATTCCAGCTGAAATTGTTTATACCTATTTTGGGTATGCTGGAATGGAGTTCTTATTAAAACAAGGAACATTTTATAAAAATACTGAAATCCTAATTGCATCTCTAGCACTCTTATTGTTGTGTGTTATTAAGTTTTTGCATCTTAATAATTTTCGTTTCAAATATTCAGAGAAGAAGACAATTGATTCAGCAAAGGATGCTCGACTGTAAAAACGATGTCATCTAGAGAAAATACGGAACGAATACCCTGCAATGAATTCGTTATAAAAAGGCCATCCGCTTCCTTAAGCATTGCTTTTGTGATAGAAACTTCCATGCAACTTACACCTTGTTGTTTGGCGAGTTGAAGCAATCTTGAGCGCATAATACCGGGAAGTACTCCATCAGTTAAAGGAGGCGTCAGCAATCTCTTATCCTGTATCAAAAATAAATTAGCGCAGGTAGTTTCAGTTGCATAATGGCGCAGGTTAAAAAACAAAGCATCATCAGCACCTAAAGCAATGGCTTGGCGACGAGCAAGTATCGCTTCTAAATAATTGACCGATTTAACTTGATATATAGGATTAGTTCCATCTCTTAGCCATGGCACACTAACCAATCTCAGTGGGGAAGTTTCCACCGAATAATTAAAAGTTTGGAAGGTGAGCTGACTTACTTGTCCTCGGGTAGCTAATCCTCTCGGTGCAGAACCGCCGCTTAATAACGCTTTAATACCGCCGTGATATAAATTATCTTGCTTAATTTTACTAAGTAGATGTTCTAACCAATGCTCAAAAGAAAGATCAAAGGGGATGCCCAATTTTTGGGCAGAGTCGCTTAACCGCTGCCAATGTAAATAAGCGCAGCAAGGCGTGGCTGCCTCCACTCTAAGCGTTTCAAACAAGCCCTCGCCTAAAAAGATGCGATCATCTATTGGAAACGCAAAACTGTTTTCCCCTTCTGTGTGTACTCGTGTCCGGCTCATAAACTCTACTTAAACCTTAATTGTCGGTTGAATTTACTACGGTGTTTATTTGAAGCTTCGTTCCCAACCGCCATGAAAGGCCAATCTGTTAGTAGTCTCCAAAATCATCCAGCTCGTCACGCAAACGTTTTTCATCTAACATATTTTCCAACTTCCTACGTGCATCCAAGCCACGAGGAACCGTTTCCATAACTTCCGCTTCAACATCTAATTCACAGTCAACATCAACGAAGTCTTCTCCGACTTCTACAACAGCATCTTCATCATCTTCAAACAAATCACTCATACCATTCTCTCAATGAGTTATACTGTACCTAGATCCTATCCAAAAGGATCATAAAAACCAGGACGGCTTATATACCTTATTTTTATATTCTTGACTAGTTTTTTTTAAAAAAAATTAGCAATTCCCTGGATTTTCAGAGTGACAAATTTTTTAGAGCATTGCAATACCTTGAATTTTTACCATAAAAAATCGATAATTTAATAAGAGCAATACACTGATACCTGTATGACCGATCACGTCAAGAAGGCTTTAAGAGACACGATGAAACAAATACGATCCAAGATATCTGTTTCATATCGTGCTACTGCTTCAAATCAAATTTGTACTCGCATCCGCTTGCTGGAGCAATATCGACATGCAAAAAAAATAGCACTTTATTTTGCGGTCAATGGTGAAATTGATTTAGATGAACTCTGGAAGAATGCACTCTTACAAGAAAAACTCTGTTACTTCCCAGCTCTTAATGAGGATTTAACTCTTTCTTTTTTACCTGCAACAGCTGATACCCCTTTTCAAAAAAATCGCTACGGAATTGCCGAACCTGATGTTAGCCCCGATTTAGCCATTCCTGTGGAAGAGTTGGATTTGGTTTTAGTTCCATTAGTTGCTTTTGATGTACGATGTAATCGCCTCGGCATGGGGGCGGGTTATTACGACCGTACCTTTAAAGGTAAAGAAAATTGTCCACTATTTGGGGTAGCTTACCAATTCCAACGTGTAGATGATTATCTTGAGCCAGAACCGTGGGATATTCAGCTCAGCGCTGTCATTACCCAACGTGCTATTTATTGGTATGGTGGATAATTCACGAAGCGTTCACGCCTTATCCACCGAAAGGCTGTATTTGACGCATCTTTCGCGAAAGATGCGTCAAATACAGCCTTTCTCCAAAATTCAAGTATACCTCCTTGAACAAATAATCTACGTTAAAGCATCCGCATTCATTTCCCCGGTACGCACGCGGACCACTTGTTGCAATTCATAAACAAAAATTTTGCCATCACCAATTTTACCGGTATAAGCCGACTTGCAAATTGCTTCAATTGCAGCCTCAACCATATCATCAGGTAAAGCAAGTTCAATTTTAATTTTAGGAAGAAAATCCACTACATATTCAGCACCACGATACAACTCAGTATGACCTTTTTGTCTTCCAAAACCACGAGTCTCGGAAATGGTTATTCCCGGTACTCCTATTTCCATTAAAGCCTCATGAACATCATCTAATTTAAAAGGTTTAATAATTGCCATAATCATTTTCATAATATATTCCGCTGTGATTATACTTTTGTTAGACTCTTTGCAAGTAATGGCTCAAACCTATATTAATGTTCACTCGAACGGATGGGGCTGGGCACGTACCTTTGCAAAACAAAAATGGAGTGATTATGTTCGACCCCAAACAATTTGACGATTTAGCAAAAAAACTTTTTGCCGCTCTCCCCCCAAGTCTACAAAACATTGAAAAAGACATCCAACAAAAATTTAAAGATGTACTCCAAGCTGCTTTTGCTCATATGGATCTTATTACCCGTGAAGAATTTGATGTGCAAACTAAAGTTCTGGCGCGAACTCGAGAAAAGGTAGATCTTCTGCAAAAGCAACTCGATGTTTTAATAGCCCAACTTAACAAAGAGCAAAAGTAATTACCGTATAAGCCCAAGCGATAATAGAGTTCTTGCGGGATATGCAAGAGCTCTAATAGGAAAATTTTGTCGCTCATTTTGTGTCCAACATTAAAGGAATAAACAATGAATCTTTCGTTTATTAAAACGCGTAGTACTATTGGGATATTGGCACAGCCTGTATCAGTAGAAGTACATTTATCAAATGGTTTGCCGAGCTTTACAATAGTAGGCCTTGCTGAAACCGCAGTGAAAGAAAGCAAGGATCGAGTTCGTTCTGCTATTATTAATAGCCAATTTGAATTTCCCTGCCGTAAAATTACAGTGAATCTGGGACCTGCTGATTTACCTAAAACTGGAAGCGGTTTTGATTTGCCAATTGCTCTTGGCATTCTGGCTGCTTCCAACCAAATTCCTCAAACCCAATTAGCCAACCATGAATTTATCGCAGAACTTGCTTTAAGTGGTGAACTTCGAGGCATTTCCGCAATTATTCCCGCAGTATTAGCGGCGCATAAGGACCAAAGTTTACTTATTATCGCCACTGCAAATGCTCATGAAGCATCATTAACAGGCTATCCAAACATCTATAGTGCTAACAATTTGCGAGAAGTATGCAGCTATCTTTGCCAAGGAACTTCATTACACTCTTTACCACCCAAGCCAAAATCTTGTTCAGCTCAACACACAATGGACTGGTCTGATATCAAAGGACAGTTTCACGCGAAAAAAGCAATGGAGATTGCCGCTTGCGGTGGACATAGTATTCTACTAAGTGGGGCTCCCGGAAGCGGTAAGACCATGTTAGCAAAACGATTTAATACACTTTTGCCCCAATTATCTGAAAAAGAAGCCCTGGAATGTGTAGCCATCAATTCCATACGCGGTAAATTACCTGATTTTAGTGAATGGCGCTCTCCTCCTTTCCGCTCGCCACACCATACTGCCTCACCTGTATCTTTAGTTGGCGGAGGTAATCCACCTAAACCAGGAGAAATCTCTCTGGCGCATCATGGAGTTCTGTTTCTTGATGAATTACCTGAATTTAACCGGCAAGTTCTAGAAACATTAAGACAACCACTTGAAGCAGGGACAATATGTATTTCAAGAGCTGCTGCACAAACAGAATTCCCAGCTAAATTCCAGCTTATTGCAGCGATGAATCCCTGTCCTTGCGGACAATGGGGTAATCCTCAAGCGAACTGTTTATGCAGTCCAGAGCAAATTAAGCGTTATCATGCCAAGATATCAGCACCCCTATTGGATCGTATCGATATGCATATTTCTGTGCAAGCATTAACTCAGGAAGAATTAATTACTCCTAACATTAATCCCAATAAACAAAGTGATCTTGTCCGGGAAAAGGTAATCAAAGTGCGTACCCTGCAATTGGATCGACAAAAATGTCTTAATGCCTCTTTAAGTGCCAATAGTTGTGAAAAAATTTGTGCATTAGGTATTCAAGAACAAAATTTTTTACGCCAGTCTACACTGCAACTCAAATTGTCTGCACGAGGATATCATCGCCTATTGAAAGTTGCGCGAACTATAGCGGATATGAACGAAAGCAGTCAGGTTTTTCAAACTCATCTACAACAGGCATTATCCTTTAGACATGCTTTGCGCGCTCCTGGAAACCTATAGTCCTAAAAAAACCAGGAAGCTATTTTTTGCATTTGAATTTAGGGTAATCCTAAATTCAAATGCAAATTTAATAAACGTATAAGGTAATATATTATGGGGACAAACACGCCGAGTATAAAAATAATGATGATTACAGATATTGAATAATGTTTCGTTCCATCACCTAAAATTTCATTATTTCCATAGATTTTTTTTCTTTTGCCTAAAAGAAAAATTAAAAGAATTAAACCATAAAAAAAACTGGAGAAGAAACTGATTCGCACCAATAAATCAGGCATATCTTGGCTGTTCAAGTAGTCAATGGGGAAGTTGACGAGAAAAAGACACAAAAGCCAAACAAACATAGTTTTTGCAGGACTTTGTTGCTCCTCCAAAGCGGCAAACCACGTAAGTATCATAGGAAAAATTAATAAAGAAAAATAATACATCCAGCCAAAAGGGCTCATAAATAGCATCATAGCCAATGTGAGGCAAAAGGGTTGATGATTGATCGGGTTACTTTCGGTTGGCCCTAGTTTTCTCCAATACCAAAGAAATAAAATAACAAAGAGAACGCCATACAATAAATTAATTGGTATTAAATAGGACATATTAGGGAGTTTCTCCCCCCCAAAAAAGAGACGGAAAATAAAACCATAAATTGAGGCATTCCAATCATCGCCATACCAAAATACATGATTCATCATTTTGAAATAGTGTTTATAAATCATTGGACCATGAAATAGAACGGGAAGAAGTACAGCCATTAAAAGAGTAGCTATCATAGTTACAAAAACTTTCTTCCGGCCTTGTTTTAAAGTATAAAAAAGTAACAATGCGGGAAATAATTTAATTGCAATAATAATGCCCCATAATATCCCTGCAATATAATCGCGATGATTCAAATAAAAATAATAACCCAACATGATGAAAAACAATAAAATGCAGCCAAATTGCTGCGTTACAAAATTCATTAATGTCGGAAAAAATGCGAAATAAAGAAGGTATAAATTCACATAGTTTTTCTGTAAAAATTGGGTAGCAAACGCAAAACGAAATGTAATGGTTATACCAATTATTCCTAAAATAAGAGAAAAACAAAACCAGACAATTAATGCGTTGGAAAAACTTAGCCGTGCAAAAAAATCAAAAAGCCAGAAAGCAAAAGGTGGATTTAAATTGGCGGGTAATATCTTTATGGAAGGCGAATATGCAGTAAAAAAATTTCTATAAGGATTTTCATCATGCAGTAAAGCCTGAGCTGAGTAATAGAAAGAAGAAAAATCAATCCGTTGATAATGCTTGAAAATGAAAAAAGAAAGCACGCAATAGAAGCTCAGAAGCACGAGAATGCATATATTCCGGTAGCAATGACTCATGGAGATATCCTTGGGGCTTTCCTGTTTTAAATTGCACTTCCTTTGTGGATTACAGGCCTATTTACATTTCTACTCTCTTAGCCAAACTGTCCTGACTTTCTGCACTTCGGTACTCAAAAATCAGGTCATTTTGCCCCGGATCAAGTCTGGGAGAAATGGAAACAAACCCTATACTATCCTTGGTTACATAAAGCATCAAAAATTGCCATACGCACAAAAACACCGTTAGTGACTTGCTGCAATATAAAAGAATTTGCGCCATCGGCCACATCATTATCTATTTCAACACCGCGATTTATAGGTCCTGGATGCATCACCATCACATCAGAGTTAGTATAAGCAAGGTTTTCTTTTGTCAAAGCAAAATCACGACGATAAGAATCTAAATCCAAATGATCAGACTCCAAGAAGCGTTCGTGTTGTACCCGCAAACAAATCACTACATCTGCATCAGTTAACCCATCACGTAAATCATGAGTTACCCGTCCATAATGCACTGTTTTTGGCTGCCAAAGTTCCGGCGCGACTAAAACCAGCTCACCTACACCTAATTGCGCACAAATGCATTGAAATGAATTGGCTACTCGCGAATGCCTAATGTTTCCTAGAATTGCTATTTTTAATTGATCCAACTGCGGTTTTTGTTCAAGAATCGTCATCATATCAAGCAAAGCTTGGCTGGGATGCGCATGGGTACCGTCACCTGCATTAATTATATGAGCATTCTTCCCAATTCGATTTGCTAAGCTTTGCTGTAAACCTTCTTCTCTATGGCGAATCACAAAATGTTGAATTCCCATAGCAGCAAGGTTACGGAGTGTATCTTCAATAATCTCTCCTTTGGTTTCGGAAGAGCTTTGTAGATTTAAATTAATTACCGGCATAGATAAACGATTTGCAGCTAACTCAAAACTCACTCGAGTGCGAGTACTGTTTTCATAAAACAAATTCGCAACAGTATGTTGGGCATATGAAGGATAATGATTATGCTGTTTGAAATAAACTGCACGTTGCAGTAAAGACTCAATCTGTTGCCGTGATAATTGACTAATTTCTAAGAAATGATTCATAAAACCCTTATCTTTTTAACTTAACCGCCAGGAGGCTAGAGTCTAATTTATTAATTTACAGATTTTATTTATACCGATGTCCTGCGGCTTGACCCGAGATCCAGGAATCTCTCGCCATCTATGGATCCCGGGTCAAGCCGCGGGACGTCAGCATTATAAAATCCCTAATTTACCAAACTAAACATTAGGGTCTGTTTCCATTTCCCCCGGACTTGATCCGGGGCAAAATGACTTGATTTTTTCGCGCATCGAAGCACACAAAATCAGGTCATTTGGGCCAAGATAGTAGAAATGGAAATATACCCTATTCAGGATGTTGCAGCCATTGCTCCAGTATAACACACGCCGCGATACTATCTACCTCAGATTGTTTGATTTTACGATATCCACCTTGCGCAAACAATTGCTCTCTAGCCTCAACAGTTGAGAGTCGCTCATCAACTAAATGTACTGACAGAGAAAATCGTTTATGTAATTCTTTGGCAAACCGCCGCGCAGCAGAAGTCGTATACAATTCACTGCCGTCAATACAGGTGGGGATACCAACTATTAATGCTTGTGGTGACCATTCGGCAATAACTTTAGCTACTGCATTCCAATCAGGAATACCCCTGCGGGCACTCAGCGTGGCCAGAGGAGAAGCACTGCGTGTGAGTTGCTGACCTACTGCAACACCAATGCGTTTATAACCAAAATCAAAACCTATATAAACAGGACTAGGCATGGCCAATATTTGAACTAAGTTGACTCATTTTGATCCCCAAAGTGGATCCCGCATATTCCCAACGATCTTCGAAGGGTACCTCATACAGAATCTCTGAGCGATATGGGCAAATTAACCAAGTATTTTCGAGAATTTCTTTTTCTAATTGATTCTCTACCCATCCAGCATAGCCTAAAGTAATTAAAACGTCTTTAGGGCCTTTATCTTCTGCAATCGCACGAATAATATCATTTGATGTGGTTACGGTCACCTCATCTTGCAGAAACAAACTGGAACGCCAACCTCCAAATTGCTTATGGATAACAAAACCTCTCTCAGGTTGTACTGGGCCACCAAACATCAGAGGCAATCGGCTTTGCTCCATACGAACTGGCTCGATATGGAGTTGCTCAAAAACAATTGCCAAAGGAAATTGCATTGGACGATTTATAATTAAGCCTATTGAACCTTGTTCATGGTGTTCGCAAATATAAATAACGGTTCTTTCAAAATTAGGATCATTGAGGGAAGGCATTGCGATCAGCAAGTGATTAGCCAAGGAGCTTATAATTGCCATGAGCCCTCCTGAAAGGTCAGTTTATTAGTTAGTATCTCTATATTAATTATATACCATAAACAAATTGTTTAATTTTTATTCTATTATTGAAGATCACGTTCGACTGAAACCTTTACATAAAGTGTTGCTTGCTGAGAGAATGGTCTTCCTGCTGTATAAGATACAGCCGTAGAATCAGTATCTCCTGTTCCCTCAGCAGTTCCTAGAGAAACCCATTTATTTAATGGAACCATTAAAGTGGTGTCTATATTTTGATTATCAAACTGTTGCCCTCCCGCAGGATCTTGTTGTTCCCGTACTCGACGCAGCTTTAATTCAACCTTTGAACCCCGCATGATGGGTTGCACTAATAAACCATTTTTGATCTGATGCTGCTGGTAGGTAATTCCTGTTGTAAAAAATCCTGCCCCTACTGAAGTGATGATGGGTACTTCTTCATCGGTAGATACGAAGGCAGATTCGCCACTCATTACGTTAACAGATTGTGAACGTTTTACTTCAGCTGGAGATTTTGAACTGTAGCTTACGGAATTTTCATTTTGTGCAGTAAGCCAATCTGGATCACCTTGATAAATAGAAATTTTAAATGTTACTGGGGGTACATCAATTTGATGTAGTACGGTCCTGATTTGGGTAAGTGTTTCCGGCGAAACCTGAACTACTAAAGTTTCCCCAGAACCGCTTATTTTTTCCCCAGTTTGCAGTAAAGGTTGTATTAGTTGGATAACTTTTTGGACTGGAACATAGTGTAGCTCAATTACTTTTGTGATTGTTTGGGAAAACACATTACTTGCTAACAACAATAATCCTATTAGGCAAAATCGCTGCATCCTGAGCTCCTTTCTGTTCCCTAGGGCAATTAAGAAAAACTTATAATGGTAAACCCCAATATTTTCAATTGTAGACTAAGATGAAGAATTCATGGAGCAAATTAAAAATATTTTTATTTTTAACCGCAAAAGAGCAAGAAAAACCGAAAAAATCCGCGAACTATGATTCAATAGTTTTGTTCCTGAAAAAGTTTGGGTATACTTCTCGAAAATTTGCTTAAGAGATGCAACACCATGGGTAGCATATTTAATATATTTGGTCCTTCACCGATAAGACCGATAGAACAACACATGCGTAAAGTACATCAATGTGCCAAACAACTCTACCCATTTTTTGAAGCGGCTCTAAAAAAAGACTGGTCTACTGCTAATAAAATAGCAGAAAAAATAATTTCACTAAAAAAAGAAGCCGATTTAATCAAGCGGGATCTACGTCTTCATTTGCCTACAGGTCTCTTTCTCCCTGTTTCGCGCACTGACTTGCTTGAAGTGCTCAGTGCCCAGAATCTCATTGCAAAAAAAACTAAAGGCATCGCAAAACTCATTATAAGCAGGCAAATGATTATTCCAGAACCACTCGTTCCTGTTTTTATGCCTTTTTTAAGTCGTTGTCTGGATGCATCAAAGCAAGCGTGTAAAGCAATCAATGAGTTGGATGAATTGCTTGAGGCAGGTTTCAGAGGATCTGAAGTTAAAATCGTTGAAGAAATGATTTTAACACTTTATGAGATTGAACATGACAGCGATGAACGCCTAGCGGATATCAGGCATCGTATTTTTGAAATCGAAAAAGATTTATCTGCAATCGATGCAATATTCCTCTATGAATTGGTCCAATTGATTGATGATTTAGCCGATGGTGCTCAACATGTGGGTAGTCGTCTTCAAATTCTAATAGCTCGGTAGTCACGTTTTATGGATTATTCAATTATATATCTTCTTGCAGCAGTCATTTTGTGTTTTCTGATGACTTGGGGGGTTGGCGCTAACGATTTGGCCAATGTCATGAGCACTACTATGGGCTCAAAAGCAGTTACTGCCAGACAAGCAATGCTGATCGCCATAATTTTTGAATTTGCTGGTGCATTTTTAGGAGGAACTGGTGTTACAGAAACAATGCGCGATGGGATTATTAATTCCAGTGAGCTCTCTGGACAACCACTTATTCTTATTGAAGGAATGCTAGGTGTTTTATTAGCTTGCACTATTTGGATGAATCTGGCGAGTTACCTTGGAGTTCCTGTTTCTATTACTAATGCTTTAGTAGGTTCAATGGTAGGTTTTGGCACCATAGTACTCGGTCCGCAAGCAATTCATTGGAACCAAGTAAGCCGCATCGCTATAAGCTGGGTTACCTCACCCATGATTTCAGGGATCACTGCTTATATGTTATTTATCAGTATTCAACAAACCATTTTTATCAAAAGTAATCCACTCGCTAAAGCTAAATTGTATATCCCGATTTACCTTTTTCTCATTGGCTCAATTTTGTCATTTATCACTGTATTTAAGGGGCTTCATCATTTTCACATTCATCTCAATTTCAAACAAAATCTGGCAGTTACTCTTGCAACCAGTATTATTATCACCATTATAGGTATGGTAATTATTAAACGAATACCGGAACATCATAGGATAAGACGCAGAGAGCGATTTATCCAAGTTGAAAAATATTTTGCTGTACTGATGGCAATGACCGCATGCGCAATGGCTTTTGCACATGGTTCGAATGATGTAGCCTTAGCCGTGGGACCACTCTCAATTATTTACAGCTTGATTATGAATTCCCATCAAGTGTTTGATGCCAATAATTATCCAGCATGGATCATATTATTAGGCTGTGTTGGCGTGGTCACAGGTTTGCTTATGTATGGTAGAAAAGTGATTGAAACTGTAGGGAGCGCCATCACTGCACTTACTCCTAGCCGTGCTTTCGCTGCCACTCTTTCTGCCGCAACAACTGTTGTTGTCGCAACAAGTACAGGTATTCCAGTTTCAGCGACACAAACATTGGTTGGCGCAGTTCTTGGGGTAGGCTTGGCACGCGGTATTGGCGCATTAAATCTGATTGTAATTCGCAACATCTTTATGTCCTGGATACTGACATTACCTGCTGCGTCTATCTTGACGATTTTAGCTTACAAATTGCTGCATTCTTTTATAGGCTAGGCCAAATAGATTTCTGGGGGTTGCAAAAAAAAGGAACTAGGGATGCACATCCTGAGTTCCTTCATGCATCCACCCAGGTACTAATATTTAAAACTCTTCCCAGATTTCACCTTTTTTGTTTTCATAATCTTTATTATCACGCATCAAAAAAATACGCTTGTGCTTGTTAATCTCTTTTATTTGTGATGCGGATTTATCATGAGTTGCATCAAATTCAAATAAAAATTTATCATAGGGACTTACATAAGCTTTATCTATATCGTCTGAACTCATAACCAATCCAAAATGACTATAATTTAAATCAGGTATTTTATAGCTTTTTCAGCTAAGTTACCATTATTCTAGAAAAAGTAGTTGAACTTGCCAACTTTTAAAGAAATTAGGGGCTGAAGATGAGTTTAAAAAAAGCAGAATTACATGTCCATTTGGAAGGAACTATCATTCCCAAATTAGCTGCAAAACTAGCCGCACGAAATAAATTAGTTCTGCCTGAGGGTCTTGTCGCCCCAGATGGGGCAAGCTATTTATCCAAAGACTTCCTCGATTTTTTAAAAGTTTATGATACGCTTGCATCAGTGATTCGGTATCCTCAGGATTATTATGATATTACCTTAGACTATTTACGAGCTCGCGCCCAAGAAGATACTATTTATGTGGAGATGATGTATTCACCTGATCATGCTGAGCTCTCCAGTAAAATTCCTTCTGCAGAACACTTGGCTGCAATTCAACAAGCAATTGACGATGCCAAAGAGCAATTTAATATAGTAGGACGTATTATCATTACTGCAGTTCGCCATTTTGGTGTCCAAGCAGTAGAGCATGTGGCACAACAAGCTCATAAAGATAGATTTCCATGTGTCACAGGCTTTGGTTTAGGCGGTGATGAAGCAAAGTTTCCTCCGAAACTTTTCAGTAAAGCATACCGTATCGCAGCCGACGCGGGTTTACAATGTACTGTCCATGCAGGTGAATTTGCTCCTGCAAGCGGAATGGTAGAGGCTATGGAGAATTTACCAATTCAACGTATAGGTCATGGGGTTAATGCAATTTATTCGCCAGAAACTATGGACATGGTAAAAGAGCGAGGGATTACTTTAGAGGTGTGTCCTTCAAGCAATATCTTTTTGGGCTTGTTTAAAGATATGAATGAACATCCTTTGCCTAAATTTTATGACACAGGTATTAAGATCAGCATCAGTTCAGATGATCCGCCATTTATGAGTACCACGTTAGGTCGAGAATATCAACGTGTACAAAAATCTTATAGCTACAGTGATGAGACAATGAACAAAATTACACGTATGGCTATAGAAGCTGCTTTTGTTGATGAAAAAACTAAAGCAGAACTTCTAGCGAGAATTTAATTTTATGAAATGATATCAGATTGGGGGAAGGCATAGCCTTAAAAATTCTATAAATCTCTCAGGCATAAAGCGCAGTACGTGCTATGAAAAATTTTGTGCAAATTTTTAGGCCATAACAAGGGAAAACCACCTCAAGAAACCCAGGTTCCACTGCGTTGGCCCTACTCCATAATATTTTAATTCCTCTTCACTCAAAAATATAAAAGGCTAATCATTCCGATTCAACTCACCCAAAAGTTGCTCAATGTACCGCCTACAAGTCAACGGGTGATGCAAAAAATTAATAATGCGACGTGTACCACCAGTTCCGGTAATGCATATCATCCCATAGCTCAACATGCTGCCCAAAAGCGATTGACGAATATCGATTGCTTCAATCTTGCTTAATGGAATATCGATCGTTTGCCTTACAACAACTCCAGTACGAATAATAACATGATTTTTCTTGATCGTGACTGAAGAAAAATAATAGGTCATCCAAGTCATTCCAATCCATAGTAAAGCTACAGCAGCCAGGCCGTAGCCAATTTTTTGTAAGATATCTATTTCTGCAGCATAAAAAACAATCGCCAAAGCAGCACATAAAGCGAGAACTGGCCAAAGAAATATTATCCAATGCATTCGAGTAAAAAAAATAACATTACTGTCGTATGGCTTCTCAAACATTGATTCACCTATTATTTTGAATTGTTTACTAAAAAATTATAATATTGCATTTAGCTCGAATTTGCTATTCTATACTTCGTATGAAGTATATACTAACTCTCTTAATTTTTTAGAATCGAAAAATGCGCTCAATCAGTCGTTGCCTTAATAAACAGCTTACTGACCTATGTCAACGCTCTGTTCAATTGGAAGAGCTTACGAATAAAATCAAGCTTATGCTTCCTGAAGCTTTAGTCAACGAATGCCAGGTAGGAAGTTTTAATAAGGGTTGTTTGTTATTAACAACTACTGATGCCGCCTGGGCATCGCAACTACGTTATGCGATTCCGGAACTGCGTGATAAATTACGTAAAGAAGCAGGTATGTATCAACTTTCTTCAATTAAAGTGACTGTTATTGAACCTCAAATTCAATATGAAAAATCACGTCCCCTTCAAAAACACGAATTATCAGAAAAAGCTAAAGCGATCATAATTAGCGAAAGTCAAAGTTGCACGTATGAACCATTACAAAAAGCATTGTTGCATTTGGCTGACGGTGATAATGAAAGCAAGCAGGTAGGGTAAAACGCATCTAATACATGACATAAAATCAAAAAGCCTTACATTCTCAATTCACAAGTGACTCTGTCATCCCACGCAGATCCATTTTTATAGTGGCTCATGGATGGATTCCTGCCTGCACAGAAATGACAACATCCGCGTTATAGCTTGGCAGCTATGGCCTAGTCTGAGAGATCCTACACCCTATTAAGATGCCTTCTAGTGCCCACACACAATAATTTACGGAAAAAATTAGCGATTCATTTCAATTGAGCGCTATTGCAAAACGGCGCTCTACCCATTCTGAGCCAAGATAAGTAAAACAATCTTGCAAGTAGTCATTCAATTCATCCTCTTCCATCACATGTTCTTGCCCAACAGGTTGAACATCATGATGAAAATAAGTATCAAAGTAACGTATTGAAAAATCAACATAATCTCGTGTATGGAGAATAAAAGAATGCCATAGCCCATCAAGAATAAGCAATGGGCCAAAAAGATAGGTTTTTTTACCCTGTTTTGCCCTTTGTGCATTTAACCACATCCAAGACAATAAATCCGTAAATAATACCTGGCTTTCTTGTTCAGAAAACTCAGGATGATGATGGCAAAAATGGTTTATTACTGCTTTATTTTTATAATCAAGCAGAGCGGATAAATTGCTCATCCGCAACATGCTTTTTTAGTACTTGGTCTTTCGGTTACATAACGTACAATACGGCAGATCATTTCTTCTTTAGTCATTATTATCTCCACGATTGTGATCATAAATAAACGGCGCAGATAGTCTAACAAATGCTCACAATGGAAGCAATTTAATTATTTCATTTTTCAATTCAATACAAATTGTCCCAGCTCAATCCTGAATATTCAGGATGAGCACTTAATTACCAGATCACACAACGATTTTTATTTACCATAGGACTGTCATTCGGAATATGGAACGCCTCCTGAAATTGGGGAATATTAGCCAAGCTCCCATTTACTCGATATTGAGCTGGAGGATGCGGATCAGTCGTTACCTGATTACGTAATTGTTGTGGTCGAATGTTCATTGCCCAAACATGTGCTGTCGCTATAAAAAATTGCTGCTCCGGTGTCAGACCATCAATTGTAGGTGCATTTTTATATGCGTCAGAATGCTGGAAGGCTCTATAAGCAAGAGTGATACCTCCCAAATCAGCAGTTGCCTCTCCTACAACCAATTTTCCTTGTACATGCAAACCATCATCTACAGTGTATTGTGAAAATTGATTCACAATACACTGTGTTGCTGTCTTGAATTTTTCTAAATCACTTGGTGTCCACCAATTTTTTAAATTGCCATGACCATCAAATTGTGCACCTTGATCATCAAACCCATGAGTCATTTCATGCCCCATTACAAAGCCAATTGCACCATAATTCAAAGCAGCAGGTGCATTTGGATCAAAAAATGGCGGTTGAAGAATGCCCGCTGGAATATTTAAATTATTCATTGAGGGATCATAATATGCATTAATCGTTTGTGGTGTCATGACCCATTCAGTTCTATCTATAGGTTTGCCAATTTTATTAAGATCTCGTTGGGTTAAAAATTCATTGGCTCGAATTACATTTAATACGTATGGTCCTCGATTAACTATCAATTTGGAATAATCCCACCACTTGGAAGGGTAACCAACCCGCTCTTCCATCATGTCAAGTTTCTTCAATGCAGCCTTACGTGTAGCAGGGGTCATCCATGATAAAGTATTGATGTCTTCACGCAAAACTGCGCGAATATTTTTGAGTATCTCCAAAGCTTGTTTTTTATCTTCTGGAGAGAAATAGCGATCCACATACATTTTACCAATGGCAAAACCTAAAGCACCATTTTCTGTACCAACAACCCGTTTCCATCGAGGTAATATTTTCTCAGCACCAGTCAAGACTGCTACCATTTTAAAATTTTGATCGACAAAAGGTTTAGATAAGTACGAAGCAAAAGCATCAATTAAATGCCAACGCAAATATGTTTTCCAATCTTCTAAGGGAACAGTTTTTAATTGTTTATTCATGTCCTTAAAAAAACCGGGCATTGCTAAATTCATACTTTTTATTTGTGCTTGACCCATTGCTGAAAAATATGCAGGCCAAGAAAAATTGGGAGTCACTTGGGCAAGTTGAGCTTTATCCATAATATGATATATCGCATGGGGATCACGTTGCTCTACTTGAGACAGAGAAACCTTGGCCATTTGTGTTTCTAATTTCATTACTGTATTTGCTTCAGCTGCTGCTTTATCAGGGGAATCACCTAATAACTCAAACATTTTGGCGATGTGATTAACATAAGCCTCACGAATTTGTTTAAATTTAGCATCATCTTTTAGATAATAATCACGATCAGGTAAACCTAATCCACCCTGCATGGCAGCAGCGATCATCTCTTCACTATTTTTAAAATCTTGCATGCTTCCAAAATTAAAGAATACACCCACCCCTATTTGATGCAGATGTGCTATTTCACTTTGTAAATCCGTTAAATTTTTTAAGTCATTAATACGATCAAATTCAGGCTGTAATGGCTTAATTCCCAGTTGATTGATACTGGTTTCATCCATGCCGCTGTAATAAAAATCACCTACTTTTTGTTCTATGCTACCTGGTTTTGCGTTGGTATTTTTTGATGCATTGATTAGCATTTGGTGAATAATATCTTGAACTTTTTCATTGATAAGATTAAAGCTTCCCCAGCTTGAATAATCAGGAGGAATTGGGTTGTTTTTTTGCCAGTTACCGACTGCATAAGAATAAAAATTCTTACTCGGTGAAATACTGGTATCCAACCAATTCAAATGAAGTGCTTGTTCTGTTGTTTTTTGAGGGTCAGTGTTTGCAGAATATATTGCGGAGCTGCATAACAGGGCAAAAGCAAAAAGGCTACTATTAAGTTTCATGCCACAACTCTCCTTTGCTAATCATTTATGTTAATTCACGAAGAATCTAAATAAACCAAGCAGGCGGAGACAAAAATCATAACCAGAAATTTGTGCGGCCGGGATATTCCTGGGGCATGATTCGTCTTCACCTTACACTTTTGCACATTTAGCGAAAAGCCATGTGAACAAGAGACAGGTTACTCCCAGGCTACATTCCTACGCTTCGACAGGATAAAACTCAGTTTGCATTGCAGGGAGATATTCTTCTGTATCAAAATAAGTATATTCCCAAGCGTCTTGTCTTACCATTAATTCACGTAATAATCTGTTATTTAATTCATGTCCTGACTTATAACCTTCGAATGCACCAATCAAACTAGAACCTAACAGATACAGATCCCCAATTGCATCCAATACTTTATGAGAAACAAATTCTGATTCAAAGCGAAGCCCATCATCGTTGAGAACACGATAGTCATCAACAACTATGGCGTTATCCAAGCTTCCCCCTTTTGCCAAATCGCATTCTCTTAATTTTTCATAATCGGAGAGAAATCCAAAGGTACGTGCTCGGCAAACCTCTTTGACATAAGAAGTTGTAGAAAAGTCAAAACTTACTGTTTGAGGTTTATCATTAAATGCAGGGTGGTCAAAATCAATGGTAAAGGTAATTTTATACCCATTATAAGGATAAAATTGAACAAATTTCCCATTATCTTCTACACGAATAGGCTTAAGAATACGTATGTACTTTTTGGGTGCATTTTGCTCACGTATGCCCGCTGATTGAATCAGGAAAACAAAAGGAGCCGCGCTACCATCCATAATGGGTAACTCTGGAGCATTTACATCAATGTACGCATTATCAATACCCAACCCTGCCAAAGCAGAGAGCAAATGCTCCACGGTTGCAATTTTAACGGGCCCATGGTGTAACGTGGTACATAACATAGTGTCCCCCACATTCTCATAAGAAGCGGGTATTTCTACTACAGGTGAAAGATCTACTCTTCTAAAAACTATGCCTGTATTCACAGGAGCAGGTCTCAATGTTAAAAGCACTTTTTCACCGGAATGCAATCCAACACCAGTTGCCTGGATCACCTTTTTAGGAGTTCTTTGTTGTGTCATTCGGTGCTCACCTTGTTCCTCATCATGTTTTATTTTTTACTTTGCACGCAAAACTTCGTGATCGTATCAATATTTTAATATTTAGTCTAATTATTTTTGTATCAAAAATTTAAATTCCCCTTCCTCTGCAACTTTGTAGAGGAAGGAGCAGATTATCTATACCTCTTCTTGTCGGCGTAAAAATGCAGGAATATCAAGATAATCCACATCTGGAATACTCTCACCATTTTGTTTTGTAACAGAGGACATACTGGCTTGAGCTTGTTTACGAACAAGAGCAGGTCTTTCTAACTGCTGATAATCCAAAGAGCCATCACTACGAGTTGTTTCAATCAAACGTGCTCGATGAGCGTGTTGTGGTTGTGCTTGCTGATGACGTTGTCTTCCATCCCCAAGACCTGTCACAATAACGGTTACACGCATTTCATCAGTCATTTCTGGATCGATTACTGTTCCTACTACTACAGTTGCATCATCAGAAATAAACTCTTTGACGACATCCCCTACTTCCTCAAACTCACCAATTGACATATCAAGGCCGGCGGTAATATTGACGAGGATTCCACGAGCACCTGAAAAATTCACATCCTCCAATAAAGGAGAAGCAATTGCAGCTTCAGCAGCTTGACGCGCTCTTTGTTCACCTACAGCGCTACCTGTACCCATCATCGCCATACCCATTTCTGACATTACAGTACGCACGTCTGCAAAATCTACGTTGATCAAACCTGGGCGGGTAATTAAATCAGAGATACCTTTAACTGCACCCAGTAACACATTATTTGCTGCCTTGAATGCATTAAGAAGACTAATGTTTTTTCCTAAAACGCTGAGTAATTTATTGTTAGGAATTGTGATCAATGAATCAACATGTTCTGCTAAACGACGAATTCCTTCCTCAGCTGCTAACGCCCGTTGTTTGCCCTCAAATGAGAATGGCTTGGTAACAACAGCAACGGTTAGAATGCCTAGTTCTTTGGCAATTTCCGCAAACACAGGCGCAGCACCAGTTCCGGTTCCACCACCCATCCCTGCCGTAATGAACACCATATCCGCACCGCTTAAGATTTCGCGAATATGGTCTCTGTCTTCTTCTGCTGCTTCACGGCCTATTTGTGGATTTGCACCAGCACCTAAGCCTTTGGTTAGCTCATCACCCAGTTGAATGTGTATTTTCGCATTTGAGCCTCTTAATGCCTGCGCATCAGTATTAGCACAGATAAATTCAACTCCATCAATATTTTCTGCAACCATATGCTCGACGGCATTACCACCACCACCGCCAACACCAACTACCTTAATCACTGCATTATTACTATGGTGTTGGCCTTCCATTAATTCAAACATAACCCTGCTCCCCTCATATGTTTAATCTTTTAAAAAAAACCGGCAGTAAACTTTTAGTCGAATCGATTACCAGTTTTCATTTTTAAACGTTGTTTGTAACCTAAAAATTACCTTGGAACCATTCTTTCATACGTGCCCACAAACTCTGGGTATTATCATTCATTTTAGGTACATTGTAGTTTGATTCATACTGTTGTTGATAACCTTGCAACAATAATCCTACGCCTGTAGCAAATGAAGGATTTTCAGTTGCTTCAGCCAATCCAGAAACATGATGAGCACAACCTTTTCTTACTGGCATTTCAAAGCAAAGTTCTGCAAGTTCAATACCTCCTCTCACATTGGCAGCACCACCAGTCAGAACAATGCCTGCAGCCATTCTATCCTCAAATCCGCTGCGTCGTAATTCGTTACGCACTAAAGTAAATAGCTCTTCATATCGCGCCGCGACCACATCTGATAAGGCTTTAGCTGATATTTTTCTTCCTGGTCTATCATTAACACTGGTCACTTCCAGCATCTGATCTGAATTGGCTAATTCGGTTAATGCTACCGCATGATTCAGTTTAATGGATTCTGCCGCTTTTGTAGGTGTGCGTAAAGCCATAGCGATGTCATTGGTCACTTGATCTCCTGCAATAGGAATTACGGCTGTATGCTGAATTGCACCTTCACAAAATATCGCAATATCTGTGGTTCCACCGCCAATATCAATTAGGCAAACACCCAGATCTTTCTCATCTTCGGTCAAAACTGCATGACTTGAAGCGAGTTGTTCAAGAATGATGTCATTGACTTCTAAACCGCAGCGACGTACACATTTAACTATATTTTGTGCAGCACTTACTGAACCGGTGACAATATGTACACGCGACTCAAGCCGTACTCCGGCCATTCCTATAGGTTCACGAATGCTACCTTGTTGATCGATGATAAATTCCTGAGGTAAAACATGCAGAATTTTTTGATCAGCAGGAATTGCTACTGCTTTTGCAGCATCAATTACACGTTCTACATCAGCCTGCGAAACTTCTTTATCGCGAATGGCAACAATACCATGTGAATTTAAGCTGCGAATATGACTACCAGCAATGCCTGCATAAACAGTTCTTACCTCACATCCAGCCATAAGCTCAGCTTCCTGAACAGCGCGTTGGATAGAGTTCACGGTGGCCTCTATATCAACCACAACACCGCGTTTTAAACCACGAGAGGGATGACGACCTATTCCGATAATTTCTATTGCACCGTCAGAGGTAACTTCTCCAATTAATGCAATTACTTTTGAAGTTCCTATATCCAATCCAGTGATAATATCTTTTTCTATTTTTTTTGCCATTATCGTTCCGTTTGTTGTTTCCACTGCACCGCCATACCACGTGGATAACGCAGGTCCACGCTAGACAATTGCTCAATTTTCTCTGCAAATACTGCAGGATATGCTTTACAAAAACGCAGCAATCGTTCTTCTAACTCTTTCTTTCCTAAATATATTTTTATACCATTGCCTAAAAGTAATACCCAAGATTGGTTTTCTCTTAGATACAGTCCAGTGGCGTTTAAACCATACATTGATAATATCTTACTCAATTTTTCGTAAACTTGTAAGACTTCCGCTTGTTGAGATAGTGGTCCTTTTAATCGCGGTAAGTTTAGACCTTCTGGAACAGCACCTTCATTAAATAATCTGCCATCCTCAGTCATCAGAGCATTATCCCAAATCGCAACTGGTTTTTTTTCAACGAGCCTTATTTTCAAGGTATCTGGCCAAACCCGCTCCACAGTAGCCGTGTCGATCCAGCTCAGCTCATTTAATTCACTCTCTAATGCCCTTACCGATAAAGTAAAAAAGCTATTACTCAAGTATTTTGATAATACACTTTCCAATTCCTTATGGGTCACATGCTCATAATTTGCAGCAACTTTAATTGTGGTGACAGGAAACCGCCCCGCATCGGACACATAATAATAGCCTAATCGACAAGCTAAAAATATGGCGCTTAAACTTAATACCAATAACCAACAGATATATCGCAAATTCCCGGAATCAACATCCCTATTTTTATTCATGGTGTTCACAGATAATTGGTTACTAAATGTCGCCGGCAATTCTGATGTACCGTCGCAATACGGATCAACTCGTCCAGTAATTCAGGATAAGATAAACCACTTGCCTGCCATAATTTGGGATACATACTAATCGAAGTAAAACCAGGCAAAGTATTTACCTCATTAAAGTAAATCGTTTCGGTTTTGTCATTAACAAAAAAGTCAACACGTGCCATACCCTTGCATTTTAATCGGATAAAAATATCTGCAGCAGCCTTTTTTAATTGCTCATACAAAGTCTGACTTAAAGGAGCGGGTATAATCAGATCTGTTTGTCCACTCTCTAGGTATTTTGCTGAATAAGAATAAAAACCATCAGGATGATTAACGTGTATTTCACCAGCAATGCTGACTCTTGGCTCTCCAGCAGGTACAACACCCTCCAATACTGACAACTCAATTTCTCGTCCAGGAATAAATGATTCAATCAAAATCTCTTCGTCATAACGTAACGCATCATCGACTGCTACTAACAATTCAGCCATATTTTTTGCTTTATGTATGCCTACACTGGAACCCATTGCACAAGGTTTAACAAATAAAGGCCAGCCAAATTCTTCTGCAACTTCTTGGCAAAAACGTTGTCTTTCAGTTGCCGGGGTATGCCATGACAAAAGCTTGTAGTTCGCTGATTTTAAACCATCGACGCACACGATGCGTCTTGCCATATCTTTATCCATTCCAATAGAGGACGAAAGTACATCACAACCAACATACGCAACACCTGATAATTCCAGCATTCCTTGCAAACATCCATCTTCATATAAAGGACCGTGGACTACGGGAAAAACCACATCAGCATCAACAGATAAACGTCCATCAATAAATAAACTCGCCATCGGTTTTGAATGTTCTGTGACTACTGGAAGTTTTTCTTTGTAAGCGAGTAAATCCTGATATTGGTGAAGATGAAATAATCCATCTTTATCCATTGCTACAGGGATAATGTTATATTGTTTCGCATCTAAATGTGCAAGAACAGAAGCAGCTGAAATTAATGAAATTTCATGTTCTCCTGATTTTCCACCATAAAGCAGAACTAGATTGAGAAGCTTGGACATTAACGGTCTCCGATTATATGAACTTCGCGCATCAACTCAATTGTTGTCTGCTCACGAACTTTAGTTTGTACTAAATGTATCAATGCTTCAATATCTGCAGCAGTTGCTGAGCCTTGATGATTGATAATAAAATTAGCATGCTTCTGAGAAACCATTGCACCTCCGATATTGAAACCTTTTAATCCACAAGATTCAATAAGCCGAGCTGCAAAATTTCCTGGAGGATTTCGAAACACTGACCCACAATTGTATTCATTCGTTGGTTGTGTATTTGCCCGATGAGCCAGCAACTCTTTTATTACCTGTAATGACGTTTCTTTATCGCCGGGATTTAGTTTAAAGGTGGCTGAAATAAACCACTCATTAGGAGGTCCCGAAACATGTCGATACGCTACCTCATATTCCTCAGGTTTACGAATTCTTATTTCACCATTGCGAGTCATGGTCTGCAGTTCGACTACAAACTGCCAGGTTTCACCACCATGACAACCGGCATTCATTCGCAATGCTCCTCCCATGGTTCCTGGGATTCCAGCCCAAAACTCACCACCAGACAAATTATTGCGTGCACAAAAACGAGCCATACTCGCACAAGATACCCCAGCTTCGACTTTAACAGTCTGCATGTCTAAGAGAGTCATTTCTTTTAGGCATCCTTGAGTAAGAATCACGGTTCCTGAAAATCCATTATCGCGAATCAAAGAATTGGAGCCCAATCCCAACCACAATAAAGATTCTGTTTCAGGCAGCTGACGAAGAAATAAAGCAAGATCAGGGATATTTTTGGGCTTATATAGTCTGGCAGCAGGCCCTCCGACACGCCAGGTTGTATATTCCGCCAAAGGCTCGTTATAGAGCAAACTGCCTTGAAGTTCAGCTACAAGACCACAATCGTTCTCAGTTGGACTCATGTTGCCCTCACATTTCTTTCATCAGGTTCACAGCAATTTGACCAATACTCCCGGCACCTTGCATCAAAATCACATCGCCATCTTTAATCAACTGATTCAACTTTGCTTTAAGCGATTGTTCGTTTACAAGGGTTACTTTCTTATCTTTATCTCTAATTTTTTGCGCCAGACTCTCACTGGTTATCCCTGGAATTTCAGGTTCTCCTGCAGAGTAAATATCAAACAAAAACAATTCATCGGCAAGACTTAACACATCAACAAATTGATCTTGTAAGGATTGGGTTCTTGTATATCGATGCGGTTGAAAGACGTGGACAAGACGTTTATTTGGCCAAACATGGCGAAACGCATCGATGGTTGAGAGAATTTCCTGAGGATGATGCCCGTAATCATCGACAATAAGAGCCGAACCATGCTCAAATTGTTTCTCGCCCAACATTTGAAAGCGACGACCTACCCCTTGGAATTTTGCCAAGGCACGTATAATCGAAGCATCATCTACACCTAATTGTGTCGCAATCGCAATAGAAGCCAGAGCATTTAACACATTGTGACGGCCTGGGTATTGAAATTGAATGTTTAATGAGGAATACGGTACGGGACGTACTACCGTAAATTCACTAATTAGTTCATTTTGCGTCCAATTAGTTGCCCGGTAATGAGCCTCCTCCGCAAACCCGTAAGTTAATGTAGGTCTTTCAATCGCTGGCAGGATCTTGCGCACCTCTGAGTCATCAATACATACCACTGCCAAACCATAAAAAGGCAAATGGTGTAAAAACTCAAGAAAAGTTGTTCTTAATTTATCAAAATCATTCTCATAGTTATCCATATGATCTGCATCAATATTGGTCACTATAGCCATCATAGGTTTTAAGAATAAAAATGACGCATCACTTTCATCAGCCTCAACAACAAAATAAGGGGATTGGCCAAGTTGGGCATTAACACCCAAACTATTCAATTTACCGCCGATCACAAAACTTGGATCTAACCCCCCTTCAGCCAAAAGACTACTTACCAGACTTGTTGTTGTCGTTTTACCATGGGTCCCAGCTACGGCAATGCCATGACGAAAGCGCATGAGTTCAGCAAGCATCGCTGCTCGTGGAATTACTGGAATCATTTGTTCGCGAGCAGCCACAATTTCGGGATTATTCATACCAACTGCTGAAGAACGAACTACAACATCAGCACCTTTTATATGTTCTGCTTTATGTCCCATATAAACAGGGATTCCTAAAGATTTTAACCTTTGTACCGTACTGCCTTCACCTAAATCAGAACCTGTAATACGGTACCCTTGGTAGTGTAATACTTCAGCAATACCACACATGCCTACACCACCAATTCCAACAAAATGTATTTGTTCTACACAGCCCATCCTTGAAGATATAAATTGTCCTGAATTACCCACAAATGCCCCCTTATGCTGACAGAGGCCCTAATCCCAGAGCCTGCCAACGATTTTCATGATCAATGCGCAATAATAACGCAATTACAACACAATTGATAACCATACTTGCGCCACCATAACTCATTAAAGGTAAAGTTAATCCTTTTGTCGGTAATAAACCCGAGTTAACCCCCATGTTTATAGCAGCTTGTAATCCCAACCAAAATGTCAAACCATAAGCAGTATATGAGGCAAATAGCCTCTCTTGTGTATAAGCATTATACGCAATAATCAAGCCTCTAATAACCAATATACTGTATAGAGTCATGACCATTAAAATACCTACCAGACCTAATTCTTCTGCCAATACAGCAAATAAAAAGTCAGTATGAGCTTCTGGTAAATAGAGCAATTTCTGAATACTTTCTCCCAAACCTGACCCAAACCATCCTCCTCGACCAAATGCAATCAAGGATTGAGTCAGCTGATATCCACTATTATACTGATCAGCCCATGGATCTAAAAATGCAGTCAAACGGGCAACCCGATAAGGGGATGAAACCGCCAAAAAGGCCAGCGCGCCCATGACTACAATCATTAATCCTATATAATAGCGTAATTTTACACCAGCTAAAAACAGCATGGCCATAACAGTACCTGAAATCACTACCGTAGCCCCAAAATCGGGCTCAAGTAATAACAAAAAGGATACAACGCCTAAAATCACCATAGGCTTAATAAAGCCCAAAATACTATTGCTAACCGCCTCTTGTTGACGTACCAAATAACCCGAAAGATAAAAAATCATCGTGAGCTTGGCCAATTCAGATACTTGGATACCTATTGGCCCCAAGGCTAACCATCGCCGGCTTCCATTGACTGCCCGACCTATTCCTGGAATTAATACAATAAGCAACATCAACACACAAATTAACAACATCGGCATACTGATACGCTGCCAAATACTGCTATCTGTCCTGATCACAACAAGGGCAATCATTAAACCTGCAAATAAATAACATGCTTGACGAATTAAGAAATGAAATGGTTGGTGAAAGTATTTGGTAGAGATCATGACCGAACTTGAAGCCACCATCATTAGTCCGATAATAAGCAAACCGATGACCACACTAATTAACCATTTATCATAAAGGGAAATAGGTCTGCTGACAGGTTTGCCCCTTTGATTCACATGTCTTGGCCGCATCGTTTACAATCCATTCACTAAAGAAGCAAATGATTCGCCGCGATGATTAAAATCACGGAACATATCCAAACTGGCGCATGCTGGAGACAATAAAACAACATCGCCTGGTTTTGCCTGTGACTTCGCTACAACTACTGCATTATCCAATGAAGAAGCGCGCGCTATGGGTACCACATTCGCTAATGCAGCTTCTATCTTATCAGCATCTTCACCAATTAAAACAATGGATCTTACATAATCAGCTATAGGATGAACCAACTCACTAAAATCAGCCCCCTTTCCTTGCCCACCTGCAATAAGTACAATTTTTCCTTGCATAGAACCTCCTATTCCATTAATTGCAGAAATCGTTGCACCAATATTCGTCCCTTTAGAATCATTAATCCAATCAACGCCATCAAGAGTTCGCACCCATTGGCAACGATGCGGTAAGCCCGTGAAAGAAGTCAATATACTTACAATGTGTTGTTGTGGAATACCTGCAGCATCAGCTAAAGCAGCTGCAGCAAGAGCATTAAGCCAATTATGAACTCCTTTGATCAATATGGACTCAACGGGCAAAATGCAAGTATTTCCCTTTGCCAAGTATATGTTATCATTTTGCGTGATCAACCCCCAATTGTTTTTTTCCGGAGCATCCATACCAAAGGAAATACGATTGACTTCAGCAGTTGGAATAGTATAAGAATCATCGCGATTAAATAATGCAATCTGTGCTTCATCATATATTCGTTGTTTGGCTTGGACATATTCCTCCATAGTATGATGTCTGTCCAAATGATCGGGAGTCACATTGAGAATGGTCGCAACAATTGGAGTTAAAGAATAAGTTAAATCCAATTGAAAACTGGATAACTCCAAAACCCATAAATCATACTGATGCTCATCGTGCAGCATATCAAGAACTGGTGTTCCTATATTTCCAGCCACAGCAACTTTATATCCTGCTGCCTTCGCCATTTCTCCTACTAAAGTAGTAACGGTTGATTTTCCATTAGTTCCTGTAATTGCGATCACCGGAGCATGAATCTCTCGAGCCAAACACTCTATATCCCCATATACAGCAACACCCATTTGCATTGCCTTTTTTAAAAAAGGGGTATCCAAAGGTAAGCCTGGGCTTGCAATGATATCAGACAATTGGCCTATTACTTCATCAGGAATGTGCTGGGTATAAACACGAACATTAGGAAATTCCTTTGTAAATTCAGTGACACTCTGAGCTTGTGCGCGTGTATCAAAAGCAATAAAGGGTTTATTTTTACTATGTAAATATCGTCCTACCGATACCCCAGTTTTACCCAAACCTGCAACTAAATACAAAGGAGGATTCATGAGTGCACCTTTTTATCGAAGTTTTAAAGTAGCTAATCCGCATAACACAAAAACAACAGTAATAATCCAGAATCTGACAATTATTTTAGGTTCTGACCATCCTTTTAATTCGAAATGGTGATGTAAAGGTGCCATTCGGAATAATCGTTTACCATGAGTGTATTTAAAATAACCTACCTGCAGAATAACAGAAATTGTCTCAATGACGAATAAACCACCCATCATTAATAAAACCAATTCTTCTCTGATAACCACAGCGACAATGCCTAAAGCAGCCCCTAAAGCTAAAGATCCCACATCGCCCATAAACAACTGTGCTGGATAGCTATTGTACCAAAGAAAGCCAAGGCCAGCGCCAACAATCGAAGAACAAAAGATCGTGAGCTCCCCTGTATTGGGAACATAAGGAATCCCCAAATAAGGTGCATAGACCGCGTTACTGGAAGCATAAGCAAAAATACCTAAAGCACCAGCAACCATGACTATAGGCATAATAGCCAAGCCATCTAATCCATCCGTCAAATTTACTGCATTGGAACTTCCGACAATTACAAAATAGCCCAAAACAGGAAATAAAATACCTAAACCAATGGTCAGGGATTTAAAAAAAGGTACAGTTAACTGGGTGTGAACAGGTAAAGTAGCATGCATGTATAAATAAATTACAGCAATAAGCGCAATGACTGATTGCCAAAAATATTTCCACCGGGCAGGCAATCCTTTACTGTTCTTTAATACCAGTTTGCGGTAATCATCGACCCAACCCACTATCCCATTTGCAAGCGTAACCAGAAGAACTAGCCATAAACTGGACTGTTGTAAATCCCCCCAAAGCAAACAACTCACAGTGATTGCTAATAAGATTAAGACCCCTCCCATAGTTGGGGTTCCTGCTTTGGATAAATGGGTTTGAGGACCATCATCTCGTACCATCTGGCCAATCTGCAAACCTCGCAACCAGCGAATCATCATCGGACCACAGAGTAACCCTACAAGAAGTGCGGTCAATGAAGCCAAAATGGATCTGAAAGTTAGATATTGAAAAACTCTTAACGCATGATATTGCCCTTGAAATAGCTGCGTTAGCCAGTAGAGCATAATTGTTCCTCTTGTTTACCCCACACTTATGGGTTTGTTTTAAATAATGCCCAACAGGATAATGGGCCAAAAAAGCGGCCAAGCATACCATAAATCAATACACCATTCAGCATCATACAAAAAAATTTCTTTTGGCTCTTAATTCGGGATTATTGATTGCCATTTAGATTAGACACGCTGGGGCTCCATTCAGTTTATATCAGTTGGTGCACAATTTTTTCCATTGCACTGGATCGAGATCCTTTTACCAAAACAACAGTATCCGGTGATAACTTTTCCACCAGGTTTTGCACCAGTTGTTCTTGGCTAGTAAAATGCTCACCACCAACACCAAATGACTCGGCAGCCAATTTACTATTGGAACCACAGCTAAGTAATTGATCGATCCCCAAGCGGCGCGCGGCAAATCCAACTTCCTGATGGTGCTGGGTCGCCCAAATACCCAACTCACCCATATCCCCAAAAACAAAGATCTTTTTCCCAGGGCGTTCTGCCAATACTTCTAAAGCAGCTAAAACAGAGCGTAAATTTGCGTTGTACGTATCATCGATCACAATAGATTTATTTTTTCCCTCAAGAACGGTTAAACGTCCTTTAACACCGCCAAAGCAACTTAGCCCATGTTGAATTTCTTTTATGGAAATGCCTACAGCATGGCAACACGCCGCAGCAGCCAAGGCATTGCGAACATTGTGTAAGCCAGGAACCTTTAAATGGATATCCACTTGCCCATTAGGTACGATTAAAGAAAACTGGCCACAGCCATTAGCATCCAGCGTCACATCTTGAGCATAAATATCAGCCACATGCTCTAAAGAAAAGCGAAGAACCTTTTTATCAATCAACAACTCATCCCAAAAATGAGCATAAGCATCATCATCATTGACCACTGCAACACCAGCAAGAGATAAACCTTGATGTATTTCTCCTTTAGCACGAGCGACACCATCTATAGAACCAAAACCTTCAACATGCGCTGGAGCAATATTATTAATTAAGGTCACATCAGGATGAACAATCGCCACAGTATGCGCGATTTCGCCTGGATGATTTGCACCCAACTCAAAAACTGCATAACGGTGTTTACTATTCAGCTGTAAAATGCTTAATGGAGCGCCAATATGATTATTTAAATTTCCTTTGGTCGCATGGGAAGGAGGCGGTAAAATAGCAGCAATCATTTCTTTGGTTGTGGTTTTTCCATTGGATCCAGTTAATGCGATGACAGGACAATGTATATTTTGTCGATGCGCAGCTGCTATTTTGGCCAACGCTTGTATCGGATCCGAAACAATAAATTGTGGTATGTGTACTTCATTTACAGCATGACTCACTATCGCCGCTACTGCACCCCGCGTTTCCGCTTCCTTAATAAAATCATGCCCATCAAAGCGTTCACCGCGTATGGCAATAAACAAACTGCCTGGCTTGAGTTCACGGCTATCAGTACAAATACCAGTAAGTTCGGCATTGATCTGACATGGTTGGGCAAGTAATGCAGCAACAGTATTTAGGTTCATAGTATTAAGACATGGCCAAAAGTCTAGTGTACTAACACTTGAGTATAGAGTTCAAGGGGTAGCATAGTAAAAGCGCTCTAACTCTTATTGCTATACCCTTGCAAACAAGTAGGGAGAGAAAATCAATTTTTTAAGAAGCCCGGAATGACAAAAACTGTAGCCTGAATGAAGCGCAGCGGAACCCGGGGATTAAGAAGTATTCATTTCCTGAAACCGGGTTCCGCTGCGGCGCTTCACCCAGGCAATATCGATTATTTATACAGCAGCAGACTCTATATGAGATTGATTAATTTGCAACAGACGATGATAACGAGCAATACGCTCCTCAGTCAGCAGCTGACGCTGATCATCAAGTAAGTGAGCATCCAAACCTTCGCTTAATTGTCTTGCTGTTTCTAACATTACTGCAAATCGCTCAATATCAATACCGGGATTTTTTGAAGAGTGCATATATAAACAAAGGCCGCGTACGCTAAAAGCACCTATATTTTGCAAATCAAAAATCCCTGTCGCAGTTGCTGCCGCCAAGCTGCACAAAACTGGACCTTGGCCATTAGGAAATTGATGACGGTGAAATAATTGACCTTCACCAAAACGTAGACCAGCCGCCAAAACGGTTTGTAATAATTCATATCCAGCAAATTGTCTGTTTTCTTTTGCCAGTAAAAAAATCATCAATGTAAGGGGATTATCTGTTTTTGCCGTAACCTCAACTTCTACTTTAGGTTCTGGTTTGGGTTCAAGCTCTATCCTTAATTTGATTTCCTCTTCATCATCCTGAGGCAGCAAACGTGGTTGTGATGGTTTTGCATTAGGTTTTTGAAATACTTGCAAATCATCATCCACTTTTATTTTATTCTCCATGACTGCAGCGTTGATTTTGCGTACAGCAATGATGTCATCAGGATAATTTTGTGTGTTATCAGGATTCTTTTCAGTTTTTTCCGAACCAGGTTGATAACGTTCTGGACTTAAGCTCTGTCTTCTAGCTTTCATTAAGCGCCCAATTGCTACGATAACACCTATTAACAACAGGACATTAAGAATTAAGCTCCAATTTGCCTGCATCATTTACTCCATAGCCAAAGCTTGTGTTACATCAACCGCAACCAAGCGAGATACTCCAGGTTCACGCATAGTTACCCCAATCAAATGATCCGCCAATTCCATTGTTACCTTATTATGTGTAATAAAAAGAAACTGTACGAATTGTGACATCTCTTTCACTAAAGCGCAAAAACGCCCCACATTTACATCATCTAAAGGTGCATCCACTTCATCTAGCATACAAAAAGGTGAAGGATTTAACTGAAAAATAGCAAAAACTAACGCCACTGCAGTCATTGCCTTCTCTCCTCCAGATAACAAATGAATGGTACTGTTTCGTTTTCCTGGAGGTTGTGCCATTACTACAATACCAGCTTCCAGCAGATTATCACAAGTCAATTCAAGCTGTGCCCTTCCACCACCGAACAGACGTGGAAAAAGTGCTTTGAATGACGAATTGACCTCTTCAAAGGTATTTTCCAGACGCGAGCGGGTTTCTTTGTCCATTTTTTCAATGGCAGTCTCAAGAGTTGCCAACGCTTGATTTAAATCATTATATTGCTCATCCAAATACATTTTACGTTGTTGTTCCGCGGTAAACTCCTCAATCGCAGCAAGGTTAATAGCTCCTAAGCGTTTGATTTTTTCAGAAAGAGCGATTAATTCATCTTCACGCATAACTTGAGTCACACCCACTGGTATTTGTTCAAGTAATGCTTGCGGTAACAGGCCTAACTCATCAAGAGATTCATGTACGGAGCTTGCACGCACCACTAAAGCCTGCTCTTCCATTCGAGTTTGGCTTATTTGTTCTTGGATCCGTTTTACCTCGAAATCACAGTTTAAAATATTTTTCTCACAATCTTCAAGCTCCATCCTGAGCTGTGATAATTGTTCTCTACTTAAATTCAATTGCAATTCTACTTCACTGTGTTTTTGCAATTGTTGGGCAAGTTGCTCCTTGAGCTCTTCTCCAGGTCCTTCAGTTTGCAAACATAGGAGTGCCAGGTTTTCCAAACGCTCCTGTAAAATATTTAACCGCTCTTGCTCTCGCAAAATGCGCTCGTTCAGTTGCTGTATTTTATTTTTTTCTCTATCGTATTCCAACTCTGCATGATGTAGTACAGCGCGAGACTCTTCCAGCTGTTTATTTTTTAATGTCAAACTGTGCATCCATTCTTGCTTTTCATGCAGACACTGTTCTTGTCGTTGCTCAGAGTCACGACATTGCTCTTCTAAAGAATGCAATTCCTCCTTTATAGTGCATTGTTCTACTGCTATTTCTTCTAAAATAAGCTTCAACTCTTCACATTCAAATTCTAAAGCAGCCGCCTGTTTTTCAGCATGAATAATCGCTTGTTCATTGGTATTCAAAGCGAGGCTGTTCGATCTTAGTGCCTCATTACTGGCATTGACATTAAGCTTTTGTAATTCAATTTCTTTTAGGCTTTTTTGCAGTTGTTGATGCGTCTCATCGCGTTCTGCTCTTAAGATGTCAATCTTCTGTTGTAACTCCTGAACAATCACAGATAACTCGGTAATTTTTTGTTGTCGTGCCAATAAGCCTAACTCGTCCTGTGTCTCAGGTGTAACAAATTTCACCCATCCTTGACCTAACCAAAAGCCGTCAGGCGTTATAATGGATTCGTGTTCTTTCAATTCAGGCAACCAGCTTAACGCTTCATCAAAATGTTCCGCAGTATAGATATGCTCCAAAGGACATGCATTTGCTGGGATATCCCCTTTTATTTTATCTATAAGGCGTGGGTAAGACCCTGCGTTAAACGCTCTCTTCTTCAGTGTAACAATATTTTCGCCTTGTTGTTCGCAAATTACTCGTTGCGGCCATAACTCATCAAACGTTTCTAAAACATATGCATGTAATGCTTCATTAAGAACTCGCTCACACGCAAATTGCCATTTCGGTTCAACGTGTAAAATATCCATCAATCTAGGTTTTTCTGACCATTCCTTAATAGGATTTTTATTGTTTTGCATCCCTTGCCGTGCCGCACGCTGAGCTGCCATCAATGCAGCATGTTCACTGTTCGCTCGATGAAAATTATCTTGTAACTCATGCAACTGTTGTTCTATATCTTGCAGCTTTGCGCGTAATTGATCTGTGTTCTCCTGGCTTTGTTTGAGTTGAAACTCATCAAACTCTTGATCTGCAATTAATTTAGTATGCTGCTCTTCTAAGTTTTTTCGAGCCTGTTGTAAATCCGCCATAGAAATCGTTTCTTGCTCTAATTGAAGCTTTTCTAATCTTAAAAGAGTGTGTTGATGTTTCTCTTCTAAATGTTGTGCTTTGACTTGTGTGACTTGGAATTCTCTTTTCAGATTGCTGGCATGAGCCTGGACTTCTTGCCAATGAAGCTCCCATTCGCCCTGCTGTTGTTGTGCATTTTGCCAATTCGCTTCGTGCTCTTTAAATTGAGTCCTTAATTGTTCCAGTCGATTTTCTAGATGATGTGCATTCCCCTGACAATGAAGTAATTCTTCTTTATCGTTTTTAAGTTGTTCTTGTGCAGCTTGCCAATCATTCTGCATTTGCTGTTGGTCATGCTCCAAACGTTTCTTTTCACGCATTTGCTGTTGAATGGTTTCTTCCAAACGTGCAATTTCTGTCCCCAACTGATAGAAACCCGCTTGAATTTGCTGCGTTTGCTCATCCACATCATATAGTGTTTCATTTAAAGTAGCTCGCTCTTTATTGGCTTTGGCTAATGCACTTTGCTGCTGTTCATAACTAACCGCCAATTCTTGTATTTGCCGCTGCTTCACTTCTTGCTGGACAATAAAATCTCGCCATTTGAGTGCGAAAATTTCGGCACGACATAATCGTTCTTCATCTTTGAGAGTAAGATAACGTTCGGCTGCTTTAGCTTGACGCTCTAGACGTTGCAATTGTTTGTCCAACTCGTCTCGAATGTCTGCAATGCGCGTCAGATTTTCGCGTGTATGTTCAATCCGTTGCAATGTCTCACGCCGTCTCTCTTTGTATTTGGAAACACCTGCAGCCTCTTCAAGATGAACTCTTAAGTCCTCAGGCTTGGCTTCAATTAATTGAGAAATAGTGCCTTGTCCAATAATTGAATAACCGCGAGCCCCCGCTCCGGTACCAAGAAAAATATCGGTAATATCTTTACGTCGACAACGACTGCCATTCAGATAATAAGAAGAATCACCATCTCGGGTCACTACGCGCTTTACAGCGATTTCGCCATAACTGGAAAAAGGACCGGTCAAACGTCCAAGACTATTATCAAAAACCAGTTCAACAGAAGCCTGTCCTACAGATTTACGATTGGACGAACCATTAAAAATAACATCAGTCATGGATTCACCACGCAAATTTCGTGCAGAACTTTCCCCCATAACCCAACGTACGGCATCAATAATATTTGATTTTCCACAACCATTAGGGCCCACAACTGCAACCAATTGGCTTGGGAAATGAACCACTGTGGGGTCTACAAAAGATTTAAAACCGGCTAATTTTAATTGCTTCAAATGCATAAGAATGGCAATTTTAAACAAAAATAAGCGGGCATTATAACCGAGGATGGACAGAGTACAAAACCTCTTTCCCAGTTGAGTACGGGATTAAAAATATTATCGAGAAAAAGAAAGTGAAGAAAATTTGATTGACGTAATCAGATCCAGAGGCGCACATGATCTGTTGTCTTTTTAAAATCTAATTACATTGGGTTATACGATAAATCTCTTTCTACATAGCTGCTCACCGAATCCTTTTCGCTTACATGAGAGAAAACACTTAATTTTCTTTGTGTACTTTTTTTATCTCGGTACATTTTCATCACCATAGATTTATCTCTATTATTCAATAAATTATATTCAATTAAATAGTCTAATAATTGGACAACATCCTTAACAGATATTTTTCCTTTATCCTTTCTTTCAAAATGATAGTGCCCTTCATCACTATACTCAGCATTAATTCCTTCGTGGTACTTCAGTTTATTGGTTTCTTCGGTTTCATGGTCAACTACATAAGTAAAAACACAATTGTCATCTTTATCAAGAGCAATAGCCATTTCCATTAAATTCAGTAATTCATTAAATCCATTATAATAAAAAGTTATGTTATCTTTTTTAAAAACAAGAACTTTTATATTCTCAAAAAGTTGGATAACGATATTCGTCATATTATTATGATATGTTATTAGGCAATTAGTTTATTTTATCACATACTCTCGCTAAAATTTAAATTTGCTTTGCATAAAAAAAGCAAGACCTGACCCTAGAGGTATTTACCGAATCTTTAGAACTTTATTATGCGTAATAAATGTAATGCGTATGGGCAGCATATTGCTTTTGTCTGGACTGAGGTAGATACAGTAGAATTCGTAGCTGTATTAAAGATTGATATAATTAAAGTAACATGGCATTAACAACTATTATAATAGGAGTTTGTGGTGAGTAAGGCTTTTACTAAAGAAGATGATGAGTATATCGAACCAGAGCGTCCAGACTTAAAGGTCCCAAGCATCAAAAATTATATGACCCCTATTGGCTTTGCAATGCTGCAGACTGAATTACGCAATTTAGTTAGTAATGAAAGGCCTGAAATTGTGAAAGTAGTAAGTTGGGCAGCGGGTAACGGTGATCGATCGGAAAACGGGGATTACATTTATGGAAAAAAACGTTTACGTGAAATTGACAGACGCATTCGCTATTTGACGAAACGATTGGAAAGTGCGCAGATAGTCGATCCGAAACTTCAAGTCGGTCTTACTCAAGTATTTTTTGGCGCCACTGTCCAATACATCAATGAGGATGGTGAATCTCATTCTGTCAAAATTGTAGGTCTGGATGAAGCAGATATTAATGCAGGAAAAATAAGCTGGGTTTCACCCTTGGCGAAAGCATTATTGAAAGCTAGAGTGGGAGATTGTGTGACCTTACGGGTTAGAGATGGGGAATGTCATTTAACGGTGACCAATATTTCTTATGTCGTCTAATGTTATATTTAAATTCAAAACAAGTTTCATTAATACATTTTGTATAGACTAAAATGAGCTTTCTTCCTATCATAAAGTTTACAAACCCATCAAAATAGGAAAGTCGCTATGGGGACTCATTTGACAAACAAATGAACAAAGATATAATTCTGCCATTTAACAAAAAATGGATAGATTAATGACGCGTTTACTCAATAAATCACTCACCCTAATACTACTTAGTACTGCGTTTCTTTTTTCCACTCCAATTTTTGCAGATCCACCCAATCTGACTTTAGTTAAAAATGAACTCAAAAATTATTATGATTCAGGCCTTTACCAAAAAGAATTAACGCAAGTTATTAAAAAAGCACACAAATATATTCATCAACAAGCCGAAATAAATCAAAAAGAAAAATCACCTAAAAAATTAGCCCTGGTATTAGATATTGATGAAACCAGCTTATCAAATTATAAATATATGATTAAACGTGATTTTGGTGGAAATCATAAGCAATTTCACAAAGACATAATGGCGGCTAATGCTCCAGTAATTAAGCCTATGCTTGCCTTGTATCATGATGCCCGCAAGCATGGGATTAACGTATTTTTTATTACAGGAAGAAATGAAACTGAACGCAAAGCAACAGAGAAAAATTTACAAGAAGCAGGTTATTCTGAATGGTCAGGCCTGTATTTGCGTCCCAATAATTACTCCGCTAAATCGATTACTCCATTCAAATCAAGCACACGAAAAATGATTACAGAAAAAGGCTATACTATCGTAGCATCTATAGGGGATCAGTACAGTGATCTTAAGGGAGGGTATGCTCAAAAGGTATTTAAATTACCCAATCCTTTTTATTACTTACCTTAAATAAGAAGCACACTCTGAAGACTTCTTGCGAAAGTTGTCCACAAATCTCCTAAATTTTTTTAGAGCTATCAGGTACCATTTGATTGGTATCCTGATGGACTATATCTTTTAAAATAAGTGACATTAACAATTGAATTTGTTGCTCATACATTTTTCGATCATATCCCCCTTCTAATCCCCAATATATTTTTTCAATATAATCTTTATTTTCTTGATAGAGTTTAAATATGCTTTCATAAAAATAGGTTAAGTCCTTTGAGTTAAAACGAGTTTTTCGTGCCTCAGCAATCCCCATTAGGTCGCCATCAACATACTTTCCGCAATAAGCTGTTTCTTCTTCATGTGAATCCCAACCTGTGGGTAAAAATAGAGCTACTTTCTGATGATTTGTTTTGGCCTGTTCTATTTGCTCCTCAATTTTCTCTATCGCAAAAACCAAAGCAGGATGTACTAAACTGGGTTTACGTAGAGTAAGACTCAAATCTACTGCATAATATTCTAAATTTCCCCGTTGCCACATGTGAATTTTTTGTCCGATATCTTCTCCACTCTTTTGGAAAGCCTCAGTAATAAACGCATCATCTTGTTGGGGATAAACCCTTGAGTCAAAAACGTCTACATGACATATATCCATATCTGAGGCAGAATTCCATAAAACATCGCATAAACCATTGTCTCGATTTACATCCGTCCCAACAATAATATGCTTCAGTGGTTTACTCGATAAACTTTGCAAGTATTTAATTAATATTGCTGATTTATTTAAAATGCAAAAGCCGCTTCCTTCATCACTAAACGCATGGTGTGAAGGCAAACCAAAAGAAAAATGCACTTTTCCAAAGTGAAATAAAGTCATTGCAATATCTTTAATCAAGACCTCAAATGCTCCTGGTGTAATAAGAATATCCGGAGATAATTGTTTCCATCCTTTTTGTTGCGCTTGAATACAATAAGTAATGAGCTTCTGCAGGTATTCTTGTGTATGTACTGCCAGTAACGCGCGAAGAATTTCATCATTTTCAGGAAATTGAGCAAAAAGTGTCAATGGTGCTTCCGCATCGCCTTTCTTCATTGCGGTAAATAATTGATTCCAGTGCGTAGGTAACGCCACAACATCTGTGGTAACAACAGGTAATGAAGAATCTGTAGATTGATAGTCTTCAATCACCCGCACCATATGCTTTAGCCGTTTCAATTGGTCTTCATCGGCCCCCGCAGGCATGTGATGCATTTGCTCTATATCTTTAGCAGAGGGAATTTGAATACAGCATTCTTGATTTTTTTCTTTATGTACATCAGTAGAGGTCATATGTCTAAAAAAATATTTATGCTTCATCATCATTTACCCATAGGAAAATAAAGAGAAAAAGAAGCTTTGCCGAAAAGCAAAAACTTCTGCCATTTCTCTTAGATTATAGAGTCTGGGTTGATGATGCAATGAGGAAAAAAATCAAGCGTAACTAAATACCATAGCGTTATAGGCTGGAGGTTCGCCATAATTCTCAATGCCTTCTTTAATATCCATAAGCTCTTGAGACAAACCTTTACGTCCTCCTGACTCCATTGCTTTAGGACCTGCAAAAAATGTTAATCCGATCCCAGCCGCAGCCGCTAGAGAAGAAGCAATGCCAAAAACAAATTCTGTTTCAAATAAACTTAGACCTAAAGCAAAACCCCCAGCACTGAGCACGGAACTCGAACCAAAAGTCGTTATAAAACTCACGACGCTGGCACTAATGAGCAATGCCCCAAACACAATAAGAAGACCACCTAAAACTTGTTTGCCAACAGAACTGTTTCCTGATGCATATTCAGCAATCTCTCCTAAACGCTTTGCAGCGTGCTTATCTGCAGGATTAACGAAAACATCATTCAAAATAAGAACCGTGCGTCCATAAAAATGATAATCAATTTCCTCGCTTTTTTGCTTTTTCATTTTTACTTCTGCATCAATTAAATTGACTGCATTGATTATGTGTTTTTGCAGTGCAGTAGGCCGAATAGGCGTATTCTGAGTAATAAAAGCAAATCCATTATTAAGAATTTGTTCTTCTACATTAGGTAAATGGTACTCTTGAATTGCAAAATATCCGGGCATGCTTTGTATATTACTTGCAAACCACGCTTCCGCAGTATAATTCGTTTGCATTGGATATGGCAAATCACCATACTGAGCAACATGAGTGCCTTCAATAAGACTTGCTAAAACCTTCTCAAACGCAGCATCCTTATTTTCTTGTTTTACCTTAAGATACATATCCCATAAAAAACCACACAAACGAAGGTAATTCGCTCGATGGATTTGGTTTGTATAATCAGGATCATATCCTCCGGGATAGAAAGTCAGTTGATTCAAATAGCGAACAGCGAGCAAACCTATACGCACCTGAGGAGAAAGACCGGTCAAATGAGTATCTTCATAATGAATCAGTGCATCCCAAATTTTATTGCTCAAAGCCTGCACTGAGGCCAAAGGATTTTCTTGTAAGGTTTGTAAAAATAATTGAGCAGCAGGAATATGCTCGTTTAACCAAATTCGACGAGAGCGCAATTCATGCAAACTCGCTTGAGCTTCGTTAATTGCACGTTCATAAGGCGCCATACGTCTTTTGAGCGCATCACGCTCCTTGAGTAAACTGTCTAATTTGAATTGCAATTGGTAGGTATTTAAAACCTGCATCGAACTGCCATAAAAATCAACCCTTGGATAGATGGCATTTGAAGGTATGCCCAGATTCATATCAGTCTGCTGTTCTATTAAGGAAATACTTAAATTTAAGGAGTCTAATTGTCTTTGGAAGGATTGGAGATATTGCCTCTGCTCTTTAATGAATTGTGAATTTTCAGTTATCTGCAGCTCGAGTGGAATTAATTCTGCTTGCCAGGAAAAGAGATCCGCGTAATTGTAAACAACAGGATTAGCTGAAGGCATAATGGGTCCTCGCAAGTGGGTTACAGTGTCAATGTGGAGTCGATTATACACGGTGAGAACTATTGATTCAATTATTGCATTTTATACGCAAAAATAATTATATCTTACTGAATTTAATGACAAAATTGAAAATATAAAATTAAAATTTCCATTTTGCTAGAATGACTCTTTTACCCACAGAAGAAGGGGCTGCACGAGCTAAGACCACATCTAAATCACCATTTTTTCAGCTTGGTGTATCGTCTCATTATCTCGTACAGCTAAAAATTGAACTACATCTAAATAACCATAAACATTCACCAATATATAGCGTGTCACCTAGGCAACGAGATACAATAACAAGAGTTCCTAAAAATTTCTAAGGATACATCGGTTAATGAACACCCAAAAGACTTTTGGATCCTATCTTTTTTCATTTATTTTAATTACCGCCATTTTGCTAGGAGGTCTCACTGGCTACTTTTTTGGACCAATTACTTCCTACTTAAAACCTTTTGGGGAAATTTTTCTTAACCTAATTTTTACGGCAATTGTTCCTTTGATTTTTTTTAGCGTTTCTTCGGCTATAGCACGGGTCGGCTCGATGGGCAAACTGGGTAAGATCGCTTTTTATATGACACTAGTATTTTTATTTACCGGAATCATAGCAGCAGTTTGTTCTCTTTTTATTGTCAGCCTGTTTCCCCCTGCTCAAGGCGTTGCCTTACCACTCAGCGTCCCAGAAAAAAACACTGCCTTGAGTTTTTTCGATCAAATTGCGGGTATTTTTACTGTTCCTGAGTTTAGCAAACTTCTTTCGCATCAACATATTTTGGCACTCATTATCTTTTCTATCTTAGTAGGTTTAGCGGCAGCGAATACCAATGAAAAAGGGAAAACATTTATTGATTTTTTAAAAGCAGGCGAAGAAATTTTTATGCGTGTTTTTACTTTAATTATGTATTATGCGCCATTCGGTTTTTTTGCCTATTTTGCTGTTTTGGTTCATGACTTAGGCCCTCAATTGATGGCAAATTACCTCCGGATTGCTATTCTTTATTATACATTTGGAATCATTTATTTTTTTGTTGCTTTCACACTATTCGCCTATTTAGCTGGAAGAATCCAAGGTATAAAATTATTTTGGAACAGCATCTTTCTCCCTGTAGTGACATCAATCGCCACGTGCAGTAGTGCCGCCAGTCTTCCTGCTAATTTAATTGCAGCAAAAAAAATGCGAGTCCCCCCGGAAATTTATGAAACAGTAATTCCTTTGGGTACCATCATTCATAAAGATGGTTCTGTAATAGGCGGCGTTTTCAAGATTGCTTTTTTATTCGGAATCTTTCACTTAAATTTTTCAAGTCTGGGCGTACTGCTTACTGCTCTAGGCGTCTCTTTATTGGTCGGCACAGTAATGGGAGCAATTCCTAGTGGAGGAATGCTCGGGGAATTACTTATACTTAATGTATATGGATTTCCTCCTTCAGTGTTAATAGCAATAGCTGCAATTAGTATTATTATTGATCCTCTTGCGACTATGCTTAATGTAACATGCAACAGCGTGAGCAGTATGCTGATTGCGCGTCTTGTGGAGAGGAAAAAATGGTTAACCTGCGCGTAACCGGATAAGTTACGTACGTTTATTTAAAAGGCAAATTATGAATCAACCCTATAAAAAATTATGGCGCTCCCGTAAAGATCGAAAAATTGCTGGTGTATGCGGTGGCCTAGGAGTTTACTTTGGTGTCGACCCTGTATGGATGAGAATTATTTTTGTAATTTTCTTCCTCATTGGAGGCACAGCACTTATCGCATACCTTCTGCTATGGCTCATTATTCCTTTAGAGCCTGAAGATTGGCAAGATGCATAATTAATCTGAGTTACATGTCTTTGAGTGAGCGCATTGGAGTCGTGAACTATCTAGTCCTATCTCCAAAGTTATTGATTTGAAGCTTAAGCAAGCAATGCTTTGTGAAAGAAGTTCTGTCTCTGGAGATTGTTTTTATAAAAACTTTGGTTTTATAGCCCTGGGAAAACTTCCCAGAGCAAACTTGCTTATAATTCATTTTGAGATAGAGCAAAAGAGCATGCATTTAAAACTGCTGCAATTCTAAGTACAGATTGAACTGCAATTTTATTTAACTCATGCTCCAATAACTGTTTAACGTGTGAGTGGATACACATACCACAGCCATTGATTGCAGATACTGCCAAAGCAAATAACTCAAAGTCAGCTTTGGGGACCCCAGGATTTATCATACCATTCATACGCAAATTAGCAGGAAGAGATGCAAGTTCCTTATTTTCTGCCAAATGTATTGCACGATAATATATATTATTCATTGCCATCAAAGCGGCGGCTGTTTGGACTGCATGATCCAATTCAGCAGTGATATAGAGTGCTCCATCTGCTTTAATGGCATCAATAATACGCCTGTCTTTCAATGTGTAGGCTACAGCTAATGCAACTCCATAAAATTGGGTTTCTGTTAAACCGGATTGTGCCATATTGCCAAATAGATTACTGACATTAAGCCGAATATCTTTAGCAAAATCAGGTATCTCTTGTTTCAACTGTTCTATAGACATATAACGCTCCTTTCCAGAAGCTCCCATGTTTATAAGAACTTCTGAATTATTGTTCAGATTATAATGTTTGACCCCCAATAGGACGGTTACAAGGACATAATTCATCGGTTTGCAGAGCATCCAAAATACGTAATATTTCTTGAGGATTACGACCAACATTTAGCGAATTGACACTCACATGTTGAATCACATTATTTGGGTCAATAATAAAAGTTGCCCTTAAAGCACACCCACTTTCCTCATCTCGAATGCCAAACCCATTAGTTAATTTCCCATGAACATCAGCAAAACTGTATTGATTTAATTTATTTAAATCTTTGTGTTCTCTTCGCCAAGCGAGTTTGACGAATTCATTATCTGTGCTTCCTCCCAGTACTACTGCATCTCTATCGTTAAATTCACCATTTAATTTTGCAAATTCCACAATTTCTGTTGGACATACGAAAGTAAAATCTTTTGGGTAGAAAAAAAGTACTTTCCATTTCCCTGGAAAACTTTTTTCAGTAATCACTTCAAAAGCACTCTCACCATTTTCTTCATGATTATTAAAACCAGGTTTTGCTGCAACAATAGAAAATTCTGGAATTTTTTGACCAACAGTTAGCATAAATTTCTCCTCAGTTCATTTAGTTCAATTAAATTATAGTTATGGTGTATAATTATTTAAAATGAATAAAATAGATAACTTTAATCGGAAAAATCGATGAGCAGATTAACCAGTCTGAAACAGCTGCATTACTTAATTTCACTATATGATCATCAACATTTTGGTCGTGCTGCTGCAGCATGCTTTATTAGTCAATCGACTTTAAGTGCAGCAATTACAAGTCTTGAGGAAACCTTGGAAGCACAACTGCTTGAACGCGATCATAAAACGTTTTTATTTACACCTTTAGGTGAAGAAATTGTTCGTCGCAGTCGACTAATTATTGAACAAAGCAATGACTTAGTGGATTACGCACAAAGCCAAGGAAAAGTAATGCAGGGTAAATTTTATCTTGGGGTCATTCCTACCATTGCTCCTTTTATTTTAAGTGAACTACAAGATCTGTGTCAGCAACTCTATCCAGAACTCACCTTATTCATCAGAGAAGACACTACAGAAAACGTTTTGAACTATTTAAGTGAAGGCAAACTTGACCTTGTCATTTTAGCGCTTCCTTATCCAACCCAAGACTTTCAAACACAAATATTGTGCAAAGATTATTTTAAACTGGTCTTACCTCAAACATGGTCACATAAAGGATTTGACCAAGAAATCAATAAACTCCCTGAAAACAGTATTTTTCTTCTTGAAAAAGAACACTGTTTGACAGGTCATGCATTGCAAGCATGTCAATTAAAAGAAAGCAAAAAAATCAATCATTTTTTTGCTACCAGCTTACATACGCTAATCCAAATGGTCAGCCATCAACCTGGAATTACTTTTTTACCTGATCTTGCGATTAACAGCGGCATTCTTACAGGAACTGATTTAGTCTCACTTCCTTTAAAAACGAATCACGCTTATAGGGAAATTGGCGCAGCCTGGCGCACGACCTCTCATAAAACACAGAATTATATTTTATTAACAGAATTGATTAAGCAGATTGTTATTAAAAAATGTGATGATGATGCTTACCAGCATTAGAGGCTTGAGTTAATTATCCCCATACCTTTAAGCTCGCGAGAGAGAAAGGGAGGGAAACTTAGAGACGCTATAATAATCAAAAAAATTGAAAACAGTAGGAGCAAAACAAAAATAAAATTTTAACATTATTTTAAATGAAGTACGTCATGTATTATAGTGCTCCTAAAAAATTTTGGAGAACATTATGCGGAAATACATCACTTTGATTCTTTACATTCTTCCATTTTTGATATCAATGAATTCTTATGCAGATGCAAAAAAAACTGTTCGTATTCCCCAACTATCCAATGAAAAGGTCTCTGTCTGGACAACGGTAATCTACCCAAATAAAGATCACATTTTAAAAATGCATCGACATGAACACAATAGAGTGATTGTTGCTTTAGATAACGGATTAATAAAAGTGGTTAATAATAAAGGAGCAGAGCATTTCCTAAAATTAGAAAAAGATAAAGCATATTATCTCTCTAAAGATCTCCCTAATGAATTACACACAGATGAAAACATGGGCAAACATCCGATAAAAGTTGTAGTCATTGAATTAAAAAATTAAACGGTTTCGCAAAAGACGCGAAACCGTCAAACGCTCTTTATGATTTTTTGACAGAATTTTTATTTTGAAAACCACAATGATGACCATGGCGAATAGGCAATAAAACACCCAGTTTTTGGTAGGTTTTAAATTGAGTTTGAGCCCATAAAGTACTTATTTTTGCATTAACACTATTTCTCTTTTCCACTAATCTGGATATATCACTCCATTTTGCATTAGGAGTTGCTAATTTACCTCGTATTTGCATACTGAGTGCGCGTTTTTCTTTAATTAATGGAGCCATTTGTGCATGCAGATTTTTCTTGATTTTAGCTAATTCGGAACGTTGTTCTGGGGTTAGCAATTTACCAACATGCTGACGATAATGTCCTGTTTGATTTACAGAAACCACCGTCGCACTGGATGCTGATGGTTGTGCTGTAGCAATTGAGGCGCTCAAGGCCAAGCTACTAATTAATAAAAACCGTTTAATGTTCATTTTACTCTCCTATTGGGTATTAGGTTTCATTAGACCTCTTTCGACACTCGCTGCAGCAAGAGAAATGCGAGGAGACACAAAGCGCAGAACCGGAGTGTACATTCAGTACATGAGGATTCGAGCACCGTATCGACGAAGCAGGTCTTCTCTGTAATAGAGTTTCGAAAGAGGTCTATTGGTAAGTGTAATGAGACAATGTAATAGGAATATGACAAATGCAGTGTTTATTGTAACAGCTCTGTTACAATGCTCAACATAGAGAGGTTTACTGTTATAATGTTGCCTGCGTACATTATTTTACCAGGTGATTCATGAGCCCAAGAAAAAGTCATATATTGATTATTGATGATGATCAAGAAATTACGCACTTGATTAATGATTACCTGATTAAAAATGGTTTTCGAACCACCTGGACCTTGAATGGTTTAAACATCAAGCAATTATTAAGAGAAAATAATTTTGATTTAATCATCTTAGATATTATGCTTCCAGGAATTGATGGATTAAACTTATGCCAAATGATTCGTCAAACTCACAGTATGCCTATTATTATGCTCAGCGCAGCAAACAGCATTGCTGATCGAGTTGCCGGCTTGGAATTAGGAGCTGATGATTACATTTCCAAACCCTTCAGTTCTCGTGAATTACTGGCAAGAGTAAAAGCACAATTACGACGGACTCAGGGCGAATTAGAGCATGATCGTAAAAAACTCACTCCATTACAACAAATACATTTCGATAATTGGATTCTCGATCGCAATACCCATTCTTTAATTGACGAGGAATCTGTCGCTATCCCATTAAGCCAACGAGAATACGAACTGTTGGTCATTTTTTTGGAGCATCCTGGACGTATTTTGAGTCGTGATCAATTAATGGATTTGTTATATGAGAAAGACTGTGATTCACAAGATAGAACAATTGATGTCCTCATCGGCCGTTTGCGTAAAAAAATTGAGCTTGATCCACGTAATCCTCGGTTATTGTTAACAATTCGTGGAGGCGGGTATCAATTCAAAACTAAGGTTGATTTGGTATGAGTCAATTAACCAAAACGGCAAAAAAAACACTGGTGGGACTCATACTAGGCAATCTATTAATCATTTTCTCACTGATGCAATTGGGAAAATATTATTATGAAAACATTCGTTCACCACTTCCTCCCAAAGCAGTGCGCTCATTGACCCATCTTGTTCTATTGTTACAAAAAAACCCTCAAGCGATGTGGCCTTTAATCCTTAGAAATCAAAGTATTTCTTGGGCAGAAATAACCTTATCTCCGCAACCCTTATACAATAAGAATGCGTTGTTAACCTTAAAAGCCCCTGTGCTTTTTAATTTAATGAAACAAAATAAAAAATTGGAATTTTCGGTATTTCTAAAGGAAAATAATTGGTTAAATATTAAAGTGATTTCTTTTTTCCCACGGCAAGCAAACTCAATAGTCAGTTTGTTTCTTATCTTAATAGGCGCTTTGCTTTTCATTAATTATTGGGCTGTTAGATCACTAAATCAACCAATACATACATTAATCCAAAGTCTTCATTATAGTGAACATCAAGACAATTGGTTGCCTATCCCTATAACAGGAAATCAAGATCAAAAAACTATTTTTAAAAAAATTAATGATCTGCAGGAAAAAGTAAATAAACTTTTAGCAAATCGCACTCGAGTGGTCACCGCGATTTCGCATGATCTACGTACCCCCTTAACTCGTTTAAAATTACGTGCTGAATATTTAGAGGATGATCCCAATTACAGCAAAATAATGACCGACATTAATGAGATGGAGCTTATGATCCGAGAAACGCTGGATTATTTTAGAGATGTGAATGTTGAAGAAAAGCCTCAACTTTTTGATTTGGTAGCCCTGCTTTCATCATTAAAGGATGATGCTATTGAATTGAATTATGATGTTAGTTTTACAAGTGAAAGCCCAAAACTGGTGTGTTATGGTACAGTAAATTTACTTAAACGTGCTTTTAATAATCTGATCAATAATGCGGTGCATTATGGCTATAAAGCAATGATTCATCTAATTTGCCTACAAAATAAGGTGGAAATTACTATTACGGATCAAGGCCCAGGATTAGCAGAAGCGGATCTAGAACACGTTTTCTTACCTTTTTATCGTGGCGAAAACTCACGCTCGCGTAGTACAGGAGGTACAGGACTCGGATTAACAATTGCCAGAGAAATTATTCAAATGCATCAAGGCGATATTACATTGACGAATAATTTGCAAGGCGGGTTAAAGGTAATTGTAACGCTACCTCTTAGACCTTCTTAGCATTATATTCAAAAATAATCCAATCACAAAAACAAGGTATTCTGCAGAAAATAAATGATTTTTTTATTACAAAGCAAAGGCGTAATACGCTGATGAAAAACTGTGTCACAGGTCACTACAAAAACCAGTTATGTTCCATTGTAGCAGCACAGCGGAACCCGGGTTTCGCTCAATACATCCAAATAATGGAAGCGATCCCCACGTGGTCTATTACAAAATTGTAGCTTGGAGTGAAGAAATATCATCTCTTCCAAGCTACGGTTGAAAATACTCATTTAACTGCGGACATACTGTTAAATTAAATTTACTGCACCTTCCAAACGTGTCTTAAGTAAGAAAAGAATTGCTTTCCTTTTCTTATGGGTAAGAGCATTTGATTGTGCCAAACTCAAACAATATTCGCTAAACGCAGCAAGTTTTTCTTTACTTGTTTGTGTTGATTCATCAGGAGCATGCAATTTTTTGTAACTTTCTTCTAGCTCGCTCGCAATAGCATCCATTATTTTGGGGGCAGGATTTCCTATATTTTCTAACCCCTCTTGTTTGCTGACTGTGGTAATTTTTTCCAAAAGCTCATTTATCTGTTCAGACGTTACTTCATTCGCTTGGGTAGACTTTTTCGTAATCGCTCTTAGGTAATTTTGATTATTACTTTCCCAATATTCTCTATCTCCCTGGAATGCAATTACAGTCATTAACACGCGAGAATCAATTTCTTTTTGATTGAATAAGGCTCGATTGGTAATATTAAAAGTCCAATCATTTTTCAGCCTAAAAAATGGCCGATACAAAGTTGCCATTTCTTTATCTGTTACAGGATCATAAATTGTGAAAGTTGTACCCCAAAAATTCATACTCGCCTTAGCTAATTTGGTGTAACCATCTTGCCCATAAATATCAAACGTAGGGAAAAAGGCAAATAATTTTTCATCAGCCGATCCAATAAAATTTTCATAATTATCATAAACATCAAAATGAGCAGTCAGAGAAAAAAATTTTGACCGTGCATATGCCAATTTATTATCGAATGGATCAAAAAACTCATAGGTCAATAAGAGACTTAGAAATTTTCTATATAAAGTGCCCAGTTTTCGTGTTTTTGTTTCAATATCATAGCTCGTTGTTAAACTGATCCAATGTTCTTTGATGTACATCTCATCAGGAATTTCTGTGTTACCAAAGGCAAAACTTATATTGATTATCATTAATGATGAAAACAAAATGGCAATTATTTTTTTCATATAGACCTCATTCTAAATAAATATTCCGTTGTATTTATTCTTTTCAGGAAATGAATTTGATACGTTCAAATCTATTCCTGATTCAGAACAAGGCCGATTATATGGGAGTACTCTTAAGGGAGTATTAAGTGGATTTAACATGAATTTGCTATAAGAAAATAGCATTATTTTCTTATAGCAAACTAAGCTGTCTAGAATAGCCATATAAAATGCGTCACATTTTTACGGGATAATGTTTGTTGCGCGACATAAAAAGTATAAAATAATTTATACTTTTTATGTCAAACTTACGTTAATTTAGCGGGTAGACTCTTAACATCAGGATTTTTTGAATAAGCATCAAGAATTTCGTTAATTAATTGTTCAACAATACTTTCTTTCATCTCATCTTCAATCAAACCAACCTTTTCTTTCATACTATTCAAGCGAGTTTCTAGTTCCTTAGCAACTGAACCATTAGGAAATAATGCTGCCAAAAGGCGCCTTGCTTCCCCGGGACCAAGATGGCGATACAAGTGGTTTCTCACTGTAGCATCTTCAGCTGTAGTACTGAAAGCCCATAGTTCAACCGGTCCTAAAGTCAAGGTAAGCAACTGCACATTCACTCCAGCTTTAGTAGCGTATTGTGCCAGGAAAGTACCACCCCCTTGCCTTGGACCATGTACCCGAGTGCGTAAAGCAGCTTTTGCAGTATCGGTAAGTCCAAATATCGAAGTAGTTTTTTCGATCGCCTGTGAAGGTCCTGCATCCATAATGTAAATTGCAGTAGCAAAATCGATCATTACAGCATCAAAGTCATCAACTGATTGTGATAATAAAGCAATTTGTACTTTCCACTTACGGCCTTCACGCATATCGATAATAACTTGCTCACGCACCGCAGCAGATTTTGAAGTACGGTGAAACTCATCATAAACAATACGTTTGTGATCTTCTCGAATTTCTCGCACTCTTTCTTGATGATATTCTTTGTATTGTTCCGGTATATTGTTTAAGCTCTCTTCAGTTAAATAATAGTGCCTTGCCAATACATAACGAGCCAGCATGTACATAACCGCAGTCTGTCTGTCTGCAGCGTCCCCGCCGCTTTTCGCTACCTCATCAAGGTCAAGCGACACCACACGCGCATCACCAATATCAAAACTACTCACACGAGATAAAATAGGATATTCACGAACTGCAGCAGAGATCATTCGTGAAAACGCATTAATTAATGATTCACCTGTTGGTGCCGTTATTCTTTCGTATAAGTCTTCAATAGAAGGAGTACGGCAAATTGATGCAGCATCAGCTAATAAAGGCATTGCATAACGTTGAGCAAGCATCGCTTCATGCACAAAACCTGCAGAATAAAGCGAGTCTGTTACCTCCCACCAGGTTGATTTTGAATCACGAACAAACCCAATTTCCTCTAAAATACTGTCAAGAAACTCCTCCACTCCAGGGGAGTAAGGTGCGGGATTAAACTCATCAGCCAAACTTTTATATAGTTCATCTACTACCATACCTGCCAAATCCGGCATACCATCATAGGGTCTTTCTGCTCCAAGGGGGGTAGTTAGCAATGTAATAAAGTTAACTAAAAACGCACGCTCTAATGCCGTGGGATAGCGGCATCCTAATTGTGTATCAAAAGGATTGATTGAATACTCAGGAGTCATTCGTAAACGGTGATAAGCAACCAGATGGCGTTTTGATGCTGGAAGCGCTTCTTTTAATAATGAGATAAGACCACTACTTGAAGGCCCAATATCAATAATCGCAATACGCGGTAATCGTAATAACCCACCCGATAAGCATAAAGCTAAGTTAATCGCATTGGATAAAACTGATTTACCAGAACCTGGACGCGCATAAACCAAATCAATCCACGTCGTTTGTTCTGTAGATCCTGGCTGAAAAGGCCAAGGTTTACCATCAGGTGTCCTAAAGAGTAGTGCTCCTTTTGTCCAAGGTGATGCAGGACGTGTAATAGGCAATATCGAAACTATTGAGCTTAGTGGAGCAACTGTAGGAACTGCTACGCTGTTAAGGGTAGCGCCTAACATACTAGAAACAAAACCACCAAAAGGATCGCCACAAATTTCCGAAACATCGGTTGATCCCCAACCTTCAATTGCTTTTACTAATTCAGAACTTCTTTGACGTAATAACGCCAATCGGTCTTCAGGCGCCCAAGTTGTGGCAACAACTCGCAAGCGAACGATTGCTTCATCGGTATTAAGCTGAATGTATTTTAATAAATTCACCGAATCACTGATCAATCGATTTTGTGCTGAGCTAAAAGTTAGAATCGCTGCGAGAAGTCCTTTAAGCTTAATAGTTGACAGTCCTTCACTTTCAATTAAAAAAGATATTCTCCAAGGAATATGTGCGGGCAATATACGCGTAAATAACTGAATAAAGGGTCTTATATCTTTGGGAAATAAATCGATGTAAGTTGATGAATAAATCTTATCTCCAACCCTAACCGTACGTAAATCCAATACTTCTGCATCACGAGGAAATACTTGTTTTGCTAATGGAGGCCATAATAAATCAGAAGCATCACCTTCAAAACTATTAATTTCGCGAACTGTAACCTTATCTCCAGGTAAACTTGGCCGCCAATCATCTGCTGTATAATCAGGATCGGCAGTCATGCGAATGGCATGTATTGCATCATGAACTTCCAGTAATTTAGCAAAAACATGAAGCGAATCTAAATCATTCAAAACGGAACGAACATACGCATCATGGGTATCACGTAACTCTGGAATTGCTGCATAGATAGTCTGGCTGTTTTTAAAAGGAGGAGCCTTCATATCTTTGATCATTTTCATTTTAGCTTTACTTGCTGCCTTTAACTGATCAGAGGGCAAATTGAATGGTCGGGTAATGAGCACAAAATAGACACGCTCTTCTGCGCAATACTGTGCCATATAATTGACTCGTTCCTCAAACAAGTCCGTTAAATTAAGTTCCAGCCGTCTTGCAGTTGCTGTAGCTGGCTCATAAGTATCTTGGATCAATTTCCTTATATTTTGTTTATCATGGCTAAAGTAAACCTGTAAGGCATGCCCTGGACGTCCCATAGCTCCTTGAAATGAATTGGTGATACCAGCAACCAAATTGTCGAATTCTAAACTTCCAACAAGGGCTGATACCCCTTCAATTTTCAAAATAGATACCAGGGAACCATCATGATTAACCAATACTGTTGGACTATCTGCTGATTCCAAATCAATATAAGATTCTGTTGTTTGCTTGAGCGAAGTACTTAGCCAGGCAAAGAAGGTATCTATTCCTTCAAAAAATGATTCTGACCAATGCGCCATTCCTTTCCTCACATTTAACTAATAGCTAACTTGAAATTTCTTCTAATGCGCTAGCAGCCCATTTTTCAATTTGTTTACGAAATTTGGCCCGCGAAGGCAATAGAAGTATATCTTTAAACAATTGAGCTCTTCTCTCTTCGTCATTTACACCTGCATCGATCATTAGCTGACCAAATATTGCAGGGTCACTGGTTCCCTCTCCAAATTTTTCCTCCACAAGTTGTGAGCGAAACTTGAATGCTCGATAAATATTTTGTGCACTGGATTTATATCCAGTATCGTTCGTGATTGCACAAAATAATACGTGACATATGCTATTTAATTCAGGTTGAGTTAGCTCTGGAAGATAAATCAATGTTCCTCCACCATAACCACCAACACCAACGGACTCAATAAAAAAGCACTGTGCACAAAAACAACAAGAGGTTGCTAAGTTATCCAATTTATTATTGGCGTAATTATTATCGAGATTAATTACCTCTTGAAATAAGCGCGCTTGAAATCCACAAAACCTGCAAGTATATCTATCTCTTTGAAATACTTTTTGCTCAAACGCTTTAAATCGTTCGTCAACCTTCCTGGCAGAATATAAACGCCATGATCCCGGCGTAGCCATTAATTTCAATTTGTGTTGTTGTTGATTAACTGCCATCTTCTGGGCTCACATTTACAATAAACTTTATTGGCAATTATTTATTTAATACCTATTAAAAGATCCTCTACCCTTTAGCAGGGAGAGGATCAGAAATGAATCTTACCATTTTTATTATAAGAGCAACTACTATGCTATTAGCTGCCACTTGTATAAACTGTTCCTGTAGGTCCAGCAGTTGTACCACCACTGCCCCCGAACATTGTAACCCCGGTTACTCCTAAAATAGAAGGTAGGAACAATAAGGCCGCAGCGATAAAAACTAAAGCAATTGGTGTACCTATTGGAATTTGGGTCGGGTTATCTTTGTGCTGTTTAAATTTCATAATAGCACCAATTGAGAAACCCAATCCGGCCAGGTAAGAACCCGCAGTTATTAATTTTGTCAAATTTGTAAATGACGAGGTAATCGTTGATGCCATCGTTCCGACGGATATCCCACCTGCGGCAGCATCTTGACTTACCAAAGCCAACAAACTTAAACAAATAAAACTGCTTAACCAATATTTGTAACTAGATTTACTAATGACTTTACTCTTCACCTTTTTCTCCCCAATTAAATTACAAAAAATTAACTAAAATCAAAATCGTGCCCTGCCTTGTCTCACGATGTCCCATATAAAGTATTATTAATCATCTCAATTGTACCTACAATGTTGATTGCCAATATTCCTCCAAAAACATGCATTAAGCCTTTTCCCGTTCCTCCTGGTGGTTGTCCTTGTGAAGCAGAACGCGCAATCAACACCCATCCTCTTACGAAGGCAATCAAACCAATGACCTGAATAATAATTGTCAAAGGCCTCCCCACCACGCTTCCAGTACCAAATAAAGTATCAAGTGTCGCATTACTACTGCTTACTGGAGCATACTGGAGGACATTTTGATAACCAAAGGTACTTACCATTAATGATGAAAACGCCGATGGAAAATAAATAAATATGGCGCCAACTAACAAATATACAATTGGTTCTTTCATACTCGTATTACTTGACATCATAGTCCGGGCTTCACCATATGTCTTTAAACTATAGACTGCTTTGAATAAAAATGCACAGCCGATTAGATACGCGCCTCCTGTAATCATACGTTCTACAGGAATCAACGAATTTGCGACATTAGTTAGTATATTAACCTGACCCGATATCCAGCAAGCAACTGTTCCGCCCGTACATGTATCAGCCATACAAACACCTCAACTATCTTCTTGACTAAATCTAATTACTCGCCCTGAGCTCGTTAAAACCCGACCCTGCATAGAGTCAATAAGCTTAACTACCCCATATCCTGCGATTTTTGATCCTTCTCTTACTGTAAGTGTAGAACCATTTGTGCCAATTAGCCAAGCCCGACCAGGAATTACTGCATTTATATAGTAAATTATTTGCGAAGATGCTGGTTTAATGTGTATTACTCGCTTAACAGGTTTAGGTTTTGTCCGCTCTATTAGTACATTAATTACTTCTGATTGCTTCACAACCTGATTATTCAAATCGCTAATTACCTGATTTAGTTTTGTAATTTGTGCATTTAATGCGTTTACATTATTATTGATGTTGCTTACTTGCTGGTTCATTGAGCTCACCTCGGATTGAACGGTTTGTTGGCTCGACTCAATAGACGCTACTTTCTGTTGTAACGCTGCACTCTCTTGAACCATTGGAGGAGGTGTCTGTTGGACTACTGGTTGTTGGACTGGTTGTTGAACTTCCGGTTGTTGCTGAATTGGCGCAGGTGGAATCTCAGCTTCCTTCGGCTGCGGCGTTATTTCCGCTATAGGAGCAGGAGTCTCTGTCTCTTTAGGAGTGGGAGTAGATTTAGAGAACATCCCGCCGATAAATTTATACATCAACATCGCAAAAATAATTATACCTACCGCAATTAACGCATTACGTTTGATATTTTTTGGGGGCTCCCTCCCCCCTGATCCTGCAGAGGGAGAACTTGTTGAATCAAACTCTGAACTCTCAAGCGGTTCGTTCTCAAGAGAATCTAACTCAGCGAATTTATACTCATCATTTTGATCATTATCTGCCATTTTTACCTACCATCAAATTAAATAGATTTTACATCCTGAGTAAATAAAACCCCCACAGGAGTTCCTGCATAGACCTCAACAGTTGTAGGTGTATTAAATAATACTTGTGCTTGCTGTCCCCATGTCTTACCAACAGTAGCCAAACCAATCACAGCATTTTCTAGTGTAGAACGACCAACACCATTTGCAATGGTTACGTTATTGCCCCCACCTGTACCTCCAATGGTAACCGTAGTATTAGCAGACTGGAATGCATTACCAAAGCCCTCTAAAAACGAGGAAGCAAACAATGAACCGTATCTCAGTAAATAATGGTTATTTGTTTTACTGGAAAGGGCGGTTCTTGCAGTATTTGGATCAATTGCATAAGCAGAGATCGGGATTGTTTTTGGCGCGCCTGGAATTGACATCGTATTAAATGTAATAATCATTTTATTGGCATTCGACGGTAAATTAAAACTACCAATGAGCTTGGCACCCTTAAGTCTTCCCGAAACGATACTCGCAAGAATAGGGCCTGGCTCATCACTATTCACTGAGGTATCAATTACAGCGAAAAGTACGTCGCCTGTTTTAATCATATTCACTTGCGTCGTAGATACAGTAGTCGTTGAAGCCTGAACAGCACCTGGCCCTCCAGCAGCTCCCGCAGCTACCACTTTCTCATCTTCCTTATTTCCTGCGGTATAACTCTGTGTAGGTACATTTTTCCAATCTGCAATTAATTGGTTCGCAGCCGTTAGCATATCAGAAGTTTTTTGCTGAATTTTTTGTTGGTATTTTTGTTCAGCTTGCTGCTGGTTTTGTTTGTTGATAATGGCTTGCAACTGTTGATTACTCGCAGCAGAGCCTGGAAGTGTTACTGCAGCTCCTCCTGGGCCTTGGCCTAGTGTGGGAACTCCACCAATGTTAAATGCACCTTGCTGAATATTTGGTGCGCCCAAGCCTGCAACTTGTGAGCCTTCAGAAGCAGTCTGAATGTTCTGCAATTCTGCTGGGCTGTATCCAGCATTTCTTAAATCAGCTGCACTAAAGCCTGCATCAGCCAATTCTTTGGCACTAAAACCCGCCGCCTTCATCTCTGCAGCTGTAAATCCTGCATCTTTTAGGTCTTTGGCACTAAATCCTGCATCTTTTAATTCTTTTGCATTAAAGCCAGCGTCTTTTAAGTCTTTAGCACTAAAACCAGCATCTTTTAACTCTTTAGCACTAAAACCAGCATCTTTTAAGTCTTTAGCACTAAAACCAGCATCTTTTAAATCTTTAGCGCTAAAGCCTGCTGCTTTTAGTTGCGCAGCTGTAAAGCCTGCATCTTTTAAATCCTTAGCACTAAAGCCGGCATCTTTTAAGTCCTTGGCACTAAAGCCAGCGTCTTTTAAGTCTTTGGCGCTAAAGCCAGCATCTTTTAACTCTTTAGCACTAAAACCAGCATTTTTTAAATCTCTAGCACTAAAACCCGCCGCTTTGAGCTCTGCAGCTGTAAAACCGGCATCTTTAAGCTCTTTAGCTGTATAACCGGCATCCTTTAGCGCCTTTGCAGAACATCCAAGTGTTTTCTTAATCGTCAGTGCGCTAACTCCCGCAGCTCGTGCTTTCTTCAATGACTCAACACTGCAATCTGCAACACGTCCGCTCGCAATGATATCTGCCGGGCTTAATCCCGCATTTTGCAAATCCTTGGGAGTAAATCCAGCAGCAAGCAACTGTGCTGGGGTAAATCCCGCATCAAGTAACGATTTAACATCATACCCTGCATTTTTTAACGCTTCAGCACTGCATCCATTTAACTCTTTAATCCGTTTTGCAGAAACGCCCGCTGCGAAGAGTTTTTTCAGATTATCTGGGGAACAACCTGCCGCTTTGATTTGTTCATCCGTCAACGGAGTTGCAGCTTTGATTTCCTGAGGTGTGAAACCGGCATTTGCTAAATCTGCATCAGTAAAGCCAGCGGCTTTTAACGCTTGGGCGCTACACCCCGCATATCTTTTAATTAAAGCTGCGCTCACCCCTGCTGCTTTTTCTTTTTTTAATACATCAACATCACAACCCGCTTTCTTTACATCATCAGGAGTAATACCCGGCGGCAATTCATTCTCGGCTGCTCTTATATCCGCGGCAGAATAACCTGCCTTAGCAAGATCATCTGGTGTGAATCCGGCATTTAATAAATCTCTGGCAGTAAAACCCGCTGCCCTTAATTCTTCAGGAGTAAAACCAGCTCTTTTTAAATCTGCTGCACTAAATCCTGCATCACGCAATTCCTTAGCAGTAAAACCAGCCGCTTTTAATTGTTCTGCACTGCATCCACTTATCCGTCGAATTGCAGAAGCAGAAACTCCTGCTTTACGTAATTTAACCAGCGCATCGACATTACATCCAGCTTTTAATACATCTGCAGCAGTTATTCCAGCTGGTAAACCACTAGCTCGAGCTATCTCCTCTGGAGTATAGCCAGCTCCTTTCAATTCATCATCAGAAAAACCAGCGTCTTTCATCTCCTGGGCAGTAAAGCCTGCATTACGTAATTCACAAGCATTAAAACCACACTCCCTTAGTCTTGTGGCTGTATATCCTGCATCTTTAAGTTGCCTTGCATTAAATCCTGCAGCTTTTAATTCTTTACAGGGGCAAACTTGATCGAGCTCCCTTAAAGTATAACCATTATCTTTTAATTGCGCGCAGCTACATGCTCCCTTTAAATCAGATAATTGTGCCCCTTGGCTAACAACCTGACTCACAGCGGTCTTGGAGCAACCTGCGTTTTGTAATGTTTGCAGCCAAAGGCTTTTTTGTGCTCCCTCTTCATTCTCGCGTGCTAATGTTGCAAAACCTACTCCTGTTTGCCCGCCTTGAGAACCAATGACCCCAACGCCCTCACCCAATGCTTGGGTTCTGATAATTGTTGGAATAGCGCTTCCACCGGTTTGCTCTGCTTTTTGTGCCTGGCTAATATTTTGTTCTTCCTGTAATTTAGCATATTGAGCCGTTGGGTTAAGAACACCTGGAATAGATTGGATAGTACCTGGAGTATGCCCAACAGTTGCAACTGCTGAAGGCCCAGTATTAATCGATCTTAATTTTATATAGCCTATTACTATAGCAATCACTATCAGTACTATTGTAAAAATGATAATAACTCGTGTCCGAGTATTGGAAAAAAGTGACTTTATATTTTCTTTTCTGCCAGCCATTTATAACCCTTCTACCTTAAGCTGCATGACCTTCCCATGCCAGGAAACTAATAACACCGGTGACTTTTGCATTTCATAAGCATGCGTCCCATCTGCGCTGGTCATACTTGCCAACCAGCCCGGTGACAATATTGTAAGATTGGTTCTAACATACATTCTGTCATTAGCTAACCATGCACGCGCATCTCCTCCAGTAATATTTAATCGTTTGCTTCCAGGAGGAGGCACACCATCTAAAACATGAAGAAGCAATTCACTCGCTGAGGGTGGGATGCCTGTTTCTAGAGGCATGGTTTTCGCATTTGGTCCAAAACCTTGAACACGCAAATCAACTCGGTAATCTACTGCTTTTTGTCCGGGTATCAGCGTCAGCATTACCGGGGTATTTAACCCTCTCAAACGGACAGCCAAATTACCATAATTGTATAATTTCATTGCTTGAATCATTATTGTATTGCTTGTTTTATCCCATTGAATATTAAATGAGTTCGGATCCCCTAAATCATAAGCGGCAATCGGCCATGGTGCTCCGGATGAATCAAGAAAAACCAATGAAGAAACAAATCCCTGTGCCAAACGAATGACAGGCGGAGTCGAGCCAGGGGACAAATTCACAAATTGAGAAGTCGCTGTGGGCTTTGGTGGGGTGCCAGCGGGCGAAGCCTTAGCATATTCCATAGTTTCACTTATTTGTCTTAATTGAACAATTTGCTCTGTACTCAATGGATAGATGTTTCTTGTCATATCTTTAAATGCTTTATTGTCAATGATCTCTTCATCATTTTGGGTTATTGGCGCATTAGGATTAGGTGCTGCTCCTGGTGGAGGAGTTTGAGCTGGCGCTGGAGTAGGTTGTTTATAAATATTATTTGCAAGAGGAATAGGAATATTTTGCCCTTGATTTTGGGCTGGTGGAGGAGTTTGAGCTTGACCAGGAACGGGGGCTGGATTTTGCCCTGGTGGCTGATTTTGTCCTGCTGGTTGGTTTTGTGATAAACGTTGTTGCAGTAAGCGTAACTGTTGTAAGGCTTGTTGGGCACTATCGGATTCCTGGGCGTAAGAAGAAACAGGAATCCAATAAACTATTCCACACGTCAAACAAAACTTTAAAAACCAGTTCAGCTTTTTCATTAAGACACTCCACCTGCGGCAGGTCCTACAACAAATTGCGATATACCTATTCCCCTAGGCGAATTTAAAGTAGAAACACGGGTAATTAACATAGTAACCACATTATTTTGCTGAGTAAATTCGCTGGCGCTCTGGTATGTTACTAATATAGGCATTTGTACTCGCCATGAAAAACTTCCGTTCAATACGCCTTTTTGCAAGATAATGGGAGCTCGCGTTGCTACAGCAGAAACAATCAGCTTTTTAGCCTTCACCGCATCCAGGTTATTTGATTGTTGTAACGCACTTAGAAATTGATCCCAACCTTCGGGGGTAAAAAACCCAGAGGAAGCCTGCAATTCATCTCTATAGTTGACGAAATTATAAGTGAATGCAGCAATAGCAGCCTGATTTGCCCATTGTAATACTGCAGAATCTGATTGATTTGGCTCATTTAAAGGAAATAGAGGTGTGATCCGGCCATTAATACTGGTTGCAAAATATTTAGGCGCTGGGGGATGGGTAATCATATACACTAATAGGGCAGCTAGGATTATATTGACAATAAGAGCAATTAACAACGCAAGTATTACTTTACGTTGACTGTCTTTATAAAATTTATTTCTTAGTGCAACTACTGTCAAGGCGTCTTCAGCCATAATATCCTCTATTTATTGCTTATTGTGGTATCAATTTATCTTCCTCATTCTCTGCAGGTGGATCAGGAGGAAGCAATGCGTTCGATGAATAATTCGGAGCCGAAAGAGGCGTCAACTTAATAGGAGGTGCTACCCCACTTGTTGCATAAAAATCACGCTCAGGCTCTGTTAAATGAATATAGGCGATTAATAATCCAAAAATGCAATTCAGTAACAGAGAAATAATTAACGCAATCAGCCCGCGTCTGTATGAGTTAACATAGAAATTCTTACTGCTTTTTATTACTTCCCATGCTTCACGACTCATTCTTTCCCCTATGCCACAGCTCTTCTGAAAGTAATTTCTACTCGCGCATTTATTGAATTATCACCGCCTTTAGTGTATCCAATAATAGGTTTATCACTACCTAATCCTTGTGTAAAGATAAAACGGCTATCTACTCCTTGAGACCATAGGTATTCACTAACGACTCGCGATCTGGCTAAAGTCAATGCATGCTCTCTTCTTGGCGATACATATTTATTACTGTAACTGGCTACATTAATGGCAATTTTACGAAATTGTATTAGAAATGCGGCAACTTCATTTAATAATGGATAAGACTTCCATTTTAGATGTGGTGTTTCGGATTCAAACAAATAGCTCGCAGGAATGCTGATCATATAATCCTGACCAATAGTAATTACTTTAACCCCTTTTCTATTTAGTTTTTTAGCAAGCTTCATGATGGTAGCATCACAGGCACCAAGAACTTTACATGGATATTTGGGCTCGTCTTTCTCCATTGCCCAATAATCACCGTTACAGGCGGTCAACGTCAATAAGGCAATCAATCCAACAGCCTGAATTAGATTAATACGTACTGATCTCACTCACATTCCTCATATTTCAAATGACCACTAAAATGATTCTGACTGTAGTTCTATTGTGTGTTCCATCTTTAAGAAAAACATACAAATCATTACGTTACAATGAATTAAATAAAATAGCTATTTTTTTAAAAATTTATTTATTGCTTTACATTTTTTTGAGTAAAAACAAAGCGCTCAGGTTTATTTTTTCACAAAAATACATAAGACAATAAAGCACTTCATTTGCCGATTTCAAGAGCGTTGTCTTCTAAAAAAGTGAGGGTTTTCTTAAGCGTCTACATATAAAGACGTTAGCCATGAATACACATGGCTAATATCTTTTGAGGGATATAATGGTGTTGACGATAAAAATACACAGTGAAAGGATAGGTTATTCTTCACCTTTGTTCTTCGCATTTTCACGTTCGCTTGCAATTTTTGCTGATAAGGTTTTTACCAAGTCAGTTAACTCATCTGGAGCAATAACATCTCTCTCTTCAGGTGGATAGCTGGTTGCCAATTGGAAGTCCTTAATAAGTTCATTTGCAACTGTACCAGCATACTTATCCTTGGCTCCGGCTAAACGTTCAATATTCATCATCTGATTACGTGTTTCGTTAATAGGTAGCAATGACTCAGAAAATGCGGCCTTATCGCTAACTAAAATTGGAGGATCCCCTGGGCGTTCTCGCAAAGGACTAAATATCGTTAATGCCCCTTCAACTTCTTCTTCAATTAAATCCTCAACAGGCTCTGGCTCATTATGACCATGGAACGCAATTAAAGCAGAAACACCACGTTCTATAGGCTCTTCTATAGGGGATTCACGTAATAACTTGGAAATAAGGGTAATTTCTTCGCTTTCTGCTGTTTTATTAATTGATAAATCGCCACTTTCCAAAATTGTCTGAAATGAGGCCAATTGCTTTTGTAACCTCATTAAATAATCGTCTGGCGGAGCTTCTACTTTTAAAAATTGATTTAACTTTAATTTCTTAACAGGTTTAGGATTCGCATAAAACATACGAGCACGAACGATTTTTGACTTGAAGAAGATATGAGCTTCACCTTCAGTTTGTTCTTTTAGATCCAATAGGTCAACACGAGCTCTCTTTTCAAACGAAGAACTTTTACTGTCCATGTACGTATTGGCAATACTGGTGTCTTTAGCTTGAAATGAATCCACTTTAGTTACATAAGCCTCACCTGCTGTTTTGGTGAAGAAATCCCAAGTTTCTGTAGGATCTTCCAATTTCATACATATTTTAATGTTTGTGTTTGCACCGATAGATGCAGCTTCTTCTTTAGATGCTTTCTGGAATGCAGGTAAATCTTGCCCTGCAAAAATTGCGGAGAATCCAAGAGAGCGCGCTTGCGCAGGAACCACTGCAAAGCCTTGAACTGCATAATACCCATACTCATCAAGGATACACATATAAGGTGTCGGTGCATTGGTTGGCTTTCTCAAGATTACATCTCGATAATCCCCTTCAACATCCTCCCCCAAACCTGCTGCCATCATTGCTTTTAATGAAGAAACAATAATTTTGCCAAGGTTAGATAACTCATCAGGAGATTTTTCTAAAGCAGGTAACAGTACGACCAAAATCCTTCGATTCAATACCACATCCTTAAAATCTACCTCAGCGAGATTGGTACGAACAATATGTCCATAAGTATCGGCCAAGGATGAAAATGCTCTTACCAGCTGCATAGTAATAAAACCGTGTTGTTCCAAAACTTGTGATACTTGCTTTCCTTTTTTCTCTTTGTTGTAACCAGGCAAGGTGCCTAAGTAGTTACGTAAAGGGTCTGTAACCAATTTTGGAATCTGCTCAATGTTCACACTTTCTTGATTATCACGCGGGAAGATTTTATCAACAACAATAGTTTCTAATCGGGTTAAATCAAAATAGTTACGGATGGTATCTGCATCCAAAAGTATTGCTCCCTCATCACGCATATAAACTAGAAGGCGCATTAAGGCTTCTACGAAAGCGATAGCACGGCCCTTCCACATGTCACCGTCTCCGCCTCCTTTTGAATCACCCATCAAACTCACTACAAGCTGGGTTAACATACTGGAAGAACCTTGAGAGAAGGGATTAAATGTATTAGACAGCCTTCTTTCTTGAGGACCAATAATATCTCGCGCACCAGTCATAAAGTTAATCAGAAGCAAATCGTCTTCACGCCCCATGCTCCTGACCATGGAAAAAACCTTAGCATAGAGTGAGTTATCACCTTTACCATCTACATAAATAAAACCACTACCTTGTACTAAAGCATTAAAAGCAAGGGAAACCAAACATTCTGTTTTACCGCTACCGGTTGAGCCAAAGATTAACGCATGGGTACGCATATCATCATTAGCAAACCATAGTTCGTGCCCTGTTTTACGATCATTACCAAAAAAAGCGATTCCACGAGCCATATTAGGCTTGTTAACGCCTGGCTTCATATCGTTGTAATCTTTTACTCGCGAAATAAGAGGAAGACGGAAAGGTAATTTTTGCTTCCGAGTATAACTGTAAAGAAAACTTCCAGCACCTACAAGCATCAAGAACGTTGCAGCCTCGGAGAAATAATAGGACATTGCCGATAAGGTAAACAGTATAATCGAAATATTCGTTGGATCAGCGAAGAAATCAGCCAACCTCTGTGTCAAAGTCCGCGTATCCCTAAGTAAGAGGGTAGGATCTAACTCATGACGTGAATCAATACCGCGCATCATGGCTCTAACTCCTGCATTTGTCGGGGTGTTAACTTAACTTCTTTTATAGCAATTTCTAAAGCTTTAATCGCCTCATCTATCATAGGCACCAAAGAACGCCGACCCATTTCTTTCTCTGCTTTCCAATGAGCGAACGGGCCTGCAACTTCTGAAAATGGTGTTTGTCTACCAACACAATTGAGCATATACCATAAACGCCTATCAACGGGTCTTAACCATAAAAATTCAGAGCTCGGAACAACCCCATCATCCCGGGCTTTTTCAAGTAATGAAGCCATTACACTTAAAGTATAGGCATGTTTTGTAACAACTTCCTGGATAATTTCTGTGTTTTTATATTTTTCTATTGTGGGCCTGGCTACACTATAATCGGGTTTTCCTGCAACATAAGATCGGTCTAACGTCGCTAAAATATTGTTGGCCGCATCCCTATCTCGATTAATACGAGCAATAAATACAGCCGCTAATGCATAAGCTTGTGGTGAACAATGCTCAAAACCATCCCAATATGGGCCTAATTGTAGAGTAAAAACGCGTTTTGCATCTCCTCTTCGTATTCCGGCTGTCATCTCTTGTCCAGGTACCGGATCGTCTAATAACATATCTTCTTTTTTTAATAAATTGTATTTGCGCGCAAATTCCATCGGCGTGAGAGCCATTGCCCAAGGACCTTGATTTATATCTTGATCTACTAAATCTTCTTTAACTATAGGCATAATTGCAGGCCAGTTAAATTGCTCCTGTTCACGTAATTTTTTCATATCATAAACTTTACGGAATTTTAGGGTGATATTTGACTGATACAAAAGAACTGCCAGAACAAGGAGGACAAGAACCACGGGATAGCGCATGAAATCGCCCACAGCACGTGTTGTCTCTACCAGCTGATCCCAATTTACTGCATTGGGATCTATTGTTTGCATGATTTGAATTAAACTCGCTAGTTGCTCATTATGAACAAAAAAATTAACAAGTTTTGCTTGCCAGATGTTAATTTGAAAAACAAACATTACAATATACTGATGTCCCATTTTCCAAATAAGAAACACAGTAATAAATAATAGTACCATCACCCATATTGGGCCCATGCCACTATCTTGACCTTGTTGTTGCGGTTGTTGTGCCATTGGCGATTACTTCAAAATAGTTCGTTTCTTTTAAGTATATACTGCTCTAGGATATTTTTGCGAGAGATTCGCAAGCAATACTTTCATGGCAACAAAGAAATATGTAAAAACAGAATCACTGTTCTTTGATCAAACGCCCACGTGAATATTTATAATGGCCGCTTAGATGAACAAAACGGGTAATATTATCAACATTTAAAGCCCTATCTTTTAACGTAAGTAAAGGACTACCTAATTTGTCCATCAGGGTTTTATCAGCAGAAAGATGAATAATATCCGTTTCATTTATGTAAATAGCAACATAACCCTCATTCTGTTTGTTTTCTTTTGATTTGATTAAAGCTTGTACTTGCTCTTCGTTTGCATAGATAGGACGAGAAATCATTTGTCGAGGCAAATTGGCGATTATCCTTTCCCAAGACTGAAGATTGGATCCATCTGAAGAATATAAAGAAACAAAAACCTCTTGCTGACCGCTTCTTAAAGCAAGACGATTGGCTAAATGTGCATCTGCTTGAATTTGTGCCTGACTGCGCTCATTAATTTTTTTAGCAAAATTATCACGAATTCCGATTAAACGATTGCCAATTGACCTTAGAAAATTTGATTTATCCCAAGGTCCATTTTGAATTGCATAATCCAATGCTTTAAGTATTGCATCGTTATGCTCTTTAGTGAAAGTATTTTTTTCCATAAATCCAGAGTTAATTTTAAGAATAAAACGTTCTGCAAAAAATCAGTGCAGTATTATGGAGTATAACAGTAATTTCGATTATATAAAAAAGATTAAACCCACAAAGAGAGCAAAATCTCTTTGTGGGGTGTTGCAAAAAAATGATTAAATTTTCCTAGATGATCCTAAACTCAGCGCCCTGAACCCATTCCAAAGCGACTCTCTTCACCATGCTCATTTTCTTGAGTGGTTATTTCTTGAGATTGCTGCTTAACTGCTTGAAGTTGTTCCTTAGCACTAGGAGTTTGTTGCTTCGCTTCTTGAGTTTGTAGCACCTCTTGCGGCAACGCAGCAGGGCCTTGGTCATGTACCTTAAGTACAACATCTATGAGCGCCTTTGCCTCAGTAAAAGCAGATACATCACCACCTCTTTGATTTATCGCTGACTCCATTTTTTCAATAGGGCCTGTGCATTCAGTAGTAAGCTTGCTCTTTAAATCTTGCCCACCTTGCTCGTGCTTAAAAAATCCCATAACATTACCCCTAAACCATAAAATCTTTAATTACCCTAAGTCTATCAAAATCAATTATAAATGCATCCAAAATTACCATTACTTACGATTTCTTTACAATATATTTTAATAAAACACATTTAGTCATACATCAACTCATCCAACGGGGTATAATCGCGACTTGGCCCACCTTGAATTAGCTCATTTAATACATCAGTCATACACAACAACCGTAAAACATTAGGTGTTACTTCATCAAAAACGACTCGGAGTCCTAACAAGGCTCCTTCTGCCTCATCAAATGTAGCTCCTAAGCCATACCCAAGACATAAAGAACACAATTGATCGGCTCGTTTCGCAATTGCTGGTAACAAACCTGTATCGGCAAAAACCTCCTCATAACTCACAAATCTATCATTAAGATAAAATTTTGCATTTAAACTTGCGGCTATAACTGACATGCATTTACTAATATCACGTTCCATACTATCGCCACCACGGTTTTGAAGACTTAATCGGCCCTGCTAAAGTACTCCTTATCCACCTTAAAAATACCGGGACTGTAAAACCGTAATGTTCAATGATGCCAAAAAAAACTGCAGAGATTAAAACCAGTATTCCTGTCCAAATCCTAATATGCATTAGAAATAAAAAAATAGGGAACGCGGCTCGAGCATCAACTATAAAAAAACGAGCGCTTCGAGCGGAATCCCGCCAATGTGCAGTTTCAGCAAATCCTGCCATATTTAAGCCTCAAAAAAATAATACTCTTTCTAAAAAGTATATACCTAAATGTGGGCTTTAGCATCGTTGTTTTTAGTAAAATTAATAATATTTTTTACAACTATTTGTTCTTTTAATAAACATTATGCTTATGATTTAACACTCGAAACATAGCCCTCTTCAGCAGGAAGAGGGCTTAATGATTACGGATGATTGCTTATTTTTAATACGGATGACCACAAAATTATTTTTTATCCATCGGAGAATATCCTTTTGAAAAGGATGGCCCTAAAATGTTATTTAGGACTTTTTTCATTTCTAACTCCTCAGATGGCTTTGCCGAGGGTACTAACTGAGGTACAGTAAATTCTTGTTCAACCTCCTCTGTTTCCTGCGAGACTTCCTTAAGACGGGAATTACTTTGTCCAGCAGCCAGTTTTCCTAACATTTTAGAAGTACTGTATTGACTCATCTGAACTCCTCTTATCACACCTATAATACTAAGTTAGCATAAACAACTTAAGAAATTATTAACACAATTATTTTTTTTATAAAAAATACTATTGAGTAGTGAGACTATTTTACGTTATGTTAAAACTGCCTATAAGAAAATAGGTTCAATTATCATTTATGGATGAATGCAATTGCTCACCTGACAGAAAGAGTCAGAGCGATTGAGAAACGATAGAGTCTAGGTTCCATGAGGCTCTGGAAAAGGAGGAAATATGGCTAAAGGTGAAGTGAAATGGTTTAATAACGCCAAAGGTTGGGGGTTTATTATTCCAGAAAATGGTGGTGATGATATTTTTGTTCATTTCTCATCGATTCATGGTACTGGTTATAAAACATTAGTTCCCGGACAAATAGTCAATTATGATGTAGAACACGGTGACAAAGGTCTACACGCAGCTAATGTAATTGTGCTCAATGAAAATGCTGAGGTTGAAACGGCTTAATGCAATTAACGCAGTATCATCGTGGTGCTGCGTCCATAAGCCATAGCAGAATAAATTTTGAACAAATACTGAATTAAAAACCGTCTTCATGTATGATGGCCTTATTCTATTTAAGGTCAGTAAATTGCTGATGAAGCGTGGTTTATTACTTATAAATCTTGGTACCCCTAACAATACAGATACTTCATCTGTCAGGAGCTATTTGCGCGAATTTCTTACCGATAAGCGAGTCATCGATCTCCCTGCCTTGCTTCGCTATATATTGGTCTATATGTTTATTTTGCCTTTCCGCTCAAAACGTTCTGCCCGTGCTTACCAATCCATATGGACTGAACAGGGTTCCCCTTTACTTTTACATAGCCAGAATTTAGTGAACGAGGTGCAAAAAAAAGTGGGATCAGAACACGTAATTGCTCTTGGCATGCGTTATGGGAACCCTTCTATCGCCCATGCTTTAAATCAGTTAAAGCATTGCGAATCCATCACTATCCTGCCGTTATATCCGCAATATTCCTCAGCGGCTAATGGATCATCCATTGCTGAAGCCATGCGTATTCTCAGCTCTTGGGATCTTGTCCCATCAATCAAAATCATAAGTGATTTTTTTCAACATCCAGCGTACCTTAAAGCACAAGCTCAAACCATTAAAACTTATCTTCAAGAGCAAACACATGTTCTCTTTAGTTATCACGGAATTCCTGAGCGCCAAATTACAAAAGGAAGTTGCAAATCAATTTGTGCTGAATCTTGTCCTGCTTTAACTGATAACATTCAGAAATGTTATAGAGCCCAATGCCATCAGAGTAGTCGTTTATTAGCAAGCGAACTGGGCTTATCTACGAGTAATTACAGCACAGCGTTTCAATCAAGATTGGGTAAAACACCATGGATAAGGCCTTATACTGATCACATTCTTGCTGAATTGATTGCTAAAGGGATTAAAAAATTAGTTATTGTTTGTCCTTCTTTTGTTGCTGACTGTTTGGAAACACTGGAAGAAATAGGCATACGCCTTAAAAAACAATGGATAACTCTTGGTGGTGAAGAATTAACTATCGTTCCCAGTATGAATAGTGATCCTTTATGGATAAAAGCCATAATCGCAATGGCGCAAATGCAATCCGATTCTCAATTTAGGAGTATTTCGTGAATCTGCAATTAATCACCGCCAAAATTCGCAATACCCTATGTTCCAAATATAAAATTATTGGATTATCGAGCATACTTTTTACTGTCTTAGGCATATATTATTTATTTTATTATCACGCAAAAACTTCTCCTCCCCCAGCTCCTAAAATAGTCGAAACAGTAACTGTAACACCGACTACAATTGAAAAAACAATAAGGCTCATAGGAACCATCCGCCCCAAACATGCAACTGTCCTTGTTGCCAAAGGGTCTGGTATGCTTGACACACTCATCAGTTCAGGACAAACAGTCAAAAAAGGGGATTTAATTGCTAAAATAATTAATCCAGATATTGAACGAAGCTACCAACTCTCTAAAGAAACAGAACAACTGGAAAACACTCAATACCAACGTTTTAAAAATTTACAAAAACCAGGATTTGTGAGTGCAAGAGAGGTTGAAGAGAAAAAAAGAATCTGGATCGACTCACAAAAAGAAAAAGCAAGAACCAAAATCGAACTCAAAAACATGCGTTTTTATGCACCATTTGACGGCGTAATTGGAGCATTTAAAATTAAGGAAGGAGCACAAGTCACCGAAGGTGCGCCTGTAGTGACCATTTATGATCCTAACTCATTAATCGTTGAAATTGATGTTCCTTGTACTAATAATCACTCAATTAAAGAAAACCAACCAATTTATATATTGAACAAACTTTATCATTTAAATCATGTACAAAAAATGATAGATGATGAAACACATATGTGCCCTGCGGACGTCGATATTCAATGCACTCACTGCCTAGTTGGTGCTAGCGTATCCAGTCTGCTCGTAGTGAATAAAAAAACAGGAGCATTAGTCATTCCAACACAAGCCTTATTTCTCAAACAAGGCAAAACACATGTTTATAAGGTAGTTAATAAAAAAATAGAACTTGTTGCTGTCAAAACAGGGATACAAGAAAAAGATAAGGTAGAAATTATTTCAGGATTAAAATCCGGGGAACAAATAGTAAGTAAGAGCCCGGAGCGGTTATATCCAGGACTGGAAGTATCAATTTATAAAGGTTAGCTAGCCTGTTATGAAATTTACAAGCTATTTTTTAAAACATCCAGTGATTGCAATTATTCTTAATAGCATGATCCTGCTCTTGGGAATATTATGTTCTCATTCATTATCCCTGAGAGAATATCCCAATATCAGTTTTCCGGTCATTACAGTGAATACTTCGTACCCTAATGCCAGTCCTGAATTGGTTGAGTCTGTGGTCACTAATGTGCTTGAGGATCAACTTGCTGGCGTAGAAGGATTGGAGTTAATGACTTCACGTTCTAATCCAGAAAATTCATACATTACTTTACGCTTTCGCCCAGGGGCTTCAATGGACAAAGCACTAAATGCCACCCATGAGGCTGCACGCTTGGCACAAGCACAACTTCCACCAACAGTAAAAGCACCGATAATCGAGCGCCAGCGACAAGCAGACGGCTTACCTTTTATAGGTATTGCTCTGGAGTCCTCTTCTTTAAATTTCGGCGAATTGACCCATTATGCCAATTTGAATCTAAAAAATGTTTTCCGAAGTCTTAAAGGAGTCGCCTCAGTTGATGTGTGGGGACAACCCTTTACTTATTCCATTAAATTAGATCAAAAGAAATTATATGCATTTGGAATTAATGTCGATGAGGTAGCCAATGCAATTGCCAATAACCGCTTATCTTTACCTGCTGGTAATTATCAAAACAAAATCCCTACTACACTCGATTTTGAATTAAAAACTTCTGAAAACTATGAAAATCTGATTATCAAAACCCAAAACCATTATCCTGTCTTTCTTAAGTCTTTAGCTCGAATTCAATTAACTACAGACAATAATCAATTCCGAGTGAAGGTCAATGGTCATTCAGGTTTGGTGCTGGCTATTAACCGTGCGAATGACGCAAATCCCATCGAAGTATCCCAAAGTGTGCGCAAGGAGTTGGATGCTTTAAAAAAAGGTTTGCCCGATGACATTAAAACTAAAATCATTATTGATCAATCCGAATTCATTAAAGCATCTCTTAAAAACATCCAATCTTCTATTCTTGAATCTATCTTCTTAGTCTTAGTCATTATTTTTATCTTTTTGCGGAATATACGCGCCACAATAATTCCCTTAATTGCAATTCCGATTTCACTTTTAGGTTCTTTATTATTTTTGAAAATTGCGGGCTTTACTATAAATCAAATGACTCTTCTAGCTATGGTATTGGCCGTTGGTTTGGTTGTAGATGACGCCATTATTGTTCTTGAGAATATATGGCGTCATATTGAAGATGATTTATCCCCCATGGATGCAGCACTTAAAGGATCAAAGCAAATAAGTTTTGCCATCGTTGCCATGACTTTAACTTTAACTAGCGTTTATGCACCTATCGCTTTAATTGATGGCATGATTGGTCAATTATTTATCGAATTTGCAGTTGCGCTGGCAGGCAGTGTATTCATTTCAGGAATAGTTGCTCTGACGCTCTCTCCTTTGATGTGTGCAACATTCCTCCATAAAAATACAAAACATTTATGGCCCGCCATAGATAGATTCCTAAGTAAACTAGCCCAGTATTACTATAAGTTGCTGAGTATCATTATTTATCGAAAAAAAACCACGCTTCTTATACTCCTCCTATCACTTAGCCTGAGTTTGCTCTTTTATAAAGTGATACCAGGTGAAACAGCACCAAAAGAAGATCGCGGTTTAGTAGGAATCTATACTCCGCCTGTATCTGGAGATAACTTAGATACGCTGGAAGCCAATACAAAACGCATCCAACAGTCCATAGGTAAAGTCCCCGAAGCAAAAAATACGTTAACCTTTTTAGGAAATTGGGGTAGTAGCATCGTCATGCCTTTAGAAGCTCATAAACAAAGAAATCGTTCTGCAGAGCAAATTGTCAATTCATTAAAACCTAAAACAGAGCAATTACCTTCAGTCGATGCCTCAGTCTGGAGCTGGGATTCTGGATTACCTGGAGTAGAGGATGCTCGCAATAATTCAGAATTGGAGCTTGTCATTTCCACCACTGAAAATTTCCGACAGTTATTTGATGCAACAGAGTATTTAAAAAAAATACTGGATCAAAGCAAAGCATTCGCCTCTACGCGCTATGACTTACGTCTTGACTCCATGGGATACTCTGTAAATATAGATAAAAATGCCTTAGCTCAGCTCGGATTAACTCCCGCACAATTGGCTAAAACAATTGAGGTTTTTTTCAGCGGTGATAAATCCATGTCTTTTCAAAAAGATGGCGTATCTTATAACCTAACTTTAGAGGGCTCTTCTAAGCCCTGGACTTTAAATGAGCTTTATCTTACAACCCCCTCTGGAAAGCATGTTTCTTTAGGCGCAGTGGCTCAAATGAAAAGACGTGCACAACCGACTGCATTGGAACATGTTAATCAAATGCGCGCTACAACTTTATATGCCCAATTACCTGAACAGCAATCCTTTAAGAAAGGAATGAATCAACTCTTGAAACTGGCAAAAGAAAATCTTCCCAACCAATACAAATTGAGTTGGGCAGGCGCTGCCAAAGCATATAATGAATCATCGCACACCATGGTTTTGTTATTCGCTTTAGCGATACTTTTTATTTACGCCATTCTTGCAGCACAATTTGAGAATTTTGTTTACCCGTTCATTATTCTGTTCACTGTGCCCTTAGCTTGTTTTGGCGCTTTGCTTTTTGCTTACTTATTTGGCCAATCCCTAAATATTTTTACCCAAATTGGTCTGGTCACTTTAGTAGGATTAATCAGTAAGCATGGCATTTTGATTGTAGAATTTGCCAACCAATTACAAAAAGAAGGCTTTAGCTTAGCAGAGGCGATAAAAAAATCGTGCTCATTAAGGTTACGTCCTATTCTCATGACTACTGGTGCCATGGTTTTTGGTGCTATCCCCTTGGTGCTCTCACATGATGCTGGAGCGGAAGCCAGGCATGCTATAGGTACCGTGCTTATTGGGGGTTTATGCATAGGTACCTTGTTTACTTTATTTGTACTTCCTGCCGTTTACTTCATGATCTCAAAAATAATAAAAAAAACTGGGAAGAAATAAGAAAATGGGGACAATCATTATGACATATGGTCAGATCGATTATACCATGTCAAAATTAAAACTCATCGATCCGAGATTCGGGCATTTGACCATGCATTTACTTTTTGATTTTGATGGAACGCTAGTAGATAGTTATGATTGCGTCATTGAAGCAACGAATTTATTAGCGGAACAATTTAAGTATAGGAAGATAAAAGAACATGAAATCGAACATCTGCGCAATCTTTCTTCAAGAGAGTTAATCAATTTTTTAGGGGTGTCCTTTTACAAAATACCTTCACTAATTCGACAAATTAGACATCTTTTACACGATCAAATGGCAAATATGAAACCAGTTGCCCACATTGTCGCAATATTAGAGATTTTTTATAAGGCTGGATGTCCTTTAGGTATTTTAACCTCCAATTCGATTGATAATGTTCTTATATGGCTAGAGATGCATCAAATTCATCATTTTTTTAGTTTTATCCATGACGAATCGAATTGTTTTTCTAAACGACATTTACTGAAAAAGACGCTAAAGAAATACAAAATTGATAAAAGCAAAGTTTTTTACATAGGTGACGAAACTCGAGATATTGAAGCTGCAAAAAGAAATAATATCCAGTCAATTGCTGTTACTTGGGGCTATAACTCAGAGAAAGTTCTATTGCACCAGCCAACTTATCTGGCGAAACACCCTGAAGATCTATTAACTATCTGCTTGCACAGCCAAGATCTAGCCCCTTAAGTGACCTTTACAAATTTACATCTGGTTTTCACTTTGTTATTGAAGCAGACTAACGCCCCTGATTTTTAAAATTATATTAGAAAAAGATCAGTGAAACTCCAGATTCCATCTCGCTACATCCATCCTAATAAGTACTCCTTGAATTTTCCTATACTCTGCTGAGCTAATTTAAGGTACTATAAAAGTTTGTCTTTTAATAGGGAGATTACTTTGAAAAGGATATGTTTTTTAATGATTTTTTTTGTTTCTCAAGCAATAAGCTCTGTATTTAGTCTAGAAGATGTCCAAAAACTGAGACAGCATTTTTTTGCAAATATTCAATCGAATGGTGCAATAGTTGCCGCGCCCTCCAAACAAAATCCAGATTATTATTATGATTGGATCCGCGACTCTGCGATTGCCATGGGTCTGATTGAAACATGGTATGAATCATCTCAGGCATTTGGATATAAAGAACGTTTATTTAACTATGTTTCCTGGACCCAAAAGCTTCAACACCAGCAGGATCCATCACCAGGTCAAGATATCCTGGGAGAGCCTAAATTTTATATTGATGGCTATCCTTTTGAAGGTCCTTGGGGAAGACCGCAAAATGACGGTCCAGCCTTAAGAGCCTCGGTTCTAATTCGTTTTGCCCAGCAATTATTAGATAATAATGAAACAGAGTATGTTCAAACTAATTTGTATAATAACAATCTGGATCCGCACTCAATGGGCGTAATTAAAATGGATTTAGAGTACACTGCGCATCATTGGTCTGATAAAAATTATGATCTTTGGGAAGAGGTTTTTGGACATCATTTTTTTACCGCTATGGCACAGCAGAAAGCGCTCTTTGAAGGTGCGGCTCTTGCTCGCCGTCTCAACGATAATGAAGCTGCAGTTTATTATGAACAGCAAGCAAGGTTAATCAATACACGTCTGAATCAGCATTTAGATCCAGATCATAAGACAATCCAAGCAACGCTTTTACCCCATCCTGGCCCCCAAAAAACTTTAGAACTTGATTCCTCAGTAATTTTGGGTATTTTATTGAATCCGCAAAAGAATGGGGATTTGTCTCCTGGTAGTGCCTATGTCCAAAACACAGTAAAAGCCTTATATGCTCAGTTTGATTCAATGTTCCCAATCAATAATAAACATTCGGGGGAAATTTTGTTTGGCCGCTATCCTGGAGACACTTATGATGGATACCAGACCAACAGTATAGGTAACCCTTGGTTTATTTTAACTGCTACTATGGCTGAATATCACTATACCCTCGCTAATAATTTACCGTTAATAAATCAAAGCGAAATCGCCAAAAATATTCAAGCTGGGGATAATTACTTAAAACTTGTAAAAAAATATGCTCCGGATATGAAATTAAGCGAACAAATTAATTTAAATACTGGAATACAACAAGGAGCACCTTCGCTTACTTGGAGTTATGTAGCTGTTTTACGTGCTATTGAGCTAAGAGATAAACTAACAAGTAAATTGAAACATTCCTCACTAGAAATTGATAACTAAACGTTCCTCTAGGGTGTGTGATTTCAGGAGTCCACTGACAAGCCCATAGAGGACTCGCGAATTTCCCCACTTCCTACGTACTACGCTTTATGCGCGGTATCCAGAACGATGCTTTGATTGCACTATTTGATTCTATTACAAGGCAAGAGCTACTGGATACCGCGTATAAAACGCGGTACGTAGGGAGATTTATCTTAGGTAGAAGCCAAATAGGATGATTCTTTTTTACTAAGGTCTTCAGTAGCAGGTATCTCTTCACGCCCTAATAAACGTAACGATTTACCAGACATAATGTAATTCTCTATTTGTTCCAGACTGATGCCCTTTGTCTCCGGCATATAAAAGTAGGTATACATGAGTCCTAAAAGGCAAATCACTGCATATAAAGCAAATGTATATTCAATACCCATCATTTTCTCCAAAAGCGGGAAACTAAAAATGACTACGGTATTAAAAGTCCAGTTACTCATTGCAGAGAACCCCATTCCGGCGCCACGCACATGCAGAGGAAATATTTCTGCCATTGCAATATGCGGTATTGGCCCTACACTCACTGCAAAAGAAAAAATATAAAGAATTAAACACGCAACTGACAAAAAAGGAAGCCAAACAACTTGATATAATGAGAACACGCATAAAGCCAGCAAACTGAACAACATACCAGAAAAACCATACAGCAATAGGTTACGGCGCCCTACTTTATCAACACTAAGTATCGCGATGACAGTTACCAATAAATTAACCACACCAATGCCAATCGTTGCCAATATTTGTCCTGTAATACTGTTCATCCCTAAATTTTTAAAAATTTCAGGTGCAAAGTAGATAATTACATTAATTCCACTTAATTGTTGTAAACAAAATAACATAGTACCCAGCATCAAAACTGCCAATAAAGGGCTCTTGAATAACAATAGCCAACTTCCCTTTTTAGGTTCATTTGCCAAGGTCATTTCGATATCCGTCAACTCATGTTGGATTGAATGACTTTTACGGAGTTTTTTTAAAGCTTTAGATGCTGCATCACGACGCCCTACGCTGCATAACCATCTGGGTGATTCTGGCATGAGTAAAATTCCAATACTTAAAACCAGGGCTGGAATGGCGCTTGAAGCAAACATGGCACGCCAATCATTATTCTCAAGAAACAAGTAATTGACTGAATAAGCACAGACGATTCCTACAGTCATTGCCAATTGATAAATGGCAACCACAGCTCCTCTTGTTTTATAAGTTGCTGTTTCAGCCAAATATAAAGGCGCCATGACTGAAGCCATGCCAATTGCCAGACCAAGAACTAAGCGAGAGATAACGAGTACCGCAATAGAATCAGCGAACCCTGCTCCTAATGCACCAAAAAAGAACAATATTCCAGCAAAAGACAATAAAGTTCGGCGGCCGAAACGTTTGGCTCCCTTTGATGCCGTAACCGCACCAATCAGCATGGAACCAAACAGCGCACCAAAAGGCAAGGCTGATGCCATTACGCCAATATGTGTCGCTGTTAAATTAAAATGATTTTTGACCAATTCCAAAGAGCCGGCAATGATCCCCTCATCATAACCAAACAAAAAACCAGCAACCGACCCAATAATTGCAACAATCCATGTCATATTTTAACTCTCCTTGCTCAATAATTCGAAAATTCGACATAAAACGCATATTCCTGTGAGCTATCCATTGTATTTTTTAATTTTATATACTGTGCTTGGACTTCACTGTTTTCAGCGAATCACCTAATCCCATCCTTTTACACTTTGACGCACAGCAAAAGATAAATCAGTAATTAATGACCAATTCCCTTTTTTAGTTGCTTCCTCGGGCACAATCCAAGATCCTCCAACACACGAAACATTAGGAAGTGCCAAATAATCAGAAAAATTCATTTCATTAATACCACCAGTTGGACAAAATTTTGCTTGGGGAAAAGGTCCATGCATTGCACGCAACATATTGACTCCCCCTACAGCTGCTGCGGGGAAAAACTTAAAATGGGTATATCCCAAAATTAATCCTTCCATCAACTCAGAAACACTGGATATACCAGGAATTAAAGGAATGCGCGAAGTAACCCCAGCAGTTAGTAAAGCCTGGGTTTTCCCAGGACTTAGTGCAAATTTTGCACCGAGATCTGCAACCTGATTTAATTGTTCTGGCGTAGTTACAGTACCCACACCAATTAAAGCGTCAGGGAAGGTTTTTATCAGTAATTTAACCGCATCCAAAGCGATTGGTGTTCTCAGTGCAACTTCGATTACATGAATACCCCCTGCAAACAATGCAGTAGCCAAAGGTACAGCATGCTCTATTTCTTTAATTACCACTACCGGAATTATAGGTGATGTACTAAATACAATTTCCGGTTGCACCCTCCAATTTGGAAAAGACATAAACCTCTCCTTGTCGTCACTGTAGTCTGGATATAGTGTGACCCGATTAGCGCTCTAATAGCGGGGGATTCTTTATTTTTTATCTAGACCACGATTGCTTTAAATAAACTGCAGCCCCTAATATTCCTGGCTGCTCGGCAGTAATCACATAAGTTGGGATTTTTGCATTAAATGCTTTAAAACGACCTTTTTCTTCAAAACGCGATCTAAAATCACTACGCCCCAGCAATGAAATGAGTCGAGGCACAATACCACCAGCAATATAAATCCCGCCAAAAGCTGCAAAAATTAATGCCAAGTCCCCTGCATAAGAGCCTAGAATTGCAAAAAATTGCGCTACTGTCGCTTGGGCAATAGTACATTGTTGTGCTAAGGCCAAAGTAATAATTTCTGATGCAGGCGCATACACTTTTTCTTGCTGATGGAAAGCACCTAGTGCTTGATATAAATTTTCCAAACCATGGCCTGACAATAAGCGCTCATAGGATACATGCTCATATTTTTTTTTCAGATAACAATAAATAAACCACTCCTGCTCTGTTTTTGCACCCCAACTCATATGCCCGCCTTCCCCTGCTTGGACAAAATATCCTTCTTGATTTGATGCAAGGAATGCAACCCCCAGTCCTGTTCCTGCCCCCAATACTGCTTTTGCACCATTTTTATCTGCTATACCGCCTCCTATCTGGAGTAATTGTTGCTCTGACAAGACAGGCAAGCTCATGGCAATCGCACTAAAGTCATTTAAAACCTTAAGTTCTGTCAAATCTAATTTATGCTTTAATTCACTGGTTGAAAAGCGCCAATGGGCATTAGTCATACAAATAACATCATCAAGCACTGGGCACGCAATCGCCAAAGCGACCTGCTTTATTTCATCTAATTGGTGTTGTGCCTTATAAGCTAATAAAGCTGACTCCAGACTGTCGTATGCGGCACATGAATAAATTTCAATTTTATCCATTATCAAATTTTCTAAATTAACACGACTGAAACGTGCAAAAGTTCCACCAATATCAGCAACGATTGCATAAGATTTTAAAGCATCAAAAATCATAACAAGACTCTTTTCCCTGAAACAAACTACACGCTCCCTGCTCAGCCCCTGTAAACTGTGATCTTAAACTGGTAAACAGTTCTCGGCCCATCCCCCGATGAAATTCCACTTCATTTAAAACAGCGCTGCTTCTTAGCCCCAATTCATAATCAGAAACTAATAATTGCAATATACCCTGTTCCGCATCAATTAAAATCATGTCTCCGGTTTCAATACGAGATAACACTTCATTATCTATTGCCTCAGGTGTAACATGAATCGCCGCAGGAACCTTACCTGAAGCGCCGGACATGCGTCCATCCGTTACTAAAGCAACTTGGTAGCCTTTATCCATCAGCACCCCAAGCTTGGGTGTTAATTGATGTAATTCAGGCATTCCACAGGCTTTAGGCCCCTGAAAGCGAAGTACAACCACACAATCTTGCTCCAAAATACCTTTTTGAAACATCTGCTCAAATTCTTCTTGGCTGGAACAAACCACTGCCGGAGCCTTAATCTTACTTTTTCCCACAGCAAGACCTGAGGTCTTAATTACAGCACGCCCTATGTTTCCGCTTAATACTTGCAAGCCCCCTTGAGCCTTAAAGGGAGTTTTAGTTGAAGTTAATACGCTCTCATCATTTGAAACAGAGGGTCCAGAAATCCATAGTAATCGCTCATTATCCAATAAGGGTTGTTGCGTATATCGTTGCAAACCATAGCCTATCACTGTATGCACGTCTTCATGTACTAATTGAGCATCCAATAATGCGTGAATAAAATATGCCATCCCGCCAGCTCGTTGAAAATGATTGATGTCCGCATATCCATTAGGATAAATTTTGGCAATTAAGGGAGTTACTGCAGACAATTGAGCAAAATCATCCCAGTTGATCGAATAACCCGCCATGGCTGCTATCGCAATTAGGTGCATTGTATGATTGGTTGAACCACCTGATGCTAATAATGCAACGATGCCATTAACAATATTTTTAACATCCATAAGCTGGCCTATGGGTAAATAATCTTCACCCAAATCAGTTAAAGAAAGAATTTGTTGTGCCGCAGCCCAGGTTAATGCATCGCGCAACGGCGTGCCAGGATTGATAAACGAAGAGCCAGGAAGTTGTAATCCCATAGTTTCAATAATTAATTGATTGGAATTCGCCGTACCATAAAATGTACATGTTCCAGGAGAATGGTATGAGCCCGCTTCTGCCTCAAGCAAAGCGTTTTTATCTGCCTTTCCTACAGCATACAATTGGCGGATACGTGCTTTTTCCTGATTTGATATGCCCGATGGCATAGGGCCAGCAGGAATAAAAATAAATGGCAAATGCCCAAAGCTCAAAGCCGCCATCAATAAGCCGGGAACAATTTTATCGCAAATCCCCAGCATAAGGCCGCCATCAAACATATTATGCGACAAACCTATAGCCGCTGACATGGCAATTACATCACGACTTAACAAGCTTAACTCCATTCCTATTTGGCCCTGGGTAATGCCGTCACACATTGCGGGCACACCTCCTGCAAATTGTGCTACACCCCCAGCAGCAGAAATAGCTTCCTTGATTAAAGATGGATAATCCCCATAAGGTTGATGTGCTGAAAGCATGTCGTTATAGGCAGAAATAATAGCTATATTTGCTTTGCTCATACCGCTCAGATTTGCTTTATCCAACTTCGCACATGCAGCAAAGCCATGTGCTAAATTACCGCAGTGCAGAAGACTGCGCTGAGGGCCTTTCATACGCAATTTTTCTATATGTTTCAGGTACGAATCTCTGTTATGCGCGCTACGCTCACGGATACGATCTGTAACTTGAGCTACAACCGGATGCATTCTTTTTCCTTAAGGTGCATACATCACCTGAACATTAGTACTAAAGTTATTTAAAAAAGCACTAACTGGCATAATCATAGGATCGTGCTCTGCCATTGCTTGATGCAATACAGTCAATTTTTTCTGACCTAACAAATGAAAAAAAATCGTGCGGCTTTTTAATAGTCTTTTTTTGGACAAACTTATTCGCTGGTGGGGGGCAGTCTTCGGACTGACGAGAACTACTGCCGCAGCATGATCATCCATCCCCATTGCAAGCTCGTCAGCGCAAGGAAATAAAGAGGCAATATGTCCATCCTCGCCCATCCCTAAAACAACCGCATCAAAAGTGGGTAAAGAAGCAATTATATGCTCGGTTTGCTCTAGAGTATGACCTTCTTTATATAAACTCAAAAAATGAGCTTTAGATGCATGGTGCTGGAGTAAAAAATGTCGAACTAACCGTTCATTTCTATCTGGATTATCAACAGAGACACAACGCTCATCGGTTAAAGTTACAGTGATTTTATCCCAGGGAATATGTGTTTTGGCCAGAGCCTTGAATAAATCAATAGGAGTCTTTCCACCTGAAACGACCAAATAAGCGTGACCACGATGTTCTATGGCCTCACAGAGAATCTGCTTGAGCTGGCTAACCAAGTCATCGGTTAATAAAGAGGCTTCACTAAAACTACGTAACAGCATTTTGTTCACCCCATACGTGTGCTTTGCCATTATATAAACGCATTAACTCCAAAGGTCCCCAAGTGCCCGATGGATAAGTATAGAGAGGGGTATCTTGTCTTTCCCATGCTTGCTCAATTTCATCAATCCATTTCCACGCTTGCTCTACTTCTTCACGGCTGACAAAGAGATATTGATGACCTAACATCACTTCCAGCAATAAGCGCTCATATGCATCAGCAATTCTTTGTGAATTGAATAAGTGATTGAAATTTAAATCCAACTTACTGTCTCTTAATTGCATGCTTTCACTAAGGCCAGGAATTTTATTCATCATTCGCAGCTCAACGCCTTCATCAGGTTGCAAACGGATGATGAGCTGATTAGGAGAGAGTTCTTGTTTGAATTGTTTAAAAATATTGTAAGGTTGGGATTTAAAGTAAATGACCACTTCACTCTGTTTTTTTGATAATCGCTTACCTGTTAATAAATAAAAAGGAACACCAGACCAGCGCCAATTATCTATATATGCTTTAATTGCAACAAAAGTTTCCGTAGTTGACCCTTTTTGCGCACCTTCTTCATTGAGATATCCAGGTATTTGTTGTCCTTTAATCATGCTTCCCACGTATTGAGCCCGCACGGTATGTTCATGAACATGAGCATCAGAAATAGGCCGTAATGACTTTAACACTTTTAACTTTTCACTACGAATACATTCAGCAGATAAGCTCATTGGCGGTTCCATTGCCAAAAGAGCCAATATTTGTAATAAATGATTTTGCAGCATATCCCTTACTTGACCTGATTTATCATAATAAGCCCACCGTCCTTCAACGCCTACTTCTTCTGCAACAGTAATTTCAACCTTTTCAATTGCTTGATTATCCCAATTTGAGGAAAAAATCGCATTGGCAAAGCGCAGCACTAGAAGATTCAATACGGTTTCTTTACCCAAATAATGATCAATTCGATAAATCTGATCTTCAGCAAAAAAGTGAGCAACTTCATTATTAATTGCAATAGATGAAGGCAAATCATGACCAATTGGTTTTTCTAAAACAACACGCGACGGTTGCTTGGTTAACCCAATGCTTGAAAGGCCCTGGCAGGTTTGCGTATACAATGAAGGGGGAATCGCAAAATATGAAATCGTAATTCGCTCTGCAAGATTTACATAATCCATTATTTTTGCATAATCTTCAGGCTTTGTAAGATCGATCGGGCAATAGGCCATCCTTTGCATAAGACGTGACCAAACCTGCTCTTCCAGTTCCTCACCAATAAACATTTGTATTTTAGATTTTATTAATCCGGCGCAGTCCGTAAATGTTAATGGGTCACGCGCACATCCAATAATACGTGTATTTGCATGAAGCAAATGAGCGCGTTCTAACTGGTACAAAGCAGGAAATAATTTACGACAAGAAAGATCCCCTAAGGCACCGAATATAATTAAATCACAAGGATACTTTACAGCAACTTCTTCGATCATGTTTATCCTAAACAATCATCTTTTGAGGTTCAATACTAAATTGAAAGACAGTACAGATCAACTCCAATCACATTATTGAGAAGCAGTGACAAGTTGCATAAAAAAGTTCAATGCGCTGAATTTTCAGGGCGATCATTGCAAAACCTTTTTTTTATGCTATATGAAATAATAAGATAAACGTTCGCTTCTGCCTGATATCCAATGGCTTAGCTGTGGAGCGATGACTTAGATGAGTAATTTGCATGTACTTACCTTAACTAAATCATTATTAGGAGAAGCAGATGCTTAATAAGAGATTTTCAGAAAGACTTAATAAAGAGCTTGATAATATTGGTGCACCAGAATCAAGTGCGGAGCGCATTGAAGTACTGTCAAAGCTGGTTAAGATTCCCAAATTTAAAGCAGAAGCATTACTTAACGGCGCAACCAGCCCAGATGAAAAGCTGCTCAACGCATTAGCACAAGAATTCGAAGTCAGTGCTGATTGGTTAGTCGGTAAGAGCGATTCATCCCATTAATAAATATGTCGTTAGTACTCGCATAGAATATATATTGGCTATAATTAAAGCAAAAATAGCAGTAATTTATGGGATATTGTATTATGCAAGCACTAATAGATTCTTCAACCGTAACTTCATTACAGCAACAAATCGGAAAATACGACGCTGAAGGGCCATTTTGTATTGGCTGGGACGCGCAGCACGAGTTATATAAAGGAATAAATGATTATGACGACATGCATCTGCAGAAAGCCCGAAACTATCAATCAGCTTATAAGGAAAAAGGCAGTTTTTTTGATGCGATAGACTCCCAATTTTTTAGAAAAAAATTCATAGAATATATTCAGACGCATCCCTTCCCTGAATACGAAGGAGACCCTGAGACAAGAGCAACCCATCCGGAAGAAGCAACCACAAATATGCTAAAATTTCTTGGCAAACAAGGACTTGAATTATTCCATCTGGCTTTGGAAGAAGAAATGCATAGCAAAGAATTCAGGGATGCGGTAGTCATTCAATCAACTTCTCATTTTGAGGGTCCTAAATGGGAAGAGCGGCCTGTAGTCATCGTTGCAGGCCCTTCAGGATCTGGAAAATCATATGCTGCTAAAGCAGCAGTGGAAAAAGCGAATCAATTTTTATCAGTTAGTTCTAATGATCTAAGTGGAAATTATGTTGTTGCTGCTGATGGAGGAGTTATCCGCGAAGTGTCACAAATGCGCAAACTCGTCATTCAATTAGCTAATAATCAGGGATATACCGGGATAAAAGATTTACATGATCAGTGTAAAATTTTGGACAAAGTAAAAAAAAGAGTGCGTAAAGCAGCTTTTCTAACCCCAGACTTAGGGGTAGTGATTCCAGAGACATTTTCCCAATGGAATAATCCGTTGAGCAATATTAAAAGTTTAATGAAAAAAATTGAGCGGTTGGATAATACAAAACAGATTTTTACACGTGTAGAAGGCCATGATCCTGCTAATTTTCGAAAAGTTGTTTCCTTTATGGGCTCCAGAAGAGCCTGGAAAACAAAAGATTTTGACCCTCAAGAATTAGATTTGAATAAAAAAGGACTAGCAGAGTCCAAAGAGTATAACTCATTTGGATTTTCCTTCGGTGACAGTGGATCAAAAGATGCAGAAGCTTGGTATATGAAACATAGTAAAGACAAGTTGCACATGATTATAACCAATGACTTGATCCTGTTAAAACCCGATTCCGCACAACCAGGAAACTGGGTTGCTGCAGAACAAGGCGACGAGGGTGCACGTCTATTCCCTGAGAGCCTTTATAAACAATGGGAACAATTACAACACAAACCTGATCTGATCGACTATTGTAAATTAAATCCCCAAACTCTAATTGCAACCTCTGCCCACCTAGACTTTGCTATAGCAAAAAATATGGTTCTGGAAAGAATTGGGGCATGCCATAAAAAAATAGAGAAAACAATGAACCAAGAGCCGCGTGATGAAGATCGTCTTCGTTTTCTACAAGCAAGACTTGATTTATTAGAAACACTTGCTCAGTTTCCAACGGAGAGCTTGGAAAATTATGATGAAATACAGAAAATGAAACGTCATATTGAAAATCGAATTCTGGTTATAAAAGACGAGCTTGGAGATACCTGGCCAAGCATTTTTACCAAAAAAACAGTGAGAGCATTAGATGAGTTTACAGCTGCCTTGGATAAAGCAGCTCATTCTATTGAGAACACCCCAATTTATTATGTAAGTCTTGCAGATACTTCTTCGATCTTTAAAAATAAATATAACCAAGCTATAAATAAGAGTTCGAATGAAGAAGTGGGCGACCAAGATGAAGAAGGCACTGGGATATATCCAACAGCTTAAAACCATTTCGTCTAAAGCACTTCAGGATTTATTATAAATCCTGAAGTGCTTTTACTAAATTATTTATGTCCGTTTCATTATTATAATAATGAAGGGAAATCCTAATACCACCATCGCGTTGCGTGACCCAAATATTATGACTTTCCAAAAGCTTCATTACTCTATCCAACTCTTGGAAAGGTCCTAATTGGATAATACCAGATCGATGTTGTTTCTCAGTATTAGAGACAATGGGAACATTTAACTGGCGTAATCGCTCAAATAAATAATCTGTAAGAGAACTAATTCGCTCTGTAATGTTCGTCATGCCAATTTCTTCGATTAAATCAAGTGCGGCATTAAAACCTGAAAAAATAGTCATATTATCCCAGCCTAATTCAAAAACACGAGCAGACTGGTAAAATTGACAACTTCCATCAAAACTCATCGCGGATTGGATACTTCTCCAACCAATTAAAGCAGGGGTTAATTTTTTAAAAAAATCTGGATGAATATAGATAAATGCTATTCCTTCACCACAACACATCCACTTGTAACAGGAGCAAACTAATGCATCAATTCCTTGTTTTTTTACATCTATAGGGAATGCACCAATACCTTGGGTTCCATTAACAATAAAATGAGCATCTTTTTTTAATTCCTTAACTTGCTCCAAATTAAGTTTATAGCCATTAGCATAGTGAACATAACTCGCTACGATTGAAGAAATTTTTTCATCGTTTTGTTGTAATTGCTCAGCAAGATCTGCAGCTGAATCAGCCCATTTTATTGAATGCCCAGCATTTCCCCAAGGTAAAACAGAAGAAGAAAAATCATTTTTCACAAGCAAAATTGAATCGTTCCGAGGCAAGGAATGTGCTAGTGCATTCATACCAAATGACACACTGGGAATAAATGCAATATGTTCTTTTTCTGCATTAATTAATCGAGCAATTTTTTCTCGACATGTTTCCATCAACTGAATGTTATCACCAAAAATCCGTCCCCCATTCAAGGCCAACGATTGATAACGCTCAGTGACTGCAGTAAGTGCTGGCTTTGATAAAGCGCCACCCCCCGCAGTCATAAAATAGGTTTGCTGATTTACAACAGGAAACAATTCTCTGTATTTTTCCCAATTTATCATTCTCTTATAACCCTTCTTCACAACAATAATTTAACTCTAGGCGTTCTTGAGCTTCTTCTTCACTCATACCATCCAACACATAAAGGGTTCCAGCTTTAGTTTTAGCAATCCCTAATTTATTGGCTAGTTGACCTGGCATAAAGACATGGATATCTTCTACAGCAATAGATAATTGTTGTAAAATCTCTGTTTTTAATTGTTGGGTTAACGCTGCAACTTGTTCCGAATCTAAATTGTTTAATAATTCAATTCTCAACTCAACCGCACCATTTCTTGTAATAATTTGATAATCACAAGCAATTTCATCATTTTGAAATAAAATATTTTCAATTTCTATTGGAAAAGCAGTGTTTCCTGTAGTTTGGCATTGAATTAAATCAGCAGAGCGCCCCATAGCATTGATTACAGGCGTATCGTATTCACAACCACAATCATGCTGTAATTTACCAAAATCGCCGGTTTTATAACGCAACAGCGGCATATGGTTTTGATGCGTATTGGTTAAAACAATATTGCCTAATTCCCCCTCATTCTTTATGGGGGTTTTAAAATCATCTTCTAATAATTCAATAATCAAATAAGGTTTTGAAGGTAAATGATACTGATGCTTACTGCATGATACCAAGCCACCGCTATCAAGTTCTGTTAGACCATAAACTCCATGCACTGTTGCTCCCCCATACACCTTACTAATACGGGCGAATTTAGCTTTAGAGATAATTTCCCCGGTTAAAATAATTTTTTTAATTGAAGAAGTTGCTGGATCCATACCTTGAGCGTGCATCGCCTCTGCGTAACGAAGTGTTTCCAGTGGACGAGCAATTAATAATTCGGGTTTCATGCGAGCAAAAATGTCCAACATTTTTCTAGGTGAACATAGATGGGTTTTAACTCCCGTTGGAATAGCCATAATCCCTAATTGATTTAATGCTGCAAAATATTTTAAGCCAATTGGATTCATCTCAAAAGGTAAAGCAATAACCGCACTTTTAACTTCAGTTTTATCCAAACCAAGCCATTCATAAATAAAATTCGCAAATTCGCGACTACGATCTGGTCCTAAATCAGGAATCACAGGAAAGGGATTACCTGAAGTCCCACTTGTTTCAAAATATGCGGGAGGTCTTTTAGCAAGCGCTTCGTCAACAAGAACAGAAATTCCCGGATACTTTTTATCAATCGCTGGAAAATGATGCAAATCATTTAAGTTATTAATTGCAGTTGGAACATTCTTATAGGCGTTTTTATAAAATTCAAAATGTTCCTTTACGTATTGAATCAATTCATTAAAGCGATTACACAATACTTTTTGGTCATTTTGATTTAAAAGTAAACTCGACATATTAACCCCAAAAAATTGAATAAGTAACCTCCATGTTCCATTGAAACATACAGCATTTTTATCCTACGCAGTTACTAATGCTTCTTTATCCTTGGCGCCTATACTGTAATTATTTTTGATCTGCATCATTAAGAAATCAGCATATTCCATAGGTGCAAACATTGGTTCTTCCTCAGTATTAACCGGTGCGATAACCGCATGAGGATCGGGTTCAAAGAAGAATGGAATAGAATATCTTTCTTTTCCTGAAATATTAATGACCCGGTGAGGCGTGGAAATATATTTACCATTACTAATACGATGCATCATATCCCCAGTATTTAAAATAAAAGCTCCTTCTAACGGGGGAACATCCAACCAAGTATCATCACATTGCTTGACTTGTAAGCCACCAACTGAATCTTGAGCCAACAAAGTCAATGCACCCCAATCAGTATGAGGAGCAATTCCATATTGATGCTCAGGAATTACTTCGGGTTGAGGAGGATAATACTGAAGGCGTAAAAAAGTAGTAGGATTGATAAAGAATTTATCTAAAGCATAATAATCCTGATTCAATGATAGCGCAAAAACACGAATTAAATTACGTATTAGAAGGGAGAGGTTTTCACGATAATGCAGCAATATATGCTTAAAATCCGGTAATAAATGTTCTGAAGGCCACTGATTAGGCCCTGCAAGATTAATGCCTGATTTGTAATCTGGATCGGTTTCCAATACTTCATGACCTAAAATAAAAGCAGCACTTTGATTGGGTATAATTGTTTCACCTAAAGTGGATAACTTAAATCGGGATCCCTTAATAGCCATGTAACCACGAAAAAATTGATTTTGCTTTATCTTTAATTTTTCTTCTTCAGGTAAATGATGGAACAACTTTGATTGTTCAAAAATCACCTCAAACATATGTTGAGAAATACCATGATTAACAATATATGCGAAGCCAATATTAGTATATACTTGTTTGAACTGCTGGGCTAAAGCACGTAAATCATCTACTGAACGAGCAGTAAATAACGCTGAAACATCAATTACTGGGACTTGGCTAACTTTTATCATAAAAATTCCTTAATGATTCCAGGGCAAAAACAATTTTTGTAAAAAAAGCATCCCTAACATTTGGCATCCTAAAAGGATGCCTCCTGATGTGAATTATTTCTTTTTAAAGCGCAGATAAATCCACTGACATTTATCAGAATATTCATCTGTAACAAATAATTCTCGAGTTTTACCCATGCCTGGGGTCAAAGGTTTAGGATAAATAATGTAGTCATATCCCATTTTTGCCCAAAGTGGCATTACAATAGGACATTCCTCTATAAGATAATTCAGTCCATGATTAAACAACGTACTTGTATCTGTAGAAGGATTAATTAAAGTTAAACGATCAATGTAAGTTAACACATTGGTATGAAGAGCAGCTTTATATTCTTCATTTTCATGGTAGGCTGCAACGATTTGTTCTTTAAGTTCTGCATATTCTTCATGCAATAGAAAATCATCCCAACGAATAATACTATGTGGAATAGTAAGTTTACTCAGCGCATAAGCACTTCGTTCTAACCAAAGGTCACCTGCTTCTTTAGCAAAGATATAAGCCTTTTCTTCACCCAGTCTGCCATAATGATTATGTTTTTGCAGCGTATCAGCTAATACGATGTCACAGCGGGCAAACGGATGTTTATTTACTAATTCAATTGTTGCTAGAAACTTCCCTTTTTCATGATAAGCCTGTCCAACACTAATAAATAACAGCGCTTTTTTCCCTTCAAAATTCATTTTCTTATTTTCACTTTCGATATCCAGATCGGAATATCTAAATGATGCTTTATGTGTGTTTAACTCCTCCGTGTTGAGTGGAATCCACTGTTCCTCAATTTTATGTTCGACAGAAAACATCTATAGCTTCCTCTTGAAAAAAATGGTTGTTTAAACAACTCAAAATCGTTAACTCTTTAATTCCAATAAATAAAATCGTCTACTATTTGAGAGTGGGCATGATTATATCAATAATAAGAACTATTTCACTATTTTTTTTTCACTAAACATTAAAAATATTCATTTTGGTATTTACTAATTCAATAAATTTGTTTTTAATGAGCCGAAAATAAACGATTAACTTAAGCGCTAAACATATTAGGAACAACGAGGACTCAGCAGATGAATAATCCGTTAAAATGGTACAGCAAGGAGATTAAAGAAGGCCCAGCAAATTCACGCGAACTGTCTGCACCTGAACAACAAGTGATTCTGCAGATTCTAGACTTATTGGAAAATAGTAATATAGCATGGGATGACCGTGTTCTAAAAAATAAGTTAAGCAATGAGCTGCGTCCCTTATTTGATGAAATCATGCATGCCTTAATCCATGTTCGCGGATTTATTACGTTAACCGGTTTGCCTTCGGCACATGATAAATACAGCACTGATGTAATTAAAAAATTTCTCTTGGCCTTTTGTTCGAATTTTGGTTCGCCTTTAATTCAAAATAAAAATGACGACCTTATATTTGATGTCAAAAGCATTGAAGGAATGACTTTGGATACTAGAGACTCTCGCGGTCCTTATGTGAAAGAGGCTTTGCCCATGCATACCGATGCAGGAGCTATTCTTGGTATGTATTGTCTTGCCTCAGCCGATGTTGGTGGTCATACAATTCTTGCTAGCTCTCGAACCGTTCATGATGAAATCCAGAAAATAAGGCCCGATCTTCTTGAGGTATTGTATCAGCCGTTTTATGCTGATCGCCGAGGAAATGAGGCTGCGGGCACTCCGCCTTATGATTTGAGTCCTGTCTTTGCTATGCATGACAATGAATTGCGCTGCCAATATCATCAACCATTTTATAATGATGCACAAAAAAAATTCCCAGAGCTTCCACGTTTTACTCCACAGCAAATTGAAGCTCTCGAATTATTTGATCAAGTTTCACTGCGCGAAGACATTGCATTTGAAACGAAAGTAAAGCCAGGCAGCATTATTTTAATTAATAATGAGGAAATTCTCCATGGAAGAACGACTTTTGACCATCCTGAAAATCAAACGGTTCGTCATTTACTAAGGATTTGGTTAAACACCCCTCAAATTAAACATACATTCCCTAGCTTTTTAGGTTATCCAGGATAAATTACAGATAACAAGGATGTTTATGCACATTTTTTCACCAAAAAAATTTTATTTCTTGTTTTAAAATAGATATTACTTTACAATTTTTCGGCATATTTTGGCTAAAAATTATCTTTTATAGCCTTTTTTTAAACATAATCACTAGGATGAAACGTGTCTATAACGAGTAAAGTCAATAATTATCAACATAAATGGTATGCTTTTATTGGAATCGCCCTACTTTCTTTTGGATGTTATCTCGACTACACCGTCGTGAATGTTGCCCTACCCACGATACAACATGAACTGCAAGCAAATCTAGTCTCAATGCAATGGGTGATGAATATTTACTTTTTAGCGTTATGCGTTTTAGCGACAGTTATGGGAGGCATTGGTGATTTATATGGCCGTCGACGTTGCTTATATCTTGGTGGTGGAATTTTTGTCATTGCGTCGATTATCGCAGGCATTTCTTCTGATATCCATTGGTTAATTTTGGGTCGGTTACTTCAAGGAGTCGGAGCTGCAATCATCTTCCCTCTAGGCCTTTCGTTACTACCACAGTTTTTTCCTGAAGAAGAACGAGGCAAAGCCGTAGCATGGTTTGGTAGCATAGGTGGTATCGCCTTGGCCTTAGGTCCTCTTTTAGGCGGACTCATTGTCACTTATTTGGGATGGAGATGGATTTTTTTCATTAACATTCCTATCTGTTTATTAGGCTATATATTTTGCTTCAAATCCGTTTCCGAATCCCAAACAAATACCCAACAACTCTCTTTGGATATAAGAGGTATGTTCTTACTTGCACTCACCATGGGTGGCATCGTCCTTGGTTTAATTTATAGCCAAAGCTATGGCTGGACTGCGTCTGTGACTTTAATCTGTTTTGCAGTAGCCATTATCACAGGTATCTTATTGATTAAAGCGGAAGAGAACCATCCTAACCCACTTATTGATTTTAAAGATTATTCGAACCTACTCTTTTCATCAGGAGCTATTCTCTGCTTTTTAGCGGGAATATTAAGTGCGGTTACTTTATTTTTTGATCCTCAATATTTACAAATTATCAAAGGCCAATCCGCGGAATTATCAGGCTTTGTTTTATTCGCCATCCCCGTCTCTGTTTTTCTAATGGCATTCTTTGTAGGAAAACTCATTAGTCGTCTAGGGCTATTACATACTATCCTATTAGGGTTGTTCCTGGCATGTTTCTCTGCGTTATTACAAGTATTTTTTACCAGTAACATCTCCATCTTTTATGTCATTTTCGCCTTTATTTGTCTTGGAGGCATGTGGGCAATGGGTAACACTGTCTCCATTATTGCTGCCCAAACCGCTGTAGGTCCTGAGCGTGCAAGCGTGGCAACAGGTTCTATGGTTACTTTATTTAATATCGGAGGCTCTATAGGCTTAACACTTGCGATTGTTATTTATAATTTTGTAACTGACGATGTACTATCTAAATTAATGGGATTAAATGAAACACAAACCTCCAGTTTAAAGGATTTCATCGCAAATCCTACTCATTCGTTACAACTTCCCGAAAATGATTTAATTCATCAATTGTTTAATAAAATATTCATGAATGGTTTTATTGGAGTGATGGGATTTTTATTTATTTCTTCGCTCATTGCCTTCGTAGTAGTTTGGCGAGGTAAACGTGCTGAAAGCAAAATTAAAGTAAATACACTTACCCATGTTAAGCGCAATGGTTCCATCGCTTAATCAATTGTAGCTTGGTTACCTGCAACCAGGCACAACTCTTTTCCCGGTTGTAAACAACCGGAGGTTACATATGTTTTAAGTTGAGCTATTATCCGGGGCACTTGCATTAGCCATGGAATCGATCATTAGCGCTAATCGGTTTTGCATGCTTCTCAATATATTCAATAATTTTTCCAGCAATATTAATACCTGTAGCTTTTTCAACCCCTTCAAGCCCAGGTGAAGAATTAATTTCCAAAACTAAAGGCCCATGATTCGAGCGAATTAAATCCACACCGGCAACTCTTAAGCCCATTGTTTTAGCAGCACTTACGGCAATGGCACGCTCTTGTGGTGATAGTTTTACTTTGACTGCCTTTCCCCCCTGGTGGACATTGGCACGAAACTCTCCTTCTTTTGCTTGACGTTTCACGGCAGCCACTACCTTATCTCCCACTACAAAGCACCGGATATCGACTCCGCGTGATTCTTCAATAAATTCCTGCACTAAAATATTGGCATGCATTTCTTTAAACGCGTTAATAATACTCACCGCTGATTGATGACTGTCTGCAAGAATTACTCCTTTGCCTTGTGTTCCTTCCAGTAACTTAATGACTAAAGGCGCACCTCCAACCATGCGTACTAAATCTTCAGTATCATCAGGTGATTGAGCAAAACTGGTTAAAGGCATGGGAATGCCTTTGCGAGCTAAAAGCTGCAAAGAACGGAATTTATCTCGAGAACGGGCAATCGCTAAAGATTCATTTAAAGGATACATGCCCATCGTTTCCATATGGCGCAACACTGCGGTTCCATAATAAGTATTTGATGCACCAATTCTTGGAATTACTGCATCAAAATGAGGCAGAGGGGCTCCACCCCGATAATGAACTTTAGGGCAGGAGGCAGCGACGTTCATATAACAATATAAAGGATTAATAATTCTAATTTCATGACCAGCTGCTTCACCCTCTGCTTTCAGACGCTTGTGAGAGTACAAATGTGGATTGGTGGCCAATATTGCAATTTTCATGAAAAACGCGTTCCTCAACTTTTTTTATTTTTATTATTAGAAATTCCTGGACTACTAAAACTCTATTTACAACTGGTTCTTATAAATAAAGCCTAGTCTAAAAAATGGAAAATCACATTGGAAAAAACGAAAATATATTTATAAAAAATCCTCTACCTCAAGAAACCAATAACAGGTAATCTTTGGCTAATAAATCAGCATGATGCGGCGTAGTAAAAAATGCATTAAGTTCTCCTTGAGGGTTAAATAGCATTAAAGCGCCGCTATGCTGAATATCATAATTTTTTGAATCATTTCCTTGCTCAATTACCTTAGCATAAGCAATACCCATCTCCCGAGTCATCAATTTAATGGATTCTTCATCTCCTCGTGCCCCGTAAAAATCAGGATGGAATGAAGTCACATAACTCCCTAATTTCTCTTGGTTATCCCGTTCTGGATCGATTGATATCATCACGACGCGGGGCAAATTCTTGACACCCTTATCTTCAAGGAGGTGATACATTTTGGTTAATTCTGCCATGGTAGTTGGACAAACATAGCCACAGTTTGTAAAACCAAAAAACATTATAGTCCATTTTCCTTTTAAGCTCTTATTATCAAATGATTTTGCATCAATTCCTGTCAAACTGAATCGATTAACCGGTCGTGGATTTTCAAGATAGGTACCATGAAAAGTCGACACATCGATTTTTTTCTTAAAATGGACATGTTGGCCTACAAAAATTCCCGAAAATAATCCCGCAAGAGCCAACAAAACAACTATCGTAAAGGTAACGCTTTTAGCCTTTAAACTCATTTTACCTCCTTAGAGGGAAACGGATATGAAATAAGTCTCACAAATCGTTTTTCGCAAGAATATCGACTCACATTGTTCAGGTAAGCTTATTTCAATACCGATTCCTTATAAATAATGATCAATCAATAAAAAAACAAACAATAACATCAAATACACTATTGAAAATCTAAATGTTTGCATTGCAACTACAGGCTTGTCTGTCCGATAGAGCTTATGCGACCAAAATAAAAATCGCATACCAAGTACTAACGCGCCAATTAAATAAAACAAACCACTCATGCCAATAACAAAGGGCAATACACTGACTACCAGTAATAAAATGGTATATAAATAAATATTCAATTTAGTAAACGCAATACCATGGGTTACAGGCAACATTGGAATTTGTGCATGTTGATACTCTTCGTAACGATAAATAGCCAAAGCCCAAAAATGAGGTGGCGTCCAAATAAAGATAATTAATACCAGCAATAAAGCTTGAGGGTCCAATTGATTTGTCACTGCGGTCCAACCAAGCAAAGGAGGTGCAGCACCGGCTAATCCTCCTATGACTATATTTTGTGACGTAGCTCTTTTTAAATAGCCTGTATAAATACCTGCATAGCCAATCAATGTAACGAAAGTCAGCACTGCAGTTAATTGATTAACAAAAACAACTAAAACAGTAAGTCCCAAAGTTCCTATGATTAAAGCAAACAATAAAGCTTGACGCACGGAAACCTGGCCACTGGCAACAGGTCTTTTTTTGGTTCTGGCCATAATGGCATCAATTCGTTTATCCACCAAATGATTAATTGCAGCAGCACTTCCTGCGCATAATCCAATTCCGAGTAATGAAAAAAGTAATAAAGACAGGCTAACCCAGCCTGGTGTTGCCAAATACATGCCGACAACTACAGTCAATAACATGAGTAATACTACTCGTGGCTTACATAACTCAAGGTAATCACGCCAAGCAGCTGACGAAGATTGAACTAGCTGATCAGCATGCATCATTTTGCCCCTTACGTGTAAAATGCAGTGAACCAAATAGTGTTGCTAATAATAGAGCAGCAATCCCATTATGAGCTACAGCGACACTAATTGGGAGTAAATAAATTACGTTCAAGATACCTAAAGTAAATTGAACCAACACGAGTAACAACATCACTAGGGCAGCAGTTTTAAGATAATTAAAATTGCTTCTTAATAAGATCGATAACGTGAGCACAAGCATATAAACTGCTGTGATTATTGCTCCCAATCGGTGAATGAATTGAATCGTTACTCGAACCTCATGATCAAGTAAGCCACCTTGATAATTAGCTCCTACAGGTGAAAATAAATTAAATCCTTGTGCAAAATGCAAATCAGGTATCCATACTCCATTACACATAGGAAAACCAATACATGATATCCCTGCATAATTTGAGCTTACCCAACCACCTAAAGCAATTTGCAGGAAAACGATAACCACTCCGAGACGCAACCAAAAACGCCATTGTGGTAAATCTTTCCCTTTTAGCGAACTGATTTGCAAGAGGAAACGGCTTAAACACGCAACGATAAGCATTCCACCCAAAAGATGTCCCATAACGACCACCGGCAACAGTTTTAAGGTTACTGTCCACATACCCAAAGCAGCTTGAAACAAAACCAGTATGATTAATGCTGCAGGCAAATGCCAAGGCAAGTCATTACCCTGTATACGCTTGCGCCCTACATAAAAACAGATAAAAAAGATTAACAATGCTAAAGAACCCGCTGCATAACGATGAACCATCTCCGTCCATGCTTTTCTAGACTCAATAGGAATTTGGGGGTATTGAGTCTGTACAGCTTGCAATTTTTCCTTGGCACTAGGAAGAACCATCTGGCCATAACAACCAGGCCAATCAGGACAACCTAAGCCCGCATCAGTCAAGCGTGTATAAGCGCCCAGCATGACAACTAATAAAGATAAAAGCACAGCACATGATACTACGTATCGTAATAATTTATTCTGCATCAGACTAATCACTCTTTGTTTTCCGTTGTGTTGAGCAACAACTTCAAATCTTTATATACATCATCAGGGTTAGCCTGAGATGCATAACTAAGAATTAAATAATTACCTGGATCAGCGATGAATACTTTGGCTTCAGACAATAAAGCATCTTTGGTAACAAAGTCCGCTGCAGGTAATTTCGCCACTTTAAAATCGGCTTCTTTTAAAAAGGCTTGTTGTTCTTGCGATAAGGAAGGGGCTTTATCGCTGAGAAGAAGCCACTGATCTACCTGGTACAATTTACGTCCTAATGCCAGACGAATTCGAGCTAAAACATCCAGCTGCTTCATACATACTTGGTCACAAGCTGCTGGACTCCAAAAAATGATCCGCCATTTGGGCTTTTCGTCCAAAACATCCAACATTACTGGTGGATTCAGCAAATTCCCTTTATTAACCCGTGAAGATCCCAACCAGGAAGGATGCTGGTAAAATAGATATGCAGCTATTCCAGGAGTGACAAATATTATAACCAACAACAATAAAATATAATATTTACTAGCTTGTTTTCTCATTTTTTTTCTTCAGATTTAATACTACAAATATAATTAGTACCACCAATGCCATAACAAACCACTGCAAAGCATAAGCTAAATGCCGCTGTGGAGGCATGGATACCGTCTCCCACTCACGCACAAATCCATTTGCATCGTGCTTGTCGAGGCGAATAATAAACGGAGAGACTGATTTTTGCAAAATTTGACTTATCAATTGATCATCCACACGTTCCAAAATGATTATTTTATTCCCTTTTTCTTCCAAAGCAGGCCCCAAAACCCATTGATTTTTACTTGGAAAGTATGCCGAGCCCTGCAATTCTACCATTCCTTTGGGAAACTGGATGTTTGGGAGAACGCGGCGTGTCACCTCCCCTGGAACCCAACCTCTGTCTATAATAATGATAGAACCATCAGATAATTCCAAAGGTGATAATACATCATAACCAAATTGATGATTATGATGCTGGTTATCCAGTAAAAAAACCTGCGATAAATACCTACCTTTGAGTACTATGCGTTCATATTGCAAAGGCAATTTTTCCTTTGTGGTCCAAGGGACTGGTTTTTGCTTCTCTTGTGTCTTTTGTGCAACAATCATTTTTGTTTTTTCATCGGCACGATAAATTTGCCAAAAGCCAAGGCGCACAAATAAGGAAAAAAATAAGATAGCGAGTATTAACATCGGCCAGCTTGGGGTGAAACGAAATTTAAAACAGGTTAAACTAGGCATCATTATTAATTGTTCAAATGTTAGTCATGATAAGACAGCAATTTCGGGAGTATAACAAATGATCACTAAAATTATCATCATCTGTGTCATGATTATCATCGCCGGCTCTCTAGCAAGCGGTCTTTTTTTTCTTATTCGAGACTCAGGCAATTCCAAACGCACCGTCAAAGCCTTAACTATAAGAATAACTATTTCAGTGAGTTTATTTATATTTTTATTAATTGCTTTTAAACTGGGTCTAATTAAGCCTCATGGCATTTAATTAATGTAAGTTCGAAATAAAAAGTTTTTTACTTTTTATTTTGCTAAACGAACGTTATCCCGCAAAAATGCGAAGCATTTTGCATGGGATCCATTCTAAATAACCCTGACCTTAAGGATATAATATGCGTATCTTGTTAATCAGTTTTCTATTTCTCTGTAATTGGATACACGCTGACACGATAAAGAACTATATGAACATTGCTGATAATATTCCACAGATGGAAATTAAAGCGGATCCTCAGGCACAAGCATGGGCACGCTCAGCTCGTCATGTTTTAACCATAACTTGCGAAAGTATTGCAGAAACAATGATTCATGCAAATGAAATGGCAAAAAATCAAGGTAATCCTATATTTTGTTTGCCAGCAGGAGTACAACTCAATGCATTTACTCTTTGCGAGTTGATTCAGCAAACTTATAAGGAATTATCAAGCCAGCAAAGCGATAAAGATTCTATGACTGTATCACAGGTAGCCTGGTTAGGCGCGAATAAACATTACCCCTGCCAACAAAATAAAAATGCGCTATCTCATGTTTCTGCGGCATTTGGACCAGCTTCAGAACAACATTGATCGTAAGTGAGAACGGGCTGTATTCGGCGCATCTTGCGATAAAATTGGAACATTCTGAGTCATAGCCTGGATGCTTCGCTAACACCTCCAGGCTATACAACATTAAGTCAATTTATTTACTAAATTCTTCAAAAGCTTCTAAAGCTTCAGCAGCATACATTAAAGATGGGCCGCCCCCCATATATACAGCCATACCTAAGGTTTCTAAAAGTTCTTCGCGTGTTGTTTGTAATTTAATTAATGCTTGAGAATGAAATCCGATGCAGCCAGGGCATTGTTTGGCAACAGCTAAAGCCATAGCAATTAATTCTTTGGTTTTTTTATCTAATACACCGTCTTTACTCGCTGCTTGGGCTATAGCTGAAAATCCAGACATTACTTCTGGCATTTCCTTGCGCATTTTAGCTAATTGGGTACTAATATCTTTGGTGATCTGAGAAAATTTATCTGACATTTAAGAAAGCTCCTTTTTGAAACCACTTATTTATGTTTCATCGTTCTGTTATTCTTAAAACAACAATAAATGGTTTAGTTTGAGTAATTATTTTTATATAAATACCGAGAGGGCACTTCTCGGGCCTAGTTACATTTCTACTGCCTGCAAAACTGACGAAATGCAAACAGGCTCCTAAATTTACAGCATTACTTTGTTTAGAAAAAGATTATTGATTAAGAAACAGCACGATTTAATGTTTCTTTTGCTAAAGTTAGGCGGCGTTCTACTTCCCCTAATTCTGCTTTTAAATGCAAAATTGCACTTGAATTACGATTATGTTTCAAATGCTCCAAAGTCTTAGTCATTGCCTGCTGTTGTTCTAAAAGCGTATGAATCTCCATTTCAAGATCGTTTATCCATTGTTGTCTGGTACTTAACATCTTTATGCCAAAATAAACTTTTTCCTTAGGTTTATTTTTGCCTTGATGCATTTGGCATAAAACGACTAAGACATTAATTTTCTGTCTGATTCGCTCTGCCAAATAAAAAGCGCTATGTGTGTTTTGTTGTTTGGATAACGTATGGATGTCTGCTTTAATTTCTGCAATGCACGCAGAACCGCTTACATCTGCATCAAAACGAAATAACCCTTTAGGTAACTGGTGGCCTGAAAAAAGAGAACCGAGTTCACTAATTTTCCATTCCAATTCAGGTAATCGCTCCATTAACTGACTCAGTAATTCGTTCGATGCTTCTGGTGTATCCATGCTTTTTTAATCTCAAATACCCCCTTCTTACTCAGGGCTAGGAACGTATGCAAATGTTTTAATCTGGAAGAGCAGCGTCCAATACAGCTGTTTTTCCTTGTGACCAAGTACTTATAAATGGGGGCAAGCACATTAAAATTAAACCAAAAATTAAGGTCGATTCATAACGCGCCAAGCTGCCTACATTAATTCCTTCTGGTGGGATAAAACTCACCGCCAAGGTAGCGCATACACCAATAATGCCTACACCTGCAACAAATAACATACCAATTAAACCGCCGGGAATTTGAAAAGGTCGATGGTGATGCGGCTCGGAAAGCCTTAATTTAATTGCTGCTGCAAACATAATGAAATACATCAACATGTACAATTGTGCCGCTAAAGCGGTTAACAACCAATAAGATCCATTCACACTAGGCATAAATAAGAATAAGCCTGACAGTATCGTAACAATGCTTGCCTGAGTATAAAGCATCACAACTGGTGCACCTTTTGCGTTAGTACGTTGGAAATATTCAGGTAAATTGCCATCTTCCGCAGCAACCAACAATCCTTTTGTCGGTGCAATTATCCAATTACTCACACCACCAAGCCCCCCTAAAACCAGCATTACAGCGACCACAGGCATCATCCAAAACATGTGATAACTGGAAAAGAATGCTTCGAATGCTTGCATAATTCCTGCTACCAAATTGATGTCCTTCCCGGGTAACACAATCGCTATAGCCAAAGACCCCAGGATTAAGGTACTTAAAATAATTGCTACTGAATAAATTAAGACCTTAGGAAAAGCATGCTGCGGATTGTTGACATCATTGGCATGAACTGTTGCAATTTCGATACCACAAAAAGACATAATGATTGCGGTTAGGGAAACCCACATGGATTTATCATCTAAATGCGGTACGATACTCGGAATGTCAAATTGGATTTGCAAAGGATTGCCTTGAGTAACCCAAACGACTCCAAGGCCGATAATCAACGACATAGGTAATAATAAACCAGCAAGAGAACATAGGTTACTGAATGCGGCCGAAGATTTCATTCCACGCAAGTTCAATATCGTAGCCCCCCAAAATGAACTCACAATTATTGCCCAGAGAAAATAAGGATTACTTGTCAATGCCGGATTAATTAAATAGCCAATCGTCCCCCCGACAAAAGATAAAATCGTTGGATACCAAATTACATTTTCTATCCACTGCAGCCAAATGGCTAAAAAACCCATTTTTTTGCCAAAAGCGTGTTTGACCCAAATGTAAATCCCTCCCTGTTTTGCCCACCCTGAAGCTAATTCTGCTGAAACCAAAGCTGTAGGGATTAGAAAAAATAAAGCACCTAAAACAAAATAAAAAATTAATTGACTACCAAACAGGGCTGTAGCAGGCAAATTACGTATGCTATCTACAGAACCAACTGTTATCATAGTCAGACTGAAAATTGTCAGTGAATATTTTTTATCGATCATCGCATTCCTTCAGTGCAGTTTTGGGCATGCAGAAGCACAATTATATAAGAATTAGCTTAAGAAACCCTTAATAATAGGGTAGTAATTAAACAAAATGTTCCTTAATTTTGTTCATCAACCCGCAAGCTTTTAGCGTGCACTGTAAAATAACATGATTTAATCAGAAAATCTCTGCCTTTTTTCCTATCTTTATGCACAAAATCATATACCCCCACCAGAGAAGTAAGCAACATCAAAAACTTCTCGCTTAAAAATTAATAATTATATTTGTACGACTTGCTTGAACCAGAAAAGTTCTAATTAGATTTGCTGCAGCAATTAAATATTCGCGCACTGAAAAAATCATGTAAAAAATACATTTGGGAACAGAAACTTTACTAAACTTCATTATAATAATATCTATGGACTTAATCCTTAAAATTTTAGGTAGAATAGTATTTCAAATTGACCCATGGGCAGGACAGTTTCATATCATAGCTTCTCTGTGCTATAGTTTCTATTTTTTTCGGGCAACATACCATGTTTGAAACCTTAACCGAACGTTTGACCCGCACCTTTAAAAATCTACGGGGGCAGGGCCGATTAACTGAAGAGAATGTACAACACGCATTGCGTGAGGTCAGGCTTTCACTGCTTGAAGCAGATGTTGCCTTACCTGTTATTAAAGAATTTATTGAGCAAGTAAAACAAAAGGCTTTGGGACAGGAAGTTTTAACTGAATTAAATCCCGATCAAGCCTTCATTAAAATCGTTCATGATGAGTTAATTCATATCATGGGCGATGAACGTGCTGAGCTTAATTTTAAAACCCAACCTCCTGCAGTATTTCTGATGGCTGGATTGCAAGGTTCGGGAAAAACAACCAGTACTGCAAAACTCGCCCGTTATTTAAAAGAATCTGAAAACAAAAAAGTAATGGTAGTCAGCGTCGACGTTTATCGGCCCGCTGCAATTCAACAGCTTAAAGTATTAGCAGAACAAATAGATGTCACTTTCTTCCCAGCAGAAGCAAATGAAGAGCCGCTCGCTATTGCAAAAAAAGCGCTTGATACTGCGAAAAAGCAATATGTGGATGTACTGCTGGTCGATACAGCGGGGCGTTTACATATTGATACCGATATGATGAACGAAATTAAAGGATTACATCAGGCACTTCATCCGATTGAAACCCTATTTGTTGTAGACAGCATGACCGGTCAAGATGCTGCAAATACAGCAAAAGCCTTTCATGAAACGTTACCATTAACGGGGGTCATTCTGACTAAAACCGATGGTGATGCTCGCGGGGGTGCTGCTTTGTCTGTAAGGCAGATTACAGGGAAACCAATCAAATTTATTGGTAGCGGTGAGAAAGTAGAGGCCCTAGAACCATTTCATCCTGAGCGAATTGCGTCAAGAATTCTTGGTATGGGTGATATTCTTACCCTTATCGAAGAAGTCGAACGAAAAGCAGACAAACAAGCTAGTGAAAAACTGGCTAAAAAACTGAAAAAAGGCAAAAGCTTTGATCTGGAAGATTTCAAACAGCAATTGTTGCAAATGAATAATATGGGTGGCATTGCAGGCATGATGAGCAAACTACCTGGTGTCAGCCAAATGATGCCCCAACAGGCAATGAAACAAGTCAGTGATAAAGCCATGGCACAAACTATTGCCATTATTAACTCCATGACGCCCAAAGAACGCCGTATCCCCAAACTGATTGTGGGTTCACGCAAGAAACGTATTGCCTTGGGTTCAGGAACACAAATACAGGATGTGAATAAGTTATTAAAGCAATTTGAACAAATGCAAAAAATGATGAAAAAATTTACCAAACCTGGTGGGATGCAAAAAATGATGCGTGGAATTGGTGGTATGGCTGGGTTAAAAGGCATATTACCCGATGATTTTAAATAATTCGCAAGAATTACTTCACATGCTGAATTAATTTTCGTACAATACACGGCATTTTTACGTAACCACTCTAAAGTAGAGGAAAACAATGGTCGTTATACGTTTATCAAGAGGTGGCGCCAAAAAGCGTCCGTTTTATCATATGGTCGTTACTGACAGCCGCAAACGTCGCGATGGCAGTTACATTGAGCGCATCGGTTATTTTAACCCTATAGCGCGTGGGCAAGAAGTACGTCTGCATATTGATACAGAAAAATTAAGTCACTGGCAAAAAGTGGGCGCACAATTATCCGATCGCGTCAGTGCTTTAATTAAAGAATTTAATAAAAAAGGCGAAGCTGCTTAATAACGTGAATAATCAGGAAAACTGGATAGTAATTGCCCGTTTTGGGCGGCCTCATGGTGTTAAAGGTTTTGTTACGGTTCATTCCTTTACAGAACCTCGTGATAATGTTCTAAAGTATGCAGATTGGCATGCCTTTATTAACAATAAATGGCAACCAATCAAGTTATTGCGTGCTGAGGCACAAAATAAAGCCATCATAGTCCAAATTGAAGGTTATCCTGAACGTGAACACGTAGCGCACCTTACTAATATAGAAATTGCAGTTCAACAGGAACAACTTGAAAAATTAGAACCTGGTGAATATTACTGGCATCAACTTATAGGTATGAATGTGATCAACCAACAAGGTGAACTTTTTGGAAAAGTCATTGAAATAATTCCTACAGGTGCCAATGATGTGCTGGTTGTAGAGGGTAGCAAAAGACATTTAATACCTTATTTACCCAGCAAATTTATATTAGATATTGATACCAAACAGCAAATAATTACTGTTGATTGGGACATGGATTTTTAAGTGGGACTTCATCTTGGAGTGATTAGCTTAATCCCTGAAATACTTAATGCCCTGAATTATGGCATTACAGGAAGAGCAATTGAGCAGGGATTAGTAAAAATTGATCACTGGAATCCCAGAGATTGGTCTTCCAGACCCTACAGGCAGGTTGATGACAAGCCTTATGGGGGAGGTCCAGGAATGGTTATGATGTATGAGCCCTTAAAAGGGGCTATTACGCAGGCACGTAGTCAAATGCCAAGTCATTGTAAAACGATTTATCTAAGTCCTCAGGGAAAGGTAATTCGACAAAATGACTTGAATCAAGTAGTAAATGACAAACAACCCCTGCTTTTTATTTCTGGACGATATGAAGGAATTGATGAGCGTATTCTTCAACATTATGTGGATGAAGAATGGTCTCTTGGAGATTTTGTTTTAAGTGGTGGCGAGCTGGCAGCCACGGTATTTATCGATGCGATTATTCGCTTAATACCAGGTAGCTTAGGGCATCTTGGTTCAGCAGAACAAGATTCATTTATGAATGGTTTACTGGACTGCCCTCATTATACTCGACCAGCAACCGTTGATGGATTAGAGGTGCCATCTGTTTTACTAGGTGGTAATCATAGAGATATAGAACTGTGGCGAAAAAAGCAATCTCTGGGTAAAACCTGGCTTAAACGCCCGGATTTACTTGAAAAAATACAGTTAAGTGAAACAGACAAGCAATTGCTTGCTGAGTTTAAGTATGAACACGGTGATTCCTAGTCCTAAAGGATGAACCAATTTGAGGAGTAGTCCATGACTAATATAATTGACCAACTGAATGCTGAGCAAATGCAAGGCAAGGAAATTCCTGAATTCAATTCTGGTGATACTGTTTTGGTTCAAGTGAAAGTAATTGAAGGCAACCGTGAGCGTTTACAGGCTTTTGAAGGTGTTGTCATAGCGAAGCGTAATCGTGGTTTAAACTCTGCATTCACTGTTCGTAAAATTTCACACGGCGTTGGTGTTGAGCGTGTATTCCAAACTTACAGTCCTATTGTTGACAGTATTACTGTAAAAAGACGTGGTGATGTACGTCGCGCTAAACTTTATTACCTACGTAATTTGGCTGGCCGTGCAGCACGTATCAAAGAAAAATTAACCGTTAAAAAAGCAGATTAATATTTACGTCCTCTCTGCTCCGAATTCAATTGTCCCCGCGTTCGCGGGGATTTATTTTGTAAGCTGTTTTTCAAGTATTGAAGCGCAGCATACACGGAGCGAGCATGGCAGCGCAGAAAATCAGGTTATTTGGAACCAAGAGAGTAGAAATATAACCCCAACCCCTCCTACCCTATCAGTATTAATCCAGAGTCTTCCTAAAAATCAAAGTACCTAAAATTACAATAAGTACTGTAAATAAAATAATTGGCCATACATCGGGCCATAAAATATTAAAATCAGCGCCTTTCAACATAATGTTGCGAGTAATTCTAATAAAATGAGTCAATGGGAGTATTTGACCGAGGTATTGAGCCCAAGTTGGCATGCCACTGAAAGGGAATAAAAAACCCGAAGTCATCACCGCTACTAATATGCACGCACTAATTGCAGCAACTACTTGAAATTGTGTTTTTGCAAATGCTGAGATAACAAGCCCTAAGGACAAATTGCTAATAGCATAAAATGCCATGATGAACAGATAAAGGGGTATACTTCCATAAAATGGAACTGCGAAAACAAAAAAAGAAATCATGAGTAAAATAAATAAAATAAAATAACCCGCAATAAAATGAGGAATTACTTTTCCAAAAATAATATTTGTGGCACTAAGCGGGGTGATTAATAGTGTTTCGAAGGTTCCAATTTCATACTCTGAGGTAATTGACATTGCTGTAAGAAGAGTAAGGGTCGTAAAAATTAATACAGAAATGAGACCAGGCACAATATTATATTGTGAAATGCCTTCAGGATTAAATTTAGCATGAATATCAAATACAAAAGGTGGTTGCTTCGGAGCAAGATAATCTAAAGAGCCACGCAAATCATCTTCAAATACCTTAGAGGGTAGTTCAGATGCAGCACGGAACGCATTGGATATCGAAATTGGATCTGATGCATCTGCTTCAATTAATACATGTGGTTTTTTTCCCCGTATTAAATCCCTTGAAAAATTAGGAGGAATGTTAATCACAAAAAGTCCTTTTCCACTAAGCAATAGTTTATCTGCAGCTTTTTCTGATTGCGCAATAAAATTCAGCGAGAAATAGTCTGTATGTTTAAGACCTTCAAGCAGCGTGCGCGTAAATGAGTTCTCTTCGGAAGAAATCACTGCCGTAGGTAAATGTTTGGGATTCGTATTAATCATGAATCCAAATAAAAGTATTTGCATTACTGGAATTAAGAATAATAATAAAAAAGTTGGAATATTTCGTTTGATCTGAATAAATTCTTTTTTAGCTACCGAAAAAACTCGCCAAAGTTCCATTTTTATCATTTATAATCTCTGTGCACCAAATGTTGCGAGCCAAACAAAAGCATCTTCCAAAGTGGAATCAATTTCATTTCCATGAAAAATTCATTATTAATGTAAGGTCGTATCGCCTGCGATAATTCTTCGCGATTTTTGCCACTCACGTGCAACGTATTATGAAATCGTAAAACTTGATCTACGCCCTCTGTGGCTTCTAATTGATGTGCCAACATTGCTAAATTGACACCCTTTATGGCCCAAGTAGTCAAATTAACCGTTTTTAAGATTTCTTCAATGGTTCCGGACATCAGAGTACGTCCATAATACATATATGCAATCTTGTCACACTTATCAACTTCATCCAAATTGTGTGAACTCAATAAAATTGTAATCCCTTCCCTTGATAACTGATGCATAAGCTCCCAAAATTCACGCCTGGCTTTAGGATCAATATTTGCTGTAGGTTCATCCAATAATAACAGCAAAGGATCATGCAGCAAAGAAACTGCAAGGGAGAGACGTTGCTTCCAACCTCCTGATAATGTACCTGCAATTTGATGTTTATGCTTGTACAAATCAAATTTGTGCAAATATTTTTCAACTTGGTTTTTTCTATCGAGGACTCCATAGATTTCCGCAAAGAAAAGCATATTTTCGTAAACGGTAAGATCTTTATACAGGCCAAAATTTTGCGACATATAACCAACTAATGTTTTGATCTGTCGTGATTCAGTTAAAATATCAAAGCCAACACATTGACCTACCCCTGAATCAGGAGTAATAAGACCACACAGCATCCTTATTGAAGTAGTTTTTCCTGCTCCATTTGGACCAATAAAACCAAAGATATCACCATATTCCACTTTAAGTTCAAGATCCTTAACTGCATGATTTTTATTAAATCTTTTAGTAAGGTGTCTTACGTCAATGATATAATTGCTTTTATCCATAAAAATCCTATAAAGATTTTGAAAAACGAATCCTATTTGTTTTTTCTAAGTTTAGAAACCATTTTTTGAAAGAATGATGATGGCTCAACAGCGAACAACTTCTTAACCACCTCAGCTTCAATAAGTAATACTTCACTATCATATTTCGCATAGGCACTTTCTTTTCTTCTGATGTTGGTTAAAAATTCACTGTCACCAAACATTTGATTTATCACAACTGTAGTAGAGCTACTCTCTTTTAAATTTAAAAGAACGACTTCACCTTGTAGAAGATAATAACAGGTATCTGCTATATCTCCTTCTTTATACAAACATGTTCCTGCAGGAATCTTAATGTTACGCGCTGTTTTTACCATAGTCTGTATTTTTTCATGGGAAAGATTTTGAAAAGCATGGTGAGCACGAATAAATTGGATCAAAAGGAACTCTTCACTCATTTTTTTTAATTTGGGATATCTTATTTGGGGTTGTTTTAAAAATTGCAGAAAATCATAAAGACTGATTTTAAGTAAATGCATCGGGGTAAGCGCTTTTACTGAAGCAGCATGCAGCCCCGTACTGGATGCAAAACCCTCCGATGATAAGCCAACGATCTTCCCTTCCTTCAACTCAGCAATACGCATTTCCCTATGCTTTCCCAAGGTATGAACCGATCGCGTTACTTCCGCTCTGCCAGAGACAATAAGGTAAATACAATCAATAGGATCTCCATCAACAACAATGGGTCCTACCTCTATAAATTCAGGTTTCGAGTACTTTAGCAACTGATGGGCACTCTGATAATCAAGCAGGCAAAAAAGTGGATGATGTAAAATAAGGTTTTCATAACTTTCTGAATTTTTCTTCATAGATACCCGCACCTTTAAAATTCGGATGTTTTAGCATCATTGTTCGTTAATCTAATGTTCTTCTAAACAGGAGGATTGCTAAAAAAATAATGAATACGGTAAAAAGAATTATTGGCCAAGTATCTGACCATAAAATATCTAACTCAGCCCCTTTTAACATGCTGTTGCGTGTTATTCTTAAAAAATGGGTCAGCGGCATAATTTGGCTGAAATATTGTGCCCAATGAGGTATTCCATTAAATGGGAATAAAAATCCAGAAATTAAAGTCGCAATAAGAATATAAGCATTTGATACACTGACGGCAGTAAATTGTGATTTGGTTAGCGCAGAAATAGCAAGCCCGGTTCCTATATTGGATATTGAATAAGGTGCTAATAACAACAAATAAAGAGGTAAACTACCATAAAAAGGAATCGAAAAAATAAAATAAGCAATCGCCAAGAGCACGAAAAAAAGCAAATAGGCCAAAATAAAATGAGGTATCACTTTTCCAAAAATAATATTTCCAGGCGTTAAAGGGGTAATTAATAAGGTTTCAAAGGTACCTCGCTCAAATTCGGAGTTAATGGATACTGCAGTTAGAACCGTAAATGTTGCAAAAATTAAATAGGCGATTAATCCTGGGATCGTATTATACTGAGGAATATTTTCAGGATTGAATTTAGCGTGAATTTCAAAGTCAAAAGGCATATCTTTAGGAGCAAGGTATTCAAGGGCACCCTGCAAATCATGCTCAAATACTCTTGTAGGAAGTTCAGATGCAGCGCGGAATGCATTGGCCACAGTGAGTGGATCTGAGGCATCTGCTTCAATTAATACATGTGGGTATTTTTCTCGAATGAGATTTCGAGAAAAATTTGGTGGAATATTAATAACAAATAATGAATTACCACTAAGTAACAACCGCTCTGCTGTTTTTTCATCTTTGGCTGCTGTGTCAATTGAAAAATAATGAGTGTTTTTCAATCCCTCCAATAAACTTCGTGTAAAGGGAGTATCTTCTGAAGAAATAATTGTTGTCGGTAAATTTTTCGGATCCGTATTGATGATAAAACCAAATAAAAGAATTTGCATTGCAGGAGCAAACAATAGCCATAAAAAAACTACTCTATCCCTGCGAATTTGGATAAATTCTTTTTTTGCAATAGACCAAACTCGAAGAAACCTATCCTCTATCATTAATTTTCCTTAATCCCGAACATAAAAAACATCCAAATTTAACTCAACATGAAACCAATTCACGAAAAATTATTTTGCTGGTATCAGTTCAATTCCTTTATTTAGTTTCAAACAAGAAAAATTGATTTTGCTGCGCAAGAGCAAGAAGAATTCAGTATATCCTATCTTAATAGTAACCGTACTGACAATTATTGATTCTGACAAAAGCTTATATATTTACCTTTGAGATGAGATACTTTATCGTTTAGATTATTGTCAATTATTATCATTTGATGATAATTTTCTAATCTTACCAATTGGAATGCTTTCATTAATAATGAGATAACATGCAAAAGTTCTTCCCAGGATGGTTGATTGTTTTAATTTTGTGCATACCCCTTATTGCTTGTAAAGAGGAAAAAAACTCGCTGCAAGGATATGTTGATGCAGATTACACCTACATCTCAAGTAATTTTTCAGGAAATCTTATGAGCTTAGATATCACAAAAGGAACTTTAGTTCGCAAGGGGGATCTTTTATTTACGCTGGATTTGCAACCCCAAGAATCCCAGCTTAAAAAAGCCAAAGCAAATCTTATACAAGCTAAAGTTCTCACTGAATTAAAACAATTTACTCTTGACTATCAAAATAATTTATTAAAAAGGTATCAAAAATTAATGGCCTCAGGGGGAGTAAGTCGAGAGCAACTTGAAGAAGTAAAGAATAATTACCGTCATGCCAAAGCCTCATTAATAGCTCAAGAAGCAGTCGTTGAGTCTTCTATGGCGGAGTTAACACAAGCTCAATGGAGTAAGTCAAATAAAAAGATATACTCTTCCATTTCAGGATATATATACGACACCTATTTTACAGTGGGTGAGCTGGTGGGGAAAGAACGCCCTGTTTTATCAATTCTTGCTCCTGAAAATCTCAAAATTATTTTTTATATACCAGAGCCTTTATTAGCAAAACTAAAGTTAAAAAATCAGGTCATGCTCCGTTGTGATGGATGTAGAGAAACTTATCCAGCCACTGTAAGTTATATTTCTTCTAAAACAGAATATACACCCCCTTATATATTTAGCGAAACCTCAAGGACAAAATTTGTTTATCGCGTCGAAGCCAAGCCAGCCATTACAGCAATTAAATATTTACATCCTGGCCAACCTGTTAGTATTTATTTGAATTATGATTCGGCGCGTATTTAAACTGAATGAGAATTACTGTTTCGCTGGTGTATGAATGAAATTTATTTTATAAGAAGACCAAATGCAAAAAATTTCTTTATTTTTATGCACCATACTATTGCTCACAGGCTGTAAGGTTGGGCCTAATTTTCATTCTCCTGAAGCACCAAAGACGACTCGTTATAACAATGGTCCAATAATCAAAAAAACAGCGCGCGCCACCAATCCCGCAGGAAAATCGCAGCACTTGCATTACAATCGTGATATATCCAATGCCTGGTGGGCTCTTTTTCATTCTCAAGAATTAAACGCTCTTATCGAACAAGGGTTAAGAAACAATCCTACAGTGGAGATGAGTAAAGCAAATATACGAAAGGCTCAAGCCAATTTACGTGTTGTTGCGGGCCCTAAATTGTTCCCTACCGCCGAGACTCAATTTTTTGGCAGTCGTGAAAGAAATACTTTGCTTGCTACAGGAATAAATCTTACGCCTCTTCCTGGGCAAAAACTTCCATTTTCCATTAAGAATCAATTTGATCTTTATAATGCGTCAGTTAATGTATCTTATAATTTAGACTTATTGGGAGGTAATAAACGGCAAGTAGAGGCTTTGCGTGCTGCGATTGATTATGAACGCTTTGAATTAGAAGCAGCTTATTTAACTTTAACAGCAAATATAGTTACCACGAGTATCACCATAGCATCGCTACACGATCAGTTAAAAACGACACAAGCCCTCATCAACTGTCAAAAAAAATTATTGAGCATGACGCTAAATAATTATAATTTAGGACATATTTCCCGGCTTGATGTGTTAAACCGTGAAAATCGCCTTAAAAAAACTATAGCAACGTTACCACCCATTAAAAGTAATTTAGCCCAAAAATACAATGCTCTTGCTGTACTTGTTGGATCATTACCTAGCGAGAATCATCTGGCTCATTTTAATCTGCGAAGTTTTCACTTACCTACAGAATTACCAGTAAGCCTCCCCTCTCAACTTGTAAAGCAACGGCCTGATATACGTAGTGCCGAATCGATATTGCATAAAGCAAGTGCAGAGATAGGTGTTGCAACAGCAGACCTATTCCCTAAATTTAATATATTGGGTAATTACGGATGGTTCTCCACCACATTGAGTACCTTATTTAATCCTATGAATAATGTATGGAATTATGGGGGGCAAATCGCACAAACCTTACTTAAAGGGGGTGCTTTACGTGCAAAAAGAAAAATGGCAATTGCAGAATATGAATACGCGTCCGCCAGATATAAAAAAATTATGCTTGACGCATTTCTTGACGTAGCAGATGTGTTACATGCACTTGAATTTGATGCAGAGCTCCTGCAAGCGCAAGTAGCTGCAGAACAAAATACGCAAGCGCGATTAAATCTCATCACCAATCAATATCAACTTGGTAAAACAAATTATATATCCGTTTTAAGTGCGAAGGAGGCTTATTTGCACGCTCATTTAAATGTAATTCAAGCAGAAACAGCACGTTATAATGATACTGCAGCGCTGTTTCAGTCCTTGGGAGGCGGATGGTGGAATACCCCGCACCAAGTTAATGTGTAATTTGCTTCTCTCGTTACGCTATGTACATATAAAAAACATTTACCACATCAAAAAGCAATTTCTTATTATTAATCTATAATTTTAAATTATAGTTTTTTCGTTTCCTTTTAACCGGCAGTATTATTCATAGGTTAGTAAATGAAACCCATTGCTTGGATTACAGGCGCTGCTTCCGGCATAGGTGAAGCGGTAGCCAAAGAAATGTTTTCTCGCGGTTATCAGCTTATTCTTTCTGACTGTAATCAAACAGCCTTGAAACAGGTAGCTTCCGGTATTCAAGCTGATATTTTTGTGTTGGACGTAAGAAAAAGAAATCAAAATTTAAAAGTAGGAATGAAAATACAAGAAAAATACGGTTATGTTGATGTTGTTTTTCTTAATGCAGGTAAATATGAAGCGGTTGATGTTAAAAATTTTGATAGTATGGTCGTTGAAGAAATTATACAAACCAATTTCTTAAGTATGATTTATGGTGTTGAGGCCGCCCTTCCTCTTTTACGAGCAAGTAAACGCCCACATCTTGTGGGCATGAGTAGCGCCATGTCCAATATTTGTTTGCCAAGAGCAGAAGCTTATGGAGCAAGTAAAGCTGCGGTTCGTAGTTTTTTTCAAGGATTAAGAATTGAATTGGCAAAGGAAAAAATCACCGTCTCAACGATCTTGCCTACCTTTATAAAAACCCCACTAACAGAAAAGCTTAAAATTCCCCAGTTCTTTCTTTACAATACAACAAAAGCTGCTAAAAAAATCTTAAATGGGATTGAACGAAAAAAAGCAGAAATCAAAATCCCCCCACTACTGGTCAATGTCACCAATTTATTGAAATATCTCCCTGATAAGTTCATTTTGTTCTTAATTAATCAGCTTAGTTGACGTGAACTAGTAGAAGAACCAGCGAGTTCTAAAGTAAAACCTCTTTTTTTCTTCGACCTTCTCTTTATAAGAACAAATGACACCATTCTTCCTTTAATTGTTTAAAAAATAAACTATACTTAAAAATTATAATTTAAAGTGGAGGGTACATGTGGAAAAACATGGGTAGTAACTACTGGATATATGTCATTTATAAAGTTTATCTCAAGAGTGCCTAGGAAGGGGATTTCTTGAATTATTTAGGTACTGTCAAAAGTTATACGTTGTATAAGGTGTTTGTCATGAAAAAATCTAATTCAGCTCTAATTGAATCAATTATTCTCTCAATTATTGTATTAGGGAGTACGTGGACGTTGGCCATAATATATCCCTCATTGAGAGAAGGTCTTTTAGGAGTAAATTGGTTATATATTGCAATCTTCTTTTTACTTTCCTTACATTTAACTGCGATTATCACGACGATTTACTTACATCGAGGAGAGTCACACAGGGCAGTAAAATTTCATCCTTGTGTAACCCATTTTTTCAGATTTTGGATGTGGTTAACGACAGGCATATCAAGAAGAAAATGGGTAGCAACTCATCATCTTCATCATAAATACACTGATACGGCAAAGGATCCACACTCACCTGTTACTTTTGGACTCAAAAATATGTTTTTTTATGGCATAGAAATTACTCATTTATCAAGGAGTGATGAAATGGTGCGTCACTTCAAAGACATTCGTAATAATGACTTTTTAGAGAAACACTTATATGAAAAACACGCAAAGAAAGGCCCATTTGTTTATTTCTTCCTGGAGTTTCTAGCCATAGGCATCTGGGCTGTACCAGTATGGAGTGCTCAATTAATTATGGAGACATTAATTGCAACATTTTATGTTAATGGCATCGCTCATAGTAAAGGCTATACTAATTTTGAAGTGAATAATGCCTCCAAAAATGTTACTCGCTGGGGTGTCTTTGCTTGCGGTGAAGAGTTGCATAATAATCACCATGCCAATCCTACAAGCGCCTGCTTTTCTTTTAGAAATGATGAATTTGATCTTGGTTGGTTTTATATCAAGAAACTCGAAGCCCTTAATCTTGCAACAGTACGGGTACGAAAAGAATAGATAATTCAAGCGCAACTGAAACAGTATCGATGTGATGATTATTAAAAACATCACATCGAGAACATTCATAGTGATGAAGCATGGAGAATGATTCTAGACCTTATAAATTACGAGGTGAATCGGTCTTTATAAATAAGCTGTTTAACCAGGCCTGGCTATTCTTTATTTGACCGCATCAAACGTTTTCATTAGTTGTTTTTTTGAGCGGGTAACTTACCCTTTTTTAATTCCAAGGGAACCTTGTTCATTTCATAAATAACGTTAATCTTTTCTAAGAAGCATAATAAATAATAAGTTATATCTATTTGCCACCAACGAAACCCTTGACTGGCAGATCGTGGATAATAGTGATGGTTATTGTGCCATCCCTCACCCATAGTAAGTAAAGCAAGAAAAAAGTTATTACGGCTCTTATCTTCCGTTTGAAATGTTTGTGTACCCCATACGTGCGAGATGGAATTAATAGAAAAAGTAACATGAAATAGTGCAACAGTTGAAATAAAAAAGCCCCAAATCACTAACTGCATTCCACTAGTATGCAGGTCTGGATAATAATTTTCTAATAAAGTTCCTACAGCAAACAGGATTAATATCAAACAAATAGGCACAATATTATCATGTCGATTTAACCAAAGTAATTCTGGATATTTCGCAAAATCCCGTACTGATTCATAATCCGTTTTAAAATTATCTGAATAAAAAATCCATCCAACATGGCTCCATAATAAACCGTGTTGGATTGGAGAATGCGGATCTTGTTGTTCCTCTGTATAGCGATGGTGAAGACGATGATGCCCTGCCCACCAAAGCGGGCCGCGTTGAGAAGCGGAATTACCTAATACGGCAAAAATAAATTGCCAAAAGCGGTTCATTTTAAAAGTCTTATGTGAAAAATAACGATGATAAAAACCTGTAATAGCAAACATTCTGAGATAGAAAAGGAATATCGCAGTAAAAACCGCGGTGAAACTCCATCCAACCCAAAAAACGGCCAAACAACTTAAATGGACCAGTATAAAAATAAAAACTCGAGCCCAATGGATTGTTCCTTGCTTTAAATTTTTTTCTTTTAAACTGGTATCAAACCATCCCTGTATGGAAAGCATTACTGATTTGAAGTTCATTTTTACCTCTTCGAAACACATGAAAACAACAACTTGTGAATATCAAGTCGGTAAGAGTCAGTATATCTAGTCAGAATGAGTGGATTCACATACATTCCATGAAACAATGGAAACGTGGTTTACATCCAAAACAACTCCCAACACTACACAACGCCCCGCATCTTATCTTTTCAGATATAGAGATACGTGCTTTTAAGTGTAGCAGAAATGAACAAAACGGTATTAAATACCAAACGATGGGACTAAAAAATTACCAAATTTTAACTAAATTTTTATAAATCCCTTCTTGGACGATTTATTTTTTTAGCTCAGGACTAGTTGCGTCAATTGAATTAGAAGTTACAGTTGCACCGGAAATTAATTCACCAATTGATTTTTCACGTAAAACAATACTAAAAAAACTAATTCCTATTCCAGCCACCCACCTCCAAGTATGTACCAGAGTTGAAGGAGGGGAAATTTCATCCAAACGTTCCATCTCTCCTTTACCAGGATGCAATTCACGAAGTGAGTTCACATACGTAGCAATTACCTCCATTACCTCTGGTGTCAATTCAGTTTGTTCATATAAATAACCAAGAAAACGTCTGGCCATACTTAATCGCGTAGGATACAGCTCATCGTCTTTTAGTTTGATGCGTTCTAAGTGCAAAATATAATCCTCAAGAAGATATCTCGGTCTCGTAATGGCATCAACTTTTTGAAAAACATCCATTACGTCCCTTGCATCGACATGTTCTACCCATTGATAAAATTGGGTTTGCATCCCTTCTAATCGCTCCTTATAAGTAAATGCATTCAGCTCGCCAAGTTTTTCTTCAATTAACTGCTTTACTGTATTCCGTGTTACTTTTTTTTCTGGAGACAAGGTCACTTCTACACCAAATCTCTGAAAAACCATGCAGACAAACAACGCAATGGTAATTGCTTTGAAAGAATAATCTAATTTTCCTTGCAAAGGCCTGGACTCTGAATCAAATACTGCTTGTAAGACCGCTAATTTTTTTGCATCTTCTTCTAAATAACCATTGTTTAACCATTCAAAAATCAAAAAATTTACTGTGTCATCTGCGTCCTTGAGCTCATGAGTATGGGTAATAAAATCAGTCCATCCTAAAAATTGAAGATATTTACCTTCACGCAGAGCTTGAATGTATTCAAAACTGGAAGAGAGCATAACGATCCTTTTAATGCTTTTTTTGAATCTTATCCTATACTTAAAAAACATAAACATGCAAATGGTGCACACTATGAAAAGGAAATGGTATGTTACTTTTGCTGTATCTCTTTTACCCTTTAATTTAGCTTTCGCAAATTGCGATTTAACCCAATTTCGTTGGGAATGTGATTTACCGGTACAAGTTAAGCCCAAACCTGGAGCCACATCACTCGTATATTGTGGTAACTCCTACGGCTACATTACAAAACAAGAGTACGATATACTGGCTCGATATCAACGTGCCAATGTTAATATGGTTTTGGATATTAATGGCGAATATATAGACAGTCCTTGTATCGGGGCGCAGAGATAGTACAATAGCTTTGATTTGACTCCCTTAGTAACTTTTTGGGAGGCATCACAGCCTGGGCGCAGCGCAGCGAAGCCTGGGTTTTTATGAAACTTAGCTATCGGGATTCTGCTGCGCTGCGCCCAGGCTAGAAGTAGATTAATGAGATGATCATTGAGTTCGATGGTATTCCCATAGAAATATTAAGAAAAAAAATCAAAAATATGCACTTACGCATTTATCCCCCTGATGGTTTAGTTAAGGTAAGCGCTCCTCTTCGATTCAGTGAACAACTTATCAGACAAAGTCTTGAATCTAAAAGTGCATGGATTCATCAACAAAGAGAACGGATTCGTAATCGCCCTGTTGAAGAAGATTGCCCCTTTAAAATGGGATCTACTGTAGCATTCCAGGGGAAAAAGTATTTATTAATCATTGAAGAACATCACGGTCCTACACAAATTAAAATCAATAATGAATTGATGTATTGTTATACTCAACCAAATAGTTCACCTGCTCAGATACAAACCATTCTTGAGCGTTGGTACAAACAACAAATGCAGGCATTATTGCCTGAGCTCATTCAACACTGGGAAGCGGTTATCGGGGTCAAAGTAGCTGAATGGGGAATAAGAAAAATGAAAACACGTTGGGGCTCATGTAATACTAAAGCTGCACGTATTTGGCTAAATCTCAACTTAATCAAAAAATCTTCTATTTGTCTTGAGTATGTTCTTGTTCATGAATTAATCCATTTATTAGAACCAAGTCATAATAAACGTTTTTATGGGTTAATGAGTAAATTTATGCCACAATGGCGCGAATATGAATATCAACTTGAAGGACGTGTGCTTTGATTAGATTTCTTTCCAAACTTGCTGAGGGGAGTGAAGTGCGAGAAGACACAGAGCGGAGAACCGGAGTGTACACGCAGTCACATGAGAACTCGAGCACTGCATCGATGAAGCAATTTACCCCCTCAGTAGAGTTTGGAAAGAGATCCATTGATTCGGAACAACTTATTCATGAGCTTTGTAACCAAGGATTCTATATTATTGATGGTTTTCTTGAATCATCTCAATGCCAATCATTACAGGCAATGGCCTGCGAATTGTATGAACAAGGATTGTTTCGAGGTGCTAAAATAGGCCTTAAACTTGAATCGCATCAAAATGAAGTCATTCGCACTGATGAAATTTTTTGGTTGGATGAAAAAGAAACACATCCGGCAATACAAATCTTTTTAGAACGAATACAGCAGTTAGCTCAAATATTAAATCAGTCACTTTTTTTGGGTTTGCATGAATTTGAAACGCACTTCGCCGCATATCAACCTGGTACTTTTTACAAAAAACATATCGACCAATTCGCTATGCAAAAGACACGGAAAATTTCCTGTGTATATTATTTAAATAAGCACTGGAAAGCTGAATTTGGAGGAGAATTAAAACTTTATAATTCCCAAGATCAGTTAATTGAAAACGTTTTGCCATTAGAAAATCGTTTCATTTGCTTTAATAGTGAATTACCCCATGAAGTGTGTATCACGCATCAGCCTCGATACAGTATTACCGGATGGATGAAAACTCATTCTCATTTTTTGCTGAATCGAGGTGAGTTTTCCAATTTAAACGGAGCGAATTAATGTCATTATTGTGTATAATAATATTTTTTATTTTCACTTAAGCTTCTATGCATGCCTTAGACATTAAACAATTATATAAAACTTATGCTAATGGTGTACAAGCATTAAAAGGCATTGATTTAACCATACATACAGGTGATTTTTTTGCTTTATTAGGTGCGAATGGTGCGGGAAAATCGACAACCATTGGTTTAATTTCTACTTTACTCAATAAAACATCAGGCAGTATCAGTATTCATGGTTATGATTTGGAAAAAGAGCCAGAGAAAGCCAAATCCTGTTTAGGCCTTGTACCTCAAGAAATCAACCTTAATATTTTTGAAAACTGCGTCCAGACCCTGCTAAATCAAGCAGGATATTATGGAATTTCACGAAAAAATGCACAACCGCGAGTTGACTCACTCCTGCACCAATTAGGTCTGTGGGAGAAAAGGCATTCTATAGCACGACACTTGTCCGGTGGAATGAAACGCCGGCTCATGATCGCTAGGGCATTAGTGCATCAACCTAAGGTGCTTATTCTTGATGAGCCTACAGCTGGCGTAGATATAGAAATCAGACACAGTATGTGGGAATTTCTCACTCGAACCAATGCAGAAGGAACAACCATTATTCTCACCACCCACTATCTGGAAGAAGCAGAACAGTTATGTAAAAACATTGCCATCATTGATAAAGGAGAAATTATAAAAAATTCCTCGATGAAGGCTTTACTACAAACACTTCGTCATCAAACCTTTATCTTTAACACAGAAAATCGTATCGATATTTTACCCGATTTACATCCCTTTAAACCTACTCTAATTGATAGCACCACTATAGAACTCCGTGTCGATAACAATTTGAATTTAAATGATGCATTTGCCTTGTTTAGCCAGCACGGAATAAAAATTCACAGCATGCGAAATAAAACCAATCGTTTGGAAGAACTCTTTTTGGATCTTATAAAAAATGGCCATTAAACAACAAGTTATTGCATTATACACTTTGGTAAGACGCGAGCTTGTACGCATGTTTCGCATTGCAAGCCAAGTTTTTTTACCTCCAGTAATTACAACTACGCTGTACTTTCTTATCTTCGGTAGTTTAATCGGACCGCGTATCGGCCCCATTCAAGGCGTCAGCTATCCAATGTTCATTGCTCCTGGATTGATTATGATGTCAGTCATTGTTAACTCTTACGGTAACGTATCTTCTTCGCTTTACAGTGTCCGCTTCCAAAAAAGTATAGAAGAAATGCTTGTCAGTCCAATGCATAACAGCCTATTACTACTTGGCTATGTTTTGGGCGGGGTTTTTAGAGGGCTAATCGTTGCTATTTTGGTTTATCTTATTGCATGTTTTTTCTTAACCATTGAATTAAGTCACTTACCAATGACCCTATTGGTTGTGTTGCTCGTCTCTGCTGTATTTTCTCTAGCAGGTTTCACGAATGCAATGGTTGCTCGAAATTTCGATGATATTATGATTATCCCAACCTTTATACTCACTCCACTAACGTATTTAGGTGGCGTATTTTACAGCATCAATATGCTTCCTGAGTTTTGGCAAAAAGTATCATGGTTGAATCCCATTTTATATATGGTTAATGCACTGAGACAAGCAATGATTGGCCAAAGTGAGGTCGATATCCGTTTAGCCATGGGAATTATTTGTCTTATGTTAGCGTTACTCACATTCATCAATATGATTTTATTAAAAAAAGGAGTAGGGTTTCGCGAATAATCATAATTCTAATGATTAAAAAGATAAGTGAAAATACAACTCTAAATTTAATTACAGGTGTTGCTTATAGAAGGGTAATCTGGTTGCAAGCAAGCGAATCTTATACACATCTCAGAAAAACCAGCCAACTCTACTCCGATGTCCCACCCCCGCGACTTGTTCGCGGGATTTAGGCAGATACGATCAAGGGACAGTGGCAAGCAGCAAGGATATGCTGCTTTATCTCATCAGATTTCCTGGGTTACGCACTTGCTTCACCCAGGGTCAGTAATTTCTTAAAGCGTAGCAGGAGTCTGACAAACTAATGAGATATCAGCTATAGCAGCAACCTGAGCAGCTTCTGTTGCAGTAGTAGTTGATGTACTCATTACTTCAACGGTAGAAACAAATGATACACTATCAGCACCGCTACCACTTCCAGTACTGGCAGTACTTCCAGTTTCAGTTTCGATTACTGAAACAGCTGTAACTGCTGCAGTTTTAACCTCACCTTCTTTAGGGAAAGGAGCATTTATCATACGATCTGCGGTAACCCGAACACTTGCACCAGGTCGAAGATATTCACCCCTTGCCAAAACAAGCCCCTCGATCACTTGAATGTAAGTCGCTTTTCCAACGACATAGACACGAACATTTGTTCCAAGTATTGCAAGCGATAAAATTGGAGTTTTAAGTGATTCTTTTATTTTTTCTGGTGTTTTTATTTCAAGTTTACCCTTACTTAACTCTGCCTTAATTTGTACCGCTTCCTTAGGAGCATAAGCCAAAATTTTGTAGTTCGAATTTTCTCCCATACTAACCAATGCGCCATTTGTATATTGCAGATTCGCTGCGGCACCATCACCGGTCACCACTTCATCCCCAACTCCTACACTAGAGCCACGAGTAATCCCTCGCTCAGCACCATTATGACGTGCTACAACTTTTTTCTGGGTGAATAAAACGGTGGCAGCCGATTGAGCAAATAGCTGACTTGCTAGCATCAATAATCCTGTAAATATTACTTTTTTCATATATATTCCTGTACAATTTTTTCCATTACAAAGTAGTTACAATCCTTAGCCATTAGAATCTTTCGATAAATAATGAAAGATCATTTATGCTGATGCATGTAAATTCCATCCCAGTTTTCAGGAGGGGGGGTTTCCATAAATGCTTTAACACGCTCAAGATACATCTGATATAAATAAACATTTGGAAATTTGGTTTTTAGCATAGCAAATTTTTTTTCTGCGGACGACCAATTCTGAGCATAATAATCTTCTAAAGCTCTATGGTACTCTTCCAACTGAGTTAAAACTTCTTCAGAAACATCACTAACCTTACCGAGGGGCTGATAGATAGTCAATCCACTTTTTCGCCCCTTAACAGTAATTTTATCTATGGCTCTCCAGATAAACTGATCTTGTCCTGCACGTGTTTTATCACTCACTAAAATAGTGACTTGGTAAAATTTTGTGAGATCTTGTAAACGCGATGCAAGATTCACTGTATCTCCAATGACTGTATACGCACGGCGAAATTCTGAACCCATGTCACCAACGTTCATCAATCCTGTTGCTAGGCCAATCCCAAAACTAACTGCAGGTAAGTCTTTTTCCTGCATTTTTTCATTGATTTCAGGCAATTGCTTTACCATCGTAAGCGAGCACATAATCGCATGAGAGGCATGCTCTTCATCAAGCATAGGAGCTCCCCAAAACGCAACAATCATATCCCCTACATATTTATCAATCGTTCCTCTAAAGCTAAAAATTATTTCAGTAATGGGCGTGAAAAAAGCATTTAACAAGCGCTTCACATTAGACGCTTCCAAGTTCTCACTAAGACTTGTAAAATTACGTATATCACTAAATAGGACCGTCATATTTCGCTCTTGCCCTTCCATGCTGTATTGCTGAGGAGATTCTATAAGCTCTTTAACATAATCTTCTGGAACATAATGTCCAAACAGCTGATTTATTTTTCTTTTCTGTCTTCTTTCAATAATAAATAAATAGCCATAATTCGTTATAGTCTGAAGCACGATTAAGGTTAAAATCAGTGCTATAGGAAGATATAAACTTTCATAGACAAACAAATAAATAGATAAGGCCCAGATACCGATAATACTTATTACGGCCAGGATCAAAATTCTGGAAACACTCAAAATAGAAAATAAAAAAGTAAAAAATACTCCGATTAATATTAAATACACTCGCGCTTTGGGAGTTCTCCAATCATATTCTGATACCAATTGCTGCCCGACAATACCTTGAACCATATTTCCTACCATCTCAACGCCAGGGTACGATTGGGCAACCGGAGATTGATGCAGATCAGCCAAAAGGATTATTGTTGACCCAATAATGGCAATTGCCCCTTGCAATTCCTCTGGATTAATTTTGTCTTGGATGATATCTGTCGCAGAATAATAATTATGTGCGCCAATCTGTCCCCAAAATGGAATAAGAATCTGTCCATACGCGTTTGTAGGTATAAATACATTACCCATTTGAATTCCATACAATTGATGATGGCGCATTTTAAGGGTGACATGTTTTACCATCAAATAATTCATAGCGGTTGCAAGCGCCAATGTAGCGTATAGTTTATTGTCATAGCTTGCTAACATAAGCCCATGTCGTATCGTGCCGTCCAAATCCGGCACGTTTGTAACTGTTCCCGCTTGTGTCGACGCTTCTAGAAATAATGGCAAACAGCCGTTATATCCGGAAAATTGATATAGAGGCAGATTATCTCTGTATAAATAATTATTTTCTGGATTAGTTAAAGGTGAAGGTAATACCCCCTTCCTGATTTCTTTATCATTATGAAATAAAAAACCCAACACCACATTATGATCCAATAATGATTGAGCCAAAATACGATCGTTATCCACTTTGGGGGCTATTTGCTCAAGCAAATCAGGTAACTGCTTTTGCTCTAAGGGTAATTGAGGCATTAATTTCTGTATTTCATTCTTGAGGCCTATTGCATAATTTACTTCTGCCTCAGCCATAACGATATCTGTTCCTATGGTCACAACACCATTTTGTTTTAACTTATTAATTAAAGTCGCAATTTTGTTTCTGGGCCAAGGCCATCGTCCTTCTTGCTCCACTGACTTATTATCAATATCAATGATAACAATTCGAGGAATTGTTTGATGTGGACGCCAGTTTAATTGGACGACTTGATCATAAGTTCGATAGTCCAACTGGGTAATGAATGAACTAAGTAGAGGAATGTGAATTACATCAACCAAAAAGATAAGAGCGGACCAGAAAAGACCTAGAAGGACTTGTGTCCCTTTAGATTTTAATGATTTCGGTGAGAAATAACGATCCTTCTTCACTAAATATTGTCCTTAAATACTTTCCTTAACAAAACCAGAAAGTGGGCAAACCCAGGGCCTCATTTACAATTCGCTAGATTGAGTCACAAGGCCTTAATGGTATTAAACGGGACTTAAGCAAATTTATATTCTAATGCAGCTAAAGTTTGATAACTCTGAAAAACTCCACCAGCATTATAATATTTTTCCTCAACACGAATGGTTGCATTTTTATAAGTTATGGCAATACCCCCACCTACGCGAAATCCGCTTCTATCCATATTCAATTGAGGAAGAGAACCATTTATTATGCTTGCGGGATCGACAAGTGGACGACTATTTGAAAATTGTGCTACTTGAATTAGTCCGCCGCTAATAAAAGGCATTACTGAAGGCTTAACAAAATAACCCAATTCAATATTTTCCAAAATTAAAGTAGCTTTATTTGTTAATGGCTCAATCACTTGAAATGTAGCAGTAGATGGGAAAAAGTAATTATATCTTCCAGTATTAATTTCACTGTACAGCACCCCGAGATTAGCTCTCATGAGCAACTGTTTCCAAGTTTTTCTATAAATTCCATTCACGCCGATAAACCAGTTGTCATTATTATTAGTTGCTTGAGCGATTAACGGAGTTGGAGCCATCGCAATTTCGGTTACCGTATTAAATTTATTGTACCCATAACCTCCTGATACATCAGCATAAATCTGAGGAGTGAACACTTTAAATATATGGCCGAAAATTGTATTGTTATGTATGGTCTGGTCAGAAGTAGTTACAAATCCTGGGTTTAATAAAAACTCAGAACTAAGCGCACTATTAATTCTAAAATAATAAATACCTGCCATCATGGTCTGGCCTAAGGAAATGTGGTCAGCTCCCGCAGAATAAAGATTTGAATATCCGTTATACCGGTTAAAATTTGCACCTGAAGTCGAATCAAAATTAAAATCGGTATACCCATAGAGAAATTCTGGCGTTATTTTCTTCAGATACTCCGAAATCTTTGTGTTATTTGTTGTTTCATCTTTTGACAACGTATTTGCATTAACGCAGAATCCATTGCATATCAAAAAAACTGATAAAATTAAGGATTGTATTTTCATCACATCTAAATTCCTTTTCAGAGAAGGTAGTCACTTTTGGGGTATAATCATAAACTTAAAATATAAGATTATACAAGAACAGAGTCATAGAGATCCTACAAACATTATTTCTATTTTTGAGTTTTTCACTTACGCTTAAATCCCAAAGCCCGTAAACGTTGCTCAATCGAAGGATGTGTTGCAAAAGCATTACTTAAAGATTTCACAGGATCAATATCCGATGGATTAAAGAGATATGATGCCTGCCTGACCTGCTCATGAGGCGTATTACCGTATTCCTCTGAATAATGCTCCGCATATTGCTGATGATCGTCGCTAATTTTGAGTAATGCCCGAGCTAAAGGTTCATTGTCACGCATTAACTCTACGCAGCCTGCATCAGCCATATATTCACGTGTTCGACTTAAGAATAAGGTTAACAAAATAGTAATTAAAGGCAAGACATAACGAAGAACTATAATAACCATTAATAATCGATTGTCTCCACGTCTTCCATCTCGTTTAAATACTGCTGAATAAAACAACATATCCACTGCAATCAAAAGAATATTACTCAAAACCGCCACCATTAGGGTTAATTTAATATCATAGTGACGAATATGACTTAATTCATGAGCCATTACTGCTTGCAGTTCTGCCCTATTCAACTTTTCTATTAAACCTCGGGTAATTGCAACCATTGCTGATTTTTCACTATACCCGCTTGCAAACGCATTCATATAATCTGCTTCGATAATAAAAACTTTGGGCATATACTGCAAACCAGCAGCAACCTTCATTTCCTCGACTACATTATATAATTGTTGTTCCTGCAAATTTTTGGCTGTTTTGGGTGTAATCTCACGATATTCGGTACCTAATAACATAATGCGATCGTAAAATGCATACGTTATTAACAATGATACTACAGCGAAACCAACCATAAGAAGTGTCGCATAGGGAGTGACCTGCAGACGAATCAACGCAAGAAAAATTTGCTGTAAAGGAACCTGTGGGTAAGCTGATTGCAAAACAAACAAATCAGCAACAAAACCCACAGCAAAAAAAATTGCAACAAAAAAAGCGATTACCGCATACGTCTTGCGTTGATTCAACTGTATTTGCGCGCGCCAATTCGCTACACCGCCATGATAGTCTTGAAGACTCATATTCTAAACTCAAAATTTTACGGTATAGTCTTCTTTTGCTTGAATCTGCTCTTCAGGAAGTCCCCAGTAAACAAATTCTTTATCTAGTGTAGAAGCAAACATAGATACCACCATGGATTCAAAGAATGATTTCTTTTTAGCGTTATAACGTTCTATGCCATCGTTATAAGCCTGCTTGGAATAGGCCAATTTATTTTCGGTATTGACGATTTCTTCCTGCAATTGCATGACATTTTGACTTGCTTTCAAATCAGGATAATTTTCAAATACTAAATTAAGTCCAGATGCAATCTGTGAAATTTGGTTTTCTGCAGCAATGCGCCCTTCTTCGTCCCCTGCGGCTTTAGCTGCTTGAGCTTGATTACGCAAAGCCACGACATCTTTTAAGGTAGTTTGCTCGTAATCCATGTATTTTTTTACAGCTTCAATTAAAGATTCAAATACCTTAAAGCGTCGATCCAGTTGGATATCTATTTGTTTTTTGTCGTTATTAATCGCCTCAATTAAGTGGATTAATGTATTGTAAATACTAATAGCCCATAAAAATATAAGTACTACAATAATGATAAGGGCAATAAAAAAAGTACTCATTTTTCTTCCTATGTAAAATTTTCTACAATTTAGTTATAGATCGAAAATGATAAAAAAAACAGGGGAATTTCTGAGGGGTGTTGAACTAAACCGTAAGAGCGAGCACGATGAGTCAAAATAAAATTGGATGGTGTATCCATTTTCATCTTATTATTTATGTTGGATAACCTGTTTCTATTTTGCAGCACAAAATGATGTATATCTTGGATCAATAATTGAGTTCTTGTTTTACGCATACAACTATTCAATATTATGAACGAGCCTCGACAATTCACTAGATTCAGCCAAAATAGTTTTAGAACACCAAAACGCAGCGTACATAAAATATGTGATTAGCGAAGCACGTAAAATTGCACTATTTTGACCAAGACAGTAAAACTGTCAATTCTAAGCTGGGCAAATTATCGCACATTCAAAATAGGTTTCAAAAATTGTCCCGTATAAGAAGCCGCACATTCAGCAACTTGCTCTGGCGTTCCTGTTGCCACAATACGCCCCCCTTTGCTGCCGCCTTCAGGTCCCAGATCAATAATCCAATCTGCCGTTTTAATGACATCCAAATTATGTTCAATAATTACAATCGTATTCCCTTGCGATCGCAAACGGAATAATACTGCCAATAACTGCTTGGTATCATGAAAATGCAATCCTGTTGTAGGCTCATCAAGAATATATAAAGTGCTTCCTGTATCCCGTTTTGATAACTCACGGGACAACTTAATTCTCTGAGCTTCACCTCCTGAAAGAGTAGTCGCACTTTGTCCCAATTTAATATAAGACAAACCTACATCCATCAAAGTCTGACACTTTCTGGCTAATGCTGGAATTGCTGCAAAAAAATGACTTGCATCTTCAACAGTCATTTCTAAAACTTCGTGAATATTTTTACCTTTATATTGAATATCAAGAGTTTCTCGATTGTAACGCTTTCCTTTGCATACATCACATGATACATAAATATCAGGCAAAAAGTGCATTTCAACTTTAATAAGGCCATCTCCCTGGCAGGCTTCACAACGTCCGCCACGGACATTAAAGCTAAAACGTCCTGGCTGATAACCGCGTGCTCTAGATTCAGGAGTTGCTGCAAATAATTCTCGGATATGAGTAAAGATACCTGTATATGTAGCTGGATTGGAACGAGGAGTTCTGCCAATCGGGCTTTGATCAATATCAATTACTTTATCGCATAAACTTAAACCAGTAATCTCCTTGACCGAACCAGGAGTATATAAACTTGCCCTATTTAACAGATTCGCGGCGCTTGGATATAAAGTATCATTGATCAGACTTGATTTGCCTGACCCCGAAACGCCCGTAATGCAAGTAAGTAAGCCCAAAGGAATACTGACATCGACATCAAGTAAATTATTACAAACCACTCCTTTCAAATGAATCATTTTTTCGGTATTAACAGGTAACCGAGTGTCAGGGATCGCTATGGATTGCTTCCCGGATAAATATTGCCCCGTCAATGAAATAGGTGATTGCATAATTTCTTGTGGCGTACCGTGAGCAACAATTTCACCACCATGTATCCCAGCCCCTGGTCCTATATCCAGGACAAAATCAGCACTTCGAATCGCATCCTCATCATGCTCTACTACGATGACCGTATTTCCCAGATTCCGCAAATGCATCAATGTTTTTAATAACCGATCATTATCTCGTTGATGCAGTCCAATAGAGGGTTCATCCAAGATATACATGACACCAACCAGGCCTGAACCAATTTGACTGGCTAAACGAATACGCTGTGCTTCTCCGCCTGATAAAGTTTCAGCACTCCGAGTTAATGAAAGGTAATCCAACCCTACATTAACCAAAAATCCTAATCGCTCAACAATTTCTTTATTAATTTTCGCCGCAATTTCACCCTTATATCCTGTCATCCGTAAATTTTTAAAAAACACATAAGCTTTTTCAATCGAATATGCAGTAACTTCAGGTAAATTTTTATCATCTATAAACACATGCCGTGCTGCTTCGCGTAATCGTGTACCATGACAACTCTGACAAGGACGAGATGATAAATATTTAGCAAGCTCTTCACGTATCATTCCCGAATCAGACTCGCGATAACGCCGCTGCATATTCGGAATAATTCCTTCGAATGCATGTCGCTTTACCATATACCCACCGTTGGGCCGATGATAATGAAAATCTATAATGTCACCTCCACTGCCGTATAGAACAATTTGCCGCACTTCTTCGGGCAAATCGCAAAATGCAGTATCGGTATCAAAGCCGTAATGTTGTGCAAGCGACTCAAGCATCGAGAAATAATAAGTGGTTTTTTTATCCCATCCACGGATGGCTCCTTCGGCCAAACTTGCTGTTTGGTCATGGATGATCCGCTCAGGATCAAAAAACTGATCAACCCCCAATCCATCGCAAGAAGGGCAAGCTCCTACAGGATTGTTAAAAGAAAAAAGCCTGGGTTCTAACTCACTGAGGCTGTATCCACATTCAGGACAGGCAAATTTGGAAGAAAAAACGAGATCAGCAAATTGATCCTCCATAGAGGCTACTATTGCAAGACCTTCTGCCAAATTTAAAGCATTTTCAAATGACTCACTTAAACGCTGAGCAATATCAGGTCTGACTTTAAAACGATCCACAACGACTTCAATAGTATGTTTCGTGCGTAAACCTAGCTTAGGAGGGGAATCTAACTCATAAAGCACACCATCAATACGCGCACGTACATAACCTTGAGCTTGCAATTGCTGCAATAACTGGACCTGCTCTCCTTTGCGTTCACGCACCACTGGAGCCAAAATCATCACTTTACTGTCAGTAGGCAAAGCTAAAACCTGATCTACCATCTGACTAATCGTTTGCGCATGCAGGCTAACGTGGTGTGTCGGGCAACGAGGTTCTCCTACACGTGCATAAAGTAAACGTAAATAATCATAAATTTCGGTAATAGTACCCACTGTAGAACGAGGATTATGGGAGGTCGCTTTTTGCTCGATAGAAATTGCCGGAGATAAACCTTCTATCGAATCAACGTCAGGTTTTTCCATCATTGCTAGAAATTGCCGCGCATAAGCGGATAAAGACTCCACATAGCGACGCTGCCCTTCTGCATATAAAGTATCAAAGGCTAAAGAAGACTTACCTGAACCGGATAACCCCGTAATTACAATTAATTGATCACGTGGCAAATCCAAGTCGAGATTTTTAAGATTGTGGGTTCTTGCACCACGTATGGTGATAGTTTGCATAAAATTCGATAAATTGGTTTAAACAACTGAGTTTGGTTATATTTCGCGGCTACAAACTATATAATTATACGCAAAAAAAATAAAAAATCACATTCAATCTATTTCACCTAGCAAACATTTACCTTGCAAAGATTATTGGAGACATATTTTTACTGCAAATTTTATACTACAATAAAAGATTAAGTTATTCTTTTTAAAAAGTTAATCGGATTCAAATATGCAGTTTTTTTACAAGGATTCTGTTATGGCTCATATTTTTCATACCCTCATGTCCTCTTTATATACCAAGCAATAATCAAGTGTTTCAATGGGTAAAAAAGGAAAATTCATGAATACCTTAACTCGTTTTAAATTTTTTCTCTGGACATTTAGTCATTTTAAAGTACCCTTGCTCGGTTATTTAAGACCGCGACTGCTCCAGCTTAATGATACTGACATTATTGTTTGTCTGCCCTTAAAAAGACGCAGTCGCAATCATTTACATTCCATGTATTTCGGTGCCCTATGTGCTGGCGCTGACTTGGCAGGAGGTTTACATGCCTTTTATCATGCGTCACAGAAGCGACTTAAAATTTCCCTTGTTTTTAAATCGTTTCAAGCACAGTTTTTACGTAGACCTGAATCTGATGTTTATTTCGTTTGTCATGAAGGAGCAAAAGTCAAAATCATGTTAGAAGAGTCTCAAAAAACTGGAGAGCGAGTGACGCAACCTATTCCGATCAAGGCTTATACGGATTATCCCAGTATGACAGAATTGGTTGCGGAATTTATTTTAGAATTGTCAGTAAAAATACATTCTTAGTTTAATTCGATTTTTAAAATGCGATCGAAATATACAAAAATTAGTCATTGATTTATCTAGAATAACAGGCGAAAATATTGCCAAACTGTGATATTCTTAATGCCGGCGAATATTGACAGCGTACAATTTATGACTTCATTAGGCTATCTGTAATGATATTTGAAGAATATATAAAATTATTAGAGTCATTTAAGCAGAACCAGATATCTAAATTACTGGAACGAATTGACACTAAAATTTTTGATATTCTATACAGCAAGCACGTTAATCCTCGCATAGTGCCTTATTTCCCTCGTTATGAATTTTGCTTCATGTCGGATGAAACAGAATTAAAGCCCGGAAAGATATACATAAGGGAACAAAAGGGAAAAATAGCCTACTCAGTCATCACGCCCGACCAAAAGACGATCAAAGATGCCATTTTAGAAGAGTTTGAAGCTCCATCACCATTTACATATAAAATTGCCTTGATGACTGAGGGCGGGAAACTGGAAAAGGGCTCCTTTTATGTACGTAGGGTCAAAACAGGTCTTGAATACACGGTTCTTGATCCCACAGGTAAATTGGTCACTGCTGTAATCCAAAATGAAGAACTCAAAATTAATTTAAACGCAGGCTTTACTCCTAAAGACCTAGAGCCTTTTATGCCCGAGATTCTTGAGATTACATCAAAAAGAAATCATACCCTCCCTTTTATACTGGATGCTTTTAAAGCACGAATTCTGTCAGCCACCTCAAGAAAAGGCCACACATCATGGGCCCCTTTTTCTAATTACTCTCTTGATCCTGATAATATTTCGCAAATTAAAAAGCTAATCAATGCGCTTTACTATGCACGCCTGACCTTTTTAGATTTGGAAAACATAGATGTCAGAAACATAAAACGAACCGGTTCTGATCTCAAATTACTCTACGGTAAAACAATTGACCTGGCTTATAAAGCAAGTTACCTGCTCACTCATTTAGATATTGATCTCAGAGAGATGTTTCAAGAGGAATTATCCCTTATTCTGCCTTTATTTAGCCAAATACAATCTTTTGCAAAAAAACATGCACATGAGAAAAAAGCTCTAGTAAAAGCACTTGAACCTATGCCTTTAGCCTATAAAGTAGGTGAAGTAGCAGGAATCGCCGTAGATCAGCTGCGCCCCCTTAGCGGGGATGTAGATTATAATTTTCTTACTCAATTCAGTGCGGTTTTACCAAGCTACATTGATAAACTAACCCATTACATAGAACAATTTTCTTCGCAAATTAAAGAGTCTGAACCCAAACTTAATCAAGAAAAGCTGGATCAGTTACAAAAAGCCGCGCTTAATTTATTGAATGATATAGAAAACTTAAAAGGAAACAGCGTTTTTGTTTCACTTAAATTTTTAAATTACATTCATATAATTCGCAATATAATCACTTTATCCATGAGTTCTTTAGAACAAATAGGAGAGCTCAGTGAATCATCTCAGGATTTGATCCGTGATAAATTAGCGCAACTTAAGTATGAGGTGTTACCTACTTTATTTGGTTTAGTCGATAAAATCGAAGATTACGCCATGCTTAAGCCCGGGACGTTATCTGTTCCTCTGATGGAAAAGATCAAATCCTTGTATGAGAAAATACTTTATTTACCTAAAAAAGCAATTGATTTTAAGACAAAAGGAGAAGAGCTACTCGAGATAGAAGACTCTCGATTTATCGAATTAAGGTTGGAAATGACCTATAAAAGGATCGATAAAGCCAATAAAACATTATATAAGATTCAAAAAGCATCTATCGCATGCACGCAATTTTTTGCACTATTAAAGGACACACGTTATAACAACCTTCGTTTGTATCAACTCCCCCCCGAAGTAAAGAAAGAACTAACAAAACACTATAAGCTTCTCAAGCCTTATATGGCCCAACTTGATATCGATTTAAATGAACTTATTATCTCGAGATTGACAGGGCCTGAAAAAGAAGACTGGTACTCTTTTATAGGAAGACCTGTGCGTTTCGTAAGGAGGCAGCTTCCTGCAGACCACGCAAGTTGCGTTTTAGCAAAAGAAAAAGCACTGACTGATTTAATTACTAAAGATGAGAACAGCCAGCTTTTTCATATTAATTTAAATAAAGACTTAATTGATTCAGTTCATAAAAAGGCAAATCTAGTTTTATTCCCGTATAGTGAAAAAACGAATGTGTATACTCTTGATGAATCAATTCCGCTGCAACTTGAGCAAGATAAAGATAAAAAATCCAAACTCACAAAAACAGAGTTTCAATGGGTTCAATATACTTATTTGCGTTTTATACAGTTAGTAAAGACACACATAGCAGCAAAACCCGCTCTATATGAAAAGAGTTTGGATCTAAACAATCTTGACGATAAAGTCAAAAATAGGTGCCATCAGTTATTCAAGGAGTTCCAACCTTACTTAAGTTCAATTGCCTCATCTGAATTTAGAGATTCAACGAAAAGTTTGGAACACTATTTATCGGATTTATTTAGCAAAAAACAGATCACAAACATCCCATCAATAGAACTCTTTGAGGAATTGGATAAAAATATCCAAGAGTTCCTCGACCGCATCAATTTGGAGTGGATGAGTAAAAATGAGTTTCAAAAAATTCTGGGGTCCTATAATCGCTTTGCCCAGATAATAAAAAAACAAATTGAAGACAAACCACAGCTTTATGCAAATAACTTGCTGCTAACAAGCCTTGATGATAAAGCAAAAGAAGAATGTCGTAATTTATTTCCTGTTTTTCAACCCTATTTAAAATATGCAATACCGCCTGAATTCAAAGATGCTGCTCAAAATTTTGAGAACTATTTAGCTGCGTTACTTGAAAATAAACCAATAGAAATTTTAGAAGCACCACCCGCATCTTTGTTTTTGCAGTTGGACAAACATGCCCAGGATTTTTTTGCCAAATGGGAAGATAAAAGCCAAGCATATTATAATTTTGCCAAAAACACATTTCTTGACGAAAAAGAGTCCCAAGCCCTGACTGCTAAACGCAAAAAAGATGCAAAACTGCATTTTAAAACAATAGAAGGCGATAAATTACTGCGAAATCCTGAGCAATTAACTGCAGATCAAACTCTTGAGATCTATCAATGGTATCGAAATAAGCATAATAAATTTCTGGTTGTGCAAAATGCTTATGTTCAATTTATTACCTTGCTCAGAAAGGAAATACAAGCACGACCTCAGATTAATAGGAATATGTTGCTTTTGGATCGTCTCGATCCCAAAGTAAAAGATCAATGTCGCAATTTATATAGTATTTTTCAACCCTATTTCATTTGTGCCGTGCCCCCTGAAATGAAAGAGGATGCTTTGAAATTTGATAAATATTTGGTTGCCCTCTTATCAAACAGAACAATGCACAGAAAAGATGCCCCATCAGTTCGAATGTTCTTAGATTTAGATGGACATTTCCAAGAATTCTTTTCGCGCATCACAGATGAATGGAATCGAAGAGCGCAACGGTTTTATGACTCAGCTCAAGAAAAATTTACCCTTGAAAATAATTCAGCGGTACTAGAACCAGCCCCCAAAACGGGTAGAGAACACTATGTCATCCAGCACAAAAACTATTCCAAGTGCATTCATGAGTTTAGGCAATCCTTATTTGAGGTGACTAAACTATTCAATGATGCAATGAAAAGAGAGTTAACTCCTTATTCAGAGAGATCACAACCTGAAGTGATAGAGGTAATTCCGATAAAAGAAATAGTTACCAGTTTGAAAAATGTTGTCGTAACTCCCTCCACACCGCCATTCCCTGAGATGGAGGATAACAACCAGCGATTGACTCAAAGCAGACAAGTTTGTGCTTTAAAAGACATATTTAACAGTATGTTCCATTTAGAAGGGGTAGTCCTTGAACTAGAAAATTTAAATAATCAAAGTGCAAAAAGCCGTTATGTTTACTATTTATTACAAGCTTATGGACATCTTAATGAAATTATTAAGTCAGCCAAACGTTTGGCTACCGATCCCCATTTGGGATTCATGGCGCGTGATTTAATTGGTAAGGCTCAAAATCTTTATGCAACATTCCAGGAACATTCTGATGCATACCAGATTGGCCCCGAACAGGTTCCCTATGGATCCACAAAAGTAGAATACAATCCACTTTGGTATGTTCTTAATGCTTTTTATATTGGCCCCAAACACATTAGAGCTTTAAAAAATACGAATTATCTAACAACTGAAGAGTTGAATGAATTACATCTGCGCGCCAAAAAAGCAACCTTGATTATAGAGGCTCTGATTAAGAATTCTGATTCTTATTTTAAATTGTTCCTGCAAACACCAAATATGATTTACCTATATCAGGAGCTTACAACAAAACTCAATGAATTTACGAGCACTTCTCATGATGGAATAATGGATAATCTCGAGAAGATGCGATCTAAAATATTTACTCCAATGCTTCTTGAAGCGGATCGCTGGGAAAACAGATTAGGACTTGTCCCAGGAACATTCTCAGGTCCATTAAGACAAATCATAGATGAATTCTTTAAAGGATTATTACATCCTCTGGACTTGAATTCAGCGACACGTATACGGTTAGTTTGTGATAAAGAACCTCTGCAGACAAGAATTGAACTCACTAGAAAACAGGTTGGCAGTACAAAAAGATATCTAAAAAAAATAGATAAAAGTTTCAAAACTATTGAAAACCTATACCAATGGTATCTTGAAGTGACAACGCCTGTCGACTTGTTGGATCTTTCTACTGCTACCCGACCAAGAGTTCCTCTGGAGCACGCTAAAATTGAGTTATGTGCCGCTTATAAAAAAGCATTACCTAAACTGGCAAAACTTAAGCAAGATAAAAAAGTCGAAATCGCCCCCAGCCAATACCCTGAAGATCATAAACTTGATAAACTATGTAACTCTGGACTTAAAGCCTATGATCCCCATTTTACTGAAGTCGAAGCGTTAATTGTTGCAAGTCATCATTACTACCTGGGCGTAAAAGCAACCCATCAAATGCGGCTAGACACTGCAAAAGAAAAATTGGGTTATCTAGAGGGCCTGGTTCCAATCCAGGAACAAGAGAAACTGGCTTTTATTGAAAAATATACTATTGAGTCATTCGATAAACATCAGAAAGTAATGCGCAATCGTCCCATAGGCTTACAATATACAGACAAAGAATACAGAACCGAACTTAAAGCTTACTTACTGAAACTCAAAAATGACATTATTACTCAATCCAAAACAGCGGAAGATATTGATCAAAACATCAAAAACCTGTTGAAAAAAGAAATCAGTAAATTTGAAAAAAAATACTATGCTGCATATTATCATCTCGATGCAGTACAAGTCGCTCTGGCTCAATTTAAAATTTATTTTAGCAAAAAAACTTCCTTATTTGAAAATGAACAAACTTTAAATAAAAAATCAAAACTTATTAACAAACTGGATAAAATTGCTAACGATAAGACATTGAAAATTCAAGAACGTTTAGACAAGATAAGAAAACAATTTGAAGAGCCTCTTTTTACAAAAAATGCACAAATTATTCTGGCACATAAACAAGTCGATACTTTAAGTTTTGATTACTTAAAAATGTGCTTTTTTTCGCTGCTTGAAGCATTGGGTTTGTACACCCCATCCCGACAAAAACTTTTTAATGAAATCAACGATGCGGTAAAAAATCCCCCTCCACTCGGGGAGCTTACAAAACGTTTTGGTCTGTTTGCCACCACCTCTAAAGAAGTAGAAACTAAAAGGTATGAAGCGCCCGCTATGCCTATAGCAACTCCCTAAGTTTGTTCGGGAAGATGAGGGCAGCGACATCTGGTGCATCATCGATTCTGAGTTCCACTGTTCCATCAGGCGATAAATAACTAACCTAAAGATTCTTCATCCTCTAAATGTTCAGCTGCAGCTTTTTTTGAATGATCTTCTGCTAACCACAGATACATTGCGGGAACAACAAAAAGAGTAAACAAAGTACCAATTGAAATACCCATTGCGATCACTAAACCAATATTATAACGACTCTCAGCGCCAGCGCCTGTAGCAAAGATTAATGGTATAACCCCTAAAACCATAGCTGCTGTGGTCATTAAAATAGGGCGCAAGCGAATTGCAGCAGCAGCTTTAATCGCATCTAACTTTTTTTGCCCGTTCGCTTGTAAGTCATTGGCAAATTGCACAATCAAAATACCATGCTTACTAATGAGGCCTATTAATGTAACCAAACCAACTTCACTATAAATATTAAGATTAGCATTACCAATACCCAAACTAACAAAAATCATTGCGCCGCAAATCGACATAGGCACGCTAATCAAAACAATAAGTGGATCACGGAAACTTTCAAACAAAGCAGCTAATGACAAAAAGATAATAATTAACGCAAAGAAAAAAGTGATAATTAGACTGGCGCCTTCTTGAATAAATTGTCTTGATTGAGACGCGTAATCGATGTAATAGCCTTGAGGCAAAATCTCTTTGGCAATATTAGCCAATGTATCCAAAGCTTGCCCCATAGACACACCAGGAAAAGCAACTGCTGAAATTGTTGCCGAATTGAGCTGTTGAAAATGATTTAAAGATTGAGGAACTACTTGTCGCTGCAATGTAGCAACTGTAGAAAGAGGGATCGAATCTCCTGCAGCGGTCCTCATATAATAATTCAATATTTGATCAGTATTTAAACGCGTCTCCCTCTTTACTTGTGGAATAACCTGATAGGAACGTCCCGCGAAATTAAAATAGTTAATATACCCCTCACTCAATGCCGACCCAAATAAATTGCCAATGTCCTGCATAGTTAAACCAAACTGGGATATTTTATCGCGATCTAAATTGACCTTAGTCTGAATTTTATCGATTTTGAGATCAGGATCAATAAAAGCAAAAATACCTGTAGCATAAGCCTTTTCTAAAATACGTTGTAAAATCTCGTTCAATTTATCAAAAGTTTCTGTCGTATTAATCACAAATTGAATAGGAAGCCCACTCCCGCCTCCGGGTAATGAAGGTAACTGAAACGCAGCTACTTTAGCCCCGGCAATCTTATTAAGTTCTTCTTGAACTAAAGGCTGTAATTGATTCGATGTTCGTTGGCGTTGATCCCAAGGTTTTAAAACCATGCCGACTATGGATGTATTTAATCCTTGAACACCATCAACTTGAAAAATATGATCCGTTTCAGGATATTTTTTAAAAATCTCATTCACTTCATTGGCGTAAAGTTTCGTTTGGGCCAATGATGAATTGGCCGGCGCTGTAACTTGGGCAATAATAATCCCTTGATCTTCTTGCGGTGCCAACTCCGATTCTGTAGTAATAAAAAGAAAATAGTTACTAAAAAGGATAATCACAGCAAAAACAATAACAACTGGCAAATGATTTAAGGTTGCCGACAAAATTCGCTCATAAGATTTCTCGAGTTTTGCAAACGAATTATCAACATAAGTCATAAAACGTCCCTTGCTATCCCCCTCCCCTATTTTAAGGAATTTGGAACACATCATCGGTGATAAAGTTAATGCAATTACTGCCGAAACAGTTACTGCACCAGCAAGCGAAAAAGCAAATTCGGTAAATAAAGCCCCAGTCAAACCACCCATAAAACCAACAGGCAAATAAACAGCAATTAAAACGACTGTAATTGCAATAATTGGATTTGCCAATTCACGTGCCCCCAATAATGCCGCTTTAAATCGAGTTTTTCCTTCCTCTATGTGGCGTTGCACGTTTTCTACAACAATAATCGCATCATCAACTACCAAACCAATTGCAAGCACCATAGCTAATAGAGTTAACAGGTTAATTGAATAACCCAAAATGAGCATAACCCAAAAGGCTCCAATAAGAGATAAAGGAATAGCAATAATTGGAATAACAACAGAACGAATCGATCCAAGAAAGATAAAAATAACAACTGTTACAATAAAAAATGCTTCTAATAAAGAAAGGATGACTTCATGGATGGAAGAATTAACAAATAAACTGGCATCATATACAATTTTTCCTTGCAAACCTTGAGGCATCTGCTCCTGAATTGTGGGAAATATTTTTTTTATATCATCAATTACCGTCAAAAGGTTAGCCGAAGGCGCCACAACAATACCGATATAAACTGCTGTTCGCCCATCAAAACTGACTGAAGTATTATAATTTTGTGCCCCTAGATCTACAGTAGCCACATCGCCCAAACGAATGATTGCTCCATTTTGCGCTTTAATAATCATCTTCTTAAATTGATTGACGTCAGTTAGATCGGTACTTGCAGTAAGATTTTGGACAAACATCTGTCCATCGGTACGACCCACCGCTGAAATAAAATTATTATTGGCAAGAGCAGTTCCGATTTCTGCTGCAGAAATACCGTATCCTGCCAACTTCACCGGATCGAGCCATGCGCGTAAAGCAAAAGTTTGATTTCCAAGTATTTCTGCTTTTTGGACTCCATTAACTGCCTGCAGTTTCGGCTGTACTACCCGAATCAAATAATCAGTAATTTTATTAATAGGTAATTCTTCGCTATAAAATCCTATGTACATCGAATCAATCGTTTGTCCAACCGTAACAGTAATCACTGGCTGTTGGGAATTTGCAGGGAGCTGATTCAGTACTGCATTCACTTTGGTGGTGATATCGGACAAGGCTTTCAAAGGATCGTAATTTAGGAGAAGATTTACTGTAATCGTACTTGTGCTAGAAGTACTGATAGACGTCATATAATCAATACCACTAGCCTGAGCTATTGAATTCTCTAAAGGAGTAGTAATAAAACCGGCAATAACATCAGGATCTGCACCAGTATAAGTCGTAGTAACCGTTACTATGGCATTTTGTGTAAACGGATATTGCATTATGGGTAAAGAATTAATAGAGCGTAAGCCCATTGCTAAAAGCATTAAGCTAATCACTGTAGCCAGTACAGGCCTTTTAATAAAGATATCCGTAAACCGCATTCTTACAATCCTTAGATTATTAATTTAGCCGAAGCAACTCACTTCATAAACTCCTCGTATACTGAGCGTGGGTGTAACACAGCAAATCCTTAAGATATTTCCACAAATACTTCCAATCTACGCACTGCGCTGTCCTGGGCAGTTCTCACAAATTTTTTTTACCCTACCTACCGCACTTTATGCGCGGTATCCAGAAGATCTTGCTTTTGATACAATTTTGATTCATCGGTACACCTTCGATACCGCGCATAAAGCGCGCTACGTAGTGGGTGATATTGTGTCTACCTCAAGTGAACCATTGAATGAATTCCTCATTGCTCAAGTTCCGCTTCACCCCGACTACAAAATGCTTACTATCCTGTATACCGCTATTGCTCTACTACCTTTGGTAATGCCTCATTACTTGGTTGTATTCCATTGTTGATTACAACACGGCTGCCATTTTTAAGCTTCAATTGACCACTGGTAACCACAATATCTCCTGCGTGCAGTCCCTTTAAAATAGCAATTTGATCCCCTCGTGTATCGCCAACGGTTACAAAAACCTGTTTGACTATAAGAATTGGTTTATTATTGCTGTCTTTTTGTTTGCTTTCTTTAACCAGATATACAATATCTCCATAAGGGTTAAAGCTAATCGCTGATTGCGGTAAAGTCAGATAGCTTTTTTTCATTCCGGCAGCAACTTCAACTCGAGCAAACATACCTGACTTCAGTTGAAAATCAGGATTAGGGATAGTCGCTTCTACCAGCACATTGCGAGTAGCACTATCGACAATAGGTTCAATGGTAGTGATTTTTCCTTGAAAAAACTTGTCAGGAAACGTATTAGTGGTGAGCTTTACTGTTTGTCCAAGCTCTAACGCACCTAAATCTTGCTGGGGTAAATAAAAATCAACATAAATTGGATCTAAGGATTGTAATGTGGTCACTGTATCCCCTACATTAAGATACTGCCCTGGATTAATTCTATTAATGCCTAATTGTCCCGCAAAAGGGGCACGGATTGTCTTTTTTTCCGTAGTTGCAGCTTGTTCAGCAACTTGGGCTTGTAAATTTTTGAGATTCCATTCATCAGCATCTACCGTTTGCTTACTTACTGCGTGCACAGCAAATTGCGCCTTATTACGTTTATAGGTAATTTTTGCCAATTCGACCTGAGCTTGTAATGAATGCAATAATCCAAGTTCGGTCCCTGCATTTAATTGCACCAAAACAGCGCCCTTTTTAACCGTTGCCCCCGGCGTGAAATAGATTGTCTGTACCATACCCGCAAGCTCTGTAGTCACATTCACACCAAGGCGTGTACGCATACTCCCTACCGCTTTTAAAGAAGGTTGCCATAATGAAGGCTCAACTTTCATTGTGGATACCGTAACTGCAGGTGACTGCGATTTGAGGAAAAATTGATTTCTCATATAGTTAGTAAAAGCCTTCCAACCAAAAATCAGGCCGAAAAGGATACTCACGAAAACTAACATAATAATCATCTGTTTTTTCAAAAAAATTTCTTTCATCATAGACACTCTTTGACACACCAAGGTTTATGCCACCAGCCCCCACCTAAGGCCTGGAATAATGCAGCCGTATCGCTGTAACGCACCGCTTGAGCTTGAATACGACTGATTCGCGTCTGTTGGTACTGCTGTTGCGCGTTTAATAAATTGATGTAACTTACCCCACCTAAGCGATATTGTTTTAGCGTAAGATTTAAAGCATCTCGTGCTGCATTTTCGGCTTTTATTTGTGCTTGCAATGTACGTGCATCGACTTCCAATCCTCTTAAAACATCTGCCACGCTTTGAAAAGCTTGTAATACAGTTTGTCTATACTGGGCGGCAGTCTGTTGATAGGCCGCGATCGCAGCACGTCGCTGTGCCATTAAAGCCCCACCATGGAACAAAGGCTGAACCACTTGTCCGGTTAAAGACCAAACCTCATGTTTTTTAGTGAACAGGTTTGCAAAGGAAGTATTAAGCCATCCCTCATTAGCGGTAATGGTAAATTGCGGAAATAAATTGGCTGTTGCTACCCCAATTTGGGCGCAGGCTTGATGAAGTAAGGCCTCAGAAGCACGCACATCAGGACGTTGGCGGACAAGATTTGAAGGCAAGCTCACAGGCAGTTCTCTGGGTAATTTTAAGCGATCCAATTTAATAATGGGTAAAGGGGCTTCCGGAAAAACACCTACAAGCGTAGCTAAAGCGTGTTTGGCCTGAGATAAGTTTTTTTGGAGTGGCGGTAAAGTCGCTTTGGTCTGCTCAAGCAAGGTTTGTTGGGTCAGTACTTCCTCTTGGGAAACGCCTCCTAATCGATATTGTTTATTTAAAATATTAAGAAGCCCTTGTTCTGCCTTAATTAAATCAACAGTCGCATCAATTTGTGCTTGATAGGATGCAATTGCTACTGATGTAGTAACGATGTTAGAAGTCAAGGTCAAATAAGCAGCAATTACTTGAAATTGCTGATAATCAACCTGGGCTTTTAATGCTTCAATTTGACGCCGGGCTCCCCCAAAAACATCCAAGGTGTAGGATAAATTAAATGAAGTATAAACGAGATTAAACGTTACACTATCGGATGGAAGACCTATTTGTAAGCCGGAATAACGCTGTCTCTGCACCATCTGGCTCGCATCTATTGACGGCCACATTGAATTGCCAATTTGAACTTTGAGATTTTCCTGGGCTTCACGCAAAGCCGCAGAAGCCGCAGCTAAATTGGGGCTATTGGTTAACCCCATGCGAATAAGTTGATTCAATTCCGGGGAATGATAAAGCTCCCACCACAATAAAGGAATATCTTTATTGGTAATAAAAGCTTGGGCTTGGCCACCTGCTCCAGGAGTGCTTACGGTTTTTGTCGGTAGCGGTTTTTCAGTATACTTTTTGACTTTAGGTGGATTAGGTGAATGAAAGTTAGGTCCAACCATACACGAAGTTTGCAGCCCTGTGCTCAGCGATATGAGGGCAAAAACCTTTAGATGTTGTCTCCAATCAAACACTAACTACAATCCTTTGCAAATCATCCCATGAATAATTATTAATTTATCATGGATCAGCATGGGTTGACAGTTTTAATGAAACTGAATTGTCATTTTATTGAATACACTTTTAGTGCAATACAATTGAATAACAAATGAACATAAAGTATAATCAATGGCTTTCTGTTCGTCTATGCCCCCTCTAGAATAGATGCATTGAAGCAATAAAGGAAATGAATTATGCCTACTGTAAAAATCACAGGAATGGGATCTTATTTACCTAGAAACAAAGTTCTTTCTACAGAACTTGATTTTCAACTTAATTTACCCAAAGGAAGTGTACAAAAAAAATCCGGATTGATTTCACGATACTTTGCATCTCCAGATGAAACAACCTCTTATATGGGAGCACAAGCAGCGCTGGTTGCAGCGCAGCAAGCAAATATTAAATTAACAGAAATTGATGTCATCATCAGTGCTTGTGGCGTGGGAGAACAAGCAATTCCCTGTACTTCTGCATTAATTCAAAAACAATTGGGGTTAGAACAATCAGGAACTGCCTGTTTTGACGTAAACAGTACGTGTTTAAGTTTTATTAGTGCCTTAGACATTGCCTCGTATTTGGTCGAAGGAGAACGATATGAACGTGTTCTTATTGTTTCCAGTGACATTGCTTCAGCGGGATTGAATTGGCAAGATATGGAAACATGCACCATTTTTGGTGATGGAGCTGCCGCCTGTATCCTTGAAAAAAGCAATGGAACAAATCGAATTTTATCGTCACATCACGAGACGCACAGCATTGGCAAGGTAAATAAAATATTAACCACGTTATATTAATATATTATGCCTCTCTAATGAAAATCGATGATCAAAGCAATTATCTGGAATTTCCCGGTGTAACCATTATTGCTGATGCAGGACAAACAAATCAAAAACTATGGCAGGATATTTACTATTTTCTTAAAAACACTTCAGTTCTATGTAACTACTTTTCCCCTCTACCTTACCAAAGCTATCACATGACGACCTGTAATTTGTATACTCAACAAGAGACTCCGGAAAACTGGCTTTCTTTTATATCAAAAAAACTGACGATTTTTCAAAAAATGAATAAAAGACTGCTTGAATTAAATTTTAATATCTCAATTTCAGTTGAAGCTGTAAATTATTTTTCTGAGTTACAGTTAATTTTATCTATTCCTTCAGAGCAGCAAACAATTATTCAACAATTTGCAGAGGAGTTTGGCTTAAAAAATAAAATACCCACCGTATTTCACATTACTTTAGCTTATGGATATAGAGAAATTGAGGATGAACAGGTCTTTAAAGAAATTAAAAATAAGATGGAAGAATTATTAAAAATTTGTCAACAATATGAACAAAAAATTATTTTATCTCCGCCAAAATTATGTTTTTTCCGCAGTATGGAACAATTCATTCCTTGGGATGGAGCGATCAATCCATTTATTGTAAAATCATCCGCAAACCCCTTGCGTTTATTTAGCAGTGAGAAGGGAATGCAAAAGAACGAAGTGGCTAAACCTTCCTTTTGTATCACTATGTAATCAAAGAATTACCATCAAACGAATATACTCCCTATAGCATTTTCTATAGGGAGCAGAAAAAGAAATTATCGTGATGCTCTTTGAATATCTTTACCCACGGTAGAAACGTCTTTTCCAAAACCGTGAACTGTTCCACAAGAGCTTAGTAAGCCAAGTGTTGTAAGACAAATACTTACAATTGCTATTTTTTTCAGAGTGTTCATAGTTTTTCCCCTCTTTTTGTTTTTAAATTTTCCTTTATGTAGATTATTCTAGACCATATTTTCATAAAGTTAGAAATTAATAATAAGTTTAAGTCATATGATCATTAATGTATTTTCCAAAAAAATATTGATACCTTGGATGATAACTGCTCCTAGCGGGAGAGAGGCAACTGGGACAAGGCTACAGTTGCGTCGATAGGAGTTTCGCCACTTTTTTCAAGCAGAACCTAGATACGCACAACTGAAGGTATTGCAGCAGAGTGATTGTTTTGTATTCAATACTTCCCTATAATCGCAGCGGATTTAATAATAAAAAAAGGGGCTCTGTTATGAAAAAATGGATGGTACTGGCAACAACCAGTTTGATAATGATGAATGCACACGCCGATAAATCTTGGTGTGGTTATAAAGATTATTTTCGTTTAAGTGATGCATCCCACCCTGGCATCTATGTTGTCAGTGGATTTAACGATCAAGATGTTATTCTTCAATTAATTGGTCCTCGCAGTTTTGAGATCCGAGACTCATTCGCATGTCGCAGCGGCTATGCTCATGTTACTGTTGCCTATGATGCCGAGAATTGGTGTGTTCTTGATATTAAAGATGGCCCATTGATGAACCATCCAACTGTTAGCGCTTCATGCAACGGAATTCGCTATATTAATACAGTATATGATGGCATTGGTAGCTATTCTTATACCATTAATCTTGATTAATACAACAAAAACCTTGGATTAGGATAAAGGCTCAAGGGACTACCTTTATCCCATCGTTCTACCCTACCTTAAGAGAATAAGGTGCTGCCTTGGTTTTTCTCTTGCCCATATCTAAAGACCAACCACCACCCAGAGCTTTAATTAACTGGATACTGGCAATTTGCCGGCGAGTACGGATGTTGATTAATGAAAGTTCTGATTGTAATGCAGTATTTTCAACAACTACGACTTGCAGAAAAGTAACAAGCCCTCCTTTATAGCGATACAACTCTTGCTCCCAAGCCCGTTTGGCCGCACGAGCCGCTGCTTTTTGAGTCCGATATTCTTTATCAAGCTGATGAATCGCAATCAGATTATCCTCTACTTCCTGCAATGCAGTTAATACTGTTTGTCGATACGTAGCAACTGTTTCAAAATACTGAGCTTTAGCCTGATTTAATAAACCCCGCAATCGACCACCATCAAAAAGTGTTACTTGTGCTACAGGTTGGCTTAAGGTCAATAAACTCAGAGGCCCAAGTGACCAAAAAAGGCTTGGTTTGGAGATGAGATTCGCCAGGCTCCTGCTTTGAAAACCAGCACTTCCCGTTAATTCGATTACTGGAAAAAAAGCAGCTCGTGCTACACCAATATTTGCATTTGCAGCCTGAACCCGCGATTCCGCAGCAACAATGTCAGGTCTTCTATCCAGAATAGTTGAAGGCACATTTGGCGCTATTGCCAGGAAAACTCTAGGTGATTTAGCGGGAGATAAGGAAAAATTACTTGGTATTTCTCCCACTAATACTGCGATTGCATGTTCAAACTGAGCTCGTTGTAACCGTATATCTTCCGCCTGTGTTTTCGCATTCTCAAGTTGCGTTTCTGCTTCATCAACATCAGCTATAGGTGCAGCCCCACCTTGATAACGATTTTTTGTTAAATAAAGAGCTTGTTGATAGGCAACAACTGTCATATTCAATATGCGTTGCGCCTCATCACTGCCTCTTAATGCAAAATAATTATTCGCAAGCTCTGCTTGCAAACTCAAACGAATGGAAGCCATATCCGCCGCACTTGCATTCGCACTACGTTCACTGGCAATGACCGAATTGCGGATACTTCCCCACGCATCCAGCTCATAAGAGAGAAAACCACCTAGCAGAAATTGATTAAAAACCGGCGTAGTTACAGGATTCGCAACCGTTCGTGAATTTTGCTGTCTATCCGCATTGAATAAGCCTTGAATCGTGGGAAAAAAATAGGAGCGAGCCACTTGTACCAGTGAAACTGCTTCCTGAAAATGAGCATAAGCCAATTTCAAATCTTGGTTTGCATTATTTAGTTGGTTTTCCAAATCATTTAATACCGGATCATGAAAAGCCTGCCACCAACCATCTGGGGCAACAATTCGTGGTGTGGATTTAATTTCCACCCATTGACCTGGTTCCTTGAAATGTTCAGGAATAGGCATGGCAGGACGATGATATTTTGGAGCAAAAGAACACCCCATTAATGCAAAAACAAGGACACTAACACCAATAGATTTCTTTCCAAGCCCTGCTGCGGCGGGAAATTGTTTTGTCAATACGGTGCTCGAATTCTCATATGACTTCATGTATCCCGTTGTACGCTCGGTTTCTCCTTGCACTTTTTTCATGAAACAACTCGCACAGTTTCCCCATTTCTAATTGCATCTGGAGGATTAAGTACAACTCGATCACCAGGTAATACTCCTGTGGCAATTTCAACTTTTGAACCAAAATCACGTCGAAGAGTAACGGACTTTAAGACAATCTTATTGTCTTTGTCTAATGTTGCTACCTGTAATCCTTGCGCCTGAAAGAGCAAAGTATTGACAGGTAAAATCACCGTCTTAGGAGGAATAGGTAAAGTAAACCAAACTTCAGTGTAACTACCAGGCAACAATTCTCCATTTTTATTCGGAGAAATAAATTGAGCAAGTAAAGTACGCGTCTTAGGATCAATTGCTTGTGCTGTTTCAAATAATTTGGCAGGGAAAACTTGCTTGGGATGCTCCGCGAAATGGAGCTCTACAGTCATATTCGGCTTAATTCGAGAAGAAAAATACTGGGGGATTTTAACATAAATTCGCAGAGGTTTTGTTTGGGCAATACGAAATAAGGGTGGGGCTGTTGCACTACTCCCTGCGTCAATTAAATCACCAATATCTGTAGCTCGAGCCGTGATGACTCCATCAAAAGGGGCTATGACACGTTGAAATCCGACTAACTCTTGCAAATGTTGCAAATTGGCCTTTGCTGCAAACATCGCTGCTTCTAAAGCTGCAGCCGTACTTACTTTTTCGTCCGTTTCCTGTTGGGAAACGGATTTCGTTTTTACTAAATTAAGCCAACGTCTCGCAGTAATTTGTGCCAATTGATTATTCGCTATAGCGGTCTTCAAATCAGCTCTCGCTTGACGCTCTTGTGCATCAAGCTCAGGCGTTTCAATAACGGCCAGTAAATCACCTTGTTTCACATGGCTGCCAATATCTACATACCATTTTTTTATATAACCATTAGCACGTGCAAAAATAGGTGACTCATGCCAGGCTTGAACATTACCTGGTAAAATAATTTTGTCCTCTCCTTTCTCTTGTTCCGCTGTCATCACGCGTACTACAGGAACTGCAGCCGCAAGAGTCTCATTACGTAAACTGATCGCTGCGGAAACACGAAAAATAATGATCACCAAAATAATAAATAAAAAAACAGTAATCGCAATAACCAGTCTTCTATGCTTGTGGCCCTTTATATGTGATTGAATTGTTTTAAGCATGTTCCTTCCTTTGCTTCTTTTTCAATTTGCGTTGATGAATGACGTAAAAAACAGCCGGGACAAAAAAGAGCGTAGCCATTGTTGCAAAAGATAACCCCCCAATTACTGCCCTTCCTAATGGAGCATTCTGTTCACCACCATCCCCCAGGCCCAGCGCCATAGGAAACATACCAATTATCATGGCTAATGCAGTCATCATTACGGGTCGTAAACGGGTCTTTCCTGCTTCAAGCGCTGCTTGCATTGGATCATTTTCAGTTGCCAGATGATCTCGAGCAAAACTGATAATGAGGATGCTATTTGCTGTTGCAACCCCCATACACATAATTGCTCCTGTAAGGGCTGGTACACTTAATGCAGTATGGGTAATAAATAACATCCAAGCAATTCCAGCAATAGCAGCAGGTAATGCGGTAATAATGATAAAGGGATCAGTCCAAGATTGAAAGTTAATGACAATCAGCAGATAAACTAACAAAATTGAGAATGCTAATCCCCAATACAACCCATTGAATGCATGTTCTTTAGTATCAATCTGCCCACGAATCGCTACAGAAGAGCCTTTAGGCAAATCTTTATACGTGGCCCGAATAATTCTTTGGATGTCTTTGGTTACTGCGCCTAAATCTCTATCTTGTATTGAAGCAAAAATATCAATCACTGGCTGAACGTTATAATGTGACTCAACAACTGAAGTCACCATACGCTTCAATTTTGCAAAAGAACCTAAAATTTGCAGCTGGCTAGGTCGCATGGTTAAACTTCCAAGCGGAATATTAAGCAAATCATTTAATGACGTCATCACATATTGCGGTGCTTGGGTAACAATCGGATAAGAAACCCCATTTTTAGGATCCAGCCAGAAGGTAGGTGTGGTTTGAAAACTACCCGAAAGGGTAACCAACAAATCAGTAGCAACATTGAGCTGAGTAAATCCAAGTTCCTTTGCCAAACTACGATCAACATCCACAAAAAATTCAGGATAATTATTGGATTGTCTTATGCGCACATCAGTAAGTCCTGGAACCCGTTTTAACTGATTCATTAGGCTATTAGCATAATGAGCATTGTCTTCTTTTTTTAAACCAATAACCTGGATGTTAATAGGTGATGGCAAACCAAAATTGATAATTTGGTTTACGATATCTGCGGGTAAAAATGCAAAAGTAACTTGCGGAAAACGATCCCTCAGAACTGCTCTTAATTGATGCACATAATCCGAACTGGGTCTATGCCCATCTTTTAAAGAAATTAAAATGTCTGCATCTTCCGGGCCGTTCGTTGCTGAGTTGCTGTAGGATAAATTAATTCCACTTACCGGCAGCCCAATATTATCAACAATACTACCCAAATCCCTGGGAGGTATTACCTGGCGAATCACTGTATCAATATTATCCACTATACGTGCTGTTTCTTCTACTCGAGTACCTGTCGGTGCACTAATATGTAATTTAATTTGCCCTGCATCCACATCAGGGAAAAAATTCGAACCAAGCCATGGCCAGAGTAATACTATTGAAACACCAACAAAAGCTAAAAAACAGGGAATAAAAACTTTAGCATTATTCAATACCCAAGATAATGACTCAGAATACCGCGAACGTAATGCAGTAAATTTTTCTTCGAATGCTTCGTGTAGGCGAGAAAATCGACCCTTATTTTTCTCCTCAGACCTCGGATCATGTTTGCGTAACCAATACTTTGCCAAAGTAGCAACAAGTGTACGTGATAAAATATAAGACATAAGCATTGCAAAAATTACTGCTTCAGCTAAAGGCACAAATAAATATTGAGCGACTCCCCCCAAATAAAACATCGGCACGAAAACAATACAAATACATAGGGTTGATACCAGCGCAGGGATTGCAATCTGTTTCGCACCATCAAGTATGGCTTGTTCTACTTCCTTACCTTGCTCCAAATTCCAGTTAATATTTTCAATAGCAACGGTAGCATCATCAACTAAAATACCTACAGCAAGCGCTAAACCACCTAAAGTCATAATATTGATTGTCTCTCCTAAAGCAGAAAGAATAGTAATCGATGCAATAATGGATAAGGGAATGGACAAAGTGATAATCAAAGTACTGCGCAGGCTGCCTAAAAAAAGTAAAATCATAAGTCCCGTTAATGCTGCAGCAATTACACCTTCAGTAATAACGCCCCGGATAGCGGCAGTCACAAAGATTGATTGATCCGCAAAATAGGATAAATTAAGTCCTTCAGGAAGCATATCCTTAACTTTAGGTAATAACGCTTTTACCCGATGAACGATATCTAAAGTCGATGCACTCCCTGTTTTTTGAATGGACATCATTACTGCCCGTTGTCCATCTACTCGCACTATATTGGTTTGTGGTGCAAATCCATCTCGAACATGAGCAACATCACGGATATATAAAACTCGGCCCGGGGTGGATTTAACCGGCGCTTCATTTAATTCAACTGCTGAAAGCGGGCTACCATTTAATTTAACGATGTATTCATACTGACCTATTTTTTGTGTTCCTGCAGGTATAATAAGGTTTTGTGCAAGAATGGCATTATTAATATCTTGTGCAGAAACCCCATAGGTTTGCATCGCTGGAATATCCAAATCAACCTGAATTTGACGTACTTTTCCTCCATAAGGATACGGTAACGCAGCTCCTTGAACTGTTGCAAGTTGCGTACGAAGAAAGTTATTCCCCAAATCATTTAACTTTTGTTCCGGGATGGTCGCACTCGACAATACAAGTTGTAACACAGGAACCGTTGAGGCTTTATAGTTTAGTATTAATGGCGGTAAAGTCCCTGGCGGCAAATTACGCAGTATCGTTTGTGCAATTGCCGTGACCTGACTCAAAGCCATATCGACATTCACATTGGGATGGAAGAATAATTTGACGACGCTGACGCCAATGAGTGATTCAGACTCAATATGTTCAATATCATTTACTGTAGTCGTTACAGCACGCTCAAAAACACTCGTAATGCGGTTACCCATTTCATCAGGAGGTAAACCAGTGAAGCTCCATACAACACTCACAACGGGAATATTGATATCAGGAAAAATATCTGTAGGAGTGCGCATTATTGCCAAAGGCCCAATGATAAGAAGCATTAAAGCCATTACAATAAACGTGTAAGGTCGCGAAAGTGCAATCCATACAATCCACATAAATATCCATATCAACTATTCTAAAAAGAGACTCATTATATCAATGAAATACATTAAATTTTAAGAAGAATTAGGAGTTTTTCTTATTTAATTTCGCATCCAAAGTCACAAAGATGGTATTGCAAAGCTTTTGTTTTTTATATTGAATTTTTTAAATGAATCATTACCATTAAGTAAGGTCAAACTCTTGGCCACAACGGACAAAACCCGCAAAACCATGCGCTTTAGCATCCGGTAACTCTCCATCATTGTAATGATATAACCAGAGCTTTGCTTTAATCTTTGGATCCAACGTATCTAACTGATTGAAATGAGCGTGTACCCCACTGGGAGCTTCCATAGTTTCGCAATCGTGAAAAATAAGTGTTGCATCCCGATAATATTTTTCAAAACGCTCTGGAGTAAAGCGTGCATCAGTAGTAATGAAGAATTTTTTTCCTTTAAAACCAACGGCCAAACCATAGCTTGGCATCAGCTTCTTATTGGAATAAATATGAATGGTTTGCACTAAATTCAGTTTCAATCCCTCCCAATTAAACACTTGCTCATCCTTGATTAAATGCACCACAAAATAATCACTTAAAATTGCCTCTCTATCATCAAGTGTTTTTAATCCTCCACTTAAGCTGTGCTCCCATAATCGATGAACTAAATCTTTATGAATGATTAGCTCAGGTGATCCAGTAGAAGAAGCAAACTTACGTTGAAAAGCAAACCATTCGATCCCCCCTATGTGATCGGCATGTAAATGGCTAATGTAAACTGCATCAATATCTTGAGGAAGGTATCCGGCTTTAGTTAATGAAAAACGAATATCCGTACCACAATCTATCAATAGTTTCTTACCACTATCCGTTAGAAGTAGCATATTTGACTGAAAGTTTCCGAAATCCGTTCCGATACCACTACCCGCTCCTAAAAATAACAATTTCATGAATTAATCCCTGAACTAAGTGAAGGATCAAGTCTGTGAGCTTGTCCTAAAAATTCCCTAATAAACAGATATCTTCTTCATTAAAGAATAGCATTTAAAATTAGTTATTAGAAATAGCTCAAGTATTATAAATGAGCTATTCTCAATGTAAGTGGACAGGCCAAACGAGTTAAACGTGCTAGGAAAACTCCATCTTAAAAATACGCGTCTGCTGTACTATTTTTTCTTCTTTCTAGCAATCACGCTTGGGAGCCTTATCGTTTGTTTGTTTTTATTAAAACACATTGCGGTACAAGAAATCATCGATGGAAATGAGCGATATCAATTGTATTCGTTAGCGAATCAACTTCGCCAGAGCTCCGATGATTTAACTGAGATGGCACGTCTTTATGTAATCACAGGCGAAAAAAAGTACTTTGATCACTATAATGAAGTCCTGGGGATAATCAATGGAACCTCTCCTCGCCCTTTAAATTATGACGAATTATATTGGGATTTGGTCATTGGAGATAAACGCCCCCAACCTTATGGCCCAGCAAAATCATTAGCTGCAATGATGTTGGAACATCGTTTTACTTTAAAAGAATTCTCCTTGCTGACTGAAGCTGAGAATCAAAGCAAAAAACTTGCAGAAACCGAAATTAAAGCAATGAATCTGATTGAAGGAAAATATCAGGATAAGTCAGGAAATTACACGATTATTGGGAAACCAAATCGCCAGTTAGCCCAACAAATGGTTTTTGGCGATGATTATTTGCAAGCAAAATTAAAAGTGATGAAGCCCTTACAAGAGTTCTTCACGCTGGTAAATACCCGGACATTCTTAATCAATGAACAAATTGATCAGGAAATGTCAAAAATTATCGCCTTAGCACTTGGACTCTCACTTCTGTCAACCTTCCTTATGCTCTTTTTTATCATTCATGCATTAAAAACATTATCCAAAGTAAATGAGGAAAATGATCTTTTATTATTGAATATTTTGCCAGAGTCAATTGCCTCTCGCTTGAAAATGGGAGAAGAGGATATTGCTGATGAATATTCCCAAGCAAGTGTTATGTTTGCAGATATTATTAATTTTACGCAGTTAACTGATCAATTAGGTGCCAAAAAAACAGTAAATGTTTTAAATTTATTGTTTGCTGAACTCGACAAACTTACCGAAAAATATCATATAGAAAAAGTTAAAACCATTGGCGATAACTATATGGCTGTATCAGGTGTTCCTGAACAAACAACACGCCATGCAATCAACATTGCAAATTATGCTTTAGCTATTCTGGAAAAAATGCAGGCATTTAATCAAGAAAATCAGATGCAACTCCAACTTCGCATTGGAATTACCTATGGTACTGTCATTGCGGGGATAATTGGTCATAAAAAATTTGTTTATGACATATGGGGGAATGTAGTTAACTTAGCCAGCCGACTGGAAGAAACTTCTCTCCCCAATAAAATCCAAATCTCTGAAAAAATGGCTTTTATGCTCCAAGATGAATTCATTGTTGAACCACGAGGAACTTTGGAAATGAAAGGCATAGGTGATGTAACGACCTATTTTCTTCTGGGAAAAAAAGAAAAATAAAACTACAGATGTTTTATTCGCCTTTATGGCATCGAGGACATATCCCATAAATATTTAATGCATGATCGGTCATCTGAAAATGTGCGCGCTCAGCTATTGTTTTTTGTCTTTGTTCAATAATTTCATCAACAAATTCTTCAACACAACCACATTTGATGCAAACCAGGTGATCATGATGAGCCCCCTGACTCAATTCAAATACTGAGTGTCCCCCTTCAAAATTATGACGTGTAACTAATCCTGCTGTCTCAAATTGTGTTAATACACGATAAACTGTTGCGAGGCCCACATCTTCCCCTGTTTCTAATAATGCCTTGTAAACACCTTCCGCACTTAAATGATGATTGGGCGATTGCTCCAAGATTTGCAATACTTTTAAACGCGGTAAAGTAATTTTCAGTCCAGCATTCTTAAGCTGCTTACTTTCTTCCATTAATGCTCCAGGTGTCTTTCAGTAAATGACGTGTTATTATGGCGAAATTTTTCACGATAGGCAAAAAAATGAGAATAATAATTTTTCTACTTGGAATCGTATTTACTTTAACTCTTACCCAATGTTCCTCTTTTGATCTATCTCGACGAGTAGTTCAGCAAGGGAATTTATTACCACAATCAAAAATTGACCGGCTCAAAATAGGAATGAGTAAGAATGATGTTGCTATATTAATGGGCACCAGTTTGTTAAGTCCCACCTTTAATAACGATCGCTGGGACTATGCATACACCTGGCGCAGAGGTCATGGATATATGACGATGTCAACAGTGAGTTTGTATTTTCACAACGATAGACTAACTCATGTGGAACGAAGCAAACTAAAACCAGGTGTAGCATCGCTCAATCATCCAAACATTAATCAAGAATAACCAGAACTTGTGTGTTCTGTTTTAAATAAAGGCTGAGGATTTATGCCCTCAGCCCGGCTTCTATCTCTTACCCACATCTCTGCCTACAGGCAACAAATGACATTCTACCAGGTTAAATTTTGAGGATCTCTTAGGAATAAGCCGTGGGACATCGGTAGCTATGTGTATCGACTTAGAGGGCTTACACACGGCGGCGAATACTTGTTGCCTTTTGACGTCGTTTTTCTTTTGGATCTAAAACCAAAGGCCTATATATTTCTACTCTATCACCTTCTTGAAGCACGTGTTCCAAAGAAACTTGTTTTGCATAAATTCCAACGACCATATTTCGCGTTTCCGGATGAGTATTATATATTCCTGATGCATTTAGAGCATCAAAAACTGTTGCTCCTTGTTTGAGATCTAAAACCATATGTACTGTACTCCTATCTACAGCCACATATACCAGCTCAATCTTCACCATAAATTGTCCTGGCTCTCTCACAAAAGGAATCGACCATTTTATCCGTTACTTGCTCAAATACAGGGCCAAGCAACATGGAAAACATACGCCCGGCAAATTCAAACTCTAAATCAAACGAGACTTTGCATCCCTCGTCCACTTCATCGAAACGCCAAAAACCCTCTAAATGACTGAATGGACCATCAACAAGACGAATTTCGATCATTTTATTAATTTGTAATCGATTACGTGTAGTAAAGGACTTACTCATGCCTGCTGCACCAATAATTAAAGTGGCCTGCACTTCATCTTCATCACGATGATGTACTAAGCTTTCTGTACAATAAGGTAGAAATTCCGCATAACGCTCTACTTCATTCACCAACGAAAACATTTGCTCACATGTATAATTGACCGTACGTGACTTTTTCACTATGGGCATTATGCTTCTCCCCGAATTTTATGTCTAAACCAAAGACTGAGCTCTTTAATTTCCTCAAAACAAATTGAATGTTCCATAGGATATTTATAATAAGAAATATGTTCATATCCTTTTTTCAATAGCCAATCTTTACTTGATTCAGTCCACTGAGGTAAAACCAGGGGATCAAATTGCCCGGCCCCCATAAAAAAAGGTGTACTCTTATCCAGATTTGGCCTGCTATGCGCAGCTAAAGGTAAATAAGCAGACAAGGCAACAACTCCCCCCAAGCGAGCTGGTGTATGAAGAGCCGTATGTAATGCCATAGCTCCCCCTTGTGAAAATCCTGCCAGGAAAATCTGATTGTAGGCAAAACCATCGTTTAATTGTTCATCGATAACTTTACGAATCAGCAACTCTGATTGTTCAATTCCTTCTTTATCTTCTCTATCAATTAATCTGACACCGACAATATCATACCAAGCAGGCATGACCATCCCGCCATTTAATGTTACTGGCCGTTGGGGGGCATTAATAAATACGTGGCGTATCTCTACATCCGCAATCGTTAACTGATCGACTAAACCCATCATATCGGAAGCATCAGCCCCTAATCCATGCATCCAAATAACACATGCTTGTGCTTGAGCCTGTGACTCATTTATAAATACATTCAAAACAAATCCCCTCACAGACAAAAAAGAGAAATTATCGCTAATGCATCAACACAGTGCAAGTTATATACTCTCGATATTTTATAGAAATTTTATTGACTTAAAAACAAACAATTTGATATATTTGCAATCACAAATACCAGCCCTTCTATTCCATTTTTACTCAATATGAATTATAGTTCGCTAGTGTGAATCAATAAGCGGCAAAAGATGTTTAATAAAGAAGAACCATTTACCCTTACGATGCTGGGGACCGATACAGTATATACTCCCACTCTAAAAAGCAAGAAGAAACCTAAACCCTTAAAAAAAGGGGATACAGTTCAGGAATATTATCCTAAGGGAGAAACTCTAAGTATTGTTTCGACATTGATTAAAACAGAAGAGAACCCTCTGATTAATCACAAACAACTTGCTCCTTTTCAATCTGCAGAAGTCGCTGTGGTTAATGGGCCCAAAACAGACGGAAGCGATGTGGGCGAAAAAATTGGAATTGGCCTTGGTATTGCTTTAAATGCTCTTGTCCGCGGGCAAACTAAGCTTAATGATATTGCACACAGCAGAGGCGGCGTTGAATCCATTCTGATCGCTCATGAACTCGATGCGATAAAGAAAGCCATTAATTCTTGTGAAAATTTCGAACAACTAATCAAGGAATTAACGCAACAACAAGCGGCCAGGAAAAGTGGCAAACCATTTAACAATACTACTGACATCATTAAACCTTTATTAACCCAACTACCTAAAGACAAACAAGACCAAGAGCGATGGTTTAATGCACTAAAAACCAATATTGCTGATGCATCAATGAATCTTTTTATCATTGATCCAGTTCCTGGAGACTGTTGGCCAGTAACTTGGTATGACGAAAGATTTTTTACTCTTCCATCTTTTGTTAAACATGCTGAATTTGTCTATTACGAAAATGAACGCTCTGATTGGGGCTTTACTCCAATCTATGTTGAGGCTTCAAATGCAGAACAAACAATAGTTCGACATACCCTGCCCGGGCATCACGGTACAGGCTCTGCTGGAACTAATGCATCACAACAAAACGTTGTCGTTTCTCCTGATAAAACCAAAGCGACGCACGTTCAAAAATTAATGGTTTTTAAATTACTTAATTTTTTAACATCGCACGGAGTTGCATTTAAAGACGCACGAGAAATTTTCCATGAGTCTACCGGTTTAGGTAAAAAATATCTCTCATTCCTGAAAGAAATGGACATTAGCGAGGGTATCGATGTAGCAAAACTTGATTTCCCAACTATATTTCGCAAGCTCTATGACAAAATTTATGAAAATAGAGCTGCATATGAAGCGTTTAATGCGACGCATTATACATTTATGGGCGTAGCCCCCCAAAGAAAAATGCTGCGCACTGGTCATAAATACGGTCTTTTAACAGAAGTTTTTCCTAAAAATATCGGATATGTTAATGAAGAGCACAGTAAATTAATGAAAGAGTATTTCTTCAAAATACTCCAAGTTGATTCCCATGAAGAGCATAGTTTGGCTGCATTGATTAAATCAGCACAAAATGTATTATCCAAAAACATTAGAAAAATATCTAATCTTTCAGCTTCCCTTACTGAGCACTCAATTGCAGCAACAGCAATACTTGACAGTGAAAGTGCACGCCAAGATGTTTTAAGTTCTTTTGGCGCATTAATACAAAGAGTAAACCAACAATATCTAAGCGATGATTGGAGTGCAAATGACAAACAAAAAGAAAAAGAAGAGCTTTTTGCAGCAATCACCAACATATTTCAAGAATTTAATGAATTATTAAAAATTGAAAATCCAACCATACAAGAATTTGTAAAAAACCTGATTGATTTAAGTTTAAAAGGAGTTACTCAGACTGTTGGGCAACAACATGCGAACCTTAAAGAAGAATTGAATCGTTTGCAAACATCAACTGATACCAATTTAAAATACTTTTTTAATTCCTTATTAACTCAGATTAATAAAGATGAAAGCTATTCAGGTGCAGAAATTAATCCGGAAATTATTAGGATTTTCGAAAGCCAGGAATTTGCTCGATTAGCGGATTACCCAGTAAGTATAAAAATAGCTTACATCTGCCGACAACTGGGCGAAAAACTTCCTAAAAACGAAACTGAAGAAAGCTTAATTGAGCAACTTACAGCTCGATTTGAAGATCATTATGGTAGCTCTTTTGATGAATTTGAAAAATTGTTTCATCAGATCGGAGTCTTTATTAATGACACCGCAGCGCTAGGTCGATTCTTTGTAACCGAGGAAACTATTTTCAATAAGCATGAGTTGTCCCTTCGAAAAGAAGCTGAAACATTAATCGATATCGCTGCACAAAAATTTTATCGAGACAGACCCAAAGCCTTGCCTGCTCCTGCAGAAAAAGGCACGTTCCAAGAGTTAGTTGAACGTCATGCCATCAATAAATACGATGTCGTTGATAGACTAAAACAAGAAAAAGTTGCTTTAGAACAGGAAAGACAGCAATTAGCTGCTCGCATCGAAAAGATGCAGCAGGAACAAATAGCGAAAAAAGAAGAGCAAGAAAAAACAATCGAAAAGATGCGGGAACAAATAGCAGAAAAAGAAGAGCAAGAAAGAAAAACGAATGCATCATTAAAAGCCGAACGAAGTAAAACAAGCGAATACCAGGCCGCACTGAATAATAATAATGAAGCCAAGTATTTATTGCTCATTAATAACAAACTGATTCCCTTAACAAATGAATATTTAGCATTACTTAAATCTCAATTATCCAATAGGCCTAAAGAATTAGAACAGGATGATGAAATAAAAAAAGAAGATGATAAAATAAATATCAAAATCAAAAAAGCAACCGAACTGCTTGATGTTTTGCAAAATCAAAAAAAATTTCCTCACCCTGAAATGCGCTTGCGCGTATTTTACAAAAAATTGGGCCGTGCTGAAGCGGAACTCAAAAAACATCGTGATGCTGACTGGGAGCGATATTTTCAAAATGCCTTAATCGCCGTAGGAATTCTTGCAAGCCTCGGCCTAGGATTAATTGCGCTCGCAGTTTATACCCATGTAGGCTATTCATCGACAAAATCGATGCTCTTCTGGCAATCTTCTGGAGAGAATGTGGTCTCTACAATGAATAAGTATAGAAAAGGGCTTGATCTATCAATTGATGATATTGATGATGATGAAGTGCTCATAGATGACTTATCAATATAGTTGCAGTATGTAAGCATCGGAACCCAGAAAATCTAGACAATTTGGCCTGTTTCTATTTCGCTAGCTTGAGTCAAAATGGCTAGATGTTCAAGTACTGAAGCGCAGCATACATGGAGTATGTGCGCATCAGGACGAATAAAATCTGGACAGATTGGCCAAAATAGTAGAAATGCAAACAGACCTACTTGAATTTTTACTTAAATAAATGGATAGTTACCCTTCTAACAGTTAATGACTTTTTTCCAATGAGACGAATTTACTTTTTATTTATGATTTGCATCCCCATATTCTTATTGGGTTGTGGGCAAAAAGGGCCTCTTTATTTGCCAGAATCAACAAAAAATGCCACAAATAGTAAGTAACGAGTGACGTGCGGGGCAAAAATTATGAAAATTAAATTTACCAAAATGCATGGCTTAGGCAATGATTTCATAGTGATTGATGGAGTCCATCAGAAAATCAATCTAAGTCCCCAACAAATCGCCAATATAGCTCAGCGCAATACCGGTGTTGGTTTTGATCAATGTTTACTTATTGAATCCAGCCAGCAAGATGGTATCGATTTTAACTATCGAATTTTTAATGCGGATGGTCAGGAGGTTGGTCAATGTGGTAATGGAGCACGTTGTCTTGCTTTATTTGCAAAATACTATGGTTTAACTGACAAAAATCACTTAACTGTGGCCACATCAACCACGAAGATGAATTTACATATCAATTCAGACTCAAGTGTCAGCGTCGATATGGGTATTCCACAATTAGCCCCATCAGCTATCCCTCTCAGAGCAAATCAACAAGCTGCCGAATATTCTTTGGAACTTCCGCATAATCAAAGAATAAGTTTACATGCACTCAGTATGGGTAATCCACATGCAGTATTATTGGTAGAAAATACAGAAGCAGCACCAGTCCATACTCTTGGGAAACAAATCAGCCTGCATCCAGACTTTCCTGAACAGGCAAATGTTGGATTTATGCAAATTGTAAATCCGACGCATATTAAATTACGAGTGTATGAACGCGGCTGTGGGGAAACACAAGCATGTGGAAGTGGTGCTGTCGCAGCAGCCGCTGTTGGACGTTTGTACCATCAACTGGACAAACAAATCAAAGTGACGTTACCTGGCGGTGATTTGTTTATTAACTGGCCAACATTTAATGAACCAATAATTCTGACTGGGCCAGCCGTTTTTGTTTACGAAGGTATCCTGTTCTAAAAAGCAGATGTTAGGGCGAGTTCTGTTGATATATCTTTCATGCAATGTCCCCTTTTATGCAAAATTAACACAAGTATTGAATTTTATTTACAAAGAGTTATCCTGAAAGAACGCCTCACACTCGCATCGTTCCAAAATTTATATAAAATTTCTTTCGAAACTCGCCGCAGCAAGCAAAGTGCGAAGAGAAAGAGAAGTGCAGAATCGGAGTGTACACGAGTTACATGAGGATTCGAGCACCGCATCGACGACGCAATTTGTCACTACAGGAAGTTTTTGGGGGAAGTCTATTTTGGAAACTGGTGCTTGGCTAAAAGGAGAGTGCCATGACAGGAAGCAAAATACAAAGTTTTGATTTATTCAAAGCAGCTATGGGAAACCCAGAGTATTTAACGGAAATCAATAAAGATATAGGGAGCCAAGCCCAATTTTTAGCAACTCTTGAAGAAGGAAATTTGACGTTCTCCAATATTCTTGAATCCATTCAAATAGTCAAAAATCCAAAAGTAAAATCTCTCTTGATTATTCACTTATTAAGCCAAAAAGAATTCTTATCTTCTTTAAAAGGGGATTCCTTGTTAAATAGGTTGGTTATTCCAGATCTCCACATCCCTTCACGTCTTAATTCTCTGATTCATCAACTAGACATAAAAATGCTTTCTACTCAATTGATTGGCAAATTAGAACCTGAAGCAGCGGTCAGTATTCTTTGCTCCGTGCCTCATTTTCATCAGTTAACCATGCCCCAAATAGAAGCATTAATCGAGCGATACCCCCTCTATGAAAGACACAAGGTTCTAACTTATTGGATTACTCATTTTGTTTCCATGCCTAATGCCCATTACATCTTGGCTCATTTAATGAACATTGCCGGGCACAATATCATTGATGAATTGAGTAAAATGGAACCTAATCAGAAAGAAATAGTCATTCTCAATATTATTGAGCATTTAGGATTATTTAATAATATACCGATTAAATTCCTGGATCATGCAAATAAAGAATCTCATTTGATTTTGGCGATGCGCTTTTATCTTAATGGACATTATAATAAAGCCTATGCAAGCTATATTAATCAATTATCTAAAAGATTATTAGATAAAAACCATTCTTTTTCACTCGAAGCAATCGAGTTACTTTTTTTCCTGAACGATAAACTGGCATTTAGAGAGTTAGCAAAAAGAACAGCTCATTTAACGAATCGCTATTTAAGAAATAATGCGCTAAAAGGAAATGTTGCATTATTTTATCAAAATAATCGCATTAACATTCAAAGAATGCTGCAAAATGTTCATTTAAATCCACTCTTTTTTAGTGGACACCGACCACCAGCTGATTCGGATGAAAACCCCTTTATAGAGGGTTTAATCAAACATGACAAGTTGATTAATTGTTTTGAGTATTTTTTAATACACTATAAAGGCAATTCTGAATCAATTGGGAAACTGCTTAATGACTATATGGAGTTTTATCAGCACTCAGAAAATCATACCATTCGAGCCAAAGCAATACACCATATTGGTTTCATGCTAGGACGTCCCGAATTAGATGGAACAGTAAAAGAAGCAATATTTACTGCTTTTTTAAACCACCCTGATTTTTTTGATGAGCAAGTTAGTTATCAATTATTTTTATTTGATGCAAAAAGGATTATTCGTTATTTTGGCCTACGTGGTGGAAAAGAAAATTATCAAAGAGTTATTGATTTGTGTACTTTGGCCCTAAAAAATCTGAACTCTGAAAAAAATCAAGAAATTATTCTCGTTGCACGAAAAGCGCTTTCGGAAGCGCAACATGAGTTACGTTTTACTAAAGAACAAGGATTTTTTTCTGGATTGATTAAATGGTTCAAACGATGTTGGACTTACGGATGGACTGGTTTTTTTAAACCTAACTCACCTGATTATGTCGTTCCAGAATCATTGGGGCTTAAGGAAAAAAATAAAAAACCATCCAAAGATCGGATAAAAAAATCCATCTCAACTCAGGAGGAAGAAAAAGAGCTTCCGGATTTATTAAACGACATCACTCTTCCGTTAACACAAGAAAAATTTGAAGACATTATTAAGGCATTAGAGAGTTACTCATTACAAACAATACCTAAAGAGGAGCTGAGCACAAGACAAAAACTTCACCGTCTATATCATTATGTAATGGAACGTAAAGAAGAAAATGAGGGGCTTTATCGATGGTTAAAAGACAATCAAAATCCATTTATTATAAATCAATTTCGTCTATTAGAGTTGATGTTAAAAGAAAGACCTCTCAGTGATGTAGATTCATTACTTGCACAGGTCAATGAAGATTCAGACCACTTGCAATATGTTTCCAACGAATTTGATTGTCTACTGCCAGAACTGGTAATCCAATCCAGTACTAAACCTTTAAAAAGTTCAGAAAACACTGACTTTGTAGCAAGCGCAACTAAAGTGCTTTCCGAATATACTTGTGAAGCTGCTGGATATGCACAAAGTGCATTGCATTGGGCGGAAGGCTTTTTTGCGAAAATGAAGAATCCTGCCAAAGAAGAAGAGCCTTTTGAAGTGGAACATATTGATTCTTTTAAAAAAACAATCAGTGGCAAAGGAGTTACTTCGTAATAGCTCAAGTCTCCCATGTGAATGTTTACTCGAACGGTTGGATTTGAGCACAGGTTGTGAGAAATTTTTTCTAAGCAAGCGCAGCATACATCAGTATGTGAGCATTGATTAGGGAAATTTTCTCGCCAGATGCGCCAAATACGGCCGTTCCCTGGTTGGGATTGAGCACTTACGTTACTTCGACTTAAGTTTCCAACGCTTATGCATCCAGTTCCATTGCTCAGGATGAGCTAAAATAATGCGTTCTAAAGCTTGGTTATAAGCTAACGTATTATAATATAGTGATTCTTGAGCACTTCCATAATCTGTCCAAGGGATTGGATCATAAAATTCTAAGACATGTTTTCCATTAGGCAATCTATAGCCCGCTGCAGGAATTACTGGGACTCCAGTATAGCGAGATAAAGTCGCTAAGCTACGATAGGTTCCTGCCTTTACTCCAAAAAACTCTACAGCAATACCGTCTCGATTAACCAAAGAAGCATGTTGATCAAGAACAAAAATGACCGCATGATTTTGTTCCAAAGCAGCACAAACCTTATCTAGAGAATTCTTTTTAGGAATAACGTTTAAACCTACTTGGTAGTATTGCTTAAATAAGCTCCGCTCAATAAATTTGATTGATAGAGTACGACGTATAAAATGAAACTGCCCTTGAAACTCTTTAAAATTTAAAACACCACCTATTGGCGCCACTTCCCAATTGCCAAAATGTCCAGTAAGAACCAAAACACCTTTTTGTTGCGCTACAACTGCTAACATATTCTCATGGCCACGAACCTCGACTTGTTTACGTAATTTATCTTCAGACATGAAACGCAATTGAATTGCTTCTTTAAAGGATTTAAGTAAATGAGAGTAATAAGATACAGCAAGCCGCTTTTTTTGTGCGTCATTTAATTGATCACCATAAACGCGATCAATATTTGCCATAATGACTTGCCGCTTATAGGGTAAAAATTTATATACGAATCGCCCCAGCAAGCTTATAGGCAACTCATTAATTTTTCGTTCTAATTCAGTCACAAGCTTTGATCACCAAACAAGCATTCATACTGGCAAACCCACGATTAATCGTCAATGCATAAGGCCCTCTTTTGAGAGACTGATGTTCTGCACTTACAGATAAACCTTTACAGCTGGAGGCAATATTTTGCAAATTAGCGATACCAGGTACACACTTAGATGAAAGCGCATAAGTTGTCATTACCGCGTCAATCAGACCAGAAGCGCATATAGTATGTCCCATAGACCATTTGAATGCGGTTACTGGAATTTCCTTTTGCGCAAAAACATTTTGTATTGCCTGAGATTCGCTATAATCCGATTTGCTATTACCATTACCGTGAGCAACAATAAAACCTAAATTATCAGCGTTTAGTTGAACAAGATCCAAAGTACGTTGCATCAACTCTGCCAATTGTTGTCCGCTTGCATCCAGAGAAAATAACCCTTCTGTTTCCGTGGTAGATAATCCACCAATAATTTCTCCATAACACGTTGCGGAGCGTGCTCGCATACTTGCTTCACTTTCCAATATCAAAGCAGCAGCACCTTCAGCTAAAATTGTGCCATCATGCGCCTCATCAAAAGGTTTTAAATGTTGATGACTTAATACACCTAATTGCTCATAGTAAAACAAGGCTTGGGGTTCAGCTATATCATAGGCAACAACCACGGCCCGCTCTGCCTGACCACTGCTAATGGCATGATATGCTTCCAATAAAGCCTGCGTACCACCCACTGCATGGTTCGTTACATTATGATTAGGACCTTTAAATTCATAGGTGATTCCTGTATATGCAAGAACATTATTAGGTAATATTCGCAATAACCACATTGGATGAACTGTTTCGAATAGCTGCCCAGCAAATTGCTGCATATCACCTTGAGTTTTTGCTAACAAAGGCAAAAAATCATACTGTTGAAAATATTTATTTCCAGGAGACCCCACAAAAATAGCGGTTTGCTCATTAAACGAATTAGGATCATCAAGAGTATCGCGATAAGCAATCATTTGACTGTGTTCGATTGCTTGTACCGCAGCATTAATTCCCATCACATCCTGGCGTGAAATAACCTTCAGCAACTTACGATCCGGTAACATTTTTGCAGGATTAAAATCTTTTAACTCTCCAGCCAATCCATGAGGCCAACCGGATAAATCCCAGTGGGTCATTTTAGCAATTCCGTTTTTTCCAGAAAGAATCGCATCCCAAGTAGCATCCGCAGTAGCGCCTGATGCAGTTAGGGCGCTGCGCCCAGTAATGAATACTCTATTGCTCTGACTCATAGTCCTGCTCCTTCAAATTCAGGATGCTTAAATAACAAGCAACTATTTGAGCCACCAAATCCAAAAGAATTGGATAAAACCACACCTAAAGAACGTTCACGCGGCCCATCAACTACATAATCCAAATCACATTCTGGGTCTGGGGTCGTTAAATTAGCAGTCTTGGGTATCTGTGCCTGCTCTATAGATTTAACGGATAATACAGCCTCCAGCGCCCCTGCCGCAGCAATCAAATGTCCAGTCTGACTTTTAGTCGAACTTACAGGTAGGTTTGCGATATATTCCCCAAAAACTGCTTTAATCGCATTCGTTTCACTTAAGTCATTCATCTTGGTCGAGGTACCATGGGCATTAATATAATCCACATCAGAAGCCCGTACTCCTGCATCATGGAGAGCGCGTTCGATTGCTTGAATGGCTCCATCCCCATTTGGATGTGAATCAGTAATTCGATAAGAACTTAAGGAATTTCCCTCACCGGCTAACTCAGCATAAATACGAGCACCGCGAGCTTTTGCTTTACTCCATTCTTCCAAAATTAAAAAGGCAGCACCTTCCCCCAAGACAAAACCATTACGCGTTGCATCAAAAGGTCGGCTCGCTGTTTCCGGTGTACTATTATAAGAAGATAAGGCGCCTAATAAGCAAAAACTGGATAACCCCAAAGGATTAATCATCGAATCAAATCCGCCAGCCAACATAAAATCAGCTTCGCCTCGACGAATGACTTGCATCGCCAACCCTAAAGCTTGCCCTCCTGAAGCACACGCTGTATGCACCGAGGAAGCATAACCTCTAATTCCGAATTGTTGAATCAATAAAGATAACCCTGAGTTTGGCGTTGTTTTACCAAAATCAGATAATCTGTAAAATTCTCGCGTGTTCGCAAGTAATCGCCCCCAATCCGCTTCACCATCTTGAGCACAAGTTTGTTGAAATCGGGACAGATAGTCAAATTCAGCAGTCATCATACCGCTACCTGTAACTACGCCCCATTGTGCTGCCGTTTGCTCTGTAGGCAATATACCTGCATCATCAAATGCTTGTTGCGCTGCCTCAAGAGCATATCGTGTAAAAGGTACAGAAAAGCGACTACGTTTTGTGGTTAATTTGGGATCGAGTGTAAAATGTTTCACCTCAGCCGCAATATAAGCGGGAAAAGCACTGGCGTCAAACTGCTTGATTTCAGCAATTCCCGAACGCCCCTCCAATAAATTGGACCATGTGGACTGCACATCAAGTCCTAAAGGAGAAACAGCTCCCAAACCTGTAATAGCCACTCGTCTTTTTTTCACTTTATTTACCTCTGGGAATTAAGTACTACATCTACAACACAAACACGCTTGCCTGCAACCTCACTACGATAAGCCAGGATCAACTCATCTTCTGTTTGTTTTTTGACAGTCACAAAACATTCAAGAATATCACCCGGATAAACGAATTCATTCATTTTTATTTTGCGCAATTCGCTTACTTTATAGTGTATTGAATATCCTGCACGTCGAATAAATTCATAGGTCAAATTTAACTTGCACTCCAATAATACTGTCAGAGGTAATACGGGTTTCTTAGGAAAATGATCTGCAAAATAAGGGGCTGCTCGTGATATTCTTTTTTCAGCGATTAAACTAACCCCTGGTTGACTGAAGCGAACTCTATCAAAAGTCATGGGCACTACAGGCAATTCCAAACTCATAATCAGATCGTCATTCAATAATGGTGCACTTTCCTTGCTAATAACTGACCAATCCCCAGGACGATTAATTTCAGAAAATTGCTGCCTTACTTCATCTAAATCAATAAAATCAGCCATTGGTAGTAAAGGGCCCAAAGCCCCTTCAATACGAAAAACAAGCTCATTACCCACTTTAGCTTCGCTATGGTATTGCATTACCGAATCATCTAAGTGTTTAATAAATGACTCAAGCAATAAAGTCTCGCCTACATAAGCCCGTCGGTGCATAGAAGCACTGGCGACAATACCAGCAACAGGCCTGCGGGTAAATCCTTGCAGCTCCATTACATTCCAAGCGGCCAATTGTCCTAGTGTTTCTCCAATTAAAGAAGGAATAAAACAGGGCCGTCCCTGTTCATCAACTGTGAGGAATGCATCATTTGAAGTAACATGTTTGACTCCCCGGATCATCTGTCCAGGAGATGACTCTACTATACGATCAACAAATAAGAATCTCATCAGTATTTATTATGCCCTATTAACTTGCTTTTAAAGTCACACCAGAATTAAGCCTCAGCTCCAGCGGTTTGTTGTTCCTTAGTTGCAGCGACAACTAACTTACAAAACGTTTCAATGGTAAATAACATGGGTATTTCATTGACTTTCATATTTGACTTGAATTGCTCTGCAGGAACTTCACTTAAATAATTTTGCAATGCAATCAAACCTTGTTCGGTGATGATACCACCTTTCTCGAATTCATCTTCTGCCAAATCACCACGTGCATTTTTTTCCAATTGACCACGAGGAATTTTAATTTTGAATTCTTTTTCCAATTGGAAAACCAAATCAAGAAAATCAATAGATTCAGCGCCGAGATCTGCTATTAATCGACTGTTAAGAGATATTTCTTCTACATCAATTACTAGCACATCAGCAACAATTTCTCTAACTTTAGGATAAACGTCTGCTACATTCATATTTTGTCCTCAGAGATCAGCTAATTTACAAAGCCCGAAATTATACCATAGATTTTTTTAAAGACACAAAATTAAACGTGGCGAGGTATTAACCAACCTGACTATACCCTGCATCAACAAATAAAGTATGTCCATTAATCATGGACGCTTCGGGTAAGCATAAGAGATAAATGGCATTAGCAACATCTTGTGTTGTTAGTGGTCTATCAGCCAGTGAGCGGGCTTGGTACTCATCAAGTAACTGTTCCCTATTAGGGAAATGCTTTAATGCATCAGTATCAACTACCCCAGCAGAAACAGCATTCACTGTAATGCCATCAACAGCCAACTCAAGACTCAAAGAACGAACTAAAGCTTCAAGTGCTGCTTTAGATGCACCAATAAATGCATAATTTGGAATTGCCCGAGATGCACCAAGACTAGATAAGGCGATAATACGGCTACCCTTGGGCATCAGTGAATGTCCTTCTGTGGCCAAATGATTTAATGCCAAAGCATTGGTTTCCAGACACCAGCGCCAATGCTTAGTTGACATCTTTAGTGCCGGTTTTAAAACACCACTAGCGGCATTACTAATTAAAAAATCAAGGCGATTAAAATGTTCATGGAATTGTGCAAACATTTCTTTTACAGACTGATGATCTGCTACATTAGCTTGCAAAGCAATTGCTTTACGGCCCATAGCATGGAGTTCTTCAATCAAAGCTTGGGCTTCATCAGAACTGTTGTAATAAACTATGGCAATATCACTTCCTGCCTGGGCTAACTTTAATGCAGTCGCCTTACCGATGCCTTTTGCACCGCCAGTAATTAATCCAACTTTACCCGCAAAAACCAAACTCATGGAATATTCCTCATCAACTTCATTTATCTAAGAATAAAAAATGCAACTGTTATAAAGCCCGCTTAAGAAATCATAACTCCTGTTACATTTAACATGTAGCCTGGGTGAAGCGAAGCGGAACCCGGGTATAGGGAAAAAATTCCCGGGTTCCGCTTCGCTTCACCCAGGCTACTATTTCAAAGATACCAAGTGCTTGTAAATCGGCACCGTGGACAAACAGTTACAAAAGCTACATTTTCATTTTTATTCATCGATAAAGCAATGATTAGATCATTAAATTTTTAAATATCTTGTTTCTAGAGAGCTAACTTTGTACTATCGCCACACGATTAAGATAAATATATATTAATGAATGAAGCATTCTTGGTTTAAAACTGTGTTTCCTATCGCTGCGATTTTTTCCTTTCGCATGCTCGGTTTGTTTTTACTCATACCTGTATTTAGCATTTATGCAGAAAATTTGCAGGGTGCCTCTCCTGCTTTGGTGGGTCTTGCTCTAGGAATTTATGGTCTTGCGCAAGGTCTTCTCCAAATGCCCTTTGGCATGCTTTCCGATAAAATAGGAAGAAAACCCATGATTACTGTGGGTCTAATCCTTTTTGCTTTTGGTAGTTTGCTGGGTGCCATTACTGATTCTATTTATGGGATGATTCTTGCCAGAACCTTGCAAGGCACAGGTGCAATTGGTAGCGTTTTAATCGCTTTACTTTCTGATTTAACACCTGACGAACAACGTACCAAAGCAATGGCGGTCATTGGTATGACCATAGGCACATCATTTAGCTTGGCCATGGTAATTAGCCCAGCCATTACCCATCATTTTGGTCTCTCTGGTATTTTTTGCCTAACTACTTTATTAGCGATTATAGGGATAGGATTGCTGCATTTAGTAATTCCTAAACCTGTAAATGAACGCATTCACATTGATAGTGAAACAAATCCCGCTTTATTGAAACAAGTTATTTCCAATCTACAACTACAACGCCTTAATATGGGCATTTTTTGTCAGCATTTTATTCTTACAGCAACATTTTTTGCCATCCCCTACATCTTGAGAAAACAGGTGGAGCAAGGCCATTTATCACAACAATGGCATTTTTATCTGCCCCTTATGCTTATTTCATTTATACTCATGATCCCATTTATTGTGATTGCCGAAAAGAAAAAGCGCATGAAAAGTGTTTTTATTTTATCCGTACTCACAATGGTAATAGCACAATTATTATTAGCCTATACTTTTCAAAATTGGCTTAGTCTATGCTTTCTTATGTTAATTTATTTTATTGCTTTTAATATTCTCGAAGCCGCATTACCCTCTTTGGTATCCAGACAGGCAAATCCTAACAGTAAAGGAACTGCCATGGGCGTTTATTCAACCAGTCAATTTTTAGGGCTTTTTATTGGTGGAACAATATCAGGTGTTTTGTATCAATGGAGTGGCAGCAAGGGAATTTTTATTACGAATACTGTCTTAAGTGCTTTATGGCTACTTGTTTCTTTTTCCATGAAATCAAACGCTTCTATCGCAACACTTATTTTGCCTTGTTCCTGGACTGGAAAAAAAATAAATCTCATCAATGAATTGTTACATGTGAAAGGAGTGATTGAAGTAGCATTCGCAGAAGATGAGCGGGTAATTTATTTACGTGTGAACAGAGAGCACTATCTTGAAGGCAGTGCTGAAAAAATAATTCATAGCGGAAATCGCTAATCAATGGAGTGTTTAAATGAAAATTTCTTTGAAGCATCAAACTACAGAACACAGTAATGCTGCATCCTGTAAAGTGACAGAGTATCATCTTAATGATCCAATGATTGATTGCGCTATAGCAAAAATATCAGGCCGATATCCTGAGACACGACGAGTAATAAATTTAGAATGTAATGAATTAGCTTATGTATTCCAGGGTGAAGGTAAAGTCGTTGTCAATCATACAGAATATAAATTATCTGCTGGTGATGCAGTATTAATTGAAGCAGGAGAAAAATATTACTGGGAAGGAACTATGCAATTGTTTATTTCTTGTCGTCCAGCATGGAATATGGGGCAACACCAATTAGTTGATTAAATTCTACATACTACTCGTAGCCTGGGCGAAGCCTAGGCTACTCAAGTTGATACTGTTTGCAATGCACCATTAAGCTACTGACGGACCAGGCGCAAATTTTTACCAGAAAATGAGCTCTTCTCTGTAGATCGGTATGGGTTAATATCCAAACCGCCTCGTCTTGTATAGCGTCCATATACAGTCAGTTTTTCAGGCTTGCAATAGTTCATAATATCAACAAAAATGCGCTCAATACATTGTTCGTGAAACTCATTATGATTTCGATATGAAACAAGGTATTTCAATAAACCTTCTCGATTAATTTTTTTCCCTTTATAGGTGATGTGTACGCTTCCCCAATCAGGCTGGTTTGTAACCAGACAATTTGATTTCAATAAATTGGAAAATAAGGTTTCCTCCACAATTTCATCGCTTACAGTGAGAAATGAAGGCTCAACAAGATAAACAGAACATTCTATATCAAGATTATCAAGTAACTCCCCTATTAAAGGCTGTTGTATAGCAAACTGACTGGTCGCATCCAGAAGGTGAACATGCACCCAAACTTCAGCACCAACTCGTTCTTGTAAGTCTTTTTTAATTGTATTTTCTAATTCACGAACACTTTGAATTCGAGTATTGTTGAATGAATTAAAATAAAGTTTTAATGATTTTGACTCAATCAAGTTAGGTGAACTGCAGTCATAAAACAATTCAGCAATTGCAACCATTGGTTTGCCTTTAGCATTAAGCCAGGAAACCTCATAGTGATTCCAGCAATCAAATCCATAAAAAGGCAATTGAACTGGATCAACCCCAATTTCCTGCCGCTTTCCTGCTCTCGGAATAGGATATAATCGATCTGGATTATACATTTCATCATATGCAGATTTTTTACCTAATTCGGATTGTTCCGCTTCGGATTGATATTTTTGCAATACTTGATCATTCATTGTATTTAACTCCAATATTTCTATAATTTTTGCAGTACTTTTCCAATTCACCGGTTGATTCATTTCCATTTGACTGGAAATATAAGTGAGCAATGATGCCGCTTCATTAATTCGCGCCGCTTTCTCGGTTAATTCACATGCTTGTATGCCAATAGACGTCATTACATCGAAATGCGGATTTTCCATAATTTTTTTAATCGTCGATAAAGAAAAACCTAAAAACTTTAAGGTGATAATTTGTTGTAATCGTATTAAATCCGTTTCAGAATAAAGACGATAACCGCTCATTGAGCGCTTTGTTGGTTTTAATAAGCCAATTTCATCGTAATATTGTAATGACCTTATAGTTAATGAGGTCATTTGGCTAATTTCTTTAATTTGGTAATATTTCATTCAACTTTCCCCTGAAAGTTGATTCTAAACTATCACGTAACGTGAGAGTCAATAGCTGAAAGCAAAAAAATGCACTATAGGGATAACAAAATCATGTCTAAAAATGATCTCAGTTGGTTAAAATACATTACTGAAATTCAAGCAATCGCTCAAAATGGACTGAGCTACTCAAATAATGAATTTGATAAAGAACGTTATTTAAGGCTTCGCGAAATTGCTTCCGAATTTATGGCAAATTACTCGGATACTCCTCTTACTGAGATAAAACAAATTTTTTCATTAGAAAAAGGATATGCTACTCCTAAGGTAGATGTCCGTGCTTTTATTCTAAAAGATAATAAAATTTTATTGGTTAAAGAACGCTCCGATGAGCTGTGGACCTTGCCTGGTGGGTGGGCAGAAACAAATGAATCAGCATCGGAATCAGTAATTAGAGAAGCTAAGGAAGAAACTGGATTTGATGTTTCTGTAATTAGATTACTTGCATTGTGGGATAAACAAAAACATGAGCATCCGCAACAGTGGCCGCATACTTATAAATGCTTTTTTCATTGTGACATTATGTCGGGAACCGCAAAAGAAAATTTAGAAATTTCTGAAATTGATTTTTTTGATTTAACTCGCTTACCAGCACTCTCAACACCTAGAGTGACCCAAAAACAAATTATGCGTCTGTACGAACTGGTTTCCAGTTCCGATAAAACACTTTTTGATTGAACAGATGCTTGACTCTTACCTTATGTCATACATTAGCCTTGTCACCAAGGAGGAAAAACGATGAAACAATGGTATGCAAAAGAGTTTAGTCGACTGACGCAAGTTTCAGTAAGAACACTGCATCACTACGACAAAATTGGTTTACTTAAACCCAGTTTACGTCTAAGCAATCGTTATCGTTTGTACTCCGAACAAGACTTATCAAAGCTGCAACAGATTATTGCCTTGAAATTTTTTGGTTTTGAATTAGCGCAAATCAAACGACTACTTGCTCATAATGCAAACATGCTGGAAAATCTAGGCATGCAAGCAAAATTTCTGCAAGAAAAAGCAGAAACACTCCTGCAAGCGAAGCTAAAGTAACTATTTATGATGTCCTAATCCATGATGAGCAGGTGAGTAAAGAAGCTAAAGAATGGCTTAAAAAAATCTCGAACTAATCATCCTATTCAACAACGAGTATATCAAGCCAGATATGCTTGTTGTTTTTTTTCTTTAGCAAAACGCAATTAAAAGCTCATCTTTAACTCATCAGTGCAAGGAATATATAAATTAGGTATACTCTTTCCCTAACTTTCGCATACAGGAGATCTTAAAATGGCACGTGGTATAAATAAAGTCATCTTAATTGGCAACGTGGGTATTGACCCTGATGTCCGTTACTTACCTAATGGAAATGCGGTCACTACACTATCAATTGCCACAAGTGAAGCATGGAAAGATAAAGTAACAGGTGAGAAACAAGAACGGACTGAATGGCATCGCGTAGTATGCTTTAACCGTTTAGGTGAAATAGCTGGGGAATACGTACGCAAAGGCTCTAAACTCTACATTGAAGGTAGTTTAAGAACTAGAAAGTGGCAGGATCAACAAGGCCAAGATAGATACACTACTGAGATTGTAGCTAATGACATTCAAATGCTCGACAGTAAAGGAGCCGCCGCATCATCCAGCTTTGATGAGATACCACAAGCCCAATTTACACCACCAAGCAATCCCAATGCGGGAAGACAACAACCGGTGCAAGTACCACAAGATGCTTTTGATCAATTGGATGATGATGTTCCATTTTAACTTCATTTGGATCTAAGCTGTCATATTGTCTATTGCTGCCCTTATCGATAAGGGCGCTATAATTTTCGTTTAACAGTTTTTAAAATAACTGTAACCTGTTGCGCAGTGGAGCCGCGACGTAGAAATACTATCTCTGTTTATAATCTAAATTAAGACATCAATCTTTTTTTATAAATGATATATGACCTGTTCTTTCCAGATATGCAAAAAGCACTTTATCCAAAGAAGAAGTATGTATTTGTTGACGCATTTGTTCCTCTATATCTTTTTTGGTGATATTTAAGCTTTGTAATACGTTCTTTTGAAGATGACCATTTTTTATAAGAAGATGACGTTTTCCCTTAAATATGCGTTCAAATATTAAAGATTTTCTAGTACATATAGCTAATATTTTATGCGTCAATATCAAACCAATTAAACCAATAGTTGTAGACATCAAAGTAGCCGGGCCATTTATTCCTCTGCTAATTAATCCACCAGAAATCACAATAATTAACAGATCAAATGAGTTGTTTAATTTAAACCGTCGATCACCAAATCGAATCAAAAGTGTACCAATTACTAATAACAATATAGCTCTTATAAACACATAAACTAGATTTTGATCTTCATTGACTAAATAAGCATAGAAAAGCATCCATTATCTCCAGATCGATAAAGTTATTAATTATTTTCCATAAACAAGATTACTTTTCAAATATTAGCTTTGCCAAATTACCTTGTAAAACCTCTTAAAAGATGACCTATATATAAGCCCTGACAAGGAAATTATCATTAGACCCCTTTCAAAACACTCCTGCGAAGGAGGGCTGTTTCATCGATACGATGCGCAAATCCTTATGGGACTTCGTTACACTCCAGTTCTACAGCTGTTATCACGCATTTCTTGCTTTGCAGCGAGTGACGAAAGAGGTCTATTATAATCATAAACCAAACTACAATTGACTTATTAACTGCTAAGAAGTAGAGGTTCTATAATACTGTCATACTAAACCATTTAAGTGAAACATAATGAAATTCACTTTTCAAATCCATATCGATGAGTCAAAGTGTATTCCATATGAAAAAAGCTTGAAAAGAAACCTTAGAAAGCTATTAGTGACTTACAATTGAGGTAACCATGGACAAAGTTAATTTGGTTGAAAAATTTAAACTCTTTAATGAGTACTGGGCTCCACGCATTGTTGGAGAACTAAATGGTCAATATGTCAAACTTGCAAAATTCAAAGGAGAGTTTATGTGGCATAGCCATGCAACTGAAGATGAGCTTTTTATGGTCATAAAAGGTATGCTCAAAATTGAACTTAAAGATAAAATAGTTACTTTAAAAGAAGGTGAGTTTTATATTGTACCCAAAGGCGTAGAACATAAACCTGTAGCAGATGAAGAAGTACATGTCATCTTATTAGAACCAAAATCAACAGAGCAAACAGGCGGTATCGAGAGTGATTTACTTGTGGATAAGCAACCATGGATCTAAAAAATAAATAAAACTTATCGCCATTTGCTTTGTTAAAAACGTAGCCTGGGTGAAGCGCAGCGGAACTCGGGGGGATTCTCAACGCAAAACCCGAGTTCCGCTGCGCTTCACCCAGGCTACAATCTAATTTTCTTCAAAACAAAAAACCCGCAAAATGCGGGTTTTTAGATTTGAACAGCTGAATTCACTCTTCAGTATCATCACTAGCAACAGGTCGATCTAATAACTCAACTATTGCCATAGGTGCATTATCGCCGTCTCTATAACCACACTTGATAATACGTACATATCCACCAGGACGTTCAACAAAACGCGGACCTAAATCTTTAAATAATTTACCAACAGCAGATTTAGATCTTAGAATATCAAACGCATGACGACGTGTAGCAACTGAATCAACCTTTGAAACAGTAATTAAAGGTTCAATATAACGTCGCAAATCTTTAGCTTTAGGCAAAGTTGTTTTAATCAACTCATGCTCAATTAAAGAGCAACACATATTTGCAAACATAGCCTTTCTGTGGCTACTTGTACGGCCAAAACTTCTGCCTGAATTACGGTGACGCATAACCAAAACTCCTAAACTTTATTCGCCAAGATTTGCTGGCGGCCAATTCTCAAGTTTCATACCAAGCGATAATGAACGTGAAGCTAAAACATCCTTAATCTCAGTTAAAGATTTCTTACCTAGATTAGGAGTTTTTAAGAGTTCATTTTCAGTTCTTTGTACTAAATCGCCGATATAATGAATATTTTCTGCTTTCAAGCAATTTGCAGATCGAACAGTTAACTCTAAATCATCAACAGAGCGTAATAGAATAGGATCAAAATCATTGCGTTCTTTATTATCAGACCGAGACTCTTCAAATTTCATGTCAACAAAAGCATGAAGTTGTCTTTGAAGAATACTAGCAGAGATCCGTATTGATTCTTCAGCATCAATAGTTCCATTAGTTTCTAACTCAATAGTTAACTTGTCGAGGTCAGTACGGTTTTCTACACGAGCACTATCAACATAGTAAGCCACTTTCTTAACTGGAGAGAAACTATTATCAATTTTAAGCTTCCCAACAGATTTTCTTTCTACTTCATCATCGAAATGTCTAATAAATGAATCAGTACTGTGGAAACCAATTCCTCGCTCAACTTTCAAAGTCATATTCAATTTGCCTTTTTCATTCAAATTAGCAATGACCAGCTCTGGATTAATTATTTCTAATCCATGAGTCAGCTGAATGTCTCCAGCAGTAACTTGACAAGGACCTTGTTTGTTCAATGTTACAGTGGCGTCTTCACCAACTGACATTTTTATTGCAACTAACTTCAGGTTCAGTAATATATCAACAACATCTTCCTGCACGCCTTCAATTGTGCTGTACTCATGCAGAACACCGTCAATTGAAGCTTCAGTAATTGCACTTCCAGGCATTGATGATAACAAAATACGTCTCAAAGCATTGCCGAGAGTATGACCAAAGCCACGCTCCAAAGGCTCTAAAACTATTCTAGCTTTATAGGGCGATTCTGCCTGGACCTTAAGAACATTAGGTGTCAACATTTCATTGATTTCAGTATACATTCAGCTATTTCTCCGAGCTTACTTAGAGTAAAGTTCTACAACTAAGTTTACGTTGTAGTCTGAAGATAAGTCAGTTAACGTTGGTGCTGTAGAGAATGTCCCTTTGCAAGAAGAAGAATCTACAGTAATCCAATCACATGGAGCTCTTTGTTCGGACAAAGCTAAAGCTGCTTGAATACGGCCTTGGCTTCGTGCTTTTTGACGAACAGATATAACATCTCCAGGTTTTACTAAGAAAGATGGAACGTTAACTATATTATCATTAACAAGTATGGCTTTGTGTGTAACAAGTTGTCGTGCTTCAGCACGTGTACTTGCAAAACCCATACGGTACACAACATTATCCAAACGTCTTTCAAGTAAAGACATCAGGTTTTCGCCTGTAGCACCTTTCATACGAGCAGCCATTTTGTAATAGCCACGGAATTGCTTTTCAAGAACGCCATATAGTCTTCTAATTTTTTGTTTCTCTCTAAGCTGAATTCCATAACCATTCAGGCGTGGTTTTTTATCACCATGTTGTCCAGGTAACTTTTCAGATTTACATTTGGACTTGTGATCACGGACACCACTTTTAAGTAATAAATCACAACCTTCACGACGTGATAACTTACATTTTGGACCAAGATATCTAGCCATTAATTACTCCTGAGTCTTATACACGACGTTTTTTAGGTGGTTTACACCCGTTATGAGGTATACCAGTAACATCGGTAATTTCAACAATTTTAAAATCCTGTGATATTAATTCACGAATAGTGGACTCTCTTCCAGGTCCGGGACCATGAACAAATACAGCCACAGATTTCATACCGTATTCTTTCGCAACAGCAGCAGCACGCTCAGTAGCAACCTGTGCAGCATAAGGGGTGCTTTTTCTTGATCCTCTAAATCCTGAACCACCAGATGTTGCCCAGCATAGCGCATTACCTTGTCTATCAGTAAAGGTAACTATAGTATTATTAAAAGATGCATGAACGTGCACAATACCATCTGATACAACACGTTTTGCCTTTTTGCGTACTTTTTGTTGTTTTGACTTTGTTATTGCCATCTTACTTTCCTACATGAAAAATCAAACGGTAGTGCCTTTTCTGCGACCTTTTCTCGTACGAGCATTAGTTTTCGTACGTTGTCCTCGCAATGGCAACCCTCTTCTGTGTCTTAGACCACGATAACATCCTAGATCCATAAGGCGCTTAATGTTCATTGTCACAACACGACGCAAATCACCTTCCACTGTTATTTTTGCAATTTCTGTTCTCAAAGACTCAAGTTGAGCATCAGTTAGTTCTGATACCTTTTTTGAAGGTTCAATACCAACTGCTGAACATAATTTCAAGGATGTAGGTTTACCAATACCATATATTGCTGTTAAAGCAATCACAACATGTTTGTGATCAGGTATATTTACTCCTGCAATACGAGCCATTAACTTCTCCGAACGTTATTTGTTCTGTCGAAAGGGACAGAAGAATACTATTTTTATAAAATTAAATCAAGCGGATATTAACCCTGCTTTTGCTTATGTCTGGCATCTTTACAAATAACCCGTATAGTGCCACTTCGTTTAATAATCTTGCAATTGCGACAAATTCGCTTTACAGATGCTCTTACTTTCATTCCTAACTCCGATAAAGATCATAAAAGACCAGGTAATTTGGTGCCTTTAAAATTAGCCTTTTTCATTAAAGAATCATATTGCTGCGTCATTAAATGAGCTTGTACCTGAGCTACAAAATCCATAATAACAACTACAATAATCAGCAATGACGTTCCTCCGAAATAAAAAGGGACATGCCATGTATACATCAAAATCTGAGGCAAAAGACATACAAGAACCAAATAAATCGCGCCAACTAGTGTCAAGCGGGTCATTACACCATCAATATATTTAGTTGTTTGTTCACCTGGTCTAATTCCAGGAATATATGCACCAGATTTTTTTAAATTATCAGCAGTATCTTTGGGATTAAACACCAAAGCTGCATAAAAGAACGCAAAAAATATAATAGCTACAGCATACACAATTAAATACAAAGGCTGCCCAGGGGATAGAGCCATTCCAACATCAGCTAACCACCCCAAACCTTTAGTATGTGAGAAAAATTGCGCCAAAGTTGCAGGTAATAATATGATGCTGGACGCAAAAATAGGAGGTATTACTCCAGACATATTGATCTTCAAAGGTAAATGGCTTGTTTGTGCAGCATATACCTTTCTACCTTGCGTTCTTTGCGCATAATTAACTCTTATACGCCTCTGTGCACGCTCCATGAATACTACAAATCCGGTTACCACCACTACAACAGCAGCAATAATAATTAAGGTTAATGCCTGCATTTGTCCTTCTTTAACCTGTTGAAGAACTGATGCAATAGCAGTGGGCATACTTGAAACAATTCCCGAAAAGATAATTAAGGATATGCCATTACCGACACCCTTTTCAGTAATTTGCTCACCCAACCACATTAAAAACATTGTTCCGGTCACCAAGGTAACCACTGCGGTAAAGTAGAATGAGAAGTCAGCTTGTAGTGCAATTTGTTGTCCAGCTAACCAACGTGCCATCCCTAAAGACTGAAACACCGAAAGTACCAAAGTCAGGTATCGAGTGTATTGGTTTATTTTTCTACGTCCAGATTCACCTTCTTTTTTAAGTTGTTCCAATTTAGGAGAAACAACAGTAAAAAGTTGTAGAATAATAGATGCAGAAATATATGGCATAATACCAATTGCAAAAACCGTCACACGCGATAAAGCACCACCAGAAAACATATTGAATAAGCCAAATATTGTATTCTGTTGTTCATTAAAAAAATTAGCGAGCCGCGCGGGATCCAAACCAGGAACTGGTATGTGTGCTCCTAAACGATATACTAAAATGCCAAGAACAACAAACAATAATCTTGATTTCAGTTCAGCCAATCCTCCACGTGATTGGCTTGCATTATGTTTTTGGTTTTTCATAGTCATTCTTCTATGCTGCCGCCTAAACCTTCAATGGCCGAACGAGCTCCTTTAGTGACTCTTAAACCTTTAAGTTTGATGGCAGTAGTTAATTCACCAGATAAAATAACTTTTACATCCTTAATAGAATTGCTGATTAAACCTGCTTCACGCAATGTATTGAGATCAATTACTTCAGCAGACAATTTTGCAAGTTCACTGAGACATATTTGATCTACAGTTCTACCAACGCGTGACTTAAAGCCCATTTTTGGTAGACGTCTTTGAATAGGCATTTGACCGCCTTCAAAATTAATTTTATGAAAGCCACCAGCACGAGCTTTTTGCCCTTTATGACCTTTACCACTTGTTTTACCTAGTCCGGATCCTATACCACGCCCTAATCGTTTTTTGGGACGTTTTGAACCAGGATCTGGTGATAGTGAATTTAAATTCATTATACACTCTCCTCAACCAGCAATAGATAATCAACTTTATTAATAAGGCCACGAATTGCTGGGGTATCATTATGAGATACACTCGAATTAGTTTTACCTAGACCTAATTGCTTTACGATAGAAATGTGCTTTGGCTTTCTGCCTATAATGCTTTTAACCAAAGTTATTTTAATTTTCTTTTCCATAATTAGCCCGCCATAACTTCTTCAACAGTTTTACCACGCTTGGCCGCAACATAATCTGGGGTACCGATATTAGTTAAAGCTCCAATTGTAGCCCTAACAATATTGCTTGGGTTGGTAGAACCAATACTTTTAGCTAATATGTTTTGCACGCCTAAAACTTCTAAGACGGCTCTCATCGCGCCACCAGCAATAATTCCAGTACCTTCACTTGCAGGCTTCATAAATACTTTAGAAGCACCGTAGTTCCAAGTAATTTCATGAAATATAGTTGATCCAGAAAGTGGAATATAAACCATATTTTTCTTAGCTTGCTCCATTGCTTTTTGAATAGCAATTGGAACTTCTCTCGCTTTACCTCTACCAAAGCCAACTTTACCCTTGCCGTCACCAACAACAACAAGTACCGCAAAGCCGAAAACACGGCCGCCTTTTACAACTTTAGCTGTACGATTAACCGATACTAGCTTTTCTTGGTAGCCATCTGATTTAGGTGATGATTCATCGAATGCCATAATCGTTCCTTAAAAATCTAATCCAGCTTCGCGCGCACCTTCTGCAAGGGCTTTCACTCGGCCATGATATTTATAACCAGCACGATCAAATGCAACTTGAGTAATGCCACGCTCGCTTGCACGCTTACCAAGCAGCTTGCCAACTAGGTTAGCTTGTTCTACCTTACATTTACCGGTCAGGCTTGGGCGCAATTCTTTATCGTTTGTTGAACATGATACCAATACTTTATCACCAAGCTTATCCGCTTCAATGATTTGTGAGTAAATGTGCAAACCACTTCTATAAACGACTAATCTTGCTCTGCCTGATTTACGGATCAGTGCTTTTGCTTTTAATCCACGTCGAGCACGTGAGTTCTGTTTATTCATGACTTAAACCTTATTTCTTTTTCGCTTCTTTACGAGCAATATACTCGCCAGCAAGTTTAACACCTTTGCCTTTATAGGGCTCTGGTGGTCTAAATGCTCTTATTTCAGAAGCAACTTGACCCAAAATTTGTTTATCAACACCTTTCAGCAATATGACAGTATTACTTGGGGTTTCTACTAAAACGCCTTTAGGCAAGTGGTATTCAATAGGATGAGAAAAACCTAAAGATAACGTAATTGATTTATCTTTAGACTGTGCTCTATAACCTACACCAACCAGTTCCAAGGTAACAACAAAACCTTCAGTTACACCCTTAACCATATTGTTTACTAATGCACGAGCAGTTCCAGCCTGAGCCCAAGCTCTAGGATCATTTGCAGCAGGCGCAAACTCAACATGATTAGAATCTTTATTTTTAGTTACTTTAACTAACCTATTAATTTTTTGGGTTAGTGTTCCTTTAGGCCCTTTTACAGTAATTTCACCATCACCTATTGTTATTTCAACGTTTGCTGGTTGAACTACTGGGGCTTTTGCTACTCTAGACATATTATTCCTCGCAAGTATTAAGCCACTTCACAAATGACTTCGCCACCAACGCCTTTCATCTTTGCAGATATATGGGTCATTATACCTTGTGATGTAGACAAAATAGCTACGCCAAAGCCAGGAACAGATGTCAAATCTTTATAAGACTTATAGACTCTCAATCCAGGCCTGCTAATTCTCTTAATCAATTCAATAACGGGTCTGCCATGATAGTATTTCAGCTTAATCGTCATTAATTTAAGATTATTATCTAATGATTCCACAAAGAAGTTTTCAATATATCCTTCTTCCTTTAAAACACGAGCAATTTCTTCCTTCAATTTAGAAGAAGTTAACGTTATTTGCTGATGCTTTGCTTGTTGACCATTTCTAATTCGGGTCAGCATATCAGCAACTGGATCATGCATACTCACAATCGTTCTCCAATTAAAAAATTACCAGCTAGATTTTCTTCCGCCAGGTATATTACCAACCATTAGTTGTTGCCTTAAGCAAATTCTACAAAGAGCAAACTTACGATAAACTCCATGTGGACGGCCACATTGCTGACATCGTGTTTTAAAACGAACAGGATTTGAATTAACAGGCAATTTAGCTAACTTTAACTGGCTATCCATAATTACCTGAAAATCATCAGATGATTTAATCAATTTTTTCAATTCGTTTCTGCGTCTACTGTACTTATTTACTAGCTTGCTACGCTTTAACTCTCTCATGAGCATTGATTTTTTAGCCACAATTTCACCCTTATTTTTTATCTCTATCTTTCAATGGAAGGTTAAAGGCTTCTAATAAAGCTTTAGCTTCTTCATTTGTTTTAGCACTTGTAGTAATACAAATATCTAAACCACGGATACCATCTGTTTTATCGTAATCAATTTCTGGAAATACGATTTGTTCATGTATCCCCATACTGTAATTACCAGTTCCATCAAAAGATTTAGGATTTAAACCACGAAAATCTCTCACACGCGGTAAAGTTACGGAAACCAGTCTGTCTAAAAACTCATACATACGTTGACGTCTTAGTGTTACTTTACAGCCTATTGGCCAACCTTCCCTAATTTTAAAACCAGCAATAGATTTTCTTGCTTTAGTAACAACAGGCTTTTGTCCAGCAATTAGAGTCATATCCTCAACTGCATGGTTCATCACCTTTTTATCACCAACAGCTTCGCCAACACCCATATTCAAGGTGATTTTAAGCAACTTTGGAACTTCCATAACGCTGGAATACTTGAACCGTTTCATCATCATAGGGATGATTTCTTTTTTATAAAATTCATTAAGTCTTGCCATTTCAATCACCTAATTAAACACGGTCAATTATTTCATTGTCAGATTTAAAGTATCTAACCTTCTTACTTATTCCGTTACTCTCAATAAACTTAAAGCCTACTTTATCTGCTTTCTTTGTATTGGGATTATAATGAGCAACGTTAGAAACGTGTACTGGCGCTTCAAGGGTAATAATACCACCCTTGCTTTCTGGTTTTTGTGGATTAGCCTTAACATGTTTTTTGATTAAGTTTCCACCTTCAACAACCACACCACTTTCAGTCACACGTAGGACTTTACCTCTATGACCTTTACTTTTACCGGCAATTATAATTACATCATCGCCTTTCTGAATACGTTTCATATCTAAATCCTTCTCACAAAACTTCTGCAGCCAGAGATATTATTTTCATAAATCTCTCTCGTAGCTCGCGAGTAACAGGGCCAAATATACGAGTACCAATTGGCTCGTTTTGGTTATTTAACAGTACTGCAGCGTTACCATCGAAACGAATCAAAGAGCCATCGTCTCTACGAACGCCTTGTGCTGTACGAACAACTACTGCTTTCATCACAGCACCTTTCTTTACTTTACTTCTGGGTATTGCATCTTTAATACTTACTTTGATTACATCACCTACACGTGCATATCTACGGTGAGAACCGCCAAGCACTTTAATACACATAACCTTACGTGCTCCGCTATTGTCAGCCACTTCGAGCACTGTCTGCATTTGGATCATTTTTTACTCCAGCTCTGATTTCGACCAGAAAAAGGTTGCTGATTATATCAGGCCTTTTAGGGTTTTAAAAGTAAATCAACAGGGTTGATTAAGAAATTACTTCGACTAATACCCAGCTTTTTGTTTTAGAGAGTGGTCTTGACTCACGGATTTTTACTATGTTACCAATTTTACATACTTGATTTTCATCATGCGCATGCAATTTAGATCGACGTTTCATAATTTTTCCATACTTTGGATGTTTAACAGAACGTTCAATCATCACAACTATGGTTTTATCCATTTTGTCACTAACTACTTTTCCAACCATTGTTCTGGCATTTGATTCACTATTAGACATGTCACTTACCTGCCTTTTCAGTCAACATTGTTTTTACTCTTGCCACTGACTTACGCACCATGGTGATGAGATGTGTTTTATCTAGTGAGCCACTTGCTTTCTTCATTCGCAAATTTAATTGTTCTTTACGCAATGAAAGCAATTCATTTTGCAGTTCTTCTACTGATAAACCGCGTAATTCATCAATCTTTTTCATTACATCACCTTCCTTTCTTCAAATATAACCTTGAAAGGAAGTTTTGCTTTAGCCAGATCAAAAGCTTCCATAGCAAGCTCTCTGGACACACCTTCCATTTCAAATAAAACCTTACCTGGTTGTATTTGAGCAACCCAATATTCAACGCTACCTTTACCCTTACCTTGTCTTACTTCCAAAGGCTTTTGTGTAATAGGCTTATCTGGGAATACTCTAATCCAAATTTTACCACCACGTTTAATATGACGTGTCATTGCTCTTCGCGCTGCCTCGATTTGTCTTGCTGTTAAACGACCACGCTCAAGCGCTTTCAAACCAAATTCACCGAAGCTGATATTGCTACCGCGTAAGGCTAAACCTCTGTTACGGCCTTTCATCTGTTTTCGGTATTTTGTACGTTTAGGTTGTAACATGATTCTTAATCCTCACTCACTGGGCAACGTCAGAAGATCTTTTCTTTTGCGGGAGAATTTCACCCTTGAAGATCCAGACTTTTACACCAATAATACCGTAGGTAGTTTTAGACTCCGCTGTACCATAATCAATATCAGCTCTGAAAGTATGTAAAGGTACGCGACCTTCCCTATACCATTCACTACGAGCAATTTCAGCACCACCTAGTCTACCACTAACACAAATTTTAATTCCTTTAGCGCCTGCTTTAAGAGCTGAAGTTACTGCACGTTTCATAGCACGTCTAAACATAACACGCTGCTCTAACTGTTGCGCGATTCCTTCAGCAACAAGTGTTGAATCAAGTTCAGGCTTTTTAATTTCTTCAATATTAAGATGAACAGGTACACCTAATTTATTAGAAATTTCATTACGCAGAGTCTCAATACCACCACCCTTTTTACCGATGATCACACCAGGTCGTGCAGTTTGTATTGTAACAACAGCATTATTAGCAGGACGCTCAATGAGAATCTTGCTTACTGCAGCTGCCATAAGCTTCTTTTTCAGTTCAGTACGTAATTTAATATCTTGAATTAAAAATTCAGCGTATTTTTTGCCTGCGAACCATTTAGAGTTCCAGTCTTTAATAATACCAAGGCGTATGCCTATAGGGTTAACTTTTTGTCCCATTGCTATTCCTCGTCAGACACTTTTATCGTGATATGGCAGGTACGTTTGCAAATTCTGTTTGCACGTCCTTTAGCTCTGGGACTAATACGTTTTAAAGTCATTGCTTCATCAACGCAGACCATACCTACTTTTAAATCATCAATATCTGCACCATTATTATTTTCAGCATTTGCAATTGCAGACTCTAATAATTTAAGCATTAATTGAGCACCTTTTTTTGGTGTAAACTTGAGGACATCAAGTGCACCAGATACATTCATATTTCGTATCATATCTGCTACCAATCTGCCCTTCTGAGCGGATAAGGGAGCACCTTTTAACTTTGCTGTAACTTCCATCATATCCTCTTATTTGCCTTTAGCCTTTCTGTCACCAGAGTGGCCTTTGAATGTACGAGTCATGGCAAACTCACCTAATTTATGACCAACCATATTATCTGTTATGTAAACAGGAATATGATCTTTGCCGTTATGAACAGCAATTGTTAAGTCAATCATTTCAGGAACGATTGTTGATCTTCTTGACCAAGTCTTAATTGGTTTTTTAGATTTTGATTCAATTGCAGCTTCTACTTTGGCAATCAAATGATGGTCAACAAAAGGACCTTTTCTTATAGAACGAGCCACTTGATATCCTCTCAATAATTATTTCTTCTTACGTCTTCTGACAATAAAATTATCAGTACGCTTATTACTTCTGGTTTTGTAACCTTTAGTAGGTACGCCCCATGGTGACACCGGATGACGTCCACCAGAAGTACGGCCTTCACCACCACCATGTGGGTGATCAACTGGGTTCATAGCTACCCCACGAACTGTTGGGCGAATACCTCTCCAGCGTTTTGCTCCAGCTTTTCCTAATGCACGTAAACTATGTTCACTATTACTGACTTCACCAATTACTGCTCTACAAAGAACATGTATTTTACGCATTTCGCCAGAACGAAGTCTTAATGTTGCATAAATACCTTCTTTAGCAACAATTTGTCCGCTTGCTCCAGCACTTCTTAATACCTGGGCACCTTTTCCTGGTTTCATTTCAACACAATGAATTGTAGTACCAACAGGAATATTTTTTAATGGAAGACAATTACCAATACTAATAGGTGAATCAGCACCGCTAATAACTGTATCACCAACCTTTAAATTGGCTGGTGCAATAATATACCTTCTTTCACCATCTTTATAAACAATTAATGCGATTAATGCAGTACGATTTGGATCGTATTCAATACGCTCAACACGAGCCTCAATCCCATCTTTATTACGTTTAAAATCAATGATGCGATATTGATTACGTTGACCACCACCGATATGTCTTACAGTAATTCTACCTTGGTTGTTACGTCCGCCAGTTTTTTTCAGTTTTTCAACTAAAGCCGCATGTGGCTTTCCTTTATGAATATGGTGGTGAACCACACGTAATTCGCCACGTTTTCCTGGCGATGTAGGTTTAGATTTTAATAGTGCCATCTTAATCTGCCTTATTCGGTAGCTGTAAAGTCAATATCTTGATCAGCATGAAGAGTTACAAATGCTTTTTTCCAATCACTACGCTTTCCGCTTGTTTGTTTAAAACGCTTTGTTTTTCCCTTCACATTGATAACAGATACATTTTTAACTTTAACGTTAAATATATTCTCTACCGCTATTTTAATTTCATTTTTAGTTGCAGTTTTCAATACTTTGAAAGTAAACTGTTTCAGCTTGTCAGCTATAACAGTGGCTTTTTCAGAAGTATGTGGTTCACGTAGAACCATCAACAATCTTTCAGCGTTCATTGTAACTGTTCCTCAATTTTTTTAATTGCAGCTTCTGTAACAACAACCTTCTCAAATCTGAGTAAAGAAACAGGATCTATAGTTGTAACGTCGCAGATATCATAATCAATTAAGTTTCTTGAACCAAAATATTCATTCTCACCAACTTCACTCATTACTATAAGTGCATTATTAATATTTAGTTGGTTCATTTTGCTAACAAAATCTTTAGTTTTTTTGCTTTCACATTGGAAATCACTAACAACAACCAAGTTCCCAGTGCGACAAAGTTCGGAGATTATACTACGTAATGCACGTTTGTACATTTTTTTATTAATTTTTTGTGAATAATCTCTTTTTTTAGAAGCAAAGGTTACCCCACCGCTTCGCCATAGTGGACTTCTTATAGTACCTGCTCGAGCACGTCCAGTACCTTTTTGATTCCATGGCTTTTTACCGCCACCCCGGACTTCAGAGCGAGTTTTTTGGGCGCTATTACCACTACGAGCGTTATTCATATAAGTTACTACAGCTTGATGAATCAAACCTTCATTATAACCATATGCGAATACTTCTTGGTTCAGTATTAATTTTGAATTTGTATCTATAGTAGTAATTTCCATCACTCACCTCGCACTTGCTTTTTAACTGCAGGCTTAATCTCAACTCGTGAGCCAGGAGCACCAGGTATTGCACCTTTGATAAGAAGTAAATTTCTTTCTGCATCTACGCGCACTAATTCAAGGCTTTGAACGGTACAACGAACATTACCTAAATGACCTGCCATTTTCTTACCTTTGAACACACGTCCTGGAGTTTGGTTTTGACCAATAGAACCAGGAACACGATGCGATCTGGAGTTACCATGGGTAGCATCTTGTGTTCTAAAATTATATCTTTTAACTGTTCCGGCAAAACCTTTACCTTTAGTGATTCCAGCAACATCAACAAATTGTCCAGCCGCAAAAACATCCGCAACTGTGATTACTTGACCTGCTTTAAATGCATCTTCTGAATCAACTAAAAACTCAACAGACATATCACCTGCTTCAATTTCAGCTTTTGCAAAGTGACCTGTTAAAGGTTTATTAACTTTACTTGCTTTTTTTGTACCGCCTGTTAATTGAACAGCGGTGTAACCATCAGTTTCTTTAGTTTTAACCTGGGAAACTCTATTAGGGTGAACTTCAACAACAGAAACTGGAACTGAAACTCCATCTGCCATGAAAACCCGCGTCATACCGATTTTACGGCCTAATAAACCGATCATCATTCTAACACCTCTTTAATATCCTTCACCCTAACACTTAGTCATCAAGGCTTATCTGAACATCAACCCCAGCAGCCAGATCCAACTTCATCAATGCATCTACTGTTTTTTCAGTTGGATGAACGATAACGACCAGGCGTTTATGAGTACGTAATTCATATTGATCTCGAGCATCTTTATTAACATGCGGTGAAGTCAATACAGTAAATTTCTCCTTACGGACAGGCAACGGTATTGGCCCACGAACTTGTGCGCCAGTACGTTTTGCTGTCTCTACAATTTCTCGAGTTGACAAGTCAATCAACCGATGATCAAAGGATTTTAATCTTATTTTAATGTTTTGATTGTTACTCATTCTAATTACTCGATAATTTTAGCGACAACACCGGCGCCTACAGTACGGCCACCTTCCCGAATTGCGAAACGTAAACCTTCATCCATCGCAATAGGTGCATGCAGGTGAATGGTCAATTGTACGTTATCACCAGGCATTACCATTTCCACCCCAGATGGAAGATCACAGGTTCCAGTTACGTCTGTCGTTCTGAAATAAAACTGTGGTCTGTATCCATTGAAGAATGGTGTATGTCGTCCACCTTCTTCTTTTGATAATACGTATACTTCTGCTTCAAATTTTGTATGAGGCTTAATTGTGCCTGGCTTAGCTAATACCTGGCCACGCTCAACTTCATCACGTTTGGTTCCACGTAATAACACGCCAACGTTGTCACCAGCTCGACCCTCATCCAACAACTTACGGAACATTTCAACGCCTGTGCAGGTGGTTTTTTGAGTGTCACGAATTCCAACAATCTCAATCTCTTCACCCACTTTAACGATACCACTCTCTACGCGTCCGGTTACTACTGTGCCTCGTCCAGAAATAGAGAAGACGTCTTCGATTGGTAACAAAAATGCTTTATCAATGTTACGTACTGGCTCAGGTATGTAGGAATCCATAGTCTCAACCAATTTCTCAATCGCTTTAACTCCGATATCACTGTCATCACCTTCTAATGCTTTCAATGCAGAACCAACAACAATCGGAATATCATCGCCAGGAAAATCGTAACTGCTTAATAAGTCACGTACTTCCATCTCAACCAACTCTAACAACTCAGGGTCGTCTACCATATCTGCTTTATTCATGAACACAACAATATAGGGTACTCCTACCTGACGTGATAACAATATGTGTTCACGTGTTTGTGGCATTGGACCATCCGCCGCTGATACTACAAGTATCGCTCCGTCCATTTGCGCCGCACCGGTAATCATGTTCTTAACATAGTCAGCATGTCCAGGGCAATCTACGTGCGCATAGTGTCTGTTTGCTGATTCATATTCTACGTGAGCTGTAGATATTGTAATACCTCGCTCCCGCTCTTCGGGTGCTGCATCAATCTGGTCATACGCTTTGGCTGTGCCACCAAATTTCTTTGCCATAATTGTGGTAATAGCCGCAGTTAATGTAGTCTTACCGTGGTCTACGTGACCAATCGTGCCAACGTTTACGTGTGGCTTCTTACGCTCAAATTTTTCCTTCGCCATTTCAATAACCTCGTTTTAACTTTTTATTGTTTCTTAATAATTGCTTCAGCAATGTTATTTGGAGCTTCAGCATACTTAGAAAATTCCATAGTATATGTTGCTCTTCCTTGGGTAGCAGAACGTAAATCGGTTGAATAACCAAACATCTCTGCAAGTGGTACTTCAGCTCTAACAATTTTTCCTGCTGGTGAATCTTCCATGCCCTGCACAAGACCACGACGTCTATTAAGGTCGCCCATAACATCGCCCATGTAGTCTTCAGGAGTAACTACTTCAACACTCATAATTGGTTCAAGTAAAACTGGTTTGGCTTTTAATGCACCTTGTTTGAAACCCATTGATCCAGCAATTTTGAACGCCATTTCACTAGAATCTACTTCATGGAATGAACCATCAAACAAGGTTACTTTAACGTCTACTACTGGATATCCAGCAATAACGCCATTTTGCATTTGCTCTTGAACCCCTTTATCAACAGCTGGTATGTATTCTTTAGGAATAACACCACCAACAATTTCATTGATAAACTCATAACCTTTTCCAGGCTCTTGAGGTTCAATTTTCAACCACACATGTCCAAATTGACCGCGTCCACCAGATTGTCTAACAAATTTACCTTCTTGTTCCACTGTTTGTTTCAGTGTTTCACGATAAGCAACTTGAGGCTTACCCACATTGGCTTCCACATTAAACTCACGCTTCATGCGGTCAACAATAATTTCCAGATGAAGTTCACCCATACCTTCAATAATCGTTTGTCCTGATTCTTCATCTGTATGTACTCTGAATGATGGGTCTTCTTGAGCTAATTTACCAAGAGCAATACCCATTTTTTCTTGGTCTGCTTTAGTTTTTGGCTCAACAGCAACTGCGATTACCGGATCTGGAAAGTCCATTCTTTCTAGAATGACAACACTTTCAGTATCACATAAGGTATCACCTGTTGTTACTGTTTTTAGTCCAACAGCGGCAGCAATATCTCCTGCCCTTACTTCTTTAATTTCTTCACGCGAGTTTGCGTGCATCTGTAATAAACGACCTATACGCTCTCTCTTTGCCTTCACTGAGTTGTAAACTGTATCACCACTCTTTAAAACACCTGAGTATGCTCTAAAGTAGGTTAAAGTTCCAACAAATGGATCTGTAGCAATTTTAAAAGCTAAAGCAGAAAATGGTGCATCATAACTTGTTTTACGAGAAGCGGGTTCCCCATCTTCATCTACACCTTGAACGTCAGGAATATCAGTCGGGGAAGGTAAATATTCAATTACACCATCTAAAACTGCTTGAACACCTTTATTTTTAAAAGCTGAACCACAAAAAACCGGAACAATTGTGTTGCTTATTGTTAGTTGCCGCAACGCTTTTTTGATCTCTTCTTCGGTAAGTTCTTCACCTTCAAGATATTTTTCCATCAGCTCTTCAGTTGCTTCTGCAGCAGCTTCAATAAGTAGAGCGCGATATTCTTCACATTGTTCTTTGAGATCTTCAGGCACTTCTTTATATTGGAATGTCATACCTTTATTTTCTTCATCCCAATGAATTGCCTTCATTTTAATGAGGTCAATAACCCCTTTAAATTCTTCTTCTGCACCAATAGGTAATTGAACAACGACAGGATTTGAACCCAATCTTTGCTTAATTTGGGCTACTACACGAAGGAAGTTTGCCCCCATCCTATCCATCTTATTAACAAATACGATACGTGGTACACCATATTTGTTTGCTTGACGCCAAACAGTCTCTGACTGTGGTTCCACACCAGATACTGAGTCGAACACAACAACAGCACCGTCAAGTACACGTAATGAACGCTCAACCTCAATCATGAAGTCAACGTGTCCTGGGGTATCAATAATATTAATACGATGAGGTTCAAATTGCTTGTCCATCCCAGACCAGTAGCAAGTTGTTGCTGCTGAGGTAATGGTAATGCCACGCTCTTGCTCCTGAACCATCCAGTCCATTGTTGCAGCGCCGTCATGAACTTCACCAATTTTATGAGACATACCCGTATAGTACAGTACACGCTCAGTTGTGGTAGTTTTTCCAGCATCAACGTGCGCTGCAATTCCTATGTTTCTATATAGTTTTAATGGAGTAGACACGGATTACCCTCTCTCTCTTAGTTCCATCTAAAATGCGCAAACGCCTGGTTAGCTTTTGCCATCTTATGTGTATCTTCACGTTTTTTCACTGCGGAACCTTTGCTTTCATAAGCGTCCATCAGTTCACCGGCTAGGCGTAACATCATACCTTTTTCACCACGAGTACGAGCAGCTTGAACGATCCAGCGCATACCCAAAGCAATGCTGCGATCTGTTCTTACTTCAACTGGAACTTGATATGTAGCACCACCAACTCGACGCGAACGAACTTCCACGCTTGGGCGAACATTATCCAAAGCATTTTCAAAGTAGCGAAGAACAGTAGCTGAACCACTTGCAGAACCTGATTCACCTTCGTCTTCATCTGCTTTTTTAAGCTTCTTTACGCGCTCTTCTAAAACAGATAAAGCACCGTATATTATTTTTTCAGCAGTAGACTTTTTACCACTGACCATTAACACGTTAATAAATTTTGCTAACAATTCACTATGATGTTTAGGATCTGGCAAAATTTCTCTTTTAGGGACTTCTCTTCTTCTAGGCATTTCAATTTCCTACAATCAGTTATTTTTTATCTTTTGGTTTTTTAGTACCGTATTTCGAACGGCCTTGTTTACGATCATTAACACCTGATGTATCCAAGCTACCGCGTACCGTGTGATAACGCACCCCAGGTAAATCTTTAACACGACCACCTCTAATAAGAACAACTGAGTGTTCCTGAAGGTTATGGCCTTCTCCACCAATATATGATGAAACTTCAAATCCATTGGTTAAACGTACACGAGCAACCTTACGCATAGCTGAGTTAGGTTTTTTAGGTGTAGTAGTGTAAACGCGTGTACACACACCGCGTCTTTGTGGACATGATTCCAGCGCTGGTACGTTACTTTTCTTCTTTACGTCCACACGAGGCTTTCTTACTAACTGATTAATAGTAGCCATTTATACTTAACTCCGATCTGTCTCTTTTGATTATTTCGAATGCATAAGGAGGCCGGATTCTATATAGCCACGGCAGATTTGTCAAGTTTAATCTGCCGTTTTTTCGAATCCGAACTAGTGTTCTTGATTGTCTGCGTTTAATGCTTCACTTAACGCATGCTCAACATCACTTGCAGTAACAGTATGCACTGGGTGCTCACCGGCTGCAGCCTTAGCTCTTTTTGCCTTACGGCCTTGATGATATGCATAACCTGTTCCTGCAGGAATCAAGCGCCCAACCATCACGTTTTCTTTTAATCCACGTAAATCATCAACTTTACCACTTACAGCAGCTTCAGTTAGTACTCTTGTTGTTTCTTGGAACGAAGCAGCAGAGATAAATGACTCAGTTGCCAATGACGCTTTTGTAATACCTAACAATATAGGTGTACCTCTAGCGATTTGTTTTTCCTCAGCCATAAGCTTGTCATTTTCTTGCAATAAGACGCTTTCTTCTACTTGCTCACCTACTAAGAATTTTGAATCCCCAGCAAAAGTAATAACTCGTTTACGCAGCATTTGTCGTACGATTACTTCAATGTGCTTGTCATTAATTTTTACACCTTGTAGACGATATACATCTTGTACCTCATTTACGATATAGTTCGCTAATGCACCAACACCCAACAATCGTAATATATCATGTGGATTAAGTGCACCTTCAGCGATAATCTCACCACGCTCAACATGTTCGCCTTCGAAGACAGAAATATGTCTCCATTTTGGTATCAATTCTTCATGACATTGATCTTCAGAAACATTAATAAGTAATCTTCTCTTACCTTTTGTTTCCTTACCAAAACTAACCATTCCCGAAACTTCAGCCATAACTGCTGAATCTTTAGGTTTACGCGCTTCAAATAAATCAGCTACTCTTGGTAGACCCCCTGTAATATCGCGAGTTTTGGAACGCTCTTGAGGGATACGTGCGATAACATCTCCGATTCCCACATGGCTGCCATCCTCAAAATTAACGATAGCATCTACAGGCAGATAATATTGGGCAGGAACATTAGTACCAGCAAGATAAATATCTTCACCATTTTCAGTAACTAGTTTTACCATAGGTCGTAAATCACGACCTGCGGCACTGCGTTGTTTTGCATCGATAACTACAATATTACTCAAACCGGTTAATTCATCAGTTTGTCGGTTCATGGTAATACCATCGATTAGGTCGACGAATTTCAAATAACCACTTACCTCAGAAATAACTGGGTGAGTATGCGGATCCCAAGTTGCAATAACTTGTCCAGCTTCCACAGGTGAATTATCATGCACTGAAATTACCGCACCATAAGGTAGCTTATAACGTTCACGCTCACGTCCGAACTCATCAACTATTGTTACTTCACCAGAGCGCGATACAGCAACCAGATTTTTATTTTCATGCGTTACTGTTTTAATGTTATGTAAACGAATAACCCCTTTGGTTTTAATCTGAATATTATTTGCTGCTGTGGCTCTTGATGCAGCACCCCCAATATGGAAAGTACGCATTGTTAACTGCGTTCCAGGCTCACCAATTGATTGGGCAGCAATAATACCTACAGCTTCCCCGGTATTAACAAGATGACCTCTTGCCAAATCACGGCCATAACACTTAGCGCATAATCCAAATCGAGTTTGACACGTAATCGGTGAACGAACCATGATTTGGTCCACGCCTTGTTTTTCCAGCTTTTCAACCCACTCTTCATCCAATAATGTTCCTGCAGTAACCACAGGCTCGCTTTGGTTAGGAATGTAAACATCTGAAGCAACTACCCGTCCTAATACACGCTCATGTAGGGGCTCAACAATATCGCCACCTTCAATCAGAGGTTGCATTAAAATACCAGTATTAACACCACAATCGTCTTCAGTTATCACTACATCTTGCGCCACATCAACTAAACGTCGTGTTAAGTAACCGGAATTAGCTGTTTTTAGCGCCGTATCTGCCAGACCTTTTCTCGCTCCGTGCGTTGAAATAAAGTACTGGAATACGTTCAGACCTTCACGGAAGTTAGCAGTAATTGGTGTTTCAATAATCGAGCCATCTGGTGCAGCCATCAATCCACGCATACCAGCAAGCTGTCTAATTTGCGCTGCAGAACCCCTAGAGCCTGAATCAGCCATCATGAAGATTGGATTGAATGATTCTTGTCTAACCAGATTACCTTTTGCATCACGAGCTTCTTCAGTTGCTATTTTGCTCATCATGGATTTAGCAACTAATTCGTTTGTTCTGGACCAAATATCAATTACTTTGTTGTAACGTTCGCCATTGGTTACCAAACCTGAACGGAATTGAGATTCAATTTCACGAACTTCATTATCAGCATGCTCAATAATACTGGCTTTATCATCAGGTATTTCCATATCTTCAATACCAATTGATACGCCAGAACGTGTCGCATACTTAAAGCCTGTATACATTAACTTATCAGCAAAAATTACAGTTTCTTTCAAACCGAAATTTCTATAGCAACTATCAATAACCTTCGAAATAACTTTCTTGGTCATGGTACGGTTTATCGTTGCAAAAGTCATACCTTTAGGAAGAATCTCGGCAAGAATAGCGCGACCAACTGTAGTTTCCACCAGATGATGTCCATCCCCGTCGTCCTTAGGCATGCGGATTTTAATTTTAGCATGGATATCAAGATGTCCTGACTCGTAAAAATTCTGAGCTTCCTGCGCACTGACAAAAATCTTCCCTTCACCTAATGCATTAACTTTTTCTCGAGTTAAATAATATAACCCGAGTACAACGTCTTGGCTGGGAACAATAATTGGCTCACCACTCGCAGGTGATAAAATATTATTGGTAGACATCATTAATGAGCGCGCTTCTAATTGTGCTTCCAAAGTCAATGGCACGTGAACGGCCATTTGGTCACCGTCAAAGTCCGCGTTATATGCAGTACAAACCAAAGGATGCAATTGTATCGCTTTACCTTCAATCAGTACCGGTTCAAATGCTTGAATACCTAGTCTATGCAATGTGGGTGCACGGTTCAACAGGATAGGATGCTCACGAATAACATCGTCTAAAATATCCCAAACAACTGACTCTTCACGCTCTACCATTTTTTTGGCGGCTTTAATTGTTGTAGCCAAGCCTCTAAATTCGAGTTTGCTGAATATGAATGGTTTAAATAATTCAAGAGCCATTTTCTTTGGAAGACCGCACTGATGCAGTTTCAAAGTCGGACCAACCACAATTACCGAACGTCCTGAATAGTCTACACGCTTACCTAACAGGTTTTGACGGAAACGACCTTGCTTTCCTTTAATCATATCTGCTAAGGATTTGAGTGGTCTTTTGTTTGTACCTGTAATCGCACGGCCACGACGCCCGTTATCCAGAAGCGCATCCACTGATTCCTGCAACATTCTCTTTTCATTTCGCACAATAATATCAGGTGCATTCAGATCAAGAAGACGCTTCAAACGATTATTTCGGTTAATAACACGTCGATACAAGTCATTCAAATCAGATGTGGCAAAACGACCGCCATCTAATGGAACTAAAGGTCTTAAATCTGGTGGTAGAACAGGTAATACATCCATGATCATCCATTCTGGCTTATTGCCAGAATCATAGAATGCTTCGAGTAACTTTAATCTCTTCGTGATTTTCTTAATTTTTGTTTCAGAACTTGTAGTTGGTAATTCTTCACGCAAGCTCTTGATTTCTTCTTCCAAATCAACTTGACGAAGTAAATCGCGAATGGCTTCAGCCCCCATTCGTGCATCAAACTCATCACCATATTGTTCCATTGCATCAAGATATACTTCATCATTCAGCAATTGGCCACGTTCAAGTTCTGTCATTCCTGGATCGACGACAACAAACGCTTCAAAATAAAGAACACGTTCAATGTCACGTAAAGTCATGTCAAGTAATAAACCAATTCGGGAAGGTAATGACTTCAAAAACCAGATATGTGCAACTGGACTTGCAAGTTCAATATGTCCCATACGTTCACGACGTACTTTAGCCAGTGCAAGCTCGACACCACATTTTTCGCAGATAACGCCTCGATGCTTGAGTCGCTTATATTTACCACATAAGCACTCGTAATCTTTTACTGGACCAAAGGTTTTGGCACAAAATAAGCCGTCGCGCTCAGGCTTAAATGTACGGTAATTAATTGTTTCGGGTTTTTTTACTTCACCATATGACCATGAACGAATTAGCTCAGGAGAGGCTAACGCAATTTTAATTGCGTCAAACTCTTCACTTTGTCCCTGTTGCTTAAGGATGCCGAGCAAATCGCTCATTACAGGTGCTTTTCTCATTGGTTCATTCATTGGATCGTCGTTTAGAGTACTCAAGTCTATGCCTCCAAAAATTTGTTAATCAGTATGTATCGCTGAAAAAGTTAATCGTGTTCGAGTTCGATATCTATTCCAAGTGCACGAATTTCCTTCAATAATACGTTGAAAGATTCAGGCATTCCTGGGTCCATACGATGATCACCATCGACAATATTTTTGTAGATTTTTGTTCTACCTCCAACGTCATCTGATTTCACAGTCAACATTTCCTGTAATGTATAAGCTGCACCATAAGCTTCGAGAGCCCATACTTCCATCTCCCCAAAGCGCTGACCACCAAACTGTGCTTTACCACCTAATGGTTGTTGCGTTACCAGGCTGTATGAGCCAGTTGAGCGAGCATGCATCTTATCATCAACTAAATGGTTTAGTTTCAACATATACATGTAACCTACAGTTACTGGGTTATCAAATTTGTTTCCAGTCCTACCATCAATCAAGAAGGTTTTGCCATCAGAAGACAAATCTGCCAGCTGCAGCATGCGTTTTATTTCTTCTTCAGAAGCACCATCAAAAACAGGTGTTGCCATCGGTACACCAGCTCGCAGATTATCTGCCAATCGGAATAACTCTTCATCATTCAGACAATCCAGATGTACGCGTTGTACATCATCATGGTTGTATATCTTATTCAAAAACGATTTGATTTCAGCTGCATTTTGTTTTGAATCAAGCATCTGAGCAATTTTATTTCCCAAACCTTTTGCAGCTAAACCAAGATGGGTTTCCAACACTTGTCCAATGTTCATACGTGAAGGGACACCCAATGGGTTAAGAACAATATCTACAGCTGTTCCATCTTCCATATGCGGCATGTCTTCAACCGGAACTACAATAGAGATAACCCCTTTGTTTCCATGTCGACCAGCCATTTTATCACCTGGTTGAATACGTCTTTTCACAGCAAGATATACCTTAACAATTTTTAATACACCAGGAGCTAAATCATCTCCTTGAATTATTTTCTTACGGCTATCATTGAAACGCTTTTCCATTTCTTTAGACAACAGCTCAAGCTGTTTTGAAAGTTGTTCCAATTGCTGGCTGATTACATCATTTTCAAGACGAATATCAAACCATTTCTCTCTACCTATCTTATCCAGATATTCTTGGTTTATTTTGGATCCTGGTTTCAGATTTCCTGGACCACCTGTTGCTACCTTATCAAGTACAATGTTCGCTACACGATGGTAAATATCTTCTTCACGAATACGTCGCTCATCAACTAAGTCCTTACGAACTCGAGCTAAATGTTCCTCTTCAATGCTTTTCGCACGCGCATCTTTTTCTAAGCCATCACGTGTAAATACTTGAACATCAATAACCGTACCATTCATTCCTGATGGAACGCGTAATGAAGAGTCTTTAACATCAGAAGCCTTTTCACCAAAAATTGCTCGTAACAACTTCTCTTCAGGAGTAAGTTGGGTTTCACCTTTAGGAGTAACTTTTCCAACCAGAATATCGCCTGCCTTAACTTCAGCTCCGATATAAACCACTCCAGCTTCATCTAAGTTAGAAAGTGCTGATTCACCAACATTTGGAATATCAGCAGTAATTTCTTCAGTGCCTAATTTGGTATCACGTGCAATACAAGTTAACTCTTCAATATGAATCGTCGTGAATCGGTCATCTTGTACAATACGTTCGGATATAAGGATAGAGTCCTCAAAGTTATATCCATTCCACGGCATAAAGGCGACCAATAAATTTTGACCTAGAGCTAATTCACCCATATCAGTACAAGGACCATCCGCTAAGATATCTCCTTTTTGAATTATATCGCCGGTATTAACAATTGGACGTTGATTAATACATGTATCCTGGTTTGAGCGGAAGTACTTAGTCAGGTTGTAAATATCAACACCTGTTTCACCAGCTGTAGTCTCATCATCATTCACGCGAACAACGATACGCGACGCATCAACAAGATCAATTACCCCACCACGTTTTGCAACTACTGAAACTCCTGAATCAGAAGCAACAATACGTTCCATTCCTGTACCTACTAGAGGTTTTTCAGAACGTAAAGTCGGCACTGCTTGCCGCTGCATGTTTGATCCCATCAAAGCACGGTTCGCATCATCATGCTCCAAGAATGGAATTAAAGAAGCAGCAACAGAAACGATCTGCTTGGGTGAAATATCCATGTAGTTAATCTTATCCGGTGTAGTCAATGAAAATTCATTTTGATGTCTACAGGGCACTAGATCTGCAAGAATATTTCCATCCTTATCAAGAGCCACGCTCGATTGTGCAATATACTGATCAACTTCTTCAATGGCTGATAGATATTCAATCTCATCCGTCACACGGCCATTGATTACTTTACGGCATGGAGTCTCAATAAATCCATAATCATTTGTTCTAGCATAAACAGATAATGAATTAATCAAACCAATATTTGGACCTTCTGGTGTTTCAATAGGACAAACACGTCCATAGTGTGTGGTATGAACGTCACGAACTTCAAAGCCTGCTCGTTCACGTGTTAAACCACCTGGGCCCAATGCAGAAACCCTACGTTTGTGTGTCACACCTGATAATGGATTAACTTGGTCCATAAACTGTGATAATTGGCTTGAGCCAAAAAATTCTTTAATTGCAGCAGAAACTGGTTTTGCATTGATTAAATCTTGTGGCATCAGATTTTCAGATTCAACCAAACTTAAACGTTCCTTAACTGCTCTTTCAACACGTACAAGACCGACTCTAAATTGGTTTTCTGTCATTTCACCAACACTACGAACCCTTCGGTTACCTAGGTGGTCAATGTCATCCACCATACCAATACCATTTCTTATATCGATCAATGTCTTGATAACAGCCATTATATCTTCTTTAGTCAAAGTACCTGGGCCATCATCATTTTTTCTACCAACACGTCGATTAAATTTCATTCTACCAACGGCTGATAAATCATAGCGTTCATCAACAAAGAATAAGTTTTTAAACAGGGCTTCAGCTGCTTCTTTAGTTGGTGGTTCACCTGGTCTCATCATACGATAAATTTCAACAAGCGCCTCTAACTGGCTTGAAGTAGGATCAATTTTCAATGTATCTGAAATATAGGAACCATGATCCAAGTCATTAGTATAAATCATGTCAAACTCATGGATTCCATTGGTAGCCATGAGATCGAGAGTCTCCTCAGTTACTTCATCATTTGCTTGTGCAATAAACTCACCAGTAGAAGTATCTATAATATTTTTAGCTAATGTTTTACCTATTAAATAATCACGTGGAACAATCAGATCTTTCATCTGAGCTTTTTCCATTTGTTTAATATGACGCGCAGTAATTCTTCTACCTTGTTCTACAATGAGCTCACCTGTTTCAGGAACAAGAATATCAAACGAAGCAATTTCACCTCGAAGTCGTTGAGGAATTAAATCAATATGGTATTCACCATTTTTAAGATGGCAGCTTGTCATTTCAAAGAACTCACTCAGGATATCCTCTGTTTCGTATCCTAAGGCTCTTAATAAAATGCTTACTGGTAATTTACGTCTTCTATCAATTCGAACATAAACACAGTCTTTTGGATCAAATTCAAAATCTAACCATGATCCACGGTAGGGTATAATACGTGCAGAATACAATAACTTACCAGATGAATGGGTTTTGCCCTTATCATGTTCAAATATCACACCAGGAGAACGATGTAATTGAGAAACAACAACTCTCTCGGTACCATTTACCACAAATGTACCAACATCAGTCATTAAAGGTATTTCACCCATAAAAACATCTTGCTCTCTAATATCTTTGATTGGTTTAGGATCTTCGCTTGCGTCCTTATCAAGAACAACAAGTCTGATTTTGACCCTTAGTGGTGCAGAATAGGTTAAGCCCCTCAATTTGCATTCACGAACATCAAACGCTGGTTCACCCAACTTATAACCAACATATTCCAGTCGTGCATTGCCAGAAAAGCTTTCAATCGGGAATACAGAAGAAAATGCAGCATGCAATCCTGTATTAAATTGTTCGTTTGACTTGCTATCAGCCTGAAGAAAATCCCTATAGGATTTAAGTTGAATTTCAAGCAGATTTGGTATTGCCATTTTATCGGCCTGCTTACCAAAGCTTTTGCGAAATCGTTTTTTCTCAGCATGCGAATATTGAGGTTTAGCTTCTGCAACGGCCATGGTGTTTCCTCTGTAAATTATTGATGACTCAAACACGTAAACCCAGCCATGAAAACCATGGCTGGGTTCTATCTCACTGATATAACTTTATTATTTAACTTCTACTGAAGCACCAGCTTCTTCAAGTTCTTTCTTGATGTTAGCAGCTTCATCTTTAGATACACCTTCTTTAATTGTTGAAGGAGCACCTTCTACTAAGTCTTTAGCTTCTTTCAAGCCAAGACCAGTAATACCACGAACTGCTTTAATTACGTTAACTTTGTTTGCACCGAAACTGGTCATAACAACAGTAAACTCTGTTTGTTCTTCAGCAGCGGCAGCAGCAGCACCAGCAGCTGGAGCAGCAACTGCAACAGCAGCAGCGGCAGCAGAAACGTTGAATTTTTCTTCCATAGCTTCGATTAATTCAACAACTTCCATAACAGACATGTTTGCTATGGTTTCTAAAATATCATTTTTTGACACAGCCATTACTAGCTCCTGATTTAAAATTAATTTAATGATTAAATGAGATTTAACCTGCTTTTTTATCTTTTACTGCTGCTAAGGTTCTAACTAATTTAGCATGTGGCTCAGCAAGAGTTCTGACAAATTTCTCAATTGGCGCTTTCATCACGTACATCAACTTGGCAATTGCCTCATCTCGAGTCGGTAAGCTAGCAACAGCATCAATCTGATTTGCTTGATATACTTTTCCGCCTACTGATAATGCTTTAATCTCAAGTTTGTCAAATGTCTTAGTGAATTCTTTAAGTAGTCTTGCAGCATCACTAGGTGCTTCCAGTGATAATGCAATGAACAACGGGCCTACAAGCGAGTCATTCAAGCATTCAAATTCAGTATTTTTAAAAGCTCTGCGTGTTAATGTATTTCTAACAACACGAAGATAAACACCGGACTTGCGTGCTTCACTACGCAACTGCGTCATTTGATTAACGGTTAAACCACGATAATCAGCAACAACTGCCGAAATAGCCTTTGATGCGACCTCGGTCACTTCTTCAACAACAGCTTTTTTTTCAGCTAAATTTAATGTCACGTTACTGACCTCCTAATTATACAAATCACAAGGATTTGCCAGTTATGGTGGCCGTCTCTTTTAAAATTGGAGCCGGTTCACCGTCTGCGCAGGAAATTAAGCATTAGCACCTGCGGTCTTCGACGGCATGGAACCAAATCTATGCCGTGAATTCTTAAAAATGGGTGACTATATTACACAGGTATTGATGAAATATCAATAGCTATACCAGGGCCCATAGTTGTAGATAAAGAGATTTTCTTTAAATATTGACCTTTAGCAGAAGCAGGTTTTGCTTTTTTAAGATCATTAATTAAAGCAACTATGTTTTCAATGATGTCTTCAGCAGTAAAGTCTACTTTTCCGACAGTACAATGAATAATACCATTCTTGTCAGTTCTATAACGTACTTGACCTGATTTTGCATCTTTCACTGCAGCTTCAACATTAGTAGTTACTGTGCCAACTTTGGGGTTTGGCATCAGACCTCTTGGCCCTAAAACTTGACCTAGCTGTCCAACAATACGCATCGCATCTGGTGTAGCAATAACAACATCGAAGTCCATTGCACCACCTTTGATTTTGTCAGCCAAATCTTCAAATCCAACAATATCAGCACCAGCATCTTTAGCTTTAGTTGCATTATCGCCTTGTGCAAATACAGCTACACGTACAACTTTTCCAGTACCTTTAGGTAGGTTAGTTGATGAACGTACAACCTGATCGGATTTACGAGGATCAACACCCAGGTTAACACTTATATCTAAACTTTCGCGAAATTTGGTTGAAGCAAATTGCTTTAACAGGTTAATTGCTTCACTCGCGCTATATAAATGATTTGACTTAATTGTCTCTATAATCTTCTTTTGTTTTTTAGATACTCTTGCCATGGCATCCCCCTTACTCTAAACCTTCAACGTCAATACCCATACTGCGCGCAGTACCTGCAATACTTCTAACTGCTGCTGCTAAGCTTGCTGCAGTTAAATCAGGTTCTTTAATCTTCGCAATTTCCTCAAGTTGTTTGACGTTAAGTTTAGCCACTTTTTTAGTGTTGGGTGTGCCACTTCCACTTTGAATACCTGCAGCTTTTTTCAGCAGAACAGAAGCCGGTGGTGTCTTAGTGATAAAGGTAAAACTACGATCACTATACACAGTAATTACAACCGGAGTAGGTAATCCTTGCTCCATTTGCTGAGTTGCTGCGTTAAACGCTTTGCAGAATTCCATAATGTTAACACCACGTTGACCCAATGCTGGGCCTACCGGTGGACTTGGATTTGCTTTACCTGCTGGAATTTGCAACTTAATGTAAGCTTCTACTTTTTTTGCCATATTTACTCCTCATGGGTCATGCGCCAGTTTTAGAGAAAGCATGAATTACTTTCCTTTTTTAAATCTCTGGCTCCCCTTTTTTACACAAAATAACCCCGATAACTCTTGTTAAATTTAATATTTAAAAGTTATCAGGGCACCTTAGCGAACTAAGTTTTCTCTACTTGACTAAATTCAAGTTCCACCGGAGTAGAGCGTCCAAAAATCAGGACAGCTACTCTTAATCTATTTTTCTCATAATTGACTTCTTCTACTACTCCGTTAAAGTCAACAAAAGGACCCTCTTTAACGCGAACCACTTCACCTGGCTCAAACAGAATTTTGGGTCTTGGTTTAGTAACACCATCTTCAACACGCTGCATAATTGCACGGGCTTCTTTATCAGTAATAGGGGTAGGAGTTTGGCTGGTTCCACCAATAAAACCTAGAACTCTTGGTATTGCTCTTATCATGTGCCAGGTTTGATCATCCATAACCATGTTCACTAATACATAGCCAGGAAAAAACTTACGTGTACTTTTGCGCTTTTGGCCCGAGCGCATTTCAATCACTTCTTCTGAAGGTACAACAACCTCACCAATTTTATCCTCTAAATTGTGATGTTGAGCGCGAGATTTAATTTCGCGCATAACGAAATTCTCATAACCTGAATAGGCATGTACAACGTACCATTGTTTCGATTTGTGTTCTTCCACCGAATTCACCCTAAATGCGTTATTTTAGCAATTGCCCACATCATCACTGAATCGACACCCCAGAGTATAAATCCGGTCACTGCAACCATAACAATAACAATGGTTGTTGTCTGTATCGTCTCTTGGCGAGTTGGCCAAACGACTTTTAACAATTCAACTTTTGACTCTTGAGCGAATTTAAAAACTTGTTTACCTGCAGTTGTCATATAGCCAAAAAATAAAGTCAATAATAGCCACCCAAGCCATATTATTGACAGAATTGGACCTGAAAAAGTGTAGTAATATGTACAAAAAAATGCCACTGCAGTTATAAGAACTACAGCAATCCATGAAAATATATCTTTCGTATTGCTTTGCTTTTCGTTCGAACTTTTCATATTCACTTGTAAGTTGGCAGGCCAGGAGGGAATCGAACCCCCAACCTGCGGTTTTGGAGACCGCCACTCTGCCAATTGAGCTACTGGCCTAAATTAATTGGCATGAATCAGTAACTCATGCCAACACAATTTAACTTTATTACTCGATAATTTTCGCAACAACACCGGCGCCTACAGTACGGCCACCTTCCCGAATTGCGAAACGTAAACCTTCATCCATCGCAATAGGTGCATGCAGGTGAATGGTCAATTGTACGTTATCACCAGGCATTACCATTTCCACCCCAGATGGAAGATCACAGGTTCCAGTTACGTCTGTCGTTCTGAAATAAAACTGTGGTCTGTATCCATTGAAGAATGGTGTATGTCGTCCACCTTCTTCTTTTGATAATACGTATACTTCTGCTTCAAATTTTGTATGAGGCTTAATTGTGCCTGGCTTAGCTAATACCTGGCCACGCTCAACTTCATCACGTTTGGTTCCACGTAATAACACGCCAACGTTGTCACCAGCTCGACCCTCATCCAACAACTTACGGAACATTTCAACGCCTGTGCAGGTGGTTTTTTGAGTGTCACGAATTCCAACAATCTCAATCTCTTCACCCACTTTAACGATACCACTCTCTACGCGTCCGGTTACTACTGTGCCTCGTCCAGAAATAGAGAAGACGTCTTCGATTGGTAACAAAAATGCTTTATCAATGTTACGTACTGGCTCAGGTATGTAGGAATCCATAGTCTCAACCAATTTCTCAATCGCTTTAACTCCGATATCACTGTCATCACCTTCTAATGCTTTCAATGCAGAACCAACAACAATCGGAATATCATCGCCAGGAAAATCGTAACTGCTTAATAAGTCACGTACTTCCATCTCAACCAACTCTAACAACTCAGGGTCGTCTACCATATCTGCTTTATTCATGAACACAACAATATAGGGTACTCCTACCTGACGTGATAACAATATGTGTTCACGTGTTTGTGGCATTGGACCATCCGCCGCTGATACTACAAGTATCGCTCCGTCCATTTGCGCCGCACCGGTAATCATGTTCTTAACATAGTCAGCATGTCCAGGGCAATCTACGTGCGCATAGTGTCTGTTTGCTGATTCATATTCTACGTGAGCTGTAGATATTGTAATACCTCGCTCCCGCTCTTCGGGTGCTGCATCAATCTGGTCATACGCTTTGGCTGTGCCACCAAATTTCTTTGCCATAATTGTGGTAATAGCCGCAGTTAATGTAGTCTTACCGTGGTCTACGTGACCAATCGTGCCAACGTTTACGTGTGGCTTCTTACGCTCAAATTTTTCCTTCGCCATTGGAAAGTCTCCCCCATTGCTAAATTGACATTATGGTGCCCACAACTGGACTCGAACCAACGACCTCTTCCTTACCAAGGAAGTGCTCTACCGCCTGAGCTATGTGGGCTTATATCAGCTTGCAGCTTCATAAAGCAAGCAAATATTTCTATTTCTAATTTGGAGCGGGTGATGGGAATCGAACCCACGCTATCAGCTTGGAAGGCTGAAGTTCTACCATTGAACTACACCCGCTTTATCCTTCTTTTTAACTGGTGGAGGGGGAAGGATTCGAACCTTCGAAGGCAGAGCCGTCAGATTTACAGTCTGATCCCTTTGACCGCTCGGGAACCCCTCCAAAAAGAACGCTATTGTCTTTTAAGATGAATAGAATGTCAACATTTTGTTAACGGCCAACCTAATAAGAATGGTGCTGGCACCAGGAATCGAACCCGGGACCTACTGATTACAAGTCAGTTGCTCTACCAACTGAGCTACGCCAGCATGTACGCTTTTGCCTATTTTCAATCAGGCTTTACAGTGATATTTTGTTTTTAATTATCACTTAAATAAAACCCTGGCGATGACCTACTTTCACATGAGGAGACCTCACACTATCATTGGCGCGGGTTCGTTTCACTTCTGAGTTCGAGATGGAATCAGGTGGTTCCAAACCGCTATGGTCGCCAGGAAAACTGGTTTGCATGAACAATGGGCGTATTATACCCGAATCATGCATTAGGTAAATAAAGAGTTCACATATATTTCAGCATTTAGGCTGAGGGTTACCCAACCTAGATGCTCTTGTATTCAATCAGTCACTCTGAAGTAACTCAGATTATATGGTCAAGACAATCAGCCAATTAGTACAAGTTAGCTTCACACATTACTGCGCTTCCACACCTTGCCTATCAACGTCGTAGTCTTCAACGGGCTTCATGGGAAAACTCATCTTGAGGGAGGCTTCCCGCTTAGATGCTTTCAGCGGTTATCCCGTCCGAACTTAGCTACCCGGCAATGCCACTGGCGTGACAACCGGTACACCAGAGGTTCGTCCACTCCGGTCCTCTCGTACTAGGAGCAGCTCCTCTCAATTTTCCTACGCCCACGGCAGATAGGGACCGAACTGTCTCACGACGTTCTAAACCCAGCTCGCGTACCACTTTAAATGGCGAACAGCCATACCCTTGGGACCTGCTTCAGCCCCAGGATGTGATGAGCCGACATCGAGGTGCCAAACACCGCCGTCGATATGAACTCTTGGGCGGTATCAGCCTGTTATCCCCGGAGTACCTTTTATCCGTTGAGCGATGGCCCTTCCATTCAGAACCACCGGATCACTAAGACCAACTTTCGTTCCTGCTCGAGCCGTCGCTCTCGCAGTCAAGCACCCTTATGCCTTTACACTCTTGGTACGATGTCCGACCGTACCGAGGGTACCTTTGTGCTCCTCCGTTACTCTTTGGGAGGAGACCGCCCCAGTCAAACTACCCATCATACACTGTCCTCATCCCGGATTACGGGACTAAGTTAGAACCTCAATAACAACAGGGTGGTATTTCAAGGTCGGCTCCATAAGCACTAGCGTGCCTACTTCTTAGCCTCCCACCTATCCTACACAGTCATCATCAAAGTCCAGTGCAAAACTATAGTAAAGGTTCACGGGGTCTTTCCGTCTAGCCGCGGGTACACTGCATCTTCACAGCGATTTCAATTTCACTGAGTCTCGGGTGGAGACAGTGTGGCCATCGTTACGCCATTCGTGCAGGTCGGAACTTACCCGACAAGGAATTTCGCTACCTTAGGACCGTTATAGTTACGGCCGCCGTTTACCGGGGCTTCGATCAAGAGCTTCTCCGAAGATAACCCCATCAATTAACCTTCCGGCACCGGGCAGGCGTCACACCCTATACGTCTTCTTACGAATTTGCAGAGTGCTGTGTTTTTAATAAACAGTCGCAGCCACCTGGTCTCTGCGGCCCTCTCCAGCTCTACGCGCAGGCGTATCACCAAAAAGGGCGTACCTTCTCCCGAAGTTACGGTACCATTTTGCCTAGTTCCTTCACCCGAGTTCTCTCAAGCGCCTTAGTATTCTCTACCTGTCCACCTGTGTCGGTTTGCGGTACGGTTCTCTATAAGTTATGGCTAGCAGCTTTTCCTGGAAGCCGGGCATCAATGACTTCGCTGTACACCGAAGTGTCAGCACCATGTCGCACCTCAGAGTTAACAATGGTCCGGATTTGCCTAAACCATCCCCCTACATGCACATACCAGGACAACCAACGCCTGGCTCATCTAGCCTTCTTCGTCCCCACTTCACCACTTATAAAAAGTCCAGGAATATTAACCT
>NZ_UGGY01000001.1:3242500-3822764 GCF_900450575.1 Legionella bozemanae
GCTGCCTGGTTTAAAAGTTCAATAACATATACGGCATTTTGGGGATTAAGACAACCGCTCTGGACTGGATGAGGACAAGTTACTGAAAGTACGGTTAAATGATCATGTTTCGGTTTGATATCTTGTCCGCTTTGGTATGGAATAAAATTAATCGCGCAGTTTAATTCTTTTGCTCTAGCTTCTAGTACCGCCTGATCCCCTAATATCACCAAGGGGAAATCATATTTTGCGAGAGCCAGACATAAATCAGGACCAACTCCTGCTGGCTCTCCGCTGCTAACAAGAAGTGGCTTCACGCCAGTTCCTTATCAACAATATTAACATATGCATCTGAACGTATATGTTGCTGCCAATTTTGTACTGCTTCAGCAAACTTCCGTTGTTGTAAAAATTGTCGTACCTGCTGCTTTTTAAAAGCTTCTGAATCATCTTCTTTCTTACGGCCGAGCACTTGAATAATATGCCAACCAAATTGTGATTTTACAGGAGGACTAATTTCATTTACAGCCAGTTTATCCATAACTTTCTCGAAATCAGGAACTAACACTCCAGGTGAGACCCAACCCAAATCACCACCTTTAACAGCGCTGGCAGAATCCAAGGAATATTGTTTTGCCATGAGTGCAAAATCCTTACCCGCCTTTAATTGCAGATAAATATTGTTCACCTGTCTCTTTGAATCTTCAGGAAGCATGCTTGGATCAGGTTTTAAAAGAATATGACGAACATGAGTTTTAGTAATGACATGGTGTTGATTGTCACCGCCAATAGATACCAATTTAATTAACTGAAATCCATTGCCTGCACGTAGGGGGGCAGAGACTTGTCCCACTTTCATATTCACTACTTCCTTCGCAAATAATTCGGGTAACTCTGCTAAATGGCGGTCACCTAAATCACCGCCTTCTAATGCAAATTCACCACTGGAATTTTCTATAGCCAAACGACTAAAGTCCTCACCTTTTTTTATCTTTACTAATAAAGACTCTGCTTTGCTTTTCGCTTTTTTTACTTCTTCAGATGTAGGTTCTTCGCTTAGTGGAATAACTATATTTTGCAGATGATAGGTGAGCGCAGAACGATCGACTATCGCTCCTTCGGTTTTGAGGTATTGCTCAACTTGCTCATTCGTAACAGCCGCATCTCTTCCAACTGCTTTTTGTTGTAGGTTAGAAAGGAGCATCTCTTTACGAATATTTTCTCTGTATTCTTCCCAAGTCATTCCTTGTCTGACAATTTCTTCACGTAATTGAGTCAGAGTGGCATGGTTTACTGCTGCTATTTTTTCAATTGCCTGATTTAATTCGGTATCATCTACAGTAAGACCATGTTGTTTTGCCATTTGCAATTGCACATTCACATCAATTAAATGCTGCAGTACTTGCTTGCGTAATACCGAATCCGCTGGAACTTGCATTTTTTGTGCGATAATTTGTTTTTTTGTTAATTCGACCTGCTTGTTAAGTTCACTTGCGGTGATCACTCCATTATTAACGACCGCTACTACCTTATCCAATAATTGTTTTGCTTCTGCTCCCCCAATGGCAGCAAACAATATGCATACAAGGGTTATTTTTTTATACATGCCTTAATCCTTATTACTTTTTTCGAGCAATTTAGGTTATTTTTATCCAAAACACAAGCGACTTCGCTTCACTTTATACCATTATTTGGTTTAACGACGAAATGGATCTTCATATCCTGGAATATAAGTATTCAATACACTTCCAGGATCACTATTTGCTACTGATCCTAAGCCTTTTAATAAAATTTGCAAATAGATATTGTTATTATATTGAGGCGAGAATTCAGCATTTAAACTCTTAAAAGTTCTTCCTCCTAAAATTCGTGCTGCCCAACAACAACTATCATATTGTATCCCTAATAAAGACATCATACTGTAATCTTTACTAATGTTATGGCTGTATGCACCAATGGTGCTCCATCGATCACTTATTGGCCAAGAAACAGAAATTAATCCTTGGTGCAACGAATTATCTACTCCTGCATCATTCCTAACTTTTGTCACATCTCCATTAACTAAGTAGCTGTAACCCACATTAATAATTGCATTGGGTTTCGGTTGATAATGTAAATTCAAACCACCATTGTTTGTCCCAGAGGTGGCAGGATCCCATACATAATCACCCAGAATTTTCAAGGCAGGGTTGAAATGATAAACCGCTCGCGAAGCTATAGGTGAAACACCATAAAATGGAGACAATTGTCCGATTTCCAAAGGATTTGCAATACAAGAACCAGTTAAGCTACGACACAGCTGTACGTTTCTATTCGTAAAATATTTGATTTGACCAATAGAAAAACTGGCACGCTCAGCACCCGTTTCATTAGACAACCAACGAGAAGTCAATGCATAAGTTAATTGATTGGCATCACCAATTCGATCAAACCCTGAAAAACGATTGGTTCTAAAAAGTTGATCAAAATTAAAAATCATATTAGCAGTATCATAGATAGGCAACCGGCTTTGATCATAAAAAGGTACATACAAATAAAATAAGCTGGGCTCTAAAGTTTGTGTATACGAGCCTCCCTTCCAATTAAAATTACGATCGAAGAATAAACCAGCATGAGTGCTGAAACGCGGAATAAAGCGATTATATTCAGTGTGCGTATCATGCCAATCGTTTCGAACCTGATAATAGTTTTCTACAAATTCTGCTGATGGGGTAATAAATCCCCAATTAGTTCGCTGGGGTAAAGAAAGTACCGGATTAAAATGGAATCGGGGGCCTTGGGGCATTTCCACTCCCGGGATCACCCCTGGGAGCATTGCTATTATCGGATCCTGCAACGTTGATGTTGGCCAAAAAAACTGATCGTATTGCCCTGTTATATTTAAATTAGCCTCTGCGGGCAATTCATAATAGTAGCCATGAGCATACAATTGCGGCAAACGCTCATATTGATCAGCAATAGGTGTCTCATTAATTGGGTGTAAGGTTTGAAAACTTTGAGCCATGCCTCTAAAAGTCCAATGCTCTGTGGAATAGGTTAAATCTGCTTGACGCAATAATTGTCTTTGAGTAATCAGTGCCAAATTGGAACTAAAATCCTGGAAATAATAATCATCAGAAACTTGTTGAACATTCACATTTAATCGTAAATTGGGAGTAAATTGTGTCGTATTAAGAGCGCCATAAAGCCATCGATTTGTTGATTTATCTTTAAAGGAAGGAAATTGCTCCGCATGGCTGTTCAAAAAATTTCGATAAGCAGCATCATCCGGCAAAAAGTTTCCAACAATTATTCCGGCACTGTTCGCAGTTAAATACCGAAACTCACCACCTAACATCACATTACGCTTTGTATAAAGATGGGGAGTTAAAGTCAAATCATAGTTTGGTGCAATATTCCAATAATAAGGAAGTCCTAAATCAAAACCACCTACATTAGAGTATCCAGCTAAAGGCATTAAAAAGCCGGATTTACGTTCTTTGGTTGTAGGAAAACTCAAATAGGGCACATAAAGAACGGGGCGTTCGCGAATGCGCAACGTAACATTTCTGGCAACCCCCATTTTTTTCTTATTATCAATAACAATTGATTTAGCCTCAAGATCCCAGGCTTTATCTTGTGGAGCACAGGTGGTGTAAGTCGCCTGGCGCAACAAGTAATCCGAATTAGGAAAGCGCTGCATTAAACCAGCCCTTCCCCATGCAGGCAATACTGCAGTTCGTTTATTGGTATTAAACCGATAGATTACATCTTCAGTTTGACCCGATTTATTCTGAGGGTTAATCGTAGCCTTACGAGCAATCAATAACTTATCAGGTTCCAGATAACGCACATTACCTAGGAACTCAATTTTTGTAATTTGCTTGCTTTTGGGATCTCGATACACATATGCAGTTTGTGCATTGACTATTCTCTGGTTTTGCTGGATTTCTACATGTCCCTTCAACGATGACGGTTTGTCTTGATAAAAAGAAACACGATCAGCCATAATCCTTATTTCATCAGGGGAAGCCAGAGGCGCCACCGTGAGCGGTTGGTATGATCCAAGGCAAATAGGAGAAGTTTGATCTGCTTGCCATCCCAAACATTGGGCAAACTTTGCTCTTACATCATCCGTTAAATCAACATCACGTGCGATAACACACGCTTGAACTGGTTCATCAATCAAAGAGGCAGAGTAAGCCAACGCATGATAAATTACCATGAGCAAAATAAGTAGGGGGGTAACGATGCTCATCAAGAACCATTTGAATGAAATCTTGTTCACGGATAATAAAATGCCTTATTATGCACAAAAAAATATGTAACGAATTACTTTTGATCGCCATGCCCGCATGAGTTTGTTGCGATAAGGCTCATCCGCAACACTTCTTTATTCTCTCGGGGGAAGTGATCTTAGCTATTAAGTTACAACCAAAATAATGATGGGGAAGTATACCATGCATGCACGAGAAAACGCACTGAAAGAATGGTTAATTGATACACTAAAACTGCAAGATTTTCAGTTGGCTCCTTTGGCTGGAGATGCCAGTTTTAGGAAATATTTTCGTCTTCAATACAACGGACTCACTCGAGTTATCATGGATGCACCTCCTGGAAAAGAAGATCTCAATTCTTTTATACATATTGCGCAAATGCTGGAGAAAGCGGAGGTTCATACTCCCAAAATTCTCGCGATGAATTTAGAAAATGGATTCTTATTATTAAGTGATTTAGGGGATCAACTTCTTTTGAATGCGCTTCATTCTGAAACAGTGGATAATCATTATCATGATGCCATAAGAACTTTATTTAAAATTCAGACGTGCGCAATTAATGATCCGTTGCTCGCATCATTTGATAAAACCCATATGCTTAAAGAAATGAATTTATGTCTTGAATGGTTTTTTAATGCATATCTTGCCTTGAAACTCAATCAGAATGAATGCGATTTAGTCCAACACACTATGGAATGGATTGCCACAGAAGTAGCACAGCAGCCATTAACCTTTATTCACCGTGATTATCACTCTCGCAATCTGATGCTTGCACAAAACCAAACAGAATCCACTTTGGGAGTTATTGATTTTCAAGACGCAATGCGCGGCCCTCTCGCTTATGATTTGGTTTCTTTACTTAAAGATTGTTATATTTCCTGGCCACGGCATAAGATTTTGGAATGGGTTGAATTTTTTTATACTCAAAGTCCTTTAACTAAAGATTATTCTTTGGCTGAATTTATCCGTGCATTTGATCTGTGCGGCTTACAAAGACATTTAAAGGTTTTAGGAATTTTTTGTCGTTTGCATTTACGGGATAATAAACCGGCATATCTTAAAGATTTACCTTTGACCTTAAAATATGTACTTGAATGTACAGAAATTTATGAAGAATTACGCCCATTTTTCCAATTTCTGCAATTGAGAGTTTATCTGCCATGAAAACTGCAATGATATTAGCCGCCGGGCGCGGTGACCGCTTGAAGCCGCTTACCGAAGTCACACCAAAAGCTCTGTGTATGGTTAAAGAAAAGCCTTTAATAGAACATCATGTAATGAATTTGGCAAAAGCTGGCTTTGAACGATTAGTGGTTAATCATGCTTATCTTGGAGGCCAAATCCGCCAGCATTTAGGCAATGGGACACGTTGGGGAATTGAAATTTGTTACTCACCGGAACCTCCTGGAGGACTAGAAACAGGCGGCGGCATCGTAAACGCACTACCGCTGTTAGGGGGTAAACCCTTTATTACCGTCAATGCTGATATCTATACGGATTTTGATTTTTCGCAAATACACCTTGAACATGTTGATTCGATTCATGTGATTTTAGTAAATAAAAATCCTGCTCTTAATCATCATGGCGACTTTGGGCTAATCAATCACACACAATTAAGTAATACGAATCCAGAATATACTCTTGCAGGAATTTGCTGCTATCATCCAGAGGTATTTACCCACTGCATGCAAGGCCGCTATTCAGTCGCGCCTTTAATTCGCCAATATGCCGCACAAAATAAAGTAACCGCCAGTGTTTATGACGGCCTCTGGTTTGATATAGGAACTCTAGAGAGACTGCACGCCGTGAATAAAATTTAAATTGAGCAATGTATACATAGTGCAAGCGAAACCTTTAATGCCCAAGGCTAATTTTGCTTTCGCTGCACCAGGATAATGTATGCATCATTACATGTACTAAAAGCCGCTCGTGAAAAAATGCCGATTAACCAGGCCCAACATTTTGAGGTTGTTCTGGTTCTGGTCTTTCTTCTTCCCTTTCAGCTTCTTCAATTACCCTTTCTACAGCTTTCTGAGCAGCAGCTTTCTTGGTTTCTTCCAATCGATGTTCCCCTGGGTATTCGCGTTGTCGAGATACGAGTTCGGATTCAACCCCACTCTTCTTCAAATATTCCTTAAATTCTTTAGCGGAATCTGCCATTAACGCTTCTACTTCATCTCCAGTCAGTTTTCTTTCTACTCCCTTTTCATTCTTAAAGAAAAAACCGTCTCTAGTGATTACTTGATGATTATTAGCTAACCATGCGTTAAACAAGCGGTCTAAAGAATCAATTGTTTCATCTTCTAATGGAGGAGCCCCTTTCTCAGTCGGACCATATCCACGAACAAAATGCCCCTCTTTGCTGATCCCATAATCGAATCGGATACTTGGAACATTCTTTTCAGATAGCGTAGCACTGGCTTTTTCTGCAATTTTAGTCTGCATTTGATCGAAGGAAGATTTAGGCGGTTTACCAGACCAAGTTTGTGATTCTTGAGAAAATTTATATTCCACAAATTGAGTAAACTCATCTACTGCTTTTAGTACTTGTTGTGCAAGCGCTTGTGACTCTGGATTTTTATTCAAGAGTATTGAGTTTTCAACGATTTGATGAACTTGTTGCCTTAAATATCGTGCCGATTTCGCTGACTTTTCCGCAGTTTGCATTGCTTTTAAAAGATCTTCTCTCGGTGGCAACGCTTTTTTCTTATATTTTTCGGGAGATGCTACTCCAGTTTCATCGTATACTTCAGGTGAATGTTCTTCAGACATAAATTAATCTCTCTCACGAATTCGTCTTAATGTATTGACTTTATTATAGCAAACTGACGTTGTGTACGGGAAAACAGCTTTTTAGCTTACCCGTTAAAAGTTTGTAAAATACAAGAAAATAAACAAATTGTATCCTTTTGCTATCGCCCCTGAAAGACACCACACACTTCCAAGACTAAAAAACCTCCGCCATTATGGGAGTGCTTCTAAGAAGAAGCATCTCCATGCATAAATGGTGATTTAATCTCATCAATCACTGAGTTAAACGATTGCTTTTTCATGGACTCAAAAGTGAACTCATCAACTAAAATGGCATCCCATCGTGCAGCTTCCGTTGCAAGTAACGCATCCATTTCCTGTTGGGTTAATTCATTTTTTTCAACCTTCTCTTTTAATTTATCCTTTAATTTACCAAATTTAACGCGTCTTAAGTCACCTGTCTTTTTGATAAGATCGTCTGTTTGAATGATTTGCTGTAAGGCATGCTCCACTCTATCTATTGGTTGCTTGGGATCACCGCTTAGGTACACGATATCCTTCAACCGATTACGATATTGATTATTTGTGGTCATCAAACGCGCTAATTTTTGCTCTAACTTATCGGTGGGATAGCGCATAGTCTGCCCCAAAGGAAATGCCAATATACGGGCGAGCCCACCCAAAAATCTGGAGGGGAAGTTATAACACAATGCGATCATTGCTTTTTGTGCGTGATAAAAACAATAGGACACTGCCCATCGAGCATGTAATAAATCATCAGGATTTTCATTATTCAATTGCACATTACGTAAAACGGCCATTGCCATGTAAAGATAAGACATTCCATCAGCAAGACGTGCTGAGAGGCGTTCTTTGCGTTTTAAATCGCCTCCCAACACAATCAAAGATAAATCTGCAAGCCAGGCATAAGCGTGACTCAGGCGTGCCAGCCGTTTGTACTCACGTTTCATTTTTTGCTTGGGTGCACTAATAAATAGTCCACCAGTCCATCCAGAACAAATTGCTTTGGCAAAATTTTGCATGAAATATTGGATATGTTTCCAGATAACTTCTCTAAAAGCTGTTTTATCCTGGTTGGAAATAGCGTAAAACTCATGACGTATGTATGGGTGGCATGCCATCGAGCCTTGGCCAAAAATTAACAAGTTTCGTGACATTACATTTGCCCCTTCCACCGTAATGGAAATAGGAACCCCGTTATAAAAATTAGTTAAATAATTCCGTGGTCCCACTACTACAGCACGTCCTGCATGCACATCCATAGATGCATTAACCACTGATCGTGCCAGTTCAGTATTAAAATATTTAGCAATTGCAGAAGCTACGGAAGGCTTTTTATGCTCATTTACAGCAGCAACCGTCAGTAATCGATTTGCATTAATTAAATAATTTAAACCCGCGATCTCTGCAAGTTTTTCTTCAATTCCTTCAAATTGACCAATTTCTACATTAAATTGGCAGCGTGCACGCGCAAAAGCACTGGTTGCGAGATAGCAAGAAGAGGAAGAACCAGCGCCAAGTGCAGGTAAAGAAATCGAACGGCCAATGGAGAGGCATTCAACCAACATTTGCCATCCACTACCTATTCGTTTCTGACCACCAATCACTGTTGTTATGGGCACAAAAATATCTTTCCCACGAATAGTTCCATTCATAAACGGTTGATCAGAAGGTAAATGGCGGTTGCCAATTTCCAGATTTTTGGTATCGCGTGGAATCAACACACAAGTAATCCCTTCTTCGCCTTCCCCCTGCAATAAGCCATCGGGATCTTTCACATTGACTGCAAGACCAATCAACGTTGCTACTGGCGCTAAAGTAATCCAACGTTTGTCTAAAGTAATGTTCAATCCGAGTACCATTTTCCCATCAACTTTCTTCTTCATGACGATCGCAGTTGATTGAATGGAGGTTGCATCACTGCCTGCACCAGGTTCAGTTAAGGCAAAACAGGGAATATCAATGCCTTTTGCAAGACGGGGCAGATAATGATTTTTTTGTTCCTCTGTACCATAATAATTGATTAATTCACCAGGACCCAATGAATTAGGTACCATAACAGTTACTGCAGCAACACCTGAACGACTGGATATTTTCATGACTACATCAGAGTGTGCGCGCGCTGAAAATCCCTTACCCCCATATTCTTTAGGGATCACCAAACCAAAAAATCCATTTTCCTTCATGTACGTCCAAACCTGTTCAGGTAAATCACGTGTTTGGCTAATTTCCCACTCATCAATCATGCTGCATAAGGTATGGGTTTCATTCTTAAGAAATAATTGTTCTTCGCCAGTAAGCTCCGTATAGACGTTCGCTAATCGCTCCCAATCTGGTTTCCCGGTAAAAATATCTTGTTCTAACCAGGTATCACCTGCATTAAGCGCCTCTTCTTCGGTTTTTGACAACTTAGGGATCGACTTACCGGCTTTCTTATAAAGATAATCCGCAATCACTGTACGTAAGGGTTCGAGATACACTACGAGCAAGGCCGCAATAATCACAAGCCAGAGTAAAAAGCCAATAACCCAAGGTAAGCCAATAGCAAATGTAGCTACAATTAAATAAAAGACACTTCCCAATTCCCAAACTAATGGGTTCATTGCCCTATAAAGAACAATTAGGGTAAATATCAAATATACTAAAAAGAACAGAATAGCCATAATATCAATACCTTCCCTTGCTTTGCATAATAAAGCTGTAGTATATACTCTTTATTTTGTGAGTAGCAATTGAGTACGAACCAACGCCTAGCCTGGAATTTCGAATTTACCCCAAAAGCAAGCTTACCCTTAGCTGATTTGGTGGATAAAAAAGACGAACAATTAAAATGGGAGATTCGTTATTTTTGGTCGGATAATGAACCGATTATTTTAAATACAATTGATAATTCATTACTCGAATTAGCGAATTATAAACAGAAACATCGGGAAGACGATTATTATTTGCTGCTTAATCAAAACTACAACATCAAGAAACGCCGAGATCAGTTGCTTTATAAGCCATTACTCAAACAAACAAACCATGCTGTTGGTTATGGGCCCAAAATAATCCTTGAACGAACTCAAGACCAACCCACTCCTCCAGAGTTACAGGAGATAATGCAACAGGTTGAACAAGAAGGTATCGAAGTTTCCGTTAAAAAAGACGCACTTATCTATAAATGTCCAACAAAGCCCAAAGTGAAAATTGAGCTTGCCCGTCTTGAAGTACGCCAAAAAATTTATTTTAGCGTATGTATTGAAGGAAGGTCCCTGCGTCTCGTAGAGATGATTTCCAAGCACTTGCTGGATGAGCCCATTTCCTGCGAATATGTAACTTTCCTGAAAAATTTACTGCAATTATGATAAATACCCTGTTCGCGATTATTCTAAGCTTTGGAAAAATTGGTCTTATTTCCCTGGGAGGAGGTAATTCCATGTTAAAACTATTGGAATATGAGGCGGTTGAATATCGACAGTGGATTGGACAAGAAGAATTTATTGCCATGGTTGGTTCAACTTTTATTTTTCCAGGATTAACCGGAGTCAAATTATCTGCCCTTATAGGATATAAAGCCGCCGGAATGACTGGTTTGGTTCTTGCTGTTCTTAGTCTTAATTTACCAGGATTATTAATGGCCATAGCAGGTTATCAATGGCTGACCAGTCATAATGGACCTGGAATGCGAAAAATAATGATTGGCGTACAATATGGTGCATTGGCGTTACTTGCTGCAGCCAGTTATTCAGTTGCTCAAGGTGTCGTTGGTATGTATTTTTCTATTCCAATTGCATTGTGTTGTTTTGTATTTTTTCTCGCTTTAACTTTTTGGAATTTATCACCCTTTTATGGTTTTATAGGTTTTATAGCCGTGTGTTTTTTTCTGGTTCGTTAAGGTCTAAAATAGTAACATGCCCCCTACTATATAAAAAATAAATGGAGTTACTCCCTTGGAAACTGTGTTGGATAATCCAGAATATTATATCAATCGAGAATTTTCTATTATTGCATTTAACCAGAGAGTTCTTATGTTGGCTAATGATGAACGTGTGCCTTTACTAGAGAGAATGCGTTTTCTTAGTATCTGCAGCAGTAACCTTGATGAATTTTTTGAAATACGCGTTGCAGGGCTTAAAGAAAAAATTGCTCTCTCTTCAGGAAAATTAACGATTGATGGTTTACGTCCTGATGAAGCATTTAGTCAGATCAGCCAAAAAACACATAAGCTCATAGATCAACTGTACTCCATATTTAATAAACAACTTCTCCCGGCATTGGGTAAGGAAAATATTCACTTTCTTGATACCGACAAATGGACCGACGACATCCACTTATGGGCAAAGCACTATTTTAAACATGAGATTCAACCCGTCATTAGCCCAATTGCTCTTGATTTGGCGCATCCGTTACCGCAACTGATTAATAAAAGCTTAAACTTTATTATTTCTTTAAGTGGTAAAGATGCTTTTGATCGAAACATTAATTATGCAGTAGTACATGCGCCAAGATCGATTCCCAGGGTTATTCATTTGCCTTCAGAATTATGTGGCGATGCTCATTATTTTGTTCATCTCTCCTCAATTATTACTACCCATGTCAATAGTTTATTCCCGGGAATGGAGATTAGCGGCTGTTATTCTTTTCGTCTTACTCGAAATAGCGATCTGTTTTTGCGGGAAGAAGAAATTGATGATTTGGCCAAAGCCGTACAACGCGAGATTTTTTCCCGTCATTATGGTCATGTAGTTCGACTCGAAATTGAAAAGAATTGCCCAGAAAAAATTGTTGATTTTTTATTGCAAAAATACCATTTACGTCATGAAGATACTTATTATTGTGATGGACCAGTTAACATTCAACGCCATTTAACGGCGATTAACAGCATTGATCGACCGGATTTGAATTACCCACCTTTTATAGCGCAGTATCCCCACTTTCCCAAGTCAGAACGTAATTTATTTAATGTCATTGACGAACAAGATATTCTACTCCATCACCCTTATCAAAGCTTTGAAGTAGTTATTGATTTTGTAAGACAGGCTGCGAGTGATCCCAATGTCCTGGCGATTAGTCAAACTTTATATCGTACTCGCTCGCAATCAGTAATGGTTGACGCTTTAGTGGATGCTGCTCATTCAGGGAAAGAGGTTACTGCCGTTATTGAATTAAGGGCTCGTTTTGATGAAGAATCCAATCTGAAATTGGCAAATCGTTTGCATGCCGCAGGAATTCTAGTGCTGTATGGTGTTGTAGGGTATAAAACTCATGCCAAAATGACCCTGGTGGTCAGACGCGCTCACGGGAAACTAAAACGTTACGTACATTTAAGTACGGGAAACTATCATGAATACACCGCAAAACGTTACACTGATTTAGGTTTATTAACTTGTGAGCCTACTATCACCTCCGATATTCAAATCATTTTTCAACAGTTAACCGGCCTTGGCAAAGTAGTTAAACTCAAAGCGTTAAGCCACTCACCTTTTACGTTACAAAAAACGCTGTTGCAATATATTGAACAATGCACTGCTGCCGCATTAAAAAAAGGAGACACAGAAATTCTCCTCAAAGTAAATGGATTAGCTGATAAAACTATAATTCAAGCTTTATATAAAGCGTCACAAGCAGGAGTTAAAATAAATTTGCTTGTGCGTGGCGTATGTTGCCTCAAACCTGGAATACCTGGTATTTCAGAAAATATACGCGTGCTTTCCTATATTGGACGATTTCTAGAACATCATCGGGTATTCTACTTCCGCCTTCATGAAGAAGAATATTATTTTTGTTCTAGTGCTGATCTCATGGAAAGAAATTTGTACCATCGTATTGAAATTATGTTTCCAATTCTTGATGAAAATTGCAAAAAACGAATCAAACAAGAAATCATTAAAAACTATCTCAAAGACAACAGTAACACATGGGAAATGCAAAGTGATGGCAGCTATAAGCCTGTAACTCAAGGAAATAATTGTGCCCAGGAAAAACTTATTAAGCTCTATCAAGATGAGGAGCAGGTTATTTAGCGATTATCATCTTTTCAATTCATTTTGCCTCTTCATCCCCTAGCGAATATCACGAATTACTATGGGGACACACAGGAGCTGCTGCTATTTGACTCTATATACTGACACCGCAGACTCAGGTTTTCGAATGCTATTTAAACAGTCCAAGTGCCTCGTTATAGGTGCTATGTAAAAAGTGCCTCCTCGTTGAGTAATCTGTGTACCCATTAAAGCGACTAGCTGCGTTGTTCTTTCAGATAGATATCGACCAATATCCAATGAAGGGGGTTCTAATACGCTCTTAACTTCATTAATTGTATCAATAACCTGCTTATCAAATTCATTTAGAAAATTTTTATTCACGAATTGGCCATTTTTGTATGTATCGTAGAATTCTTGTAACAAGATTAAATTATTTTTTATCTGCTCACAGCATTTTGCCTGCTGATGTAATACTTGAGGTGAAAAGGAAATTCCAGAAATTCTCCTGGCCCATACATTAAACCACTCACCCATGCAATAAATAAATGATTGTCCTTTCGCTTGACTGAATTTCGTGTGGGCCAATAATTGTAGTCCACTGTTTAGAATGTAATCTCTATCTAAAAATTCAGCTAATCTTGCTTTTATCTGTTTTGAAGCTTCGGATATTTTTCCGAGTTTAACGTCTAATTTTTCTTCTGAAAGGAATGAGTTATCGGCATAAGAGCTTTTAATTAAAGTAAGTAGCTCACCTTTGATTGTTATTAGTTCTGATGGATTAAAATTAAATCGATCACAATCACTAATACATTGCCAAAAGTTTTTCTCAGCAATTAAAATTTCATTAAGTAATTTCAACCTAGGTATTTTTTTCTCAATTTCCAGAGAGTCGATCTCTTCAAGATTATGCAAAAATACTAATTGTTTTAGTTGACTCTTTAAAAAATTTAATACAGTGTTGTAAAATCCTGGACTATAGGAAATTAACTGGGTTTCTGTATAGATAAATAAATTTTGCACTACGCTTAAATAGTCTAGCAAAGAGGGAGTTCTCTCCCTAAGCACTTCTATTTTTATAGCAATATCGAGCAACAAAGCGAGCATACCAACATCAATTTCAGGAGTCGGCTCCACATAAGGCTTATCCCGAGTCGCCGCATAAAGAAAACACAAAAGTTGTCGCTCCACATCTGGCTCTTTCCACCATTCTTGCAGTTGTTTGGCAATTATTCCTAACCTTATTTTTGCCTCATATTGTTGAAGAGTTTGGGAAACAACAAAATAGGGATTATATTTTTTCAAATCTGCAAAAAGCGCGCGCTCGTCTGTATGGTTGCTTTTCGCAAGAACCAGAGCCTGCTGCTTGGACAAAGTGACACAGACGGCGTAGTCTTGCCAATTTCCTCCCAACAATACTTCACAATTATCGCGTGCATCTCCGGGTTTCAATGCTATGGACATTCCTTCAGTATTAAAAGTTTGTGGAATATATTGATGACGCATAGGGATATCCCAAGAAGTACCTATTACTTGGCGTGGATAAGCAATTTCGTCAATTTTCTCAAAACCGAAAGTCCCTCCTGTCAAATGAATTTCATCACAAAGAACCTCGGGTATAAAAATAAAATGAACTTTAGAAAAATTTAAATAAGAATTGGTAGCCTTAAGCCCTGTATTGCCATTAAATTCAAACGTACTTAAATAACCGGAATTAATAAAAGCATTTTTGGGAGGGTCAGAAACTATCAAATTCATATGAGAAGCAGGACTTGCATTATATCGCTCATAATGGCTTTGATATACAGATTCATTATTATCTGTTCTGACAAATACTCTCCATTTCATCCTTCCCATTACCTGAATAAACTTATCTGCACATTCTTCTGAGTTGGCTTGCATAGAATGAAGTACTTTCCCTCATAAATGAAAGTAATTTTAACATAGAGGCAAATTTATGATCAACAGAATATCAATGCCAGTCTGAGACTCAATCTACCATGAAAAATTCAGGATAAAAGTATCAGCGATGTATAAATAATTTTTAAAAAATCCTAAAATTTAAAAGTAATCTGAAAGAAGTAACCCAGTATAAGTCCATCGAACTCATACCGAACTACCTTCCTAGCGAAAGCAAGTTAATTGGGCATTCTCACCTAATTGTAAATGCACCTCCGTTCCAAAAGGAATAGGAAAATTAATGGATCCATGTCCTATTCCTGCGATTCTTAGTACTGGAATCGGGCTGTTTTCAGCAAAACGTTGTAAGACTGGCTCGATTAAAGAGGAACCATTAGGTTCATTTCCCTCGAGAAAATCCCCCAATATGATTGCAGCAGCATGTGAAAAGAGACCTGCTTGCTTTAGATGTTCCAGCATGCGATCAACACGGTATCCTCGCTCACCAATTTCTTCGAGCAAAATAATTTTGTCTCGACCATCCATTTGCCAACAGGTTCCCACTCCTGACTGAATTATTGCTAAGTTGCCACCAGTTACCTGGGATTTAATAAAGCCTTCTTTTTGCGCAGGCTTGTTCAATGGAATTAATCCGCTAAATTGAACCGGCGCATCCCCAAATAAAATTGACTTCATCGCAGCAATCGTCTCTTTAGAAAATTTATCAGGGGCAGCAGCACCATGAATTGTTGGCCAACCCCAATGTTGTTGTAAATAAAGATGAAGGCAAGTGACATCGCTTATGCCAATAAATATTTTGGCCTCATCCGGGGGATGAATTTCTGCTAATTTGGGGATTAAGCGCGTGGAGCCATAACCACCACGCACACAAATTACGGCTTTTGTTTTAGGATTCTGTAGAGCATTTTTAAGGTGGGCGAAACGCATTTCATCCGTATTCGCACATAATAAATCGGGAGCAAAAATATCCTTCTGAACAACGCAGTTTAATTCCCAAGACTCTAATAATTCTTTTAATCCAATCAATTGACTGTCTGAACTGCGTGACGCAGGTGCAATAATTTCAACTGAATCGCCCATGCTTAAGATAGGTAATTTTTTCATTCTTTACTCTTAAATTTTTTCCATGTTGGATAAACGCTATTTTACAGTAATTTTTTTACGAAAAAGAAAGTAAATGCAGTTCAAAGTATATCTAAATTAATAGGGTTTTACCTAATTGGCTCTTCACAAACTAAAAATGTTGTACCCGTAGTTAAAACATCATCAAAAATAGCAATTTTTCTAGTTTTAAGCTTATTAATAAGACTTTCATTAATCCCTAAATTTTTAAGTTTTTTGTATATTCCTTTCATTTGTTTTATGACTTTCTTCTACCGATTCTTTAACATATAGCGCATCAAAGTAAATAAATTCAGGAATTGCTGCTTTGACATGTATCAATACTAACCTATTATCGTAATTTTGATCCTCACAAGATTTAGATGGCGGAGCAGGAATCCATAAATACTGGGTTAATTCAGGATACCGTTTATTTATCTGGATCTTTACTCCCCCTCTTCCCTATTTTCGGCGATGCCAGCAATGCTAATATTTTTATGAAAAGTTATTTGTATCAAAAAAACATTCTTATTTTATCAATTGTGCAATTTTGCGTAGATCATTTAATACCAACCTAATCTTAATTGTTCAAAATTACACCAATATATTTGTAAATAGTTAAGGTGTAATTATGGCTTCTATTATCGAATTGATGGCTGAGTTAAATTTCCCAACCAATCAAGGGGGAGTTTGTGTGGGACTTGCCTTAATGGCAGAGAGAGCACGTCGATGTGGTCAGTATGAGAAATTTAAAGAAAGGATGGATTACCTTGAGAACCTGGGCTCAAATCAGCTCGCTTCTTTGCTAGATGCTGCAAAAAAACACGCTGCCTTATTAAGTTCAAAGCCTTTAAATAAGCCATCGTCCAGAGAAGAAGAGATTCTCTCAAAGACGCTATTGACTAAAGACGAAGAAATTCTCTTAACCATAGAGGCGTTCTTTTTCCAAGTATGGATGCACTATAAGCCTGATGAAATTCAGAATTTTTTAGAACTATATGGAGAAAAATTTCATCAAAAAGATACGCAAAAATTAGAATCTTTTATGTACGATATTGCTTCCAGCGATAAAGAAATTTCTCCACTCAATGAGCCTAAAAAATTCTTTCTTTCTGATACAACACTAAATAATGCGCCATCGCTGCAACAATTTTTAGAAAAAATACAATCAGCGAGTCAAAAAGAGCAGTTATCATTTGGTATAGTAATGGATTCCGGAACGCATGCCATTCATGTTTTTTATAATAATCAGACCAATACCTGGACATTAACTAATCATTCTGATCTAAGAACTTGCGATTCTATCCAGACTGCCGCAAGAAGGATAGCCAAAGCATTTACTGAAAATGAGATATTTCATTTGTCTCTGAGCGTTTTTACCGATGAGCCCGCCGAAAAACTTTCAGGTTTTTGGAAAGAATTAGAGGCTGTATCGACCGCCTCCTTCCTATCAATTATTGAAAATAAAAACGTCAATGCAACTGATTCTTTTAATAATACCCCTTTACTTGTTGCTGCAATGCGCGGCCATAAAGAAGTAGTACAAGAATTATTAAAGCAACCTGAAACTAATGTAAATAAAGCAAATAATCTATTGGACACCCCCTTATTATATGCAGCATGTCTTGGTTACCCCGAGATTGTGGCTGCATTCATGAATCATCCGCAAATAGCCCCAGAAAAAAGTTATCTTTGTTCACCCCTATTTGCTGCGGTAGCAAATGGCCATCTTGAGGTGGTGCAAGAATTATTAAAACATCCATCTAAAATCAATGTAAATCAAAATGGTACCTTAGCGCTTGCTGTAAAAATTGGGCGTAAAGACATTTTTCATGAACTACTTAAGTCGCCATTTATAGATATCAATACGTATAAATCCAATGCTCTTTTTGGTGGTAATGAACGCAAAACGGCATTGATTTTCGCTATAGAGAGAGGCGACTTTGATATCGTAGATGAGTTATTAAATCATAATAAAATTGATATCTCTAGACCAGGTAATTTTGATGATACGCCTTTAAAATCTGCAATTTGCTCTGGCCATCTAAATATCGTGAAAGAGTTATGTAAAAATGAAAATTTAGATGTAAATTTTAGTCATTCACCAGGCCTCATCCGTCGTAACACTGCGTTGATTCTCGCCATAAATTATAATCGTATCGACATGATACAGGAATTACTAAAACACCCTAAAATTGATGTGAATGAGAAGGGTGAATTGGAGCTACCACTTCATCAAGCTATAAAAGACGGCAAAATCGATGTGGTTAAAGAATTATTGAAACATCCAAAAATTGATTTGCTGAAAGTTGATAAATCTGGTCGTAACTCCCTGGTAATTGCGTTTGAACGTGGTGATGCTGCTATAATTTCAGCTTTGAGAGAAAAATTTTCAGAAATAGGGAATCAAGCTAAGACGAAGGATAGTTCGACTTTTTCTCAGATTGAATCATCAATGGAGCCTTCCGTTTCCGCAGCGTCCAGTAATTCAACGATTCCTCAGATTAATCCATCGTTGAGTTTTTTTACTGCCGCAGCGCCTAGTCATGCAACGGCTCCTCAGGATACCCCATCGCTGCGTTTTTTTGCTCCTGCAGTGCCCAATAATTCAACGGTTCCTCAGATTGCACCTCCGAACTCCTCCGATCCAGCAGTGAAAAATAGTTATACAATGGAGCCAATAATCAATTTTATAAAAATAACAATCGAACGATTAAATACTTGTGAAACTAGACTTGGAAAAACTGTTTATGTGGGAGCTACTTACTTAACATGGGAGTTCGAGCAATATCTTCAATCTGTAGAAAGGGAAGTTAATGGAGATATCTTAGATCCGGAAACGCTAGGAAGCTTAAAGCCGCTGGTAAATAAGGTGAGAAATTGTAAAGATCTGACTCCTATTTTTGTACAAGAAAGATGGCGATTTTTTCCTGAGTTCACTCTTGCAATGAAAGAAATGGAACGACGCTATAAAGCGATTACCGTAGATTCGCCTACTTGTGCAAACCCTATAGGATAGGCTAGCTGGATGCCGATACCTCGGCTATTGTCCTTATTGAGACATAGGTAACAAAATATTCCCGAAACATAGGATACACTCAAAGGTATTTCTGGAGCCAAAGGATTGTAGCAAGGCCGTGGATTGCTTATTTTCCCATGCTATTTTACAGTAATTTTTTTACGAAAAAGAAAGTAAATGCAGTTAAAAGTATATCTAAATTAATAGGGTTTTACTTAATTTTCCTGGCTCTTCACAAACTAAGCGTGGCAATAAGTATCCTGGTAAAAGATGTTGTAATTGCTGATAAATACTTTGTACTCTAGTGAAAGGCAAATCAAAATGCGCCGCTCCTTCTACTTTATCTAATCGATGTAAATAATAAGGTAGAACACCGTATGCAAATAAAGCTTGGCTTAAATCAGCCAGAATATGAGCATCATCATTTATTCCTGCTAATAAAACAGTTTGATTTAGCAAATGGCATCCTATTTGCCGTAAATCATTAAGTACCTGGCGCACCGAATCATCCAGCTCCTGTGCGTGATTGCAATGCAGCACAATCACCTTGTTCAATCGAGTTGTTTTTAATAATGAAAGTAAGCCCTGCTCAATCCTTTCGGGAAAAACCACAGGAATTCGTGTATGAATACGCAAAGTATGCAGATGAGAAATATCTTCCAATTGCTTGATGAGATCAGTGAGTACCAAATCAGATGCCAACAAGGGATCTCCACCGCTTAAAATCACCTCTGTGATACTGGTATCTTGCGCAAGATAATCACAAATTGCTTTAAAGCCATTACGGCCAGGATTATTATCTTGATAGGGAAAATGTCTACGAAAACAAAAACGACAGTTCACCGCACAAACACCGGTCAGGGTTAACAAAACACGACCGTAATACTTATGAATTAATCCTCGAATTGGATTAGTACTGCGCTCATCTAAGGGGTCAACACTGAATCCTTCCTTGACGTGTAATTCAGATTCAGTAGCTAAAACTTGCAGCAATAAAGGATCACGAGGATTTCCTTTTTGCATGCGCTTGGCAAATCCTAGAGGAATACGACTCGGAAATTGCTTTTCAGCATCTAAACTTCCAATAGAGGAAGGCAGTTCCAGAAAAGTTAACAGTTCAGTAACTGAAGCAAAACCTTGCGCCAAATTTTTTTGCCAACTTAAAGAGGTATCTCGCATTAATTACACAGACTTGATAAACTGTGCGAACTTTAACTAAAACAGAGCAAAATCTCAACTGTGGAGCACTAATGGCAACTTATGGCAGTAATGAATTAAAGAATGGCTTGAAAGTAATGGTTGATGACGCCCCATGTACTATTCTCGATTGTGAATTTGTAAAGCCCGGAAAAGGGCAAGCCTTTACTCGCATTAAAATTCGCAACTTAAAAACAGGTCGAGTGGTAGAGCGCACACTCAAATCAAATGAGACCATATCTTCTGCTGATGTGGTTGATATGGAAATGCAATATCTTTATAACGACGGCGAACACTGGCATTTTATGGTTCCCGATAATTTTGAACAATATGCGTTGACTAAAGAAGTACTTGCCGATGCAGCACAATGGCTAAAAGAGCAAGATATTTGTATCGTCACCCTTTGGAATAATGAGCCAATACAAGTTACACCACCGAATTTTGTGATTTTGGAAATTACCGAAACCGATCCTGGATTAAAAGGTGATACTTCTGGAGGCGGTGGAAAACCAGCCACTTTAGAAACCGGAGCTGTAGTGCGTGTGCCCTTATTCGTACAAACTGGCGAGCTAATTAAAGTAGATACTCGTAAAGGGGAATATGTCTCTCGCGCGAAAGAATAACACGATGAGTAATTCCTCAAGTTTAAGGAATTTTAATTTAGATTATTTTCAGATAACTCTGTAACTCAAAATTAAAAAATTATGTTCCTAGGGCAAATAATCGCCCAACCGTCTTAATGTTTACTCGAACGGTTGGGTTTGAGCGCAGGTTGTGCCAAATACAGCCGCTCCCTGATAGAAGCTGAGTACCTGCGGTTTATTGGATCCTCGCAGCCTCCCCACGAGGATCTTTCTATGAACCTGTTGAAAGCAGGTTTTTCAATTAATAAACCTGATACGTATTATACATACCCCAATAACCCACATTACCTAAATCGTCATAGCCATAATAATAAGCATCGCTATCATTGTAATAATCTATATCCCAATAAGGGCTGGTTTGATAGCCACTAACACTATAAACGTAAGCAGGAGTACTATAGGCTGGAGTATAATAAGTCTTAGAATACCCCGGGGTATAATAGGTCTTCACCGCAGGGTAATAGGTCTTCTTGGTCTTAGCAGGAGTGGTATAGTAAGTCTTGGTATAGGTTTTGGTAGTATAAACTGGAGTAGTATAGGTTGGAGTATAGTAAACTCGATCCCTAGCACATCCTGTTACTAATGATATGGTGCCTAACACCGTTACAGCAAGCATTAATCTGTTCATGATCTCTTCCTATTCATTGATACTTAATAGACTGAATCTTAAAAATTAGTAATAATGCCAGTGATGCCATCTGTGCCAGTGCGATCTGTTCCAATGATGCCACCTGTGCCCATGATGCCAATAAGCATAATTTGCTACTTTGGATAAATTATTGTTAGCGGACGAGACATCTGTCCTTAGAGCTGGATTCTCAAGAGCCAAAGGGAACGCCGCAAAAGCGGGCCAGGCAGTTAAGAAAAACGGAATACTTAATACTACGGAAATAATTAGTTTTTTCATAATAGCCTCCTGGCTCTTATTACAAATCTAATTGGGTAGATTAAGTATACAATATGATTATATTTTAATCAAAATGATTGTTTTTTATTAATTTCCTTGCTGAAATACAGGCAACGACTTCCCGTCCTCTGAGCCTGTTATATCATTCACTGTGGAGGTTTATGCAGAGCTTAAGGCTTCCCATCAACTGCACAGGCTTGCACACCACTCTCCAAAACAACCTCCCGATCTGAAGTTATTAAATGGTTCAGTCAGGAAGAGTCATTACCTATATATGTAAATAATAGACCATTGAGACCATGGGTGTGTATTTTTTGCGCAAACTTTACTTATTTCTTATTTCTAAATAAATGATTTGCAGAAGCTTGCACCGTAGGCATAATCGTCATTTCTTCGATATCCATATGTTGTGGACGAGTAATACAATATACAATGGCATCTGCTATATCCTCTGCCAATAAGGGTTGAAAATCCTGGTAAAACTCTTTTGCTTTTTGTTTATCATTCCAGCGTACTTCACTAAACTCAGTTTCTACTGCCCCTGGAGCGATTTCAGTAACACGAACCGGACTGCCCAACATATCCAGCCTCATCGATTTTGAAATAGCGTGTACTGCATGTTTTGTTGCACAATAAACGTTACCGTTTGGATAACATTCATGTCCCGCCACAGAACTGATATTCACTATATGACCACGGCCTCGTTCTAACATACCTGGAATCAAAGTACGACTTACATAAAGCAGCCCTTTAATATTGGTATCAATCATGACATCCCAATGTGCTTCAATTCCCTGTTGCAAAGGCAAAGTATCCAATGCCAATCCTGCATTATTAATTAAGATCTCTACAGAGCGCCATTGATTGGGTAACGAGCTTAATTGTTTCTTAACTTGTTCATGGTCGCATACGTCTAAAGGTAAAACGTAATGTTCTTCTCCATATTGTTGTCTCAACTCTTTTGCCAAAACCTCGAGGCGTTCACCACGTCGAGCACTGAGTATCAATCGAGCGCCATGCTTTGCACACAATCGTGCACAAGCCTGGCCAATTCCGCTGGAAGCCCCTGTAATTAAAATAATTTTATTGGTTAAATCATTCATCTCTTAGCCCCTTTTTTGCTACCTACGTTCTGCGACGTGTTCGCGAAATCCATGATCGATCTGGATTAATAATCAGACATTGCCGCCTTATTCTCCATGTCCTGGATCCCGCGAACACGTCGCGAAACGTAGACTATGGATGAATTGTTAATATACCCTACTTAAATTGAGAAGAAATACAATGAAATTAATGAAAAATATTTATCTCTGATTGAGGTGCAAACACGCTCCACCTTGCGGCATAAAATGTAGTTGCGCGTAAGATTATTCGTGTTGTTGTAATAATTGCATCACTTCTTCGTCTGTCGTTTGTGAAAAATCATTGTACCATAATCCTACAGCATAAAAATTTACCGGACGCATTGGGCAAATGATCTCATCAACTAATGGAGCAATTTCGTCGCAGGTCGAGCGTGCAGCAACTGGAATTGCGACAATAAGTTTTGCTGGTTTTTTTTGTTTCAACGCGGCAATTGCTGCTCGCATGGTATAACCGGTTGCAATGCCATCATCCACAAGAATTATGGTTTTCCCCGATAACTCAGGAAAGGGTTTCTTGCCACGATAAACCTGTTCACGCCGCAATAATTCTTCCTGTTCAGATTTTTGAATTGTATCAATCGATTCTGTAGATATATGCAATAAGTTAACTATTTCTTCATTTAAAACAGTTATCCCTCCAGAGGCAATAGCACCCATAGCTAACTCTTCATGGCCAGGAACACCGAGCTTGCGTACAATAAAAATATCAAGCGGGAGTGATAGTTTCTGCGCAATTTCATAGCCTACAGGGACACCTCCTCGAGGTAGTGCCAATACAATGACATCCGTGCGCTTTGCATAATTCTTTAGCAAATCCACTAGAACACGGCCTGCTTGATAGCGATCATCATAGTTCATTGCCATATTCCTCCAAAACGATCCTTCACATTGAAGTCTAGTCCATACTTCGTGATGTAACAAAGTATCCAGGGCTATCCTTAATCGTTATTCTGTGAATGAATTTATCCCACTATGCTATATTTTAACAATCAGGCTGTTCTCATGGAGGAAATAGCGATGAATGTTACTGAAAAGATTATCAAAGCACATCTTCTTGAAGGCGAAATGGAACCAGGAAAAGAGATTGCCTTAAAAATAGACCAAACTCTTTGTCAAGACGCGACAGGCACCCTGGTCATGCTTGAATTGGAAGCAATAGGTCTTGAACGAACTCAAGCTGAAATTTCCGTTCAATATGTAGACCACAACCTAATTCAAGAAGACAATAAAAATCCTGATGATCATCTCTTTCTTGCAAGTGCAGCAAGACGTTTTGGTCTTTATTTTAGCCGGCCTGGTAATGGCATCAGCCATGCGGTACATATGCAAAATTTTGGAAAACCAGGTAAAACACTAACCGGATCAGACAGTCATACCTGTGCTGCGGGTTCTCTGGGAATGATTGCTATTGGTTCTGGAGGGTTGGAAGTCGCAATGGCAATAGCAGGTTATCCATTGTATATAAAAATGCCCAAAGTTATGGGCATTCATCTAACCGGCTCGCTGCCCAAATGGGTAAGTGCAAAAGATGTTATTTTGGAAATGTTACGTCGTTATGATGTAAAAGGTGGTGTGGGCTACATTTTTGAATATTACGGGGAAGGTTTAAAACACTTAAGCGCTATGGATCGCCATGTGATTGCCAATATGGGCGCTGAGCTAGGAGCAACTACTACAGTATTTCCTTCAGATGAAATCACCAAGGAGTTCTTGCAAAGTCAAGGCCGCGAAAAAGACTGGATTGAATTAAAAGCAGACAAAAAAACAGCCTATGATGAACATGCAGAAATCAACTTATCCAATCTCATACCACTGATTGCGAAGCCTACGAGCCCAGGAAATGTGGTTCCAGTTGCCGAAATAGCAGGCCAAGAGGTTTATCAAACCTATATCGGCTCCTCAGCCAATCCTGGTTATCGAGACTTTGCGATTGCAGCCGAAATAGTAAAAGGACGAACGGTTCACCCCAACGTGTCATTTGATATTAATCCAACTTCCCGGACTATTTTAGAAGAATTAGTACGAGATGGTCATTTAGGAAGTTTGATTCACGCAGGTGCTCGCATTCATCAGGCAGGATGCAATGGATGCATTGGAATGGGGCAGGCCCCTGCAACAGAAAAAAACAGCTTACGCACCGTACCCAGAAATTTCCCCGGACGTTCAGGCACTGACGAAGACAAGGTTTTTCTTTGTAGCCCTGAAACTGCAGCAGCATCTGCATTAACAGGATTAATTACCGATCCTACAACTTTAGATATGCCTTATCCTAAAATAAAAATACCCAAAAAAAGGATCTTAAATCATGCCTGCTTTGAAGGCCCCCTGCCTTTAGATGAAGCAAAAAAAATAAAATTAGTGAAAGGACCAAATATCGTAACTTTACCTGAATTTGAACCATTGCCTTCTTCACTGAAAATACCCGTGTTACTCAAAGTAGAGGATAATATTTCAACGGATGAAATTTCCCCCGCTGGGGCTAAAGTTCTACCTTATCGGAGTAATATTCCTAAAATTAGTGAATTTACTTTTACTCATATCGATTCAGACTACGCTGAGCGTGCAAAAAAAAATAAAAAAGGCCATGTAATCATAGGTGGAGAAAATTATGGGCAAGGTTCTAGCCGAGAGCATGCAGCTTTAGCGCCCCGTTATTTGGGTCTACGAATAGTCATTGCTAAAAGTTTTGCCCGCATTCATTGGCAAAATCTGATCAATTTCGGCATTTTACCTTTAGTTTTTAAAAATCCTAAAGATTATGATGCAATTGACTTAAATGATATTGTCGAAATCAAGAAATTGCCTGACATTCTGGACAAAGAGACATTTAAAATAAAAATCAATGACAAAGAAGTGGAAGTACAACAAACCTTATCGAAACGTCAGATTGAATTGCTTCTTGAAGGTGGATTAATTAATTGGGTGAAAAAAGATCTTAAAAAGAAACATAAAAATAAATAAAACCCAACCAATGTAACCTGGTTGCCTGCACCCAGGTTTTTTAAATTCACTCATACAGATTCCTGACGATAAACAACTGTCTCTTGAGCACCTCTGCCTATACCTCGCGGACACCCCCGCGAACAAGTAATGAAGGCGGGGCGCCAGTATAAAATTGGCTGGCTTTTCTGAGATGTGTATAAGATTCAGCTGCCAGCAGCTTAGCTTACACTATGAGCTCTTAGATGGACTTTGATCAAAGTTCAGTTTTGGTCCTAAAGGTACGATTTGTGTTGGGTTTATGGTCTTATGACTAAAATAATAATGTTGTTTGATGTGTAAAAAGTTTACAGTTTCACTTATCCCTGGATGGTGATACAACCGTACTAAATAAGGTTGTAGCCCCTTATAATCACTTATTCGCTGCTGGTTTGTTTTGAAATGACTGTAATATACGGCATCAAAACGAATTAACGTCGTAAATAAGCGCCAGTCAGCCTCAGTTAATTGTTCCCCGAATAAATATTTTTGGTGGCGTAAGCGCACATCCAGTTCATAAAGCAAAAGAAATAATTGGATATACGCCTCTTCATAGGCTTGCTGAGTTGTCGCAAAGCCACAGCGATAAACCCCATTATTAATAGCATTATAAATTCGCTCATTCAACGCATCAATTTCTGCACGCAGCGGTTCTGGATAAAAATCTTGGTTATCTCCTGTTAAATGGTTAAATGCCTGATTAAACTGTTGAATAATTTCTGCTGATTCATTATTAACAATCGTTTTTTCTTTTTTATCCCACAGAACAGGTACAGTGACTCTACCACTGTATTTATTGTCTGCTTTAATATAAAGCTCATATAAATAGTGCAATTCATAAAGGGAATCTCCAGTAGCTCCCATCCCTTTTTTAAATTCCCAACCATACTCAAGCATATGAGGGTGCACAATAGAGACATCGATATAATCATCTAATTTTTTGAGTTTTCTGAAGATTAAAGTACGATGCGCCCACGGACAAGCAAGTGATACATACAAATGGTAACGGCCCTTTTCAGCAGGAAAACGCGTGTTGGGCTCATTACTAATTGCCGAGTGAAATTGTGTAGGTTCTCGTTTGAATGCCCCTCCTGTTTTAGAAGTATCATACCAAACATCATACCATTGACCATCAACTAATTGTCCCATGATTTATCCTTAGTTATATTTGATAAACTGCTTTTCTCACAAGCAATAGATTATGCTATATATTAAAAACGACTTCAGAAAAGAATAGCACATGAATAATTCCAATAATCCTTATTTATCAGGAAACTATGCTCCAGTTCACGATGAATTGAACGTGAATCAATTAGAAGTAATAGGTGAAATCCCTAAGGATTTAATGGGAATCTATATGCGTAATGGCCCAAATCCGGAATTCCCGCCTATTTCCTATACTTATCCATACGATGGCGACGGCATGATTCATGCTGTTTATATTGCAAATGGTAAAGCAGCGTACAGGAATCGATTTGTTGAAACCAAAGGGTTACTTAAAGAGCGAAAAGCGGGAAAAGCACTCTATGGCGGCGTTTTGCACCCGGCACCAATGGATCCTAAGTGGGCAGGCCCTGAAGATGAGCCCATTGCCATAAAAAATGGCGCATTTATTCATATTATTCGTTACCACGATATTTATCTGGCGCTCAGTGAATCGGCACCAGCATATCGCATGACATCACAGTTGGATACCCTTGGTGAATGGAAGCCTTATCAAGACCAACACGCCATAGAAGTTTGTGCTCATACTCGATTAGATCCACTAAATGGCGAGTTGTGGTTTGTCAATTACGCTTTAATTCCACCCTATTTAACGTTTTATCGATTGGATAAACATGGAAGAACTATGCAAAAATGGGATATTGAAAAACCCTATTGTTCTATGATTCATGATTTTATTTTAACAAAGAATTACGTTCTTGTTTTTGACTGTCCTGTGCTCTTTGATATACAACAGATAATGTCTGGCGGAGCTGTTTTGAGTTGGCGACCTGAGCTCGGTGTACGTATCGGTGTTATGCCGCGTTCAGGGGGACAAATAAAATGGTTTCACACCGAAGCGTTTTTTGTATTTCATTTTGCTAATGCTTATGAGCAAAACCATGAAATTGTTATTGACTACGTTAGGCATGAAAAAATTGTTCTTTTAACACAGGAAGAGAAGCAATCTGTCCCTCCTAGACTAAATCGAACTGTTCTTAATCTGGAAACAGGAATGATGAAACATGCTGTATTAGATGAGCGGCTGGTAGAATTTCCTCGTATTAGGGAAGAGCAAAACAGTCTATCCCATCAATTTATTTATACACCGACAAAAACGGCTGATCTTAATGCCAAGCAAGCCTTTAATGCGCTAATAAAATATGATGTAATGAATCAGCGCTCATGGATTTATGATTTTGGCCCTCATGCAGAAATAGGAGAGGCGGTTTTTGCACCAGCCGCAACCCATAAATCAGAAGATGACGGTTATTTACTGTTATTTGTATACGATAAGCGTTCAAACCAAAGCGAGCTCGTTTTATTAGATGCCCAAAATTTCGAGAATGATCCTATTGCTCGCATTAAGATGCCTCGCCGAATTCCCCACGGCTTGCATGGTTCATGGATGTCTGGAGTTTGGTAATTATGGGAATACAACAATAACCTTATAATATAAGCTATTTTTGATTTATTTTAATTTTTAGATCCATGCTATGATGCATTACTTAAATTATTTATTAATCTATTAATGAATAGAAAAGTAATTTGCATCGGTGGGATAACCGTTGATCGAAAACTAACATCGATTCATCAATTGCAATTGGGAACTTCCAATCCCGTGTCCTCCACGTATACCTTTGGCGGCGTTGCTCATAATGTAGCGCTTAATCTTGCCTTGCTGACGAATAATGTGCATTTCTACAGTGTGGTTGGGCAGGACAATTATGGATTACAGGCAATAGCCAATTTGAAAAGCATGGATGTCCAAATCCAAAATATTCTTACACTTCATGACAAATCTACTGCTCATTATGATGTTATTCTTGATAATGAAGGGGAGTTATTTCTTGCTTTAGCAGACATGGAAATTTTTGATCATGTTCCTTTCGCGCAGTTCACTCAATCTTGGAGTGAATGGAGTAATGAAGAAATTGTTTTTCTGGACACTAATTTGTCCCAAGAAATAATCGAATATGCGATTCAAATAGCACGCAGTCAAAATATTAAGCTATGTATTGATCCTGTTTCTGTAGTCAAAGCAAAAAAACTTCCAGCGAGTTTGGAACATATTTTTCTACTGAAACCCGATCGTTTTGAAGCAGAGGCATTGACTCATATTCGGATTCATTCAGTATCCGATTGCATCAAGGCAGGTCACGTGTTATTGGATAAAGGAGTTAGAAATTGCATTATCAGTTTGGGCAAATTCGGCTATGTGATTGTTAATGAAACCATTCAAAAACATTTCCCTGCACTGCTTAGCGAGCCAATTATTGATGTTAGCGGGGCAGGGGATGCTTTTATTGCTGGAATTCTTTATGAATTAAAACAAGAAAAACCAATCATTGATGCATGTCAAACCGGCGCTGCAATGGCTGCTTTAACCCTGCAATCGTGTCATACGGTCAATAAACAAATTCATTATGAAGCACTAAAAAATATTCAGCTTATTAAAATAAGAGAAACAGATGATGAAGCAATTTTTTGATTATTCTCCAGAAGTACAATCAGCTCTTGAAAATAAAAAACCTGTGTTGGCGTTAGAGTCCACGATTATTTCCCATGGCATGCCTTATCCTGATAATTATGAAACAGCCCAGGCAGTGGAACATATTGTTCGAGAATACGATGTCACTCCAGCTACAATTGCCGTGATTGATGGAAAAATAAAGATCGGTATAACAGAAAATGAATTACATCAATTTGCATGCAATAAAGAGGTTTTAAAAGCAAGCCGACGCGATTTGCCTTTTATAGTAGCCAACAAGTATTCTGCTGGAACCACGGTTGCTGCAACCTTATTTTGTGCTGCTAAAGCAGGTATTAAATTATTCGCTACAGGAGGAATTGGCGGTGTCCATCGAGGGGATGCTCAGGATATTTCTGCTGATTTAATTGAAATCTCAAGAACACCGATTGCAGTTATTTGTGCTGGTGCAAAAGCCATCCTTGACCTCCCCCGTACCTTAGAGTTTTTAGAAACAATGAGCGTCCCTGTTATTGGTTATCGCACGCAAGTATTACCTGCATTTTATACTGACTCGACTCAGTATTCGTTATCAACTTGGGTAGAAGACGTACCCACCCTTGCTAAAATAGTAACAGCTCATTGGGATATCGGCATGTCTTCAGGAGCCTTAATTACCAATCCAATTCCTGCGGAATTTAACATTCCGCTTGAAGTGATTGAACCAGTAATCATGAATGCCATACAAAAAGCGGAGCAAAATAATATTTCAGGAAAAGCATTAACGCCTTTTCTCTTGGCCGAAGTAGCCCAACTGACCCAAGGCAAAAGTTTGCTTGCCAATATCGCTTTAATTAAAAATAATGCACGTCTGGGGGCAGAGCTCGCACGTGCTGTTCTCGCTTTATGATGAGGTTTTTGTGCTCGCTCATGGTCGTCAAGCTAAGAATATTTAGTGTTTCATTTTACTTGTCATCCCCCGAGCAGGCGGATCCATTTTTATACTGGCATTATGCTCAATCATGAATGGATTTCTATCTTCGCAGGAGTGACAACATCCATTTTTTGCTAAAAGCCTCTAGCCATATAAGCGCCAATGGTATCGCTCATTCGCTCTTTAGCCACTAAAAAACCTGATTCAGCAGAACAGTGCACATCAAGAGGATTACAAATCATAGCTCGAATCAATCGAGGCCCCATTCCTGGCATCCCCGCATGCATTACTTTTTTATTATCAATGAGCAATATATCCCCTTTTTTCCACAAACAGGATGAATAATAGTGTCGCATGAGCTGAGCAAGCTCTTTAACTTCTTTATCATTAAAACAACTGCCTACTTTCACCATATGTGCGGAAGAGGAGGTACTTTTTCTGCTCGCTTTAAAATTGGAAAATTTTGTGCGTAAAATTTTATATGAGTTCTTTGGTGAATTAAAAAAAGAAATAAAAATAATTGCGAGTGATTCTATTGAATTAAAAATGGAAGTTGGCAATTTCCAAAAAAAAACGATGCCAAAACCAACTCGTTCCTTTATAGTCTTTCATAAAGCACTTTCTTAGCTCATAGTTAAGCGTAGGTAGCTCAAGCATATTGATTTGCAATGCTTTTTCTTTAGTAAAAGGGTGTTCCCAAACACTGGGCTTATACATATAAACAAACTGTTCCTCTTCCTCGCCTGCAAGCAGCAAATTGAATTTCTTACATATTTTTTTTACTGCATCCTGAGGAATTTGATATCGTTCTGCGATCTCGGCTACAGACCATTTACAAACAAAAAAAGCATTCTTTTCTAATTTTTGCTTCAGTTCATCTTGCAAATGAGCGTAGATTTTTTGCGTATTAATTAGACCTGTTTCACCACCTAATTCTGAGGGCTGAAAACAACAAAAACAAAGATAACTCGGGACATCAGCAGAATAATAATTTTCGGTATGAAATCCACCAAGATAAAGTGTTCCCCCAGTTTTATAAACGGAATTAGTATGTAAAACAAACTGGAGATTATCCACGTGAACTCGACCATTTTCAGACATAAAGGCTTCACTGATCCCGCGAAACTCTGGAATGCTCAAGATAATTTTTTCGAATTGCTCATCCGTACTGATATTAAAACCTCTTAAAAGGACCGCTCCATAATGGGCCATATCCTCAATAATCTGCTTGGAATTAGATGCAAGAAATTGTTGTAAAAACGCAACATCTGTGGAGCCTTCCGCCTCAATAACTCGTGGCATTTCCTTTTCTTCAGATAAAATGAGTCGTTCCTCTTGCCTAAGAAATCGTGTAACAACCCCTTGGTATTCCTTGTGCATTCAGCAAAACTTCCTTATAAAATTACCTTAAAAAACTATAGCATAAAAAAACAATTCTAATATAAATGCAGTATGTTTGAGAAAATTCTTTATTCGAAAATCAGTACCTTTCGAATGAAAAAATGATGTTCTAGGATCGAGTAACAATGTCCACACTAAAGCCCTAATTAAAAATATCAGGGCTTGCAATGGGTATCTGTATTATTTAATAGTAGCTTTGTGTTCCTGTTCATGGGATTCTGCTTCCGAGTCTTGCGCATGCGTTTTTCCCTGCCACCAATGTTTCAGTTGATGACAACCATGTACTGCTGCTCGATATAAATCAGGAAGGATGGATACAATGGCATCAAGAAAATCCATAACTCCACCCTTATTGAAACCATAAATGCAGCGGCTGAATTCGGCACCCTTTTTACTTAGTGCAATCGTATCGTCTTTTTTAGAGAAAAATCCATCTGGCTTGAAACCTACTTGAAATCTTTTTTCGTATTCGTGTAACTCTTGAGTAAATACCTCTTCGATATCATTTGCAATCAAGTGCCTTACTTGAGTTTCTGTAAGAACAGGATAAAGTACCGCCATCATCTCACGTATTGCCTTGTTCTCTGTTAAATTACGGATAACCTTGTCCCGACGTTCATCAGGACCTTCACCAAGGCTCCAATTACATGCACCTACTAAAAGCGTTAATGCTTCATGATACTCAGCATATGCAGTAGCACGTTGATTGATAAAGTATGCTGCGGCTGCCCAACCTAGCCAACCTATATAACCGATTACCGGAAGAAAAGACAAAGCAGTTGCTGTGACTCCAAAAACCACACTTCCTATAATTTTTTGATCAATGCTTTTTAGTTGCATTGATTTTTTTTTAACCAGCTCAGTACATTGTTTTAAAAATTCAGTGTGATCTGCATTGGTTGTTAGGAAATGCTGTTTCGCTGTAATGGCAAGTGTATTATCATCTGCCCGAGCAGCGCCACCAATAGTAAAATACGTTTGCGATTCCAATTGCAATTTATTTAATTCACTGTTGATACCCAATTGAGGAATAGGTGTATAAGTGGATTGTTTTTTTATTCCGATAGTCTCTAATACAGTCTCTAATACTGATGCCATTTTGATCACTCATAATAAAAATGAAAAGGCATTCTAAATTCTATTTTACATAATAACAATAAAGAAATATGCAACATGGTGCTTAGTTGAATAACTTAATTATACCTTTTATGAGGTCATGAGTACTCTTTTTAAAAAAGTAAGGAATAGAAGCCGCTTGGCAGGTTAAAGTGTGCAGGAGCGTTGATGCTTAATTTTTTTTCGCGATTAACTCTTTAATATCAATTGCAATTTCACGGATTGTTCTTTCCTTACCTATATCATTACGAATATCAAGATCAAATTCATCTTCCAAATCGAAGAAAAAATTAACTAAATCCAGAGAACTAGGAACAACTTGATCAATGGATTGATCCAAATCAATCTCTTCAGGCGCAATTTCCTGCGTTCTTGCAATTAAATGAATAACACGATGTTCTATTGTTTGCTCCATAAAAAATCCTTCTTCTCGATTCAAACAAAATAATTAATTCCTTTTTTAATTGAGTATACAGTCAGCGCGCATGCAACTCCATTAATATTTATCCATTAATCAATTTGATACCGAGAGCGAGAATTTTGTGCCCAATTTAATAGCCAAATCGTTTAAAGCATTGGGCTCCTAAAGATTTCATGGCGCTGCATTGAATTATTGTTGTTGTGCCTTCCGCATCATTTGCTATTTGAATCACGTAGGACTGGCCATTTGCGCATAAGATATTCCAATATGCTGCATCATTGCGATCGACTCCTTGATAAAAAGATTCAATAGGGGCACAGGCTCCACCTGCAGCATTGATAATACCGCTTAGTATTTGTGTTTTCTGCGCTGATGTTCTGCTCAATAAAATATCATTGGCAATATTGGCATAATTACAGGCAGTAAATACCAACAGGAAAAACATCATTATAGACTTACTCATAATGCATCCTTAAAATTGAGTCGCATTGCTGTAGCAAGATTTTGGTCTATATGATGTTATTGTAGAATATGGAATGGATTTCTCCATTTCAATTCATAAAATAGAATTTGTAAGGAATACGCTTTGCTATCCTACATACCGTGCATGAAGCCTGAGAGATAGACAAAAAAATTTGGTTTAAGGCATTGAAATATAGGAATAATGGTATTGAAAGTGCATGACGGATTATGATCCAATAGAGTTCCACAACAATAAGAGATCGACGTCATGCACCTGATGCAATTATTACACAAAACATTAGCAAAAGAATTACCTTTTATTCATAAATCACGCTTACACAATTTAATCATGGCTTCATCGACGTTAATTAAGGTAAATAAATTAACGCTGACATCGCTTGGCCGTCATTTGCCTCATACTAAAGTTAAGACTCGCAGCAATATAAAAAGGATAGACCGCTTATTAGGGAATACGCGATTACAAAAAGAAGCGATTGAATTTTATAGGACAATGAGTCATTATCTACTAGCAGCACAAAGACGCCCCTGGATTCATGTTGATTGGAGCTGTATATGTTCGCAGACTAAACTCTATTTATTGAGAGCCTCCTTGTCGATGCAAGGACGCTCGATTGTGATTTACGAAGAATGTCATCCACAGAAAAAACAAAATAACCATCAAACTCATAAAGAATTTTTAAATAATCTAAAAGCTATTTTACCGAGCTCTGTACAACCTATTATTGTTACCGATGCGGGATTTAGAGCGCCTTGGTTTTCCTATGTTCGAGCGCTTGATTGGGATTTTTTAGGCCGATTACGCCATAAGAATGCGATATATTTAGAGGCTACAGCAACTTGGCAATTAAGTCATATCTATTATGAACAAGCCACAGCCAAACCTAACTACTTGGGGCAGGGCCTTCTTACAGAGAAAGAACAAATCCCTGCTCACTTTATACTCTATAAAGGCCTCTCTAAAGGTCGTCATAGAGTGAATCAATACAAGAAAGGTAGGCGTGATGCAATGAGTAAACGATATACTAGAGCTCATCATGAGCCTTGGTTATTGGTCACTTCATTGACCTCAACAAACACCGCTGAATACGCTGTGAATATTTATCGGCAACGCATGCAAATAGAAGAAAATTTTCGTGATACAAAATGTACTCGTTATGGGTTTGGATTGAAAGAAAGTCTTTCTCGTTCTCCTCAAAGAATGAGCATATTACTGCTTATTGCTGCTATCTCTACTTTTGCTTGTTGGCTTGCTGGCATTTTTACCAAGCGTAAAGGATATGCATCTTCCTTTCAGGCTCACTCTTCAAAATTCACCAACATTTTATCCCTGGTCTATTTAGGGCGCGAAGCTCTCAAAAAAGGAATCTCTCTCAAAGTAAAACAGTTTCAAAATTTATTACCTCTACTCTCTGAGCTAAATGCCACAACACAGACCCCCACTACAGTCTTTCTTTGAATTTTGTGGGGATCGTACAGGCATGAAGCGCGATACATAGAAAAAGACTGGAGATTTCTTTCAGCGTTTCATCCTATGGATTCAGGTGCGAGCCTAGCGTTCATCACAGACAGTATAATATCCATGGCGAAAAGGATTACTGCGCGATCTAAACTTATAATCTCGACAACGTTGTCCATGATCATCAGTATATCGTCTGTCTAAACGGAATGAAAAATCACCAAAATTCATATCCTGCTGCCACTCTCGTTCCTGACGTGCTCTATCTTCTTCATCCATTTGTTTCAAAAATTTACTGAGTTTACTGGCATGCCCTACTGAGAAGAGGGAAGTAATAAGTAGAAGCAAGATTATTTTTTTCATAACTAGACAACAAAAAATACAAAAAGAGCGTTATTAAACCATAATTTTCCTAAATAGACAAAAATTTAAAGGAAAATAATAAAGAAAGTGTATACTCGGAATTATTAAGATCGTTGAATAATCAGGAAATTCTAATGCCAGGACAGCCATTCAAAATAACCATGCCATTCGTTTTGCTCAGCATGATACTTTATCTTTTGTTACTTTCCTTTATTCAGTATCCTTTGACCACGTTACTCAAACCTATTCCCATTGCTTTGCTAATGCTCTTTGTCTTGCAAGTCAATCCAGGAAAGCACATAAAACCCCTATTATTGCTTGCCTTAGGATTTTCACTTATTGGCGATGTTTTTTTGACTCTTCCCATAAAAATGGCAGTGCACGTAGGGATCTTGGCGTTTATGGCGACACATTGCAGCTATATCAGTTTATTTTTAAAGAGCCTGCAATTGCAAAGAAAGAATTTGTTTGCCTTTTTACCCATCTTATTATTTGTGCTCATAAGCTTTTACTTTTTATCCCCCTATCTGGGAGAAATGAAAATACCGGTAGCAGTTTATTTATGCCTGCTGACCTTAATGGTATTTTGTTCCTTTCAAGTCAAACAGCAATCGCTATTGCTGCGAACCGGAGCCTGCCTTTTTTTACTTTCTGACTTTGTTTTGTCATTAGACTTATTTATTCTATCGCACAATAAACCCATCACTGTTTTAATTATGTTGCTCTATTACATTGCCCAAACTCTATTAGTAATAGGAGTCACTCAAACCAAAGAAAAGGTCGTTCTCGAGTTACAGAGTATATTTCGCAGTGTCAAGCTGGCGTAGTTTTTTACTTTTTATTTATCGCTACGTAACAAGAGTAAATAATTTCAAGAGATACAATAAGTAGGAAGTCACGATAACAATTGTGATATTGACTACAAAACCAAGATGTTTTTTTCTTAAAATGAGGGCAGAAAGATATCTTCCCAATTCAGTAACAAAAAATAAAATCAAATAGGTGGCGCATATTGTGAAAAAAGCCCAATAGAAACATTCTGAATTAAAGTAAAAAGGAACAAACTCTGTAGTAATACCCGCGCCTTTTTTGTAACATAAACTAAAAAAATAATGCCTCTCGTAGATAACTAAAAAAATTATCGCGTACAATCGAAGAAAATTTATATTATATAACATGAACTCATTCTCCGATTTTCGTCCTCTATTTTTCTGCAAAGTCATCAATGTATTTTCATATACTATTTCATTGACATACTAAGTTTATTTGTTTTGATAAATTATAGGTGGTTCGTCCTGATTCGCAAATGAATATGCTTGTGATGTAACATGCTCAAAAGCATATGGAAACTTCTTCGCCAAACAGAAGAGAAAGTTTAGAAGCTGTCATAACCTATTTTAAAGCGAAGAAGAATGTCTTGATTAAATTTTCATGCAAAGCCTGAACAAATGCATACTATGGCCCAGGCTATTCTATGATTTATCCCATTTTTTTATAGGAATCATGACCAATAAAACGAGCTCCTGGTCCTTCATGAGCAATGTCGCTTGCCTGCTTATTGAGTATGGAAATGGTATCAATCGCTTGTTGATTTTTATCAAAATGCCCACTAATACTCAATACAGACTCACACATTGGATAAACTACGCTAAAAGATAGTGCATTTCCTACCATATAACCGGTAATCGGTCTTTTTTGATTTATGGCTTGTGGACACGTTTTGGAGGCAACAGCAGTGGTGAAATAGCCCTCAACTTTATTATCTGGCAAAATATCGAGTTCTAAAATTGATCCTCTTTCATTTTTATAAGTAACTGTTTTTTGCTCAGCAAAAACAGATTGAGCCAATAAAGAGGATGCTGCAATTGTGACACAAAAGAACGACTTAAAATTCATTAGATACTCCTTTGTTTTTAAAACAGGGGTTGATATCGGATTGTTGTTTAACATCTTACTCGAATAAGATCAAATAGTATCTTTAAAATTGTATAGGAAAAATACTCTTCTCATTAAGAATGCATCATTGAATAGAAGTCTAATAACTCTTTTGACACACAGGGTTCTTGAGCTTAATATACATAGCTTAATTGCTTCAATTGCATATCTGCTGTTCTTCCACAGTAAAATAATAAAGCTCAGGATGGGTTTGAAATGTATAAGTTGGTGATCGTTTGGTTGACTATTTTACTGCTCGCAGCCTGCGAAAAAGAAAATAGGTCTTTTAGTGGATATGTTGATGCCGATCTCGTCTATTTGTCTTCGGATTTTGGTGGACGCCTGGCTGATCTCGCCGTATTACGGGGACAGTCAGTCAAAAGCGAGCAATTCTTATTTAAACTCGAACAAACCAGTGAACTTTATAATGTACGAATGAGTGAGCTAAGCAAACAAAATCTGCTTGCTCAGCGCCAACAAATTTTGACCCAACTCAACTACAATGAAATCAATTATCGTCGTGTCCAGGGAATGCGACAACAAAATGCAGCAAGCCAAAGTGATCTGGATGCGGCACAAAGAGATTTAAAGATTTCCAAAGATCAACTTACTGACGTCGATGTTAAAATCCACAACAATCAGATTGAAACAAGCGATAAAAAATGGCAGGTAACCCGCAAAGAAAATTTTGCACCAGACCGGGGAATTATATTTGATACGTATCATAAACCAGGTGAGTTTGTCCAAGCAGGCTCCCCTGTTCTTTCATTGATTACCAGAAATAATATTAAAGCGGTATTTTTTGTTCCCGAGGTAGAACTTTCTAAACTGCGCCTTAATGAACACGTTAAGATTAAGACAGATAAAAATGAGAATTTTGCTACGGGGCATATTTTCTATATTTCAAATATTGCTGAATTTACTCCTCCTATCATTTATTCCCGTGAGGAACGTCAACGTCTTGTATTCCGAGTCGAAGCAAAAATTGATTCTCCTGATTTAGAAAAAACTCATCTTGGACTACCTGTCACATTGGAATTAGCTGATGAGTGATTTTGCAATTGATGTTAAAAAACTAACAAAAAAATTTGATGAAAAAGTCGCTGTGGATCATATTAGCCTACAAGTAGAAAAAGGCTCCATATTTGGCTTTCTTGGTTCGAACGGAAGCGGTAAAACGACTACCATTCGCATGATTTGCGGCCTTTTAACTCCCACCGATGGTGAGGGAAATTGCCTTGGATACGACATTAAAACTCAAAGTGATGAAATCAAAAAACATATAGGCTATATGCCCCAGAAATTCAGTTTTTATACGGGATTAACTGCTTATGAAAATCTGCGCTTTACTGCTGATATTTTTCAGGTAAAAAATCCAGCTCAAGCAATAAAAAACATCATCAAAGATCTTGGCTTAGAGGACTATCAAAAAATACAAGCAGGCAATTTATCAGGAGGATGGAAACAGCGCTTGGCCCTGGCATGTAGTTTACTTCATAAACCGCAATTATTATTCTTGGATGAACCAACTGCAGGTGTTGATCCCAAGGCACGTAAAGAATTTTGGGATTATTTACATAAAATATCCTCTCGCGATGGCACCACAATTTTAGTGACGACCCATTATATGGATGAAGCTGAGAAGTGCACTGATTTAGCATATATTAATCTAGGGAAATTATTGTATACAGGCAGCACAAAAGATTTAATTCCTCAATCAAAAGTCAAAGCGTATCTATTGGAAGTCGATAGAAAAGAGCAAAATTCATTAATGGAAAAAATACATGATGCACATCCCAAATTATTGGCTTCAATTGTAAATAATGAATTGCGCATTTCATCACGCGATGAGCAATTACTAAAAAAAGTGATTCAAGAAAACAGTGATCGTTCAAGTAAAGAAGTCACTCCTTCTTTTGAAGAGGTTTTTATCGGATTAATGCGATGAACTATAAAAATCTATCACAGGGAATATCTTTAGCTCGTCTTGGTGGTTTAATACGTAAAGAATTTATTCTTGTCAGCCGTGATCGCGGCACAATCGCGATGCTCGTTATCTTACCAATCATGTTACTGATCCTTTTTGGCTTTGCCATTGAATTCGATCCGAAACATCTGCCCACTACCATTATTAGTTATGATAATTCGCCATTAACCCGAAGCTATGTCAGCTCACTTGAAGCTTCAGGATATTTTAAAGTCATTCATGAAGGATTTGATGAAAATAAGAAGAATGAAGATTTCGCAAATGGAAAAATCAGCTTTGCTTTCACCATCCCTCCAAATTTTACCCGTAAATATATTCGTAATGAGAACCCCCAATTACTGGTTGAAATCGATGGCTCAGATCCGGGAAGCAGTGCGAGTGCGCTCAGCAATGCTCTGCCCATCCTGAATCAAACTCTGGATAGGTTTAATAAACAAGGTTTAGGTTTCTCATCCACAACGCATTCAAAAAGAAGCGTCGACCTCACCACCCACAGACTTTATAATGAATCGAATATAAGTTCTTATAATATCGTTCCTGGTTTAATTGGAGTATTACTTACTCTCACTTTAGTGATGCTGACCTCGACTGCCATCACTTCTGAAAAAGAAACCGGCACAATGGAAATGCTGTTAAGTACTCCATTAAAACCTTTAGAAATCATTCTTGGTAAAGTAATCCCCTACATTGTTTTAGGTTATTTGCAACTTACAAGTATTTTAATTTTTGGTAAGGTTTTAATTCATATTCCTACTGAAGGAAGTATTTTGTTGCTTTATATCGCCGTAGCCCCGTTTCTTATTGCTAATTTAATGGTAGGCATGATTTTTTCTACAATCGCACGTTTACCTATGCAAGCAATGCAACTTAGTGTCTTTTTTCAATTACCTTCAATGTTTTTATCAGGTTATATTTTTTCTTTCTATGGGATGCCTACTTGGGCGCAGTTCTTGGGATATTGCCTGCCAATGACCTATTTTACCCGGATTGCACGTGGAATATTACTGAAGGGCAATACATTTAGCCAAATTGTTCCTAATATTTTACCTATTTTATTGATTGCCTTTATTTTGATTATTTTGACAGGAAAAATATTTAGAACAAAGCTCGACTAGGATCTACTGATAATTCGTCAATAAGACCTAATAACTTTATTTTAAATGGCCAAATCATGAAACTGAAAATTATCTTGCTTAACCTATTTGCCATATTGCTTGGAGGATGTTGCAAAAACTGTATTATTCATGAAAAAGTAAATTATCCTAAAAGTACGCGCAGTGGAGTTAAATACATCAACAATAAAGCCGATTTAAGTCGCGTCGCATGGTGGAAAAAACTGAAGGATCCGCAGCTTAACGGGCTTATTTCTCAGGCTCTAGCATGTAATGATTCGATTAGGAGCTCCTATGCAACAATTGAGCAAGCACAAGCACAACTTAAAGCGGCTCAATATGCCTGGATCCCAACTCTTGATGCAACTGCTACCGGCTTTACAGGCGGCACTTGGAATACTCATATTTCTCCAAGAGGACAATTGGCGAATAATCCTTTCTTTTCAAACTTTTCCAATCCGAAGTTTAGAGGATATTATGCTGGATTTGTTCCGGGATACACATTGAACGTCTTAAATAATATTAACAATGTTAAAGCAGCCAAAGCTTCTTTAGCCATAGAGGAGGCACAAACTCAGTCAATAAAATTAGGGATTATTAGTCAAATGAGCGGGGCCTACTTTATGCTTTTAAGCCAACGAGAACAATTGGCAGTAGAAAAATCCCTAGCGAGCGACTTGCGGAAACTACGTCAACTCGAACGTGTTCGATTCCAAAAAGGTGCCAATGATATTGCTATAATCACCAATGTAGATCAACAAATTGCTGAAGAAGAAGCAAGGATTCCCCAAATTGAAAGTGTCATTGCGCAAAGTGAAAATACCATTCACCTCTTATTGAATCAAAATCCTGGACCCATTGCTACGCATCGTACCTTACTTTCATTAAACTTAAATCATCTCATTCCTAAATCGTTACCTTCATCGGTTTTAAAAAATCGTCCTGACATCATGGTTGCCTTAAATAATCTGAAAATGGCTCAAGCACAAATTGGCGTAGCTTATTCAGCTTTTTTCCCCACGATTGACTTGACTGGGTTGGTTGGAGGAGCTTCTGTTGATTTAACTAATCTTTTAAAATTAAGTACTAATATTTGGGTTGCGCAAGCCGCAGGTTCGACAAAAATTTTCAATGCCAGCTCCTATCAAAATATCAAATCTGCTAAAGCCGGATTCAAAGCAATCTATTATGACTATCTGGAAACCCTTCATTCTGTATTCGCAGATGTAGATGACTCGCTTACAAATGAGCAGAAAAATAACTTAGCGTATGTACAAACTCAAAAAGCGTATTTGGCAGCACAAAAAGCATATGATATTGCATTAGCTCAATATAAAGCTGGAGCAAAAGATTATCGCAATGTCATCAATGCCAAAATAAATCGGGATCGAAGCAAGTTGAGTTTAATCCAGGAAAAAGCGCAATTACTCGATAGTATTGTGCAAGTATATAACGCTGTTGCCGGGGGGTATGATACTGCCTAGCTGTCAATATGTAGCCTGGGTGCAGCGTAGCGGAACCCAGGAATATAATCGCATTTTAATCCCGGGTTCCGCTACGCTGCACCCAGGCTACATTTCTTATCCTTTTCTTTTAACTACGCTTTTTCGTCAAGTGCTTGTTCAACCACTTTAACTAGCCTCCCTGCTTCAGGGGATGTCGTTGAGTAGAAATAGTCAATAAGCTCGCCTTTTCGATTGATAAGGTACTTATGAAAATTCCATTTTGGTGCTGTGCCAAATCCTAATTCCTTTCTAGCCCATAAATAAAATGGATGGGCATTTTTTCCTGAAACTACTTCTTTAGCAGCCATGGGAAAAGTAACTCCGTAATTGACCTGGCAAAAATTTGCAATTTCTTGTTCAGTTCCTGGCTCCTGGCTCCCGAAATCATTTGAGGGGACGCCAAGTATGACTAAACCGCGATCTTTATATTTTTCATAAAGTTTTTCCAAACGAGCATACTGCGGAGTAAAACCACATTTTGAAGCCGTATTGACTACCATTAAAACTTTTCCCTGAAAGGAAGACAGAGGCAACGGCTCATGTCCACGTAAGGTGTGGAACGAATAATCATATGCATTGTCATGATGCTGAGTATCTGCTGCTGATAAATTAGAAGTCATGATAAGCCATCCTAGTATTATTATTGAGAGAAAATGCATGGTTATCCCTAATCTTATGAAAGCACAGAACCGAAAACAGTTTTGGGATTGATATCAATAATATACTATTGATCTTGTAAAGCAAGAATGGATTTATTTATCCAACTGGTGTCTGATTTTTTCTTGCACTTCACGCATGTGTTCTTCATCTTTATAATGAGTACGCGGCCAAAAAAAACCTTTGAGCCCATCTTGTTTATTCCTAGGAACAATATGGATATGAAGATGAGGAATGCTTTGACTAATTGTATTATTCATTGCAACAAAACTTCCTGCAGCTTCCATTGCTTTTTCAACAGCTTTCCCTATCCTTTGCGTGAGTAAAAAAAGAGGCAATACCATTGAATCAGGCACATCATAAAGTGTTTTAATATGCACTTTAGGAGCCAATAAGGTATGACCTGGAAAAAGAGGACGAGAATCCAAAAAAGAAATGAAATTCTCGTCTTCAAAAACAATAAACGATTTTTCTTTTTTTGCTGCAATTAAATCGATAATACATTCACTTGTCATTTTATATCCCTATCATTATTTTCAGATTTAAACTGCGAATCCGTTTTCTGTTGTATTATAGGTTTGACCTTTATGTTCCAACAAACTCTCTTTTTCCCCTTTGTTTTTTATCTTGAGAATGCGACTAAAAAAACCATCAGGAGAATGTGCAGAAGAGGTAAGCATCTGAGGAGGTTCTTCCGTTATTTCCTTAATTTTTTCCGCACGAATGCGATTGTGCCACCGGTAGACTAATCCTGGAATTGCAATAATCACTCCTCCCGTATAGCCTGCTGCCACACCATAAATTCCTAACTTGGTTTTAAGCCCAAGAAGCGCTGATCCTGTTATTCCCAAAGATAACGCTGAAACTGAAATAATAGTCGAACCTTTGAGATCCTTCAAAACTCTCAATTGTTGTAATAGATTATAACGTGCGGAATCCAGTATGACTCCAGTTGACATAATAGGGGCCAAATATTTAAGAATTTCTTTTACTTGGCTTGGTGCCTTTCCAATAATCAATACCCCCGGCATAACTGCAAAAAATAAAGGGACAGGAGTAGTGTAAATCAGTGTAGTTAATAATCCATATTTCCCCATTCGACTTGCATTTTCATATTTTTTAGCTCCAATCAAGCGATTAAGTTCTTGTGAATTACTTTGGCCAAATCCGGCTAACATTAAAAAATTAAAGAATATATATTGATTTAAATAAGTGATTGCGGCTTGCTCCTTTGTGCCAAGCATACCCGATAAAATACTTACTGACAGAGACATTGCCATTTCGCTTGCCACTGAAAGTGTAATTGAACTGCCTATTTGCAAAAGCTCGATAAATTGCTTGAACTGACCGGAAAACCTCTTAAAAATATTGAAGAATTCGTACTGACTAAAATCTTTATGCTTTGCTAAGTAAAGCGCATAGGATAAAGAGGTTAGATACGCTTCAATTACATAACCTATGGCAATTCCCGTGCCTCCTAATTTGGGTACTCCTAAACCACCAAATCCCAACCATGCACCAATTCCTGTTCCTACTGCAAGACTTGCCAATCCCAGAAGCATTGCCGGTTTCGCATGCCCGAAGCTAAACATCATTTGCTCTGAAGAGATTCGTGTCATCACTGCTGCTACTGCAGGCGAATAAATACGCAAAAAACTCTGAGTAATTTCTGCAACATGCTCACTTTGACCAAAAAGAGTGGTTAATAAAGGTTTGGAAAAGATCAATCCCATCATGACAGGAGGGGTAACTAATGCAGATAAAAAAAGGCCATTGCGATTTATGCCGGCAATGTATTCACGTTTCTCTTGTAAAACTATTTCATTTGTTTCACCGTTTGTTTCATCCTCGGTTAATTCACCAATTTTATTGCTTGCAATCACACTCATAGAAAATAAAGGAGCCATTCCAATGACTAAAAATGTATTTATCATTGTGGAAATTAATGTTGCTGAAGCAACTTCGTCTTCATTTTCACTAAGTGAATTAAGCAATACAACAATTAAAAAAATCTCGAAACTGAAAGTAAACGAAAGGGCCATAGGAAGGGATAGGGAACTTAACTCTTTAAAAGTCCTCCAAAATCCAAAATAATCGTCACCTTCAACTTCTTCATCATCTACAAAAGGGACTACCTCGCTATTTTCTAATGAAGCCCCCTCTAAATTGCTCTGCTTTTCAAGAGAAGCCGGAATCTTAATTATTACTTCATCGTCTTTTAAATCTTGAAGTGTGGTGTTAATACTTACATCATCTCTGGGATTGTATTCAAATTGATCATTTTTTTGTTGCATTTATAATTTCCCTTAAAAGACAGCCACTGCAAAACATGGGATTCCTACGAATTTAAACCGATATGCCAAATAATTAGTTTTGATGACAAAATTAGAGGCACAACTTAGGGGCGGGAATTATATAGCAACATTAAAAATTTTCATCTGAATTTTTATTTATAAAGAATGGAAATGCATCATTGCGGATAAAAAAATACTAAAATATTATTTGTTTTCTTATCTGGATGATTTCAACCATACTTTGATTATCCAATTTTTAAAATGAGACGAGCTGAGGTAAAAATAATGAAAAAATGTCCTCTATTTTTGTTCTTGATGATTTCTTTGTTTCACTACAATGCTTTTGCGAATAAGCTCACTATAGAAAGTCCAGCTTTTAAAATGAATTCCATGATTCCGGACGAATTTACATGTAACGGAGTAGATCAATCCCCCCCTTTAGCTTGGTACAATATCCCACCCAATACTCAGTCACTTGCGCTGGTTGTCGATGATCCAGATTCGCCGAATGGGGTCTGGACGCATTGGATTGTATTTAATATACCGCCAAAAGTAACCGAATTAGGGGCGGGAGCTCCAATCCCACCAGGAGCTGCAAATGCACAAAACAGTTGGGGCGGCTTAGGATATCGAGGACCTTGTCCCCCCGTTGGAATTGCTCATAGTTATCATTTTAAACTGTATGCCCTGGATACCGTATTAAACCTTGGGGATGGCACGATTCGAGATATCGTTTTGAATGCAATGACGGGACATGTTATCGGTGAAGCAGAGCTGGTTGGGATTTATCAAAATTTAAAAAGAAACGCTCCTGCTCAATGATATATTATAGTTCTTGCAACGCAGCGATATTGGGGTCTCAAATGAGATCGGGTTTCTCCGCTGCAGTCAAGATGCCGGATTCTGCACATAAAGCCTGAATGTTCCCCATATCCTGTCATCCCTGCGCAAGCAGGGGGATGACAGAGTGTGCCCACTTGACTGAAATTTTATAATTTATGAGGAGCACTCGGTCATAAAACGCAGAAGATAGGCCTTTTGATTTTTATCATGCTGTTCGAAGTATTTACCCTGTCACGCATTTTTTGTCTATTTGCTGTGCTTTATGCAGCAAATAGATTCTTTATACAAAAATTTCCTCGCAACTTCAGTCATTTATTTTGACAAAAAATAAACCAGAATAAATAATTAATTATCAATGATAAAAACCGTACACTTTTAAACCGGAAATAACATGCACGCTGAACTTTTTTATACGGTAGATAGCCCACATCCTGTCCCGCTTTACCTAATCTCCCAAAAACAATGGGAGAAGCAAAGTTCTATGTTAACTCCTATTGAACGTAATTATTTCATGCATGCTCAATTTAATGGAAAAATTGGCGAGCATTGCTTGCTTTATAATACGGACGGTTTATTAGAGAAAGCTTACGTAGGCACTGGCGATGAAAATCAGGCATTAGCAATGGCCCATGCAGCTTTATTATTACCAGCAAACAGCTACAAGCTGCAAGATCCCTGTTCCCAAGAGGCTGTCTTATTTTGGGCATTGGCACAATACCGTTTTGAAAAATACAAAAAAGATCGCATACCCCCCCGACTCTTAGTAATCGAGCAACACATGTTCGCTGATTTAATTCATTTAACCCAAGCTCATTTTTTAGTGCGTGATCTTATCAATCAACCAGCCAGTGAGATGGGACCTAAAGAAATGGCAGATACAGTGGCCAAATTAGCTGAAGAACATCATGCACAATTTAAGCAATGGGTTGGTGATGAGTTGTTACATGCTAATTTTCCTGCCATTCATGCCGTTGGTCGTGCAGCCAAATCAGAGCCACGTTTGCTCTCTTTAACCTGGGGTGATGAAACAAATCCTCGTGTCACTCTGGTAGGAAAAGGGGTTTGTTTTGATACAGGAGGTCTGAATATTAAATCACCTTATGGCATGCGAATAATGAAAAAAGACATGGGGGGTGCAGCCCATGTAATAGGCATTGCCCAATGGATTATGAGGCGAAACTTACCTATTCGTTTACATTTACTTATTCCTGCTGTAGAAAATGCGATTGGTCCCAATGCCTTTAAACCTGGTGATATTTTAATTATGCGTAATGGTTTTACTGTAGAAATCGATAATACTGATGCCGAAGGACGTTTGATTTTGGCTGATGCTTTAGTAAAAGCATGTGAGGAAGAACCTGATCTCCTGATTGATTTTGCCACCTTGTCCTCCGCGGCGCGCGTCTCTGTAGGGACTGAAATGTCGGCATTTTTTGCAAATGATGAATCTTTAGCAGCGGAAATAATCGACTCATCTTATAAAACCGTTGATCCAGTTTGGCGTTTGCCGTTATTTGCACCTTATGAAAAGTTTCTGCGCTCAACTATTGCTGATATGACAAATTGCAGTGATTATCCCTATGGCGGAGCTATTATTGCGGCATTATTTCTCCAGCGATACATTAACAAGTCAACTCCGTGGGTACATTTTGACATTATGGCATGGAGTGAACAAAGTAAACCCGGAAAACCTGAAGGCGGTGAAGCCATGGGTTTACGTGCTGTCATAGACTATTTATTACGTGTTTATGGCTAGGTATCAGAATCTTCGCATCACCCAATTATATCTTTGCTAATTTGAATTCTGCTAATGGATAGTAATTTTGGCCATCTTTTTCAGATCTACTTTCTATGAGATGGATCTTATTAACCATGATTGGAGGAATAACCTGCACCTTTATTGTTTCCAATAATTCATGGGGTATCCTGTGGCGAACTAATCGCCCCATAGTCAAGTGTCCTCGAAAGATGCGAGTTTCAACAGGAATATTTAAATCAACCGCAGTATGCCCTATTACTTTGGACAGCATCGCCAAATCCGCTTGCGGTAGAACGGACAGTGAAAGGATTTTAGGATGGCGCAAGGTTGGAAACCATTCCAAATGACCGAATTGAAGTTGAAATGACAGTATATTTTTTATGGCGACTTGTACATTTTCAATCAAAAGAATTAACTGTTCCTGCGGTAAATTTCCTAAAAATTGCAAGGTAATATGCATTTTTTCTACATGAACCCAGCGAATGTAATCTGACAGTATGGTGTTTTGTAGCGTTTTTAAACTTCTGGCTAGACAAACCTGGGTTGCCTTGGGAAAGATAATTGCGAAAAAAACGCGTAACGTATGCATCATTTCCTCATAAAATTAGGATATAAGAATTCTAATCTATGAAACATTTTTAAACCCCTTTATCAAAAGAACTTGGATTATATACTATAATAGTATCAAAATTGTCCAAATAAAATTGGGATTTTGACAATGCATAGAGAAGACACATGGATAGTGGAGGATTATGATGATCCTTAAAACCCTACGGGAAAAAACTGAATTCTTGGAAGAATGTCTTTTTCATATTGATCATATTCTCAAACATATTACAAATAACAAAAATTCACCAAACGTCACCTTGCATCAAAAAAGCAAAAGCGATAACCAAGAAAAATGTATTTCAACCAACGCAAAACTTCCAAATTCCATAATAATCAAAGGAGACTTACCGGATAAAAATTTTGATGCAGGCAAATTAATAGTGCTTACGTCGCTGTACAATCATATTGCAGTACAAATTAAAAATAAAAATATTATTGATCTGGGAGTAGAGTTTAATAGAGTAAAGCAGAAACTGCATTTCACATTATTAAAAAAAGGTCTTCCGAGTGCTGATATTTTAATGAAAAAGCACAGGAATCATTTTTTAAGAGAAAGCATTCTGGGATATATTTTAAGTTTTATTTGGACATCACCTTCATCAGAGTTTCTTAATAAATATGAATTTTTCACCAAAGCATCTGATTCGGAAGATAATTTCAATTTTTGCTATGAACTGGCAGAAAACTGTCAATTCGATGTCAATCTTATTTCCAAAATCGAACCTATTGGCAAAGGATTAGGTTATATCATTAAAGCAAAATCAACTAAAGAAGCCTCTATCATTATGCATGCGATACGAAAACAGTTACGCGAAAAAAAACTCGAGGATTCGATTCGTTATATCGATACCTTAAATAGGTCCACTCAAGATGAAAGTTCATCAACCATTGAAATATGGGGTCAAGCTGTAGATATGCTCAATAACCTGAAAGATGAAAACATACGTAAATTTTGATTCCGCATAGATAAACGTTAACCAAGATGTTAGGATTCAACTTTTTATTCGAGAGTGAATGGAATATCGTCCTGATATTGATGGACTTAGAGCCATAGCGATTATATTGATTTTAATTTATCACGGAGAATTCTCCTTTTTTCCCGCGGGATTTATCGGAGTTGATGTATTTTTTGTGATTTCTGGCTTTCTCATTACTTGCACCATCCACGAATCACTCAAGGTTGGTTCTTTTTCCTTTTTGGATTTTTATAATCGAAGATTATGGCGTTTGCAACCTGTCTTTGTTTGCCTGCTCTTTTTAACAACAGCTCTAACTTTGTTGTTTTTTTTACCCGACGATTTAATTCAGTACAGCAGAAGTGCGCGCAAAACATCCTTGTTTTTATCCAACTTGTTTTTTGATAAAACAACAACAGGTTATTTTTCACCGGACACACACCAAATTCCCTTACTTCATACCTGGTCTCTTTCAATAGAATGGCAGTGCTATTTACTTTTACCCTGTATAATCTATTGCCTGCATCGTTTCTCACCTGATAAATATTTAATTCCACTTGTTGCTGGATTGACCTGTATCGCTTTTCTAGGGTCACTATACAATGCAAAAAACCAACCCTCACACACCTACTACTTATTTTCCAGCAGGATTTTTGAATTTTTAATGGGTTCCTGCATCGCATTCATTCCAAGGACTTTTTTTTCAGCCAATAAATATCTCTTAAATCTAATGGGTAGTTCGGCATTAATAACCTTGTTGTATCTTGCCAGTTTCAATCCAGTTGTAACAGGTTATCCTAATCAATATGCATTTATTGTTTGTATGGCAACAGGATTTCTCATTGCCATAGGAAGCTGTTCTCCCAAAAACATCTGGAGCCAATTACTTTCCAGTAAGCCGTTGGTTTTCATAGGACTGTTGTCTTATTCGCTTTACATTTGGCATTGGGTTATTTTCACAATTTTAAGATACCAAAGCATCGTGGAAACCCCTCTTGTTTTATTTGCTGTCTTTGGACTTACTTTTGTTTTAGCTTATCTCTCTTGGCACTTTATTGAAAAACCCTCAAGACGCTGGAAACAAATACAATTCCGTTACTCCTTTGCGTTTCTGTTATTGGCTCCCATTCTCGTTTTTCATCTCGCTGACTATGTAATAAAAAAAAATCAGGGATTTCCTCAGCGTTTTAATAATGAACTATTGACCGTTTATCAACAATTAGAGCAATATAAAAGCCCAAAAAGAGCGTTGTGTGTTACCGACTCTCAGCCTGAAATCAATACACAATGCCTTGTTGGCTCAAAAAAATCGGATAGTAAACACGCATTAATGATCGGTGATTCATTTGCCAATCATTACTGGGGTTTTGTAGATGTGTTAGGACAAGCAGCAAAAGTCTCCATTTTATCGCAAACAATATCTTCCTGCCTCACCTTGCCTGACATATATCTTTATGACTGGTGGCACTTTAAAAACCAAGTCTATTCACTCTGTCATGAACTTACCCAAAAATATTATCAAATGATTCAAAATAATCATTATGATTATGTAATTATTGGTCAGGTATGGTCTAATTATTTGTCAGCAAACATCATAAATAACATCGATGATCCGCATTCTTTACTTTTAACTCAAGAACGATTGGCACAAGCTCTAGATAAAGCGCTTTCAATCATCATCAATTCGGGAGCAAAACCCGTATTAATTCAGTCAACAGCACTAATGCAAAATAATTTTCACGATTGTTTTTATAAACATATAAAATTAAGAACATCTTATAATTCTCATGAATGCGAGTTTACCTATTATGAAGATCAATGGTTTAATCAATTACTTAGTAAAATGAAAAGCAAATACCCGCAATTAATTCTTATCGACCCTAAAAAAATACAATGTAAACAAAATAATTGTAAAGTGGACATTAATGGAGTTCCAATATATCGTGACGTAGGCCATATTACGGACTATGCCTCATATCAAATGGGGATGCTTTATCTACAAAAATTTCCAAACCCTTTGGGATAATCTTTCCTCCATACTCTAAGGAATTCTTTTATTGACGAGTGATGTTATTCGTCATATAAAAGATTTTCCTCTATCCTTTATAAATAAAAATTACACTTGACCTTAAAGTCATTAGAAGCAGTGATGCAAATTTGCGTGAGACTCCATTTGACTCTCATTGGGGATGGAAAACCTGCCTGGTACACAGGTTACAACTATGAGTTATTTATGAAAACAACAGTGACGCATTCTTCTGATATCCTTTTAGAGCTCGCAAACCATAAGGACTTACAAGGTGAATTAACGTATCAGCACATTTTACAAGTACTGGGCGAGCGGGCATTTGGAATTGTATTGTTGTTTTTTGCTTTACCCAGTGCCTTGCCTTTTTCTACAGTTCCAGGCGTTTCTGTTGTGTTTAGTGTGCCTATAGCACTTTTTGCATGCCAAATGATATTTGGCAGACAAACATTGTGGTTACCAAAAATCATTGCCACACGTACCATTCATCAAAAGACTATTTCCAAGGTAATCCATACTACGGTACCTTATTTGACTAAAATTGAATACTTTTTGAAGCCACGCTGGTTTTTTATGAGCTATCGCTTGCTGGAAATAATTACTGGCATCATGATTTTTTGTTTAGCCATCCTTCTCATGTTACCTATCCCATTAAGTAATTTTATATTTGCACTGCTACTTATTATTTTCAGTCTGGGATTGATAGAAAAAGATGGGGTACTTCTTATTGTAGGGTATATTGGTACTATTGTTTATATCAGTTTCATGTTTGTATTTATTGAAGGAATAATCAAATATTTTTCTCATTAAAAGCTATTGCTAATTTGACTGGGGAGACATTGAAATAATCTGTAGCAGATACTGATGCAAATTACTTAATCCCATCATAACTCACGGTAATGATGGGAACACATCTTAAATTCTATTTCATAAATGTGGAAATAATTGAGTGAATTCCAAGGAGTATTACCACTGTTCCTGCCAGCAACATAATGATTCGCGGTTGAATATATCGCACAATATAAGCAGCAAAAGGAGAAGCAATAGCCCCACCTACAATCAATCCGAGAATAATAAACCAATTGGCAATCCCAATTGTAAAAAAGAACGTTGCAGAAACACTAAGAGTGATTAAAAATTCAGTCAAATTCACTGAACCTATAGTGTAATGAGGGGTCGTTCCCTGTACTAGTAAAGTGGCGTTAACAATAGATCCCCAACCCCCTCCACCCGCAGCATCAAAAAAACCACCAAAAAATCCAAGAGGTATTAACCCGCGTGCATGATTCGAAGGCAATGCACGTCTCCTTTGACGCTTGATCATAAAATTTTTTATGAGCTGCTTGATTCTTCCACCTTGGAATGCTCGGTATAAAATAAAGCAACCCATAATAATCAAATAAATTGCAATAAAAGGCCTTGCGATTTTCTCTGATGCTTTTGTTAAAAGAAACGCACCAAGAATACTTCCTATAATACCTGGAATAGCCAATCGTCTAAATAATGCATAATCTATATTTTTAAACATCGCATGCGACAAACCAGAAATACCGGTTGTGACAATCTCAGAAGTATGTACCGCAGCACTGGCCATTGCTGGAGGAATACCATAAGTAACCAAAACACCGGTAATAATTACCCCATAAGCCATACCTAACGCACCATCAACTATTTGTGCCATGAAGCCGACCAGTACAAAAATTAAAAATTGCTCCATAAATATCCTTTTTTTTCAAATGATAAACCAAAACTCAAATCATATGAGAAGAGTAAATTAATTATTTCTTATTGTTCCATAATTTGCTTGCTGCCATCGCGCAGCTTAGCGACAAAATAATTATTGAAAGAGTCACTACGATAGGAATATCAACCAGATCATGCAGCATCATTTTTATTCCAATGAAACCTAAAATGAAGGCTAACCCATAGTTAAGATAGCGAAATTTATTTTCTATATGTGCCAAAATGAAATACATGGCTCTTAACCCCAGTATTGCAAAAGCGTTTGATGAACACGCAATAAATGGATCTTGAGTGATACCTAATACGGCAGGAATGCTGTCAATGGCAAAAATCAAATCACTCACTTCAATAAAAATAAGAACAACAAAGAGAGGAGTTACAAAATACGATTTATTTTTCTTAACAATAAAATGATCGCCTGAGATTTCTTTTGTTATTGGGAAAAATTTTCTTAATGTTTTCAGGATGAAATTATTAGTAACAAATTGTTCGTCTTTAAACAAAGTGAAGAATTTGGTCGCAGAATAAATGAGTAGTATGCCAAATAGATATAAAATCCACTTAAATTTATTAATGAGCCAGATCCCAAATACAATGAGTATTATTCTCATAGAGATTGCGCCTAACACACCAAATAAGAGCAGGCGGCGCTGATACTTCAAGGGAATAGAAAAATATTTAAATATCATGATAAATACGAAAATATTATCCATTGATAATGATTCTTCAATCAGATAAGCAGCAAAAAATTCAAGGGCTTTTTGATTCGCTATATTGCTTGTATCGCCTTGTGATAGATAAATCCATAAGAAGACATTAAAAAGTAAAGCCAAGACAACCCAAACAGTAACCCATATGCAAGATGCCTTTAGGGTAGGCTCCCTTTTACTTCTGGTCAAAAGAAAAATATCGATACTTAATACAATCAGTATCAAAACAATAAAAATTACCCATAACCACCATGTACCTATAGACTCCATTTATCTTCCTGAAATTAAATGGCACTCCCTAAAAATAGGGGCGTTTTCTTAATGACTCAATCTTTGACCTCATTACACTTATAATGTATTTAGCCAAGCATGAATTTTTGCACTAAATAATCGTGGTGCAAGTGGCTGGCAATGGCCGCCGGTACCTTCTTCATCATTAAAAAGAATATATTGTTTTTTACATTGTAATTGGTCATACAGTTTTTTTGCCTGACCTAATGTGATGTATTCTAGAGTATTATCACAAATCAGCATGGGACATTGAATCTTTTCTACTAAGCCAGCCAACGTGTAAGCACGCGTTTTATCGAGCATTTCTTCAATTGTTTGAACGCCAAATCGCCATTTTCGACTTTCTAACATAAATCGTAAATTTTCATCTGTTTTCATTAGGTGTACTAAGGCTTGCTCTATAGGAGCATTGTGTAAATCAGGAAACTTCGTCATAAACGAATTAAATTTAGCTTCGAAATTACCACTTGCATCAAATATTCCTGGATCAACAATGCATGCAGCAATACGTCTTTCTCTTGTTACAGCCCGAGCAGCAAGATAACCACCAAAACTGCGCCCCATTAAGAAGATCTTATTCTGATCAATTTCGGGACGGTTGCTGATAAAATCGACAACTTTTTCTATCACTCGTTCCCAATCGGGGATAAAAGGCATTTTATTTAGACGCAGCATACTGCCTTGACCAGGACCTTCAAAATTTAAACAATGAAAGCCTCGCTTTAACGCTTCAGCTGCTGAACTAAAATATAATTCTTCCTTAGTGCTATCGCCCCCACCAGTATCAATTAAAATAGGTTTAGGATGATTTGAAAAAGAATTATTCAGATAAAGATAACCTGGCAACGTTGTTTCCTCAAAGGGAACTTCTACTTTTTCCACAGGAGTTTCAAAAAATTCGAGTGCTTGATGAAAAGCTCGAATGCTGTATTGCAATGCTTGTTCGATCCTTGGATCAGCAGGTTCATCTTCCAGGAAAAAAAAAGCTGTTCGATAATAAGTACAAGCGCGCAGAAAAGCCAATTTGGCATCAAAATGAAAACCTTGACTTCGATACGTTTCTGCCATGCTGAAATTGCTATCAGCAAAAGCGGTCCACCGTGCATACCAACTTTCTTTATTGCCAGGTTCTATTTGGTTCGCTATAGCAAGACATTCCCCGACTTCAGACCCTTGATATGTAGCACATCCTAAGCTTCTTATTAATTGCGCATTAAAAAGTGCTGGCTTGACTAACTCTTGCATGATAAAAATCTCCGTTTTTTACTTAGAAGAATTCTTGTGTTTTTGTTCCAACATGATTCGAACTTTTTAATATCTCCGAATATAAACCATTTATTACTTAATAAATAGTTAGTACAAAACATAGCCCTCTTCTATTTAAGATAAATATAGTCTATGGATAAAATAAAATCGTTATTGAGATCAATTTAAATGATATGTATAATTTTGTTTCTTTTTGCTTCATTGAAGAATTAAAATGTTCAACAAATTTGAAAGTCTAATTGATTTATTTGAAAAAAAATGGGATGCGGAACTGGTCCCTACCTATGAAAAATTAAAACAACGTATCTCTCAGAGTAGAGTATTATCAAAGCAGGAAACACAAGAAATCATTAATGAGTTAACCATTCATTACCGTTTATTTTTTGCAACGGTAACAAATACATTTGCACCTTACCAAGACCAGCTTAATGAAACCGAACATCTTAAACTAAAAAAATTTCTTGATGATGTGAATGAAAGTTTTCAAACAGATGTGAATGAATTTAAGAACATTCATAATCAAAAAATGGCCCTATTAAGAAATTATTTTTTCCAAAAACAAGCTGCACAATTGCCTTTGCCTACCTTTGAAGAACAATACCTGACAGGACAAATTTTTCCTAGCGATCCTCCTGAAGCGTACCCTCAATATTATACTTATGATTTTAAATAGCAGAAATTATGACTTCCTTTCTCTCCGGAGAAAGGTTGGATGAGGATCTTTTCATTTAGACATTGAGTAAACAATCCAAGGTTCACCTCTTCCAATTTTATCATAGAGTATTTGGGCGACCCGATTATCTGGCTCAGTGATCCAATATACTCTACTCCATTGACGTAACTTATTGAGTTGTTTTAATTCATCCATGAGCATCTTCGCTACTCCTGCTTTTCGATGTTCTGGTTTTATATATAAATCATATAAATAGCATTCGGGATTGATATTCCAAGTGCTTAAATGCACGATAAAAGTTAGAAATCCAACTGCTGTATTTTGAGAGTCACAAGCAATGAGGCATCCTGTATTTTGATTCTCGGAAAGGAGCATGTTCAACGTATTATTTACTACTTCTTGAGGTAGTGACGTTTGATAAAATCTCATATATTCCTGCCACATTGTTAACCAGTTTTCTTTATCAATAGGCTGTAACCATCTAACCTTATAGTTCATCATTACAATGCTCGCCCCAAAGAACAGTATACACAGCTTCCACTACCGTACCCTACCAATAAATAGAGCAAATAAGAAGTGGCTCATGCATAAGATTACGAATTTGATGTTTTTTAAATGAAGCAAAGTAAAAAATATCGTGCATATTAAGTCGATGAACAGTTTCCTCATAAGTTAAAACTCCACTGCCATTTAATACAATCCAAATTTCTTCTTCTTGATGATAATCCATAGGAGTTTCACTCAGGGGCAACACTTGAAAATATGTTGTTTGAAAAGGGGGATATGCCTGCTTTTGTACAAAATCAACAGGGTTTACTACAACTCCCGAAGCAATGTGCTCCGGATTAGAAAAAACCAACCGTGGATTTGCAAAAACAATAGGCTCAAGCAATTGAGGCATAGTGTTGCTCCTTAGAAAACAATTCGTGCTCCCAATCCAAGACGGTACTTTCCTGCTCCAGCTCATAGATTGATGATTGCGCAAGGCTATTAATTATTTTTGCACTTCGCCATGCCATAACATTTAAATTAGGCTCTGCGATTCCATAAGCATTGCGCGCTGCATTTTGGACATAAATACGATGTTGTTTTGGTCCCTCCCATACAATAGAAAAATCCTGATTGACACAAAATGTCCCATTATTTAAAGGTATTTTTGCAGACAACGGGGCAAGATAATCCGGGAACTTCCACTGGTATCCTGTACACAAAATAACAATGTCTGCAGCAATGACTCTTCTGCTCATGGTATTAAGCTCAGTCAGTACTAACTGATATCTACCTAATCCGCCATTCATATGTGTTAATTCATGACATGGTAAAAACTTAAAAAACTTATTTTTATTTTCCAAAAACTCGAGGCTATAAAGTTTTTGATAGATTGCTTGGAGTAAATGGAACGAAATACCATCACTTGCCAAAAGCTGCTCTTGCAATAAAGAGGCTTTTTCTTTCTCGGGCATATGGAAAAAGAATTCAGTATACTTAGGCGTGAAAAATTCACTGACAAATGGAGAGGTATCCATTGGTAATAGCTGAGATCTCTTTGAAATCCAATTTAACTCTGAAGGCAATTGCTCACTCGATAAAATATGCTGCACAATTTCGGCACCACTTTGGCCTCCACCAATAATAGCCACTCTTTTTCCCTGCCAATTTATTGGATTGAGTAAAAAATTCTTATTATGTAATACATTTTTACCCAAATAAGGTTTAACGCAAGTAGGGACTTTTACAGTTAAACCGTTGCCTAAAATAAGATGTTTTCCTTTGATTTTTCTCTGAGATGTTTGCATAACAAAATGAGATTTATCAAAAAAAATTTCCTCAACTTTTTCGTTGAACAATAAATTAGGTAATGAACGGCTCACCCAATTTAAATAATGGCTAAATTCAGTACGTAATACATGCTTAAATTGTGCATTAATAAAACGATATAATCGTTTGTGTTTTGCAAGATAGGCAATAAAGGAATAAGAATTGGTAGGGTCAACAAGCGTAACCAAATCATTTAAATAGCTGACCTGAATTTCAGCATTGGGAAATAACATTCCTGGATGCCAAATCACTTCCTTATTTTGTTCAAAAAACACGCTTGAAATCTCTTTGACTGAGGACAAAAGAGCAGCAACACTCAAATTAAATGGTCCAACACCAACTCCAAGTACATCAGAAATTGCATCATGATTCGTTTTGTTCATAACTCACTTCCTCTATGTGCATCTCAAATTCCGTTGTAATTCGTTTTAGGGTTAATTGTATTTTTCTCTGCAAGAGCCATGTGGGCTTACCAAAAAAATCAGCGTGAGTGGGTAACTGTTTATATCCCAGAGCATTCCAAATTGTTTCACCAAGCTTTGGCATGTAGGGATAAATGACCAAAGCAAATCCTTTTAACCACCAGAAATAATCCTCTGGAGATCGACTTAAGTTTTGTCCCAGAACAAGCCAGTCATTTAGAGATTGCACCCCAATATGAGGAGAAAAGTGCTCTGGTTGCAATGCATGTTCCTGAATTGCAAACAAATCGCCTAATTGATGTTGAAGCTGTTGATTGCAAGGCTGTCTCACCTTATCAGGTATGTTTTGTATCCCTTGGATAATATAGTGTTCAAGCCAATCTATAGTTTTGTTGTAATAATGGATAAAATCATCAACGGCAAAATTGCCTATTTGATTACGCACATCAATTGAAGCAAGATAAAGCCGAATAATATCACTGGAAAGCCCTTTTTGCTTGATCGCCTCATCTACTCCAATCATATGCTGTCGGCTTGTAGAGAATTTACACCCATCAAGGTAATAAAAATAATTAACCAGATAATAATCAAATGACTTGTATTGAGGACATCCAGAACTAATTCCCAATGCACTGCTTAAAAAAGGTAATGAATTATCGAGCCCAAAACTGGAAATAGTAATCACATCAGAATCTGCTGCAAATGCATTTTTGTTGAGGCCCATGAGTTTCCCCGCGATTTCTCCAAACATTAGAAAATAAGCAAAAACAAAACCATAACTAAATAAAGTTCTTGCATAAGCAGGATCAGTATTATCTGCTAAACCCCAATCACACTGTGTAGTAAGCCTGAATCGATTATTTTGTAACACCCGATAACGTTGAAAAAGCGTCACTATTTTTTGAGGAATTCCCCGCGAACTCAGGTTAACATCATCAGGGAGTTGTAAAAAGATATTTTCTACCACTTTTTGCTCTAAATGCTCTTCGCGAATCATTTCTTCCGGGCGAAAATGTGCACCACAATGTTCACAAAAATAACTTGCAGTGTTTTTATAACACACAGGACAATTCCCTTGCAGCCAATATCCAGTCAGGTAACGCTTATTCTTATCATCCCAGGGTATATTCTCTTTTAATAAGACTGTAGCCTTATTATTCAATAATTGTTGCAAGATCTGCTCATGCCATTCTTGATAGGATGTGCTCCATTGCGCATCAAGTGGATTAATAAATTGATCACATTTAATACTCATTGACTTTAAATCATCGGCAATTAATGCATGATAATGATGACCTATTTCTCTGGGGCTTAAATGCTCTTCCTCTGCTTTCCCTGCCGCATACGATTCATAACTGTCGGTTCCTGAAATTATCCAAGCGGAATGCCCACAAAGTTTTAGATATCTTGCAAGTATGTCCACACTTAAAAACGGCCCACCAATATGGCCTAAATGCAATCGACCATTTGGGGTGGGTACCGAAGGAATGAGTAAATAATTTTTTTTATTTTCAGTCATCGCTTATTCCCTAGCTTTTTTTATTCTTTAAACTATCCGCCATCATTTTAATCGAGCTATCCCATCCACTTTGAGAGATCTGAATCGCTTTTTCTTTATTTCTCGCCAATACTGCAGTAACTAACTGCTCATTTTCTTGTTTAAATTCCATTAATACTTTTTCATCATTATGATGCCGATCCAGACATAAAAAACGATACCGTGATGAATGGTCATACAACATATCTTGAATTTTAAGTAACCAAGGAGATTGGCACGCCTTAATCAGCGTGAAAGTAAATTCTCTTTGAAACATATTCCATTCAATGGGATCCAGCGGTTTATTTTGTGGTGGGGTAAGGTATTTTGCATAACGATGCCAGCACGCAATGACATCTGCCTCCCAATACTCATCTCCATGTTGCATGGATAATTCCAAAGCACGTGTTTCAATCTGTATTCTGACTGCATAGAGATCATATAACTCTTCTAAAGATAAAGACGGTACTGAAAAACCACACAAATCTTCAAAATTAACTAAACCATGGCTTACCAGACGAGACAAAGCTTCACGCAAGGGACTGTATCCTACCTCGTATCGTTCTTTTAATTGCTCCATTTGTAATTTTTGGCCAGGATCAAAGTAACCACTTACGAGATCACGACGTAATTTCTCTAATACGGTGCTTGTCTTTGATTGTTTTATTTTAATTTGGGACATAGCAAGTACACTTCATTTCAATCATGCAAACAGTATTAATTATTTTCGAAAATTAGTAAATAATCGAAAATAAAATAATTAAAAATTATTTGAATTGATTGTATTAGAGCATGGAGTGTTGAGAGAATGGATTTGGTATACGCTCTAACGAGTAGTCCAAATAGAGTAAACCAACCACGCCACAATCGACCAATTTATGTGTTTGTGAACACTAAATTTTCGCTTTCTTTTAATGCATAACTACTAAACGCTTTTTCAGCAAACCATTGTGCATACACATTGATATCTGGAGTCAAAAACGCTTTAAAATCCCATCCCAACTCATGATGATTAAAAGGTCCTAATTCAATACTTTTTGCTTCTGCAAGCCCTCTTACCATCCATTCAACAATTGCCGAATTTCCTCGACCTACAGGTTGTAAGCGAGCAAGACTGTATGCAAGTTTTCCTGCATTAACTAAAAAATCGTTGATATCCTGTGTAGGCTCCCAATTAAAACACGCTTGAAAATAAGGGTCGATTAATTCAAATTGCACCTGAAAATAACTGGACTTGTCCCGATAATCCTCTGCAAAAGGGGTGAAACGATGATCAATTACAATGGATGTTCTACTGTCGTCCTTACCATAATCGTTAAAAGTAATCGTGAGCACCACATCATCTTCAATAAATGGAAGCTCAGAAGCCGCGTTTTTTTTATGGGCTAATTCGCGTTCTTCGTCAGTCATTTTAATTTTAATTGTGTATTTTGTTCCTTCACCTGATTTATCTGGGTGTCCTTGCACCTCAACGTGTCCCCAGCGTTGATGAATTAAATCGGATAGATGCGCATAGATCAGATTTTTTTGGGTGGGTAAATCTCGAGATAAATTAAAATCATCTGTAGATACAAAACCTGCTTTATTAATTAATCCGAATTGATGCCTCAATGGCCCTTGTTTCAATGCTTTGGCTACCTCACGCCGCTTATCAGCCAACCAAGCATAAGTACAACCGACTTGAGAGCGCAACATATCTGGAGGGCAGTTAATATCTTTACGAACTTCTGGCGGTACTTTTGGAAAAGAGGATGCTCGTTCACCTAGTTCTTGAATCACTGTCTTGCTGAATTCAAGCCATGCATCCTGCTTTTTTGCATCAAAATCTTTTAGACGGTCTTTAGAAGAAGCGGTATTCGTATCTTTAGTATTTGAAAATAAAGTATTACGATGAACTCCTATTGGCTGCTCAATTTTTTTATCGGTCATAATAATCTCAATCTGCTTAATTTATTTTAATTATAGTTGCAGAAAATACACTCCGCGCTTAATGAGCTTCACTGGCTTATTTGAAAATTTGACATCTCACTTCTATATTTATTTTTTTACCCTTCTTTTTCTTTAATGTTAAGAATCGCATTTAGAAGTTCATTGTTTTTGAGGCGCAATAAATAAAAATAAAAATGGAGCTTGCTTATGGATACAAATGAACACACGGAACTTGGTGATGCATTGCGATTTCAAGAATGGGATGTCTTAAGAGGCAATCCATACATTGATATTGAAAAGGGCACCTTGCATTTGCACTTGCAAGGAATTAATGAGATTGGCCTTCCTGAACCCATTGGATTAAAAGTATCCGCTGGAGTTATTATCGCCATGTCTGGTGATTACTTTGGAGGCAAAGAAGTATCATTTAAGTTGCCAAGCATTTGTGAATTTAAAGAAAATCCAAAAGCTTTTGATAATACAGGGAAATGCAACACTTTAGGAAAATATTTAATAAAAAAACCCGTTACCGGGAACGAGGAAGAAAAACTAATTAGCTCTTATCAACGATTAGCAAACACTAACGTAAAACAAAGCGATATTGATACGATTTATACGATTAACAATGCCAATTACATTCCGTTTTCAAGCACATTAAATTTCTATGTGCAACAACTCATGTTTGCGCTTAGAGTAAAAAACTACAGTGACATTTTAAATAGGAATATAGCGCATTTTACTCCATGGTCAGTCCGTGTTTATACTATAGGCCATTGTATCGCATTGAAATATGCACGTATTTATTATGAGTTACAACAATTTCTGGCTCATGCAGATTATCAATCAGAAAATAGTGATTTCAATGCATTACTCCAAATACTCGCACAAATCCCTAAAGGCCTTGATCGTGAAACATTAGAGGATTTAGCCCATCGCTATCAGGCATTGTCTTTGGGAATGGAGTTTTTTTGTTTTCACTATTATACCGATCATTTTGCTGCAGGCCATGTTTCATTTATGGGTGATTTACGTGCCTTACTTCCACAGCGCTTTGGCGTTTGGGGTAGCATTTTAGTCAATAATTTGCATGATGAATTAAATAGGATAATGGTCTATACCAAACGCATTTACGATCCGACACCCGATAAAAGCGAGCCACCAGTTACTGCGGGTGGTGATGGTGATTTTGATGTGGCAAATAATTATTTCAACAAACAAGCCTGTCTTGCAGGAATGACTTCCTCACTGAACGATTTACATCATGTATTTAATGGAAGCAAATTGCCTGAGCAGTCACAATATGGCGGGCTGGAACAAATGCCAGATATTGACTATCAATACCGCCAACCACAGCCATTGCTGTTATTAGGTCAAGACAAGAAAATTTATTATCGTACGGATCTCAATACGATTGACACCTTATCTCCATCCCAATTACAAGCAACATATAATGATCCACTACATCATGGGTATACTGAATTAAGTAATAAATTCGCAGCATTTTCTTTGGTATTCAAACTTCGAGTACTTCCCTTTATTTATAACAGTCAACTCAAAACACTTACTACCGAGCAACTTAAATTATTGGAAGCAGAAGAACTTGAGCTTAACCCAGGAAGAAGACCAATACCCCAACCACCTATTGTGCTTGGGCAAAAACCAATTGCCATACCGGTTTGGCAACAACCTGCAACAAATCATACTGTAACGCAGGCTCTGTTAAAGAACGGCATACTGGCTACTTCTGGGAAAAACCGTTCATTGAAAGAAGAGGTTTTGCAGGTAGAAGATACATTGAGTATGCATACACTCTAAATAAAATGCCTAAAGAGCGATCATCCCTCTGCGCAGGGATGACCGTTTTTTAGATCTCGCTGTAGCCTGTAGGACTTATTTCCCTATTTAAATTTTGTGAGATCGTCTAGCATAAAGTGCAGTACGTCAAACGATTTAAATTAACCTCCGACATCGCAATCTACATAGAATTCGCAGTATCAAGAATAGATCTTTTTTCTAAACCAGGAAGATGCCCTGTAGATGCTGATCTAAAAAATGCGTGGTGTTGACGCGGTGACAACTCATTATCATCTCTAGAAATAGGGATGGGCCGAGCAACTTTTATAGTGTCTGAAACAACAGGATTCTCATGTTTTGCAGTCTCAACAGTTGGTTTGGTTTGTTGTGCTTTTATTTTTTCTAACTCTGCATTTAAGCGAGCTACTTCAAGTTCTGCTTTTTCTGCTTTCAAAAGGGCAGCATTTTTTTCTAATTCCACAGCAGACAATCTCTCTTTCAGGCTCTTGATTTCTAACTGGTCTTCTTCGTGTTGTTTCAGTGAGCCAATCTTAAAATTAATGCCTGCAATTAATTCTTCCAGTTCCTCTGTTTCTTTTTTAACCACATCTTCTTTACATAATTTATCCATTTTCTTTTTATCCAATCCCCTCCAGCGGCTAATCAGATTTTCAATCCCTGGACGTTCAACAAACCAGTAAACACTTAGTGCGGCTAAACCAACAGCAATACCAGCAACAACAATTGGCCACGCCGTTGCAGCCATGCCAGTAACAAATAAACCTGCGATGGCCAAAGCTACAGTTTGTCCCGCAAAAAAACCACCACTAAAAAATAAAATCCCTGCAACCCCTGCTGTGATGTACTTAGCCGCTTGTAAATAAGGATTATTTGAAGCCGAGGTTAGATCGTCTCGAATTTGTTTTAAGTCCTTATATCTTTGCAGTAACATTGTTGCAACCTGAAGATCCTCTTCAAGTTCTTCCTTACTCTTCTTGACAGTTTTGGCAAGACGCATGCGGATGGCTTCTATTTGTTTCACTTCGTCAAGTAAAACATCCAGTAATTTTTTTGTATCTGTGGATTTGATCCCCAGGTTTTTGGAAATTTCAACCAAATCAAAACTATAAAATACAACCATGGAAAGAACTGAAAATAATGTTCCTGCCACAAATAAAGCAATGGTAGGGATAGAGGAAAAAGCACCGAGCATTGCAGTAATACCATCAAACCCTTCGCAACCAAAATAAACAGTTCCGGCAAGAGCTAATAGTGCATATTTAGTTTTTGCAGTCATTCCGCCTTTTTGAGTTTCTTCTTCTACCTGCCCAGGATTTAACGATTTATGGAGATCTTTTAATAAAGAGGCCCGCAATGATGTAATTAAAAAAAATGCTTTGTTGCTGCTTTCAATTTTTGAGGTGGATTCCAGCCAAGCTAATAGAGCTTTTTTATCTATTTTCGTTGAGTTTGTGAATGTCTGATGGAAACTTGGATCTATTGCACATAATTGTGCAATTAATTCTTGGCTTGTTAAATTCAGATCAATTGTCATATCGCTCCCCTAAATTACGGACTTATTTGCTGCTCTGAAGCAAAACAAGGGAATACCTCATATGATACTGATTATTTATTAAACAAATATTAAATTAAAGGGATAAACTGTAAATAAATACCATTGTTTTGTTAAATAAGAGTAAAACTATCTCCATTTGACACATTAAAAGCAAAATGCATGATATTTTTTCGCTGAGAGCAAATTCCGAATCGACTCTTAATGATCCGCAAACAACACCTTCCTTTTTTCAATGTTACAAACCAGAAAGAACGCATATTCATTTCTTCCAATACCGTACTTTCTGTGTCGAGTTGCGTCATTCGTATTGGCCAATCTTTATAAGTTAGGCTATTTTAGTAATTGAAATTTATATAAAAAGAGGGAGTTTTTAATGATAATTTTATTTTCTTATCCAGAGCTTTTTGGTCTTCCAGATAATAACCCTTTTGGCCTGAAAGTAGACACTTTTCTTAGATTAACCCAAATAGAATACCAACATGAACATATCATTAATACCCAGAATGCACCGCGAGGGCAGTTGCCTTATCTAAGTGATGAGGGAAAAATCATTACTGATAGTAATATTATTATTCAATATCTGTCGCAAAAATATGTTGATTTGGACGATGACTTAACAGAAGAACAAAAAAACACTCATTTTTTGACTGTACGAATGTTAGATAATCATATGTATTGGGTTATGTCCTATTCGCGTTGGCAAGACGAACAATTCTGGCCTATGTTCAAAGCGGAGTTCTTAAAACAATTTTCCGAATTATCCGAAGCCACTCTTGAACAGGTAAGAAAATATAATATTGAAAAATATCATTACCAGGGTATTGGCAGATATCCCGCCAAAGACATATATCAATCAGGTATTGATGATTTGCAAGCAATTCTTTTCATTTTAGGAGATAAAGATTATTTATTTGGAGATAAAGTACATGCTCTAGATGCCTGTTGTTATGGTTTTTTAGCCAATATTCTCTATTTTGAGATTGAAACGCCATTGAAGGATTTTATCGTGCAAACTCCACTACGAAATTATACCAATCGCATCAGAAGCTTATTGGGATATTAATCAACAATCTACTTAATTTTTATTCCAAATGGCTTCAAGCGCCTTCAGCTCAATTTCGCTTAAAAGTTCATATTTATTAACCGCCTGAGGGGTATGATGTGGATAATGTTCAAGACATTTTTTAATCAGCTTTAATAAATCCTTCTCATTTATTGGCTTGGTAATAAAATCAATTGCTCCAGCTTTTATCGCTCGAACAGCCATCGGTATATCACCATAAGCTGTAATAATAATTACTTTGAGCAGGCTATTTTGCCCTTTTAATTTTTCGAGTAATTCAAGACCATCTATATCAGGCATTCGAACATCAGTAATCAGACACCCTATATGCTTGGGATTATATTGCTGCAGGAACTCTGTTGCATTCAAGTAAGTTTTCACTTCAAAACTCAGCGAGTCAAAAAGCCATTTTAAAGCACGCAATACGTTCTCATCGTCGTCAACAATATAAATTGTCTTATTCATTGTGAGACTCCAAAAGTTGATTAGGTAATCTAAAAGAACTTACAGTACCCTCCCCAGAAGTATTTCTTTCTATTTTGATGTTCCCACCATGTGCTTCAATAATTTTTTTACAAATACTTAAGCCAATACCCAAGCCGTATTCTTTGGTGCTATAACATGAAGTAAATAGATTATCGAGTACATTTTGCGATACTCCAGGCCCATTATCCACAATACTAACCAATACGTCCGCTTCATAGTTTTTTATCTTGATAAGCAAAATAGGATTCATCGTTTTTGCATCAAACATCGCCTCAAAGGCATTATTAATAAGGTTTAAAAAAACCTGTCGCATTTGATTTCGATCCAAATAAACTTCAGTTAAATCCTCATCAAACTCATACTCAACTGTTCCGGAAAAATGGGAATAAAATTTTGACAAAATGACCGACTGTTTTGCCAGAGAAGTTAAATTAACGCGCTCAAAATGTAATTCTCCATGAGTAACAAAACGCTTCATTCGTTTAATAATAGTACTTATCAATTCAACTTGCTCTAATGCTTTCTGAAGAACGCTTATAAATTCATTTGATCCTTTATCCTCTTGCTGTAAACGCAAAATACTACCTAGCAAGTAGGAATTCAGTGCCAATAATGGTTGCGAGATTTCATGAGATAATGAAGATGCGGCTTCCCCTGAGAAATAACATCTTGATATACGCTCAAGCGTCGTTTGTTGTAACTTAATCAATTCCTGATTATGTTTCTGTTCCGTAATAAAATGCCAGGTACCAATCATTTTAATTGGATTATTCTTTGCATCACGAATGTAACGTCCCCGAGCCGATACCCATTCATAATGACCTTTGGTAGAGAGAATACGAAAATCGGCATAATAATTCTCAAAATGAATTAAAGAATTGATTAAGGCATTGGCAATTTCCTCACGATCATCTGGATGAAGTCGTGTTATAAAATGCTCTATATGCCCTACTTCACTGTGTTCATTTAAAACAGACAAAGATTCAGAATAACCAAAATCAATGATTTCATTGGTACCCAGATCCCACTGCCAAACATTTAATTTACCAACATCTAACAATTCCATTAAGTAATCATGAGAGATTTCATAGGTGAGGTTATTCGAAAATAGATCTTCGGGGCATTTCTTTTTTAAATCCAATGATAACTTGGAGTTTATCATCATGTCCTCTATTCGCTACAGTTGCTGTCAAACAAAAACTGTTCTTTGGCTTTTGAGCATAATACCACAGTATTTTATACTTGCTAACAATATTAAATCACAGGTTAACTTTATGATTTTCATATAAATTTTATTTTGAGACGTATAAAAGACAATGAAGGAAGCCTTATGGGCTAAGTAGCCTGAGAGATCGTCCATTTTCATTTAAATTTCTCTACGTACAGCGCTTTATGCGCGATACGCAGACGAAAAGTTAAGCTTAATCAGCAAGTAGGTAAGGCTTGTATACTGGATCCCATATATTATTAGCGAGCTCATCCTCAAATCCTGATTCATTAACCCCGGCAAGACCTTCTGATATCGCCTGTTTCCCTACAGCTTTTGCAACAGCAAGACTAATTAAGCGAAGGTCTGCAAGCGGGGGTAGAAGGTTGGCTGATTTATTTTCCCGAGCAGGAGAGCATGCTGCAAGAGCAAGTGCAGCAGCCTTGATCATCCCATCAGAAACTCGTTTTGCTTTAGAGGAGATAATACCTAAAGCTAAGCCTGGAAAAATGTATGAATTATTTGTCTGATCGATATGATACTCTTTTCCATTGAATTGTACGGGATCAAAAGGGCTTCCTGTTCCGATTAAAGCTCTGCCTTCCGTCCAATTGAGAAGATCTTTAGGGATTGCTTCACTGTGAGAAGTTGGATTGGAAAGTGGAAAAATAACTGGGCGTTCCGTGTATTTCGCCATAGTGCGGACTACTTCTTCGGTAAATGCCCCTTGTTGTGTAGAAACACCAATCAATGCCGTAGGTTTGACATTACGAACCACATCGAGCAATCCAATTTCCTCGGAATTGGTAACCTGCCATCCCGCCACTTCAGAACGTTTGCGAGCAAAGACGGCCTGATCAGCAGTCAATCCTTTACTCCCTTCTACAAGAAGTCCATATCTGTCTACAGCATAGATACGATCGCCAGCTTCCTGATCACTTAATCCAGCATCTCTAAGCGCACCCCGCATCAATTGAGCAATTCCATAACCCGTACCACCGAAGCCTAGAAAAACAATTTTTTGCTCTTTTAGTGGAATTCCAGTCACATTAATGGCAGAAAGTAGAGTCCCTGTCGCCATAGCAGCAGTTCCCTGTATGTCATCATTAAAGGTGCACAGTTGGTCTCGATAACGCTCCAACAACCGTGCTGCATTCACACCTGCAAAATCTTCCCACTGCAGAAGAACGTTTGGCCAACGACGTTTCACCGCGGATACAAATGTATCCACAAATTCGTCATACTCTGCACCACGAATACGATTATGCCGCCAACCAATATAAAGAGGATCGGCCAATCGCTCCTCATTGTCTGTTCCCACATCCAGCAAAATAGGCAAACAATATTGTGGAGGAATACCGGCCAAAGCAGTATAAAGCGCCATTTTACCTATTGGGATTCCCATTCCACCCGCTCCTTGATCACCAAGACCAAGAATGCGCTCACCGTCACTCACAACAATACACTTAATTAAGTCATAACGTGGATGGGCAAAGATTTGATCAATCAAATTCTTGTTGGGATAACTAAGAAATAGGCCTCGAGGCTTGCGGAATACTTCACTGAATTTTTGGCATCCCTCCCCAACAACAGGAGTATAAACAATGGGCAGCATTTCCTCGATATTATTAATGATCAACGAGTAAAAAAGGGTTTCATTGTTATCCTGGAGATCGCGTAAGAAACTATATTTTTCTAAAGTGGTTGGCAATGCGACCAAGCCATCGTAGCGGCGTTTTTGCTGATCATGCAATGTACTCACCTGGGGTGGTAACAAACCGTGAAGAGAAAAGGCATCTCTTTCGCTATTAGTAAATGCAGTGCCTTTGTTCAATCTGGAATTATTCAGTAGATTATAACCTGTCAATATGGTTTTGATGCTGCCATCTTTGAGATATTGAGTTTCCTGATCTGATTTTTTCATTTTCAAGGTCCTTTTTAATGAATATCGCTTATAAGACATCTCCGTAAACGGCTTAATCTGGCAAAGGAATAAATTCATGTTCATCGCCAGGTATTTTTCCAAACTTCCCTTCTATCCAATCCAATTTGGCCTGCTCAATTCTTTCTTTCGAACTGGCTACAAAATTCCACCAAAGATATCGCCGTTGTTCAAGAGCAGGTCCTCCCAAAATAATCATATGTACATCGGAGATCGCCGTTACTTTGATTTCAGCCCCTGTTTTAAGAATGAGCATTGTTGAGCCATCATATTGAGTCGCATCAATTGTTATCTTACCATGCAGAATATGAATTGCCCGCTCTTCTACTGTTGATGGAATGATCAGATTGGCATGGGCCTTCAGTTTATATTCAACAAAAAGTGCCTCATTTTGCGTGATAACCGATGATTTTAACCCCATCCATTCTCCGGCAATGACTCGCAAACTCATATTTTTATCATCATTGTGCATAGGAATAGCACTTTTATCATAATGGGTAAATGAAGGGTTGGTTTCCTCTTTATTGAGGGGTAATGCTAACCAACATTGGATACCAAAAAAATGCTGTGGATAAAGGCGATCCTGATGCGGTGTACGTTCGGAATGAGCAATCCCTCTGCCGGCAGTCATCAAATTTACTTCACCTGGGACAATAATTTGATGGCTGCCAAGCGTATCCCGATGTACCAGTTTTCCGGAAAATAAATAAGTCATGGTTGATAAACCAATATGAGGGTGCGGGAGCACATCAATGCCTTGACCCATAAGCAGTTCGCTTGGCCCTGCTAGATCCCAAAAAACAAAGGGGCCTACAGTTCTTTTTTCTCTGGATGGTAAAATGCGCTCTACTTGAAACCCGCCAAGATCAACTGATCGTGGAATAAGCGCTATGCTAACTCGCTGGGGACATCCTTGAGTCTCGCATATTGGGTCCTTTGCATTAAAATAACTCATTTTTGGCATTCTCCCTGGATTACTCAAGAACACAATATTGCGCTGGCATATTTGAAATAAGCATAGCTCAAATTCGGAATTAAGGAGAGTACTGCAACATTATAAAAAGAGGACGCCTAGCCAATAAATTCTCCTGGCAACCAGAGCACTATTGTGACGATACTCTAAAGTCAACGTCCATCTTAGACATAAGAGCCTTATAGGGTTGATTAGAAATCGTAATCAAGCCAGATAAAGGATGGCTTAAGATGATAATTGCAGTGAGATAAAATGACAGAAAGATACAGAGCATCACGTGAATACAAATTTCCACAAAAATCCCTTCCAGCAAAAAAATTGAAACAAAAATAATCGTAAAAGTGCCAATTAAGATCATAAGGTACCATGCTGTTGGGATAATGACATGAAGCATATTGATACGTTGGTTTCTTGCCTCAGTTGCTGCATTTAAAGAGGAAATAGCTCGATTATAAAAGGATTGGATATAAGAATCTGAAGGGTGATATTTCAAAAATTCTGAATATAGAGCATTACTTGCATCTTGAGTTATTGATGATGCTTTCCCCTTTTTCATTGAAGGCCATTCATCGTTGAGAATCGATAAAACATAAGCATGAAGCAATTTATCAATATTTTGAAAAATAGAAGATGGAAACCCTCTACTATTCTCCCAAGTGGTATATATTTGGGTTGTCTCTTGTGCGACCAGACCTGTTGCTTCTTTATAATTGGTCCATGAGATAAAGGTCACAAATCCTAGAAAAATACTAAAAAGACCTCCTATGATACTTACAACCAATCGTGTACCGTGCATCTCGGCAGTAATATGCATGGTCTTGCGTTTATAAGAGAAAAGCACCTTAGTAAGAATCAAGAAGAAAGTTATCCAAAATAAGAAAATGAATGGTGGATAAATATGAGCAACAAGAGTACGTAGCACGCAATTCTCCTTTTATAGATGGATTGTAGCAGCGTAAAAACTCATTTTAATTTTTCTTACATGTTTGCTTAAATTTTGCTGCAAGCTCATCGAGCATATTTTGCTTTAACTTGGTTTTACCCGCAGTAACATAAGAAGTGATTAATTGATTAAAACACGACTGCAGCGCCCCCTGATCGGGCATTTCTTTAGTTTCTTCAATAGTTCCTAAATCAACATAACTCAATTTCAACTGCGCATTTGAGTTCACTTCATAATATGCTTTAGCAACACAGCAAATGGCACATGCCGCTAAATCATCATACGCTTTAACTGTAGGGTTTAGATTCTTGGATAATGCAATCAGATCATAGGCAGTAAGATTCTGGCTAAAATTTAAGTGGTTATTGATTTCAGCTACATCGTGCAGGCCGCCATTACAACGGTCACCATCCGCTAGAGTTTCAACCTCTACCGTATCCGTATTTTTTCTTTTCACTCGATGTATGGCAGTAAACTCACCAGTACCTCCGCCGCTATTAATTGTATAAAGCCAATATAGGCTTTCTCCAGCATTAAAAAATTTATAATAGCTATACCCTTCAGTTGAGTCTGGAAACTGAGGATCTTGCCAATTATAACCAATATAGCCTTTTGCGATGAGCTGGGAATTATGTCCTTTGACAACGTATTTCTCTTTTTCCACCCCACATTGTTCCAGATCAATTGTTTTTCCTTCGATATTAAAAAAACATAAGGGATCTATGGGTTTATCATGAAACATTAAATCCGCAGGAGCAGCCGCATTAATTTTTGCTGCAAATAAATAGGAAAACAAAATAAACCAGAATATTCTCATCTGCATTTTAAAATCATTCCTCAATAACTTAAATCGTCGCTCCAGCATGCAATAAAATCCATTATATCGTGAACTCTGGAATTTTACTCAACAGAATAAACCATACCCGTTTGAGCTCCTTCGATACTTTTACTGTAAGCCAAAGCAACTCGATTGACAGGCACCGGTTCAAAACCACGAAAAAAAGGTGCATAGCGACTCATTGCTTCTGATATAACTGTAGGACTTACTGCATTGATACGAAGATGATGCGGTAATTCAATCGCTGCGCTTTTTACAAAAGAATCGATGGCTCCATTGACCATAGACGCAGATGTTCCCGTAAGGATTGGATCATGGCTTAAAACACCGCTTGTTAAAGTAAATGAACCTCCTTTATTGATGTATTTGAGGCCAATTAATACGAGCCTGACTTGCCCCATCAACTTACTATTCAAACCAATAGTATATTGTTCCTCAGTAAAAGCCGTTAATGTTTCAAAATACACTTCACCCGTTACAGCAACAACTGCATCGAACGAACCTATTGATTTATATAGTAATTCAATTGAACGGGCGTCTCTAATGTCAACTTGAAAATCACCATTAGTATGTCCCACTGTAATCACTGTGTGCCGTTGTTTCAACTCTTTACATACTGCGTCACCTATTAATCCAGTTCCACCAACCACAATAATTTTCATTTGTATTTCCTTTTTTAGAGACTTAGTTATCCTATCCAGGGTAAACACATCTAATTTTTGAACATAAAATAGCCTTTTTGTGTCTACTTGCCCTGCTTGATGCACAACATTCAATCGATCCTCCATGAAAACCCGCAACTGGATTCCGCGCATAAAGCGCAGAACGTAGGCATTTGACTTTTATATCATACTATTCGATGCATTTACTCTATAACATATTTTTTACCCACTTGCCGTGCTTTATGCCTGAGAGATAGACAAAAAAATTTGGTTTAAGGCATTGAAATATAGGAATAATGGTATTGAAAGTGCATGACGGATTATGATCCAATAGAGTTCCACAACAATAAAAGATCGACGTCATGCACCTGATGCAATTATTACACAAAACATTAGCAAAAGAATTACCTTTTATTCATAAATCACGCTTACACAATTTAATCATGGCTTCATCGACGTTAATTAAGGTAAATAAATTAACGCTGACATCGCTTGGCCGTCATTTGCCTCATACTAAAGTTAAGACTCGCAGCAATATAAAAAGGATAGACCGCTTATTAGGGAATACGCGATTACAAAAAGAAGCGATTGAATTTTATAGGACAATGAGTCATTATCTACTAGCAGCACAAAGACGCCCCTGGATTCATGTTGATTGGAGCTGTATATGTTCGCAGACTAAACTCTATTTATTGAGAGCCTCCTTGTCGATGCAAGGACGCTCGATTGTGATTTACGAAGAATGTCATCCACAGAAAAAACAAAATAACCATCAAACTCATAAAGAATTTTTAAATAATCTAAAAGCTATTTTACCGAGCTCTGTACAACCTATTATTGTTACCGATGCGGGATTTAGAGCGCCTTGGTTTTCCTATGTTCGAGCGCTTGATTGGGATTTTTTAGGCCGATTACGCCATAAGAATGCGATATATTTAGAGGCTACAGCAACTTGGCAATTAAGTCATATCTATTATGAACAAGCCACAGCCAAACCTAACTACTTGGGGCAGGGCCTTCTTACAGAGAAAGAACAAATCCCTGCTCACTTTATACTCTATAAAGGCCTCTCTAAAGGTCGTCATAGAGTGAATACAAGAAAGGTAGGCGTGATGCAATGAGTAAACGATATGCTAGAGCTCATCGTGAGCCTTGGTTATTGGTCACTTCATTGACCTCAACAAACACCGCTGAATACGCTGTGAATATTTATCGGCAACGCATGCAAATAGAAGAAAATTTTCGTGATACAAAATGTACTCGTTATGGGTTTGGATTGAAAGAAAGTCTTTCTCGTTCTCCTCAAAGAATGAGCATATTACTGCTTATTGCTGCTATCTCTACTTTTGCTTGTTGGCTTGCTGGCATTTTTACCAAGCGTAAAGGATATGCATCTTCCTTTCAGGCTCACTCTTCAAAATTCACCAACATTTTATCCCTGGTCTATTTAGGGCGCGAAGCTCTCAAAAAAGGAATCTCTCTCAAAGTAAAACAGTTTCAAAATTTATTACCTCTACTCTCTGAGCTAAATGCCACAACACAGACCCCCACTACAGTCTTTCTTTGAATTTTGTGGGGATCGTACAGGCTTTATGCACGGCATCCAGTGAATCGTGCATGTAACGCTGGATTTCGCGCATAGCGTGGAATGTAAATATTTTGATTTTATCTAGTGCTATTCAATTTACCTTATCATTCCATCATCTTATATTAATGCCATTTTTCTCATTGGTTCTATTCGAACCCATATATTTGTTCCAGGATGTCATCGATACCTTTTTGGGCTGCATAAATTCCTGAGGCAGTTTTACAATTCATTTGATTCGCATCATGCAATAATCTGTAAGAACGATATAGATTGGTTCTGGCATTAAACCAGTATTCTTTTAAGATAAATCTTCCGCTATGAGCTACTAATTTTGCAGATTCTTGTATTATGGATGAGCAAGAATTGGTTTGATTAACATTTAATTCCCCAATTTTTTGTGACAGTTCATCGCATTGATTCGCAAGATAGGCTTTTTCTTCATCAGGCATACTGTGTGCTGCAAGTGAAAACAAGAAAAAAGAAGCACAAATAAGAAGTTTTTTAAGCATTTAATCATCCCTAATAAATTTGAGTCCAAAATTTTCACACGAAAATTTTACATGGGATTTCTAACTTTTCAATCCTCATTAATTAATTTACAAATCGACTCATAAATTCATTTGATGTACAATTAAAATCCATGATGTTTTATAAGATTAACTTTATGTATTCCCATATATACCCATCAACAGTACAAGCAACGGATAAGGAAGATTTACGCAAAAGGTTAAATGGAGCACATATTGACCCTAAAAGAAGCGATCATCCGCTACTTACCCCAGCTGCTGAGTTAGCATTAAAAGGACAATTTAAGCAAGTAGAATGGTTACGGGAACTTGGTGCAAGCGTTGATTCCATTGCCTATGCTTATGCAATAGCCGGAAAACATGATAAAGTCGATGACTACCGCAGACTGTATAAAGCAAACATTGACATTATTGCTCAAGGCTATGCTGTAGCTGGAAATACCCTGATGGTTGGAGAATATCAGGCGAAATATAAAGCAAGCGTCCATGCAATCGCCCAAGGATACGCTTTTGCAAAAAATGATGACCAGGTTGAACACTATAGAAAAAAATTTAAAGCCAGTGTTCATGCAATTGCGGAAGGCTATGCTTGTGCGGGCAATCATGAGCAAGTGCTGTATTACTGGGAGCACTATAAAGCAAACATTAATGCCATTGCTAAAGGTTATGCTTTAACGGGACAACATACAAAAGTCAAAAACTATCAGACCTCAGCAAGTGTGCGGGCGATTGCCCAAGGCTACGCAATTACAGGGTATCACACTAACGTTGAACAATATCGTAGGAAACATAAAGAATGCATCGATGCAATTGCTCAGGGCTATGCAATCACTGGAAATCACACGAAAGTTGAAGAATATCGGACGCGATATAAAGCAAGCGTTCATGCAATTGCCGAAGGTTATGCGCGAGCGGGAAATGATATAAAAGTTGAAGAATATCGGAGCAAGCATGGTGCAAAGCCACTAATGATTGCCAAGGGCTATGCTCTAGCGGGAAATCATGCAAAAGTTCAAGAATACCGTACGACACATCATATAAGCTTGTTTGCAATTGCCAAGTATTATGCTTTAGCAGGAAATTATAACCAAGTTGAATACTATCAACATCTCGCCGATACACGCCTTGATCAAAACTTCCGTAATCAAATGATCACCGCAATTGTTCAAGGTTATGCTTTAGCTGAGAATTATGAGAAGGTTGAAGAGTATCGGAAGGACTATAAAGCAAACGTTTATGTGATTGCTCAAAGCTATGCTATGGTTGAAAATCATGACCAGGTTAAAAAATATTTTACCGAATATCCAGCAACTGTTCATGTGATAGCCCAAGGCTATGCTTCAGCCGGAAATCATGACAAAGTTGAAGAATACCGAATAAAATTCAAGGCAGATGTTAATGCGATTGTTGAGGGGTACGCTTTAGCAGGCAATCATGAAAAAGTTGAAGAATATCGAACCAAGCATGGAGCAAGCATTAAAGCGATTATCAATGGCTACACTTTAGCTGGCGATAAGGAAAAAATTAGAGAATATGACATTAATAAACTCTTATCAGGCTATCTCAAAGATAGAGAAAAAAAAGTTGATTCTTCGGGAAAAACTAAAGAATATTTCTATACTTTTTTTACCTGTATTCAGAAAAGCTTGACACAAAAACGCAATGCAGTTAAAGCGGTACAACGTGCATTGCAAGGCGAGAAAGTTGTTTTCTCCGAAGAGAATATTGCCACATTGAGAAATGGCAATTTAGGCAAAGAATTAAGGGCATTCGTTAAAACCGGTAAAGCAGATGAACTCTTTAGTCAGAAAGTGCATACAGTAAGAGAGTTTTTGGATGCGCTTCAGAATAATTTTTCTACTCAGCTAAGAACCTAATTGCTTCATGACTAGACTTGATAAGGCACAACTTATCCTAATCGCACCTACTTTTGGGGTATCCGCTCATCCTCATTAACTATGATGCAAAATATAGATTTTTTCCTCGAAACAAATTATTTTAATTATGCTTTTGGTGAAATGAAAACAAAAATATCGTGCAACATCCACTGGCGCTAAAGCTCTGATTACTGATTTGGGAACTCATGCAGTGAAAGCACTATGTGATTAGACTATTCTGGCTTGGGCCAGACAAACCAGCCCCAGATCTAATCCATTCGTTCTCGCTCATCTTGTATTAAAGAGTCATATTGACTGCTTTGTTCTTCCAGGACTACGATGTCGTTGTTGCAAATATATGGCTGCAAGCGATTAAATTTTTCTTCGGGCCACGAATAGATATCCAGATTGATGATGCGTTGAATCACATGTTCTGCAAATCGTTTTTTAACAATTCGAGCTGGGCTACCGGCAACAATACTGTACGGTTCAACTTCTCGTGTTACCACGCTATTGGCAGCGATGATTGCTCCTTCACCAATGGTAATACCTGGCATAATCATCGAACGCATACCAAGCCAAACGCCATCTTTAATGCATGTATCGCCCTTACCTTGATAAGCTTGGACATAATTGTCTGCAAAAGGATACAAACAAAACCAATCAGCTCGATGATTATGATTTCCTCCTAACATAATAATTGCCTCAGCGGCAATACAAACATAATCCCCTATATAAAGCTGATCAATTTCCCATTGCGACTGCCAATTTTTTAAACTGAATTCATCTCCATAGAGGTACCTGACTACTGTTTCTTCGAAACTGCCTGTCCACGCATCACTGTAATAGCTATGTGTCCCTTTTATGTGAATGTTGGGATTCTTTACATTCTCGTGAAGATACTCTACTCGAGACCAATGTTTTTCTACTGTTTTTATCATGATTATCGTTTTTCTTTTAAAAAAATAATTTTAGCTAAAATGAGATAAAAACTAAATTTTTAAAAAGTTATAGATTACCTGCTCGACATTGACTATGCTCAATGTTGAGACAGTGCTATTTACAATCAAAGGAGTGACATATTATGAACCGGTCTTTTTTAAAAAGGATCAGTATTTTTGCTCTTACAATGCTGTTTTCCTTATTAGTTAATGCAGATGCTGCAGGAGACTTTCAAACTCGTTGTACTGAGGGCTGGATGAAACATGCAGATGAAGCAAAAGACAAAGTAGATTTTAAGAATTTTGGTGAAAAATTTTGTGGTTGCGCTGCAAAACAACCATTAGACGATAAAGAAAAAGCAGCTAAGGTATGTATGTCAAGAACTTTGCTTCATGACGCGATGGACTCTATAGAAGATGACATCGGCTTAAGCAAAGTAAAAGACAGTGATGTTGCTGATTATTGTCAGGACCGATGGGATCTTGTTCTCCCCAAACCAACTGACGAAGATAAAAAATTAATTACTGCCTATTGCGAATGCGCTAAACCTAAATTAGTCGAACTGCTCAAAAAATCAAATGATATGACCGATAAACAATATTACGATGAAATTGATAGTGTTGCTGATGCGTGTGCTGATAGCGCCGTCGCATCAAAACCTTCATCACCAAATTAAAAAATTCGCTCCTCTCCTGCTCATAAGAGAGGGGTTTGTTTTCCATGCCCAATTCAAAAATTTCTCAGCCAAGCATTCATACAATCACGTAGGATCGGATATATGAATCGAAACATTTTCCAAGAATAATAAGGGTCTTTTTAGTGAATTAGCCAATTTCCTACCCCAGCATATTTTACAGGGAATGAATCTTTTAATACATGCAATTTTTTCTCTAGTGATATGAATCATACAGATCCGAAACGCAATATGATATTCCAAACCCGCACCAATTTTCATTGCTATAGCATCACAGTTAGGTTCGATAATCTGCGTTGCTAATGCTTCCGTAGCAAGGAGTGATACTTCAGGCGTTAAATTACTATAAAGCTGACTAAATTCCCTATCATAAAAAACCATCTCTTTTTCCAAACAATAAGCATATCTCTCTCGAGTCAGTGTGAATTGACATTTACCGCTGTATCTAAGATAGGTTGCAGTTGCATGTACCTGAACCGAAATTAAAAAAAGACATAAGAAAACACTATGATATGTTTTTTTCACAATACACTCCCTGTTTCAATAGTTCAGCTTCATACTTATTTCGAGTAAATGAATGGGTACCTAATCCACTATAAATGTTAATGCAGCATTAATTCAACTAATCGATATGCTAAGCAGAGCGAATTAAATACCTAGCGTTTTATTTGCCAAGCTGATGCTCAGATTTCAATTTTGTGATTGAAGAAAAATGTGCGCATAGCTATTCTATGTAAGCATTTTTCTGATTGAGTAAAATTGAAAGGTGAGTGTCAGATTGGATGAAGAAAAAGCTAGGTATTTAATTCGCTCTGCTTATGATAAATACCCGCGAAAAAGAGGTAGTACACTGCATGAAATACACTAAATATGGTTATAGGATAAACCAACTTACTGAAAGCCATGGATTTTCCTGGTTATTTTTGCCCGGTGGTCCAGGATTGGGATCGGAGTACCTGGCTGATTTGTGTCATAAATTGTATTTGCCTGGGTCTATTTTTCTTTTAGATTTTCCTCAGGATGGGACCAATACCCAGGGCGAACTGAGCATCAAATATTGGCAAGAAGGTTTAATCGATTTGTTAAAATCCTTTCACCAACCAGTATTGGTCACTCACAGTTTTGCAGGAATGTTTGCATTAAATTTACCCGAATTAAAAAACTATTTAACAGGACTGGTATTAATGAATACCACGACCAAAAACAGTTTTTTCGAACATGTAAGCGCCATGCAACAGCAACATCATTTACCTGATTTGCTTCCTGCAGCCACTCAATATCATTTAAGCCCTTCAGATGAAACATACAAAGAATTTTGGAACACTTATAAATATTACTGTTTCACTGCCGATGAATTAACGGAAGGGGAAAAAATCCTCCCTCTTTTTGCTTTTAATAACACAGCTTATTATCATGCCATTGAACATTTTTATCCCGATTATTCCTGCAAATGGTTTCCCGAATCCATACCCACAATGACCATTGCCAGCGAAAATGACTTTATTTGCCCACCCAAAATCTTCCTGGAAAATAAAGGGTTCCAAGGGAAAAACACTATCAATAAAATCATTGCTCAAGCAGGCCATGTTCCTTGGTTAATGGCTTTTAACCAAGTTCAGCAGTGCTTTAATGATTTTATAATCGAACTGAATTCGGCAACAATGAATAGAGCTCTTGCATAATCTACGCCTTGTTACTTTATTGCTGCGATGCAAACATAAAGTTGTCTTAGGCAGAAATGTATCAAGCAAAGGATACCTCCATTGGTATTCCTTGTTTGCTCTAACGAAACAAACAGGTTTCTTGCGATTCGCGACAGGTCCAGTTTCCTGGGTAACTGCCTTGCTCCCAATTACTGCCTGTGCGGATGTATTGAGTGGATTTAATTTGTATCAAACCAATCTGGTTCAGTTTATTATCAAATAAACCGTAGTTACATCCTGCGATTCCCAGACGAGCAGAAGTAAACGCATAGTTCCAACGTACATCATCAGCTTGTTCATTATTAGTGCACGATTTGCCATTAACACTTTCACCCATAAGTACCCAATGCGCCCCATTAGGAACAATCATGACTTGCCATGCTCCATTAACACAGATCGCATTGATATCTAAACCAGGACATGTTGTATTCGCGTAAGCCAATGAATTCATCAGACTAAGACCCCATAAAGCAAACCATACATTTTTTTTAAGCTTCCCATGATGTGCACTAACTCGCGATAATCCATTCATGTAATATTATCCTTATTCAGAGTAATTTAAGAAAATCATATTATTAAATAAATTTCCCAAGAAAAGTAGTCCAGCTTATAAGCGAGAAATATCGGAAATGAAATGTCATAAACTCATTTATGATGTGAAATTCTGAATCACTGCCTCAAGCTCAGACACTAATTGTTGCTTGCGTTGTGCGGTACAAAAACTTGCCTGAATGCTATTTCGTACTAACTGAACTAATTCCTGATTGGTTAATTGGAAGGTGTCTGCTACAGCACTATAGTTTTCTTCTATGTAGCCGGAGAAATAAGCAGGATCATCCGAATTAATCGTAACAGCCAGCCCCATATTGAGCATTTTTTTAATAGGATGTTCTTTCATGGTCTTAAAAACACACAGTTTAATATTGGATAAGGGGCATACTGTAAGCGGTATTTGGTGTTTTTGTAAGCGCGCTACAAGTTCCATATCCTCTAAACAGCGCACGCCGTGATCAATACGAGATACCTTTAAAAGATCTAAAGCTTCAGTAATATAAGCTGCCGGGCCTTCTTCGCCTGCATGAGCAACAGTTAACAAACCATGAGCTCTTGCTTTAGCAAATACCGCAACAAAATCTCTGGGGGGATGAGCACGCTCAGCAGAATCCAAGCCCACAGCAATAAATTTATCTTGATACGTCAATGCACTTTCTAAAGTACGCAAAGCATCTTCTTCAGGCAAATCTCTCAAAAAACATAAAATCATCTCTGAGCTTATGTTGAACTGCCTTTTTGCCTCTTCCAGTGCTTTATGAATGCCATGAATCACTACTCCAATATCAATACCTCGAGCAGTATGTGTTTGCGGATCAAAAAAAATTTCCGTATGTCGTACATTTTGCTGCTGTATTTTTTGCATGTAGGCCCAGGTTAGATCATAAAAATCTTCTTCAGTTTGCAAAACATTGGTTCCTGCATAATAAAGATTTAAAAAGGATTGCAGATCAGTAAATTGATAGGCAGCATGAAGTTCCTCAGGATTTTTGTAGGGCAATACCATGTTATTTCGTTTTGCTAATAAAAACATTAAATCAGGTTCAAGCGTCCCTTCTATATGAATGTGAAGTTCAATCTTAGGCAACGCCATAATTAATTTATTCATTTTATTTTTCCTGTTTTAGCTGACGCACATCCGATTCAAAATTAAAGCGCATAATGATTTATTATAGATCGGAGTATAACCTCTTATTTGATATTTGGGGTTGGATCAATTACTTTCTTCTAAATAAAAAATTTTCTTATATGTGGGTTAATGGATGACCAATCATCTTATAAATAAAAATGTTGATATTTATAAATATCCAAGTGAATTCGAACATAGTTTAGGCTCGATCACGCTCGGTGATTTACATGGCAACCCAATCAAACTCATCCACTTTCTCTTTCGTCAGCAAATCATGCGCTTTAAAGATGAGGTGAAAGATATTGAGGAAGCTTATCAGCAATTTGTGTCACTCTATGAACAGTATGGTGAGATCCTTCAAGAGTATCTGGAAAACCGTACTCTTTTGCAACTTACACAGGTAAAAATCGATAATACAAAAGAACGTCTTGCAAATCTGGATAAACAATTAATTGAAGGAAACAAAGAAACGCAACAATATCAAACTTTGGTCCAATTGCGGCAACAAACACTGGAAAAGCTCCATACAGCTGAAGAAGAACAAAAAAAATTAAACCAAAAATTAAGCGAACCTAAAAATAAGCTGCCTGACTGTGTTGCCCAATTTAATCACTTCATGGCGCAATTAGAAGTCTGTGATAATCAAACGCTGGTTCGTCTTCTTGGTGATGAGGTTGCTGATCGCGGAAATTGTGATTATTTCACATTAAGAATTCTAAATTTGCTTCATCGCAATCATTGCCCATTAACTCTTCTTGTTTCAAACCATGGCAGTGAGTTTATTTATGCATATGAGCAACTCATCGCAGGACATCTGTTTGTGCCTCAGGGTTATATCGGTGATTTTCAAATCCCTTCGTTTTGGGGGCTTAAGCTTTTACTTGATCACGAAATTATTCCTCATTCCGAGTTAATCCATTTGGTTAATGAAAGTTATAAACCCACCTTAAAGATTCTGGATTACACTATAAGTGAAAAAGGGATCACATTATTTAGTCATGCTCCCATCCGCTTTGATGCCCTGAAATTGATGGCTAAAAGGCTTGGGGTGAACTATGACGACTCCACGCTTCGAGCCTTAGCAACAACGATTGATCAAATAAATCACCAATTTCAATCTCATATTGAGAACAATACCATTCATTCCCTTTTTCATACTGATGCGATTCACGACAGAACCAACATATCAGAAGAAGAACGAGCCGCATGGCCTTTGGTTTATCTTTTATGGAATCGCTGGGATGAAACGAAGGAAACTGAAACCGCAAGACCTGCAACACACAATGGATACACTATTAATTATGTCCATGGACATGATGGATTTCAGAGTATCCTGCCCCATATTTATAACCTAGACACACCTTCCGGCAAGGATCCTCGAAAAACTGAAGATCAACAAATCGAGCAGGCGTTTCGTTATCTCATTGAGAATCGCAATAAAGTTGCAGATAAAACACCATCAGAAATCTATCTTCGCAATGTTTTAAGATATAAAGTTCTTAATTCAGATGAATACCGCTTAGAACCCAATGAACGAAAGAAACAGGAACTTCTTAAAACGTCCCTGAATAATGAGCTCGATGGCAGCATAAAAAAATTAGGTCTCCTGGGAAAGCCCGTTGTACAGCCCTCAACATCACTCATTGAGTTGCCAACAGCCAAATCAAGTCCAAGAGAATTGATCATCGCGTCCGAGGAACAAGAAGACAAAGTAGTATTTTTTCCTCTTTGAATTTAATCAACTAAGACCAGGGGGATTATTCACGAAAGGAATTTCTCTTTCCCTACGTCCTGCGATTTGCTCCTGAGAGCTCCTTACAAAATTAACCACAAAAAACTGTCATCCCTGCGCAGGCAGGATGACAGCTTTTTAGACATAACTGAAATTGTACTAGGTATAAGCATGATTATCGTTGATGTTGGAAAAATAGTTTCTGATCACCATAATTTGAGGCTAATAAAGGGCTTTCCAGCATTAATGTTCCTATATGATACTCTGTACCCTGATATTCCCCGTATATTTCATAGAGGGAGCCCATAGGTACTTGCAAAAGAGAAACTCTAAAATCTTCACGTGAATTTTCTGGAATCAAATTTTTGACTAAGTCAGTCGGCCTGAAATAGATTCTCTCAGGAAATATTGGAATCCCTTTGTATTTACCCTCACTCGTCCAAGCAGCTAAATGCCACAGAGGCAAATTATTTGCGGGATCCCGGGTGAATTCAAATATTTTCTCAATTGCAGTCAACGTCCAACTTGTAGGATGAGGGATTTTATTTGAAAAATCTTTTGCAAAATAATTCCAATTATCTTTTTGTCCCTCAAGTAAATTCATTATGTGCAAGTTTAAAGATGGATGTTTGGAAACTAAAATTTTAACAGCCATTCCAGGAATATAATTATCTTCAGCAGGAGGAGTCGCCAAAGAAAGACGTGCTACACCAATTCCACCGGACTGATAAATACCGGTAAAAGGATGACCCGCTGCAGGAATTAAAGTAATTTTTCCTACGGAACCATTAGCATGAATAATTTTTACTCGGCCTTCTGGTATTTCATCACTGGCATGATCAAATGTAGGTTTTAAATGAAACAATCCTTTTATTTTTTCAAGTACTTCATTATAACTATTGCCAGTTAGTGGGGGCAAAGGTTCTTCCGCATTGCTTAAGGTAATTTCATTCCATAATAAAGCTTGTTTTTCTGCAGCAGATAAATCCTGATAATCGCAGGGTAATTGGGCGTATAAACCAAAGCTCATGCAAAAATAGATCAATCCATTAATAATCAAAGTCGAACAACGGCCCATCAAAACCTCCTTGTTATTAAAGTTTATTTTTGTGACAGAGTATACGAAATAGGAAAGCTTTTCTAATATTTTTTGAGTACATGCGTGTAGCTTGGGTTCGATTCACCCAAGCTACTTTTGATGAGCTGTCATGATGACTTCATAAAATGATCATAAATAGCACGGCTAGCTAAGGCTATGGCACGACTGCGTGGATAATCACTGGCCGATTTTGATTTGACATATACTGCAATCGCAATATGTCCTTTATTATGAGGCAAGGTAATAATTCCAACATCACTAACAAAACGATATAGTTTTTTAGAGCCAGGATATCTTAAATAGTCTCGTTCATAGATTGACCAGGTTCCTGTTTTATGTGCCACTTTCACATTGGCAGGTAATAATCCTTTTATTCTGCTGCGTCCTGTGCGGCATTGCTCCATAATCTTCATCAGAAGCTCAGTACTTGATTCTGAAAGCGCTTGTTTTTTATATAACTTTACGAGCAACTTTGCCATATCATTCGGTGTCGTAGTGTCGCGTATGTCTTTTTCAAAGCGCTGCCAAGCTTGCTGTTTTTCTTTAAGAGGAACACGATTAGATATTTTTTGCCAGGAATACACTGGTTGGCGTTTTTGTAAAAAAGAACGATCCACATGATTTGTATCTATAAACATTTCCATAATGGAACGATTAATGAAAATATTTTTGAATCCTAATGCATTCATTCGTTTTGCTACATATCGAGGCCCATTTGCTGCCTGCAATAATGCATCACTTGCACTATTATCGCTATTTTTAAGGGTATGCATCAGTATTTGTTTTAAGGAAATATTCAGTTTTTTCTTTTCAAATAAATAATGTAGCGCTCCAGAGCCAGGAACCGAATACCGTGAATCCATTTTAATCACTCGATTTAATGAGTCTTTTTTCTCATCAACACGATGTAAAAAAGCCATTGCAATGGGCAACTTGATGGTACTTGCCATGAAAAAACGTTGGTTACTGTTATGCGCGATTACTTTATTTTTCTCTATATAAATGGCAGTAATTCCCATCACTGTATTTGATTTTTTTTCAATATCTTTTATTTTTTTAATCAATTCTGTATCACTTTGGCTCGCAAAACCATTCACTGAAAATACAATACTAAAAAGCCAACACAGTAAGGTACTTTTTTTCCTTAAAACATGAGCACACTGCGCCAGTAATTTTATTTTCATAAAGTATTTGATCCCTTCTTCATTAGAGTTTTTGCATAATCTGTGAATTTTTTTTGCTTTAGCGCAAGGCACAGGCTATGCAGCTCTATTATTTTTATTCAATTCATTAGCTCAAATAATAGACAATATATGCATTTTTAAACGTGATCGAAAAAATTTATGCCAAAAATGTCCCTATCAGCATGTAACAGTCCATAGTTTAAGAAGGTTTGTGATGAGATAAGGGATTAAATCTTCTTTGTACTGCATTTTTGCCTGATTTTCACTGTCTGTGCAATAAACGAGACAAAGCATTAAGCAAATTTTTATTCTATTTTTAGATTAATTACAACCTCTTGCGCATTTTCAGAGCCAGTATGCTTGTTATTTAGACGAATAGTGCATTGCTATTCTTCTTTTTAGTAAGCATCCTCAGCTCAATGCCCTATCCATTAGGCCAACAAAACCAATCATTGAATTCAGTAATAAAAACGCGTCTATAGACTTCCGCTATCTTCAAAATATGTCTTCTTTTTCAGTTTTTGTCTGCTTGAGGGGTGCACCATTAAAAATCCTAAAAATAACAAACTTTGGGCGCAAATTATGCATAAAACGAAAAAGTCATCAAGAATTATTTGATTTAAATATTATACTTATTTTGAATGCCTTGAATCACATTTTAGAACTCACATTAAGATAAGAATTTTCCATATAAGCCAGTAGTTCGTCCTTATTCACTGGCAATTGAGTTAAACCCACGTATTTATCTGGCCGAATCAGTACTGCAGTAGGTTCATTGATTTTGAAGTGTTGATGCATTTTTTGATTGTCATCAATTAATACTGAAATTTCTTCGGCAAACGGTATTATTTCAGAGGTGGACAATACAATGTGCGTTTTGATTGATTCTTTAAATTGTTGTTGGACCATTGCGGCAATTTCAGACAAGACAGACAATTGACTGTTTGCAAGTCCAGAAAACAAAAATAAATGGTGCTGTGTTCCTTGAGTAATGTACTGTAACTCTTTTTTCTCTTTATTTTTAACATCAACAAAAGAAAAATTAATGAGAAACTCGCCTATTTTGAAATGTGTTTTTTTACCCAATATTTTCACTATGGGACTCTTAGCATAGCTTACTGCCAGTTCAGCAAGATCATAAAGGATAATATTTTTAATCGAATCGAAGGACATGACTGTTTGTAAAATAAAATTACGCAAATTAATCAACCATGGGTTAGTCATCATAATCAGATTCGTCATTATCCCTGTCTTTTTTAATACTTTTGCAGCGATAGGATGACGCTCAATATGATAACTATCAAGTAAAGAATTTTTTGCTAGTCCTTTATGTACGAGTGCCAGTTTCCAAGCCAGATTATAAATATCTTGGATGCCCGTATTCATACCCTGCCCACCCATAGGGCTATGCACATGCGCCGCATCGCCAGCAAAAAAGACACGCCCATAACGGTATTTTTGAATTTGTTTGTGATCAATCCCAAATTGACTAATCCAAAGAGGGTCTCGAAGGGTCGCTTTATCCGAACAGCGTGCTTTAAAGGTTTGTTCTATATTTTTCATTGTTGGTTCTTGATGCATGATTTTTTCGGGTGCAGTCATTACCAAGCGATAGCGTTTATTCCCCATGGGAAAACAGGCAACTGGTCCTTTATCGCTCACATAAAGAACCATTTTATTTTCTGGAAGTTTCCAATCAATCAGCAAATCAGCAAGCCACCAAGTTTGTGTGTAGTAGGAACCAACAAACTCAGCATGAACCAACTTTCTTAACGTGCTGTGTGAACCATCGCAAGCAATAATCCAACTTGCCTGAACTTTTTCTAGAGTGCCATCAACATGTTTTACAGTGGATACAATATGATCTGATGCTTGCTCTATTTCCGTAAGTTCCGTTTGCCATTCAACATGAAGCCCCCTATCGATTAGCTCGTTACATAAAATATGTTCTGTTTTGTCTTGAGGAAGATCAATAATATAATGACGATTGGCTTCAAGGTGAGTATAAGTCGCATGAATCAGTTCTTTTCCCTTAGATTTAAACAAGAGGCCGTCTACTTTATGCCCCTCAATAAGTATTTCATCAAGAAAACCGCAGTCCTGAAGAAGATCAAGCGTTCGAATATGGAGGGCGAGCGCCTTGGATTTATCACTAAGTGTTGATTTTTTATCAATGATCCGACAACTTAAACCTTGACGATTAAGTTCATTTGCACAAAATAAGCCGACAGGTCCTGCTCCAACTACCAATACATCCAATAACTTATCAGACATATGTGCTCCCAGCATGAGATAAAATTCATAAGAAATTCATTTATTATTTATTGTAGCAACTTTATCTGTCTTTAATTTGCTTTATTCTTCTTTTCTGTAACCGTCTTTAAAAAGCTGGTTCAATCCCTCACGGTAAGATGGGTACTCTAGATTTACTTTGAGCTCTTCTTTAATTTTTGCATTAGATACCCGACGATTACTTGCATAAAACTGCTTTTCCATAGAGGACATCGTTGCTGTTTCGTAGGATATAAGTGGCAAGGCAGGAAATCCGAGTAATGATGCAGCGTACGCATCAACAATATGGACTGGTGTGGGTTCATCATCAGCAACATTATAAACTGAATATGGCTGAGGATTTTTTAGCGATGAGAGAATAACCGAGGTAATATCCGCAACATGTACTCTGGAAAAATACTGTCCTTCCTTATAAATACTGGCTTTTTTTCCAGCAATAATACGTTCGATTGCATTTCTATGCGGACCATAAATTCCTGCCAATCGAAAAATATGCAGCGGAATTCCGTGTTGTCTGGCAAAAGACATCCATTTATTTTCAGTTATTAACCTTAATTTACCCTGTATTCCTGCTGCTATGGAACTGGACTCTTCAGTTACCCAAGCACCTTGATGATCTCCATAAACACTGGTAGAAGACAGATAACCCAGCCATCGGATATGTGATGTGTTTTGACTGATTAAATCACTAAAACACGAAAGAACAGGGTCTCCTATTTTTTCTGCAGGTGGAATACATACTAAAATATGGGTTGCCTCGCTTAAATAAGGCTCTATTTCATCCCCGCAATAATCAATAAGTTTGTAATGTTCTTGAGTGCTATTTAAGATTTTATTCTTATCTCGAGTTGTGCCAATCACTTTGAAATTTAATTTAAGCAGCTCTCTGGCTAAAAATTCGGCGGTATAACCAAAACCAAAGATAAAAAAACAAGAAGATACAGAATGATTTTTCATAGTGAACAAACCCATAAATTTTTTCTCGAATTAAGAGTCCTTGTAGCCTGGGTGCAGCGCAGCAGAACCTGGAACATGAATAAACTCCTTATAATCCCGGGTTTCGCTGCGCTGCACCCAGGCTACATTTTAATTCGTTTGATAAGTCGAGAAGTTCTGCCCGCGTGGGATATTCTTACTACTACGCACTAATTTCATAACTCGATTAACAAAATCTGGCCCTGGATCGTCTTTATCCGTTTGATAATTTGGATCCCGCTCAAGCCAAAGGGGAGTATTCTTAAAATTTAAATACTCATTATGGCCAATAACATATTTTATTTCCGGATATTTCTTTTTAAGATAACACACTAAAAATGCATTTGCCTTTGTTTGTGCTTCTGTTAGATCATCCTTACTGTCTATTCCTCCTATATTCTCAATACCAATCGCATAATGATTCAATCCAATAACATGTCTTGCCATCCAGTTGTCGGGCATGAGTTGATAAATCGTTCCGTCACGATCCACTAAAAAATGACTTGATACATTCAAGTTACCAGGTAATTCTTTTATGCGTGGGGAATTTTGAGGGAATGTAGGTGGATTAAAAACACGAAAGGTTGCCTTAAGAGTGGGAATACAAGTCCAATGCAATACGATCATTTTTGGTTCAATTTCAATTGACTTAGAATCAATTCCATAATGAGTTAATTGATACTGTCGTGTTAAAGCAATGCGCTTTTCATCAAATTGAATTGGAGCCTTATGAATTTCTTGCCTATCGTAGCAAGAAAATGCATGTACCAGAGAACTTATAAAAAATGAACAATACAGGAAAATTTTCATATTATTTTTTTAGTACCATAAAATAAGCAGTCACATAATCGGGTAAATGACGAGTTGCTTGCGAGAAGGCTTTGCTCCCTGCATAACTACCTGCGAGAAAATCAACTTGATACAAATTATTCTGGAATGCACCACCAGTGTCAGCAAAAATACCCATGCGTGTCACCATTTTTCCCTTCTGACCTGGATACTGTACCATCAAAAGTTTTCCTAAACCAAACTGTTCGAGATCGGCGGCAAAAGTGACTTCAGTATTTACCGTAATTTTATGATCCGCATCTTTTCCATAACCTTTGATACCCGTTACCGGTTTAAAATACCAATAACGTTCTTGTTGATAAGGATTTTTGGCTTTGTCATAGGGAATATTGTTGCATCGATGAACATTAAAGATTTTTGTTTGATGATTCGGGTAATCGGCAATAATGGTTCCTTGCATTAAGGCTGCCTCCAAGTCGTCTCGATTAAAATAGGCGAGCGGGGGAACATTTTTATTTGCCAATGCGCCTTTTAATATTGCTTGTTTCCCATATTGGAAACGTGTCAGTTCAGATTTTGCATCTGCTTCTTCAAGTGTCAGTTGCTCTTCATCTCTAGGGAGTCCATAAAGAGCAAAAGGATAAACAACACTGCATTTCGTTGATGCTTTTGCACGATGTACATAATACTTAGTCATTAAAATTTTATCTGAGGGCAAATGAGCAATGAGTGATTTTTTCTCCCTTAATGGTTTGGCTTGCTCCAGATCAGGATACCAGCGAACAAAATCAAAGTGCTTTTTAATAAAAGCAGGATTATTCAATTCATTTTGGTGGCGGCAAATAAAGATTAAAGTTTTTTTGATGCGTGAAAGAGGTATAGCAAACGCTTTACCTTCGTGAATGACACGAGGGTCATAGTGGCTGCCTTTATTTAAATAAGCCAAAGTTTCTTTGGCTGTCGCACATAATGCAGGCCCATTGATTTCATACTGGGTGGCAGAAGAAGGCTCTGCAGGTACAAAATGGGGAGCAGCAAAAGCTTGCATTGTCACTAACACGCCATAAAAGAAGCTTTTTATTTTCATAGGTTCCAATCAGTATGTGTTAAAACAGAATAATACCATATGTGAGCATAGCAGTGCAGAAAATCAGAACAGTTTGGCCAAGATAGTAGAAACTTAGGTCTGTTTCCATTTCGCTAGCTTGAGTCAAAATGCCCTGGTTTTCGAGTACCGAAGCGCAGCATACACGGAGTATGTGAGCATCAGAGCGCAGAAAATCAGGGCAGTTTTGGCCAAGATAGTAGAAATAGAAACGGACCTAAGCTGCTTCCGCTCCGTCCAGCTCTGAGTCATTCGATTCAGCTGTTAAACGATTAAAATGCCAGGAACTGTAAAGTGCTCCAAGCCCACAAGCAATTAACCCTAAAGGCAACGCATTGAGCGTTTGCATGAGCAGATATGCACTTAAGATAGTTAAAAGGGATGAACCAAACATACGTACGGTATGAATTATGGCCAGTGCAAGGCCAGTGTTTTCCTTATAATCTGCAAGCATGATCGACATGGTAGCTGGTGCAGTTAAACTGATCCCTAAATTACAAATTAATGCAAAAGATAGGGAATACAAATTGAATTCATAAAGAGTTGCGCACAATAACATCGCAAAACCACCGATAATAATGAACCAACTGCCAAGATAAATGGTTGCAGCCATGCTGAAATATTTACGAAGCCAAATGCCTAAATAGTTTCCAACGATAATATTTAATCCATTGATAATAAAAATAATACCATACACTAAGGGCGAAAAACCAAATTGATCGATAATGATATAGGATGAATTAATCACTGAAAGCATTACTGCCGCAAAACTAAACATCATAATAAGCGAACCACTCCATAAAGAAGGCGATGGAATGATCTCTTGATACGCTTTGATTATTTTTTTTACGATAAAAGGTTCTTTGGGTTGGCTCCAAAATGGCGATTCAAATAATCCTTTGCGCGACTGAAGCAAGAGCACGATACCGATCGCAGCCATTAACATAAAGTTAGCTTGCCAGCCATAATAGGTAAAAATAAGCGAGCCAAGCACAGGAGCAAGGATGGGTGATATTGAAACAATCATAGAAACATAGGATAAAACCTTGGCTCGCTCTGCAGTATCTTCAAAATCTCGCGAAATTGAAAAAGCAACCAAATTAGCGCAGCATAATGCAAATCCCTGTAAAGCCCTACCGAGAATGAGTACCCAAATATTAGGCGCAAGAGCACATAGGATACTGGCAAGCACGGCAACCACTAAACTGCCTGGCAATAAACGACGTCGGCCAAAATGATCGATTAACGGCCCCCAAATTAATTGGGTCACGCCAAAAACAACCAAATAAATACTTAAGGTTAGTTGGCTTAGACTATGCGTTGTACTAAAAAAATGGGTGATATAGGGCAAGGAAGGTTGATAGAGATCAAAGGTAAGCAAAGAAAAAGCTGATAATAATCCAACAAGCAAAATAGAGGTTCTAGATTGAGACATAATATTCGTTTTATAAAAAGTAGCGAAGCATTATAGTAAAATCTCTTTGCTTTTGCTCTAGATCCAAGAAAAAATTTGCAATGACGGACTAAAATTGAGCTTGTAGCCTGGGTGCAGCGCAGCGTAACCCGGGATTGAACCATTCACTCCTGATACCCGGGTTACGCTGCGCTGCACCCAGACTACTCCAATTAACCTTTGCGAATCAAATAATTACTGCCCGCATGAATTACTTTTTTCATCCGATTATCCTCATCCGGATTAGGCTGACATGCTTTAAAAGCATCTTTTACTGATGCAACACTAATAGGTAAAACAGGTCGGCTGTCGGTTTCTAAGTAACCCTCTTTATTCTTGAAAATAGTAAAATGATCGGAAGCAAATTCCTGGCATTCAGTTAAAGTTTCATCCTGGCAAATCGAAAATTTAATGGTTCGCTCCACATGATATGAATCACCCACTTCATCAGCGAAAACGATATCACCATATACTACGCTATGGCGAGTTCCACAAAAATAATAGCCAAATTTATATTGACCATTTTCAACAACATCGGTGCGGATATATCGTCCATCGCCTTGAGTCACGCCATTGAGCGTCACAATATGGCGCACCTCTTCTTTGGGGGCACTTTCCGCAATTGCCAAACCAGTTAGAGCCAATCCCATGATTAACAAAGTAATTTTTCTCATTTTTTATTCCTTATCTGAAAAAACATCCTCAAGGAACGTGTCTTTAAGGATCAATAAACCTACTCTAACGTCAATTCGGAGGGAAAATTTTTACCAAACTGACATCGCAGCCCCATTATCCTAAGAAAAAAACCATTTGAACAGATAAAAAAATATAACTCTTTGACCAGAAAAAGAACAAATAAATTGGGAATATCTCCCTAATAAAAACAAACGTGCTGGACAAGATCAGTGGCAGTGACGATAATTATGGCTTTTTCATCTAACATTGCACATGACAACACCACTCATTGAAATTAGAAATGTTTACAAATCATACGGCAATACTCCCATTTTGAATGATGTGTCCTTAAGCGTTAATCATGGTGAATTTTTAACGTTGCTGGGCCCTTCAGGTTGTGGGAAAACCACATTGCTACGTCTTATTTCGGGTTTTGAATACCCCACACAAGGCGAAATCTATATCAATGGCCAATGTGTTAGCCAATTACCACCACAAAAAAGGGACGTGCATACGGTATTTCAAAGTTATGCTCTTTTCCCCCATTTATCCGTTTATGAGAATGTTGCTTTTGCTTTACGGTGTAAAAAAGTCCCTGCTCAAGAAATTAAAGAACGTGTTTTTGATGCATTAAAACTGGTGCAACTCGAAGGTTTTTCAGAGCGAAATATAAAGCAATTGAGTGGAGGACAACAACAACGAGTAGCTATTGCACGTGCAATTATCAATAGACCGCAAGTACTGTTGTTGGATGAACCATTAAGCTCTCTCGATTACAGACTTAGAAAAGCCATGCAATCCGAATTAAAACAATTGCAGAAAACCCTGAATATGACTTTTGTTTTTGTCACTCATGATCAAGAAGAAGCCTTATCCATGTCGGATCGTATTGTAGTCTTCAATCACGGACACATTGAACAGATAGGAACGCCTAAATGTGTTTATGAAACACCTGCAAATCTCTACGTCGCAATGTTTATTGGTGAGGCTAATATATTTGATGTACACGTTCATTCCTTGCACGATCGCGATCTGACGACCTTTATCGAGGAAATCCCTTTACTTTGTAAAAATAACGGCAATTATCACATTGGCGATAGGCTGCATTTGATAGTACGCCCAGAAGATATCAGGGTCTGGAGTTTATCCGAAGTTGAGAACCCAGAAGGAATGCTTCCTGGTCGAATTATAGATATTATTTATAAAGGCTCAACCGTTGATCTCAAAGTTGCACTTTCTTCAGGAAAAATAATTAACGCCTCAGAATTTTTTGATGAGGACGATGATAAATTGGAATATACACTTTCTGAGGACGTGTGGGTGCAGTGGTTGCCAGGCTGGGAGGTTTTACTACCTTATGAAGGCTAAATCTTTTGCATTATACATCTTATATTTTTGGTTAGTTGTTTTTGGTCTTATTCCTTTATGCATGATGTTTGTCGCCAGTTTTCTTTCTAAAGACAGCACGCATCTTGTTGCCTTGCCTTTTACCCTGGAAAATTACGCAACTCTATTTACTCCAGTCTTTGCAAAAATTTATTTTCGCTCTTTATTTATTGCATCGATTGCAACACTGCTGTGTTTGTTCATTGCCTATCCATTTAGCTATTTAATGATTAAATCAAAACATCAATCTATCTTCTTGTTGTTGATTATCATCCCCTTTTGGACAAGTTCCTTAATAAGAACTTACTCTTTAATTGCCATCCTAAAGTATAAGGGCGTTTTAAACGCACTCTTACTCAAATTACATTTAATTAATGAACCCCTCTCATTACTTTATACCAATTTTGCTGTGATTATTGGTTTGGTATACAATCTATTTCCCTTTATGGTGCTGCCTATATTCACGAATATGGAACGTTTTGATTTCCGATTATTTGAAGCAGCTAAAGATTTGGGAGCAAACAAGTGGTCTGTCTTTGCTCGAGTGTTCTTACCAAATACAGCACCAGGCATTTTATCAGGCTGTTTGTTAGTTCTATTACCAGCAATGACTTTATTCTACATTCCTAATGTTTTAGGTGGAGCACGTTCCATTTTACTGGGTAATTTAATTCAAAATCAGTTTCTCGTCTTAAGTGACTGGCCTCAAGGTTCTGCCACCAGTGTGGTGCTCACCATATTACTTCTTTTATTATTTCTTATTTTTCGACGTCAAAAGAAGAGGAGTGTTCAATGAACTCCTTAATGAAACGCCTTTTTCTTTTTTTTGTTTATGCCTCGCTTTATATTCCAATCGCGGTATTGGTTTTATATTCATTTAACGATGCAAAATTTTCACTCCAATGGCATGGCTTTTCTTTAAAATGGTATTACGAATTATTTCACGATCGCGGCTTGTGGACTGCCTTTTTTAATTCCATTATTTTGGGCCTTATCTCCGCATTGATTGCAACCACCATAGGTTTGTTGGCATCCATCCATTTATTTTTATTTGGCTCGAAACATCGCCAGATTTTATATGCCGTTTTACTGTCACTGATTATTATTCCTGATTTGGTTCTTGGTGTTGCCTTATTAATTTTCTTTAATATCACCAAAGTACCCATGGGCTTTTTAAGTTTATTAATTGCTCATGTTACTTTCTGTATTCCTTTTGTTATTGTCACGATTAATGTGCGGATTAATACACTAAATCCCAATATTTATTTTGGCGCATTAGATTTGGGAGCAAGCCATTATATTGCGTTAACGCGAATTTTACTGCCTTTATTATGGCCGGCAGTATTAAGTGTTTTTCTTTTAAGTTTTACTTTATCTTTTGATGACGTCATCATCAGTTATTTTGTAGCAGGACCTGATTTTTCCATTCTCCCTTTAACTATCTATTCATTAGTACGTGCCGGGGTTACTCCTGAGCTTAACGCGTTATGTTCTATTACCTTTGTTTTATCCATGATTTTGGTGATCATTTCTCATCGTCTCTCCGGGAAGCAAGTATGAATTATTTTTTATTCGTGTTGGTTTTTTTGGCTTTTAAAGCATTTTCTGCCCCTGTTGTTAATGTGTATGCATGGGGAGGAGAAATTCCCAAAAAGTTGATTCAACAATTTGAACATGATTCTGGAATTAAAGTTAATTTTTCTACCTATGACAGTAATGAGACTATGTATGCCAAATTAAAGGCAAGTCAGCACACTGTATATGATGTGATTCTTCCCTCTGCCTATTTTGTTGAACGTATGAAACGACAAGGGATGTTGGAACCACTGGATCACCAGCAACTGCCCAATATGAATAATCTGGATGAACGCTTCATGAATAATAATTATGATCGCGGTAACCGCTACAGTATGCCGATTATATGGGGAGCAACCGGTATCTTTTTTAATCATGGCACGGTATCCAACCCACCTAAAAGCTGGAAGGAGTTGTGGGCTCCCAAATGGCATAATCAGCTGATGCTTTTGGATGACTCCCGCGAAATTTTTGCAATTGCCTTAATGAGCCTTGGCTTTGATCCTAATGATACAAATCCAGAGCATATTAAAAAAGCCTATGAACATTTATTGCACCTTGTACCTAATATTAAATTATTTGTGAGCGATAGTATTCAGGCAATGATGATCGATGAAGATGCAGCAATTGGTTCTGCATGGAATGGCGATGCATTTAAAGCACATGAAGAGAATAAAGCAATTGAGTTTGTCTATCCTGAAGATGGTTTTGTTATCTGGGTTGATTGTTTGGCTATTCCTAAAAATCCGCCTCATCTGAAAGAGGCCCTGCAATTTATTAATTTCATTCTTAAAGCAGAATCCAGTGCGCAAATCGCTTTAAAAGAAGGACATGGAATTACTAATGCAAAAGGAAGAGCCTTACTGCCCGCTTCCATTAAAGATAATCCTATGATTTACCCACCCAGAGCAATCATGGAAAAAGGTCAATTCCAGCATGATGTAGGAGAAGAAACCCTACTGCTCTATAACCAATACTGGGAGCACTTAAAGCTGGCTTTTTAACTGTCTTTATCCCTTGGCTTTGTTGCAGGGCATGTGACCTCCATTCCGTACAAAAAGTGATACAATAGAAGTGCTCATTTCAAACTCATCGATGTTGAATTACCTATTTGGACAAATCCAACATCGATGATACTGTTTAGTTAAGAGTAGTGTACAGATTGTTCGCTGCTCTTCATATGAGAATGACAATCATTGATAAATAATAAAACGCCACTATCCGGAGCACAATCTTTGGGACTATGACTCGATTTATCAGGAATATCCACAGATGCACCTGCTTCTATAAGCAGTTTAATCATTGGCTTATCCCCATTTTGTACCGCCTTGTGCAACGGGGTTTGTCCTTCTTTGTCCTGAAGATCTAAGGAGGCACCTGCTTTTACCAATGCGCGAGCACAATCAAAATTTTTGCTCGAAACAGCCCAATGCAGTGCTGAACGTCCATAAGTAGGATCTGCTTTATCCAGATCTGACACTGACATCGATTTAATCAATACCTTGAGTTCAAATAAACGTCCCCAGGTAGCAGCTCTTCTTAACGCTTGATCATGCACCGGGCTACCCATTTCACCCGATTTACGCAATGAAGCACAAACTGTAGCAAGTTGTACTGGATCTTTCGTTTTTCGTGTGTCACCGATAAAAGTAAGAAGTTTTGGTGCGATTTTTCCGCTTGCCCGATCCATAATAGTCTGGTTCGCACTCACTAATCTTGAGTTTACAGAATCCAGTTTTAACAAACTATCGGTACGTTCCATATCCTTACGGCTTAGTGGTTTATTAGCAAAAAGCAAGTCTGACAATTCAATAATCATGTCGGGTAATGCTCCGAATAAGGAGGTATCACTCGAAACTAATGACTTCACTGCAATTAAATAAGCCGCAACAAATTGCGTATTATTATCCATATCTTGATAATAAGGCAGCTTTTTGTCTCGCATTGCTTCCAGAGTACTGGTGACGCCAGTTGATAAAACCAATGAGCTTGTTGAATGAGCAACCGTTTGCCGCATCACCCCGCTTGGTAATGATTGATGGTATTCAATTGTCGGCAGAGGCTTGGAAGTAGTCAAAGTCAAATCATGTTCATAAGCATATCTAATTTCAGACTTTTTACTCCCGAACTCCCCAACAAGAATGTACTTGTCTTGATCACTTAACTTAATGTACTGTGCGATTAATTTATAATCCTTAGAAGAATCTACTGCGGCAAGATACATAAATCCATAATTACCTGTAGGAACTTTTGCCTGGTCGGAGCTTGATAATGCAGGTAAATCTTCTGCTTTGGTAATCGAGGGTATGCCTAACCTATCTGATCCAAGACCAGCGCTCCCAATCAACATATCGCGATCATCAAAAGAATCATAGAGTCCTGATTGATCCATCTTGGCTTGCATGCGATAAAGGGATTGCGTGAACATATCTGCAAAAGCCATCTGGTTTACATTCCCTACAAATAAGAATTTACTGTCAGGAGAAAGAACTCGTTTGATAATATCTCCTGGAGCATGCTTACAACGGTTGGCATCGATAAAAGCTACAACTGTATTGTCAACTGCATCAAACGTCTCTAAAGAAGACAGTCCAACACTAGTCCCTTCGATGGATACGCGACCATCCACGGGAGCGCCATACATACTTGTAAATCGAGGGATACCATCAAGTGTACTGACTAAAACAACGTCAATATCCGGTATATTCTGTTTGGCAAGTTCGCGGACCATGTCCTTTGCCATATTACCTGCAAAAGCAAAATCACCTTTTGCAGTAGGATTTTTACAATTAGCATGAATAAGAATTACTTTACCCATAATTTACCCTTAATTGTTTAATTTATGGGCAAAATTTTATAACTTTAACCTTAACAAAATATTAACAATATGTTTTTTTTATTTAATTTTAGATGAGATCGCAATCATTTATTAATAAAATCAACTACATCGGTTTAAAATCAAATTTGATGGTTTAATAAAATCATCAAATCGATTCATCTAAGCAGAAGAAGGCGTCAGAAAAGAAAAAACAGTACTTCATTTCTAAATTTACTTTTGGCGTGAAACACTTTCATGGTAGAATAATATTTGTACATTGGGGGTGCCAATTACGGCTGAGAGGATAAACCAACCCTTTGAACCTGATCTCATTCGTCTGAGCGGAGGAAAATGTGTCTATTGTTTTGTTTTCGGGTATTGTTGCTTTTATTACTTCTTTTATTGGTTTGTTACCGCAAATTATCAAATCCTTAAAAACGAAGTCAACCCAAGATCTCTCCATGATCATGTTGATTAATTACCTTGTTTGTTCTGTAGCATGGATTATTTATGGGAGTAGTACCGATTCCTTTTTTGTGCTCAGTGCAAATGTAGTGGGTTTACTTGTCAGTCTGCTACTTATTCTCTTAAAAAGACATTATGATGCACGATGTAATTAATTTAACAGGATATCAGTCCATTTTATGCCTCAATGGAGAGTTGCCTGAATCCTCTTTTTTTAATCGGATGAACTTACCTATCATTGCCGCTGATGGAGCCGCAAACAGTTTATTAGAACGTGGAATCCGCCCTCAATTAATTACTGGAGATTTGGATTCTGTCCACCCAATGATTCTGGAAAACCATCCTTTTCTTCATTCGCCAAATCAAAATCAAAGTGATTACCAAAAAGCAATGTATTATTTAAAAGATAATGATTTACTACCTGCCATTATTGTTGGCATAAATGGTGGCTATTTGGATCACATACTAAATAACATGAATATCTTCATGGAAACAAACTGCCTTTTATACGCTCCCCCCCTAAGAGGTTTTGTTCTTCATGAACAATCCAAGATGAATTGTTTGTTACCTACTCAGACAAAAATTTCATTAATGGGAATACCTAAAGCAACTCTATCTTCAAAAGGGTTACAATGGGAACTCAATAACACGCCACTTTCCTTTCCAGGAAAGACATCATGTTTTAATCGAACTCAATTGCCTGAAATCGTTTTGGAAGTTCATCAAGGTTCCGTTCTGGTTTTGATTTACGAACAAATGATTGAAGATGCAGGGTTAGCCGCCCGATAAAGAACTCTTGCAAGCCTCCTGTAAAATGACTGCTAATTTGAGCTCCTATTTAATTTACTACAATGGAGCACTGATCACCTACCATCACTAAAGTCACCGTACTGTCTTTAGTTAGCACTTTAGAACCACACAAAACATCGGGGCCAAATGCGGAATTTTTTCTATACCCAAATATGTATTCCCTATTTACTGGTCCTTTGCCCGAATGGATTTTGCCCCGAGACCCGGATCGTTTACCATCCACAGTAAAACCCAAGGCAGCCGCTGTTTTCTCTTTGGTTTTTACATCAACTCGAATCGTATCATGAGCAAAAGCTTGCATTGAAAAAGAAAGCAGGACTAGGACGTTCAAATTTTTAAGAGATTTTTTTATCATAATAAAACACTCCTTGTTCTATGTACTTTTAATATAATCCATTTAATGAATTAGGGAAAATCATTAGGGATAAAATGTAATTTACTTGATCTATAAGATCATTTTTTAGTGCATTCAGCGCTTTTATAGGACACCATGTTTCTATTTTTCTCTGGAGCTCTTAAAACCGGACTGAATACTGCCCATGCACTGTTCTTAGGTCCATCAAAAACACTGAATGAAATGCGTTCCGCCCAAGAAAGTCGCTATCAGGCGTTCTCAGCCATGATGACCTCCTTAATTATCATGAGCAACAAATTGGTGCGAGAAGACAGTATTGGTGCGCCCAAAACCTACTTCCTGGCCTGATTATTTAAAGCTTATGCAAAACCATTCGCGGAAAGAATAGTACAGTCGCCTGTTTCTGTTGCCTCCCCTAGAGCATTGCTTGCAATGATAAAGCAATTAATCATTGCTTTAGATAATAAGATAATACAGAAAATGTAACCCAATTTTTGCACCTGCTTGCACGAGACTCGAATACGGTCATCTCAACTAAACTAAAATCAAGCCCCACAAGCCATCCCTCCATTCGGGAATCCGCTTATGTGATGGAGACGTCATTCAATTAATAAAAGAATTGAATGCCAACAGTACTGTGGTAGTTACAAACAATGCGGCAAATTCGCGGTTTGTTCCTGAGCGATCCACGCGAAATTTAATCCCCTACCTACCGCGCTTTATGCCTGAGAGATAGACAAAAAAATTTGGTTTAAGGCATTGAAATATAGGAATAATGGTATTGAAAGTGCATGACGGATTATGATCCAATAGAGTTCCACAACAATAAGAGATCGACGTCATGCACCTGATGCAATTATTACACAAAACATTAGCAAAAGAATTACCTTTTATTCATAAATCACGCTTACACAATTTAATCATGGCTTCATCGACGTTAATTAAGGTAAATAAATTAACGCTGACATCGCTTGGCCGTCATTTGCCTCATACTAAAGTTAAGACTCGCAGCAATATAAAAAGGATAGACCGCTTATTAGGGAATACGCGATTACAAAAAGAAGCGATTGAATTTTATAGGACAATGAGTCATTATCTACTAGCAGCACAAAGACGCCCCTGGATTCATGTTGATTGGAGCTGTATATGTTCGCAGACTAAACTCTATTTATTGAGAGCCTCCTTGTCGATGCAAGGACGCTCGATTGTGATTTACGAAGAATGTCATCCACAGAAAAAACAAAATAACCATCAAACTCATAAAGAATTTTTAAATAATCTAAAAGCTATTTTACCGAGCTCTGTACAACCTATTATTGTTACCGATGCGGGATTTAGAGCGCCTTGGTTTTCCTATGTTCGAGCGCTTGATTGGGATTTTTTAGGCCGATTACGCCATAAGAATGCGATATATTTAGAGGCTACAGCAACTTGGCAATTAAGTCATATCTATTATGAACAAGCCACAGCCAAACCTAACTACTTGGGGCAGGGCCTTCTTACAGAGAAAGAACAAATCCCTGCTCACTTTATACTCTATAAAGGCCTCTCTAAAGGTCGTCATAGAGTGAATCAATACAAGAAAGGTAGGCGTGATGCAATGAGTAAACGATATACTAGAGCTCATCATGAGCCTTGGTTATTGGTCACTTCATTGACCTCAACAAACACCGCTGAATACGCTGTGAATATTTATCGGCAACGCATGCAAATAGAAGAAAATTTTCGTGATACAAAATGTACTCGTTATGGGTTTGGATTGAAAGAAAGTCTTTCTCGTTCTCCTCAAAGAATGAGCATATTACTGCTTATTGCTGCTATCTCTACTTTTGCTTGTTGGCTTGCTGGCATTTTTACCAAGCGTAAAGGATATGCATCTTCCTTTCAGGCTCACTCTTCAAAATTCACCAACATTTTATCCCTGGTCTATTTAGGGCGCGAAGCTCTCAAAAAAGGAATCTCTCTCAAAGTAAAACAGTTTCAAAATTTATTACCTCTACTCTCTGAGCTAAATGCCACAACACAGACCCCCACTACAGTCTTTCTTTGAATTTTGTGGGGATCGTACAGGCTTTATGCGCGGTATCCAGAGGATGTATATTGTGGCACAAAAGGTTCTGATTAGGATGGGCCATTGTGCTGGATATCGCGCATAAAACGCGGTACGTAGAAAGCTGAGTATATTTCATTTAAAAACATTAAAGTGACATTCAAGTTTCGCATGGTTCTTTCAGGGTTCATTCGCCAGGGCGATGAAAAAAGATAATGTCAGCTTATCTGAAGATTTCATGCCTTATTATTATTCACCAAAACAATAAATTAGAGCTTAGCAAAAAAAACGGTAACTTCTGGATGCCCCTATAGGAAAACAACATAGGTCACAGCCAAAACTAAATTGCATTCTTTTGATATTGAAAACTGTATCTTGCCCAATTAATAAATAATCAAATATTTTCATCTTTCAACAACTAAAAATCAGGTACTTGGATATGCTCTTGAATTCTCATTTATATACACTATGATAAAAATATATGCTAAATGACTTATTTTAAGCAAACATTTGCATGTATTTCTGAGGAGACATCCATGAGAGCTAAAGCTTCAAAACTATTACCGGGATTTGCACAAACGGTATATCACGATATATATCCACACGCATCCAGATATACTTTTAAACATGCTTTGAAGATGGATACCACTTATCTCCAATACCAAGCCCAACAAAGAACTCAAAGGATACAGCTGCTTCGAGATAGCATTCCGACTAGCCCTAATCTGATATATCGGGGTTCAGAGGGTATGGATGAGGTCCTCAGTACAATGAAGACAAATCGCGTGGGTAGAAAACCTGCAGAAAGCAAGAAGTCAACCTCGTTTGATATTGTAGGCTATATTCGAGATAATGACAGCAGGTATTTTCTCTCTTTTACACCCTGCAAAGAAACAGTAAAACCTTATACTGTGGGTTTATCATTAATTCCCAAAAAAGGCTATATTTTTGTTACTGGCCTTCCAATGGTATATACGACCCCACAAAAACTTCTTCTTTTAAATGAAAAGATGTTTAAGCGCTACGATCAAAGAATGATTGATGCGATGCCCCAAGACGATGTCCGAGGATATCAAAGCATTGTAACGATGACTCAAAATAATAATGAAATTACCGGAATTATCGGTGGTTCAGCAAAAGATGATTGGCGATCTGAAGTTAACAAGCGCATGCATAGCGTCATTGAAGTTTGTGGCCCTGGACGTATTGCATCATCTGTTATGAGCTCTGCTGAGCCTGCCCATGTGAGGCATTGGCAAAATCCAGATTTTTCTCCTGAACTTGTGGCAGTGGATGTTGTTTTCTTTGATACTCCTGAAGAGTATGAAGAAATGAATGAGAAAGCCAGAGATATGAGACTTATATGCAAAGGCGAACGATTACCTACTCTTTCCGATGTTCAAGCTCTCATCAAGCAATTAAACGACTGGGGAGATATTTATAGAACCAGTGAAACGATGAAAGTCACTGCATTTCCCAGTCAAATTAAGCCTGGGCATAAGGAAGGTCTTGTTGAGCATTTGGATGCGCAAATTAAAGCAAATTCATCCATAACCCCATTAGAAGAACTAAGAGCGCCTCAAATATTATAATGATTTGAGACAGGCAGATAAGGATAAGCTCATTATCCTATCTATTTTGGCACGCAAAATGGATTGAGGTGACGTATTCTAACCAGGTAACACTAATGGTGCATCAGTGATTCAACACCATGTAGACGCCACGCAAAATAGGTTAAGGATTTAAATTATGTTAGCTAGGTTAAGGTTTTTTGCAAGAAAAATTCCTTCAAGTGAAGCATATTCAGCAATTCACGATGTTTATGCATCACATAAACCCAATCTCATTAGAGGGAGCCTGACTGGTGAACGTTGGCGTTATCAGAGTATGGGGCAAACTTTAAAAATGATTACTCATGTCGAAAAATATAAAGAATTGCAACAACAAGCAATCACTAATTTAAATCTTTGGTCAAAAACAAAATCGGAGATTCCGTGGATAGTTGAAGTCGCATATAAAGATTGGGGTGTTGCAGCTTTTGAAGCAACTAAAAAACGTGGAGTAATATATACCGTATTGAATATGGCAAATTCGCTCTATCCTGGAGGCGGTGCATTGGAAGGTGGAAGTGCCCAAGAAGAAAATATGTGGCATCGCAGTTCTTGCGTCCTTTCATTAGCAGATAAATTGGTCAAATTAGACAAGGATACTAATACGTTTGTATATACTAAAGAAGGAACAGAACTGGTAGAAGCCAGAAAAAAAATGACAGGCAAAGAACGTGATATTTTAAGGGAACGTTGTCCTATGCTGTTTTCACCCGAAGTCTATAAAACCTTCCATAGCGACGTGCCAAGAATATGTTTTAGAGGCCCAGAAATATTACTGCCAGCAACAGTGGATGACTATCCACCAAGTGGATATATTGCAAGCCCTGAGATGAGTTATGCATTTCTTTCTCCAGCAAGTATTTTTTCTTTCTATGAATTAAGATCGGCTGCTCCTGAACATTTTGCGGAATCACAATCAAAAGACCCTAGCATATTAAAAGCACACAGAGAAGATTTGCGCCGACGAATTGCAGCGCAACTGGATACATTAATTCTTATTGGGCAACCTAATGTGATTTTGGGTGCTTGGGGTTGTGGCGAATTTAAAAATGAACCCAAATTAGTCGCAGAAATTTATGCTGAAGAAATTGGAAAAAGAGCTCATTTTTTTCAACATATTATGTTTGCTATAATTAATACCAAATCAAATTCCAATAATTTCGAAATATTTGAGAGAACGCTTACCGGCTTGCAACTTGGTGATACCAGCATCCCCAGAATCACCCTGTAGCTTAAAATTCAGTATTTCTTTAGACTATTTTAGTGAAATACGCTGACTTCCCTCCACCTATTTTTTTCTGGATATTAGGAGTTTTTATTTTTTATTTTATCTAACTGCATTTCCTCATTGCCTAAATCCTCTTCTTGCTCACTCACTTCCCCCTTTTCCTCATCGTTTTCAACTGGGCTTTTAATTATGCCTTTAAGCATATGGCGAGCAACTGTATTTGTCGTTGAAGTTGGAGTAGGATCCTTTGAAACTTCACTGCCTCCCCATGAAACGAGAAGTAGCGCACTGTAGAGCAGTTGAAACAAGTACATGACTTGGGCGACCACCCCTTCATCATGAAACATAAGGCTTATTGCTAATCCTAATATAGTTGCCGAAAAAATAGCCTGGAGTCCTTGAATCACTTTTTCATTAAGATGGGTATCTGCCCGACATACCGCATAACCGGAATTCAGTACCTGGGCAAAAGATATAGGTATTAACGGAATAGGGCTTGTCGTGTTAGCAATTTGCAATCCTGCTTGTACTGTTAATTGGGTCACAGCTAGGCCGGCATTACCTCGTTGGGCATTTCTATGGGCAGGTGAAGACTGGGGCGCACGCGCTTGAAGACGATCCAATACACTAGAATAAGTTGTTCCTGAGGGCATTTTTTAAAATCCTTTTAAAAGTAAATTAAGATTTATCGTTAACTGATTTCAACCACTGAAATTCCGTGCATTTTTCAATTAAGGTTTTCCAGAAGCAAGTCATTATTTTAACTCGTTTTTTTTCAACTTCAATGTATGGGAGGGCATATTTAATTATTAATCAAAAATATTTTAAATGACGCAGCCATCTTTTCTTCAAAGGCAATAGATACATTGCGATCGCTGTACTTTATAGTTTATCGTTATACTTCTGATGCCAACTGATTTATCTCCGATGAAATTTTTAGAACCAAATACAAGCAAAAGCATACCTCCTCAGCACCATATAATCGCAGCAAATTTGTGGAAAAAAGATCATTATCGCCTGATCACAGTAATTCATAATACCCCTTGGTATCAGTCAACTGGCAGAAATTCGGGGTATGCAGGAACCTGGTTCTTTTTTGGGGGTGTGTTAGAAAAGAAAAACGATCGACATGCTTCAGGTTGGATGATCAAGCCCAAAGCATTGCTTGAAGCGCGTTATAGCAAAACTCAATTTTTTGGTAAAGATACCGCTCATTACATACGCAAACACTCTATGCAAAAACTTATTAGTTTTTCACGGTTTGGAGATATTAAAAAAATTTGTATTTCGGCATCCCTTGATGGTGGGTTTTGGTTATCAGACAAAGGAAAAAAGCTGAAAAAATACCTTCGAAAAAATTATCCTGAATATTTTCTAACAGATGAATTAATAAAAGAAATACAGGCATCGGCAAAACGTACTGATTTACCTATTTATACTCATCGTAAAAAGGTAAATCGTTGGTTGTCTGAGCAAGGGGTTGCCTCTGTGGGGGTACTACATAATGAGATGCTGTTATTCAAACCTTAGTTGCAATGAATTATTACCACTGCGATAAAGAATAACCCGAGGCGCATGTTTGCACTCAGGCCATTCTCGATTTATCCTAGTGTGTTATTTTTCCTTTGTCATCGCCACACAACCAATCCATACTTACCTCAAGCTCATCGGCAATTTTTTGCATGGAATTGGAATCCAAAGCGACACCATATAACAGCGCTTCAATTTTAAATTTAGGTAATTGGAATAATTTAGAGCACACTTGCACGCGTTCTGTCATTAAGGCAGGAACACCAAGCTCATCGAGCTCTTGATGCAAACGTTCAGTTAGTTTTTTGTTTGACATGGTAATCTCCTTTCGACTTTTTATCAGTGTAAAACAGAGAAGCTTAAGGATTGATTAACAAAACACATTTTGAAGGAAAAAAATTAAACTGTTTTTCTTGCATTGGAAAGTGTAGCAGTTATGAGTTAGATATTCAGGGGCGGCACTTATTACACCAGATGAGGTATCATCACCTTTTTTGAACCATTTATCGGTTTTTTAATGGGCATATTGTTATATACATTATCATTCTCGCGCAGGCGGGAATGACAGGAATTTAAATTAAAATATATCATTACCATTAATATTGATTATTAAAAATTCTTGCGTATAAAAAAGTGACATTTCATCAAGTCTCGCATCCATAGATTGAACACCAGACAATGATGCATTTTCGTATTTATCTTTTAAGAGTTTTCAATTGAAGAATTCCCACTGGAATTAAATAAAAATATTAAGTACTTTATATAATAAAACACTATTTAGAATCTTAATCATGGGAAAAATAAATTTAGATGATTATCTTAAAAAAATAAAAATTATTGTTCCTTCGCTAACTGATGCCTCGCGCGAAGATAAAATTGCTTTTTTAAGAAAAATCTATTTTGCTCATGTCCAAACTTTTCCCTATTCAAATATTGAATTACGAAAAATTTCCAAACAGCATCTTTTCCAAAGAAATTCATTGTCTTTTTTTAGTTATAAAGATTTGCTTTCTTCCCAAAATGGAGGATATTGCTTTCAAACGGCTAGTTTATTATTCGATGCCTTATCACAACTGGGATACGTCGTTTCATTTTGTGCTGCGCGAGTGCTTCTAGGAGCCAAGCCTAATGCATCTGAAATACTTCAGTTTCCTCCTACTCATCTTATATTAACAGTTCAAATTGATGAGCAAAAATTTCTTCTGGATCCCGGATTAGGCTCTTCCGCTCCGCGTTTCCCCATACTCATTACGGGAAAAAATGAGTCGATTGCTCAAAACGAAGATGAGTTTAAGTTTTATCCTATTGATGACATCCATGTTCTTGAGAAAAAAACAAGAAAAGGATGGTTTCTCTTAATGCAAACTGATTTGACTCCTATAAGTCAGGAAAAAGTAGCAATGAATTTACTCAAACTGGAACGGCATCCGGAAAAACTTGCAATACGCGATGCCAAAACAGTTGTTGGAATAATTACCGAGCATGGTCGAAAATCATTGGTTTGGGATGCACAATCAAAACAGTTAAAATATTCAGCAAGTGAGGGTACAAGATACACTGAAAAAATTTTGACCAACTTTGAAGAAGGTAGCCAAGTACTTGTTGATGAATTTGGTATTGATATTTCAGCTAAAACATTAAAAACTCACTGCACGGATACTTTACCCCTGCCAATAAAACCTTGGACAATCCATTTCCCTATTGATCACTTTGAATTGAAAGAAATGGAAAAAAATTTAAGGATTACTCTGTGACCTCTTTTGAGTTCACAAAGTTTATTTTGTAGATCACACTATCCGTACGAAATCGCAACCGTTCACTTAAGCTATTAGCTACACTTAAGTAATGCTGGTTATTCACCGTAAAAACTGCAGCATTAACTCCCCCATATGTTGTGATGTTTTGTATTACCTGAAATTTACCATCGATCCATTGATATAACTGGGATAATAATTTCGTTCTCGGGTTCGTTCTGGATCCCGTAATAAAGTTAATCCGAAACAAATAATGTTTGCCATGATTTGAGAAAAATACAAAATTTCGACCTCCTAAACCTTTTAATACTTGAAACTCTTGAAATTGCTTACCATTCCACTGATAAATAATTGACGAGTTAAGAAGATTAGCGTATGCCAAGTAAAATTTTCCATCTATAGTAAAATGAGTAAATGCTCGTCCACCGGCTTTTGCAATGCTTTGGAATAAAATAAATTTCGCTCCATTCCAACGATAAATAGTCGAAGCATTCACATGATCCGTGAGTGCTAGGTAATAAAAACCATCTAACGAAAAAAAATCCCATCCATAGCCCCACTTTGTAGGAAGAGTTTGAAAAGGAACAAATTTTTTTCCATTCCATTCATAAATAATTGAATCGGTATTGTTTGTTATTTTACTGTTAGGTAAAACAACTCCATTAGCAAATGCCAAGAAATGTCGTTTTTCAATAGAAAAAGCATAAGCACTTTTAGATGCATAGGTAAAAAATTGCTGAATTGGGTAAAAATAATGGCCATCCCAGCGATATAATTTTGCATAGGTATTCAAGTTATACGGCGCTTTAGCACCTGAGTGTATTGAAGATGTAGCAAGATAAGCTTGATTTTCGATTTTGAAAAAGGCAGTGCCTTCATTACCATGTCCTGGGATTTTTTGATGCAGCATCAACTTGTGATCATTCCACTTGTAAATAAGCACATCGACATCTGCATTACCACCATTCATATTTGCTGGAGTATTTGGCACATCCTGGGCTAATTGGGGCACGGCGATATATTGAGAACCGCCAATTGTAAACGGCGTCATGTCTCTTGCACCAGATGTCTTTAAGTATTGATAGGGGGAAAGTATCGCCTCTTTTGCTTGTCCCCAAACTGGAAATACTAAAAAAAAGGTCATGCTTCTCAATAATTTTTTAATCACTATTGAATCCTTGGATTTTCCTGCGGATAAGCGGATATGCCTTGGGGAAATCCAGTAGTAATGCCAGGAATACTTATTTTATTGTAATCCCAGTTCTTTGCAGCAAGCTCTCCTGCCATCCAAAAACCAACCGTATTGGACAGCATTTGTGTTGGTTCAGCTAATGAAAATTTTAGGCGCATTAAAAAATCTTCAATCTCAGGTTGTTTTGAATAAGTATAATCACCGGGTATGGCAGGACGACCAGGTAAAAAGATACTGGGAATATTGGTAAAGACTTTATTAGCGATAATTGTGCGATTGTGCCTCGATGTCCATATATTATTGTAATAATCATAATCAGCACGAGGTAATTGTTTTTCACCTAATGAAGATTTAACCGCTGCATAAGGCGCTATATAAATTCTATCGGATGGCAAGGTGTTATTGGAGAGTGCCTCAACAAAGGGAACCAACCAATTATTGCCTTTAGTCACACCTGCCGAAACATTTGCTCCAGCAACAAAGCGAATAATTACTTTTGCATTTGGCCAATCAATATTTAATTGGGCTATTTTACGATGAAGCTCATCCATGCTTTGTAAGGCGGTTAACATAAACGTGCCTACCATTACATTATTAAAAGGAATTGGGTATGTGTTATTCCCATCAAGGAAATTATTTTGTAAGGAGCTCATGTCAAATGTTTGTTTCCCGCGAAGAACCTCACTCATATAATTGCCTGCCATGGAACAAGCATAATCAATCATATTATGAATTAAAGTTAAATGCGGCTTCCATGCAGGTGCGTTCACTTGCTCCAACCAGTTGTTGTCTGTTTGCGCATTTATTTCTTTTACTGCTTTAACATCTTTGAGCAAGTTTTCCATTTGCGACGTCCAATTGCTATCGCCATTTTCCTTTATTTTTGCAAGATACATTAGCGCAGAACCAATATGTGATACTGCAGTCATTTCTGTGAAGCCCGAGTTCGGGGCAGTACGCATCAATTGCTCCAGCTCTAACTGCTGGTCGCTGTTATAAATATACAATGTTGAATTAATAAATAGGATCAATGAACCATTATCTTGTTGTGTTAAGTTACTGTTTTTTTTCAGTTCTGACTGCAATAAAGTTTGAGAAATATTAATTTTTTCCTTAGGGTACTGCGCATCTCCATTTCCAGTAAAATCATAATATAAATTCCAGAACGCTTGGGGTGTTGCATAACCATTATTTGCTGTGTTGCCGCCTTCATTTTGGTTCGTCACAACCATGGGACTATAAACATTTTTATGATGCAAATCAGTGCGTGCAAGAACTAGGTCATTCAAACCAAAGACAAATAACATGACATGGAAAATTCTGATGCGGGATAATTTCATAACAAGAATCCTTCTGTTATTCACAGCAATGTAGCGCTTATATATTTACCTATCAGTAGATAGGCTCCCTAGATATCATGTCGCTTTAGTGCGATTGTTGCAAGTATATCCACGTCAGTTCTAATATTACCATTTGATTTAAATGACTTTATCTTATATAAAAATTATTCCTCATGGATTAGAAAAGTTCCATTGCTTATCTCTTTCAAGATTGAGAAATTTCTTACACGAATATGAGCTAAAAAGGCGATGATAATTTAGAACATTTTGTTATGCTTAACACAACGAGGAATGACAATGGATGTCTTAAAAGGAAATTTATAGCATCATGGAAGACGCTATACCACAGGGAGGTGGTTATCCTCCTCGTCTTAGTCTGCTTATAAGTCTGATTATGCGCCCATTAATCAGACTTAATTTATTTGGTTCATTTTCAAATCACTTCACACATGTAATCGAATCACTAAAAACCACGTTATCTCTAGGAAAATTGTTCTTAGTTCATCATGAAATCGCTTTGAAGTACTCCATATTTGCTAATATGGATTTAGTAGAGCGTTCGATTAACACGTATTGATAATCAATGATTTTTTTTAATTCTTTTTTGCCATAATCCTCTTTTAATTTGTTTTATTTTTAACTTGTTAATGTTTTTTTTCATAAAAACTGCATTTAAATATCACTAAGATCAAATTGAAATCTCAAAGTATAAATAATATCTTGACTCAAGATCATTTGTGGTACATCTTACCCTTATGTTATCCTGTCGGAACAAAAGATGATCATTAGTGACTTGTTTAACTGGTTTCAAGGAGATGAAGAATCATTTCATCTTGTCAATCAACACCTATCGCAAGACCTTCTCAAATTGGAACAATCTCAAGCAAAAAAAATAAACCGCATGCTTCTAAGTGAGGTACGGCTTGCCAAATTAAGCGGCCTTGAACCAGGAGATGCTCAAAGCAAGTTAGAAAAACACATCCTATTTATGGATTATCTTGAGTTTTGCAGGCAGCAATTCGCGGAGGATCCCAAAAGTTCTTTATTTTTAGTCACCTTAAAATATCTGCTGCCTAAAACACCAAAAGAAGACCTCCGTCAAAATGCCAAATTGAATGAATTATTTGCGGCTTTATTGCATCAAGACAAGGAAAGTGCCCTTTCTTTTTATCAACAAAACGAAATATTATTTAAAAATCATCCTGAAATTCAAAAACGAGCTGAGTTTGAGTTATGTGAGCAAAAACATGAGGAAGCAGTAAAACGAGTTGAAGACCATTTAGGTTATTTAAGCAAACAGTTATCCAATCAAAAAAATCCCCTTGGAATCATTGGATTATGTAGGGAGTGGCTTAGTGACACAGAACAGTTTGCGGCATTAATACTCTGGCTATTGCAGCGTCATGTCAGTACAAAACAAATTCTCCAAACTTATCTACTTCATGATTTTCTTAAATATCACTTATTTACCTTGAGCTCAGAAGACAACGAAGTTTTTCATTTATATGCTTTGCTTAGTCGCTTTCCCGAGGCTAAACTACTTGTAGAAACAGCCCAGAAAACAGGTAGCGATGAACGAGGATTTCAACACTATGCACTCAATGGAATTCTGAGCGAGAAAGAACTTCAGAGTATCTCACCAAAACCGCCATCTTTAGAGTTTTCATTAACAACAGCTAATTTTTTGGCTTTACATGAGCTTTTTGGTGCGACTTTTCTAACTGCAGCGGTAATTACTTCAGTAGAACATAAAAATTTAACCTGGTTGGAAGCATTAAGACAAACCTTGAATCAGCCAGAAATTGTAACCAAAGAAATTCCCAGGCTTATTAATAATATTGCCCAAGCATCCTCTCCTCAAGTCCTGGAGAATTTAGCTGCTTTAATCGATGATCATACAGCACAACACTTACTATCCAAGAATGAAGGCGCTGTATTTTACCTATTGCCTTATAAACCGAAGCTTTTTGAATACATCAATGAAAAAAATATTACCGAGTTTATCCATCAAATTACCGTGAAACATATTTCTGAGCCAGAAATTATTTTTCAATTAATGGCATTATTCTCGATGCTTCCGAAGAAAAAAAATCCGCTAACGCAGCTCGTATTCCAAGCAGTTATCGATAATCTGGTGCACCATCCACTTCTGTTAGAAGATGAAAAACTATTGCGTCAATTAAGGAAATACCCAGATTGCAAACGGATACTTACCCAATACAGTGAAAAAATAAAAAAACAAGTCAATGATTGTATTATTGAACAAGCCACTGAACCTTCATTCAGCAGCCACAATTATCATATTATCGAAGATATTTGGGTTGATGCGACTCGGAAACTTGCTGTATTTGATCTTATTTCACCCCAAGCTAAATTCAATCTCAATCATAAATATGCTCTGCAGGCAAAAATTGCCGAAATTACTTTTTTTTCTCATGGAGAGTTTTTTGATCTGGATGCCTTTATCGAATCATTGTCCCTGCCTCCTGTTGTCAAAGAAAATGGAGTAAGCGAATACGAACGTATTCTTATTGAAATTCTTGCAGTCATTGATAATGAATCGATTAGGGAACAAATTATTAGAAAACTGGAAAGTTATCCAGTACATCGGCTTGATTGGGTAGAAAAAGAATATGCAGGAAAAACAATTTTCCTTAAGGCCGCAAAACATGGCAATCTAGGACTACTTTCTCTATTGAAAGATCACATTGCGCCAGAAACTTTTAACAAGGCACTAATTACAGCAGCAAAAGCAAATCAATGGGCATTTGTAGAAAGGCTCTGCCAAAATAAGAACGTGCAATTGAGTGAAGAAGAAATTGAAACGCTTATACTCCAAGCAGCAGAGCACGGCCAGATTAAAATTATAAAATACCTTTTAGATACTTACGATTATGAACCATCCACTGCCGAAGTGATTCAAATCCTTAATCAAGCAATTAAGCATAACAAGTTCAATGTTGTTGAATATTTCTACAAGTTTTCTAATAAAATGCCCGCTCAATCCGTGATTAATAAATTATTTAAGTTGGCAGTCGAATTGGAGTTTTGGGATATTGCCTTATTTATTGCAGACTCAGAAAAACATCCTCCCTCGCTGTTAACGATTGAAAAGACATTTACTCATGCAGCAACCACAATGCAGCTGGAGGCAATGCAACGGTTTTGTACTTTATCAACAAACATTCCACGGCCCAACGTGATCCAGCGAGCTTTTGTAAAAGCCTGTCAGTTAGGTCATTTACCCATAGTTCAATGCCTTCACGATTTACCTGAAAAATTACCGCGAGCAATTATTGAAAAAGCAGTGGAACAGGCAATCCTTAATGGACATAAGGAAATTATTAGCTATTTATATAACTCATCCATTTATCCGCCCAATCAATCTTTGGTAAATCAAGGGATTATGACTGCTGTAAAAACAGGAAAGGTAGCTTTAGTTGAGTTTTTTTGCTCCATGGCAATTAAAAACAAACCGGCTCAGCATGTTATCAATCAAGCAATGTATTGGGCCGCCAAGCACGGGCAAGCGGAACTATTTAGTGCCCTCTGTCGTTGGGAACAAAATTCCCCAGGCAAATCGGTTGTAAAACACACTTTTCTTCTTGGTGTGAAAAATGGAGAGCTGGGTATTGTTGATTACTTATGTACCAATAAAATGGAGGCACTCAATCAAAGAGATGTTGAAGAGGGGCTAATCTTGGCAGTGAAACTTAAAAACCCCCAAATTGCTCGATATTTATGTGCACCTCCTGCACACTCGCCCAATAAAAAATCCCTAAGGATTGCTTTTAATAAAGCGGTTTCAAGTGATCAAAATGAACTTGCTGACTATTTAAGTGAGCAGTTACACAGTAAAAAAAGCCATCAGAAAAAAACGGACTCCGAATTGGATGATAGTTCAGACACGCATCATGAGCCTGAAATGGATAACATCTTGGAACTAGACAGTTTCTCAGAAACCGACTTGGAAATCGATGACATCCCCATAATAGATAATAGCTTAACAATAGATAGCGGCACAGAAAGTGATCCAGACTCTGATGTAAATCAGGCCTCTAAAGTTGGAATACCATTAACGAAACATGGGCTTTTTAAAGCAAAAATACAACGAAACGTTCCTTCTGTATCAGAAGATTTCGTTGAATCGATGCTTTTAGATTAATAAGATTGAAACAGTAAAAATTAGAGGGATAAATGCCCACTAATTTTTACTGATGAGCTACCACATAGCGTAAGACACTGCTTACCTATCCGATCAGGGATTAATCATAGATCCTATTGCTTTTTGAGGGGGTATCAAAAATCAATTGGCTAAATTTCTAAATTCACCAATAGACTGTACTAAACTACAAAATAGAGCTCTATGCTTAGCATGATGGACATGCACAAAGAGAAAGAATTTAGGGACACATTGAACTGGGAGATATTTATGCGAAGATATTGCATTCAAGCAGCCATGTTTCAGTTACCAATCCCCTTTTTTAATCGTTTTGCCCATGATTTTTGGATTTTAAGAGAGATTGAAAGTAATAACGTAATCGCTCAATTACATGGCCTTGCTACGTCAAGAAAAAGTGGGAATATAGTACCCATTGGCTACAATAAAGATCATAGTTTAAAAGCGTACTGTATTGCCTATGATACTGAATTTGCCAATCAATATGGTTTGCAACAAGGTACTTTTGCATTACCTATTCATGTCCACCGCACAGTGTATCTAAAAGAAGATTGTGTCCAACACTGGCTGCAAGGAATAAAAGCGATTAAAACAATTAATGATTTGGATCTTAATTATCCCCCTTACGGATTCACAATTCCTTTATCTGCCACCATCAACAGTAACTCCATCTATCACACTTTTGCGCAGGTAATGGAAATACCCTTACACACCTTTGATGGTTTTTTTCATATAGGAATAGAAGGTTCTATCTACGACCAAATTAAATATCATTTATAAATAAACTTATTAAATTAAGCAGCACATTCCATAAAATCGCAATGTTCTGTTTTTTATAAAACAGCTCTTTACCCCTTTTGATATTTTCTGTAGTCTTTCATTTTTTAAATTGAATGAATAAGGATTTTTCATGCCTAGTTTCTCTACGTTTAGCATTTACGAAAAAGAAATGCGTACCTTCATCAATAAAGTTGCCGAAACAACCTCCTTAGAACACGATAAACTGACAACATGGTTTTATAGTGAGGGAGTGATGCAATTTCGTGGCGGACAAGCAGCGGATTATTACTCTTACGTCAATGAAAATCTAAAAAAATTTGGCCATAGGCCATTGATTTCCAAACAACATTCCATGGGGCAAACATTAACTGGATTTATTACACTTAAAAACGCATTCATCAACCAGTTTGCAAAAGATCAGCTCGAACTCAAAAATCAATTAGAATCTTTATTTACCCATACTTTTTATAATGCCATAGAGAGTCATTTACCCTACATTATTATTCAAAGTGAAATATCTTCCGAATTGAGCGCCTATCAAGATAAAAGCGGCGGTCCTCTTGAACCAGCAGAAGCGCTTAAACTCTCAATTAAAATGTTTGAAGAAAAACGCTTAACTAATCCTCAGTTAGAAGAGGATTTTAAAAATCAATTAATTCTAATGAATGAGTTTTTAGACTATTTGAGTAAGCACGCAGCATCTTCTGGACCACAATTCTTTAAGCCAGGCGACAATAACACAGTACACACAACCTCAGAGCAACTCACTCTAAAATAGTTGAATCAATTAAGTACCCGGGTTCCGCTTCGCTGCACCCAGGCTACGACTTATAAACCGATTGGGGATCATGGCCTTCGGAGAACAACTGCATGGCCTCCCTTTCTTCAGATGTTCACCGCTCTGTTTCTATCATTTCATGCGTTACTTGTTGATAAATTGCTTTAAATTCAGCTATTGCTCGTATATCATCCAGATTTCTTTTCATGTATGGAGAATTACTAATCATAACTATTCACCCTTCTTCTATATAAACTTTCAAACCAAATTATTTGTACAATCAAACGGAGGGAAGTCTATTAAAAACGATATATTTACTTCGAGGGTCTTCAATGAAAACTTATAGAAAAGAATTATGGTTTCATGTTCCTGCACGCATGGGATTTATAAATATAACCGATAAAGTACGCGAGTGCTTAAACGATAGCGGTATTCAGGAGGGTTTTGTTTTAGTGAATGCAATGCATATTACTGCTTCTGTTTTTATTAACGATGATGAAGAAGGTTTGCATCAAGATTATAAAAAATGGTTAGAACACATTGCGCCCCACGAACCCATCTCGCATTATCAACATAACAATACTGGAGAAAATAATGCCGATGCCCATATCAAAAGACAAATAATGGGAAGGGAGGTCGTAGTAGCCATTACTGAAGGAAACCTTGATTTTGGGCCATGGGAACAAATTTTTTACGGTGAGTTCGATGGTTGCCGCGATAAAAGAGTCTTAGTGAAAATAATTGGGGAATAGTAAGCGCAATTGCCTATTTTTTTCTTTTGTGTATTATCCTGGATAATTGTGCATTTATTTTAATAAAACGAGGGATTTATGGGACATCTTGTTAATAATGTGTTACGTACAAAAAATATGGTGGCGCTGTTGCAAGCTATGGGGGTTAATTTAAATAATGCCCAGGTTTCATGTAAGGATGAGCGCGTTATTTTTACCTCAGAAACCCTGAAAGACGCTGAAACCCTAGTAACGAATTTGCAAGAACTTCTACAAAAGGATGGAATAAAACCTTCTGTTAGACGCATGAGTATTGCTGAGTTATTGGCCAATGAAATTGCTCAAGCGGCTTGCTCTGATGGTGCAATGACCGAAACACATAAAAAATCTTGTCTGGCTGTACTGAATGTTTTAGAAATGATGGGATTGGAATATGCACTTGATAAAGAACAGGAGTACGTGAATATCCAACTTCCATCTGCTGCTTATGCTCCCTTATTTAATTCTTTAAATTATAAGTATATGAGCATTGAAGGGGAGAAAATCAAATTTAACATCAAGGAATTTCTAAAAACTCATAAACAAGAACTTATTTTAATTGATGGAAAATCACCTTTGCTCTTTGCTGACACAGATTCCTTTGAAAAGAAAAAGGTTTTTTATGCAGAGAAAAGAATAAATGAGAATACAGTTGAAGTAACTCCTTACTTTTTTGTTCCTAATGCAATCACACCCCCTGCCTATCATTTTGTTTTGGATACAAGTAGCAGTATGGGTGGAGCACGTTTGGATGCATTGAAAAAAAGTGTAATCGAATTTGCCGAGGCTTTGTTCGAGTTTCAACCTGATGCGGTCATTCATATCACTGAATTTAATACTGCGACTAAAAAGGTGGGAATAGGCAATTATCGAAAATCAGATCGTTCTCAGTTAGCTACGGATATCACAACATTAAAAGCTGTTGGAGCAACCCGGCTTTTCGGGACAGTCTCCGATAAATTGACTGCGCTCGCACAATCAACACAGCATAATAATGTTTTATTATTTACTGACGGCGAAAATACAGAAGGACATCTTGATAACGAGATAGCAGTACTGAAGAAAACAGTTACAACCGTAAAATCAGGCTCCTCATTAATTCCTGTACGTAATAAATTTTTCATTTTGAGCTATGGTACAACGCAGCCCGAGGTTTTACATCATGTGGCTGAGGTATTTGGTTCTCTTGTTCTCGATACAGATACGATTGATTTTACTGAAGCCTTATCTAAAAAAGGCAAGTTACAGGAATGGGCGGCAGCTCGAGAATTATTCACCTGTCGTTTAGAGGTTACAAATAGCTCCGACCTCGATGCCAAATCAGAGGAATACGTTCATTCTTGTGATATGTCAGGACAATTTGTTGCGTTAAAGCCAAACCAATATAAGGATAATGAAACTCTGCATTTAACGATTACCGATGGCAACGGTACTATCCTGCTTGATGATAAAAAGGTATTTGCTAAAAAACAAATGGCTTCCCTGTTACCTGGTAGCGCCAAAGCAGCATCTCATCTTGGTGTATTTGCGCTACAGGGTACCCCCTCCCAACAGAGTCAAACATTCATACCCTCTTCTAATTTCATGTAAGTTTCAATTTTTATTTGGGTGAATTCATAGGCTAAGGAATGTTAAAACCCAAGGCCTAGGGTCATAATGGTATCTAAAAGGCTGTCATCCCTGCGAAGGCAGGGCTCCATTTACAATGTACATCCTAAGCCTTGTGAGGATATTCTCTCTCTAATTTCGCAAAAATACTTTACAATTGAGTTGAACAGTCCTCAGTAAATTAATTTGAGTTATGAACTATTTTGAGAGATGGATCCCTGCCTTCGCAGAAATGACAAAATAGGCGGAAATAGCAAGAAACTACTTTTTTATGAAATAAAAAATAGTGTCTTGGAACATGATATGAAATACTAGAACCTTTTGCTGTATTAAAGGACATACAATTGGGCTCTAAGAATTTAAATAATGATGATTTTTTTGGAAATACTGTCATTTATCGCACGAATGATTCTTGGGGCGATATTTTCGTAGTCGATAAAAAAAACATTAGAGCGTTAAACTTCGACCCAGTCTACGATCAAACCGGCATTTACATTCACTATCCTTATATCCCTGTACATGAATATACTCGTGTCATGGTGTTAGTCCTTGCATTGATTAAACCAAGCCATATCACTTTATTAGGACTAGGCGGAGGAAGCTTAATTCACTGCCTTCACTTTCTTTTGCCTGAATGCCACCTTTTTTGTATCGAATTACGTGAAAAAGTGTATGCCGCCGCAGTGGATTTTTTTCAATTGCCGAAAGCCCAAAATATCGAAATATTGATTGCAGATGCACAAGTTGCAATCAAATTTCAAAAAAGCAAAGGGACTCAAATAGTTTTTGCTGATCTGTATCTTGATTATGGAATGGACTTATTTCAAACTCAGCAACAATTTATAGAACAAACGCATCGTATTTTGGATGATCAGGGTTGGCTGGTTATCAATTTTCATGAACTTCCTAAACTGGACTCCTTTTTTATTCAATACATGCAAGATTATTTTGCTGACCTATTTATTTGTCCAACAGTGAGCAACAATTATATTTTATTTGCCAGTAAATCTTCTGTTCAAGATTTGCATTTAGACAACTATCAAATGTCCCTTGCAGAATTAGAAAATAAGCTCAATATCAAGTTACTTCGTTTATTTAAAAAAATAAAACGCTATAAGAGCGAGACAAATGAAGAATTAACTCCATCTTAAAAATGAAAAAGAGTCTTTAAGGCTAGGGTCTGTTGCCAATTCCCTCGCTTAAACCCTTGTATCTTTTTGGTAATACCCGGTTGCAAGCAACCAGGTAAATTAGATTATATAGGATTGAGCTCTTATGCGAATATATTTAAACCAATTAAGCGATTACTGCTAGGGATGCATGTGACAAACCCTCATCATGCTCCTTCTGATTTTTTTCTATCTTTGGTAAATCGCGCAGCTGGGCAAAATTGGGTTCAACAATCAATATTGCATAATCACCAGTTGCTTGTACACGCTGCATTGTCGGATGAACACCTGTTATTTTATGCTTTATTAAATGCTCAAGGATAACCCTTGTTTTATCTTCATCTTTTACAGTTAATAAAATTTGCGCTGGACGTGCTTTTTCACCATCACGTTTAGGATAATATTTCCAATGAGATAAACTGTCTTCAAAAAGAGAGCTTGTACATTTCTCTAACGCATCTTCATAGTCTTTTTTAGTGTTTTGGTTAATAAAACTGAATTCATGCTTAGCTAATTTCGGCAATGATTTATCATCTAAAGAGAACAGTTTAAACTCATGTATTCCTTTTAATTTTTCTAATATTTCGTTACTTAAAATACGAGCTGCTTCTTCAATTTTAAGTACTTTTTTCTGCAAAGCATTATCATTTGGCTGAAAAAGGATAACCCCAGGATGCTGTGTAGTAACATGATCGATTTCGTGCGCCGCAAAAAATGCCTGGTTTATTTCTAGCATTTTATTTGCCGGTGCAATCCACCCTATACTGGGATCAAAGCAGATCACACTATCAGGTAATCTCTTAAATTTGTCTATGGGCTCACCTGGATTAATGTCAACCTCTCCAAGCAAAAGACACGCATGATTATAAGACTCACCTGTAAATACATTCTTCTTTTTACTATCCAATGCAATGAAGGTAATCGGCAAATCAATATTTTCCGCCTTAAGCTGTTTTAATAATTCAAATAAAGCATACGTTGAAAACTCACCACAGGAACCCATTTTACAATAAGCAACTGCAAGCTGTTTCATCATATAGGTTGATACAGCTCCGTTCGGAAAATCTTTTATTTTTCTTACTAATACCTCCGAGGCATCTCTTACCAAGTTAAGATTCGTTATGGATTGCAGGAGTAAATCCAAAGATTTTCCAAATTTAATTCTATATTGTTGGATTTCATCTTCATAAACAAAAGGCAATTCAGATAAAGGGATAATACTGTTACGAGTCACCATATTTTTTTGCATGTCGGCTAAAATTGCCTGAGCTATTTTGATTGCTTTTTCTAGGGACATTCTTTTCCTTAGTGAAAAATAGAATGGTGAATATATCAATAGATGTTCGCACTGTCGATTATAAGACCAAATTTTATTTTAGCCGATTCAGTAAAGGGACAAATTTATAATTGGGAGGCGTAGTGTTTATGGAGTTTATTTTATATGGAACATAAACACTTCTATTTCACTGGAGAAAAACTTTTTAACTGAATCCAACTTAACGTGATTACTTCAAGAGTAAAACTGCTTTACAATAATAGAATACTAACTAAGAGTGTTCATGTCACTCTAACCATAGAATAGCTACTATGAAAAAAATACTCTTCTCATCTATTTTACTTCTTATCTTATGTTTTTTAACAGGGTGCTGGACGGTACAAAAGGGACAAAAATCTGGGGTTATTGTTAAAGTTGCCAAAGAAGGTAAATTTTGGGGGACCTATGAAGGAGAAATGATCCTGGGCGGTTTAGAAAATGCCAGCGGAGCCAGTGGCCGTGCCTTTCATTTTACTCTGGGACAGTTCAAATCAGAACTGGTAAAACAGGCTGATTTTGCCATGCAAAATAATAAACATGTAATTATTAGTTATCATTGTGATGCCTATACCCTTCCTTGGAGTGGTGAAACGAAATGTTTTGTCACTAAAATTGATGTATTGCCAGATAAATAAGTTGGTTAACTCTGGAAAAAAAGGATCACTTTAAGAAATTTCTTACAAAAATTTAAGCAAGTATGGTGATGACCTTTTAGAGGAATTTGTTATGCTTAACAAGAACGAGGAATGACAATGGATGTCTTAAAAGGAATTTATAGCATCAGGGAAGATGCGAAACCACATGGATGTGGTAGCTCCTCCTCGTGTACTTCACAGCTAGTTCCCATGCTAGCGAATTCAAATAAAAAACTATCGATGACAATTTTATGCAGAATATCTCTATGCCTCGGTGATGAATAAAAATCAGAGATAACCTGTATTCATTGCATTTTAGGAAGTTCTACTCCCCTTTCCTCAATTTCTTTCTTTGCATCTTTAACGATTTTATTGAGTGCATCCACAGAGTCTGTGGTAATCAATTTTTTTAAACCCATTTTATGAGCTGCTCTGGTAAACCCTCCTTGGCCTGTCTCAAGTGTTTTGTATTCATCAGTATCTTTAAACGCATCCATATAAGCTTGGATTTCTTCTACGGTATTAAATTTCTCAATTTCGGACTTAAAATTTAATAAAATATGGGTCTTTAATTCATCTCCTCTCATCTTATTATATCGCTCTTTAAACGCTTCAGAAACGTTCTCAACAGTATTTGGCGTGACTTCATATTCATGTTCTCTCGGTTTTTCTAAATTTGCAGGGCTATAAACCGTTTTAATATAGATTTTTTTTAGTTCCTCTTTGAGATCATGAACATTTTGATAAGGTTCTTTTGCCAGATAAAATGCTGCAGCATCTGTTTCTACCCCATTTTGAAGCTTTACCAAATTTTGCAAATTAGTAACTGCTGTTTTATGCGGTTTCTGCAATTCTTGAATTTGTTCAGGTTTCATTGCAAGTGCTGTTGACGGATCAATTCCAAGTTTCTTTTTAATCACCCTCTCATATTCCGTTTTTAGCTTTGCTATTTCGGCTTTTGCCTCCTCAGGCGCCTCGTTAAACTGTATTAAATTATTTATTTTTTTTAGTTCTTCTTTGATAGTTGGAACATTTATGTAAGCTCTTGTTGACATATAAAGTTCAGCAGTATCCAAGCCTATTCCAAGACTTCGTTCACTGTCTTTTTCTATCGAAGCTTGTATAGTATTTAACCGTTGTAAATTAGTAACCGCTGTTTTAGCCGGTTCATTCAATACCTTAAGTTGCTTGTAATCCAATGTGAGGGCATTTGACAAATCCAGGTCAAGTTTCTCATTAATCAACTGCTCATATTCAGTTCTTAGCTTTGCGATTTCTTCATTTATACTATCAAAATTGGGGCCTACTTGCTCAAAAGATAATATCCTGTTTTCCGACACCATAAAACGATTCGGTTTATTCTCAACTTCTTCAAACTCAAATAAATTTAAATAATTGTCATCAAAATAATCTTCTTCCAATTCAGATCCATCTTGAGTCAGTTTTGCACGCACGTCTTTTAATTGCTGTTGCTTATTAACGGGGTAACCTTCTGGATCCGTAGTTTTATATTCTGGATGATCAATTTGATATTGCGCTATGGCTGCTTTTTCTTTTTCAATCTCTTGCTCTAATGCAACTGTTTTTCTATTTATTTCCTCAAGTTCTTCTTTTGGAAGTAAGAACGTCTCAAGTTCTCGTATTTGCTCATTGAGTTAACTGATTTCAGGTTCACTGGCTGTTTCTAATTTACTCTTCAGTGTCTCTATTTCAAGTACTTTTGCTTGATGGAAGCGCAATTTTGTCTTGATGCTAGCATTTACAAGGACAAGTTCTTCAAAAGATTTTAATTGATCAAAATAAGCAAATTGCTCACCAAACATCGAGTCCACAGAAGTAGATACTTTAATTGGTTTCCCTTCAAGTGCTGCAGAAAGACTTGCAACCGCATCAGCCGTGCTTTTAAGTGTATCATCGGTTAGCATAGGTAAATTCAATGACTGCACGAATTTACTTCTTTGAGTAAATAAAATAATCTCATCATAGCCACCTTCACGTAATCGCTTGACTAGATTGAGATTTAATTCACCTTTTATAAGAAGACATCCATCAATATCAACTAGTGCTACTTTTTTTTTCTTGCGTGCTTCAAGTTTACTGTTACCCATATTGTGCCTTAAAAATCTAAAAATTTAATTGAGCACTCTTTACCATCTTTTAGTGAGCGCCCTCTATAAGTGTATGTGAAAAGCTTCTTATGTTCAATTTTTCATCATTTTAGATGTAACTGACATTCCTTCTGTTTCAGACGAAAACAATTTCATGAATTTTAGTATAATATTGAGATATGGATTATTCTAAAATAGGTGGAATACGATGCCCAAAGGTTCCGAACTCTTAGTTGCTGCCCTGGAAAATGAAGGAGTAAAACACATTTTTGGCATTCCTGGCGAGGAAAATCTTGATGTGGTAGAAGCACTTCGTAACTCGTCAATCAAACTGGTACTAACACGGCACGAACAGGCGGCTGCGTTTATGGCAGCAACCTATGGACGATTGACTGGCAAACCTGGGGTTTGTATCACCACCCTAGGCCCGGGAGCCCTGAATCTTACTACGGGAGCCGCTTATGCTCTTCTTGGCCACATGCCTGTGATCATGATTACAGGGCAAAAAGGCGTTTTATCCTCGCGCCAAGCACGATTTCAGATGGTGAATACCGTGGCAACAATGCAACCATTAACCAAAATGTCGCGCCAAATTGTATCCCCATCCATGATCCCTACCATCGTACGGGAAGCATTCCATCTCGCTCAAGAAGAAACTCCGGGACCTGTACATTTGGAACTTCCAGAAGACATTGCTGCAGAGAAAAGTAAAAAGGTTGAACTCATTCCGCCGCACCCTCTCGAATATCCTATAGCGAGTGAGGAATCGTTAAATCGGGCAGCGGAGATGATTAAAAAAGCAAAACGACCTCTTGTAATGCTTGGTGCTGCAGCATCACGTCCAAGAGCGACCAACGCACTGTCTCAATTTATTACGCGAACAAAAATTCCTTATTTCACAACCCAGATGGGTAAAGGGACTGTTTCCGGAGCAACAGAACTTTACATGGGCACCGCAGCTCTTTCAGAGCGAGATTATGTACATGAGGCGATAGAACAAGCCGATCTGATTATCACAATTGGACATAGTACCATAGAAAAACCACCTTTTATCATGGGACCTCATCTCGAAGTCATTCATGTGAGTTATAAATCCGCCACCGTGGAACAAATTTATTTTCCTCAGGCAGAGGTTATTGGCGATATGGGCCCCTCATTAAAATTGCTTGCAGATAAACTTGAAGGCAAGCTTCCCCATGCGGATGCGCTTCTTCATTTACGTGAAGGGATTTTGAGTAAAATCGCGGCGCGGGCTACAGAAGATCGCTTCACTCCCCAACGCTTGGTCTATGATGTTCGGCAAGTAATGCCGCGTGATGGGATTCTCGCATTGGATAATGGGATGTATAAAATCTGGTTTGCCCGCAATTATCGTACCCAAGTAGCCAATACAATTCTTCTTGATAATGCACTTGCTACTATGGGGGCAGGCCTTCCCTCTGCAATTATGGCCTCACTTTTGTATCCTGATCGCCGTGTGATGGCTGTATGCGGTGATGGGGGTTTTATGATGAATAGCCAAGAGTTGGAAACTGCTGTCCGTCTTAAATTAAACCTGGTAGTACTGGTAATTGAAGATCATGCATTTGGCATGATCCGTTGGAAACAAGCAGTAGATCACTTCCCCGACTATGGCATGACATTCACAAATCCTGATTTCATAAAATACGCGGAATCTTACGGTGCACGCGGCACCCGGGTTGAATCCATTGGAAGTTTCCAAACTATTCTGGAAAACGCATTCAAGGGTGGAGGAGTCCATCTTGTGGTGTTCCCCATTGATTATTCAGAAAATCAACGTGTTCTTGTGGATGAATTACAAGAAAGGCTACCGCCAAAGAAAAAGGGAAAATAATGACAACAACACTTCGCGTAGTATGCGCATTTGATCGCACATTAATCAAAGAAATTCCTGCTGATGATGCACAAGCACTTAGAGCAAAACTCAGCAAAGCCGCATCAACCTTAAAAAATCGTGATGCTTGGCTCAAACCTTACGAGCGTATGGCCATATTGAAACGTGCTGCCGAATTATTGGCATCCAAGCAAGAGCACTTTACAAAGCTGATCGCGCAAGAAGGAGGGAAACCCTTTACTGATGCAGCTATTGAGGTGACCCGTGCTATAGATGGGTTAAACGATGCCGCAGAAGAATTACGCCACTTTGCTGGCAAAGAAATTCCTATGGGCCTCACCCAAGCTAGTACGCATCGTTGGGCATTTACGATTAAAGAACCCATTGGCGTGGTCGCCGCTATTTCTGCGTTTAACCATCCACTCAATCTGATTGTGCATCAAGTAGCCCCTGCAATTGCGGTGGGTTGTCCGATAATCATCAAACCTGCATCAACAACCCCGTTATGTTGCTTGGAACTCATCGAATTATTGCGACAAGCAGGGCTCACGGAGGCATGGTGTCAAACGTTTGTTACGGAAGATAACGACTTAGCGGAACGACTGGCAACCGATGAACGCGTCGCTTTCTTAAGCTTTATAGGTTCCGCTAAAGTGGGTTGGTATTTAAGAAGCAAACTCGCTCCAGGGACTCGTTGTGCCTTAGAGCATGGAGGGGCTGCACCCGTGATTGTTGATCGCAGCGCGAATTTATCGAAAACCACCCAGGCACTTGCCAAAGGAGGTTATTATCATGCCGGACAAGTATGCGTTTCAGTCCAACGGATCTTTGTGCATAAAGACATTATTACCTCATTCATGGACGAATTCGTAAACCGGGTCAAAGTGCTGCACGTTGGCGATCCACTTTTAAAGGAAACGGAAGTGGGACCGCTTATTCTTCCACGTGAAACTGAGCGAGTCATGTCCTGGATCGATGAAGCAGTAGCAAAGGGAGCAAAATTATTTGGTGGCGGTCGACTTTCCGAAACAACTTTAATTCCCTCGGTATTACTCAATCCAGCTGTCGATGCCAAAGTATCACAATTGGAAATTTTTGGTCCGGTAACCTGTGTTTATGAATATGAAAAAATTGACCAGGCAATTCACACTGCAAATTCATTACCCTTTGCCTTTCAAGCCAGTGTATTTGCTGAGGATTTAGAGCCTGCATTAAAAGCAGCAGAAGGCCTTGATGCTTCTACAGTACTCATTAACGATCACACCGCTTTCCGTGCTGATTGGATGCCTTTTGCCGGATTAAAGCAATCAGGCTATGGCATTGGGGGAATACCTTGGACTATGGAAGAAATGTCCAAAGAAAAAATGATTGTTTTGAAAAAGAATTGATGCATAATAAACTGGAAAAGCAAGCCTGGTTGCTTGCAGCCAGGAATTCTATTTATTATCCATTACAGCAATCAAGCTCCATTTATTAATAAATGAGAAATAAAAATTGCATGTCTCACATACTATCAGCCCCTTAGTGAAAGGGAAACAACCTGCTTCTCTTCGTCTCCATTTATCTTGACCTTTTCTTCTACTCTAGTTTTCTGACCATTAATCTCAGAAAGAGTCTCTGAAAGTCGTTTGGTAGCTGCATGTTGGAGATGAAGGCTTGCACAGAACTTGATTTTTTTGAGCCCGGGTGAGTTCGCAATTAAATTTTGGCTATTTCTGAGAAACGAATCAAGAATTGAATACAGTTGACTATTTCTTGGACCAAAAAAACTTTGCAGCCCACTATATTCACTTCCTATCGCTTTGTGAATTTCTCTTATCTTTTTTGTGCAGTGTATGAATTTAGCCAGGGGTTGCGTCAAGGAATGCTCTTTCAGTGTAAGTTTTTTTATTTCTTTAACTTGTTCGGCCCGTTTTTCATTTGGGGCGTAACGCCGACCTCGGGTGTACTCCTTCACTTGCTTCTGCATATTTTCTAAAATCGGATCAAAATCGTTAAGGCTAAGCTGAATTAGTGGTAATTTGTCACGCTCCACTTGATCAAGAAAAATTTTTGCCGAGGTAAGCACTACCTGCCGCCATTCTTGACTTACATCCCACAATGATTGCCAATCTTGAACGGGAAGAAACTTAATGAGTTCACACTTTAACTCAGTAGGTAATAGCTGGATAAAAGGAGTAATTTTTTTTAGGGGATCGGTAATATGAGGTGCATAAAATTCCTCGCTTTGAATCAGCATTAAACTCAAAGAAGGATCTTCAGCTATTAATGGAATACACATATCGAGTAAGCTTTTGGGAGACCGTTTTTCTGATACATCAGCGGCTATGGGTGTATCGATTGCTCCTGATACCTTTTTCAAATCTTCATTCTTTTCTGTGTTTTCAGAGTTAATAGGCATTATATGGTCACAAAGATAAAAATAAATCCATTTTACGACATAGATTATAAAAAACAAGCAGGTGGCCTGGTCGCTTGCAATCAGGCGTTTCGCTGGTTTTTCTACTCTTAAATTAAAAATACTCAGTGAAACCTTGGATTTTAATAACAGGAAGCTTGTTTATTTTGAAGGCCCCACTGGTATCATTTTGGAACTCGCAGAATTGAAAAACCCCTAATTCTTTTATTTTCTTACAGAGGCTCAAGGCTCTACTTCAAACCCATCCCAAACCATAGGCCATACCCGGCATCCTACTTCAAATACCAGGCATTTTTTCAATAACTCCTCAATGACTTGCATTGATTTTAAGTAAAGCAAGTAAGACCACGAACATCATCGTAAATACGGTAACCAGAGCCATCGACGCATAAATATCTAAATGAGTTGAAGCACCTAAAGGGTCAACTAATTGTGATAAACCTTGTATCCCATAAATAGCGACCGCTTCTCTCCAAAAGTTTTTAGAAGAAAAAACAGAATGCTTGCTCATAGCCATAACATCATGCTTGGCAATATAAACCGCAAAAATTTGATAGATAATATAAACCACAAAAAACCAACCAAAATAATTTTGCAACGGAACACCAAAATATGGTCCCCCATCCCTCCATACCCATAATGAATAGACGGTCGAAGACAGAGGATCCATACATACATCCCACATCACCATAATAAAAGCAGCGATTAAAGGTACCAGAAATATCTGCCTCCCAGTCAGTGGCGTAGCATACTGTCCTAAAAGTATATGAGCCAGAATCCACGAAGCGTAGCCCGTTCCAAAATAAGCAAACATAATAATAAGAGGCACCTGAAACAACCTAGGCCCAGCTAATTTATCATAATAATAATGCCCAAAAGGAAAGCCCGTCTGAATGCTTAGTGCTTCAAAAAAGTGGCTGATCAACCACGTTATAATAAAAAATAAAATGAGATTTTTTAATCCATATCGCTCTTTACCATGCAGGCAAGCTGAAATAAAAATAGTCAAGACGAGAATAATAGGTAAAAACATCACAGCGAGTGGGCCATGCCAGACAGCAGAAAAAAGAGTTGCCAGAAAATAAAGAGTAATCACTGTCCATCTGATACTACTACTTCTATTTTTTGTCGCTTCATTTTTGGTCATTTAACGTGTCCTTACTCGTATGCCCATTTGAACAACCTACACCTATAAATTACCCGATTTAAGCTTCATTTAATAGATGAGATTTTGTAGAAATGATGGTGCAGCTTAAGTAGTGTTTAATGATACTATTGGGTCCTTAAGCGAAACAGTACAAGTGATTTATGCTAAGCATTTTCACTGCAACACGATGAAGGATTTACTTAAGGGGAACGCAGGATGCACGAACAAACCAATCTTCTAAGCTCACTCCGAAGATTGTTATTTTTATTATTCATAAGCTATATAAAGTGGTCAGCTGCTAATACGCCTGTATCACTCAATTACCCCCCAGCCATAGGGAATTTTGCTCTGGCAACGTCACAACAGCCTGGCCCTTTTTTTTCTTTTGGCCAAAATATTATTGACAAGAATCAATTTATTGTTTCTTTCAACCCCAGCTACTTATATAGCCAGACCCAACGCATTTTGGACGGAACTCCTTCCATCCTTTATGGAATCACAGATTCAGCCTCGATATTACTCACTTTGCCTTATGCTTTCAGTTATAAAAATGGTAATCAAAGCTTATCTGGTATCGGCGATCTTGCTCTTGATTTAGAATATGCATTTTATAGTCACGAAAATTCAAAATATTCAGATCAAGCAACCATTATTTTCTCGCCTACGTTCCCTGTCAGCAATTTAAATGAAATTTCTAAAAAACTAAATCCAAGCAGCCGTGTATCAGGATTTTCTAAAAAAAATGTCCCCTCTAGTTTCGATACAATGACTTATTTTATTGGCGCCACTTACTCGCGTATGCTCGTTGATTGGTATGGTTTCATTGCCCCAGGAGTTTTATTCGCAAGCAAAAAAGACGCAATTCAACAAGGAGCGCAATATTATTATAATTTTGGGATAGGGCGTAACATCAAAAGCGCAGAAAAAAAATACATCCTTTTTGGATTGCTTGAAATAAATGGCCAATACAGTGTTAAAACCCAACTTGACTCGCATAGTGCCCCCAACACGGGCGGAAATATTATTTATGCAACCCCGTCGCTCTCATTTTCTACGCCCAAAATAATGATTCAGATCGGTCTTTCCTTGCCTGTCTCCCAATATTGGTATGGCAATCAAAGTAACATCTCTTATTATACAAGCGGTATTATTACTTGGACTATTCACTAGAGGTCGTTTTTGCCTACTTGCCGTGCTTTATGCACGGTATCCAGTCAAGCGTGCATAGAGACCAGAGCTGGATTCCGCACATAAAGCGCGGAATGTAGGCTTTTGGATTATATTTTGATTTTATATTATGCTCTTCAAGGTGCTTACCCTGCCTATTTCGTCACGAACACGCGTTAATAAAACATTAATTTTTTTTTGTTTATACTAAAATAGTATTAAGCCAATAAGTTACTGATATTATGCCAAGACATATGCTATTTTCAGACGAAATGGATTTCATCGTGACGCAATATCTCGAAGGGAAAGCAGAATGGAAGAAGCGAGAAGTAGGCGTCATCATTCCTACGCTGGAAGATCCGGATGGAATGAATGTTACTTATTTTTACAACCGAGAAAAAAATTCTGTTGTCATTCCTAGCCCATTAGCTGTAAAAGATGGCGAAGGTCTTGGTGCCGAACCTTCTTATCAAGCAACCGTAGCGGCTATTGCAAGGCAATTATTAGGTACTGATCGTTTTAATATTTGCAGCTCTTTATTGGGAAAAGGCTCTGGAGAGCGTCATTATGTCGCACTTTATCATGCACAAAATGAAAACGAAGAAATGAGTATTTTTGACTCAAAAATAAGTAAGCCGAAACGATTTTTCAATTCTTCTAATGCACCGTCTATTTGGGAAATGGCATGGGGATACTTCACAGCTCCGTTTAAGGCATTTGGATTATGGGCATTTAACATTGGCAAACAAATCAATGCTACTTTTTTAGATCAGCAGCTGACTAAAATTTAAAATAAAAGTGACTGACAGTAAATCGTGTCTCAGGGATACATCACAATAAACTTTGAATTTATAGTGGTAAATCAAGAGTAAGATTTAGTTAAAAATTTTGTTTGTTTTATTTACAAACCATGCATTTCTTATCTATCCTAAACGTTCAATTTTTACTTAACTCAAACATAAGCACCAGATTATTTTCTGGAACATTGATTGCACATATCCTTGATGTCCGTTAATTTTGGGTTCTCTTTTTCTGAGCATTGTAAGAAAAACTATTTGGTCAATTTGCATGAATAAACGAATTAAATTAAAAAGTTATAATGAATTACTCTCAAAGATTACTCATTTATATTTTATAAAAAAGCAATTTATTTGCGCCGCTTTGTTGTTATTAGTTGCTCCATGGTCTTGGGCAAAACATTTTTATGACACCATAATCATTGGGGCTGGCGTATCTGGATTAACTGCCGCAAAGCAATTACATCAAGCGCACCAAGATATACTTATTATTGAAGCAAAAGATCATCTCGGCGGCCGAGTGCATACAGACTATAATTGGGGGTTTGCTATTGATCTGGGAGCTACCTGGATTCACGGGATTGAACACAACCCGCTAATCCCTTTGTTAAACCAACAAACTATCGTGCTCAATAGTTATAATAACTCCAAATCAACCGACATGCTAAAAGACTTTGCTTTGTATAATAGTGAAGGACAACCTGTATCAGATAACTCTTTAAAGTTATTTTCCAGTTTGACTTATGAATTTATACGTTACAGTAAAACGCAAAATATCATGCTCTCCTTTGCTCAAAATTTTACTGCATTTGCACAGAAAAAAAAGTTGGATGCTGAGCAGCGTGCCTTACTGCATTATGCATTGGAAAATATTTACACTTATGAATTTGCTGATGATTTGACGCAATTATCACATAATGTTTATTCTGCATACGAAGGCTCAACTTCTTCTGGCAAAAATGCATTTATTCCTGCAGGTTATTTTCAGCTTTTTCAACAATTTTCACGACATATTCCTATCCATTTGCATCAAATTGTCCAACAAATTGATTATGCTGACGATGATGTCCGTGTCATTACTCAAAAGGATACCTATCATGCCAAACGCGTGATTATCACGGTTCCCTTAGGTGTACTAAAAGCCAATAAAATTATATTTCATCCCTCCTTACCTAAAGAAAAGAGTAATGCAATAGCCCAATTAAAAATGGGAAATTATGAAAAATTATATTTGCTGTTTGATAAAGTCTTTTGGGATAAAAATAAAGAATGGATTGGTATGTTACCCAAAAATGAGGAGGAAGCGTTTAATATCTTTAATTATTACAAATACACCAAAAAACCCATTCTCATTGTATTTACTGCTGGTAAGCTTGCACGTGATATGGAAAAAAGAGGCCATTTAAAAGAATGGGCCATGCATCACTTAAGAACGATTTATGGTGTGAATACTCCTGAGCCAATTAAAGTAAAACAATCGCACTGGATTAACGATCCATTTACTCTCGGCAGTTATTCTTATTTACCAATCAATGTTGATAAAAATGTTGTTGCATTATTAGCTAAGCCTGTAGCTGGCAAACTCTATTTTGCCGGAGAAGCAACTTCTACAACCGATCCAAGTACCGTCCATGGCGCTTATTTATCCGGCCTGCGAGCTGCTCATGAAATACTAACCAAAAACCACTTTTATATGCAGCAGCCCAACAAAGAGGCATCTTCTTCGAACTCATCAGTCAAACGCACATCCTCGGGATAATAATTACTTAAATACTTGACGCAGGCTTCAATTCTTTAAGTTGCTTATCACCTTAAAAAGCGTCCATCTATATAAATGCTATAAGCTGCAATTGCCAATAGCAGCGCCGACAAAATGGTCATACCTACTCCCAAAAGAGCCATCCCGAAAGAAACTTATTAAGCGTGTTATATTCCTCAACCTCATTTTTTAATAGCGGAAATCGCTTGTTGTATTACTTTCAATATCAATCAATTTATATTCATAATAATCAAAAAACATCATTTCATTTCATAATGTTTTGTTTTTATTGATTATTTAAGTTCTAAAAAGTTCTCAATAACAACAAAAAGAATCCGAGAAAACCAAAAAAATATAATTTTTTACAAAACGTATTTTTTCATTATAATGTGTTCATATTTTCTATTTTAGAGGATTCCTATGGCTAAAAATACACTGTTTAATTTTCTTTTTACAAATGAAGCTACTGTCCAATTACCTCAAGGTCATAAGCTGGTATTAGACAGCAACAAAGAATCTCATAAGTACTACCGAATTGAATGCCACAAGCCAGTGCACGTTATCGTAAAAGACAAAGAAAATCTGTATACGTTGGACAAACACCACATTAGTGTGTATCAACATGAATATCGTGATAATCCAAAATTAAGTCAATATCATTATACCGCTGAATTTACAAACCAATTAGGTGGACACTATCGTCTCCACGTTTACTTCAATGCTTTTGATAATTTACTCCCAAATATAACCTTTGAGGAAAAAACCAATAATGGTTATGAATTGGTAGACAGCAAGGACTTGAAAAGCCAATTCATCCACTTGGCACTCAAACATACAGATCCTTTAATTAAAAAACTGAGACAACAACATAATGAAGCCATTAGAGTGTTGGAAACCCGTTATAATGAGTGTGACGAGCGTCTTGCACAACATTTTGATTCTCAAAAAGAGGATACAATTGGCGCGTTACAGATCACTAAAGAAGCATGTGACATATTAAGAAAACTTATTCCTCTTGTTCGCTCATCTAATTACCCCAAATTTCTTCGCTTTCACGAAATGGCAGCTCGCTCCCTTCGAGAACGGCATTCCATTCAAGTTGCAGCTGACGCCACTTCTCAAATAGAAAATTTGAATAATACATCCATTAATGTCCACGAAAACATTTCATCACATGTCGAAGTTACTTCACAGAATGCAGCCTCTTCAAAAGAAGAAGTTCCCCCAGCAGATATTACTTGCTCCCAAGCAGAAGAAGCTGCCACAGCAAATATTACTTTCTCTCAAGTAGAAGAAGCTGCCGCAGCAGATGTTGCTGTCTTGCCAAAGATAAAAACGAATTCCTCAAAAAAATCGAACACTCAGACTGCTCACGAATTGGAGCTCGAACTCAAGAAATTAAGTTCCCAATTTGCAAAACTTACTGAAGCTCCCAAAGAAGTACAAGCTAAAAAAATAGAGCGATTATTGGCTAAAACATATGGAATCAGTTTGCTCTATGAGCGTCAAATTAACGTAAAAGATCTACAGCAAATACAAAAAATACGTCGAGGCTTGCACGCACTTGGCGCTAATTTATTACCCAACTTACTCTTTAATAAGCAATTTGAATTGGCTTCCTTATTAACTTCTTTTCATCCTCTATTACGTGACGAAAAATACCTCCGGGTCGCCTTGCAAACACGAAATTCAAAGTTGTTGGATTTTATTTTGGAGTATGGCGACATTGATGTAAATAATCTGCCTGTCACCGTACGCAAAACATCTTATCCATCTGCAGTACACGCTTGTTTTTACGAAGACAGCTCTTCAAACTCTATGACTGAATGTTTCTCAGTACTCATCAAACATGGGGGCTCCCTTTTTGCACCAGACAATAAAAATAAGGATTTACCGCTTGCTTATTCAATACTCTCCAGCGATACCCATCCACTATTTAAAGCATTACAAATGAATCGTGACAAAACAATTAATTCCATTGATTTTTTAAAAAATTTGATTGTTTTACTGCGCGCTTATTTGGAGCGAAATGATCTTAGTGTGTCAGAATTGAATTCTATCGAATTAGAATTAAAAAGATTTGAGGTAGAATTGGAAGCGTTGCAAAATCCCCAGTTGAGCGATTCAAGCTCACGCTATTTAACGAAACGGGCTAATTCCCTCGAGGAAAAATATTTCGGTTCTCTAATAAATAAATTGAAGAAAGATCCCAATATCATTGCCGTAAACAGAGAACTACAAATAGCAACCTCTAAACTCGCCTCAAAGCTCACCAAGGCGCAAAGACGACAAGGATGTATTGCTGCAACTAATAATCTTGAAAATCTGGATAAGCTATTAGAAGGAATCGATATGACCGATATGGATTTCGATTTTATAAAAACTGAGGTTCTAAAAAATTTAAACAATAATTTACAATTAATTGAGAAAAAATCTCAACTCATTGATGTTCAGAAAGAGATAACTCGCTATCAAATTTATAGCCGAAGAGGAGGCAGAAAATATCGAGAACTACTCAGAGAGCAAGATACATTACTGCAAGAGATAAAGAGATTAGAAAGTGAAAATTCTCTGAACCTAAACAGTGAAGACCTGGAAAATACTCTGGAAGCGCTTGAATCCATTACTGAAACTCTCGAATCCTTAAATGGAATGAGTAGCTTATTAACTCGATTTTCCAGTTTATTTGCTTCCATTGCTCAGGCCACCCCAGCTCTGCCTGCAGATGAAGCCGAGGAAGCAGATTTCGCTTTATTAGACTTGGATGGTAATAATCCTAAAAAAGCCGCATTGGGATAAGTTAAAGGATATCCAGTTCTTGCATTAGAATTGTAGCCTGGGTGAAGCAAAGCGGAACCCGGGTTTACGATCGCTACTTCCCGGTTATGGCTTGCGTTCTTCATCCAAACTCACTTCTATATTAATCGATTAGGGTAATGCAAAATGCCAATTCATCGCTCTGGACAGACCTTCGAGCATGATTTCACCACGGATGCTATTGCCTTTCGCATTCACTCTAGGGCTTAATACTACAATTCCTGCTTTACCAGGAACAACAGCAATCGTATAACCAGACACACCACTTTTAGCAGGCATACCCGTTTTAACCATATGCGTCCCTGTTTCATCATAAAGGCCACACGTTGCCATAATTGCTAAAGTGATCTTACAGGTATCGGTAGAAATGATTTGGTTCCCACTTTCTGGATCTCGTCCCGCATTAGCTAATAAAGTAGGTAGGAATAGCATTTGTTCTAGCGTAGCTTCATAGGAACAAAGCGCAAAATACAAATCCAATGTTTCATAAACATCCGTTCCAAGGTTGTTTCTACTTTTTAATAAATAGGCAAGAGCACGATTGCGATTACCCGTTCTTTTTTCAGAAGTAAAAACCAGTGGATTAATGCTGAGCCGTTGATTAAATAATTTTTGAGTCCAATGCTCTAACCAGCCAAATTGTTGTTCCCCATTGCCTGGAATATGGGAGCATAAGGTAATCGCTCCAGCATTTAACATGGGATTTGAAGGTTTAGGGCCAAATTGTTCCAAACGAGTAATTGACGCAAAATCATCCCCGGAGGGTTCAACCTTAACCCATTCAAATACCTGTTCCGCACCAAATGCTTCGAGCAAGCCAATCAAAGGAATCATTTTGGCTGTACTTTGCAATGTTACGGGATTCAATGGGTAGTTGCTATAAGAAAGAGCTTGTTCACCTAATGGTTGGACAGCAATCGCAGTCAATTCCGGGTTCACGTTGGCAAGCTCTGGAATATAATCCGCAGTTTTACCTTCTTGATTCAACTCTGCGGCACGAACCAAATCTTCGAGCAAATGAATTGTTAGCAATGATGACATAGGATCCTTAGCCTGAAAAAGCAGCCATTATGATAAATTTAGCACATTAAAACAAATAAATTTGCAGGAAGGATTAATTAAAAACTTAACGAAGGCACAGAGGTTTCGCCGCTTACCGGTAAAAGTAATACATAGCTTATCTCTCCGTGACTGTGGTGAAAAAATTTAATGCAAGGAACTTTAAAACAGGCCAACCATTCAGTAATCACCTCATCAATGAATGCTTAAATCAATGGATTTTGATCGTAAAGGACTAGAAGGTGAAATAATGCCTAAGGTATCACCTTTTTGCAAAGGTCTAGGTCTTATATTGTTCATGTTCGCCAAACTCATTCTTCCTGAATATTCTTAATTTTATCAATGTGAGACAGATATAAAACATATTATAATTTTGTCAAATACTCTATACTTAAGGCCAAATAAAGGAATTTTACTCCCCCTTATACGCGTGTGATACTATGGATAATAATCATATAGTTGTGCTCAATTCAGGCTCTTCAAGTATTAAATTCGCGGTATACGAATTAAATGCCTCCTTACCCAAACTCCTGCATGGTATTGTTGAAAACATTCGTGAGTCCCCTGTTCTGAAATTGTACGATGAAAATGATGTCTTAATTCGAGAAAATCATTTTGAAAAAGATCGCGAATACAGCTACTTTTATGAATTATTATTTTCAGCCTTAAAAACCAATCAATTTGGTTTTCAAATCAGCGCCATAGGACATAGAGTAGTACATGGCGGCAATGAATTTCATGCCCCTGTCTTTATTTCCTCTGACATCATGAAAAAATTAGAAAAACTTATCCCTTTTGCTCCGTTGCATCAGCCATACAACCTTGAAGCAATTGAGAGTATCAGTAAACTCGCTCCTGAATTACAGCAAATCGCTTGTTTTGATACGGCATTTCATACCACTCATCCAAAGACAGCAGATCGATTTGGCCTTCCAAGAAAATTTTTTGAAGCGGGGATAAAACGTTATGGTTTTCACGGGCTTTCCTATGAGTTTATCATGCATCAATTGAAAAAAATTACCCCACAAAAGTACTTGGGTCGCATTGTCATTGCCCATCTGGGAAATGGCGCCAGCATGTGTGCGGTCAAGCAAGGCAAATCAATAGACAGCACTATGGGTTTCACCGCATTGGATGGACTCATGATGGGTACACGTTGCGGCACTATCGATCCAGGCGTCATTCTTTATCTTTTGCAATCTGAAAAAATGAGCCCAGATAAAATTCAAAATTTACTTTATAAAGAGTCGGGCTTGTTAGGTGTTTCCGGCATTACTTTTAATATGCAAGAGCTGCTTGCAGAAAAAAATCCGCATGCAAAAGAAGCAATTGAGTTGTTCGTCTATCGTATACGTAAGGAACTCGGAGCACTTACTGCGGCACTTGGCGGATTGGATGTCTTGGTTTTCACTGGCGGTATTGGAGAAAATGCCTGGCAAATTCGTCAAGCGGTTTGTCAAGATAGTGAATGGCTTGGTATCGAAATCGATACGACTTTAAATAAGACAAAACAATTAATGATTAGCAGTTCCAAAAGTTTTGTCGACATTTATACGATCCCGACTGATGAAGAATGGGTTATTGCCAATCATTGTTATCATCTTATTAAAAATAAGGAATTATGACATGGACAGTACATTACTTGCAGGGAAAAAGGCTTTGGTGGTTGGCATTGCCAATGAACATTCCATTGCCTTTGGTTGTGCCCATGCGTTAAAAATGGCTGGGGCTGATCTGGCAGTCACTTATTTAAATGAGAAAGCCAAGCCATTCGTGGATAAAGTTGCCAACTCGCTTCAACCCTCCATTTATCGTCAATGTGATGTAACCCAAGAGCATGATTTGGATAATTTATTTTTGGACATTGACAAAAAATGGGGGCAAATTGACATCGTGGTTCACTCAATTGCTTTTGCTCCCAAACACGATTTACAAAATCCTGTGCATGAATGCTCTAAAGAAGGCTTCCTCATGGCCATGGATATTTCCTGTCATTCATTTATCCGTATGGCGAATCTGGCAAAACCGCTGATGAAAAATGGGGGCTCATTGTTTGCCATGTCATTCTATGGAGCAGAAAAAGTCGTCGATAATTATAATCTCATGGGACCAGTTAAGGCTGCATTAGAGGCTTCTGTGCGTTATATGGCAGTAGAACTGGGTCCACAACAAATTCGCATCATCGCCCTTTCTCCCGGCCCTCTAAAAACACGCGCTGCTTCAGGTTTGGGAAAGTTTGATGAGTTACTTCAGCTTGCAAAAGAAAAATCTCCCTTAAGATCGTTGGTTGATATCGATGATGTAGGAGCAATGGTCGTTTTTCTTGCGAGCCAATATGCTAAAAACATTACTGGCGATGTCATTTATATTGATAGTGGATACCATATTATTGATTAGGTCTATTGACACTTCTACTCGCTTGGCCAAAAAATGATGCTTAACTTCCTAAATCCCTCAATAATGCGTTAAAATAATAGTGAAAATCACTGATGCGATAATGTAAATAATGGAAGGCCGTAATGAATATCAATCAAAAAATCACTTGTCCTATTTGTCGAAAACAAAATACCTGGTACTCCGAGAACCGGTTCAAACCTTTTTGCTCTCATCGATGTAAACTCATTGACTTAGGTGAGTGGGCGAGCGAAGATCGGAAAATTCCTGGAAATCCGCTTGATCCAGACCTTAAAATTGCTGTTTATGGCCAAGACGAGTAACTCTTTTCTCTACTTAACCTCTATGAATGATGCAGCCAGGTTCCACCAGTGTGTTGACAGAAGTTTGTCATTGATTAAAAGCGTCTGGATATTGCGCATAAAGTGTGACATGCAGGCGGAGGGCGGGTGAGTTTTTTTCATAAAATCAGTCTGCTTAAGCAGCATGACCTTCAGAATCATCAGCGTCTTTTTGAGGAGGATAAATTCTTACTTTAATAATTTTTGAGGGACTAACTTTTTCAATTTTGGCATGAAACTCTGGGAATTCAATGTATTCTCCTTCCTTAGGTAAGTAGCCCAAGCGATGAATAAATAATCCATTTAAAATATCAATCTCATCGTCTATATCGATATCCTGGTTCAACGCTTGTTCTAAAAAATAGATGGAGCAGTTACCTGAAGCAGAGATGCTCCCATCCTCATTTAATACCCAATCCACTTTAGTACGGTGAAACTCATCTTTAATTCGACCAATCATTACCTGCAGTAAATTATCAAGTGTAACAAATCCCAAAATCGTGCCTTTACCACTGTAAACAAGTGCAAAATGAGACATTCCTTCACGGAATTTATGTAATAAATCCAGTGCGGGCACACGACGAGACACTTTGATAATCGGTCGGAGAAGTGATTGCAATTCTTTGATCTCCCCATGTTGATAAAAGATAGGAAGAAGATCTTTGACATGAATAATCCCTATAACATCTTTTTTATCTGGATCATAAACTGGATAACGGCTGTAACGATGTTTCATAATGATCTCGATGATTTCCTGGATAGGCTTGCTTATATTGAGCATGACCATTTCTTCATTAAATCGCATCACTTCAGTTACTTTCAGGTCCGCTAAATCCAGAGTGTGTTCAATGATTTCAACCTCCTCTTCCGTAAGCTCACCATGAAGATGGCTTGCGCCTAAAAGCAGTTTTATCTCATCTGTCGAATGAAAATACTCACTCTGATGCACTTCATCTAATTTAAAAACCCTTAAAAGAAAATTTGAGCAGGTATTGAGGAACCATATTGCAGGATACATGAGCCAATAAAAACCATATAGAGGTATGGCCGTCCACACAGACACTCGCTCTGACTGACGAACCGCAAGGGATTTAGGCATTAACTCCCCAACGACAATATGAAGAAAAGAAATAAATGAAAAGGCGACAAAAAAAGCGATGACCGTGATTAATTGTGGTGAGCTTACACCAATAAAAGTCAGAAATGGTCTCAACAGATCAGCAAAAGCCGGTTCTCCTATCCAACCCAATCCAAGTGAAGCAATCGTAATACCGAGCTGACATGCAGATAAATACGCATCAAGATGTTTATGTACATGAACTAAAATTCTTCCGCGTACACCATATATATCCTTGATCGCTGCAACACGAGTGGCCCGCAGCTTTACCATTCCAAATTCGGCTGCCACGAAAAATGCATTCAGTAAAACCAATAGAAACGCTAATATAATCTGCAAAAAATTGATCACCAGGAATTTCCTTGTCTCGAAATCCAATAGTTAGTGAGATTTATTTTTTTCAAGAGTCTCTCTCCAAGCTTGCTCTTCAGACATAGTTTCAAAAATCTCTTTATCTGTTTTTTCTATGTCATGCTCTACTATTTTCTTCTCATGCTTAGAACCTGTCAAATTACTGGGTTTCTTTTGATTTTTAATCTTATTCAAACGCTCTACTGCATGGGGATTAGGATTTTGATAGATTTTCATATAAGTCCTTTTTATTAATAACCATAAGTATAAGTATAGTTCTTTCAGCTAAAATGGATTATTTTTCCGGAAATAGCATACATTTGCATATAATTCTATGCTTTTATCGCAAAAAGCTGAAGAATAAATGGAGCAGACTGGAGCATGCTCTATTGTTTAGCGAGTTACAACATCACAACTAATTTGTTCTTGGGGAGCGACCGTTATATGATGCGACCCGAGCTCCCCACTCCAACAGATTTTTATTGCAATCATCTTTATCTAAAATTACCTCTATAAAACATAAAGCATCTGTTTTTTTGGCTTCTTTAATTGCATCGAGAAGTGCTTGATGCGTAGGAGCTCTAAAAGCGCGGGCGTTTGCTTGTTCCCCATTAAAAACATCGACTAAATCAGCATAGCGCCAATTATTAATCACATTATATGGACCATCATGAATTTGTACCTCGATGGTATAAGAAGCATTATTCATTAAAAAAATAATTGGCTTAAATCCATAACGAATAAGCGTGGAAAGCTCCTGTGCACTCATTTGAAAAGAACCATCGCCTATCAAAGCAATAACCCGTTTTTTATGGTGAAGCGCTGCTTGCATACCCAAAAGTGCTCCTACAGACCATCCAATCGAGCCATATTGCATTTGAATTTCAAAGGGACATTTTTCAGGTAAATTAAGTCGCATGCCATTAAACCAGGAGTCTCCAGTTTCTGCCAAAACCCCATAATCATTGCTTAGAAGCTTCTGAATTTGACCAAATAGGAAGCGGGTGGTGAGTGGCGAATTCAGATCATCAGGCTCGTTATATAAAGGTGCAGAGCCTGCGATCCGTTTATAGGCTTTGACTGAAGCATCATTGAATTTTAATTTGTCCTTTAATCCTCGCAAAAACTCATTCATATACACTTCAGTGTATACTTTACCGGCGATAGAAACACTCCCATCTGCAATGATAATGAGTTTCTTGGGCTGGATATTACACACATGCCCAACCGTTGTATAATCATTAAAATTAGGTCCTATAAAGAAATACAGGTCGCTTGATTCTACTATTTCGCCACATCCCGGAGAACTAACCGGGCCCCAATAAATGCCGATGTAATTAGGATGTTGTTCTGAAACAAATCCCTTAGCATCAGGCATTGCTGCTAAGGCATAACCGCAGGATTGACTTAAGGTTTCGATCATGGCGGTTGCTTCACAAGGGCGAGATTTACTGCCTGCGATCAGCACTGGCTTAACAGCAGCATTGAGCTTCTCTGCGGCCTCCTTAATCGCTGCAGTAAGCGATGAGGTATCACTCAAGCGTTTGACATTAAGCGCCCGTTGTGTAGGAGGCGAAACAGAGAGCCCTGCAATATTGCATGCAATTTCTATATAAACAGGTTTCTTCTTTTCCAACGCGATTGCTATAGCGGAATCAATTTGCATGGGCGCATCACTTGGCCTATGAATAAACACACTATGTGCCGTAATTTTCGCAAATATTTCGCGAACGTAGCTGTAATTTTCTGTTGCCAAAGTATGATGTAAAATTTCTGCATCTTGCACCGAGTTTGTATTAGGACCGCCTGAGATGACAATTACAGGCAAATTCTCAGCATAAGCCCCTGCAATCGCATTGACGGCACTTAAGCCGCCAACACTGAAGGTGACAACCAGGGCAGAAACCCCTTTTATGCGCGCGTAGCCATCTGCTGCATAACCCGCATTCAGCTCATTACAGCAATTGATCATTTTCAGTGACGTATTTTTTAATAACTCGTCCAATAAGCCCAGATTATAGTCCCCAGGAATTGCGAAGTAATCATTCATTCCTAATTCTTGGAGACGTTGTGCGAGATAAGTACCTACAGTAGCCATAAGGAGTCCTTTCTTTGAAATACTGATAGAGCGTTTAAATTTATTATGGCAGTGGGTTATTCTTTCTTCAAGGAATTCTTTGTCCTTTTATTGAGCACAACAGTGGGTGGAAATTGATGTTGCAGTTACTTTTTTAAATGCTCAACAAAATAGTCCCAAATTCTACGCCAAACATAAGCATTCATGAAATACAGAGAATGGTTCTCATTGGGAACTAAAAGCATATCAAAATTTTTATCTGCCTCGATCAAGGCATTAACCAATTGCAACATATTGGATGGATGGACATTATCATCCAAATCGCCATGAATCAGGAATAATTTCCCCTTAAGCTTTGCGGCCAAGGGATAATTCGATTGTAAGGTATAATCCACCTCATTGGGTAAACCATGATAGCGTTCGCCCCAAAATGCCAAATAGCTTCGTAGATCTTGTAACCCAGAAACACAGACTCCTACTTGATAGAACTCAGAATAATCCAACAAAGCGCGAGTTGCAGCATACCCGCCTGCCGACTGTCCGATAATACCAACGCGCTTTATATCCATATAGGAATACTGCTGTGCCAGGCTTGTAATCACCGCAACATGATCTTCCAATCCGCCAGCAGTTTCTAAATGCTGGTAAGAATATTCATGAAATTTTTTAGAGCGCAAAGGCGTACCACGCCCGTCCATATTAACGACGATGAAACCTAATTCAGCCAAACTTTGCGGCCACCAGCAGCCATAAAAATATTCGGGAGGATCATAACAATAGGTTTTAGGCACACGCGTCAATTGCGGTCCTGGATAAATGTCATCAATTATTGGATATTTTTTCTTTGGATCAAAATCTGTAGGAAAATACATGAGACCATAAATGTCTGTTTCTCCATCTGCGCCTTTGAGACAAAAAGAGTTCGGTTGTTTATATCCCAAAGCACGGAGCAGAGAAAAATCTGCTTCTTCCAACAGATCAATTTCGTTCCCATTTTTATCATATATTCTGGTGACTGGAATGGAGTCCATGGAAGAACAATAATCAATAAAATAGTCGCAAGAGGGTGAGAACACAATGGAGTGATCAGCGATTTCCGGGGTCAACAATTGCACCTCTTTACCATCCAGGCGCGCGCGATATAAATAACGAAAGTAGGGATCAACTTCTGGTTCTTTGCCATTCCCTAAAAAATAAACCCAGCGGTTTTTCGTATCCACATGAACTACTTTGCGAACCATCCATTCGCCTTGAGTGATGGGATTTTTTACTTGCCCAGTGTGTAAATCATATAAATAAAGGTGGGCCCAACCGTTATGATTCGATAACCAAATAAACTCATTTGTCTCTTCCAGTATTTGCGTGTAATTCTGCCACAAAATTAATTGACTGGGCTCAACATACCCCGAAGACTTTTCAGTGAGAATGATTCGATGTTGTTCTGTCGCAACATCCAATTCGCATAAAGAGAGTTGATGATTACCCCGTTCTTCTTTTAAAAAAAAGATTTTTTTACTGTCTGCACTCCACCAAACATAGCCTGCTTCAATTGGTGATCCGACTAATGCAGGCATCAAAGGGGGCATATCGATTTTACTCAATTTCTTTGCTGCGACGTCAATCAAACATAATTTGATTTCCGGGAGCGCATCATCACCTACAAAAGGAATATGTGCCTCATAGACTTGGGGACGAAATGAACCATCCTCCGGAACATGTTGCAGCAGTGATAATTTTTTCACATGCTGTTGATTGCATTGAAAGGTCACAATCTTTTGTGAATCGGGAGACCAAATAGCCATAGGCGGTAATACGGTCTGCATCCGACGCAGCGTTAATGAAGTTAAATTAGTATCAGGAGAAACAGCATATGCATTCGTTGCAGTACCATCAGTAGTAAGTTGATACTCTTTATTCTCAGCAAATGAAAAAAGAAATAAGTTATAGTCTTTAATATACATATCCCAACACTGATCCAATGAGCGAATTCTCGGCACAATGGAAATGGGTAAAAGCCCCCAAATCTCCATGATCGTAGGACATCGGGACATTGCAGCAGGTTTTTTTATCTCCGGCACAAGCGAGAGCACCTGAGTTGTCCGATCATATTGAAAAATAAATTGCTCAATTTGTAATTGCACAATGTGTTCGTCAACAAAACCAATTTTATTGATTGGCAGGGCAAAAGCTGTGATTTCCCGATTTAATTTTTCTGCAACTTTGCGTGCCAGCAATGAGTGATCAAAAGCGGGTTCCTTTTTCTTGTTTTGGAGATTAAAAATAAGATATTCATAACCTTGAATCGTGTCATGTCGATAGCAAATACGTTGTTCATCGGGTGACCACGTAATGGAAGGTTGAACGTTTTTTAGCAAACCAGCAACATTTTGTGGAAGAAATTTTTTTGCCTTCTCATAACGTTTTTTTCTCTCTTTTTCCATAAGCATGCCTATTACTTTTGACTTTGTTGCATTTTGCTAATCATGTCATTTAAATCACTGTATACCCAAGCTTCCGCAATTTGCTGATCATCATCCAAGCGGAAAATAGTAATGCCACTGTAAAATACAGAGATACCTGTTGCGGGAATTCCTGCAAATTCATGACGATGGGTTCCATGGCCACGCCAACGCGTCACTACTTTGTCTCCACTTACTATGAGATCATCAATAGAGTGCGTTAGATCTGGAAAAGCGCGATACCATTGCTTTAAGGCTTCTTTAAAATTCTGTAAATTGGCTGCTTGATCATAGCTAAAGTGAATTACGGTTTTTGCTGAAAAAAGCTCATCTGCCAAAGCAGCATTTTGCTGATTCCACATCTCATCAAAAACCCTTCTCACTGTCTTTTCTATTGCGGTAGTCATCTTCATTCATTCCTTGATATTGAACATGTCACGCTGCAGGATTCTGCGGTGTATTCGCTAATTGCTCGGCTTTATTTTTATATGCCTGAACTTCTTCAACTTGATCAAAGAAACGCTCATGTTTTTTTACTACGGTTGAATACAATCGGGAGTTAAGTAACGCGGCAATATCAAAATCGGTGAGTCGTTCTCTTGCTTTTTTGTTTTCCAATGCAGCAATTAGTTTTTCTGCAGCCTTTATTTTATCTTCAACACTGAATCCAAATTTTAAGGTAATGAGATTCGTTTTATATTGCGCAGACTTTTCATTGACATGCATCCACTTCGGCAGGCTCCATTCTGCACGACGTGTCTGACAATATTTTTTCAGATCGTCAATAAAATCATTTATTGCGTGATCATTATCTGATGAAGGAGCCTCTTTCTGAGTAGCCTGTTCATGAGTTATTTCTTTTCTGGGAGGAGGATTATTGAAAAGCTCTAAAAACTCTTTTAAATTATTTTCTTCTGCAAATTGACGTGCGGATTTTCTCTGAAGATCATCCTCTTGTTCCGGATCAGCTCCATATTCAAGTAATAGCCTGGCAACTTCAAATTGAGCATTCTTGACAGCCCAAAGCAGGGGATTATCATCTTCCGGAGCAATTGCATTGGGATCAAAACCATGCTCGAGTATCGCTTTGAGACTTTCAAGGTGACCTTTTTCTATTGCAGTATTGACATTTAATTTTCCATATGGATTCTTAGCGAGTTTTGCACCATGTTCAAGCATTAATTTTACCAAATTATAATCGTTTGTTGTTATTGCATGCTCAAAAGAAGTAAGAGCATAAGGACCGGTACGAAAATTCGGCTCTGCACCATTTTTTAAAAGTAATTCGACACTATCCCTATTTTTTAAGAGTACTGCGATGGTTAGGGGAGTACAGTTATCAGTATCCCTCGGTTTATTAACATACGCCCCGTGAGCTATTAAATGAGGAATAAGTTCATAATTTTTCGCACGGATAGCAGCAATCAGCCAAGTTCCTCCATAAGAATCACTCCATTGAGCTTTATTTTCAATATTCCTTTTCGCTCGGTTCTGCACTTCCTGCATCCAACTCGTTAATACCCGCTCCAGGTATTCATTTCCTGCAAAAGTGTACACTTGAGTATGAATTGCCGCAATTTCATTTTTCGAACACGCCTTTATTAAAGCCTCAGCAATTGCAGCATCATCAGTATATTCTTGAGACGGGGGAGTATTCGCATCGATAAGAGTCCATTTATCATGTTGAGGATCATAGGAAACTACAATAGCATGTTGTAGCCCAAATCCAGAAATAGAAAGACATATAGGTTCTGTGGGTTTGGGAACCATGATATTAATTTTTTCTCTTAGAAGAGCAAAATAGTCAGTTGTCAATTCATCCTGTTTATAAACACCAGATAGATGCTGCGGCAAAGAAACAATTTCCCCTTGGTCTTTAAGTTTTTGAGGGATCGTTAATTTGACGAAGCTACCTTGCGTGAGTGGTTCTGTGCCATCAAATAAATGTGGATATAGAATACGTTGTTGATGCAGTTCAACGCCATCAAAAAAAGCAAGGGTATCAATAAGAAGATCCTTCGACCTTAAGTAATCTTCCAAAATACCTCTTAGCAAAGTTTTTTCGGTTCCCTCAGCTCCATTATTTAATAAAGCCTCCACTGTTTTTTTAAAATCATCAAGAGGAATTTCTAATAAACGATTGACTCTTTGGTTAAAAACTTCTAATTCATTTGTAAAAACAGCTTGCATTCCCATATAAGCAATACCCTCACATGTCCCTCGTTCGCTACCGATGTAATTTAATGCTTTCATTAAGTGAATTAGTTTGACATGTTTGCCAAAGAAAGGAACTGAATTTTCAGGCTTACTGGGTACCGTTTCAACTTTTTCTTCCATTTTCAAAAATCGGAAAATAATAAATTTCTATAATTATAGATCACATTGCGCATTTTATGGCGAAATACTGGCTCTGCTTAATGCAGTTGCAGCAAGGACGCCTACAGCGGCGATGCCGAGTGCCACAGCAGGTTTAAAAAAACTAAATTGATTTGATTTTTTTTCTTTCTCATTTGTTTTAAGCTCTTGGAGCATAGTAGGTCCCTGTGGCGGGCTTGCATTCACAATCATTCCTTCACGTGCTTTAATTTTTACCTCGGAAAATGGAATGTTATCCTTTTCAGCCTTCATAGTGTAATCACCGGGCGGGACGTTGATAAAAGCGACACCACCATCTAAAGAAGTCGCTTTTAATGTTTTGATAAAAGGATTGGTTTTATGAATAATTGGAAAAATACCAAAATAAAAGGTTTTTGCATCGACTTTAGGAGACAACGACACCGTAACGCCCTCGACTCCTTGGGGGATATCATCCAGAGTGGTATTAGGCGGAGTAACCGTTGCCGCAATCTGGCAGGCTAGAGGATCTTCCGTTTCGCCCATTGCAAAAGAAAGAAATTTATACGCCATATTGGAAGGAACTTGGAATGAAATATTTTTTAGGAAGTTCTCATTATTTATTCCCTCAGGAGGAACAGTCAGAGTTGCTGTTTGTATCTTTTTATATCCTGACCAAAAAGATCCGGGCTTTTCAAAAACTAAAGTAAGAGACGTTCCAACAGGCCACTCAAATGGTCCAAATTTCCCAGAAGAGTCCGTCTTAAATTGTAACTGATCATTTTCAAGTACCGTAATCGTTGCATCCACAATGGGCTGACCGGATATAAATGAACGAGCAAATCCAGATACCAATGTTGTTGTCATAATAAATTCCTTTTAAAAATCATGTAGAAAAGCCAAGAGCATCTATGAAGTTCCCGCAGATAATTACCAACACTCTAATGGGTTCTGTCGAAAATGAAAATACTCACTTACAGTAAATCCCTGGAAAAGCGATAACAGCTTAATTGCCTTACGAAAATAGCGCAATGTGGTATAGAAAAAGAAGGACAAAATCCCCTCTTTAACACCTATAAAAATAAAAGCGCATTCTTATTTTAAATCAAATTGCAGCCATACACCGAGCCCCATCATCCACTCTTCTTTTAACTCGGTGAGGTCTCTTGCTGGTTGAAATAAAGTAGTTTGTGTATTTGAAAATTCAGGTTGCGCAGGCAATGCCATCCCACATCTTATTACTTATTTGATGGTGGAACAGTATAAGCAAGATAAGATTAAAAAGAGTTAAGAAATTGACAATTGACAATGATATGGAAAAAGTTGAATCTGGGCATAGAATTTCCCAATTTACTCGTCTTTTGTATCTTAAAAACTTACTTGGAAATAAATCACTATGGTCACTTTTAAAAAAATAATTTTCTTCTTTTTCTATTTCTTTTTAAGCATCACGTCTTATAGCCAATCACTCGAAAACGACAAGGAAATCCTAGTTAATTACAATTATCTAGGGACATTTTCTAAAGAGATAGCGCAAAAGGCATTAAAAAAAATGCCACCGCTTGATGTACTCGAAGCAAATTATGAGGTGACTCTTTATAAAATCAACTATAAAACTCCAGCTCCTGATAGTCAGATAACTATTGCTTCTGGCCTGGTCGCTGTACCTCGTGTAACAAACACGCTAGGAATTGTCAGTTATCAGCATGGTACCCGCTTCAAGCACGAGGATGCTCCCTCCAGAATGAAAGAGGGCGATTATGTGTATCCTGCTTTGTTTGCCAGTCATGGTGGTTATCTGACAGTGATGCCCGATTACCTTGGGTTAGGGGATAATGAATTACCTCTACATCCTTATGTACAATATGAAACATTGGCCAGCAGCAGTGTGAATATGCTTTTAGCGGCCAAAGAGCTTGCCAAAATTATAAAAATCGAACTCAATGATCAACTCTATATTGGCGGTTACTCAGAGGGCGGATTTTCCTCTTTGGTCCTATTTGAGTTACTTGCCACTCAATATCCACATATACCGGTTACTGCTGTTGCTTTAGGGTCTGCACCTTATGACTGGGATGAAACCATGAAATTTATTATGTTGAATCCGGGCCCACGAGCTACTGCGTATTTAGCATATTTTTTCTATTCATTGCAAACCTATAAAAATTATTGGGCTGATTTAAATCAAATCTTTGTCAGCCCTTACAATATCCTCATTCCAGAATTATTTGACGGCCTCCATGCCACCAAAGAAATACTGGATGCGCTACCGCAAAATCCAGCATTAATTTTTCAGCCGGAATTTTTTGAGGCTATCTTAAATCATACAGCGAGCAACTCAGAGAAATTGAAGAACTATTTCAATCATTATGATTTTTCTCCAACAGCACCATTACTGCTTGTTGGCACAAAAGGAGATAGGGATGTTCCTTACCATGGAGCTGAAATTGCTTACGAACAATTTACAAAATACAGTAGTGCTGTCTTTATCCAATCAGTCAGCGACACACTCGATCATCGGGATGCAGGCCCATATGTCTTTTATGAAATGCTGCAATTTTTTAAGCGTTCTCATACTAAATAAGAGGATATTGCCGGGGCATCAGTAATCTTTTGTACTTCCACATCGAGACGAGGTATGGCCGCCAAATCCAACGGCCGATCGCGCACTCCCGCAATAAACGCGCATCCCTCATGCTCACAAGAAGAGTCGCAATTTTTGCTTCAAAGCAACACCAGATGATAAAATCATCTATATCCAACGTTCATGACGTAATCGCGTAATATAGAACTCTCAAATTCTGCTTTTTCCATAAGTACCAAAAGAACATCACGAGCGTTAATTACCCCTAATGGTTTGGAATTCTCGTCGATGATAGGAACATGCAAAAGATTATGCTCCTTCATCGTTGACCATACATCTCGCAACAAGTCGCTTGGGCGGCAGTAAATAACATCTTTGGTCATCACCGTCCCAACAGGAACCGTACAGCCACAACCTTGGCAAACCGCCATCATGCGAACAACATCCGTTCGAGTGACTATACCTACCATTGTTCCATCCTTGTTACAAATTACGACAAGATTGATATGTCGGCCATCAAGGAATTTGGCAGCCTCCAGTAATGGAGCATCATCTCTTACACTAACAAGACGTTTCTGCGCGATAGGAACTATTTCCTCTACAAATGCCATAGAACCACCTTCCTTCAATCATTGATGAGATCTTAATCCATTATTAGAAGCAATGGGTAATATACGGATAATTATAGCCTATTGTATAAAGAATATAAGAAATAAATTGAGTACCAAAAAACATCATGCAACAGACAAGAATTATAGGGCTAACTTAATCTCTTTGTGTCAGCCCCTTAAATCTCGAATATTATAACCCCTACAAACCTGGAGATTGAGTTTAATTTCTTCCAGCCATAACACCTCCATCGACATTGATGATCTCTCCGGTGATCCAGCTTGCTTTATCTGAGAGAAGGAATTCAATGGCGTTAGCGACATCCGTTGTTTTACCTATCCTGCCAAGGGGATGAAACTCATTAAAATCCTGTAGTGATGTTTCAATTTTATCTTCGGCTATAAATGACTTGTAGATAGGGGTCGCTACTACCGCAGGCGCTACGGCATTCACCCTGATGTTGTGATCTGCCAGTTCCATAGCTAAATGTTGCGTCAACGAATGAAGTCCCGCTTTTTGCATGGAATAAGCTGAAGAAGGAGTAGCCTTGACCGCTTGCTTTGCCCACATGGATCCAATATTAACTATTGAACCACCTCCATTTTGTTTCATTTTTGCTGCAACAGCCTGAGTAATAAAAAAGAATGCTTTGTTGAGATTTACTTGCAGATCATAATCGGCTTCTGTATGGTCTAAAAAGCTTATGGGTTTAAAATAGCCGGCAGCATTAACCAGATATTTTATTGCACGTGCTTCATTTTTTATTTTTATAACAAATTGCGTCACATGTGCTTGATCATAAAGATCACTAACTAAATATTCTATTTTGTCTCCAATTTGTTTTAGTTCATCAATCGCATGTTTTAGCTTTTGTTCATCCCTTCCTGTAATCAGGAGATCAAGGCCACTTGTTGCAAGTCTTTTTGCTGTTTCCAGTCCCATTCCACTGGCTCCCCCCACAATAATCGCTAAATTTTGATTGCACATATTCCTCACCTTTTTAGTTTATAAAAATCTGTTCCGTGGAGTATGAGCAATATATAATCCTAAAAAAAGTAGGTACTTAATGGTACACTAGGTACTTATTGGTACCTATTATTGAATTATTTGAAGAAAAAAGTTGAAGCAAAAAATACCTCTAAAAACAGCAACAATGGTTGAAACAATTTACGGTTGTAAATGGTCACTCACCATTTATTCTCTTTTGCGAGAAGGCGTTAACCGTCCCGGGGAAATGGTGCGCCGCGTTGACGGTCTCACCACAAAAGTTTTAAATCAATGCCTCAGAAAAAATATTGAATTCGGTATTCTTAGCAAGAAGGATTTTCATGAAATTCCGCCCAGAGTGGAGTATTTTGTTACCCCCTTTGGAGAAAAATTTTTAAAGATTCTCGATGAGATTGAAGAATTGAATCGTTCCATTGACCCACAAAATCATTAAATCTATTCTAACTTACAGAAGACCGATAAAATGAGACGTTTCATAGGAACGAACTCCTAGAATATTTTGCAGCCAATTCTCTCCTCGAAAATAAATAATAACTTAACCAAAACGAATTCACCAGTTTATAAAGTTCGTAAAAGCAACAATTTCAGTGAATATCTTATGAGAATGTTAACTCGTTTAACTTTTTTAATTTTAACATGTGGATAGACAGGAATAACGAGTGCCATTACTATTTGGATGGGCCAATCACATTTGTACGCCTGGCATACAAATACGATTAGCATTGGATTGTTACTATTTCATTGTTCAATGGAAAAAATTCCTTTTCATTTTTGTCAACGTTATTTCCTTTTCTTTATTCCATTGTTTCTGGGAAAACAAGGTTCCTGCGACAAAAATAGAAATGCTTTCCGTACTCTTTTGTTCTGACAATGGCGCGTCTTCTTCAAGTTTAAATTCTTGTGTAATCGTTTCAACCAGCTGCGCAAGATATTTATTCTCAGAAACCCCTTTATTATAGTAGGAAAGACGCTTCTTAAAAAACGATTGAATATCGCTGAAAGTACAACCAAACAGCAGAGGGCTTTTCGTTTCTAATAGTTTGCGCATGACTTCGATTTCATAGATATATGCATTTGCTTCAGTATTTGCGATTTTGCTGCAACATTAAAAGCATGCCCTGCTTCATGAATAATCGCACCAATCATATCAATCTTTTTTTGTTCAAAAAAACTTATCTTTAAAGCAATGGTTTGGTTCATGACCCAATTTTTATGAAGGTGTCCTAATAGTTTGTACGTACTTTTGTTGATAAAGATAGCGGGATTACCCTGAACACCTACAAAGTCATGCGGTGGTTTTAAAATATCAATTTGAAGTTGCGGAATTGAAGCAGTAATACCGTTATTAAGTCCATTCCAACCCATTTCGCGGCATTCTTCTATGAGCAATCTAATGTGATAGCTTGTCAGCATGGTATACACTCCTTGTCTATAAATTCCCATAAAAATCAAATTAAAATCAACTTGACTAATAGTTGCAAAGCCATTATTGCGGATCAATTTTTACCAGTCAATACATTTGGTGATCATTTGGTTTTTATTTGATTTATTTTGTTAAAAATAATCGAAAGAGAGTCAATAAGTGCGCATAACTTAAGAATTCTGGCACGTTGATTATAGAAAGTGCTGCAAGTAAAATTTTGAAGAGTACTTATGCCGTTACAGACCACCGATTACTGCTCTATGAGAAGGTAGGGCACAAAAAATTCACCCTACCTATAAAGAAATTTCTATAGCTAGCATGCGCTGAGCGGGTATCAGCACATACCCATCCCTTTTTGTTGTATTTTTTCCAGAGCTTCTGTGTCAGGCACCACTTCATCAAGAGAAAAATAATCACGAGTAATAGGATCACGTCGTAACTCAGGGCGTTGTGGATGGCGCTCCCTTATAGCGAGAATTTCTGTTAAATCATAAAGCTCATTCCCGACCCCACCTTCCAAACGTGAATTGGGTAATCGCACTGGAATTTTGGGCACGCTAAAACCAATAGGAGAACGCATGGAGTTACCAAATATTGCTGTATTCAGTGTTTGAAGCAACCCAGCATCCGCATGAGGAGTACAACATTGAACAATATGCTCCTGCATCTTGCTACTAAATCGATCCCATCGTAACCTTATCCCCTCAGGAATTACATTCCATATTTTTTCGTCCACTTTTGCAGAGCCGGAAGTTAATCCAAGTGCTTGAGCAAATTTTGCGATATTCACATGAGAAATTTTTACGCATGGAATCGTTACTTTCTCGCCGTCAACTTCAGCTTTTATTACTGCGTCCTTTAGTTCAAACGCCCCTTTTTCAGCTGCCTTACGAAAAAAAGCCAAAAATAACTCAGCCCTTTCTTTTCTACGTGGAATTGGAGGATTTTGCGTGCTTTCTCGAATAACAATGTCCGCTCCCGACCGCATCACTCGATAATGCTGAGCACAATTTATCGCTTCTAATATTTTATTAGTTATCAATTCAACAAACTTTGCACCTTGTCGCTCTTTTTCTGCACTTTCACTTCTCATTTGCATGATTCATTCTCACAACCATTAATCTTGTGATAAATTATAACAAAAAGGTTGTAATATGACCATAAAATCCGATTATTATTAAAGATAAGGTGGTTTTCTTAGAGAACATGCCCTCCATCAACTGCAATGACTTTTCCGGTGATCCAATTGGCTTTTTCTGAAGCCAGAAATAAAACCATATTTGCAATATCATCAGGGGTTCCGGCTCTTTGCAAAGGAATATTGCTCACATAATATTGCCACAATTCCGGGTTACTGGAAGCTGTATCTTCATTCATTCCCGCTTCAATAACACCAGGCGCAACCGTATTCACGCGGATGCCGTATTGTGCTAAATCGACGGCAGCATGTTTTGTCCATTTATTCAGTGCCGCCTTCGAAGCACCATAACCAATTCCCTTTGTCATCGTTATAATGCCGCTGATTGAAGAAATATTTAAAATACACCCCTTCTTGCCGTTTTCCACCATATTTTTGGCACACAATTGCGCTAAATAAAGTGGCGAAATAGTATTAACCTGAAAAACTTGCTGCATTTTTTCTGGGGGCAATTCAAATATCGTTTCCCGACAAAGCATGCCAGCATTATTAACTAATACATCCACATAGCCTAAATACTCCATCGCTTGTTCGGCAAAAGTTGCAACATGGTCCATTTTGGAAAAATCAGCATAAAATGCTTTTGCATTTCTCCCTGTTGCTTTAATCGCTTGAATCGTGTCTTCCGCACCTTGTGCATCACTGTGGTAACTAATAACAACATCTGCGCCTTGCTCTGCAAAAACTACGGCTATTCTTTGACCAATACTGCGGTTAGCCCCCGTGACAATAACTTTTTTCTCTTTAAAATCCATGTCCATCCTTAAAAATGTTCAGTTAAAATCTCTTTTTATTTTTTAACTCACATGCGGGAAGCAAACCAGAAAAAGTGCACATTACTCCCGTCTTGCTGCACCCCGTGCAATTTCTTTATTTTTATAATAACAAATCATTATGAAATAAAGACAATAATTGAAAAACTCAATTTTTTTTGCGGACAACTGTATTCTCCCTAATCGTATTGGAGCACATACAAAGCTTTTTCACTTGGCTGAGGATTAATAAAATCTTATTGAAAAAATTAAACACCTTGACACCGTACCTGTCGCCCTGTAGAAATTAAGCATCAATAAGGGACTAAAAAGGAGGAAGTTTATGGAAGGAAAATTGGAGCGCTACCAGCAAGAAATTAACACTGCAACCCAGCCCATTTTTACACGGCTGGAGCACTATCGTAAGGCCATGTTTGACATAAGAAAATTATTAATGAACTATTTTTTTAATCCAGGGCGAACACAAAAGCTCACTGAAGTTGCCAAAGGAGAAGAAATCGTTTTTAGCTTCAATCTGGTTCAAAAAAACATGGAAAAATGTCTGGTCGATGAGCATCAATTAGTAGAGACGGCTCAAGCAATGATCGATACAGAAAAAAATCCAAGTCTTGTAGCAGCTTTTGATAGTCATGTTTTACAGAGCGGCTTGCCGCTGGAATTTCGCGAACAAGAAGGCCTGTATCTCTTTAAACCAGAGAAACCCTACACACCAATGGCGCAAATTTTTATGCATCAATTTGCTTATGCACTGGGTGCTTATCGCCTATGTTTGGGCGTTGGTGAAACCTATTTTACTCTCTATAATCACCAAGGAATGTCCACTAAACAGCTGCAAAATTACATTGACGCAGCGAATGATTTAAAACAACAAATTACAGAGGAAGTCGATTTAATTGCGTTACATAAACAGGCAAAAACAATAGAAAATGAAATCATAGCCTTATTGCGAACTGAGAAAGTACATGAAGGATTAAATCAATTTAAGTATGATATCGACTCGCTCAAAATAAAATTGGTTGGATTATTGGAAGCCGGAGCACTTCATTTACAAAATTGCTATAAAGACTTTCCTAACAATGCTATATTTTGGATAGTGCATGATCGAAGTTGGCATACACTCGTCAAAACTATTTCAGGTCTTCTCTATGAGAAATATGATTATTCTACTTTATACAGTACATTCGAAATTAATAAAGAAATTATTGGGCGGATTAAAGCAGAAATAGACCATTTTTATTCCATAGTGTTTGAAAAAGAACCCTTGCTTAAAATTGAATTATTAAGAAAAGCAGCAAACCTTATTAGTGAAGCAAAAATTGATATACTCGCAAAACTTGCTGAAAACAAGATAGAATTGATTGAAGCACCAAAAAAATAGGTATGTTTTCCACCCACCCTTCTAATAGTATTTATGGGCTTATGCTCGCCTATCAACAAAGACAATTAGCACTTGTGAATACATTTGGAGAAGCAAACATTGCTGAGGAGGAGAAAGAAGAATTTAGCCCAAGCATTTGACCTGTAAAAATGACTATCTATAACAAACCATAATTGTTATGATAATTCAGTGGAAAATGCTATAACCTCATGGTAAAAAACAATTTTTAAGGAATAATATGTTAAGGAAAACAAAACTGCTCGGTCTTGTGTCTTTATTATTAGCCAATCCTTGTTTTTCAGGGTTTTACCTTGGTGCAGGAGTAGGACCTGAAGGCGCTCATTTTACGCAACGATCTCATGTAACGAGGCTAGGAGCTATTTCCAATACAGCAGGCGAAGGAGCTTTTAATGTTTATGATACAGAACACTTCTCCGGGACCGGAGAGTTCGGAACTTTATTTGGGGGTTATAGTTTAAGGTATAAAAACTTTTATCTGGGAGCAGAAGCCAACGCCAATATAAGCTCAGTTAAATATACCCTGGTTAACGACGAACTCATACACAGCAACTTTCTCAAAACTACTTTTTCAATTCCAAATAGTGAAGGCATCAGCATATTACCTGGATACTTTTTCTCAGACTCTTTTTGGGCCTATGGACGAGTGGGGTATGCAAATGGGCACGTAAAAATTAGGGAATCCGATCCAACAGTTAGAAGTTCTACATCAAACCGCAGCGGTATTCGCTATGGTGCTGGAGTTCGTTATAATCTGTTGGATCCTCGCTGGACATTAATGATGGATTACAGTCAAATCAATTACACCAAGATAAAAAGTCATGTGTTTGAGCCTAATGGCGGAGTAACTAAGATTGCCCGAATTTATCCCAATACTGCACAAGTCGCTTTTGGATTAATCTTTAATTTTGATACACCCAAAAAAGCCTTTGTTAAATAATACATGGAGACTCGTATTGAGTCTCCTTACTTTTCCTCATTTCTGAAGAAAACACCCGCTTATTTTTTCGTAATTAGGGTTTGTTTGCATTTTGCCCCGGAGCAAGTCCGGGGAAATGCAAATAGACCCTAGAAAACAATTGAATAAGCAAAAGCCAGAGCAATAGTATATCCCAATAACAACAGAACTTTCTGGGCTGCCTTCATGGATACAGCAAAGAAAACTAAAATCAAATGGAGCAAAAATAATGCATAAAGAATGTATTCATTAATTCTTTCCGCTGTAGAAAAAGAGTAATTCCTAAGGAACCCATCAGGAAAGGCATTCAAACGCGTAATAATTGTCGCCATAAGAATAATTAAGAAAAATAAATACAAAACAATCACATAAGTGCTAAAAAAAATGGGAATCTTAAATTCTGTAACTTCCTCCTCTTTATCTAAATTTTTAATAAAAATCAAAGCAATTAAAGAAACAATAATACCGATAAAATTAAATCGGACAAACGGAGAACTGAGTAAAGGAAAAAAATTCACCTGGCCTAACAAAGACCATTTACACTCCGCGATTAATACAATGAATAGAAGCGGAAAAAAGAATACGGCCTTCAAGAAGATAGGAGATCGGTTGTTTGTTTTACATGAATGAAATAAGAAATTTGTATATTTAAGGTTAAGAAAAATACCCCAAACAAATGAGGTAACAAAAATCAAAAAAAATGAATTAACAAGAAATAATAATGTAATAGGACTCAATAAAATGGATATAAGATTTTCGTGCATTATATTCCTAGAAAAATTATTGGATATTCATAATTATAGAGCGCCAATCAAATTCCTTTGTTGTTCATGATGCGGGAAGGACGTGCAGCAATAAATCCAGATTATATCCCCAAATCAATAACGTCAGAGGAAGATTTTAAAACCATTTTTAAAAGAGAGACCCGCTTAATTATTATTATCCTGTATCATGCGATATTGAGCCAATACCATTAAATTTAATTGGGACTATACTAATAAATATGCCAGTTTTTGTTTTTAAATGGGGTATTTCTATGAAGGTTTTTAATAACATGAAGATGTATACCTCTTATTTAGATGGTCTCTACCAGCATATTTTTGCAAATACTCCCATCGTTACCTGGGGCTATTTCTACTATGATTTGAATGGACGTTGTTTGCAATTGATGTCTGATAAATGGCTCCTCGATGTTTTTTTAAAAAATGATTTATTTGCCACACAAATTTTCACTAATATAACTACAACTCCGGATACCTTATATGCTTCAGATATTATGAATGATGAGCTTCTACCCCATTCAATCAAAGAAGTCTTAATTGATCACAAATATGCTTATTTTTTTGATATTGTCCATAAAGAGGAAAATTACACAGAAATCTATACATTTGCATCGATTACTGATTCTCACCGCTCTAATAATTTTACCCTTAACAACGTAGATATCTTAAAAGTCATTAGCCAAAACCTGGCCACTCGGTGCAGACGATTATTAACCAAAGATAATACTCTGATATTGCCTAAAGATTTAATCATTGAGATGAATTCACTTGCAGAATCGCATGGTTCAAAGAATTCTTTAAATTTGAAGGAATTCATTTTAAAACAAAAAGAGACTAAATTGCAGGAAATGGTAAATGACACCGTTTTTGATTTTAATACCTTGCCTTTTAATTTCATGTCAGCAAAACAACTGACCTTGAAGGAAAAAGAGATCATTTATCTTTATTATCATGGTTTTAAGATACAACGCATTGCCGATATTCTGGAAATATCAAAACGCACCGTTGATAAACATTTCGAAAATATCAAGAAAAAACTTACGTGTGACAGTACAGGTCAAATAATTCCTGCCTTACTGCGCTCTAATATTTCTATAAATCAATTTATCCAAAAATCTTAAGTCATTCGCCGCTAAAACTCCATTTTAAAAAATGATGCAGCAAGTGGATATTTTCTTCTCTTCGGTTTGAGCAAAATAATATTCTAGTGTCTTTTTGTTTAGCTTTTTATGATAAGTGAACTCCTTGTTGCTTAACAATTGATTCAACCATGATGCCTTCATATTAAACGATGAGCCATAAAACTCACAAAGATCTATTTCAGCAAGTGAAAAAATCGCACCTATCCAAGGATCAAGAAGAAAGTTTTTTGTGATAACTACTGTATGTTCAATGTCTTCGATATCATAAATAAGTGCAGGGATATTTTGTTGTTTTAGTAATGCAGCCAAATAAAATGCTTGGTGTTCACAATTTCCCGCTCTATGCGCAGAAATTGTATATTTTATTGGCGCTCTCGCATCGAGAAAATCAATCTTTTGGTCCTCACAATATTTTGCAATTTTAAGGAAAAAAGATCTCACTTCGCCTACTTCCCTCACTGCGGTTAAGCTATTTTCATGATATTGAGCCTTTCGCTCTTTGCCTATTTTTGCGGTTAAGGGATTGATAACCGATGCAGAAGTGCTGGCAATGCACACACCCATTGTAGCCTCCAGCGCGTTACATAAAATTTCAGGGTATTTATTTGCAGGGTTAATCTCGATTTTTTTGTTTTTGAAAAATTTAACCAACATCACCAATCTCCATTTGGGCTCAAAATCTTTATACTCAAGAAAAGAAACTAAAATCAATTACTTTTCCTGTAGCTTACAATGAGTTAATATTAGGCACTATGACTATCTTAACGATTTTTAAGCTGCATTTTTGAATTCCAAAACTGGCATATTACCGCGGCTGGAAAAGAAACAAAGCGGTGAATAGGAGAATGGATATCCCCGGAAATAGATAAATGATTTTTGGGTGTTTTCTGACGAACTAAAAAAGAGAGGGATAATGGGAATTTTTAAGGATATTACACACCGGTATTGTCAAAAAATATTGGATGCCTACCAAGTGCAAGCAGATGAAAAAACATATAAAGGTAAAGAAGCTGACTTATTAATTCAAAGAAATGAATTTGCAAAATGTTTAATCAAGAAGATTAAAGAAATAGATGTTGAGGACGATGATTATTCTACTTATTTTGAACAGATTTTAAAAGAAATTGAATCGATATCAAAGGAAGTCGTAACTGCCGTCAAAGAATATAATAAAGAAAATAGCACTACATTTACCACCGATCTTTATGAAAGTTTTTTCACATCCAGCCTAATCAATTTTATTAATGCATTAAAGGAATTGGTTCAAAACAGCCCCTCTCTCATTACTGATATTAAGGATGCATCATTCTTTGGCAATAATAGACATGTTCCCTGGATCAATCAATTTTCATTTATCTTATATGAATATATTCTTGAAAAGGAATTTGACCTTGCTACCAGTAAAGTTGAGCGGGATATTTTTGACACAAAAAAACGATTGATCTTGAAGTATGTGCAAAATGCAGGAAATCTTTATTCACAATTTAAAAAAGATGAGAGCAATACGGAATACCAGGAACTGATGAAAGTATTATTAACGAGTATGAGTTCTGAAGAAAAAAGCATCCAACGGCGTAAATCTGACGAAAATAATACAGGCTATATGTCTTATTTTTCTCAAACATTTTATAAAGCCTCTGAAAAAATAATTGGAAAAAATCAATTGGGACAGAAAATCGAATTTTTGATAAAGGAATTTAATGAGCGCTCAGTGAGTAAGGGACTAGTGATATAGCTAATCCCTTGTTCCGTACTACATAAGAACAATACATTACTAAATTTTTTATTTGCCCGGCTCCTATTTCATATAAGTTTGAAATGAAAAACAATTATCAAAAGTGACAATTAACGCTTTAAATATTATCAACCATTGGAGCCAAACTTGCAGCGTGTCCCTCTGATTTATTATTTTCTTTAAAACCATTTAAATCTTCTTTAAAATTCTTAATTTTTTCAACATCCTTGGTTATTAGGTTTTTATCAAAAATCGAAGCTACTTTTAAAAAAAACTCAGATAGCTTTTGTAAAAATCTAGGTAATTTGTAGTGGAGATTAGAAACAGATTGCAAATCCATTTTATCGTGCGGTGCGTCTTTATTCTCAATTTTATTAATCAGCAAAGTACAAAATTTCTCTAATTTTTCTTTCCGCATCGTTTTATGGGATGGATCCATTCTATGGACTTCCCTATCGAGTAATGATACTAAATTATAAATATCTTTCTTATATAAAATAACATGACTCAGATTATGGACTTTTGCTTTTCCTTCTTCCTCAAGTCTGCGATTAACAACCTCTAATAATCTACTTCGAACCCCATAGGTAAAAGGGCCTCCTTTGGGTAGTCCGGTAAGCTCACTTAATACGAAAATTAATTCCCTTACTTGAAAATGAAAGCGAGTATTCTTTTCGACTAATTCCTTTATATCGCTTGGAACTTTTACTCCCCCAAGTACTAAACAACACCCAAGCTCAAGGCTTTCATATATTATTTCTCGATCAGTGTGGCTGTAACTTTTTATATCAGCTAAAAATCCTTTTATTTTATCCCATTGCCCTTCTTGTGCGTATAGGGGGATTAGTTGGCGCTGGACTTCAATATTATCTTGGATGCCTAAATTTTCCAAAGCACCAATTTTTCTTGCACGACAATGTATATGATGAATCCTATCAAACTCCGTTTTAATCTCTGGTGTCACTGAGGGAATAATAGAGATTTTTGCAGGAACCATAAGTGCTTTTTCTCTGGGTAATTCCTCAATGGCATCTTGTATTCCTTTTGCAGCTTGATACCAGGTTATTCCATTTTCATGTTTAAACACTTGGTCTAATAGTTTATTAATTTTCTCATAGCCGGGTGAATCCTCAATGATATTTCTCACATACAAACAATATGCCTCTGGGGAGCAATATGTAGTACGTTGTATATCATCTATATCCCGTGCTTTTGCGCGAAACATAATATTCATATAAGGGTCTTGACCAACCACAGCTGTTCCAACAAGCCCTATATTCTTTGTCCATACATCGAAAGGAATTGAGGCTGATTGTTCTTTTCCCCAAGTCATAATACGAATATTTACCTTATCGTTTTGTTCATCAAACTCAATGTTTCTAATAATAAAAAAATGACCATCCATAAATCGTTGCACAACATTTTGATTTTTGGGCTCCCCTTGTTCTGGGGCAAGAATATATTTTGCAAGACTTCCTGTGCCAGCAAAACCTACCATATACCCATCTTGAATGAGTAATTGTAACTGCTTTATTGCCGCTCTATGATGGATGGGAATATTGTGCACATGATTGTATCCAGCTTGTTGCATCCAGTTATTGATTTCATGATGTGAAGTAACACCAAAAAGCTTTTTAGCCAAATCTGCTCCTTCTTCACTGTAGTGAACAATAGAATTTTCTGACGACCGTATTCCATTTAAAATAATGTGATCTGCATCGTGAATTGTAGTTCCGTCCGAACTTTTTTTATTTGCAACCCCTTCAGTGACTTCGACTCGTAATACGCCTTCTTTCCCGGCGAACTCTTTAAGATCACAAATCCCTTTTGCAGCAAGTTCAGTTACTATTTGTACGTATTTCAATGGATTTAATAAGGCGATATGGTGCACAAAAGCATTTACACCGCACACTTGCTCATTGCGTTGATTGATATAACGCGGATCCAACACCCGAATTATCATTTGTAAAACAAGAAGATCGCGATCAAAATTTTTAAATTTAAGTGGGTCGTCATTATTTAGAAAGTTATCATACAGATAAGATTCATAATCACATTGTACTACTTTCAATAAGGGGAATTCTTCCAATATTGAGTGAACTGCTTCTTGCTCCCCTGTTAAATAAGCGAAAGCCTCTAGTTGCTTGGCCACTGTATATATCTTTGGATTACTTTTATCGTACCAATCACTTTGGTTTTCTCGAAGATGCTCTTGGAATTTTTTCAATAAAATTTTAGCTAAATTTTTCACATGGGCTTTGGCTAAGGGAGCATCATCCTCATGCTCACAAATACGAGTAACCTTATCTAAAACGAGCAAATACTCCTGATATGAAGTGGCTTTTTCGCCATTTATGAGACCATCAAATGTAATTTGCCCATTATCGTGATATGTTAAAAGTTCTAATAATGATAAACCCATGACAATCAAACTCCCATCACTAATGAGAAAACAAAAAACATTATTTCACATAGAAAAAGTGATTAGAGCTCTTCCGCAGCATATGCGCTTCAAAAAAATTCTCTTATTTTTCATTGAAAATGAATAATGCCAATCTACTCTTCACCTATAACGTTAATTATAGTTAAAAGATTAAATATATTAGAAACTCCTATAAAATGCAGATGGCTTTTATGATGGAGCTTTTGGATACCGCGAGCACGTCGCGGTATGTAGGCAGGAAGAATGACCGCAGAAAAAAAATTCACCAACTGTTTACAACGCTTCAAGACAGTAATTTTTTGGCTTATTTCTATTTAATATGCTGCTGGAGAAAATCATAGGCCTTTTTAGCATACTGAAAAGGGGGAGCTTTAGCCGGATCCTGTTCTGCCTCAACAATCATCCAGCCAGAATATCGATGTTTTTGCAACATCTGAATGATGGGAGCAAATTCAATGGTCCCATCGCCAGGAACCGTAAATACACCAGCTCGTACGGCATCCATAAAGTTCATATGTTGACTCTTAACGTTATTGAGGATTTCGGCACGAACATCCTTTAAATGAACATACAAAATACGATCATTGTATTTATTGATTAAAGCAAGTGAATCAATATCAGCAAATGCAGCATGGCCGGTATCAAGCAATAAAGAAATCAATTGAGGGCTCGTGTTTTCCATTAAATAATCGATTTCATGTTCATAAAAAACGCCTGTTCCTGCATGATAGTGATAAACAAGCTGCATATCAAAATCATAAGCAATACGACCAATAGTATGTAATCCTTGAAGCAGTTTTCCCCACTGCCCCTCATTAAACTCTGGTTTGTGAGGACTTAAAATAGGTAGATCTGTTCCTTGGATGGCGTGTCCACACTCACACACATTAATAAAAGATGCTCCCATCGCGCGCATAAAACTTAAATGCTCCATAAATCGCGATAAAGTATTTTCATACTGCTCCGTCTCCGTAAAAAAAGTACTGAACCAGGCACTCGATAGATGTAGTCCACGATCACTTAAAGCCTTTTTTAAAACAGAAACGTCACGAGGATACTTATTACCAAGCTCTGTACCTGTATAACCCGCCTCTGACATTTCTCTAATGCATTGTTCAAAACTAATTTCTTTCCCTAGCTCAGGGTCGTCATCATTGCACCAGTTAATAGGTGCAATTCCCAATTTAATGTGCATATATAATTCCTTAGGAGTCCTTAATATTCTCTAACGTTTTGCAATTGCGCTTGCATCCTGTGATGCGCTTTAGTTACTTCTTCTGAGTTAGATACCTCTGCAACCGCTACACGCCACCAGGTTTGATAGCCATTACTCATGGTCTTAGGCAATATCGGCAATACAATCATTGAAGAACATGCTTCATTTCGCGCAGTTTCCATGGCAACAGCCAATTGCTCATAAGCATCCACAAAAAAAGTTTTAGCACCCAGACCTTCCGCGTATTTGCAAAAATTGATTGGCAAATAATTCCCAGAAAGCTTCTTGGTTTTATCTTCTCGATAACGAAACTCATTGCCAAAACCTTGGCTACCCTGGCTTTCTTGTAAATTTTTAATGCATTGAAAACCATGATTATTAAAAAGAATGATGGTTATTTTCTTGTGCTCCTGGATGCTGGTAAGCAACTCTGAATGCATCATCACAAAACTGCCATCGCCCACCAAAACATACACTTCACCAGGAGTATTTTCTTTAGCTAGCCTTACCCCTAAGCCTGCAGCGACTTCATAACCCATGCAAGAGTACGCATATTCCAGATGATAATCTTTAGGCTTTTTGGATTTCCACAAACGATGCAAATCTCCGGGCAAACTTCCTGCAGCACAGATAATGACATCATCTTCGGTCACCATTTCATTTAACAAACTGATGACTTTGGTTTGTGATAAACCATCCCCTGCCGCATGAGTCACAGTACAAATTCGTTTTAATTCCTTCTGCCATTCATTTTGATAGCGCTGCATACATTGTTGATACTCTTTAGATGTTTGATAAGCCCCTAATGTTTTCCCTAATTGTTCTAAGCCTGTTTTTGCATCTCCTTTCAACATCAAACCATTCATTTTGATTGCATCAAAACGGGAGACATTAAGATGAATGATTTGGCATTCTTCATTTTTAAAACCCCATTTAGACGCAGTAGTAAAATCTTGCAGACGCGAGCCGATTACTAAAATCACATCTGCTTGTGCTGCCAGAACATTGGCTACTTCAGAACCTGTGACACCTATTCCACCCACATTCATACAGTGACTTTCTGGCAAAGCACTTTTTCCTGCCTGAGTTTCAGCAACTGGGATTTTATGGTGTTCTGCAAATTGAGATAAAACGTCTGTTGCAAATGAATAATGAACACCACCTCCTGCAATAATCAATGGTTTTTTTGCTTTAAAAATAAGTTGGGCGGCTTCATCCAGAGCACGTTCACTAATAGGCTCTCGATCAATGTGCCAAAAACGTTTTTCAAAAAAAGAACGCTCATAATCATATGCTTCGGATTGCACATCCTGCGGTAAACATAACGTAACCGTGCCCGTTTCAACAGGATCCGTAAGTACCCTCATTGCATTGATGCATGCGGTCATCAATTGTTCGGGGCGCGCAATTCGATCCCAATATTTACTCACCGGCTTGAAGCAATCATTCACAGACAGGGTATAATCATGTGGGACTTCAAGTTGTTGTAATACGGGATCCGGCTGTCTGCAACTGAAAATATCGCCCGGTAGCAACAAGAGGGGAATTCTGTTTGTGGTTGCTGTAGCTGCTGCTGTAATCATATTGGTTGCACCTGGACCTATAGAGGAAGTACAGGCAAAAATACTTAATCTGTTTTTTTGTTTTGCATAGGCCGTAGCTGTGTGTGCCATTCCTTGTTCGTTATGTCCCTGATAATAAGTCAGCCCATAATTGTCATACTCAAGCGCTTCACCTAAACCTGTCACATTCCCATGCCCAAAAATTCCAAATACTCCCGCAACAAACTGATGTGCATGCCCATCCAGCACTACGTATTGATTCGCCAAAAACCGCAATAAAGCCTGAGCCATTGTTAATCGAATTTTCATGCAAATTATTCCTTGAAATTATTATTTTTTCAGACTTTGACTGCCGTCCTGCTCCCTACTTCCCGCGACGTGTTCGCGGGATCCAGTGTTACTGGACAAACTAGACTCCGCAAACAAGTCGTGAGGGCGAGGCGTAGGCTGGTTGCCATGGCGGCCGAGGCCTTTTTTCCATACCCTGTTATTTGCCTTATGTGTTCTTGTCCATTCATGTTCTTTGATAAAAGTCGGTGTCGTATAGGGGTTATCTTTTAAATGACGAATAAACCAAAGCGTATAAAGAGCATATCCCGGAGCGACACAATGCGCATGGGTCTGACCATTAGCAATTTGATACGTATCATAATTTTCAATACGTAAAACCTCTTTCCCATTCTCACCAAATGCATAGCCTTGGGGTTCTGAAAAACGATAATGATAGATTTCAGGTTGATCATGATAATGAGAAGGATAACTTGACCAGCGCCCTTGAAAGGTAATAATTTCTCCAACAACTAAATTAGACTCAGGTCTGTTGCGCTTATCAAATACCGTCCTCACGATACGATATGAGCTATCATCCAAAATGTCTTTTCCCCGATTATCTAACTCCACAAGATTGGGCTGATTAAATAATAAAGGAGCAAATGAAGCATGATTTTCTGTCTCAATCAACAAAATTTCACAATCAGTCAACGCATCCACAGAAGCTCTTTGGCCGGCAGGACAATGCAAGACGATAGGCTCCTGAGAAAAATAATCATAGCGCGCTACATGCTGGCTTTGCTGTCCATAGTGAAATATTACTTTTCCAGTCATTAATAAGGCAGCAAATTCATAATGTTCATTAAATAAGTAGTTTTGGCCAGCATCTAATTTAATCGAGCGAAAACTCATGCCTTGAGATAAGGGCTCTAATGTAACAATGGCATTTAATCCTCGATTAAAACCCTGGGGGTTTTTAATAAGAATCGGAGAATTATGTTGATTATGCTTTTGATGTAAGTGCAGCAAATAAGCACTTTTCCAAATTTGCGGATCATCATCAAAATGTTGAATAAAATAGTCTAACTCTTCTTTATAAGGAATAGCTGGAGCACAGCCATGGCGAGTGACTACCAGAGCCCCACTGGCATTCGCATAAGTAGTAGCAGCCTCCCAGGATTTCCCCTGCAAAAGAGCTGATAAGAGACCAGCCATAAATCCGTCGCCTGCTCCAAGCACATTCAGTACTTCAACAGGAAACGGCTTAGATTGTAAGCACTGGCTGCCGTTAGCAAAATGAACTTCACAACCTTTCTCGCCACGCTTTATCACTACAGGTGCCTGAGTCAATTCCCTTATTTTCTCTAATGCATCATAAACTTCCTCACATCCACCTGCGATACAAATTTCCTCCTCAGTACCTACGATTAAATCACAAAGAGATAAAATACGTTGATAGATTTTACTTACTTTCTGACTATGGCGGTATCGCGTTTCTCCATCACCTAATGCGGTTAATCCCCAAAGAACAGGACGATAATCCAGATCAAGAACTACTGCAGTTTCAGCCTTTCTTGCACATTGGATAACCTCTTCGGTAGTTTGTAACATCGTATCAGTAGATAATCCTGTACCTGTGATTAAAATAGCTTTCGCCTGTTCCAACACGCTCTGGCTTATTTGCTGCGGCTTAATTTGCATATCCGCACAATCAGTACGATAAAACATTAAAGGGAATTCATGAGGAGGCTTAATACCCAGCAATACCAGTCCTGTTAAATGATGTTCCGTTGTCTGTAGCAAGTCGGTATTGACTCCTTCAGCATGTAATTCATTTTTTAAAAAATGCCCCATTTCATCGTGACCAACACAAGAAAACATCATACATTTTAGACCAAGACGGGCAGCACCCACGGCAATATTTCCTGCACAGCCCCCTAGATATTTTTTAAAACTCTGAGCGTCGCTAAGCGATACACCAATTTGCTCTGCATACAGATCAACTGCTACCCGTCCCATGCAAATCAAATCTACAGATCTATTTGTATCAAAGTAAAATGATGGATAAATCATGTCATCCTCAACTTATAGAAACAGGTAATTTAGTAACCAAAGATTGTTTTGCAGCTTGGGCGATACGCAAGGCTTGCAACCCATCTCTTCCAGAAACAGGGCTGGGTTTATTATGCAGCCAAGCATCATAAAATGAATTTAACTCTGCTCTAAACGCCTGATGATAACGTTCAAGAAAAAAATATTCTGGATTGGCTTGTTCTGTGAAGGTATTTGCATAATGAATCACTGAATGTTTCAATTGATTATTGGCCAACAACATTCCTTCTTTACCGAATACCTCAATCCGTTGATCATATCCATAAACCGCCTGGCGACTATTATCAATGACACCCATCGCGCCATTAGCGAAACGCATTTGTATGATTGCAGTATCCACATCATCTAATGCTTCAAAATCTGGATTAATCAGTACTGCGCCCGTCGCATACACCTCAATAACTTCCGATTGGGTTAAAAAACGAGCCATATCAAAATCGTGAATGGTCATGTCCATAAACAGGCCTCCAGAGGTTGCGCAGTACTCCTTGGTAGGACAAACAGGGTCACGAGAGGTAATCTTAACAAGATGAACGGCACCAATTTCACCTGTTTGCACCTGTTGGTGCAGATGGGCAAAACTTGGATCAAAGCGTCGATTAAAACCGAGCTGTAATAAAGTGTTATTTGCCTGCACTGTTTCTAATACATCCAAAATTTCTTTTTCATTCAAGCCTATTGGTTTCTCACAAAATATCGCTTTACCCGCTTCGCTTGCTGCTTTAATCTGCTCTACATGCAAATTCGAAGGTGAAGCAATCAGGATTGCATCCAGACGTTGATGAAACACTACTTCTTCAAAATGAGTGTATTGACCTGTAATCGACAATTTATCGGCCCATTCCTTATTCAGATAAGGATCTGCGATGGCTAGTAATTCATATTGTGGTAAATAATATTTGATATTCTCTGCATGTAACTTACCGATTCGTCCTGCACCAATGATCCCTATACGGCATTTTCTTAGTTGATGTGCATTATCCATTTTTTAATCTCTCACTAATTCAATTTCGTTTGTTTTTATTTCTGATAATGATTTGCCAATGTCTCTGATTTTTTTACCTGACATCAAATTTTTCTCTATTTTTTCCAAAGAAGTCCCTGTTGTCTCAGGTACAAAATGATAAACAAAGAAAAAAGCCAGCAAGCATAATGAACCAAATAAAGCAAAAGTAAGTCCTTCTCCTAAATTTTGGTAAATCGCCAGAAAAGATATGGAAACTACAAAATTAGCGCCCCATTGCGCTACCGTGGCAATACTCATCGCCAAACCACGCACCGATAAAGGATAAATTTCAGAGATCAAAACCCAAAATAAAGAGCCTACGCTAATACAATAACCCATTACATAAGTTGATAAAGAACCCAATATCCAAAATTTTTGACCAGGTAATTCTGTATTAAATAAAAGGCTCACTACAAAAAGGCTTAGGGCAGCGAGCATCGCACCACTTAATAATAGGAAACGTCGACCTAATTTATCGATATAAAATAAAGTAAGTAATGTAAATAAAAAATTAACTGCCCCCATACAAAAGGTAGCCAAAATGGCATTCGAAACAGGATAAAAACCCGCTGATTCAAAAATAACGGGGCCGTAATACATTACTGCATTAATTCCAGAGAACTGCTGAAATATTCCCAAACTGATACCAACCACGAGAACAAAAATGATTGGAGCTCGAAACAATAAGTTATGATTCGGTTGGGTTTGTTGTATATTGCTCTGGATCTCATCGACTTCTTTTTGAATATCATACTCCAACGGACGAATACGTTTTAAAACGTGCAAGGTTTTATCCATTCCATATTTCTTCATGAGCCAACGCGGTGAATGGGGAACAAAATGCATCCCTATAAATAAAATCAGGGCAGGAATACTCCCCATTCCAAATAATAATCGCCAGCTGTTTACAGAGTAGTCATGGAAAAAATAACCGATTAAATATGCTATTGCCTGACCAAAGGTAATCGTCAAACCATTAATCAACACTAAAGTTCCTCTTCGGTCAGGAGGAGCAATTTCTGCAATAAATAATGGGGTAATGTAAGAAGCAATTCCAATGCAAATACCAATGATAAATCGACCAACTAATAACAGAATGAACTCATGTGTGATTGCACATAGAGCAGTCCCTACAATAAACCCCATAGCAACTGTTTTGAGTAGAAAACGCCGACTTAGTTTATCAGCAAAGAAACCACTTAAAGGAATGCCAAGAATACAACCAAGTATACTAATACTCACTACCTGGGACCATTGCCACTCAGAAAGAAACAATTGAGCCATCACCTGATCTTTAACATCGGCGATCACACTGGAATCAAAACCAAATAAAAAACCACCAAATCCAGCAATCAGGGCAACAAAAAAAACAAATGAATTAACTCCTGCATTCATAGTATTACCATCCCTAGCTCATACTTAATGGTTGGTGATGTTATCATTCTCCATGTCGAATAAATAGATGGTAATGTCTGAAAATAAACAATTTTCTGGCGAAGTATTTTTCTCGACAAACGTTGGATTTAATAGCCTGAGGGAGCTCACTTTTTAACTTGTTTAATCTGTAGATTTCAACGTCCCGCCCCCGCGAACAAATCCTGAGAGAATCACGCGAAATTTACCTCCCCTACGTACCGCGCTTATGCGCGGTACCCAGAAGATGTTTCTTGAGGCACAAAAGGTGCTGATTAGGAGGGGCTATTGCTCTGGATACTGCGCATAAAGCGCAGTACGTAGAACGTTGAGTATCGTTCATTTAAAAACATAAAGTTACTTTTATTTCTCTAGAGATATTCCCTGATGAAACACCATCCGCCATATGTTATTTTTTCTTCGCCAAATCGAAATACGTCGAGCAAATTTACTTTCTGAAAAATGATTTTGCTTCATCTCGCTGAGGTACGTTAATAAAACCACGTCTTCTACCAAAAGTTTTGCCTCAAACTCCGTACCTGTTGCTTCAGAATAATCTTCTAGTGACAACCATCGGGCTGCTTCATTTTTATCATGAATTTTGCCGTTACTTCCATATTCAATAAACTCATCATCGATTAAATTGATTAAAACAGCGACTGAATCCTTCTTGGCAAGCAACTGTTTTTCATAATGAATAATTTGATTAACAACTGATTCCATAAGTTAGTTCCTCTCAATGCACTCTTCCATTAGTCGAGTGGCAACTGCTTAAACTTTGAACACAAGTCACTCTTCTTACCTACTTGCTAGGCTTTATGCACGGCATCCAGCCACTCGAACCTATAAGATTCCGCCCATAAAGCACAGGAATGCAAGCATTTTTAGATACGTTTACTTAACCGCATAAGTACTTAGGCAAAATTTTTGTCGCAAAATATGATAATATATACAAAGATGAGTGATGCAAAGTAATTTTAGATGCAGCCTTTTTGCTCCCAATGCATCGTTTTTAGATTAAAACCATGAGCCATACCCCCAAGGTTAAGTTATGAAAAAAAAGCGGATTATAGTCGGTATCACTGGGGCTTCCGGAATTATTTATGGGATCCGTCTGTTGGAGTTATTAGCTCATACAGAGTACGAAACCCATCTTATAGTATCCAAAGCCGCCCAACAAACTCGCGCCTATGAATCCGAACTTTCTGCAACTGATCTTTATAATCTTGCCGATAAGCATTATCCAATTTATGATATCGCCGCATGCATTTCGAGTGGCTCTTATATTACTTCAGGCATGATTATTGCGCCTTGTTCCATGCGAACCTTAGCAGACATTGCTTGTGGGACAACCTCTAATTTATTAACCCGTGCAGCAGATGTTATTTTAAAAGAACGCCGACGGTTGGTATTAATGGTTCGTGAAACCCCGCTGCATCTTGGCCATATTGAAAATATGAAACGGGCAACAGAAATAGGTGCTATTATCGCTCCTCCTGTGCCTGCATTTTATAATAATCCGCAAACAATCGATGACATTGTTACCCATAGCGTTGGACGCGTTCTTGATTTATTTGATATAGAACTCAATTGCATTAACCGCTGGGATGAAAAAGAAAAGAAAACAATCCCTGAACATGAAGATTAATTGATGCAAGATATTCAACCACCTTCGTTTGAAACATACTTACTGAAAATATACAAAATCCATTGTTTAATGGAGTACAATTCAAGCCTACCTTTGCTATAGAGTAAAAAGGAGTATTAATTTTAATATCCGCAAAAGGATAGGTGTGATTTCAATATATCTCATTAAGTTCTATTCTGTGGCATTATTGTGATATAAACATTGTCAGAAGGTCAATGATCATAAATAAATAGATGAAACAAGGTGATTTTGAGTGATTTGTTAACAAGGAATGTAAATGACTACACGTATATTATTTAGAAAAATTACTCTAATTTTTTATCTCTGTACAGCGATGTTATTTCTTGGTTCTTGTACAAAAGCTGCAAACTCTAACGCACAACATGCAGGAGTTGGAGAAGAATATGGTAAAAGCGATCCTGCCTGGCGTTAGACGTATTTTTTATTGGCAAGAGATTCCCTTCTTATGAAAATTTACTTGTTTTTGTTTACTTTCTTATATTGCATCGCTACTCAAGCAACACCCACGCTCGCATTTGAGCGTTATGGTTCCATTTGGACTGCCAGGATGGATGGTAGCAAAGCTCAAAAAATTACTGAGGGTTACATTCCCGAAATTTCACCTGATGGTAACTACATTGCCTATAATGTAGTAGATAAATCAGGGAGCCGTTACCTGGCAATCATTGAGCTTAAATCAGGTAAGATAACTCCGTTAAAAAATATACCATCCGCGAACAGCTTTAATCCAGTGTGGTCTCCTGATGGTAAAACACTGCTCTTTAATACCTTTATCAATAATAATTGGTACCTGGCATTAGTCGATGCAGAGGGACGCGGTTTTCACCTCCTCAAGAATACCCTGAATGAATACAGCCCGGCATGGGCGAAAAATGGAGCATCTTTTTTTAGCCACGACCTGGATGCAATTTATTGGATGGATTTTAAAGGAAACCTAATAAAGAAATGGAATCTTAATGAGATTATCCCTCAGGGCAGCATGAGCAGCGCTTCTCGTATCCATCTCTCTCCTGATGGAAAAACACTAATTATGGATGTGGATATGAATGAAGAGATTCTGAAAAATTGGAATGAACCTCCGCCCGCCCTCTGGACGCTCCATCTTGATTCAGGAAAAACGACACGTATTACTCCCAAAGGAAGGCCAGCATGGAATCCTTTTTGGATTAACTCAGAAGAGTTTATTTTCTTAGAACAAGGAATAAACGAGAAAACTCCTGGGTTATATCGCGGCTCGCTAAAAAGTTCATCTAAGGTGCTCTTATTAAAAAATGTTCAAACACCAAGCGTTTCGAGATAAGGATCATTACCATTTTTTTCTTTAGAGCACTCTCAGCATCACCGTATTTTTAGACAGTTTATATTCCATAATTCATGGATTTTTGCTCTATTTTTAGGATGAGCATCCCCCTGCAAATACCCACAAACGAGAAAGAGTCATGCCTTTCTTTACAAAAGAGCTAAGCGACATTGGTAATACCTATCGCCTAGTATATTCCCAAAAAAATATTTACCCCTAAAATAAAGAAATAAGAGGCTATTAAAAAATACAATTATGGATCCTATAAAAAGGAAAAGTATTTTTGCTGGTTTATATGGAAATACTTTAGAGTGGTTCGATTTTCTTCTTTACGCCAACTTTACCCCCTTATTTGCCCAATTATTCTTTCCCTCAGACGAATATTTTGTTTCTCTTCTTCTCACCTTTGGTGTATTTTCCGTCGGTTTTTTTATGCGTCCGCTAGGAGGTGTATTACTGGGACATTATGCAGATCATATTGGCCGACGAAAAACCCTCATTCTCTCAATGTCTATTATGACATCGTCCACTGCATGCATCGCGTTGATACCCGATTTTAATTCTTTAGGTATTATTTCTCCTTTATTATTTATTTTTTTTAGGTTAATTCAAGGAATTGCAGTAGGAGGAGAGCTTCCTGGTTCAACAACTTTTCTTATTGAACATATGGCAGATCATCGACGTGGTTTTGCGGGAAGTTTAGTATTAAGCACTGCTTTTCTAGGCATTTTTTTGGGGTCACTTACTGCTTCTTTACTTAGTGTTTTATTAGCTGAAGATACCCTGCAGGCCTGGGGATGGCGTTTGGCGTATTTAATCGGTGCATTACTTGGATTAATAGGAGTTTATTTACGCCTTACGAGCGTTGAGCCTGCTACCTTTTTGAAAGCCAAACATACCACAGAGCTTCCTGCAAAAATTGTGTTTTTTGGTTATCCGCGCAAATTAGTGTTAGCCATCGTTTTTACGAGCATATTAGCAATGAGCAATTACCTACTCATCGCTTATATAACGAGTTTTTTAGTGAAATCAGAAGGATTTTTATTAAAAGATGCCTTATTAGCTAACTTTATTGCACTGCTCGTTTTAACACTATTAATTCCTTTGATGGGTTTATTATCAGATTATTTCGGCAGGAAGCCCATTTTTTTGTTGGGTGCACTTGGCATTTTCATTTTTATTTATCCCATATTTATTCTTTTTTCGAGTGGAATTTGGTGGCAAATCCTCTTAGGAGAAATAATCTTAGCGATAATACTTGCGCCGTTGAATGCTGCAGTACCTACCATGCTTGCAGAGATGTTTCCCACATCGATTCGCGCTAGTGGCGTATCTATTGGCTATAATATTGGCCAGGCGGTCTTTGGTGGGACAATGCCTTTAGTTTCTTTAACCTTGGTTGAATTAACCGGGAATAAATATGCTCCTGCGTTATATATTCTCTTTTGGGTGATTATAGCAATTATTGCTGCTCGCTATGCGCGAGAAACTTATCTTGATAAGTTAGCCTAAAATGACCATTGATAATATATATGCCAGTTCTCTTTTGCATGTGATAATGAGATTACTATCTACGATTCAAACAACAATATTAAAGGATATATTCTAATAATTTTTGTATCTCTGCGGGAGAAAAAAATATTCGTAAGAGCGCTCGCATCCAATTTTAATTAATAAAAAATCAATATGATTTTAATTTGGCCGTCATGCTATAATATTAAATATGCCTTTTTGAGTTTTTTACTATGCCTTCGTCCTTTGAAATTATAAAAAATGAGAACAATCTGAATAACGCCGAGGAAGCTCAAGCCGGTACTCCAATTCAACCACTGGCAGAGATGGATAGAACGAAACTAGCCCTTGAACATCATCATCATCGTATACGGTATGTTCATGGTGTGCCTTACATTAATTATCAAGATAAAGATTGCCCTGTAGTTACACGAGACGTACGTAATTTTAATCAAAGAGTATTCTCAATAGGCTCATCCTCCAGTCGAGAAATGATTATGTTAGATCCAGAGGCTGAATCCCTAAAAAAGCTCTATGCTGAATTACGCCAAAATATAAGAGCTGGCGCTACAACCTTAGAAATTTTACAAGAAATCTCTAAATTGACTCAAAAAACCTTTCCTATAAGCGAGACCACTCTTTTAAAAGAATTTGTGGAGAAGCACTTAAAAGAAGGAAACCCTATTATCCCCTTAGATGCATTCATGCAAACGGGAATTGGATTATGTCGCCACCATACCTTATTAAATGCTTATTTGATGAGTCGATTAGTTGATGACGGTATTCTTCAAGGAGAGGTAATACATCAACGCCACTCCTTCCAAAAACATGGGGCTCATACCTGGAATCTATTTCGGGACACCAAAGATGGAACACTTTATTCCTTAGATTCATTATGGAAAAACGTGACCTCACTTGCTGATAATCCAGGTGATTTAAATAGGTTATATGGTTTTGATGTTGAATCAGGAATTAAGGCAGCATTTGGCGCATTTCAATTATCGAGCAAACAAAAAGTTCATGTTTCCTCACCTGAACATAAAGCTCATGCTGCATCAAAACCTCCTGCAGCGCTGGAACCTATTCCGGCACTAAATCTTGCTCTCCTAGACATACTACGTAAAAAAGATGCACTACAAAACATCAAAAATGAGATACCAAAAAAATTCTTTAATATAAATGATAGGGCTCTGGAAGAAGATCTGGTAGAAATGATAAAGAAAGAGAAACTAATTGACGCCCATGATAAAAATAAGATACCGCAAAAATTCCTTAATATAAATGATAGAGATCGGGAAGAAGATCTAGAAGAAATGATAAAAGAGCAACGAAATGAGGCCCATGATAAACAGATACTCCATAACCAAGAGATCATACAATTTTTCAAACCAGCACATAAAATAGAGAAAATTGACCCTGATGAGAAACCAGAGAAATTTTTTAATCTAGAGAGATAATAGAGATGAGCACTTAGGATAATGAGGAGAATGATACATTATTTGTAGGCTCCACTTGCAATGTCCATCTAAGCTTAGTCCAGTATATTATATTACTCTACTTCGCAGTGCGGAAAAACAAATAGTGGCTTGCACATCAAATAGGATATTGATATATCATCATTTATTTTTTTAAATGGTCATTTTTTACAAATAAAAAACTGTACAATTTCAAACCACCCATCAAATATCTTCTATAATAGAAAGAAGCGTCCTTCGCTTTTAGAACTTCACGCTATCGAATAATGGAAAGAACATAAATGATTTCTATATCCGGATATGCATTACGTGAAAAAATGCGCCGTAACCATAATATTGATACCTATTATGCCTTGCGATTAAAAGATAGGTGTAGAGTCTTGCTAAAAACTCCTAATAAATTTCATTCGAGCTCTGAAAATTTAGCCATTTTACAACATGAATACCACTTACTGAGCATGATTGAAACGCCTACGATCATTAAAGCTTATGATTTTCTGCAAAATACCTATGCGCCTGTTTTAATCCTAGAGGATGTAAAAGGACAGTTGCTCACTTCCTATCTTTTAATGCATCAATTAGATATTGACGATTTTTTTAACTTAGCATTGCAGCTCGTTGATATTGTAGGGGAATTACATCAACGACAAATTATTCATAAAGAAATTAATCCATCCAATATTGTTATTGATCCTGAAAATATGGTTCTTAAATTAGTTGACTTAAGCGCTTCAACAAAGCTTACTGAAGAAACCTTTGATTATCTCAAGCTCAGCGAATTTGAAGAAGGTTTAGCTTATATCTCACCTGAACAAACAGGAAGGATAAACAGGCCTGTTGACTATCGTACTGATTTTTATTCGCTTGGTATTACCTTCTATGAAATGCTGGCAAATCAATTGCCATTTCAAGCAGTTGATGCGCTTGAACTCGTACATTGCCATATTGCAAAAAAACCACCAACCGTATTACAAGTTAGACCAGATACACCCAAAATGCTCGCAGCTATTATCGATAAGTTATTAGGTAAAATGCCGGAAGAACGTTATTCAAGCATTATTGGATTGAAGTCTGATCTTCAGGAATGCTTTAGACAATGGCAACTTAAAGGCTCGATTAGTGAATTTTCACTGGGAACACATGATATTCGCGATCACTTAATCATTTCTCACAATTTATATGGCCGAGAAAAACAAGTGAACCAGTTAATGAGAGTATTTAACCGAGTTCGTCAAGGCACTAAAGAAATGATCTTTGTTGCGGGCTATTCTGGTATTGGCAAAACCTCTTTAGTTAAAGAGGTGCACAAACCCATTATTCAGCATAAAGGCTATTATATCCAAGGTAAATTTGACCAATTACAGCGAAGCATTCCCTATAGTGCCATTGTTGCTGCCTTTAAAAATCTAGTCAAACAAGTACTTTCCGAAAGCGAAGAGCGGTTAGAAAAAATAAAAAAACTTCTTATTTACTCATTAGGCAATGTAGGGCAGGTTGTTATCGATGTCATTCCAGATGTTGAGTTAATTATAGGAAAACAAGCCCCAGTACGTTCCTTGAATCCTGCGGAATCCCAAATTCGTTTTAATCTCGTATTTCAAAATTTTGTTCGCGTATTTGCTCAACCTGAGCATCCACTTGTTCTGTTTTTGGATGATTTGCAGTGGGCGGATAATTCTTCGCTTAATTTCATAGAAAATTTATTACAAGATCGGGAAACAAATTATTTACTCATTATTGGAGCTTATCGAGATAATGAAATTAATGAGAATCATCCATTGCAATTAAGCATAAATAATTTAAATAAAAATAAAGTGAATCTAAGTACTCTCACTCTAAAACCCTTGCGATTAAATAATATCCAAGAACTAATACACGACACATTATCTGGTTCACAAAGAAAAATCCAAGGGCTTGCTCAATGTATTTATGATAAAACACATGGCAACCCATTTTTTATTAATGCATTTCTTCGCAACATTTATGAGCAAAAAATACTTAATTTTTCTTATGAACGAGGCGCATGGGAATGGGATTTAGCCAAAATCCAACAACAAAGTGCTACCGATAATGTAATTGATTTGTTAACCACCAAAATTCATTTACTTCCCAATACTACCCAGGAAATTTTAAAACTTGGTTCATGCTTTGGTCATCAATTTGATTTTAATACCTTAAAAGTGATTAGTAGTGAATCGACGAGTCACATTGCAGAACAACTTTGTCAGGCAATTAAAGCAAATCTTATTTATCCGCTTGAAGAAAGTTATAAAACATTAGGACTAATGGGGCTTGATGAACATATTGCCACCCTCGATACAAACTCCCTACATTATAATTTTTCTCATGATCGCATTCAGCAAGCGGCTTATGAACTTATTAATGTAGAAGACAGACCAAGCATTCATTTAAAAATTGGCCGCTTATTATTAAAAAACAAACCCTTAATAGAAAATGATGAGCGATTATTTGATGTACTCGAACACTTTAATCAAAGTATTGCTTTAATTCATACCTCCAAAGAAAGACTAAAACTGGCTCAATACAATTTGTGGGCAGGTCAAAAAGCAAAACTCGCATCTGCTTATTATGCGGCTAATGAATATTTATCAGCGGGCATTGAATTATTAAAACCTAATAATTGGGAAAAAAATTATAATTTAACATTCCAGCTTCATAAGGAATTAGCGGTTTGCAGATATTTAATTAGTGATTTTAAAGCTGCAGATAAATATTTTTCTGCACTATTAAAACACGCAAAAAATGCACTCGAGGAAATTGAAATTTATCGTTTAAAAATTGAGATGTTATCTACCTTGGGGAAACATACCGAAGCCTTGGAAATGGGATTGAATACATTGCGAAATTTTGGCATTAAACTGCCTAAAAAACCTAATTTAATGCATGTCTTAATTGCCATTTATAAAGTAAAACTCCAATTAAAAAATACTAAAGTAGAATCTATAAATTTACCTTTAATGAACGATTCAAAACAAATCGCACTTGTGGATTTAATTACGCAATTATTCAATAGTGCATTTATCACGAATCAACAATTGTTTGTTATTCTCACCTGCAAAAATATTAGTTTAAGTTTAAAGTATGGTTATACTGAAAGCACCTCAATGTCTATTCCCGTTTATGCATTTATAATAATGCACTCATTAAATCTTTATCAGGAAGCACTCTCCTTTGTAACACTTTATAACAATCTAAAGCAAAAATACGGAGCATCAAATTTCGAAGGAAAAAATCAATTTGTATTAGGTTCTTTTATCGAACCATATCAAATGTCGATGCATCTATGTAATACCACAATAACTAAAGCATTTAGACTGTGTTGTGAAGTCGGAGATTTAGTATACAGTAATTACAGTAACTTACTTTTGGTTCTTCATTCGCTTTCAGCAGGAAAAAAACTTGATGAGGTAAAAAAGAACGTACAATCTACCTTGTCCTTTATGTCACGCGTTAAAATTTCTGATTTTATTGAAGTGGCAAAATTCTGGGACTATTTATGCCAATGTTTGGAAAAACCGGGTTCCACAAAGATTAAACAAATATCTTTATTTGAAGAAAATATTATTAAAGGAAAAAATAAAACCGAATTAAGCTTCTTCTATAGCTCATTGACATTATTACATTTTCTACTAGGAAATTTTTCGGAGGCAATCAAAGCGGGAAAGAATCATGAACTTCACTCTGAATACGATAAGGGTTTAATAAGCCATTTAGATGGTAAATTTTTCTTTGCTTTAGCTCTATTTTGTCAATTGCCTTATTTACCAAAATCTATGTACCGGCTTTCTTTAAAAAAACTGAAACAACTGGATCTTTTTATTAAAAAATATACCAACTGGTGTCCTGAAAACTTTAGAGCCTACTCCATGCTTCTTGCGGCTGAATTCTCACGTTTAAACGGACAGCATGAGAAAGCTCTTGCACTTTATGAACAAACGATAGAAACAGCATTGGCAGGAGGGCTCATTTTAATTGCTGCCATAGCAAATGAACGAGCTGCATATTATTGTCTTAATCTTAACCTAAACCAAATTGCAAAAATTTATTTGTATAATGCACATTGTTATTTTAAAGATTGGGGGGCAAATACAAAAGTGAGGCTGTTGGAGCCAATAAATCACACAGCAGCAGACTTTTCCCCTTCTCAGCATATGCTCCCAACAACTCAAGCTAAAGCAAAAAATCAGACCATTGATATGTTGACCATTTTAAAATTTACTCAGCTTATCTCCAGTGAAATTCGTTTAGATAAATTACTGCAGAAACTTTTAGTTATTGTATTAGAACATGCAGGAGCACAGCGAAGTATTATTTTAACTAAAAATAGTGAAAAATGGGTTGTCGAAGCAGAAGGTGATTTAGAACAACAAAGTATTTATCTTATTGGCTCCGAAAATATAGAAAGAGAAATAAAATATCCGATTTCTATTTTAAATTATGTTCAGCGCACTCAAAAACCTATTATTTTAAATGATGCCATCCAGTCAGAATTAACTTTTCAAGACGAATATGTTCAGGGAGAAAATCCACGCTCGCTTTTAATGATGCCACTGTTTTATAAAGGAAATTTATGTCGAATGTTGTATTTAGAGAACAATAGTACAAGCCATACATTTACAACAAGCCATTTAGACAGCCTTCAATTACTTGCCTCCCAAGCAATGATTTCGCTTGAAAATGCCAAACTCTATTATCAAGCAACTCACGATCCTTTAACCGGATTAGCCAATCGAAATATGCTGTATGAATTTTTTCAACAAATGACCAAACAAATAACGCATTTCCATGAGAAAGTCGCATTATTATTCCTAGATATCGATTATTTTAAAGTAATAAATGATACTTTAGGGCATGATAATGGAGATAAGCTCTTGATTCATATTGCAAAAACAATTAACTCATGTTTGCGTGAAGGTGATTTTGCCGCACGTCTAGGTGGAGATGAATTTACAATCATATTATCCAATATTAATTCTAAAGAACAAGTCACAATGATTGTAAAAAAATTATTAAATGAAATTTCGAAACCGGTTCCAATTGATGCGCATTTAATTCAAATTGCATCCAGTATGGGAATCAGTATCTTCCCTAATGATGGCCAAGATATTGAAACACTTCTTAAGTTAGCTGATACGGCCCTTTATCAAGCAAAAGAAAAGGGCAGGAATCAATTTCATTATTATTCAACAGAGTTGTATGAAGAATATCAGCAGACCCATGGTTTGAGTAAAGAGTTACAACAAGCTTATGACAGACAAGAATTCTTCTTAATGTATCAACCATTTTACACCACTGATGGACGCATCATAGGGCTTGAATCCTTATTGCGGTGGAATCACCCTGAAAAAGGAATTATAGAAGCATCAAAATTCATTCGTAGCTTAGAAAAAAGCTCATTAATGATTCCCGTTAGCGAGTGGATTATTAAAAGTACCTGCCATCAAGCAAAAATATGGCAGGATCAAAAAATACTTCCAGGCCCTATTGCAATCAATATCTCAACAATACAATTTATTCGCCACTCACTGAGCAAAATTGTTGCTGAAGCTTTAGCTGAAAATCGGTTGAAGGGATCATGCATTGAATTGGAAATTACGGAATCCGTTTTCATTGAATACAATGATGCGCTGTATAAAGAAATTGACGCATTAAAAGGAATGGGTGTTCATTTAGTGATTGATGATTTTGGAACGGGTTACTCAAGTTTATCGTACTTAAAAAACTTGCCTATTAAGAAAATAAAAATAGATAAAGCCTTTATTAATAATTCGCATAAGGATTATTTAGATCAAACGATTATTAAAGCAATTGCCACGATTGCTCATAAATTAAATATTAATGTTGTGGCCGAAGGCGTTGAAAATAAATTACAGCTTCAATTCTTACGCAAACAAGGTATTGATTGCATCCAAGGATATTACTACTCGCACCCCTTAACGGTTGAAGCGTGTGAAACTCTTTTAAGAAACATGCCATTAAAAAAGCATAAGTAGAATATCTTTTTTTACACGAAACCCAAAACTTTTTTCTCAAATTGAATTCTTTTTCTGCTAATGATAAATTCTTTCTCTTAATTTATTAGAGATAAAATATAATGACAAGGACGCTTTTTACTCTATCACTCATTCTATTCAGTTCCATTGCTTCCGCCCAAGATAAAGTGGTTCAACATTTTTTTAAAGATGTGGATCCATCGGAAATTTCTTCTACGATAAAAAATAACATACAGGCAAGTCATTTTCGCCTTGTTGAGATTGACCTGAATCAACTCTATGCTGAGCTTGAGAATGCTCCCCATCGAGATGAATTGCAATCAGGAGAGTCAATACAAATCGAGCTTCCTCTGCCAGATAAAACGACGAACCTGTATCAGGTTACGGAAAATAGTACGCTGCACCCGGAACTCAGCGCAAAATTCCCTGAAATTAAAACCTATGATGCGTATGGAGTTACTGAACCAGGCGAACTTGTCAAACTGGACCTCACCCCACAAGGTTTCCATGCAATGATTTTCAGACCAGGACAAAGTCCCGTTTTTATTGATCCTTTAAAAAAAGGAGATACCCAATATTATATTGTTTACTATAAAAAAGATTTCATTACCTCAAAACGCTTAAAATGCGGGGTACACAGTCAAAGTCCATTAGCAACTATTCCTGTTAGTTCAAAGCATTTTGCTAATTTTAATCCGTGCCGACTCAAAAAATACCGCTTGGCTATGGCGGCAACAGCTCAATACACACAATACTTTGGAGGAACAGTCGCCGCAGCATTAGCTGCTGAAGCAACCACAATCAACAGAGTGAATGGTATTTATGAAATCGACATGGCCATAACCATGCAGATTATTGCTAATAACAATCTCATTATCTATACCAATCCGAATAATCAACCCTATACACATGGCAATCCTGAAAGGATGATCGATCAAAATCAAAGGAATATTAACCAAGTAATTGGTCCACTTAATTATGATATTGGCCATGTTGTTGATTCGGCTGGAAGCGGTCTTGCTGAATTGGCCAGTGTTTGTGACAATAATGGCAAAGCCCGTGGAGTTACAGGTCGGAAGAATCCTATAGGAGATCCTTTTGATATTGATTATGTCGCCCACGAAATGGGCCATCAATTTGGAGCGAATCACGTACAAAACAACAACTGCAACAGAAATGGGCCAACAGCGGTAGAACCTGGAAGCGGTAGTACGATTATGGGTTATGCAGGGATTTGTGCCCCCAATGTGCAAAATAATTCAGATGCTTATTTTAATGGTATTAGCCTACAGGAAATGGGAAATTTTGTCTCCAGCCCTTCGCATACCTGCCCCGTAACAACACCGATTGCCAGTGCTCCTGTAATTAGTCGCGTCAACGGAGGATTTATTCCAGCACAAACTCCTTTTGCTTTGTTTGCATCAGCAACTAAAAGCGGAGCTGGAGTATTAACCTATACATGGGAACAGATGGATAACGAAATCTCTCCCCAGCCGCCAGTAAGCACCGCAACTGGTGGTCCGAATTTTAGAAGTTTTCCACCTCAAACTGTAGGTACGCGCTTCTTCCCTAATCTCAATGCGCTGAGCAATGGAGGTCCTTTTACCTGGGAAGTGTTATCGTCCGTTTCTCGCATTATGAAACTCAGAGTTTCCGTGCGGAGAAATATCCCTGGAGGTTCTTGTAATGCATATACTGACACTGCGGTAACCACTGTAAGTAGTGCAGGCCCCTTTATAGTGACATCCCCCACGAATTCAGGCATCATTTGGACGGGCCTGTCACCACAAACAGTCACTTGGGATGTTGCCAATACCAATATTTATCCAATTAATGCCTTTTTTGTGAGCGTCTTTTTATCAATTGATGGAGGAAAAACATTTCCCTATCCTCTCTTGTTAAATACGCCAAATAATGGATACGGGCAAATTTGTGTTCCTAATCTCAACACAACTACAGCTCGAATTATGGTACAAGCAAATAATGGAAGCTTTTTTAATGTTTCAAAAAATAATTTCTCGATCATTGCGGTCCCGCCTAGAGCTCCTGTATTGACGACTGCCGAGCGTAATCAAATGAATACCAATGAAGCATTTGTCTTCTATGCGGGTTGTGCCCCCCTATCCGGTGAAGTCTATACAGTGAATGGCTTGCCTGGGGCAACTGTAACATTGGACAACAAGAACAGCCGCTTCGTCATAGGAAACATTTTAACACCGAAAAGAGTACAGAATGTCACAATTACTGCAACTGGCGGAAATAAAGTCAGTGTCACTTCAAACCCAATTACTATTCTCAGTATTTTATAGACAAGGCTTAATTATGTATAAACATTACATAGCAACAATTATCGCATATATGCTGTCATTTAATGCCTATACTGGTGTTTACTCGGGTATTAATTTAGGTATTAATACAGTCGAAAACAAACATTGAAGCCATTAAAACAAGACTTCATAATGGAGTTGAATTAAGAAACTTGAGGCACATTAACTCGAGTGTCAGAATAGGTACTTGCACTTCAGCAAGACATTCAATATAGTGAAATATCAAGTTGGTATGTAGTTCCACATTTAGACTATGGATTTAGCTTTATAAGGAATTTTACATGACAAGACTAGAAGAACTGCTTTATTCTTTGACTGCTGTAGTAGTTCGCTATCACGACAGTCAGCCAAAAGTGAAAAAATTAGTTGTTGCAACGGATGAGAATCTTCTCAGAGAAAAATCACTATCTTGCGCTAAAGAAATAATTCAGAATCAAGATATTCATTTTAAAATACGTTTGAATGATCTTATCAAACAGTGCTCAGATAGCGGCCGTAGGCCTTTCTTATATTATATTTTGCATGAAATAACCTCTCTGAAAGCTCTATTCGACCAAAAAACTTCTTTTGAAGCCGCAAAATTAGAAGAGTGCAAAAATCAAATTACTCAATTATTAATCGATTTTAAGCTTCTTTTAGATACCCCTAAACACAAAACTTATAGAATTACTTACAGTAAAACCGAAGACACCAAAAAGACAGCCCTTGATTTATCAGGTTTAAAAAATGATGGCTATATTGGAGGTGAGCTTTGTAATTCCGGGGAAATTTTAAACGATGAAGTATTAAGACGATTTAATATATGCACCTACACGTCCAATGAGCGGATTAGAGATATTGCCGAACAAATTTGCATGGAATATCAACATACGCTTTTAGTACCTGAACTAATGGAAAAAAACGAAGTTCAAAAAAGGATAAATTTAGAACAAAAGCAGGAACTAAATTCATTAACAAGCCAACAGGAAGAAAATCAAAAAAAATTGGAAACTACTTCTTCAAAACACTACGCTGCTCTTTACGTTTTTTACATTCTCTTTAAAAGACTGCAAGCGACAGAACAAAAGCAAAAAAAAATAATTGAGCAACAAGAAGAGACCATTGGCGAACTGAGACAAAAAATCAGTGAGTTAAACCATGCTGCGGATGCAAAACCAACGAGTTATAGGTTTTATCCCTCTTATTGAGAGTCTCTATCAGGATAAGGAAAATAGATAGCGATTCATCTCGAATCGCTGTACTAATTTGGCAGCGCACTCATATAAAGACTCATACTAATTACGGTCCGTTTCTGGAAGGTGAGCATTATTCTTCTTAGTCCTTAACTGAATCAATATATAGCTGCCAACAACTGCAATAATTAATAAACTAATGGAGAGCAGCGGTCGTGTCGCAAACCAGGCAATTGCAGTGGCAATGAGCCACACACACAACCCCAAGAGAAATGCTATAAATCCAGTACCAAATCCTACAATAGATCCTAAAAAAGGTACTACATCAGCTAAAATAACCAGTGGTTTCATGATTAGGGAGAATCCACCAATCAACATTAATAAAGAAAATAAACGCCAAACCCATGCGAGCAGTGAATTTTCGGATTGAGCCTGTGCAATCATTTCATCAGATGAATGCTGCCCTGTTGATAAGAGCATAATCCTTTGTCCTGCAGGGGCAAAATAGGGCTGAAAGGTCTCTCCTGTTTGTTGTCCAATAATACTCACTGTTTGTGGTTTAACAACTGTTAGATTAATACGCAGATCACCCACCTGGGGATTTTGAGCATCTTGCCCCAGGTATAGTTCATTATTAATTAGAGTAACTGGCTTATTCAATTTGCTCTTTAGAATTTCTTTATTAACCTGGGCTAAACTGACTGGTTCACTAATATTAATTTGTTTAATTAAAGCATCGGGCAGCAAAAAATCACCGACGGTTACTGTTCTCGCATACTCTGTTTGTGACTGAACAGGCATGGTTGGATTTTGATGTCCTACGGGATTTTTAAAAGTAGAGCTGTCGATTGCACTTTCTGACCAGACTTTATCATAGGTGTAGGTGGTTATATGTTTTTCCGAGCCGCCTAATTGTGATTCAGTTCTCGTTTCAGTTTTTTGTTTCCATTGATACATTTCAACCTTGCGATGGAGATTGATGGCATTTACTGTTACTCCTAGCAAGGAGTCGCTTAAATTATCTTTGGTAGTTGCTAAGCCACTTATATAAACAACTTTAAGATTATTTTGCTTATTTATAGGAGCATTCGGTACAGAAATTAGAACATTCTTGGTTTGCTCCAAAGATTGTGCCATATGCAAACTGTGTCCTTCGTTCCAAAACACGAGGACAATAGCACCAATAATTAAGGCAATTCCAATAAAAATACCAAGAAAAGCATCTTTTAATCGAGAAAACCATGAGGTTGTTGTTATTTCTTCTTCTGCCATGACATTACGCTCCATCGATTACTTATTATTATAGTGCACAAAGATCATCTGAAAAGGAAAAAATTAAAATTGAAATTAACCCCAAAAGCACCAATTAGTTTATTTAAACTACATCCACATAAATACACAAAAAATACTCAAGGATATTTTTTTAGACTTCTAATACCTAATGTGGATAAATCAGACCTCAATCCTTGCGGAAGCATTCAATCTCAATAACTTAACTCACAATAAAATCTTCTCCGATTCCAGGTATAATTTTCCATTGACAGGCTGCGCCGTGATAAGCAAGTGTATGAATATCCGGTTGTGCCGGACCATTGGCGGTGACCACAAAGACACAAGTTTTGGATTCAAAGCGTGCACCTTCAGTCGACTGAACAACAGTTACTGTATAGGCAATATCAAAAGTGGCATCCTCCTTAAAACCAAACCCATAGGTGAGAGGGTTAGCCGTCGAAATTCGTACTCGATTTATCGGCTGGCATGATTGATCAACCAGGAGTCCGTCCTCATTAATCATGCGCAAATTGACTTCCCATTCGCCATTCAGACTACTCACGTTATGCCAAGTGTGAACTGGGCAATAGGAAAACAAATGATTGGCAAATGCGTAGGGACTCAGGCCGAGAAAAACTACTATCTTGCAAATACGTTTCATTTTTAAATGATCCTTCCATTAATCAATTCGTACTGTTATTACATAAATGAGAATCATTTGCAAATGTACTACAGATTTTTTTCTTGAGTCGTTAACTCAGTTTTATCATAGATTTCAGCAAGGTGGTTTAACAGCTGAAAGAGATGAATCGTTCATATCTTCCTCAACTATCTCTTTCATTTCTTGAAGAGCATCTATTATTGAGGAAGGAAAATGTGCTGGATCGGAGATTTCTATACACTTTAATATTCGCACATGGATAGCACCCAAATCAGTTTTTTCTGCATTTTTCAAACTATCTTTTAACGCTTCTAACATACTGGCTTGTTGGAGAGGTAAACTGGATGTATCCTCTTCAGCTTCAGTAATTATATCGATTAGCTGCCCCATTTTTGCTCTGAACTCTTCTTTTTCAACTAAAATGCTTAAATCAGTGAGGAATTGTGAAAACTCAAGCTCTGAATTACTTATGCTAGACGAAATAAACTCAAAAAGTTTCTGCAGATCATTAGACTTATATTGTCCTTGCTCGATAGCTAACTCTTCTTGTTGAGCTATGATAATTAATTGCGCTTTCAAACCCTCTAAATAACGAAATTCTTTAGGGTTTAAATTCAATTTAAGTTGCAGTTCACTTATCAATTTCACCATAGTGTAGGTTTTTGAAAATTGCGTATTAAAAGTATGGACAATATTGCTAATTTCCTTATCTCCTATATCAAGTCGATACACCAGATCTGGAAAGCCTTTGGTTTGCAAAGGATATTTTCTATTTTTAACGGGGTCAGTGGAATTAAATCCAAAAAGAAACTCTCTAGCTGGATAAATTTCATTAGCCCAAGGATCACAGATAAAAGCGGAGCCCCAGCTTGAAGGATCTCGTGGATTTGAGGTTATAGGTCGTCCAACTACCACAAATGCATGATCCCCATCTACCATCTTATAGATTTCAATAGGCCGAATGCCCTTTTCTTTCAAATATTCAAAAGCCATTGCAGCCTGTAATAAGCAATTGCCTGCTTCATATTGCGCGCCAGACTTCGCAGCTGCTTCAATAAAGCCCTTCATGTAAGGGTAGGCCTCAATTAAGGATTGACGAATTTTTATTTGCGCACTATCGAGGTCTTTAATTTCTTTTTTATTTAAATCGTCGATTAAGATTTGCGCCAAATTAAGGCCTTGATCTTGCCGATATAATTGTTTTTTGTTTTCACTTAATTGAGCTTCTTCTGCAGGTTTATTATTTGCACCATAGGAAAGATTTCGTTTGACATGAGAAATCGCTTGTTTGGCAATTTCCAGATTCGCAGGTTGAGAAAACAACAATTGATTATGCTTGTAACGCATGTTTACCTCAGATAAAAGCTCATTCTTTTCATTAAAAACTTATTTAATAAATTCTTCTATTAAAAAATTATAGACTACCCTATACATCTTTGAAGGCATAATATGCCTCCGAAAATATTTTAAAATTTATTAATCCGAAGCCTGAAGTACTAAATGAATAAAATTGACAAAAGTGAATTATTTTTTTTGAAACCAGAAAATTAATTAGGGAATGTTCCGGTATGGGCCAGCTTGCAACGGGCACATAGACCTTTAATTTCTACAGTACAATTTATAATTGAAAATTGAATCGAATTCGCAAATTCTGTTACGGCGGAGAAATCTACAACGCTTTCTAATTCCTTGACAAAACCACAGTGGCTGCAAATTAGGAATTGGGCCTGCCCCATATGATCTCCATGCAAACAAGCAACATAAGATTTCAAACTATCGATACAATGAATAAATCCTTCTTGATGCCAAAACTGAATGGCACGATAAACTGTAGGTGGCTTGGGGTTCTCAGTTTGTTCGGATAATTTTTGTAGGATTTCATAAGCTCCAAGAGGCTTTCTCTCTTCCACTAAAATTTTGAGGACACGCTCTCTCGGTTCCGTAAATCGATACCCATGCTTTATACAATGCTTATAAGCCTTGTCCAACAAATTGTATTTCATCAATCATTTTTAAGTTTAATGGATCAAATACTATTGTACCACAGTCATTATTTTACCGAAAAATAATTAAACAAATACCGCAAGATATTTAACAGAAATTCTATTGGCATAAAAATTATTAAATGTGACTTGTTCTTTGGCAATAGAATGTTACAATGTAACACTTTCGAAAGGTTGGTTTGCAAAATAATTAATTTTCATTTCCTATAGGTTTTAAGGACAGGAAAATTTTCTTTGCTTACTGGATCTTATCTAATTTTAAGGTTTTAAGAGTTACTGTAATTGTTAATGACTTTTCTGAAATTAATATTGATGAACAACTGATAAAGTCAAGAGAGTCCCCTTTAAAGCGGACTTTTGCAAAAAAGCGGGCTCTTTAATGTCCTTTAAATGGAGGAAACCAATGTATTTTTATAATTATAGATTCCGCCTTCCAGATGACATCCAATTTTCCGATCCTGAGCAAACCTCAATGCGAATTGATCAGATGTTAAATGCCTCCAGAAACTTGGGATTAGTACGCATAGCAATTGACTTGACCAGCCCCAATAAAAGTATCAGTTTATTATGTAAATCTCAAAATGCTCATGCCATAGAGTCAGCAGTAACTCAAATTTTGTTGACCCAAGAAATTACGTTGTGCAGCGACATGGAGGAAGAAGCGCTGTGGTTTGAAGAGAAAGGGGCGCATAACGGTCAGGTGTTTCAAGCTGAGTCTATACATACAGGTGGTATTAAAAAGAAAAGAAAAAAAATATCGCATAGGTTCTCTCCCCCCCCTTACGCTCACTCCCGCAGTCACTCCACCTCCCACGACCACTCTCATGACCACTCTCATGACCACTCTCATGACCACTCTCATGGACACTCTCATGGACACTCCCATGGTCATGAAAATCATTGGGTTAAAGCCGCATTAGGTTTGATTTGGGGAGTAGCCCTGCTTGTTCTTGCTATAGGGAGTTTTAATATTCCTCTTCTTGCCTATTATGCCATAACCGGCCTTACTACTTTGATGACACTGTATTTGGGATATACCGTTTATCAATCAGCATGGTATGCCTTGCTTGAAAAGAAATGGGATACTACAACTTTATATACTATCAGTACCTTAACCATCGTTGCCGTATCCATTGCCAGTCTGTTTATTCCCGGACTACCCATGATGTTTGAGGCAGCGCCTTTGGTCTTAGGTTTTTGGCATTTAGGCGAAGGCATTGAACATACTTTAATCGATAAAATCACTAAAAAATTAGACGTTCGTGATTGTGTGGATCCCTTAGTCCTATTAAAGGGTAAACCAGACATAGAGATTTCAGTGAAACACTTAATTCCTAACGATATAATTCTCGTGAAAAAGGGACGTGTTATTCCTGTCGATGGGGTATTAACCACAGAAGCATTACTTTATACCACACGAATCGATGGTTCACCTGAACTCAAAAGGTTTAAAGCAGGCGATGAAGTCAAAGCCGGAATGCGTTTAGCCGATCATATTCCTTCATTGGAAATGCGGGTTACAAAGACCTATCAAAACTCGTACCTTTCATTATTGGCGGAAAATATTGATAAAGCGAACGAGGAAAAAGCACCTGTTGAAATCTTTGCAGATAAGGTATTGAAATATTTTATTCCTGGTTTGCTTGGAATTGCACTGCTCTCAGGCATTATTATAGGTTCCGTGTTTAATCCCGCGCTTGCAATTCAATGTGTCGTATCGGTTCTTGTGAGTGCATGTCCATGCGCTTTAAGCCTGATTACCCCCTTGGCGGTTAAAATCGGCATGCAAAAGGCCTCTGAAAATGGAATTATTTTTAGGAACGGTAAAGCACTACAAGCAGCGGCTAATATTGATACTGTTGTTTTTGATTTAAATGGCACGCTGACTCAAGGGAATGTCACAGTAGAAGCGTTGACGATTGATGATAAAAAGTTTTTGAGCCACGTCGCGTTATTAGAAGGCCAAGCCGACCATCCATTAGCAAAAATTATTAAGTCTTATATCGAAGATCAAGGCATCATTGCAGATGAGCAATCAGAAATAACTTCTGTTGATCAACGTCATCACTCAGGCATCAAAGGTGTGATTAAGGGTGAAACATTTATGATCGGCAATAAAGACATGCTTGCCGCGAATGGAGTCATGCAGATTAACGCGCCCTATAATAACCCTGAAAATGGTTCCATCTATATTGTACGTGAAAAAAACGTGATAGGACAAATTTCCTTAATCGATCCATTACGTGAAGATGCCATTGCTACAGTAAATGAATTAAAGCGTCTGGGTAAAACGGTACATATTTGTACCGGTGCAGATCGGGAAACTGCAGAAAAATATGCAAAATTATTGGGTATTTCTAAAAAGAATATTTTTGCGAATACAGTAGGTGTTGTCACGCGAACTGGCGAGATATCTAAAGAAAGTTATATTGAACAGTTAAAGCATGATGGCTATAAAGTGGCTATGGTAGGTGACGCAGCAAATGATCTCACAGCCATTAGGCATTCCAATCTCGGTATTGCTGTTCAATCGAAAATTGGTGATGACATTACACAGCAATATGCAGGCATAGTGGTTCAGCAAGGAAGACTATTTTCTATTGCAACTGCATTTGATATCGCAGCAAAAACAACAAAAAATATTGCCCAAAATTTCTGCGTGAGTTTAACCTATAATTCAACAATTACTTTAGTGGCGGCAGGACTGTTTGTTGCTTTAGGTTTTGCCCTTAACCCTGCACTTGGGGTGGCATTAATGGTGCTTGAATCAGCGATTGTTTTACTGAATTTATATCGTTTCAAAGAACAAGAAGTTGTAACAACTTCCACATCAAATAGTAATAGTGCAGGAGTGGATGAAGTTTCTGAAGATACAACTTTCGATTTATTGAATGTTTTGGGTTATCGCCCCCAACCTAAATCAAATCTTGATAGTGCTGGGGCAGAGCCTTTCACAATGGGCTATCAAACGAACCCTTTATTTACACCTCGACCTAAAGAGAAAAATTATTCTTTTTCCGTTCATGACGTAACTTCATGCGATGCAACCTGTCAAATCTCTTGATCACATCTGAACTGAAATCGATTAAAAAAAATTAAAGCTCCCCAATCTCATAATAAGAGTCCCTGCTCTTAAAACCTAACTTGGCTTCATATTCTCGTTGTTATGTCCCAATGAAGATTCTCTTGCAATCTTAAGTTTACTTGACATCGTATTGGCTTGCCAAAAAAGAACCCCACTGTCTACAATATTTGAGCTAAGATGAGTTGGACAATGACGCTCAATGAACTCTTCCCATGTCAAATAACATGGATCATCAAGTTGATAATCAGCTAAATGAGTTCCAGGGAGCAACTTATTTTTAAAACGATCCCCATATAAAAGACACTCATATAGTGCAATAAATTTTTGATACTCACTAAAAGAAAAATGCTCGTAAAATTTACCCCTATAACCATAAAGAATGAACAACAATTCATGAACTGCCGTTGTTGCATCAAGATCCAGAGTGATTGACTCCGTACTGTTTTTTTTATTAATTATAAGCTTCATTAGTGACCATTAATTAAAAATGAGCCATAACTTATTAATATATTTAAAGTAGCGAGAAATCAATATAGTTATCTGAACTTTAACCATCTAATCCATTAAAGCCCATTCTCAGAGCTGAGAGTAAGGGTTCCAAGCGATGCGTTACTAGAGCTTTTCTACCATATTAATAATCTCGCCGAGTGAAAGATGGCTCACCTTTTTATCGAGTGCAACAAAATTGTGCTTACATTGTGAGCAGTTGATCATATTTTTATCTCATGTTCAGTTAATTCCTTGTTGCCCAAAGATTTCTTTCTAGAAATTACAAATTTTTTGCTATGATTAACTGACTTTTGCCCGCATTTTGCTTTCATTGCAAGCGAAAATATTTGGTTAAGATCATCTATTGTCAGTATGTTCATACACTAAAACACTCTAGTTATTAAGATTGAAAAGAGCATATGATTAAAGGGACATTAGTGGTAACGATACAGTACGTTTAAAAGACATATCATATCACTATTTAATAAACTGGATATTAATATGAAAAAACTGTTTTACAGTCTGTTGGTGGTTTTGGTAGGTATTGGATTATTGTACTTATTTCAACCATTTCTGGGGTTTAATATTGCAATTTCTGAGGTATTAGGCCGATCTTTTCCATTTCTAAAACCACAAGCCCCCCAAGATATTGATCTAAAGAATGATTTTATACTTAAACCTTATGTTCGGAATTTGGATAGTCCCCGATTTATGTACGTTACGGAATCTGGAGATTTACTTATAACAGAACCTCCAAAAGGAAACGTACTCCTCATACCTTATAAAAAACCAGAGCAGAAACGAATACTGCTTTCTGGTTTGAACAATCCTCACAGTATGGATGTTTATGAGAACTACCTATATATTGCAGAAGAAAATGCTATTGGACGAATCGAATTTGATGCAAAAGAGGGACGCACTATTGGTCGTTATGAACGGATAATTAAAAATATTCCGGATGATGGCGGCCATTGGACCAGAACCATTAAATTTGGCCCTGATGGATATGGCTATGTATCTATTGGTTCTTCTTGCAATGTCTGTATTGAAAAAAATCCTTTAAGAGCCTCTATCTCTCGGTTTAAACCAGGAGATGATCATATGACAGTTTATGCCACAGGGCTTAGAAACGCTGTTGGATTTGATTGGTCACCCACAGATGGAGGACTTTATGCAACCGAAAATAGTCGTGATTATTTGGGAGACCATTTTCCACCCGACGAATTGAATCTGATTCAAGAAAATCAATTTTATGGATGGCCTTACGCAAACGGTGATCGTGTTCCAGACCCAAAATTTGGCATTGGGCAAGAACAAATGATTAATAAATCACAAATCCCTGTTTTCAAATTTGCCGCCCATCAGGCACCGCTGGGTATCACTTTTATAAAAAATCCTCAATCCCCATTGTATAAAAAAGCACTGATTGCCTTTCATGGCTCCTGGAATAGCTCAATTAAGGTCGGTTATAAAGTCGTTAGTTTAACTTTTGAAAATGGAGTTATAACTCAAAATGATTTTATTACTGGATTTCTCAAAAATGGTAAAGTAATTGGCAGACCTGTACATGTCGTCGAAGGTAAAGACGGTGAATTGTATCTATCTGATGATTTTAATGGAGTGATTTATTTGATTGAACATAAGTAGGGACAACAAGACTCTTGTTTTTTAATTTTCAGCGGGTTATAAGAAGATGTGATCAAAAAAGATGCACATTATCTTTTTTTGTGTTAAATTAGCACTCATTTTATATTTATTGGGTAGCTAATATGTTCTTTGTTCGATTAGATGTATTATTGGTCGCATGTTTCTTAATGTTGTTTCAGCAATCAACACACAGTCACGGACTTATAGAAAAGCCTATGTCTCGCGAGTATTTTTGCGGCAAAGTGACTCAGCCCCATCATATTGAGCCTGACAACACACTTCCTTATGCAGAATGTCGCCCCATTTTAACAAAGGGAGATGGAAGTTATAATCATGATGTCTACCAGTTTATGAGCGTATTAAGCCATACTCGGGGGTATTATCAAAATGACAATTTACCAAAACACGTTTGCGGTTTTGATAGCGAGACATTTAAAGGAAAAGCATCTCCCTGGGATGCCGCCATTAATTGGCCCACCAACAAAATAACCACAGCCACACAAGAATTTGTCTGGGATATTTCTTATGGCCCCCACTTTAGCGATACGGAACATTTTCGGTATTGGATTACCAAAGCGGATTATCAATTTAATAAAAATCAACCCTTAAAATGGACCGATTTTGAAGTAGAACCCTTTTGTGAGCTCGCATGGGATGACAAAAATCCGCCTCAAGATAAAAATACCATTTGGGCTGATAAGAAAAACAATAAATTTCATATGACATGTAATATACCAACACGTACAGCCCGCCATGTTATCTATGCGGAATGGGGACGAGATCAAAGCACCAATGAACGATTTCACTCGTGTATTGATGTTGCGTATTAATTGTCACTCCCTAGAAATAAATGCTCCCCCTAGGTGCCGCGTTTTATGCGCGGTATCCAAAACAATGCTTTTATAGTCATTCTGAGTTTTTTTAAAGCAAAATCATTGAATAACACGCATAAAGCCTGAAAGTTCCTCACAAAATTTAAACAGGAAAAGATGTATTCTACACAAGCAATATATTTTTCATTTTAACTTAACAACCGTAGGTTATGGTGAGATTATATCTCTGAAACCAATTGCTCAAACGTTAACCTGGTTTGAATCGTTAATAGGACAATTTTATTTAGCAGTTATCATCGGCCAGTTATCATCGGCCAGATTGTCGAAGGAGAGGTGGTGTAGCCACCCGTTTATCACTTATTTATTGCGGCACTTTATTAAAAAATACGTTGCCATCTCACCAACTCCCTTGACTAAAATGGTTCCTCTTTTTTCAAACTCGAATCGATCTTTCAGAATTTGGTATGTTGCTTCACTTACATGGATTCGCCCCGGTTCGCCGTGAGACTCCATACGGCTTGCCAAATTGATGGTTTTTCCCCATAGATCATAAGAAAATTTTTTCTTTCCGATGATACCACCCACTACAGCTCCAGTATGAATCCCTATGCGTACTTGAATGGGATAATGAAGCTTTTCGTTCATCCTATTTATCTTTTCAAGTACACTGCATGCAAAATTAGCGACAACTTCAGCGTGAAATTGATTGTTTATTGGAGCACCTGCCACCGCCATATAGCAATCTCCTATCGTTTTAATTTTTTCAAGACCGAATTGATCAGTAAGTTCATCCATAGTGGAAAATATAGTATTCAACATCCTAATCAACTTACCTGGGGTCAGGATATCTGCCAAATTAGAAAAATTAACAATATCAATAAATACAGCGGTTACAGAAGGAAATCGTTCAACGATTGTTTGTTCACCTAGTTTTAAACGTTCCGCAATAGAGCTCGGCACAATACTCAACAAGAGTTCATCTGATCTTTTCTTGGCTTCTTGTATTTGGATAAGATAAAGTTTTTCTTTGTCCCTTAATATCTTTTTTTCTATGGATGCTTCGATTCGAGCTTTAAAAATAACAGGATTAAATGGCTTAAGAAGATAATCATCAGCCCCCATCTCGAGACAACGTACTACTGCATCAATTTCTTTGAGGGGAGAAATAACAATTACAGGAAGATAGTAATAACGGCTATCTCCCATGATTCGTTTTAAAACTTCAAAACCACTTATCCCTGAAGTGATAATTGATAAAAGTATTAAATCGAAATTACCAGTACTTAGTTCATCAAGTACTTTAGAAGCATTACCACAAGGCGTGGCATTAAACCCATAATGCTTTAAACGACGTATTAATAAATCTCTCGCCATTTCATTGTCTTCAACAACAAGAATAGAACCTTTGGGAGGTATAGGCTTATAGATAATTTTATTGTCAAGCGGAGGAATAGAGACAATCACATCATGAATTATAATATTCGATTTCTTAAATTGTGCTAATAGATCTGTGCCCCTCCATTGTATTTGGGCTAATTTATCTATTTCGTTTATATAATTAATGAACAATTTTGCAGCTAGAAGAATTTTTCTAATATCATGAGTAAATTGCTCCTGTTCGACTGAGAGCTCTTCATCCAAAAGGAGCTCACAATAACCAATAACTGAATTAAGCGGCGTAAGTAAATTAAATTGCAATTCGCTGCTGAATGTTTTCAAATTAAATGCTTCTGATTTCCCAGCAGTAGAGCTGAAATGTAACACCTCCTCTACACGGCTTTGTAAGAGTTTTCCCGATTGTAAAATCTTTTTAAGATCATCCTCATACGTTTCAAGCTGATGGAAGACAAGTTCCTCAAGTAGGATTTCGGCATAGCCAACAATGACATCAAGAGGCGTGGAAAACTCACTACGTAAACTGGCAAATAAAGCCTCTCGTTCACGCCTCAGGGTTGAGTTATGCTCCTTCTTTATTTTTTTATCGAAATCCATTAATTATGTTCCTCATAGAGTTAAATATGCGGTGGCTCAACACGCTTTCACTAATCGCTCAATTTTTTCAAGAAGACGAGGAAGATCAATAGGCTTCACTTCATAATCATCACAGCCTGCAGCTACTGCTTTTTCCCTATCTCCTACCATAGCATGCGCCGTTAGAGCAATAATCGGGATGGCGCTGGTCTCTGGAGCAGATTTAAGTTGTCGTGTAGCATCGTATCCATCCAAAACAGGTAGGCTTAAATCCATTAAAATGAGATCGGGATTTTCAGCTCTTGCCATGCTCACGCCTTTTTCCCCATCGACTGCACTAATGATCTCATATCCTTTACGTTGCAAACGTCTTGATAGCATATCAAGATTCAATTCATTATCTTCAACAATTAAGATCTTTATCGTCATCGCAATATCTCCTAGCGATTTTTAATTATTTGTTCAATCTGATCCGTTATCGTGGCAACAAGTTGCTCCCGACTATAGGAGTTTTTTTGTAAAACTACTTTGCTCGAATTCATCAGAAAGTCTCGTTCTTCTTGGGTTAAATCCTTTGCAGTGAAGATGATTACAGGAATTTGAGCCCATTTTTCATGTTTTTGTAATTCACGAATGACAGCAAAACCATCCATTTCTGGCATCATTAAATCCAGGAGAATCAGAGAAGGAGTCTGGTCAGCTAAAACCTCTAAAGCATCACGACCATTTTTTGCCTCCAACACATTCCATCCCGACTTTTTAATCGCTCTTCGAATAATATTCCGTGCGTCTGCTTCATCATCCACAATTAATATAGATTTAATAGCATCCTGCGGTAATATACTCTCAATTTTCTCCATAAGTGTCTTAGGTTCAACGGGTTTATTGAGATAGTCAACAGCACCTAAAGCAAAACCCAAGTCTTTTTCCAGCAGCATTGAGACCAGAATCACGGGAATATTAGCCAGATTAGGATCAGATTTTAATGCTGATAAGGTAGTCCATCCATCCATCATGGGCATAATCACATCAAGAGTAATCAAGTCAGGCTGATATTTTTTTGCTAAAGAAAGGCATTCTTCACCATGGAATGCGTGTAACACTCTTATACCTGATTTTTCTAAAGCCTTTTGCATTATGTCATGTATTTTAGGATCATCATCAACCACCAGGACCGTTTTGGCTCCTACTTCTCCATGGACTTGTTGTTCAGGTAATTTTACCTGAGATATTTTTTCAACGCCTACTTTACTAATCAGCGGCAAAACAATAGTAAACGTGGAGCCCTTACCATATTCACTATCGATACTCACGTCACCTCCTAGAATTTTAGAGAAGCTTTTCGTCAAATACAAACCTAACCCAGTTCCACCAAATCGACGCGCGGTCGAGGATTCTGCTTGAGAGAATGCTTTAAACAATGTACCTAATTGCTCACGAGTCAGTCCGATCCCTGTATCACTGACTGAAAATTGCATATACGGTTTACCGTCACTCATTAACGGTTTAACCGATAAAGTAATCGTACCTTCTTTGGTAAATTTAGCTGCATTGCTTATTAAATTTAACAGACATTGTCTGACTTTCACGAGATCGGTATGCATCGTGTCCACCCGAGGATCGATCTCACATTTAAATGTATTCATATTCTTGCTCATCAAAGGAGTAATTATAGCCTCCAACTCCTTAATCATCTCGGGAATTTTGACATCTTCCAGGAAAATATCCATCTTACCTGCTTCAATTTTCGATAAATCCAAGATATCGTTGATAAGCGACAACAAATGTTTTGCTGAAGACTCTATTTTTTTGAGATCATCCAGATAAATCTCATGTCCCTCATCTTCCATTTCTTCTTTCAATAATTCGCAATAACCAATGATAGCATTGAGTGGCGTGCGTAATTCATGGCTGGTATTGGCAATAAATTCAGATTTTGCTTTATTAGCCACTTCCGAGTCTTTTTTAGCTTCATTTAATTGTACCACCAACTGTTCCAAATTCTGATTTACATTTTGCAGCTCCTTGGTTCTTGACTCTACCAATTCGTGTAAATGCTCTTGAGTATATTGCAGGCTTTCGGCCATATCATTGAAGGTTTTAACGACTCTGTTAAGATCATCATAAGGCGTCATACTTAAACGCTGCTCTAATCCGCCTTTGTCTTTGGTGATCTGATACATTGCCGAACTTAAACTACCCAATGATTTAGAAATAGCGTGATATAAAAAATATCCTACGATACTAATAAATAGAAGGATGCCCAAAGGTAAAGAAACCATAATAATACGATTGGTTGCAATCAGCTTATGAAAAGTCTTTAATGATTGATCCTTTAATTTCTTTGTAATTTGATCCAAGTTGTCAAATTGTTTTGCAAGAGACGCTAAATTTTCCTTTACCGCAATATGATTTTTTTGTAATTGCAATTGAAGATTGTTGAGTTCTTTTCGCAGGGAGAGGATACTTCCTGAACCCTGGGTTAACTGATTAACAACCAAGTTAAATTGGTTGCCTAAATCCAATGCGGCTTGGTGCAGTTGCGGATTATCCTGTAATAAAGTACTTAATTGTTGCAATTTACTGCGTGTTACTGGGATTAGCTGCAATAGTTGATTATCTTTTAAATTATTCAATTCATCGGAATTTTCTTCATCAGCAATTTCTTCGATCAATGCCATGAGCTGTGCGAGTTCTATATTAATTTTTTCATCGATACGATGAGCATCTGCAGCATTACTTAAAATCAGAGTTTCTAATGCTCCTTTAAGCTGGTCACTTTGTGGAAGTTTTCCATCCTGGAAATAGCCACGTAGTTGGCGTATGTTTTTTTTATATTGATAAGTTAAAATACCGCTGATATTTTCAGACTTATTGTGAATATTTTTAATTTGCTGATCAATAATTCTTTTTTGATCTGCCAACTCGTTTTTCGCTTTCAAAAAGGATTGAGTCAACTTCAATAATTGATCGTCAATTTTTAAAAATTCCTGATAGATCACTTTAAGATTTTCAAGTGCCTGCAAGACAGAGGAAACTTTATTGGTAACCAAAGCCAATTGTTCCTCCCCCTCAATAAAAATCGTCTCTATCGGTAAACGAGGCTCCAGTTTGGATAAATCATTTTCTTCATGTGCGGTTAAAATGCTTTGTTGGCGCACCAAGAATTGAGTTCGTGCATTACTCATTCTAAATCGCGCGTTTTCAATTGAAGTCACCGTTAATAAAAGGTTTTGATTTTGAAGCAGTTGATGATTAAGATAGAGTGCAGCCAAGCTAAGGATCATCGTAAAAATAACGGTAAGAATATAAAATAACAGAAACACGTTTACTAATGATAATCTTAGTTTCCTGTACATTAATAATCCTTCCACTTATTCTTTAACAAACGAATGCAATTCAGTCCAATCAAGAGAGGTAAATTTTCCATTTCTTAATATAGTAGGCCAAACTGTATGTAATGCCTGGTGATTGTTTTTATCATAACTGATGGGAATATCGATGCCTATATCCACATCGCGCATGTTTTGCATCACATCAACAAGCCCTTCTCGCGTCAATTTATTAGCATCCGCAGCACGTTGTAATGCCAGGACAAATAATTTTGTAGCGAGGTACCCCTCTAATGAGATATAGCCTGGTTGGGCATCATGTGCATATTTTTTTAGACTCTCTCGATACTCTTTGACAGCAGGAAGATCAGAGTTATAACTAGGAACAACCTGAGTCACTATCACGCGGTTATCTCCCAATGTGCCAAGCTCTTTTAGCAAAGTTTCACTTCCCACAAAAGAAACATTGAGAAACAGGGTATTAGGCAGGTCTTCAACCGCCAATTTAATGAATCGAGCAGCAGGAAGATAAGGAGCTACTATAATAATCGCCTTTGGCATTTTTTTTGCATCCAGGATCTCGGATAAACCCTCCTCCACATTTACTGTATTTCTGGTGAACCGACCATGCATTAATTTTTCTGAATCTTGATAACCTTCTTCCTTTAACGCTTTTATAGCACCAAAATAACCGGAATCCCCAAACGAATCATTTTGTGTAAAAAATGCAATTTCATCGGGTTTAATTCCTGCTTTTAATAAACCTTTCACCATGGCCGCAGTTTCTTCTGCATAACTTGCACGAAAATTAAAAACGTACCGATCGGGGGGGCTTTTACGGAGCACTTCTGTTCCAGCATAACAACCATAGAGTAGTGTCTGCAATTCTTGGGCAATAGGTACTGAAACCACCGCAGTTGGAGATCCCACATTGCCGATGACAGCGAGCACTTGATCCTGCGTAATTAATTTGCGCATGTTAGGCGCAGCAAGCGAAGGCTCATAGGAATCATTATAGACAATAAATGTTAATTTTTGACCATTGATACCACCAGCAGCATTTATTCTGTCAAAATACGTTTTGATTCCAAGGGTCATGCCCTGCCCCAACGTTTGTGCCGGACCTTCCAAAGCAGTGCTGCTTCCTATCCTAATAGGTGATTGATTGGCCGTGGACAAGGTTGCTTGTGCAAATGATAGTTGAGCAAAAGTAAGGAGTATAAAAATAATACTCCTGCTGAATGAAAATAAAATCCATTCCTTTATCATTTGTTTATCCAAGAGAGAAATATTTTATGATAAAAAAAGTATAGTTGATTCAACGCATGTAAGCACCTCGAATAAGGATTTTTTTGCGAAATAATTTATTTTATCGAGAAATACCCGTATATATTTTGTTGGCTTCCAAGATCTTAAGAGGATTACCATAAGGAAAAAGCAAAATTCCTAGCAGCTTTTAACTCTCTCCCCATGAGCTGATAAAAGAAAAGTTATGAACAACACGCAATCAAAAGGAATAAACGAATCACTTTGGATAATAATTCAGCATTATCAGAGTAACCGCAACACCTTGAGCGCTTCTGTTGTACGTAGCAAAATCATAAAACTCAACTGCCCTCAACGCAAAGTTAGAATTAATCTGATAAGATAAGGAGCCGCCAAGAAAAGGATCAACATCTACAGTGTTTGTGTTCTGAGAAAAAAATTGACGAGGGGCAACCGTAGTCGCTGTCAAGTATGTTGAAATAACTGATGCACCACCAACTATACTGGCTCTTAATCTACTTTTAGGGTTAAGAGTATATCCTATAATAGCTACCAATGACTTACTTGATCTGGAAATTTTTAATCCATCTTTTATTTTTGAATGAGTAAAAATTTGATTATAATCCAGTTCATAAGTGAAGGGTAAGTTGTCACCAAGGCCTGCTCCAAACCCCCAACGCATCCCGCTGGCATTGTTGGGAAACACATCCCGAGGTGTAAAATGTATTGTTGACTGGTCGGGAGGAGATAATGACAATTGATTGTCGTTGAAAAAAGTGTGTGTAAATACATATCCGCCTGTGATGTAAAAAGAACCATGGCAGCGCCAATCTGCTTTATCACAGTTTTTTTTAGCTTCTGCAGCAAAAATTAGGTTGCTTAGCGTTATTGAAAAGATTATTGCGACAATTTGATATTTAACCACATGCTTATCCTTAAAAATTAATAAATTTTATTTTATATAAAGCTCGGACTATTGGAATACTTAATTCTGCCTTTTATGCAACGAACAAGAAATACATAATACCAATAAATAATGTAATTTTTTGACCCTGGGCACATATATAAATAAGTTGGTCAAAAAACAATTTATTTTCCAATTAATTCAGTATATTCCCGCATTGTATTGGCAGTGATTTCTCTAAATCGTTCCGGTGTTAGGTCATTAGAAAGAGGGCTGGAGTCCTTGCTGTGAATTAAAAATTTCTCATATGCATTTTTACCTAGGAGAGTAAATAAATTATTCAATTCTGGAATAGTAAAATTTAATAGAGCCAAATTTTCTTCCGGCATCAGCGGCAAAATACGTTGCTTCACCTGCGTTTCATAAGCATAAGCAAGTGCTCATCGCGGAAATCCAAAATTTATCGGTTGGCTTTGCACTTTTTTCTATGACAAACCGTAATTTTCCGCTTTTTGATGGCCCAGGCATTTATTTACATGACTTATATGTGAAAGAGCACTATAGGCGTAAGGGTATTGCCACACAATTAGTAAATCAGTTAATAGAACTCACCAAAGAGCGCTCTTGTACACGAATAGATTGAGTATTATTAACCAATAACAATTAGGGCAAAATTTTTATGCCAGTATTGACTCAGCCAAGCCTGTAGATTACATCCAGTATATGAGAATTAGTTGTGATGACTCAGCGAGGTCTTTAGCTCCTACGCAAAATGAGTCTTGAAGAAAAAATTCATTTTATGGAAACATTTCGCCAGATACCACAGAATTGTTCGGCAATAGTGTAAATGCTCAGTCACTATCAAGGAACGGTTGGGTTTGAGTACAGGTTGTACGGAGATTTTTCTGAGCAAGCACAGCATACATCAACATGTGCGCATTGATTAGAAAAAATTTCTCGCAAAATGTGCTAGCCGTTCTTCAAGAAGTATTAGTGCTTAGGACTCATTCCTTTCGCCTGCAGTTCTTGCAGCGCGCCTTTATTTTTATGTAAATTTAAATTCATTCCAGCTAATACCTCCGGTGCTTTTGTAAATTGAATGTCGGCATATTCCACGACTTGAATATGATTCCCCCAAGGGTCCAGAAAATCTAAAAATTGTTCTCCAATTAATTCAGCCCCAGCCTTTTTCGCCAATTCTTTCACCTTGGAACGATCATCAACCACAAGACCAAAATGACGTATCTTATCTTTATGAGGGGTAGTATTTCGCATTAGAGCAATAAATTGATCGCCTAAATCAATAAAAGCATGATTTTTATCTTTACCTCGCAAAGTAAAATTAAAAATTTTGCTATAAAATTCCAATGAGTGTTCCACATCTCCCACTTCAAGTGCAATATGGTTAATGCCTATCAGTTTTGCTTTTTCCATAATTAGCTCCTCCTTTAACTCTATAATAACTATAGCTGATTAATGAATCGAAAATCGGGTTCGCAAAAGCAGACTTTCAATCCAAAATTAACTAAAAAAAACATGTAAAGCTCATTTATTTAATAAGTTGACTATAATTTATACTATAAATAACTTAATTCTTGAGAAGCTGAAAATGCTTTAAAGAAAAAGCAGTGTATTCATTATGGCTCAAACAAAGTATAGAAAAGATCCAACTGGAAAATTTGGAGGGAAACAAGTAACTCATAAAGCAGATACTGCTCCGCTCTATCCCGGCAAATTAGAAGTAAAACAAATCATTCAAGGCAGTCAATCAGGTGATTGTTATCTATTGTCAGCTATTAATTCGATTCTTGCGCTTCCAGGTGGTGAGAATTTTATTCGCCAGCGAATGGTTGAAAAAGATGGGGAAGTTCATGTTTTGCTTTTTGATGATTCATATAAACCTCACTGGATAGCTATTGATAAATCACTGCCAACATCGCCAGGTGTGTTAAGTAGTGGAGCCACATGGGTTCGATATCTTGAAAAAGCATATACAGCGTTTCATTCAGGAGATTATAATCAAACGTTAAAAAGTGGAAAAACCACTCAAGCATTACAAACCTTCCTTGGAAGATCTACAGACTCTCTTTCTTTACCATACCAATCAAAAAGTACACTTGCTGATCTTTATACAAAGAGTATTGCTGGCTGTTCCGGTCAAGATGTTTATACTTTAATTTTTTTATTACGTCCTATGACTAATCCAGCTACCATGCAGAATATAGTAAAGCATGTTTTTAATGATAACAGTGCACTCTTGGCAGATTGGTGGGCTTGGGTAAAACCCAATAAGAAAGATTGGGAGAAATTATTAAAAACCCACCCCTTGACCATTGAAGCCTTTCAAGCACACCTTAATAAAATGCAGCAAAAAAACCCCGAAACCTGCCCAAAAGAAGCGATCCAAGCTGTAGTAACATGGCTGAATACCAATAAAATACTGCCTTCTAGAAAAAGCTATGGTTATGAGGAAGAACATTTGTTCTCTGAGTTAAAAAATGCAATGGAGCACGATCAACCTGTAGTAGCTGATCCTAAAAATATGCCTTCAAAAGGTATTATCCCAGAGCATTCTTACGCAATCGTCGGCATCAGGGAAAATCCAGTAACTGGTAAAAAATTTATTGTATTACGTAATCCATTTCCTGAAGATCGTTCTTTAATTTCACATTTTTTCCTGTCAGGAGGACGACATACAAGCGAAACAATAGATCCCAAAACAGGTGAATCTAAGCTGAAATTCAGCACAACCAAGAACTCTACTTTTGAAATGGAATTACGTGATTTTACCGAGTCATTTGCTTACATTGATAAGGGAAGATCGCTGGAGCATGTAGAGTTTACTCCCGAACAGAATGAAACTCCTACCCCCAATTAATCAATAAGATAGATTCAAATTACTCCTTAATTTAACAAAAAATAAGCAAACTGTCCTTTTTTAATAATTCCTTAATGTATTCGAGTTATCATTAGCAAAAAAATTAGCTCCAATATGCATTACAGCGAGGAACATCCTGTGTTTAGTAAGCCGTTAAATACAAAAACAGATAAAGTAAATGAAAAAATTGCTGGTATTACTCGTGCCACAGAAGTACAAGACATCCGCTCTCTACCCAATTTTGATGAAATTTTGAGTAAAAACCCGTACCGTGAAAAAGTTCAGGGTTATTATGTTGAGATTCCATTATCTCAGTATGAAACATTTGTACCCAATGCACCTAAATTTCCCGATCGTTATGGCAATAATTATACAGGTGGTCAGTTTGATGCACCATTATTCACATTAAAAGAATGGCGTGACAACTGGACAGAAGCTTACCCAGACCCTAGTAGTGATAAACCCGATTTATTAGTCAATGCGAATTGGTTTAATGTATGGACAACTGGTGTACCCAATGTGGGAGAAAAAATCAACCCTAGAACACAACCACGCACATTTCTTGTTGGCTTATCGGTAAGTCATGGTGAGCTGGTGTCCACATATAAAGTACTTGATCAGAATAATGTTGGGTTGGATACAATTGTTTTTGATGCTGCACGTAAAAAAGCATCTATCATGGCCCATACAGATATTGAACCTGCATTGGAGACAAATCCCAATTTTTATGATGATAAAAATGCCGTATCCGGGTTTATTATTCTAAGGGATGAAACGAGATTAAAAACACCCGATTTGAATAATAACCATGCAAATCGATTGCCGCGTACTGGGGTTGGCTACAAAAATAATGGCAATAATATTGTTGTCATGGTCATTCATAATCCTGATCGTAACTGCGGTGTTACTGCGGAAGAGTTTGCGGATTTATTTGCCGCACTCGGGTGTACTCATGCCATCAACTTAGATAATAGCGGCTCTGTAGAGCTTTACTATCACGGATTAGGTGGGCTTGGTAAAAAAATGGTCACTGTGCAAACAAAAACCTGTGATGCAGGGACAACAACGGAACGACCAAAACCTAATTGTTTGGGCTTTAAAAATGTAAGTAGACATACCTTATTTGCCAAGGACGACTCAGATATCCCGGCAAGAAAGCAACCAAGTTCTGATGTGGAAAAACCATCAGCCCAAACAGATGATGAGATAACGTATAGTTATTATATTAAACGCTAACTTAAGGTCGACGAAAACTGGAATATGCAATTTGCATTTTCTCATCTATAGAAATTGCTTCAGATGAAGAGGCATCTGAGGCAATTTTTACTGCTAATTCAATAGGAAATTTAACCTGACTAAAAAAACTAGTACCATCTCGATATGCTTGAGCAAGTATATGAGAGGTATATTGTATTTTATAACGTTCGGCGAAATAGGGACATAGCACTGCAATATGAAACGTGGAAGCAGTGTCATGTATGCGTCTATCATTGATATAGAGCGTGCAATCGTCGACAGTAGAAGTAACAAGATTTGCTTTATCTAGATTAAGCAGATACTTAAAGCTGTCCCTAGATTTAATCGTTGGAAAAGTAACGGCTAGTTGCTGATTTTTTGATAAAAAAGCTGGGAGAGAAACACTATTCCCATGAATGACTATTGAATCAGTGTCTTTATTTAAACCTAATCGATTCAAAAATATATCGCGCATTTCCTGATCAGGAAACTCAATTGCCAATGTTCTATTTTTGTCTTTAATACACTCAGATAATTTAATTACTGGACCTATTGCTCGCTGAATAAAATAATTCAATCGCTGTTGTAGCACATGATCACCAGAACAATAACGATCAATAATCCTGGTAAACCAAGTAGAACCATAATTATTTTCAGTCAGCGATGCATGAAGTTGTTCATAGAGGCCATTAAGTAATTTTTGCTGAGCTACCTTCCACTCTGATGGTACGGAATTTGGGGATAATGTTTGTGCACTAGCAATTTGACGTACCATGTTTAGAACAGAGCGAATACGCGAATAATTGGCCGATTTACGCGGTAAGCGCTGTAACAAAGCTAAAAGATCGTTTTCGTAAGTAGTTATCCAATTTTTGGAATAAAATTTTGTATCATGCATCAGATTCCTTACAACTGTAATGATTGGATAACTCTATCAAAATCAGTTTAACTATGTTATCAAATTGGACGCTTTAACCCTTTCGAGAATGGGCTGTAAAAATATATAGCTCATGTTGCCTTCTAAAGAACAAAAATGTCAAGAGCCACCGCTTTTGCCTTTAGGACTGACCTGAGACTTTGATTGTCCGGGCAGATAGTCTTCAATTAGGGTAAAATCTGCCAATTTAGAAACAATTACTTCTGAATTAATGAGGGAAGAATTTAAATATTTGTGGAGCAAATAGGCAGTTTGGGACACTAAACGATGAGACGACATCACTGAAAGATGACCGTGGCGATCTAAGATATTGAGTGAGTTTGGATACTTATCAACATATTCTTTAATATACCCAGATTCTCCTGGAACAATTGCATCTTCTGTTGCAATGAAAAAATGATAGGTACTTGCTGAGTTTTCGATTATTTTTCTTTTAAGCCGTATCAGAAATTCACTATCAATTTCCATTTCCTTGATTGAATCAGAAAACCATGACAAGGGTTTCATAGCCAGATAAGAACCATTAAATGGTGTACCTACTGTAATAATTAAAAGTACTTCAATACCGGCTAAGCGGGCCAAAAACTCTGCGAAATATGAGGCAACCAAACCACCACGAGAATGAGCAATTAAAATGACTCGTCGATGATGATTTGCTTTTATTTTATCCCTAAGTTGTTCCGCAAAAAACTCGATACTTTTTCCCTGATATCGTTGGGCAAAAGAAAGTAAATTTAAGGAAGAAATTTCATTAGGAAGTCCAGCTTGAATCAAGCGCTCGGCAACCCGTTGAAAAGCGGAGGATTGATCTGCTGTACCATGAATAAAATAAATTGCCGTCTCTGATTCTTGATTTTGCTCATTCGTATAGAAAGGATTCCGATAGGTTTGATCCCCAGAGGGAGCCATTAACCAATAATAAGTATGAGCAAACATTCCTGTGGTGGAAATTGGTTGTTTTGTCTTTGCCGTATTGAGGGTTCGCTCCCACATAGTTAACTCCTTTTTCATTATCAAATTTCATGGAATATACTCTGACGTAAAAATGAAATAATATAAACTTATTGATAATTTAATAATACGAATGACTATAAAATTAGTCTTTTTAAGCGAAACACAAAACACGAAGTAATGCAATCATTCAATCCGTAACGGCTCCCATGTCCCGAAGAGCCGTCACTATTTCATGATCTTTTTAGTTTTTAAAACAAACCTCTGGATACTGCGCATAAAGCGCAGTCCCCCCGAACAGGTATGAGGGAAAGATGTAATCAGCAAGCCCATACCCCTTACCTCTATCTCTAGAAAGGCCACGCTTACTGTAAACCCAGTCGTTTCATATTGTTAACTTGGATAGTGCTGAGAAGAATCGTAATATGGAATGAGTCTTTTCAAAACAAAAAAACCATTTTTTTGAATGTTTGTTTGAAGATTACCTATCCAGCAATAATCTAAAATAATGAGTATAATTAATAAATATTCACTGCAACAAGGATGTTTTTATGTATGAAGATCTGACTGTTCCTTACCAAGCCCCCAAAGACATTGCTTCTTTACAGTTGGGAGGCATTCTTGCTGAGGATAAGGTGTTAGAAAATGCCCCCGTTAATCTCGTACTCAAATCATTTAACCGTCATGGCTTGATTGCTGGAGCTACAGGTAGTGGAAAAACAAAAACCATACAAGTGCTTTCCGAGCAATTGTCCTTAGCTGGGGTTCCTTGCCTGGTAATGGATATTAAAGGCGATGTCTCTGGTTTGGCAATGCCAGGAGAAGCCAATCCGGGTATTGAAAAGCGGTGTAAATCCTTACAATTACCATTTACTCCTCGCAGTTTCCCTGTAGAGTTATATACTCTAAGCAGCGTTCCTGGAGTTCCTTTACGGGCAACTATTTCTGATTTTGGTGCTTTACTGTTTTCGAGGATGTTAGAAATCAACGAAACTCAGGCTGGTGTTGTTACTATTCTTTTTGAGTATGCTAAAGACAATGCGATGCCGCTCATTGATCTACATGATTTTAAAGCGTTGTTGCAATACGTACAAAGTAAAGAGGGTAATGCAGAAATTGAATCACAATATGGCAGCGTTGCTGCGACTTCTATTGGTTCCATTATGCGTAAAATTGTTGAATTGGAATCACAAGGTGGCAAAGATTTTTTTGGTGAACCCGCATTTAAAATTGAGGATTTATTACAATATAACGAAAACAACCAGGGAATTATTTCCATTATTCGTTTAATGGACATGCAAGATCGACCACAGTTGTTTTCAACATTTATGTTAAAGCTACTGACCGACATTTATCGTCAACTGCCTGAGTTGGGCGATCCCGATAAGCCAAAATTAGTTTTATTTATTGACGAAGCACATCTGATTTTCAAAAATGCCAATAAAGCCTTATTAAGTACACTAGATACTATTGTTAAATTAATTCGCTCTAAAGGCGTAGGTTTAATTTTTTGCACACAAACGCCTAACGATATTCCCGAGGCTGTTTTAGGGCAGCTCGGATTGAAAGTTCAGCATGCTTTGCGTGCATTTACTGCCAAAGATCGACAAGCAATGAAATTAGTCGCGCAAAACTTTCCTCCATCAACCCACTATGATACAGAGAAAATGTTAACCTCTTTAGGCATTGGTGAGGCACTTTTGAGCGCTCTTGACGCGGAAGGAGAACCTACCCCCTTAGTTCACTGTTTGATGAGGCCGCCAGAGTCAAGAATGGGTGTATTAACTGAGTCCGAAGTCCAGCAAATACTTAACAAATCTCATTTGTATCAACGCTATTCTCGTCGGGAAAATCCACCCTCTGCTGCCGAAATGCTTGCTGCAAAAAAACAAAGCACGACAATGGAAGCTCCCACACCTTCACAAGAAAAAACGACCCCATCCGAACCGTCTATATTCGTCACAATGAGTAAAAATACTCTGGTGCGGCAAGTCGTTCGCGATTTTTTCCGTTGGTTACTAAAAAGTTTGACAAGCCGTAAACGCTAGCATAAGGTCGACGATTTGTTGCGCTGACGTCATGTTGCAAATATAATTCCGCCTTCATACTGCAAGTTCAATGATGTGGGCTCGTGTCCGGGGTCAATGGGTATATGCATGCTCTTAAAAAGATTTACTTAACTTAAATTTGCTAAAAATGTATCATTAGTGAAAATTTAAACGAATCCTTTTAGGGGAAGTAAGATGTCACTAGCAAAAATATATGCAGAAGAAGCTAAAGATTTCGAGCAAAGAGTGAAAAAAATATCAAAAACTGCAAAAAAAATTCTGTCAAAATATCCCCATGATTTTGATGAGGAACTCATAATCTTTGCAGTGCGGTCTATACTACGACACAACGAGATTGACGCCTATGAAAAAATTCCAGAGTCTCAATTGGCAGCAATGCTTAATGAAAAGACACTCTTTAATGCAATTCTTGCTTACTATTTTTCTGCACTTGATGAGCAACTTTTTCGGCAGAATAATTGGCTTCACAAAAATGATGTACCTACAGAAGAGGAAGACATTAATTTACGTACCAAATTTTTAGGCGAACTGTATGTCATTCGAGAGAAAAAATTTGAGGGGCACTCTATTGAGGAAGCAATTCGATTTAAGTTAGAACAAACCAAAGAATTAAGTGATGTAATAACAAAAACAGATATAGAACACCTCAAAGATCATCATACGCTAAACATCCTAGAAGTTATTTCCAGCTTACTAAAATTATTTGGTATGGCCATCTTTTCTCCACTTTATTTCGATCCCATCATTTCAAATAAATGCGCTATGGGAAATACATTTGCTACTCTTTGGTCGGGTAAATCATTAAACACAGTTCACATGGAGCATTTGAAGGCTAAATCAGAACAACTAGAACACGCGTGTAAAATTGTGAGTGAGGCTTTAGCAACTTCGCAAGATGGCCTCAAAACCGAAATAACATAAGTACAACATAAACTTATTTAAGATTCTTTAGATGTCGCGGACAAGGCCTGAGCAATCCACGCGAAATTTCCCCCTACGTATCGCGCTTTATGCACGGCACGTAGGGGGTTGAGTATAGGAGTAACCGTCTACATGTCTCACTGAACACGATTAGAAATGGATTAACTTTCGCTGTAGTGATACATTCATTTTTCATTCCAATGGGGTTTGCGCTTTTCAATAAATACTGTAAATCCTTCTTGAGCATCAAGCATTATCCCATTAAGTGACATGATTTCCCGCGCATAATCATAAGCAGCTTTATTTCTTACTTCGGATGCAATACAGAAAAATAAAAACTATTCGCTATATGATGCTCCGTAGCTCTCTCTAGATGATGTTCACTTGTATACTGAGCAATTTTCATCATTGCTTCATTTTGTATGGCAGCCATTTTTCGATGTGTCGTTTTTTCGAAAGTTTGAAGTTTTTCTGGCTCTAGCTTAGGAAAAAAAAGCCCCTGTCTTTGTCCTAATGCCAAGATTTTTGCAGCTTTTCGGATTGCTACAAAATCCTGAGCACCTTCATCTATCACCTTAGGTAATGAAGGCGAGCAAGGGGAACCTCCTAAATTCTCTGCTAAGACTATAGAATTAATCGGATCGCTGATTATGCTATCAAAATTTAATTGATCCAATTGATTACTGTTCGCCAAACATCGTGCAGCACTAGCCAGCGTTTTAACATATTTCAACTTGTGTATTAACTTATCAAGATTATATATATCTAAGAGATTCGCTGCCTTCATCATTTCGAATAATTTAAGCAAGGAGTCATCCGTTAATTCGGCTTTACACACTGCGGCAACAACCATATCCGTAGACAGTTTAATTCTTCCTTTACTCACTTCAGATTTATTATTCAAATTATGTATCAGCGAATTTGCTTGTAAGTACTCAATAACATTTGCTGCCTTGTCTGCACTATGAGGGTATTGATCTAATCCGTCATACGCTGCATTAACAGAGCAGTCGAGGCGGCTCAATTGAATCATCGCCTGTGCTAATCCAAAAGCATGTTCAGGATGAGAACAAATAACATCCGTTGTTTGATTATTGAAAAGTGTCGCCTTTTTAAGCGCTACTACTGCTTCAGCAACGCGATCAGGATAATTAGTGGCAAAAGCCAAATTTAACACATCCTCTTCCAGGTTCTCTTGATTTAAGAGAGTCACCGCATTGACTAATGCCATACTCTCATTAGAGCGAACAAATAGTGTTTCTAAAATCAAGGGAAGTAGTTCAGGATTGATAGTCATTTCCTTTAGCTTACCCGTGGCACATTCTATATCGAATCCCTTTCTATCGACACTTAAAATATAGGTCAAATAAGGCTGTGGATCCCAACCAGCGCTTTTAAAATTCTTGATAATTTCTTCGGCAAAAGAACACTTATCGAGTATGCCATCAACAACAAACAACTTATTCAAGCTATCTTGCGTATGAGGAAGAAGTTCTAACAACTTATAAAAATGATAAGGATTTTGTAATTTCAGAATATTGATCACATTATCAAGATTGAATAATTGCGGGTTAATCCTGAATAATGTTTCCAATGCCTGCTTCTTGCTAAAAAGCTGTTTCACGTCAATTAATAGTGGGACCACATCATCTGTATTTATGCCGTAACGATTAAGAGCACCCAGTGTTTCAAAATAAAGAAAAGCATCCTCGGCGAATGCTAATTGCCTAAAATATTTGAATATCTCTACTAATTGTTCTGGTTCTGACATCATTTCTGCTGCATGCAGAACGATTGTCATGATAGATGGAGAAAGTTTTTTGCTAATAGAAGCCAACAATGGTGCTAACTCTTTGGCATGCTTGGCATTTTTCTTCAAAAACACCACATGCTCTACTGACAGTTGTTTCTGATTATTTAAACAATCTAATGCTTCATAACCACCAAAATAATTAACAAGCATTCTAAAGATACGGCTGCTCTCTGAATCTCCATCTCTATCCTTCTTACCAATCAAAATAGTGACTAATTCTAAAAGTAACGATGGAGATAAGGTATCAATACCTTCAAGTTTGTTATTACAAAATTCACGTAACTCTTTAATATGCGGCTCATCCTTAAGCGTCCTAAAATATCCTTTGTTTTGATCATATAACTTAATTTGCTTTTGTATAATTTTTGCCTTCATTGACTAATCCTTTTGTTGTTACTCCTATTTTGCCTTCGACACATAATACTGCAGCAATAAATAAATAAACAGGCAGAACAACAAATCAGATTTGAGAAATAAATGGATAAATATTTGCAAACGGTGGATAAACTTTATCTCGTAGCTTACAACTAAATCGTGGGACCACCACTTCAAGGCTCATACAAAAATTCACCACAAGTAACTTAATAAGATCAATATCTTTTATATTAAGTTAGACTCTTAATGAGCCAATATCTTTAAGTTTTTATGCCAAGCTGATGACCAAAACACCGATGAAAATTAAAAGTCCACCCACAATGACTGAAAAATTCACGTGCGCTTGATTAAATAAAAACCAAGTAAAAATAATGGTAAATATGGGATAAGTTAATTCGACAATACCTGCAATCGTAGCATTTTTAAGATTAATGGAAGCTGCGATGAAATAACTGGCGATGAGTACAATGGCAATCTCGACGATTGTTAATAACAGTAGGCCAGAATCAGTGGTTAATATTTCAACGTCTCTTTTCATGGTGGTAAAAAAAGAAATGCAGGTAAACAATATAGCCCCAATTATCATTTCCAATGCCAATAATGTACTCGGTGAAATACTGTGTAATATTTTTTCAGCCAACGCGTAATTAAATCCCCATAAGATGGCGGCAAGAATAGCAAAAGTGAACCACATGACTTACTCCCGGGAAACAGACGTTTTTTGATTTTTTCTATTTTGAAACCAAGCCAGGCCCTCTAAAAACAAGGAATGGCGGCTAAAATAATCTGGGTATTATAACATCAAATAGATAAAAAATCAATCACTTATTGAACACTACGATGCGCATGAGCTTCTTGCGTGTCCTAATAAATTAAGAAATCAGCTAAGATAGGAATAACCACCTAAAGTGAAATAGCAGAGAAAAGATCATGAGTCACGATTTAAAAATTAGATTTGCAACAGCATCCGATGCACCCTTAATTTTACAATTTATTAAAGAATTAGCGGAGTATGAGCGATTACTGCATGAGGTAGTTGCTACCGAAGAACAATTGTTGAAGACCCTATTTGGCTCTAAAGCTTATGGTGAAGTAATTATCGGCTATCTCGATAAAAAACCAGTTAGTTTTGCTTTATTTTTTCACAACTATTCAACATTTTTAGCAAAACCAGGCCTTTATTTGGAGGATTTATATGTGAAGCCCGAAGCACGTGGTCAGGGAATAGGACAAATTATGTTGGCCTTTCTCGCTAAGTTAGCTAAGGATAGAGACTGTGGGCGTTTTGAATGGTGGGTATTGGATTGGAATGAAACTGCGATTAAATTTTATGAAAAGCTTGGTGCAAAACCAATGGACGAATGGACAGTACATCGAGTTAGCGGCCAGGCATTGGATGAATTAGCAGCCAGCTATACTGAATTGGCTCCGATGCAATGCTAACTCCCTACCCAAAAACTTAGCAAAGCGGCTCTAACCCCGCTATAGTATTGCGGTGCTCGTTAATTCATGAAAAAATTTTCTACAGGTCAATAAAAATCCACCTTCATACGCATTGAATATTTTATTCTATTCAAGTAAATTGCCGTAACTCATTGAGCTAAGGCTTAGCAAGAATTATGCATCAAATTATTCAGGCTCTTTTTTTTATTGGATTTTTTGCTATAGCATTCATTATAGCATTACCTTGTAAGCGTCTCTTCAATATAAGTGATGCTAAAGATCATCGATATCAGCATTTAGATGGTGTAAGAGGGTTAGCTGCATTGGGTGTTGTAGCGTGTCACGTGAATCATCATTTACTTGCTTATTTTGGTATCACCGGCACCCCCATAATTGGAAATCGCATAGGGTTTATTAGTGTACAGTTATTTTTTGCTTTAACTGCCTACTTATTTACTAAAAAAGCTTTAGAAAATAAACTTAACCCCGCTTCTTTTTATATGGCCAGGGTAAGGCGAATAGTTCCTCTTTACCTTTTTGTTGCCTCAATAACTATTCTTGTATGTTTTTACCTCTCCGTAAAAACATCGAATGACTTCTCTCTTCATTTTCAAGGAATTATCGATATATTTTCATATGGCTTTTTAGGTGATGGAGTACTCTATTTTGGTAGTATCAATGCCTTGTCCTTTATTGGTATTGCATGGACTTTAAGTTATGAATGGAAATTTTATTTAGTCCTACCCCCTTTATATTTTCTATATCGCCAGTCCACATTCATGGCGATTACAATCGTTTTATCTGTTCTTCTAGTAGCTTCTCGTGATTTATACTCTTTAGGCAATGCGTCATGGCCGTTTTTTATCATTGGAAGTTTTGGCGCATGGTTAATGTATCATTATCCAAGCTTACAGGATTCAAAGATAAAACCCTTTTTGGGGGCTATGGCTTTATTAGCGCTTCTCTTATCTCTCATAACATCCGGCCAATTCGATTTCAAACACTTTTTTCTAGCAGGTGTTTTATTTCTCAGCATTCTTATAGCAGAACCTAAAATATTAACTTATAAACCCTTACTCTTTCTTGGCCGGATAAGCTACAGTATTTATCTTCTTCAATACCTTGTAGTATTCCCTGTTGCACTATTTGCCTCAATGCACCCTATGGCACTACTCGCCCATCCAATACAAAAATTCATGACTTGTTTTAGCGTTGGCATCATATTAATTCCGGCAGCGACCTTTACTTATAAATTTATCGAATTGCCTGGGATGGAAGGGACCTTTTGGAGCCAATTTACTTTTATAAAAAATTTAGTACGGAGAAGACATAAGTTGCTCACCGAATAATTAAGAGGTAGCAGGAATCAGGAGCTTTTTTAAAGCCATCAAGATGACAAATAACAAACCCATTATGATTAAAAATAAATTTGATCCTATCTGAACGGACTTTTTCATTAATCGTTACCCTGTCTCAATGTAATCAATTTTAGACTAAGAGTAATAACATAGAAAGTTACATTTAATAAGTAGGCTGTATGTGACAATTCATTCCCACATACCATCTACCGCCATCCCCACCGTAAGCGTTCATGCCCCATTCACCGAACAGCTGCATTTGGCGCATCTTGCGCGAAAATAATGCTTCGGAAGCCTCACATACTGATGTATGCTACGTTTCCTCAGCATCATTTTCGCGCAACCTGCGCTCAAATCCAACCGTTCACCAAGATTCAAACATACTCCCTGAATAGCTACTCCCCACCACCTACGTACTGTGACTGGTTCCTGAGAGAACCACGCGAAACCAGAATGTAACTTTATGTTTTTAAATGAAATAGGCTCAACTTTCTACGTACCGCGCTTTATGCCTGTACGATCCCCACAAAATTCAAAGAAAGACTGTAGTGGGGGTCTGTGTTGTGGCATTTAGCTCAGAGAGTAGAGGTAATAAATTTTGAAACTGTTTTACTTTGAGAGAGATTCCTTTTTTGAGAGCTTCGCGCCCTAAATAGACCAGGGATAAAATGTTGGTGAATTTTGAAGAGTGAGCCTGAAAGGAAGATGCATATCCTTTACGCTTGGTAAAAATGCCAGCAAGCCAACAAGCAAAAGTAGAGATAGCAGCAATAAGCAGTAATATGCTCATTCTTTGAGGAGAACGAGAAAGACTTTCTTTCAATCCAAACCCATAACGAGTACATTTTGTATCACGAAAATTTTCTTCTATTTGCATGCGTTGCCGATAAATATTCACAGCGTATTCAGCGGTGTTTGTTGAGGTCAATGAAGTGACCAATAACCAAGGCTCATGATGAGCTCTAGTATATCGTTTACTCATTGCATCACGCCTACCTTTCTTGTATTGATTCACTCTATGACGACCTTTAGAGAGGCCTTTATAGAGTATAAAGTGAGCAGGGATTTGTTCTTTCTCTGTAAGAAGGCCCTGCCCCAAGTAGTTAGGTTTGGCTGTGGCTTGTTCATAATAGATATGACTTAATTGCCAAGTTGCTGTAGCCTCTAAATATATCGCATTCTTATGGCGTAATCGGCCTAAAAAATCCCAATCAAGCGCTCGAACATAGGAAAACCAAGGCGCTCTAAATCCCGCATCGGTAACAATAATAGGTTGTACAGAGCTCGGTAAAATAGCTTTTAGATTATTTAAAAATTCTTTATGAGTTTGATGGTTATTTTGTTTTTTCTGTGGATGACATTCTTCGTAAATCACAATCGAGCGTCCTTGCATCGACAAGGAGGCTCTCAATAAATAGAGTTTAGTCTGCGAACATATACAGCTCCAATCAACATGAATCCAGGGGCGTCTTTGTGCTGCTAGTAGATAATGACTCATTGTCCTATAAAATTCAATCGCTTCTTTTTGTAATCGCGTATTCCCTAATAAGCGGTCTATCCTTTTTATATTGCTGCGAGTCTTAACTTTAGTATGAGGCAAATGACGGCCAAGCGATGTCAGCGTTAATTTATTTACCTTAATTAACGTCGATGAAGCCATGATTAAATTGTGTAAGCGTGATTTATGAATAAAAGGTAATTCTTTTGCTAATGTTTTGTGTAATAATTGCATCAGGTGCATGACGTCGATCTCTTATTGTTGTGGAACTCTATTGGATCATAATCCGTCATGCACTTTCAATACCATTATTCCTATATTTCAATGCCTTAAACCAAATTTTTTTGTCTATCTCTCAGGCTTTATGCGCGGTACGTAGGAGGTTAAATTCACGAGGTTCTCTCAGGAACCAGTCACAGTACGTAGGTGGTGGGGATAAAACCTTTAGAAGGTTTGAGGATTTTTATAATAAATCCTCAATTTTTTTGCCATCCATCCATTATCTGGAAAAGTTGTCCCTGGCACTTCCCAAACCCCGGTTGCAAAAGCACCAGCTCCCCACAAAATTGAAAATATATGCGCATCAACTGCTGCTTTTAATTGGTCAGAGTTATTGTGAGCCCAATTGAAGTTATTTAACGTCAAGCACTGGCTCGCATTTTTACCAGCACACAAACTGTAACCATTGGGTAAATGAGCAATATCAACATTAACCCAGGAAACAATATTGCTTAAATCCGGTTGTAAGTTTGGGTCACCAAAAAAATATACCGGAGCAGAACCTTCTTCATGAGCTTCTAAAACAGGCTCATTTTGTGTAGGGATATGGGCCGCTGGGATTTGCCATAACATGGCAGGTATGTAATTTTTTCCTGCTTGTTGTCCTAGCCCTTCACTAATTTTTTTAGTCATTGTTAGAAAATTTTGCCATGCAGCATCATTGTAAAACGTTGCCTGATTCATAAGTAAACTGGGAAATTTACTACTGTAATCATCAGCGCCATAACGATCAAAATAAATAAAATCAGGCTTGTATTTACTGCTAAATAATTCAAAGCGTTTTAAATCGGCCAAAACCTTATCAACATAGGGTTGAACTGCCGTTGCTCCCTGATGAATCCACCATCCCCCTTCAGGCGCCGCGGAAATATTTTCATGAACGCCTAGGGCAACATACGGTCCAAAGTATTTGGCCATCCAGTTTTGGGCTTGTAACCAACCATTAAAATTATCTGAGAAATCGGGAATGTTATTATTTGGAGTTGCCGCGATACACTGAGGCATCACATAATCATTAACACAAGTGGAAAAAGCTTGACCCGCAGTATAATTATCCGTTTTAGACTTTAACCATACCAACAAATCCGTTGGGGTACCCTGAGCCATGACCGGTTTATTATCCCAACCATAGGTGCAATTGGTGTAATCCATTTTTTTAGCCATCATGCAATAAGCATTCGCAAGCGCTTGGCCAACGGGTATATATAAAGACTGAACTGTCTCCACACGATTTGTATTTCCTAAATAGCCAAGCATATCTGGGTTTAATAATATGGTGCCAAAGGTTCCCGTATTGCTGTACGCATTAGCCTCCAACGTTTTAGACAAAAACATGAGATTAAAGAAATGTTTTGTGAGATCATCTACATGAGTCACGCTGTCTGTATTCCAGCCCCCACTGAGTTGCCAGCCGTACTCCACTAAAACAGGATTAACAGGATAGCCCGTATTCGTTTTTATATTTTTGGCCATGTTAATCATATTCCAAATTTTATAAGGGGTTTCAATTTTTCCAGGATCCCCATCACCACCAGCACCATTGTAGGTAAACACTGAATCGATGCGAATATTAGTCGGTTCTTGCAGTGCTCCGTTTGTTATGGTTCCCATGGCTAGGTAGTTTGGCCAACCAGAAACAGTAGCGTTATTTTTAGTTTGACCATAAGAAAGAGGTGAGGTGATTATTGTGAAAAGAATCAAAAAATTGAGAACCATTTTTTTCATTGAATATTTCCAAAGATAAAAAATATTCAAATTATACTATAATTGATCAATTTAATCCAAAAATGATTATGTCCTTATTATCATCTCCATTTTATTTTCTATTTTGTTTCAACTAAATTACAAAGCACTCTCTGAAGCCTTGTTTTCATTAATTGTTTTTTCAAGGATTGCTTTTTTATCTGGCCATTGCTGAATTAATGACTTGTTTAATTGGGAACAATGTTCAGCAAACCAAGGCCCTACTTGCACCAAGATCAATGGTATTTTAGGTTTGATACATGTTTCAAACTCTTTCCGCGCTTCTTTTTTACACAGCTCCTTATTTTCAAGGCAGTTTTTTATAATGTCATCGGTTAATTGCTGCCAATTTTCTGGTGGAGCCACCCCTAAAAAAGATTCAGTCATGATCTTTGCCAAAATATTTTGGCTCATCGATGCAAATTTTTGGGGATCAATTTTTTCTTCGCAAAACTCATGGCGTAAAAGTTCATTGACTTGTTTTCCAACCCGTTCTACTTCATCCATGTTGAAACATGGAGTTAAGTTAGTACCCGATTGTGGGATAGTGTTTGCAATGAGTAAATTGCAGCTTAAAACAAGACCTAGACACATTAATATCCTTATCATGTTCTTATCCTTAATAACGCCCTTAATAAAAATGAATATAGAAGAAAAATCAGGAACATTCTATTTGGCAAGGTTAAAGCGGATACATAGAGCAGTGCCCAAAATTCTGCATCCTTGCTGCATTACCGAAATATAATGTCGCTATCATCAGATTTTATTTCACGAGAAGAACCACTCCCAGGAGCAAGGCCGCATAAATCCTTAGCTTTTTCCTTAAAACCGTGTGCTTGGGAAAGCTTTTTTTGCAAAAACCGGCTAGTGTTGATGGCTTCTTTCGAATTGTCTTGTGACCAATAAGCCATAGTCATTAGAAAAATAAGCGTCAAACCTGTCTCTTCAATAGCACGGTGATAATAAGTTGCTCCGCGTTGCGCTGCCTCTCTCCACCATTGTACTGTTCGGCTCACTCGCAAAAGTGCGGGAATTTGCACATGAATATGTCCCATCTCCAGTTGCGCCCAAAGCATTTGTCTCACCACATTGCGATGGCTTTGCAATACTTGAAACCAAGCCATTAAGAGTTTATGTAAACGCTCTGAGGTATTTAGTTCCATTATTTCTGGTTGCTCTGCTCTTGCCAGCATTGCTTTGTCCGCCCTATCGAAAAAAGCGTCTACCAACTCATTTTTTTCACGGAAACAAGAGCGAATATCCTCTAGATTCACGTTAAGTCGTTTGGCAATATCAAATAACCTCACATTCTCCCATGAAGTTTGTTCCGCAAGAGAGAGTGCAGCATCTACAATTTCATCCACAGTCACGTGTGCTTTTTTCATAGTTAAAGTCCTTTTCTCAAACTCTATACTATAGGTATAGGAACAATTTACTGCCTTCTCAACTTAAAACATGTTTGGTATGACGAGTCACCCTTATCTATCATTGCATGAATAAGGATAACTAAAGACACTTTAAACTTATGAAAACGACTTATGAGGATCAATAACAAATTTTTTAGGCACACCACGGTCAAATTCAACATAAGCACGGGGTGCCTCATCTAAAGTAATAACAGAAACATTGACCGCTTTTGCTATTGGAAGTCGATCGTTTAAAATAGCCATCATTAGACCATAATTATATTTCATTACTGGCGTCTGACCTGTGGCAAATGACAGTGATTTTGCCCAACCTGTACCAAGATGCAAACTCAAAATACCTTTTTTTGCAGCTTTATCTACAGCACCTGGATCTTCTGTGACATATAAACCTGGGATGCCAATGGCACCAGCTGCCCGGGTTACCTCCATCAATTGATTGAGCACCACAGCAGGCTCTTCAATCGTTTTTCCATCTGCAGCATGGCCTCTCGCTTCAAACCCAACGCAATCAATAGCGCAGTCGACTTCAGGCACTCCTAAAATTTGCTGGATTTGTTCACACATAGACACATCCAAAGAGGGATTGACCGTTTGACAGCCAAAGCTTTTGGCATGAGCTAGCCGATCTTCATTGACATCACTAATAATGACCACAGCTGCGCCAAGGAAAAATGCAGAAGCAGCTGCCGCAAGACCAACAGGGCCCGCACCCGATATAAAGACAGTTGATCCTGATTTAACACCCGCTTTGATACAGCCGTGATAACCCGTAGGTAAAATATCAGACAGACACGTTAAATCACGAATTTTTGCTAGGGCCTGATCTTTATCAGGAAATTTTAATAAATTAAAATCTGCGTACGGAATCATGACATATTCTGCTTGCCCTCCAATCCAGCCGCCGAGATCAACATAGCCATAAGCGCCTCCAGCACGCGAATCATTTACATGGAGGCATACGTCCGTAAATTGTTCTTTGCAATTTTTGCAACGTCCACAAGCAACATTAAAGGGAACAGAGCAAAGATCGCCTACCTTGATAAACTCAACATCTGATCCTGCTTCAATCACTTCACCTGTAATTTCATGGCCTAAAACCATTCCTACCGGGGCTGTCGTTCTTCCTCTCACCATGTGCTGATCACTGCCACAAATATTAGTAGAGATCACTTTGAGTATCACTGCATGATTAATTTTGCTTCCTTTAGGATTAACAAATTTTGGGAAATCGATTGAATCAACTTGAACCGTTCCTTTACCGGTATAAATAACACCTCGATTTGTTTGCATTCCATACTCCTTAAAGAGATTAGGTGGAAAAATTCTTTTGATAAAAATCGAATAAAATTCCATTCAACACCTTCAGTTACTCATTTAAGTTTAGCTGTTATTGTCTTATTTTCTACCATTTTGCTGTGCTTGCCCACGGAATCATCCATGAGTGATTACCTGAGCTGAATCCAACGGACTACCCATGAATAAGTCGTGGGGAGGGAAAGTAGGCAGGGGGCATGACATAAAATCAAAATACCTCCATTCAGATAATCACAAAAGCTTACGTTCTGCGCTTTATGCGCAGAATCCAGCTCCGATCTTAAGCATATAAAAGTAGTAAAAAATAATTATTACAATCATTAGTGTACTAAGATGTATATATATATTTACATCTTCTATTGCAGGTACGTTATGGAAAACTATTTGATAAAAACCCCACATCTTGGTTTGCGCTTAATTAAAAAAGGGGATGACAAACATTTAAAACTTATAGAAAGAGATCCAGCAGTTAAAGAGTTTTTTCCTGAAGGTCTTTTAAACGATAAAGACATTAAGGATTATATTGATGAATGTCTGGTTGATTATGAAGAGAAGCATTTGCCCTGTTTTGTTATTTTTAAGCTATCTAATGACGAATTTGTAGGAGAATCCTATTTCAACCAGCTCGAATCTGGAGAAATAAAGGTAGGCTATCTCTTACATCAAAAATTTTGGCATAAAGGGTATGCTACCGAAATATTAAAAGGGCTTTTGCGCTGGGCAAGGAAGAACATAGAAACAGAGTATATTATCGCCTATGCCGACAGGAAGAATACTGCATCATTCCGGGTCATGCAAAAATGCGGTATGAAGTATTATAAAAAAGGGCATTATAAGGATATGGCATGTTATTTTTACCGCATCCGTAATCAATAAAATAAATCCAGGGTGTATTTACATTTCACTGCTTTGGGGCTCACTACAGAAAAAAGTAATTACATTTTTTATTACTTTTTCACAGAGGTTAAGTTGTTCTATCGTTATAAATTCATTAGGATTATGTGCCTGTTTAATATCACCAGGCCCGCAAATAACCGTAGGGATATGCGCATTTTGAATTATTCCCGCTTCCGTTCCATACGAAACTTTTAAGCGCTCCTTTATTCCTGTTACTACACGAACTATCCTCGTGATCGATGAATCCTCAAGAGCACGAAATCCAGGTGCATCAGAGGTTTCATCAAAATAAATCATTGCTTCGGAGTAGGTTTTTCTCATCTCAGGCAGTAGCTCATTATTAATATAATTTTCAATTTGACTGCGAAAATTTTCAATGAGAAATTGATTGATATAACGCACTTCAAGAATAAATTCACAAACTCCAGGAATTACATTCGTTGCATTGCCACCACTGACGATATTGACGGTTATTGTACTGAACGGACAATCATAATCATTATCAAACGGCCCATTTTCTTTTACATAACGAGCGATAGAATTAATATAAGAAATTAAACGACTCCCATACTCGATTGCATTACATCCTTCAAAAGCAAGAGAAGAATGAACCGCTTTTCCCTGTATCTGACAATGATAAAGCTTTCTGGATTTTCCGCCTATTATTGGTCGCATATTAGAAGGCTCCCCAACAATACACCCCTCTGGCCGAATGTCATTTTTTTTAAAAAAATCAATTAAATAATCTATACCGACACACCCTATTTCTTCATCACAAGTAAATGAAAAGTGTATCGGCTTCAACAGGTTCAACTTTTTAAACTCGGGAACAAGAGCGAGAATTACCGCAAGAAATCCCTTCATATCACATGCACCGCGACCATAAATTTTATTATCAGACCTTGTGGCTACAAAAGGATCTGTATTCCATATTTGCCCTCCTACAGGGACCACATCGGTATGACCTGACAGAAGAAGACCTCCCTCTGTTTGCCCATTACTTGCAGGAATTGTTGCAAATAAATTAACTCTGGATTCTGTCGGGCCAGGTATAATTTGCGAATGAATATGATGTAACTTAAACCAGTCATCTATTGTTTCAATGAGTTCCAGGTTCGCCATGTTGGAAATCGAATTGAAGCGGATGAGATGAGCTAACCATTGTAATGTATCCATTACCATCCTTGAGTGGACAATTAATAATCAATTTGGACCACAAATTATAACGTGTCAAGCAGTTGGACTCGTATACACTGCAAAATAAGCGCGTACGGAAGCTGAAAATTATCATTAATATGAAGCAATAAATCCCAGCAGCATCCTTTATTTAGATTATAATTAACTAAAAGGAATTATTTTCCCAAGGAGATTTATGAGAAATCTTCGTTTTAAAAAATCCTCAGTTGGATCAATTGGTGTTGAATTGGAACTTCAACTTATTGATCCGAAATCGTATTCGTTAATTTCCAAAGCCAAGGAGCTGATTAGAAATATTAAAACCGGCCCGAATCAGGTAAGAATCAAACCTGAGATAACGCAAAGCATGATTGAAATTAATACTTCGATCCATCAGTCCCCACAAACCATGTCACAGGAATTATTTGAATTGAAAGCCTATTTGTTAGAGCAAGCATCTAGCCTTGGGATTGCTATGTGCGGCGGCGGAAGCCATCCTTTTCAAAGTTGGGCCATGCAGAAAATATTTCCGACATTAAGGTATAAAAGTATTTCAAGGAGATATCGCTTTTTATCCCAAATGGCGACTGAATTTGGTCAGCATATCCATATAGGCTGCGGAAACTCGGAGAATGCACTTTATCTTACCCACGCGCTCTCGCGATATGTACCTCAATTAATTGCCCTCTCAGCCTCCTCGCCTTTTTATCAGAGTGTTAATACCAACTTTTGTTCATCCCGCTCTATAATGTTTAATGCCTTTCCGTTAAGCGGTGTTATACCTTATTTAATCAACTGGAACGAATTCTCGGACTATTTTTATAAAATGCGACGCCTGGGTATTATCACATCCATGAAAGATTTTTATTGGGATATCAGACCCAAACCCGAATTTGGCACGGTTGAAATTAGGGTTTTCGATACACCCTTAACCATCAAAAAAGTCATTTTAATTACCGCCTATATTCAGGCTCTGGCCATTTATTTATTGGAAGAAAGGCCCACGCAAGTAAGCAATGACCTGTATTATCTCTATAATCAAAACCGATTTGAGGCCAGTCGTTATGGTTTCGACGGTACTTTTATTAATCCTTACACAATGAAGCATGGTTTAATTGTTGACGACATATTTGATACGGCTGAGAAAATAAAAAAATATACGAGTCAATTAGGAAATTCTGACTACGTGGCCCAGTTATTGGATGAGGTAACCAATAAAATTAATGATTCCTTTGTGCTCCTACAAATATTGAAAAAAGTAGGTTCCTTACCTAAAGTTGTTGAAGAGCAATGCCGAATATGGTCCGAAGAGATGAAACAGCAAGAATATCATTACTGAGGATATATCAATGGATAATATGGTTATTGAATCGGATGAAAACGAGTTAAATCTTAATAAACAGCTGACACGCATCATAGGTGACTTTCTGGACCCGCTTGAGCTGGAGCTCCTACTAAAACACGCTAAAATCTCTTCATTCACCGCAGGTGAAACAATTGTGCATCAAGGAAAAAAAGCAGATGGAGTCTATGTCATTCTTGAAGGTACGGTTCGTGTAACCGCACAAATAATGAGCGAAGGCGTCACCAATATGGAAATGCTCCAGCCAGGTTATTTTTTTACGGTAAATAGTCTTATTGAAAATACAGCTTCATCTACATCTTTTATAGCATCTGATGCAGTTCTCTGTATCCATATATCAAGTAGTTACTTTGAATTGCTTGCTGATGATTTTCCGGAAACACGATATAAAATATTACAGGTTGTTGCCCAACAGATTTGCAACCGTTTAAAAACAATACATGACATCATTACTTCTTTTATTTCTAATTCGGATATGACAAGTTTGTCATTTTTTGAAAGAATTATTCATTCATTAAATCAACCCAAAAAAATTATTTTTGAAGAAAGTAAAATCGATAAGCGCGAAATAGAAAATCTACTTTCACTTAAATCATTTACTCAAGATGAAATTGATATCTTACTCAAACAGTTCATTATTTTGAATGCGCCAAAGAATTGTAAACTGGTCAATGAAGGGGATAACACAGCCTCATGCTACTTGGTTATTTATGGTGCGATTCAATCATGCATTATACAAGACAGCAAACTCGCTAAACTCTCGGTGATTGGCCCGGGAACATTAATTGCCAGCATTGGTTGCATTGAAAAAAATGTACCGTTTCATTTTACATTTGTTACCTGCGAACAGACCATTTTATGTAAGCTGACTGAAGCAACCATACAACGGATTAAAGAAAGCAATCCCCAGCTTTGGTATAAATTATTTAATTTAATTTTTGGCTCGCTGGTAGCGCTGAAAAAATCCATTTATAAACTGGATATAAGACTCCATATAGAGAACTATAATAGGTAACATGATATGTGCAGAATATTAACCTACCTTGGTAAACCGATCCTGGTTGAAGAACTGCTCTATAAGCCAGATAATTCATTTATCAAACAAAGTTATAATCCCAAATATATGTCCCATTTACTTAATCTGGCAGGATTTGGTATGGCCGCATGGGACCATACGTCACCTAACCCCCAATTGCCTTATTTGTATAAAACAACGCAATTGCCTTTTTACGATGGAAATCTGTATAACCTCGCCTCTAAAATTTCGCCTTATTGTATGTTAGCGCATTTACGAGGAGTTTCTTATCACGAAAAACAGATTATCTCGAATCAAAATGTACATCCATTCATTTTTTCAGGTTCGAATGTGGTGCTTGCCCATAACGGATCGCTAAGTGAGTTTGAAATAATGCGTTATGATTTACTCGAATACATTGATCCTGAATATGAAAAACATATTCATGGGACTACAGATAGTGAATGGATTTATTCTATTTTTTTATCCCAGCTACCCAGCCCCATAGGCAATTATCAAACTGAAGATATTATTAAGGCAATTATTGAAACTTTAAAAATACTTCATTATGTTCGTCAAAAAAGAAATATAAGAATTAATTCACCAGTTAATCTATTTATAACGAATGGCGAATTTATTGCTGCCACTCGATTTGTTCTGGATTATGGATGGCCAGAACCCGATGATCCATCTCCCTCCGCCCACTCCGGCTATCATTCATTATGGTATACCTTCGGGGATAGTTATGGATTGTATGATAATGAATACAAAATGAAAGCAGGTCCTAAAAAAAGCATTATTATTGCTTCTGAACCTTTGACTGAGGACACAACTACTTGGCTTGAGGTTCCCGAATATACTCTGGTTGTCGCAAGACAGGCAGGAGAAGAAATTAATATAACCTCTCAAGATATTAATTTATAATTCCAGCCCCTGATCAAGAAAATTATTTGGTAAACCCTGGTTGCGAGCAACCAGGCGTATTTTTAGATAAACATCTGATTTGGAGTTTCCACTTTATCATTTGTTTGTTTCACCACAGATAAAGATGCAGGTTGCCAGAACATATCTCGCGGCAGAGAAGTAGATGGAGTTTGGCATTGCTTTAAGGTTTGAGCTTCTGCATTAATCAGCAAGTCAATTAATACATCATTTGCGCTTGCCTGTGGGCGACGCAGAGCTGCGCATTTAGAGGATACTCTTATTTTTTCATTCAGCGGTTTAATCTGACTTTCGTAATTTTTCAGTTGTTTTTCAAGATCAAAGGTATCGCTTGAAGCGAATGATTTTATATAGTTACTCAGGCACAGATCTGAATCCAATTCAAGAAACACCTTAACATCAAATTTATCGCGTAATTGTTCATCCAAAAAAATATCTGCCCCAAAAACAATGACATCGCCCTGCGCACTTTCGATTGCAGATAATAATGAATCGATAGAATTATAAGCAGAACTATCAATTAAGGTAGTGCACTTTTTATTTAATAAAGAATAACATTGTTCACTGAACGCCTTATAATCACTACCTATAGGTCCACAAATAGCTAATATTGTCATTGAAATCACCATGATGAGTAAAAAAGTGGCAATTATACTGCTTTATTAATCAATATGAAACTATTAAATCAAATTATTACTCTGAAGGTTGAGTCGTTTGACCCCAAATAAGAAGCTGGATAAACAAGTCTGGTTGCTTGCAACCAGGATCACTACTTAATCCCCTGTTCTTAGCAAAATCGACCTAGCAAACTCCTCTACCCCCATTTTTATTGATTAGAAAAACCCTCTTCTCTTTTATCCTCGTTGGAGTCAGATTCAGGTTTAAACGTATCTTTATAAAGTGCCTTGAAAAGACGCGAGTCTTTATACGTTTGGTTTGCGACGATACCTCCTGAAACAAGCAGACCAACCCCTGCTGCTAAGGTACTTAAAAGCACTAAAATGGCTTTTCCTAACAAATTAAGGCTTGGAGTGAACTTAAATTTTTGACCTATTGCTTGAAGCTCTTTCTTATTTTCATTATCTGATGGTTCTAGCAAAGCTTGGGCTGTTCTTGCCATGGCTTTCAAAACATCCGTTTTTGTTTCAGGTAAACGAGCTACATCGGTAAGAACTGCTCGAGAGGCATCTAGAATCTCTTTTAAATTATCATTTTGATGTTGCTTATCTTTAAAGTATTGTAGGTTATTAATCTCGTTTTCAGTTTCCTCATTATATTCCAGATGAGCCACATAATGATTGAACATTTCATGTTGAATTTTTGTAATCGTTGATATTAAACCCTCTAATTGTTTCGCTTCATCCAGCTTACCCTTCTTCACTAATGAGTCTTGCCTACCTTTAAGATTGTTAAGCTCATTCGCCAAAACCATTATCTCATTTAGACTTGGTTTTACTGTATTTGATAGATAATCTGCATAGGCTATTAATTGCAAATTCTTCTCTATTTCAGACTTAGCCAGTATATTTTCTTCTTTTAAGTATTGAGCTAATCCTTCATTGGTTACAGTTTTTCTTAATGTTTCCAGCACCTTTCCTACCGCCATTTGTGCTGCTAATTCCTTCTGAAAATTGCTTGGGGAAATATCTTTTTTCAGATAATTATAACAATCAAGTGAGCTGCTAAGACAATTATCAAATATTTTTCCGATTTCGCTTTCTAAAGCCGGTTCGAAAATGTGATCCCGTTCTTGTGCTGGTAAAGTTCCCTGTAGCCTCTGAAATGGCTCCAGTGACACAGCACTTTGTGTAGCAGTTAAATTAAGTAGTTGTTTTTGTTGCTCATCCAGTAGTCTTGTCTGATTCGCTGTATGGTAAAAAAAATCTCCAGCTTCATTTTGAATAAATAGATAAGGTGCATTTCCAGTGCGATTTTTTAATGCGTCCCTGATCTTTAGCTCTTTGTCTTCAGAGCTTAAGTCCAGCTTAAAATCACCTATCTTGATTACATAAGCAATAGTTCCGTCTAATTTATTTAAAATCTCTTTTGTTGCTTCCATCGTGGATTCTTTTGCAAATTGGGATAACTCACCATCATCAAAAGCACATATAGTCTGCATGGAATTATTGAGGCGCAAAAGGAAATCTTTTGTTTCCTCTTGAGTCAGTTTCTCAGCTACACCAGCCAAAGCACATAAAGCAGCATGTTTTAAAATAGCACCTTTCTTATCATCTTGATTCAATTTCTCCAAAATGTTTTTAGCTTTGGGATCAATCAAATAATTATCAAAATCAGTAGGTAGCTGTTTGCTGGCTAAAAGTGCGTCGATGCGATCGATCAATGAAGCTCCAAGGTTTCTTTTGATTTCTGGTGATAAGCTACCCCGGAATTGTTTAATACCTTCGATTAAAAACAGGCAAGATTCTAAGTCTTTATTATTAATGAATTGATCCTTGATCTTATCTATTGCATCTTTATCTTTTGCAGCCAACGCAAGCAATAAGGCAAGTTGGTGATTTTTCGTATCAATATTGGCGATCTGTGGTAATTCTTGGGCTGGATAAAAACGTATATCAGTATATCCAGTGATCAATGAAATCATTAATGAAGCGATTTCGGGGTTGCCATCAGGATAATTTCTTTCAAGGTTTTTCACATATTGCGTTAACTCAAGCTCTTTCCCTGTTTTAAAGAACATCTCTTTTAACACTGGGTAGCCAATAAACTTCCATGGTTGAGGCTGTGATGGATTAAGGGATATTAGGATTTCTGCAGTTTTTTGCATTAATTCAGGGGTTAAATATGCCGCAAATGCTTCTTTTTCCGGGGTGTTACCAAACTCACTTTTAAAATCACGATAATATCGTAGTAATTCCAAATAATTTTTGGGGTTATATGCAGTATGAGCTATTGCTTTACTAATATTCTCTTCGATAATTTTGACTTTTTCTTGTTCGGCTAAATCTGGAACCAAACCTTCTTCTATTTCTTTCCTTGCTTTTTTAGCCCGTATCATTAATTTTGTTAGTTCTTCAATATCTTGTTTATCTTTCATAGCTAAACCAAGTTGGATGCTGGAGCGGAGAAGCAATAAGTCATTGGTAGTCTCGCATTTATTTTCTGAAATTTGCTGAACCAGTGGCGTCCATTTTTCCGAATCTTTTTCTGCAAGCATTGTATAATGCTCAAGGGATGTTTTTTTAATATCAGAAACAAGGTAATCTTTAAAAGGCGTTTTTTTATTTTCATCGATGTTGGCAATAACTGCATCAAGAATTTTTATGCGAAAAGCAGGATTTTCCAAACTTGCCAACATTACATTAGCAAATGCTCCTTCCAGATCTGCAGAAATTGTTTCTTCCTGACTTAATTTTTGATATAGCTCGACTATATTCTCAATATCGTGGGGATGCCAATAAGCTAATACCAATTGCGCATAGATTCCTTTTTGCTTTTCCTTAATCTCTTCTTCTTGTGGTATCGCGTTTAATAAATAGCGCAAAAGTTCCTTACCATCTGCCAACTCCTTCGCATGAGTCTCAATAAACTGTTTCAATTGGCTAATAGAATAACCTTGAATCAACTTCCGAATATAATAATCCTCAGTTTGTTTTCTATTCTTCATATCGACCTTTACAGCATGCATACGGCCGTTTGCAGCGGGAAAATTTTCTGAGTCTACATCCATCCTTTCGACGGTATTGTTCACTTCCTCTTTATCGTCAAAAACAATAAAGTTGCTTGAGGGTTTATGCTGAAGGACATGAAGAATCATTCGTTCCTTACCTCCTTTGAACTTATGCCAATCAACGAATGACTCCGTTTTAGGTTGCAGCTTTTTTCGAATCCTTTCGACCTTTTCGTTATCACGTTTTTGAGTTTCTGTAAGCTCAGCAACTGACTCCATTGGGGCTGCGATCCCAGATGATTCACGTGCCAGTACGGCCTGTTCTCTTTGCTTGGACTCTATCCCAAGAATTTCTTGTTCTCGCATCTTTGGAGGTTCTAGTTTCCTTTGTTCTGTTACATCTAAATCCAAAACGTCCGGATTTTTTTTTCGAATTTTTAATATCCTTCTCTCAAACTTTTCAATCGTATTACGATAGTAACTTCCTAGTTTGCCCTGATCCTTATCATCCACATCCAAATAGGGTGAAGCATTTACGATGACATATCCTGTATTAATTCCCGTTTTTTTTAATTCATCAATCACTAGACAGCGAAAACTTTTGTCTTCTAAATATGCGTCTAATTTTTTCATCTCGAATGATGATAAAATGTTTGCTTGTTTGATCCCCATCGCTTTTAGTGCTTTAAAGAGATTAGTATTGAATTTTCCGGCGCTATCAAGACAAGTCCCATCAACATCTAATAAAATTTCTGGGTGTTCTGGAGGTTTAGGAGATTTTGGTTTTGGCATGATGTTCTACCTGTAACTGCTTACTACATACTACTTACTATAGTATAAATTTCAAGCATACGGATGTGATTCAAATTTTAGAGGAATATGCTCACCGAGTTATTGAAATTAGGCCTTTAACGTTTAATACTGCACTTACTCTAAGTATGTTATATGCCTTTTATGCGAAATACCGGCGAAGTTAATCCAACCCATTTTTATCATAAAAAGATTGAGAAAAATCAGGAGCTAGTGAAACATCAGCAAGGAGCATATCCTGTTGTTGTAATGGATTTGAGGCAATTGGATTTAAGTTCTTATAGTATGTTTAAGATAGCTTAAAACAATTGTTAGCCACTACTCACCTAAGGTTTACCATAATCTGGCTGCATACAATCAGGGATTCAATGAATTTGAATCCTGTTAATCAATAGTCATATAATAGAGAGAAAATTATCAATCCACTTTTAAAAATGATTACTCTCATCACTGGTGCTTCAAGAGGAATTGGTAAAGCGTTAGCGTTTGAGTTTGCCAGTCACGGCCATGATTTAATTTTAACGGCGCGCAATCAAAATTTATTAGAAGAACTCGCTGTTCAGATCAAAGAAAAGTATTCAGTCAAAATAAGTGTCATTGCATTGGATCTCAGCGAACCCAGATCTGCTGCTGATTTAGTCCATCAAATCGAGGCACTGAATATAGAAGTCGATTGTTTAGTAAATAATGCAGGCATAGGTTACCTTGGTGACTTCGTCTCTATGGATGCAGAGTATTTAAATGCATTGATGCAACTCAATATGACAACATTGACGATGCTCACTTATTATTTTGCCAAAAAATTTGTTCACAAAGGCAAGGGCAAGATACTCCAAGTAGCGTCTACTGCGGCCTTTCAACCAGGCCCTTTTATGGCGGTATATTACGCTTCTAAAAGTTATGTAGCCTCTTTTTCGCAAGCGCTGGCTTATGAATTAAAAGGAACAGGAGTTACCCTTTCCACTCTCTGCCCAGGCCCTACTCAGTCAGATTTTTTTAAAGAAGCAGGTATGGAGAATAGCTTTTTAGCCAGGGGCTTTATCGGGATAAAATCTACGGAGCAAATTGCCAAAGCCGCCTATCAAGGCTTTAAGAAAAACACACTTTTTATTATTCCCGGTATCATGAATAAGATACTTGCTTACTCCGCTAAATATACTCCTGATGCACTAAATCTCAGAATTGCTGCGTTCCTTCATAGACGCAATCAGGAATCCTAGCTTCGCTTCGGGTAAACCCTAGTTAGGGTAAATTGACCCCATCCGGTGCTCCTGCTGGTCAGAATTAACAGACGCGTTTAACATCCAAAAAACCTCTACCGATCTTTCGTTAAGGCAGAGGTTTTTATTCGTTCTTCAGCTCTCAGGTCCAGAAAGTACCAGGTGCAGCCTGTACTCATTAACTTTTAATGTTGTTCAAAATAATCAGGGGGTACGCCGTAAATGGAACAAAGCATGGGCTTATCTAATTTTTTCTCCCATACAGGATTTTTAAGAACCTCTATCGCATTTTCATACCCTGTTTTCATACGATAATTAACTGCTGAGCGAACGAAGTTATAGTCTTTGAACGAATGAGTAAAGGGAGAGCCCCGATAAATGATATGTACCACGCTGAAATGTTTGCTATGACCCAATTCAAGTATTTTCTGAACGTCAGGATCTTTCTTTACCTCCGGACTTAATTTTTCACCTAAAAACTGTATGGCTGCTTGCAAGTTTTGGCGACTGGTATACACATTAGTCAGTCGGCGTGAGTGACTGGCGTACCGTATGTCTTTTTGCCTTTCTTCAAGTTCATCCATGGTTTGCGGCAGCCGTCCTTGCAGACTGAAACAATCCACCACAAAACATAAGGTATCCAATTCGGGTAAGGCATCGAGCACCGTCACAAGAGGCGTATTCGCATAGATACCACCGTCCCAGTAATAATCATCACCAATTTTAACTGCCGGGAGGCCTGGAGGAAGCGCGCCGCTTGCCATAACATGCTCTGGGGTAATGGTAATTTTTTGATTATTAAAAAACTCCATTTCTCCGGATGCCACATTAACCGACCCCAAACAGAGGGTGACTTTTTTATCATTAATGCGATCAAAATCAATTAAACTTTCCAATGTTGTTTTGAGATAGGAGGTATCATAATAGCTGAGTTTATCCGGTGTATCATAAGTTAACGGCGTCGGTGGAAAGGGGCGAGGTTTAAAAAAACCCTCCAAACCATTGACGATCGTATTCATAGCACCCATGCGGTTATGAAAATGATGTAACAAATTTGAAACTTCAGCCTCATAAAATACATCAGTCCATATTTTAGGTACGATCATATTCCAAAATGCAGTTAATTTTTCAATTTGCTGATTTCTCGGATTCCCGGCAATAATCGCGCTGTTAATGGCCCCTATAGATACTCCCGCCAAAAAATTAGGATGATATCCTTTTTCATGGATTGCACGAAATGCACCGACCTGATAAGCCCCCAATGCACCGCCTCCTTGAAAAACACAAGCAATCCGGTCATACGTTTGTTTGGTATTATTTAAAGGGGCTGTGGGCTTATTTATGCGACATAAAGGGCTTTTATGATGTTTTGTTGTTTTTTCTTTAAGTTTCCTGCCCATGTTTATCACTCCTTACCGTCCTTGTTCTTTACAATTATAATCGATAGTTGCAGAATTTTTACAAGAAAAATGACTTAAAAAACGAATTCGCAGAAATTAAGCTTCTCTATTTAACAAAAACTCTAGTGCAAAAGGAGAGCGATACATGGAATTAAAAGATGCAGAAATGTTTTGCAGTAAGTGGCTGCCATCATGGACCGGTGGGGTAGAAGCAGTTGAAAATCTATTGTCTTTTTATAGTGAAGACACCTTTTATTTAGATCCGGTTATGAAAGAAGGTATTCATGGAAAAAAAAGATTGTCTCAATACTTTAGCAAACTCCTGGCAAAGAATCCTGACTGGAAATGGAATGCAGTAGAACTGATTCCCACATTAAAAGGCTTTATCTTAAAGTGGCAAGCAACATTCCCCAAAAATGAGAGCGAACTGACTCTCTTTGGGCTTGATATTGTTGAAATCGACAACAAGCTGATTAGCAGAAATGAAGTGTACTTTGACCGCTCAGTTCTTCTTACCTAATCAGTTGGTTGGTGACCTGCATCACTTTGCTTCCGGCGTTCCGCAGCTTGTCTCTGAGCTGAATCTTCTACACATCGCTGAAAAACCAGTCCAGCTCTACTCTGACGTCCCGCGGTTTGTCCCTCAGGCTTTATGCGCGGTACGTAGAACGTTGAATATAGTTCATTTAAAAACATAAAGTGACATTCAAATTTCGCGTGGATCGCTTAGGACTTGTCCGCGGGATCCAGAAAATCTACCCTAAAATACTAGCTCCCCACGGACAAGCTGCGAGGCGTAGGCAGAGATATAATCTACAGTTGCTTGCAACCAGGATTCTCCTCCCCCATAGGATCTGCTCTGCAAACCAGATAAGATATACAGTGCGCCATATCATATTAGTGTCATGGCGCAACAATGTTTTACCCGCATCATCATTTGAATGGAATTCAGATTAATTAAAAAAGGAGTTTGTAATGAAAATAAACTATTTAATGGGTGCTTTGTTTTTATCACCCCTTCTTGCTTTTGCTTATACTGACAGCAATTCAGAAAGTCTTATTTTTTCCCCTTTGCCTAAGAATAAAAATACAGTAAGCAGGCATTATAGTAATGAACAGGAACTACCTGATCTGCAGCAAATGGTCCAAAGGACCATTGATTTTCCAACGCAAATCGTTCGTGTCAGCGGGAATGTTACCGGATTGAAACTTAGTTGTGAGGAGGTAGAAGATGAAATCGATCGTGTCTTTTCAAAAAAAATCTCGCCCAACCTATTTACCTACAATACTTATGTCAATTGCGGCTATGATCAGGATAGCCCAGAACAATATGCGGTAAATTTTTCAATTCAAAGTTATTTTGATCCACTAACAGATAAAGCCGTTGATTATTTAAAAGCCTACCTGCAAGAATACAATGGATACAATTTATTCAATGCCACAACATTACACATTGAAAATGCCAAAGGTGTTATTATATCGATGAACTTTAATGCAGGTTTAAAAAACAACCCCGATAAACCTTCATTTACCCTTTATCGCCAAGATCGAAACAATTTTTATTTTAAAAGCAATTTCGACATGAGAAAGGAATTAATCACCGATATTTATCAACGATTTTATTCTAATGATCCCGAGATGATCCTCCCCTTTTTAGACAAATGGATTTTCTCCTATGCAGGAACAGTTTATTACTCTATTTTAAAAGCATCCAACTATCTTGAGTTGCAGCCTGAAAGAATATTTGTAATGGAAAATGAGGGAGATATTTTCGTATCCGATTTAAGATACTACTTCGCCAATCTCTGTATGAAGAAAAATCCCAATAAACATTGCTTGTAACTATTAAATCATTAATAGCGTATCCTGGTTGCGTGCGACCAGGATTTCCACTTAATTACCACTTCACAAGTAACTCTAACATCTACAGGGATGACAGGGCGTTCCCACTTGACTGAAATGTTACAATTTATGGGGAGTGCACTAGCATAAAGCGCGGGTATGTAGAGAAATTTAATGGAAAAACTGACAATCAATCAGAGGCTGGCCCCTATTTATGCCGCGTGCGCTCTTCGTGCTTTATCAATGTCGCCTAACCGTTCCTTTCTTAAGTCTTCGAAAGCTGCTGCAGATGATGTAGTCATGCCAAGAGCCTGCATCGTTCTATTTTGAGCCTGAGCAAGAATAGCATATCGTCCATCACTTTTATATCGATCAACAACCTTCTGTACATCATTTGGTGTCTCTGCATTTTCTAGATCCTCATAGAAATCTTTGAGAATCTTGCTTTTTAAATAATCCCCTCGATCGTTTGTGTATCTACTTTTAAATTCGCCCTTTATAGAGCCACTTGTGACCTCTGTAGTCACTGTTCTCGTAAGTTGCTCATTCGGTTGTACATAATGCTTATACTTCCCTTTCAATACCCCATTTTCCATGGCTTCCGTTTCTTTAGCAATGTGTGCAAAAGATACTTTAAGATAGACTTTACCTACCTCTTCCCATCCCCCTGCTCTTTTCGGATCAATATGATATTCTTTTATAAATTTATCACGGGATTCTCTATCTTTAAATTCGATTTGAATTATGGGAGCCTTGCTATCTTTGCCTTTTACTATCAAGGGTGCTCTTGTAACTCCAGGAGCATGATGTTGGATAAAATGTTGAATAAATTCCTTATGGGTGTCACCGGAGGTTGGTTTGTGCCCCATTGTACCTGGCTGCTTGACAGTGGGGTGGGGAACCGTTCTATCTGGGTGCCTGACAGTAGGTTGGTGATCCTCTGTCCTTGTCTGCCTGACTGCAGCTCGATGCACAGGAAGATCCGAAACAAAATTTTCAAGGCTGGCGTATTTTGAATCTTTTTTATATCCTTCTTGAGCTGCAAATGTATCGGACCATAGACGCCTAACTGTTACAGGAATTTTATTTTCGTTAAAGTGTTTCTCAAGTCTGCCTCTGAACTCTTTCTTATATATAGAATCCCCGAGATTTCCCATTTCCTGAAATAAAAAAGTCCATGCTTGCTCAGCGGATATCATTCCCGAAGCAGTGTTTTGTTGGCTTGATGCCATCCACCCACCACTTACTTGTGCATTAATCTGGCTTCCATCGATTAATTTACCGGTTTCAAGAGCCTCACATATTTTCTTCATCGACTCTTCAAGTCTTGATGATCTTCCGGTAAAAATGCCAGCATTTATTAAACTTCTCGTTGTTTGAATAAACTCAGCAGTTGATAATTTTGGAAAAAGAACAGTATCAATACTTTTTATAGCCGAAGGATCCACCAGAACAATCGGTATAGGTTTGCCTTGTGCATCTTTCTTGGTAGCTGTTTCGTCTTTTTTAACAGAAGGAGAAACGTTCCTGATTTTCTCGTAAAAATCGTCTCGCTCTTGTGGCGTATGAAATTCAAATTGAATAGTATCCAAAGGTTGCCTGGCATTATGAGATGGATTGTTATACTGAAAGTTCTTTACTCTGAAATCAACTTGTGCACCCAGTACCGAGGCAATCACTCTTGATTCTTGTACTATATCACTTTTTTCAGCGGTATTAGTAACAGTAGGCGACTTTATCTCGTGACACAATTGAAGTATGTTTGCTTTTAATTTATCAAGATTCACCCCAGGAAGATTCTGTAGTATCGAGGGATCCTGCTTATTAGCATCCGCAAAATATGTGTTGATAAACTGCTCATCAAAATTATCTAGAAGAGCGACCACAGTTTTTTGCGGATCTGCACTTAGCGCTCCGATAGAACCCATCCCTATCGAATAGTTGGCAAGAGGTTTATAAGGTTTTCCCTCTGCTATGCACTCTAATACGTTTAGCAGTTCGTTTGTGGCTTGGAAATCCCCCCTACTTCCAGGAATGTGCATTACCAATATTTGTAAATTTTCTAAATCTTTTCTATGTTTTCTGAGTAACTCCGCAGCCGCCTGTCGTGAAAGCATTTTAAAGTACCTCAAATACTCTTATTCACAGTATAGTATATAGCGGCCTTTTTTTTGCTCATAAAATGCGCATTTCTTTCCTTTGGCAAAATCCTGGTTGCATACAACGGCTACAGTGCGTTAGATTTTTCGATCAGATCTATTCTATTATCAGGCTCTTTTTCTTTTTGCTTTTTAAAGAAATTATTTAAGCCGCCAATGAGCGTATTACCAGCAGAAAATAGCTTATCAAGCAAACTAAAATCCATTTCCATTTCATAACATCTTACCGTGTTAATATCATTAAAATCATTAACAATCATTTGTGAGAAACACAAAAGCATGTAATTGAGAACCGCCTCATCCTGTTCTTTCTGTCCCATCTTTTTAAACTCAACATCATTCTCTAATTTTTTCCAGGTATAAAAATTAATACTACGTCCATGATTGGGATCATAAAAATAAGCGGTTTTTCTCTTTGCATCATAACGCAAATAGAGAGCATGGCCCCACGATTCATGCTCTGTGTCTTGGGTTCCATCTTTTTTAGTTGGGTGATGCCCAATGGATATTTTTACAATTCCATAATTTTTTAATTTTGACTTCTGTTGCCGAGTAACTGCTTGAAACAGTACTTGATAAATAGCATCTGAATTCAATGCGGGTTCATCTGCACAATGCGACTCCTCATCTAGTTTTTGAATTTTCTTAAGATGAAGCCGTTTTAGCACTGCTTGTGATAAACCATTGTTCGTTTCATCCCCTAAGTGTACTTGATATAAAGCTTGATTGAAGCGATCTTGTGGCGAGATTTTCACTTCCGCTTTCCACTGAGAATCGGAGAGTACTTGATTTCTACCTAGACTGGTCATTTCTCGAGTAATTAACCTATAGGTGTTTGCTTGACACGCCCCATCTCCCAAGACCTCATCGCTCCCCCCAATAAATCCTTGAATGTTTTCATACTGAATAGGATTGCCCCACTGATTAAAAAATTCAATCTCTTTGTTAACATCACCTAAAAGCAATGCGTGCATTTTACTTGCAGACCGCTCACTAAGGGGTGAAATAATCTCTTTTACTTTGTCATACTGAGCGGTTAATCCGCCCAGGCTCTCCTTGTTGTCTTTAATTTTTTGATCGATAAAGCGGCTGAGAGAACGCAACAATTTACTTTTTGATCGTTTCAAAGCGCTGTCAATGTGTTGAGGAATATTTTCATTAGCGTCACTCAGTTCCTTTTTGCATTGCGCGTATTCTTGTTCTAACAAATGAGTTGCTGTTGCCATGAGTTCTTGTCTTGCTTTGGTTACTGTGTGAATCAAAGGAGCTAAAGAAGACTCACCACCGGCTGTAATAATCTTCTCCTTCAACGCCATAAGTTCAATTTGCTCTTGCAACTCGCTCAAGGTCGGAATCTCATGTTCTGCCTGCCCATTAAGCACTGCGTTTTGTAGCACATGCTTGATTTTTTGCTGGACAAGCTCTTTATTCATTTTAATTTTGCTAGCGTCCAGGGCAAGCGCGGAGAAAACAGCGGCTTCATGTGGATTCTGCAGGAATTTTTCGGGATGGATAATTTGCTGGTGTACAAATGCTTTTTTTAACACCAGAGAAAAGTCCTGAATATATTCTTTCGGTAGCCGCGTGAGCGCCTGTTTTAGCTTAGGAAACATTTTAATCACTACTTCTTCTTGAGCCGTGACCTCGCCTCGTTCAAGCTTGACACTTAATTTGGACATTTCCTCATCGTATTCCTGTTTTGTCATTTTTCCTTGCGCATAAGCGATAATTCGAAGTTTATCAGACTCCGTCATCATGCGTGCACTATCGCGAATATCAGTGCCGATCACATCCCAGTTACCAATCATTTTTTCTGCCATTTCTTTATTTGTACTACGCTCCAAACGAGCATAAAGATCGATAAGCGCTGCGCGATTACAGGCTGAGCGAACACTCACTACAAACTGATCCAGTGCCTCAACATTCTTAGTGTGATCCACTGAGGTAAGCTTATCAGGCATATGTTCAATCACATGCTGAATATCACGAACGATTACAGGAGCTAACGCGGCTACATCGTCAACTCGTTCATCATGTAACACCTGGCTTACTATCTGTATAGGGTTTGTATTAACCAAAGAAAGTGAGGCGATAACATGGTCTTCGTCTGCAATTTTATGCAACTGCTCTGCAAGTAATTGCATAAATTCCTCATTATTTGCTTGTTTTGAGCCTAATAGAGATTGAGCCCGCTCCATAGCCACATCAAAGCCTGCAGGTGAACCGTGCCACTCCTTTCTTTTTTCTTCAATCATTCTGTTTCGTTCTTGTTCAGCAAGAGCTATTTTTTCCATAAACTCATTGATTTCAGATATTGAGCGTAGTGGCGGGACATTGTCATCAAGGCGTCTGGAAGTAGGCCAGTGCGTTTTATATACTTCCTCAAAGGGCATGTTCGCGTCATATTCGGCACATTTTTTTTTCAACTCATCCACGATAGAACAATTCATGAGCACGATTATCTCATTAATTAATCTTTGATGTAGGTGTTGCCAATATTCAAAATTGTTAGGATAAAGAGTCAGTTGGACATTATCTGGAATTAACTCTTTTTCATTGATCCTCTTTGCAATAGCAGAAACATTAAAAGCATCAAGTTTATTGGCGCTGCTACTGGGGTTAAAAATGTTCCAAAAATTAATCAGGTAGGTATTAAGATTTGCTTTCATTAAATGGAACGCATCTAAAGCGAATAACTCTTGCTTCAATTGCTCCAGATTCATAACCAGTTGCATTTTATATTCATTTAAACTTGGAAAGGTCTCTGGGTTCTGAGCATAAAAATGGTGCGCGGTTTTCTGAAACAGCCAAGTTCTTAGAACTTCGATGTTAAAGGCCCTTAATTGCTCTTCAGTTACATCTTGAGGCCAATCACCATTCTTTTTCCAATACCCACTGGTATTAAAATACTCACATAATTGTCGCAGAGAAATCACATCTTCTACTTCTTCTAATGCAGCGGGAACAGCACTCATCGTCCATGCCATTTTATCGTCACATTGTGCTTTTATTTTTTTTATATAGTCTGAGAAACGATGGTGCTCAACAGTATAATTGTCTTCCTCCGAGGTAACTGTAACTGTGGGAGATGTCTCTTGAGATCTAGGTAGACTCAAACTTAAATCAGCGTAAGTTGGAAAATCATAATAATAAACATATTGTCCACCGAAAATAGAGCGCATAATAATCTCAACAAAATATAAACACCTTGCGCATTATATATCAAGTCCTTTATTATGCCATGAGCGATGCACTTATTTTTTAAAATATGTATAAAAACACATAGCCCGGTTGCTTGCAATCAAGATTTCCGCTTAATTATTGATTCTCAATCCACCAAATCCCCCCATAAGTTGTACCTTGGTCCAACATTTTATTTTTTTATAAAATTTATAATGGCCTCCTTATCTGAAAGAACAATCCAATTTTTATTAATAAATTCAGTGAATTAACATGAAATCGCCTGAATAAAAATTCATCAATTAAGAAAAATAATTAACAAAACGACGTTAGTTAAGAAAATTGGCTAATAATTAGCCTAAAATGCAAATATAGAAGAAGATAAATAAAGGAATTTTTATGGGGATGCAAAAAAAAGAAGCAACAGAAAATCAAGATCAAGCAAATGAACTTGATATGCCATCCGAATTGCCTATTTTGGCATTAAATAGAGCCATTATCTATCCTTTGACCATATCCCCGCTTAATGTGAGACAATTGCGCGCCATCCAACTCATTCAAGACGTGACGATTAGCTCTTCACGTTTCATAGGAATAGTCGCTATTAAGGATAATGACGTCGAAGATCCAGGTCCGATTGATGTCTATACAATCGGCACTGCTTCAATAATACATCGTCTTATTCATTTATCAGATGACTCAGTACAAATCATTGTACAAGGAGTAGAACGAATTCGTATCAAAGAATTTACCACGATTGATCCTTACTTCAAGGCCCAAATTGCAATTGCAGAGGAACAATTTATTAAAAATAAAGAAGTTGAAGCCCTCATGCACAATACGATTGAATTATTACGCCACTTGCTTTCTTTAACATCACATTTACCAGAAGATTTATTAAATATCGCACTTAATACGGAGGATCCACGTCAATTTGTTTATCTCATTGCAGGGAGTTTCAGATTGGAATTGAAAGATGCACAAGAACTTTTGGAATTAGACAATGTCGAACACAAGCTCGTGAAACTCAATAATTTTTTAACCCGTGAAATAGAAATTATCGAACTGGGGAGAAAAATTCAATCGCAAGTACAAAACGGACTGGATAAAAACGAACGCTATTATATGCTGCGTGAACAAATGAAACAGATTAAAAGAGAGCTGGGTGAAGAAGATGAGCAGGTTCTCGAAATTAAGGAATATAAAAATAAAATTACTGAGGCACATATGTCGAAAGAAGCGGAGAAAGAAGCAATACGTGAACTTACGAGAATGAAAAGCATGTCTGCATCTGCTGCCGAGTATCAAATCATTAAAACCTATCTGGATTGGTTAGTTGAATTACCGTGGAGTAAGGCAACTGAAGATAATCTGGACATCGAGTGTGCGAGAAAAATACTTGATGAAGACCATTATAATTTGAAAGAAGTGAAAGAACGGATACTCGAATATCTTGCTGTACACAAGCTACGCCTTGAGCGCGGCGATAAAACTCAATTAGAAACAGGCTCCATTCTTTGCTTTGTTGGCCCACCTGGTGTTGGTAAAACCTCACTTGGGCAATCAATCGCCCGTGCACTCGGGCGAAAATTTATTCGATTCTCATTGGGAGGAATGCATGATGAAGGAGAAATTCGTGGGCATCGACGTACTTATGTTGGCGCATTACCCGGTAGAATTATTCAATCAATTAAGCGCGCCAAAACCCGTAATCCTGTAATGATGCTGGATGAGATAGATAAAATGGGCGCCGATTTTCGTGGTGATCCCTCATCCGCTTTGCTTGAGGTACTCGATCCAGCACAAAATAAAACGTTTTCTGATCATTACCTTGATGTCGATTTTGATCTATCGCAAGTTATTTTCATCTGTACAGCGAATCAACTTGATCCAATTCAGCCAGCGTTGCGTGATCGTATGGAAATTATTACGCTTTCTGGTTATATCGATGAGGAAAAATTGCATATTGCAACGAACTATCTTATTCCTCGTCAGATCGCAAAGAATGGGTTAATGCCTGAAGAAATTCAATTTGAAAATGATGCAGTCCTTATGATGATTCATGAGTATACTCGGGAAGCAGGTGTCCGTAATTTGGAACGTGAGATTGCTGCAATCTGTCGTAAAATTGCAACAGCTGTGGCAGAGGACAAAATGACATCCGCCATAATCACTAAGGATAAGCTTATAGAGTTACTTGGCAAACCAAAATTCTATTCCGAAGTTGCTGAGCGAACCACCATTCCGGGGGTTGCAACCGGTCTTGCCGTAACAACAGGCGGCGGTGACATTTTATTCATTGAAGCAACAAAAATGCCCGGTTCTAAGGGTTTTCTCATTACGGGCCAATTGGGTACCGTAATGCAAGAATCCGCCCAAGCGGCTTTTTCTTATGTCCGCTCCAAAGCACATCAGCTTGAAATAGATGATACAGTTTTTGAAAAAAGTGATATTCATATCCATATTCCAGAAGGGGCAATACCCAAAGATGGCCCCAGTGCCGGGGTTACTATGGCAACAGCACTTGCATCACTCATGACCAATCGTTTGGTCAAGAATGACATTGGGATGACCGGCGAAATCACACTAAGAGGACGAGTACTTCCTGTGGGGGGTATCAAAGAAAAAGTGATTGCAGCCCATCGCGCCGGTTTAAAAACAGTAATTCTTCCTAAACGGAATGCTAAAGACTTAGAAGATCTACCGGATGAAGTACGCCAAAAAATGAAATTTATCTTCGCGGAAGATGTTAACGAAGTCTTTGATGCAGCCTTATGTCCAAAAGAAAAGAAAAATAAAAAAAGTAGCATAACAGATAAAAAATAATCTGCTTTATTGTCTTGAAGTAAATACAATAAGCAACTGTCTCTTGCTCACATCTCTGCCTACACCCCGCGAACAAGTGTGGGGGCGGGGACGTCCGAATGCGCTTGGACTGGTTTTTCAGGGATGTGTATAAGATTCAGTTGCAAGCAGCCAGGCTACAACTTCATCACATTCACGCTGAGAAAGTCGTTATGAGTTCTTTATATTGATCTTCGTTAAAACCTATTGCAAGTGTTTTGCCATTTTGTACCAAAACAGGCCTTTTAATGAGTGAGGTATTTGCGATAATAAAATCTATTTTTTCCGATAGGCTCAATGCTTCATAATAATCTTTATATTTTCGGTACGTCATCCCTTTTTTGTTGATGGGAAGCTCACCCAAATAATCACCCCATGCTTTTATTTGTGCTTTTGTTGGCGGAGATTTTTTGAAATCAATAAATTCATAATCAATTTTATTTTGCTCTAAGAACGTACGCGCTTTTTTTACAGTATCACAATTGGGGATTGCAAACATTGAAATCATTCTTACTCCACAGGGCTCGACTATTACACATCACTGGATCTTATAATGTTGCACTCATTTCTTCTAGAACATTTTAACTCAATCTGTAATGATTGTGTTGTACGCATCAACGACGCGCTTAATCTGCTCCTTTTCCTAGATGTTACCTAAAAGATTTCTAAGCTTTAATGATGGTCAAAAGGATCAACTGGTTTTTTTTCTTCAGGATTCGCTACATCAACTGATGGCCGTTTACTTAGATACTCTTCAGACTTAAAAAAGACACAATGATCAGAACTTGTTTTTGCTGATTTGTCTTGTTTTTCATACTGCTCCAGTAAATTGCTTATTTCAGTATGACCCAGAGCGGTTGCCAGCTCATGCAGTGTTACAGAAACTGCTGTGGAATCATTAGGTTGAGCCAAGCCAATTTTTTTCTTAACTAATTCATCCATGATGCGTTCATCTAGCTGCGCATTACGAGCAAACTGATACAAAGAATCGGCTTGAACATCCAATGACATGGTTATTTTGGCTGGGCATGCAAGCAATTCTTTTAGAACATCAATATGGTTATAATAAATAGCTGTTAAAATCGGGGTATTTCCTTCTTCATCTGCTACTAGAGCAGGATTAACGCCTTCTTTTATAAGATTTTTAACCATGACGGGATCATTATCTAATGCGGCAAGGAAAAGTAGATGCGCGCCTGACCGTGTGGCTTTTCGTGCATCGATTCTATGGATCTCCTGAAATTCAGGTTGCTGCTCCCATGCAGTCATCCGTTTTTTAAAGTCTTCCTCATTCGCTTTATTACAATAAACATTGGTTACAAAAGCACACTGGCTACCAGTCGAAAATGCATTAAAAACTCGCCGGGATATTTCTTGCACCTTATTTCCAGGGATACGTTCAGGTTCACGACCGCTATTAATGAGTTGCCATTGATCCGCCGCCGGATCATATCCAACGGTAATGGCATGATCACTACTACCAAGAATAAAGACAATCGGCTTTTGAATTCCTTGCAATTCATTTTTAAGCGTGGAGAAATATTTAAATAATTCATCAGAATTATAGGCACCCATAAAGGTGTTTATTCTGCTGACTCCTCCACTTTGCTCAAGCTTTTGGGAAAGAACAAGAGGAGCACTGAGTAGTGTATCTTGTTTGAGTTGCGTTGCTTTTTCAAATAAAGGAAGGTGTAACCTAGGTTGCTGATATATTTCTACCCCTTCAAAAAAGGCCATATAATCATTTTGTGGATGGGTAAGCTCTGCTTTAAATTTTTCTAATGCATTTCTACAGTTCTCTAATTGCTGCTTTACATAAATAGTGTATAAAAATTCATTTTCTTTCTTGTTGAGTTCTTCTCTTAATTTACCGAACTCGATCTTTTCTACACCTAACAAATGGGTTGACCACTCTTTTCTCATCGCACGGAGTGTCTCTTCGAGCTCTAAAGTAGCTATTAAAGTTTTTTTTGCATCACCGTTTAATTTCTCGGTAGGATTTACAGCCTCCTCTTCCAGTATATCGATGGCCTTTCGAATACCTTCAAGTTCACCGTGAATAGCGATAAGCTCTTCAAAGCGGTCTTCAAATAGCACAAGTTCTTCAGCGAGAATGGCCTGCATACCCATATTGGCAACACCAAAACACATTCCGCCAGGATCAGGGTGGTATCCTGTTTCTTGCATTAACTCAATTAACCAATCTTTATTCTCTTCATCTCTCTCTTGTGGCATATCTGCCTCCATTATTTGCTCGAGGCATATCAGCCTACTTTTTTATTATAGTTTAAGTATAAAAAATGGACGATGTTATCATTTTCTTCCGGGCTCTCAATGAAGCGAATATCCAAAGAATGTTGATTGCATTGGGAGCCAATACTCATTTATTACAATCATGAGTGGTTGGGCCTTGGCCCAATATGTTAGATGCGACTATTGAAAGATTTATTGAACCGACTAAATAACACCGTTTTGCTGCTCTAATAAACCCTGTTGTAAGCAATCAGCTTCGCATACTCTCGTTTATTTGAGTATTGTCATTAAAATAGACTTACCATCTGGTGTGTCTATGATACCCATCTCATGAAATCCTGCTTTTTCATAACAACGTTTTGCACGTAAATTATTTGGATCAGCTTCCGTAATGATTTTCTTGATAAGAGGGTTTTGAAATAAAAATTGGATAAATTCTTTCATCATTAAAGTGCCGAAGCCTTTATTGATATAATTTTCCTCGCCAATAAATTGATCTAAACCTACTGTATTTGCATCTTCATCCGGCCACCATCCCTCGCCTACTTTACTCGCCCAATAATACTGAATAAATCCAATCGGCTTGTTATTCATAGAAGCAATATAAGCACAAACAACTTCATCATCGATACGCGCTCTATATTTCTCTTTAATTTGCCCTGACGTCAGGTGATCATTCCACCACTCCAGGACATGTGGTTTTTCAAACCATGTGCATAATAGATCGAGATCGGAAGTGGTGAGTGGTTTAAATATAATTTGCCCAGTCATTTTTTTCTCTTAGCAAACATCGCTGCTTGTTCGCAACATCATGATACTTTTATCATAACTACTAATTTTCTACATCTGCAAATAACATTGTCCCATTGGTTCCGCCATAGCAGTTACCCAATGATACACAACACATAGTCAATGAAACATTATCTATAGGAGAAATGCCTCATGAAATCAATTCGGGTAAAGTACCACCATTTTTGGGATTTTTACCGCAACCGGAAGCCTATGAAGGCAGTTGACCTTGGCTTTATTGATTTTGGTTCGGAAATAAAATCAGTTGCTGATATCTTAGACGCGCTTATTGAAACAAGAAATGGTAAAGGTCGCGTGTTTTGGAATATAATATTAGATACTGTTACTGTTGTTAGGAATTTTCAGCATATCTCTGCAGGTCCTAATCCTGCACCGCTTACAACAAGAGGTTTCAAACCGCAACTGTCTCCAGCTGACGCATATCAAGATGATTATGTTTTTGGTATGGATCCCTATTTTTTACAATCAATACATAGAAGGAATTTATTATTCGTGTTGAATAGGAGAACTAACAAATAAACGTAGCCTGCTTGCACACAACCAGACTACATTTTAACTATGCTGTTAGATGGCCTGCCAGTATCGCTTTTTCATTTAGACTATAGTGGTATTCTTCCTGCACCGTTGCAAATTTAATTTCCAAATACTGCGGTATCCTGGTCGAATAAATCTTCGTTCTGTCTGCAAAACTTTCCTGCTCTTTAGCAATCTCCGTAAGCTTTCTATTTTTTTCTTGCAGCATGGATGCTTGTACTCCAGCATTACATGCTGCCTCCATCTTTTCATTTAGATTGGTTAATTCTTTAGACCAGTAGAACGTAGCTTTTAATTTATTAGGAGATTTATCTTGATCCCATAATGCTCTAAGTTTTGCAAAATTGATGGAGGGGTCCATATGTCCAAGGAGCTGAATGTACATTTTAAGATAGGATTTGGGGAAATCTTCGCTTTCAGTTATTCCATCTATCAAGCGCAAATTCGTAATCACTAAAAAATATCCCTCATAATTATGCTTTTTCCTTAAAGCAATCGCTATATCAATCCAACGGCAAAAAGCTTTAAGTCGAGCATTATTTTCTTGAGCTTCCATTATATCTCTTTTAAGATGAGCTTCTAAGTACTCTCTACCATCTAAAAATGCTTTAAGGTTCGAGCTTGCCTTTGGCCTCTTGGAAAAACCATCAGGGCTTGCAAAATCATTTAGAGGAATTTTGCTATAATCTGCTCTTAATTGCTCATCAATGAGTGTTGCATCGACTTGTACTAGTTGATTGTACATTTTGAGATAGGGTTTAAAAGCCTTATTTTTTGTTAATTGAAGATTTATATCCATTTCCATTAATGTGTCGCGCACTAAAAAATAGGCTTCATAATTATGCCTTTTCCTTAACATGATTGCTGTATCCACCCATCGACGAAAAGCATGCATTTGCGCGTCTTGACAAGAGTGCTTGTTGATATCTTCTCTAACAAAATATTTTAATACTTTTCGAACTTCTAAATGTTCCTCGGCACTTGAGTTTGCTGTCCTTAATTTGACATCAAAGAGTCTGGCATGGTCATACGCAAATCGAGATTCAATATAAGCAAAGAATACGTAGCATTCTGGATCTCTTTTTATTTTTTTTCGGGTCTCTTTCTCGGCAAGCATCTCGTCCCACTCAAAGGCAGCATTGGGCTTAGTTAAAAACTGTTGCTTTTCTATTAGATTTTTAAAAAAAGAATTTTTAGACATAGTAATATTTTTAGACATAGGAACTTTCACAAACCAAAAATGTTCAATTGTAAGTCTATCTGCTTATTTTAATCAAGCAAATGCAGCCTGGTTATAAACAACGAAGTTACGCTTCTTACACCATTGCATATTTATTAGGGAAAAAGAAGTCATGATAAAATTTTGTTGGGTCACTATCCCCCAACTTACTTGCTGTGATTAAAATCTACATAAAAACTTTTATGTAATTTGTTTATGCTCATGCCATGGCTACGCGTTTATTAGGAGATAATCAAAGTTTAATTTCAGCATTAATTAAAGTTCGCGATGCCCACTATATTAATAAAGAGGAGGTTGCTGAAACATACAGTGAAATCTCGCATGAGGAAATAAGACGGGAAGCCTATTTTTTCGACCCCACTAATTTCAACTTGGCGCAAACCTTTTCTACTCCCTTCAGCACTCAACCTAGTATTGAAATGCAATTAGAAAAACTACAAAAATGTTAGGAACAGGTAGGCTGGTTGCAAACAAGCAGGCTTTCATGCCACAAGTAAGATTTATGAAAAAGTCTCATTTGAAGACTCACTGTGCATCTACAAACCTCAACTTAAGAAAAATTGAGAGGATTAAAATCGCCAGACTGCTCCGCCATATTTTGGGTATTTTGCTCCTGATATTGCCTATATTTTATATAGTGAATGCGGCGCGCCAAGGAACCTGTAGGATTAAAATCTTTTGACATTTCAATCTTATTGAGACGTACTAACAAATCATCTATAGAGTTACTTTTTTTCAGGATTTGATTGACTGCATCCACATGATGCCGCCGCCAATGAAAAGTAGCAAATAGGGTAAACCCAGGGGAGCAACTGGTATTTTTCGTATAATCATTTAAAAGATTTTTTGCATTCTGGAACAAATCGTCTGTGGATGAGCTCGTAAGTTCAAAGTAGCTTTCGGGAAAATACTCTTTTTTTCTGTATTCATCCAAATCTATTTGTTTTTCTTCTCGATGATTGAAAATACTACAGTTGCCGCTTGGAACAGAAAGGGTTTTTACAGAAAGAGGCAACCGGATAATCACATCGCGTAAGGCCCTATCTCCAATAGCGAGATCATTATCACATATATCACCTAAAAGATGGATTTCTTGCATTTGCTTAGGGAAACTGCTAAAAAATTGAGACAGCTCATCAAAAGGACAGTTTTTAATCACATCCGCATTCACTTTAAAATAAGTACAATGCGGTGGCATAGCCTTAATTACTTCATCTGCATCTTTCCATTTTTTACTAGTACGAATTCCAACCTTGGTTACATGTCCGGGCAGGTTTTCTAAAAGCTCAATACACGCCTTTTTGGATTTCGCAGCCATCTCCTCGCCGGCATTCTTTCGCCAATCATCAGTGCGGTTGATTTCGCTATCCTCATAAACAACAGAAGTAATTGACTTGGGAAGCAGGGATACGTTGTCAGCGAGTTCTTTGGTTCTTATATGAATCTCATTGATCTTTGGATTCAGCGAGTGCATCATCTCCACTGCTTCTTCCAAAAGTTCTTTTGTTAGTGGCATTTCCTTCTTGCGAAAACAGAGATTCTGACCTCGACCAGCATCATATCTTATTTCTATGTTGTCTGATTCTTTTACTGGATCTTTTGGAGTACCGTTGAATGAAAATAGAAATTTTATTCCCATAATTTAGACCTGCAAAAATTGTTTCGGGTTTGCCCTGTTCGAGGTCTATTATATAATTTATCTCTTTTAAATAGGCTTAATTGCACTACGTAAAACTTGCATTGTTGCATTTTAAGGCATCAGTGCCGTAGCCCTGTGCAAAGAGCAGAATCTTCTATATATTGCTGAAAAACCATCCCAGACCTATTCCGACGTCCCGCCCCACAGCTTGCTCGCAGGGTGTAGTCAGAAATGTGATCAAGAGACCGTTGCTAGCAATCAGGCTGCGCTGGCGGTCATAATATTCTTTTTCGATTGATAATATACTTCCCTGTATTTCCCATTATGATGCCATACTTGGCGTAGCATCTTTAGTAAATTGCTCCAATTCCTCTTCTAAATCCGTTACTGTTTTCTTCGCTCCCTTAATCAATTGGCTTATTGATGTGAGAAACATATAACGATCAAGGCCACGCTCATCATTATCAATAAATTCTTTTTCAAGAGTCTCGAGATGCTCCTTTGCCCGAGCCAGTTCGGCTTCTACTTCTACTTTTAATCTCATCGTTCCTTTTCTCCATTAAATGAAATGGGCTATAACCTACAATATAAATATTATCAAATAGTTATAATGTATTGCTCGCCTCTTTTACACTATACGTTCCTTTTAAGTCAATTTTTTCAAGAACTATTACCCCCACCACCCAGTTACGGATCTTATTGATTCTGAAGTCAATTGAAATTTGCTATGGTATGGAATGTCTTTAAAATTGAAAAGGATGAAGCATTGCCTGGAATATTCATTGCAGCAGGATTCATACTACTTTTGCTTTTCCTGGAAAGAATGTCGCCTTTTTGCTGATCCGTCCGACAACACGCTTCCTGTTGTTGTCATGTTTTGTATGCTTCTCTATTTTCAGCAAGCCCTAACCTGGTTGTGAGCAACCAGGTTAGGGCTAAACCTTATTGGCAATTAAAGCGACTTGGTTCTGCGTAAGGATATTGCTATGAAAATGTAAGTCCAACCGCTGATGATCATATCAATCGCAATAAACAATCCGATGACCCATAAGCCGCTAATTGGCCAGTGTAACAGAATCAGGATACCAAGTATTAAGGAGCATATCCCTGCAAATAAGATCCAAACCCAACCCTTTGTATTCCGTAAGGATACGGACATGCTAATGCGGACAACGCCAATCACGATAAGCGTCCATGCCAGTAACGCAGTAATAATGGTTGACGCTAATAAAGGATCATACAAAACTATACCTGCGCCGATAAGGTAGAGTATTGCAACGAGAATCTGCCAAACCGTACCTTTCCATTCTTTGTGTTTAAAAGCATCAGCAAAATGTGATAATCCTGAAATCATAAGTAATGCAGCAAAAAAATACATGCTGACTATGGTTAAGAAGATGTCCATTCCTAAACCAATAATACCAAAGATCAAGAGCAGAATTCCAAAACCCAAAAACCATCCCCAGTGACGTTGCATGATTTTTGTGTCGGGATGAAGCACAATATTATTTGTATTTTCCATATCAGTTCCTTTTGATTATGTAATTTAAATATAGCTTATTATTCGCAATTCGTTCTTTAGACTGAAAAAATTTTAACTAGGCAACTGTCTAAAGAAAATTTAATTGAATTCCTGTAGCGTATGGTTGTTTGCAACCACAATTTCAACTCGGTAGAGCAGGGATTGCATGATTCAATGCCTGCAGCATACTGAAAACTCTTGATAAAAAAAGCTAAGGGTGAAATGCGAAACTCAAGCCCTGCAGCTAAATCAGGCTACTTTTCTATAATGGATTATAGTAGTCACGATCACCATCCTCTTCTATTGGATTTTGTGGATCAGCTTTATTAACAACGACATCTTCAATTTTATCAAGTAATTGGCTGGATTTTGTTTGATGTACAAAAAGAAATGAACGATTACATCCCCAGTTTATCAAACCTTTAATTACTACTCCAACTCCTGCAGTTAAGATACCAAGAGTGAGGTTTACGAGAAATTCTGACCAACCTCGATGTGCATCAAGCACATCATGGGCTGCACGTATCAAACCTAGAGATTGCTCTTTAAATGTTTTGTAGGTCTCTGGGTTTGGATCTGCAAAATATATATCTGCTTTGTTCTTAAGCTCTTGCTGAAGTGTTGTAGCAACATCCCAAGCATTGTGAAGTGCACGATAGTCTTCATCGTTTTCATCACCGTCTGCTTCCACCAAGGCCTTACTTTTTCGCTCGTCCAAATCAGCGATTTTATTTTTGAGTAGTGCAAGGTTTTTATAGAATTTTCTTTCTCCCTTAATTCCATAGGGAGTGGGTAATTGGCTTGGAATTATGAGGGCTGGAGGCTCGGCCAGTTTTCTGGCTAACTCTTCTTTTTCGGCTCTTAAAACTGGCTTCTCAAATTCTTCTTCCGCTTTGAGCCAACTTACGATTTGGTTATCAAAGCCATGCTCTTCAAACTCATAGTCTTCAATAAATTCCCAGACATATTCATTGTGCTCTAAAGCAGGTCCTAATAACATTATTGCTAAATCTTTAGGCACCTCTTGAATACTTTTTAGATATTTTTCAATGAGAGTAGCCGCGTTATATAAGGCGCAAAGCTCAGTATCAACATGAGCTCCATTAAGCCTACGAGCGCTTAATTGGACGTGCTGTTTCAATAACTTGAATCCGGTAGGATTTACTTGAGCGTCATGGCCTAGTAATGGTAAATAGTGCAATAATTGTGTGCTTTTATGCTTTTTATACTCTATTCGTTCTAATTCATCAGTTGTCCTTTCCCAATGCCCGCCATGTGACGCACCTAAACGGCTTCCAGTATGGCAAATCGTTATACGTTGTGGATTTGAAAGTGGGATAGTCGGATCAATTGTTGCGGCAAATTCAGCCCCTTCTTGCGGGATATAGTGTAGGCTAAATCCTAATGGATTACAGACGAGAATCGCTAAATCATCCTGATCTAAGCTTATATAGCGAGCAGTTCCCGGATCTATTTCTGTATATTCCCTAATAGCACCTGCTTTATCTCTACCTGCTTTGGGAGGAAGTTTTTCGTATATTCCCGGCTTATTTAGTTGAACCGCCATAAAATCACGAAGTACCGGCCCCATCATGATTTGAATATCAAAAGGGTTATACTGCTTTAGAATACCCGCAAAGTGTTTCCAGGAAAAAGCGTGCGGATTAAAGCCATAAAATCTGGCAAAACTATTTTTTAGCTCTGCATAAGCATCGTTATGGTGATTATCATAATGCTCATCTTTTGCAAAACGATATATTTCCTGCACTAACTCAGGAGTTATCGCATGAAGTGGGCAGTTATTAAGCGCTGCTGATATTTTTGGATATGGCATAAGGAAAATCCCCTTAAGAGTCCAAGTAAAATTATAATCCTTTTTGATTAAGAAAATATTAATTTGTGCGTTTTGCAGCTCATTTAATGCCCAATAATCCAAATGTAGCCTGGCTTGCTTAACTAAATCTTCTACGCATCGCTGAAAAACTAGACCCCGCAGACAAAGATGTGATCAAGAGACCGTTTCTTGCAACCAGGCTATACTTCATGTAGTCAAATCGGCCCTTCTTCAGGCTGCCAACAACTGCATCAAAGATTTTTCACGACAACCTCCCTTGTCTCATTAGACTTAAATACCTTGAGCAAATTATTGGCCGCCGAATTATCATGATCGGATCTGACATATTTTCCGCTGACATGATGAAAACCCGATACAACGATCTTACCCGCTTTCATTAATCTGGCCAATTCTTGTGCACGAAACTTTCGTCTGTCGTCCAGTTCAAAAATGACGAAGCGTCGTAACTTGCGAGAGTATTCCGCTGAGCGCAGCCGTGCCATCATCGAGCGAATAATAACCTGAGCAAATAAAACCATATTGCCATTCACTACTAAAGCTGAATCAGGCGTACCATCAACGCGTAGCTCTCCGGCAGGAGTTGAATCATCAAGAGACTCGGCAAGCAAGCTGAGTTGCGCGCCAAGGCCGGCACCCAAACTGTCGCGGAGCACATTCGGAGCATTGTCAAGCTCCACTGCACCGTTCCAAACTTTCTGCACAAGCGTTGCCCACAATAAAATACCTAGAGCAGCTAAGCTTCCCACTCCAGTGAAGAGAAGCGCCGATGCCCCAATCGTTATTACCCATTTTAGCGCACCATAGAAGATCTCATCACTATCATCCACATCAACATCAATCCCGGATGTATCCATCGTCATACCTGTCGTACCACGAATCAGCTGGGGGATAGCCACACCATCGAAGTCGATATCCACATCAGGAGCGACATCGATAACAGGTGTATCAATCGCCCGCACCACATGTCCTGTTATTTGAATTCCATTATTGGCCATCGACATGGACAGAGATGTTACCTCAGCACCGTCGACTTGCTGCCCCACTTTGGCTTCTGCACCCCGCTCCAAAACCATATCCAGAAAATTCCTGTTATAGGCAATAGCAAGCCCGGTTCGTGGTGTAACGAAACTTTCTGTTATTATTAATGTTGCGGGAGTTTGCGGTGGGCTGGCTGATACAACGAAAGCATCGACACTGTCAGAAGCAGCTGGTGTTAAGGTGAGCGCAACATTCCATTCAGAATTTTCAGGCCTAGTATCAGGGTCAGTGAATCGTGTGTTGTTCAAACCACTAACGAGGCTAGCGGCTAGTGGAAGTCGTGTATTGGTAAGAATGTCTTGTACTTCGGAACTATTCATAAAATTGTCAATATCGGTTGCGATTTCTGCAGGTGAAGGAGTTCCGTCAACTCCATCATAGCGAAAACCGATCTCCGCAACTGGCTCGGCATCTACCAAGATAACTGTTAACTTTGCTGCCGCATCAAGAGGAATAGTCAATGGAGTTGCGTTTGGGTCGGAGGCCGGTCGTATCTCGATCGTTCCCAAAATACGGAATATACTCCGGGGTGAATCAGGTCCCTGGGTTATCATTGCAAACTCTAGTGGATCGAGCAAAACAATAATATGAGAAGGTTGTCCTCCAATGTCCCGATCAAACTCCAGACGCTCCGGGAGTCGGCCAAGTCGAGTTAACTCACGAAGAAAATCACTGATTACACTAAAAGAAACTCCAACTGCAGCATCTGCGTTTCCTAAATCAATATTCATCATACACCTCCTTATTTGACTTAATGCAAAGGGGCCTTTCAATTAATAATGATTTGGTATTGTAGATGCTCTATGCTCATTGAACGGGCTCCGTTTGCAAAAATTTGGGCTTCCTACCCCTTATACTTACCACCTCATAGGGATTGGAGCCCAGTGGAACAACTTCCCCATAAGTGTTCATTTCAAAAAAATCAGCTAAATTTTAGGTATCTTTATAAATATAGCATTCAGAAAAAAAGCATCTGTCCAAGTTCAAAGTTTTTATATGCATGCGCAGGGGCAATTTTGTCTTTCATCATCAACTTTCTTTATCAAGGGTCTTTTTGTACTTGCTTTGCAAAGGTTGAAATGAACTTATTTAACCGTTACCATGACCAATCATTTGAATACAAATAATTCGAACAGAAATAAAAAATCAGGGTGTTATTTGTAGTATCTGAGTTTTCGATAGCTAGAGAAATCTTCTCAAAAACAGTATTGGAAGTAACTTTCAATACGCCAATTAGTAGCACTCGCTAAAAAATATTAACCAAGGGAGGATTATCAAATGGATAATCAAATGAACAATCTCTTAAAAGCAACTAAGAATGCTGCGCAATTAGCTTGCACATCGGAGCAGGAAGAAATTTTTTTTAAAAGTAATGGTGTTTTAACATTAGGGGTAGAAATTGAGCTGCAACTCATCGATTCTGAAAACTATAATTTATGTTCAAGAGCTACTGATGTACTAAGTGCCACAGCCCATCTCGAAAAAATTAAGCCCGAGTTTTATTTAAGTACTATAGAGGTGAATACAGGTAAATGTATTACCACCCAGGAGGTTGAAAAGGATCTTTATAAAACACTTGCTGCACTACAAGATATAACAAAAAATTTGGGAATTTTATTTTCAACAACAGGCTCCCACCCATTTTCTAAATATGCGGATTGGGAAATTTCTCCTACGATGCGTTATCAGGAGTTAATTGATCGCAATCAATGGCTTACACGTCGTATGAGCGTATATGGCCTGCATGTTCATATCGGTATGTCCAGTGGTGAAGAGTGCATTCGATTTAATAATTTTTTCATGTATTTTTTACCTCATTTATTGGCGCTGTCCTCCAGCTCTCCTTTTTGGCAAGGAATTGATACCGGACTTGCGTCATGTCGTCCTACTACTTATGAGGCTCTCCCTACTGCAGGACAACCCTACCATGTCCGTACGTGGCAAGACTTCGAAAACTTATATAAAACATTAAAGTTATGCGGTTCGATTAAATCGCTTAAAGATTTATGGTGGGATTTAAGACCAAGTCCTGGCTTTGGAACATTGGAAATTCGTGTATGTGATGGCGCGGCAACACTTGCAGAAACATTGGCGCTTGTTGCATTGATTCATACTCTTGCTCACTGGTTTGCTGATAATGGAAGTTGGCTTGAATCAGTTGCCTACCCTCCTTATTGGCTTGCTCGGGAAAATAAATGGAGAGCGATTCGTTATGGTTTGGATGCTGAATTAGTCATGAATACGGAGGGAAAAACCAAGTTAATGCGTGAAGATATCAATGAATGGATTGAAAAATTAACCCCATATATCAAACAGTTAGGCTATCAAAATTATTTTTCTACTCTGCAAATGATCATGGACTCAGGTACAAGTTCCGAACGCCAACGAAAAGTATTTGCCCATCATGATTGTCTTAAAGAGATAGTCAAGCACAACGTAAACGAATTTTTATTACAAACTCCTCAATACCAATGTGAATCGGTTCTTACATAGCAGCCCAATAAGCGAATCTTTAATAAAAATAAGTCGAGGAAGACATCTATGAAACAAGTAACCTATACATCAAAAAAACTAGGTAATGTACTTATTAAAAGTGAATTGAATCAATATACAATGTGCTCAAAAAGGTTGGTGGCAAAATCCCTTAACCAAGATGAAGTGCGTTTTTTAGTCGATAAATACACTCATCTTTTAGAAAATCCTGAAAATACACGGTTGTTTGGTGAAGGAGAACCCTGGACGCCTGCTGCAGTAGAAGAGTTTATCCAAGATGAAACGAAATGTTGGAACTCGGGTAACAAGTTCTCCGTGTTTTCAATTTACCTTTCTGCTACGCAAGAGTTTATTGGTTATCTCCATATAAAACATTCTTTAAAAGATTTCTCGAAGGTAGGAACTGGTCATCCTAATGTTGGGGAGATTATTTATATTATTGATCAAGCGTTTTGGGGAAAAGGCTATGGAACTGAAATTGCAATCTTAGGAAAAAAATTTATTAAACACATTATTTCTGAGAGTGACAAAGAAACCCTAGAAAAGAATATTAAAGAAATTGTTGCTACAGCTCATCCCTCCAATGAAGGCTCAAAAAAAATTTTACAAAAAACACTGAAAAATCAGGAACAGCAAGAATTTACTAAATTTAATGGGCAGCCACGTCTATTATTTTTTAAACCCTTAAAAACCGATGTTACCCTGGCAGATGAATCTCACGCGTTAACCGCAAAATTATAAAAAGGAGGGGACTATGTGTGGTATTGCTGGCGAATTCCAATTCAATAAAAAAAATATTCCTCTTTTTAATCTGGAAAAAGCTTTGCTGAAGCAGTTCAACCGCGGCCCTGATGATGGTCAAATATATCTTACGAAAGGCATGGCGCTTGGACACAGAAGGCTGAAAATATTCGACCTGTCTCATCGTGGAATGCAACCTATGGTTGATTCGGATTTAGGGCTGGCATTGGTTTTTAATGGAGCAATCTATAATTTTGTGGCGTTGCGTGAAGTCTTAAAATCTAAAGGATACTCTTTTATTTCAAACAGTGATACTGAGGTACTTCTTAAAGCCTATCATGCCTGGGGGAAAGATTGTGTGCACCGCTTTTCTGGTATGTTTGCTTTCGCAATCTGGGAACAAAAGACGGGAAAATTGATACTTGCCCGTGATCGTTTAGGTATTAAACCGCTTTATTACAGCGCTGATGCAAATTATGGATTTAAATTCGCATCCACCTTACCTGCATTAATTGAATTTGGTGATGTCGATACATCAATTGATAAAATTGCGCTTCATTATTACCTTACATTTCATGCAGTCCCTGAGCCGCTTACTATTTTATCGGGTGTAAAAAAACTTTCTCCAGGCTCCATCATGACTATTCATCCTGATGGTAAAATTGAAGAAGAGACTTATTGGGACTTAAAATTTGATAATACAAAAGCCGATCATTATCGTGATGAAAATTATTGGATAAAAGAAACTTATGAAGTATTAAAATCAGCAACACATCGCCAATTAGCAGCAGATGTTCCTATTGGCATTCTCCTTTCTGGAGGGTTGGATTCTTCATTGCTCGTGGCGATGGCTTCCAAACTTGGGTATAAAAAAATTCAAACATTCTCTATTGGTTTTGATAGCTTAAAAGGGAATAAAGGCGATGAATTTTTCTATTCCAATCTGGTTGCGAAACAATTTAATACGCACCATCGGCAAATGTTCATTTCAAACAAGCAGTTAGCCTATTCATTGGGAGATTGTATTGCTGCAATGTCAGAACCTATGCTAAGCCATGACAATATTGGCTTTTATCTTCTCTCTCATGAGGTTGCCAAACACGTTAAAGTAGTACTTTCAGGCCAAGGTGCTGATGAGATTTTCGCAGGGTATCATTGGTTTCAAAATATACATGCAAACCCAGTATTACCGTCACAGTCAGCGCAAATAATTTTTAACAAAGTAGCCGATCGTTCCTTTCAAGAATATCAGCAACTTGTAATGCCAGACTTTCACACTGCATTTCATGCTTCTGATTTTCTAATTAAACTTTGTGAAAAAAATAATTCTAAAAATCCAATTGATAATCTGCTTCGATATGAAAGTACCTTTGCATTGGCAAATGGACCTTTAAGTCGGGTTGATAATATGACCATGGCAGCAAGTCTTGAGGCAAGAGTACCCTTTCTGGATGAAGAAATGCTCAAGCTCGCTCTTTCCATGCCCCTTCAATATAAATTACCGCAAAAAGGGAAATATATTTTAAAACAACTTGGAAGAAAAATGCTTCCTAAACCAATTGTAGATCGCCCTAAAGGATATTTTCCTGTCCCAGCATTGAAATATTTAGAAGGAAGTACCTTAGAGTTAATGCGCGATGTACTTTCTCCTGAAAAAATCAAGCAAAGAGGCATTTTTAATTTACAAGCAGTTCAAGAGCTATTTACAAGCGCAACAAAAAATTTTACCCCTTCAGGTATTTCTAAACTATGGCAAGTCGGCTTACTTGAATATTGGCTGCAACAGCATAAGCTATGAACTTATTATCTCTTTATGCCGGGTCGAATTGACCCACCCAACTTGCTTTTACTCAAAAGAACGGAGTATATGGGCAAGGAAAATATACAGTCAAAAAGCTCAACTATTTGATAATTTGCATTATTTATTATAGAGTTTCGTAGTGTACGATTACTTAAGCAAGCATTGACAATTAATCCACACCGAAGTTATTTAGCAATTACTTATTTCCATATAAGCATTATCAAGATATAGAACATTGTAATTCGTTACGGTACATGAGGATTTTGCATTGTTCGTTTTGGAATTTTTAAAAATCTTAAAGTAAGTTGTATCATTCTAGGAAGAGGCTTTAATGAAAATATTTGGTGTTTATGTCGTATCTAATAAAAATGAAATTATTTTATCTGTTAACAATGAAACAGATTCTATCTCGAGCTTCTTCCCTATAAAAAAAGATGACCCTTTTATTACCTCCACTACCTTGAAATATGCAAGTAAAAATCCGAAACATTTTCCCTACCAACACGAAAAAAAGTTTTACTATGGAATAAACGATGGGACAGGTAATTCATACTTCCTTGTTTCAGATGTAAAAGATGATAAATTAGTTAAGACTTTATTAGAGCAAGTAAAAGAAATCGATTTAACAACGGAAACACAACAAAACAAGTTCATTGCCATTAAAAATAAGATCTCAATGTATGCAAATGAAACAGCCGCATCATTGCCTCCACATATTATTTTCCGTGATCTAAAAAATAGATTTAATAATCTTTGGTCTTAGCTCGCACTAGTTCCTCATCACCAACAATCGTAGATACTGTCTTAAAAAACAAGCAAGCTTTTAATGAAAATTTATCTTGCTTTTAAAGATACAAGCTTGGTTACGTGAACCAGGATTTAACCACCAGAAGCAGCAAAATAATGCCATGAGCATAGTTAGAGAGGAACTCTAGTTGCAAGCACCCTAAATCACTTGCCTATTCTATTGAAGAGCTCTGAAAAGTTCTTACAACTTCGTGAGTATTATTATTGATAATAGAGCCATTATAATGTGTGGTTTGATTATGCGCCTTTGCCATCATCCAGAGATACAGCTCTTCTAAATCATCACTATTTCTTTCATCTATAGTTTTCTCTTCTATATACAATTTTGCAGTATAAATAAACATAATTTGTTCCTCGGTAGATATTAATATTTAGGATATCAAGAAAGAACAATTGTTTATTTTTTTAGACTTATTCAAAGTTGATTCGCATTCCTTTCTTATAGTATGGCATAAATATTGATTTTAGGATTAACTAAACATAAACAAAGAATCAGACTATACATGCTTTGGAATTTGCTCGTGAAGAAAGTATTTTCATTGTTTGGTAACAGGCTATGCTACTTAATTTATTAATTTTTATGAAAAATTTAAAAATAAAAATTTCCGCTTGAATTGCGATCACATAATATTGTTACAATGGACTTTGGTAATCATTAATATAAAAAAGGTAGAAGGAACTCCAATGACTAACAGATTTGCATTTTGCGCACAGTCACTTGTACTTGTAACATCCGTTTGCGCAGTGACCTCATTTGCGATTGCCGCTTCTTCTTCAATACCTGCCCCCATTTATGGTTCATACATTAGACACTTGGATCGAGCAAAACAAACATTTAATGGTAAACCTAATCCTAACAACCGCCCCACCAAGCAAAAGGAAGATTTCTTCACTGTGTGTAACGCAGCAGGTTGTGTGGCCCATACACCGAACCTGTATGCTCCTCCTGGTGCTCCCAAGTACATAGACTATCACTGGAATAATAATCGCTGGGAATTAAAGGCTGCTCACTTCTTCATTTGCAATAACGGCAACAAAGTCAAATCTACTTTATTCGAATTTTTTACATCGAACGGAGACGGGAGTTTTTCTGGTCAACGAAGTATTAAAATAGGCGGAGCAGGATGCCCTGAAGAAGGTCCTGGAGTATATAGGATACCTTTTAAGTTAATCCCTGCTTAAGAGAACTCATGGGATAAATACGCAAGTTATTTTGAGGAGGACTCAAAATAATTTAATTTTTATAGAGTATTTTGTTTGTAAATCAAATATGTTAAAGCCCTGGGAGCACGTAGATTGAGTCATTTTGACCGGAGGTATCGTCAGTTTTTTGATAAGAATCCTCCTACAAATTTTTTCGCCTACGTACTGCGCATAAAGCGCAGTACGTAGAGAAATTTAAATAAAAATGTGACAATACCTCAGGTCATTGTGACCCAAGAATCTTCGGTATTTAGCTATTATATTAGGTCTAAAGACTCAATCTTGTGCCTTAAGGTAGCTTGCACCAGGCTATGCTTACTGGCCTCCCATTAACCTTAAGTCGTTATTGATTATTGTTAATTTAGATATATAGTTTTCAGCAAGCACAGGATCATTTACTGCCTTAGATAATTTGCCCCAAACAATATGATCCTCATTTTTATCGGTAGGATATAACATCCATGATTCGGAATATTGATCTTTTAGAAATGCAATTGCCATATTATTTAAGTCAATAATGCTATTAATAAACACGTTTTTCGCATCTTGGGTGTTTTGATATACCGCCGCCATTCCCATAACCAATTCAAAATAGATACTTGCTATGTCATGAGGATCCGCATCCTTTAAAAGATCAATTGTAATTTTTTCTGAGGGCCATCTAATTATTGGAACTTCATATATTCCATAAATTTCCCTGACAATTGGCAAAGGATTAGAAATACTCTCACCCATACTGTCATTATCAATTAAAGAAAAAATATTTGTTTCTATATTATAAAACGTATTTTCCGGATGAAAATCATCATGAATTACCGACAGCAGATTTCTTGGAGATATAAATTGCTCAGCACCGATGATACTTTTATGTAATTCACTGGTTTGACGACCAATTTTATAAAAAATATCTTTAAGTTTATTTATATCTTTATTGTGCAGCAGTTCATAACTCATTGTTTTAAAAAGTTCTTTTCCTTGAGCAGCTTCAAGAACGGCAAAATAATAATTATTTATATCATTTTTTACTGTGTAATACTGAATTAATTTGCTTAAACAAATGGTAGCCGCTTCAGGATTATTTTGAATCGCGTGTAGTTTGGAATAGTTTTGTAATGCAAACAAAGACTCTGCTTCTTTTTTAGATGAAAGCCCTTTTATAACAAATTTCATTTGATTATCTATATAAACAAGATAGATAAAATTATTTGCTGCTCCTGCTTTTAATTTTGTGACTGAAACATGTTGTTCATTAAAACCATGTGCAGAGGCAAAATGTTTCGCAACATAAAGAGCAACTTCAGGCTCCCAAATTTTGGTAACCTTATTGGAAATATCCCCGAAGTCATATCGTTCAATATGTGCGGCAATGGAATTACCGGGCAATAAACAGACAGTTAGAACACTAACAATAAAAATATAATTTAATAGACTTAGAGTTTTGGATTTAAGAATGGAAAAGTTCAATGAATATCTCGAAGGATTAAAAATGACCAAATTGTATGCCATGTGACATATAGGATCAATAGGCTATGCTTGCTATCCTCTTTGGCAAAGCCTGACAACCCTGTTTCACTGCTTCAGTTTGCTCCTGGTTTTGGCTTGCAACTGAATCTTGATCACACTCCTGCCTACACCCCGCTCCCACGACTTGTTCGTGTGAGCGGGACGTAGGAATAGGACTGGACTGTTTTTTCAGCGATGTGTAGAAGATTCAGTTGCTTGCAACCAGGATACCTTTGCTTAAAAGACCATAGCCCGTATCTTATATAGGCTATTCGACTTATAGGGATTCTATCCTAAGCATAGTTTAGTAGCATATTCTTCTGCAGCAGCTCTTGTTTTATTCATACCACCACTGGAATAAGCAAAATTATAGCCATCAATAAAGCATTGAACCGAATTTTTTGTATAAAAACTACTCGATTCATAATCACTTATTGTAGCAGCAAAGCTTTTGGCAGCACTTCTGGTTTTATCCATGCCACTGCTTTTATAAGCGAAATCATAAGAAAGTTGAAATGTTTTAAAATAGGCTAATGGGCATACTTTATTAGATACTTCTGTAGCAAACTTTTCTGCTTCAGACGAAGTTGCATCTAAACCACTTGCACTATAAGCCCATTTATAGGACTCTTGCAGTACGCTTAACTTATTTCCACAATTAATATTATTTGGATAACTAATTACAGCCTCCATTTGATCAGCCAATACCTCGATGGTTTTTTGCTGCTCTGTATTTAATGAGTACTCTATATAATAAACTTTCTCTGCCAATCTATATAATTTCTCATATAAAGTTGCACTACTTGGCGCAGCTATGGTTGATGAAGAGAGAACGGCCATTATATAACACATCTTGTGATTAATTTTCATGTTTCAATCCTATATCCTAATAAGTTTCCATAATCGCTAGGGCGAGATATGACGCAAGGATTATATAATTCAATCATTGGTTTCAGCAATTAAAGATAACGGAGGGCGCATGTGCAGCCTGGTTACAGTGGTAAAAACCTGATACGCTGTTACACACTTCGGGTAAATCCTGGTTGCAAGCAACCAGGCTGCACGTGCAGGAAAATACTAATACACAGGGAGCGATGATTATGGATTTACAATTAAAAAATAAAAAGGCATTAGTAACAGGTTCTACTGCAGGTATCGGACTCGCTATTGCACAACAACTTGCCGCTGAAGGAGCTGTGGTGGTAATCAATGGTCGAACAGAACAACGAGTACACGAAGCGATAAAACAAATAAAAATAAATACGCCTCATGCTCAGTTAATTGCAGCAGCTGCTGATATAGGTAAAAAGGAAGGAATAAATAAATTAATAGAAGAAGTTACCGAAGTAGATATTCTTATTAATAATGCTGGAATTTATGATGCCAAACCATTTTTAGATATTTCCGATGAGGAATGGTTTCAGATGTTTGATGTTAATGTAATGAGTGGAGTACGTTTAAGCAGACATTACCTGCAATCCATGTTGAAAAATAATTGGGGGCGAATTATTTTTATTTCCAGTGAGTCCGGAGTGCAAATACCAAGTGAAATGGTGCATTATGGTATGAGCAAAACAGCACAGTTAGCTGTTGCCAGAGGAATAGCAGAAAACCTTGTAGGAACTAATATTACGGTAAATTCAGTCCTTCCAGGACCGACTCGCAGCGAAGGAGTTAACCAATTTATAAATAGCTTGGGAAAATCGCAACACAAAACAGCGGAGCAAGTAGAACAAGAGTTTTTTGCAACCGTACGTCCCTCTTCACTTATTAAGCGTTTTGCGACACCAGAGGAAATCGCTAATACAGTCACTTATCTATCCAGCCCCTTAGCTTCTACAACTCATGGAGCTTCCGTGCGGGTCGATGGAGGAATTATACGTTCTATAGTTTAATTTCCAGTAAGTGTAGCCTGATTGCAAGTAACTAGGCTACACTCCATAAAGTGAGTTGATAACTTATGCTATTTCATCTAGATTATAAATAATAGAAACAATAGGGAACACAATATTGTTGTGTGTGTTCCAATTCAAGGACGAAACCTATGTCGCTATTAATCAATTACATGAAGACATTACGCTTCCTCTTAAGACGGAAGGATCTGGGGTCTTTTGTCAAAGAGCACGACCGCCTGTTCTCTCTTGCAAAGCAAACTCACAATCATGCAGTCGTTGCCTCCCATTATTATGACCTCATGGCGGAGGTGATTGAAATTGCTTATGGCACCAGTTGGGTTTTTTATCCGCCCGATCATGTGGGACAATCACGCGAGGAGACCATTTCGAACTTGCATAAACGGATCAATGCAGTACTCTGCCTTTTACCCGGAAAAACAGCCCTCGATATGGGCTGCGGCCTTGGTGGCGCAGCACGTGATATTGCCCGTCATTCTCAGGGGAAAGTGCTTGGGGTCACCTTGTCTCAGGCTGAAGTAGAGCGGGCGAATGCCCTCAACCGTGAACAAAATCTGGATCACTTGTGCGAAGTCATCCAAGGAGATTACACCCAAAACTTGCCGTTTCCTAATGATTTCCTGGACTCAGCATATAGTATTTACTCACTTAAATACATTTCCAAGGATCTGCTTCCCCAGGTATTCGGAAACGTCCATCGTGTAATGCAACCGAATGCACGATATGTAGTCTATGATGCAGTTCTGACATCTAAATACGATAGGGACAACCCGCAGCATCGCGCGCTGGTTGAGCGGATTGAGTTTGTAACGGGTATGCCGCCTCTGCACACGAGTGAAGATCTGATCGATGCGGCCCGCAGCGTAGGCCTAAACCTGATCTCTGAAACAGAAACTTCAAAAGATCTTGGGTGGAGCTATTTTTTTACCGAAAACAAGCTCTTAGCTGGTGCGCTTCGTTCTCAGATAGTGGGAAGCGCGATTTTCGGCCTTGAAACGGTTCGCCTCTTTCCAAATGGATTCTCAGACTTCTACAACACGTTCATTGCAGGGACTGTAAATGCCCTGGTCGATGCCGACCGCTTAGGGATTGTGTCGTTCTCTCGGTTGTTCGTTTTTACAAAGACCGACTCCTGATGTTTTTAAAAGGACTCTAAAACCATGAAAATATTGGTCACAGGAGCTAGTGGACACATTGGAAATAACCTCATTCCTGAGCTTATTAGAAAACAATATGCTGTGCGAATACTTGTGCGAAGTGAACTACCCAAATACCTCACTCATTTTCCTCTGGAGGTATGCCAGGGAGACATCTTACATCCGGAGTCTTTATATCATGCTACTCGAGATATTGATACCGTTTTTCATTTAGCCGCGAAAATTGCAATTACAAATCGAGAAGCAGAAGAAGTCCGTAAAACCAACATTCAAGGCACCCAAAATGTAGTCAGTGCATGCCTTAAAAATCAAGTAAAAAAGCTAATTCATTTTAGCTCCATTCACACACTAATCCAAAGTCATCAAAAATCCAATACTGCTCACATTTTAAATGAAAATTCCCCTCTTGTTTTAGAATCCGTGAATATTTACGATCAATCTAAAGCCCATGCTGAAAAGATAGTGCTTGATAGTTGTGAGCAAGGATTAAATGCAGTTGTGGTTAATCCCACAGGAGTAATTGGCCCAAATGACTATAAATTATCCCTCATGGGCACTGCAATAATTAAAATATACAAGGGATACAACCCTGTTTTGGTGCGCGGAGGATTTAATTTTGTTGACGTTCGTGACGTGGTTCAAGGCGCACTAACTGCTGCTGAAAAAGGCAAATCTGGAGAGCGCTACATCTTAGGCGGCCACGACATAAGCATGCATCATTTAGTCAGATTGATGTCTACTGTAAGACAAAAAAAAATGACTCGTTTGTTTCTCCCCCCAAATATGCTTTACTTTGCGGTACCTCTCATGGAGTTTTTTTCTAAAATCACCAATACAGAACCGCTCTTTACCAAATACGCAATTGAAACGTTGATGTATCCACCAACAGTAGATTGTACGAAAGCTGAAAAGGAATTAGGGTATAAAAAAACAAAAATCGAAACAACAATCCATGATACTCTTCATTGGTTTTCACTGTCTGGCAAAATAAAATTATGACGCAAAACAATCTCACTTTATTTCTTTATTTCTGGAGTACCTTGGCCGTTATCGTATTTTTCACGCTTTTTTTCAAACGAGCACCTTATGGACGTTATGAGCAAGAGAGCAAATCACTTAAAATTCCTGCACATGTTTCTTGGTGTTTTATGGAATTGCCATCGGTGATCACTTTTTTGGTTGTTTTTCTCATGGCAAAACCATCTGCCTATACCTGGGTATTTTTTGTAATGTGGCAATTCCATTACGTCTATCGTTCCTTAATCTATCCGTTTCGCTTAAATAATGCAAAACAGGTTCCAATAGTTATCACGATATCTGCCACGTTTTTTACGACGGTGAATGGTTTTGTAAATGCCTATTGGCTCACTCATTTTCAAGAAATTACCTTGTCAACGTTGCAATCACTTCATTTTATCGTTGGTTTGCTACTTTTTGTTTCGGGATTTGTAATCAATCAACATTCGGACAACATTTTGTTTGACATGAATAAAAATAAAAAACCTGGATCCTACCAAATACCCTACGGGGGCATGTTTCGTTTTTTAAGCAGCCCAAATTACTTTGGTGAAATTCTCGAATGGATTGGTTGGGGTGTAGCGACTTGGTCGCTTGCTGGTTTTTCTTTTACGCTGTGGACAATAGCCAATTTAGCTCCTCGGGCGATCACGCATCATCGTTGGTATCGGTCCCATTTTTCCAATTATCCTCAGGAAAGAAAGGCGCTCATTCCGTTTCTTCTGTGAAAAATTCTACTCAGAATTATAGGAATAAGCTATATACAATTAGAAATAAGACTTGCGCCGCAGTCACGGTGAGTCCGTTTTGTATCATTGCTTTGACATTTTCGCTGCCAGCAAAACCCATTGCAGCAAACATATTAGCACCAGGATAGGCATAATTAGTAACACGGGTCGCAAAAACCAGGCACAAAGCGAACGATATCATGGGCAATTGCATCTGAAGCACACTAGGATAAAAGAGCTGATGCAGCATTTTAATGGTTGCTTCCGCAGCGCCTGGCATGCCAAAAGCACCTGTGAACCCAATTAACATCGATAATACCGGTTTGCCACCTAAATTAATTAATGGAGTTAATAGTTCTGTTAGGGCACTAAATCCTCCCGCCTGATGAATTAAAACCATGAAAGGATCAAATAAAATAAACAGAAAGAAGAGATGCAGGCTTTTTCGCATTCCCTCAACTAACAATTTAAAAATTTGATTTAAACTTAATTTACTCGCCAATCCAGTAATAAGCGCTAGAAATAACATGACAAAAATAACATAGGTGGTTTTTGCCTGAGCAAATAAACCATAGACCACACAGGCCATAAAGGAAATCAAAAAGAGCAAAGTAGCGCGCTTTTGTTGTTTACTGGGCACAAATGGTTCTGAAGTATCCTCTTCTTCGCAAGATTCATGTGCATACGTTCGTTGTAATCGATTCGCCATAAACCAGGTAGTCATTAAGGTAACCAGGGCCACGGGAAGAGATGCATAAAGAAGTACAGCCTCATAATTTAGTCCGGTAATGCCCAGTAAAGCCACTACTGGAGGGGCAAAAGGCCCAAGAATTAACGCTTCTTCCGCTGAAGCCTGCATTAACACAGCCAAACTAGGTCGTGATAATCCAACAGAACCCGCAATAGGGCGTAAACTGGGTGCTAAAATAGCTAATCCTCCAGCCAAGGTACCAAGCAACCCTACAATGATAAAAGATGAAAGCACAATGCCAATTTTAGCCCGTCGTTGAGTATTAATCCCAATCCCATAAACAATTTGGTGCACCAAAGTATGACTGACCTGAGTATGCGTTAAGATCTCGCCTAAGCCATGGCCTAGCATGATAATAAAACCAACTAAGGCCATGAATGAGCCTAAAGCATTGGCCATAGAGTTGCCAATGTCAATTGGACTGCTTAAATTCCACAAATAGCCCAGTCCCACACAGAGAGCAGTCGCTATTAACGCATCAACATTGCGGAATAACATCACGACATAAAGAACAATAATGGCTAAACTGGCTAACTGAATGTAAAAAGACATTAATGGATCACTCCAATCTGCTTTAATCCTTGGCTAATACCTTCAATTCCCAAACCAGGTTTGTCTGCCAAAATAATTTTATTGCCAAGGCATTGTGCCCCGCCAAGAATATAATTGTCACGAATCAAATAAATAGGATCAAGATCCGCATAGAGGATATCAGGCTTACTTAAAGCAAAACTGGCTACAGCAGCAACGCCAATGGGTGACTCCAGCATACAGCCGACCATGATTTTCATTTGTGCTGTTTTAGCAATATTATAAATCGCTTGAGCATTCGCAATACCACCCGATTTCATCAACTTAATATTGATGCCATCACAGGCATTAATTTTTACAATATTCAGGGTATCTTCGGGAGAAAAGCAAGCCTCGTCGGCAATGATAAGACAGTCAACCTGTTCGTTAATCGCTTTTAAATGCAGTAAATCTTGAGCACTAATAGGTTGCTCGACCAAAGAGATATTCACATGCTGTTGTTTTAATGAATCAATAACCTTTAAGGCATCTTCATAAGACCACCCCTGATTGGCATCTACAAGTAACGTGGTGGAATTACCTACAGCGTGACGAATAGCCTGGGCACGCCTGATGTCTTCAATTGGATTTAATCCTAATTTTATTTTTATTGTTTGGTGCCCTTGCTTGACGAGGTCAATAGCATCCTGCACCATAGCGCCGATCTCTTTAACGCTTATAGTAATACACGAGCTCATGCTGTTCGTGTTACCTCCCAGCAATTTATAAAGAGGTAAACCACAATATTGGGCAAATAAATCATGCAAGGCGATATCAATGGCAGCTTTCGCAGAAGTATTACCTACTATAGCCTGGTTATTCATCTGCAGTAATAAATTCAACTCAGAAATACTTCGTCCAATCAACTGTGGACCAAGCATGGTTTTAATTGCAGTGATAATAGATTCCGTACTGTCTCCAGTGATGGCTGGGGTTGATGCTGCGGAACCATAACCCAAATTGCCACTATCCGTTTTAATCATTACCACCACATCCTCAACGCATTCGGTACGTCTTACGGCAGTTATAAATGGGCGAATTAATGGAATAGTTAATTGCGCAATATGAATCTCCGTAATGTTCATCTAAGCACCTTTTCTAAGTTTATGGTGTCTAAAAATACATTCTCTTTTCAAGTTAGAGGGATATTTTTAAAAAGCTTAATAACCCTGTTTTTCTGCTTCTGGTTTAATCCTGGCTGCAAGTAACTAAATCTTATACACATCGCTGAAAAACCAGCCCAGGCGCTATTCCTACGTCTCCGCGACGATGTTATCCCTTCTTTATAATGTCTTGAGCCCTTCCTCAATGATAGAAAGTCCAATTTCCAAATCGTTTACCTCAGTAGAAAGCGGCATGAGGAGACGGATTACATTTCCGTATCCTCCGCAACTAAGAATTACCAGTCCATGCTCTAAACAAAATCGTGTTAACCTGTCCGCCGCTTCTTTATTTGGTGCCTTTGTGCTTTTATCCTCCACAAGTTCGAGCGCCTGCATCGCACCCAACCCCCGAACATCGCCTACTATTTTATATTTTTCTTTAAATCCAGAAAGCCTGGAATGAAGTACTTTTGCAAGATGAGTGACATGTTGCAAAAGCCCTTCTTCTTCAAAGATTTTGAATACTTCAAGAGCTGCGGCACAACTTAGTGGATTTCCTCCAAAGGTTCCGCCCAACCCGCCCACCATTGCAGCATCCATCATTTCAGCTTTTCCTGTGACAGCAGCGATCACTGTTCCGCCACCCAGTCCCTTTGCTGATACAGTAAGGTCAGGATCCACTCCCATTGTCTTCATCGCAAATAGATTTCCAGTACGTCCAAAACCAGATTGAATTTCATCTGCAATGAAAACAATTTTGTTTGCCGTACAAAACTCACGAAGTTTTTGTAAAAATGGAACTGGAAATTGTATGAATCCCCCTTCCCCTAACACGGGTTCTAAAATCACTGCAGCGGTATTTTCAACACCTACGCGAAAATTAACCAGTTCAGAAAAATCATTAAAACACTCTTCGACACAATTTTTTCCCTGCCAACGATACTCATACGGAATGGCAGCACGATGAACTTCTGCAAGAAATGGACCAAATCCATGCTTGTAGGGTTTATTCTTTGCTGTAAGTGCCATGGCCATGTAAGTGCGGCCATGGTACGCATGATCAAAACAAATCACTGCTTGTTTTCCGGTATAGGCACGAGCAATTTTAATCGCATTTTCTACAGCTTCAGCTCCTGAATTCAACAGGATTGATTTTTTTTCGAAATGTCCAGGTGTGAGATCATTTAATTTTTCACACACGTTGATATAGCCTTCATAGGGAAGAATATTAAAACTCGTGTGCATGAATTTTTCAGCCTGAGCCTTGATTGCATTGACTACTGCATCGGGACAGTGCCCTGTATTTACCACTCCAATTCCAGATGAAAAATCCAAAAATACATTTCCATCTACATCCTCTACAAACGAACCTTTTGCCCGCTCCACAAAGATGGGTGTAGCGTGAAAGGGACCGCGAGCAACATGTTTATAACGCCGCTCCATCAATACTTTTGATTTTGGTCCTGGTATTTGCGTTTTAATATGTATTTGATTCATTAGTACCATCCAATTGGTGTGTCATCCAGATTAATATTCACTTGCTTGATTTCAAGATAGCTTTCGATTCCATACAAACCTAACTCACGACCAGCTCCACTTTGTTTGTAGCCCCCCCAAGGCATTTCATTATGAGTTGGATGGTAATGGTTTACCCAAAGAATACCGGCACGAATTTGCGAGGTCACTCGATGAGCACGAGTAAGGTCCTTAGTCCACACAGCGGCTGCCAAACCATAATCGGTATCGTTTGCAATTTGAATTGCTTCTTCTTCCGTATCAAAAGGAATGACTGCGAGTACCGGACCAAAAATTTCTTCTCGAGCGATGCGCATTGTGGGCTTCACCTCATCAAAAATAGTTGGCTCCAAAAAATTTCCTTTTGCAAAAACTTCACCTGTAGGGCGTTTCCCGCCACAGATCAATTTTGCACCTTCATCAATCCCTATCTTGATGTAATGTTCTACTTTGTCGCGGTGCGCACTTGAAACCAATGGACCCATTTTTACTCCATCGTCCAAGCCATGGCCTAGCTTGATATTTGGAATTTTTTTCAACATTCCTTCCACGATTTTTTCGTGAATAGAGCGCTCAACTATCAAGCGGGAGCCAGAAGAACATACCTCGCCTTGATTGGCAAAAGCGCCAAAAAGAGCACCGTCAATTGCCATCTCCAGATCGCAGTCTGCAAATACAATATTTGGATTTTTTCCACCAAGTTCTAATGATATTCGCTTCAAATTTCCCGTAGCGGCTTGCATTATTTTTTTGCCGGTAACAGTTCCACCAGTGAAGGCAACTTTATCCACCATCGAATTAGTGGATAATTCTTCACCTACTTCCATCCCGGGACCAGTAATGAGATTCACGACACCTGCTGGAAATCCACATTGATCAATCAGTTTGAATAACTCAAGCGCAGTTATTGGTGTCAATTCTGAAGGTTTTAATATGACGGTATTGCCTGCTGCAAGTGCGGGAGCAAGTTTCCAAGCGGCCATAAGTAGTGGGAAATTCCAGGGAATAATTTGTCCGCACACACCGATAGGCTCGCGTACCACATAACTAAAAGAGTTCGCCGGAACTGACATCGTTTCGCCATGAATTTTAGTAGCGAGACCTGCGTAAAACTCAAAACAATTGGCGGCATCGGTCACATCATACTCTGCTTCTGCCAAAGGTTTTCCACAGTTTCGCGTTTCCAGCTCTGCTAACATTTTGGCATTGGCGCGAATTAAATCAGCAACTTTGAATAATAGTTTACTTCGATCAAGCGCTGATGTTTTTCTCCAATCACCTTCATCGAAAGCTTTGCGTGCCGCTTTGATTGCGAGCATAACATCTTCTTTGGTACTTTCTGGAACTGTTGCAAGCAATTGGCCATTACCGGGATCAATAATATCGCGAGTGCCCCCGTTTTGGGCTAAAGTAAATTTTCCATCAATATACATTTCATAACGTTTCATTTATTAAATCCCTTTTTATTGAGTGTACTAAGTTTATTATAACTCCGACTTCGCTCTCCTGATTATTTTCAAGCAACGAAAATATTAAGTTAAAATTTTAAAATCAGATTATTTTTGTGAGCTATACTAAAAATATAGTGGGGTAGCTCAATTTATACCTCTATTTCAAATAATTACAAATAGATGCTTCTATTTGAGGGGTACTTTATGGATCAATCTACGGCTCAAATAGTGTTTAAAAATAAAATTCTCATTCTTGGATTCGGCAGCATTGGCCAAGCAATATTACCTCTTTTATTCCAATATTTTAAATTAGATCCATCGCAAATCCACATCCTGTCAAAACATAATCTTGGAGCAGATGTGGCAAACAATTATGGCGTCTCATTCAAAGAATGTGCGGTTAAAGAAAATAATTACCAAGAACTATTGTCCTCTATTCTTAAACCTGGAGATTTTTTGCTAAATTTATCCGTAGGAGTATCCACTATTGATTTAATAAAATATTGCCAGTTAAATAAAATATTATATTTGGATGCAGCCGCTGAGCCTTGGGAAGAACGCTGTAGCGATGAGAATCAACTCTTTTCTAATTATGCGTTACGTGATGCTACATTACAACATAAAAAACAGGGTCCTACCGCAGTTTTAACCCATGGAGCGAATCCTGGATTGGTATCTCACTTTCTGAAACAAGCCTTATGGAATGTGGCAAAAGATAATGAGTGGGAAGGTGAACTACCGCAAAAATCTGTGGAATGGGCACAATTGGCCCATGATCTTGATATCAAAACCATACATATTTCTGAACATGATACGCAAATTACTTCTCAAAATAAAAAACCGGATGAATTTATCAATACATGGTCAGTGGATGCCTTAATTTCTGAGGCGCTTCGACCTGCTGAACTAGGCTGGGGCAGCCATGAACGTCACTGGCCTCGTGATGCAAATCATTACAACTTTGGCTCAAATTGTGGCATATATCTTAGTCGGCCAGGAGCAGAGACCCAAGTCCGTACCTGGACCCCTAACTCTGGCCCTATTAATGGTTTGTTAATTACTCATGCTGAATCTTTATCTATTGCAGAATATTTAACTTTAAAAAAAGATAATAAAGTGTATTACCGACCAACAGTTCATTATGCTTATCATCCATGCCCTGATGCTATTTTATCTTTAAAAGAACTCGTGCAAAGAAAATACATCCCTCAAAAAGAAAAACGAATTATTTTAAATGAAATTGTTGATGGCACCGATGAACTCGGAGTTTTATTAATGGGAAATAAAAAAGGAGCTTATTGGTATGGTTCTAATCTGTCCATCCATGAAGCGCGAAAATTAGTTAAGCATAATAATGCGACAAGCTTACAAGTTGCCGCTGGAGTTTTATCAGGTGTGATCTGGGCTATTAAAAATCCAGAACGTGGGATTATAGAACCTGAAGATATGGACCATGAGTATATTTTGAGTTTAGCCAATCCTTATCTTGGTAAAGTCGCCGGCTATTATACCGATTGGACGCCTCTACAGGGCAGAGACACTTCAAATGATAAAAATATTGATCAAAGTGACCCTTGGCAGTTTATTAATATTCGAATTGATGAAGCTGGATAGAAAATCTTTAAGAAATTAGGGCAGGTCTTTCTTTTTCCCTGGAGGATAAAGAAAAGCCCTGGTTCCGTTGGCACTGCAAGATGAAATGATTGTCTTATAGGCTTCTTTGCAAAATTACTTTTTTATTGTTATTACACTTAGCTACTCCCATTGAGCATCGCCTTTCCTAACCAGAAAAAACATACATCATGTGTCATTTTTTCTGAAGTTTTTGCTAAAATCCAAGACTCAACTTCCTGCCAAATATCACCATTCATATCTTTTTTGTCTCGTTGTAGAAAAAAGGCAATAAGCCATTTCATCTCCATACTGCCTTGATGGGGTAGGAGGATGGATGTTGTTTTAACTTCTTTCTCAAAGGGTATATTTAGGCTAAGTAGTGCTGACTCTATATCATCTGCAGTATAAAATTGCTCATTTTGATTTCCTATATAATGCTTGAAATGTGATTGAATTTCATAAATTCCACGATGCCCTCTTAATACAATTAAACCTGACTCTCCAGCATCTGCTATTTTCCTAACGATATAAAGTAAATCCAAACACCAATAAAGACATTGGGAGGCGATAACCCAATTGAAATACTCATTACCTGAATTTTCTAAAAAATAGCGTTCAGCAGTTCCAGAAAAGGTGTTCGTTTGAATGGGAATAGTAAATTGATTTTTGGAATATTCTAATAACGCATCTACACTTGGTTCTACACCGGTTATAGCGACTTTTGCAGGCATTCTACTGCCGTAAGCATCAATTATTTTTTTAATTAATGTGCCGTCATGGCAACCTAAATCCAAAATATTGAGCTCCTGTGAAGGAGGAGAAAAGCGAGTACTCATTAAGTCAATAAGTATGGATTTTTCACTCGCTTTAGCGAAATAGGTTTTGAAAAACTCACTGCTATCATACATAGACATTTTTAGTCCTTATCCGTGAGGTCCATATAAATAAACATGATTTGGAGACTGTAACCAATTGCTCTTGGGATAATTCACTCCCAACGTTTCAATGAATTGAAAAGATAAAGCTTTACGTGAGTAGCTTGAATTATTTACTGGACTGCAATGAACAAAATTACCATGAAATAATAATGCATCCCCAGCCTTGACTTCCAAGGGCGTATAACAATAATTTTCAGTGGTAAAATCAGGAATATAGACTTCATTGAGCGGAGCAAATTGTCTGGTTTTAAGTTGATGATTTACCCGTGAAACCCACTTTAAGGGCCAACGGTTGCTGCCCATAATTCCATACATGCACGCATTTTCTATGCATGCATCTTCTAAAGCTAACCATAAAACTACTACTGAAGTAGGCTCAGTATAAGCAAAAGTTGATTCTTGATGCGGCCTAACCTCACTGCCTAAACCATGAGGGTACTTAGGAATATAAACGCTCAAATGACAAATTGGCCGTCTAAATCCTATACCTTTAAAAATCAACCTAAGCATGGGATTTTTGTAAACTGTTTGTTGCATCATTGAATATTTTTCTATGAGATGCATACCATGCCCAATTCTATTAATTACTCTTACGCTGTCTATCACCTCGTAAAATACATGTCCTTTGTGACTGGAGGATTGAAAATAAGGTTCAGTGACATAATCTTTTGGTTCTGATTCTGGTTTCAAAGGATTTTTAGAATAAAAGCAAACGATTTCATTATTCCAGTTTTGCGCAATATCTAATTCGGCATCATGCTGTATGATTGCAATTTCATTTAATAAGTCAGTGAGCTCTACCTGATTAATGTACTCTTTAAGAACAATAATGCCATTTTGGTTATAACTGTAGATTGCCTGGTTTAAATGGGATTGAAGATCACAAAAATTGTACTCTTTTAATGCATTTGAATTGGTAATCATTTTCATCTTTCACCTCTATTTGAAAGCACTTCAAACGGGCATATCACTTTTATGTCCAAATCAGGATGTTTTTTGCGCTTTATGGTGTAATTTAGAGGGATAATGGCAATCTCTGTGGATGCACCAGCTTCTGCACTAATGAGATGACCACCAAAAATTTGGAAATTAGCATCACCTATGGCGGCATGAATGTGTACAAACAAGCCCTCATCAGCTAAGGCCACATTGCCAGTCAAGGAAGCAATTTCATAGGTTCCCTGAAACAACCTCTTGGTATGTTGTTGCGTATCACGATGATAAAAACCCATAGTGATATTGGATAAAGCACCAATACCTGTAAAAATTGCGGATTTTAAATTAATAGAATATGTATAATGGATTATGCTTTGAAATAGGTTTTCGCCTTCTTTTAGGCTTAAGATAAAAGGAGAACTTTCGGATTGATGCACAATAATGGCTCCTATTGAGTTAACAATAAAGAGCCATCACCAAAAATCTAAAGATGTGCTCGATCAGGATGGCTTAAAGAGTACCGAACACTAACGATTTTCTTAACTTAAATTAAATCAAATTCTAATTTCTCATGTCAAGCTACTGTAACCCTAACATCAGAGACCAGCTTTTCCTTTTAGGATAAAAAAAAGACCAGCCCCTTTGCATACTTTAGAACATAAAATCCAATATTCATTCTATTTGCCTTGTAATTGCTCTATACTCCAGTTATATGTAGCAATTGATATTTGATTATGCCAAAAAATCCAGCTTCTGAATTTTTGCTTGCAATGGAAGTTGATCCATTAGAACAGCCACGCCGTTTGCCTCCTAAGTTAAACGCAGAATTTCGTACCGCTTCTGAATATTTTAGAAACAATCCAGATGTTTTTAAATTAGCAAGAACAGATAAAACAAAATTCCAAGAAAGATACGTTGTTAAACATGGAGTGCGAGCAAAACTTCCTGATACACACCATAGTTTTTTTAATTTTAATGGTAAATTAGTCTGTACTTTACCTGGAGCAGAAGGAACTATAGGTTCAGGTAATTATGGCAAGGGATGTCTAGCAATGGACGAATATGGACATGTTTTTTTAATGAAAGTCGAGAAAAAAGCTGTTCTTCAGAGGCGCGCTAAACTTAAAGAATTTGGTGCAGACAATCTACAAGACTCAATGAAGGAAGAAATAGCGATTGGGAAGGATGTTGGGCTCATCGTTGCCTCAAGGCAAAAGGGAGGAAATAGTAAGGAATACGATGCACCAGGTTATTCCGAATACATTCCAGAACAAACCTATGTATTAATGCGATTTGGTGGGGATAGTGTCAAGCAAAAAATCAAAAGCCCAGATTTAACTCCAGAGCAAAGAGTGGATATAGCGATCCAGGCAGCTTGGCAATGTCATTTATTGCATCAAGGTTATTTATCGAGATCTGGTGTTCCATACGTACATGGTGATTTAAAACCCGATCAGCTCGTCGTTAATGCTCAAAATCAATTATCCTTGGTCGATTTTGGTTGTGCCAATAACAGATTAGAGGAAAAGCATGGAAATGATTCCGGTTCCTTTGACTATTTATCACTATCATGTAAAAACTATACACGAAAAGAAGTAGATCATTTTGCCCTGCTTAGAACAATTTATATGCCTGGGATCTTTAAGGACAAAATGGGAATGCCAAAAAAAAGAGAAGAAACATTTAAGTCAGATAATGTTTCTATATTAGACGATGGAAGTATTGAACAATATGGCCTTAGAAAATGGTTTGATACGTCCAATGGTGAATTACCTATAGACAGCAGCCCTGCACAAGTAGCATTTTTATTAATTTTAACTCAGCGTCAATGCCAACATCTTTTTGATCGCTATAAGAATAACCAAGAAGTAATTTCTGCTTTAAATATTGTCTACCAGTCCGGATACATTGCTAATCAAGAACTTAATGTTGAGTCATTTTTAACTAATGAGATGGCAATAAACTGCTTGGCGAAGCTTACGCCAATCATGCATTTAATGGATAAGGACGCTCAATTAAAGCTTGTTGAGCAAATTCTGAGTTCAAATCTTAATTTAAATACATCAGAGCAACATCCATTATTAACTTATTTGCAATTTGACTCTCAAACACGGCATTCAATTACCCCAGTTATAAGCATTGCAATTAAAAATGATGTTGACCTTAATGAGGTTCTTGAAAATATTGAATTTATAAAAGCGATATCTCCTCTTATTCGTGATAACCCCAAAACTATTATTTTTGGACCTGGGGAAAATATAGTGGAGCGATTATGTCATGAATATAAGGAGGAACTTGGCAAGAATCTTCCTCTGTTTTTCGCCACTAAAAAATCTCTAGGCCCAGAAAAATTTAAAGAAATTTTTAAAACTCGGGACGTGATGGAGGCATTAAAATATGAGGTTCAGGAACATAAAGCCAAATATTCTAAGAAAGGAATAGGATTTTTTGGGCGAAAAAACAATGATGGTATAAATAAATTAAATCGATTAGATTGTAGTGACGAAAATACATATGGTAAGTTTGCACATAAGATTGAAGGCATTAGTCCTGATGGTGCATTACCTTTTTTTCGTTCGCGCGATCCTGAAATTCAAAAATTTTATTGTATTGCCCATGTTCTCTTAAGTACCGTAGGGTGCATTAAAGAAAATGAGCAAATTATGAAAAAACAAAATAACTTACTCCAACTTTAATTATTGAGCATAATTAGTAATTAAGTATAGGTCTTTTCTTTTCCCTATGGGATCTCGTTTTGTAATACTCAATTTTTATGTAGCAATTTCACTCCGTTATTTCTGTAATTTAACTCCTATTTATGTTAAAAAATTCTTGCTGAGTTTTGATTTATGGATTTTCAGCGAGCAATTATTTTTATTAACAGGAGTTACGTTCATCATTTGGTTGCCTCAGGATAACTAAGCTCTATTTAAAATAAAGGAGATGTTTAAATGTCATTTAGCAAAGAAGAAATTAGTTCTAATAATTTTAGTTGGTCTAATTTTTTGAACTGGGGTACTGTATATAGAGGGTATAATGCAGGAGTTGCATTGCTCGTTACCTATCAATATTTGACCAATCCAGAAGCTTCATTTATTGAACATATTCCTGACATCCTTATTCATGCGGCAGAAGCAGTCATTCCGAACCAATGGTCTCAAATTGCAATCGTTGCAAATGTTGGGCGTGCATCCCAAGCTGCCTATGGATTTTTCTCTGGAAACTCGACAATCCCTAGTGTCGCAAACTTGGTCGATGTGGGGAATCATTTGTTAAATACAGCCCATAGATTGTCTTAATCCCTATCTCTAGCGAATTGTTAAAAACATTGAGGGTAGGTCTTTCCCTTTCTCAGTAAGCATAATCTGGTTGCAAGCAGCCAGGTTATGCTTGCATGTGGGGATATCAAATGTATGAATACTTAAAAACTGGATATGAAAGGGTCTATCTATGATCAATATTCTACACCACCCTATTTTCCCATAAATGACATTCCCATACTTACGCCTTGATCAAGTATATCCTCTCCTTCATCTATTACTGAGCTAACTAGATTCTGTCCTCCCCCGCTTCCATTTATCTGCAAAACCGAATCTAAATTATCAGGCAACAAAGATGAGGCTAACTGCATAGGATCTAAACTAGATATAGCTCCTGATGGGGCACTCAAGGAAAAGCTTTGGTCATCTTGATCATCAGGAGGGGATTGGGATTGGTTTTGCCCCTGATTTTGTAGCATCTTATCAGCCTCATCTAAAGCTATCTGGGCGGCTACTACCCCGACTATCTGGGCCATAATGAATATCTTTTTATAAAGTACCATATATTAAGAATAGCATAAATAATGAACACATCTAAATTTCTCGGCGCTGCTCCGCAGCAAGCCTGGTTACTTGCAACCAGGAGTACAATTTAATCAGTCCTACCTTCATTCCCAAAACTGGTCAGGCTGCGCTTGCTAGGCTGCCAAGCCTTCTAACAATAAAATTAATAAAAATCCAACGAAAAAGCACAAAGTAATCAATGGAGTTTCACGAACTTCATGTGCTTCAATTAAAAGTTCTTCTGTAACGAGATAAAGTAACGCCGCAACACCAAAAGATAAAATTACATTCGTAACCGTTTGAGGTAAATGAATTAACAAACTTGCACCAAGACCTGCGCCAATTGGAATCAAGAGTGCCAAAATAAAACTCACTAACAAACGGATAGGTGCACTAACTTGCCTTGCTCCTAAAGTGGACGTGGTCGATAATCCTAAGAAGAAAATTTCAATGGAAAGGGCTATAGCGATAAGAATTCCTCCTTTTTCGCCCGCTAAAAAAGAGACGCCAATCAAAATACCATCTACTAATAAATCAATTCCAACCGCAGTTAATAACCCCCATGATATACCGTTTTTTTGTTGTTCAAGATCTTCTAATCTACTGGTCAACCATTTTAAGAACAACATCCCCAAAACACCTAACGAAAAACCAATAATAAGCGCAATGGGATCGTGATATGCACCGATTTTGGGCAGAAGTTCTTTTGCTACTGCAGCAAAAACAACTCCCGCAGCAAAATGTTGCGTGGCACTTGTTATTTGATTACCCGGCTGATAAATACTGGCAATTCCTCCACCAATAAACATTAATGCGGCAGGCATTAATGAATATAGAATTATAAAAGTGATGGATGGGGCCATAGTCGTTTTTTAATTAAGGTAATAGTTTATACAGCATAGTGAAATATTCGAGCTAATTCAACACGCGTAGGCTGTGCTGAAAGCCTGAGAGAACCTCATCTTTTATAAAGCCCCGTTAGCGTATTTGTAAGGACAAAAACTGAAGACTTCTCAGCGGCAGTAATTCACAATAGTACAAACTATACGCATTCCAGTTAATATTTCATTAACACTGCATGCTCATAATTTGAACTATCAAATTTAAATTAAGGCAGTTTATTATGTTTACACCACTTGAAAAAAATCGAAAACAAGAACACAGTCGTTTATTAGAAAATATAACGGAATTGCATTCCCTCATTTATGCGTGCAGAAGCATGGTGTTAGCCGCTCTTAAGAAAGAAAATCTCGAAGCAACCGAGCCAAACAGCTTGCAAGAAATCAACTGGAATTTATTTGTACTGGAAATGAATAGTGGCTCTCAAAGAGATCAATTGAAACATTGTTTATATCTTTCGTTTTCCTCTTATTAACCATCTGGAATTTGCAGATGGTTTAATCTATTGCCCTCATTGGTTTATTACATGGGAGCTCAAATTTTTATAATTCATTAGCTTTTTGGATAATACAGTTACCCTGCCTCTTGGTTTTTTTAAAGAACCATCTCCTAGAGGAGGTGTTCCATACTCATAAATAACTGCTCTGGTATAGCAATATTAGGGGGCAAGTCTTTCCTTTTTTCTGTAGGCTAAAGGAAAGACCTGACGTATTTACCTATATGTCGCAAAATTTTAAAATCTCCAAGCTTGCAACACATTAATAAAACCATTTTATTGTTAAACCACGCAAGGGACAGTCTGAACTCGCTCAGGGGCTTTTCCATCGTGTTTCGGTGCTAGTCTAGTGGTTAATTTGCGATAACTATCCAGTACACTATCTGCTACTGTCAGTGCATCAGGAAAGCAATAGTTGATTTGTTTGCATTGATTAGCAAGTACATGGAGCTTATTCCAATCACTTATATTTTCTTTATTGATTTTTTTAGAGTCGAGTAATTGTTTATAACAGAAAAGTTCTAAAAATCTTTTTACTTTATCTTTGTCAGCTGTACGCTCAACTGTATTATGAAAAATTTTATTTATTTGCAGCTGCAATTTTTTTTGGGTCAAAGGGAATTCTGTATTCTCAATAATGAATGCCGCTGCCGCTTTAAAAAAAGCAGAAAACTCGAAGCTTCCTTGAGGTTGTTTCTTCTGTTTGAAAAAAGTGGCAACTGGAGGCTTCTTTTTTCGAATGAATAAATCTAAAAATTCACTGTTTTTTAAAGTAGCATCTAACAATAATTTAAGTGTTGCATGCTTATTATCATCGTTTTTATGATCTTTCATAGCAACGGAAGCAGCTATATATAAAGTAGGATCTATATTGGTCCAATGAGTATTTGTTAATAAAGCAATGAGGTCTTGATCACAAGGAACCTTTTCACATTCTTTTAAAAGTATTCTTCGTAGCGAGCCTTGATAGGCAGCAATGTTTTCTGGATCATTTAGAATAGAATCATCGGTTATGATGTCGATAGATTGGCTAACTACTAATTTAAATAGCGCGCCACTGTTTTCTTTTTTCTCTCGGTTAAAATAATCATAAACATCACTAAAAAATTGGGGATTGCTCGCAGCTTTTCTTATTAAATGTTTGAAAAATTCATTGTTACTCTGTTCTTCAGAGGATAAGGCAACGATTTTCTCCACCTCATTCCACAGTATTCGATAAAAGATCTCTGGTTTTCGCATCTCGGTGTTTATTGATATTTTCTTATATGTATCTATTCTTGAATGAATATAATTTTTGATATCAGCCCTATTCGTTCTACTCAACGCTTTATTCTCATTAATTACTGCCTCATAATGGCCTATCGCCTTGAATGCTTTTGTTAGGGTTTCAGATTTCCTGGTATTACCGAAATAACAGTTGACTATTCCTTCCACCGATTTATCAAAAATATAATTGATTAATTGTCTCAGGTGAAAAAAATCATCATCAGTATCTATATTGAAGGGTTTATTTTTTAGATCTTTGCCTGATTGCAGCATAGGATTTATCAAATGCTGGATAGTGCTTAGGTCCTTCATTTCCGTGGTACACCATTTATAGACATCTTCAGGTAATCGTTCTTTTAACAGACCTTTTAAATTTGCCAGAACACAATTACCTATTTTTTTGGATTTTACATGTTTGCCCAAGCTAAAACTGAAACCCAAATCTTTTAGTGCCTTATCATATTGATCATAAAATTTCTTATAGTCCTCTTCATTACCGTTTACTACTTCTAATCCGGTAATTTTTTCAATGGCCGTTCTTAACTTATTTAAATCTAAGCCAGTGATATTAATGCGATAAACTAAATTATAAGTCGCTCTCTGACCATTGCCACGATTGCAATGGGTAATGACCAATTGATTTCTTTCCTGATATATTTGGGTATAGATTGCGTGACCAATGCAGTTATGCTCAATTGTTAAATCATTACCAGCAAGGAGCTTTCTAATTCGTTTTAAAGTAATCTCATTTTTATCTTCGATAACGATTGTTTTAATTGACTCATAAAACCGATTAAGAATGCTTTTGTATTTCTTTAACTCTGAAGCAGAATATGTTTTTCCTGCTATTGTAATGTCTTGCGAAAGGACAGCTAGCAATAGTTTTACAAATTCTTCACTAGCTGCTTTAACAACTAACCCCTGCCTTCTAATATGTTCTTTTTGATTAACCACTAAATCAATCCGATAACCATGAAACATAGTTGCCCAGAAAGCCAAAAAGTTTTTATTTTCGGCATCATTGACATCGCTTAGCCATTTTTTCTTTTTAGTGATCGATTCATTTAATGTAGCTCTCTTTTTCGCTTTGCCTTTTTTTGATTTTATTTTATTTAATTCTACTTCTGCATCGGCTATTTCCTGTTTGACCCGATCATAAGCTGCTGAAGTCGGTTTATTGAGATTCTGGCGTTCGAGATCTGTCCGCATGAATTGCTCGAATACATGAGTAAAATTTACTGTTTTTGCTACCGGTGGATTGGATACACCATGTGTCATCCTGTGCTTCTTTCTTTTATAAACATCTTTTTTTGATTGCATATTCTGACTACCCCAATGATCTGCCCTATCACCATACATAGTTAATAGATATAACACATACAGTTACATTGTAAATCCAATTTTACGAAGTTCAATCAGATTGTATTAATATTTTAATTAGAAATTTTGAGCCGAAAAGTGCAGTGAAGTGTATAGAGCCAGGTCTTATCTTTTGCCTGTAGAATAAAGGACCTGAGCCCGTTTTGCTTTTGCAAGTTTCAACGAGCAAGTAAGTTGGATCACAATGACCATGTGCTTGCTTTTAATACTTCTCAAATAAATTATTTACAGACCACACAGTTCACTTAATCTAAATAAAATACAAATTGTATATTTAACAAAGGAGTTGTTATGCTTTCAAAAGGATTTTTTTCCTCTTCTACATTTAGTTGGGATCAAGATTTATCAATTAGAGATAATGTTCGTAAAGTGATGCAGGACTATCTTCCTTATGGATTTAATGTACTAATGAAAAATTAGGACTCAGGTGAAATTCTTTCTTTTTATCTGACTGTAACAATTTAATGCCCTCATTCTTGCTTCATGATGATTAATAATTGGCTTGGGGTACCTTGTATGCAAATAAATCCTATTACAATCAGTTGATTCCCAAGGAGCATGGATTGATGGCCTTTCTAATTTAGAAAGTTCCGGAACCCAATGACGAATATAACTACCGTCAGGATCGAATTTTTGGCTTTGTAATACAGGGTTGAAAATACGAAAATAGGGTGCCGCATCAGCACCACATCCGGCTACCCATTGCCAACTGGCACTATTATTTGCTAAATCCGCATCAACAAGAGTATCTAAAAACCAGTCGGCGCCCAACCGCCAATCAATCAGTAACCCCTTAGTAAGAAATGACGCAACAATCATACGCACACGATTGTGCATATATCCTGTAGCCCATAACTCTCTCATCCCCGCATCAATTATTGGGTAACCGGTCAATCCTCTTTGCCAGGGAGTTAATAATTGCTCATCGTTCTGCCAAGGAAATGCATCAAACTCACTTCTAAAATTATCATAGGGAAGATTAGGGAAGTGATACAGTAAATAAGCTGAAAACTCCCTCCACCCAAGCTCTGATAAAAAATGTTCTGCTGAGGATAAATCACAGCTTGAATCAAGCTTTGCTAATTCAATTGCTCGTACGATAGTTAACGGACTGATTTCCCCAAAATGCAAATGAGGTGATAAACGTGATGTTGCATTTTTTATAGGAAAATCACGATTTTTTTTATACCCATTGAGATGATACTTGATAAACTGACGAAGTTTGTATTGCGCCCCCTCCTCTCCTGGAGTCCAATAATTACTAAATTGTACTGCCCAATTGATGTTGGGTAATAATTTCCAATCCAAAAGCTTATCGCTTTGAACCTCAACTCCAGTTGGACGATGCTCTAAATGCATAGGCGGTTGAATATTAAGAATTTGTTTACAGTATTTCCAGTAAGGAGTAAACACTTTAAAATAATCGCCGTTTTTATTTCTTATCGTCCAAGGTTCGTGAAGCAAGGTTCCATTCGAACTGTAGACTTCAATGCCTCGCTCCAACAAAGTTGCTTTAATCTTTTTATCACGCGAAATAGCTGATGGCTCATAACAACGATTCCAAAATACTGAGCTTATAGAAATTGTCTTGGCCAAATCTAAAATAATTTCTAATGGCTCACCTTTACGAAGGACAAGATTTAATCCGCATTGATTTAAGGAGCGGTTTAAAGAAATAAGGCTATAGTGAAGCCACCAGGCTTGTGCTCCTCCTAACACACTATTTTTTTCATTATAAATATACAACGGAATCACAAACTGGTGATGAGAGCAAGCCTCGATGAACGCAGGATTGTCGTTTAGCCTTAAATCTTGTCGAAACCAGATTAATGCAACACCCATATAAATCTCGTGATGAACTGAATGTTTTAATTTATCAATTTCAATAACAGATTCATAGAAAAAGTATTTAATATGTCAGGCAAATTAGACAGTTTTCAAATAATTTAAGTCAAAATAGAACCTAATACATTGCACCATGAAACAAATATTGTTTCTCAAAAAACTGTCTCTTGAGCACATCCTTGCCTACCCCCCGCGGCTTTGTCCGCGAGGTCCAGTGTTTTAGGCAGATCTTCTGGATCCCGCGGACAAAGCCGCGGGACGTCGGAATAGGCTGAACTGGTTTTCAGCGATGTGTAGAAAATTCAGCTCAAAAAGAGAGGCAGATCATACCTCTTTTTCTGAAACTCGTAAAACATATATACCTAATTGTCAAAATAGTCTTTATTTCTTGTTATAAGGAAAAGAATACACGTGTCGATTCTATTTTATTCATCAAAAAATAAGACTTCACCAGAAGCAACATCGTACAAACCACCAATAATTTTAATGGTTCCTTGATCCTTTAACTCTTTTATAACACTACTTTTATCTAGAATATTTTGAATGCTATTTTTGATATTAATTTTGGCAACTTCATTGACATAAGCGAGATTACTCCCGTTTCGATTTTCTTTAAATGATTTCTCCAAGCTAATTGCAGGTTTTATTTTATCTAAAAGCTGAGTCAGATATCCTAGCTGAGCTTCATCACAAGCCCCTTTTATTGCACCACAATTTGTGTGACCAAGCACTACAATTAGTTTAGATCCAGCTAGCTTACATGCAAACTCTAAACTACCGATAATGTCATCATTTACAATATTACCTGCAATTCTAATGCTAAAAATATCACCTAGACCTTGGTCAAAGATTAATTCTGCTGGTGTTCTTGAATCAATGCAACTTAAAATCGTGGCAAAAGGGTATTGTGCCTCTGCTGTTTCATTGACTTGTTGAAGAAGGTTACGATTAAATCGCAAGTTTTGAATAAAACGCTCATTTCCTCTTTTGAGTAAATCAACTGCTTCATCGGGAGTAATATTAAGCTGATCTTCTTTTTTAAGAGTTTTCATATCGATTTCCTTTTTTATATATCAGTGAATATAAATACCAGTGTTTTAAATTGAACCTATGATAATAGTTTATTGACTTATATAGATTAGAATTAATAGCTCGTTATGTTAAAGGACTAATGAGTTAGAATATAACAGAGAAAAGATAGAATCCATTTTACTTTGATAAAATGAGGAAAATGTGATGCAAAAATTTTAAAAATAATCCCTGTTTCTTTTACAGAATATATTAAGAGAATTGCTGGTCGTGACAAATAAAAAATGAATTATAGAAAACAAGATTTTTTTAAGTAACCCCTACAATTTTAACGAAGCATTTAATTTCTCCATAACTCCAGCGCAGAGTAATTTTTGAATTCTTAAACAAAGGAAATTCTGCGTTATTTAAGAAATTGGATTAAAATACTAATAGCGCTTTTAAGTTCATTAAAATAAGAAAAAGCTAAGATTAATATAATACCAAGTGCAAAACCTATGGCACTTGCCTTACCAAAACGAGTATAAACGGTTTTTAATTGTTCTAGATATATTAAATTCTTAAAAGGTCCTAACCACCAAAAATAAAATGGGCGTTCCCAAAAAGGTTTTTCAAAAATACCGCCTGTAACAAACAATTGTTTACCACATATACTGCAGTAAAATACTTGAACCTTATGAGTAACGAGACGATTCTCAAATTTTACAATAGGCTCCATACTTTTCTTACAAAATTTACAGGGTAACTTCATGATAAAAACCTTTTTAAATATCCTGATATTAAGTATAAAGGAATTACTATCAATAACTCATTTAATGTACTTTCACTAAGCATAGCCATTCTTCTTTACCTGTTGATATGCTTGAGGCGAAGAACAATCACACCTACTAATGAATTACAAATCTCCTCATGAAAAATGTTATTATTTTTTAAACTAAAGAAACAAATATATCTTAAGATAAACAATTATAAATAAATCATGAGTAGAGCGACAGTTCGAAAATTAAGATTCTCCAAAAACAAGGTTATAAAATTTAAAGAATTTGTTTAAGTACAAAAATACATTTAAAAATGTGCTGCTCGAATTCTTATTTCTTGCTCAATAAGGAAAAAATCATGAACAAGGATTTATGCTTCATAAGTGCAGTAGAACTAAACACTCTTTATCGAGATAAAAAAACGTCTCCCGTTGAAGTGTGTCAAGCAACTTTGCAGAAAATCCAAGATATAAATGGTGAAATTAATGCGTTTCAGCACATTGATGGGGAAACAGCAATGGAAATGGCCCGCCTCTCAGAAATGCGTTGGTATAGAAAAAAAGAACTAGGATTCATTGATGGCATTCCTCTTACAATAAAAGATAATATTTTAACAAAGGGCTATCCTTCTTTATGTGGTTCAAAGACAGTTAACCCTAATCAACAGTGGAATATTGATGCTCCTGCTGTTGCGAGACTTCGAGAGCAAGGGGCTGTATTTTTGGGAAAAACAACTATGCCCGAATTTGCATGGAAGGTAACAACCGAAAGTCCTCTCTTTGGTATAACACGTAATCCATGGAATCAGAGTTATACCCCTGGCGGCTCTAGTGGTGGTGCTGCGGCAGCAGTGGCAAGTGGTATGGGTACTTTGGCATTGGCATCGGATGGTGGGGGGTCTATTCGTGTACCGGCCAGTCATTGTAACCTCGTGGGGTTTAAACCAACGCACGGTCGGGTGCCAGATTATCCCCCGTCACCATTTGGGACTAACTCCAATATTGGGCCTATTGCCAGAACCGTTGCAGATATCGCGTTAATGATGAATGTGATAACTCAATACGATTCTCGAGATTGGTATAGTTTACCGCCGGAGCATGTTGACTATCTAAGAAAGATAAAAGGTAATGTAAGAAAAATTAAAGTTGCCTATAGTCCAGATTTAGGTTTAAGTTCAGTATATTCTCCTATTACACCAGAGGTCGCGGAAGTAACTAAAAAGGGGGTTGCTCAATTAAATTTAATAGGCGTTGCTGTTGAAGAAATTGACTTAGGAAACAATTTCTTTGAAAAAGGAGCCAAAGCTTATGAGACCATTCGCTTTGCGATGCTTACTTCCTTGGTATCAAAGTTAACTCCTCAACAGCAATCTGTAATGGACTCTGAGCTATTGAAGACCTCTAAAGAAAATTCTATATCCCTTAATAAGTATTTAGAAGCGGAACAAGAAAGACGTTTGTTTGGTTCCAAATTAAACCAGTTTTTTGCTAAATACGATCTTTTAATAACACCTACTATCCATTGTCTTCCTGGACTCGTAGAACAACTTGCTCCAGAACCCTTTTTAACCATGTGCTTTAATTTTTCAAGACATCCAGCGATATCGATACCTTGTGGTTTTTCTAAAAATGGGCTGCCAATTGGATTGCAAATGATTAGTGGGCATTATAGAGATGCTTTTTTACTCAAAGTAGCTTATGCATTCGAGCAAACACTGTCAAATTAAGTGATAATAATAGGACGAGCAAATAGCTTCTTTTCTAAATATAAATGCTTCCTACTGTTGGTCAAGGGAAACAACACCTCATGTCGCATCTCCTTTCATCTCCGGGGCGAGGGCAAGGCGATAATCCCTGCCACTCTAAAATTTTTTAAGACTAATTGACAAGTATCTCAATACACGGGGAAGCGTTATGCGCTTCATCTAATGAATGCTCAGTAAAACTTCCCGTTTTCATGCAGTTTGGAGACCAATGCCCCATTAACTATTAACGACAACCAACTGTATTAAGTACCCTTATTTCTTGCTTTTGCCAACATAGTTAATTTCTCGCCTTCTAACAATCAGACTCAGGGCCGCCATTAGAGGAGCATTGCGATTTAGGTGAACTATTATTGACAACAGTAGTCGATAATACTGGTATCGCGAAAATATCGCCAGAAGCTGATACATGGGACGCCTCGTTTCCTTCAAAAACAACCATATTAGCGGCATAAACTCCATATCCCTCACCGCTGCCTCCTAAAACATTAATCGTAGAATTAGTAACCGTCGCATTACCGCTATTGCTATTGAATAGATCCGCTAAAATCCCCATCGTGAAAAGGTCTCCACTCGCATTAACTACTGAATTCGTAACAACCACATTCCGATTAAAACCCGCAATACCCACCACCTCACCTCCACCATTTGCAGTTACCGTGGAATTCGTTACGAATGCGTCCATATCACCGTATACGCCGTATGTCGTTCCACCACCTGTTGCCTTCACTGTGGAATTATCGATTATGACCGTATTGCTATCACTTACAACTGCATAGGTATCTCCTCCTCCTATAACACTACTGATGGAATTAGTTATTGTAAGCCCATTGACCGCCAATATTCCTACAGTCTGCCCTCCGCCGACAGCACTAACATTAGAGCTGTCTACAGTGGCGTTGTTAAAAGCTTGCACTCCATAGGCAAAACCACCACCAAAGACCTGTATGTTAGAATTACCTACCATCAAATTATTGTTACCGTACACTCCGAAGGTATTTCCTTCACTAACAGCCTTAATGATGGAATTAGTGACAATACTATCATTGGCAAATACCGCAAGGGTCTCGTAAACACTAGTAGCATTAATACTAGAATTATCTATTATCAAACTATTATTGCCGGATACTGCGATAGTAGTACCTTCACTCACGGTGTTAATGATAGAATTCATAACGGTACCATCATAGGCCGATACACCTACAGACTGGCCCTGATTAGCAATTGCACTAATAATAGAGTTATCTATTATTAAACCATTATTGCCAGATACTGCGGTAGCATTCCCTTCACTCACGGCACTAACGGTAGAATTACTGACATTACCATCATAGGCTGATATCCCGTAGGCAAGTCCTCCGTCACTGGCAACACTAATGAATGAGTTATTAATAGTTGCATTGCCTACAGCACTGATCCCATAAGCAGCACTTCCTAGACCCGGTAGGCTTTCAACATTTATGGTGCTTTGGGTCATTATAGCGTCGTTATCAGTATAAAGACCATACACTTGCGCAGCCGAATTCTGGAGATGAAGACTTGAATTAGTCGTTGTACCATTATTGTGAGCATATATTCCATATTGCTCGCCAAGTCCATTTAGACTCATTATGGAAGAGATAAGGCTGGCATTGTGTTCTGCATAAACTCCAGTTAAGGTTGCGAAATCAGTTCCTATTACATCCAAAAGAGAAGTTAATACTAATGCATCCTGGTCTGCTTTAACTGCAAAAACACTACCTAAACCCGTACTACCAGAAGTAATATTAGAATTAGTTACCAACACATTATCTTTACCGTAAATGCCGTAGGTATTTCCCTCATTTAAACTTGCGGAAAATATAGTCGTGTTATTTACATAAGCATTCTCACCCGCAAAGACAGCATATGTTTCGGGGGCACCACTGCCAGTAGCAGTTACAGCTGAATTATAAACATTTATATTCCCAGTAGCACCTGCAGCGATTAATTCATCAAATCCTGTTTCAGTCAATAATGAAGGGATAATCTGGTTGTTGTTGGTAACTTGCACATCATGAATCAGTCCATTACCTGTCCACCATAACCCTCCAACAATCTCGGGACGAGCATTACCACTTGCTGGCTGTCTAAAATCATAGGTTCTGCCCCAAATACTTTGTCCATTATATAAGTTAACAAAACCATCAGCGCCCATGGTAGGAACTTGATAAGTTCCTGACGCAAACCATAAAGACGCGTTCGGCGCTACAGCATTAATACCAGTAACAACACCTTGATACAAATCAAGACAAGGATTTTCAGCGGTACAACTATTTAAGTTAATGGACCACTGATTACTGCCCTGAGGACTAAAAAACCACACATTATCAGCAAGCAGTTGTGTTGGCCCGCTGGCTACAAAGCTATTACGAACAGGACTCGCAAGACCATAAGATTGACGTGCAATATGGCGAATAATAGGCTCTTCCATTCGATTGCTTAATCGGTTAACATCCGTATGATTAGGACCGCCAAAACTGTACCGAATTCCTAATGAGAACTTATTTTTATTTTGGTTGTCGTAATTATTTTGAACAATAAGCGATGCATTATTATTCATATATAATTCAATATTGGCCTCTACTCCATTAATGCTTTTTGCGGTCTTATAATCGAAGTGATAGACACCTCCTCGTACCCATCCCCCTTTCAGGAATGGGAAATAACGCCCTACCTCTCCTTCTACACCATTACCGAACTCATTCACCAAAGCTACCGGAGTATCAATAAAACTATGCCCGTGACCACCAGCTAAATAATTAGTCATCCCCGAATCACTTAATGTAGATTGAGGAATATCACTCGCCATTATATATTGATAAGGCTGTTGGCGATCACTCATTGGAATATAGCCCTGAATACGTGCTTCATAATGGCGAGTCAATAGTTCAATACCAGGGTTTGCAAGCCATGCATGGGTATGCGCTCTGGTTCGTTGATAATCACCAAAAAAATAACCGCCTAAAATAACCTCATGCGTATTTAAAGTAGTTAAACGACGAAGACCCGAACCAAGGCTAAAAGCATAATTATCATACCGCCCAGCCATAAAACTACCGTCAGCAAACCATAAATGATTCGCATTACCTTGAATAGGAATTAAACTATCTACAAAACCTCCTAACTGATTTCTTCCTCCAAGCCCTTGACCGGTATAACGTTTAGTCCAGGGAGTCCCTGCACCCAGTAATTCATTTTGAGCATTAGCATTCAATGCATTTAAGCTTAAAAGAGCTATAGCGACAACGACTGGTTTTATTTTTAACGTCCTTATAAGCATTCATATATCCTTAGTGGTTTTTAATATTCAACAACAAAAATTAGTTAGGTTTAGAGCAAATTAATTTTGAAAAATTATGCCTTTTATTCATCACTTAAAAACTGATTCTTTCACAATCAACTATGGAAATCCAGGGCATAAGTTATGGGTAATAATACCCAGATTGACATTATTAGAGGTTTTCCATAATCTCTAGATTTACATAAGGAGCTTCATAATGACAAGGCTGTCCGCCACTATAGTTGTGTTGGGTTTATTTTCAGGAGTAGTACATGCGAGTAAAAATTTGCCAGAGGATCATCTGAATCAGGTTATCTTCTCTGCACAATCTGGGATACAGCAACAAGACATAAAAAATCCCACTCCATTCAAAATAATTAAAATTGACGTAAAGCACCTTCAAACCCAATTAAAAAAAACACTCAAAGTTAGCGCAGGCACTCCGATTCAGTTACCGTTTCCTGATGGAAGTATCCACACTTATAAAGTATGGGAAAATCATACTCTTCACCCTGATTTAGCTGCTCACTTTCCTGAAATTAAAACCTATAATGCTTATGGTGTTTCTAATTCTGACGAGTTTGTTAAGTTTGATATTACCCCCGCTGGCTTTCATGCAATGATTATAAGACCGGGAAAAGATACTCTTTATATCGATCCAATATCTAATTCGCCTAATTCTCTTTATAGGGTATGGACTAATAAAGAAATCCCTGTGAGCAAACCAGGCCAGTGCCTTGTCGAAGATAGTCTAAGTATGGAACCACAACGATTGAAAGCGGAGGCAACTTCTTGTACATTAAGGACCTTTAGACTCGCGCTCGCCGCTACTTCTTCCTATACTGCAGCCCATGGAGGAACTGTCGCCGGTGTACTTGCAGCACAGAGCACCACTGTCAATCGGATTAATGGGATATATGAGCGTGATTTAAATATTTCTCTGCAATTAGTCAATCCTACAGCTCCCGCTTATCCCTCCTCTCCTTATCCCATTATTTTTGGTGATCCAGCGAATCCCACACCACCCAATCCTTATACATCAAACAATGATGTGAGTATTTTGATAGAGGAAAATCAAAATTTCTTCAATAATACCATCGATCCAAACTCTTATGACGTTGGCCATGTTTATAGCTATACTAAGAGCATGGAAGATCTTACTTATGCAGGCTTGGCTACTATAAGGAGTACCTGTAATCCTCTTTATAAAGCTCGTGCCGCCAGCTTATCCTTTTATGTAGCTCCAAACGATTTTGATATTAACGTTATTGCTCATGAAATAGGACATCAATTTGGTGCCACACATACTCAAAACAATGAATGCAGTCGCACTCCAGAATCTTCGGTAGAAACCGGCAGTGGAGTCACTACCATGAGTTATGGTGCATCTTATTGTTATCCGTCTGTGATCAATGCTAGTTTTGATTTTTTTCATGCCTTCTCGGTACAACAGATTGAAGCTTATCTAGCTACCCTGCCCAACCCACCTACTTGTGGTTCGAATACCTCAACATTACCTATACCGGCACCGACAATTAATTCAACGAATGGTAATTCTGTTATACCGGTGAATACGCCCTTTACTCTTACAGGAAATGTTACTCCAGGGGCACCTTCCGAAATTTTAAATTATATTTGGGAGCAAATGGATATAGAAATAACTCATCAACCACCTGTTAAAAGCGCCACTGGAGGCCCCAATTTTAGAGATTTTCTTCCTAATAGGTCACCTATACGCTATTTCCCTAACCTAAATGATTTAGCTAGAGGAGGACCTTTCACCTGGGAAGTGTTGCCTTCTGTCTCACGAACACTTAATTTTAGACTCACCGCTCGTCAGAATAACCCAGCACCTGGAGTAGGCTCCTGCAACGCGTTTACTGATGTTACCGTAACAACCGATGCGAACTCCGGCCCTTTTCTTTTAATTCACCCTAACCGTAGCGGTATTATCTGGACTCAAGGATCTAATCAAAATATTACCTGGAAGGTTGCCAATACAAATAATCTCCCTGTTAATGCACCTTTTGTCGATATCTTGCTCTCAGTTAATGGCGGTTTAACGTTTCCTTATGTGCTAGCAACACACATTCCTAATTCAGGAAGCACTTACATCAAAGTGCCATCTGTGAGTACCTCCACAGCACGGATCATGGTTATGGCTTCAGATAAGCGGTTTTTTACAGTACCAGGAAAAAATTTCACTATAAGATAAGAAAAAAGTGTGTTGCAAAAATAAATGGGCCATTATAAAAAATGGCCCATTTAGATTAAGGAATAAATATTAAAAATGTGGTTCTTAAGAAAATTTATCTTATGTAAATCATAATTAACTATTTCTTTTAGCAAACTCACCTTGGTTCATTACTCATAGAATTTCTTGAAATAAAGCAAATAATAAAAATAGATAATTAAATCGGGAATAAAGATCTTTACTATGCAAGGTTGCTTACATGAAAAACACACAAACCATTAAAGAGATGATAGCTTTATCTACCGGGATTCAATCTTATTGTATTCCTCTGAAAGAAATAGGGTTTCATACATTCACTGTTCTGATTAATTTTGATAATAACTCACAAATAAATTTAAGCAATCGACCTCAATGGATTAACGATTATTATGAATTAAAATTATATGAAAGCAGTATATTTGATACAAATCCTACATTATTTAACAGCGGAGTGAGCATTTGGCCTCAAGACTCTCATTTACCAGTATTTCAGCATGGATTACTTCACTTCGATAGCGGTCAAGGAATAACAATCTGCCATCGCGCAATAGATTACACCGCTTTTTATTTTTTTTCCGGCTCAAAAAAAAATGCGGGATTATTAAATGTCATTATTAATAATCTTACTTTTTTTGAGGATTTTATTAATTATTTTACTAGGGAGGCCGATCACATAATTAGTTCTGCATTTTCTTTGAAATTTAGTCGAATACAAAAAGAAAATAATAATATATTAAGTGATTCTTTTATTCTTAATAACTTAAATAAATACAATAAGTGCCAACTTCGAATACAAGAAATAAGAAAAAAAATAACCGATAAACCAACCCCATTTAACTCAGAATTATCTTTAAGGCAAAAACAAGTTCTTTTCTGGTATGCAAAAGGTAAAACTGCCAAACAAACAGCTAAAATATTAGGGCTTTCTCCACGCACAGTAGAACGACATTTTGAAGAAATTCGCAAAAAAAAAGGTAACAAAAATAAGCAAGAAATATTAAATGAATTTTTGAGATTATCCTATGAGGGAAGATTAGAGTTTTAGAATATTTAAATAAAGAAATCTGAGACCAATTTTCAGCTAAAAGTGTCTTCTCTAACAGGAGAAAATACATCTTTGTCCCTAGCATTATATTAAGTTGCGTGTATCATTTTAAAATTTGATTCTTTTTCACAGTATTTTAGTAACTAATCGCTTTAAAGATAAAAAGCATTTTCCAATTTCCAATTAATATTTTCTTATGGTTTACTATGTTATTTAATGAAAATTTATTACAAATCAATAAAATTGTTAGCGCTCTTAATGAGCTTTTCAATAATATTAACTACTCCTCTAGACACCCTCAATTTCAAATTTTTTTAACTTGCTTGGAAAGCTTATTGCAATCAACTCAGTATATTAATTATTTGCCGAAACAGAGTTTTTATTTAAAGCAAATTAGTTTGCTTAGAGAATTAAAAGTGTGTCATAGGAAGTGTTTAAATATGCTCTATATCTCAAAAGAATATAGTGAGTTTTTTCCTTCTCATATTCCTCTTGATATTGTTGATGATTTACTGATGAAATTAGATAATATTTGCAAGACATTAAGGGATAAAGAAGAAACCGAAGTAAAGCCTTATATTAAAAATAAATGGATAATGAGTTTTCCATTAGCAGATAATATTCGAGAACGCCTAGATCAGGTTTTATACTCCTTGAATAAGTCCATGCTAACAAAGAATAAATTACCGCCGTCTGTCTTTATAAGTTATGCCTGGCCATTTCCCGATAAGATTAAAGAAGAGTTTTGGATGCATAATTTTATTTTAATTTTAGCTAATGATCTCAAAAAGGCCGGAGTTTTAGTATTTGTTGACTTTCAACATAGCAGATGGGGACATCGTATCCAATCCCACATTAGTCGGATTAAAGAGTGTGACGCAGTTATTTTATTAGGCACTTCTTCTTTAAAATCAAAATATGAAAATCCGGATTTTCACATGGTGCAAGATGAGCTCAGCGAAATAATCCATAGTCATAAACCAGTAATACCTATTTTACTTACGGGTGATTTTTTCGAATCCTTTCCTAGAGCAATTGTAAGAAACTTGGCGATTGAAGATTGGCGAGAGGAATCGTATATCGCTCATTTAAAAGACCTATTACAGCACCTATATTCCCCTAACTCCAAAGCTTATAAAACCTTATGGGATAGCTTATTGCAGTTTGTACAAACCCAATTTCAAAATAAGGCCAGCGTTAATTTGTCAGGTCAAAGACTAGGAACATTAATTAGTTCAAGCTCATTTCAATCAAAGGAAAAAGCTAAAACTTATAAAGAAACAACTTCGGTGACCATACGCAAAACTGACGATCAAATGGATAAACAAGCTGATTTATTTCATGAGAAACAGCGATTTTTTAGACTTCCTCCTTTACAAGAAAAAAATAATCCTTATCGGCTCCCGCAAATTAACCTAAAACTAAAATAGGAATCTTTCTCTCATTCAACAAGTTACAAGTTATGCGTGCTAAAAGCCCACTGTTGATGGGCTTTTTCATATTTCAATTACCCTCTTATATCGCTAACAAAGACAGGATAATTATTAGGTGTGCCAGCCATTACTTCAGTGTGACCTTGATTATTTATATAAATAATTGTCGGGGTTCCCACAAGACCTGTATATCGAATGAAAGCCAACTCATTCTCATTTAAGGAACGAATAGCATAGGCTGACGGATTAGTTGATGGCGGAATACCCCCGCTTTCGCTTATGATATTAAAATTATCTTCATTATAAGCAAAAGCGCCCGCCGGGGTTGCAGGATAACCTGAGCCAGGCGGCACTCTTCCATCAAGGATAGCCCAAACTTTGCCTTGAGATGAGGGTTGCAAGAAGCTAACTAGAATCCAATGAATTGATACTTGCCCACTTATAACATAAGGCTGCATGCCCTCATAAAAATCATGGCAAACAGAGCAGTTTGGTTCGCCAAAAACATAAATTGTCTTGGGCGCATTCGGATTTCCTTCTACAAAAGAGGCTAAGGAACGTACTACATCGTATGAAAAATTAGCAGGAACCTGCTTGTTACTTCCATAACTACTCATAGGCAAGTTGCTGATATAATCTAGGAATGTGGTCGCTTGTGATGATGGAGGTGCTGGAGGCGGTGAAGGAATTTGAATGGCTTGGCCGCCAACTACGGCATAACGTTGGAACTGATCAATGAAGATAATTTGTTTATCTACTGTTTGATAAGCTAACAGGTTGGCAATATCATTAGAGGCGCCAGGGCCAGGAGGAATGATAGGATTATAAGGAGGCGTGATGGGGATTCTTGTCGCACTGCTTAACAGTAAGGTAATTTCCGCAGGATTACTTAAAATTTGTCCGTCTATAATGAGGAATTGACCATTTACGTCCACAATGCCCTTTTGTGGAGCCCAATGAGATTCTGGTGGGAAAGTAGCCTCGTACTTTAATAAGTCACTAAAGTAGAAACTTGTTTTCACTTGCGGTGGAGCAAAAAAGATACTCCCATACGCGGCTCTGACGCTTAATTGGGCAGGGGTAAGTATCTGAATATCCAAAATATCCGCCTGGCTTGGCTGATAGCATTGATTGGGATTTCCCTGCGCACACAGCACTGGCCCACCCTTTATAGTTCCAGATAATCCACCATTTACATATAAAGTCAAAATACATGATTGATGAGCACCTAGAGGAGACGTACATCCTGAAGGAGTAATACCCTGTATAGGTTTCATCTGTAGAGTATGCGGCTTGCGTGACTGATTAGTCACTGTATATTTTACTTGGGCAGTATCTGTTGTACCTATAGACACTTGAGGTGGAAATCCTGGAACAGGTATTAAAGTCCATAAAGGAGCTCCAGCATACACTACAACAGTAAAACAAAAAATGCTAAAGCCAATTCCTATTTGATTTATTAAGCGAAACAATTTCATATCCATGTCCTTATGCCAGGTAAGTGAGGTTAAACATCACTCCATTCGTGTAGAGGTGGTTTAAGCTAAGTCCGCTATTTTGCGTTTGCCCCGCAGCTCGACCAAGATTGCTCTTGCCCCAATCGGCAAATTCATACCCAACACCCACCTGCCAATGATTATTCAACGCTTTTTGTACACCTGCGCCCACCGTATAGGTGAATGTGGTTTCGGTATGAGATTTAAAATTTGGATTCGGTAGGGCCTCAAAAATTATTGGCGTGTTACTAAAGGAGTAAGCATTGTTAAAACCAACACCTATACTGCCGCTTATCCAGGGCATAAGCCAATACCCCATATCCGCCAGAAGCTTCGCTTTTGCTGCGATATGGGTATGTTGTATTTGGTACTCATAGGTATAATTAGCAAACTCTGGGTCTGCATCATCCCAAATCATCCCGGATAGATTCGCATTGCTGGTTGCGCCTACTGCTAAACCAAGCTGTCCCTGGATGATTTGCGACAGTCTTTTTTGAAGACCAAGAAATACTTCGCCATTAAATAAAGTTCGAGTCGACTTATTTGCTACATAAGTCTTTTCAATCTCAGGTGCCAGATAAAAAGTTTGCGTTTTACCCCCATCCTCCCAAACCGGCCCCGCACTAATAGTGCCAACCCAGGACCACGTAGGTACCACAGGCCCCATAGTGCCTGCTAAGGCACTCCCAGTTACAACGCTTGCTGATAACGCGAGTGCTAAAAAATTCCTATTCATAAAAACTCCCTAAAAAAATATAATGACTGGTTCAGATAAAAGGATAACACGGTCTTTCAATGCTGTTTGTGTCCATCCAGATATTGAATTGTCCTTTTTAAATATACGTATGATTTCAAACTCTTAAATGACTGTATACGCATTTTTCATGAATTGGAATCCCCGGTTTGATAAAACGTTTGAGTTTACCTATGAGCTTCGTTTTACATACTTAGTCAAAATCATAAATGGAGTTGGAAATATAAACAAAAAAGCGTTCGAACAAAAAATAAATTGAAATGAATAACCGACACTAGGGCGTATTTACACCCGAAGCAATTATTATTTACCTACCTTACAGAGGAATATCATGCACCATACCGTTATATGGCATTAGAAAAATTGCATAGCCCAGGATCACACGCTTTTTTCAATTTTGTCACTAACTTGTCCATTATAGGAAGCTACTTTGTTTGCAAAACCCAGGTAGCGCTTCCTATCAATTGATAATTTGAGAAATGGGAAGTACACTCGAGAATCCGTTGTTTTTCGAATAATGGAAAAAACGATGTCGCATGAAACATATCTATTGAGTATGTTCAAAGATTTTCCTAAGTATTCATTTACTAAATTAGTGAGGATTTAGGTCATTTCAAAGAGGGAGTTTAGATGAAAATAGGAGCGTTGGCTGGGTTACTTTTGTTGGGCTGTAATACAGACATTTATGCAAATGCTGCAATATGCGCTGTGCGTATTTAACCCTGAAACAAGACAATCAAGGATATGTGATGATAAAGCGAATAATTTATATCGGGACTCTAGCCCTGTTGTTGCTAAGTTCATGGGCTTATGCGAAACAAGGGCCCTTATTTAAGATTACTGAATCAGGAAACCCTGCAGCAGCGGATGTGATTTTATGCTTAAACGGCAAAGGTCCTTTATCCTGCCAGCGCTATCATGTTTCAGCGCAGGATTTACACATTCGTAGCACTGCAAACCATTATTACCCTATCGCCGGAATTATGCCAGTAACCCCAGGCTATCGAGCCTCTGGGTGTACGCTCTATCCTAAAACTGGGTATTGTTTGTTTGCAACGAGCAATACCACATCTGCTACGATCCATTTAAGCGCCGACTCGCAGAAAACTGTACCCGGAGCACCTGCGAATGTAACCGCCACTGCAGGCAATGCCCAAGCTTCAGTAAGTTGGACTGCACCCAGTAATGGAGGCTCTCCCATTACAAGTTATACAGTCACTTCGCATCCTGCAGGGGGGACGTGTGTTGTAACGGGTACAACCGCTAATTGTACGGGTTTAACCAATGGCACATCCTATATTTTTGCAGTCTATGCAACCAATGCGATAGGCAATGGTCCTGCAGCCAATTCGAACCCAGTAACGCCTTCAAGCCCAATACAGGTTACTATTGCAACAGGCGCTTATTCTGATGGCAGCATTGGTCGACCACTTCTAGCCCTGAGCAAAGACGCAGGCACCACCTGGGCCTTTCCTGAAGCCATTACGGCACCACTGTTTACGCCCAACAATACTTATCCGTTTAACCTTGGCTCCTTCATTGGTGCAAGTTGCACGGGCAACACCTGTATTGCGGTAGGTAGTTATTTTGATGGCAGCACTACTCGACCACTTCTGGCACTGAGCAAAAACACAGGCACCACCTGGACCTATCCTGAAGCCATTACTGCACCGCTGTTTACACCAAACAATACTGATCCGTTTCACTTTGGCTTCTTCAATGGCGCAAGTTGCACGGGCAACACCTGTGTTGCGGTAGGTACTTATGACGGCAGCACTGGTCGACCACTTCTGGCTCTTAGTAAAGACGCAGGCACCACCTGGACCTTTCCTGAGGCCATTACGGCACCGGTGTTTACACCAAACAACACGCATCCGTTTAACAATGGCTTCTTCAATGGCGCAAGTTGCACGGGCAACACCTGTATTGCAATAGGTGGTTATAATGATGGCAGCATTGAGCGACCACTTCTGGCACTGAGCAAAAACGCAGGCACCACCTGGGCCTATCCCGACCCCATTACGGCACCGCTGTTTACGCCAAACAACACACATCCGTTTAACAATGGCCTCTTCAATAGTACAAGTTGCTCGGGCAACACCTGTATTGCAGTGGGGGCTTATAATGATGGCAGCATTGAGCGACCACTTCTGGCACTGAGCAAAGACGCAGGCACCACCTGGACCTTTCCTGAGGCCATTACGGCACCGGTGTTTACACCAAACAACACGCATCCGTTTAACAATGGCTTCTTCAATGGTGCAAGTTGCACGGGCAACACCTGTATTGCAGTAGGTTCTTATAATGATGGCAGCACTGGTCGACCACTTCTGGCACTGAGCAAAGACGCAGGCACCACCTGGACTTTTCCTGCATCGATTACCGCACCGGTGTTTACGCCAAACAATGCTCATCCATTTAACACTGGCTCCTTCATTGGTGCAAGTTGCACGGGCAACACCTGTATTGCGGTAGGTAGTTATTTTGATGGCAGCACTACTCGACCATTTCTGGCATTGAGTAAAGACGCAGGCACCACCTGGACTTTTCCTGAAACCATTACCGCACCGGTGTTTACGCCAAACAACACGCATCCGTTTAACAATGGCTCCTTCAGTAGAGCAAGCTGCGCGGGCAACACCTGTATTGCAGTAGGTACTTATGATGATGGCAACTTCACGGCTCGACCACTTCTGGCACTGAGCAAAGACGCAGGCACCACCTGGACCTATCCTGAAGCCATTACCGCACCGGTGTTTACGCCAAACAATATTTACCCGTTTAATAGTGGCTACTTTAATGGCGCCACAGGCTTTAATAGTTTATTGTATCCAAAGTCTTTGCATTTTTTGAGTGAACGCTCAGCTGCAAAGCTTCCATAATAAATACCAAGATATCTTTCTGTTGTTGCAACGTGCAAACAACAGAAAGGTCGTTCAATAAAACGACTACTTCACCAGGAGAGGTGGAGGTTCGACAAAATGTAAAGTGAAGAGCACGAAGTGTGATACAGCATTTTGGACGTACTTTAGCGCGTCGCAAATATTTTTTAATTGAAAGGCTATAAAGAATTTGTGTCAAAGAACAGGGTCTCAGGATGGAATTCCTGGTTTACTCTTTCTATAACTCCACGCAACTCTATAAGTTAATGCAGATAGTTTATTTTTCTGCGAGGCCTATAAGTCCATCAGTATTTTCGTTAATTCTCAAGAAGCAAAGAAATTTACTAAGCATTTTATAGAGAGAATTGCATATTGATAACTCTATCTTATGCGTGCAATAAAATCTGAATCATTAGACAAAATTTCATACAAAATCCTTTTCGTAAAATAAATCAAACCTCACTACTGATAAAGTAGTGAGGCTAGATAATTAGCTGTTTGGGGTCACAATATTAAACCAGAAGTCAAAGTTGTCCATTAGTCCAAGTAATTGGTTTAAAGACTCTTTATTACCAGTAACTTTTAGTTCGTTGTTTGCCAGAGTACTTTCAACTGTTTTTTGCTTCAGAATAATTTGGTTTAATGTTTCTCTATCCATAGTAATGCTTGCATCCACTTTATCTGATTGATATCCCTTAATATGATGCAAACTCCCATTATTTAGTTCTACGACATATTTTTCATTAATATCAGGAAAAACAAAATTTAATGTGAGTACGGTATTAGCCGCTTTTTCACCGTTTAATTTAACTCCCAAGTAATCAAAAAATAAATCTGTACTCATAGCGCGAATCGTATCAGGGCTTGCAGTATCGGGTGTAGCAACTTTTTGTACTCCATTACGTAATTCCTTAGCTCCGCTAAGATAGAAATTGCGCCATGGTCCTGATTCAGCTTGATAACCGAGTTGTTCTAATGCATCGGCTTCAAGATTACGCGCTTCCTGATTATTGGGATCAGCAAAAACCACATGGTTCATTACTTCAGCTACCCAACGATAATTTCCTTGCTCATAATCTTTTCTAGCTTGTTCCATAATTTTGGCAGCCCCACCCATATAATCAACATACTTTTTACTGGCTTCTACTGGTAGCAAAGGATGTAAAGTCGCAGGATTACCGTTAAACCATCCTAAATATTTTACATAAGTGGCTTTAGTATTATGGTTCATTGTTCCATAGTAACCTCTGTTTGACCAATAATGACTTAATGTATCCGGAAGGTTCACTTTTTCAGCTATTTCATCCATAGTAAAACCTTGGTTTGCATAATGTAGGGTTTGGTCATTAATGAAGCGATACATATCTCGCTGTAATTTTAAATGAGTTACAATATTGTCTTTCTCCCAAACTGGCCAGTGATGAGGGGCAAACAATACCTGGACATCATTGCCCCAAAGATAAAGTACCTCATTTAAATACTTAGACCAAGCTAATGGATCCCTAATTTTTGCTCCTCTTAGAGAGTAAGTATTATGTAAGGTATGTGTTGCATCTTCTGCAGTACATAGAGCATGATATTCTGGTATGTAAAAGAACATTTCAGATGGTGCTTCAGAGTCTGGCGCCATATAAAAAATAAAGTTTAGACCTGCTAAATTTAAATGTTGCTGGTTGTCTTGGATAAGATCGGTAGGGGGTATAAGTGATACAGTTCCTGAGGATGTTGTCATTCCCAAACCAGCACCAACTTGTCCAGTTGGCGACATAGGAAGTAAGTTACCATACATGTAACTGGCTCTTCGACTCATCGCATTGCCTGCCATCACATTTTCAGCCACGGCAGCTTCGGTAAATCCAACCGGTGCTACAATTTTTACTTTACCTGCTTTAACGTCTTCTTCGGTAACTACTCCTTTGACCCCACCATAGTGATCGACGTGGCTATGAGTATAAATAACTGCAACAATAGGTTGTTTCGGTCGGTATTTAAAATATAAAGCAAGAGATGCTTTTGCTGTTTCAGTGGAAATTAAAGGGTCAACAATAACTATGCCTTGTGGTCCTTCAATAAAGGTAATGTTGGAAAGATCGGCAGTACGTACTTGATATACATGCTCATTAACTTTAAATAGACCTCCCATTTTTACTAATTGAGATTGACGCCATAAGCTGGGATTAACTGTAGCAGGTGATGGGCTACCTTCTTTAATAAACGAAAAATTGCTCAAATTCCATATAATGTTTCCATTAGCATTTTTAATCACGCCATCATTCGGCAAGGGTGCAATAAATCCTTTGGATGCATTATTAAATGATTCCTTATCATTGAAAGGCAGTTCTTTTAATAACTTATTATTTAAATTTTGGGTCACTGAGGAGGCTTCTTTTGGAGGTTCACTTGCGGAGGAGGTATTTAAGAAAAATACTGATGATGCAGCTAAAATGCTTAGAGCCAATTTTTTTATTTTCATATCCGTCCCTTGATTTGTAATAATATTTTAATTTCTACAAATTAATTCTAAATAAATAGTTGATGACGTAATTTACTATCTTAAAATAGTTATAGTATTTTGGCCCAGTATTTTTTAGTGAACTTTAATAAAAATTATAATCACCTAACTTTTTGATTTACCAGTCCAAGGATAAATTATTTGGCAGCGGGGGAATGACCAATTGTATCTGCAAACCATCAAAGAGAGTTCCAGATAAAATCGGTGCTGATTCATGAAGTGCTCGTTGCAGAACATCATCATAACTATAAATCTTATCGGCTGATTAACAAAGTTGCTCCTAATTGGGAAAAACAAAAGCATTTCTTGATCAAAAAAGCATCGTTATATCTTTCTGGTTAATGTAATGAATAAGAATATTAACTCTTTATTAGAGGAGCTTAAAAGATTCCCCTGGTTAATCCAAAGGGCTCCTTGGCACGAGCTATAGAAATTATTGAGCAAAAAAATCTGTCTACTAACCTTGTTAGTAATGATGCGTCGAGACAAGGCTCCACATTTTAAGTCCTGAGACTCTGTTGCCATTTGGCAATGCCCTATTTGTTGTTCAAAAAGAACCTATCTTTTACAACAAGCCAGTACCGTCCTGGTATTTTCTCTTACAATAAAAGATAATATTTTAATAAAAGGCTGGCCCTTTTTATGTGGTGCAAAAACCGTTAATCTTAATCAACTATGGAATATTGACTCTCCTGCAGTGGAGAGATTTTGAGAGCAAGGAGCTGTATTATTGAGAAAAACGACCATGCCCAAATTTGCATGGAAAGTAACAACCAATAGCCCGCTATTTGGTATAATCGCAATCTATAGATCAGCGTTTCACTCCTAACAGATCTTAGAATAACTTTAAATAAGGACTAAATGGTGTGCGCGAAATTCTAAATACATCCAGGATTAGAATGGAATCACACATAGGCAGCTAAAATTTATATTTTAAAATTGCTTCAATAATTGGACTCTAAACTTACTTTCCGCCTCATCTCTTCCATCTATGATAGAGTATCAAGAATTATTGAGAGATAAGAAAATATTAAATATTATTTTAAGTTATCTAACTAATATTAGAAAAATAAATATCCGGTTAAATTTCAACTACTTATTTCTTATGTGATATGAGTTAGGAGATTTTCTCCATCTCTAAGGCACTGGATTCATCTTACAACCATCTATGATTCTGGAATGATAACTATTATACAACCATCTTATTTTTGCAACACGGTCTATTGATTTGCTAATCTAGACGAGAGTGAAAAGGTAGAGCATGCAGTAAACTGGACCATGGATACATAAATGACACATTGTTCAACATGACCTATATGGCATAAGAATAGGAGAATAAGAAGAGTGAATAAGTTAAGGAATCGATGTTGGGGTGTTGGGTTCGTTGGATTATGCGTCAGCACTTCAATCAATGCAGCACTCCCCGTATGGACATATTCTGCTCCCAGTCCAGCCCTAGTTACAGTTGCTGCTGGAGGCACTGCTACAGTACAGTATACGGTAACGAATCAATCCATAAAATCCAAAAATCTAATATTAAAAGCGACTCCTGGCGTGAGTGCGTCAGCTTGTTATTTGGCAGCAAGAGGCAGTACATGTACCTTAACGCTGATGATTAACGGCAGCCTGATACCGGAACAAGGTCTTCATACAGGACCTGTATTGTGTGAACAAAATAATCCCAATCAGTGTTATCAACCGAACCCTGTTAATGTATTAAATGTGGTGAAAGGTACTAATCCACCCCCAGTAATCCATTATACGGTGAGTGCAAATGGGGACACACACGTTGTCCCGAATCCTTCCAACCAACAGGTGAATTATAATGGAACAGTGGTAATTTATTTGAGTGTGGCTCCTGGCTATGTAGCGGGTATTGCGAGTGATACATGTGGGGGAAGTTTGTCCGGTACGACGTATACTACAGCTCCAGTGACAAGAAACTGCTCGGTGAATTTTATCTCAACACCCTCTTTCCCTGTAGCTGGGAGACCCAATCATGTCTTTGTTGTTCCAGGTAATGGCCAAGCAATGATCAGCTGGACCGCTCCAAGCAACACGGGTACAGGAACAATCATAGGGTATACAGTAACGTATGGTCCAACTTCAGGCACGAGATTCGACACAGCGGGTTGTACTGCAACAGCACCATCATTAACATGCGTGGTTACTGGTTTAACAAATGGGATAGCGTATACGTTTGCAGTCAGCACTATAACGCGACAAAGTGGCGTAAATCAAACAGGCCCCGCGTCTTTATCAAGTTCCATTACCCCAATAAACGGCCTAGTTGCAAGCCCATCAACTTTGGCTCTTTCGGGGCTTGGTGGTGGTCTTGCAAGAACAATTACGCTGAAGAACACTTCAGCTAATCCCATTACTCTTGATACAGTGCCTACAGCAGGAGCTTTTAATCCGGCATTACCTATGGGAACTGCAATATCCGCAACAACGTGCAATAATAATGTACCAATTCCTAGCGGGGGTTCATGTACTATAATACTCACCCCTGGCGCCATAGTTTCTTCTGATAATTCAAGTACACCGTGCACCAATGGTGGCGCACCAGTTCCCAGCGCGATTAACATTACAGCAAATGGTAACACCGTTCATACAACAGCACATGTTGTAGTACTTGGTTATGGGTGTCAGTACCAGGGAGGTTATGTATTCTCTATTGACGACACAGCCCCCAATGTAGGAAGTATTGGCGGTAAAGTAGTGGCTACTACCAATCAGGCGGATGCTTATCCTAATGGTATCACGTGGTCTCCTGGTAGTGTTTATAATAACATTTGGGGTATTGATGATGCATCCACTTCTTCTCATCCTAGCCCAAACGCTTCTTCAACCTATCCCGCAACTTTTCAAACAGGCCAATTAAACTGTGATGCGGCGAATGATGGTGCCTGTGCTACACACAACGTACAAGTCTTTTATAACAGTAGAGCAAATACCACTTATGCAACAGGTCTTTGCAGGCAGCCATTAACGGGCAATAGTGCAACAGCATGTGCTGGCGGTTCGACTTGCTATAGCGACTGGTATTTGCCATCCGTATGTGATTTAGGTCCTTTTGGTTCTGGCGGTAATTATCCCTCTTCTCCTGGCTCGCAAGCATGTACTCCAGGAAGCACCAACATTCAAAACCAATTGGTGAGTACAAATATCACCAACCTTTCTGGCTATTATTGGTGTTCTACTGAGAATTCGGGCTTTCCGCTGGAGAGCGCATGCTATCAGTACTTTGATTCTAGTAACAGCGCCCAAGGCGGCGTAGATAAACACTACGCTTTAGGTGTGCGCTGTGTTAGAAGCTTAACCTATTAATCAATTTATTCATTATCCAGACCGCTTCGCGGTCTGGCCGTTTCTGCTTTAGCTATGTATCGAAACATTATATCAATAAAAACATAAGCTAAATAAACTGCTAAATAAAAAATTCAGCATCAAAAACATTATTGTAAGAAATTTGACAATTGAAGATTGGCCAATAGAAATCGTATGTCCCTCATTTAAAATGACATATTACAACACCTCTATTTCTACTAGCTTCAAAGCTTATAAAACCTTATGGAATAGCTTATTGCAGTTTGTACAAAATCAATTTTAAAATAAGGCCAGCGTTAATTTGCAAAGCCAAAAGCCACTAATAAGCACACCAGTTAGTTCAACTTCATTTCAATCAAAGGGAACTAAAATTTATATTTTAAAATTGCTTCAATAGGATATGAAACTAAGGTCCCAGTGTTACCGATAGCAACATTCGGTGCTGGAATCTTATTTTGTACTACTTGACTCAACCTTGATCCTGAAGCTAACACTTCAAATTTCACGCCTAAAGAAAACGTTTCACTCATTGAATAATCTAATCCAATATGAACTCCGCCACTAACTGTCGTATCTGACGAATAATAAGGATCAATTTCTGATGGGATTGGCACGCTAAGGAAGTGTTCCGATGCATTTACAGCTCTATAATTCATAAAACCAACTTTCGCACCGATATAGGGTAAAAATTTGTTGCTAAAATAATTGCTGATGTATCGCCCACCTAGATAAATACCATAACTCTCGTAATAATCAAACGTATGACTAATATTAATCCCCCGAAGAGTAAAATAGTAAGTTTTAGAGTCTCCTCTGAAATAATTCCCCTCAACAAATACGCTGGTTGAAGGAGCGATTAATCTAGCGATTTCCGCACCTATAGTATACGGTGTGTGAAATTGATCAGAAAAATTAGTTGAGCTTACAGAACTCAGCCCAAATCCCGCACTTTGGTTAAAAAGATAAGTTGGACTTCTGGTACTATAGTTAGTAGGAGCTACTCCACCTTCTATACCTATAGACCACATGGGTATGGGTAACACGGGAGTTCCAGTAGTTCCAGAATGACAGATATTGGCAGCAAGAAAACCAGGAATAATTAAAGAAGTCATTTTAAAGATGTTAGCTTTATTCATTTATAATTTCCCTTAATAGATTATTTACTGAAATATTCCTTCTTCTATTGTCTTTATTCATCATCCTTCCCTTAGACACATAAGCCACATCCAAACAATACAGCAGTGGTATAAAATGCTTCACAGCGCTCCATCAAATGATGGGAGCATTTTAATCAAGATAGTCTAGGCTAACCCTTTGATTTGACGTTCAAAAAAAGAATTAAAATACCTAAGAAAGATTCTACTCTATATTTACAGGGATGTTCTATTAGGAGTAAATATATTTTGCTGGAGTATCTCAACCAAAAGGCGCGCTGAACTGAATTTGTGCCTGGACTGCATTATAAGAATTGGTCCCGATCCCGTCATAAGTTACCATAGGGCTCAATGAAAAACCCGATGGAAATAGAACATCTAATGCCAACTTTGTTCTTCCTGAGAAACGTGATACAGGGATAAAAAACTCATCATCAATAAAAGAATCATGACTCTGATTGAAATTATAAAGTCCTTGTATGGTGAAACGAAGACCAATTTCCTTGCAACGAAGCGTATTAAACTGATAGGCAAATTCAGGTCCAAAATTTAATTGCCCCAAACTAACTGTTTGTCCAGGTATCAAAACATTTAAAGCATTAGTAAAGTGATGCTGATTTTCACTATAGTAGGTCATGCCTGCTGTAGGCATTACTAATAAATTTTTAAGTTTAAAATCACCTACTAGTTCGGCGTTATATAAACTACGCACGGTAGTAAATGAATCATCATAGTAACCTAAGGGATTTATTTTATTGTTTGATTCACCCCAACCAGCACGCGTATGTAAATATAAATTGGAGTTTAGTTTTGTACTTACGTAAGGCCCTAAAAGCCATCCAGAACCATGAGCATTGTTCACATGGTTGCTTTCATTTTGATTGATAACATCCCCTTGAGCTAAGATACCGCCAACAATTGAAGGCATAAAAAGGTAATCAAGTCCTACATAAAGCACACCAAAATTACCATGCCGTGAGTTCTCAAATCTATTTTGGTTATAATAGGCACCATGTACTTCGACCCATAAATCAAGTTTAGTGGGATTGATACTGAATTGACTCGAACTGATAGAACCATTAAGTGTTGCACCATTTGAGGTAGGTCTTATGTTTCCAAAAGAACCAGTATCAGTGCATGCTTTTTTCTGCTGCGACAGTTTTCTAATAAGACGATAGCGATCAGGAGATGCAGTCAGAATCAGTTGAGTCCGAGCACTTAAAAAGTTTCTTACTGCTGACAAGGTTTTTTTACGAATTAAATCCGGATTGAATTCTACAGTAAGCGCAGATTGAACGCTTAATGTCGTTCCATTAGGTGCTGCAGCTGTTGCAGTTCCAATATTGGTTACTCCACCTTGTTGCACATCTTTTATTGTTGTGACATAAGTCCCTTTACACGCCATACTTGCTCCGGGATTTAAGGCCGTTGCAGGACATGAAACCATATTTATTTGGGAATCGGTTACAGCAATATTATTTAAAACCACAGTGCCTGTATTTGTTACTAAGTAAGTATAGGTAATTGCAACACCTGGATAGGAAAAGCTTTGGATATCTGCTGATTTATTTAAAGTCAAAGAGGACGCTTGAGCAGTAGCTTGCACTGTTGTCGTTGAAGGTGCAGAAGTCACTACAAAGCTGTTAGGCGTCATACCTGAAGCAGTGGCTGTATTTGAAATATTCCCTGCATTAAGATCTGCTTGACTGACAGTATAGGTGGCGGTACAGGTTGTCTCTGCGCCGGGAGCCAACGTGGTGTCTGGGCATGTAATAGCACTCAAGTTATCTGGTGTTGCAGGAGCAGCTATTACATCATTTATAGCAAGCCCCCTAAGGGTCACATTCCCTGTATTCATAACTGTAAAGCTGTAAGTCACTTGTTCTCCAGCAGCATTAACCGTAGTTGGTGAGGCCGTTTTTTGTAAGGTTAATGCAGTAGTAGGAGTTGCAGCTACAGAGGCTGATGAAGACTCAGAAATTACAGTACCATTCACCCAAGATCCCGTAGCAGTAGCGCTATTATTAATAGAACCATTATCTACGTCCGCTTGACTGACGGTATAGGTGGCAGTGCAAGTTGTCTCTGCGCCGGGGGCCAACGTCGTGTCTGGGCATGTAATAGCACTCAAGTTACCTGGTGTTGCAGGAGCAGCCATTACATCATTTATAGCAAGCCCGCTAAGGGTCACATTCCCTGTATTCGTAACTGTAAAGCTGTAAGTCACTTGTTCTCCAGCAGCATTCACAATGGTTGGTGAGGCCGTTTTTTGTAAGGTTAATGCAGCAGCAGGAGTTGCAGTTACAGCGGCTGATGAAGACGCAGGAAGAAGTACAACACTTCCGTAGGATGCCTGAGCAGTTGCGGTATTAGTAATTACACCTGCATTAATATCCTCCTGAGTTGCAGTATAAGTAGCAGTACAGACAGTAGATTCTTCTGGTGCCAAGGTAGTTGTTGGGCAAGTGATGGCGGATAGAGTACCAGTCCCTGAAAAAGCGGACTCGTTAACTGTTATATTATTGAGCGTTACGTTCCCACTGTTAGTGACTGCAAAACTATAAGTAATGATTTGTCCTGCTGCTGTTATTTCTGAGGGGGTAGCACTTTTTTGGAAAGTAAATTGAGGAGAGACTGATATTGGTACCGTAACTTCATCTGAAATGGGTGTCCCACCATCACTATTAGCCGTAGCGGTATTTATTAGAGTTGAATCCCCAGATGGCGGATCGTTTACTGTAACTGAATACGTAGCTGTTACGACGGCACCCGCAGAAAGGGTACCTAAAGAACAATTTATTGTTAATGCATTAAATGTACAGCTACCAGCTGAGCTTGATACATTATTGTTATATGTTGCATCATCCAGGACTCCAGCAAGATCATCTTCTAGCACTACATTAGTTTCAGAATCCGGGCCAGTGTTAGTGATTTCTATAGTATATGCGACCGTTTGGCCTGGGACTGCAGAAGTTGTATCAGCACTTTTGTTAATTTCAAGAGCTGCCCAAACATTGGAACCAACAAAAGACATTAGTAGAATAAACTTTATTACAAACCACATTAATTCCTTTTTCATTCAACTTCCACTGTCAATGTACATAAAACTTTCGGTTTTTTTCTCAATTATTTTATAGTAAAAATTTGAGTTAACTTTTTGATAAAAAATGAAAAACAATTTAAACATACGTCTCATGAACAATCAAGCCCCAACCTATCTATAGAGAGTTCTATTGGTAGAATTTATATTGGAGTTAAGTGTATTTTCATGTTAGAAAGTAGGTGAAAATCAAGCATCAATCGTACTCATTTATGAGATATCAAGAGTTATATTGAGGTCTAGACTTCTATATTGATAAAATTGATTCATTCTAAAATTACTCAAATTACAAAAGAACGTGTTTCCTCATCGATGTTATATTCATCATCCGCATCACTATCTAATTGTTTATCTAAAGCCGCCCTGCTGATCGCTCCAGTTGCCAAATCAATTTGAGATATTTTCTCAGGACATGCTTTAATGGAAACAATGGGTCTCTTTAGGGTTTCTTCCAACATAAATGCGATTAAAAATCCAGGAAGCTCGATATCGTTTTGCTCTTCCTCTTCTTCTTCATTAATATAATCGGGATAGGGTCCATAAATAACAGTAATTTGAGTTGATGGACTATATAAATCTACATTGCACTCTTTTAAATACTTCGTTACATACCTGAAATCTTCATTTATAAATTCATGTATCTCCGCTACTGCTATTTGTAAATGGCTGTCTAGAACTAAGTGTTGCTCCGTATTTGTGATGATCAAGCGCGTGCAATACTCAAGAGAGCTCTCTCGAAGACTAATAGAACCGTTACAATCTTTAAATATAAAAATTCCCATTCCCTCTTGTTTAAGATGTGGCATAGCATTTCTCAAGACTAGTTGAGAATCTATTTTTAATTCAGGAGACACGGAATATCTGTCAAAAAGATTAATGCGCCAAGTTGGATTCTGCTGATGATTTGCAATGATTTGTTGAATGTACTCTGGCCATTCTTCATCACTTTGATAACCCGATTTGTCCATCGTACAAACTAGCTTTAACTTTCCACTACATTCACTTTTAATTAATGCTGATTTTCGATCAGAATGTTCATTAAAGTCGAATAGCCTTAGTTTCTTTGTTACTGTGACTATTTTCTCATCTTGGGTATTATTTCTTCTATTTAAAACACTATATTTTCGTTTCATTGAGTATGTACCAATCTCGTTAGTTTAAATATAAATTATATCATCGAATAGGAGGCAGTGAGCCCGGCATCAATAATTGGATGCACTCAAACAAATCATGTCCCCTCTTGTCCGGATCGTAACATCCATTCTGTTCTATTTGTTGAAGAGCGAATTGAACAAACTCCACACCATTCTGTGCATTTAACTCATTAGGAAAATAATTGCCGGATTTAAATAAGGATTCAAACATGCTGTCAACAATACATCAAGTTGAAAGATATCTCTTGCTTAAGATCCAACTAAAAGCAAGAAGAAGTAATTCTTATCTACCCTAAAACGAGACGATTTCCACTAAATTCAGAAAATTAAACAATAAGATAGAACACTTAGCTAACTTTTCTATAGCTTCAATGAGCACTTTAGTAAATTTACTCATTATTTGGTTTTCCGTTCTATAATGATCTTTGATATCTATGAAATTGATTATTTGTATAAGGTACATACAAATTTCTTATACTTCATGTAAGAGAGAATTATTATAAAGGGTAAAATCGTGACACCTTTTAAACGAATGAACTTAAATTTAATATTGCATTTGGATGCTCTATTAAGTGAAAAAAGTGTAAGTGCCGCAGCTGCTAAAGTGTGCATAAGTCAGCCTGCAATGAGTTCTTCTTTGAAGCAACTCAGAGAGTTATTTAAAGATCCACTGTTGATTCCTGGAAAAGGAGAATACTTTCTTTCTCCAAAAGCAAAAGAGTTACAACCACAATTAGAGCAGGTGATGTTTGGTTTAAGAAATATCTTACAACCTGGCGAACAGTTTGATCCCTTTCATTCAAAAAGATCATTTAAGATTGCTTTACCTGATTATGTTGAGCTCATCGTGTTACCTTCTTTAATGTCGGCGCTTGAAAAATTGCCTCATATTGTTATTGAAACAACAATTGAGGCAATGGCTGATAATCCTCATCTGTTTATTGATGATAAAGTAGATATTGCCATCGGAGCTATTAATGAAAATTCACTCTCAGCACAACTTAAGGCTGAAAAATTATATGAAGAAGAAATTATTTGTTTTGCAAGTAAGAATAATCCACTCATAAATAGGCCCTTATCTTTAAAAGATTATCTGGCCAGTAAACATATTGCATTTAGTTTTAATCAAGAAAGATACAGTCATTCAGCGGAATACTTACTTAAAAGAAAAAAGGTACGCAATGATATGCTTTTTGTAAAAAATATTTTACCTGCTATTTTTGCAGTAGCCAATTCCGACACCGTTATTTCCACGGCTCCAAGTTTTTTAATTAATATTTTTTCAAAGCAATTTAATTTAAAAATGCAACCCTTACCATTCAATCTGGAACCAACCCCTATTTATCTCGTGATGCACAGTAAGAGCCAATATGATGAGGGAGTGCATTGGTTATCCAAATTAGTAAGTTCGAGCATTAAAGATTTGAAGGCTTGGTAGAGTGCTTGAAAATAACTGGGCTTAATATGTAGTACTCATCTGCATTAAGTTTAGAATTAATCCGCACTAAGGAATCCCTGTCTCTCATACGCACAATAGTACCGATAAACTTAACAGTAAATTCGGCTATTGAGCCCTGATGACAAATGGGTGTTTCAAATCGATAAGCATGTCGACAGCCATCTTGACCAGTAAATACTGTAATGGTATTGAATAATCTGTCTACCAGGGACTTAGCCGAAGAATTAAAAATATAACAAACGGTCCTTTTCGTCAGAATCTCGAGCGAATCGCTAATATCATCGGTGCAAGATCCTGGGTGTCATCAGCAGCAGAGGGGCTGGTATAAGCTTTCACCCTGAGATCGTCCAAAAATCGCCAGCGCATCCCCAGAAGATTGATATTTCTGCCTTGCTCATTTCACTTTTTGAAAAACTCCGCTCCATTGTTTCTGTTTTTATACTGGAGCGCCCAGAAGCTCTTTCATCGGGCTCTGTTTCGATACTTTTCTCTAATTGTCTTGGTGCTGCAGCAACTGTTTCTTGAGCCGTTGTTGCCCACAATCTACCGGCCATATCTGGAGGATAAATTTTACCTTGGTAATAATTAATTGTGTTACATTCTGGGCGCAAAAGCATGGCTCTAAAATTCGTCGCCAAGCTGGCATTTTTGCCCGGATTATCGCAACAGTAAAGATGAATATGAGATATACGATGATTGATCACTAAAAAATCGTGGTTGAATCGCGTTGCTAGTGTTTCAATATTCAAATGGAATGTAAAGAATAATCATATTATGTGTTAACTTCTTGCATTTTTCTAACTCTCATTAAAGGAATTTATTTTGTTAAAATATGGAATTAACAATTAATAAATATCTAAAAAAATATTGAATGTTTCAGTAAAACTTTTGGAAAACCGAAGATATATATCTTGAATAAATTTTCTTTTTACGGTGCCATTCTTAATGGAGAAAAGCCCCTAAAACACATAATAACGACTTGGCAAGTATATTAGAAATAGATTGTTTATATACGTTGTATACAAAATACTGATAGTTGTTGGCAACATCGAAGAAGAGAGAATTTTGTGGTGTCTGCGGTAATGTTTTGATTGTACGCAATATTTCACGAACCATTTGTAAATGGTTCAATAATAGAAATTGTCAGCTTCGTAGCCTTAGGACTTTTTAAAATTATGGCAAGCCTATACATGCCCTTCTCAGTAAACGCTTTGGGCAACGCCGTTGAATGTTTTAAATTTTTATATTTTAAGTTTAATGAATGAAATATTAAATTTTTATGTAAAAGGTAAAAAATGAAAAAATTCAGAATAAAGCATCCAGCTGTCATCCCGTATATCCCTGCCCGCCTGCTTCGCTGCATGGGTAAAATCATTGATGAGAATATTGGGGGTATAATAAATGATGGAGATATTTTCTTTAAAGTATTGGGTACGATGCAGCCAGTATTTTTCTAAACAGGAAAAATAATAGGGAAGCTCAGTAGATACCATGTTAATTATCAAGACTCATGATTCGAGAACCTTTTCTTAATGATATTGATGACCTCTCAAAAGGTACTGGTAAAATGCGGCATGACAAATGTGGGGGCGTTGCTCCATGAAAAATATAAAATCATTATCAAAGCGAATCGCGGTTCATGAGATTTTTTTCTCGATTTAAAGGTTCGAGAGGTACGAGTAGCCATATTATGACATAAGCAATAAAAGCGGCCCCACCTGCCAGAAAAAGAACGATAAAAAAGATACGAACCCAGATGGGGTCGATGTTAAAATAATCTCCTAAACCACCACAAACACCAGCAATTCTTTTGTTATACCTTGACCGAAAAAGTCTTTTATAAGGCCGATTCGTTTTATTCATGAGTTTCTCCAAAACGCTTACCTTTTCCGAAGTCCTACAAAAAGTATAGAGTAATTAGCCCAAGAAAATGTTTTATCGCTATCTGTAGTTCCAATAGAGAGCTTGTTAACTGATTTAATTGAAAAACCGTCACACGCAGAGGACAAAAGAGAGTTTTCGTTTGATAAGTTTTTTATTATTTTATCCCCATTCCAACCTGGATTAGTTGTTAAAATTTTACTATATGTATAAATTATCCGCTTAAGGAGCAGGTTATGAAAAAACGTAAGGAAGAGAAAAAGCATCCTGAGGTCACTCATATTGAACACATTTGCGATATTACCCCCAACACTCCGCATACAGGAGAGGTTTGTGATAAAGTGAATAAACATAAAGACTCTAAACAAAAAATAAAGTCATATCCAAAAACTAAAAAAACTTAAAACTCGGGCGGAATTGATTTTTCATAATACCACTGGTCAAAAAATAACCTTATCCCAAGTTCCATAAGAAGACCGGATTTTTCCTCGCGGAATGGATAAGAAGAATAAAAGAGCGCCGCTAACGAGACTTGCAAAAATTCCCCATGCTGATGCATGATAAATAAATGGCGTAATAAACAAAGCGATAGCTAAAAATAAATTAAGTAGGCGCAAAATACGAACTGTTTCAGCTAATGCTGTTATGGTTATCGTTATAATAAGACAGCCAATGAGATGATCACTATTAGCCATTGGACCCGTTGTGTCCAAAGTAATACGCGTAAACATTAACCAGATACCGAGGAGTATGCATCCCATTAAATTCCAAGGTAAAGTTATACCTCCGCTCAACATTTCTCGTAGAATTATTTTAGGCGATTGCTCAAAAGTATCTACTTCTTTTCTAGATTGAGCTCTCTCATCACTATCACCAACAAACAAAATTCTCAATAATGGCCTGCCAGCTTTCCATCTTCGCCAAAGAAAAATACTCGTTGCAATTAATTCATCAAAGGAATAGGGAACTTGAATGAGCATGGCAACCGCAGCGATTAGACATAAAGTACACCATGTATTTAAAAGAATAGGTTGAATGACGATAAAGGTAATAGAGACGATTCCTAATGGCACAATCATAATACCAAACAAAAGCACCAACCATGGCATGGTACGCCACCGATTTGCGCCACCAATAATACCTGTTAAAATTTCTAAAATGTAAACTGCAGCACCTAGCCCTGCATCTGGAACTGGAAACGCTTTAGATATAGAAGACGTAATAATTTCTTCGGTTCCATTTTTTGCATCAGGTAAATCTCCCATAAAAAATGGTTCCCAGACATGATCAATATGACCAAGTTGATAAGCCGTCATATATCGTGAAATAAAAAAACCAATATAAGCCAAGATGATTATCGGCAATCGCTGGAACCAGCTTGAAGGTGAAAAATCCCATCCAGGAGGAATGACAGGTCCTTCTAAAGCAGCATTAGGCGCTACACCTATGTCAGGGCGAACTATTACAGAAAAACCAACAATTAGTGTGCCAATAAGAGTATCATTTAAATACGCAGCAGCAGTTGGTGCCCAAAAAACCAAAGGGGCAAATATTAACCACAGACCAATTAAAGCACAAGCCCATCGAGCTTGTGATAAACGCCAAGATAGACTTAAAGATGCAAATAAAAGAAGTACGCTCCCACTAATAATATCACTTAATGTTAGAGGATAAGAGGTATATCCTAGGGATGCTGGCGAAGTTATTAGCCATAATCCAAAACCCATATTTAAAAAATGTGCCCATAGGTTTTGTTGGTGTTGTTGGCGGAAGTTAGTCTCATAAAGGGAGCGTATTTTCTCTGGGTTATGCTTAATAGCAACCATCCAGTCTGGCTGGACTAATCTATTTTTTTTATACCAAATTTCCGGATCAGCCTTTAAAGAATCAATAATTTTAGGAAGGGTTTCTTCAATTGAATGTTTAGGTTCCCAATGAAGATGTTCTTTGGCTTTAGTAATATCTAAAGCATAATGATCTGAAGCAAGATCTATCATAAATGAACGAATAAATGGTTTTTCGCCTTGATCAAAATCATCAGGTATTAATGGTTCTGTCTGATGCTCCAGCCAGGCACCTGCTTTAGCGACAGTAGAGGGAACCTTGTAGAGAGAAGATTGTTCCCCATGAATCAATTGAGCTATTAGATTTTGTAATTTTCTGTAGCTGAGCGTTTTTGGCTCTCCTGCTAGAATAATTTCTTTTTGCGATAATTCATTACGGTAAAAAAGAGCTTTTTTGAAAAGCTCTATCAAGTCTTTCTGATGAATAAATGCTTGGCCAACATTTAAATCTCCCGCGTATAAATGACTTTTAATTTCTCGTTCATAGGTTCGAGCAATTTGGTTAGCAAGTGTGGGAACACAGGTCACGTCTTCATATAAACCTGCCAAACGAAAAATCAGGTAAGGTATTTTTCCATGATATTTTTTAATTACTTTTTCCGCTTCTAATTTGGATTTTGGATACGGCCATTTCGGCAAAAGAGGTGCATCTTCATTAATAGTTTCTCCTAAGAGACAAGGTTTATGTACGAGCATAGTGCTGGCATAGATAAATCGTTCCACCTCAAAATCTTGTAATGCCAGGAGTAAATTTTTTGTACCATTTACATTTACAGACTGATACAAAGAAGACTCTTCGCCTGTAAAATCAAAATAGGCTGCAAGATGAATCACTGCAGCAATTTTATTTCCATATTTTTCTTTAAATAACCGAAAAGATAAAGCTAAAGAGGCATCCGATGTAATATCACAGGGAATTTCACAGGCATCTTTATCTTGATCAAAACCTACAATTTTATAAGAGTTTCGTAAAGCACGAGCAAGAGCAGTCCCTATTTTGCCACTAGAGCCTGTGATAATGACAATTGGCTTATCCGCTTTCTTAGCCATATAAAAATCCTTTTTTATAGGTTTAGTTAATACTATAATCTGAATAATTCTTAATTATATAGGGGTTTTGCCCTATTATTAAAAAAGTAAATAAAAAATCTCGAATGCACACGAATGACGAGAAACGATATAATGCAGTCATTAAGATTGCAATATGGCCTAAATAATCTTCAATTAATAAAATACAGCTATTCTTGAAAAAGGAGGACCAATTTCCTTTCAAATGAAACGTAATCATTGTACTTAAAAATCAATCTCATAATGATTTTTTAGAGGAGTGATGTTGGCGAATTAATACATCAATACACGCATCTTTTTCAGTAAATGTCTTAGCATGCTTTTTAGAAGAACCAGGAAATAAATTTACTCAATAAGACTCAGAAAAATAATCATGTGTCCCTTGGGCTACGACAGCTTCTGCCTGTCGATTTAATGCATGAATATAAGCAGCAGTACGCAGGTCAACTTGATGAACTTCCAGTAACTCAAAAACGTTGTTAAATTCTCTCGATATGATGGCGCGCAAACGTCTTTGCACCTGTGCCAACGTCCAATAATAACCTGACTTATTCTGAACCCATTCAAAATAACTTACCGTAACCCCACCAGCATTAGCTAAAATATCAGGCACAACGAGAATATTTTTTTCCTTTAAAATATCATCGGCCTCTACTGTAGTAGGGCCATTAGCAACCTCAACAATGATAGGCACTTTTATCTTTGCCGCATTTTTCTTGGTTATTTGATTTTCCAGCGCCGCCAGAATTAAAATATCAACTTTTAATTCTAACAGTTCTTCATTAGTGATTTGAGTTGCTTTAACCATTTGACAAACTGAGTCCTCACAGTAGACGGCTTGGACCTGTTCAAATTTGTTTTTGGCATAAATAATACTTGGAATATTAAAGCCTTGTGCTCGATATATACCACCTCTAGAGTCACTAACTGCTACAATCTTATAACCATCTTGATACAACAATTGCGCTAAAGGTTGTGCTGCATTGCCAAAACCCTGAATGGCCACGCGCATTTTTTGGGGATGCCATTTTTTTATTTTTTCCAGTTCTTTAATACAATAATAAGCGCCTAAGCCTGTAGCATTTTCCCGGCCCTGGCTTCCACCCAACGGTAAAGGTTTCCCTGTAATTACAGCCGGTGTTGCTTGACGGACAATTTTAGAGTATTCGTCCATCATCCATCCCATAATCATAGCATTTGTATACATATCAGGCGCAGGGATGTCTAAATCAGGTCCAATAAAATCTGCTATGGACGTAATGTAACTTCGGCTTAATCGTTCTAATTCAAGACGTGATAATTGTTTCGGATTAACAATAACACCACCTTTTGCACCACCAAAAGGTATGCCAACTACAGCACACTTAATGGTCATCCAGAAAGCTAAGGCTTTTATTTCAGAAAGACTCACTTCAGGATGAAAGCGAATCCCCCCTTTAGTGGGGCCACGTATAGAATTATGATGGACACGATACCCGGTAAATATTTTTAATTGCCCATCGTCCATTCGTACTGGTATCGCCACCTCAAGGCATGCTTTCGCATGTTTTAATTTTTCAACTGCTTCTGGGTCAAGCGAAGCGAGAATAGATGCGTTATCGAGCCTGAGTAAAGCTTCTTTATATAAATTGTCATCCATAACAATATCCTTAAAAACATCCTCTTATTACTTACAAATATAATCATGTCCTTTCTACTATAGCTGCTTTTTAAAATGGATCCATGTTAGTAAAAAATAAATGTTTTTAATTCGTTTATTAAATATGAGTCAACAGAACTGTACTATAATTTTGCTAATAAATTTTTTTCTAGAGAAGCAATCTGGATAATGGATGCTCATTTCCAATCTAAATGGGACATAGAATTATATTTTTCATGAAAGAATTAAGGGATAAAAAATGATAAAGGGAATTTTTTCTAATTTAAAATATGACTTTCAAGCTTCAATAGTGGTATTTTTAGTCGCCCTACCTTTGTGCCTCGGTATTGCCCTGGCATCAGAAGCACCTTTATTTTCGGGGATTATTGCTGGAATAGTGGGAGGGGCCGTTGTTGGATTTCTTAGCGGCTCAGCCTTGGGAGTCAGTGGCCCAGCTGCGGGCCTTGTAGCGATAGTTCTCGCTGCTCAACAATCCTTAGGTTCTTGGAAAACATTTTTATTGGCCGGGTTTATCGCAGGAATCTTTCAAATTGTAGCGGGGTTTCTACGTGGTGGAATTATTGCTTATTATTTTCCTTCATCAGTAATTAAGGGCATGTTGGGCGGTATTGGGATTATCATTATTTTAAAGCAGATTCCTCATTTAATTGGATATGATGTTTCCCCTATTTTAACCGATTTAACCGATGGCCGGCTCGAATTTTTTTATATTAACAAAGCGATGGAGAACATTAACTCTGGAGTAGTCATCATTAGCATAATTTCACTTGTAATCATGATATCATGGCAATATTTAATTAATAAAGGATACAAACTATTTGAAATTTTACAAGCTCCTTTAGTGGTCGTTTTGTGCGGATTTATTCTGTCTTTGCTTTATAAAACCGGAGGGCTTCCTTTTCATTTAGAGTCATCACAGCTCGTACAAATTCCTGAATTTAAAAGTATTACTGATTTGACTCAAGTAATAACTTTACCCAATTTTAATCAACTGGGTAACATGGAAGTATACCAAGTGGCAGCCATTATTGCTTTAGTCGCAAGCCTGGAAACTTTATTGTGTGTTGAAGCCACTGATAAGCTAGACCCTTATAAACGAATTACATCCACAGACCGAGAATTAAAAGCTCAAGGGGTAGGTAATATGCTTTCTAGTTTGATTGGTGGATTACCTATCACCCAGGTCATCATACGCAGTTCCACAAATATTACCTTTGGCGCTAAAACTAAATTATCCGCGATTTTGCATGGAGTATTGCTTTTGGTTTGTGTGCTCACTATCCCCATGATATTAAATCAAATTCCACTTGCATCATTAGCTGCAATTTTAGTTATGATTGGCTATAAATTAGCTAGTCCATCTGTATTTAAAGAAATGTATCAAATGGGATGGGAGCAATTTCTACCATTTATCGTTACTGTGGTTGGAATTGTAGTGAATGATTTACTTTTTGGTATCAGTGTTGGCTTTACCGTAGCTATTTTCATTATTTTACGCCACCACTATTTAAACGCCCATGACACCAGTATTGTTATGAAAAAAGGTATGGTTTTTCACATGGAATTGGCTGAAGAAGTATCTTTTTTAAATAAGGGCAGCTTTATCCATCAATTTCGCAAAATCCCACCTAAATCCACTGTAATCATTGACAGCAGCGGCTCAAAATATATTGATAATGATGTGCGAGAGGTTATTAACAATTTCTCAGAGAGTGCTAAAACAAAAGACATTACCGTTGAAATGCGAGGAATCCAGCTTCAAAGATAAAAATAACTTTATCGATACCAGTAAGCAATGTCTTGCTGTGCTTTAGGATGTAATCCATAGTTACGAGTTCTTGCACAAAAATTAAACTCATAATAAGTAGAGAAATATTCTGACTCCAAAGTAGCTCTAAAGAAAAGTTAAGCATTGAAAATTTCATTAATTTTAAGGGATTATAATATATATTGATAATCTGTGTGTTTCTCGGTACCTAGCGAAGAGCAAAATGATAATGGGATAAATTTTAATAAATTATTTAGAGTAATAAAATTATGAATTCAGAAGCAAATAATGTGTTTCGAATACTTCCTAAGGCTTTTTTACTATTCATTATTTTGACTCTCACCCTGTCAACACTGGGTATTTTGTTGGGTTTTAAGCTAGGTTTTAGTTCTTTTTATCAAGATGTTAGCATTTACCATGCCTTATTTTATTGGTCATTAGGAGTCATTGCTTTAGTTCTTGTTTTACTTGGCTTTTCTTACTACAAACTCACTAAAGATAAAATCGCTTTTTGTATTAGTGTTTCCTATTTAATTGGAGTTGTTTTTTATTTTACGGCTTGCTTAGTAAATAATTGGTTTACTCCTTTGAATTATAACTTGAAAAATTTTCATGGGTTTGTTTGGTTAGGATCAAATACATTCATAAGCTTTTTATTAGTAGTGACTCTTGGCATGTGTTTAATAAAATCGTTAACGCGTAATTACTTTATTTTTAGTGTTCTTTTAATATTAAGTTGCATCATTTTTGGCACAGAAGGTTTTTTAATATCATGGTCTTCATATCCGAATTACATGCCACGATTTTTTTATCCTAATGAATTTATTACCCATCCATTTGGTTTAATTAACTTGGCATTAAATCTATATTTAGCTTTTATCACTTGTTATCAGCTTGATCCCAAGAAGTGGGGTGTCTTGCTCAACGCTGTCAAATATAGCGCATTTGCTCAGATTTTAATGTCAATTTATATGGTTTTTGGCTCAAGCAAGCTTCTGGATACCGCTTATTTAGTTGCATCGTTACTTCAACTTTGCAGTTTTATCATTCCGGTTATTGGCTTAATTCAAAGTTTTCAAGAAAAATTTTTCTTGGCTTTTAAGGCACAGGAGAATTTGCAGCAGCAAAAAGATAAATTTGAAAAGTTATCTACTATTGATTCGCTTACCTTGTTAATGAATAAAGCGGCTTTTGAGGCTACCATGGCTGCATTAATTTCTAATTACCAAAGGTATGGACGTCGATTCACTTTAATATATTTAGACCTAGATAATTTTAAATTTGTTAATGATTCATTAGGTCATGAAGTAGGTGATAAATTATTGCAAGAAGTAGCTTCTCGATTAAAAAAATCCATCCGTATTGGTGATTATTGTGCCAGGTTGGGTGGAGATGAATTTGCTATTATATTTCCTGAGTTATTCGAACCTTATAAAATTCAATCCATTGCAGAAAATTTAATAAATGTATTCAATGCTCCTTTTGAAATTCATGAACATATATTGTCCATTACCGCAAGTTTTGGAATCGCGATCTATCCTGATTCAGGAGTTACCTATCAAGATATGCTCAAAAATGCAGATACTTCCATGTATGAGGCTAAAAAATCGGGAAAAAACACCTATGTTTTTTATTCACCAATTTTATCAAAATCGCAATTAGAGGAGTTGGAAATTGGAAAACATTTACGTGATGCCATAAAAAATAATGAACTTAGTTTGCATTATTTACCTATTTATTGTTTAACTACTCGAAAATTAATGGGTGCGGAGCTTTTGTTACGATGGAATAGTCAAAATCTTGGTAAGATGGGGGCCTATGAATTTTTTAGAATTGCGGAAAAAACGGGTTTAATGATTCCAATTGGTGAATGGATACTTGAAACCGCATGCTTTCAAATTAAGCATTGGAATGAAAAATACAATAAAAAATTGCAGTTTTTTATCAACATATCCTCTATTGAATTCGCAAATAATAATTTTATTAATCACATTGAAAGCTTAATTTTCAAATCAAAAGTGGACAATATCACGCTTGAGCTAACTGAAAAATCACTTTTAGAAAACAGAGTTAAGATTGAAAAAAATCTGCTTACCCTAACCCGATTAGGAGTAAAGCTGGCTTTAGATAACTTTGGAACAGGTTATTCTTCTTTTATTTTGCTCAAAACATTACCCATTGATACCTTAAAAATCGACAATACCTTTATTAAAAATGTTGAAAAAAATATCGATTTAACGATTCTCAGAACAATTATTAAGTTGGCTCATCTTTTAAATCTTAAAGTTGTTGCTAAAGGTCTTGAAACTGAGCAACAGTTGAAAACTCTAATTGAAGAAAAATGTGATTTTGGTCAGGGATATTTATTTTCAAGAGCAGTAAATAAATATGACTTTGAATGTATGGCTTATAAATCAACGCTTACTTGAATGCAGCTGATAAGAGATTTATTTTTCACCACTGTAGAGCAAAGAACAAAAGGTTTGAACAAATGAATCAAAAAGTGCAGGTTCTCCTGATTTTTTCTATGACTTGATTCTTTTTTAATAATCTCAATTTTATTAATTCGGTATGTTTATTTTGAGTAGTCATAGCGACTGAAAATTAAATTTCACGTTTAATCAGATAGATATTTTTCATGGAATGCGGTTATTATGAAAATAAGACACTGCATATAGAAAGTCTAAGGTAATGAAATATGGAAAATTGCAAATAGGAGCGCTACGTAATCATTATCAGTCTTCTGGCAAAAAAACTTCAATTAAACGAACTGCCAATAAATTTTCGATAAACTAAATCATTACATTACGAATCAGTACTGCTAAGAAAAACATAAATGGTTCACTTAACCTATACGAAATTAAGAGATTAACCCGTAAAGCAATTTACTTTTTCTAAATCTGGAGAAAAATCAATGTCAGAGAAGAACAATAACTCGAACAAACCAAAAAAAATTTTCCCTCTTGCAGCAGTAATTTTTCTTTTAAATAACAATGCAATTCACAGTGCTACACAACTTGGTCGAGGAATTTATTACGATGAGCAACACATTGCAAAATTAGCGCAAAAATATCCGGGACGTGTTTCAAAAGACGCTGGCTATCCCCTCATAAACAACTATTCAACGCTAAAATCAGTATTTCAAGGGAGCCAGTTTGGTCTGGGTAATAAACCCATAACAACGGGTTTATGGTGGACACCTTTGCTGGCCGTGGATAAGGCGCCAGGACAAATACAGGATGGTGACTATCTGAATCCCTTATTGTTAATTCCAAACCCGCTTACTGTGCGTTTAACAGAAAGGGGTATTTCTTTAGGAGTTCCCTTGCAAAACGCTAAAGTTGACAATGTGCATGTTGACCGTGGATATGATAATACGCTCGACGTAACTGTTACCACAGGAGATTTGATGGGTACGGCACCTTTGGTTGCTGATTATTCTGATTGGATGGTGACGGCAGCGTGGGCCCGTAATAATTCTCCTCTTCTTACTGCCAGTGTGGTAGAAGGTTCCCCTTTCGTTTTTATTGAAAAGAAAAGCAATCAAACAATTTCTTATCTACAGTTTAATAATTCACAAGATGTAAAACTATTAAGCCAAGAAAAAGGCATCAGTGTGTTTAAAACAAAAAATGCTTCCGATTCGGGCTATCGCTACTATGCTTATTTCTCTAATCCTGATGCCTCAATTACTCCTTGGAAAACTAATTCTGGTTCTGTAATCGTCCCAGTCAACCAGGGAGGAAGTGGAAACATTATTCCAAGTACCTCCATTAATACCACGGAAACAAATCGCTATTTTTCGTTGGCTGCTATTCCTGCTTCTTCTGACTTATCAGCAGTTGCGGTGGCCAATCAATTCAAGCCCTACGCGTATACGTTTATCAAAAATACATCCATCACGTATGAGTATGATAAAAATAACGCTGAAGTGATTACGCATTTTAATTTTGACACTCAAACAGTCTATTCGAATGCATCATTGAAGAAACAACCGCTGGTTATGCTTTATCCTTGGCAAATTAAAAACATGAATAGCACCGAAAAAGCCGGCTGTTTATTCCAAGATGATTGTGCCAGTGACAGTGGAACCATTCAGACATTAAAAGGCACTATGCATGCTTATGTGGTTCCTCAAGGAGTAGGCGGAACACCTTCTTTTTCTACTGAAGTAGCCTTTCATGGTGTGTTACCTGCTTTACCTAATCGTCTCAGCCAGGCTGATTTGGATAAAATGGCAAGTTATTCATTTGCATTACCTCCAGATCCTCATTTAGACGCTAAAAATCCTTGGACTGATACTTACGCAACAGGAAAATTATTAAGCAGGGAGGCTCAACTCATAAAAATAGCCAATGTTTTAATGGGATCTACCCCCAATCCTCAATATAAAAAAATTCGGGATGACTTATTAACTAATCTAAAGAAACAGGTTACAAGTTTTCTAACTGGCTTAAATTATACGGACCCTTGCCCCGATGGTGCTTCCGATTGTCCGCGACCTGAAGGAAGCTGGTTTTATTCGTATAATAGCAAATGGTATACGATGATGGGATTTCCAAGTGGTTTCTTTACAGCAACTACCCTAACGGATCATCCTTTCCACTGGGGTTATTTAATTGACAGTGCTGCAACTATTGCGCAATTTGATAAAACATGGGCGCAAGAATATGGGGCTATGATTAACTTGCTCATTCGAGATATTTGCAATTACAAATATCAAGAAGAGGGAGGAGAGGCGACCAGATTCCCACATTTTAGAAGTTTTGATCCCTATGCTGGTATCTCCTCTGCTTTAGGCATGCCTTATAGCTTCGATAATGTGAATGAGGAAGACAGTGCTGAATTTATGAATTTAGCTCAAGCTATTATTCTATGGGGTTTAAATACCGAAGGAGTTACTTTCGATGGAGATAATACTTCTTCTCACGCTCTCGTAGAAACAGGTTTGTATCTTTATACTACAGAAGAACAAGGGCTGAATCATTATCATTTTAATCAAAATCCTAATGCCGGTGTTTTTCCCATGGGATGGTCAAATAGTACGACTGGACAAAACTATTTATTGGTCGGAAATGTTTGGGGAGGTAAGCTTGATAGATCAACTTATTTCTGTGCGAGTCAACCTTGTTATTATCAAAACCTTGCATCCAATACGTTACCCATAAGTGCGGGATCTTTCTATCTTGGTTATGAGCCAGACTTTGTTACTAAAGTGTATAACGAGGATGCTAAAAATCCATGTTCCGGCGACGCAGCAAACTCTGCTTATTGCGGCACGCTATTGAAATACTTAGCCTTAGGTGATCCAGTCAAGGCATCGCAATACTATACCCGTTATTTCGATGAGCAAGCTAAAACGCCGGATCCTGGCGAATCCAAGCCAAGTATTTATTATTGGATTCAAAATTTAAAAGCGCTAGGATCTTTAAATAAATCGCTTAGGGCAGATACACCTGCTTACGCTGTTTTTGGTACCGGGGATAAAACCTATGTGGCAGCATATAATAATGAAGCGTCAGCGAAACAAGTTAGTTTTTACCACGAAGGTCATTTAGTTTGTCGCTTGGAGAACATACAACCAGGAGAAATTAAAGGAAGTATTTGTGGCAAAGAGGATCCTCAACCTCCTGAGACTCAGTTTTCCTATATGATCTACGTTGGTTACCCTTTTAAACCGGTATTAATCAATCATAGTATTACTTGTCCTGATCCAGTCACGAAACACCCTGCCTGTTTAGTTAAAAATATCGCGGGGTCTTCTGTGATGACCATTGCTGGTAGTAACAGCAACCTTTGTACTTTAGCAATCAGTGAGGATGGGGTAGTCACTACAATAAATGACAGATCACAGGGTTGTTACATTAACTCAACCCCTGCAACACCGGATAAAGCTGGGAACATTAATCTTCCTGGTGGTTTTTAATCGATTGAGATAATGTATTTTTGTAGCTGTCTATAAATTTATCATATATCTCAGATCGAGGTTTTGTCTGTGGTTTTTCATCCGTTGCTCCGTATACAGAAGGGCATCACTAATTTGGGTGTTGCCTTTTTTAGAATACTCAAGCCAGATTTTGAATTATCAAGAAGCGATTTTTGCTTTTCTATAATGTTGTTGATTTGTATAGAGAGAAAGTTCGCCTCAAACTTCTTGCAGCTTGTTGGATTAGCTTTAATGAGCTATGATGCATTGTTGGATAATAACCATATAGTGGTAAACCAAGATCTAAAAAATAAGGATATCAATGATGAATAGACCCATACTTCTCATCCTTTTATTCGCTTCTCAATCACTTCACGCAATTACCTGCTCGTTCGATGCAAACAAACAATGCAACTTAGTTAGAAATATTCTTACTGATAAAAATGAAGAAGGATTAAATTTCTTTTCAGCTACAAATTATGATCATCGAAAGTCAGGGGAGATTAACGTTTACGATACAACTTTGGTTACATCATATTGCGATAAAACGAATGAACCTGGCCAACTTAAATTAAGCGCAATTAAGGTAAACAGTAACTACTGGCTATCTGGTGAAATTATGACGCGTAGAAACCTTGATGCGCCACCTTATAATGCCCCAATGAGTTCCACCGTTTGGGATACGAGCACATTAAGTCATGGTTATCTCGAAGTGACTGCAAAATTACCAAAGTGTGAAACAAGTGATGACGGCTCCTGCGAAACAAAAACAAATCCTACTAATTATAACAGTGGGTTATGGCCTGCTATTTGGCTCCTGCCTACCGATGATAGCCAATGGCCAAATAATGGTGAAATTGACATTATGGAGGCTTATCCCAAAAATACGGACTTTAATGTTAGCACTGCGGCCTTACATTTTAACGGTAACGATCCAAGCTGTACGGGCGGAGATTGCAAAGGGCCAGGATATCGATTAGTCACAAAAACTGATTCTGAAAGATTATATAATAATTTTCATAAATGGGGGTTTGAATGGGAAAAAGACCCACAAAGTACAAAGAATGGATATATTATTACGGGATATTTTGATAACAAAAAAATTTGGGGGCCTCTTAAAACAGACAGCTTACCAGCAGATGGAGCAAATGCTTTAAGTAGGGGATTTAATAATCCTGAAGGCGGCTATTATTTAATTGTAAACTTAGCAGTCGGTGGCCCCTATGCCGGCGCACCTAATCCGCACATGAAAAGTGCAAGTATGTTAGTGCAGAGCATCAAAAGTTATAAAGTAATAAATCCCACGGCATGTAAAGCACCCATTAATATTTTATCCAGTTATACACAGGATAAGAAAAGCATTACTTTAAAGTGGGAAAAACCAGAAGGTGGTTTGCCAATTGATGAATATCAAGTAAGAAATTGGGTTCAACAAATTCTTTGGAAGGGTGAAAAACTAACCTGGACGGAAACTACCTTGCCCGGTAAATCAGGAAAATACACCTATTACTTAAATTCACAATGTGGCGATAAAATCTCAGACTTGGTGAAACATGAGGTTATCATTCCTTAGCGTCTAATGTCGCTAAATGTCCTTCATTTTAGCGACATTTTGGGAGTACTCAAGATAATCTCTTCTCTTTTCAACCACAAATTTGGAGTGAAGAGGGTAGCTGGAGCACTCTTGCTGAAACGTACCCCCATGAAAACGGGTGCATTCTGCCAATTTTACCCCAGAGTTATTGGCTAAATCCGAAGCTACTGCTTGAAGTCGTTTCTTTAAGATCAGCGGCCAAGTGTTGTTTGTTATAAGCTTCAATAATTAGCTTGGCACATTGACGTAAATTATCATTTTCAGCTGAACCAGTAAAAAATACGAAAGCACCACCAAATTGACTACTAGGAATACTGCGGGTCATCATCATTCCTGCTGCGGCAGAGCTGCAACGTTTACTAACATCGGCGCCATGCTCTAATAGTAGTTGGATAACTGAGGGATGTTGTCTTTGAAGTGCTAGCTCAATAGGAGAAATACCATCCTCATTAGTCACTGAAATTGTACTCGCGTCTGTCATAACAATTAAGCGTACGATATCTAAAAGTTTTTCAGTCGGTGCATTACCTATGGCACGAAATAATGGAGTTTCTCCATATTTGTCTTTTTCTGCAAGTTTGATGCCTTCACAACGCACTAATTTCTTCAATACTTCATGATGTCCTTTAGCTGCTGCAATATGTGCGGCAGTCAAATTTTCAGATACTTTGATATTAGGGTTTACCTTTTTTTCGAATAGCAAATAATCTACTGTTTTAACATAGTTATTTGCAGCTGCAAGGTAGAGAATTGTGTTGAATTCTCCATCTGGCACATCGAAATTAATTTCATCTGGTAGAGATTTTAGGCTTTTTAATAGTTCTGCATCTGATTTAAATATTAACCCTCTTGATGTGGGCTTGGTAATAACCTCTAAATGTTTCGGATTTGAACTAGGACTAAATTTCATAAAATAATTCCCCATACTAAAATATACACACTAATATACAAAAATATGAGTAAGATACAAGCCTTGTTGTTTGCAACCAGCAGGATAGCAAGCGTGCGTATCAGGTTGGGCCATTCAGCAAATAGCTTAATCAAGGAATGTGTAGCATAGGATTAATAAGCTGCTGAATTTGGAATTATAATTAACTATAAAATAAATTAAGAAAAACAGATAATCGGCGATACATTTCGTCCATATAGATCAATATATAATATTGGACATAATTGCCGGTATGATGCAATTATCAATTTTTATCGGAATAACATCTAAATGCCCCCGGCGCCTTTTACAGGAAACCTTCATTTACAGCATGATGATTAAATGTTAATTTTTAAAATCCAAACTATTGAGGGATCCAATATGAAAATGAAAACAATTGTTCTATCATCACTAGCTTTAGTATGTTCCGTTGCTTTTGCAGACTCGACCCAACCAAAGGTAAGTATTCAACAAGCACTTTCTACCGCTGAGCAAGCAGGATATACCAATATCCGAAAGATTGAATTTGAACATGGTCAATGGGAAGTTAAAGGACGAGATGCCCAAGGTAAAAAATTTGAGATAAAAATCGATGCAACAACCGGTACGCTTTCTAAAGAAGATAATGATTAATTAACGGCTAATACTGAATAAGCTACTCGCATCAGGTCTAATGATGCGAGGCTTATATATGGGATTGTTTTTTATCATTGCAAATATTCTAAGAACAGCAACAACTATTATTTCAATGCCGCCGCATATCCAGCCAAACTGGCAATAAAACAAAAAAATTTATATTGTAATTTTTTATTTTTAAATCAGTCAATTTATTCTTTTATTGATTTCTCTCGTGAGGGCTTCAAACCTTTTATTCGCCTGAAAGTCAGGTTTTCTCTCGCCTTTGGATGACTATAAGAAATACTTTACCCCTTAAAATAGCACCCCCTCAAAATTAGAGTTTCTCGGTGACAGTATCACCTAAAGGAAAAACTTTCGGACAACAACAGTTAGAGTCAATTACTGGCACAATGAATTCAATACGTTGTGACACGTTCCAGCTGAACGCACCCTCAGCATGCACTCAAGTTATTTTGTTAAATCATCCTGTTGGTAAATTTTTAACCACAATTCTATACTTTAAGAATAGGCTGAATCAAAAATGGGGATCTGTCATGCATTCCAAATATGATAAACTCATTTACATCAATTTGACCCAAGATCAAATAACGGCAAATATTGATACGCTTATAATTCACGAAAGCCCGGCAATACTCGTGAAAATACCAGATGGAAGTGACCTTAAAGCTTTGGAGAACCCTGATTTCTTTCCTAAACCGATTACAAACCGTACCAAAATATATTTTGCGGCTCATGGAAGAGAAGAGTTAGACGATATGGTCCTTGATAGACAAACAGGCACCCCAAAGATATACGATTTAGATGATATCGCCGCCTATTTTGGAAAATTACTCACAAATCCAGATTTCAAAAATCCTAATGTAATACCTCGATTGACACTGGTGATGAGTGTATGTGAGGGATTAAATTTTGCCAAAAACCTACAAAAAAAATTATTTAATGACTATGGACTATTTATTGATGTAATTGCCAATAAAAATGTATTACATGAGCAATTTGAAAAGCCTAGGTATGAAAATACAGCATATCTTACTCACAGAGAAACATCCATCAAAGGAGTAGGTAGAGAGCACAAGCGGCCACATAGTAAAGTGTTATTAACTATTAATACGGATGGTTCGCAACAAGAAATTGATGCCTATCAATTAAAGTGGATAGAAAATGTCCTCAATACAGTTCATCAGCAAATAGCAACTTTTAGCAAATGGGCTGATTTTGAAAAACCAGAGAATATCCGTATATTAGAAGGACTCAATGCCTTTTGTAAGGACGTTGATGCCGTTATCTCGTTATCCATCAATCAAGATATTAATTTGACTGCCAATAACCTCTTAGCATTGCTGCAAAGTTGTCAAAAAACCTCTGCAGATCCGCTGTATCAACAAGCAATGAACTATGAAATGTTTCAAATCGTGACAAAAAACCTCATTAATGAAGGGATAAAATATATTAATCCGAACATGGAGATGCAAGATTATTCTCATGCTCTTGAAGACATTGAATCACAGAAGAACAAGATGATTCGAGATGAAGTTGCTCCCAATATATTTCAGGCAAAAAAAGCCATTTTTTCTGCATTACTTGCTGAGGCTTCAGAATATGGTATAGAGTCGGTCTTGGAACGACTCGAAAAAGCAAAGGAAGAAGTGTCCCAGGGGATGAATCCCTTTTAACATCGAGGAAACAAGCAATGATATGGACTCATCAAATTACTGCTCTCGAAAATTCATGTCATATGGTCAGATAATTGTGTTACTTTTTCCTCTGGAACTCCCTCAAGAAATCTCATTCGTACATCATTAACCCATATATAATTTCCATATACTCGCCCCTGCCTTTCCAAATGGATATGACTAGTAATTTCATTATTGGGAGCGATTGCCCAATAGTTGCGGCAATATTTACCAAGACATCTAATGAAAATCGAGAGATACGACCAACATATCAGACCGATAGATAATAATTCGCATGTTAAGGTGAGGTGGTGGTAACATGACAAAGGTACCAATTTGCTTGCCGGATATCAGACGATGAATATATCAAAAGGCAGATCCTGAAAAACAACACCGCTTTTGGGAATCTTTGTTCATATAATAAAGATAGAAACTCTCAAAGAAGCATACCAAATAGTTACCCGGAACGGTGGAACACAAGAAGATGATAATCAAAGCTTTGAGGATATGGATCTCTCTAATGATTTCTAAAAGGATCGATCATATGAAACATTATTATATAATACTGATTTCATCCTACCTGCTTTTATCTTGCCATAATAGTGGCAGTAGCCCCAATACCGACGCAGCAGAAGCACAGAAATTTATTGATAACTACACCAAACAGTATGTGAAGCTCTATGCAAGTGCTAAAAATGCACGATGGCAATCAAATATTGAGATAAAGCCGAATGATTTTACTAATGCGATGATTGCGCAGAAAGCGGATAAAGATCTCGCTGTATTTATCGGTAGTAAAGAGAACATTCAGAGCGCCCGCAAATACCTCAACCCAAAATATAAGCTAACAAAGATGCAAGTAAAGCAATTAGAGCTAATTCTCTATTCTGCTGCTAATAGCCCTCAAGAGGTAGCTGACCTTGTAGAAAAAAGAATAAAAGCTGAGGTTGAGCAAATATATAAGCTGTATGGATATCAATATATACTGGATGGCAAGAAGATAGATGTTAATAACATAGACTATATTCTTAAAAAAGAATCCAACCTCAATAAACGTCTGTCAGCATGGGAAGCAAGTAAACAAGTAGGACCTACTCTCAAAACGGGGCTTATCAATTTACGCAACTTAAGAAATCAAACCGTACAGGCGCTAGGGTACCCTGATTTTTTCACATATCAGGTAAGCAGCTACCATATGAGCACTGATGAGATGATGCAGACCATGGAACGTTTCATGAGGGAGCTTTATCCTCTATACCGTGAGCTGCATACCTGGGTGCGTTATGAACTAGCCAAGAGATATGGTGTAAACACTGTACCTGAATATCTGCCTGCACACTGGCTACCAAACCGCTGGGGGCAGGACTGGAGTTCTATACTGAAGGTAAAAAGCATTCATATTGATGGTATCCTTAAAAACAAATCCCCTAATTGGATTATGAAGTCAGCAGAGAATTTGTATGTAAGCCTTGGTTATCCCAAACTACCGGCAACGTTTTGGAAAAAGTCAAATCTTTATCCCTATCCTCCCAATTCATCCATTAAAAAGAATAACCACGCATCTGCCTGGCATATCGACCTTGATCAAGACATACGCATCATAATGAGTTTGGAGTCTAATGCTAAGTCGTTCAGGACCTCTCACCATGAATTAGGTCATATCTATTACTACCTCACTTATACTAACAAAGATGTGCCGCCACTGTTACGTAAAGGCGCTAACCGTGCCTTTCATGAAGCTATTGGCACCATGATGGGACTTGCTGCGAGGAAGAAGCCTTATCTGGTGGAGCGCGGCCTGATCGATACGTCCATAGAAATAGATAATATGCATACTCTTCTTAAAGAAGCACTCAACTCTGTAGTGTTTATTTTTTTCTCCGCGGGCACGATGAGCCATTTTGAAAAAGCCATGTATGTTGATAACTTATCTCCTGACCAATTCAACGCAAAATGGTGGGAGCTGGTTAAGAAATACCAAGGAATTGAGCCGCCATTTATTAGAGGTGAAGAATATTGCGATGCAGCTACTAAAACACACATCAACAACGATCCTGCCCAATACTATGATTATGCATTGTCTTATGCCCTTTTATATCAGCTGCACAACCATATAGCCAAAAATATACTGCACCAAGACCCTCATGCTACCAACTACTTTGGCCAGAAAGCTATAGGAGACTTTCTAATGCATATTATGCGCCATGGAGCTTCCAAAGACTGGAGGCAAATACTCAAAGAATCAACCGGTGATGAGCTGAGTGCCAAAGCAATGTTAGAGTACTTTCAACCACTAGTTGACTGGCTGCATGAACAGAATAAAGGAAGGAACTATAGCCTTCCGGAAATTATGGAATAAATTTTTTGGGTTATCTCCGCCACGGTAAGCGTAGGTTAACTAAAAAGTACATGAATGTGCCGATGATTCAACGTCGTGCTTACGGATTAGAAATTTTGAAAATTACAGATTAAGGGTTAAGGTTTTGTGTTCTTGGTTAGTGTTATTCAATCCACTAATTTGTATACTGCAAGCCCGTATATCATTAACAAAGCAAAAATAGATTGATGATCAAATTAAGTCAGGGACACTTAGAGCAGTCAAATAATACAAAATAGTGCCGTTTTGGTACCGCGATATGATGATTAACTTATCAATGAGTTAATTGGCTTGGTGGCTAGAATCGAACCCGCTACCATGAACGCATGTGCGATATTATCTTTTTCAGGCTTTGGGAGAACATTTAAAGCATAATTAGTCCCAGATTTTTCGATCCTTTCACTTCTTACATCAGATGTATTTAGGCTCACAACACAATCGTTTGGAGATTTTTGCGATTTTGAGGGGTCATGATTTTTTAGAAAAGTTCTATTAACTGAAGGTTCGCAATTTCTATCATTACAAGCGCTTGCACTAAGACTTACAATATTATTCTCAATCTTATAGCCACCATCACTTTCCCGGACATTTTGATAAAGTAATTCATTATTTGTGGCTCATATTAAGAATTTTCAAAACTAATCAGTTCTTTTGAAGTTACCTAAATAACCCACTATCCGGTTTTCTATTCTCTCAAAATTGTCCTATATTTAAACAATTAAATCCTTTCTTTGGTTCTATACAAATGCCAACTCGTAATAAAAATGAAATCCTGTTGCAAAACGATCGCTACAAAGTTTCAATCATCGCAGTTGAAAAGAAAATTAAGGCAATAGCTATTGATTTTGGGGGTAAAGAAGACGATTTCTCTCCCGTTTTATTTGATCAGTACTTTGCTGAAAAATTAAATGAAATCCAAGAAATCTATCAATCGCTTAATTCACTTAAAAAGGCTCATGAAGACTTGCTCCTGGAGGCAACATACAGGCCGGCAAAAATAAAAACCGGAAAAGTGAAAAAGCATATTCAAAATCAAATTGATATGATTAATAACATGGAAAAAGTTGTTGATACTAAATTACTTGAAATAATCAATTTATATGAGGATAAGAGCCACCTACTATTCAAGCAACCAGCCTATCAAGAACAGATTGCCAATATTATCAATTCATTAGAGAAGATCAGGGATTTCTGCAAGAATAATAGTAGCAACACTCTTCTTTCAGAAAAACTGACCCATGTATGGCGTTCTAGTAAACAGAGTCAGGTTACCAGTCAGCAAATTAATATTCACGCCTCTATAGTTGATGCACTGAGTAGAGAACTCAGACAGTTACAAAATATCAATATGCATCTTCAGAACAAAGTAAGCGACCTTGAAGCAAAATTGAGAGAACCTTCTAAACAGTCAGGAACTATACAAGCTACACGATTTTTTAAAACTGATGAAACTAAGACAAAAAATGTGGGAGAAGAATATAAGGGACCATCCTCTGGGGAAAGTTCTAATGTTCCCAAATAGTTAAACCTGAAAAAAGTAGGTCAATCTACAATGAGCCTTTATTACGTTGCTTTTTTTAGTTTAAATTATTGGACATTGCTCCACCAGATTAAATGAATGTAATTCACATGAGTGGCAAAAATCCGATTCATTGCGACTGCGGGAATCGAACCCGCTCACAAATCTTTAGCAAACTCCTTCCATGACAACTAAAGACCAAGAAAGACCAGATAGAGAAGGGTTAACCTTTGATAAGGAAATTTTAACTGAATTGTACTCCATGGTCACTGATTGTCAGCAAATGGTGCCGCTATGGTGCCGTTTTTTCAGATCATGCTTTATATTCCATATAAACCTCTTTGCTCTATGATCGCTGCAATACTTAGCAGCGTATCTAAAAAATCGAGAAATCAGTCCAAGTACCATATAACGCTATTATTCCCTCTTTATTGATATTTAATAGTAGGAATTACTTCCAGCATAAACTAACGACATTAGCATAAGATAAATGGCTAACCTAACAATGAATTCCTGTTCTTTCAAAATCACTCATAATACTCCGAATGAAAAAATTATATCAATATAGTAGATTGGGGGTCTAAGGGGCGTATCTCATCTAAAGATCTGAGCTCAATCGAATATTTCCTTACCAATTCAATTTTGGCAGAGTAGCATGTTGCTTCTATACTATCATTTGGTGCCAATAAGTATACTTTGTCAATGTAGTGCACACCATCTGTTAAGATTAAAGGGAAGTCACGCCACATTACATCCTCTGCGCTTAATGCAATTTTTAAATCGTCCCCAAAAAATCGTTGCATCCCCAATACCATTGCATATCGATATTCCTTTTCTGCAGCATAACATAGACCTTTTCCATTAGAATCACGTTTATGAAAAGTATTGCATAATGTTCGCATACCTAATCCATATCGATGAGGATCGGTCATTTTTTCCCAAAGCTCATGTTCAATACCAAAAGCTTCAGGGTAATAGGTAATAGCGCTATCATATGGGAGAAAAACAATATGAGGGAAATGATTGCCTAGTAGCTTTCTGCTGATTTCGATGGTTTGATTAAATATTTTTCTTACTTTCCCAACAGTTGAAGTAATAACACAAACGTTATTTTTATTCTGTGCAAATGAGCTTTCTTTAAATGAGTCCCAAGGATCATCGTTTCCATCCCATATAGACCAGCAGGAAACAAGAGCATCATTACATGTAGTATCACTTCCAACAATACCATTACCTAAATTGATAGCGGTAGAACTTTCTTGGGAATCACCCGCATTTGTTTCCATAGTTTGATAATGACTCAATAGTCCATAATGAAAAGTGCAATTTATTTCAGTGTGCTCCATAGTACCAACAGACTTTTCAGCCCCATATCTATCTAAAAATCGAATCAGTTTAGTATCATCTGCAATAACGACATTTTGAAACGGCATGATTATACCAGTGCCCATAGAACCTAATCCTCTTTGTTTTTAGTTAAAAGCAGTGAATGATTATAACTTTAGCCATAGAGTAAAACCATTCATGTAGCAATTTTCCATAATGGACAGATGTGCAAGATGATTAATCTTGGCTCATAATTTTAGCTTTCTATTAGGGTGAATTAAATAAAACTGTTTTAGAGATCCGTTTTTATTTTGGCAAGCGAAAAGTTTTGCTAAAACAACAATGTCTGTGGTTTGATTATATTAATACCTTTATTCTATATTCTAGAATTTAGAATAAGGAATAGTTTAAATCGAGTTAACACTTTTAAAATACGAAACTAAGTTATATGATGCCTTCATTTATCCTGACTAATCACATTATGACGCAACTTCCTAATACAGGATTTCTAAGACTTAAACAAATCATCGGCGACAATAAAGCAAATCCCCCTATTCCGGCATTAATTCCTATAAGTAAATCAACATGGTGGGCTGGCATTAAATCAGGACGCTTTCCACAACCTGTAAAGCTTGGGCCGAGAACTACTGCCTGGAGAGTTGAAGATATTAAAGAATTTATCATTAATTTTGATAAGAAAAAGTAAATATTAGACCCGATTATGTATTTGTAAATTTTATTAAAAAAGTTAAATTATATTAAACGCTTGCTTAATTTTTAATGGTGTAGCCGTTGTCTAGTGTCTTTAATATTGTTCTGGATATTTTCATCTGATTGTAGGGATAAAATTCCCTCTGCAACTCTTTTAATTAATTCTTCTTTATAGTAGTAATTTATCCGTTCATGTAAAGTATTTGTCTAAACTGTAGCCATAATTTTTTTTGTACTACTATTAATAGTAAATCTTCCTAAAAATATTAAAGACCTATTATTAAATGAACTCCGAAATACAAAAAACAAGAAAAAATCATTATGTGCCCGTGTGGTATCAAAAAGGTTTTTTGTCACATTCCTCAAGCAAACTAGTGTATTTAGATCTGTATCCCGAACAAAAAGTACTGCCAGACGGTAAAATAATCTCTATGAAAAATACGCATTATTTTTCACCTCAACAGTGCTTTTATGAATATGATTTATATACTACTTTTTTCGGTAGTTGCATTAATGATGATATTGAGAGGTTACTCTTTGGAGAAATAGATCGCATAGGAGCACCTGCTGTCAGGGCTTACACTATAAATGATTGTCATGGGTGGCATAAAAATTTTAAAAATTTTTTTAAATTTATTGACGCACTAAAGACTAGGACCCCTAAAGGTTTAGACTGGATAAAGAATCACTATTCTGGTCTCAAACAAGAACAGTTAATGAAAGAAATGCAATCTATACATAATTTACATTGTGTTATATGGACAGAGGGAGTAAGAGAGATAGTTTCAGCAAAAAATTCCAATATAAAATTCATCTTATCTGATCATCCAGTAACTGTGTATAATCCTGCTTGTCTCCCAAATGATGAAAAGTGTAAATACCCAAATGATCCTTCAATCTTATTAAAAGGTTCACAAACGATTTTTCCTTTAAATGAAAATCACTGCTTAATACTCACAAATCTTGAATATGCTAATAACCATGAAGATGACCCTTTAGAAAAAAGAACAAACCCTCAATTTCTAAGAGAAACACTAGTGAGTACAATTGATTTTATTTGGTCTAGAGAATTGAATGAAGTAGAAGTTTCGGAAATAAACTACATTCTAAAAAAAGGAGCAAAAAAATATATAGCATCTTCAAACGAGGATTGGTTACATCCTGAAAAAATAGTCTCATCTACATGGTGTTCTTTGAAAAAAACATTGCTACCACCGGAAAACGAGCTAAATAGATTTAATAGCGAAATTATAATTGGTGGATTCAAAGATGGATCTACATATAGTCAGGACGTATTTGGTAGGAAAATTCCAGAAAATAAATATTTGAAAAAAGTAATTGTAGAAAGTGAGCTGAAAAGAAATGATTTATGCGGATGTGGCAGTGGTAAAAGATATAAAAATTGCTGTAAAGATATTCCAAAAGGAAAAAGAAAAACTTGGAAAGAATTAAGTATTAGGGAAAGAAATATCGTGTTATATGATGGCATACGCCAGATTTTAAAGCTTGATAAAGACTCTAGTTGGGATGATATTAGACAAAGATTATCAGATAATAAAATAGTTGAAATTTACAGTCTTTATGGAAGTCTTTGGCCTAGTAATACCGATATATTTGGTTTATTGCCTCAACCTGATAGCAATTTGCGAGCTCTATACACAGGAATGTTAGATCCAAGGAGTACCGGTATTCATATTGTAACAGGATTAGTACCTTATTTTGATGAAATTTTAATACAACATCCCTTTTTGAATCCGGGAATACTAAAGGAGGAAATTAATCCTATAAAAAATCCAAGTCTTTATAGGCAGCAATTATTAAAAGATTTATGGTTAATCTTACATTTACAAATATTTGTTGAAAGTGGAGTTGTTAACTTAGTTCCTGATATAACTGCTTTTAATTTGAAAATTACTAAAGAAATGTATGAAATGGCAAGGCAGAGGAGTGAGAGCGAAATAATAAATGAAAAAGAGGTCGAAAGATTAAAAAATATTGTTCAAGATGACTCACTTATAACTTATTTTTCTCTACCAAAAGAAATACTAGAGCAATCCATCAAAAAAGAGAATCCCAACATTTCATCGGATAAATTAAAAGAACTTGTTGACTATTGTTCCGAATCTAATAGAAGTAACCCTTTTGCTCCCTTACAAGATTCTCCAGAATCTAAAAATTTTCTTGCATATAATATGGTCCCAAATTTCGAAATGTCTTTGTATATTTCTCAGACAACTGGTGCACTTATTATTACAGATAGTGAAAGCAGATGGCAGCAGATAATAAAGTCTCAATACAGAGATTTAGGTATAGCTCGATATCCATGGAACAACCTAAGTGAGCAAATAAATAGTCGAGAATTTACATTAAATTTAAATCCAGAAATTACATATGATTATGGAAAAAGAGAACCTTTTATAAATATAAAAAATACATTTCGTGAAATTTTTAATATTATTAAAAATGATATAGCAATTAATAATACAAAAATGAGAAAACTAAGAGAGGAACTAACTAAAAGTTACCTTCGAACATTGAAAATTGAAGATAAGCACAATAATTTCAAAGCAAAAATATCAATTCTCATGCCAAAGGGAGGATTTACAGATCACAATGTACAACGCTTACTTTTGAAATCAGGCAGTGACAAGCATTTGAAATATGTTCCAATTTCAATATTTATAAATTGCCATGAATGAAATTTTATTTTTTTTATTATAATTTTTTAATAACCACAAGGAAGAAGTTAAAGTCTTGCATGTGCTTTCTGTTGCCAGTTACCAATGTAAGGATTTTCATATCCCTTCTATTAAGGCAATGTGTAAAGCCCATTGTTTTCCCAAGCATTTGGTTTTAATGCTCGAACTCCAGGCGCAAGATTCTCCTGTGGTACTGAGGTAATAGATTATTATTTAAGTGGATAAAGGAAAGACCTAACCCTTAGATTTTTGCTATTATTGTTATAAAAATTGGAGGATTAGATATGGAGATTCTGTTAAGCTCTATTTACGTTGTTTTTGCATGGATTTTCAATCATTTTTTCAAAATATCGATTTTTATTTTTTTATTTATAATATGTTTTGGGATAAATGAAATAGCAAATAGTGCGCGGGAAATGGCCCTCCAGTTAAAAATAATTAAGATTTTACTAAGAAGCAACGATGATGAGGAATAAGGAAAAAACAATCTTCAATTGCATTTCCATGGCTTATATTTAATAAATTTAATTTTGAGATTTTTATATAATTCCTTTAATAAATTAGAGTTTATTTCTTGTAATAATAAATTTTTCAAATGTAAGTATTTGTTTCGGAATAAATTTACAAATTCTATAGAAGGATAGAATACTTCAAAGGTATTTGGAGTAAAAATTAAATTAATTTCTTTCTCACTTATTCCTAAATCTGCAATGTGACTTAGTGAATAAGTATAACTTTTAATATAATCATTCACTGTCTTTAAATCTTCAAGCTCTACTAAAGCATAATTTTTAATAATAGTTTCTTTAATTATTCTACCTTGGTTTTCTTGATGCTTTAAAAATCCTGTGACAGTTTTTTCTACGGCCTCACATAAAAAATCTAATTCTTCTCCTTTTAAGTTCTCAAAAGGTTTAGCTTTTTCTATAAAAGAGGAATTAAAGCCCAACATAATTTCTATATGTAAATTAATAGGAGCATACAAATTATTTATTTTATTAGTAATTAATTGAATTCTTTGTTTTTTATTATTGAGAATAAAATTTAAATAGCCAGATACACCGGCTCCCCCTATTGTGCCTAATGCCCCACTTAGTAAAACTGTTGTTAAATCCATTTATTTTCCGCTCTAAGTTACAAAAAATTTTATTTATTCAAAAATAAATTATTTCCCTTGGTCTCGAACAAATTAGTATAGTCTTCATCCTCTCTTAATAAACTTAAAGAATAATCTAATGCACCAAGAATTACTGATTTATTAAAACCGTCCATTCCGGATTTAATCACTAACCCACCAAGCTCAATTTTACGCCGAGTATCTGCTTTTCGTTTTTTTAGTCTTTCTAGAACAATTGATTTTTCATATCTTACAATAACCTGTTGTTGCCTTTTGATTTGATCATGAATTGACATAATTCAGCTCCTTAGCAATCTTGGCAAAGATTAAATCGAGTCGGTTAAGGTCATAGTGATGAAGATTATGTTTATAGGCAAGAGAGCCGATTTCTAGCTTATGCTTTTGTTGCAGTTGATCAAGTTTTATTTTAGCTTTTTCAATTCTATCCGTGAGTACTTCTTCCATTTGCGATAATGTCTTCTTTGACATGATATTCTCCGCAAATTTAGTTCACGCAAAAAGCATAACTGTTACGATCTTTGAAATCAACATCTTCATAATAATCCGAGCGCTGCGAGATCTGACAATCACGCAGAGGTTTTCTCAAGTGCGCAATATACATTCTTTCGAATGTTTGCTAAATTAGAGCTTCGCTGCTAAAAAAATCCTTCATGGAGAAGGTCTTTTCTTTTTTTCAAGCAACCGATGGAGCGCTTTTATTTAAGGTGAATCCATGGCGATTGCTTTCGCACGTGTCTCCATTCATAGCCGCTCGAAAGGCCATAGTGCCGTTGCTGCAATTAGTTATCGTGCAGGTCAGAGATTAGTGGATTCACGCACTGGTATTACTTATGATTTTTCAAATCGTCATGATGTTGTTTATTCCGAAATTCTCTTGCCCGAAGATTGTGATGAAGCCTTTCTCAATCGAGAATATTTATGGAATCAAGTCGAACTTGCAGAAAATCGTATTGATGCCCAAGTGTGTAAGGATGTAGTTTTGGCATTGCCCAAAGAATTGGATTTGGTTCAGCAAGTTGAGCTTGCCCAACGTTTTGCCCAAATTCATTTTGTTATAAATGGATTGCCTGCAGATATTTCCATTCATGACCATGAGGATGGTAACCCACATGCTCATATCCTCATACCAACCCGTCGTTTGGAGAAAGAAGGATTTTCCAAATATAAAGCACGTGATTTGAATCCTGCTTTTGCAAAAGGATTTATTGTGGAACAGGATTATTGGGGAGAACAATGGCGAGAGTTCCAAAATAATTTTTTTAAAGATCACCAGCTTGATATATGTGTTGATTTCAATCATCTGATTCCTGAGCGTCACCATGGAATAATAAAATCAACCGATAATCATTATTTACTTGAAGAAAATGAGTTGATTCAGGAACTCAGAAAAGATCTGGCTAAAAATCACCTAGAGGAACTGCTTAATCATATTTCATCACAACATAGCGTCTTTACACGTGTAGATATTGAGAAACTTCTATTTAAAACGTTGAAAAGTCCTCAAACACCTAACGAATATTTAAGTTTGGTTGAATGCGTTTTAAACCATCGGCATGTTATTAAACTCGGCCTTAATGACGAAGGAAAAGAAGCCTATACCACACGCCACCAATACATTCAGGAAGCACGTCTGCACAATGACGTTGAAAAGATGATGCAGCGTTATAATCATGTATTTAATCAAAAGACAGATAGCCTTTCTTCCCATTACAAATTAAGTGAAGAGCAGCATCAGGCCTTACATTACATTATCCAAAGTTCGGACATCAGCGTTGTCGTAGGTCGCCCTGGCACCGGGAAAAGTTATCTATTAAAGCCTGTGAAAGATTTCTATGAACATCACCAGCATCAGGTAATCGGTGCAGCTTTATCTGGAAAGGTTGCAAAGGCATTGCAAAAAGAAACCGGTATTACCTCGTCCACTATGGCTTCTTTATCTTATCGGCTTATCAATAAACATCTGCAATTAACAGACAAGCACGTCATCGTTGTTGATGAGGCCGGCATGGTTGATTTTGACAACATGGCTTTAGTAATGAAAGAAGCACGAAAAGCAAGAAGTAAAGTCATTTTAGTGGGTGACCCAGACCAGTTAAAACCCATCCATAAAGGTGAAATATTTCGAGGCATTGCTGCTCATACAGGATATATAGAGTTGGAAAACATCAAACGGCAAAATGACTTGGAAGACCGCAAGGCAAGCCTTAATTTGGCTAAAGGAAAGATTGATGAAGCATTGACTCATTACCATAAAAAAGGTGCGATAGATTTTTCTAATACACCTGAGGAAGCTTCCAATAAATTAATTGAGGAATGGCAACAGGATATCAGTAAAAAAACTCTAAAAGACTCGATTATGCTTGCTTTTTCCAGAGCTGCTGTTGCTGATTTAAATGATAAAGCGCATCAGGCATTACTGGATAAAAATGTTTTGGGGAAAGAAGAAATTGTGCGCCAGGGTTATGAGCGAACTCTCTTTATTTCAACAGGAGAGCGTTTACTGTTCCGTCAAAATGATAAAATACTTGGAGTGAGAAATGGAGATTTAGGAACAGTTCAGGCTGTAGATAAAAATAACTTACACGTCAAATTGGATAGTGGTGAAAAAATAAATATCCCAAAAACATATAAAGCCATTGATTATGCTTATGCGCTCACGGTTCATAAATCCCAAGGCATGACAGCGAAACATGTTCGTGTTTTTATAGACAGTAAATTCTGGGATCGAAATTTAAGCTTTGTTGCTATGACACGTCACAAACAAAGCTTAAAACTCTATACGGATACCCAAAAACACCCAAGTTTGAACGATTTAAAACAAACACTTTCCAGAAAAATAACGAAGGATAATGTCATCGACTGGCCACTAGATTTTGCAACTCGCTGTGGATTTGACCCTGACAAATTAATCGGGAAAGTAGTGAATCATCTTGCAGATATAGCTCACGATATTAAAGATAAATACACCTTTGTAATAAACTATGAAGCCAATCAAAAACAGAAATTTAAAAATAATACGTACGACACTTTAGATAAGACCATGCCTGCAAAAGAAATTTCTAGAAATCTATCTTTCTATGAGCAATTTAAGAAAGAATATCCGATCTTGGTTCAGTATGAACAAGCTATTGATAAACGTAAGAAGTCCAACGGCTATTGGGCTGAAAAAGCCGACAAAAAAATTCTCAAAATGGCCAACCAAATAATCGGTAATAAAATCTTATTTGAGAAAATCAAAAATCATTTTCCACATTTATCTAATGATATACTTCACGTCATGACTACCCGAGGTAAGTATTACGTTAAAGAATATTAATACTACGTAAATAAATTAACATTCTAAATTAAGGTAGATCCATCCTAAATTGTAAGGGCTCAGCAAAATTATTCTTCATTAAGTAATTCTCTAGCTCTTTCTGTGATTCTTGTATGTTGAACCTAGTATGGTTATAAAGATAATATAGATGTGCCATTTCAATTTTAAAAAAACGACCATCTCTTAAATTAATTCGACACCATAAAGAATCGGTAGGTCTGTTATCCTTCCAAAAATCTTTTTTAGATTCAAATTGTTGTTCAAATGGTTTACAAATTTGATTAATAAAATCTTCAAAAATACTTATCTCTCTATGTTCGGATTCTATCATTATTTACCCCATATAATTATTTTATTATCATGGTTATTATAGTGGAATATATATGCCTTAATTATATAACTACCTTAAGAAAAGTCTTTTAGAGTTTTATTACTTATCTATGGCCATGCTAGGATCTCATTAAAACTCTTCGCAGGGTAATTCTTTATACCAAACAAACTGCCCAGCCTTAACAGGAGCAAACCCAGTCCGCATAATCAAAGTATTCTCCGCAGGCAATCGCATCACCTCATCCGGTCTGAGCAATGGCACAGCCTGATAACTGTAACTCGTCGATACACTATATCCATGCTTTTGATTACTACTTGATCCTGCATTGACTTTAATCGTGCGTGTACCCATAAGCTTGCTAATGTACTCTGCATCGTGAATATCCTCAGCTGCAAAAGCAATTTTGGTTTTAATGTTAGTAAACGCTTTGGCTTCATCCTGGGTGTATTGTTCATAGGTTTGGGCGATGTATTGCAGCATGAGGACACAACGCACTCTATACTCACGTAAAAGCTTTAGGGATCGTCTAAGCCGTTCGATACGGCCGAGGGATGAAAACTCATCAATGAGACACAACAAAGGATAGGGCTCTTCTTTAACATCAGGTACTTTCCGAATCATAGCGGAGATTAATTGTTGCCAGAACAACGTGAATAAAGGTGCGAGCCGCTCCATATCGTCATCACTAAATCCGATGTAAATCGTTATTTTTTCGCGCCTTAGATTGCGTAAATCAAAATCAGAATCTGAGGTCGCAGCATCAATGCTTGGGTCTTCGAACAATTCAAAATAACCAGTAAGTGTTTCTAGAATGGAGCTTCTTGTTTTTTCATGGTTGTTTAAATAGGAATAAGCATTGCGATAACATTCTGGATCAAGATGGGCTGTTTCTTCTAAAGTTGTCGCCAACCAATCATCAAAATTTTGTTGCTTTATTAACCGGCTGATTTCACCCAATGTAGTCGGGCGTTCTGGTGTGTCTAAAAGATAGAGCAGCACCGCTTTAAACAGTTTACGTGAGGCCAGCTGCCAAATAGGGTCTGATGTTTTACTGTTAGGAATTAGAATATGTGCGATTCGCTGAATATCTGTGATACGCTGTTTTTTATCTCTAGATATCATAGCAAGGGGATTATATCGGTGTGTATTTCCATGTTCATCAGTGGGTGCCCAGCAAAAACATTCATGCCCCAAGACTTGCTCCCGATAGTGCGCTGTAGTTTGATACATAGTGAGTTTCACATCATTGCATACCACTGAATAGGGATATTTCAAAAGGTTAGGAATACCAATACTTCGAGTCTTACCACTTCCGGTAGGAGCAAATACCAAAACATGTTCAAAACCATTAGACCAAAGCGGTACACCGTATTTTTTACCAATTAGAATGGCACCTTCTTCTTGTTTTAGAAACCCTGCCCTATAGGTTTCCAATGCTGTAGCAAAATGTGCATTACCTAAGACTTTATTATCTTGCTTGAAACGGTCTTTATATGTAATTAGGAGAAGTGTGAAAGGAATTAAAAAACCACCGATAAGAGAAACTATTAATGTTTGAAACAGCTCTTCTTCCTCTTGGCTCGACTGAAAGAAGGCCAGCAAGTCATCCAGGGAATTAATAGACTCATCTAGCCAAACACTAAAAATTAGTACGGAAAAAAATAAACTCACAAGACCAAAACCAATAAACCCAATTGCGTAGCCGGACAGGATACGAGATATGCCACCTTTACATAAACCGAAACTAATTAGAAGAGTCATTCCCAAAAGGATTAAAACAGGCAAAATATTCATAATATCTTATTCACTCATTCGGTTTGGGGTGTTTATAATACATATAGATAACGCGTCTTCCAGTTTCAGTGCGTTGTAACTGCACAACAATGTCAATTACCTCATGAAGCTCTCGCAGTATGTCTTCGTCGCGCATAGAAGGCACGTTGTTTAATTTATACAGCTGGGTCATGCGCATAAAGGCGACTCTGGGATTGCTGGCATGAATACTGGTAATGGACCCTGCGTGCCCTGTGGCACATGCACTTACAAAATCAAGGAGCTCCCTTCCTCTGATTTCACCCATGATAATACGGTCGGGTCTTAGTCGTAAGGAGGCTTGCACTAAATCTTGCATGCTAAGCAGGCAAGACACTTTCTCTTGCTTTTTAGTGGCTAATAAATTGACTTGGTTGGCATGAGGAATATTGAGTTCATAGGTATCTTCAAGGGTAATTAACCGCTCATGCGCTGGAATGTGCTGGCAGCAGGCATTTAAAAAAGTAGTTTTACCCGATGAGGTTTCACCTGAAATGACTATATTTTTCTTACTCATTACTGCTTGAGCAATAAATTCACCCCATCTTTTTTCCTGATACAGCTGTAACAAAAGCCGATCTTCCTTGCTTAGCCAATGTTCTTGTGTCTCATTTAAATCAAACCCTTTCGTCATTTCATAAAAATCGGAATGCTGGTAGTTCTCAAGTGTCAGTGCAGCAATTGAAGTCCGCCTAATCGACAGTGTATGGTTTTTAGCAGCCGGAGGAATAACCAATTGCACCCGTGAGCCATCAAAGAGATTTCCAGATAAAATCGGCGTTGACTCATGAAGTACTTGTCCGTTCTCATTGGCAATAAGCGTAAAAAGTCGTTTGAGGTGAATGGTGGTTAACAAAGGCAATTCAAACCGTTGCATCACCCCTTCTTTTTCGATAAAGAGTTCTTGCGGCTTATTGATTAGAATCTCAGATACAGTCTTATCATTAAGCCAAGGAGCCAAAGGGGTTAACAACCCCTCTGAGCCTGGAGCATAAAATGAAGTCGCTGCTATTTCCATGATGAAGCAACCCGCCGATACTGTGGTGATGGAGGCAGCTTTGAAGAACCTACACTATGGAAATCCAAATCATGGGCGACAAATACATTAATCAGTGCTCCCTGGTTAATTTGCAAGGTGGGCTTAATGTTTAAATCATTTTGCAAGGTTTGTCCTGATGCTTGCTGAAAGCTGGATGCAATTGCCATCCGGTATTGTGCTTTCGAGTTGTACTCATCCTGGCCATTTACCCCATTGTTTGCAGCATAGGCACCTAAAATAGACAAAAGTGCACTGGTACCAAAACGCTCAAAGAAGTGACGGTTAATGTAATCGGCACCTTGACCAGAACGTCCGATACTGTCCGTACCTGGACTATTTAAAGTAACAATCACCCCATTAGCTAACTGTACGCGATTCCATACGACCAGAATACGACTTTGACCTTCGGTAATTGTCGAATTAAATTGCCCGACCAAAGTAGAACCTCTCGGAATCAGAACATTTTCGCCTTCAAGTGAATAGATATCTCGAGTCGTAATAGCACGCGCCATTCCGGGAAGTTCTGAGTGAATTGCAGTCTCTAGTGTTGCAGGAATCATCTCACCTGCGGGGACTGTTAATTCAGGATGCGGCAGGCGTTTGGCAGTAACCGATGTAATGTCATTTTGTTGATTTATGAATTGGGCATTTGGGTTGTTACCATTTAAGATAGTTCCTTGTGCGTTTTCACCCATTCCAGATTCACTTAGCGTGAGTGATTCATTAAAAAAAGTCGTTGGTGCATTCATGCGTGCCAGGGTCTCTTTATTCAATTTGACGCTATGGCGCAGTATGGGTGGTTTTTCTGGCTTTTGAATAGGGTGTGGCTCATTCATTACTGAGGCTTTTTGTGCTTCAGTTTTCATCTGTTCAATTAACGCAAGATTTTGTGAGCGCGTCATATCGTGCTGAACATTCTTCTCCTCCTCTGCCTTTTCAAGTGTTGCTTTTGCATGGGGCATGAAGGCAAAGGAAAGTAACAACACAACAATCATCAATCCTACAATTAAGGGTTTTACGCCAGTAAAAAAACCACCTTTTTTAGGTGATGTAACCTGTGACAATGCAGAAATATCCGTTTCTTTATTATTGTTTTTCTGATTATAAGTACTCATTGCTTACCTCCGGCCTTGTTTCAGGCGTGTGATTTCATTGCTGTTAAATACCGAAGCCACTAATCCCCCGTGACGTAGAGTAAATTGAGGCGCAATACGTTGAATTACCAACACGTTGCCTTGGCGGCGCGTATTGACTATGGATTCCTTTCCCTGGTGATCGTCCACAGCAAAAATCGCAGGAACAGGCTGGTTCTTTTGTAATTCCACATAGGTAAAGGTACCATCATCGTAGACATGAACTGGCATAATTTGAGCATTACCACTGAAACGGTAATTCCAATTTAAGGTTTTAGGATTTTTTGGCTTCGTAGCGTTTAATGCAGCTTTCTTTTGTTTGGCCTGAGTGGCTTTTCGCTCCTCCTCAGGATAAATAAATTTAATGGCATAAACAGGAGTTGATTTACTTTTTAATTCTTTATTACTTATCACATGAAAGTAATAAGTGTGTTTATTGGTTACTACGGTCATGTTGGTATTTGAGCTTAACATGGTAGGTTTGATAAACATCATATTAGGTAGGTTGTTATGCTGAGTCACCATCCAGGAAGAAGTATCACCACCTTCCACATCAAGAATTGTTTCATGGCGGCCAAAAACAATTTGAGTCGAGGTAAACGTAGATGCATTTACACGTACCACGTTATTGTCTTCAAAGACGACATGATTCACCCGCATATCTTGAGAATAAGATTTGGGTACTTGTACGCTGTAACTGCTACTCCATGGAATTAAAATCATCAATAGGAATGGGATTGCTTTAGTCATGATTTACCTCTCACTGTTGCGAAGCTGTTTGCTGTAACGGGTCACTTGAAAACCATCCCAGTTTTTCCAGCGTATGTCAGGGTTGCTGGAAGGTTCCATGTAGCGCCATGAAATCAGCGCATTGTAGTGCTGCTCAGTTTGTCCTCCCGTCGCTTTGTCTGTATCAGTTAGCGTAAATACCACCTCAGCCAAATTCTGATGATTCTTTGGGAAATCCTTTTCATTAAAGATGAGATTATCCAAAAAATTAATGCTATAAATATGAAGGCTACGAGACCCCTTTGCCCCTAGAACATGGATTGGTGCGTCTTTAGACGATTTATCCTGTTCGCGCAGGTATTCGCTGGTGACAGTACTGCTGGAGAGAAGGCTTACTAAATCAAATTGAGTTCGATAAGAGCTCACATCAAAGCTTTCTCGATTCGTGATGTAGCGCACAATATCACTTTCCACCTGTGCTTTATTCATGGGGGCATTGTTTTGGTGCAACGGTTCAACTGTAGTAATACCATTGTCGTAATGATGCACCATGACTGGAATCAGTGTTTGCAAATTAGCGAGCACGGTTACTGCAATCACAGCACAGATATTTAAACCCATAGCAAATAGAAAGGCGATTTGATAACGGTTGCGCGAGACTTCGACACGGGCAAAATTATCATCTGCCCAACGGCGTGCCTCTTTAAAATAGGTATTGTTTGAACTCATGAACGACCTCTTGGATGGTTGTTAAATGAAGGAGGAATTGTTTGGTCTTGTGTTGGGGATTGGCCACGAAACGCGCGTAAATTTTCAAAAGTGCTTGCAGGCAAAACGGTTTTTGCCATATCAAAAGTTTTACGCCCCATAGTTTGCCCGGTACGACTTGCACCTATTGCCCCACCGAGAAATCCACCCACCATCGCAGAACCATTGCTGGTGGAGCAGGTACCACCAATACTTTTGGCAATGCCCGTAACTTCCAAAATAGCCATCACACAAAGACAAGCAACAATAAATATAGGCATCCAATCCACTGCACTAATGGTCGTTGCATGGTTTTGATAATGGCCACCAATTGCCCAGTGAATTAAGTGCATACAAAGACCTACTACAGAGGAAACTAAAATCAGTACCAATGAAAAACCCACTACAGTGCCAAGCCAGCGGTCAAAAAACGACCGGGTTCGCTCAAAAAGCGTGAAACATAAAAACAAAGGTGCCGTACACAGACAAATAGAGAGCATGAGCTTTGCGATAATGAATTCAAACAGCGCAAGACCCACCACAGCAAGTCCCGAAAGATAAATCATAATCGCAGTGAAGATGGGAGCATAGTGATTAAAGGATGCTTTAGCCCAAGTCCATGAGCCGACGCGAATGACTTCTATTAAGACCGATTGCAGCCCACCATTAACCCCACTGCCTGTAATTACCGGCACATCAAAGGGTGTAGCTTGCATTAATACCCCGCCAAGTTCACTGGCGCCATTGATAAAGAGCTTCACCAAATAATCGGAAAAAAAGCCCCAGTTCATCGCAAACATGTAAACAATTCCCATGCGAATGGCACCTTTGGTAAACTCCTGAATTGGTGTCTTAATCAATCCTTTAACCATCCCATAACCTGTAAGCACAATATAGAGCACACAAAGTAACGCCAGGGGTTTGGCCAATACATTGGATAAGGTGTTGTAGCCGTTAAAAATAAATGATTTGGTCAAGATATCAATTTGACTCATAAGCTTTAACACCACCGTGGAGTATGTTGGTATATCCATTGTCTTCTCGCTTTAAATGGTGTTAAAAAAAGTATCCTGATATTCCAGGGCAATTTCGGCAAATACACGTGCGTCAGTTAATTGTGATAACGTCAATCTTGAAAACTCTTTATGTAAATGTGCAAAATCCAACATGTGTTCAAATAATTTTTGGCAGTTAAGCTCTATATCCTCTCCGGACATACAACTTAAATAATAACCACCACCAGGCTCAGAAAAGAGTCCCATAACCTGCTCTGCACTTCGCGACGCTTGCATTAAAAAGTTAATTTGTTGTTTTTTAGTGAGCGCTTTTAAAGGATTGTCATGGCATCCACCAAGCAGACTCATACTCATGAGAAGCATCGTTGTAATAATAAATCGTTTCATAATTCATCCTTATTCAAATGATGCATCATCGTTAATTAAAACTTGCGGGCAAAGCCGCCCATAATCAGGGCATGGGGTATTCAAATCAGGTAGCCTGTTGCAGGCGCACAAATGAAGTACAAGACATATTCCAGCTAAAAAACGCATGAGTTCTCCTTTTTTAATCAGGTAACATGTTAAAACGGACGGATTCACTGTCGAGTGCAATCTCATTGGCTCCCTGAGCTGCAATTTGCTGGCTGATTAAAGTGTTCAGTCTTAAATTTTCTACTTGGATGTAGGCAAGCTCAGCTAAAATTCTGGAATTCAAATCCATTGCCGATTTTGTGTTTGGGGCTTTATCAATGGTCATGGACAAATTATGGATTGCTTTTAAATGGACATTTACCTCATTAAATGCATAGGTGGCCTGCACACTTACAGCACGATTGACAGCTTTATTTTGTTTATACGTGTTTAGCCGCTCTTGAGTTGCTCCTTTGAGATAACTTGCCTCATCCAAAGTGATGTGATTTTGTTGATAGGCTTTCACAAGCTCCTGGTAACGCGCGGGATTCCCACCGGAGATATTCTGCAAGGCATCATCCCAGGTATTAGGCGACCATTGCCTGTTATTTAAATCCGACAGGCTATTTGTCAAGTTGCCATATCCGTAACTGCCGCTGTTATAGTTCTTAATGCTTTCAATACCATTAAGTTGTGATTGGGCATTGTTATAAGTTTTGGAAAGCAACTGGTACTGGGAGCGCAATTGCTCCAATTGCTCTACGGCTTTGAGTAATAGTGCTACATCAACGCCACCAATAATACCGGCATGAACTGGCGATGTGATTACCATAGTCAGGAATACTAGAGATAGAAATCGAGTGCTCATCCCTTGCTCCTTTCTAAAAAAACAGGCAGCCAAATATCTGGATTGTCGCCGACTTCAGTAATAATGTTATCCAGCAAACGAACACTTGCTAGATAGCCCGAAAAGACCCGAATTTCATCGGCAAGTGCGCTTAAATCGAGTGTGCACAACATCGACTCTTGTCCTTGTTTCACCAAAAACTGTCGTGATTCAGCAGTCAAGTGTTTAATATGCGCAAGCTCTGCTCGTGAGAGATTGAGCTTGTCGAGATAAATCGACTCAGAGGCTGTAGGATTGGGAAAATAAATGGTAGTGGCTACATTAGTCAGAATGTCGCTGGCAATGTCTGAATAAACTACGGATTCAGGAGCCTGGGTCATAAAGATAAAATGGCCGTTTTTCTTGCGAATGGTGGCCAGCCAGCTTTTCAAATTCTTCTTCCAGAATCTTGAGCCCAAAACCTGCCATGCTTCATCAATAATAAAAGAAGTCAATCGACCATCCAGACATAAGCGCATGCGATGAAGAAGATACATATAAACGGGAGTAGAAACCGTACTAGACATCTCATCCATTAAATAAGTAATGTCAAAGCCTACCTTGTCAAAATCAAAACAAAGCGATTCTTTTTCATTATCAAAAAGCCAAGCGTATTCCCCATCGTTTGTGACACCATGACCTTTAAGCCATCGGCGAAGTTCAAACCAACGAGGGAAATCATAGGGCAGGCATTTACTTAAGTTGGTTAGCGTTCGATGATGTGGTTCCAAATGCTCGAAAACATAATTCACGCTCTCATTAAGCACTTCGGTAAGCGAGCCAGATAACTCCTCTTCCTCATTCTTTTTTACCAGATGTCCCAACCAATCCTTAACGAAGCTGCGGTTTTTTGGTGTATCAGGCAATTGCAGTGGATTCATCCCTGTGGTTTGCGCATACTCTGGAGAAATCACTGAGTAGATGCTGTTGCCACAACTTAAAACATAAATTTTCGAAGCCTCATCCCGGTCTAAGAAAAAACTGCGGTTGTTGTAACGTCCCATCTGTGCATCCAGAAATGCTACTAATGTGTTTTTACCCGCATTGGTAGCACCATAAATGGCAGTATGGCCTTTAGCTGGGTTGGTTTTGGAAGAGCGGCTGTGGTAGTTGAAATACACTGGGGTTCTTGAAGGGGTTTCAAGTAAGGTAACTGCAGCCCCTAAATGATTACCGTCTCTAAATCCGGTTTCATAATTATGGAGCGAACAGAAATCCACAAAATTATGCGAGGTTATGAGTGCTGAACGGGTTATAAAATGATGATTGGTTGGGAGTTGTGCCCAAAACGCCAGCTCCTGACCTATGGTTTCGCGAATAAGCACCATCCCGGAGGCCGCATAAATCTTAACAGCTTCCCGTATAGCATCCTCTAATTCTTCTTTGCTTGCGGCCACAAGCATTAATGTATTGTGATGGTATCCTAGTCGTATGGTTTGCGAAGAAAGTCCATCTTCTAAAACGCTCAAATGGTTAATTTGACTCAAGCTCGCATCATGGGCATTAATCAGTTTTTCCCTTTTTTTATTCACCGTGTCCAGTGCCACTTCCCGTGGAATTGGCGCAAAGGAATGGGTGAGAATAAATTCACAATCAAGTTCTAAAAGACTATCCAGCACAACACTTGCCGTGTATTGGCCATATTGCTTCACTGAAAGAATGGCTGCAAAACACACATCATTCGATGCCGCACCTTGGAACTGGATGGATTGCCCAAAATAAAGTTGTTTATTGCAGAGGTATTGCCCCAAATGCCCATCTGGGTAGAGACTTTCAGTTCCCCATACCTCAGGAATGCTCTTGGCAATGGGTGAGTAACTGCAAGGCCGTTGAAACGGCAGGCTATCCCCGCCATTAGGAATCAAGGATAAAAAAGCCAATAATTCGCTGTAACCCAGAGCCTGGTCATTATCCCCTAATAAACAAGGTTTGAATGGAGAAAGTGAGGTTTTTAACTGCTGCATTTTTGCTTTCAATGCAGTTAAATTCTCTTCACGAAGCAAAACTTTGCCTTTAGGACTTTGTGAGGCTTTCAATCGCTCCATAAAGGATAGTGATCGCGCTGCTTTGCTTGAAGTATCCCCTTTTAATACAGTAGTTAAATAAATGCTATTATGATAGAGGTTTTTGCCAGCAAAGCGGGCATGGTATTTGTCATTCACATGGCGCGCAAAGTTTGATTTAAACGCACCTTGTAACTCAATATTTTCTTTTTTCCTATGGATGGTGACGTATTGGATAAAACGCTCATCAAGATGAAGCATGGCCTGATGTAATTGACTGTTCAATTGATTCAAAGTCTCAGGTGCTTGCGTAATAAACGGAATGCCTTGAACTTTTAGGACAGCTCCCTGAAAACTTGACTTGGATTCAAAAACGAAAGGTGTATTTAAGTGGGTAATAGGATAAATGCTTGAAACTGGCGTTTCATCACGGGCCACTTTGGTCTTTTTAAACAGGTTCATAAGTGCGAACTCCTCAAAATTTTTGGTTCGGCATAGGTGGACAAAACGCCCATCGCTTATACATCACAGTGAAATAACGCGTGTCGTTACGGCACACCAACCAGCCATAGGTATGTAAAGGCAAGAACACCAATCCATAGAGCAGATTTCCCATCGCAATAAAAACACACACCGATATCATGAGGTTGATACTGTGGTATTCAAAAGTCACACCTCCAGTCATGGCACATCGTGTCAGCGCGCCATAGACTGGATGATGATTTAGCGTTGCCTCATTGATGTGACTCATGATCCTACCCCACAAGAAGACTGTATAAAGAGGAACCGCCAAAGATAACGCCAAGACCTACGAGGATCATGACAAAGCGTTCTTTGGGGAGTTTTTGTTGCGCAATACACAAATACCCGGTACCCACAATGGCGATAAGCCCTACTGCTTTAGCAACTGGCCCTTGTAAAAAGCGCACGGTGTTGTTGAGAATGCTCTCAATGCTGGCCGCAAACGTTGGTGTTGGAGCAAGAGTTAGTGTCAGGAGAACACGATGATTGATATTTTGTTTCAGTTGATTCAATAACTTTTTCATAAATTCTCCTGATTTATTTGCCTTCATCATTAGCCGTTTGTTGATTTAGGGAAGCACGCTTGCGATGGAAAATTTCTTCGCGATCAATATCCGTGTTGGGCGGGGCGATAAAGCCGATCCGCGCATATTGCCCCTTCACATCCAGAAGCTTGACTTGAATCGTGCCATTATTGATGAGTACCTGTTCGCCAACTCTTCTGCTTAATATCAACATGGTGTGTTCTCCTATGGTTTGATGTTTAAAATCTGTTTCATTTTCTTAAGTTGCGCATATGCCAATTCAAGATTGCGGGGTTTGTTACAACGCTTAGGTGGAATAAAAGCTAATCGTTTTTTTGCCGCCCTGCATAAATCGATAAATTGTGGCAAAGTAGGAGGTAGCTCTTTGGCTGCTAGACTTGCTATAGTTGCCTGTTCAATGACCTTATCCTCAAATTCTCCTAAAGCCTTAGCCCATTCCCGTTTTGCAAATTCAAGAAAATCCTCCTGCTTGAACTGGCTTCGCCATACAGAACCGTAATAGGCTGCAAACTTGAGAAATAAGCCGTCTATACTCTTGCGATTAGTGGGAATACTTTGGGAAGAAGATAATGTTGCTCTCTGATTCATACTCATCGATGTATCCTGATTTGCACGACTCCCAGAGGGCATCTGTTGTTTTAGATTGGGAATAATTTGTTTTATGTGGTGCATGTTTTGATTCCTTTGCAGTTGGAGTAATGAGTTCATCTTTCCAGCAATGCTGGGCAAGCCAGTTCGCAGGATATTTCCAAGGGGCAACCCACTCACCTTGACTTTTGAGTAGATTGATGAAGTTAATTTGTGCCTGTAGGGCGGTGAGCATTTCTTCGATTAACGCATCAGATGGGGATAGCGTTTGGAACACTTCCCAGGCTTTTTGTTGGGCTTTCTTAAGGGGATACAATTCCCAGAATGATTCGAAGCGTTTTTTTAAATAAATAAAATAATAATTATTATTACTTTGAGGTATGGCGGCTTTTGGGGATTCTGCTATGTCGGCTTTTAGTGGCTCACTCCCCGATAACCCAGCATTTACAAAGTTTTTCTCATGCAAATTTCTGTCGGCTTTCTGTGGCGGGTTTATGGCGGCTTTATTTTGGACAGAATAATGCCTTGTTGCTAATTCACATTTTAAAATAAGTTGCATTCCTTCGGATTGTATTGCAATGATCCCGACACGAACCAAACCGGATATTGCACGTCGTATTTGATCACGCGACCAACTCTGACTTTTAATACCTTGGTGCGGCTCAATGTACAATTGTTCTGCAATCGATTGATAACTAATTCTTCGCTTTTCTCCAACGACCCCCGTTTTTCCATCCATATAGGGTCTTATTCCTCTTAAATAGGCAAGTTGCTGGATATGAGGCAATCCACTGAGAACTTCCAGCTCTTGGTGATTGATTAAAAAATCCATGACTATATTTTGACTCCATAGGGTTATTTAGTTGAAAACATGATCCGTGTTACACTGGAAAACACAGCGAAGTATTCGTTAGAAAGTTACCAAATAAAACGTAATGTTTTATCGAATTCTTCATAATGTTTAATAATATAAAACACTTTGTTTTATGTAAAGTGTTTTATTAACTTATTCTGATAATCATGAGCATAAAAGAAAGAATTGGTGAACGAATTACTCAATCCCGTAGAGCGCTGGGCATTACAATCAAGGAATTAGCTGAAAAAACAGGTGAGCTAAGCGCAGCTAGAATAAGTAATTGGGAACAAGGAACCAGAAGCCCTGGCCCTATGGAGGCAAAACTTTTAGCAAAGGCGTTAAATGTATCAGCATCCTTTCTCTTATGTCTTACAGATAATCCGGGCGGGGAAATATCAAAAAGCAGTAATGCAATTCAATTTATGCCAATCCTCCCATTACAGGAAGCCCCAAAAGCAAATGAATATTTTCATGGTGTGAATATTATCGAGGATTCAAAAACCAAATTAATTGTTGATTCTATAAAAGGAAAAAAACCCAGCGAACGTTCTTTTGCGGTAGAAATTGAAGATAACAGTATGCAGCCACCTTTTTATAAAGGGGATCTTATTATTATTGATACAGAGGCCTCACCTAATCCAGGTGATTATGTTGTAGTTTACATACCCCAAAAAAATCAAACATACCTACGCAAATATAGTGAGGCTAAATCAAAAGATTATTTGTATCAGTTAATCGCTTATAATGAGTTATGGGCAACTATCGAGGTAACTAGCAAAAACGATGCTACCATTATAGGTACTGTAATTGAACATCGTAGATATTTGTAATTTTTCAACTCGAATACTAATAGATAGAAAGATTACTAGCTAGAATTAAATAAAAACCTCATATTTATATATCCACTATCTTTCGATAATTTCTTAATTCTTTCATAAAAAGAATGGTTACTCATCCTTTACTTATCTCAACACTCAATAAATATTTTTTGAAAATATGCCTTTATATGATTGTCTTGATTAAATTTCTTTAATAAAAATAATAACTTGACAATCAAATTTAGGTTAAATACATTGGCCTCGAAGTATAAGGAGGTTCTTGTGAAAAAAATAATACTCTTATCAGCAATACTAGGAATTGCTTCCCTTAATTCTTATGCGGGACTGGTGGCTACCACCGTTCATAGCCGAGCTAATTGTTATAATAATGAATCCATAACCTGGTGGTTGAACCATTCTTATGACTGGCGTGTCGTAAGTGTACATTTCGATATTTACAATACTGCCCACCATATTGATACTGGCTACGCATATACTTGGCGACAAGCCGCAGTACACTGGGGAGAAGCACCTCTAGGAGATCATCGATGGACTGTTTCTGGCTATCATTATTTAATTGATTATGGTAACGGAAAAATCCCTTTCGATTCAACGCATGTTGGCGATTGTAGTATTTATAATGGCTGGTGGGATTATTAATACGTTAAAAAAATTGTAAGGAATAAAAATGAAAATAAAATTATTAATAGCAAGTATATCAGCCCTCCTTACTTTCAATGTAATGGCAGAGACCTCCAACCCATCCAAAGAAGAAATGGATAAAAAAGCCAGAGAATATTTAGCCAAATCTGGTATTAATATTCCAGAAACAACAGATATAAGTATTGTTTCCGCTACCAAGTATATCAATGCCCCAACCGCCGCAAATGATAAAAATGACGCCTATATAGCGAAAAAAATGCAAGAATTTTTATCAATGAATCAAGAGCAACAAAAAAATGGTTATGTGCAAGTTGCTGAACCGCGAGCAAAAGAGTTAATGGAGTTAAAATACATTGCTCCAACTCAGATAAAAAAATATAAAGATACTTTTTCTCCAATTAGTACTCATATAAGAATGTCAATTGATGAAATAAAACTAGCTTATACCTTCTTAGGTGTCCCAGAAACAGATAGGAACCTAACGATAGGAGTAGCCCCTTTTGGCGCTTATAAACAAGTAAAAAATGGAGATAAAGGAGATGGCTGGGATGGAGCTGTCCAATTTTTTGAAAAAGATGGCATAGGCAGTTGTGCTTATTATGAGCATAACAGAATACTCGCCCAGAGTGGCGTTGAACTGATAAAAGAGTTAGTAACTTATGATGTTGATAATAAACCTACGATTGTATTAGTCAAAGGAACAGAACAAACAGGCTTTGTATATAAATTAAAATGGTATGATCAAACCTTTAGTAGAGAGTTGGAGTGCGCAAACACAAAGTTTAGCTCACAAATACGCTCGGAAGTTATAAACTTAGCTAATCGGATAGAGAATTACCAGCATCAGTAAACTTATTTAAAAGGCTTGGATTACAAATCTAAGCCTAATCAAATTTAAACCCTATGATTTATTTAGGTGCATTAAAATATTAACGTCTATTCCCCAAAAAATAGTAAGAATAATTCTGCTAGGGTTATCCCTTTTTCCTTGTCTAAATAATATCTTCCTTCCAATACAGCGAGTAGAAACGTTGTCGAAATTTGAAGTGATGCACCGAGCTCCTTTAAATCAAGATGGCTGTATTTTAGCAATATCTCAATAAGATATTTTTGTTTCTTTCTATTACACGTAAAATTAAAATTTACAATTCCCTCTTCTTCTTTACAAGCAACACTCATTTATAAATCCCTGAGATAAAAATCACACAAGTCTATGTATTGACATGCGTATTGAAACACGGAAAATACTCGAACGTAAACTTCTAAATTTCATGCTGATTTATAGAGGTTATTTTCAATTTTGAAAGAAATTTGGGCTTAATATGGACTTTAACCAATCAATTATAAAAGTAACCTGGCAAGAAATAAGAGACTCTCTCTATGAAGTCGAACCTAGATTTACTGAAATCGTAGACGAATTAAATCCGGATAAAGATTGCTGCCTCTATGTATTGAGCTTTCCTTATGGTGCAATGATTGGCGATGATATAAGTCAATTCATTCCTTATGATAATGGAGATGGGTTTTATCGCTTATCCTCTGAAAACGCTCCTGCCGATATAATAAAAGATCTGGGTTATGGTAAGGATAGCGCACCGTTAGGCATGGTATTAAGTAAGTCTATTGAGTTTTTCGTCGATTTACCCGATAAAGAATTAACTTTGCCTATACGCATTGCAGGACCTGGTGAATTTTATAATTTTTCCCGCATTCTCAGCATTAATAATAATAAAAAACCGTTTGCTCCCAATGGACTTTTAAAGGCTACAGCCGGGGCTCGAACTGTATTTTCCCTGCCTTATCTAACTTGCAATAACAGCTTCAATCGTCTTGAAGGAGCCATTGGAACTTTGAATAAATATCCTTCTTCGCAATATGATCATTTTGAATTATTTAAATTAATTACTAATAATCAAAATCTAACAACTAAATGGCGAATGAAGCTAATTTACTTTGCTCAAAAATGGATTGATAACATTTTAAATAATGAAAAATGGTTCAAGCTGCGTTCTTATATATATCAACTAGCATGGAAATCAAGCGATTATAAACGTAACCAATATTATTACGATATTTCCTATTCTATCATGCAGGAGAAATCTAATACGCGCTCTAATCCATATATTAATGATACTGCTCGACATTTACTCGATATCGCCATTGGTGCTTTCCCAGGATTAGCTCCACTAGTTAATGATGAGTTACTTCCATTGAAAACTATTCAACATGTATTAACTTACTCCTATGGATTAAAAAAATATATCCCGACAATCATTGGCCCTGAGTATTTTGATTATCTGATTAAAAAGCCTGTTTATTATTCCTTGCAATATCCTATCACCCGCTCTTTTTCTCCAAAAACAAAAAATTCAATTAGTATGCTCAACCACTTAGATGATTTGAAAAAAAGCATGGATAGATTTTTAATTATGATAAAAAGCAAAGACAGTATGTGGTATGGCACTATATTGCAAGAAGCAGTAAACACGACAAAATTTGAATATATACATGTCAATTCAAACAATAACCTAAAACCCAAAACTCCTGAAGAAGTGATACAAAATGATTATAGATTCCGAACTGTGGAAGAGAACTGCATTAAAAATAATATTTCTCCCTCAGTTGATGCAAATTTCTTTCGAGGTTGTGTTAGTTTATCAACAATATGAATTTAGTTTTCATTTAGCATATTCTGAAAAATGAACATTCTTTTTTACTCTATGGCTGGCAAAATAGCTTACTGTAAAAATTATTAGACCCGTCATACCACATAAAACCCACACAAGATTCATACCCCAATCGGACAGCATATTTGCACCAATAAAAGAACCGGCTAAGATTCCAAAGGCAAAAATAAACTTATGATTTCCCATAGCTCTACCCCTAGCAGCTTTTGGTGAATATTGAAAACAAATAAATTGACTCATTACAATAGCAATCATTTCTCCCAGGGTTCTAACAACACATAAAGATAGAACAAAATAATAATTATCAGAATAAATAACTAAATACATTCCAACTCCCAGGATCAAACCACCTAAAGCAAGGGCAACTAAATGATTCAGCACCATAATGCGTTGAGTTAAATAGGGCAACAACGTAATGATAATAAAAGTATTCAAGCCTAAAATAATGCTTATTTGAAAACTGGTAAAATGATTCTCCAAAAACACCTGATATCCAATGCGCTGTTGCGCAAAGATAATTCCCAACAAAAAAGTTACCGCTAAAGCTACAAAATAAATTCTTTTATTTGGAGTAGTTCTGTCATTAAGATTAGAATTTCTGATAATAACCGATTCACCTCTTTCGCAAAAATAAAACAATGAGATAATAACTAGCATTCCACCAATTAACGAAAATAATAAGATCGCATAATTACTTGATAAATAACTAACCAATATCCCACCCAATAAAAGGCCTATATTAGATGCAATAGATGTAAAGCTTATGACGTGGGCTCGAACAGACTCTGAGTCATTTGCATAGCTCGTAATAATATAATGATTAATTGCAACGAAAGCATATCCTGCCAAACCATACAAAAACACAGATGCTGCTAATACAACTGGTTTAGCAGAGTAGGCTATTAGTAAAAAACATATTCCCTGTAATAAAAGACTAAATCCCGAAAAGATTAATGGATTAAACTTGTCAGAATATTTTGCAGATAACCATGAACCAACAATATTTCCTGCAGATAAAGCAGTTACTTCATAACCTATGATCAGCCATTTCATACGAATATGGGCTAAATATATACCAATAAAAAATGCAATTCCTGCTGAAATAGCGCGGATGAAATATAGAAACAAAAATCGTTTACATCTTGAGTCTAATTGATTAAAAATTGCAAAATAATTCACGTAAAATCCTTTTTATAGTCTTATAGTCCTTGGGTTTCAATTCAAATTGAGCTCTCTAAGTGTTTTATCATCCACAGGAGCTCTCGATTTTGGCGGGATATACAATGTGGAAAGAGTCGAAAAATTACCGGTCGGTAAATTTTCTAATCTGATCTTTTCTATTCGGGGATTCATGCCTGGATAAATAGCTGCTTCATATATGAATAATTCCTGTTGCGGCGAATAATATTTCAAAAGTTTATTTAATAAAGCCTCCAAAGCCTTGGTAGATAGATAATTAGTTGCTTGTTTCAAATTTCCTAGCATCGCAACTTGCCATAACAAAACATGACTATAAGGATCGAGTATTCTTTCTTTCAAAAGAAATTCTGTAGCTTCAATAGAAATGCAGCCTTCATTGCCAGGATTTATTTCCAGATCGGCAAATAAACAATCTTCAGCAGAAACACCTGGTAAAATTAGTGTTTCATATCCTAATGTTTTAGCTTTTTTTAAAGCAGTTAATCCAGGAGAAGTAAAAACTGTGGGATGCCCATAGAGGATTACTGTCAGAAATTGATACTCTGATGCTTTCGACAAGATATGATTTGAAATTTCCGTATACGCGTCGCTACGTAAAGTATGATTAAAATAGTATGGCTCGAGCGATTCATGATTTGGATTAAGTTTTTTGATGTATTTTTCAAGCACTGGCTCATTAAGTAGGTACAGCACAAAATCTGCTTTTTCTATATAAGTTTGTGCTTCTTGAGTAAGATGTGCCAGAGTTTTAATCCCGGAACCTACTAAAACCAGCTTATTTCGCGAAAACATTACAGCTCTACTACCTCAACTGTATCTGCGAATTGCTTATTTTTAGATATAACTTCTCTCAACTTCAACTGATCATCTTGAGCAAATAAATTTTTTAACTCAGTGTCTAAATTATCAAGAGAATCAAAACGATTATCGGAAAACAGAGGGGTTTTTACTAATTGTACAAATTTTTCGAGAATATCCATACTTCATCCTGATAGCCAAATCATTTAGTGCTTCTTTTTAGCACAATACAAAAAAAGATTCACTACATTTTTTATAAATGCTCTTTTTCATAATATTACTTAATTTTGATGAATTTCAAATCAGTATTAATTTTCTTCAAAGAAAAGGCTTCCGCAAGTATATTTCTTGACTAATAACACGATATGTTTTATTTTTAACATCAAAATGTTTTATAAAAGACAATTATAGATTGCTAAATACATAAATAGGCCAGGGAGTTCGGAATGGTTAAATGGGTAAAACTAAAAAAATACTGCCAAGAAACTGGAGATACAGTAAACGCAGTGCATTGTAAACGAAAGAGAGGAATGTGGTTAGATGGACTCCATTGCAAGCTGGGACCAGATGGTAATTTATGGGTTAATTTAGTGGAGGTTGAAAAATGGGTGGAAAACGGCAATCGGGCAACACTCCAAAAACTACAAATGGGGTAGTAGTCCGAAAATGGCATTCAGGGAAAACAACTCTAAGAATTAGTTTTTATTATCGCGGTGTTCGCTGCTTTGAATCTATTAAAATTGAAGCTACTGCAGCAAATATAAAATATGCAGAACGCCTACGTGGCGAAATTCTAAATGCTATTGAACGCGGAACTTTTTCGTACTCTGATTATTTTCCTAACTCGAAGCGTGCCTATATCTTTGGGCATGTTAAATCCAAAATAACTATAGGAGAGTTGCTCCGAGAATTTTTAGAAGAAGCAAAGTCAACTAAAGAAGCAAGTACTTATCGCGGTTATAAACGTGTTTGTGATGGACACCTATTTCCAATGTTTGATAAAGTTGAAATACAGAATTTACAACCCTCCATTCTCAGAAAATGGATTAGGAGTCTTAATTGTACGACTAAAACGGTGGCGAACATTCTAATCCCTCTACGTGCAGTCATTGAGCAAGCACTGGTGGATCAATACATCAAAGAAAATCCTCTCAATAGTATTATTGTTGATAAGTTACTTAATAAAGAAACAAAAAAAAGTGATTATAAGCCTGATCCATTTAGTCTTGATGAAATTAAAGCTATATTAAATGAATCAAAGGGACAAGTACGTTTATTGCTTCAATTTGCGTTCTTCACAGGATTACGAGTATCCGAACTTATTGGATTGAGATGGGAGGACGTGGACTTGCAAAGCAAAATTATTCATATTGAAGAAACCATTGTTGCTAAAGAAACAAAAGGTCCCAAAACAGAGGCAGGTGTTCGAGATGTACTTTTATTACCTCCAGCATTAGAAGCTTTAGAACAACAAAAACAATACACTTTTGCGCAAAAGGGAAGAGTGTTTCATAACCCACAAACCAACAAAGCATGGGAAACGTCACAACAAATTCGCCGTACTCAGTGGATACCCATATTAAAACGAGCGGCAATTCGTTATCGCAATACATATCAAACTCGACATACTTATGCATCCATGATGCTTTCCCAAGGTGAAAACATTATGTGGGTATCTAAACAATTAGGGCATGTTGATGTTGAGATGGTAATTAAAACCTACGGCCGATGGATACCAGATAATTCATCACAATCAGGGTACCGTCCTATACACGATTGGGATCATCATTTAGACTAATTGTTGCACATAATTTTATATGTGCCTCTATATTTTCCAATTTATTCTTTAAGTTACATTTAAGACTTCAATTTGGTTAATTGAGTCAATAGCAGCTGATTCTATTTCTAGTTGCTCTTCATCGTCTTCAAGGTAATATTTCATTTTAAATTGAATACCAGCTTTTATCCTAATTTCAATTTCAACTGATGTAGAATAATAATGATCATTTTCCTCAAAAATACTAAAGTCCATCTCTTCAGCTATATAATCACCCTTATAAATATCAACTAAGCCCTCTACTTCAGTGACAAAATTGCAATCTATTACAAAAAGATCATCACCATAATAATGAAGTGTTTTAAAATCGAAGTTTATATCATCTTCATTTATTATCCCGCTAACGGAAGAAATATAAGCGATATTATCATCACTTGGTATTCTTAAGTCCTCTATGTTTGTTCCTTGCAGCATATCGATAATATCGTTTTCAATTAAATTAAAAATCTGATATTTCTCCTTCTTTAAAAAATCACTTACTTTAGAGGAATAGTTGATATTATATAGGTGAGCTTGTATAGGTTTGGATTCAATAAATTCTTTTAATGACCTATGAATAATTATTTGATTGCTTTGTTCTAAAATCTTGCTCAAATGAGAGTCATTAGAAATGAAATAGACCTTTCCCAAATGTTTTTTTGTAAAATTCAACAAAAAATAATATAGAAATGAATCAGGGAAATCTTCTTTACTTTTTAATATCTTGAAAGCTCTAGCTCCTTCAAAATAATCTTTTAAAGTATCCATGGGATCACAATCTATATGGTCATAAATTTTTGCTTTATACTTTGAAAGTCGACTTCTCAAGTCTTTATCAATTTTGTTTTTATAGTCAGGGGGTAATATTTCTTTAATGGTTTTCTTACTTTCTTCTGATATAAACCCAAATCTTTTAAGGTCATTTATGTGTTTATTGAAAAGTCCTTTAATTTCTTCATATTTGCTAATCTGGTAGCTAACAAACTCATTAAACACTATATAGGGAACATGCAATTTTACTTGTTCACTCTCCAATAATCTCTCCAATGCTTTGAAATCAGCTTTTTTAAATAAGACATCGCTTCGAAATATATTTGTATCTAAAATAAGATGAATTGGTTTTTCGTTCATTATTTAAAATATTTTGTAGCTGTATTTGAAATTATAAACTATAAAATCCCGATAGTACTTTTTGGTAGCCTAAGAGATAATCAAGCTAATTGAGGACAGTACCAAAACAGTAAATAGTGCCGTTATGGTGCCGCAAAATAAAAAAAATTGTTTTTTTTATTATAAATCATAAGGTTAGTTGGTGGAGGCGGCGGGAATCGAACCCGCGTCCGCAAATCCTCTGCCTTCAGCTCTACATGCGTAGCCGTGTCTTTTGATTTAACTGTGCATTCTCCGACGGGCAGGATACTACACAGCGATTCCCTGAATTTCGCATCTTAATCCGGGAGAGATTAGGACGCTAGCTTATCTCTTATGACCGTTGATTCGATACCGATAAGCGGGCTCGGTCGAACGGGATACTGGGTTTATTGGCCAGTACACAGTGATGGTTTAACTAAAGTGCTTATTAGGCAGCAATAGCTTCCCCACCAGCAAAGTTTTCATCGTTTGCATTTATATTTAGTTGAGTCTGATTTACGAGAGTTCTCATTCTCGGCATGCACCTCTGGTTTTGCAACCCACGTCGAAGCCAGGTCGCCCCCTTTGTACATTTTAAGTATAACATAAAATGTGTGCCGATGAGCAGCTTTCTTTTGAAAATTCAGAGAATGCTTTCCTGGGTTAGGGCTTTTGCCCTTCCCAGGCTTTGCTTTAGCCTTGAATGCCGTTGTGACGTAATAAGGCATCAACCGTTGCCGGGCGGCCTCGGAATTCTTTGTACGCTTCGGCTGCTTTTTTCGAGCTGCCTGCTTCCAAAATGCAATGCAGGAAATCGTGCCCTGTTTTTGGATTTAATACCCCTTCCTCTTCAAAACGGGAAAACGCATCGCTCGATAAAACTTCTGCCCAACTGTAACTGTAGTACCCTGCAGCATATCCGCCCCCAAATATATGGCTAAAGCTCTGCGGAAAACGATTGTAGGGGACAACGGGAATCACACTGGTTTTAGCACGTACGTCAGCGAGGATATTTTCAACGAAGGAATCCTGCTTGGGCGTATACTCTTGATGGATACGAAAATCGAATATGGAAAATTCCATCTGCCGTAACATTGCCATTGCCGATTGGAAATTTTTTGCGGCAATCAAGCGTTCAAAAAGAGACTCGGGAAGCGGCTCACCGGTGTCTACATGCGCGGTCAACACGTCCAAACCACTCTTCTCCCAACACCAATTTTCAAAAAATTGACTGGGTAATTCTACCGCATCCCACTCTACCCCATTAATTCCGGATGCACCCAGATAATCGACCTGAGTTAAAACGTGATGCAAGCAATGGCCAAATTCATGGAATAAAGTGACCACTTCTTCATGCGATAACATCGCAGGCTTATTAGCTGATGCCTTGGCAAAATTACAGGTCAAGGTTGCGATGGGTAATTGTACTTTGCCATTCTCCAACCTTCTGCGGCTTTGTAATGAATCCATCCATGCACCGCTGTGTTTGTTCGGCCTGGCAAATAAATCCGTAAACACATAACCGCGAACCGTACCATGTTCATCGACCACGCAATAGCATTGGACGTCTTTATGCCAAATATCCACGCCCTTTACTTCTTCAATGGACATCCCATAAAGCTTTTTAACGAGATCAAATACACCCTGCATGACCTTAGGTTGAGGAAAATAGGGCCGTAAATCCTCCTGTGACAGGGCAAATAAAGCTTGTCTTCGCTTTTCAGACAAATACGCTACGTCCCAAGGCTTTACGGGTTTAAGCTTAAATTTTTCTTCAGCAAATTGCCGCAATTGCTCGAACTCTGTTGTTGCTTGCGTGTGGATGCGCTGAACCAAATCATCCATAAAATCCCTGACTTGGCTGGTTGATTCTGCCATTTTTGTCGCAAGCGACAGTTCTGCATAGTTGTTAAACCCTAAAAGTTTGGCTTTTTCATGACGTAATGCCAGAATTTCCTGAATCAAAGGCGTATTGTCATAAGTTCCAGCATTAGGACCTTGATCTGAAGCTCGGGTAATAAAGGCTTGGTACATTTCTTCGCGTAACGCACGATCTTCAGCATAAGTCATCACTGCTTGGTAACAAGGGTATTCCAAAGTCAATACATGCCCCCCAAGACCTTTTTCCGCAGCAACTTCTTTCGCAGTATTTAAAGCATGCTCGGGCAGCCCTGCCAAACGTGCTGAATCTTTAATATGTAAGGTAAATGCTTGGGTTGCATCCAAAATATTATGTTCAAATTTATTGGTTAACTCATCCAGACGCGTCTGAATTGCTTCAAAGCGTTTTTTATGTTCCTTGCCCAGAGCAACCCCTGACAATTCAAAATCACGCAAACTATCGGCAATCAACTTTTGTTGCACTGGATCCAGTGCATGTTGGTCAATTGATTTAATGGCCTCATACAATTCATGATTATGACCCATTGCTGATTCATAAGCGGAGAGGAGCGGCAAACACGCATCATAGCATTTGCGTAACTCAGGCGAATCCATGACTCCATGCAAATGAGACATCGGCGACCAAAAACGTTCCAGCTCATCGGCCATATCATCCAAGGGATACATTAGGTTGTCCCAGGTATAATGAGGATTTTCTTTGAGTAAGCGCTCAACCTGTTCCAAATGTTTTTTTAACATGGCATCCAGATGAGATTGAAAATGATTGACATCGATACGGCTAAATTGGGGTAGTCCTACAGTTACTGACATGCTTTACCTTCAAAAATAGATACAAGACCTAAAGCATAGCATTCAATTCACAAAGCCTCTATACCTCAATGAAATCATCGATATAGGCCATTCTCAGGAAATTAAATACAACATAGTGCCATATCTGGATCCATATCTTCCTCATCATGCTCAGGAGTGACATCCAAATCTACAGTAGGCGGCGCTTTAGTGCTAAAAAGACCTAGTCTGGATAATGCGGAGGAACGATCTAGGGTATCCCTAGGCCGCCTGTTGGCTACTTCTTCGGTAAGGGCAAAATTAACAAGACAAACTGTAACTAGGATAAGCGCCCCAATGAACGGTAAAATCGGATTCACGGCAAATACGGGAAGAGCCATACACATCCCTAAAAAAATAAAGACCGTAGTCGCGACATGTGAGCCTAAACGAAACTGTTCTAAAGCGATTTGCTTATCTATGGCTTTAAGATGTTCTTTTATTTGGCGTTCCTCTTTTAGGGTATGCGGTTTGTCGAGCATCGCGGTGTATTGCGAGCGCAGTTCATACAAACGACTCAACTCAACATAAGCCCGGGTCATCGCCCAAATGACATCAAAAGCAAAAACAGCAAGGGATACGTAGAATGCAAAAGGAGCTAATGCTCCGGTTAAATAAAACGTATTAATCAGACCTGAACTAACCCAAACAATATCATTCCCAAATTCAAAATAGCGCCGTTTAATTTGCGCACTAAAGCGCACCATCCAGCCTAATGACTTTTCGTGCTCATCCATCCACCAACCAGGAATAGTATGCTTCAATAAAGAATAGAAATTCACTGCCAGACGTGGTAACCAAAAAAACCAGGCCAAGTGCATAAGAAACGGATCCATTGCTGCATCCATGATTTTTACAAAACGAAGGTATGATTGTGATTCTGTATGCACCAAAGCAAGAAGATCCAATGCGCGTTTTGAACGAACAATGAAAAGACGCCATAAATTGATGTCCAGGATGATATTGCGTAATTCTTGGGTGAAGGAAAAATTTTCAGGGGGTTCTTTTGGCTTTTGAGGAAAACTGGGAATAAGTTCTGCCAATAATTCACGGTACAGATTTTGTTGCGCGCGCAAGCTAAGCACTTCTCTTGGTATGTCCATGTAGTATTGATAGATGTGCTCCAAGAGTTCAGCCATCATCAATGCAGCAATCAATTGTTCGCGTAGTTCTTTCCTATCTATGAGTTTTGGAGAGAGAAATTTAGCCCTGAGTTGTTGCCTCAAAAGACTATATTCCAGGTTCATCACTAAATGCATCGGAATGATTTGACGATAAAAATCAGGACCTAATTTTTTAATATTTTCGGTGAACGTCCAATTCAAAGGATTTTCAGCCTGAGCAAGAGAGAGCTCAGGAAAGGTTTCATGCAAATGTCGAATTAGTGGGGTCATGATGTCCTAAAATATATTTTTGGGATATCAAATAGACAATATTATATTAATCATTCGCTTACTGTCTATAAATAACTTTAAAAGTAAAAAAATAGACCTGATTATATATAAATCTGTACAAAAAGAAAATTTATGAACTGTTTACATTTTTTATTGTTTCTATGCGTGAGTATTTGGCAAGACTAAAGGTGATGTTTTCATCAGCAAGCCCTCCATGATTTGCCTGATTCGAGCTATAATTATAGTTAGGTTAATTTATCGTTAGCATGCTCATAAAATATGACAATGGAGCAAAATTCAATCTTTTTGAAAAAAAATAGTCAAAAATGAAGTTGTTTTCTTGCTGATTCATGTCTTCTGAGCGACAATAGCACACCTAGTTAAGTGTACAAGAGAACTCATGAATCTTTCCAAAGAATTAGCTAATGCCATTCGCATGTTAAGTGTAGACGCAGTAGAACAAGCCCAGTCAGGACATCCAGGAATGCCGTTAGGCATGGCTGATATTGCCACCGTTTTATGGAAGAAGTTTTTAAAACACAATCCGAAAAATCCTCATTGGTTTAACCGCGATCGTTTTGTATTATCCAATGGGCATGGTTCCATGCTGATTTATTCATTGCTGCATCTGAGCGGCTACAACCTCTCATTAGATGATCTGAAGCATTTTCGTCAACTCAATTCGAAAACGCCGGGGCACCCAGAGTTTGGCCACACTCCTGGAGTAGAAACCACTACCGGTCCTTTAGGGCAAGGCTTAGCCAATGCAGTAGGCATGGCTTTGGCAGAACGCGTTCTTGCAACTCACTTCAATCGCGATGATTTGCATCTGGTGGATCACTATACCTATGCCTTTACTGGTGATGGCTGTCTCATGGAAGGTATTTCTCATGAAGCGTGTTCGCTGGCGGGTACTTTGGGTTTAGGAAAGCTGATTGTTTTCTATGATGACAATGGAATTTCTATTGATGGTAAAGTCGAATCTTGGTTTACTGATGATACAGCACAACGCTTTAGAGCCTATCAATGGCATGTCATCGAGGCAGTTAACGGCCACGATATGGATGCGATTGAGCAAGCCATTCTTAAGGCGCAAGCCAATACCACGCAACCCACGCTGATTATCTGCAAAACAGTAATCGGACTCGGTTCTTCCGTAGCTGGTAGTGAAAAAGCTCATGGCTCTGCATTAGGTGCCAAAGACGTTGCCAAGGTACGCGAATTTTTTAAATGGAACCATGAGCCTTTTGTTATCCCGGATACCATTTATCAACAATGGAATCATGCGGAACAAGGGGAAAAAGAAGAGCAACAATGGTTAATGCTTTTGAATGAATACCAACAACACTATCCTCAAGAACATCATGAATTCTTACGCCGTATCAATGGCGATCTTCCCGATGATTGGCAAAGCCAAAGCCATGCATTTTTTGAGCAGTGCCGCAGTAATGACAAAGCCATTGCGACACGTAAGGCTTCTCAACAATGCATCGAACATTTTGCCCGCATGCTGCCTGAAATGCTTGGCGGCTCCGCAGATTTAACCGGTTCCAATAATACCGATTGGTCCGGCAGCAAGGCCATTACTGGCGGGGACTTTACAGGGAATTACCTGTATTATGGCGTACGGGAATTTGGGATGGCAGCCATCATGAATGGTATCGCGGTCCATGGAGGATTTATTCCTTATGGCGGAACGTTCCTGGTTTTTGCCGACTATGCGCGCAATGCGGTACGTTTAAGCGCTTTAATGAAACAACGCGTTATTTATGTCTTTACTCATGATTCGATTGGCTTAGGTGAAGACGGTCCAACACATCAACCAGTTGAGCATGCGTCCATGTTGCGGATGACTCCAGGTATGAGTGTGTGGCGTCCTGCAGATTTAATGGAAACAGCCGTTGCATGGAAACTCGCTTTGGAGCATCATAATGGTCCAACATCCTTACTGCTTTCAAGACAAAATTTACCGGCATTGCCCCACAGTGCAAGCGCAGCAGAATTAATTAAAAAAGGGGGTTATATCATTATGGATTGCGAAGGCACTCCTGATGCCATCTTGATTGCTACGGGCTCGGAAGTTCAACTGGCACTTGCTGCTGCAGCACAAGTGAAAACACGCGGGCTTAAAGTGAGAGTCGTTTCCATGCCTTGTGCAGAACGGTTTCTGGAGCAAGACCAAAGTTATAAAGATGAGGTATTGCCCCAAAACATTCACACGCGTATCGCAATTGAAGCAGCCAGTTCGGCTTATTGGTATCAATTTGTTGGCTTACACGGTGCAGTAATTGGTCTGGATCGTTTTGGCGTCTCGGCTCCAGCAAATCAAGCCTATCAATATCTGGATATTACGGTAGAGCATATAATTAAAACTTTGGAAAAATTAGTACAAAAACATTATTAAAGAATTTGTAGCCTGGGTGAAGCGAAGCGTAACCCGGGAAACGCTCATACATCTCGGGTTACGGCTTTGTCTTTACCCAGGCTGCGATTCACTGCTATGAAGTTAAGTAACGAAGGCGGGAACCCATTTCTAGCGCGGCATAGTGCCACTTTAAGAATAGATTCCCACCTTCGCGGGAATGACAAAAATCCTTAACTTAATGGCAGTGAGACAAGATTAGAAGCTTAACTTGAGATAAGTAACTCATTACTAAAATTGGAGAGAAGTGATATGACAATACGTGTCGCGATTAATGGCTACGGTCGCATTGGCCGTTGTATCCTAAGGGCAATTTTTGAATCCAAAAAACAAAATGAATTTGAAATCGTTGCGATCAATGACTTATCCGCCATTGAGACTACAGCGCATTTGACCCGCTATGACACAACACATGGCCGTTTCACATCCGATGTGAAAGTTGAAGGCGACATGCTCGTGATTGATGGCCATGCAATCAAAATCATTGCCGAGCGTAATCCGCAGAATCTCCCCTGGAAAGAACTAAACATTGATTTAGTTTTAGAGTGTACCGGTTTCTTTACTGAACGAGAAAAAGCAATGCAACACATTACTGCTGGTGCGAAAAAAGTATTGATTTCCGCTCCAGGAAAAAACGTGGATGCAACCATCGTTTATGGAGTGAACCATCAAACACTTAAAGCATCGGACCTCATCGTTTCTAATGCGTCATGCACCACCAATTGCTTGGCACCTGTTGTAAAACCATTAAATGATGTTTTAGGTATTGAACACGGCTTATTGAATACTGTTCATGCCTATACCAATGATCAAATGCTTTTGGATGGAAGCCATGAGGATTTACGTCGCGCTCGTGCAGCAGCTCACTCGATTATCCCAACAAAAACTGGGGCAGCAGCAGCTGTAGGCTTGGTGTTACCTGAATTAGCAGGGAAACTTGATGGCTTTGCAATGCGTGTCCCGGTTCTGAATGTTTCTGTGATTGATTTGACCTTTACCGCAAAGCGTGAAACCACTGTACAAGAAGTGAATGACATTGTACGCCAAGCAAAAAGTCGCATCTTACAAATCAATGATAATCCTTTAGTATCCTGCGATTTTAATCATAACCCGGCATCGTCTATTTTTGATACTACACAAACCAAGGTGTTCGGCAATCTCGTAAAAATAGTCGCATGGTATGATAATGAATGGGGCTTTTCTAATCGTATGCTGGATACAGCACAGCAAATGATGAGTTGCTAAAACCCCAGTTTGGAGATAACTGATGAATCTGATACAAATGAGCGATGTAGACCTGTCTGGAAAACGGGTGCTAATTCGCGAAGATTTGAATGTTCCAATCAAAGATGGAATGATTACCAGTGATCAACGATTACAGGCAGCCCTACCCACTTTGAAAGCTGCCTTGGCTGCTGGCGCTGCAGTTATGGTCTTATCTCATTTAGGGCGCCCCGAAGAGGGAAAAATAGAACGGCGTTTTTCCATGCAACCCATTGCAGAATACTTGCAGGAAAACTTGGACTATCCTGTTCATTTCGTAAGTGATTACCTCAATGGTGTGGATGTTAAACCAGGTGAACTCGTGGTTTGTGAAAACGTACGCTTTAATGTTGGTGAAAAAAATAATGACGAGCAGCTGGCAAAAAAACTTGCCAGCCTCTGTGATGTCTTTGTTATGGATGCTTTTGGTACAGCCCATAGAGCCCAAGCCTCAACGTACGGTGTAGCTCAGTATGCAGCCATTGCCGTTGCAGGCCCTTTATTGGTGCGCGAATTGGATGCTTTGGAAAAAGCGCTTGCTGCCCCCAAAAAACCAATTGTTGCAATTGTTGGCGGTGCCAAAGTTTCTACGAAGCTCAGTTTGTTACGCCAGTTAGTTACCCTTGTTGATTATTTAATCCCTGGCGGCGGTATTGCAAATACCTTCCTCAAAGCACAAGGATTTGAAATTGGCGTCTCCCTTTATGAAGAAGAGCTGCTGCAAGAAGCACGTGAAATTCTCCAGTTAGCTAAAGAAAAAGGGTGCCACATTCCTTTGCCCAGTGATGTTGTGGTAGGCAAATCCTTTAGCGAACATTGTCCGGCCTATAACAAGTCGTTGCAAAATGTTGCCTCTGACGACATGATTCTCGACATCGGTCCTACAACGGTAAGTGAGTATGTCGATATTATTAACGAGGCCAAAACCATCATTTGGAATGGTCCGGTTGGCGTTTTTGAATTTGCACAATTTGCCTATGGAACGCGCGCATTGGCTATTGCAATTGCTGAAAGCGATGCATTTTCAATAGCTGGTGGTGGCGATACGCTTGCAGCGATTGATCTTTATGATCTGAACCAGCAAATTTCTTATGTTTCCACTGGAGGTGGGGCATTTCTTGAGTGTTTGGAAGGAAAGACCTTGCCAGCTGTTGCCATTTTGCAGGAGCGAGCAAAAGATGTTAAGACAAACTAAAATCGTTGCCACCTTAGGACCATCCAGTAGTGATCCGGCAATACTTCGTGCTATGTTAACCGCAGGTGTTGATGTGGTACGCATCAATTTTTCCCATGCAGATGCCTCTGCATTACAGCTCATTGCTTTGGTACGAGGAATTGCTGAAGAATTAAATCGGCCATTGGCAGTAATGGCTGATTTACAAGGACCCAAAATCCGCATTGGCCGCTTCAAAAATAAATCCATCACTTTGGTTGAGGGGCAAGCCTTTACTTTGGATTGCAATGCCCCTGAACTGTTAGGTGATACGAATGAAGTATCTGTGGCTTACCCGAGCCTATCGCGTGAACTGACCCCAGGAGATCACTTACTGCTTAATGATGGTTTAGTTGAATTAGAGGTCAAGAGCATTGCTAACTCCAAAATTCACTGTGTTGTCGTTGAAGGTGGCATCTTAAGTGATCTGAAAGGACTAAATAGAAAGGGTGGTGGATTAGCAGCCAGAACCATGACGGAGAAAGACAAACGTGATTTACGCACCGCCATTGAAGCGGAAGTAGACTACATTAGTTTATCCTTTGTAAAAGATGCCGAAGACATTCGTCATACCCGTGCACTTATGACTCAATTTGGCAAAAAAATACCCGTTATTGCAAAAATTGAACGCACCGAAGCGTTACAATACCTCACTGAAATTATTCAGGAAGCAGATGCAATTATGGTCGCCCGCGGCGATCTAGGTGTTGAAATCGGCGCTGCGGAAGTACCCGCGATTCAAAAACACATCATTGGCGAAGCCCGTCGATTAGACAAAGTAGTGATAACGGCAACACAAATGATGGAATCGATGATTAACAATCCTCAACCTACACGGGCAGAAGTTTCTGATGTTGCCAATGCCATATTGGATGGAACAGACGCGGTGATGTTGTCTGCAGAAACAGCCAGTGGTCAGTTTCCAGTAAAAGTTCTGAGCATGGTTAATAGGATCTGTTTAAGCGCTGAAAAACATGCCAGTTTTTACTATCACACTACGGATGAAACTTGTCATTACCACCGAGCGGATCAAGCAATTGCCATGGCAACAATGCACGCAGCCAATCACTTTCCCATTCAGGCAATTATTACCCTGACAGAATCAGGTGATACCGCTCTATGGATATCACGTCAACAAAGTACAGTCCCTATTATCGCTGTATCGGCTAATAAGCGAACTATAGGTCGTTTGTGCCTTGCCCATAATGTTTTCCCGGTATTCATGAATTATCATCAATTCGCTGCCGAAACATTAAATCAACAAGTGCTTGAGGAATTAATAAAGACAGGCCATTTGGAGAAGAAAAGCTTTGTTTTACTAACTCGCGGCCGAGTAATTGGCACAGCAGGTGGAACAAACAGTATGGAGATTATTCGGGTTTAAATGTAATCTATAATAAGTGTACTGCGGGGTAGAACCTCCGCATACGCATCCATTTATTTTGCGGGTGTAGTTCAATGGTAGAACCTCAGCTTCCCAAGCTGATGGCGTGGGTTCGATTCCCATCACCCGCTCAAAATTGAGTTATGAACTATTTTGATGGATGGATCCCTGCCTACGCAGGGATGACGGAGTGAGCAGGGTGATAGATCCATTAAAATTTTACAAATTTCTAGGGATCACTCAGGCATAAAGCGCGGTACGTAGCGAGGCATTTATAAAAATTCAATTAACTATTCAGTGATTTCTTCTTTTTTCTCATTTCGCGACAAGCCCAGTTTCTCTTTCAAACGTGCTACAACATCTGGATCATATTGTTTTGTTGTTTTATGCTTCACAACTACAGCCGTTGTCTTAGCCGGTTGAGCCGGTGCATTTAACGTATTGTATGTTGAAGAACGTGCTGGATAAGTAGGAAAATGATCCTCTGCAGCCATGGGTGATTGACTCATTATTTTCGCTTGAAAACTCGAGTTTTGCTGATTCGAATTGGATTGAGCTGGTGCTTTTTCTGTCTGAATTTTACGCGCATTTCTAACACTTTTTTCAACACGCTTTTTAATCTTGGCTGCGGCATGTTCTGCTTCTTCTTCAGTTACTACACCGCTCTCATTCCCGTACAAATCAACTCGCATTTCTCGCAGCTTTAAGCATGCCAAATAATCAAGTCGACGCGTAAACAAAACTACTGCTTCCCTTAATTTACTTTTGGAAATACCTACTTCTTCTGCCTTATCCGCAAAAAGCAAAATATCATCCATAATTCCCACTTTTAACGGGCGGATTCGTAACGAATTATCAAATGCCGCAGGGAAATTTGCAGCGAGCCACAATAATGCGTCTGTTCGTGCCTTTTTAGACTTATTTTTTTGAGCTTTATTAATAACGGCAGTGCGTGGGTGCAGCTCTTGTCTTCTCATTAGAGTACCCTTGTTAGATATTGAATGTCATATCCGGAAATGAAATCATTCACATTAAGAATGAGCGCACAATGTACAATGTTTAATGATTGTTTGCAAGCACTCTGAGTCATGTTCAGTAATTGCACATAAAAACTGGAAATCAAAAGTAGAAAAATAAGCGCTGATAGTCCTATAATGAAAACAAGATTGCTTTAATCAGCACACTGATGTTGATACTATTTTCGTTGATATATCTAGCCCGATATATCATTTGAATACGTATGGAGCATATATGACAAATTTCATACAAAAAATGTTTATGCTATTTCTTTCCGTGTTTTTTCCATGGATTGTGTTCTTAATGAATGATAATCCTGGTGCAGCATTTGTTTCCTTAGCCTTACAAGCTACAGTGATTGGATGGCCTTTTGCAACCATTTGGGCATGGCGAACACACTATCCTCCCTCAAAAGAAAAAAAATAACTTATTTCATAAAGGAGAACTATGTTAACTCGTGTTATTGTTAATGGGTCCAAAGGTAAAATGGGCTCCCTAGCCTGCGAAACCCTGCAAAACCATAAGGAATTTGAATTAGTCGCACAACTTGGCAAAGAAGATGATTTGGCACAAGCCATCAAAGACACTAAAGCGCAAATTGTTATTGATCTGACTCGTGCAGATTGTGTTTACCAAAATAGCCTCACGATTATCAATCACGGTGCACATCCTGTTATTGGCACATCTGGACTGCTTCCTGAGCAAATTAAAGAATTAACTGCTTTATGTGAAAGCCGCCGTCTGGGAGGAATTATTGTTCCTAACTTCTCTATAAGTGCGGTCTTGATGATGCTCTTTGCCGCCAAAGCTGCTGAATACTTGCCTGAAGTAGAAATTATTGAAGCACATCATCAACAAAAACTAGATGCACCATCTGGAACTGCTTTAAAAACTGCTGAAATGATTGCCGCAGCACGAAAGAATCCTAAGAGCAAATTACATCTTAAAGAACTAATTCCTGGTGCACGCGGAGGAGTACACTGTGAGGTCAATATTCATTCCTTGCGTCTGCCTGGCGTGATTGCCCGCCAACAAGTCATTTTTGGTAGTGTAGGCGAAACACTAACCATTACGGATGACTGCATTGACCGACGTAGTTTTATGCCTGGAATTGTTTTGTCATGTCAGAAAGTAACAGGATTATCTACATTAATCTATGGACTTGAGCATTTACTCTAATTAAAAAATCCTAAAGCTTCTCCACTGTAGTTGAGTGAAGCAAAGCGAGCAACTCGGAAATTAGTTTGATACTACCCCCTATTTCTTTGCGCTTTGCTTCATCCTAACGTTCCCTTATAAACTATTTACCTCATTAAGATATGACTCTTTAGACTTAGTAAACAAATCGCTCCATTCTTTTACTGTCTTTTCAACTAACTCAGGAAAAAGGGCGTCATTATTTGGCCTTAAAAATGCGCGTAAACGACCATAAACTGAATTAGTAGCCTCGGTACGGCTTTCGTCTGACTCGGGCCGCTCTAATGCAATTTGGAGTATCTTTTCAACCCGAACAATATTATCTTTCCCAGCGGATGGATTCTGCATTAAATCAAAAATTTTCTGTATTCCATCAGGGCTAGTCGGCGGCTCAGGAAAAAATACTGCAGACCACCGTGACCCTGAATCTATCGGAGTAAACAGGCTTTTTTCATTAATTAATGGATGTAAGGCATCATAAAGCCGATTGCAATTTGTTTTACCTAATTGTCGCGCAGCCAAACGACAAAGCAGTGTATTTCCAGGGAATAAATATTCTTTTACTTTTTTAGAACCGCCAATAAAAATATTTTTCACTTCATTATCAGTGGCAATCCGGTCATCCTCTTTAAGCGCCCGCTCATTATCCAGGCGTTTGGTAATCTCAGTGGCTATATCTTCTGGTAAATACCAATCAGGAGTTTTTATTCCCTCGGATCCTGGCGCATTATGCCCTGCATGTTCATGCTGATGGCGGCTCATATACAAATCAGCGACCAAGGACACAAAACGAATGCGATTTTTTTTATCCGAAAGTTCATCAAATACAGGCCAGCTTCCATAGAGTTCTTTATAAAGGATCATGGCATCAGTGTGAATAAGCTCAATCGCTTTCCTGTCCTTGCCGCTCACACAAGAACCATAAGAATAGCCACCAATAGCCAAAATAATCAGCTGCTCCAAAGAACTCAAAAACAATTCTCTGCCAGCATAATCAAAAATCGTTGCCGTCCCTGGTTTTGACTCTAAAACACTTTTATATTGCTCCAAAAGCGTCTGCAGCCCTGGGGTCGAAGAAACATATTTTTTCGCAACAGCCAATAAATTCAAACCGTCTTTATCATTTGACGGAGTATAATAAATCCGTTTTGCTATATTATAGGGGTGATTGCTTTGGAGAATTGCTTGCGTTTTTGCTCGCCGTTCTACAGCAGCTCGCGCTAATTTGTACAGCTCCAAATCCGGAGGTAATGTTGGTAAATAATCCGTTATCCAGTTCGGCACATAGTCTGCTGCATGAATTGGACTAATCAGCGTTTGTAACAGTGCAAGCTGCTCTGACTTCGAATGCTCCATCACTTTAGCAAGATTTGAATCGCTATGGCGCTGTTGAACTGCCTGTGGCCATTCCAATCCATCACGCGTGGCAATATGGCTCGAGCGATACCGCTTCTTGGAGAGTTCACGAATTTTTCCTTCACGGCTTACTGCCAATAAACTGTGAGCCGCATAATTTGCAGGTAAAGGCAGTGTTCGATGGCGGCTGGATAAAAAGGTAACTGCATCTTCTTCCCGCTCAAACTCTTTAAGTACATGCCCCAGGAAAAACTGCTGATGATGAGGTAATACCCAATACCATTGTGGAATACTTGAAATGTGCCCCACTGTGTCAGCGCATTCCCTCTTAAAATTCTCTGAGGTGAGCAGCGTTTTAAACTGGTTTAAGTTTTTATCCAAATTATAAGGGTCAGCCGCCAAAATTCGCATCATTTCTCGCAGATGCGGGCTCAGCTGATTAAACCATGCAGGAAGCGGTGAAGATCCCGTAGCAATTTGTTGTAGGTCTGTAACCAAACTGATTGCTTTCTTTTTTATTGATTTCCAATTGAGTAAGAAATCATTAAAATCATGAACCACTTCAGTAGGGCTTTCGATTGCTCGATCCAGATTGCAAAAATAAGCTTGTTGATACTCATTAAGAGCATAAAACCAGGGTGGAGTTTTCGGATATTTTTCTTTTTTTATTTGCTTTAATTCATTTAGAAATTGATCGTAGTAAGGAGGAAGTGACTCGTCGAGCTGGATAATATAGTCATCCTCTCCCAGCTTCATAGGCGTTAATGTTGCCAGATCATAGCGGCCATGACGCATTAAGTCATACTGCTCCGCCTCGTTCAAAAGCTCAAATGCTTCTTTAATAGAAACACCCCATACCAAAGCAATCACTTCCAGTAATTTGGCAGTATATCGTTCCAACTCTACATGCAGTTCATCCGGTGAGCCCTTTGCTTCTAATGCACTATCTTTACATTCACCTACATATTCTTCCAAAGTGCTTTTGGCTAAAAAGCTGCTCTGAGGCGGTAGTGGGTATGCATCAAGAAGAAAGGAGAACGCATTACGAAAACTATTAATCCGTCGCTCATAACTGCGGTGATTATCGGGCTTCTGGTGGTAAGTTTCTAGAATATAGCCAGGAAAGCGAATTTCTAAGGCCTGGAGTACTTCGTGTGGTAATTCGGTACCATAAGGTACACGTAAAATAATTCCTTTTCCCATCGATTAATTTCCTTAACTACTTACCCCAGTTCAAAATAACGCCGGTGCAAAGCGATTCAAAAAGAGGTTATTTTAGTCCTAATCTCTTCGTTATTATTGTATAAATAATTCCATGAAACAATTACAATAATCACTTAATTTGATAAAAATAATAAAAAGGAGTTTGCTAATGAGCTATATTGTTCAACATTATATTGGTGGCCAATTAATCACTGAGGATACTACAAGCCACGCTATTTATAATCCAGCTCTGGGAGAAGTAGTCGGTCAAGTTCATTTTGCGTCCAAATCACTTTGTGATAAAGCAATTGCCACTGCCAAAGAAGCAGGGATAGGATGGGCACAAACCCCAGCAATTAAAAGAGCACGAATCCTTTTTAAGTTCCGCGATTTATTAGAAAAAAACCAAATGGATCTCGCACGCATCATCACCCGCGAACATGGTAAGACTTTAGATGATGCCAAAGGTTCTGTAGCACGAGCTATTGAAGTAGTGGAATTACATTGCGGCCTGGTCAATCAACTTCAAGGAGATTTTTCCGCTGACGTAACCAATGGGATTGATTGTCATACATTAAGACAACCCATAGGGGTATGTGCGGGCGTTTCTCCTTTTAATTTCCCGGTTATGGTTCCAGTATGGATGATGATTCCAGCGATTGCTTGTGGTAACACTTTTATCTTGAAACCCTCGGAACAAGATCCTTCTGCCCCTGTCCGTTTGTTGGAATTATTAAGTGACGCAGGACTTCCAAATGGCGTTGCCAATTGCGTGCATGGTGATAAAACGACAGTAGACCATCTGCTCGCTCATCCAGATATTGTTGCCTTTACTGCGGTTGCTTCTACACCGGTTGCTCAACACATTTATACTACAGCAACATCTTATGGAAAACGCGCGCATACATTTGGTGGAGCAAAAAACCATTGTATCGTAATGCCTGATGCGGATCTGGATCAAGCTGCTGCTGCGATTGTGGGTGCAGCATATGGTTCCGCAGGCGAACGATGCATGGCCATTTCTGTGGTTGTTGCTGTAGGCGAACATACAGCGGATGCTCTAATTGCAAAAATGACACCGCAAATCAAAGCGATGCACATCAATGCAGGTGATGTACCTAATACCGATATGGGGCCATTGATCAGCGGAGCACATCGAGAAAAAGTCTTGGCAGCTGTAGATAAAGGCGTAAATGAAGGAGCAAAATTAATTATTGATGGCAGAGCATTTAAACATTCTGAACATCCACAGGGCTTCTTCATGGGCCCGTGTTTGTTTGATCATGTTAATGAAGATATGTCTATTTATCAAAATGAAATTTTCGGGCCAGTTCTTGTGATTGTTCGTGTCAATCATTTTGATGAGGCGCTTGATTTAGTCAATAGAAACCAGTACGGCAATGGAACTGCAATTTTCACCCGCGATGGATTTAGTGCTCGTGAATACAGCCAGCGCGTACAAGTGGGCATGGTGGGGATCAACATTCCTATTCCTGTCCCTGTTGCCAATCATCCTTTTGGCGGTTGGAAACATTCTTCTTTTGGTGACACCAACATGCATGGACAAGAAAGCATCAATTTCTATACCCGACGCAAAACAGTTACCAGTAAATGGCCTGTGAGTGAAATTAACGAAAGTGCTTTTATTATGCCAACGCATGATTAAGGCAATAGAATAATTAATGTAGCCTGGGTGCAGCGCAGCGTAACCCGGGTTTATCATACGGAATCCCTCGGGTTACGGCTTCGCCTTCACCCAGGCTACATTGGTACATTACACGGAGAATTCAATGGCAAAAATAGGATTTGTGGGACTCGGGCATATGGGCTTACCCATGGCTATCAATCTTGTTAAAGCAGGACATCAGGTTACTGGATATGACCTACAGCAATCTGCTTTACAGCATTTTTCTCAAGCAGGTGGCCTGATCGCGCAAAACGCCCAGGAAGTCGCCAAAGAAAAAGATGCCTTGATTACGATGCTGCAAAATGGGCAACAAGTGTTGAACGTTTGCCACGGCGCTAATGGACTGTTCCAAACCGCAAAAAAAGGCGCTTTATATATTGATTGCTCCACCATAGACGTCAACAGTTCACGTGAACTTCATAATCTGGCCAAACAACACCAGCTGCAAGTCGTTGATGCGCCTGTCTCTGGAGGTGTAGCCGGAGCAGGAGCAGCCACACTAACGTTCATGGTTGGAGGCGAAGAAGACGCGTTTCATGCTGCGAAGCCTATCCTGGCAGCTATGGGGCAAAAAATAATTCATACTGGCGGCGCAGGAAGTGGGCAGGCAGCAAAAATATGTAATAACATGATTTTAGGGATCTCCATGATTGCCATTTCAGAAGCCTTTATTCTCGCAGAACAACTGCAATTGTCCCCGCAAAAACTCTTTGAAGTGGTAAGCAATGCTTCAGGTCAATGCTGGGCGATGACCAAATATGCACCTGTTGCCGGCGTGTTAGAAAATGTTCCTGCCAACAACGAGTACAAACCTGGATTTGCGGCAGCAATGATGCTTAAGGATTTGCTGCTCAGTCAAGATTCAGCACACTCAGTCAATGTAAATACTCCATTAGGTGCCAAAGCAACAGCTATTTATCAGCATTTTATTGACCAAGGTATGGGTGATTCCGATTTCTCCGCAATTATTAAACTAATTTCCCAAGGCGAAGAGGTATAATATGCATGCTCATTTATTCAATCCCAAATTAACGCCAACGGAAGATTCAATAACTGAATTTTGGTCTGAAGTGGCGCAACAAACCATAGATTGGCTTCAACCTTGGGATACAGCGCTCACTGGGGGATTAAAACACGGTGATGTAACCTGGTTTAAAGGGGGAAAATTGAATGTCAGCATGAACTGTTTAGACAGGCATTTACCACAAAAAGCGAATCAACCAGCAATTATTTGGGAAGGCGATGAGCCAACCCAACAAAAAACCCTGACCTTTGCTGAGTTACATGCTGAAGTATGCCGTATGAGTAATGTGCTCAAACAGTTAAAAGTAAAAAAAGGGGATAAAGTAGCCATCTATTTACCTATGATCCCTGAGGCAGCAATTGCCATGCTTGCTTGTACACGTATTGGTGCAGTACATACAGTCATCTTTGCCGGTTTTTCTGCCAACGCATTAAGACAACGGATACTCGCCTCAGAATGTACCTGTCTCATCACCGCAAACCATTTCAGTCGAGGCGGTAAAATAATTGCTTTAAAGAAACAGGTTGATGAAGCATGCCATGATTTACCCTTACAAAGACTACTCATAAAAACAAGTGATGATTCTAGTGCCTTTGATAAAAATAAAGAGTGTTGGTGGCATGAGCTTAAGGACAATGTAAGCCCCCACTGCGAGCCCGAACCCATGGATGCAGAAGATCCTCTGTTCATATTATACACTTCTGGAAGTACTGGCCAACCTAAAGGGGTAGTCCATACAACCGGAGGATATCTGGTGCAGACAGCGTACACGCACGAATTAATCTTTAATTGTCAAAAAGATGAAGTATTTTGGTGTACTGCAGATATAGGGTGGGTTACAGGGCATAGCTATGTAGTTTATGGCCCACTTTGTAATGGAATTACGACCTTGATTTTTCAAGGAATTCCCACTTGGCCTGATTCTTCCAGAGATTGGCAAATCATTGATAAGCATCAGGTCAATGTGTTTTATACTGCACCCACAGGGATACGCGCCTTAATGCGCGCAGGCGATGAATGGTTAGCATCCAGTTCTCGAAGTTCCTTGCGATTACTGGGATCAGTAGGGGAACCCATTAATCCTGAAGCATGGCAATGGTATTATCAAAAAGTAGGGCAAAACAGATGCCAAATAGTAGATACCTGGTGGCAAACTGAAACCGGAGCAATAATGATTAGTCCCAGAGCTGATGATCCGATTAAAAAGCCGGGTTCAGCGCGTCAACCAATCCCAGGCGTCATTCCTGTATTGCTCAATGAACATGGCCATGAAATAGCGGGGGCTGGTGAAGGGTTTCTGGCAATCAAATACCCTTGGCCCTCTATGGCCAGAACAATCGCTGGCGATCACCAACGTTATTGCATGACCTATTTACACCATGGCTATTACATAACAGGAGATGGCGCAAAACGAGATGAAGACGGTGATTATTGGATTACCGGACGGGTAGATGATGTGATTAACGTATCAGGACATCGCTTAGGTACTGCAGAAATCGAAAGCGCGCTGGTGAGCCATCCTGCTGTTACGGAAGCAGCTGTAGTAGGTATCCCCCATGATCTTAAAGGCCAGGGCATTTACGCCTATGTCATTTTAAAACAGGACTTCACTGCTGATACTACCTTGAAAGAACAATTACTCCAACAAGTCAATAAAGAAATAGGGCCTATCGCAAAACCCGATGTCATTCATTTTGCTAATGATTTACCTAAAACACGTTCAGGTAAAATCATGCGGCGCATTTTGCGCAAGATTGCAGGCAAAGAAATCCAGAGTCTGGATGAGCTTGGGGATATCTCCACTTTGGCAGATCCACAAATTGTTGAGAAATTGTGGGAGGAATCGAAGTAATCCTAAACAATGCGAAATTTTCCTGTATTCTGTCATCCCTGCACATTCCGTCATCCCTGCGCAGGGATAACAACCTTTCGATATCACTGCAGACTGTATAATACGTATTTTTTTGTTTAATTTTTTGAGGAACTCTCAGCATAAAGTGCGGTATGTAGGCGTGATATAAAAAATTTGTTATGTGGTAATAGATTTATCTATGTAATACTAGATTTCTCTTTAAATTTGTGATTATCTCCAGCATAAAGCAATAAGAGAAAATTTATTTAATATAATTACTTTTTTGAACTTTTGAGCCTGAAATCTTGTTCTCTTGAACCTGGACTGGGCAGCAGCCAGGTTACAAAAACACTCGCCCCAAAATTCTCAATTTTTGACCAAATTGTCAAGTAAATGCAAAAAATGTATTGCTTTATAAGCGAAAAACAATTAAAATTGGTGACGTTTTAGCTATAGGTCAGATCCCCTAAAATGCAAGAAGCCCCGGATTGTTTTGATTTTTCTCAGCTGTCCTTGGAGGAAATAGCCAAATTACTCCAACGTTTTAGCGTGCGCCTAACTCCCGATGAAGCCCTTACCATTCAGAACTCCTTATTAAAGCGACCACCAACTTATGCGGAATGTATTTTATGGTCCATCCAAGGTTCTGAACATTGTTCTTATAAAAGTAGTCGCAAACATCTTAACCAATTTAACACGAAAGCACCCCACGTTATTCTCGGCCCTAAAGAAGATGCAGGAATTGTTGCTGTAACCATTGATAAACAAAACAGGCGCTATGGCATCGTAGTGAGTCATGAATCACATAACCACCCCTCGCAGCTCGTACCCTTCGAAGGTGCAGCAACAGGAGTAGGCGGAAATGTGCGTGACGTCTGTTGTATGGGAGCGGAGGTCATCGCCGTTGCCGACAGTTTGCGCTTTGGCGATATTAATCGTCCCAAAACAAAATGGATACATCAAGGAGTAGTTCAAGGAATCGCGGGTTACGCAAATCCTCTTGGCATCCCCAATTTAGGTGGTGATACTTATTATGATGAAGCCTATAATGAAAACTGTCTGGTCACTGTAGTCACTTTAGGGGTCGTCAGAGAAGATCACATTATTCATTCCTATGCGCCAGCCAATGCAGAAGGCTATCAATTTATATTAGTTGGCAAACCTACAGACAATAGCGGTTTTGGCGGTGCAGCTTTTGCTTCAGCAACACTGAGTGAAGAGCAACAAGAGCAAAATAAAGGGGCGGTACAAGAGCCTAATGCTTTTTTACAACGCCATATCCTTAAAGCCAATTATGCCATGTTTGAATTTCTGCGCGAAAAAAATCTAATCGATCGCGTTGGCTTCAAAGACCTGGGCGCAGGAGGAATTGCTTGTGCCAGCGTTGAATTGGCGGAAGCCAGCGGCTATGGGGCAGAAATCAATCTTGATCTGGTGCCAACCAGCATGAACAATTTATTACCCGCTGTCGTCTTATGTTCTGAAACTCAGGAACGCTTCATGTGGGTTGTTCCCAAAGAACTGGTTGATACCTTCCTAAAACATTACAACGAACGTTTTGCTCTTCCAGAAATCTGTGATGGAGCACAAGCAACTGTTGTGGGTCAAATAAGAAACGATGGTTTATATGTGGTGAAGGCCCAGGGCAAAGAAATTGTTTCCGCACGCGCAGAAGACATTACTAAAGGGATTCTTTATGATCGCCCCTTCAGTACGAAACAAAGCACTTATAGTGAACCAGAACATATTCCAGTAAGCGATTTCAATGCAGAATTACTCAGTTTACTTGCTCATGAAAACATTGCATCACGTGCCCCTATTTACGAAAGTTATGACAAACAGGTCCAAGGTCGTTCATTCGTTGAACCAGGATGGGCCGATGCTGGAGTGATTACTCCATTTAATGAGGATAAATATCCGGAAGAAATTCGACGAACTGCTGTTGCCTTATCGGTCGATCATAATCCGCGTTATAACAAAATTGACGCGTATTGGGGTGCTGTCAATGCAGTTGTTGAATCAGTACGTAACATCATTGCAGTGGGCGCATGGCCTCTTGCTCTAACAGACTGCCTGTGTTTTGGTAATCCTGAAAATACCGAACAAATGGGCGAGTTTGTTGATTCAGTACGTGGCATAGTCGATGCATGTGCTGCAGTAAAAATGTTTACCGATCGCAACGTAAGCCTGCCTATTATTTCAGGTAACGTGTCTCTTTATAATGAATCGGCTCAAGGTGCGATTCCACCAAGCCCCATCATCAGTTGCATTGGCGCGATTAACGATTACTCCAAAACAGTAACCTATGATTTCAAAGAGACTCATTCAGTGCTTTTAATGATTGGCGCACGCAAAGATGAATGTGGCGGTAGTGTGTATTACCAAGTGCACAATCAGCTGGGCAGTCAATTACCCAAACCCGAACTTGCTGCATTTGCGGATGAAATTGCCGCAGTACATGCAGCCATACACGCAGGCCTGGTTTTGTCAGCACATGATATTTCCGAAGGCGGTATTGCAGTTGCCCTAGCAGAAATGAGTTTTAAAAATGAAATTGGGGTGAATGTTTTTATTCCCGGAGAGTTACCTAATGATAAAAAACTGTTTTCGGAAAGCGGCGGATTTATCCTCGAAGTCTCTCCGGAAAAAGTAAATGCGCTGGAACAAATATTTCATAAATATTCTGTACCGTTTCAAGCTATAGGTGAAACAACAGCAACCCCAAACTTGATGATCAATTCGGTTATCAATCTATCAATCAGTGCAGCCAAAACTGCCTGGAAAAATGGTTTAGTTGAGAGGCTCATATAATGTCAATTATTGATTATAAAGCTGCAGGTGTAGACATTGAAGCAGGTAATGAAGCAGTTCGTAGTATTAAAAAAGCGGTAGAAAGCACGTTTTCGCCGCGAGTCCTTACTGGAATTGGCAGTTTCGGTGCCATGTATGATCTCAAAAACCTGCTGCAAGATTATGAGCATCCAGTTCTTGTGCAAAGCATTGATGGTGTTGGGACCAAAATGATGGTCGCCAAAATGATGCAAAAATTTGATACCATTGGTGTTGATTTAGTAAGTGCCACCACCAACGACATTATTGTTTTGGGAGCAAAACCGCTTACCCTGCTCGATTATATTGCCAACGATAAATTAAAACCGGAAATCATCGAACAGATCGTTAACGGCATGGTAAAAGCCTGCAAAGAAAACCATATTTCTTTAGTTGGTGGTGAAACAGCTGAAATGCCAGGTACCTATCTACCAGGCGAGCTTGATTTGGTTGGCGTCATTACTGGCGTCGTAGAAAAAAATAAGGCGATTGAAGGAAAAGAGATTTGTGAAGGCGATCTTGTAGTCACCTTTCCTTCAAGTGGTTTGCATACCAATGGCTATTCACTCGCAAGAAAGTTACTCTTTGATGTAGCCGGCTATAAAGTTGAGTCGCAATTTCAAGATTTTTCCCACAGCATTGGTGAAGAACTTTTAACACCGCATCTGAATTACACCAGACCTGTTTTAAGTCTTTTGGAAAAAAACATTCCCATTAAAGGCATGGCCCACATAACCGGCGGCGGGTTACTGGAAAATATTCCGCGTATTTTACCCAAACATTGTTCTGTGGAAATCCATAAAAAACAAATTCCCGAACTGCCTATATTTAATTTGTTACGCAAGTTGGGGCACCTGGATGACGAACACATGTATCGTACCTTTAATATGGGTGCAGGTTTAGTACTTTTTATAGCACCACAAACACTCACTCCTGTTCGCGAAGTACTCCGCGATTTTCCTACTTTCCCTCTTTATGAAATTGGACAGGTTGTAAGAGGAGAGCAAAAGGTGACGCTGTTATGATACGTATTGGCTTAATTCAATTTCCAGGATCCAATTGTGAACGCGAAACAGCGCTTGCTGTAAAACGTGTGGGCATGGAGCCTGTTGAATTCTTGTGGAATGAATCCTTAGAGAAATTACGTCACCTGGATGGCTATATTCTTATCGGAGGGTTTTCCTACGAAGATCGCTCCCGCGCAGGAATTATTGCCGCACTTGATCCGGTAATTCAAGAAATCAAAGCACAGAGCGAAAAAGGGAAGCCCGTAGTGGGAATCTGTAATGGCGCGCAAATACTCGTTGAATCCGGTTTAGTCCCCGGTTTCAACCAAAATGATATCAGTATGTCGCTCACAGAAAATAAGCGTATTGCCAACGGCAAAATAGTAGGAACAGGTTTTTATAATGCCTGGGTGCATATGCGCTTGGCAGAAAATCACCAGCATAATGCGTTTACCCGCCATCTTAAAACTACAGATTTAGTTCATCTTCCTATTGCCCATGCGCAAGGACGATTTCTTATGCCGGATTCTTTATTAAAAGAAATCGAAAAACACGGCTTAAATTTATTTCTATATTGTGATGCCCAAGGCAAGATCATTGATAATTTCCCCATTAATCCAAATGGTTCTGCAGGTAATATTGCTGCAATCACCAACCAAGCTGGGAACGTTATGGCCATGATGCCTCATCCTGAGCGCACGATAAATGGCGATCCTATTTTTGCGTCCATGCGTGATTACATCAAGGAACATCAATGCAGCCTGGGTGAAGGTGAGGTTCCGACTAGCCTACGCTCCGCGACTTGTTCGCGGAGTCCAGAAGCCCTACTAGCACTGGATCCCGCGAACAAGTCGCAAGACGTAGTGAATAGAATGACAGTCAACCCCAAACATTTCAACAAAATTCCAAGCAGCCATATCTGCCTTGTCAAACTGATTATCACCGATAACCAAGCGTTGACCGTACAAAAAACATTAAGACGATTAGGTTTTCCAGTAACGGTAAATCGATTTGAGCATTGGGAAGTTGCATGTGATTCTGCAGAACAGTTTGCCCAACTTAAAAATACGGGACTTTTGTATTCCGATCGAAAAGAACGCGAAGTGTTTGCAAGCAAGCTTGACTCTCAAAATGCTTTAGCTTATCTGGTGCGTGCAAAAGAAGACTTGAAAGGGCAACAAACACTACAAACGCTTAATACCCACTATGCAGTACAAAAAATAAATAAAATAAGACATGGCGTCTTATGGCAATTTACCAGCGATGAAACCAATGTCTCTGCGTTAATCGACCCTATTTTATTAACTCACATTATCGGGAACCCTTATGCTCATGAATGCTACCGCTACGACCACTCGTTATGATAATGAAATTCGCGAAGCTTTAGCTTTTTGCCTTGATCAAACGAATTTGCCTGTAGGGAAAAAATATCAAGGAAAAGTAAGAGATTCGTATGATCTTGGTGATGCCATTATGCTCATTACTACAGATAGACTCACGGCCTTTGATCGACATCTCGCACTCATTCCCTATAAAGGCGCGGTACTTAATTTAACCAGTGCCTGGTGGTTTGAGCAAACCCAAAACCTTATCCCTAACCACATTATTGCTGTTCCCGACTCGAATGTCGTTATTGCCAAAAAATGTACTGTTTTTCCGATTGAGTTTGTAGTCAGAGGTTATATCAGCGGCACGACCAGTACTTCTTTATGGACTCAATATCAAAATGGAGTACGTAACTATTGTGGCATTACCTTTCCTGAAGGCTTAAGTAAAAATCAAAAATTGGAGCAACCTGTTTTAACTCCGACGACCAAAGAAAAAATTCACGATCGCCCTATTACTCCGGCTGAAATTGTTTCAGAAGGATGGATGGCTGAAGAAGATTGGCTAGAAGCCAGTGCTTTAGCCCTTAAACTCTACGAGCGTGGCGCTGAAATTGCTAAAGATCATGGTTTGATTTTAGTAGATACTAAATATGAATTTGGCCGCGATGCGCAAGGAAAAATTATTGTTGTTGACGAAATTCACACTCCTGATTCCAGTCGTTATTGGTTGGCTGACAGCTATCAAGAACGCATTGCAGCTGGACTGGAACCAGAAAATATTGATAAAGAATTTTTACGGTTATGGTTTGCAAAAAACTCAGATCCTTATCACGATGAGCAACTTCCACAAGCACCACAAGAATTAATTAAAGAACTCTCATCACGTTATATTCAATTGTATGAACGAATCACAGGTAAAAGGTTCAATTTTGCAGACCATAAAGAACCTGCTGAGCAACGAATCATGCGTCATATTGCAAATTACTTGGGGTAGCATAACCAAATGTGTGGGATAGTAGGTATTTACAGTCATGAACCCGTAGCTTACGAATTGTATGAGAGCCTGATTCACTTGCAGCATCGGGGGCAAGATGCTGCTGGCATCCTGACCTGTGATCAGCGCTTCTATACGAAACATGGATTAGGTTTGGTACGCGAAATTTTTACTCCTGAGAATGTTTCTGTGTTGCAGGGAAATATCGGCATTGGCCATGTACGTTACCCTACCGCAGGCGGTTATACTGCAACGGATGTCCAACCCTTATGGATTGGCAGCCCACGCGGCATTGCACTTGCTCATAATGGCAATCTGTCCAATTACCAGGAACTGGCTGACGAGATTCGTTTAAAGCAACATCGTCATCTTAATTCTACGCTTGATTCTGAAGCCCTATTACTCATGCTGGCAGATAATCTGGCCAGCAATGCGTCCAGTAACGAAGAAAATAATGACAGTTTTTTCGAATTGCTGACGCAAGCAGTCGCGCATATTTTTGAACGAATTGAAGGGGCTTATTCCATTGTTTCCGTGATTATTGGTAAGGGACTTGTTGCGTTCCGTGATCCTCATGGTATTCGCCCTTTAGTTTGGGGAACGCGTGAAAATCCAGATGGAACTATAGACACTATTTTCGCATCAGAAACAACCCCTTTTTATGCCTTAGGCTTTGAACCTAAGGGAGATATTTTACCCGGTGAAGTAGCCTATGTGGATCTTAATGGGACATTACACCGCAGGGTTCTGAAAACCGAAGAATTTAAACCTTGTGTGTTTGAGTATGTTTATTTTGCCCGTCCGGATGCAACACTCAATAACGTCAGCGTGTACCGATCTCGTCTACGTATGGGGCAAAATCTGGCGCTTCAGTGGAAGAAAAAATACCCTGATCTCATCCCGGATATCGTCATTCCGGCCCCTTTTACTGCAAATACAGCAGCGTTATCTTTTGCCCATGAGTTAGGCATCAGATACTCTGAGGGTTTGTATAAGAATCCTTTTATAGGCCGTACATTTATCATGCCCAATCAAAAGGCGAGAAGTCGAAATATCCGTTATAAACTAACGCCGCAACGAACCGAAATTAAAAATAAAACGGTGATGATTGTCGACGACAGTATTGTCCGGGGCACAACTTCCCGGGAAATAGTCAAGATGGTAAGAGAATCTGGCGCCAAAAACATTTATTTTGCGTCCACATCACCACCACTTAAAAATCCTTGTTTTAGTGGGATTGATATTCCTTCTCGTAAAGAGCTCATTGCGGCCAATCAAAGTGAAGATGAAATTGCCGCCTATCTTGGTGTTGATGTGTTACTTTATCAATCCCATGAAGATTTGATTGAAGCAGTAACCCGACGGGGGGAACATCAAATCAAAAAGCCCTGCATGGCGTGCATGGACGGCGATTATTTTTGTAAAAAATTAACTGCAGAAAAAATGAAACAGCTCGAGCAGCAACGAGAAACCAGCAGGCTGAGTACCCCCGCAAAAAAAGAGGATATCATTGAATGAACATTCTTGTTATTGGTTCTGGCGCACGTGAACATGCACTCATCAAAGCATTACACCGCTCCCCACAAAATACTTCCTTGTTTTGTTATGGCACGGCGATCAATCCAGGAATCCACAAATTAACGGTTCAATATGGTGTTGGCGATATTACCGATTGCGCTGCAGTAGTGTCCATGGCAAAGCTCTGGGGGATTGAATTAGCAATCATCGGTCCTGAAGCACCGCTTGAAAAAGGAATGGCTGACGCATTATGGCAAGCAGGAATCCCTACGATTGGCCCAAAAAAAGAATTGGCACAAATAGAAACCTCTAAAGAATTTGCGCGTGATCTCATGCAAAAATATCACATTGCTGGTTTGCCGCGTTATCAAAAATTCGCAGCGCTGAATCACATTGAAACATTTCTTAATGAGCTAGGCGAAGGCAATTACGTGATTAAAGCAAATGGCTTAATGGGAGGCAAAGGAGTAAAAGTTGCAGGAGAACATCTGCATTCAATTGCTGAAGCCTTAAATTTTTGCCAGGAAATTCTCGATAAAAAACAGACGATTCTTATCGAAGAAAAACTAATCGGCCAGGAATTTTCCTTTATGTGTTTCGCTGATGGTAAAAAATTGATTCCTATGCCTTTAGTCCAAGATCATAAACGCGCTTATAATGGTGATAAAGGGCCCAATACCGGCGGTATGGGTAGTTATTCAGACACCGATCATTGTTTGCCTTTTTTAACTGCAAATGAGGTCCAAGAAGCTCTAGCGATTAACAATGCAGTTTTTCAAGCGTTGTCTGCAGAGTGTGGTGAACCTTATATTGGCATTTTATATGGCAGTTTTATTGCCACCAAAAATGGAATTTATGTCATCGAATTCAATGCCCGTTTTGGTGATCCTGAAGCGTTAAACGTGTTATCCATTCTGGAGTCCGATTTTGTTGCCCTATGCCAAGCCATGGTCAGCAACAACCTTAGCGCAGATCACGTCATATTCTCGAAAAAGGCTACTGTTTGTAAATATACGGTTCCTGAAGGTTATCCTGATGCGCCAAAGAAAAATTTTGCTGTTGATTTCTCAAAGGTAGTTTGCCAAGATCATTTATATCTTTCTTCAGTCAATCAGGTCGATCAGCAAATTATTGCTGAAGGTTCGCGCACCGCCGCCTATGTTGGCATTGCCGATTCGATTTTTGCTGCAGAAATGAATGCTGAGGATGAAATTTCATTAATTGAAGGTCCTTTATTTCATCGTCAGGATATAGGTACAAAAAAATTAATTCAGCAGCGCATTGACCACATGCAAAGGATACGCACCTCATGATTCGCATTGCCGTCCTTGGTTCAACTCGAGGCACTAATCTTAATACCCTTGTCGCTGCAATGAAGCAACAGCAGTTATCTGCGTCCATAGAGCTGGTCTTAAGTAATAAAGCAGACGCGCTCATTTTGGAAAAGGCAGCGCGTTTCGGCATTAAATCCATGTTCGTTAATCCGCAAGGCCTCAGCCGCGTCGATTTTGATCATGAACTATCCAAAATACTCAAGTTCCATCAAATAGATCTTGTTGTATTAATTGGCTATATGCGCATCTTATCAGCCGAATTTGTCGACAACTGGGAAAATAAAATAATCAATATTCACCCGTCTTTATTGCCTGCTTATGCAGGGTTAATGAATCTCGATGTACATCAAGCGGTTATAGCCGGTGCTGAGGTCGAAACAGGATGCACCGTACATTTTGTTACCGCACAAGTGGATGCGGGCCCTATTATTTTGCAAAAAAAATGCCCTGTTTTACCAAATGATACTTCAGAAATTTTGAAAGCAAGAGTACAAGAATTGGAAGGGCCAGCTTTGGTTGAAGCAATAAACAGGATTGCAACCACTGATAGAACTCAGGTTCACTGCTGTTAACTTAAGAAAAAGATGTCGTTCCTGCGAAGGCGGAACCTATTTCTAACAAGGCATAGTGCCAATTTATGAATGGATTCCCGCCTTCGCGGGAATGACAAGAATCTTTAAGTCAATGGCCGTGGAACTCAGAGTTTTTACATCACGGCACTCAAGCTACGATGTAATAAAGATAAATATAAAATAGAATTAATGAGGGAATTATGTCTAATATACTTGTATCAATACTTATGGGATCAAAGTCTGATTGGGCCATCATGGAAGAAGCCAGCCTGACTCTGGAAAAATTCAACATTCCTCATGAAGTCCGTGCATTATCAGCGCATCGCACTCCTGATGCTTTGTTTGACTATCTTAAATCTGCAGAACAACGCGGTGTTGAAGTTTTTATCGCTGCAGCTGGAGGCGCAGCTCATTTACCTGGTGTTGTTGCTGCCAAAACAATAATACCTGTTTTGGGCGTACCCATGCCTTCATCGACATTTACTGATGGTCTTGATGCACTTTTATCCATAGTGCAAATGCCTGCAGGAATCCCCGTAGGTACTCTTGCTGTAGGTAAGGCAGGTGCAATTAATGCTGCAATTTTGGCAGTAACGATTTTAGGTAATAAATATCCTGTATATCGGGATGCAATCAAACAATACCGTATGGCGCAAGCAGAGAAAGTATTGGAAAATGCGACAATTAAGTGATAAATACATTATCCGCATCAGCCAATGCACATGGATTGGGATGTATTTTTTGCAATGAGGAGAATTTTAAGAACAATGCTTTTAATTTTTAGAGTTAAAAAAGAACTCTATTTTTAACTCTAAAAACAATCAGTGAAATAGAATAGAGGGTTTCTGAGCCAGCTCGAGCTCAATACTGTAATTTTTGCTTTCCAGGCTATACTAAATCAAGCCATTGATTTAACAAAGCAATTAATTCCTGAACCCCTTCTTTTTTCAAAGAAGAAAAAGATTGCACCGTAATCAAATGTGCTGCCAATTCATAATGTTTACGAACTTTAAATAAGGTGTTCTTTACCTCGCTACGGCTTAATTTATCTGATTTAGTCAGTAAAATATGGACTGGGAGCTCGCGTTCCAAAGCCCAATCGACCATCATCAGATCTAAATCTTTTAAAGGATGGCGAATATCCATTAATAAAATCAGACCTTTTAAACTTTGCCTGACTTCAAGATAATGGGCCAAATTTTTTTGCCAATCCATTTTCACGTGCAAAGCAACTTTGGCATAACCGTAACCTGGTAGATCGACAAGGCGACGTACTTCATCGATTTCAAATAGATTAATTAATTGCGTACGTCCAGGGGTTTTACTGGTTCGCGCCAAATTTTTAATGCCTGTTAAACAATTCAAGGCACTTGATTTTCCCGCGTTTGAACGGCCAGCAAAAGCAACCTCATATCCTGAATCCTCAGGCAATTGAGATACGCGTGCTGCGCTTTTTAAGAATACTGCTTTAGAATAAGGATTTTCTGACATAAGAATTATAATATTTTGGTATTTCAACCAAGGCAGTGTACCATTACTTCGTAAATTTATTATGAGAAATCGATGAAAAAATTTGTACTCACTTTTATTCTGTTTATTCCATTAGTCCTTTTTGCCCAAGAAAATCCCTCCACAATGAAAAAAGCAGTAGTGTGTACTGCATGCCATGGTCAAGAAGGCAATAGTGCAAATCCCCAATGGCCTAATATCGCGGGACAACATCCCAAATATTTTATAAAACAATTGCACGACATGAAAGACAGTAATTTACGTGATGCACCTACAATGAAGGCGCTCGTTGCCGCCCTAAACGAGCAAGATATGGATGACTTGGCAGTATATTATGCTAAAATGCCTCTGGCTCAAGGCAGCACTCCCGAAAAATTTCTTAAACGAGGTGAGCAAATCTACCGCGGGGGAGATTTTGCAAAAAGGATTACGGCGTGTATCGCCTGCCATGGTCCTAAAGGTACAGGTAACGCTCCGGCTGGCTTCCCGGTGCTTTCTGGCCAACATGCGGCTTATACCGTGTTGCAATTAAATGCATTTAAAGACGGTAAGCGAAAAAATGATTTAAACCATATCATGCAAGATATTAGCAGTAGAATGAGTCAAGATGATATGGAAGCAGTTGCACATTATATTGAAGGGTTACATTAGGGAACTAAATTATGTTAAAAAAATTAATCGCTGTATTTTTTCTTTTTCCAGCAATAGCCTTAGCCGCGTCATTTGTTGAAGGTAAAGATTATCAAATCGTTACCAATCCCCAAGCAACAAATAATAAAAATAACCCCCCCATCATTGAAGAGTTTTTTAGTTATGGTTGTCCTTGGTGTTACAAAATAGAAGCGCCTCTGGATGCATGGGTTAGTAAAATGGGTAATAACATTCAATTCGAACGCGTTCCTGTAGTATTCAAACCATCCTGGGAACTCTATGCTAAAGCCTACTATACCGCAAAGACCCTTGCGCTTTCTGATAAAATGAATCCTTTACTCTTTAAAACCATACAAGAAGACAGAAAACCACTGGATTCAAAACAAGCGATGATCAATTTCTTTGTTACTCAAGGCGTTGATAAAGAAATTGCTAAAAGTGCCTTTGAAAACTCCCCAGCAATTGATATGCGCGTGCAAAATGGGATGAGTCTCATGGGAACTTATCAAATTAATGCGGTTCCTGCTTTCGTAGTTAATAATAAATATAAAACGGACTTACAAATGGCTGGTAACTCAGAGCGTTTATTGGAAATATTGAATTACCTCTCGCGAAAATCTTAATTGTCGTCTTGAACGTAACAGCTCTTTTTTACCTACTTACCGTGCCTTATGGACGACATCCAGTCGATCTCATATGAAGACCGGGCTGGATTCCGCGCATAAAGCGCGGAACGTAGGTATTTTCATGCCCTACGAATCAACAAAGATGCCATCTCTAAAAAGCTGTCATCCCTAACTAAGTAGATTAAGTTTTAAAAATTTGCGCTCAAATAGCCACAATAGGTTTCCACAACTTTCAGTGGAATAAAAAAAATAAAACTTGTTAGTATAAATACTGAAGTTTTAATTTGGGTGAAACCATACCCGTAATTTATCATGGCACAGGGTAGAAAAGGGACTAAACGACACAAAGCGAGTGATTTCCATCCATAAGAATCTATATGTCTTAGCCAACCATCTAATTGTTGTTTCTTTTTGCCTGATAACCAAGCAAGCCCTACATGACGACTAATCATAAATGCAATTACCGCACTGAGTAGTGCGCTCAATAAATTCAGCACCAATCCCCAATAAAATCCAAATAAGGCACCCGCTGCAAGAATAATTGGCAAGTTTGGTAAAAATAATAGAGAGGCAAAACAATAAAGTAAGCAAAAACCAATAACCGCTAGATAACCTAATGAACGCAACCAATGGATTAGAGTAGGAATTTCATGCTGAAAAAACCAGGCAACAGTAATCAAAGCAATAATTATTCCCCATTTAAGCCATCTAAGGCCTTCATTGATTTTCATAAATGATGAAAAAAGACCATATCCAATAATCAATTATGTCAAGAAGCCACTATAGCGTCAAACCAAGTTATTGATTTAACAACAATTAATTTTCACTTTTATTGCAGTCTCCCTTCAAATAAGCGTTAAAGCAAGCTTGTAGATATTCCTGGTTTTTGCTGTTTCAGTTCTTCTTTTGCAACGGATAAATGTGCCAATAATCCGCTTAACACATCTAATGTTTGCTTCAGTGCAGTTGAGAGTGAACTTGATACAAAGGTACTTAAAAAAGGACTGTCTTGTTTATAAAGTTGATCAGCACGTTCAAGAAGTTCTGCTGTTTTTCTATGCACCTCAACCAACTCGTCCACACTACGCAAGTGAAACAATGTATCAAAAAGCATTTTATACTCTTCTCTTAGTGCACCTTCTTTGGTCAAATCCAAGTTCTGTTCTGCAAAAAAACTTGAACGGTTCTTGGGGTTAATTAATTTTAAATAACCATTCAAAGATTCTTCTAATTTAGGTTTTAGCTTATGGAGTTGATTGGCAATATATATTTGGTCTGTAATTTGTGTAAATGGTTGTGCTATATTTTCTTTTTTTAGAGAAGAAACCTCTATATAAATAAGTCCCAGTTCGCTAGCCCATTTCCTTGCTTCTTCAGAGTATATATCTCTACATTGCCCCAAATCTGCTTTACAACCAACAAGTATCATAGGAACATTTTTTTTAATTTCCTTTAAACGCGCAATATGTTCTTTCGTATGCTGCAAAGAGGTTTTATTGGTTAAGTCAAAACAAATCAAGGCACCATCAACATGCCGAAAATAGGGTGAGACTATTTTGTGCAGTCTTGGAGTTCCCGAAGCATCCCAGATACGCAATTGAATTATTTTATTAAACGCGTTAAGCCGTTTAATTTGTTGGTCAACCCCCATTGTGTCCATGTACTCGTCGGAACTATAAACATTACCGCCGCAATAGGTGTGCAGCAAACACGATTTTCCGACAAAGTTATCACCTAGGAGGATTATTTTGAAATGTTCATTAAATTCTTGCTTGTGTTGCATGCTAAATATCCCTCCTTAGATCAACCTGAACAAATAGTAACAAAGAAATAATGGTGATTTAAGTATTTTTTGAACTAATAGTTAAATTTTTTTTAGCATTGATGAAATAACGGGATCCGAGTTTTGCTAATACAAATTCAGAATTTAAATGTATCGTGTTATACTCCTTTACCTGGGTTTTCCAAACTTAAAATTCCAGTGTTAAAATCATAAGCAAAAATCTCAGCATAACGACCCCAATCAATCATGGTACGCAATACACGTTCTGCTTCCTTTTCACTTAAGTAATCTTCAAGCTTGCTCAAAAACCGTTCTTCGGAAACCCTATGCCCTACTTTTTCATCTAAAATACGACGAATGTAGCGGGCAAGAGGTACTTTTTCCAACAATCTCTGCGCAAATAATTGTTTACGTTCTTGGAGATCAGCCTCAGCAAATTGTTTGCCGAGATCACTCAATTGAATATCCCCTGCAGAAACTTTAGCAAAACCTAATATTTCCAAAGTCTCGAGTATGGGGAACAGATCGTCAATATTCATCATCAGCTCATCAGCAAGTTCCGGCAAATCAATTCGTTCTTCAAAAGAAGTCATTGTTTCAATTAAACCAGTCAGCTCTGAAGGCTCGACATCAGGCAAACGATATCCCAAACCGATTTGCCGTTCTCTTTGCGCACGTTTTGCCTTTTCTTTGGGGCCAGTAGTCATTAAAGTGTAAATTTTATCCACCAAAGCACGGAACTCATGCGATTCTGGATCGCGAGGCTGCGGTAATGTAACAGGTAATTCGGCGCGGATGTACCCAGGATCATTACCAAAAATTACAATTCTATCCGCTAATGTTGCTGCTTCTTCAATATTATGCGTTACTAATAAAATGCCATTGGTATTGGTTTTCTTTTCTTTCCATAATTCCAACAAGTCAGATTTCAGGTTTTCCGCAGTCAGAACATCAAGCGCAGAAAAAGGTTCATCCATTAATAAAACATCCGGATTAATCACAAGTGCTCGTGCAAAACCAACCCGTTGGCGCATCCCACCAGAAAGCTCTTTAGGGAATGCAGACTCAAAACCATCAAGACCAATAATATCAATCGCTTCAATTGCTCGATGCCTGCGCTCCTCACGGCCTATTCCTTGCGCCTCGAGACCCAGTTCCACATTCTCTAATACGGTAAGCCATGGCATCAATGCAAAAGATTGAAAAACCATCGCAATGCCATCAACAGGGCGGGTAACAGGTTTACCCCGATAGGTTACCGTCCCTCGTGTAGGTGCTATAAGGCCCGCGATAATACGCAATAAAGTGGACTTTCCTGAACCGGATTTCCCTAATAATGCAACGATTTCCCCTTCTTGGAGCTTGAAATTCACATCTTCAAGCACAAGCAAATCTTGGTCCGCTGCTTTTTTAAATGACTTGCTCAAGCCTTCTATAGCAATAATGGTTTCAGACATAGGTATCTTTTAATTAAAGTTAAAACGTTCTTCCGCCAACCGATAGAGCGGACGCCAAATCAAATGGTTAAAAGCGAGCACATACAAGCACATCATCGCAGTGCCCAACGCAATTCGCGGAAAATCTCCCGTAGCTGTGCTGGCTTGGATGTACTCGCCTAAGCCTGTAGCTCTAAGAGTAGTATTACCCCAACTTACAAACTCTGCCACAATACTGGCATTCCATGCACCACCTGCCGCCGTTATGGCACCGGTAATATAAAAAGGAAAAATCCCAGGCAACGCCAACCTTTTCCACCAAATCCATCCTTTTAAGCCAAAATTATCTGCAGCAAGATAGAGCTCTCGTGGAATAGTCGATGCTCCTGCAATCACATTAAATAAAATATACCATTGAGTTCCAAGAATCATGAGTGGTGTTACCCATATTTCTACGTTTAAATGAAATGCTACAATGGCAATCACGAATAAAGGATAGAATAAATTCGCTGGAAACGCTGCAACAAATTGAATCACAGGCTGTATTTTTTGAGCAATTCTTGGTCTTAAACCAATCCAAACACCTACTGGAATCCAAATTAAAGAACTTATAAAAATCAAACAAAGAACTCGTGTACCTGTTGCTGCTCCAAGCAAAAACACATGCAAAATATCACTGACTTTCAATTCTGCAAGGATAAAGCGCAATAAAAACCACCCTCCAGAGCATACACTGATCAAAACCAAGAGACTCCAAAGGCGATCCAGACGCTTCTGCTTTTTAAAATCAATTTCCTTAATTGCCTTGGCTTCATTTATCCTAAGCCAGCGCGCATTGATAAAATGATCGGTAAAAATATTAAGCACCTCAGCAAACTGCTTCATTAGCCGACTGCCGCGAATCCAATCCACTAACCAAGACTGATATTCAGCTCCATCATGCGAAGGCTCTGTTTTAAACTTTTCGGACCAGGCAATTAAAGGCCGGAAAAATATTTGGTCATATAAAAAAATAACAATCACCATCGCTAGAATGGCATAGCCTACAGCATGTAAATCACGCTGTTGGATTGCCAAAGCGATGTAAGAGCCTACCCCGGGAAGTCTGATGTCTTGATGCGCTACAGAAATTGCTTCCGATAAAACCACAAAGAACCAACTTGCGGACATAGAAACCATCATATTCCATAACAAACTCGACATGGAAAAAGGAACTTCCAGTTTCCAGAATCGTTGCCATGCCGACAGTCGGAACATGGAAGACACTTCTTGCAAATCATGCGGCAATGTTTTTAATGATTGATAAAAACCAAAAGTCATATTCCATACCTGAGCACAAAAAATAGCGAAAATGGATGCGCATTCAGGTCCTAACAAACTGTTAGGAAACAATCGGATAAACCCTGTCACGGTAATGGATAAGAAACTTAAAACCGGTATGGATTGCAAAATATCAATAGCCGGGATAATGATTTGTTCTGCACGACGATTTTTAGCTGCCCAAAGTCCTACCGTGAACGTAAAAATGATTGAAAAAAACAGTGCAATAAACATCCGGAGTACGGTACGTAGTGCATAAAAAGGAAGATTGGCAGGATCCAAAGAAATAGGTATCTGTTGTCCTAACCGATATGGAGTGGCCATTTGCGAACCGGCCCAACCCAAAAAAAACAGGACAGAAAAAATCAGAATAAGGAGCAGCAAATCCCAACGATTTATATATCGGCCAAATCTATCAGGATTAGCAAAGTAGAACCGACTTTCGCGCACAATGCCTCCTCAATAACTTTGTCGACACCCAAATACACTCTGCAACTTATGAACGCAGTATTTCTAATTAAATTCAAGTGAAACTTAATAATGATATTAGATAAACTCTTGGTTACCGCACGGTATTAGTTTTCCTTAATACGAGCCCACCTGCTTATTTCTGTCTCTTGATCACATCTCTACACCCCGCGACTTGTTCGCGGGGTCCAGTGTTTTAGGGCAGATCTTCTGGATCCCGCGTACAACCCCGCAAACAAGTCGTAGGGGCGGGACGTCGGAATAGGGCCTGGCCTGGTTTTTTAGCGATGTGTATAAGATTCAGCTGCTTTTTCTAGGTTCAAGGTATAAAATACCATAAAGACAACATAATCGATAGCTTAAAGCAGCTGAATAAAACGCTTTTCGCCTTAAATAACACCATTATTTTTATTATTAGATTATCTTAGTCAGAATAAATTGAATAAAAATTGAACTTTTTGATGGTTTCGGTGTCTAATATAGTGAGCATTTCCCCCGAATGCTTAGCTCTGCTTTACCCCCTCTTAAGCGGAGCAGTGTTTGGATTCATTATCTAAACATGAGATTTGCCCCGGCAGCAGCCGGGGATTTTTTTATTTGTATTGAATAAGCTACACTATAAAAAAGTAATTATGAATTTAGGGGTTGTAAACAAACCCTGGTAATCAGGATATTCTCATGAATAACAAATTAGTCTTTGTTTTATTATCGATTTTTTTCCAATTAAGTTATGCACAACCGGAACAAGCTCAATTATCCGTCTGGGTCAACGAAGCAATTGTTTCTACCTATACCTACAGCTATAAAAATTATCTCGAAGATCAGAAAAAGATCGCTAAATATTTTACGGCTGATGGCTGGATAGCCTACAGCAATGCCTTAAATGCTTCTAAATTACCTGAAGATGTTCAAAAGAACCTATACACTGTAAGTTCCGTGGCAACCGCACCTCCCGAAATCACGAATATTGATCCAACACATTGGAAGGCAACCATGGGACTCATCGTCGCTTATCAGAATCCCCAATATCAACAACGACAACACTTGAAAGTAACCATTAATTTTATGGTTGCACCATCAGGGCAAGGGGTACGAGGATACAGCATTACCAGTTTACAATCAGCAGTTGTCAAACAACCTTGTAAATGTGATGTTGAAGAAGATGAGCCAACACCCGCAAGTACGCCCAGCACTTCTACTCCAAACGCATCACCACCAAGCCAACCTACGCCAAATAACGCCAAGCAATAAGTCCCAAATGCACGACAATTAGCATACCAATCAAAATCAAAATAATATTTAATTTGGTTGGTATGGTTACATCTAAAGCGGATTGTTCCGGATGGTTAGGATTGTAATAAACATCAATTTCTGCATTTTCTTGAAAGGCAATAGCCGCCTTATAAGCAACCCCACGAGAATATTTACTGTTCGGATTATTATGAGCTGTATCTAAAAATAAATATTCCCCAGTTAAATTCTTATCATAAACTTGATAGGTATATTCAATTTTAGGCCAAACACTATGGCCTACTTTAGTCCATTCACACGCAGTAATACGGCCTTTAACTTGTAACCAAGTCTGAGCTTGCACCAAAACTTGTCTATCACGCCAAAAATGCCTGAAGATAATTAAAAGGAAGAGCAGCCATCCTAAATCCAGCACCCAACGCCAAGTATTTAGCCCAATCATTAAAGTAGTCCTAAGAAATATGCAGTATGCAATATACAGTATATATCGCAATAGGTATAATCACTCACATCAAGGTGATTGAAAAAGGACGTACAATGATTGCTAAAACCCCCCTTCATGCCACACATCAAGCATGTGGCGCTAAAATGGTCGATTTTCATGGCTGGGATATGCCTTTGCATTATGGCTCGCAGATTAATGAACATCACTTTGTTCGTAAAGATGCAGGCATGTTTGATGTCTCACATATGACCATTGTTGATATTCTTGGCGCCGGCGGCCGACAATTTTTGCGCAAGCTTTTAACGAATGATGTGGATCAGCTCGAACACAATGGAAAAGCGCTTTACAGTTGCATGTGTAATGAACATGGAGGAATTATTGACGATCTCATCGTTTATCAACGTGCTTCAGATAATTATCGAGTTGTCCTAAATTCAGCGACCCGACACAATGATTTAGCCTGGATTCGCAAAAAAAGCGAAGGATTTGCTGTTGGCTTGCAAGAGCGAAGAGAATTGGCCATGATTGCCATCCAAGGACCTAATGCCATTGAAAAAACACTAAAAATTCTTAATCCTGCCCAAATTGATGCCGTTTCAACGCTAACCCATTTTGAATGTGTGGATGTGGAACAATGGTTTTTTGCCCGCACCGGATATACTGGAGAAGATGGATTCGAAATTATTGTACCCCAAGAAGCCGTAGTCCAATTATGGAATGATTTAATGCAAGCCGGAGTGCATCCTTGCGGCTTGGGTTCCCGCGATACGCTGCGACTGGAAGCCGGCATGCTTCTTTATGGCCAAGATATGGATACTACCACCAGTCCATTAGAATCAGGACTTTCTTGGACCATTAAATGGGAACCTGCAGATCGTGATTTTATCGGAATGGGTGCTTTATTCTCCCAAAAACAAATGGGGATAAAGCGAAAAATGGTAGGACTTACCTTATTAGATAAAGGCATTATGCGTCATGGACAAAGAGTAATCATTCCAGGTCATCCTGATGGGATTATTACCAGCGGCAGCTATTCACCCACCCTAGAAAAATCCATAGCCTTAGCAAGGGTTCCAATTGAAGCTGGTGATGAAGTGATGGTAGACCTTCGCGGTAAATTAGTCCCTGCAAAGGTAGGTAAGCCACGTTTTGTTAAAGCAGGAAAGGCAATTTAAAAACATCGGAATTAAGTTAATAAAAAGCTAAACTTGCAGCTCAGGAAGAAAAAAAGCAAAATCTGTACCCAGACTGTATAATTAAATAAGGATAAGACAATGAATGAATTAAAATTCACGAATACCCACGAATGGCTCAAAGAAGAGCAAAATGAAGTAACGATAGGTATTACCGATCATGCCCAACAATTATTGGGCGATATGGTTTTTGTCGAATTGCCAGAAATTGGGGATAAAGTAAGTGCAGGTGAAGAGCTTGGCGTTGTAGAATCAGTAAAAGCGGCTTCTGACTTTTATGCTCCTATTAGCGGTGTTGTTACTGCCATCAATGAAGTGGTTGTCGAAAATCCAGCTCTTGTTAATTCTGACCCTTATGCTGCTGGTTGGCTTGTCAAATTGAAACCCAGTCATCCTGACGAAATCAATGGTTTATTAACCGCTGAACAATATCAAAATGAGATTGCTGAGGAACATTAATCATGCCTTATATCCCACACACTCCCAAAGACAACAAAACCATGCTTGATGCCATTGGTGCTCAAGACACCCAAGCTTTATTTGATGAAATCCCCTTGTCCTTGCAATATGCAGGGTTTCAAAACATGCCATCTGGCCTCAATGAAATGGACATGTTAAAAGAAGCACAAAATTTAGCGAATAAAAACCGTAATGGAATCTGCTTTATGGGAGCAGGATGCTATGAGCATCATATACCTGCAGCAGTGTGGGATATCGCGTCTCGCGGTGAATTCTTAACAGCTTATACTCCTTATCAGGCCGAAGCGAGCCAAGGGACTTTGCAGTTACTCTACGAATACCAAACTATGATCTGTGAATTAACCGGCATGGAAGTATCGAATGCGTCGATGTATGACGGCGCTACCGCGTTAGCCGAAGCCATTTTAATGGCAGTACGGGTTAATAAGCACAGCAAAACAAGTCGCGTATTAATCACTGGCACAACTCATCCCTTTTATCGGGAAACCATCGAAACCATCCTGCGCAACCAGCATATTGAAGTGATAACCTTACCCTTTGATGAAAAACAAGGTATTACTTCTCTTTCCGCATTAGAGCCATATACCGGAGAAGATATCACTGCACTGGTTATTGCTCAGCCTAACTTTTTTGGGTGTCTGGAAAAAGTAGATGAACTCAGCGACTGGGCTCATCAGAACAAAACAATTAGTATCGCTTGTGTTAATCCTGTATCTCTGGCCTTATTAAAACCGCCAGGATTATGGGGGAAACATGGTGTAGATATTACCTGTGGCGAAGGTCAACCTTTAGGCTCTCCTATGGCATCAGGTGGCCCATACTTTGGTTTCTTAAGCACTCGTATGGCTCATGTACGCCAAATGCCAGGACGAATCATCGGATGTACTTTGGATAAGGATGGAAAAAGAGGATTTACTTTAACCCTGCAAGCACGGGAACAGCACATACGCCGTGCGAAAGCGACTTCAAATATTTGCACCAATCAAGGCTTATTGGTTACAGCAGCCACCATTCATATGAGCCTTTTGGGTGCAGAAGGGCTACGCCAGGTTGCCAGCCAATGTCATCATAACACTCATGAGTTAGTGGAAGTTTTAACACAAATTGAAGGTGTAACGCAGGCTTTTGCTGCACCTTATTTTCATGAGGCGTTACTCAAGCTCGATCAACCTGTTGAGCAGGTATTAAAACAATTAGCCGACGCAGGTATTACTGGAGGATATGCGCCAGGGATTCATTACCCGCAATTGGCAAATACTCTTTTAGTCTGCGCTACTGAAATGCGTACTGAAGAAGAAATTATGCTTTTTGCAAAAACATTGAAATCGATTATGTCGCAACGAGGTGCCTCATGTTTGTAATCCAGTTAACCTATTTGGTTCCTCTTACTGAAGTAGATAAGTATCTGCAAGCACATAGAGAATTTCTTGATTACTATTATAAGCAAGGTTTACTACTGGTCTCAGGACCTATGAAACCACGTACCGGTGGAATTATTATTGCAGCCACGACTGACCGAGCTTATCTGGAATCGATATTCAAAAAAGATCCTTATTATTTGGCAGAAATCGCCGAGTATCAATTTATTGAATTTACTCCAGTCAATCATCGAGCTGAACTTAAAGAATTTATTCAAAAAATGGAAGGCAAATTATGTTGATTTTTGAATTATCCCAAAAAGACCGGCAGGCAACAGCCCAAGCACCAAAAATTTCAACCAGTAAATACGCCATTCCTGCTGAACTGCAGCGAAAAATGCCCCCGAAAATGCCCGCCTGCTCCGAATTGCAAGTGATACGGCATTTTACTCGTTTGTCTCATAAAAATTTCTCGATTGATAGTAATTTTTATCCACTGGGTTCATGCACCATGAAATACAACCCGCGTGGAGTTCACAAAGCAGCATCAATGCCGAATTTTCTCAACCGCCACCCCTTGGCAACAGAAGAAAATAGCCAGGGCCTTTTAGAACCATTGCATCATTTACAGGAATATATTGCTGAAATTACCGGTATGGCGGGTGTTTCTTTAACGCCAATGGCGGGTTCACAAGGAGAATTTGCAGGGGTTGCCATGATTAAAGCGTATCATCAATCTCGAGGGGATACAGCACGCGATGAAATGCTGATCCCTGATGCGGCTCATGGTACAAACCCGGCTTCTGCTGTTATGTGCGGTTTTAAAATTGTTGAAATAGCTACCGCTGCAGATGGTGATATTGATCTTGAAGAATTAAAAAGCAAACTAGGTCCAAGAACAGCCGGCATCATGCTGACCAATCCCTCTACATTAGGCTTGTTCATGCGTCAAATTAAAGAAATTGCTGCTCTTGTTCACCAAGCTGGTGGTTTATTGTATTACGATGGAGCCAATCTCAATGCGATTTTAGGAAAGGTAAGACCGGGCGATATGGGCTTTGATGTCATGCATTTAAACCTGCATAAAACATTCGCAACCCCTCATGGCGGCGGCGGACCTGGCGCAGGTCCTGTAGCCGTAGGCAAGCGTTTGCTCCCCTTCATACCATTACCTGTAGTGAAAAAAACCGCCTCAGGATATCAATGGGCAACAAACCAAGATTATCCACAAAGCATCGGCCGCCTTTCTTGTTTTATGGGAAATGCTGGTATTTTACTGCGTGCCTATTTTTATATACGAGTACTCGGTAAAGAAGGTTTGCTCCGTGTTTCGGAATTTGCAACGCTTAATGCAAATTATCTGCTTAAAGAACTCATAAAAGCAGGATTTACTGCAGCTTATCCAAGCCGACGTGCCTCTCATGAATTTATTCTCACTTTAAGTCCGGAAAAGAAAATGTATGGTGTTACAGCAATGGATTTTGCTAAAAGATTGCTGGATTATGGCGTTCATGCCCCCACCACTTATTTCCCACTGCTCATTCCTGAATGCCTTTTGATTGAACCAACAGAAACTGAGAGTAAAGAAGAGTTAGATCAATTTGTACACATCATGAAAACCATTAGAGAAGAAGCCGCCACAAACCCAAACTTGGTAAAAGACGCCCCCCATACGTTACCGGTCAAACGGCTAGATGATGTTAAGGCAGCTCGCGAATTGGATTTAAATTATTTTGCGCATGAAGAAACTTAGATTCATGCTGATCTTTAAATTTTTTAGCTATTAAAGAGCAATGAGGCTATCCAAACTCATCGCTCTTCATAGCTAGGATGAAAGCCTATCTCACTGGTTTTACTTCACTTCCACATTGCCTCTTGCGAAACACTACTGTGGCGCTTTCAAAACTACATTAAAATTAAGCCGTTTTACAATAGGGTAATTCTGCCTGATCCTTATTAAGACTTATTTGTAAAATTCTTGTAAAAACCCATAGAGTCAATCATAAGATAATTAATATTAATTATAATTTTTAATTAAATTGAACAAATAAAGGATAATATTGTGTCTCTCGAGAAGAAAGAAAAAGGCAAATTATTAAATACTCATATACAGGATGGAAAAGTTAACGGATACACATTTCAAGACGATTCTTATGCTAACCAAATGGCCTATCTTTTTGGTGGCAAAGAGGGTGAAGAAGCCGCAAAAAAAATCTTGGATGATGCCGAAAATAAATATCCTGAAAACCCTGAGCTTAATGAATTAGACAAAATCGTCCTCAAACAAAAAAAAGCAAAATATATCGAAGAAGAAATAAAAAAAAGAGCACAAGAAGTCGACTCAAAGTTTCATGCCGGAATTAAAGAGATTTTTCAATCCTTATCGAATAAAGAACATCCAGCCAAGGGGGAGGAGGCCGGAAAAGACGCGATGCTCCATTTAATGAAAGGTCTTGGATTAAATGTTGATGAGGATAATGTACAGACTCATTATACGCCTGGCCCGCCTCAGGTATTTCAAATTACTTGGGTTAATCGCCCCACAGCAAACCTTGCGGATGAAAATTCTAATATAAATAAGCTTACGAATATGTACTCGAATTGCTTGCGGCCCCAAGAAAAAGAACAATTTGATAATAATTGGAATAGGCATGTTGAACATGCTAAAACCGGCGGCCCAAAAATTGAAAAGGAAGAATTCCTCAAGCAAGCCGACCAATCATTCCAACATACCATTGATGCGTTAAAAAATCCTGAAGAAGCTCAAAAGTCAGATTTGTCATTCCACTGACTGATTTCTTGATGTTATGAACTTGAAGCTTCATATACTGCACATCTTATCCCTGCTCTTTTCTAAAAGTAAGGTTTCAAAAAGGCCTACTCTTGCCTTGTACGTTAACCATATTAGATCTATAACTATAAAAATAAATTATTTTCCTATATGCACTGTGATGGTGTTACTAAATTATTATTAAGGAAGAATATAAAGTGCTCCCCAAGAACCTTACAGTTCTCCATTTTCTTTTGCATGACATACACGTTTGTATGGACCTGCACTATATTGAGAAAATTCTCCCTTTGCCCATGCTGGAAATCGTTCCATCATGTCCAGTATATTTTGTAGGATTAATGAATCTTAAAAATAAATGTATCCCTGTACTTGATTTAGCTATGTGTACCGGCTTGATACGCAATGAAGAATATCCTTTAAATATACCCATCTTACTTTGCTCCGATAAACCTCTTTCCAAAGTCGCTGAGGAGAGTAAAGTGCGAGTAGAGGATGGAAAAAGGTCTAATGAAACACATCAAATTGGACTCATAGTTGATAAAGTACTTGGATTGAGCAGCATTGATGAACAGCAAATTGAAATTCATGAAGAATTTACAAGTAATAATTCACCTTTTTTGGGTGCTGTAACTCTAGAAACCGGTGTTTCGCTATTACTCAACATCAATTGGGTTTTTGCTTTAAAGTTAACTCAAGAAATTAACCAGTTGAGTACTAATCATGAGTAACAACATGAGCAATAATATATTAAATGACATAAAAAAACTCGAATCTGCATTTATCGAATTAATCCACAAGCGTTTTGGACTTGTGATCCATGTAAATCAGGCACAAGAATTAGTAAAAACGATTGGCGCTGCATGCAAAAAATTCAATTATCAGCCTCAAGAATATTTGGAGCAATTAAAAAAATGTTCCAGCAACTCTTCTTTATTAGCTGATTTAGTCGCAGCCATTACTGTGGGGGAAAGCTACTTTTTTCGTGATAAAAATCAAATACATTTACTTGAAAATAAGCTGTTGCCTCAATTAATAAAACAAAAATCACACGATTTTACTTTAAAAATTTGGAGTGCCGGTTGCTCTTCAGGCGAAGAAATATACACCATTGCCATGCTGTTAGCGGAACTTATACCCAATATGGATATATGGGATCTTTATTTATTAGGTACAGACATCAATACCGCAGCACTGCAAAAAGCAACAACAGGCACTTATGGACAATGGTCCATGCGTTCTATTCCAGAGAGATACATGCAACGCTATTTCCTGAAAAATAATCGTACACATATACTGTCGCCTGAAATTCGTGATTTAGTACAATTTAAATACCTTAATTTGTGTGATAACCGCTATCCATCCATAATTAATGGTATATTTGAGGTCGATTTAATCCTATGTCGTAATGTGCTCATTTATTTTGATAATGAGCTGGTTACTCAAATTATGAAAAAGATAAGCGCATGCATGACTGAAGATGCTTATCTTTTATTGGGTGCATCCGATCCTATTGTTACGACTGGGACAAATCTTGTCTTTCATCATGATGGTGCAATCTATTTTTCACTGGATAATGGTGATGGAACAAAAAAAGGATTTTGAATGATGATAAAAGAACAAAAGCATGCTTCAGAATTAATGCCCAAAAGCGAGGAAGCATTAAAGATACTGCAAGCAAGAGCAAAACAACTTGCCCACCAGGAAGTAGACATCCGTGAAAATCATGGTGTTGCCTTTGTTCGCTTCAGCTTAAGCAAAAATGAAATTTATGGAGTTTCTTATCAATACGTGCAAGAAATTCTGCATAATACCTCCATGGCACATCCTCCTTTCGCACCCAATTTTATTGCTGGAGTAATCAACTGGCGTGGTGCGTTGATTACAGTAGTGGATCTCCTCAAATTCTTTCATCCAAATCATTCGAGTCACCATCTCAAACAGGATAATCAATTTATTATTGTTGTTCATGCAACTAGTATAACTCTTGGCTTACTTGTTTACCGCATCGAGGGTAGTGAGACTTATCTGCCAAGTCAATTAGCTGCTCCTCTAACCTCTGCAACCGTGACCAATTCAGAATATATTCTAGGGTTACATCATGCTGTCACAGCAATCATTAATATGGAGGCTTTTATATCAAGCTTAAGCCAAGAAATTAAAACGCGTTTATACAAGATAGGAGAGGGTCATGGAAACTAATAGGAATAAACGAGGCTTTGTTATTACTGTACGTGCTCGCTTGCTTATTGGATTTATGGCCCTTAGCCTACCATTAATACTATTAATTATATTCTTAATACCCAAAGTTCACTCCATAGTTCAGCTTAGTCACAAAATTAGTTATGAAAGCTTACCCCAAGTTCTAGACAGTCAAATTCTCCAGACTCAAGATACACTTGAGCAGTGGGCAATGACGGGAGATTCTAAGAGTAAAGAAGCTTTTGAACACCTTTGGAATGAAATTAATGAGAGTAGAAACCAGTGGGATCAAGCTATGCACTCGTTAGGTGATCAACAATTACGGCAAGAATGGGATAGGCTACAAGACTTGTATCAAGTTCTTTATGATACTCAAATAGCAATAATAAATGCTCCTAGAAACCCCAATGATCCCAATAATGTAGAAAACAGTAGGAATAAGACCAGAAACATCATAAAAGTAATGATTGACATGCTTGATGGCGTTTATTCTACTCAAACAAAAAGCAGAGTCGGTGGAATATTTAATTCATTAGCGCAAGAAGTTGAGAAGAATACAAATATAATTAATAAAAATTTAGCTTCCTTAGAACACTCTGCCTATTTGTTATTAATTTTCGCTATCCTATTAACCATTATCATTCCTTATATAACCCAACGAGCTATATCAATTCCTGTAGATAAAGCAATTAACATCGCTGAACGAATCGCAGCAGGTGAACGTGACGTAGTAATTCAAATCCAATCTGAAGATAAGTTAGGCAAGCTGCTTTTATCGCTAAAAACCATGCAAGAAGCGATTAGGAAAAATGAGGAAACTCTTCAGACTAAAGAAGAAGAATCACGAGAGCTGTTTGAAAAACTGGTCAACTCATCGAAAAAATTTAGAGTGCATAGCAGTAAAGTTGCTGCAGGCGATCTTAGAGAGCGTCTTGAAATAGACAAAGAGGACATCTTACAAGATCTGGGTAAAGATTTAAATTCAATGACTGATGGGCTGGCATCAATTACCAAAAAAATTAGCAAAGTCAGCAATGACATCGTCACTATGGTAGGAACCGTACTCACAGCCGCAAATGAACAAGCAGAAGGAATTACCTCGCAAGCATCAGCTATAAATGAAATCAGTGCGTCATTGGAAGAAATAGATAAGAGTTCAAAACAAACTATGGCTAAAGCACAAACTCTGCGGGAAGTAGCGAAAAACACTTATGAGCAAGGAAAACTAGGCACAGAGTCAGTAGAGCAAAGTATTCAGGGGATTAAAGCTTCAGAGGAAAAGATGAAGCTTATTGCACAAACCATTCTTGATTTAAGTAATCACACCCAACAAATTGGCGACATTACCTCCGTAGTAAACACACTTGCCCAACAATCAAAGATGTTGGCATTGAATGCATCGATTGAAGCATCCAAAGCAGGAGAAGCAGGAAAAGGTTTTGCTGCAGTGGCAACTGAAGTAAGAAATCTCGCTGAGCAATCAGAACAGTCAACTGTACAGGTGCAAAGAATTCTCGAAGATATCCGGCGGACTACCGAAAAAGCAGTCACCGTTACAGAGGAAGGTGCTAAAACTCTTGATCTAGGGATTAAACTCATTGAGAAAGCAGGTCATGTCATTCAAGCCCTAAGTAAAATGATTAATGAAGCATCGATTTCGAGCCAGCATATTGAAGTAGCCATTCGTCAAGAAGCTGTTGGGATTGAACAAATCGTTGAGAGCATGAATGAAATTAATCGTACTACCTCAACTTTTTCCAGCAGCATAAAAGAGATGATGGCATTTATTCATAATTTGGATGATATTGCCAAACATCTAAAGGATGATGTGAATTTTTATAAAGTTTAGGAGCACACCCATATGACTCCAGACGATCCTTTATTAAAGCAGGTGCTTGAAACATTTAGTACGGAACTTGAATCATTATTAGCGCTCATCACCGATCATTTAAAAAAGATGAAGCACGGCGAATCAATGAGTCATTTAAATCAGATGATGGAGGAGATTTCTCGTGCAGGGCGAAATATTAAAGTATCAGCACTTTCTGTAGGTATTGATGAGCTAGGGAAAATTGCCGAGTATGTTGAAAAACTATTTGAGCCTTCGCAAGTCGTATCCCCTGAACGAATTAATTTAACATTTCGAGCCATAGAGGGAATGCGTGAAACGCTCCATAATTTTATAGAAAAAAAACCGCTTTCAGCTGAGCTGCATGCATTATTACAACAACTACAACACGCATTAAATCATGAAGAAGAAAAAAAAGAAGAAATTCAAATTATAGAGGAAAAACCAGCTTTATCTGAGCCTATTGCCCCAGTGACGCCTCCGGCAAATGCTGCGGATAATGAATTTATAAAAAAACTTATTGAAACTTTCAAAGCAGAACTCCAAGAAAATTCAGTCACGATCACGAATGGTGTGCTGCAGCTTGAAAAGGGGACTAAATCAGAACAAGAATTCCAGAGTTTACTGGAGGAAATTTTTCGTGTGGCTCATAACATCAAAGGATCTGCACGAGGTATAGGCGTTAATGATATTGGTGAGATTGCCCATCACATAGAAACTTTATTTGCAGCGATCCAGAAAAAAAGTATTAAAATTTCTCCTGAGCTCATTAACCTGTGTCTGCAATCGATCGATTACATGAATGAAGCAATGCAATGCTATACGGAACAAAAACCATTATCTTTTGATTTAGCAAACCACTTGCGACAACTTGAATACTATACAGAATCGCCTGCTCAAGAAATACTATCCCCATCAAAACCAACGGTTGAAACATCGCCGAAACTTGAAAAAGCGCCTAAGACTCATGAAATACAGAGCAAAACAAATGAATTTGATTCAATACGTGTCTCTTTGCAAAATTTAGATCGGGTTTCAGTTTATACTGAAGAAATCCAAGCCATTAAAATTGCTATTGAAGAATACTATTCCAAATTGACCAAGATGAATTACAAAATCGATCATCTGGTGCAATCATGGAAAAAAGATAAAACCAATTTCAACACTTTTTCGCAAAATGAAACGGGCTCATTAACTGCCCTATTCTCTACGAGCCTTGTTGAATTAGCTGAAATCAATAATTCAACTCATTTAATGCAAAGGGAGTTGCATACCTCTGTTAGCGAATTATCTATTTTATTAAATGCGCTCCAAGATGAAATTCGTACTTTACGTCTTGTACCGGTAACAACGCAATTACGTTATTTGCCACGAATTGTACGTGATTTGGCGCATGAGCTAAAAAAACAAGTCAATCTTGAAATAAATAGCAATGATGTAAAAATGGATAAAATGATACTTGATGGTTTAAAAGATCCTATAGTACACCTGCTACGTAATGCAATCGATCATGGCATAGAAAATACTGAGGCTCGTAAAGCTGCTGGCAAATCAGCACAAGGAAATATTTCGATTCATGTAAATCAAGAAGACAATCAGATTGTCTTTAAAATTATTGATGATGGGAGCGGAATTAAAACGAATGATTTAATTCGCACAGCACTGCAAAAAAACATCATCACCCAATCTGAGCTTGAAAATATGAAAAAAGCAGACCTTTATGCGCTTATTTTTCGTCCTGGTTTTTCTACTCGGGAAATTGCAACCGATATTTCTGGTCGAGGCGTAGGCTTGGATGTGGTGCGATCCAATTTACTCCGTTTAAAAGGCCAAGTCAGTGTTGAAAGCAAACCAGGGAAAGGAACCATCTTTTTTCTGAGAGTTCCTCTTACATTAGCGACTGAACGCGGATTGATTGTTTCATGCAATAACCAAATATTTGTGCTCCTTACCAACTCGGTAGAAAGTGTCATGTTATTAAAGAAACATGAGGTTATAGCCGTGGAAGGAAGCCCTTCTGTTCTTGTCAAAGAACAACCGGTTTTGTTATGCTCTTTGTCTAAGGTACTCCATCTTGATGAAAAAAAACAAAATAGAACAGAACATATCTCTGTTGTAATCATCAAAAAAAACGGGGATCGTATTGCCTTACTTGTCGACGAAATTATTGGTGAAAGGGAAATTGTACTCAAACCGTTGCAAGAACCCTTATCAAATATACCTTGTGTCATTGGAGCGACCTTGACAGGCAACAATCAAATTAATTTCGTATTAAACTCTTCAGAGATTATAAAGAGAATGCTGCTATAGTGAACTACTATCTATGATAAAAATTTTAATTGTTGATGATTCACCAACAGAAGTTGCAATAATTCAACACATTATAGAATCTGAAAAAGATATGGAAGTCATTGGTATCGCAAAAAATGGCAAGGAAGCTATTGAATTAACTGAAAAGTTAAAACCCAATCTCATTACCATGGATATTAAAATGCCCATCATGGATGGACTCGAGGCCACACGTCTTATTATGGCTCAAAATCCTACACCAATTGTCGTGATCAGTTCTCTGGTGAATGATGAATCACTCCATGCCACATTCCATATTCTTGAGGCAGGAGCATTAACTGCTTTGGCAAAGCCTGTTAATGTATTTTCTCCCTCTTTTGAGGAAAGCAGGCAACACATCGTTAATACACTACGCAGCCTTTCTGATATTCGTGTCATCAAAAAACCTTTGAAAAACCATTTAATTTTTGATGAGAGCAAAAAGTATAAAACAAAAGATGTCAAAACAACACATTACGAGATTATAGCGATGGGCGCTTCAGTTGGAGGCCCTATGGCATTACACACTATTCTCGCGCAATTAGCTCCTGATTTTCCTGTACCAATTCTGATTGTCCAACACATGAGCCGTGGCTTTATTCGAGGATTTGCACAATGGCTTGAAGAGAATGTAAGCCTTACCGTAAAAAATGCAGTAAATGATGAACCATTACAAAAGGGAACGGTATATATAGCACCTGAACATCAACATATGGTAGTTGAACGTGTTCATGAACAATTAATCTGTAAATTAGTTGATGGGCCTCCTGTTTCCGGTTTTTGCCCTTCGATTACCCGATTACTTCAATCAGTTGCCAACGTTTGTGGAAAAAAAGCCATTGGCATTTTATTAACTGGAATGAGTGATGATGGTGCGGAAGGCTTATTGGAATTAAAAGAAGCTCATGGACACACCTTGATTCAAGACCAAGAAAGTTCCATAGTTTTTGGTATGGGCGCTGTTGCCCAATCATTGAATGCTGTAGATCAAATCATTGAGTTAGAGAATATTGCCAGTTATTTAACAAAAATCTGCATCAGCGAAGATGAGTAACTCATTTATGGAAAAAGAAAATCCCGTGATCTTGATTGTAGATGATAGTGCCACTATGCGTTTAATCATCTGCGATGTATTAACTAAAGTTGGTTTTAATGTCATTCAGGCAGAGAATGGTGAGGCCGCATTATCACTACTCAAAACTACCAAACCTGACGCAATTTTGTTGGATGTGGAGATGCCTGGCCTTAATGGTTTTGAAGTATGTGCCGAGATTCGAAAATCACCTGATTTGCGTTATCTTCCAATTATGATGGTTACTGGTCTAGAGGATTATGCATCAGTTAATAAGGCGTTCCAGGTCGGAGCGACCGATTTTACCACCAAGCCCATTAATCCAACTCTATTAGGATATCGCGTCCGTTATATGGTGCGCACCAATTCCTATTTTCAGGATTTACAGATCGCGGAACAAAAGGTCAGAGCTCTAAATGAAGAACTTATCAACAAGCTGGTTGAGATCCAGCAAAATGCCATTGCAGTAGCTCGTTTTGTACCCCAAGATTTTCTAAAGGTACTTAATCGTAAGAATATTGTAGATATTAAACTCGGTGACTGTGTTGAAAAGGTCATGACGGTGCTCTTTTTAGATATAAAATCATTTACTACGATGGCCGAACGCTTATCACCTGTTGAAATCTTCAATCTCGTGAATACCCTGATGAGTTATTTAGATCCTGCCATTTTTAAAAATTCGGGTCTTATTGATAAATATATTGGTGATGCCATTATGGCTTTATTTAATGATGCAGATGATGCCGTAATTGCTGGATTGGATATGTTAGAAGCTCTGAAGACTTTTAATGCCACGCGAATACGCGATAACCTTCCCCCCATCAATGTAGGAATTGGCATAAACACGGGTAATTTGATTGTCGGCACTGTGGGCTTTGAAAAGCGTATGGATTGCAGTGTAATTAGCGATGCAGTCAATACCGCTTCCCGGCTTGAAACATTAACTCGAAGTTTTAATATTGAACTCATCATTGGTGAGGAAACCTATGAACAATTAAAACAAAAAGATCAATACGATCTGCGCTTCTTAGGTTTGACGACAGTAAAAGGTAAACGTCTACCCATAAAAATTTATGAAGTCTTTAATCATAATCCTCCAGTGGAAGTGCAATTTAAAAAAGATTCTGCCTCTATTTTTGCCACCGCATTGGAGCATTATGAGGCAAAACAATTTGATGAAGCCTCAAATCTTTTTGAGCAAATTATCATAAGTAATCCCAATGACTTACCCGCAAAATATTTTCTGCAGCAATGTAAGGAAAAGATGAGTGGTTAGTCTGAACAAAAGAACGTATAGCCTGGGTGAAGCAAAACCCGGGAGTTCTATAGCACCAAACAAGACTCCCGGGCTCGCTCACTTCACCCAGACTACCTTGCAAAAAACTTAACCTGCTTTAATTTGCTCAACCACTTGCTGATTGAGATGAGTCACGATAAGACTGACCAATTTAACTGCCTGATCATAATCACGTTTATCAAACATCCCTGCTTGTTGATGCGCATAACGAATGGGCACGCCAATATTAATGCTAGGAACCCCTGAACCTGAGCCTTGTACTTTTGAACCATCTTGGCCATAGCCTATTTCTGATTCCAACTGTACCTGAATGTTATTTTTTTGAGCTAAATCTAAAACCCAATTAAGCAATTCTTGATGGGGAATCATTGAGCGATCGTATACAAACAAAGTAGGGCCTTTGCCCAAAGCAATTCGTCCTTTGCGTTTTGCAATTAAAGCTGGGTAATCATCAGCAATACCAACCTCAACATTAATCGTAATATCCGGATGCGTACTCTGATAAACGGTACTTGCCCCGCGCAAACCCACCTCTTCCTGTACTGTAGCCGCGGCATAGAGTTGATTTGGTCGATCCTGATTTTTTATGGAGTCCAGAACATCGCTAATCAGCGCCAATCCCAAGCGATCGTCAAGAGCCTTTGCTAGAAAACGGTTTTCACTTAATGGGCTGAATTGACTTGCGGGAGTAACTTGTAATCCTGGGCGCACATTAAATTTCGTTTCAGCCTGTTCCTTTGTTTCTGCACCAATATCAAGAAATACTGCATTTCCCATGGGTAATTGATTTTTTTTGGCCTCGTCAATAAGGTGGGTCGAGTCCATACCTGAATAAGCTAAAATAGGCCCTTTAGGAGTAGAAACCATCCAACGTTGTGCAAAAATTACTGAAGAGGGAATACCGCCTAATGGGATAACCTTTAAAAAACCATCAGGAGTTATTGATTCGATCATATACCCTACTTCGTCCATGTGTGCCATTAATAAAACATTAGGGCCTTTTTGATTTGCTTTATATTGGCCAATCAAATTACCCATCCCATCTACAGTAACCTTGCTCATGGAGGGCTGCCATTGTTGTTTCACCGCATCACGAACAGACTTCTCAAAACCGGATGCACCTGCCAAATCAGTTAACTTTGCTAAAGAGTGCTCATCTGCAATAGCACCTGTTGCCTGAATCAGCATCAATCCCATCGTAAATAGATTTAATTTCTTCATAACAAAATGTCCTTATTTAAAATCCAGCACCTAAAATACACATCAATAATCCGGAAAAATGCAATTCCCCTATGTCCTGTGCTTGCGGCTTTTCCGGCTCAGAGATCCATTCCTGGATTCTGCGGACAAGCCGCAGAACGTAGAGAGTGTTTTTAACCCAATGATTGCGACATGATTCTACCATAACCTGCCATAACCTGAACTCGGCGTAAGAATCAAGACCAGCGCCGATTCGTACGTCGAGTCAAAGTTCCTATAGTAACCGCCTGGTATTTAAGCTATTATTGGTTTTTTTATATTGGAACATTTTTTTACCATGCACAGCGTTATTGTCATTCCTGCCCGTTACGCTTCAACTCGTTTACCAGGAAAGCCTTTGGCAATGATTCGTGGTCAAACTATGTTACACCGTGTGGTTCGTCTATCACGTGCTGCAGCTGAAGGATTAAAAAATGTTTCTGTACTCGTTGCCACCGATGATGAGCGAATTGTCCAACATTGCGATGAAATAGGTGTTGCATCAATCATGACCTCGCCAGAGGCGCCCAGCGGAACGGATCGTGTCGCTGAAGCAATACGCTCTATGAGAAGCAAGCCGGATTTCATTTTAAACATGCAAGGCGATGCTCCGTTGACACCACCAGATTTTTTACGTGCATTAATTGATGCTTTCGCTGCCTCTCCTTGTGATGCAGTAACCCCTGTAACCCAGTTAACCTGGAAACAGCTGGATGTACTGCGCCAAAATAAATTGGCTACCCCCTTTAGTGGTACTACGGCCGTATTCAATGAAAAAACAGGCAATGCTTTTTGGTTCAGCAAAAATATTATTCCTGCCATTCGCAAAGAAGATGAATTACGTCAGAAAAGTGATAAAAGTCCGGTATTTCGTCATATTGGTTTATATGGCTATTCAATGGACATGCTCGAAAAATACATTACCCTGCCAGAAAGCACCTTTGAAAAAATGGAAGGATTGGAGCAATTACGCATCCTCGAAAACGGTTATACCCTTCGTTGTATTCCTGTTGACTATAAAGGTCGAGCCAGTATGTCAGGTATTGATAGCCCAGAAGATGTAGTTCGTGCTGAAACGTTGATTGCCCAATACGGTGAATTATTAGAGAGTCTGTAACGATGAGAACACGATTACTTGTTGCACGCCATGGAAATACTTTTGCACCTGGTGAGGTGGTTAGAAGAGTAGGAACTACCGATTTGCCCTTGGTCAATAGTGGTTTGCATCAGGGACGTATACTAGGTACCTATCTGCAAAAGAATGATCTTATGCCTGATGTCATCTTCACTTCGAAGCTCAAACGAGCCATACAAACTGCAAAAGAAGCACAAAGTGCTATGGGAATAAATTTACCAATTGAAACACTGGCTATCTTCAATGAAATTGATTATGGGCCTGATGAAAATCAACCTGAAGAGCGTGTCGTTGCACGCATTGGCAAAGAAGCGATTAATGCCTGGGAAACCCATGCCATAGTACCTGCTGGTTGGAATGTCGACCCTGCAGCGCTTATTAATAATTGGATGGATTTTTCTACTCGTCTGCGTCAAGAGTACCCTGGAAAAACATGTCTGGTGGTCACAAGTAATGGGATCGCCCGTTTTTCGCCTTATTTGACTGGTGATTTCACAACATTCAGCGCCCAATATGAGATCAAAATAGCGACAGGAGCACTGTGTGTCTTTGAAAATGAAGAGCCTTCAGAGGTATGGCAATGCCGTGCATGGAATGTGAAGCCTGCATTACAACCGTAATGTAGGCCTGGGTGCTGCGTGCGCAGCGGAACCCGGGAATGAATTCTTCCGCTGCACTCAGGCTACATTTCTATTTATTACATGTTATCAAAATAATTTTTTAACGTTTGCTGCACATCTAAATTGAGCTCACCAGAATTAGGATCAATCGCGCTTACCGTATCCCCAAGATAACCAATTGCCCAGAAGAAGATGTTGTTTGTTTCCATATTCGCCTGTAAATAAGGCATTAGCGAATTGATAAAAAATGCTTTTCCTTTTGCAGTTTTCCATGAGGCCTCGCCAAGCACAACAGGATAGCCTGCTTTATATAAAAATCCCCATGACCAGTCGAAACGTAATTGACTTGGCATCCCAGGCGCGGTTTCCCAACCAGCAACTTCAGCAGGGTATACATGCGGCGAAAAAACCAAATGGCTGTTTTGAGCCTGTTCATCACCCAATAACCATTGTAACGCCGGCTGATTTATTCCTTGACTGATTAACTGATTCTTAAATTTATCTTTATCAAATACAGCGATTCCGTTTTTAGCCTGTTTTTCATTTAGTAAAGGCTTAAAGTCCTCTCCCCAATTCCCTTTAAAAAACATACGTTCTAAATTGCCACATAAGGAGGGATCAGGAGAATGGCTGTATCCGTTGTCATTGACTACTTGGGATTTAGGGACACAAATTACTGGATTATTTGCATCATCATTTCCTGAATCAGGACCTTCTACAAATAACAGTAATTTAGGATTGTTTTTCTGCACTGCATTAGCAGCAGTTGCTATAACTTTTGTCCACGGTACTTGGGAGTCATGTGTTTTAAACCAATTTAAACGATAAGGCTCATTAAAAATATCAATGCCCAATACATTATCTAAATTGCGATTTTTAATTTCTGTTGCTAAGAGAGAAATATCATTTCCATAGCGTTGCATATCATAAACAGTACCATCTCGCATCGCATCACCATACCCATGACGATGATGGATATCAATCATTACTTTGATATTCTTCTTTTTTAATTCTTGTAACACAATCCAAAGTGCTTGTTTTGGACTGACTGCTTTGTCGCAAGCAGTACCATTACTTTGCCATGTTTTACAAAAGATACCATTACCTGCATTTGGGAAAGATTTGTCAGAAAGCCACTTATTTAAATCGACCTCATGTTGATCATCATAAAGCACCTCCGGTTGGATAGGCAATCGTAAGGTTTTAAAACTTACTGATGAATTCTTGTCTACCCCTGAACTGGGAAAATCCCATGGATGACTAATCAAATCCATCATGCCATAGGCTCTTGGATTGGAACTCAAAGATGGAATTGCATAAAAAGGATTGCTCTGTAAGCCTTGCAAAACATTCGTGTCTTGAAATCCAGACCATGATAGACCATCTATATGGACAATCTGCCCTTCATCATTGTAAATTTTACTTTCTCGGGTTTGATAGCCGTGTGCATCCAATGCAAGCATTAATAATAACCAACATCCTAATACTCTCATTTTTTTCATTCATGTACCTCCAGACTGCATAGACAACGTTCAAAAGTGGGCGTCATTTAACCACTTATGAATGACCTCAGGCTAAATATTGAATGAATTTTACAAAAATATAACAAATCAAGTGATTTAATTGGCGCAAAAAACAAACATCATAATGACCTGGGCGAATCGTAACCCGAGGTTCGTAAGCACACGCTCGAATCCCCAGGTTACAATTAATTAAAGAAAAATCTTTATCCTACGCTTGCAAAACGACGATCATTTTCATGAATTGATCTTTTAACCAACTCATCCATCTCTTCATTGGGTTCGCAGGGTTGATAAACAACTTTTAGGGGAGAAATATCCACAGTTGATTGGGCACTATCATTTTGCAAATAACCATCAAGGTTTCTAAAAGTAAGGTATTTATCTGTAGCAAACTCTTGGCATTGGGCCATGGTTTCATCTTGGCATATTGAAAATTTAATTAAATGTTCCACATGAAACGGTTCACGGCTTTTTGAAAACACATATTGCATATCGTACAGAACGCTATCAGCGCCAGCACAAAAATAAGAACCGGATTGAAATTTATTATTCTCAAATACATCACTACGAATGAGGCGACCTTCACCAGGTTGCAAGCCAGCAAGAGACACTTTGTGAGTTGCTATTTCTTTAGGATTGTCTGCAAAAGCATAACCAGTTAAAACCACACCTAATAGTAATGAGGCTATTTTCATCATTCTGTTTTAACTCCTAATGTGAAATAAATATTCCCTGTAATAGTTATTATCCCTAAACCACTGCAAAGAACAATAAAAGTAAGAAATTATCTAAATAAAGTGATAACTCTAATTAATTTCAGTCCGACATTATACCCTATTTCATACGAATAGTGTAAAAATTTATAAATTAATTCTCATTTTGATCGAAAATCTTCTAATAATTCGACATCAATCGGAATAAAAAAGAAGAGAACAATCAATGAAATGAATTAAAAATACCTTTTATTTCACGATCAAAAAGGTGTGTTTTTTTTGATCTTTCTGCTTTTTTATTAATCAAGCTTTAATTATTTGTTATCCTTGCCCAACTAAAAAATAAATATATCTTTTTACTGAATGGCTAAAACTTTAACTAAAAAGTTCAGAACTTCATTAGTATGTTATTTGAACAACCCTATGATGTGAAGAATAAAAAATTACTATCAGAATCTGCTTTTGCAATATATGAAAATGTAGTGAAACCTACCAAAGAAAAAGCAGGTTTTTCCAAGAAGTTTCTTTTACATCACAAAATACATTGTCAAACTTTACTATTCCATCTGCCGAAGTTGAAAATATTCATGACGAATTAGAAGAGGATATGAGCCGCTCAAATTTTCGATCTTTAAATGGATAGACTTCATGAGCACTTTTCTTAACTCCTTGAGAGCTAAAACCAAAAATGGGGACAATCTCATGATTAAAGCGATCCAACAATGAACTTTATAATCTAATTATACATATCAAATCTTATTCTTTACTTAACCATTTAAGCTCTTTCAGTGGTCAACTAGTTACCATAATGATAAGTAGATAAATAACTAATTGATTTTAGGATAAAAAAACTTTGCTATTAAAAAAAAATGGGTTATAACTCTCTTACCTGAATCATGGAATGACAGGGATCTAAGATGGGGCAGCATGATGCTGAATAATTATTTTTTCATGGAGTGAGAAAATGAACAGTAAAGTATTTTCGCAGCGCTTCAATCGCGAGTTAGCTTCATTGGGCTTTCCAGAAGAGTTAACTGAGAAAATCAAAGCAGTATCCAAAGTATTTGGTGTTTCACGTCATTTAGCAAACGCGTTAATTTTTGGCCACATACTTCCAGTAACTGAACAACTTAATAAGATTGCCGAAATTTTAGAAGTTTGTCCGCAATGGTTAGGTGGGGCAACTGACCGAAAGAAGACTTATCCAACCCGTGAAACAGCAGATAGTGTATAATAGTTAAAGTTGAGATAATTATTATATGTTGTAAAATGCTGTATCTGACTTTAATTATCGATTATCAGATACAGCAGAACATGTATCTATTTTCATCATAAAAAGCTTTTATTCGCGGATTACTACCATCATGGAATGCTTAAGTTTTTGTATTGCCAAATCAATTGATTTAACACGCGTAGACAATTATTTTAAAAATGCTTCGACTGATTTTACTTCACTGAAAACTCGGGATGTACTCAAGTTAAGCCTGAATCACAACAAAGATCATACCATATTCATTTTTAAAAATGGTACAGTGGTTTCCTGGGGAATCAAAAGATATCAAATTAATGATTATCTGAATACCATCAAACTCTTAATTGATAAACCCGTTGCCCTTTTGGTGCATGATGAATTCCATTATCAGCTCGATAATAAAACGACTATAGAACCCCATGATTTTTTCGATGTAGACTGCTTGACTATAGAAGATGAAAGTGACGAGCTCAAACTCAGTTTATCTTATGGGTTTTCTCAATCAGTCAAGTTACAATATTTTGAAACCATTATTGATGCGCTGATTGATAAATACAATCCTATGATCCAAAAATTGTCGCATACAGGCGAGATGGAAATTAGCCGTACGCAAATACAGCAGATTATTGGAGAAATCCTTGGAGCAAAAAGTGAAATGAATTTAATTAGTAATTTCCTTTATCATCCAAAATATTTTTGGCAACATCCAACTTTAGAAGAGCACTTCACGATGTTGGAACGTTACCTGCATATCCAAAGGCGCGTCAATGCGATTAATCATCGCTTGGATACGCTTAATGAAATCTTTGATATGTTTAATGGTTACTTGGATAATCGGCACGGTCATAATTTAGAGATTATCATTATCGTATTAATTATTTTGGAAATTGTAGTTGCTGTTTTAAACTTGCATTTTTAATAAATTCATTTTAATAAAAGCAAATTAACGTAAAACAAGCTATTCTTAAAAAAAACGAATCATATTTATTAATATCAATTATGCTTAGTAAAACTACCCAACTCACTGAGGAACAACTCAAAGAACTAGAAGAATTAAAAGCTGTCTGTAAAAAGAAAGATGGCAGCGTACCTAATTTATATACCCACTTACTCATCCAAAAAAGAAATTTACCTACAGTCTTAAGGTATCATGACAAACAACGATTAGTGGGATTTTTAAGTGTTTTTTTCTTTTATGAGGATGCAGTTGAAATTTCATTGCTTGTTCACCCAGATTATCGCCGCAAAGGTATTGCCAAAAAAATGCTTCGCAATATTTTACCTCTGGTAAAAGAGCAAGGCTATTTTAAATTAATTTTTTCTAGTCCTTACCTTTTAAATAGTCAATGGCTACCTGAACTCGGTTTTTCTTACATGCATAGTGAATACTATATGGAGCGGCATGATTTAACACCCTTACTGGACTACCAAAAAAATCTGACATACCGCACTGCAACAGAAAAGGATATTCCACTGCTTTGTGTTCTGGATGAGGCATGTTTCTTTAAAACGGAAGTAGAATTAGTTCCACGTTTTGAACACATACTGAGTGATAGAACATATCAAATAATCCTTGCATTTGAGGATAATCACCTTGTAGGAAAAGCACATATACGTTGGGAAAAAAATGGTGCAACACTTTCTGATATTGCCGTTTTGCCAATCCGGCAGGGAAAAGGTTTGGGAACAGCATTAATTTCACACTGTATTAATTATGCTTTAAGTGAAGGCAAACCTCACCTCAATCTTGATGTAGAAACGCATAATCAAAAAGCACTTAATCTCTATACTCGGCTTGGTTTTCTAACTGAAAATTCGTGTGATTACTGGGCAGTTGATTTCTATGAATTACAAAAACGAGTTATCGCCAAAAAAAGACGTTAACTTGCATACCTAAAGACAAACCCTTATATACCCAGGCGCGCAGAAAAATTTGCTCTGGATACATTTAGAAAACGGGGTTATCTCGGCTGCCTTAGACCGCTCTTTTTTGTAAAATAAAACCCTGTTCATATAGAGCTTGACAGAATTTAAACCCCCACTTTAGTATTGTCCTAAAAACTGAAACAACTATTTGCTGCAAAATTGTTTTCAACGTACATAGAACGTTTCATACTAAAAATAAAAAGGATCATAATGAAAAAAAGGGTTGTTATAACCGGCATGGAAATAACCTCTTCCATAGGAACAGGCTTAAGCAAATTCTGGGAGGCGGCAAAACAGGGACAATGCGGAATAAAACGCATTCAAAGCTATGATCCTTCATTGTATCCCACCCAAATAGCAGGCGAAGTGACTGATTTTTCCCTGGAACATCTTCCCGAGTTTAACAAGAATAAACGCTATCCACGAGTTGCCCAATTCGCGCTCTATTGCGCACATCATGCAATAGAACAATCCCAACTCACCCCCCATGAACTTAGCAAAGCAGGGACTTTCATCGGTACCGGGATGGGAGGATACCCCGAATCAGAAGCAAGCTATAAATTCTTCTTCGCTGACAATTGGAAAAAAATGCAGCCCCTGACTGTGATCAGAGGAATGTCCAATTCCATTGCAAATTTTATCGCGATAGCATTCGGCCTCAGTGGGCCTAATTCCACTATTTCTAATGCATGTGTTTCATCCGCCGATGCCATAGGGGCAGCTTACCAGCAAATCGCTAACGGCAGAATTTCCACTGCGATCTGTGGAGGCACTGAAGCACCACTTTGGGAATCAATGATGTCTGCATGGTGTAAATTAAAGGTGATGTCCACTAATAATGAAGAACCAACAAAAGCCTGTCGCCCATTTGATCTAAATCGTGAAGGGATGGTAATGGCAGAAGGTGCCGGAGTTTTAATTCTTGAAGAACTACATCAAGCCAGAGCACGAGGAGCTACTATTTTCGCAGAAATTATTGGTTTTGGTTCCAGCTGTGACGCATTTCATATTACCGCACCTTCTTCCGAAGGACAGCAACGCGCGATTCAAGGCGCATTGGATGATGCAAAATTATCACCGCGAGATATTCAGTATCTCAAAGCGCATGGGACTGGAACGCCATTAAATGATATGGTCGAAACACAAACGATTAAATCACTATTTGGTGAAAGAGCTTATGAGATCCCCATTACGGCACAAAAATCAATGATTGGGCATGCAATAGGTGCATCTGGTGTCATGGAAGTCATTTCCACATCTCTAAGTCTGCAACATGATTTGTTATTACCTACAATTAACTTAGAAACTCCAGATCCTGCCTGTGACTTGGATTATGTAGCTAATGAAGCCCGGAAAAAGACCATTGACATCGTATTGTCCAATCATTTTGCTTTTGGAGGCGCTAACGTTGCTTTGATCTTACGCAGATACATAAGATAAGAAATAGTAGCCCCGCCTGCAAGCAGGCGGGGCTACTAAGCTGTTAAACCTGAGCCATCCTCATGCAAATTTGGCATGGTTCTCTCAGGACTTGTTCGCGGGATCCAGGAAGTTTGCAATAAAACTGGATCCCACAGACAAGCCGCAGGACGTAGTTAACAAATAGAATATTTATTGAAAATCGCTTAATACACATCAAGATTTCTTATGAAAAACTGGCGATCTCTCTGGCGGTTAAGCCCCGCAATTGTCAAATTGAAAGAAAAAACCACGTTGTGAAGTAAACCGTGCCAGAAGGATAGAGATATTGATCTTTCCCTGGATGAGACCATGCAGGTCCTACGCTTACAGTAATAATTGACGACCAAACCTGAGGTAAAACAGGAGCAAATGGGTCATCGGTAGTATATCCTTATTACTGTAACCAGTCCGCAAAATCCTAAGACTGCTATTATTTTTTCAATATACCTATCCATTTGCTTTTTAACCATAAAATCCCAAGAATTCAGCCAATTTTATCCGGTATGTAGACATACTTACTTTTCTATACTTCACCTACCGTTGCATTTATCATCTAGATACTTTAATTTTTGTCTTGACGCATCACTGATTCATGATGATAAAAAATACACTTATCACTCAAAAGAAATCCCATTTTTTGTTATTAAATATATTTAGGAATGCAAGTGAAAACGAAACTGGGTCTTTTTGGCACAAACATTGAACTGAAAGAAATAAGAACTCAAGAAGAAAAGAGAATCCCATCGTTCAAGGTTATTTTTGTCGGAGACGTTTGCGGTAAAACCTCCCTGTTAAAAACGCTTACTTCGGGAAAATACCCCACGAATATTAGGGCCACAACAGGTGTGAATTTTTATCATAAGGTGATTGAATTCAAGGAAAATAAAATAAATCTTCACATATGGGATATTCCCGGAACAGCACGTTATGGAAATTTATGCAGGTTTTATTTTAAAGAAACAGACATTGCAATTATAGGTTTTGATTTGACTAGAAAAGTAACGTTTCATGGTGCTATGAAGTGGCTGGAAGAAATGAATCATCATTTAGATAGAAACTGCTTGGGGAAAATTATTTTAGTTGGGCTAAAAAGTGATGCAGAACCTGACGAAGAATTAGAGATTAAAGCACTGAATCGCTTTGTTAAGAATAATAATTTATTTTATATGACTGCAAGTGCAAAAGCAGGAGAAAATATAGAAGAGTTATTCCTGCAAGCAGTTACATTAAAAGTGGAATCATCATATCTTAAAGAAGAACCATTAATAACGCATCAAGTTGACGATTATCAATCCGATAGTAGATGCGTTATTTTATAGATACTGAATCAAAAACCTCTGCCGATAGTGTTAGCCAGAGATACTTTTAACTCATCTTTTATAAAGACCTCCAAGCAAAAAGGAAGCTATTTAAACCATAGCATTGGAGGTTTCTTGGGTATATAATCAGCTATTTTATAAAAAAAGGCCAATAAATGAGTTATTCACTAGGTGATATAGCAAATAAGGTACAAGGGGTAGTCATAGGGGATGACTCAATAAAAATTTCGTTCTTATCACCTATTGATGAGATTATGCCGGGAAGTCTGGTGTTTGCTGACAGCAATGAAAAGGTAAAATTAGCAGAAGCATCACAAGCAGCGGCCATCTTAGTCAATGAACAAACCTCTGTTGCAAAAAAACCATTCATCCAGGTAAAACATCCATTCAAAGCCTTTATTACTCTGATGCATTTTTTCCATCCCCCGCAAAAAATCATCCCTAATATTCATCCTACTGCAGTCATTGGCGAAGGAGTGACATTGGGAAAGGAAGTATTTATAGGACCTTATGTGGTGATTGAAGCAAACAGTAGTATTGGCGATAACTGTGTCCTAAAAAGTCATATTCATATTGGTCGTGAAGTGGCCGTGGGGGATAATACTACCATCCACTCCCATGTTACTGTGTACGATAAGTGTCAAATTGGTTCTCGAGTCATCATTCATGCCTCTACAGTTATTGGCTCCGATGGTTTTGGTTATACCTTTGTTGATGGCAAACATCTCAAAGTTCCCCATGTTGGGCGTGTCATTATTGAGGATGATGTAGAAATAGGTGCAAATACCGCTATAGATCGCGCCACGATGGGAGCAACTGTTATTGGTGAAGGGACTAAAATTGATAACCTCGTCCAAGTAGCACATTCTGTAAAATTAGGTAAGCATAATATTCTATGTGGTTTTACTGGCATCGCAGGAAGCACCACTTCAGGCAATCATGTTATTTTTGCTGCCAATGTTGGGGTTAGTGATCACGTACGCATTGATGATGGGGTGGTATTAGGCGCTCGCACAGGAGTACCGCCAAACAAACATCTGAAAGAAGGAAACATTTATTTAGGAAATCCGGCTCGTCCTAAAGATCTTGCGATTCAACATGAACTCGGTGTCAATCGAATTCCTTTAATACGCAAAAACATTAAGGCTCTTTCCGAACAAGTCGAATTATTGAAAAAGCAACTTGCCAAAGAAGAGGCAGAATAACTATGACACCCCCCTTGATTCTCATTGACGGCTCATCCTATTTTTTTCGTGCATTTCATGCATTACCGCCTTTGACTAATTCAAAAGGGCAACCCACAGGAGCCATCTATGGGGTAGCCAATATGATTAAAAAGCTCATTAAAGATTATCAGCCAGAGGAGCTGGCAGTAGTCTTTGATGCCAAGGGAAAAACATTCAGGGATGAATGGTATCCAGAGTATAAAGCACATAGACCGCCCATGCCCCAAGAACTAAGTACCCAATTTGCGCCCTTAATCCAGCTACTGGAAGCTATGGGACTTCCTATACTGATTATCGAGGGAGTCGAAGCAGATGATGTAATCGGTACCCTAGCAAAGCAGGCTACTGAACAGGGAATCCCTGTAGTGATCTCTACAGGCGATAAAGATATGGCACAACTCGTCAATGAACATATTACGTTAATCAATACCATGAGTAATACTATCTTGGATATTGAAGGCGTCAAAGTGAAATTTGGGATAGAACCCTCACAAGTAATTGATTATCTTACACTTATTGGAGACAGTGTCGATAATATTCCCGGGGTAACTAAATGTGGGCCCAAAACAGCAGTCAAATGGCTTACGGAATATCAAACTCTGGATAATCTGATTCAGCATGCGGATGAGATTGGCGGCAAAATTGGGGAGAATTTGCGTACAAGTATCCCGCAACTGCCATTATCCAAAAAATTGGTAACGATCAAAACCGATGTTGATTTACCCTTAAGTTGGGGCGAATTAAAACCTAATCCAATGAATAAAGAACGACTCATTGAACTAACCCGTGAATTTGAATTTAAAAACTGGCTCAAAGAACTTTTGGGAGAAGAAGGAAGTGCCTCTGCAAGTAAGCCCGTTATTTCCAGCATTCCTTTTGAATTGATTACCACCAACCAGCAATTAAACCATTTGCTCAATCAATTAGAGCAATGCCAAGTATTCTGCATCGATACAGAAACAACCAGCATCGATATTATGCTCGCAGAACTTGTCGGGATTTCCTTAGCAATTGAAGAAGGAAAAGCAGTGTACATTCCCTTTACACATACTGACGGCACTGTGCAATTGATACGTGAAGAAGTTTTAACTGCTTTAAAACCCATTTTAGAAAATCCGGACATAAAAAAAATCGGTCAAAACCTCAAATACGATTATGCCGTATTGAAAAATCATGGCATTAACCTAAAAGGGATAAGTTATGACACCATGTTAGAGTCTTATGTACTCAACAGTGGTGCAGGACGTCATGACATGGATTCATTGGCCTTAAAATATCTGGGACATAAAACGATTAGCTATGAAGAAGTTGCTGGCAAAGGAGCAAAACAACTGCGTTTTGATCAGATCCCGGTGGATAAAGCAGCAGCTTATGCTGCAGAAGATGCAGAGATTACATTGCAACTGCACAATAAGCTTTTTCCTTTAATTCCGGAATCCGTACAAAGTGTCTTTACTGATATAGAAATGCCATTAGTTACCGTTCTTGCAGACATAGAGCGCCGCGGGGTACTCATTGATGCCGTGACTTTGGAGCAGCATGGAAAACGCTTGAAAGAACGCATTCATGCATTGGAGCAAGAAGCATTACAATTGGCTGGCAGACCCTTTAACCTGAACTCGCCCAAACAATTACAAGAAATTCTCTTTGATTCGCACAAACTGCCAATAATCGCAAAAACGCCCACGGGACAACCCTCTACAGCAGAGTCTGTATTACAGGAATTAGCTTATGATTATCACCTTGCTGCAGTGATCCTTGAATACCGCAGTCTTACTAAACTCGTTTCTACCTATATTGACACTCTGCCTAAAAAAATTAATCCAAAAACACTCAGAGTACATACATCTTATAACCAGGCAGTCACGGCAACTGGTAGGCTTTCTTCAAGCGAACCCAATTTACAAAACATTCCCATACGCAGTGAAGAAGGCCGTTTAATTCGCACTGCATTCATAGCTCCTGAGAACTTTCTTATTCTTGCAGCAGATTACTCCCAAATTGAATTGCGGATCATGGCTCATCTGTCACAAGATGAAAATTTGTTAAAAGCCTTTGCCCTGGGCTGGGATATTCATGCAGCAACAGCCAGCGAAATCTTTCAAATTCCCTTGAATGAAGTAAGCAACGAGCAACGCCGCAGAGCTAAAGCAGTCAATTTTGGCCTGATTTATGGAATGTCTTCTTTTGGCCTGGCAAAACAAATTGGTGTGGAACGCCAAGATGCACAATATTACATCGATACCTATTTTCAACGTTACCCTAAAGTTTTGGAATACATGAACCGAACCCGTCAACAGGCTCATCAGCTTGGTTATGTAGAAACTCTATTCGGTAGACGTTTGTATTTACCCGAAATTAATGCACGCAATTTAGTAAGACAAAGGGCAGCAGAACGGACAGCAATTAATGCGCCTATGCAAGGCACTGCAGCAGACATCATTAAAAAAGCCATGATAACTATTGCTAAATGGCAAAATGAACAAAAAAATCCACCAGCAAAAATGATTATGCAAGTTCATGATGAATTGGTTTTTGAAGTCTATGATAAAGAAGTTGAAGCAAGTAAAAAGATGATTCGTGAATTAATGGAACATGCGGTAAAACTTTCCGTCCCGCTTGTAGTCTCTATTGGTATAGGCTCCAATTGGGATGCCGCTCACTAAGCACTTAAAAAGAAACAAGGCTCAAGCCGTTAGTACCTTATTTTATACATGATGCGTTGCCCAATAAATATTCAATGCATCACCATATTCAAGGGGTTTAATGATTTGTCCTCGTACATTTAGATCCTTGATTGCAAGCTTGTCCTCTTTTGTATACGCATTTGTCAAAATGAATACCTCTGTAAAAGCCAATGACGGATCCTTGCGAATAATTCTCAGCAAATCGATCCCATTTACTTTAGGAACATTAATATCAAGGAGAATTACTTTTGGGTGAATTTTATTTTGCCCATCCCGTCCATACAGTTTATTTAAAGCTTCTTCGCCATTTGAAGCAACTTCAATAGCGCACGACTCTTTAACTTTTTTAAATATGCGCCTGACTCCTTCAACATCAACAATATCATCTTCAATATACAAAATATCAACGATATTTTCGTAGGATTCCATAGTCATTCTCCTACCGCGTTCATCTGCTTTTAAATAGATCACAAAAAGTGCGCGGAACTCAGGAAATAGTTTATCTAAAAAGACTTACATTCATTACATTGAATTCATATGTTAATTATAGTATCAATAAAAATCATTTTGTGAAAAAATTAAATTTATTGCCTATAATCTATATTAATCGAACAAAGGAATAAAAAAATGTATGAATTAGATAATACCATTAATTTTATGCTCGTAGATGATGATGAAATTGATATCAAAGACATACAAAGAACTTTTAAAAAAAATAATATCAACAATCCACTTCATGTAGCAACAAATGGAGTAGATGCATTAAATAAGTTATTGGGCATAAATGGAGAAAAAAAATTAAAACCCACGCCCAAAATAATTATTCTGGACATTAATATGCCTAAAATGAATGGCATAGAATTCATGAAAAATATCCGCACAAATAAAAAATTAAAATCACTACTGGTTTTTATTCTCACTACTTCAAATAGTGAGAAAGATAAAATAGATGCATATAACTTAAATGCTGCAGGTTATATTGTAAAACCATTTCAAGTTTCAGAATTTATGGAAATGATTTCATCATTGCATCACTATTGGAATCTACTTGAGTTTCCTAACAAGAATGCAAGTTAGCGCGCTCACAATTTCTTATTGATATTCAATGACTAGAGCGCTTTCTTTTTTTTGATCTGCTTAGGCCAGGTAAATGACATCGTCGTACCATGCCCTACTTGCGACTGAACCATCACTTTCCCACCCTGGGATTCGACAATTTTTTTAACGATACTCAAACCAATACCCGTAGACTCCAACTCATCCCTTGATTTGAGGGTCTGAAAAACAACAAAAATCTTATTAAAAAATTCCGGTGCAATCCCTGGGCCATCATCTTTAATAGTAAACAGGTAAAATGCACCTAATGTATCCACCTCGATTTTGATAGTACCCTTTTCTCGATGATGATGTTTAAAACTATTACCAAGTATATTAGAAAATACTTGAATCAATGGAATTTTAGCGGTTTTAAAAATCGGGAGGCGTTTAGGATATTGTATTTTAAATCGACCTTCAGGATTAAGATTTTCAATGATGTCTTTCAGAATTTCTTTGGTATTCACACGCTCAACATTCAAATCCAAACGACCTGCTCGTGAATATTGTAATATTCCATCAATTAAATTCGCTAAGCGTAAAGTACGTTGACGTAATAAGGCCAAGTGCTCTTTTGATTTATCATCCAACTTATCGGCATTATCCTCCTCAAGCCAGGTAGCTAATCGTTCAATAGCCCGTAAAGGAGCTTTTAAATCATGTGATGCAATGTAAGCAAATTGCTCCAACTCTTCATTCGTCTTAAGAAGTTGATCTTCAATTCGCTTCGCTTCTGTAATATCTTTGGAAATCATCACGTAGCCAACAGGAACACCCTTATCATCCCGCCGTAATGTTAGAGTGACGGCAGCAATAAAACGCGAGCGGTCTTTACGAACACGCTCGAACACTTCTTCTGCGTTTCCTTTTTCTAATGCTCTGTTCATAAACTCCTGAGCTGCTCCGGATTTAATGTCTTCTCGTGTATGGAGTACAAAAATATTTTTTTTATTCACCATCTCGGGGGCAGTGTACCCATAATTCCGGTACGCTCCTTCATTCCATAAGATTATTTTTCCCTTCAAGTCAATGCCTACGATAGAATATTCGATAGAGCTGTCCAGAATATTTTGTAGCATACTTTTTGTATAAAATGTTTCTTCTGTTTTAATAGTTTGTACCTCCTGGTCGAACAAACTCTTTTTTGACTGTGTTTTTCTCTGGTGTTTTTTAGCTTCTTTTAATTGTTGCGCAGAGGGACCAGGATTATCTGCTTTTTCGCTAATTTTTTTATTTTTACGTACTTGTTTGTGATCTGAGAGACTCTGTGTCCGGTCATAGTCCATCATCATGGTTTCCTTAAAAAAAGATCATTGATAACGTCACAGAAATAGGATAACTCTAATTATAGCGCGTGTTTCAGATGCTTGCTGATTTTACGTTGATACCGGCTCTAAGATATAGATTATCAAGCCAGATGATGCAATCAAAGATGATAGCTGGCTTGTCTTTTAGAACGAGTTATATGTGAAAAAGCTTGTTTTTCATCGACCGATTCATCGAAATAATACGCCCAAGCTTTTTGAATGCATTCTGAACTTACGGTTTTAGTCCAAGTATTGTACTCGTTTACTAAACGATTATATTGCATCAAAACTTTAGCAAAAGCACCACGCATAAATTCGGAATCTGACCAGGTAATAAGAGGAAGATGAGGATATTTTTGCAGTATGATTGCTGCAAGTTGTGGCCCATGAGTAGAAAATTCGTCAATCAAATTCAACTCACCATCAATGATAACCAGATCCGGGACATGGGTATCTATAAAAGACAGAGCGTCCTGACTATTATTTACAACATCTATTGCTACTGAAGCAATAACTGATTCTAATAGTCGAGACAAGCAAAATGCATTAAAAGCGTTGTCTTCAATAATTAATACACGCATCGCGTCCGGGCTCCCTGTTAGTTCATCATTAAGTATAAAGATCAAACCTTAAGGAAGAATTAAGAAATTATTTTTTGGAAAAATTATTTCTGTTAAAAATAGATAATATAGTCTAAATTAGACTAATATATATAAATTAACTTTAATTAACGTTGTTTCAATATGAAGAAGGCAATTAAAAATTTTTTACCCACAGCGGAGGCAATCCAACGCTTGTTGTACCCTTATGCAGAAATTATTGTGCATGATGTAACACAAAATAAAATTGCGGCTATTTACAATCCATTTTCCAAACGTCGAGTAGGCGATCCATCCCTACTGGAGCAAGATGGGCTGCAACTACTGAATGATTGTGTTGGCCCCTACGAAAAAACAAATTGGAATGGAAACAAAATCAAATCCGTCAGCAGTATGATTCGTGATGAAAATCATAATGTAGTGGGCATGTTGTGCATTAATCTTGATGTTTCAGTAATGGAAAAGTTTAATGAGTTTTTGCAACAATTTCTTCAGTGCGCCCAATTCATAGCAAAGCCAGAGCCTCTATTTAAAGATGATTGGCAAGAGCGCATTAATACCTACATCCATCATTACTTAAATGAACATCAATTACTACTTGATTCATTAAATCGAAAAGAAAAAAAAGCCCTAATAGATCACCTGTATGCAATCGGCGCTTTTTCCGGGAAAAATGCAGCACACTATATTGCGCAAATTCTCAATGTGTCACGAGCCACTATTTATAATTATCTACATCAGTCCTCAGGAGAAAAATGAATGTTTGATGTAAAAACTGCAGTACTTAAAGCTGAAAATAGAATTCGTAGCCATATTCGTGAAACACCTTTGGATTTCTCTGTACCGCTAAGCAAGCTTACCCATGTGAATCTTTATTTAAAATGTGAAAACTTACAATATACAAGTTCATTCAAAGTGCGGGGCGCACTTAATGCATTACTCTCCCTAAAAAAAGACCAACAAAATGGCATTGTGGCAGCATCAACAGGAAATCATGGAGCAGCGATTGCCTATGGGCTACATAAATTAAATCTTCCAGGAGTTATTTTTGTACCTGAAAATGTGTCTCCTGTAAAAAAGGAAAATATCAGTTTTTATAATGCGCCACTTAGGCTTTATGGAAAAGATTGCGTCGAAACCGAATTACAGGCAATAGACTATGCAAAACAACACGATATGGTTTACGTATCACCCTATAATAATATGCAAGTCATTGCTGGTCAGGGTACCATTGGTATTGAACTGATGCGCCAAATGGATTCTGTAGATGTTATTTTTATCCCTGTAGGTGGGGGAGGATTAATCAGCGGCATTGCAGGATATATTAAAGCAGTTTCTCCTAGAACAAAAATTATTGGATGTTTACCTGAAAACTCTCCGGTCATGTCAGAATCGATTAAAGCAGGAAAAATTATTTCCATGGAAACCTTGCCCACGTTATCCGATGCTACAGCAGGAGGAATGGAGCCTGATTCAATAACCTTTGATCTGTGTGGCAAGTACGTTGATGATTTTGTTTTAGTCTCTGAAAACGAAATTCGCTCCGCGCTACTTACCGTATTGAAAATCCAGCATCTATTAATCGAAGGCGCTGCTGGCGTAGCGCTGGCTGCATTTTTAAAATGTGCTGAATATTACCAAGGAAAAAATACAGTAGTTGTTTTAAGTGGCGCTAATATTAGCCTGGAAACATTAAGAAATGTAATCCAGTAATTAAAATAATCACATTCAGTCATTATTGAGTCTTGGCCGGACGGGCCATAGTTGAGCGCAGGCTGTGAGAAAGTTTTTCTAAACAAGCGCAGCATACATCAGTATGTGGTGACATTGATTAGGGAAATTTTCTCGCAAGATGCGCCAAATATGACCGTTCCTCGAAAGGATCTAACGCCCGCCGCCATCTCCACCATAGCCTTTTTCATTATTTGAAGAAATCGGTGGCTGATCGACATTGCAGGAGCTGACAAATACGGCGAATCCTGCCAAACAACAAGCAAGAATAACTCTTTTCAATTGTTTCATAGTTAACATGGGCTTTCCTTATATAATTAACTCCATAATATCTACCTATTTATTTGTTATATTATAATCTGTAATTATCTCTTTGATTACATTCCAGGACTTTTCGACATCCAATGGATTGGTGCCTGGTAATTTTGCACATACAATCAACGCCTTCCATAACGCCCATCCGCGAGCACGCGCCCATGTTGCCGTATCCAGTTGAAGCACCTTACGAAACGTATTGCGACTTTCCTCTTTAAAAAAAGTCCAAGCAATTACCAGGTCACATGCAGGATCACCAATCGCCAATTGACCAAAATCAATCACAGCACAGAGACAGCCTTCTTTAACTAATAAATTGCCTACAGCAATATCTCCATGAATCCAAACGGGCTTACCTTGCCAAGACTCGCTTAGTGCCTCAGACCATATGGAAGAAAAAATCTCGGTGTCAGTATGTCTGTCTAAAATTTTAATTGCTTCTTGCACCTCAGCATCATAAGTTGACAGTGCTCCCCCACGATAGAAACTGTGCTCACCCGCTACTGGCCCCCCTTCAGCATCAATTTTTTGTAATTCCAACAAAAATTGGGCTAAATCAGCGGCAAATAATTCCATATCCTTAATTCGCTCAATTGATGCTGTTTGTCCTTCAATCCATCGATAAATTGACCAAGGCCATGGATAATCTGCTACAGGTTCACCTTTGGCTAAAGGTGTAGGAATTGGTAAAGATAAATGGGGCGCAAGATAAGGTAACCAAAGCTGCTCTTTTTCTACTTGCAAGGCATAAAATGATGCGCTTGGAAGCCGGACGGTCATTTCAGTGCCTAAATGAAAGGTTCTGTTATCCCAACCACTGAACGCTACAGGCTTAATAGGTAAATCAGACCATTGCGGGAATTGTGCATCAATTAATCTGCGTACAAGTGAAACATCAATAGGTACCGTCATAGCTCTCCCCGAAAATTTGCTGAATCGGGCTAATTTTTACCGCACACACTTTATGCGTTTTGCAAAAAATTTACACCTCAACATCATGTGCCAATAAACGTCTGTTTGCACGGAAATACGTTGCAGGAGAGTGTTCCAATAAATCAGAAAGTTTTTCCATATAAATACAAGCAAAACGATCGACTTGATAGGCAAAATAACTTTCCTCTGCTCCAGCGCGAAAAACACGTTCCCATTTTGGATTAAAATAGCTTTGTTGTTCTTTTAACAATTTAGTCAGTTGGGCATCAATCCTGCTGATTTGTGCTTGCAATTCTTGTATTTCATGACTGTATTGCTTTGAACCTTCATCAATCATCTTAGTGTATAAATTAACATATTGCTTTTCTAAATCCTTTTTTATTTCCATCGCTTCACTGATTTTTTTCTCTATAGGCATTGCCCGGGCTTGTGCGACTATTTCTTCTCCAAGCTCTTCAACAACCAAAGCGGTTCGCCAATTACAATCTTTTTTTAACCTTAAGATATCTCCATAGATGTGATCACCAATATAAAGAATCTCATCACCACGAACATGCAAATCTTCGGTGAATTTTTTGGCATTACCTCCTTGGTATACACCTGGAACTATAGGACCCATTGTATTAGTCATTGTTCCCGTAGCGGGATGAACTGATAAAAAACGCAGATTATCGTAAAAAAAGCGTGGCTTATTGGCCAGGGTAATGACAAATTCAAATAAATTGATCCAGCTTTCACCTCTCTTCAAGAAAGGGTTAATTGCGTATTCCAATAGTAGCTTTGTATAGGAAAAGTCGGAATTGGTTAGAACAAATATTTTTTTGCCATGATGAATGAAATGCTTCAGGCCCTCAACCAGGGCACGCTCTTTAATAACATATGTAGGTAAATTTTTACTAATAATTGTTTTTAAACTACCGTCAGAATGAACTTTATCCACGCAAAATTGTACGTCTTGTGCAATGGTTTGATAACTGGGTATTTCTTCAGGGTACAATGAATCCTTTAAATCAACTAATTGGCCATATAGAACACAGAAAGCGATCGAAAAAGCAGTATCTATAGCCATATAATTCGAATCACTCAAATCAACATAAATACTTCGATAAATTTTTTGCTGTTCAGCAAAATCAATAGGTTTAGTGCCATGATAACTTTGACGAATTGCACCATAACGACTTAACTTTAAAATATTGCCGTTTTTACTATCAATAACCAAACCACGAATCGCATCGTGATAATTAAAATTCAATTTTTTAATTTGTTCAGGATAATGTTTTACCTCTACCAACTGTTCTTTAACAAGTTGGTAAACCAAAGACTCAAAATTCTCAGAATTATAACGAATCAAGGTATGATCCATGTCCAGACCAATCAACTTGATTTTTTTCATATTCAGAATTCTGTTTACATAAACTTTATGTTCATTCATTAGCCTAAAACCTGTTTTGTTAAAGTAAACTGGGTAAAGCGAAACGTCGCTGCTCCCATCCTGCGTTCTGCGGGCTTTCCGCGAAATCCAGGAAGCACAAGACATCACTATATCTCGCGGACAAGTCCTGAGAGCCCCATTTTTTTCACCCTACGTACCGCGCTTTATGCCAGGAGATCTTGTCCATTGAAACAGTCTCAAATTATAGATTTGTTAAAATATTTTCTAGATACCGCGCATAAAGCGCGGTATCTAGGGGATTTATTTCACGCGCTTCACACCATCTTGAGAAGCCAATAAAATTATATCTGCTGTACGGTGTGCAAATATCCCGTTTTCCACAACCCCAGTAATTCGATTAATGCGATCTTCCATGTCCATAGGTTCATTGATTGTTAAATTGAATACATCAAGAATAATATTACCATTATCAGTGATAAAACCCTCTCTATACTCAGGATCACCACCTAACTGAACTAACTTCCGAGCAACCATACTTCGCGCCTGAGGAATTACCTCCACAGCAACAGGAAAATTTCCCAAATGTTTTACAAGCTTTGATTCATCCACGATACAAATAAATTTTTCTGCTACCTGGGCGACAATTTTTTCGCGAGTATGAGCACCTCCACCTCCCTTAATCATTTCACCATGCCCAGTCACTTCATCAGCACCATCAATATAAATCGGTAAATCCTGTACTGAATTTAAATCAACAACAGGAATGCCTTCTTGCCGCAATAAAGCTTCCGTCGCTTTGGAGCTCGATACACATGCATCAATTCTGTGCTTTATAGTAGCCAGTTCTTTAATAAAAAAATTTACTGTAGATCCGGTACCCACACCGACCACCATATCGTCTTCGATGTATTGCAATGCAGCTTTTGCTGCTTTTATTTTTAATTCACTCATTAAGCACCGCTCCCCTTTCTTTGCCTCACAATTTCATATAAAGAAACGCCGGTGGCTACTGAAACGTTTAAACTGGCTACACTGCCTAACATAGGCAAAGAAAATAAACCATCACAATGTTCGCGTGTCAATCGGCGTAGTCCTTCACCTTCTGCTCCCATCACAATGGCAACATTTCCAGTGCAATCCATTTGATATAAGGAGCTGACTGCCTCGCCAGCCGCACCGTAGATCCAGACCCCATGTTCTTTTAAAAGTTCCATACTACGAACTAAATTAGTTACTCTTGCCAAAGGTATCGACTCTGCTGCGCCACATGCCACCTTGCTCACTACAGGAGTAATACTGGCACTCTTGTCTTTAGGGATCACTACAAAATCCACACCGGTTGCATCTGCAGTACGCAAACATGCTCCTAAATTATGGGGGTCGGTGATTCCATCTAGGATAAGAATCAAAGCAGGCTGCTTACTGGACGCCAATAATGCAAGTAAATGGGATTCATTGTAATCGGGCAATGAAGATGCGCTTGCAACAACGCCCTGATGGGCAAAATCTGCAAAGCGCTGGTTCATTTTTTGCGTACTTAATTTTTCAATGTTAATGTGTGCTTGTGTCGCTTTATCAATAATATCCTGCAGCCGCTTATCCATCCGATCTTCACTGATATACAGTTTTTTAGTTACCCGATGCGGGTTGGTTAACAAAGCAAAAACTGCATGGACCCCATAGACATACTGCTCACTCATGACTGACTGCTTCCTCTACGGGCTCAAAATCAATTTTACGTTCATCTAAATCAACCCGGGCGACCAAAACCGTCATCTTGTCTCCTAAATGATACACATGACCACCCCGCGTTCCAGTCAGACGATGTTTTACAGAGTCAAAAGTATAATAATCATTTTTTAAAGAAGTAACATGGACCAAACCTTCAACGTAAATTTCATCCAGTTCAACAAAAATTCCGAAACTGGTTACCGCAGAAATTCGCCCTTTGAAGACCTGACCTAATTTATCTTGCATGTATTCACATTTTAACCAGGTAATCACTTCTCTTGTCGCTTCATCAGCACGGCGCTCAGTCATTGATGAATGTTTCCCTAATCGATTCATATCTTCGTGGGTATAGCTAAATTCATAAACTGGCTGATTATCTAATAAATGCCCTAGGGCCCGATGAATTAACAAATCGGGGTAACGCCTGATGGGCGAAGTAAAATGAGTATAGGCAGAATAGGCAAGGCCAAAATGTCCTTCATTGGCTTCAACATAATGCGCTTGTTTTAGTGAACGGAGCATGACCGTTTCAATGAGATGTTTATCAGGCCGATCTTCGATAGCATTCATAGTGCGCTGAAAATCTTTGGGCCCAGGTTTTTTGCCGCCACCTAATTGCAGCCCTAATTCACCTAAAAACTGTCTTAATGCAGTAATCTTGTCCTCTTCAGGAGCAGCATGCACACGATAAAGGGTAGGAATTTCGGCCTTTTCCAAAAATCGTGCTGTAGCAACATTCGCGGCCAACATGCACTCTTCGATCAGTTTATGCGCATCATTGCGAATCACTGGAACAATGCATTGAATTTTTTTATTTTCATCAAATTCGATGCGCGTTTCTGTAGTCTCGAAATCCATAGCGCCGCGAAGCTTACGGGTAACCAATAAAACGTGATACAAACCATAAAGAGCTTCCAACGTAGGCCATAAAGAAGCATGCTGTTCGTCAGTAGCGCCTTGCTCAAGCCAATTGCCAACCTGAGTATAGGTCAAGCGAGCATGTGAATGAATGACCGCGCGATAAAACCGAGAGCGCGATATTTTACCTTCATTACTGATTGCCATTTCGGCGACCATACACAGGCGATCCACATGCGGATTTAAAGAACACAAGCCATTGGATAAAGCCTCCGGTAACATAGGGATTACTTTTCCAGGAAAATAAACCGAATTACCACGGCGTGCGGCTTCTTTATCCAGTGCAGAATCTTGCTTCACGTAATTACTGACATCCGCAATTGCAACATACAATTGAAAACCGCCCTTTGGCTTTTTATAACAATAAACTGCGTCATCAAAATCTTTGGCATCTTCCCCGTCAATCGTAACAAAAGGAAGACTGCGAAGATCCGTGCGTCCCTTGACTTGGTCTTCGGTAACATGCTGCGGAATTTTTGCAACTTCAAGGCTTACATCCTCCGGCCACTCGAAGGGAATTCCATGTGCATAAAGTGCAACTTGAATTTCCATGCCAGGAGCCATATGTTCGCCTAAAACATGAATCACCTTACCAATAGCTTGTGTTCGTTTACTGGGAAAGGCAATTAATTCGACCAAAACAATTTGACCGTTCTTGGCTCCATTGATCATTTCTTGAGGAATAGAGATATCTTGGGTTAAATGTTTGCTATCAGGCAATACAAAACTGACCCCATGATCAGTAAAAAAGCGCCCCACTACAGTGGCATTGGCATGCTCGATCACCTCATGGATTTTTCCCTCGGGCCTTCCTCGTCTATCCACTCCAACCTGATAGGCAAGAACAACGTCTCCGTGCATCACTGCCCGCATTTCTTTAGCGGACAAAAACATATCCTCTGCACCATCATCAGGAATAAAAAAACCAAACCCGTCGGGATGTGCTTGCACCATGCCGCGTGATAGATTAATTCTTTGCATAAGACAAAATCGGCCGCGTCGATCTTGCATGATTTGTCCATCACGCAGCATGGCCTTCAGCCTAAACCCCATGGATTCTTGCTTGCGTTCATCACCTATATGGAGTTTTTCGAATAATTGATTTCGCGACATAGGCTTACCGTATTCATTAAGAATTTCTATAATGAATTCGCGACTGGGGACAGGATCGGTATATTTTTCACTTTCCCGTTCATAAAAGGGATCTTTTGATTTTTTGCTCAACGCTTATCCTGTTTGTATTTTATTGTTATCATAATTAAGTTATGCATCATTTGCTCAGTTCTACCACTTATCCATGAAAGTAGCAAGATAAGTGGTCAAGCACCAGCAATTTCCGTCAAGAAAAGTGTCAGCAAAGCGTCTGTTCAGGAAGCATTCACAAACTTTAACAGTTATTGCTGGGTATATATCCATTTACTATATCTTCTTTAATCTCTTTTACAGAGAGATTTGTATGAAGCAATGAACCAATCAATATTTTCTGTTTCATCTCGTTATTTATTGAGGGATCACGAGATAATACAGAATAAAGGTTTAACACAAACTGGATTCGTTTTTCCTTATCCTTTTTTGTGTCTGATTTTTGCTCAAAAAACTTCATATGCATTCTACATCCTCCAAAACTGGTAACCGAGATTCCTGTCAACTACTGATTCTTTGGTACAGGAATCACAAATCCTCGTGCACCTACTGCAGCAGTTAATGCAGATAAAGACATATCTTCTGCTGCCCAAAACGTACTGCCTTTACCTTGAGCAGGAATTTTCACCCCTTTCCATTTACACACAGCAATGAGCCCTTCACAAGGTGCTTGTTGTTCGTGGCCAGGCTTGGATTCAATACAATTTAAAACAAATGGGCCTTTATGCAGGGCCAATGCAGACCAATTCCCACCTTGTATCCGTGTTGTCCAGCCGGCACTGGCACTGGGATTAGTAACTGGATGCGTAATCCATACATCTGTAGAAGCGAGATTATGAATAAATATCAAACTGCTTTTTTTAGCCTTTAATGTCACTGACTCCCCTTGAATAGCAACAGCTTGGCATCCAACAGGCAGAGTCGATTCTGCAGCTGCAACATAAAAAGATAACAGTGAAAAACAAAAAAAAGCGACAATTTTCATTACTTTCTCCCAAAATAAGAACTAGAAACCTAGAGCGCCACCCACTAAATTCTATATATCGTTGCAAGCCCGTTCGGCTCAGTGATGGACTTGAGTACACTCCTGCACCTCCCTTACTTGCGCCTTGCCTAGAACTTAGTGGATGACGCTATAATTCTTTCAACTTCACAAAAACATCAATAAGGTTGAAATTATATAATTAGCCTATGTTGCTTGTCAGCCTTACTTGCTAAAATCATTCTAATTTACGCGAACCAATTGAATGAATATGCATATCTGGGTAGATGCCGATGCGTGTCCCAAAGTAATTAAGGAAATCTTGTTTCGTGCTGCAGCCCGTACGCACACTTCACTAATCTTAGTGGCCAATTCCTTTCTTACTTATCCTAAATCACCTTTTATCCGCTTTGTGCAAGTCGTTAAAGGCTTTGACAGTGCAGACCATTATATCATTGCCCATTTAAAACCCTTTGATTTGGTCATTACCGCCGATATCCCCTTGGCAGCAGAAGTTATTGCCCAAAAAGGCTTGGTGATTAATCCTCGTGGAGAAGAATATACTGAGAACAACATCAAACAACGTTTAAATTTAAGAGATATGCACGAACAATTACGGGCAGCTGGACAATACTCAGGCGGCCCTGCCGCATTAAGCATCAAGGAAAAAACCGCTTTTGCTAATGCCTTAGACAGATGCCTGGCAAAGAAAGGACAAAAATAACGGCCTCCGTTTTACAGCTTACCCGCAGAATCCAAAAGAACAAATAGGCTGGTTCATTTTGACCTGAGAAATCATCATTTTTTTTGATAAGAAACCTCCACAAATTTTTTCGCCTACGTACCGCGCTTTATGCGCAGTATCCAGGAAAACTTGCTTTAGAAAAACTCGGCAGTATCTTAAGGTATCGTTCTGGATAGCGCGCATAAAGCGCAGTATGCAAAGAAATTCAAATGAAAAAGTAAAGAACCTTAGGTCGAACGACCCGACCTCACTATTTGAAAGTCAGCAAATTTGACAAATAATTGCCCGCAACCTAGATTTTAAATATGCTCAAAAGGATGGTAAAACTGCATGAAGCTGCTTCGGCATATCCTGTTTCTTGTTGTTCTATTAACAGGGAATTCACCCGCTTACAGTGACAGCATTATAGTAGGAGTTTCACGATCTGCGCCTCCTTTTTCTGCTGTAGATGGCAGCAATCATTATTTTGGTTTTTGCATCGATCTGATGAATGAAATTTGTAAACGTCTCAATGTAACATGCGAATACAAACCAGTTACCATGCTCAATCAAATGGATGAACTGAATTCGGGAAACCTTGATCTCACTTTTCCACCAGGCCCAATACCTGCAGACGCATTACAAAACTACATTTACAGTTTACCCTATATGACAAGTGACGGGCAATTTTTGACCAATTCTTCAAGTATAAAAACAATTGCAGATCTTAAAAACAAAAGAATAGGGGGTCCTAAAAGCAAGCGACCTTGAAGATATTCTTTTGCTTTATACAAGCAAAGATAATATAAAAAAATATCCAAAAATTTCTTTAATGATCATGGCATTACTCAATAACGATGTCGATGCAATCATAATGAACATCAATATGGTTAAGTATCTTACCATCAATAAAGTAATGAACTTTCAAACTGTAGGACAGCCTATTGTTCTGGGAAATGGATATGGAATCGTCGCACTTCCCAAAAATACCGATCTCATTAACAGGATAAATGAGATCTTGTTGCAAATAGAAAATGATGGAACGTATACAACTATTTATAATAAGTACTTCGGACCCTAATTTGTAGCCCTATGCAGTATAGGTTAAACTGGCATTCATTTTCAAAGATACAGGATAAAATATGCCAGATAGCATTCATGTCGAAAAAATCATCACCCTACAGAAAAACGCCATCGGCCAATGGAAAGCTTCGGGTATAGTACATCAACACGAAAAATTTTATCGCCTGGTTGAAGAAAATCATGCTTTTAACTACCAACTATGGCATGCAGAAGATAGGGCTCGTCGTGATGATCAGGGATATGAGTTTGTATACCAAGCGAAACGAGAAATTGACCGCTTCAATCAATTACGTAATAACCGCATGGAAGCAATGGATGAATGGCTTTTCAACCAACTGCAACCTGCAGATTATCATACTTGTCCCGTTCATTCTGAATCACCGGGAATGATCATTGACAGACTTTCTATTTTATCCTTGAAATCTTATCACATGGAACTGCAAACCAAGCGTGAAGACGTTGTGGAGGAGCACCGGAAAAACTGTACTCATAAATTAGCGATTATTAATCAACAATTGGAACAATTAGCCCAGTGTTTCAAGGAACTACTTGAAGACGTAAAAGCACAAAAACGTACTTTTAGAATCTATCATCAATTTAAAATGTATAATGATCCTAATCTAAACCCCGAATTGTACTGCCGAAAGTAGGGTAATGATTTAGAGTGGTATCGCTCAATGAATGAGTCAGTATTGGGTCTTGTGGAGGTTTTTTAGGCTTTGAATTTCGAGGAGAAAAGAAATTCCAAAAAAGTGAATCGTGTCGGGACAGGGAATCAGAGGCTTTACTTTTACGCTCACGTGATTCCCCTTGCGGCTGGGTTTTTATTTTATCCATCGACTCATCGCCTGGAGCAGTTCCTTCTGTTGGAGTAGCGACAACCTGTCCTTTAGGCGGACGACCCAGTCCGCGTGCCAAAGCGCGCAGTCCAAGAATTAATGAAAACAAGACGCCACTCGCTATCGCCAATGCCCCCATTACCGGCGTATCATGATAATCTCCTTCGAAATCAACTTCCTGACAAGGGGTCATTACAAAATTAGAGAAATTATTCCCCTTGGATAAGCCCGAGAAAAAAGAACGGATAACTTCCAACCACTCTTGAACAAAAGTCTGCGGCGAAGGATCAGGTTTCAGTCCATCTTTTAATGATGCATCAAAATCCTCTGCAGTTAAAATCTTAGCATCCTTTTCCTTTTCTATATTTTTCTTCATCTCCAGAATTTGGTCGTAAGAATGCTCTTTTTCAAGCTCTACTTCTCGTTTTTGCATATGCTGATAATGCGCATGCAAGGTATAGGCCATCATCCCAATCATGAATACCAGACCAGAAACGATAAATATAGCCAATAAGGCGGGGGGGAAGCTCACTGCGGCGATTGAAAATACTGCGGTAACCGTAAATAAGATTTGGGTCAATACACCATAAGCATATAACCCATACTTTATTCCTAGCAAACCTGCGGTTAAATAACTGTGCGTTGTTTGATCTTTTAATAATTGCCGCTCTTCTTCAAAGTTCTTAATTAACTTACATACCTCTCCTTTCAATCTTTCGATTTCGAGTAAATCTGGCGCTTTTTTCTCTTTTTTGTCTTGCAACTCAAGCAATTTGGCATAAGTCAATTCCAATTCTTTGGTTGTGAGTGCTAATTTACATCGAGTTTGCGTCGCTGCGAGGCGTAACTGAAAATCATATTCTTCATAAATTCGTGAAATAACACAGGAGAGTGTATAAATCGCACCAATGATTGACATAGCGATAAGAAGGTGTGGTGAAAGAACAGCAAGGCTGACCACCCCAACATAAAAATATAAACCATCGAGTAAACCACCTGTCCCTAACGCTAAATAAGCATAAACTCGGTCTTCATCAGACTGATATTCGATTTGTGATAAATAGTATTCTCGATCTAATGGGGTTAAGGAACTCAACTGTTGGATTTCAATTAAAAGCTCTTTATTTTGATCCATTTGCTTTTTACGATGCTCGACCATGCTACGTATCCAAAATCGGTTGGCAGCAGCAAATATACCTAATGCCAATCCAACAGGGACAATCATATACTTAAGGTCCATGCCGCTGATCAGGCTTAAAATTTGCACTGTGCTTCGCCAACCTTTGTAAGCATTTTTCAAACCCTTCATTACATCGCGAAAATAGGGCCAAGCGGTCGCTATGAATTTTTTTACGGAATCCTTTTCTTCTTTCTCAAAAACACTTGCCAGGAAGGAAAAAGACACTAAAAAAATTGCTTCTGCAGCAATTGCAGCAATTCCTTCGGGAGAAGTGAGTATTTTGTGTATGTAATCAGCATCAGTCTTACGAATAAATACTTCCATAAAGTATTTAAACATGCTGTACGAGGAACTTAGAGAATCTACAACGGCATATGCATGGTAAATGTAACGGTTTTTATCGAGTTTTTGAGCGAGGAGTCTACTTTGCGCGTCAATACGGCCGGCGATTGCCAAGAGAAAAACAAGTTCTTCTGATTTTAAAGGTGAATCTTCTTCGCCGTTAAGAGACATTCTTACACACAGAAAGGGCCGTGGGTTAGGATGGGGCGGATTATATGTATCATTGATCTTGATGTCAATAATCGTTTCATCATGAATCAAAAAGATACAAGTTTATTGCAATCCGATAAAAGAGATCACACGCAGTTCGTACAAAAAATATTTCATTAAACCTACTTACGGGTTGTGACTTAGGAGGCAAACCTGCTACGATATTGCACTAAATATTAAAACAACTCAGGAAAGAGGATTCAATGAGATCAATACTTGCTCTCTTTATTTTGGCAGCACTAATGACTGGACCTGTTATGGCATCAAATGAAGCACAAATTTATGGCTATGTTGAGAAAGTTTCGTTTCCCGAGAAAGATTTAACCTTATCAGCAAAATTAGATACTGGAGCTAAATCCGCATCATTAAATGCAACCAATATCACTGAAATTACTAAAAATGGCGTGCCCTATTTACGTTTTATTGTTCCTACTAAAAGTGGGGAATATGTATTTGAAGCAGAATATAAAGGTCGAGTAAAAATTAAAGTCCGTGATGGAGAACATGGATCAGAGATAATGGAACATGCACCAATCAAACGCCCTGTCGTCCTACTTAATTTACAGCTTGGAGATAAAGTTAGAACAATTAAAGTGAATTTAACCAATCGCAAACGTTTCATCTATCCGTTGCTTTTAGGAAGAGATGCAATCATTGCTTTTAATGGTGCAGTGAATCCAGCACTCACATTTACATTAAGAAATCAGAGTTTTAAGAAACAATGAAAAACAATACGCGTCATGTTTATGGACTTATTTTCACTTTATTGATCCTTGGGACAGGAATTTTTTTGTATCGACACTTTGTACTCGATGTGCCTTTAACTGACACAGAAACGATAAACAGTTGGATGGTTGAATCCAACTTGCGTTTTGTTGCAGATCCCAATACACCGATTAAAGCAAGTTTTAATATTCCTTATTTACCGCCACATTTCGCTATTCTTGATGAATATTTCGTATCAAGAAATTATGGTGTCACAACAAACTTAAATGGAGATAACCGGGAAACAGTTTGGTCAATTAGACGTGCTCATGGCCCGCAATCTCTATATTACAGAGCAATTTTTCGTCAAGCTGAAGGAAATGAATCACCATTAGCAACTCCTCCAGCTGCCAAAACCCAACCGCTTGAAGAAAGCCAAAAATCAGCTGTTGAAACCATTACCAGCCAGGTACGGCAATCCTCCGCAGATATTAAAACCTTTGCCCAGAGTACTATTAAAGAGCTGAATAAAAAAGATGGAAATGCCAAGTTACTGACAAGCAATGATTTTAGTGATGAACACCTTATCAATGCAGCAATTTTAATTTTGAATCAGTCTAAAATCTCTGCTATTCCAGTAAAAGGAATTTATTTGTCCCAGAAAAGCAAAGCCGAGTTAAACTCATTTTTAGCCGTATTTAATGGTAAAAGCTGGATTTATATTAATCCTAGAACCGGTGGCGCGGGTCTGCCTAAAGACTTTCTCATTTGGCAATATGGCAATGAACCTGTATTTAACGTAGTTGGCGGTAAAAAAGCTCAATTTAGTTTAACCGTATCTCCCACTCCCATAAACGCCTTGAGTATTGCCAAATCACGAGGCTTGCAATCCGATTCACAACTGTTGCGTTTTTCATTATTGCAACTGCCAGTCAATGTGCAGGAAACTTATAAGATTTTATTAACAGTACCGATAGGTGCCTTTATTATCTTAATTCTGCGAAACTTTATCGGGATTAAAACCTTTGGGACTTTTATGCCGGTTTTAATCGCTTTAGCCTTTAGAGAAACCCATGTAATCTGGGGAATTTGCCTCTTTGTCATTATTGTATCCTTTGGTTTATTGGCGCGCTTTTATCTGGATCAATTAAGGTTACTTTTAGTACCGCGACTCGCGGCCATTCTTACCGTCGTGATTTTACTCATGATCTTTATTAGTGTATTCAGTCTCAATCTTGGATTGGATGCAGGACTATCGGTTGCCTTATTCCCTATGGTCATTTTAACGATGACCATTGAACGCATGTGTATTACTTGGGATGAGCGGGGCGCTTCAGAAGCCATAAAATCGGGTATAGGCAGTCTGGTTGCCGCGGTTATTTCTTATTGGGCAATGAGCTATGAACCCTTACAATATCTAATCTTCGCTTTCCCTGAATTGGTTTTAGTTCTTTTGGCTTTAATATTGTGGTTCGGACAATATCGAGGATATCGATTGTTCGAATTGAAGCGCTTTAAATCACTTGCGGGACATGTAGAATGATTACCCTGTTTCGCCGTTTAAAAAGTCATGGAATATTAAGCATTAACCAGCGCAATACGGATTTTGTATTGCGCTACAATCCACGAAAACTGTTTCCTCTGGTTGATGATAAGTTAAAAACAAAAAAGCTGGCTCTAAAGTCTGGCATCGCGGTTCCACCTTTATACGATATCATTGAAACGGAGCAACAAATTAAAACTATAGAGGAACGCTTAGAGCCTTATACTGACTTCGTGGTGAAACCCGCACGTGGCTCTGGCGGCGATGGTATTTTAGTTTTTAAAGATAAAGTCTATGGCCGTTATCGGCAAATTAATGGAAAACTTACCACAGCCCAGGAGCTTAGTTATCATTTATCGTGCCTGCTTTCAGGAGCATATAGCCTTGGCGGCTCTTCAGATTATGCAATTATCGAGAAACGAGTAGTAGTAGACCCCGTATTTGCCGAAGTAAGCTACGAAGGTATTCCTGATATTCGAATTATTAGTTTATTGGGTTATCCAGCCATGGCCATGGTGAGACTTCCGACTCGTTTGTCCGGTGGAAAAGCAAATTTGCATCAGGGAGCAATTGGTGTTGGAGTAGACCTCGCCACTGGGAAAACCCTGGGCGGAGTATTTCACAATGACATCATCGATTATCATCCGGACACGTTGAATCCCATTGTAAATATAGAAGTACCCTATTGGAATAAAATACTCGAGATCGCCTCCAGTTGCTATGAACTAACTGGTCTGGGTTATCTTGGTGTAGATATCGTCCTTGATAAAGAACAAGGGCCTTTAATGCTCGAACTGAATGCGCGTCCAGGCTTAAATATTCAAATCGCAAACAGGGAAGGAGGCTTAAAGCGCTATCGAGCGATCGAAGCACACCATCAAGAACACCCTAATGAGACAGTTGCTGAAAAAGTAGCCTTTAGCCGTGAACATTTTGCTCGCATGAAGTAAACGTAAATTTTTCTCGAAATTTTATCGCCATACCTATCAATAAGCACTAATCGATGGCTTCCTTGCGATACCCCAAAAATATGTTGTTCTGCAAGTTATTGTTTATACTGGTGCGCTCACTAAAATTCAGATCAATATCACTATGGTTACTATCTCACTTATCTTGACGCAAGTAACACTAATTTATGGGGATCCCCAGACAAATTGAGTTACCCCACTGAAATTTAAATAGAATATGATGTCGTATTGCCAATACCTTTTTCATTTTCATCCACAGTGACGTCAGCATATTTTCTTTTCTTTTTATTAGAATTTCCACTGAATTGAAACGTTGGACGCCAAGTTGATTTCATCTTTTCAAGACCGCTTTCCTCAGCCTCTGAATGCTCCTCTTCTTCCAAACTCTGAGGATACTCCTTCTCCAAATCCTGCGGATACTCTTCTTCTTCCAAACTTTGAGGGTGCTCTTGTTCAACGGCATCAAAATTAAAACCGGGAGTTAGGATTTTTTCATGTTCATCAAAATCAGGACCAAATGTTACGCTCGCCTCATCCATATGCTCTTTCTCAGAAGAGAAAACTGGCTCCGCAAACTCATCTAAATTATAACCAGGAGTTTTGGGTATCACATACTCCATATTAATTCCGGCTTCACCCCATGTAGCATGGTAATAATATTGGGATTCATTAAAATCAGCTACCACCTGCGACAAGGTCGTAGGTGAAGCGCTATAATCATAATCTTCATAAAAGGCAAGAATTTCTTCACCTGGTTGAATTTCACGGGTGGTTATATAGGAATTGGTTTTAAAATCAAAGCGAACATTCGCTTCATGTTCCTGCTTCGCCCCTTCGAGGCAATAGGCTTCTGATGCTTTTTCTTTAATATAAAGATATCCACCCTTACTGGACTGCACTAAATAATTTATATCAATACCTTGCTGCATGGCCCACAAGTTCATCTCATTGCTCCTTTTAGGAACATCATCCCTTTGCTGACCAACGAGCTGGCATAGTGTTTTTTTCGCTGGAATTTTCTGTCCACTAAATAAAGAGTAACGATATTCTCCTTTCCCTCGCTCTGTAGGTGCGATCACTAAATGGTAAGGTGAGTTTCTTTGCAGTTCCATTTTTTGATTTTTTTGAAAGCGCGCCACATCTTCTAATTGGTGCAAATCATAAATTTTAGGATCTGAATTTTTATCCAAATACATTTGCTTCTTAGCTTCTTTTTTTCGCATATCTGCTCTTTGAGTTAGCAAGCTGAAAAAATTTTTTATTTCTTCTCGCGTACTCATTGTACTTGTTGTCAGCTCTTGATCTTGTGTTTTAGCCAAGTCATGCAGGACTTCAACCAAAGTTTGTGGTTGGCGTATGATTTGAGGACGCGCTTTTGTAAAATATTCATCTCCATAAGAAATAGTCAACTCATCAGCAAAAGCAATTCTTCGGGTTGCAACATAATAGGCATGGTAATCAAATTGAGTATTTCCGAACTCATCTTTTTGTTGATGGCAAATGACTTTTACTTTTAAATTGGGCGTTTTCGCATGGTTCACCCAGCGTGTACTTGTCCCTGCTTCCAACAAATCAATTACTACAGCATATTTATCTTGATCATCTAAATTCAATTTCCAAATAAAGGTAGAATTTCCTTGATACTCTTTGACCAACCGATCTATCTCGGTATTAGTTCTAATACCGAATAAATCAATACCTTTTATTTCCCCAACAATTTCTCCTTTCTTAAATGCTTTGCCAGCATATACTGCCAGCTGCTTGGGACCAAGATTAGGAGCCGCAGCTATAATTACATCCTTATCATAATCTGTGGATAGATAATTAAAGCCTGGCTGGCAGCAATGATTCTGCAAATAATGACATAGCCTGAGTTGGGACTCGCTCTCCTCGGGGAAAAAAACTAATTGTTCTGTACTCATTTCCACAGCAGCTTGCTCTCGATCTACCCTATTTAAAAATTTAACGGCTCGTGTCATTTTGATTCTTCATAATTGGTATTTGCGGCGAATTTTAATAAAAAAAAATAGTCTGTCCAGCTATTTGTTAGACGAAAAGACTCTTTGCGATTCTATTTGTAAGTTAAAATAGATGATTCACTTCAGATTATATTGTGATAAGTCATATTGTGACGTTCACACATTTTGTTGAAAATGACGATCGCTTTAGCGCCCATGTCTTCAGCAAAGGCATTTTTCAACTTAGTGAACAACTTCTATCAGAACCCTCAGGGGTTTTATTGTGGCTCTGTTTGAGTGCAGCATACAACTCTTGTCGTGCTTTTAGCCAGTCAATAGTCTCTTCCCTAATTTGCAACACTTCTTTTGTTGCAATTTGATTCATTTCTTTTTGTTTCAGACTCCAGAACAATCCGTTAATACTATATCCTTGAGCGAGTCGCTTTTGTGCAGGAGTAACACATGCTTCTTTAATTTGATTTAAACTATCTTTTTGCTTTGCCTGGAGATCCTGTAAAATTTTTTGCTCTTCTTCTAAAGTCTTACCTAATTTTATCAATCCCTTTTCGTTCAACTCTGTATGTAATTCCTGTTCAATAGTATCAATGGTTGTCTCAGGGGCCATACGTCCGAGGCGAATATTAGGAATATTGTTGGCAGAAGAAACAAAAAATCTTTTAACAGAACCAGCGCCAGTCTGAGCAAAAATACGACTATACATAGAGGCTATCCTTAATAATATAATAATTAACCATTATGTCATTATTATTTTCACAAGGCAATTCATGATCAGTCTTTAAAAGAATGGTCATTTTGTTTTCAATTTACCTTAGATATGATATAACTTTGACAGAAATAAGCATGTTGAGGATTTATATGTTTTTAAAAACGCTCTTTCGTCCAACCATTCCCGCCAAGCCAATGCCCCCAAAGAAATGGCTTGATACACAATTTAAAGCGAGTGGGTTAGATAAACGTTTTCCTCAACCCCTGCGCGACAAAACGCAAAAATCCGCAAAAATATTTTATAATCAACATTATTTTACTCATAATGATACCGATGCACCTTTTTCTCTACGTAGAGCATTAACCAAAATACCCGCAATCAACGTTTCCGGAGATAGAAATGGTGTGTTTCAAAATGGAATCTCATTTCCGCAAGCACCTGATTTTTTTGCACGCATTCCATTAACACATCCCGAACTTTTATCTCCTACAGAACGATTGTCTGCAGGGAAAAAAATTGTTTTTTCCAATAGCTCTGTTTTTGCTTCAGGCGGCTATCCTGCAATGAATGGAAGAAAGATGAAGAAAAACCCCTATGATGTAGGGATCTTTTCCCTTGCGGGTGCCACTTTTGAAAATCCTTATCTGCATTATTCGTTATTCATGCTGGATCCAATAAACTCTAAAATTGATAATCCAATGTTCGCCCATTTATTTAAAAATCTACCAACTGATTTTAAAGAGGCGCAAACATCCCTTGGCCCCCATGATTCAAACGAATTTCTTACTCGTATTCGAACTGGATTTCCATTTCTTGCACGTTCAGCTCCTAACAAATTTCATTCATCTTTTACTAAAAAAAATGCGGTACTTTTTATATCTGCTGCATATTTTCGACATCAGTTGGAAGATATTTCGATGCTGCTTACTGCAGTTAATGAAGCGGCTAAAGAAGCAGGAAAACCTGCTTTATTAAAAGCTACTGCAGTAGGGATGGGTTTTTTTGCGAAAGTGAATGGTCAATATGACATACAACATCTTCTTTATCCCTATTATCTTCGTGCATTTCAACAGTTGCTGCAGGAAAACTCTTATCCTTGGATTGCAAAAATTGAATTCCCCACTTTTAGTGAGCAGTTTCAAGAACAGTTTGCCTCCATTATGGATAAACCAATTGAACACATTGAAGTATATCAACAATATCGGGATGTCCTGGAGTTTACGGAAGAAGAAATTGAACACTATTTTGCTTGTGCAGTTAATCCTTCAGATGCGTTTGCCTATATAGGAAACGAGTGGGGATTTGGTAGTGTAGAAGCAATGATAGGGTTAAACTCATCATTGCGTATCGATCAAATACCACTAGCAAATCCCTTGCTGCTTGACTCTGACCATCATATTCCGGTCAAAATCAGCAGCACGTTTGACGCTGAGCTAGTAGACTTAAAATCCAAGAGCTTACAATTGTAATGCGCTTGTTGCTTCCAAGGCTCTGCTAATCGCGCTCAGAATTTGTGGTTCATGTTGAAAAAATCGTTCTAACATGTCTTTAGGCATATCAGCGTATACTGTTTTGCAAAGCGCAACAAATGTCTGCTCCGCATTGTTGATCAATAACCAGGTAAGAACATCTTTTTCAGTAAGTAAATCACTCATGCGCATTGATTTTGGCAGCTCAGGATTATAGTCATGCATGACATTAGGTACTAAACCGCCACTCATGAATTTTTCTCTGTATTTGGGACACGTAGAAGCAATAAACTGGCTGAATGGAATATGTTCCACAATGAGCTCTTCATTTTCATTATCATGTCCTTCACTTTCAATGCCTGTTTTATATTTTAACATCATGAGTGACGTTGATTTACCATAAAACTTATGTATCCATGCGTTCTGTGCTTGTGATTTATTTTTGTCCATAAAAACCATTAAATCTTTTAAAGAGGTACAAGCACCCCATCCAAAAGGATCTTTATTAAATCGTTGATACTCGCATACCGTGGAATGGCGAACATTTAGCAATTGAGTCTTTGGAACACGGGGAAGAATGCCGCCTTGTTGGTGAAAGATATCAGGAGCTCGTCCATCTACACGTACAAGTAAAGAAGTTTTTTGAAGTTTTATTATTTCATTTCCGATTACAGGGTCGCCCATCTCTAAAAAACGTCTACCAATGCTTGCCCCTTTATCAAAAAACTTACAAGAATAAAATTTTGCGAACATAATCCCCTCAAATTACTAAGCTAAAATTTAGATTGAAGGAGATTATATAAAAGAAATATTAAATAAATATTAAGCAGTATGATTAAATAAAAAATAAACTACTCTTTCTGTCCACTTGCTATGCTTCTTTATGCTGTATCCCTTGTGCATGTTGAATAAATAACCGCTTTATAGAGGTAAATCCATTACATAAACTTAAACCCAAACCACGCAGAGCAACAAGTGGTGTAAAAGAATTACTGAATAAACGTTTGAACCCTTCCATCAACATGATAATTTGCCATACCTCATGTTTACGCTCACGCTGATAAGCGCCTAATGCCTTTTTGGATAAAAGGGTATCTTGGGCTGCATCCAAATGCCGAATCCAGGAACTTACATCAGCCAGCCCAACATTTAAACCCAAACCTGCTAAAGGATGGATCGTATGTGCTGCATCGCCAAGAAGCAACCAGCGGTCGCCTGTATACTGTTTCACATGTCGCATCTGTAATGGAAACTGATGACGCGTGCTGATGACCTCTACCCGACCTAGCTTTTTAGCAAAAGCCTGTGTCAAGGACGCATTAAATTTTTCATCTGAAAGACTCATTAATTTTTTCGCATGCGTGGGATCGGTGGACCAAACTATGGAGCATTGATATGCATCGGCAAGCGGTAAAAATGCCAAAGGACCATCTGTATGAAAGACTTGATAAGCCGTTTGTTGATGCGGCTTTTCGATAGATACAGTAGCTACCAATGCATGCTGATCATAAGACCAGCTGGTTAGAGGCACTTTAAGTTTTTGCCGTGCTGGTGAATTGGCGCCATCGGCGATCATTAATAATTGTCCTTCCCAAGTCTGTTGAGTACTGCATACTTTAACTCCTGCTTCCTCACTAAATAGTTCCTCGACACAATTGTCAGGAAATAAATGAATGGACGATTGTGCGGAAACTTGCTGCAATAACGCTTCTTTTAAAATGGACTCTTCAACGATGCTTCCCAGATTCTGCGCGCCAACGTAACGAGAATCAAAATCAATATACGCTCCACTTGCTGCGTCCCAAACATACATACGACTGTAGGGAGAAAAACGTTTCTTGTCTAAATGCTGCCAGGCATTTAATTGCTGCAACAGTGTCTGTGACGCATGATTAATCGCATAAACTCGAGTATCGGAGCGTTTGCTATCAACTTTTAATGAACCCGCATCAATAACTGCTACAGAGTAACCACGCTGCGCCATAGCCAAGGCAGCGGCTAAACCTACAATACCGCCGCCAATGATTAATACATTAAATTGCAGACTCATTTCTTTTCCTTCATAACTGTTCTTGTAGCTTTGGCAAAGCAATTTCACAAACCAAATCAGGAATTACTCCCCCAAACCCTCGTGCATATCGTGCTAAAAGGTTCTTCAAAGCAGGAATATTATCAAGAGCCATCAATCCTAACCCACGGGCTACACCTAACCCTGGAAAACGGCTGGTAAACACTTGAATTAAACCATCTGTTAACCGGGTAATGATTTTTTGATCATGCGATCTTAATCGCACATAATGGTGCAACATCTCTGCATTAAGCCCTTGCTCAGCAATACATTGGGCTAAAGTAGCCACATCTCTAAGCCCCAGATTAAACCCTTGCCCTGCTACTGGATGCAATGTATGGGCGGCATTACCTACAAAAACTACTGGCCATTTGATTTGCATTGGCATTAAAACTTGTTGTAAAGGATAAGAAAAACGTTTGCCTACTTTAGCAAAACGACCCAAGCGATAACCAAAAGTCTGTTGTAACTCTTGTAAGAATGCAGCTTCGGTTAAAGACAACAAGTGTTCCGCCTCTTTGGGAGAAACAGCCCAAACCAAAGACATTCTGTTTTCTTGCATGGGTAAAAGTGCCAAAGGTCCACGTGCAGTAAAACGCTCATAAGCACGATGCTCGTGCGGCTTAAGCAAGCCCACATTAGCTACAATCGCGTGTTGACCATAAAGCTTAGTCTTTGCCGGTAACGAACAGAAACGACGTACTGCAGATTGCGCACCATCTGCGGCAACAATAAGACGTGCCGTAATATTTAGTTCTCCGGAATCCGTGAGAATTGTTGCCAAATGGTTCTCATAATCCAAAGAATGTAAGCTCGCTGGAGCAATAAGCCGGTCATGAGATAATAATTGATGCAAAGCTTGATTTATATGTTGCATTTCCGCAACGTAACCCAAAGGGGCATTTAACTCTCCTTGCAGGCGCGATATCCCAAAATGATGTTGATCAGAAACATGGATTGTGTTTATGGCCGTTGCATGATCCTTAAGGAGATCCCAAACTCCAAGCATATTTAAAATACGCCGACTTGCGGGTGAGAGCGCTAAGGAGCGGGCATCAAAATCAGATTTTATTTTATCACTAAATGGCTTGGCTTCTACCAACAAAGTACTATAGCCTAATTCTTGTAAAGCAAGCATTAAGGTTGCACCGGTTAGACCACCACCTATAATCAATATATCAATTTCTTTATTAATCACGCATTAATGCCTCAATCTCATGTACCTCCACAGGCAATGCCGCAGTTAATACTTCATGGCCTGTTTTTGTTACAACTACATCATCCTCAATACGCACACCAATACCACACCAGCGTTTATCTACTCCTGGAATATTCGAGCTAATGTATAACCCAGGTTCGACAGTTAAAACCATTCCAGGTTCTAAAGGGCGCCATTCGCCATTAATTTTATAAAGACCACAATCATGAACATCGAGTCCCAACCAATGTCCAGAATTGTGCATGTAGAACGGTTTATAAGCCTCTTTAGCAATTAGCTCTTCCACATCTCCTTGTAAAATGCCCAACTCCTTTAGCCCTTCGGTTAAAATACGTACCATAATTTGTTGCACTGCATTCCAAGGCAAACTGGGTTTAATTGCCGCGATTCCAGCTTTTTGTGCTTTGAGTACCAATTCATAGATATTCTTTTGTTCTGGGCTGAATTTACCATTGATGGGAAACGTTCTCGTAATATCTGCAGCATAATTTTCATACTCGCCTCCTGCATCAATAAGTACCAAACTGCCTCGATGTAAGGGTTTACTATTTTCTGTGTAATGTAGAACACAAGCATTTTCACCACAGCCTACAATAGGATCATAGGCTACACTGCGGCAACCATGGCGACTGAATTCATAAACAAGCTCCGCTTCCAGTTGATACTCATGTTCCAAATGTTTGCAGCGACGCATTGCATGCTCATGCGCTTTAACAGAAATACTTGCTGCTCGGCGCATTAATTCCAGTTCAGCGTCACTTTTAAATAAACGCATTTCACCGAGTATAGGCTCCAAATCACACAACTGGTCAGGAACTTTAACCCCCCGTCGTACTTGCTCCTTAAGCGTCACCAATGAGTGCATGATTGTTTTTTCGATTTCTGAGTTTCGCGCAAGAGCATAATAAATCGCAGATTTTCCATTTAATAATTTGGGTAATTCTTCAGCAATAGTGTCTATTGGAAAAGCCGCGTGCATGCCCAGTTCAGATAAAGCCCCATCTTGTCCTAGACGTTTTCCAGTCCATTGCTCTTCTGCGGGATTACGTGAACGATTAAATAAAATACTTTGGGGATTTGTTCCTGTGATGAGAACCAACAATGCATCAGGCTCATTATATCCAGTTAAATAATAAAAATGGCTATCCTGTCGAAAACGATAATGCGCATCACCATTACGTAATACTTCATGAGCAGCAGGAATAATGGCGATACTGTCATTGGGCAGTTTCTGCGCCAATTTGTTTCTTCTTGCTTGATATTCTTGTTGGGAAATCATAATAACATCCTTTTTAATGAGTTATTCCAGTATGACCGCCACGCTCTTTCTCATTCATTAATAAGTCACTGTGTAAGCGAAGCACGGCCATTCGTGCGTACTCGCTGACTTCCATTAACGCACGTTCATCTTCTTCATCCACATCCAATGTATCACAATCAAGTTCAGCAAATTCAATAAGATGCTGAAATGCATCTTGTGCTTCTTCTTCGTGAAACTGGTTGGCGCTAATGCCAGCCAGAGTCAGGGCTTGGGTAAAACCTTCACACCATTCACTAAAAGCTTGCGCTCGCACCAGCAAGGATTCCTCATCATCAGGCAGCATCATTTCAAATTCAAAATCCATCGTATTAATTTGTTGCTGGCTTATAGAAAAAACAGAAAACATGGCTAAAACAGCATTCCTGCTGGCTTCATCTTTTTTATTATTCAATAAAGCACGTAAATAGGCCTCGCCTTGACTGTCAGCACCGGCACACAGGTAGCCACACATCATTCCATGCAATAAACTGGCAGATATGTGCAACACCAAAACATCAATCGTTGCAGAAAATTCATCATAATTGGGCAAATGCAAATGTTCTCTTTCTTCAGACATATTCAACTCATTTATAGAAAATACCCAATGATAACCGATTTAACGCAAGCGTTCACCCTACTAATTGCTGCTTGCGAGCAAAATTGTTACTATTCATATAAGCTCTCTATGGAATTGCAAAGGTCTTATTATCATGACGCAGATGAAATCGTGTACTGTTAAACTACTAAATAAAACTTATGAAATTAAGTGCCCAGAAGGCGAAGAACCTAATTTACTGCTTGCCGTGCAGAAATTAAATAACCAAATAATGATTAATAAAAAGAAATCAAAGCATCTGGACAATTTCCAAACATTGTTACTTGCTGCACTTGATATCAGCCATGAATTAATATTATGCAAAAACAAACAAGCGCATCAGCAACATCAGGTGACACAATTTATTAACTCACTAGAAAATAAAATCAACAAAATGGTGGGTGGCAGTGAGATGGCGGAATGTATTCCAGACTTTGATTAATTTTACTGCAAATTACAAAAGTGCTTCTGCCTTCTATAAAGCAGGAAGATACTCTCTGAATAAGAGGAAACCAATTTTGATTAAAAGGACTTAAAATGAGACGCCAATGGTATATAGGGTTTGGGGTAGCTTTATTAATTATGCTCGCCCTATTCGCTATGTTTCATAGCATCAAATGGTTTATCGCTTTTCTTATTCCCATTATCATAATCTGGATCTATGATCTGATTCAGAAAGAACATACCATCCTGCGTAATTTCCCAGTCTTAGGCCATGTGCGCTATTTTCTAGAATTTCTTCGTCCTGAAATTCAACAATATTTTATTGCCACTGATGAAAGCGAACTCCCATTTAATCGTGAAACACGTTCGCTCATTTATGAACGTGCAAAAAATACTCGTGATACAGTTCCATTTGGTACGGAACGCGATATTTTAAGCGTGGGTTACACATGGGCTCTCCACTCTCTAGCTCCAAAACATCATTCAGAAGTGGAATCAAGAATCATGGTGGGAGGACCAGATTGTCTGCAACCGTATAATGCCTCGCGATTTAATATTTCCAGCATGAGCTTTGGCGCACTGTCTGGCAAAGCAATTATGGCTATGAATAAGGGGGCGCTCATTGGCGGTTTTTACCAAGCTACCGGCGAAGGGGGATTAAGCTCCTATCATTTGCAAGGCGGTGATCTGGTATTTCAATTCGGGACAGCCTATTTTGGTTGCCGCGATGCGCAAGGAAATTTTGATGAGAAAGAATTTGCCGTTGAAGCCAATCGTAAAGAAGTAAAAATGATAGAAATTAAGTTATCCCAAGGAGCCAAACCTTCTCATGGAGGCATATTACCTGCCGCCAAATTAACCGAAGAAATCGCTAAAGTAAGAAAAGTATCTATGGGTCATGATGTCATTTCCCCAATTGCTCATTCTGCTTTTACTACCCCAGTAGGGTTACTGCATTTCGTAAAAAAATTACGGGACTTATCGCATGGAAAACCCATAGGGTTTAAATTATGTTTAGGCCGTAGAGATGAATTTCTTGCCATTTGTAAGGCCATGTTGAAAACCAACATCTTACCTGATTTTATCACCGTTGATGGAGCAGAAGGGGGAACAGGCGCTGCGCCGGAGGAATATGTTAATTTTATCGGTACCCCTTTAGAAGCAGGTTTAGTCTTTGTGCATAATGCGCTAGTAGGAATTAATGTACGTGACAAAATACGTATTATCTGCAGTGGTAAAGTTGCAAATGGATTTGATTTACTTACCAATATCGCCATGGGCGCCGATATGTGCAATGCGGCCAGAGCCATGATGATGGCTGCAGGCTGTCTGCAGACCAAACAATGCAATGCAAATACTTGCCCTACAGGAGTGGCAACACAAAATAAACGATTACAATATGGCCTGGTTGTCGATCAGAAAAAACATCAAGTAGCCAATTTCCATAAAAACACCATGAAAAGCTTTTTGGAAATGGTGGGGTCTCTTGGTTTAGATAACCCCAGCGATTTGAAACCTAATCACATCATGAGACGAGTCAACGTACAAGAGGTTAAATCCTTTAATGAAATTTATGAATATCTTACACCGGGCCAACTATTAGGCTCTGATATTCCCAAGACTTATAAAGCTCATTGGGAAATGGCTGATCCTGAAAAATTTTAATTTTAGAGATCATAAAATAGCATAGATTATTACAATTCCAAGTTTGGTTTCTGAAGCTTACTTAACTCTATAAAGAAAAAAATTCTTGCAATCAAAATGAATTGCAATAGCTCTTTATATTATTTTTTAACAATATAAGCACTATTAGAACATTGAAGAACCTATTTTAGCCTATACTTTTTATACACGTAGTATATCGAATTAGGTGATAAGATGCGACATAAAGTAGCAAATCGCAGAAAAAACACGCATTTCAAAAGGGATTTTGATCAACTTAATGGATTATTTACTGAATTGGAAACATCGATTGAATCCTCTCTAAAGGAAGATGAAATGGAGGTATTTGAAGCTTTGGATACCCTAGAAGAAAACCTGGATGATTTAAGTTATCTCACAGAAAATGCAACACATGATGACCCGCTTAGGAATGGTAATTTCTTGGAAGCCGAGCTTCCAGACGCTCTTCGGATCCTTATTGCTGGATTTCGCCCGTTCAAAATCGATGATTTCAAAGCACATTGTCAAAACTTGATAAATATCCATGGCTTTTCAAAATTTCGCGAAGCATTTGATGCATTATTCCTTCATGATGAGCATTTAAACAAGCGTGAAATGAGGGCCATAAAACATATAAACCGATATCTAATGAATAGAATGATGGATACTTTTGCGTCCATCACCACTGAAGGCTCAAGAACTTACGCTCAAAGTATTTTGGAAGTACTGAATAAGCCTGATGAGTTTTTTCGAGAAAACGCGCTGGCAGCAGCTACAAAAGACAAGTTCCAAAAAGCAAAGAAACTGGCAATTAAAGCAATTGAGGCTGAAACTGCAAAACAAATAGCAGAAATAGAACGACAAGGGCTCCCTAAAGAGGAGATGGAGGAAGCAATTGAACACGTCAAAAAGAAATCATCAAAGCAAATAACTGCTATTGAACAAATGGAAACAATGCCTAAGGAACTGGCTATTAAGGCAATTGAGGCCGAAACGGCAAAAAAAATAGCAGAAATAGAAAAAAAAGAACTCTCCGAAGAGGATATAAAAAAAGAAATTGAACAAGTCCAAAAGGAATCTTCAGAGCAAATAGCTGCAATTGAGCAGATGAAACCTATACCTCTTGACTATTATGTTGAAGCAGAACGTCGCAAAATGCTCGTCGAAGCGCAGCGTGCGAGAGCGCTCTTTCAGAGCTATGATAAAGTGGCTGATTTTGTGCTCAACGACATTCTTGCAAAAAAAACAATGGATGAACGAACAGTTACCGTGGAGCGTTATCTTTTAATGGCTGAAAAACTGGTTGCTCGAAAAAACTTTGATGCCGCTTGTCAAATTTATGCCGCAGTGCAAAAAACCCCTGTCTATCGTTTGGCAAAAACAAAAGAGGGACTATCAACGCATACACGAGAAGTTCTAGAGGATCTTGATAAGTTATTTAATAAAGTAGTTGACCTAAGGGCGCGTTGTGAACAAGATGATGCATACCTTCCCCTGAATTTTACCGTGACTGATATTACCTTCAGTACGGATGAAAAAAACTCATTTGTTTTGGATAGTGAAGGAAAAATAGTCAAGGGCTGTAGCGGCCTAGCCGGTATGGATAAAACAATCGCAAATTGTCAGAAAGCAACTACCTCAACGTCTTATAACCCTGATTATATGCTGCTAGACGAAATAGACAGGAATCAAGCAGAACTGGCCTCAAAAACCCAAAAAGAAATTGACAAAGAGCACGATAAGATTTCACAGGAACTTGAACCCCGCGGTAATGCCCCCGAATCCAGCCCACTTCTTTCAAAGATGAAGTATAAAAAATTAATTCGTTTAGGGATCGTTGATCCACCCAAAAGAAGTGAACAGCACCATAAATTAGAAGAACTAATTCACACTTTAAAACATGGAATCCAAACTCAATTGACTCGTCTAAAAAACTTCCTTGTGAGGACCGACCCCCCAACAGTAAGCAGAACATCGTCCATTCTGGAGGAAATACAAGATGGAGTGACTTCGCTTTTTGATAAAGTTTCTTCTTTCTTTCACGATAAGCTTAGATCATTAACGCCTTCTTCGAAATTTAATAGAGAAGCGTTTTTTCAAATCAAAGAAAAATGGAGTTCTATAAACGAAGATAATGAAGATAGAGAAGATGAATATCTGTCACTATAGACATAAGACCAGTAGCATTCTCGACGTTAATCGAGATGGCCATGGTTATAATCAGCCCAGGAAGCATCCTGAAATCGGCGTTACGCAAGCCCAGCTTGAGCGAGGAGCAGTGTATTATCCATACATGTGCTCCTTCCACTTAATATTACACCCTATGCTCGGTTTTTGGTCGGGGCTTACTGGTTTTCCAGCAAGAATATTATCCAGGGCATTTTGTAAGTGGGAGCCAGTCACTGGTTTGTTATTCCCAGGTGTTGATTCATCCAAACAGCCACGATAGACACAAAACAAATCCTTATCAAAAACATAAAAATCGGGGGTACATGCTGCTTGATATGCTATTGCAACCTCTTGGGACTCATCGTATAAATAAGGAAATGGATAGTGAAATAGTTCCGCTTCAATTCGCATTTTTTCTGGGCCATCTGCAGGATATTTTTCTGCATCATTGGAACTGATCGCCACAAATTGAATTCCTTTTTTCTGATACATTTCAGCCAAATCTACGATTTTTGTTTGAATATGTTTCACATAGGGACAATGATTGCATAAAAACATAATCACCGTGGCAATGGGTGATTTAATCTGAGTGAGGGAAACCCATTGATCATTTCGAGTATCCACTAAAGTAAAGTCAGGCGCCTTGCTCCCCAGTGGAAGCATATTTGATGCAGTTGCTACCATCATAACCTCTTATGTTGGTTGTTCTAATAAAATACGGGAGAAGAATCTTTTAGTTGGCATAGTCAGGACATGGTAAACGATAAATTCTTGGGAATCAAACAGCCATTCTAGATTTTCATAGCGTTTGGCTCACTTAATCAAAAGTTTAATCGACTATTCTCAGTTTGCACTTCCCTGTTAGCCAAGATATTCGTTTCAGCTTGTAAGGTTGAAATATCCCTCCCAAAACTTCACCTAACACATTAAAGTGAAGAAGATACAGGGAAAACCAGCGCCATTCTTGACTTTGAGCGAGATGCCCATGGTATAATCAGCTTAACCCGATAGCAAGTGATTTTAGAACCAATGCTAACAGCATGGGAAGCATCCTGAAATCGGCGTTGTGCAAGCCCACCTTGAGTGGGAAGCCTGAACCGATTCATCCGCTACCCACTTGAACCTCAGGGTTCATAATCCATGTCTGTCGGGGCTATCTTATTAGTCATCCAAACAAAATTCTCAGCAAGTATTGCTTAGGCTTGGTTCCCACAAATCGTTTAACAAATGCACTGACATTAGAAAATTAATAACTCCTTTAATTAAGATCTGTTCTCCTTAATTCATTCAAATCCTATAAAGCAAAAAATACGTAGATTAATTCAGCTTTCTATAAGCTTGATATTCGATAATAAATAAGCAAATAAGTAATGTTAAAATTGAATTAAAAAGGAAGACTATGTTTTCAAGAATGATAAATAGATCCCGCACATCCTATCTACGCCGCCACTCCATGTTTTCTCGAAATTCTGCCTCTCCCGTCCCTAATTTCCAGGGCAAAGAGCTGCACTATGAACCTTTAGAAATAAGGAAGCGATTGTTAGATTCTATCATGCAAGAGCAAAGCCTAGGCTCAATGTTTAGTGCATGGTTCAACAAGCGACCGGTAAAAAGCAGTTTATTTGATTTTCGACAATATTTAACACCAGAGCAGGTTAAATTTGTAAACTTATTGGATGAGCATTGTTGCCAACTCATATTAGATGAGCACTTACCGATACTTGAGAAGTTTTATAAAGCGAAACAACAAGAGCACACGGTTCTTGGCAATCTATATCGCACAATCACTTTTGAAGAGATGCTCTGTCGTTTAATCAAAGCACGGTATGAGGCGGCGTATCAAGACGGCCGACTGCTTTATTATAGAGAGGAGCATCACGAGTTAATTGAGCCGCTGCACCATCTTTCTGATCGCGATAAACTATTAGCAGTGGGTACTTTAGAGGATAAAAGTAAATTATATGAACATTATTTAACCATGGAGGAAAGTGCATTATCGCACCTGGTTTCAGCCAATGGTTATTTTTTGCCAATTGAAAATGGAGTACGATACAGGAACAACGGGGTAGTTCCTCATTACCGTTCGGGAAGTGTTCTGCACGAATTGGAAAAAGCGCATTTGGGGCCAGTATTTATTAATTACGCAGTAGGTCCTGAGCTAAGAAATGGACAGAGTTTGCACTATGATGCATTAATGTGCCTGGAATATGCTGATGAACACCCAGGGCACCCGCATTATGACAGGCGAACCAAAGCGTTAAACCACCAGGGTTTTGTGGCTGTTGTCCAAGACCTCTATGGGGATGAATACCCGCAAGGGCCTAAACCAAAAGAAGCATGCCAGTTCATAAAATTTAAATTGCCGCAAGGGGAGTTTGGCTCTAAAGAGGCTTATTTCTACATTAATGCTTATAAAACCAGGCTAAGGCATACCCTGAAACAAACGCTTATGGCGAGTGCTCTCTTCATGCAGGAACCAGGCGTCATCAGACTAAAAGGCCTTGGTTTGGGTGCCTTCGGCATTAGTGTATTAGATAATGTATTAGAAACTTTATATCTTGAAGTCTTGGATGAATTGTTAAGCACTTTGCCGCTCAAAAAAATTAATAAAGTTGAATTAATTAATTTTCCTTCCTTAATGAAACGTTTTGATATGCATGCAGACGATTTAGATTACTTTATGAATTATGGGAAGGATATGAGTTACCCTGCAACGATAGCGCATCCCCGCATTACGGTGGTTCAGAAATTGACCCCTTGTTTAAGTGATACAGAGGGTGAATATCTGGCGACACAAATATGCGGTGACAGTATTAGCCGTCCTGGAAATGAAGGTGCGCTGGGGTTGCCGCCTCAGAGCAGTGATGAAGCATCCATGTACTATTCTTTAGCAGGAATACATGCTATGCGTGAACAAACAAAGATACCGAATGAAGAATTAGTGGGTAAAATTATTATTACTGATGGGGTACATTGCACAAAACTAGTTGATAAGACAGAACGTGAATTAAGCGCATCCCCAAACTCCTCTATAAACCCTCCCTCTATTTAACGGAGAGGAACATCTGAAATTATTTTGTTATTGCCGCCCCCACGACTTGTTCGCAGGGGCGAACGTAGAAATAATGGATAATGAAAAAGTGACGCTCCTTTGGCCAAAATAACCCAGCCTGGCTGAGAATTGCAAGTCAATCCCCTTATTAATACAAAATTCCTAGTCCCTTTATTAGATCACTAAATTGGCATTTATAACCCCCTAAAAGGTAAAAAATGCGTAGATTAATTCAACTCCCTATAAGCTTGATATTGGATAATAAATATACAAATTTGTTTCAAATCATCTTTAATAGGAGTACGTAGTATGCAATCTCGCTTATTTTTATCCGTTGCACAAAAGGTTCGGCGTAGAAATCCGAATGGATTTTTTAAAGTGGATCCTAATATAAGAATTAGAGGTTTTGAGGAGGTTTGGTGTAATGAGGTACAAGCTATTTTACAATGGCACAATATGGAGCACGGATTTCATCGGCAAAGTATTTCATATTCTTCCACTTCTGAATCAGTTCCTCTTACACCTGAATCTGGACAGACTGCGTATCGTGGATATCCCCTCCTCAACCTTTTTTTATATAGACAACCAACCGATGGAGGTTTATTTACCGTCCCCACTTCACTCACAAATAAAGTGAAACCTTATGAAGATATTTTTGATATGTCTAAGTATGCAAAAGAAAGAGGGCAGGAAGCTCTTAAACATTTAACCGGCCATACTGAATATAGATCATACACTGAAACAATACCAGTTGCGCTAGCCTTCGGATTGGCTAAAGGTCCTGAAAATGGGGCTATTGCTTTAGAACATTGGGCTAGAGAAGGAACGGCTTTAATAGCACCTGTGTACGGCCCTGCATCGGCAATAGATTTTGCTCAAGTGTATGGTCTATTGTATCAGCAAGAGATTGCAGGCCCAATGCTTCCTTTTGCACGACAAAAATGTACCACAATGTTTTACAAAAAAAATGGCTCTCTAAATCCAGAAGAAGGTTTTAATATAATTTCACCATTTAATTTAAGTATAAATCAATTTTTGCTAGCCAATGGTGATCCCGCTGCCGTAAAAATGATCCATCAATATGACCGAAAAGCGCTTAAAGCATCAATTGAGTTTAGTGAATTCTACAGAAAACTACTCGAGGGGCAAATACAGAATTTGAGCAAGGATGAATTGCGGGTTCTCCATGAGCGAGCGGACAATGCCTTTCAAAAAATGCTGAAATTGGAAGAACAGTTTAGAACATATATTGCTTCCAGCATACAAATGCAGCGAGAGCAAGGCAATCTTTTAATGGCGCAATTAGATATCCCTTCTGATATATGCCTTAATACGGCGCTCCGTTGGTACATGAGTGCAATATGTTATTCTAAAGGTAAATTTCTTACCTCTACAAACAACGAGTGTTTATTACAGGTTAATAAAAATGATTTTGTTTTAGAGTTGCCTCAACCATCCGGGGATAGAGTCACAAAAACATTCGGTAAAGAAAAAGCGCTTGCTATTTTACCTCATATAATGTTCCCTGCTTTTGATCTAATATCTGCAGAGGGTGACTTTGATATCAGGGAAGGTTTGCCTAAGCCTATAACTCAATTATTAACTACTTTATTTATTAACCAACTTATGGCTAAAAACGATCCACACGTAGGCCATCTCAGGTTTCAAGCTCCTCATGCATGTGAAGTAAGTAGCTTATGTGAAAAAGAAATGAATAATTTAGAATTCAGCAGTAGAGGATATTACCCTTATGAATAAGTCGATTTTAACACAGATACTTAATGAGAAAGCAAATCCAGGTACTATTTGTAGGCTAAAAAGCTCCTTTGAGTGCCCGGAGAAAGCACAACATTATATGGATGGTGCGAATGCCGTCCCAGGAGTAATTGGGCATTTACAACCAGAGTTAATAAAAGGTCAGCTGAAATATAATGTACATTTAATGTTGTACCATCAATTCGATAAAAAGCAATTTAAGGGCTTTATAGAGGAGTTTGAGAGTGTGGAGATAATACCAACAGCGATTTCTACGACAGTTTCTAAGGAAAAGTCATAAGCTGATTTTTTGAGAATAGAGTTCTCGTTTGGATAATTGAGCATTTCTCAGGAGAGGGACCTTCTAAAACTCCCGGTTAATGCTGCCAATGCGTTACGTTCTTCTTAAGCGCAAATAATTTACTAAGGTATCAGCATTTCTCCATATTCGTCTTAAGAGGGAACATCTCAAATTAGCCGTCGCCGTTGCGTTTGCCTTCGCATTGGCTAAGGTCTTAAGAACAGAGTACCAAAAAAACGATCACGATCATATCCAGGATCTATTGTCATTAAAACACTACACCCTGTTTCCTCTTTCTTTAAAGAAGAACAACTCCTCTAAATTAACTGTGAAGAGTTCCGCTCCTCATCTTATGGATTATCTATTTATTAGTTGCTCTTTCAATAAAAGATATTCATCTCGAACTTTGGCCGCTGCTTCGAACTCCATGTTTTTTGCATGCAAATACATTTGTTTTTCCAGAGTATTGATGTGTTTCACTAATTCCTGTGTTGACCAATGTATGTATTCCGGGCTTGGTTCGGCAACTGCAGCGTTACGCTTTCCTTGATAAGCCCCTTCCATGATATCAGTTATGGACTTACTAATCCCTTTAGGTATGATTCCATGCGCCTCGTTAAATGCTTTTTGCTTCTCTCGTCTTCGGTCAGTCTCATCCAAAGCTCTTTGCATGGAACCAGTAATCTTATCCGCATAGAGAATGGCACGTCCTTTCATGTTACGTGCTGCACGTCCTATGGTTTGGATCAAAGAACGATCGGAACGTAAAAAACCCTCTTTATCTGCATCAAGAATAGCAACTAAAGCGACTTCGGGCATATCCAAACCTTCGCGTAACAAATTGATTCCCACCAAAACATCAAATACCCCCAAACGCAAGTCACGAATAATTTCAACTCGTTCTACAGTATCGATATCTGAATGCAAATAACGTACTTTAATGCCATGTTCATTCAAATAGTCGGTTAAATCTTCTGCCATTCGTTTTGTTAAAGTGGTCACTAAAACTCGTCCATTTTGTTGGATTACATAACGAATTTCTGACATTAAATCATCAACCTGAGTACGTACAGGACGAATTTCCACTTCTGGATCGACAAGACCTGTGGGACGCACCACCTGTTCGGCTACATTATCAGAATGCTCTTGTTCGTAAGGACCTGGGGTTGCTGAAATGTAAATCGTTTGTGGTGAACGCTCTTCAAACTCTTCAAACCGTAATGGTCGGTTATCCAGAGCCGAAGGAAGCCGAAAGCCATATTGAACCAATGTTTCCTTGCGGGAGCGGTCCCCTCGGTACATCCCGCCAATTTGTGGGACAGTAACATGGGATTCATCAATAATCAGCAATGCTTCATTTGGCAAATAGTCAAATAAAGTTGGTGGAGGCTCGCCCGCCTCACGCGCTGATAAATAACGGGAATAGTTCTCAATACCGGAGCAATAACCCAACTCCAACATCATTTCCATATCAAAAACAGTGCGTTGCTCTAAACGCTGTGCCTCGACTAATTTATTTTGCTCTTTAAACTCAGCCAGACGCTCTTGCAACTCTTCTTTGACCCAATCCACGGTTTGCAAAATACGATCACGCGGCGTCACGTAATGTGTTTTAGGGAAAATAGTGATCCGCGGCACACGGTGCAGAATTTCCCCAGTAAGCGGGTCAAATTGGGCGATGTTTTCCACCTCATCATCAAATAATTCAATGCGTATCGCATCCCGTTCTGAATCAGCAGGAAAAATATCAATAATATCTCCATGCACTCGAAACTGGCCGCGCTCCAGGGATAAGTTACTTCGAGTGTACTGCATTTCCGCAAGTCGTCTTAAAATTTTACGCTGATCAGATTGTTCTCCACGGGAAAGATGTAATACCATACGTAAATAGGAATCAGGATCACCCAAACCATAAATTGCAGAAACTGTTGCGACAATAATCGCATCTTTACGTTCAATTAAGGCTTTGGTTGCAGACAAACGCATCTGTTCTATGTGCTCATTGATGGATGAATCTTTTTCAATAAAGGTATCCGAAGCAGGCACATAAGCTTCTGGCTGATAATAATCATAGTAGGAAACGAAGTATTCCACCGCATTGTCGGGGAAATATGCTTTAAATTCGCCATAAAGTTGGGCAGCAAGCGTTTTGTTGGGAGCCATAATCAAAGCGGGACGGCGCATGGCTTGAATAACATGTGCTATAGTAAAAGTCTTGCCCGAACCAGTAACCCCTAAAAGGGTTTGTTTGGATAAACCTGATTTCAAGCCGTCAATTAATGAGGCTATGGCAGTCGGCTGGTCGCCAGCAGGCTTATAATCGGCATATAGTTTAAATAAATCTTTCATATCTTATTAGTATATCTCACAGGAGCAACAAATGGATATCGCATTAGCAAAACGCGTGCAAAAAGTTAAGCCTTCACCTACTTTGGCTGTAGCAGCAAAGGCTACCCAAATGCGTGCTCAAGGGCATGATGTCATTAATCTGGGTACTGGTGAACCCGATTTTGACACACCCAATTACATTAAAGAAGCGGCTATCGCTGCCATTAATCAAGGCCATACCAAGTACACTGCTGTTGATGGCATACCTGAGCTTAAAGAAGCCGTTAAAAATAAATTCAAAAAAGATAATGGTCTTGATTATCAAGCCAATCAAATTTTAGTTTCAGTTGGCGGCAAACAAAGCTGTTACAATCTCTGCCAAGCCTTGCTTAATCCAGGTGATGAAGTGATTATTCCTGCGCCATACTGGGTTTCTTACCCCGATATGGTCTTATTGGCTGATGCAACACCTATTATTATTTCTACAACTCCAGCACAACGTTATAAAATCAATGCCCAACAACTGGAAGACGCCATCACCCCCAAAACGCGCATGATCTTTATAAATAGCCCATCCAATCCATCAGGAGTAGCTTACACCCTGGATGAATTAAAAGCTCTGGCTGAGGTCTTAAAAAAACATCCGCAGATTATTATTGCTACTGATGATATGTACGAACATATTCTCTGGAGCCAACCTTTTGCTAATATTCTTAACGCATGTCCTGAATTATATGACCGAACCATTGTCTTAAACGGGGTTTCCAAAGCTTATGCCATGACTGGGTGGCGCATTGGTTATGCAGCAGGCCCCGCTCCATTAATGAATGCAATGAAAACCATTCAGTCCCAATCGACCTCAAATCCTTGTTCCATCGCCCAAAGAGCAGCTGTAGCAGCACTAACTGGCGGCAATGAAAGTGTCATAGAGATGGTAAAAGCCTTTCGCCAAAGACATGACTTTGTGGCCTCCCGATTGCAAGAAATCTCTGGAGTAGAAGTTATTCCAGCGGATGGTACTTTTTATATTTTCCCCAGTGTCCAAGCAATCATAGAAAAACGTGACTATGCCAATGACCTTGAGTTTTCTGAAAAACTGTTAGTTGAAGAAGGGGTTGCCTTAGTCCCTGGCTCTGCATTTGGCAATGAAGGCTGCATCCGTTTATCCTTTGCAACCGGCATGGAAACCTTACAAGATGCCCTGAACCGCCTGCAACGTTTTTGCAGTTAAAAAGAACAAGGACACCTTCTCTTTTTTAGGAGAGAAGGTGTCCATTAAGACCAATGAAAGAATATATTCATCCCTAAATAAACCAGATTTTAAAAAATTATTATTAAATCTACTTGACCCTCAATCAGAATCGTTTTAAGATTCCGACCCTATTCCCCGGTAGCTCAGTCGGTAGAGCGGATGACTGTTAATCATTAGGTCACAAGTTCGAGTCTTGTCCGGGGAGCCAAATCCAGTCTGGGTTTTGGTGTCCTAGCTCGATAATCAAAAACGGGTCTTTCCCAATTACGGGGGCACTCACCAGTTAACAACACAGCACCCTAACACGGGTTCTATAATTTTCAAAGTTACGAAAGCCATAAGCTCTTCTTTGTATCAACTTCATCTTTCTATGAAACCCTTCTGTAATGCCATTAGACTTCCTAAAACGCCACATACGTACTATCTCTTCTTTCCATTGGCCGAATGTTTTTCCGAGAGCTGCCAAAGCTTTAAATGGACTACTTTTCAGGTCATCAAGCATATTTAAAAACTGCGGAATCATTTTTTTACACCAATCTTTATTCATGGACTTGTGTAGGAGTAAAGAATGAACTTGTTGCTGGAACTGATATATAGCGTTTATAGCTGGATTGTCTTCAAGAAATGCATCACGCTTAATCCTTCTTTGAGGAGTCAATTTATCAGGTCGTGTACGCAGTAAAGCTAATATACCCCGATTACTTTTTACTTCGCTCGATAGCTCGCGGTAAGTCATCATACATTGATGTTGAAGCAAGCGAATGACATGAAATCGATCTGCTACTATTTTTGCATTAGGAAAATGTTTTTTAACAATGGAGCGGTACGTACTACTTAAATCCATACAGACTACTTTGACTCGTTCTTTTCCGACCAAGGAAGCCAGGTAACTGGAAAGGTCTGTTTCACTTCGCCCTTTAACAATATCAAAAATTTTATGCTTTTTGAGGTCACAGAGCGTTGTTGCAAATCCCTGTTTTCGGCTAAAGAAATGTTCATCAATACCAAGCACCACTGGGCATGGTGTATTCATGAGTTCTCTTGCTTGCTCCTGATAATGGCGATGATACCAACGCTCAATGGTGGCTTTTCCTTTATTAAATTGCTGGGCAAGGTCTTTTTGAGAAATACCACGAGTATGATCATGAAACACAGCGGCTTGTAAACGCCATGTCGAACGCTGATGTTTATTAATACCCGGGAATTGTTGATTACCGTATCGTTTGCACATATTGCAATAGAGTTTATACGCTTTAAAACGCAATAAAGTGCGACGATTACCAATTAACTCATGAGCTACCGTGCATATATATGAGGACTTCTTACGAACCATTTTACTATGGCAATGCGCACAACGAGGTAACCGATGATAAGAAATGTCCAATATAAGTGGTTGATAACCACTCACTTTTTCTATGGTAAAACCAGGTAAATTTAAGATAAGATTATGCTTGGGCACTTTAATCTCCAATTTGATCGCGAAATCAATTAGTTAGTCTAGACTAACTTGATTAAAGTGCCCCCTTATTTGGGGTAGAGCCCATAATTCCTCCAAGCATCCTGTTTCTTGTAATAAAACCGATATTATAGAGAAAAAACGTATGTCGATAACTCCACCAAAAGAAAATCTAGTTGATAAAGTATCTAAAGTCATCAAAGCTGGTATTGATTCAGCAGTTCCAGGAGGAGCTATTGCAACAGAGCTGCTTTTTAGCTTTGTTAAAATACCATATCAGAAACGCTCAGAAGAATGGCAGGAAGCAATAACTGATGCATTAATGAAAATTGAATCAAATGGGATCAACCTTGAGGAATTAAAAAATAACGAAGATTTTATTGATATTCTACTTCAGGCCATTCCGATGGGACTAAAGCACCATCAAGAAGAAAAAAGAAACATGCTAAAAAATGCAATCATTCATTCCGCTGAAAATAATGCTCCAGAACTCTCCTTGCAACAAACTTTTTTAAATTGTATTGATACGTTTACTATTTGGCATATAAAAATTCTTATGCTATTTACCAATCCTTCAAAATGGTTCCAAAATGTAGGACAAGGTCTTCCTGGAGTTGGAATGGTCGGTAGTGTGCGCAGCACCTTAGAAAGCGCGTTTCCTGAGTTAAGCAGTAATAAAAGCTTTGTAGATTATATTTGGACTGACTTATATAACAAAGGGTTTTTAAGTAGTAACAAGGAGTTATTGCAAGTTTCAATGACGAGCCAAGGCGGTATAGAGAAAAGGTCAACTCAACTGGGCGATCAATTTATAGAATTTGTCTCCGAATGAATAGAGCCACTAATGTTTAAACACTCAATACATACAATTGAAATTTTAGAAGAGATTGAGCAATTAGAGCAAAACAATGTTATTGAAAATAGACAATTGGAATATAAGCGCGAGCTTCCTCTAGACAAAGAGCAAATAATAACAGCCTTCTTAAAACCTCTTTGCGCTTTCGCCAATTCAAATGATGGCTATATTATTTATGGTATTCAGGAAAACAACCAAACCATTCAATTAGTAGGCATTCCATTAGACGACCCAGATAAGACTAAATTACGATTGGAAAGCCTGATCCGTGGACGGACTGAGCCACAAATTACTGGGACTGATATTGCTGTACATAAGCTTGAAAAAAATGATAACTACGTTGTGATCATTAAGGTTAAAAAAAGCTGGTACGGTCCTCACAGAGAAACAAAAACTAATTGTTTTTATGGGCGTAACTCAGCAGAATCATATCCTATGGACATTACTGAAATAAGGAATTTCTTTAATCTTTCCTCAAATCTTGTGGATAAAATCAGAGAATTTGTTGCTAAAAGGCTTATTGAAATAGAAGCAAGAAATACTATAGTGCCGATGGAGGTCGGTGCAAACTTAGTTTTACACATTATTCCATTATCAGCTTATACGAACGGTCATCAAAATAGCATTGCTGAACTTAATCAAGCAGCCAATCTTTTAAGGCCAAACAAATTTAAATACACCGCATGGCAGCCAAGAATTGTGCTTGAAGGGCTAATCGGAACAAGCCCACGACACTGCACGCAAATGACAGATATGATCTTTTATTTCGTAATGGAATAATGGAATCACTAACTGTGTTTCGTGCAAGACCAGAATTCGATGAAAATTTTCCTTGTATTTTCCCCGCACGTTATAGTGAAGAAATATTGTTAGACGATGTGCAGAGGTTTTTTGCCATATTGAAACAACTTAATTACCAAACGCCGCTAATTATTTTTATTAGCTACCTTAATATCCAACATTATCATTTTTCAGACCACAAGGGGCGATATCATAAATTTGATAGGAATATCATCCAATTATCGTCGGAAATAGTAGAGTCTTTTGATATAGATGTTAAACAATTATTAAAGCCATTATTTGATTCTGTTTGGAACTGTTGTGGCCTAATCGAGTCAGAAAGCTTTAAAGAGCTGATGGTTTAAAGGAGCATCCTCAAAAATAAAAATGTTTTATGAAGCATCACTTTTGTCACAAATATCACGTTTCAATTAAGCTTACTTGTCGAATTAGAAAATTATCGCGCTTTTTGCATATTCATTAGTGTCACTTTTGATTAAATCGAAACTAATACACATAATATGACATCTATTATTATACTCTCATGGTAAGTTCACTGATTTTTCAAGACATTAATGCTTCACGGTAATTCTTTAACGCTACTTGAAAGTCTTCAGGCATTTTATCCAAATATTGTTGAATATATGTGTCACAAGTGACAAGATCGGATAGATTGTTGCCATACTGTTGATTTATACAATCCTTTAAAAGATCAGGATTATTTTTGACTATTTCTCTTAGCAATTCATTACCAGGCTCATTTGAGCGCAATTCGTCCAACATATTTGGGGGTATTTTCCCTTCAAATTTTATTTTTGCATGTAATTTGTTTTTGATTAATGGCGCTATTGTTTTATTCCAATTTGCATTTGCAGTTTCAAGGGAATGCAACGCTTCAGGCGAAGAAATTTTTTTTAAAATAGCCAACGTTTTATCAGAAAGCAATTGAAGATCATTACATCTTTTCTTCCAAAAAGCCCTTTCCTCTGGACTTAATTCTTCATATACGGATTTCAATGATGTATCCTCAATCATATCTAAGTTTTCTCTATATTGATCAAAAAACTCCATCGCCAATATCCCATGACTTTCTTCCAAATTAGCTTTTTCGTTCCCCACTGCGCTAAGTTGTTCTAATAATGATGATAAGTACTGTGAGTATGAGATATATTGATCTTCATATGTCTTGTTAGCTATTTCCAATTTTTTATCATGATGCTCTACTACTTGTTCTGCTTTTTCAAGCTTTACTTGTAATTCACTTAGTTCGGCTTCGTGTTGTGCTAGTAATACTGATAATTCTTGTGGATCTGATGTGCCATATTCAGCTTCTAATTCTCTATTATGCTGCAGAATATTTTTTTCCGCTTTTTTAAGCTTCGCCTCTAAGATAAAGACCTTAATTTTAAGAAATGGTAGCGTAATAATTTCTAAAAGCTCTTTTAAAACAACCAAAATAGCTAAATATTTTTTCATTTTTTAAACCTCAAATTAATATATTGAATAACACCTCCCTGATATTTATTATTTTTATTTTAAATATGCATAGCTACCTATTCAGTGCAAGCTTCTGAAACAGCTATATTTTTTATTTTTCTTTGTTCACAATGAATACTATTTATTATCCCATCAAATCCAATAGCCTCTACACCATGAGATGTTAATGTGCTTATTAAATCCTCTATTACATTTTTACGATTCATAACAAACGTAGAAGCAAAACATCTCCAGAATTTCCACCCTGCACGTTCAAGAATTCTTTGCCTTTTCATATCGTCTTCCCATTTTGAAGCATCATGATAACGATCCCCATCGCACTCAATAGCCAAGCGAGCATCATTATGTCCCTCTACAACCATATCCAGACGGTAGTTTCCTACTTTGACTTGAGGAATAACTCTGTAACCACGCTCAGTTAATAGATCATAAATTTCCAATTCAAAACCTGACTCACAGAGTTCTCTAAGGTTTTTTACCTTTATTTCATCTTGGGCAAAGGGTGAGCTGAAATGCTCAATTAAACTGCGTCTTAAGCTGTCTTTGTGGCTTAGATTATCTAACTCAACACTTCTTACTAAATACATGCGATCTCGTGCTCTTGAGGCAGCAACATTAAATCGCTGCGCAGAGGCTTCTCGTGAATCCGCTTTCACATTATCTGGAGTCGCTACCATTGATAAAAACATGATGTCCCGCTCTTTACCTTGAAATGTAAGGGCATCACCGCAAGTAATTTTATGATTAGTTATTTTATCTGGCGTAATCTCTTGCTGAATCATTTCCCATATTTTTCTTGCTTGTTCATTGCCTAGCAAAGAAACAACGCCAATTGTCCGATTGGCCATAGCAGGGTCATTACAAATATTATTGATTTCCTCGACAATAAACTTTGCTTCAGCATTATTTTCTTTATTTATACGAAAGCCATCTTCAATAATTACGTCGATTAGAGGAGGATCCAGACGTTCTGATTTGCTTGGCAATCTCAGGGGCTTTAGTTCATGGTTATAAAATTCTCTCTTGGAGTACTCAATAATTGGCGTAACACAGCGAAAATGCTCGCGCAGCATAATGTGTGAATCAGCAAATACAACTTTACATAAATCATAAATAGAGCGCTCAGGAGACATTGCTTGTCTATATATGGCTACTTGATTGGCTAAATATTGAGCCATCAAATTATTGATCTTTTCTTCTTCCAGACCAACACCATCAGGCGAAACCTGCTTATCATCACCAACAACCAACAATTTATTGGCGCGTAACATGGCTGGTAGGGCACTTAAATCTGATTGTGAGGCTTCATCAATAATGACTAAATCAAAGCATCCAAATTCAGGAGGCAATGACTCAGAAATTCTATAATGAGGCATAATCCAGCACGGTATTGCTTTATTGGTAAGTGCAGCCGCATTTTTAGCATCGCGTCTATAACGAATGGCTCTTTTACCTGTTCCTCTACCTATTCTTGAAATAGCAGATTGAAAGGCTTGTAATGCTGCTCGAATGTCGGGCGTCGCATTTTTTGCTAATTGCAGCCAAGTGCGTTTAGCAACCACATCTTGATAGGTTTTTGCCAATTGTTTTTCATATTCATAGCGCTGAGTGGTTAATTTTTTAAACTCATCAAAATGACTCATTGAATAAAAATAGTTGGCCAAACGACGAAGCCGCCATGCTTGGCTCCAATCATCAGGCAATAAAGAATCCACCGTACTTTCCAACGGAGTCTCTTTAAGTTTTTGTGCCCATAGGGTAGCACCAGATTGATGAATTAAATCGCATATAGAATACACATCATCTAAAGCTGGTTTTAACCCATGAATGCGCCTCAATTCCTCTATCAATTGAGTTGATTGATTTTGTATTTCCATATCACTGATGGATGGATTGCCCACAGTTTCAGAAAAAAATATTTTGATTGCTTCAGAAATCCGCCCATTAAAGCTTGATAAACTGTTTAATATCGTTTCTCTATCAGACCAAGCTTTTGAGGAGTGATAAAAATTAAGATTTTTTTCAAGCAACTCAATTAACTCATGAATATGAGTATCAACCTCAAACAGCTCATTTAAATAAGGCCATGATGACAAAATTGAACTTGAATAATTTTTAATTTCAACTTCCAGTCTAATGTATTTTTTGACAGCAAAATAAAAATCTAATTCAGCTCTAACGTGTTGAAGAGGGTTAATCATCTCACTATTTATGAGAGAAAAAATAGACATTTCAGTGGCTATTTTATTCCATCGTAAAACGAGTTCATCAATATGATTGCAAAGTAATACATAACGATAAATATGCAGCCATTCATCTTGATTCTTGGCTGGCTTATTTAAAATAAGGATAGCATCAATTTTTTTAATTAATGCTCGCTTTGTTAATATGCCACTGACTCCAAAAGGGTGCTTACCTTCACTTTTATTAGCAACAGCTTGAGTAATTTCATCTGTTAATTTGAGATCAGTTGGTATAACAACAGGGTTTTCTAAAAAAATATTTTTTTCGGCCTGTAAATTGTTCACCTCATCAGCAATTTTTTCAATAAGTTGAATGATTGGCGCTGATTCAGCGTTTTTTAAATACGATTGCAATGAGCCAAACCATGATAGGTTGGCCGTTTCTAATTGCTTTTTTGTTGTTCTATATTCATAGAACGCATTTAATATTGTTTCTACTTCAGTACTATTTTCTGCTAAGTCTGGAATTTGAAAAGTATCAGCAGACAGAACCTGATCTTTTAGCGTTTTGTTTTTTAATAACTCGCGATGAAGGTTCAGTATACTGTTTAATTTGGGGATATCTTCCAATGCAGGTAGTGACTTGCCAAAGTAATCAAGATCTCCTTGCAAATTACGCCTTGCTTCTCTGAGTTGTATAATATCGGTATTATCAAATCTCGGCTTATGTTCGTCTAAGATAGAAATGGGATCCTCAAGCCAATCAAATTCTCCATTTGCTGCAGCGATTTCTTTTGCTGCATCCTCTGGGTGAATTTCTTGTCCGTCCATATAAATAGGTTGAATATTGCTTTTTGCCCAATTGGTAATAGACCGATCTATCCATGCCAATTTTGCATGAAGCTTATCAATAAATTGCTCGTCATTTTCAATTTCGCATCCAAGTGCAGTACGATCAATGGTTTGTAATTCTTGAGCAATTTTAGAGATAGCAAACTCAAACTGCTTCATTCCGTCTTGCTCATTGGTTAAAAGAGAAATGGCTAAGGGCTGAATTGTTACAGGAAGCTTTTCTTTCAACACAGATAAAGCTGGCTCTTTCATAGAGGTAACAAGTACACGCTTACCATTCGCCATATAATGGGCAATAATATTAGCAATTGTATGTGTTTTACCTGTTCCTGGAGGTCCTTGGACAACAACCCCATTTGAATGTTCTAATTTTTGTACAATTTTGACTTGTTCTTCATTAAATGGCAGAGGAAAAAACAACTCGCTTGCTGTCTCTGCATTGCCTTCATTTGAAGTATATCCAAGATTGGATAGACCACGAAAATTAGTAAGCTTTATTTCACGGTGCTCATCGACTGGCTCTTGCACCATTTCTTTAATAACACTGGCTATCTCACCCGTTTTTTCAGCATTAAAATGCTTTTTGAAATTTTCCAAATCCTGAATATAAAGGCTTTTGCTGCGCGGTCTGGCAAATAAAATCCATGTATCAGTAACTTTTAAGTTTTCTCCTGAATCAGGGATTTGACGATCTTCATTCGTAATTTGAGTTGGCCAATATACTCCTTTTGAATCCAGATGTGTCGCTGCAAGTTGTAGTTGGGGCTCATAGGAGAAACGCTCAAATGGCGAAAAGTCTTGGGTTTGTTTTGACATCAAATCATTATAAGCTTTCTGAACATCTGCTACACCCAAACTATCAATAGACATATAAACATCAAGCTCAAAAAGTGGCTCAGCAGATCGTCTTGGCCTAATTTCTATAGCCATATCTTTTGGATTTAGTGAGACCTCTACAGATTGAGTGATAAGAGGATATCTAATATTAAATTCATTTGTTTTCCATACACCAAGCCCGGTACCCCACACTAATTCAATTTGAGTATCAACGATCGAGCCTTCCAATTGCTGTTTTAAGGTGAACAGCTCTGAATATAATTTAACTGTACGGCGTCGCTTTTTCTCTTCTTCTGCCCAAATGCTCCATTGGTTATTTACGTAATCTTGAAATAAACGCTCTATAGTTTCTCGATGCTCGTATTCTGACAACAACATCAGCTTGGGCTGCTCTTGTCCCATATCAGTTTCTGCATTCCTAACATTTTCTATGTCAATTTTGCCAAACTCTACAGCTCTTTTTAATACAGGAGCTGTTTCAGTTTTTCTTGATAGGTCAAGCCAAGGTATTAATTGCTGAGCTTGAGGTTCTGGAGGATGGGTTTCTACCAGTCTTTCGATTCTTAACCACAGTTCATCATTATCTTCCGCTATATCAATGTGAACTCCAGGTGAAACAAATAACTCATGTTCAAAACGATTAAACAAACCATGCTTTACTACATCTTTGACAGGATTAAGTTTTAGGCGAGCCGATTGCTGGGCAAACTCTATAAGAGATAATAGACGCTCTTCTTCCATGCTCCTGGAAAAAGTTGATGATAGTTTGGAGGCATGGAGATTCATATCATTATTATTATCTTGCATTGTATTTCCTCAATTTTAATCACAGCCTTACTCTTTGCTAATTTTGGGCAATAGCAACCCATGCAAAGATTTATTTGCTTACATAGACTCCTTTTTTAATTTGTTATTATTGGTAGGGTTACGTAAGAACGTAGTATTAAACTTTACATTGTGAACATGAATTTTTGAGCGGTTTCTCTGTATGGTTATTAGACATTTGCGTGATTTTATATCAAAAAGGAGATTTATACCAACCTCTTACTCACAAAACAGTATCTCCGCTCGCTGATGATCTAAAGGTAATTCAACATATCAAATCACGAAGTACAGAGGCCATGACAATACTGTCAAAATCCACAGGGACAAGAGGGACATCTGGGGCGGGTGCGTTACTACAAGGTTTTAGCCGTCCCCACCCTTTGCCATAAGGGTGGGGCATATGGGACTTATTGGAAACTATATTCACCAATAAAAATCCATTCAATCATAATAGCTCCTTTAAATTGGGTTTTGGATTAAAGGTAAATGAAGGCATAGCAGTTGGCTTTTTCTCTTTGTCCTGATTTACGGCCAATCTTTTTGGTTGCTGATCGGTGACTTCCCTTTGCGAATACCCTGGCTTTTGACCACTCAGGTATTTTAATACGTATAGCCTAAACGTATTGTAAGTTGCCGTGAAGCTTCCCTCATCCCTCAGTGTTTCCCATATAATGGCAATAGACCATCCTTTTTCCAATGCTTCAGAAATGTCCTCACGTAAAGCCAGGAATTCAACTTTATGTTTTCTGACGTTTGTTCTTTGTTGATTCAGTTTAGAAGCTGTTATGTTATCTGTTAAGGATTTTTTCATGGTCTGCTCTCCATCTTGCTGGTTATTCATTCCTTTGATTTTTATTGTTTATTTCTATTTATTTTCGACCTTTTGGGTAACTTTCGGTAATTTATTATTTATTTCCGTTTATTCATGATTATTTTCGTTATTAATCGCTCTATAACGAACAATTACGAATAATTATCAAAGTGCGGATCAAAATAAATTTCAAAATGTAGGGCAAGATAGGTGAAGTTAGCTAACCAGCAAGCTGGTCACCAAACTTCACAAACCTTATTCGCACCTTCGGTGCTCAACGAAAAAACCAATGTCATTATTAATTTTTATTCACTTCCCCAAATTTTACCTGTAAACACATACAATCTTGGAGTGCCAACCCCTTTGATTCTTGGCTTGTGTGAGGCTTTGCCATCTGAGGCAGGTTTCAGCTAGCCGGCGTGTAATAAAACCCTTGTCACTGTGCGTTGATCAAATCCTTTGCACAGTTCATTTTTGTACGCCTCGGTTAACACCATGTAGATTCGAAACCCTTCCCTATCTGTATGATAAAATCCTGCCCGGTTGAGAATTTTGTCATTGTTAGGTGAGCTGGCGTTATCAAATCGACTAGCACCATGAGATTCAAAGAAAGCGCGCACTTGTGCCATAATGGCGCGATCTTCGCGGTGGCCATCAACTCCAAAAGCATCCTGCCATGCAGTAAAGCAAGTCTTCGCAGCTTGGAACGATTCGCCTTTTTGCCACCCTGTCAGACCAAATTGACTGGCCAGTTCTCCCGCAGCAGCAACTAATGCAAAGCGTCTGGCAACACGGATAATCTGGCCTGTTGCATCGGATTGAATGACTGCATCAACAAAAGTTTGAATGGTGTCGGTAATATATCGGCTGCTGTATTTCTTTAGTGATAAGGCCATGCTGGCTGGACTTAATTGATCATGAATTGTTTCAAAAATCCCCATCCCGCAACCGGCATCCGCTTCGATATCAGCAAGCCTGATTTCCTGACCTGCATTAATACGCTGTCCTGATTTTGCCATGAGTTCCGTCAAAGATTCCTCACCAGCAGACAAGAAAAATAAAGACCATCGGGAAGATTGCCTGACCGTGCCAGTACGAGAAGCACGTGTTTTTCCCTGACCATTGGCTAGCAAATAAGCGGCCTCCCCTGCTTCTCTGGGATCGATTTGACTGAGCTCATCAAGGATCAACAATCCATCATTGTGTAATGACGCCAAGCCTTCAAGGCCATTGGTGGTGCTGCGCCATAAACGGCAATAGGATTGTGGGTTTCCCCAAACCGAGGCAGCCAGACTCAATGCAGTGCTTTTGCCTGATGAGGATGTGCCTCTGAAATGAAAACCTCCTGAATCTTCGCCAACAATTTTTGCCAATACAGGTGCAAGAGCTACAGATATGGCAAACACCAGTCTTGAGTTGCCTGATGCCAGCCGACCTATTGAGTTTCGCCATTCCTCAACGCTTCCCTTGGAGGGCATTGCTGGTTCAATGGCATTGGTATTCTGGAATACAATTTTCTCTGCTGATTGCCCGATACACTGGGAAGTGGTTACAAAAACATCGCCATGCCAACCCAGTTTATCAACACATCGTGCACGTGCGTCTACTGGAAAGACTTGTAAATAGGAGGCTAACAAATCGCGAGCAGTCCTATTAGGTGAAATACTCAATCCCAATCGTGCCAGCTCTCGCCTCACATCGGAGGAATCACCTTGCAACAAAGCCAGTGGCATTGCCCACTGATGAGTTATTCCGTCATCATCCTGCCATTCCAACAACCGACCCCATTCACCGCTCTGAGCATCCCGGGTTTTGGCAACGACATACAATGGCGCGCATATCCACCGAGGTGGCAATGGATTGCCATCCTTATCAAGACCGATAAAGGTTAACCCCTCAGCAGTTAGCCGAAAACGACCACCAGCATAGTCGCAAAATACTGGACGCAGCTTTGGTGTATTGGGCAATTCAATAACATGATTTTGTGACATACATTATTCTCCAAACAACAGTCAAACCGTCGGAATAAAGCAAATTCCTTCTGACAAATTTTAATTTATGCGTTCTCAATGAGCTGTAACTGACCTTCGTCATTGGTTGAGTGATAAACTTTTTGTTGTTGGAGAAAATTCAGCACATCGCTTTTTCTGTACAAAACTTTGCGACCAATTTTTAAATAGGAAACACCACCAACCGCCCAACGGTTACGTTCAAGTAACTGGGTGGAACAGCTTAATACTGCCGCGATGGTTTGTTGATTGAAAAGCGCAGAATGTGGCGCTGATTCGAATTCGTTTAATAGATGTAACCTAGATGCTTTTTGTGCAGGCATAAGACTCTCCGCAATTGATTATTCACTCAGCATAATGCTGAACCAGTTCAATCCTTTGAATGAATTCAAATGCCTACCCAAATTAACCAGACAAGCCATTGAGATTCTTTTCCTGCTCATTAGCCTTTATTGGCTATGAAAGCTCCTACTTCAAAATCGGGAAAAGTATCTCGTGCTTGTCAAGGAGAAAAAATTGCAACCCATAAGCACGACGTTTAATCAATTTCATCTTCCGATGAAATCGGTTGGTTTTCGATATCAACTCATGTCCCTACTACTCAAAACACAAAAAATAGAATGCTGTTATTACATCCAATTTCTTACTAACATCTTCAGCAAAAAAGCATAAAGCATTATAACCATTCTACTGCAACAACAAATGCTTGCTTTCTATCTAGATGATGGATAGCTCCTATTGGAGGTGAGGAGAATATCAAATTATTCCGGTAAAAAATTTGCGGGACTAATTAGATGAGATATTTGCAAGAATAATACATACTGTAATTATTACGTCTTCCATGCATTACTTGTTGTTTGTATGATACAAAAAAATCAGCAATGAGAACTTAATATGAAAACAATCTGTGTGTACTTAGGAGCTAGTTTTGGAAACAATGTTGCATTTAAACAAGCTGTTATTAAGTTTGCTCATGAAATTGTTGATCACGGGCTAACACTTGTCTATGGTGGCTCTAGTCTAGGGATGATGGGTTTATTAGCAACTACAGTTAAAGAATTGGATGGCAAAGTAATAGGGGTTATAACTACTCATCTTTTAGACAAAGAAAAACCGTTAGATACTCTAGATGAGCTTCATGTAGTTGATTCAATGCAAGAACGAAAAAAAATGCTTCAACAATTGGCGGATGCATTTATAGTTATGCCTGGTGGCCTAGGAACACTAGAAGAAGCAATTGAAACCTGGAATGCAATAAAAATAGGTGAACTTAACAAAAAGATAGGATTCCTTAACGTAGATGAATATTTTGTAAAACTATTTAGTTTTATTGAGCATTGTCAAGAAAATGGATTTATACACGCTAAGCAATCTGGTATTCCTATGATACACACCGACCCCAGTAGTTTACTTAATCATTTAATTCAATCAGAAGAAGTTTTTATAATGGATAAGAAACATGAGTTGGTTTGAAAATATAATGAGTATTATGGATGGAATAAATTTAGAAAAACATCATGCTTTACCATGGAATTTTCCTGACTATCTTAATATCGGCTGCAATCGTGGAGCACAATGGGTGTGTCATGATTTTGAGGAAGATCATTTTAATCTAGTGCTAATGGAATTTGTGTAATAAATCAAAATTAAACTTGATAAGGTTTAAACTATTATAACCTCATGCTAAAATCAAAATTTAATCAATGAGGGATCTGCTATGAGTATCGTAACGCTTTTCGAACAACTGGCTAGCACAACTCACCATAAAATAAATCTTGATGAGCTATTAAAAGAAAAAGATGTTAACATACAGCAAGTATTTGCTAATAACGATGCCTCGTTTCTAAAAGCTCTATTCAATGAAAAAGCAATACTTGCTGATCGAACCACAATTTTTGATCTCTAGACTTTCAAGATGTTTTAGCATTAGATATGCAAATAAATCCAAATACATCTTCACTGGTTGTTGTTGGATGTGGAATTAAGTTTTTCGCTCATTTAACCACAGAGGCAATTGCTTATATACAACAGTCTGATATCGTTCTTTATTTAGTGAATGATCCTGTTCTGAAGTCATGGATACAAAAACAAAATCAAAATACAGAATCATTGGACTTTTTATATGAATCATGCTCTCTTCGTACAGAAGCCTATCAGCGTATTACTAATTATGTTTTAGAGCATCTATATCAAAAGAAGCATGTATGCTTTGCACTATATGGCCATCCCTGTGTTTTTTCCAAACCAGGATTAGAAGCAGTTAAACAAGCGCAAAAAAAAGGTTATTTTGCAAAAATCTTACCTGCTATTTCTGCGGAGGCTTGTCTTTTTGCTGATCTATTGATAGATCCTGGCTCTTTAGGATGTCAATCATTCGAAGCATCGGATTTTTTAATTCACCAGCGACAATTAAATCCTTCGTCACACTTAATCTTGTGGCAAATTGATGCAGTAGGCATTATTGATCATGAATCAACAAATAATAAAAAGATGGGGATTTTGCTCTTATTGGATTATTTGAAGCATTTTTATCAACCTATAGATGAAATTATTATCTATGAAGCCGCACAATATCCTGGTTTAGATCCTAGAATAACCCGTACGCAGTTACAGTATTTACCGGATATTCAATTATCGACTATTTCAACCTTATATATTCCCCCTGTAAAAAAAGCTCATTGTAATGAGGCAATATTAAGTGCATTTGGATTAATATAAAAATGACGGATTATTTAACAACTTTCGCTAGAAAATATGCAGCAAATTATAAAGGATTACCTAAACTTTGTTGGCAGGGTATTATACTAATTTGTATTAATACGCTTACTATTGGTATTTGTTTTTTCCTGTCGCTCTACTTTGTTACTATTAGGCACTTTACTCCATCCATGGCTGGATTATTACTTTCTTGTTACGGTTTGGGTACTGTTTTAGGTGGACTTATTACTGGTAAATTGTCAGATATGTTTTCACCTCGTCTTATTTCAATCTTTAGCCTTTTAGTGCAATCTACAACGTTTTTTCTTTTAACTAACTTACATTCAGCCTTTGCACTAATGGCTAATATGTTTTTGCTTGGATTTGCAGCTTATGGATTTAAAACCTCCAATAATGTATGGATGCTTAGCTTGTGTCGAAATGATACAAATTTACGATATAAAACGATTAGTATTTCCCATGTTGCTGCTAATTTTGGGTTAGGATTATCAGGAGTTCTTATTGCTAGCATGACTACTTATGGATTTCAGTCAATTTTTTGTTTATCAAGCGTATTGCTTTTGTGTTCTGCACTTTATCTTTTATTTCAGAAAAATACGGGTACTACTGTACTATTACCAATCAAAGGGCAGCATCACTACGATCATTCAAATGCATCTCAAATGATTTTATTATTGGTTATTGCATGTGTTTTTCTTGTTGGGTTAATTATTGCCCAGTTAAGCACTACTTATCCTCTCTATATTCAAAAGTCATTTCCACATTTAGGTATTAGGGCCGTAAGTATTTTATTTATCTTAGATACTTTTCTAATTGTCTTTTTCCAAGCTCCATTGACGGCCTTAGTAGGTGGGCAAAATAAATTATTAGTGACAGGACTTGGTGCTTTATTAATGGGAATAGGAATGTTGGTTTTAAGCTATTCTTCTGTATTTGTGCTGGCTATTTTCTCATGCATTATTTGGACAACTGGTGAAATGCTCTTTATCTCTACAGCCCAACTTTTATGTTATGAGCAAAGTAGCAATCAGAAAAAAGGACAAAGCTTAGGATTATTTCAAACTGCATTTGCAGTAAGCAATGTCATTGGACCAGCCCTAGGAGGTATCATATATCAAAATTGGGGGGGAAATTTACTCTGGTATTGCAGCATGTTCATTGGGACAATGTGTTTTTTGCTGTGTTGGTATTGCAGCAGAACCTATACTAACACATCCTCTTAAGAAAGAAGCATCTGCTGCAAATAATGCTTCTGATGTATGTGGGAATAAAGTATCATTAAACCGCTTGTCACTATTTAACAGCTCGAGAGAGTTTCTAAGAATGTTATGAGTATCTATAGCATTATGAAAGTAGCTGAACTTAACAAATTTTGCTATTTGTCCAACAACAGTATCAGAAGACAACGCTCCATCTTTTGATAATTCTTCAATGAAAATATTCATGATACGTTCTAGTTCGCGCACTTCATTTATTGTACTGGAGGCAAGCCGTGATCTTGGCGAGAATATACGAGTAGCGGGATGCTGTAATGAATAATATATTGGGAAATAATCTGTTTGAAAATTAAAATGCTTAGGTTGCATCACTGTTGGCCTATATTTTTTTAAGCCATAAGACTCCACAAAAGCTTGCTGCAAAATATCTACCGGCAAAGCGTCATTATCTGTTGCAGGAGCATAACCAGGAGCAGCCCCCAAAGCAGTAGCAAATAAATGTTTCGCTGTATCGACAAGGTAAGGATTGGGTTTTAAATTACGATTTTTTTGTATGATTGAAAAAGTGATGTCATAATAAATTCTGTTTCGCTCATACTCATATCGATACCATGCCAATTCGTGCAAATATTGTTTTAAAGTTTTCCAATCCGCATCATTATGCAAACTAATTAACCAATTCTCCGAGAAATAAACAATACAACAACGCCAATCAGTACTAATTACATTACTATTGACTACCTCTCGAAAAACTTGCCAATGCTCATATAGTGATTTTGCTGGTCGACTTTTAATATTAAAATCTCGCTGTAAATTTGAATGATTTAGAGTTGCTCCTATATTAGGTAACATAAATGTTGATCGTGCTCCGGCTGTTGAAGACAATAATCCATTGGGCGTATAAACATGACTTTTTCTTTTATTTAAAATGGTTGAGAGAGGGAAAATATCCCCAGGTTTATAAACAAGCCAAGGAATTGTGATTTGTTCATTTTTCAAATCGATATAACACTCAAGCTCTTTCTCAAGAATCATGCCTAAAGGTGTGCCATTTACACTATATCCAAGATGCTGAAGAATATCTTGTGGAACATTGGGATCCGTGATTCGGTAGTAGTCTCCATTTATATTAGGAAATAAGGAGCTGCATGTGTCAGCATCGGTATCACCATAAAGATAATAAGCGATATAAAGAGGGTAAGATTGATTCGGCGATAACTGATCTACGATACTTGTAAATACAGGCTCTACTTTTGCAAAACGATGACGAATATCTGACCAAAAACATTTAACCAATCCCTTTCTTTCATCAACCTCTGTAAACATCAATGCAACATCCTGTACTTTAGAAAGTGCTCCTCATTTTTTTGCTTTAAAAACCAAATGAAGATGCTCTCTAGTAAAATCTAATAAAAAACAATGATTCTAGTTCTACGAAAAGAGGCTTGTCAATAAATTGGATTTGTTTTTATTGATTTTCTTTTGTCTAAATTGATCATTATTTAACTCCGAAATTTACATAAAAATAAAATAATTTTTTCCTTTTATATTCAATGTTCAAATTAATCGAGTTCAATCTATAAGGAAAAAATATATTTTATAAGTTTAGATATGAAGTCTACCAGCTAAAGATAACTTTGAAAAAAAGGACTGATTTTTTTAATCAGAATTATAGGATTTAAATATGGAATTATTATGGATGAAAAAAATATTATTGAAATCACTCTAAATAATAAGGAGAAACAAAAACTAATACAGGAATTTAACGATATCCCCTATGACCCTTTAGGTGGAGAACACTACATTCAATTACTGAGGAAAAAAATATACGGGGTATTACCAGAAACATTAATTAATACACTAACAATTCAACGCAGTGCTAGTAAGCTAGTCTCTGCAGTAGTAATTAACAATGTTCCAATCGATGAAGCCATTTATGGAAGTCCGGACTTCGAGCAAACAGGTAAGCTGTTTAAATCTGGAACTCTTAGTGAAAACATCATCACTGCTTTTGCTGCCTTGGTGGGCGAACCCTACTCCATCTATTTTGAGGGGCAAGAGCTTGTTAATAATTTAACGCCACAAGCCCAAAATCAATTTGATTATACAGGATTGGGTTCTGAAGTAGAGCTTGATTTTCATATTGAAAATGCGGCATTACAGTATGTTGCTGAAGATGATTATTCACCATCGGGTATATTCTTTCTAGGTATTCGAATTGATGAAACCATTGAACCAACAAAAACACTTATCGCAGATACTCGAAAATCCTTAAAATTATTAAGCACCCATGATTTGAAGATTTTATTCGGAGAGAACTTTTATTTAAACCTCCCCTATCGATGGCGCGAAATTTTTTCTCATGAAGCAATGGTTAAATGTCCTGTCTTAAGAGGAACATTAAATAAACCACGGGTGTCTGTTGCTTTTTATTCGAATATGATGTTACCCATCAATCATGCAGCCAAAATGGCGTTAGCTCATTTCCATCAAGCAATCAAAGAAACAGCGGAAGTCATTCAAATTACTCCAGAGAAATTAGTGTATGTGGACAATCGTTTTACGCTGCACGCACGAGAGCGATTTACGCCAACCTACGACAATCAAGGTTGTCCTTATCGATGGATCCAACGTATCTTTGTAAGCCCCAGTTTATGGGCATTCAGGAATTTTCAAACTATGGGTGGACGAGTCTTTCTTCCCCATTCGAATCAAGGAATCGATCATGTTTTTTCACACATCCCAGAAGTTGCCTAAAGGACTTTTTAAAGCCTGTGTTGTTCCCAGACCCATTGCCTGGATCAGCAGCAAAGATACTGAGGGCAATCCTAATTTAGCGCCGTTTAGTTATTTTAATATTGTCTGTGAAGAGCCACCGATGATTATGTTTGCCACAACCGGTTCACATGACAGTGGTGGGGCTAAAGATACGTTAAAAAACGCGGAAGAGACTAAAGAATTTACCGTCAATTTAGTGAATTACCGCAGTAAGGAGGCAATGAATATTACCTCGCTGGATTTTTCACGAGGAATTAACGAATTTGCTATGGCTGAGGTGGACCATTTACCTGGAGAAATCATTCAAACCTATCGCGTTAAAGGCGCACCTATTAGTTTGGAGTGTGTTTATCACCAATCGGTGCAATTACCGACACCCGATGATTCGAGTCTAATCAACCGCATGGTCATCGCAAAAGTTGTTGGCATTCATCTTAATCCTGACATTTTAACCAAGGATAAACGAATCGATACCAACAAGCTTAATCTCATCGCACGAGTTGGCTACAACGCTTATACCAAAGTCAAAGCGCATTTTGAGTTAAACAGACCGTGCGGGTGCTGTGATAAATTAATGGATTAACAAGAATGAATAAAAAAACAATCAAAGTAGGTATTATCGGTGGAATGGGGCCTTTAGCTTCTGCATCATTTGTTGAAACTCTTTATGCAGCCTATCTAAATGAGAGTACTTTAAAAGAAAAATACCATCCTCCTTATGTGTATTTATACTCAGAGCCCTTGCAGACTCAATCCACAACGCTGATGTCTATTAATCAAAGTAAAATGGAGCTCTTAGCAAAGCTCGAAAAAAATACAGATAATCTAGTTCAGCAAGACGTGGATTGCATTGTTATTTGTTGCTTTACTGCCCATACATTGCTCCCCCAATTATTGCCTGAACACCAGACTAAAATTTGCTCCCTGGTAACACCGGTTTTGGAGCATGTACTGGCACAAAACACTCAATTTATTGTCCTTTGCGCCTCTTCCGCCAAAGAAGGACAGGTTTTTGAGAGCCATTCACTTTGGACAAAGGCAGCACAGCAAATTACTTTTGTTGAGAATGAGGTGCAAACACAACTGAATTCGTTGATTAAAGCAGTGAAAGACAATCACGTAGACGCGCAGCTACTGAATGATTTTTTAGAGTTTATGAGCCAATTTCCAGAGCACCAATTTATTATTGCTTGTGCAGAACTCCATATCCTCTATAAAAAACTCCAGGACTATACTCAAATGCAGTTCGATAAAGTGTTTGATCCCTTTTATCACGTTGCTCAAAATATCTGGGGTTAATTGGGATGAAAAAACTCGATTTACTTCCCATTGCAAGAGCAATGGAAACCATTTGCCCTAGCGTTATAAGCGATTTAAAAACAAATTGGGACGAGACTCTGTCCTCCTATATAAACCAAGTGTGGCAAAAACCTATTTCTTGTGTAAGTCCAATTGCGCGTCAATCTAGAGCGAAATTCTATTCAGCATTGAAACTTTTCTTTGGGTCACAACCTATTAATTTTGAATGTGCTTTTTCTGAATTTGACCGCTATCCCATTTTACAAACTGGACCCCATTGTCAGTTGTACACCAATGAGGTTGATTTTAATGCCATCTTGATGAGTTGGATGGGAAGCAAAATCCATCGGCTAAACCATATGTTTCTCTTAAATAGCGTGACACGAACGCTACAATGGAGTAAAAAACAAGGTCCGGGATGGCTTAACCTAAAACATGAGGTAATTAATTTATTTGCTTTAACACCTAAACAGATGTCTAAATTGAGTGTGTGTTCCCCCTACCCTCGATTGACTTATTGTAGGGATAATTTCACCCAATGTTTGAGTCAATCAAATTATTTTGAACAAAAAGGACTAGACAAATTACTGACATCAATTGATTTTAAAGAATATGAAGGGTTTATTTCTGCATTCACTTTATCGAATCAACGTTTACTGGCCCAGTGTACTCAAGACCAAGAAATCCAGCCATTAATCATGAACGATTATTTCACCTCACTTTTAGTTGCAGAACATTTACATAAGCCTGAGGGAATTATTTATCAGCTTATTTTTTCCCCTGAGAAACGCACTAAATTGAACCATTCAATCGCCTCAATGATGCATGAAAAGAGTCATATCTTCTTAAAACAAGGCACAGAGTTTTTCTGGGGCGTCAGAGACAATAAAATACGTGCATTAACCATTGAGAATCATGTTCTTAAAGAAAAGACAACCAATCTAAGCAAACAATTAAAAATACCATTAGACCATCAATCAATTCGAACAGCACTTATTGATGGGTTACTTATCCCTAATATTTTTTTAAGCTTTCTTGTTTTATGCCTCATGCCTCAAATTCGGGTCTTGGGTGGAACAAGGCAAATTGCTTATTTTCCTTTAATCCAAAAAATATTTTGCACGCTATTAAATCCCGATATACTAGAAGAGCACGAACTCCTTCAGGAGCTACTAAGCAATGATTTAAACGCATGGGGAACCAACTTCATTCAGGATAAGTTAACGCCACTTGAATGGCTTGGCCGTTTACCTTCTGGAAAAGAATTTTCTTCATTGAGCACTTATTATCTCAATAAATCGGTTGCAGAAATTACCCAAGAATTAACAATTTTTAAGGAACATCCAACATGGAAGCATATGATATAAACCCATCGCCTTGTTTATTGATTATTGGGGCACGAGAACATACGTTACAAAAACTTAAGACAATGGATATCCGCTATGTGCTGATTCAGTCGCAACTCGATCCTTTAACCAGGTATTTGGATGAAAACATTATATTCATTGATACTTATGAGAATCTTGCAAAACTAAGGCGAATAGCGAAACACTTACATCAAGTACATCATTTTAAAGCGGTTGTTTCTTTTACCGAGTTTGGTTTATATCCTGCTGCATTAATCGCTGAGCAATTGAACATTAAAGGCAATGCCGTATTTCCAGTAGAACATACACGGGATAAATTTAAAATGCGTAGTTTACTTAAGCATCAGCTTGACTCTATTGCCTATCAACGCTGTACCTCTTTAGAAGACGTAGCTGCCTTTTATAAACAAATAAATGCCCCTTTTATCCTAAAACCAATTCATGGGGCAGGAAGTCAGGGAGTTTGCTATGTAAGTTCTCTTGAGAGCATTCCTAATGCCTGGAATTGGGCGGTAACACATGGCAGCCAAGAATTTATTGCAGAAGAGTATCTTTTAGGCGAAGAATACAGTGTGGAATCCTTAAGTTTGGATGGGCAACATCAAATCATTGCCATTACTGAAAAGCTTACAACTGAATTTCCCCATTTTATTGAATTGGGTCATTATTCTCCTGCTCGCCTAACCCTAGAAATACAACAAAAAATACAGCAAATCATTCTTCGTTTTTTAGATATTATTCAGCACCAAAATGGTCCAGCTCATACTGAAATTAAAGTGCATCAGGGTGAAATTAAAATTATCGAATCACAAACCCGAATGGGAGGTGATCAGATTTGGGAGTTGACCGAATTAACCACAGGTGTGGATGTCATTTCTGAAACAGTGCTCCATTTATTGGGATTAACTCAAAAAACAAGAAATAAAAAAGAAAATGCCGCTGCTGTTTTATTTTTTGCGCGGGAATTTGAAGAGATTCTTGATATTAATGGACTTGAGTCGGCAAACAATTTACCAGGAATTGTTCGTATTCATTGTACCCTGAAAAAAGGTCAGAAGTTTGGGAAACTAAGCTCTTCTCAATCCAGACAAGGATATATTTTAGGAACAGGACGCAATCTTGATGAAGCTATTTCTACAGTGCGTTTCTCTATGGAACAAGTACAAATAACAACAAAAGTTCACCTCGATTAGGGAAGTAATATGTTAGAATCTATGTACCTTAGTACAACTCGATCAGGTAGAACATTTTTTAACATTTCACTCTTTATAATCGCTTTTTTTATCATGAAATTAGGGCAATTTTTGATCGTACCTTTTTTAGCAATTTACTTGAACCATTTTTCACTATCACCAATTTCTATCGGGGTTATTATTGCTTCCGGACAATTAAGTCACAGCCTGACAAGCTTATTCATAGGTCATCTATCGGATCGTTACCCTCCGCAGCAAATATTCATCATGACTTTATTTGGATCGACTATTGCCTATGAGGCTCTTTATCAAAACCAATCCTTAATGTGTTTTATTGTATTAAATACCATCATTGGCGTATTTCGAGCAATTTTTGATATTGCATCGAAAACATTGTTGGCCACCAGCATCAATGAGCAACACAGAAATGTTGCTTTTGGTTTGCGTTATGCCGTTTTAAATTTAGCGGCAGCTTTAGGCCCATTAATTGGCGCACGTTATGCTGCTGAACACTCAACACAGCTGTTTCATCTCATCGCATTCGGTTATCTTTTTACTGGTTTTTTGTTGTTAATGTTCTGGTCAAAAAAGAAAAATCTGCGCCCCCCAAAAGACTATTATGGCTCAAGCGCCTCCGTCACGGATACACTACAACTTATCGCAACGAACTCCTCTTTAAAAAGGCTCTTTCTGATTAGTTTTATTTGTTACAGTTTGTATTCTCAAATAACCTCTTCGTTAGCGCAATATATTGTGCGACAATTTGACGATGGGGTAGTGATGTACAGTAACATGCTAATCGTCAATGCAATAGCCTGCGTTTTGCTGCAGATTTTTATTGGACCTCTTCTCAGAAGAGTCAATTATATGTTGCTTGCATCTACTGGGTTATCATTATTAGCACTAGGTTTCCTGGGATTCTGCTTTGCCCAAAATAGCTTTTCACTGGATGGATCCATGCTGATTATATCCCTAGGCGAAGTTATTTTTTTCCCATTAAATGATGTGTTTCTTGCTAAAATTACACCACCTCATGTGATGGGTAGTTGTTATGGTGTTCTTAATGCTTCCGCAATTGGTTTGGCTGTTGGACCAGTTTTAGGAGGTGCGATATATCAGTTAGCTGACTATTATTCTTTATTTTTAATCTGCTCGATAAGTTCTCTACTTACGATTTTTCTTTATAGAAAATTGGTTGCTTTGAATGATACTGATTGAAACAACAAAACTAAAAAGTCCCCAAAGCTCCAACATGAAAAATTCATGCTGGGACTGTTTTAACTCGGTATTAATACGGGTGTCTCTTTCATCCTTTTGTCCCATGCAAAATAATTGCTGTCGCTTCCTAACCAAATCGGTATAATTTATTAATTCGACAGCACTCATTCAGGATTATTCAAAAACATTGGATCATCATATCAAAAAGGACAATAATCTAACATTCAGACCAAAATAAAACAATCATGTATCATATTTTTAACATTGATATATAACTGTTTTTATAAGAAGTATAGCCTATTTGCTTACAAACAGGCTTTTTTCTCCATTCACGGAATTAACAGTGAGCCGGCCAGACTGTTTTTGGTACGCCATGAATCATTTTAAATGTGAGTCAACAAAGGTATAAGAATCGGACTTGCACTTCCAAGTTTCATACCATGAAGGTGTTGATTAAATATTGCATAGTTATCATATGAACGGGTGTTCAGTATGGGGAACATAATATGGTCAAAGAAAGAAGCTCGTTTTTCAATTTCTTCTCTGTATATTTTTGCAACGATTACCGGATCATTATTAAATTCACCACAACCCCAAGCACCTAAAACGACATTGCGTCGTCCTTCAATAATTAAGGTATCCAGTTGAGCTGCGATACGTCGACGCAACTCTGCTTTGTAGTGTCCTAGTGCTTCATCTGTTAATCCATGAGGTGTAGAGGGAAGCTCCGGGGCGGCTGCTCTTAATTCATAAAATGGAAAAATATCAGATTTTGGAAGAAAAGAATAACTCAGTGCACTGTCTGCAATATGACCGACTGATGTAAAGTAATAAGAATCAGTGGGAAATGTTATTTCCGGTCCTCGGAAGCATACTCTGGGTTCTCGGTGAAATAATACCTTATATGGCTGGGAGTCGACTTCATAGAAGTGGTCCTCTAAGATTGCACGTTCCTCATCAGTCATTTTTATCTTGGCTTCCAGCAGCTTGCTTGCTGTTTCATTGTAGCGAAATGTTTTAGACGCTTTATCTAAATAAACGCTTTTGTCCAATAAAGATTGGACACAAGTGCTTCGATGCCACATATTTTCTTCTTGGGCGCTCCCTCCTTCCAAGACAGCACCTCCCGGGAAAACTGGGTTTGCCATATTGAGCACAGAATAAGCCACACCATGTTTTTTGGTTGCTTCGAATGTTGCAAGCCCCCAATCTTGATTCACTACTTCAACTGACTTTGGTGAAGAAGATTTTTTTTGTTCCCATTGATTTAAGTTCGTTTGTGCCTGATTTTGTAATTCCATCGATTTTTGTAAATCAGTGACCCATTCCAATGTTTTTCCCATGCTTTGATGGCGCCATCTATCTCCAGTATAAGTCCCTACAAGCCAGTTTGGTCTATGTTCAGCATAAACTTCTTTAATTACAGAAGCTTCTTTGGCTATAGGTCTAAATAGTGTCTTTAAAAACATTGGTCCTAACCTTAATTTGTATTTTGCATATTCTATTTTGAGAGTGTATTTCTTAAAAACTTAGGAAGTAGTTTTTACTAAGTTTCACCCTGATTTATAGAACACAGTGATGATCAAATTCTGTAGGCACAACAGCTTAGAGCATTAGCAAATTGAATTTTCTTTAATACCAAAGAGAACACGTTTCATTTTTGATAGTTTTAATGCAACAAGGCAGATTTTACTCTTCAAATAGCACTATTCTAAGCAATTGTATCCTTCCTATTTATTTTTTGATTCAACAATGATTAAGTCGAACAAAAGAGCAAATTTTAAACATAATGACCAAAAAAGTCAATTTTTGCTTGCCGAGGGGTATTGCGATAATCAGGCTACAGCCTCATCGTCCAACAAGAGCGTAGCCAGTTTTATAGCCCAGCTTGGGTCGTCGTTATCTTCAATTAGCCAGGCTGCCATCAAAACTAAGCGCACAAACACCCAATCCTTGATTCGTTGAGCGTCAAGATTTGATTTTTGCGCCAGTAAGTCAATTCGGTGCGCAAATATTTTTTTTACATTAACCGTAGTCGCAAGCTCCGTAATGTACATAAAATCAAAGGCTGCAATTTCAAATTCTGCCTCACCAACTACACCTTTAGGATCAATAGCTAACCAGGCGTTACCATGCTTCAGGATGTTGTCATGATGCAAATCACCATGCAGGAAAACGAGTGACTTCAGTGAAGAGAGCAATTTATTTCTCAAATCAATCGCTCTATTTAATATAAATGCAGGGATTTGTTTCGATGTAGGCGTATCAAGTGCTTTTAGCCAATCAGCAATATGGTAATCATTCTGTTTTTTAGGTAGATGCTTATTATGAAGCTTTTGCATGGTCTGCACGTAACAGTCCATCACATAATCGATTTGAGCAGGATATAAAGACTTAAGCGTAATACCAGGAATCGCTTGTTGTACTAATAACGCATTATATTTACTATTATAATCAATAAGCTTAATCGAGCCTTGAGAGTTAAGATTCATCAAAGCCTGTTTTTCATTTTCAATACTTTTTTTGTCATAGCTAATTTTTAAAACGACAGGCTGCTCACCATCTAAAATTGCTTTGGCAACATAATTGAACGTCATATTGAGAACAGGGATTACCTCGCTTAAGTTCCAATAGTCTGTAAGCGTTGCAATAGTAACTGGCAAATTAGCAAGCCAATGTTCTCCCTTTGCCCCATATATATTGGTTATGTTTTGCTTTAGTTTTTTCATTTAAATAATCTCCTGCACAAAACATAAATTAAATTTGGCTATTAAATCTAAAGACATTTTTCTTGCTGTTGTTTAAATGCGCAATTTCACGAGTATATTCAGTAAAGTTATTTCCATTATAATGTTTCATCGTTGCCCGCCAGAATCGATATGCCCCCTCATTGCCCGGTATAACCATTACCTCCCATGTGCCAGGAAATTTCTTAAAACATTGTCCTGCGATATATTGGCCAATCCCTTTATTTTTGAATTTTCGTACCACAAAAAATTGCGCCATATTAAAGTCAATTTCAGGCTCACTTCCTTTTTTATCCACGATGACAAAACCAGCCAGTTCCTTTTCATAACGGACTACAAATGGGAACGAGTTTTTATCCTGCCAATATTTTTTAAAATCGATGCACTCATACAAACCATCCTCTGGAATTTCCCAGCCTTCTTGGTTACCAAGATATTCACTCATGTCATATACATAAAACCTGCCTAGATTTTGAATCGCAGGATAATCTTCTAAAGTCGCCGGAATCAGTTTAATGTTGTTGTAATCAATAAAGGACTTATGAATTTCGTACATTGCTACTTCATTATTCCAGTAATGCGTACGACCTACATAATTCATTTGGACTTTTTCCAATACTTTACGAGAACGCTCATTGTCCGGATGAACAATGCCAACCAGTTTTTTAACCGGTAAGTGCGCAAATCCCCAATGAATAAGTGCTTTTGCAAGCTCCATACCGTAACCTTTATTCCAGGATGTTTTAGTCAACGCATAACCCACCTCAATATCTGGTTGACTGTCATCATAAGCAAGATAAATTAGCCCTGCTCGACCAACAAATATTCCGCTCTCTTTTTCAAATACACAGCCTAGACTAAAATGATGTTTTTCATAGTGTGTAATCGCTTTCTCTAAACCCGTCATTACCTCAGCTTGGGTGCGTACTCCTTGGCCAATATATTTCATTACCTCAGCATCAGATTGTAAGGCGTATAAATTATTAAAATCTGCCAATGTAGGGGTATTAATAATTAAATTTTTTGTTTCTAAAAAAAGACTCATAGTACTCACTCAGCAAGTATAGGTAACTCTTAATCCACATTTTACCGAATACTTTTATCAATTAAAGAGAAGAGGATTCGTGTACTCCAATAAATTGCAAGAAATGAGTATCATATAGGGGTTTTTATTATATCTGTCTCAATTCAAGCTACACTTGTTATATAACCTTATTTAAGGAAATAGTAAGAATGAGTAGCAAGGCGCCCGTTGTAATTGGTGACGTGGAAATCAAACCAGGAGAACGCAAAACTGTTTTATTACCTATGCCCAAATTATATGATTGGACACCTATTAGTTTGCCAATTCATGTGATTAGCGGCTTGGAAGAAGGGCCCACATTATGTATTACCGCAGCCATTCATGGCGATGAAATCAATGGTGTTGAGATCATCAGACGCTTTTTGAAAAAAAAGGGACTAAAAAATATCACTGGAAATGTCATTGCAATTCCCATTGTTAATGTATACGGTTTTTTGTATCAGGAACGATATTTAATGGATCGCAAGGACTTAAACCGATCATTTCCTGGCAGTTCGAATGGATCACTAGCATCCATCCTTGCAGAAATTATTAGCAAGCAAATTTTATCTCAATCAACCCATGCGATTGACCTGCACACCGGCTCAAACCATCGTTTTAATTTACCTCAGATCAGGGTAAATCTTGATATGCCAGGCATCGAAGACTTAGCCCGTGCTTTTAATGTTCCAGTGATCCTGCACTCGACTTTTAGAGATGGCTCAATGCGAGAATATGCCAATGAACAAGGTATCCCCATTTTAGTTTATGAAGGAGGCGAGTCTTTGCGTTTTGATGAACTATCAATCAGAACGGGGATTAATGGTATTTTGAGTGTAATGGGGGCATTAGGCATGATTAAACTGGGTGGATACGGAGTAAAAAAATGTACTCCTACTATTTCCAGAAACAGTTATTGGATAAGAGCCCCCATAAGCGGCATCTTAAGACACATTAAAAAATCAGGGAACCGGGTCACTAAGGGACAAGTAATTGCAGTCATAGCCAATCCGACCAGCACGGAAGAATACAAATTAAAATCACCGCTTTCCGGAATTATTATTGGTGAAAATATGTTGCCGCTGGTGCATTCAGGACAGGCTTTATTCCATATTGCCAGCTTTGAAAAATTGACCATCGTTGAAGAACAGCTGGAAAACCTGCAAGAAGCTTTTGACTTAAATGATTATGAAGATTAGAGTCTATGTCCATTTCGCTAGTTTGAGTCAAAATAGCCTGATTTTCTGTGCTCCGAAGTGCAGCATACATGCAGTATGTGAGCATAACAGCACAGAAAATCAGGGCAGTTCGGCGCCAAGGTAGTAAAAATGTAACCCATCAAAAATAATCAAGCCAAAATCGTAATAATGCAGTTACCGCTTGCGGCGACTCCATAGGTGACATATGGCCGGAATCTTCGATAATGGCTAACTTGGAATTGGGGATTTTGTCTGCCAACTCTTCATGAACCGCCAGAGAAAAAATTTTATCTTCGCGCGCATGAATAATTAAAGTAGGCATTGCCAGTGAGGGAAGAAAAGAAAGGCATTCATCGCGAGCTAATAGAATTTTTTGTTGAGTGAGAAATGTCTGTTGGCCAACATTTAAGAGCATGGAAAGCACTTCTTTCTTGACACGATCATCGTATACGTAAAGATCTGTAAGCATTTCGGCAACAACCTGAAAATTTCCCTGCTCCACTTCCTGTATCATTTCTATTCTTTTCTGATGTTTTTCCTCAGAGTCTTGTTGGGCGGAAGTATTTACTAAACATAATTTCGCAATGCGTTCGGGAACTTTTCTCGCAAGCTCTAATGCCAACCATCCCCCCATAGAATGGCCTGCCAGGAAAAATGTACCTTCAACCTTGTTTAAAACACTTTGAAGTAACTCTTCAGTAGAATTTCCATGGATGAGTGGAATAGTCTGGCATTGTACGAGGTCTTGCAAATGATTTGTTTGATAAGACCATACGCTATGATCCGATAAAACCCCAGTTAAAAAAACTAATGTTTTTTGCGACACAATACCTCCTCTTAAGAAGAACGCTTTGTAAACCACAAAATTAAATCATCATCCACACAAACCATAGAACCTGGCGCAACGAGGTTATAAGCATAGGTGATTCCCAAACCATCGGGAATATAACCCCGTTGCACATAAAGTCTCTGGGCCTGACCATAATCTGCATACAGCCCTACACCAATTCCAAGTACAGGATGTTTTTTAAATGCTTCGGCTTCCGCACAGTCAAGAAGGGCCGTAGCAATTCCTTTATTCCGATAAGGAGGTAAGACATTCAAATCCATAATTTCAGGAATTTTTTGCTGGCTAAATGATGGATAGGATGATTGCCATTTCAAGGTAATATACCCTGCAAAATTCGTTTCATAAAAAGCGACCCAAATTAGCCGCTCTTGATGTTCCTGTTCCTGCAAGTAATTGGTAAAAGTGATTCTGGGTTTTGGCCAATTATACGCTGCAAATTGCTGCACGATTAAGCCGATGTCCTCTTGCTTCATTAAGCGGATATGCATGGGTATTGAGTTCATTTATTGCATCTCAGTATAAAGGTACAAAACATATTGGTATTGATCCTCCATAACAGATAATATCAATAAAAAAAGAGAAAAACAGCGGATAAAATTATCCATTTTTATTCTAAAGAGGTTGTATCTATGGCCAATAAATCTCTGGATACTTATTTAAGTTTATGTACTCAAGTCTACGATCTGAGCAAACCACTTCCGCCAGCAGATGCCTGGAATTTTTATTTGAGTTATGCAAAAGAAACAGAAGGCCCTATTTTAGAACCCATGTGTGGTACGGGACGTTTTCTTCTTCCCTTGCTAAAAGAGGGATTTGCCATCGAGGGATTTGACGCCAGTCAATCCATGTTGGATGCACTGCATGCCAAAGCAAAAGCACAACAGGTAACTCCTTTAGTCTGGCATGGGTATCTTGAGGCGCTCAGCCAGGCAAAGTACTATGGATTAATCTTTATTCCTAGTGGTTCGTTTGGCCTAATCATTGACTTGGCTGAGGTGAAACACGCATTAAAAATGATTTATCATCATTTAAAAGACGATGGTATTTTTGTATTTGAAACCGAAACCCTAAATGCTGTCCCTAAAGAATTAGGCGTTTGGCGTGGTTCACGTTGGTACCGTGCCGATGGACAAATGATTTTATTGAGCCAGTTGGCCATGCTTGAAGAAACCATGTGTTATTCCATTGGTAAATATGAGTTAATTAAAGCAAATCAGCTCATAAAAACTGAAGTTGAGGAATATAAAATTCGTCTTTATGACAATCCTGCTCTTTTACTCGATTTGCTTCGTGAAACCGGCTTTAGAGAAATTCGCCTGGTTAAAGCATTTGATAGGTCAGCATCTCCAGATAAACAGGATGAAACCATTCTCTATGAATGCAGAAAATAATTCAGTGTGTCTCTGGGCGCAAAACTATCTAAATCAACAGGGGTATTCCACCCAGGAGCCATTCAGGCTCATACAGAGTTCAGCTTGGGCCAAGGTGTATCAAATAACCACGACAAAAGGCTACTTGTATTTAAAACAAATACCCAAATCATTTGCGATTGAGCCTAATTTATTACACTACCTACGGAGTTTTTTTCCCTCATTAGTACCGGAAGTGCTCAGTCATAATTCCAATTTACACTGTTTTCTAATGCGCGGTAGAGGAACGCCACTTAGAGAAATTTTTGCAATCAATTATCAAGTTGATTTGGCCAAAGAGGCGCTTAAATCTTATGTGCAGATCCAAACAGGCCTTATAAGCCAAATTGATTCTCTGTTGGCACTTGATGTCCCTGATTGGCGTTTGGCGAATCTGCCTGATCTCTATTTAAAATTATTCCATGAATCTGAATTTTTAAACCATGACGGTTTAACCTCAAGTGAATTACAACACCTTATTTCTTTGCATCCCAGGGTTACTGAGATTTGCCAGCATCTTGCGCAATACTCTATTCCTGAAACAATTGAGCACAGTGATTTTCATGAGAATAATATAGTATATCAGGCGCAACATCTCACGATCATTGATTGGGGTGAAAGTGTTATTTCCCATCCTTTTTTTTCTCTAATTTCTTTTTTGATGAACATGACGCGCACCCATCAAATAAAAGGGCAAAATGAAATTTACACTATATTACGAGATACTTATTTGCGTTACTGGAATGCTTTTGAATCGCAAGAGCGATTGCTGGATGCTTTTGCATTAGCAAAACGCTTAAGTCCCATTAAATATTGCTTAAGTTTTTTTCGCTTAACTCAATGCCCGGGATGGTATGCTATCGAACGTCATCAAGGACAAATGGCACAAGTGCTACGCACATTCCTCGAGTCAGAAACAAAAGCGAATAAAAACTAATTCCTTTCATTAGAGTTCTTATATAACTTATATAAGCTGTGAATTTTGCTTTAGTGCACAGCACAAACGTTTCGAGAGGCGGAGTTTACATGAAGTAAATGAGCATCGGAGAAACGCTTGCAAACGCAGCAATAAAGTAAAAGGCGCAGGTTATACAAGAGCTCTATTTTATGATGGAGATATCCCATCTTTCTCAATTCGACAATGCAATAATTTCCAATAACCAAATAGATTGGTCTTTCGAGAATCCAACAATTTTAATGCTTTGTAATCAAGAATCGAATGCACAGAAAAATCGGATTTAAAACCTACGAGTTCATTAATTCGTGCAAATGTTTTTTCAAAAAAGCGAATTACCGGCTGTTCTGAAGCAAAATGGTTCACAAATATAATTTGTGCTGTAGGCTTGGCAACACGCGTTAACTCCTGAAGAAAAGCATGTACATCAGGAACCACAGACGCCACATACATGGCAACAATAAAATCAAAACTGTTATCTGGGAACTCTAAATGGGCGGCATCCATAACCTTTAACTGTACCCGCTCTTCCAGCTTATTTTTTACTACCTGCTCTTCTGCCTTTTCCAACATTTTTTCAGAAATATCGATTCCGGTAATCTGCAAATCACCACGATAAAGCGGCAAAGATAAACCAGTACCAATCCCAATTTCCAGTACAGTAGCATTTTGCTTTGCCCCTTTATTGACTATCTCAGTACATAAAGAACGACCCGGGTTAAAAATGGAACCAAACAGGAAATTATAGAACGAAGCGTAGATATTATAAACTTTTCTTATTGAAGCTACAGACATAAGCAAACTCCATGAAATGCCAATAATTTAATAAAATTATTGAGCTCTTACCTATAAATATAGGGCTTAATCGCTAAAAATAAATTGGAAAATAAGAACAATTATCCTGCTGTTTTTAGAGTTCTATTTCCAATAATCAAATAATAACCCTTGCACGCCAAACACCGGATCACTTTGGGGTAACCCAGCGTTTTTAATCTGCTCATTAACATGCGGATGCTCTTCTGCTGTTCCATAATTCATATCAAAATCAACATCCCATGGATAAGCGCCAATGCATTTAAAGCCCCTGGATAAACTCAGGCTCTTATGCGCCACACCCGCGGGAATGATCACGACATCCCCCTGTTTCACCTCATAAATTTTGCCTTTATCTCCTCCAAATTGGACTGTACCCTCTCCTTCTATCATAACTAATACTTCATGTGTGGTACTGTGATAATGATGATAGTCATAAATCGAATCAACCCATGATTTACCCCAATGATTTCTCAGTAACAAATCCTGAATAGCTTGTGGTGATTGATTTGTGGCAAACGTTTGTTTGTAAATCAATAAGGGATAACGCGGATTATTGGGAAAAAAGCCATTGGCTTGAATCAACTCATGGAGCACTTCTTTGGGAAGAGCTGGTGTTAGCGTATCCTTTTGCATCCTTGTTGCCTCTACAATTTTTTAAGTGGAGCTAATCGCTTAGATATTTTTCAGAACAGTTAGAAAGCTTGCCCTTTTATTAAATCAAGAAGGGGCTGGCTCAAAAGCTATGCATTCATCACTACTTTCTTTCTTTTGAGGAGCAAAAAAGCCAGGTTTTTTTTTCCTTTCTGCTAAAATTCCATCCGCATAACCAGTCCATCCATATTGATTGAGCAGGGCGTTTTGATAAGCGACACGCTCTTCCCCTGTATAAGAATTAGGATCATCGGAAGTAAGTCTACCGTCTGGAGCTTTATAGAAAATTGATAGTTGACGCTTAAAACGCGGTTCCGTGAGTTTTTGCAGTCTTTCTGGATTATTTTTTTGTCTCAGCATCGAAATCCCCTTTATTTTACAAAACATCCTTACTTGTGAACTGTTTATATCAAATATAAGGTAATGAAACAATACAATTCAATTTGATCAATAATAAAATTACTGACAAAATAGCATCCAACTTATTCAACTTAATCCAAGTCCGCTATCTCCTGTCCACTGCGGATAAAGCGCAGTGGGCAGGCTTGTGAGATTCTCCTAGGGTTGACCACAGAACAGACAAGACTTTGAGTTCCTTAGCTTATTTATTCATTACATCCGTCAAGTATTTCTTCTATCTCATTATAAGACCTTAAGTAAATCCCTTAGTTTTTTAACAAACAAAAAGTTTACAAATTGTCTATACTTATTCTGTCCTATTAACAAAAGTGACGGCTTGATTTCATATTTAAAAAAAAGAGTGAAATTGTGTTTTTAAACTTCAACCATGAGGACAAGTAAAATGGATCTAAGTAAACGTATAGAACCAAAAACCTGGGCTTTCGTTGAAAAAATCAAGAAAGCTGGCGGTAAACCACTTTATGATCTTCCGGTAAAAGAAGGCAGGGCCATTTTTGACAAATTGCAAGAATTGCCTTCAGGAAAAGAAACAGCTGATGTGGATATTGAAGATCGTACTATTCAACATTCTAAAGGTAAATTAGACATTCGAATTGTTCGTCCCAAAGGCTCAAAAGAAAAACTACCGGTAGTCATGTTCTATCATGGTGCAGGTTGGGTTTTTGGTGATTGGCAAACTCATGGTCGTCTTGTTCGTGAGCTTGCCGTAGGTGCTCATGCAGCGATCATATTTGTCAATTACTCTTTGGCTCCAGAAGCACAATACCCAACCCAAATTGAAGAAGATTATACTGCATTGAAATATATTGCAGAACATGGAAAAGAATTGAATCTTGATTCTTCTCGCTTGGCAGTTGCTGGTGATAGCGTTGGCGGAAACATGGCCGCAGTTATGACGCTTCTTGCCAAAGAACGCGGTGGCCCCAAAATTGATTATCAAGTACTTATTTACCCTGTGACTGATGCCAATTTTGAAAATGATTCTTACAAAGAATTCGCTGAGGGTCCCTGGTTAACTAAAAAAGCAATGCAATGGTTTTGGGACAATTATTTACCTGATAAGGCAAAAAGAAAAGAAATAACTGCCTGTCCTTTGCAAGCATCGATTGAGCAACTCAAAGGATTGCCGCCTGCACTGGTAATCAATGGTGAATGTGATGTATTGCGCGATGAAGGTGAAGCCTATGAACACAAGCTTAATGCAGCAGGTGTACCAGTTACTGGACTTCGTCATCACGGCACAATTCATGATTTTCTTATGTTAAATGATCTTGCTGATACCCCGGCATGTCGTAATGCAATCGAGACAATTAACAGTCATTTGCGTATGGTTTTTGCCAAGAAACACTAACAACACCATTAAATAAAGGAATATCTTGCCTGCGTCTCGCCCCCGCAACGTGTTTGGGGGACGAACGTAGAGAAGGTCATGAACCACTCACTTAACTTAATGGCAGTGATGCTTGAGGGATATCACTATGCGGTATCCCTCTTTATTTTCGATCAAGATAATTCGAGATCCGATATCGTTTTTTTGTTTTCAGATCCTCTTTTTTTTATTCCTGTAAATAAAGGCTCCTGATATCCTCCTGGAATACCATTTTTGGAAAAAACAATTTGCCATAACTGGTTCGTTCGCGCACGAAAAGTACCGGCACACGCTAATAAATAATAGCGCCACATCCGATAAAACCGCTGGTCATATTGATTTTTTAAATGCTCCCAATTTTGTTCAAAATGCTCATTCCACGCCATTAAAGTATGATCATAGTATGCCCCGAAATTAGCCCAATTTTCCATGACAAACAATCCTTCTGAGGCGTGGCTGATTTGTTCCATGGAGGGAATCATCCCATTAGGAAAAATATATTTGTTAATCCAGGGATCTGCTGCTTTTGTAGTCTCATTTCCACCAATGGTGTGTAACAGAAATAAACCATTGCCTTTAAGGCAATCACGAACTTTTTGCATGTAAGTGCGGTAGTTTCGATAACCGACATGCTCGAACATTCCTAAAGACACAACACAATCAAATTGTTCATGAAGGTCGCGATAATCCTGAAAGCGAATTTCTATAGGTAAACCAGAACAATTTTGTTTTGCATAATCAAACTGTTCTCTGGATATAGTAATTCCAACAACACTGACTCCATAATGTTCTGCAGCATATTTTGCAAAAGCACCAAAACCACAGCCGATATCCAATACATGCATTCCTGGTTCAAGCTTTAATTTCTGACAGCTTAGCTCCAATTTGTTTAATTGCGCGGTATCTAGATCATTTGCATTTTTCCAATAGCCACATGTGTAATTCATGTGGCTATCGAGCATGGATTTAAATAATTCATTTCCCAAGTCATAGTGCTTTCTACCCACTTCCAAGGCACGCTTTTTTGATTGATGGTTAATCAGTTTGAGCCAAATTAATTTTGGCCATGACCACTTATCAGATTTAATTTTCTGGTCAAGTTGGGCCTGGAGAATACGGGTAAAAAATTGGTCGAGACTTTTACAGTCCCACCATCCATCCATGTATGATTCACCAAGTGCTAAAGAACCCTCATTAAAAACTCGCTGGTAGAATTCTTCATTATTAATTTGAATGTCCCAATCTTCATTTCCATTGGGAGTAATTCCTGCTGAATGCAAAAGGTCCGTTGCAATTTTTTTTATCTGCTGATTCATGAATAGACTCTTCCCTTTGAACTACACAATTCAAGAATATCAAGTGAGTAACTTTTAACGGGTCATCTTACTCAACTTATCCTGTAAAAAAATAAATATTTCAAACAACAAAATTATTAATACAATATATTTTCCATACATCACAACATTATCTATTATAAAATTTGTGTATCCATTTTGTTTGTATAAAGCAAGAGAAAACGAATAATACATTCCTAAAGTAAAAATTCGCGTCCATTGCGAAAGATTATAAACAAAAATACCCTCAATAAAACCTGCAATTTTTATTCGATAATACATTTTGATTAATCCCATTCCCTCAACAAAAAATAATAACCCCGTTGCAAGGCTCCAGGTACTAAGAATTACCTTAGCATCAAAAGCCTGGGTATCAGTACTTGCCAATCCAGAGATAGACAAAGCACCATGAATAATACTGTTTCCGTTGCTCCAACCTAAAAACAAACGTTTTTTCGAGCATGAAATCAGGTACTTTCCAATAATTATTATTCCGGTTATATAGAATAGATAACCCAAAATAATTAATAGCTGAGTTATCAAAAGAGGGGGGGCGAATAATCTATGGGTGATTAAAGCTAAGGCTTGAGTACTGACGGTAAGAAGTAAAATATTTCCTGTATGCAGCTTTATTTTTTTAAAAAAAATATGCCGCAAATTAATAAAAGAAATACCGATGTAGATTGGCCAAATGATTAATGCACAAAGGGCCCATGCCCAAATTATACTGTGCCATAAAGGCAATTCTTGTAAAAACAATATCGCTAATATTGAAGAACCTGCCACCCAGGTACCAATACCAAATTGATTTATTGCACGTGCAGTAAACAGATTAAAGCCTCCCTCTATGGTGTGCTTAATGAAAAAGCATATTAAATAAAGTCCGATAATGAACAACTCCAGAATAATGAGTTGTCTCAGTAAAGGGGTTACAAATTGAAGTTGCGGCAACACATCAAATCCGGCAATACCAATAGCCATGATTATGCTGCCGACGGCAGTTTGACACGAGGAACTTTTTTTATAAAAGTGATGAATAAATGCTGAGATAAAAAGTAAAATAAAAAAATACAGAACTAGGTAATTTCCCATAAATTAATAAGTCTGTGCAAAGATTCAGATGAAGAAATATCCTTCATTCTACACGCGCCTGGAATGATGTCAAAAATCGCCTGGGTGCAAGCTATAGTTAATTCTTTTGATGAAGGGCTAGCGATAGTAGCCTTGATGGAGCAAAGCTACAATTACTTAATAGCCCAGCCTATTAAAAACTATCAGACTTTATTAATAACCACTCGCAGCGCTTGCAACTTTAAAGTGGTACTGTGAATGAACTCTTCACTTTTAATAAGCCGTTTTTTGTAAAACGCAATCTCATCTTCACGTATTGAGGGATTAATCTTCTTTAAAGCTTCAAGCCGATTTACTTCATGGGTAATGCTCTCTTTCATCTGGTTTGTAGCGTGTTTGATGATCTCTTGAAGTTGTCCTTCAGCCACTTTTTTGCTCTGGGTTAATATGAACTCAAGATCAGCATGGATCTGCTGAATAATCGGGTAGCCTAAATGACGTTTAACAGGCTCACACATTTGATTTAATTGTTTGTAATCCAAAATGCTGGAAAGATTCTTTCCAGAAACATCCATGAGCACACGAATCGGTGTAAGCGGCAAGAAGCGATCTAATTGCAAATTTTTTGGTGCGGCACAATGGGCCGTAAAGAATGATTCCAAAAATAATGTTCCAGGCTTTATGCTTTTTATAGAAATAGTAGCCAAAGTTGCATTTCCCAACTCGGAATCCAGGATCATTTCCATACATTCGCTGACCATAGGATGTTCCCAGCTTAAGAACTCGACATCCTCACGCACCAGAGCTTTAGAACGAGAATAGGTCACCGTAACCCCATCTTCTTTTAACCCTGGGAAATGACTTGTTTTCATGTGATCCGTTGGGCGCAATATTTCCGTAGCTTCAGAATGGTACTCATGGTCAATACCGTACTCCTGAAATACTTGCGCCATATAATTTTCCAATTCCAAAAAATTTTCCTCTGCCTCTATGGCAGCAATCAGTGCCTCTGCTTGAGGTGCATTACAGGAATTTAATTCCAATAACCGATCCCGGCCTTCGTGAAGTGCCTGATTAATTTGTTCCGCGCGTGTTTTTGTTTCTAAAATTAGTTTTTCGAGCTCTTGCGGATTTGTATCGACTGTATCAAGAATTGGCAGTAATTCATTTTCAAATTCTTCATAAAGTGTAAAACCAATAGAGCAACTCCTGGTAAATAAGTTAATCCCTTCGTGATACCAACGAAACAATTTCTCTTGTACGGTATTCAACAGATAAGGGACATAAATTTCAATAGTATGCCGCTGACCTATGCGATCGAGCCGACCGATGCGCTGCTCCAACAAATCAGGATTTAATGGTAAGTCAAACAATACTAAATGATGGGCAAATTGGAAGTTCCGGCCTTCACTTCCTATTTCAGAACAAACGAGTACTTGGGCGCCATTTTCTTGTTCTGCAAAATAAGCGGCAGAACGATCTCGTTCGATAATAGATAATCCCTCATGAAACGAGGTACTGCGAATTCCTCTCTTTAATTTTAAATACTGATCTAAAGCAATCGCTGTATTTGCCTTGGCACAAATAAGAAGAACTTTTTGGGGATGCAGTTCATTAATTTTATTCACTAACCACATTACTCGAGGATCATTTTCAAGCCATATCTCTTTATTCACAAGTTGCTCGGGATAAAGCTTCCTTTGACCTTTTTGTTCCTCCATAGAAGAATAAATCTCGGAACATTCCAAAGGACAGGGATGCACGCGTCGCTCAGGGAAGCCTTGAATCGCTGCCCGGGTATTGCGAAATAAAACACGCCCTGTTCCGTGGCGATCTAATAAGTCTTTAATGATCTGGTTCATACTTAAGCCTGTTATCTCGCCCAAATAAGCTTCCAGCTGAGACTTATGTTCCGCACTCAAGGCATCTGCCGGCGTCTGTTCCTCATAAGCCATCAATTCGTGCACAAGTTTATTGATTTGTTGGTACCCTTCTTCTTCTTTTTTAAATGCAGAAAAATTATAAAATCGTGAAGGATCAAGCAATCTTAAGCGAGCAAAATGACTGGCAATTCCTGCTTGTTCTGGTGTTGCAGTCAAAAGCAATAAACCTTTGCTTTGTCTTGCTAATTCTTCAATGCATTCATACTCAGGACTCTTTTCTTCTTCGGACCAATGTAAGTGATGTGCCTCATCGACAACAAGCAAATCCCACTGACTGGCCATCGCCTGTTGGCGTGCTTTTTCATTTTCCATGAGAAAATCCAAGCTGCATAAAACCAATTGCTCGTTTTCAAAAAGATTCTCTTGTGATGTACCGAGCTGCATCCCTTCTTCTTCCTCTAACTCATATACAAGTTCATAGCGCTCTGTATCGATGATTGAGAAATACAAATTAAAACGACGAATCATCTCGACAAGCCATTGATGAGTCAAAGTTTGGGGTACCACAATCAATATTCGCTGGGCACGGCCAGTACCTAGTTGATAATGAATAATCATGCCTGCTTCTATGGTCTTGCCGAGCCCTACTTCATCTGCAAGCAAAACTCTTGGAGCATGGCGTTGTGCTACCTCGCTAGCAATATACACTTGATGTTTCAGATGACTGGTTCGTGAACCCAATAATCCCCTAACCCCAGATTGCTGTAATCTGCTGGCATGATGCAAAGTATCTATTCGTAATTTAAAGGTATTTAATTTATCAAGTAAACCACTAAAAAGTCTCTGTTCTGGAGTATTAAGCTTGATAAAACAATTCAGGGAAAGTTCACTGATCTGAAACTCATTGCCAGCGTCATCTACTCCTGTATAAAAAAACAATCCCTGGCGCTCTTCAACATGAGTAACACACATCTTTTGTTGGCTCGATGTAGTGATTTCATCACCTTCTTTATAAATGATACGGCTCAGTGGGGCACTGTCTGTAGAATAAATACGTTCTTCGTCAGCAGCGGGGAAACTTACGCTCACCTGTCTCCCATTCAAATCAATAATGATCCCTAAACCGAGGTGTGTTTCTGTATTACTTATCCAGCGTTGGCCAATACTAAAAGTCATAAAAAAACCATTTTATTTTTGTCAAGTGCGACTAAAATAATCAAAAATTTGCATAAACACAACTTGACTTGTAGCCTTTTTTTAAATAGCATGGCTCGAATTTAATCAACCCTAGGGGTGCCACTATGGAATCAAAATTTAACAGAGATGACAGAAGATACAGAGACGAGGAATATAACAGCGAAGACACTCAATACCCCACCAGTTATTCCCAAACATCTCCTCAACATGTAACCATTGAAGAAGAAAATGATGAAGGCTCATATTTTGATTTATTCTTGGGTACTCCAGAGCAAAAAGAGAAAATTACAACTGACATTAAATTGAAAGCATCTCAAGGTTATGAATTTGCAAAAAAGAATTTTCACGGATTTTTCACTCCCTTTGATAGCAAAAAAGAATTCGGCATTGTTGCCGCTGCTCCTTTAGGCTTACCTATAGCTTCGGCGCTTATTACTGGTGCTGCAGTGATTGGTGCCGCTGGCGCAACACTAACCGCACTTGGTAGCTTAGTTTTTGCAGCCGGTTATAGTTTAGATGGCTTACGCAAAGATCATGAAGAGTCAAAAGCAAAAGCACACGATGCACTAATTTTTGCTGCAAAAGCAGGTATTGTTGCTGCTGTTTGTGCTGCAGTTGCAGTTGTTGCCGCTGTATTTACCGCGGTTATATTCCCACTAGCACTCACTTATTTGATAAGCCGTAGTCTTACAACTGGTGTTGTAACTGGTCTTGCAAAAGTTGATGAGTGCATGTCTTCTTGCGGTAGTGAAGAAGAGCATGGCTCTAGCTACAGAAAGAGTTATGTGTAAACATGCTTACATTAGTTGGGCTTTTTAGTCCAACTAATAATGTATAATGAATTTTTTCGCACTCGTTAAAGAATAATTTAGTTACTTAAGCAAACCGTTACTCGTTCCAAAATAAATTTTTCCTTGTCTTTTTATATTATTCTGGTTAAAAATAGTAGTCACAGGAAGATTATTCAACAGAAAAAGGAATTCACATGGCTACCAATGAAGAAGAGCTTCAACTGCTTATCGAGATCGATACTCCCAAAGCAATAGATCAAGAAGAATTACAAAAAATACCGATAGAAGAAATACAAACCAAACTACAACGCATTAATTCCGATGCCGATCCCGAACAAGACAAACTCCAAAAAATTACTATAACCAAAGAAATATTTGAGCAAATCAGAAAAAGCCTGCAAGAAACAGTTAAAAGCATGGAAAAAAATCCAAGTATTTTCTCACGTGCGGCAGAGTACTGGGGTGCGTTACCTCTTTGGCAAAAAATTATTGGGGGTGTCGCCTTAACAGTTCCTACGCTAATCATTGGCATCGTGGCACATATTGGTTTTCTTTTGGCCGTTTGTGGGGTTACTGCCGTTACTTATACCGCTGGAGGTCTCATTCTTGATGATCATCATAAATGCAGCACCAGCGCTGTCGAAAGCTTGCAAAAAGGTATTTTAGGTCTGGCTGATCTTCTTGAGTTAACCATTAATGCCCTGGATATTATTCGCCAACAATTAGCAGTAGAAATTCAAAAATTTGTCAAAGAAAATGCAAGACTTGTAGAAAATATCGACGCATTAAGCAAGCAAATTGATGAGATAGACAAACAAGTTATGGCTGCATCCAAAGTAAATATAGCATTAGGTGAAACCAAAGATGGATTAGAAGCAGTCTCTGGCGTACTCAAAGAAGGCGTGACGCAACATACTGATTTTTTAAAACAAAACCGAGAGAAACTAGATCGTATTACTGAAGCATACAGCAACAGCCAAAAAGAATTAGCAGAAAAAGTTCTTGAGGTTAGAAAGGTACGCGATGAACTTGGAGAGGATCTTAAGCGGGCTAAATCAATGATAGATACGTTGCACTCCACTATATCGCAACTATCAACCTCTGCCATTGGCAATGAAGAACAACGCCTGGCGTTTCAGGAAAAACTGGATCTCTTCATAAAGGATAAAGAATCAAGTTTTCTATTAATCGCTGATCGCATCTGTGACGCGGAACGCAAGCTTGCCCTGACGCAAAAAGAATTGGAAAGCTCCAACACGCGCTATCAAGAGCTCCTTAAAATACAGGAGCAACACATAGACACACTTAAAACGCTAAGCACACCTTCAGATCAAGCCCCCCAAATAACTCCAGTTGGCGAGTTATTGACTAAAAATGGATTTTACGCGCTAAAACAAGAAGTACCAGTTCTTGGGGCAACAGACCCTAGAACATCACTCGAAGCAACTATGTAATATGACTCCTATCTCCCTCCCCTCTCCTCATATTTTGCTTAACTGGAGGGGGGATTTTTAAGATGCTCCATAAACTGCAGCGTATTTAAAATACCGTGCCTTATTCCTTTTTACCTTCTAAAGTCAAATTATATGCCTCTAAAGCGGCTTTGACTGCTGCACGCTCGCTAATTCGTTGATACCACTCCAGTAAATGAGCAAACCGCTGCTCGTCAATGGTCTGCTGGTAAAAAATTTGAAAACAGTAAATCCAAGGCCAAATTGCCATATCCACAATAGTATAATCCGCACCACCTATATATGAACATTGGGTCAATTGTTTTTCCATAACACCAAGCAAACGATCACTTTCGTCTGCATAACGTTTCAGTGCATGGGGAACCTTTTCTGTGGCACGATGAAAATAGCCTAACTGACCAAACATAGGCCCTATATGGGCCGCTTGAAAAAAACACCATTGCAAAATAGTGTATTTCTCTGCCAATGATTCAGGTAAAAACTTACCATGCTTTTCTGCAAGATATTCCAATATAGCAACGCTTTCAAACAAATAAAAATCTTTTTGTGAATCATATAAAACAGGGATTTTATTATTCGGTGAAATTTTTAAAAATTCCGGATTAAACTGTTCTCCTTTAGAAATATCAATTAATTTAAGCGTATAAGATTGAGACAATTCATGCAGCATAATTGTCGGCTTAATACCATTAGGCGTACCAAATGAGTACAAGGTATACATAAGAACCTCCCTGTTTTTAATTCTTGATTTGAAAGTGCGGCGTAAATTTTTTTCTTTGATTAAACCCAGCCTGATTAATGACAAGATAGACTATAATTCTAAAGAAACCCAGTTATTTTTTAGTCTAATCTTAGAAATCATATGCAAAAAAGGACCTAACATGAGCTTCAAAGATAAAGTGGCTATTCTTGACAGTTCTCGCACTCCTTTTGTCAAATCACAAACCTACTATTTGGGAAAGTCCAATCAGGATTTGCTAGGCACAGCCTTAGCTGATCTCATCAATAAAAACAAGCTCCAGGGTGAGTTATTAGGTGATTTTATTGCCGGAGCAATTATGAATCATCCTTTTGACTGGAATCTTGCTCGTGAAACGGTTTTAGGCAGTTCCCTCTCTTCTGAAACTCCTGGATTAACCATACAGCGTGCCTGTGGTACTGGTTTAGAAGCAGTTAACCTGATTGCGCTAAAAATTGCCAGTGGACAAATCGCAGCAGGTATCGGTGGAGGGACAGATACTAATTCAGATATTCCATTAATTGGCCAAAGAAGGTTGACTCATTTTTTAATCAAATTTCAAAATGCTAAAGGATTTAAAGAAAAACTGAAGCTGCTTAAGGAGTTCCGGTTAGGTATGTTAAAACCGGAAATCCCGGAAGTACGTGAACCTCGAACACATTTATCCATGGGCGAACATTGTGAATTAATGGTTAAAGAATGGCAAATTTCCCGTAAGGAGCAAGATGCGTTGGCTCTTCGCTCCCATCAAAATGCCGTACAAGCCTATGATGAAGGATTCTATGAGGATTTGATTGCACCACTTGATTCCTTAAAACGGGATACAATCACCCGCAAAGATACATCTTTGGAAAAATTATCTGCTTTAAACTCTTCTTTTGACAAATCAGACAAAGGCAGTTTGACCGCGGGAAACTCTACCCCACTCACTGACGGAGCTTCCGTTGTTTTACTAAGCACCCCTGAATGGGCAAAAAAACATCAACTAGAACCCCTCGCTTATTTTGTGGACTGTGAAGCAGCTGCAGTAGATTTCGTACACGGCGCAGGTCTATTAATGGCTCCAACCATTGCCGTTTCGCGTTTGTTAGCACGAAATCGACTTAAATTGCAGGATTTTGATTATTATGAAATTCATGAAGCATTTGCCGGACAGGTACTCTGTACTTTAAAAGCCTGGGAATCTGCTGAATATTGCCAAAAAATTTTGAATCTCAAGAAACCTTTAGGAAGCATTGATACGCAAAAAATGAACGTCAAAGGAGGAAGTCTCGCCCTTGGTCACCCATTCGCAGCTACTGGAGGGCGAATAGTTGGTGCGGCAGCCAAAATACTTGCTAATAAAGGCAAAGGACGTATCCTTTTAAGTGTCTGCACTGCAGGCGGGATGGGTGTTGCAGCGATTATTGAACGTTAACCCACTTCCTGGGACATGAGATTGTTTTTTTGTTTCACTGCCGCTACTTCATAGAACTGAACAAGGTATAAGCATTTGCTTCCGCCTCATGTATTCTTTCAGAATGCAGTTGTCTGGATTTAGTAGCAAAAAAATTACTTGCCAGATAAGCACTTGCGCCCACTGTCGAAGAAACTGTCTCCGTAACGGTAAAAGAAGGGGTTTGCGTAGCGCCGCTCGGTTTAAAGAAAAAACCTCCGCCATAAGTAACATTTACTGCTGCATCAACTGCTTTTTTTAGCAAAACGTCTAAATTTCCAAAATATAGAGGAACGGTAAAGTTACTCACACCTAAATCGATTGATACGTTAAAAGGCTCGGTTATCACTGCACCATTATAATGCTCCCCATATACTTTTTCTTTTCCATTAGGAGGATAAGTAAAATCAGGGAAGACCTTGCCTGCAAAATAGAGGGTTGCTGCGGTAACTGCATTACTGAGCATGACTGTAGATATTGAGTTGCTAAAGGCTTCTGCACTCACATAAAGATATTCTTTCAGCCGAGGATTGCTAACTTGAATTCCTTTACTGTGAGCGTAATAACGTCGTTCCTCTCTGCTTTCCTGCCAGTGATTAATATTGACGCCTAAAGTTTTTAAGGCAATGCCTGAACCAATACATAGAGTACCAATTGAGTTAACCATTCCTAAGCTGACATATTCAGTCAGATTATAAGCAGGAGTATCACTATTTACATGATTACTGTAAGAGCCAGGGAGCCACTCAGGAAAAACATAATCCAAGTTGGTAATATTAATTCCTAGAGAAAAATTCCCGACAGCATGAACCCCCCCATAGTATGAGGCATTGACTTCCTGTAAGGGAAGTACATTAGAAAGTGCATAGGCGGCTCCGCCGAGAGTACATGCCAGTGTACCGCAAGTGTTCATGGTATCTGCCACCGCATGTACTGTTGTATCTAAAACCCAATTGGTTGCCGTCCAAAACCTATCCGCCCATCCCATAGCTACATCCCTTTTAACAAAATTATCCTCGTTCAAAACATGACTTGCATTTTAGTTTCACGTGTGTTTACTTGCATTTCTGCGGCAAATTTCAAAAGTGGGCCTAATAAAAATGAATGATCCCATATCAAAATATCGACAACTATTTGATTTCTATCAGAACATATCTATTGCAACCGGTCAATATTATTTACAAGCTGAACTTAAGATGCCGTTTTAAAAAACAAAAGGATATGAGTTCTATTACTTGTTAAAAATGACGCAAATAAACAGTCAATTCGTCTGCACGGTTGGTAAAAAGCCAGTTTATTCCTCGATTTAATTCTCTGTATAAGCTGTATTTAGAATCTACCATACCCACACCGACAATTTTTTCGGCCGCTTTGAATCGGCTAATTATTTTGTTGTTGATCAAAAAATAATGGCCTAGTATACCACCATAATTCTCATTTAAACTGACATTACAAAATTGCTTCACATTATTATGTGATGCAACCAGCAAAAGAGCATTCTTGGGAAATTGTGACAATGAATAAAAAATTGCAGAATCCAGAGTTAACAAGTGGTAGTTTTCACCAGCAGATAACCCATTTAAAGCTTCTACTAAAATATCCTCGTCTTGAAAAGGCGCTTTTAATTCAATAAGCAAATGCAAGCTCTTCCCGTAGGCAGCAACAACCTCATTAAGTGTAGGCACATCAGGAACCAAAGCCCGTAACTCCTTAAAGCTCAGGTCAGCAATGGTTAGATCATGTTTCCAGAGACGTTTTAAAGTAGCATCGTGATTTACCACCAGTACTTTATCTGCTGTTGTGCGCACATCAAATTCAATTCCCCAGCATTTCAGCTCTTGCGCCAATTTAAATGCAGCAAGCGTATTTTCAACAATACCCTGTGCATGATTATGGGCGCCTCTATGTGCAATCAAACGAGCAGACTTAATGATTTCTATCGAGGGTTTATGCCTGGGAATGATGGCAAAATAACCATCCACTGTTTTTTCTAGTAAATTAAGTAACACAACACAATTCCTGATATCTCTCTATATAAGTACAGTTATTCTATGTGGGGAAAATTGAAAACGCAAAAATACTGATTTCTCTTGAAATTTGTGTAAAAATAAAGGGTTTTAAAATCTATGACTGGTATATGCCTTTAATTACCACCAATATTGATCAGGTTATCAATGAATTACATAAAGGAAAACCTGTAGCCATCCCTACAGAAACTGTCTATGGGTTAGCCGCGCCTATTAATAATGAAAAGGCCATTAGAACAGTTTTTGTGATGAAGGATAGACCATTAAATCATCCCTTAATTGTGCATGTCCCACAAAACTGGGATCTCAGTACCCTGGTCGAAGATATTCCTGTTTATGCACAGCAACTCATTAATAAATTTTGGCCAGGTCCTTTAACTCTTGTCTTGCATTGCAAACACGATCAAATCAATCCATTAATTACGGGTGGCCAGACTACTGTAGCCATCAGGTGTCCAGCCCACCCCATAGCCCAGGAATTATTGACAAAATTAGGCATCCCACTGGTCGCCCCTTCAGCCAACCCCTTTGGGAAAGTGAGTCCTACTACCGCACACCATGTTAGCGAATCATTTCCTAACCTGGAGTTAACCATATTAGATGGGGGGCGTTGTAGTGTAGGCATTGAATCGACCATCATTGATGCGACTCATGCAGAAAACTATCAAATTTTACGTCATGGGCTTATTGATGAAAAAACTATAGCCGAAGTGATTGCGACCCCCTCCTTGCACCTTGAGAATACTTTACGTGTTCCCGGGAAGCTGGAAAACCATTACCAACCACAAAAAAGCTTATATTATTTTGTCAGCTATAAAGCTCTTGCAGATTTTTGTCAAAAAAATCCAGATGAAGTATATGTTATTGCAAGCAAACGACCAATGAACATCCGTGAAGATCATTTTCATCTTTTGGCAGATCACCCTGAAAAAGTGGCCTTTGACTTATATTATCAATTAAGAAAAGCGGATACGGCTGATGTTCAAACCATTGCAATCGAACTTCCTCCTGAAACAGAGGGTTGGCAAGGGGTGAGAGAGCGTATTTTAAAAGCAGGAACGCCTTATTCCACAACTAGTCAGGGGAAAGTTATCTAGGGTCTATTGACAGTTCAACAAAATATGAGTAACTTAGCGCCACAATGCCGAGGTGGTGGAATTGGTAGACACGCTAGCTTCAGGTGCTAGTGGAGGCAACTCCGTGGAGGTTCGAGTCCTCTTCTCGGTACCAATAATGGTTTTTTTAAAACTTTAAACTACTTTAATATTCTGCTCATTTAATTTATGGGTTAGTCCCACTTGGTTTCGTTGTTGTTGGCGAAGTGGTGGCTGGTGGTGCAGATGTTGATTGAGAAGTAACCGCGAGGTTATTCGAGAAAAAATCTGTACCAATGCACTTCCCTAAGTTGTTGCCCCATATTGATGCATTTTTATTGTCTATATTTACGGGTAACTCTGAATAAAATTTTGTTTTACATTTATCAAAACTTACTGAAATTAATGCCACACATTTATCATAGCTTATATTAGCGTTTACAAGCAGTTTATTCGTCTTCGGATCATCTACTAATTGCCGGCACATTTTCGCTGGAGCTTGCTCTTTAAAAGAGGTTAACCATTCATCTTTAGTCACGCTCTTGCTAGAGGAGGCTAATACTATTGTGGAAAATAATATACTGCTCATTCCGATTATTCCAGTTAAACTTTTATTGGGCATGATAGTTATTCCCTTAAATGTATTAATAAAAGGATAGACATAAATGTTATGTTTTTCTAAAACAAATCACACAAGTCATTTTTGTGTAAGCTGTTTTTACATAGGTAGATTAAAATTAATTCACTTCAGGTATTATTAGGATCTGTTTACATTTTTTCGCTAGTTTGAGTCAAAATAGTCTGATTTTTGAGTACCGAAGCATAGCATACACGGAGTATGTGTGCATCGGAGCGCAAAAAATCAGGCTATTTAGACCAAGAGAGTAGAAATGTAAAACAGATCCTATTAGGCCCATTCTATAGGGAGATCTCATGAAAATTATCGTTAGTGGTGGCACAGGGTTAGTTGGTCAAACTTTAGTGCCAGAGTTACTTCAGTCTGGACACGAAATTTATGTCATAGGGCGAGATGAGGAAAAAATTAAGCGTACATTTTCAAGTACAGTTCATGGAACCACTTGGGATAAGCTAAATACATTAGACCCAAATGAATTTGATGTAATTATTAATTTGGCTGGTGAAAATATTGCCGATCATCGGTGGAGTGCTAAAACAAAAGAAACGCTACTTTCAAGTCGAATTGAAACAACCAACCAATTAGTTCTTTGGGGTATAAAAGCCGACACTAAAAAACCTCACTTATATAACGCAAGTGCCGTTGGCATTTATGGTTTGCAGAAAAAACTGGCACAAGACCATATTACATTTACCGAAACAACCCCACCCATCGACTCTCCTGAAACCAGTTTTGCAAACCAACTGGTTACTCAATGGGAAGATACTGCAAAAAAAGGCTTTGCTATGGGTATGCCTGTTACTCTCATGCGTTTTGGCGTGGTTCTAAAGCGGGGCGGAGGAATGTTAAAAAAACTGGAATTGCCTACCCGCTATGGAATGGGGGCGGTAATTGGTTCTGGAGAACAACCTTTAGCATGGATTGATAGTACCGATCATGTGGAAGCAATCATGTTTTTGCTAGCGCACCCAGAAATTACAGGCCCAGTGAATCTAGTAGCACCGGAGTCTGTGTCGCAAAAAACATTTACTAAAACATTTGCTCAGGTATTAAAAAAACCTGCTTTTTTATGGATGCCGGCATGGATTATACAACTTTTATTTGGTCAAATGGGTGAGGAGTTATTATTGTCAGGACAAACCGTTGCACCTCAACGATTGTCAGAATATCAATTTAACTTCAAATACCCAACTTTATTATCTGCTTTAACTAAAGAGTTTGGAGGTTAAATCATTATGAGTCTTCGCTTATTGTCCTTAGACGAAGTCAAACAAAGCATCACCATGAGTCAAGCAATTAAGGCGATGGAAAACGCATTTATTCAATTAGCAAAACAACAAGTTAAATTACCTTTAAGAACAGGAATTGCTATTGATGAGGAAGATGCGCTTACGTTGACCATGCCAGCATATCTTGCTCAAGATAAGGCTTTAGGTTTGAAGGTCGTTTCTATTTTTCCTAAAAATAGTGCGCTCAACAAACCCTCTATCACTGGTTTTATCATGTTACTTGATGCCAGTACTGGTGAGCCCAAGGCGCTCATGGATGCAGGTTATTTGACTGCATTAAGAACCGGGGCAGTTTCTGGATTAGCCACTCAATATTTTGCAGCAGATGACGCAACTCATGTTGCAATCATTGGCTCGGGAGTGCAAGCAGAAACACAACTCCAAGCTGTAGCAAACGTACGTGACATAAAGCAGGTATCGGTATGGTCAAGAAATATTAAGAATGCAGAACAATTTGCGGCTCAGTTCGCAGACCAATATGCCATCAACGTATATGACAGCATTTCTTTAGCAGTTAAAGATGCGGATATCATCTGCACCGCAACCGGAAGTGCTGAGCCATTAATCTCCATGCATGATATAGGACCGCATGTTCATATTAATGCCATAGGCTCACACACTGCCAATATGAAAGAAATCAGCAATGATGTACTAAAACATGCTGTAGTAATTGTTGATCAATTAAGCGCTGTTATGGCCGAAGCAGGTGAAATTATCAGCGCTGTGCAGGAAAAGCAGTTACAACAAGAGGATATTATTGAAATAGGTGATTGGTTAATGCATAAAAATGCAGACCTCAAAAACAAGATCACTGTTTTCAAATCAGTAGGGCTGTCAATACAGGATTTAAGTGTTGCCTCTGTTGTTTATCAAAATGCCATGGATAAAAAATTGGGAACTCTATTTGCATTAACATAAGTTTTGAGATAAGCATGTAGCCTGGGTGCAGCGCAGCGGAACCCGGGATCGAGAGGCTCATTTAATTCAAAAACCTGGCTTCCGCTGCGCTGCACCCAGGCTACACAACGACACAACAACTGCATGTCGCGCTATTTAATTTCACCGAGTGCCTCACCTAAGCGGATTGCACTTCCTGTTTTTAAAGCAGGATTCCAGTGTACTTGCATATCACTTGCAAACAGCAAAACTACGGTTGATCCCAATTTAAAGTATCCCATTTCATCACCCTGAGCCATCTTTTGTTCTTGCTCTTGATTGTATTCAAAATCAACACGAGTCTTACTCCGTTTGATATCCCCATGCCAACTGGTTCCTATCGCTCCAACTATGGTTGCTCCAACCATCACCATTACCATGGGACCCGATTCGGTAGAACAAAAAATAACCAGTCGTTCATTACGCGCAAATAATTTTGGCACAATTCGCACCGTTGAAGGTTGAACTGAAAATAAAGCGCCTGGAATATAGGTCATCGAGGTAATTTTGGCATCCATAGGCATATGCACACGATGGTAATCTTTAGGTGATAAATACAAAGTAGCAAAATGCCCATTAATAAATGGAGCAGCCACATTGTTATTACCCGCTAAAAGCTCAGCCACGGAATAATAACGGCCTTTTGCTTGAATTAATTGACCTTGCTTTATAGATCCTATTTCACTAACACAACCATCTACAGGTGAAATAATATCCGCATCGGCCAATGGCCTGCACTCTGGTTTTAATTGACGAATAAAAAAATCATTAAAACATGCATATGCAGTGTGGTCTTCGATTAAAGCTTCACTCATATTAACGTGATATTTCCTTATAAATCGTTGAATGATGTAATTTTTTACGTTGACATTTTTCACTTCAGCCAAACAACCGGCAAGAGTGGTAAATCCGTGCTGAGGAATCAGATATTGGGGCAATGTTTTTATTAAATCAAAAGACATGTGAAACGCTCACAGCATTCTAAAAAAAGGGAATCATAACCTATACTTCCAGCGGCCACAAACAGAGTCGTGATCACTTGAAGTATAGTGGTAAATTTAAATTGTTTCTTAACAAGTATAACTGGAGGTAATTTGTAATTGTCGATGCGAAGCAGAAATCGTTTCGTAATGGTATCTCATGTTATTAAGACAATGCGCTTTAGTTGTATGTTCTTCCAAATTTAACTGAGCAATTAACTTATATTTTGGCTCTTCCAACATTACCGGATACTTATTCACTTCTTTTTTAATTGCTTCCACTATTTTAACAAACAAACACTCATTCAATGTTGAGGACTCACCTCCATTCATAAAGATCATAGCCAGTACTTTCGCATTACAATTCCCCTCTAAATAACCTTCTACCTCTGATCGTCTGGAGGCTCCCAAAAGACTTCCCCATGTTTTCGATTCATATTTTGCTAAGGAAGAAGAGATTAAGCTTTTAAATGATTTATCAGTGAGGGAATCTACCCAATCATAAATCGTCCGATACAACATGGCGATGCCCCCATCACTATAAGGATGAGTAAATCGTTTATCTTTCTTGGCAAAAAACACCACATCGCGAGTAAAATCATTGATTCCCTTTTCAAAACTTTTATCTCTGATCGCAAGATCAACACTTGGTATAGGATGCTTTTGCAACATTAGAGGAGTAAGACCCTGTACAAGTAAAGTATTCAATGCTCCATCTTGCTGAGTTCCTGAGCTTAAAATATAAGCCAAACGATTATCACCACTTTCATTTGCGCTTACTTTTAAATAGGCCTTCACCGGTTCAGCCCTTTGGCGGAATGAAAACGAAGTCACTACTGGTGCATATTTTTTATCTATAATTTCATTTATATAACGCTCCAACTCCTCGGGTTTGAGACTTTTTGCCCAAACAAACAATGAATCATAATATTGTTGTTTCACATCTTCATGTGTAAAAGGCAGTACTTCTCGTTTCACGGCCAGTAATGCTTCTTCCATAAGTTCGTCTGTAGTAGTCAAATGCAATTGGAAATTGACCTGTTCTGCTATGAGCTTAAGACTTGATGCAATACTATTAAATTCAGCAGCATGGGTTGTTGTATTCGCCAGGGCCTGCCGAATTTTTAGGTTATATGTTTGATGGAGTAAACTCAGTTTATTTGAAAACTCAAGATTGTCTTCTTCAGTAAGATCCTGGCGTTTTTTTTCATAATAGGTCTTTGTGATTTCACGAAACTCATTAACAAAGGCAATCAAAAATAATGATGCATCACGCAATTTACTGTCTTTATCGACACTAAGCTTTGCTCGAATTGTTTCAGCAGAAAGCACAGGAAGATTTCCAAATAACTCCCAGGCACTGGTTAAACTATCATCTGTGGCTTTTTTGCTTTCCAGTTCGGAAATTTGCACATATGGAGGATTGGTGGCCTCCTTAAGTATTGTGTTTGTTAGTCTATAGGAACTGTGGATCAACTCTTTTATTATTGGTGCAAATGCATCACGCCAAACCTGATGATATCGTTTTTGTAATTCATCAGGTTTGTACTTTAGATCTTCTTCTTTAGCATAAGTTGTTTCATTTTCTTTTTTGACCCAGTCTTGTATCTTGCGATAAAAAGAAGGTTTTTGGTAAAGAGCTAAGTAAGTAGGCGGCAGCGGTAATCCATAACCATTGTCCATACACCCCATGTAAAAGACTACCACTCGATATAAGTTATCATAGTGTTCTTGATATAAATCCATCATAAAATCAACAAATGATTTTTTGTCCGTCTTTTCATTGCAAAAGCGGGGATACAGCTCTTCATATTTTGCCCGTAAGCTGGGATCTGTTTCTTCTAAAGAAGTGTAATTTAAAGGCAGATCACCAAAAAGCTCTGTTAAGCGTTGACGTTGTAGTTCAGGCTGGAAGGTTAATAGTGCTTTTAAAGCCGCTGCAAGCTTTTGTTCTTGCGCCAGTGAATTCTGAGCCAGCCGCGCGAATTCCCCTGGATCTGCATAAGCTTTAGGTAACAATTTAAGCGCTTGCTCTTGTACTCCAGGCATAATTAGTGGAATAGTCTCTTGTCCCGGATGTTCATAAGGAGGCCAATGATAAGGCATTGATTGCTGAACATTCGGAAAAGCCTCATAATCACGAACCGTTAAAGTAACATGCTCTTTCGGTATGCCAATTACTTTTCTTGGCACTTTCATATGAATAGTGAACCAATAGAAGAACATATCAAAATCAATATCCCCTGCCAGGCTGAGATTATGAGGATGCGCATCATCATCATCAAGGAACCATCTGCCAAGCAAAAGTTCCATGATATTTTTTTCGACAAGGGTTTTAACACTGGGCGCAACTTGTTCCTTTAAAGTACTGTTAATAGGAATGCCCTGACTCGCATAATGAAAAGGTTTAAAATCTTCAACACCAATAGATAATGTACCGATTACTTTTTCTTGGGTGTCCCCCCTTTTTGAGGTAATTTCCAGGATACTACTCTTTATCTTTTGAAGCTGCTCTATAGTTAAAGGCAGTTGAGGGTTAAAGTTTGGTATATCCTTTATCGCAATGGTGTCCTTTTTTAAGCCATCTGGAGTTTTAACAAGGTATTCGAGAAAGTTTTGCTCTAACTTAACATAAAGGGTGCCACTTTTTATATTTTTCGTATCATCTGGCATTAATTCGAGATCGTATTCCCCGAATACCAAACGCTCTTCAGCGGATCTTTTTCCTTGAAATAACCTTTTGAATGATGAAGTTGCTACACTGATTTTGGCTAATAACTCAGGATAGTGATTTTTAGGCTCTAATTTTTTAAAAAAAGCCTTCTTAATAACCCCATCTTCCTCAAAGGAAACCTTCCATGTTTCATGAGAGCTATCCGCAATTTTTTCTACATAAGTGAGTTTACTATTTGTGAGTGCCTTTTTTGGAATTCCCATATTTTTTAATCCATTAAATCCCAGTCGTCCTTTTAGAATAGTTCATATTAGGCAGAAATATTCAATAAGTTCAAGAATAATTTTCAAACAGATAACAAGGAAACTAAACAGTTAAAATTCAAATGCTTAGTGTATTACTAAAAAAATAATCCCTCAGATCATGTCAGTCTGCTTTTTTTAATGACAATTCACCATGCAAATTGCATGCCTGATTGAATAAGAATGCCTGGCCCGGAGGGAGAGTTGTTCCGGGCCAAGGCTGCAGTTTTCTTGGGCTTCGTTGATTTAACTCATTTGACACCATGCTAAGGAGAAGCACAGTTCATTGTCATCGGAGTGCTCTAGATCGATAAGCTCAAGCACGTCCTTATTCAGTTCGCGTATCTCCTCTCCTGAACGAGTCTGGTTAAAAAACCAGAAATTACCAGTCTTGTAGTATTTATATCCATTTGCCCCGCCAAGGAAAAGGATGCAGCTAATTATATTAGCAATAACCACTAAGGCATTGTATAAAAATCGATATAAATCGGACTCAATTTCAGGATCGACAATTTTAAGAATTTCTTTTTCAGCATTCTTTAATGTGGGACGCACATCGGCATAAGGATTCATAAGTGCGTCATAAGAAATGGTGTATAATGTTTTTCTATAAGCTTCTTCTGCACCCTTCCATTTTATGTGCATTTCACTGAATGATGTAGCTCCAGATAAACGCTCATGGATTTTTTTGCATTGAGCCTCAACTCGCAAAATAACTTGCCGAAACCGCTCAGCTTCTTCACTCTCTTCTTGTGCCGCCAATTCGATCAGGTCTTTTCTGAGCTTTAAGTCTTGCATTTGTCTGACACAAATAAAACGCTCGCGCAATCTTTTAGCTAAAGCTAATTCTACTGGATCTTTTATCGCAAGGACTTTATTGCCTTGAGTCTGTATCCCGTGCACTACGCCACTATAAAGAACTTCCATCAATAACGTTCGTATTTTACCTACCTCATTTGCTAATGGAGGTAAAAGCAGGCGTAAGGCTTGTCCTTTATTATTCTTCTCTAGTACTAAGTGATATGTTTCAAGAGGAGCGGTAATACCTGATTTTTTTAATAGGAGTAATGCAGTGCTTGCGGCTTTTAACTCATCAAGCGTTAACTTGCGTAATCTCGATGTTACATCATGAAGCCCTTGAAATTCTTTAGCAAAATGATGAGCAATTGATTTTTGTAAATGTTGGTGGGGATTTAAAGCAAGCTTTTCTAGATTTTCAATACTAATGGTTTTTGTTTGGTCCAAAGCCACCAAACTGGAAGCCAACAATGGATATTCCTTTGTTGCAGCAACGATTTGTTGATAACCATCTTCAGAGAGAGAGCCTTTAACCCAAAAAATCAAACAAAGTCGCCTGCAGTCTTCATCAGGCAAAGAAAAAATAAATTTTAATTCTTCACGCTTTTTAAATTCAGATTCTTTAAAAAATTTAGGAACATCTTCTGTTAGTGCTGGCTCTAACTCAACTAAACTGTCTATAGCACGGTAATAAGCTTCCTCAGATAAAATAAGTTGCATTAAATCATGTGGATAGGATTGTTGAATTAAAAAGGGAAGTAACTTAATTTGTGTCTCATCTTTCATATAGCCGCTAAATTTTCTAATCAATTCAAGATGAGTAAGCAGCTTCCGGTTTTGTTCATCAAGAATACCTTTTTCGTAAAATACAATGATGATTTTTAATAGACTTTTATTAATACGTTCATCATCAGTGAATTGAATTCCCCGAATTTCTTTACGTAATGGACTGGATTCAGATAAAAGCTCCTTCAACAGAGAAACAGATAAAGGAAGCTCATCCGGTATTTTGTATTGAAAAAGCAAATCCAGTGCCGGATTTTCTGCAAATAATGCGGATAAATTAAGTTCAGCAAAAGAAATAGGGTCGCGAAGAGGTGCCGTTTCTTGCTCTATTTGGAGTTTTCGTATCAATAGCGCAATACGCTGAAAACGTAAGTTAATCTCGTTATTCCCCTGGACTGCATTGTGTAATAAAAAGCCCGGAATAGCGGAACCAATCTGCTGCAATAAAGGTTCTATAGATGACACAGAGGAAACGCTCACCCCAAAATCAGGTGATTTAATAAAGGGGGTTAAATCAAAACTTGATACACAGACTATCTCTCTGTCTTTTGGTTCTGCATGGCCATTTTTCATTAAACCGATTACCCACTGTTTTGGGTCATCCTTTCGATACATCACCATAATGCTGCAGTTTTCTCCTACGTCATTAATGTAGGCAAAATCCTGGCAACCTAAATGCGCATGGTAAACCGCAGACTCTTCCTCTTCTTTTTTGAGTGGCTCACTCCCCAATAAATAGGACAAATTTCCTGCAGTCATATTACCACGCAGATAATATTTCCCCAGAGCATGTTTGCGCCAGATACTAAAATGTCTTATTGCTTGCTGTATGGTGCCCAGAAAATTAACAGATGGAAAATCCCCAATTATATTTGTGTCATCTTTTTGTTCTGCAACGACCCACCCCAGTCCAAAAGCATGGAAAATTTGTTCTGCATTTCCCTTCAGCAAATAAGGCATAATTCATTCTCAATATGACAAATTGAAAGTATTATAACCAATAATTCATCGAGATGGTGATGGTTTTTTGCTAAAATTGCATTTTTAATACCTTTACTAAGTTATCATTATGCGGATAACTCACCAACAATCTATTGAGGCAAGAAAATAAATATGAACTGCAACATTATAGGCGCAGGCCGGTTAGGTAAAAATATCGCTTTGGCCTTATTTAAAGCTCAGCTCATCTCAGCCTTTTCCATTTGCAATCGCAGTTTGGAAAGCGCACAAAAGGCGAGCCAGGAAATTGGCTTCGGTCAAGTAATTGACAAAATTGCGCTCTTGCCCGAAGCGGAAGTAAGCTGGATATGCTGTAATGATGATGCCATTCACAATGCAGTAGAACTACTTGCACATAGTAATGTCTTAAAGCCAGGCAATTTTGTTATTCACTGCAGTGGGGTATTGAGTTCTGCTGTATTTGCTCCATTAAAAAAACAAGGCTGCTTGGTCGCGAGTTTTCATCCTTTAAAAGCATTTAAAGCAAATTACCTGGAGCCCACTGCATTTTATCAAGTTGATTGTGTTTTGGAGGGTGATGCTGAAGTATGCGCGTGGTTAAAAAGCTCGTTCAATCAATTAGGCGCTCATCTCATTACCATTAAACCCGAGGCAAAAACAGCATATCATGCTGCAGCATGCATGGCTTCGAATTACTTAATTACCCTGGCATCCTGTAGTGAAGAATTATTTCTTAAAGCGGGTATCGATACACAACAAACTCGCCGGATGATGGTCAATTTAATGCAAGGGAATCTAAATAACTTAAAACAAACAGCCTGTATTGCAGAATCACTCACAGGACCATTAGCAAGAGGCGATGTCCAAACCATCGCATTGCATTTGGATTCGATAAAAAATCCAGAGATTAAGCGTTTCTATCAAAGTGCGGCCCTGAGTACACTGTCTATGACGGAATTATCTGAAGAAATAAAAGAAAAAATCAGAAGTCTTTGTAGTTTTGAACGTGAATTTTTTACTTAGAAGAATCAGCGATCTAATGTTTTGGGTAACAACTCCCATCACCCAGAGCTCACTGGCCATTAATCTTCAGTCTACCCCTGCAACGTATTTAGGGCTCCAGAAACTGAGCACTCTCACCAGACTCCGCGAACAAGCCCTGGGCGATCCATGCGAAATTTGAATGTCACTTTATGTTTTTAAATGAAATATACCTAACGTTCTACGTACCGCACTTTATGCGCAGGAACAAGCCGCGGAGCGTAGGCAGAAGAACGATGGCGCTTAACTTAATAGCAGTGCACTCCCCAGGACGATACAAAAACTGGAAACCGCATAAAGAAGACAGTCAATGTCCTTAGATAGTCTTCGTATACTCTGTAACCACTGATGAATCCAACTGGCGGTCGTTGGAATCATCTATCCTAGGCTCATCTGATGACCGAAGCTGTTGTGCCGCCTCCACTTTCGGTTTTGGCACCTCTGTAACGCCAAAGGTTTTTACCATAAGCTGAGGGCTACCATTAAGCGGATTAAGCCCCTCTTCCACTCCTTTCTTCTTAACGCTCAGCTCATATCTTTCATGAGATCCCTTGGTTTTTTTAAACCCAGCCTTTTCCTCGCTCGTTAATTCTGTCCCACCTTTCTTCTTATTAAAGAATTCGTCTTCCTTTAATACCTCTAAAATTACCTCACGAGTTCGTTTATCTTGGCCTTTATGTGCTTGGGTTTTACTTGCACCGGTAGCATCAAGGTTCATTTCTCTATCTGCAGCATTATTAGTATCAATTAATTGAGAGATATAGAATTTTCTAACTGCAGGAATCAGTAATAAGGGTGCAGTTGCTAGAGCAAACACTCCAAGACCAATTCGCGCAGTCCAACGCAAGAAAGGATTTTTTATATCTTGTACGAATGAAAAGCTGCTTACTTTCGCAGCGCCACCTTGGTCTTCTCGAGAAATTGCTGCCGCACCACCGTGTAAATTACATTTGCTTACTGACACTGCTATAGCAGCGCGTAAGTCATCGGGATCGGCTGTTTGTCCTTTAGCATAAGCTTTTAATTGCTCGTAAATGGCTCGTTCATGATCTTGCAATCCATCCGTATTTCCAGCATGCTCTACACGCTCATGAATACTTTTCAATAAAGCAAAACGTAACATGACATCCTGATTGCGCTCATTTCCACTTTTACAGCCACCAGTTGATGCCCATTCGATGTACATACTAAGCGCTTGACTCAGTTGACCATAGCGCACATCCCAATGCTGGTTGGTGGCAATCATTCTTACAAGAGCATTGGAAGCCAGTAAAGGTAAATCGTCAACATCCTCTTGCGATAAGTCGCTTTCTAATCCTTTTTTAAATGCTCTGATCTCCTTAATTAAATTCTTACCTGCTTCTGACTCAGCGAAATATGTTGGCCTCTGTTCCTCGTTTAAAAAAGTATGATAATGCTCAAGTACTTGAGCATTGATATTAGTGATTTTATCCTTTACTTCTTGACTTAAATAAGCACTATTTTCTTGCAGAGTGTGCAGCATGGCCATTTCGGCACTTAAAGTAATATCGTCCAGTTCCACAGAGCCAGTAACCATGCTTCTATCATCTCGATAACCTAAATCCCGAGTGTGGCGGTTGGTACCAATATTTTGTACGTATAAGAAATTATTTTTTGGTAGTCGTTCTTGAGCTTGTATTAACGCTTGTTCTCTTGCATTTTCTAATTCTACTCCTAGCTTATCAAGTTTTTTCTTATATTGCTCTTCTTCTTCTGTTAGAAGTCTTTTCTCTTCAAGCTGATCGAGTTGCGTTTTGAACGCTGTAAGCTTTTCCTCTGGAGACATATCGAGTTGCTCCTCGAGTAGTACTGCAGGTTTTTCCTCAACAAGTTTCTCGAGTTGTTTTTCGAGTTTTTTCACCCGTATGCTCCATGGGGTGTTAAAATCATGCATGGCCTGGATCATATAGAGCGCACTGGCTCTTTGTTTGTTATTATTATCTCCTATAGTCTCAAATGCTTCTGAATGAAACGAAGTGAATAAATTCTCTACCACAGGACCGTTTTTTCCTCCACGCATGGCACGCATTTGCTCGTGGAGAAAACCGAATTTTTTTACAAGATCATCTTTAATATCCTGAGCACTCATCGAGGGATGAAAAACCAGTGCTGGTGAGGGTATACGCGCACTCACAGCGGTCGTAGGATGTAAAGCACCCTTTTCATCTCGATAAGTATAGGTAACTCTCCTAAAAGCAGCTTGATCTTCTACTACTTGCCCTGGAATAAATGAAGGTTTCTCATGCGCTGTATGTTGGGTTCCGGTTATTAACATTCCCTGTTGCAGGTAATTAGACGTGTAAAAATAATCGAATCCTGTAGCCGTCTGCGCAGTAAATTTGTGCTTATTCAAACTACTGCTTAGTTTTTGCGTGTACTCTAAAACATATTCTCTACGCTTCTTAAACAGATCCTCTTGTTCTTCTTTTGTTAACTCTCCTGAAGTTAACACTCCTTTATCATTAAATACTAAACCCCGACGTTTCTGAAGTAGATCCTCTTGTTCTTCTTTTGTTAATTCTCCTGAAATTAACTTTCCTTCTTCATCAAATACTAAATCCTGACGTTTCTGAAGTAGGTCCTTTTGTTCTTTTTTCGTTAATTTTCCTGAAATTAACTTTCCTTCTTCATTAAATACTAAAGATAACAATGCGTGTTCTTTTAAATGCGCAACGACTCCTTCTATGAGTATCTTTTTTGCGGATTGAGCCAATCTGACTCTTTCTTTGGCTAAATTTTTATTAAGTTTATCTACATCAACCTTACCATTTGAATCAGTGGCATTTTTTACAGCTTTTTTATAAACTTTGGCCACTTCATCCTGGAGCTTCAAGGCTGCTTTATGGCGAATGTCTTGCCAATCCTTTTTACTAATTGTATTCTTATCACCATAGGTTATGGAGCGCCTTTCAAAGGTTCCTGCCATTAAACACATATGAGCATAAGTTTCTTCAAAAGAGGCAACAATACTCGCTCTTTGATGACGAAGAACCCTCTGTCCCCCATATATTTTTTTATACTCTTCCTGTAGTTTCTTGTATACTTCAGCGCCTTTTTCAGGGAGACGGGGGCCGCTTAAATCAATAGAACATAAAGTAGTATCAGTAGGTGTACGACCACCAAGGACTTGCTTAAGCCCCTGTTTGATATCTATAGGATGTCTTCCCTCAATACTTTCTATACTTAAAGAACCTTCTATCTTCTTAAGAACTTCTTCTTGTTCTTCTATTGTTAGTGTTAGCTCGTAAACTAAACGTCCTTGCGGCTCAAACATCAAGCCATTTTGTAGTTCTACGGGATCTTTACCTTTGGTTACTTTTTCTAAAACTTTTTGATATAGGTAATCTTGATAAATGGCATTGGCTTTGGCTGTAGCATACCTTTTGCGTTCGATTTCTATGCCTTTTCGTACTTCCGGATCTAATCCTTCGAAACCATCATCTATACTTTTCAAGGCTTTTCGTGCGTCACTTCCCTCGGGTGTTTCGCCTGCTTTAAAGAGTAATTTCTGATAAATTGCAATTTTGACATCATCTCTTAGTTTTCCAAATTCTTCTTGATAATGTCCTTCACCTACAGCGATAAGATCTTTAAGAATTTTTGAGAGTGCCATGCATCGGCTCCTACTTAGGCTTTATGATTATATTTTAGCACGTAAATATTACCTTAGCCTTACGTGATATAAATTCAAAAAGGTGCTGCAAGTCAGGTAGTCTGGAGTTAACTGGAATAGTAAAATCCCGGGTTCCGCTGCGCTGCACCCAGGCTACGATTTAAAATAAGACGCTTAAGGTTTGGATATTTGGTTAAAACTCAGCCTCTTTACCAAAATTTTGCTGTTTGGCATGTTTTTTTGTCTTTCTTTTTTCATGCCAAGTTTGCAACATTACAAAAAATGCAGGAACGAATACCACGGCAAGGCATGTTGAAGCCAGCATTCCACTGCATACAGCAATCCCAATCGAGCGTCGTGCATTAGCGCCCGCACCACTGGCGAATACTAAAGGCATAACTCCCAGGATAAAAGCGAACGAAGTCATTAAAATAGGACGAAAACGTGTTTTAGCACCAATTACTGCAGCCTCCATGATGGATTTGTTATGCAGTTCGTGTTGTTCTCGCGCCACCTCAACAATCAAAATAGCGTTCTTCGCTGCCAACGCAATAAGCAGCAAAATCCCGATCTGGGTATACATATTATTGGAAAGGCCTAGGGCCGATAAAACCAATACCGTTCCAATTAAAGCTAAAGGCACGCTTAACAAAATCGCGGCAGGAGCGATCCAGTTTTCATATTGACCTGCCAAAATCAGATACACTAAAATGAGGGACAGGATAAAAATATAATAACTCATGTTTCCCGCAATTTTCTCCTGATAGGCGGTGCTGGTCCATTCATAAGAGATACCTGCAGGCAAAACTTCTTTTGCGAGCCGCTCCATCACTGCCATGGCTTGGCCTGAGCTGTAACCTGGCGCGGCCGAACCATAAATATTGCTGGAAGGGTATAAATTATAAAGCGAAATAATGGAAGGCCCTACGGTAGACGACATATCAGTCAGTGTTCCCAGAGGCACCATTTCCCCCGATTTGTTTCTTACATAATAATTACGGACATCACCAACCGTCTTGCGTGCCTCTGCGTCTGCCTGCACATAAACCTGAAATACTTGCCCGAATTTTGAAAAAAGATTCACATAAGATGAGCCAAGATAGGTCTGTAACGTGTTTGATGCATCGCCTACAGAAACGCCCAAAGCTTCTGCTTTGACTCGATTAATTGGGGCAGCAAGCTGCGGCACTGAAGCGCGAAACGAAGTCATCAGGCGTTGCAACTCAGGCTGCTGGCTGGCATAACGAATCAACTGATCTGTAGCCGTTTGCAATTTTTGATAATCAAATGAGCCGTCTTGCAACTCAAGTTGCATTTGGAAGCCACCAGACATACCTAAGCCTTGAATTGGCGGGGGGATCATAACCAATATTTTAGCGCCTAAGGTTTTTTCTGCGATCGCGTTCAGTTGTTTGTACATCGCCAGCAAATCTTCTTTTTTACCCCGCACGTCCCAATCTTTAAATATCACGTAAAGAACACCACCATTGGCAAGGCTTGCATTGCTATCCAAAAGCGAGATCCCAGTAATACTGATCACATTTTCTACGCCACCAAGTTTAGATACTTGCGCGCTTAAATCGTGTAAAACAGCCTCCGTGCGGCCTAAACTGGAACCATCGGGCAATTGCACGTTCATCATCGCATATCCCTGATCTTCAAGTGGGATAAACCCCGTGGGGATACGTGTTAAACCTAAAATCGCTAAAATGACTAGGGCAATACCAATGATGCATACTGTTTTATTTTTATGAACAAGCCTATCGATGAAGCGAAGATAGAAATTTTCTATAGGATAGTAATACTTATCAAATAAACGAAAAATGATATTTTTCTTTTTCTGCGGGTCAACGGGCTTGAGCCACAAGGCACATTGGGTAGGCTTCAAAGTCATCGCATTGATGGCACTAATAAATGCAGTTGCCGCAATAACTAACGCAAACTGAGCATACATAGCACCGGTTAAGCCCGGCATAAAACCTGCAGGAACGAATACCGCCATTAACACAAGCGTAATCCCAATAATAGGACCCATTAATTCGGCCATAGCATTAATTGACGATTGTTTGGGTGGAGTGCCTCGTTCAATATGTTGGGTTACACCCTCAACAATCACAATCGCGTCATCAACCACAATACCAATTGCTAAAACAAGTGCAAATAAAGTTAACAAGTTAATGGAATAACCTAATAAAAGCATCGCAAAGAACGCACCAATAATGGTCACTGGTACTGTAGTAGTGGGTACCAAGGTAGCACGATAGTTTTGTAAGAAAAGGAGAATAACAATCAAAACCAGAATACCCGCCTCATACAAAGTGTGATATACCTCGTTCACAGAAGCTTTTACGAAAACGGTGGTGTCAAAAGGAATTGAATATTCCATACCTGGAGGAAATTTTTTTGCCATTTTCGCAACTGCTTTACGTACCTCGGTAGCAACTTGCAAGGCATTGGCATTAGGAAGTTGGTAAATACCAATAGCCGCTGCCTGTTTATTATTCAGTCTCGCAAGCTGGTTGTAACTGTTAGAGCCTAACTCCACACGACCTACATCACGAATACGGACAATTTGCGCACTTTGTGTCGTACTGGTTTCTTTAGCACTTTGATTGGGGTTTTGCGCTATTGTTTTCACAATAATGTTTTCGAATTGATCTACGTCAGCAAGTTGTCCCGGTACATTTACCGTAAATTGATATGCTTGTTTCCCCGCAGTTGGCGGTGCGCCAATTTGTCCAGAAGAAACTTCTTGGTTTTGATTACTAATGGCTTGCAGAACATCACTTGGATTAAGGGAATAAGCCAACATTTTTTTAGGATCCAGCCAAACACGCATCGCATAAGTACCAGTTCCAAAAATAATTACGTTACCTACCCCAGGTAAACGCGATAATTCATCTTGCATATTAATTGCCGCATAATTATCAAGAAACAACCCATCATATTCATTATTTTTGGACGTTAACGTAATAAATTGCAGAATCGCTGTAGATTTTTGCTGTACCAGCACCCCTTGTTTTTGCACTGAATCAGGCAACTGCGCCATTGCAGCTTGCACGCGATTTTGGACCAGTACTTGCGCAAAATTAAGATCCGTTCCAATAGCAAAAGTAACAATCAATGTATAGGTACCATTATTCGTACTGGTAGATTGCATGTACAGCATGTTTTCCACCCCGTTCACTTGCTGTTCAATGGGTAGCGCTACGGTTTTGATGAGTGTTTTCGCATCGGCACCAGGATATGTAGTGGTCACCTGAATGGTTGGGGGAACAATAGAAGGATATTGAGAAACGGGTAGTACAATTATAGCGACCGCCCCCAGCAATACGATGAGGAGCGCAATAACATTGGCCAATATAGGCCGTTCAATAAAAAATTTAGAAATCATTCTGCCGTTTTCTCACATTGTGTACCGATCACCGAAACAATACTCCCTGACCCATCTAAATTAATGTTTGGCGCTCCCATTATCTTTGGGTTTGCTTTCATCATTATCTTTTGTTTGTGCCAGTTCATGCGGCTCAACCTTATTACCGGGAGTCGCGTATTGCAGGCCATCAATGATGACTTGATCTTGGGCCGAAAGTCCTGTGACCACAGCACGCATCCCATTCTCTACACTGCCCAATGTTACCCGTTTTGTCACCACAACATTATCATTATCCACAGTCAATACATAAGAACCGATCTGATCATAAAGGATCGCTGTATCAGGCACCGTTAATTGCTTTTTAGGTTTGGAGATAGCGACCCGTACTTGTACAAAGAGACCTGGTACAAAAATGTACTCTTTATTTTCTAATACAGCGCGCAGCTCCATAGTACCAGTAGATGCATTAAGACCTGTATTAACAAAATCAAGCGTTGCTTTGTACTTAACCGTAGGATCGTTTTGCAGACTCACTTCAACAGGAACTTGTTTAATATCCTGAGGTTTAAATCCTCGCGCACGAGCTGCGGCCCGTAATTTGAGTAAATCGAGTTCATTTAAATTAAAGTAAACATAGATAGGATCGATCTGCTCTATGGTAGCTAAATTTGTGGCCTCACCATGCCCCACAAGGTTACCCACATCCACTAAATGCCGACCGATTCGGCCATCAAATGGAGCTGAAATATGCGTGTAACTGTAATTAATCGCTGCGTTGACTTCTTCTGCTTCGGCTTTATCAACTCCTGCGGCAATTTCCAATGTTTTGGCATACCATTTTTCAACTTCGTTTAATGAAGTAGCATGTTGTTTGTACATTTGTTGTTGGCGTGCATATTCAGCCTTGTTGTAGACAAGGCTCGCCTTTTCTGCAGTAACCGTCGCCTTGGCAGCCCTTAGTTTCTCAAAATAAGGCTCAGGCTGTATAACAAAGAGCTCCTTTCCTTTTTTAACAAACGTTCCATCAACAAACTCGATTGAATCAAGATAGCCTTCAACACGTGCAACCAGATTAACCGAATTATAAGCGACTGTATTCCCTGTTTGCGTAACATATTCAGCCATTTCTGCACGTATTGGTTTTTGCACAACAACCTTGGGTGCAGGGATGGCTGGCGGGCTGCTTTTGCCAAAAATATGTGAAATCAGATAAATGAGAAGTAAAATAGCAACTGCTATCCCTGCAATTTTGACTGATTTTGAATCTCTATTAAAGTTCATACCCAACACCATTTTATTTAAATTTTCCTAATTTCCCTTGGGAAAAGAAATTTTTCTCTAGGATCTGTTTCCATTTCGCTCGCTTGGCCAAGAGAGTAGGAATGGAAGCAGATCCTACCATTTTGGTAAATAAAGCTCCTTAAATCGTTCTTTCTTAGTTCGCGGTGGCTCATGATTTTGCTGTTTGAGCAAAGTGCCCCAGTTTGTACGTGCTGCCATTTCAGCTTTTATTAGGGGCGGCACAACATCATTAGTACCACGGATTTCCCAGCCCCCGCCCAGTGCTCGATAAAGTGAGACTAATGCGAGTGGAATATTGGCTTGTGCGTTAACCAATGCAGTCTGTACGCTCAATTGTTGCTGTTCGGCATTCAGCACCGGAGTAAAATCAACTTCTCCATTAATATAACGGACGATTGCCAGTTTTAGTGTTTTAATAGCCGCGTTATTTGCTTTGGTTAGTGCGCGTTCCGCTTTTTTTGCCTCGATATAGGCGGTAATACCATTTTGCACTTCTTGCTGCGCTTTGAGAACCAGATTAATGTAGTTTAACAAGCTCTGCTGGAATGCAGCATCTTGTGCCCGTACTGCGTTCGTAATTTGACCGTAATTAAGTATTGGCCAGGTCAATGTGGGACCAGCGGTTATCGAGTGATTCGCCCAATTAAACAAATCTGCAAGTGAGTTTTGGCCAATGTTGTTTGATGAAAAAACAAAAGTACCATTTAAGGCAAGGGAGGGGAAAAGATTTGCTTTTGCTGCGCCAATTTTAGCGGATTGTGCAATCGCCTCTAAACGGGCTTGATGAATATCCGGCCGTCGCGCCAAACTTTCTACAGGAATCCCCACTGCTACAGTTGAAGGCGCTTTAGGGATTCCTTTGCTTTTCTTAAGCTCTCCGTCCACCCCATTGGGCATTGTACCTAATAAAAGAGCCAGTGCATTTTTTTGCTGTTCTAAGCTATTTTCCAGTGGCGGAAGAGATGCTTCTGTTTGTGAAAGCTCCGTCTGTGCTTGTTCCACATCCATGAGGTTTGTTTCACCAGCATTATATCGAGCCTTGGCTATTTTTAACCCCTCTCTTTGCACGACGATGTTGGCTTTGGTTACTTTAATTTGTGCTTCAAACGTTCGAACTTGGATGTAGGTGCTGGCAACGTCTGCGGTAAGAGTAACTAATGCATTATCATAAGCAGCGAGAGAAGATAAAAATGTTGCATCATTGGCTTGAATTGCTCTTCGATATTTTCCCCAAAAATCAATTTCCCAATTTGCTGCAAAACCTAATGATAATGTTTCGAATGATGGAGGTAGAATTGACTGCAGTTGACTTCCACCAATTTCATAATAGGTAAAGTTACCGGTCATTGCCTGTTGTTGTGGATAGAGCATACCTACCGATTGAGCCAGGAGGGCACGAGTTTGCAGTACTCTTACTCCTGCGATCTGCAGCGTCAAATTATTATAATAACCTTCGTAAATTAATGAAGTCAGAACAGGATCATGAAAAACCTCCCACCATTTAGTCGTTTTAAATGGCGCTTCTTTTACTGTTGCATCCTTTTTTGGCCAATGTGTAACGACTGGTTTTAGCGGCTCTTTATAATTAGGACCGACCATACAGGCGCTAAGAAACAAGCAAGCAACGAAGGTAAAAAATTTTAACATGGGTGCTAAGAATTCCCTATCTAAACTATTTTCCATTAATGGAAATGACATTAGCTTCTTTACTTCAAAGCACTTTATCACTAGTAGGGATTATTTAACAGAGCATTCATGTGAAAACTAGGCTGTTAATCCCATAGCCATCAAGGTAAGCAGAAAAGCGAATGGTGTCACTCCTGCGAAGGCAGGAATCCATCCATCACGGAGCACATTTTAACCAACCTTTTTTAAACTAAGGCCTGCATTCTCACCCAAGCTACAGAAACTATTCTGAGGTAATGACTTGTAATTGAGTCACATTTTGCAAACCACGCGGTAATCGGTTGCCTCGACGTCCACGCTCACCTTTATAATGATCCAGATCACTTCCTTTCAAAGTAAAATGCCGTTTTCCAGCATGTACCGTGAGTGAATCATCTGCAGAAAGTACCTGTATATCAATCACATATTCTTCACGCGATACTGCTTTGGCAGAAGGGATACTGATTAATTTATTTCCTTTCCCGCGCGATAATTCTGGGACTTCCCTGGCAGAAAAAATGAGTAATCGACCAGTGCTGGTAACACAGGCAACAAATAGCTCATCATGCTTGGGGACTATGCGAGGCGGCAAAATATGGCTGGATTCAGGCAGCTTAATACACGCCTTGCCATTACGATTTTTTACATACAAATCGCCTATCTTAGCGATAAAACCATATCCTGCATCACAGGCTAATAACACCATTTGTTCCGCTTCACCGCCGACCACTGCTTCGAATAACGCACCTTCGGCAGGATTAAGCTTACCTGTTAAAGGTTCTCCCTGGCCTCGCGCCGATGGTAAAACATGGCCTGGCAAGGAATAAACTTTGCCTTCACTATCAAAAAAGAGGATTTGTTGGTTTGAACGCGCCATGGCTTGCGCTTTAAATTCATCACCGGCTTTATAACCCAACTCGCTACCGATTACATCATAACCTTTAGCTGCCCTTACCCAGCCCTTTTTAGAGAGTACTACAGTAATTGGCTCATTGGGTAAAATATCCTCTTCTTTTAATGCTTGTGATTCTTGTCGGACAATAATTGGTGAACGACGCACATCACCAAACTCATCCCTGTCTTTAATAATTTCCTCTTTAACCAACGCTTTTAATCGTTGTTCCGAGGCTAAAATATTTTGCAGATTATCGCGTTCAGCGCAAAGCTCATCCAGCTCACCACGTATCTTTATTTCTTCCAGTTTTGCCAAATGGCGCAACTTCATTTCTAAAATCGCCTCAGCTTGCCGATCGCTGAGATTAAATCGTGCCATTAACCCTTGTTTGGGTTGCTCATGTTCGCGAATGATCGCAATGACTTCATCGATGTTCAGATAAGCAATCAGCAACCCTTCAAGCACATGAATGCGATCCAGAACTTTTGCCAACCGATACTCCAAGCGTCGCCTTACTACCGTTAAGCGATAGGACAACCACTCCCTTAGAACATCCAGTAAATTTTTTACCTTTGGCCTGCCATCAAGTCCTATCATATTGAAGTTAACGCGATAACTTCGTTCCAAATCCGTGGTTGCAAATAAATGAGACATCAAACCTTCTGCATCAACTCGGTTTGAACGTGGAATAATTACCAATCGAGTGGGATGCTCATGATCGGATTCATCGCGTAAGTCCTCTACCATAGGCAGTTTTTTCTGTTGCATCTGGAGCGCAATTTGTTCTATTACTTTGGCACCAGAGACCTGATAAGGCAGAGCAGTAATTACTATATTTTGTTTTTCCTGACTATAAACCGCCCGCATTTTAATTGAACCATTCCCCGTTTCATACATATTGGCAATTGCTTCCGGCGGGGTAATTATTTCCGCTTCAGTCGGAAAATCAGGCCCCTTAATGTACTGAGTAATAGCAGCTAAATCTGCTTGGGGGTTATCTAATAAATGCACACAAGCATTGGCTACTTCGGTTAAGTTATGCGGCAGAATATCTGAAGCCATACCCACAGCAATACCTGTAGCGCCATTTAATAAGATATTAGGTAAGCGTGCTGGCAGTAATGCAGGCTCTTGTAATGTCCCATCAAAATTGTCAACCCAATCGACGGTACCTTGTAATAATTCTGAAAGTAATACTTCAGCATAAGGTGATAATCGAGCTTCCGTATAACGCATGGCAGCAAAGGACTTAGGATCATCAGGAGATCCCCAGTTTCCTTGACCATCAACAAAAGGATAGCGGTAGGAAAACGGTTGTGCCATTAATACCATGGCCTCATAACACGCACTGTCACCATGAGGATGGAATTTACCCAGCACATCCCCAACCGTACGTGCCGATTTTTTATATTTGGCGGTCGCTTTCAAACCCAGCTCAGACATTGCATAAATAATACGCCGCTGAACCGGTTTTAATCCATCAGCTATATGGGGTAAGGCTCTATCTAAAATGACGTACATTGAATAATCAAGGTACGCCTTTTCCGTAAATTCAGTTAATGCTTTTCGTTCTGTTACTGCATTCATCGTTTTTTTATTCATGAAATTAATAATTACTATTTAACCATTGAGATGCTCTATTGCAAAGTAATTTTAGCAGAGTCCTTATGATGTCATATAGAGGAACAGCTTATAAATTGTGAATAACTTTGTATATTTCTTCATGATGATTACCATATTTAACGTAACCTATTGAAAATTAATTAACTTTTAAAATCAACCTATTTTAAATCATTTTTCACCTGTGGATAACTTTGTGCATTATTATCGAATAAAAATGCTAAGTCCTTGTAAATAACATAGAAATTATAGCTTTTTCACACCATTTCTCATCGCAATGAATAACATTAAAAAGGACAATATATATTGAATAGAGTAAAGATTATTTAATGGGAGGCTACCTTATTTCCGGTGATGAGCAGTTCATCGCGAATATTGATAACTTTAAAGAGACTTTTGATAGATTAATTGCTTTAACAAAAGATAACCCCTTCCAAGCAGAACGAGCGGCATACTTTATTAACAAATCAACGGCTTGGCCAATTAAATCAAACAATTCAATTAAAAATGAATAACAAACTCTGTCTTTTGTATTTTTTAGGCAACACGCTTAGAGCAAATTAATCGCTTCGTCACCAAATTTCAAAATTGGACTACGTTAAGTTTTACGTAATAGTCACGTTATATACTTATAAATAAGCTAGGGAGAAAACTAACAGTTTTTGTTGTTGGGATCAACGCGAACTAAAATCGGAGCGAAGGTTATGAAACGGAGTGTTGATCAAAAGCAGGTGATTGATAAATTAAATCTGTATCTTAAATGGCATAATATGCCAGTACAAATGAATAATGAAGGGGTTTGTAACGGTCTTGCGACTTTGTATGCAAAATATGTTCTGGAAGGAAAGGAAAATCAATTTTTTAAGATACTCGAAGAGATAGTAAAGAAAAACCCTGATTCTGCAATGGAATCTGATATAAACCAATTTGTCTATGATGTGGTTTTAACTTTATTCCCTGAACAATTTGATAAAGAGTTAAGTCAGGCCAATTCAATGCGCGCATTGACTATCAATAATAAACCGATGAAATCCTCCTTTGATTTTGCCATAACGACCAGTGATAAAAATTGGGAAGAAATTTTTAAGACACTCGCGTTGCAACAAAATGAAGTAATGCGTATTGGCGGTACTATGCATGCCGTGTCAGTTAGAAGGAAAGATAATAAATATGTCGTATACGATCCCAATTACTCGTCAGGAACAAAAGAGTTTGCAAGTGAAAGGGAGGTGATTGCCGAGTTACATAATAATGTACTTAGATATCAGAAAGGGGGCGCTTTAGGAATGACAATTAGTGTCATTCGCCATCCAGAAAACAACGAACCTCGAATTTTCCCTAAAATTTCTGAACTTTATGATCATTATTTAACGCAAAAAAATATTGATGATGTGGCTGTTTCTCATTTTGGTGGAGTATTTAATACTCTGAGAAAAGCAGCTGAAATTAATGATGCCTCTGTGATTCAGCATTTACTAGAACTCGGTGCAAAAGATAAAGATCTTCAGGCGGCAAGGATTGCTGTTGTAAATAATAACCCAGATGCTTTGGCAGCTTTACTGGGCAACAATAAGGATTCAGCAACTTTTGCCACTTTATTTATTGATGCTTTAGCCCATGGACGGGAAAAAACTTATGACCAGTTATTTCTGCTGAAAAAAGCTTTGCCATTTAATAACCCGACTCAAGTAATTCAAGCGGCGGCGAAGGGCGGTAATCCTAATCTACTTAAAAAAGTAATGAATTATTATGGGATATCTGGGCTAGGGGCTGATGAACTGCATAAAGCAATCCCTCATGCTATTCACAGCGGAAGTACTGCATGTGTCAGGCTGCTTGTTGAACGATTAGTTATTAAAAAACAGCCTTTGAGTGTTGAAAAAAATATGGAATATTTACTGGAATCCATTAAACAAAATCAACCCTACATGGTAGCCTATTTTATTAAAAGTATTCCACCAGAATATTTAAAAACAATTTCTATGAGTGTTTCTGCAGTTGAGAGAGCTGATTTGTATTTATTACGTCAGTTACAAACTCATGGCGTTCCTTTTTCAGAAACTGCCAAGGCAGTCCTTGATAAAAAGGAACACCAGCCTGTTAAATTGAGCCTTAAGGCTGGTATTTTCTTACATAAATTTACTGATTTAATGCACAGTGGAATTACTTATAATCACTCTCATTTTAAGATAATAAAAGATAAACTTTCTGCCGCTAAAAATGAACTGCAGGAAAGTGAAAGTGAAAAGATACTGACTGGTAAGAATTTTTGACTGGGCAATTGCCATTAGTGAGAAGAACCCAACCGACTGAAGAGTTATTTGCTCTCTTAGTGGCTGCCTCATTAATAAAGAGCGTCTCAATAGTGATAAAAAGATATTAGTTTTTGAGTTAGAGTTCCTTTCACATAAAAGAATGAAGAAAGAAACTCTAAAATATAAGAGTACTACTTAACCATTTTCCTGACTTTTTGAATCGCTCGGATTTGGGCAACAGCACGTGCCAATTCCGCAGTGGCGACTGAATAATCCATTTCACCACCTTTGCCAGCCATTGCGGCTTCAGCTTGCGCTTTTGCAGCAAGTGCAGCTGCTTCATCAAGATGCTCAGCACGCTCAGCGACATCAGCAAGAATAGTGACATTATTAGGTTGAACTTCCAGCATTCCACCTTGAACGTAGTAAATTTCTTGGTGACCGCCAGGTAAAGTGAGTCGCACTTCACCTGGTTTCAGAACTGTAAGCAAAGGGGCATGACCGGCTGTAACGCCTATCTCGCCTAATTCTCCAGTTGCAACAACCATCTCAACCAAACCGGAAAATATTTCATGTTCAGCACTAACAATATCTAAGTGCGTTGTTCTAGTCATATTTGCTTACCTCATAAGGTCTTAGCTTTAGCAACTGCTTCCTCAATACTACCAACCATATAAAATGCTTGCTCAGGTAAATCATCATATTCACCGGCGAGAATACCTTGGAAACCCTTAATTGTATCCTTCAGTGATACATATTTTCCTGGAGAACCAGTAAAGACTTCAGCAACGAAGAATGGTTGTGACAAGAATCTTTGGATTTTACGCGCACGAGTAACAACACGCTTATCTTCTTCAGATAATTCGTCCATACCAAGAATCGCAATAATATCTTTTAATTCTTTATAGCGTTGTAATGTTTGCTGTACACGACGAGCAGTATCGTAATGCTCTTGTCCTACAATGAGTGGATCCAATTGTCGTGAAGTTGAATCCAATGGGTCTACCGCAGGATAAATACCTAACTCAGCAATTTGACGTGACAATACAACTGTAGCATCCAAGTGCGCAAAAGTAGTTGCTGGAGAGGGGTCAGTTAAGTCGTCAGCAGGTACGTATACTGCTTGAATCGAGGTAATAGAACCGGTCTTTGTAGAAGTAATACGTTCTTGCAACATACCCATTTCTTCAGCAAGTGTTGGTTGGTAACCTACCGCTGAAGGCATACGGCCTAATAGAGCAGATACTTCAACCCCTGCCAAGGTATAACGATAAATATTATCAACAAATAGTAATACATCACGGCCTTCATCACGGAATTTCTCCGCCATAGTCAAGCCAGTTAATGCAACGCGTAAACGGTTACCTGGTGGCTCGTTCATCTGACCATAAACTAATGATACTTTATCCAATACATTGGATTCTTTCATTTCATGATAGAAATCGTTTCCTTCACGAGTACGCTCACCCACACCAGCAAATACTGAGTATCCACTGTGCTCAATCGCGATGTTACGAATTAATTCCATCATGTTAACGGTCTTACCTACGCCGGCACCACCGAATAGCCCCACTTTACCCCCCTTGGCAAAAGGACAAAGCAAGTCAATAACTTTAATACCTGTTTCAAGTAATTCCTGACTTCCAGCTTGATCTTCGTATGTTGGCGGCTTGCGATGAATAGCCCAGTGCTCCTCAGCACCAATTGGACCCGCATCATCAACAGGACGACCAAGAACATCCATAATACGACCCAAAGTTTTCTTTCCTACAGGCACTTGAATAGGATGGCCTGTATTTTCAGCTTTTACACCGCGCTTAAGTCCTTCGGTTGTTCCCATAGCAATAGTACGGACTACACCATCACCCAACTGCTGCTGTACTTCGAAAACCAAATCGCCATCAGCAAGTTTCAATGCATCATTGATTTTAGGGACATTCTCACGGGGGAATTCGACGTCCACAACCGCGCCAATAATTTCTACTACAGTTCCTAAGCTCATTTTATACCCTCTTATAAAGCGGCTGCGCCACCGACAATTTCTGCCAACTCTTGAGTAATTGCAGCTTGTCGGGCTTTGTTATAAGCCAATTGAAATTCTTTAATCAAATCACCGGCATTGTCCGTTGCATTTTTCATTGCAATCATCTTCGCCGCTTGTTCACAAGCAATATTTTCAACTACTGCTTGATAAATCTGTAATTCGATATAACGTTCTAAAAGATTATCCAGCAGCTCCTTAGCATCAGGTTCATAAATATAATCCCAATGATGCCCCATTGACGTGCTGTCTTCTTCTGATTTTGGCAATGGCAATAATTGTTTCACCACAGGTTTTTGGGTCATGGTGTTAACAAATTCGTTGTAGACTACATGCAACGCATCAATGGTGCCATTGTTAAAAGCATCAAGCATGACCTTAACGATACCAATGATGTCTTTAATACCCGGTGTATCACCTAAGTGTTCCTTTGAGCCAAGAACATTACTGCCAACGCGTTTAAAAAATGCTTGTCCCTTACGCCCAATGACGGCAAGATCAACCTCTTTACCCTGCTCCTTCCAGCCGCGGATTGTGCGGACTGTTTCTCGCAATAAGTTGACGTTTAAGCCGCCACAGAGACCGCGGTCGGTCGTAACGACGATAAGGCCGATACGATTAATCTCGCGATGACTCATAAACGGATGCCTGTACTCTGAGTGTGCACGAGCAATATGTTTTACTACACTGTAGATCTTACTGGCATAAGGTTTAGATGCGCGCATTCTTTCCTGAGTTTTACGCATTTTGCTTGCTGCCACCATTTCCATCGCACGAGTAATTTTTCGAGTTTTGTTAATACTCGAAATTTTCGAACGGATTTCTTTTGCTCCAGCCATAATCTTACTTCGCCTTAAATTGACTTACCAACTTGCTGTACGCTTAAAGTCTTCTACAGCTTTTTTCAATTTTGCTTCAATGTCATTATCGTAAGCGCCTTCTTCGTTGATCAGTTGTAACAGATCAGGATGAGAGCTACGCATGTAGTCATGTAATGATGCTTCAAACGCTGCCACTTCATTTACAGGTACATCATCTAAATAACCTTTTTCAACAACAAACAATGCGGTACCCATTTCTGCGACAGACAATGGAGAATATTGTTTTTGTTTCATCAGCTCTGTAATACGCTGACCACGCTCTAACTGCTTACGTGTTGCATCATCAAGGTCAGAAGCAAATTGCGAAAACGCTTCCAATTCACGGAATTGAGCCAGTGCCAAACGAGTACCACCACCCAATTTTTTCATGATTTTTGTTTGTGCCGCACCACCGACCCGCGATACAGAAAGACCAGAGTTAATTGCTGGACGCACACCTGAGTTGAATAAATCAACATCAAGGAAAATCTGACCGTCGGTAATGGAAATAACGTTTGTTGGAACGAACGCGGATACGTCACCAGCTTGAGTTTCAATAATTGGCAATGCAGTTAATGATCCTGTTTTTCCTTTAACTTCGCCATTAGTCAGTTTTTCTACTTCGGCAGCATTAATACGTGCAGCTCTTTCTAACAAACGAGAATGTAAATAGAAAATATCACCAGGATAAGCTTCACGGCCAGGTGGTCTTCTTAACAACAATGAAATTTGTCGATAGGCCCAGGCTTGCTTAGTTAAGTCATCATAAACAATCAATGCATCTTCGCCTCGCTCCATGAAGTATTCACCCATGGTACAGCCAGCATAAGGTGCAATAAATTGCAACGCAGCTGAATCAGAAGCACCAGCAACAACAACGATTGTGTGTTCTAAAGCACCATGTTCTTCGAGCTTACGTACTATTGCAGCAACAGATGACGCTTTTTGGCCGACTGCTACATAAACGCATTTAACGCCAGTACCTTTCTGGTTAATAATCGCATCAATTGCGATTGCTGTTTTTCCTGTTTGACGGTCACCAATGATAAGCTCGCGCTGTCCGCGTCCAACTGGAATCATGGCATCAATCGCTTTCAATCCTGTTTGTACAGGTTGATCTACTGATTTACGTGCAATAACACCAGGAGCAACTTTTTCAATTGGCGACATGCCGGCTGCATCAATAGGTCCTTTACCATCAATTGGATTACCTAAAGCATCAACAACACGTCCTAGCAGACCTTTTCCAACTGGAACTTCAAGAATACGACCAGTACATTTACCTTTTTGGCCTTCAGCTAAAGAAGAATATTCACCAAGAACAACTGCGCCTACTGAATCTCTTTCAAGGTTAAGAGCTAGGCCATAAACGCCGCCTGGAAACTCGATCATTTCACCAGCCATTACATCTTCTAGGCCATGTAAGCTCACAACACCGTCTTTCAAACTGACAATAGTACCTTCATTTCGTGCTTCCGATACTACACTAAAGTGTTCTATTTTCTTTCTGATTAATTCACTGATTTCAGAAGGATTTAACGCTACTTGTTCTGACATGGAAACTATCCTCTAATTTATGCGGCCAATTCAGTGCTAAGCTTATTAAGCTTGCCACGAACTGAACCATCTATAACTAAATCGCCCGCTCGAATTATTGCTCCACCAAGCAAGGAAGGATCAATACTGATTTTTAACGAGACCTTGCGCTGTAAGCGCTGACTTAATGATTCAATTAATCGCTGTTGTTGTGCACTTGATAAATCAGAATAACTGCTTACATCAACGCTCAGAGTTTTTTCTTGCTCTGCCCGATGTGCTTCATAGAGTGCATAAATTTCAGGGAGCAATATCAATCTTTTATTGGTAGCCACTAATGCGATTAAATTATTTAATGGCTTGTTTTCTTTTGATTTTGCACCGCTTGCTGCCTCCAACAACTCAATATGTTGCGTAACAGTCGTTGCTGGATTTGCAATAAATTTTTCAGCCTCAGGTGTCAACACTGCTTGTGCAAGATTTCTCAAATGTGCTGACCACTCAGCTAATTCTTTTTCCCCTAAGGCATATTCAAAAATTGCCTTGGCATAGGGTCTGGCTATGGTGGTACTATCAGACATTTTAAATCTCTTCTATCAAGTTATCTAATAATGCAGTATTTGCCTTAGCATCTATTTCACGCATCAAAATCTTCTCAGCACCTGTTATTGCTAAGTTTGCGACTTGTTTACGCAACTCGTCTTTTGCATGATTGATTTGTTGCATCAATTGCTCTTGTGCCAGTTTTACCTGCATTTGCGCTTCATGCTTTGCTGTTTCTTTTGCTTCTTCAATGATTTGCGCAGCACGCTTATTCGCTTTTTCGATGATATCAGCCGATTGAACTTTGGCTTGCTTTAACTCATCTTTCACGCGATGTTGTGCTAACTCTAATTCTTTGCGACCACGTTCAGCAGCAGCTAGGCCATCAGCAATTTTGTCTTGTCTTTCTTCCATAGCTTTTGCTAGTGGAGGCCATACTAATTTCATGGTAAACAAAACAAAAGCTGCGAAAACGAGCATTTGTACGATTAATGTTAAATTAATTTCCACCGTTTATCTCCTGGAACAATTAGGGCGCCACGCGCCCCGATCATGTGTTATCAAGAACCCAGGTTGCTAAGGAAAGGGTTTGCGAAAGTAAAGAACAATGCGATACCCACTCCAATCATAGTTACGGCGTCTAACAAACCTGCAACGATGAACATTTTTACTTGTAACATTGGAACCATTTCTGGTTGACGAGCTGAGCCTTCAAGGAATTTGCCACCAAGCAAACCAAATCCTATCGCTGTGCCCAATGCACCCAAACCAATTAACAAGGCAACCGCAACAACGGTCATACTTTGAATTTGTGCTATTAAACTAGCGGCTTGCATATTTATCCCCTTTACAATGGATGAAAATTAAATCGGTTAATGATCTTCGTGTGCCAAACTTAGATAAACAATCGTTAGCACCATGAAAATAAATGCTTGCAATGTTATCACCAATATGTGGAATATTGACCACGCCAGCGCCAAAATAAATTGAGCTGAGCCTAAAGTCATTGTGCTCACTGTTGATGATGTTGCAGCATTTAAGGTTAACAGAGCAATTAATATAAATATTAATTCGCCTGCATATAAGTTCCCAAATAAACGCAGTGCTAGTGAAATTGGCTTTGCAACAAGACCAACCACTTCAAGCAACAGGTTAAAAGGTATAAATCCAGGATGATTAAAAGGCTGTAAGGTAAGCTCTTTTATAAATTTTTTAGTGCCTTTTATTTTAATGCTGTAAAAAATAATCAGAATAAATACAGAAATTGACATGCCAAAGGTTAAGTTCAAATCGTTAGTTGGCACTACTTTAAGATAATGAATTCCACCAGCTTGAGCAAGTGCAGGCAATACATCTACGGGGAAAATATCCATAAAATTCATCAGGAAAACCCATAAAAATATGGTTAGAGCCAAAGGACCAATCAAGTTATTTTTGCCATGGAAGCAATCTTTTACCTGATTATCGGCAAACTGGAGCATAATTTCCGCGAAATTCTGTAATTTACCAGGAATTCCGGTAGTCACTTTGCGTGAACCAAAATACATTAAGCCACAAACAAAAATCCCTAAAACAATTGAGAAAAATAAGGTGTCAAGATTCAATGTCCAGAAACCGCCCGAACCAAATTTCATATCACTAACGTTATATGTAAGATATGTTAAATGATGCTTGATGTAGTTTGTGCTAGATACCATTTCAGTCACTTTCAGGCCTATTCTGTTTGTTTACAATAATCAACGGGGCAAACCAATGCGTCATCAGGATCATAATGTATGCTCCAAAAAACGCTAGTGGTGTAATTTTAAATAGTAAAAACACCGCGGTGAATAAGAATACCGATATTACTATCTTTAACGCTTCGCCTTTATAGAAACTATTCACTATCTTTTTGGCTGAACGAGCACCTTGATACTTAAACAGTTTGCTTGCAAAATACGCATTAGGAACAATACAAACCATACCACCAAGCAATGCTGAACTTGCTGCATTAATATCGTATATTAACGCACAAAACGCTGCAAAGACCAATGTAACGCTGGACTGCACAAGCCATAGCCGTACAATTCCGCGCTTACTTAGCTGTTTGTTCACATATTCACCTAAGTTTCACCGCGCGAATTATAAAGCAACCAGCATGAATAATCAACGCTATATTTTATATATGCGAGAATCTTTATTACCAATGACCTACATTTGGCTCTGACGCCCAGGGTTCTTGAGTGGGCAAAGGCTCTCCTTTTTGCAGCAACTCTATGGAGATATTATCTGGAGAGCGAATAAATGCCATATATCCATCTCGTGGAGGCCTATTAATGACAACCCCTGAATCTTTCAATCGTTGGCATGTCTCATAGATGTTATCTACACGGTACGCTAAATGACCAAAATTTCGTCCTTCTTGATACTCTTCACGATCCCAGTTATAAGTAAGTTCAAGCAATGGCGTTTTAAGTTGTTTTGCTCGCTCTAAGTCATTAGGTGCTGCAAGGAATACCAAGGTAAATCGGCCTTTTTGATTCTCCATGCGATTGACTTCAATCAACCCCAATTTCTTGCAATAAAAATCAAGTGATTTGTCCAAATCGGTAACTCGCACCATCGTGTGCAAATAATTCATTCTTTTTCTCCTTAAGTGAACTATTTCGACTTTACTCCGGAGGTACTTTAACCCCCTTCTATATTTGCATTTAATCCCTTCTGAATCCAGTTAGAATAGATTTTAGCGTCTATAATTAAAGTGTGGAGCTTATTATCGCCACATTTGGGTAATAAGTAGTGTTTATTAACCTCGCAAAAGGAAAAAACATGCCTGATAAGATCCAACATACTGCAGCCAGTCTGCAGCAAAAAATGCTCGCTCGTTATAGCGATGGGTTACATCATAAACATAACAAACATCATCTTGAATATCGTCAACACTGTAGATCCCACCCATGCAATCAAAGTAATGGCTTAAGTAATGAAGAAGAAGACGGGTTAAACGGTTCTACGGGATTGCTACGTCAATTTAAATTGAGGAAAATGCGAAAACGTCCCGATAAGGGAGGTTTCCATTAAAAACATACGTCCTAAAAAAAGCGATTGGATGTATGTTATTGAGCAAACGCTTTTTTTAGGACCACCTTAAATTATTCTGATAGGTGAATTCAAAATTCGCCATGAGTCACACGTTGAGAAAACCTTTTTTACACCAAATCCACGAATCTCTATGTTCCTTTACGTCCAATCCGAAAGAGGATATTGATGGATAAGCTAGCTTAAAAATATTAGCTCAGTTTAAATTTATTGTTATATACCAATAAGTTATATAATATTGCGCTGTTTCAAAATTCCCTAATGTTGGAGTAATGATAAACCACCGAAATTGTAACATTACATCCATTCCGAACACTTATTTTCATAATACCGATCATGGATCCTAATTGATCGCTATTTATCACTCAGTGTTCTTTTTCAAGCTAAGAAAATAAATTTAGCAACTATTTTATTAATTTGGAGAGTTTAAATGTTTTTTTTACATGCTAGAGCTAAAGAGGGTAGCCGAGTTATGCTATGTATTCGTGGAAACATTAGTGAGAATGGTACCCCTTACTTTATCAATGGCGAGGCTATCTATTTAGGAGAGCAAGTAGCTCCAACTAGCAGACGTATAATTAAAAAGGTAGGTGAAGTGCAGATTATAAACAATCAAATTTCTTTTCATTTCACAGATGATGATTTTAAGAAATTAATTGCTTACAAGGAAGAGACTGGGTATTCACTTATGGATGGCGGCCCCTGGGAAATACGCCAAACCACGGTAGAAGATAAACTTCCTGCAGGTATTGGGACTTTTACTTATATGTATAATAGTGCGAAAAAACCTTTTGTTAATTTAAGCATGTTCTTAAACTTTAATAATAGCGCGTTCTTTAAAACAAATGACCCTGACCTGGATCATGATATGGGTGCTTCTATGATTCTACGCAAGTAAATTCGAATATTCCCCATTGCTTAAGAATCATATTATAGAGCAAATAGTCAGCTGCCTTATAAAAGCAGCTGATTTTTACTTAAAATTAATTCAACTGAAGCAAGGGATTAATACAAATAGTTATGTTATGCAAGAACTCTATTGGTTAATAATTACTGAGGTACACTATTACCCTACGGAATTATCCTGATAAGTATAATACTTAAGAATTTTTACTACCCGCACGACATCATTTGTTCGCCTTGCCATATTAATTACTTTTTCTGCTTGTTCCTTACGGACATCGCCCATCAAATATACAACTCGGTCTGAAGTAACTATTTTGAATGCATTAGGATCAATAGAATCATCAGCAAAAATTTGGCTGCGAATTTTAGTCGTTATCCAACTGTCTTGTACTGTATTAGACTCCAAAGCACTCACTTTGACTTGATTAAACAAACGTCTATAACCCCTTACTTTGGCTAAACGCTGGCTTAATTCCATTTGCATTTCAGCGGTAGGGACATGTCCTGCTACTAAAACATCGCCGTTGAAAATTGCGATATCAATAACGCTTTCAGTGTTCTTAAAAGCATTATCAACCATTATCGCATTATTTACTTTAATGTATAAACTGTAATCATCCAGTTTTTTATAGACATTATGTCGATTGTAAACCATAGTGGCGCCTGTCCATATGCTGCCCATACAACCGGATAAGCATAGGAGAGCGAAAGCAAGTAGTGCAGCAAAACATCCTTGTTTTAACATATTATTTAGTGAATGTACTGAAAAATTTTAACCACTTTACTTACACCATTAACGCGCCGCGCGGCATCAACTGCAAGAGCTGCTTGCTGGTCATTAACGATACCCATGAGATAAACTACTTTATTTTCTGTCACAATACGAATGGAGCCGGACTCAAGTCCTTTTTTGGCCAGCAACATGCTGCGAACCTGGCTGGTAATCCAACTGTCTTTGGAGCGTTCGGTAAGTGGGATAGGGTAGCCTACCGATATTTCATTATATACTCTATATACACCCGGAGTAGTTTGCGCGATTTTTTCCGCCAAATTACGTAAAGAAGCTGTTGGTGTTTGGCCTACAAGTAGGACAACTCGATTAAAGCTGGTTACAAGAACTCGTGAATCTCTAAACTGACGGTTTGTTACGATTGCTTTATGAACTAAATGAAATAAGCGGGCATCTGCTTCCATTGTAATTACACCGCGTCGATCATAAACCATTCCTGCAACGGCGCCGGTTACTACAGCGGCAACACATCCTGTTAATAAGGTAATTACTAAAAGAAAAGCTATTGATTTTAATTTAAACTTCATTTTTTACCCCAAAACCTGACCAAACAATGATTGGTCGATTAAATCACAAAAGCAATGTAAGATGAACAGGTGCATTTCTCTTATTCGTGCAGAATTGTCTGAGGTAACACGCAGTTCAATATCTTCAGGCCCTAAATGATTTGCAAGCACACCTCCATCACGCCCGCTTAACGCAACGGTATCCATTCCGCGTTCATTTGCAGCATGAAGTGCGTGCAACATACTGTCTGAATTACCCGAAGTCGTTAGCAAAAGCAGCACATCATTTTCTTGCCCTAAGGCCTGAATTTGTCGCGCAAATACCTGACTGTAATGATTATCATTTGCAGAAAAACTTAAACTGGTCGCATCCGTACTTAAATTAATTACGGGAAGAGAAGGTCTTTCTACTTCAAACTGGTTCAACATAGCGCTCGCAAAATGCATGCAATTGGCACTTGACCCCCCATTACCACATAATAATATCTTCCCATCAGCAAGCAAACAATTTACTAAGCGTTGTCCAGCCTTGGCAATCAAATCAGATAAAGAATCAGCAAGCGCTATTTTGGTTTCTATATTCACCCCAATCAAATGTCTTACTCGTTCTTCCATTTGTACCATCATATTAAAACCTCTATTTCATACTTTTTTGTAGTTTACTGTTTAACTAAAAAATTCCCTCGTTACGCTTCGTCTCATGCCATTAAGTCAAGAAATCACTTCTCCGCCTACGTCCCGGGACTTGTTCGCGGGGCGTGAGATAATGTTCACATACTTAAACTTAATGGGAGTGACGTCTCATTTTATCCAAAATTACATCAATCAATAATCTGTGCCAAATGCATCTTTTACCCAATTAATGGACGCTGATTTTCCATCAATACTTACCACATCAAAACGAAGAGCAAATTGATTATACTTTTGATGTTCCAGCATATAATATGCGGCTGCTTTGAGTATTTTTTGCTTTTTTGCATAAGTAACACTTGCAATGCCGCCACCAAACTGCAGAGAAACCCGCGAACGCACTTCTATAAAAACCAGCTGATCTTTATCACGCATAATTAAATCAATTTCACCCAGACGGCAATTGTAATTTTTTTTAATTAATTCAAGACCTTGTTTTTCTAAATAAGCTAAAGCTTTTTCTTCAGCGATACGTCCTTTCTCATAAGTCATCAATTACGCCGTCTCACCTAATGAATGGACAAGACCTTGTCTAAATTGCCCCCACTCCAAAACACGGGCAACCTGCTGAGACGCCTTAAGATATAAAATACCCTCTCCGTTCTGCGATTGGTCTGCTGGGAATAACATCAATTGATTCAATTGGGTAGCCAAAGTATAACTATCTATTCCTAAAGCATACAATCGATTGTAGCTATTAAATTGTTCTGGCCAATTACGGGTTCCCGCCTGATGCGAGAAAACCCAAGGAATATCACAAAAAATAATTCCATCAAGATCTTTATCTTTCAAAGGATTAGCATTGCCTCCATAAACACTGGCGGTAGCATATACGGGAACATCTCCTGCATAATAATAATTTAATAAAGGCATAATTTGCCGGGCTTTTGACGGATAGGCCAGCAAAAATATCATATCAAAATCTTGCCTACGACTAATAACCGGCTGGATTTTTTGTCCTAATAACTCCCTTAATTTCTTTTCGCGTTGTTGACTGTTAGTGATTTGCAGAAAATCTTTCATTCTTTTATTCAAATCATCATTAGATCCATATAAAAAAGTATCAACAACACGTCCACCATTCTTTTGCCATTGTTGAGTAAATGCTTTGGCCACATCCTTTCCCCAATCATTTCCTGGTGCAATAATTAATGCTCGGCTATATCCTTTATTTTTTGCCCTGATTGCTACCTGAGTTGCTTCATTTGCTGGTGAAAGTCCAAATAAATAGGAATTTTCCTGGATAGCGGTATCTGCATCATTGAGTAATAGTGTAGGAACAGGATGGGGCAGTGCCGCAACTGCAGCTACTTGCGATTTAGTTAGAGGCCCCACAATGTAATCAGCACCATCATTGACTGCATTTTGATATAAAGAGGCAACATCACCTTTATTGGTATCGTAAGTTTTCACCTGCATGGATGTTTCGCTATTATTGCCCTTGTATGCCGCCATAAATCCATCCCGAACTGCAGTTCCTGGGCCTTGCAATGCACCGCTTAAGGGTAACAAAAGTGCTACCTGTTTTGGTTGGCTACGCATTTTATCTGCAATAGAGTCCAGTGGCGTAGGCAAAATATGATTTGCGGGATGACTTCTGTATTGAGATTGCCAATGATCTAAAGCAGCGAGCAGCGATTTTGGATTGTCACGATATTTGCGTGAAATCAATGCGAGCTCTATCCAGCCCTGTAACACCGCTTGATTCGCGGCTTGTGCTGCGAAAGAGTTTAATTCTGCTTGGGGTATGCGCGTTAAAGTTAACCAAAGTGTGCGACGGTTATTGGCTTGACTTTCCTCATCAGTCAACAAAGCCTCAAGTTGGATACGCTCATTAACCGATTCCAATTGTTTGCCTGTACCACGATAAGCTTGTGCTAAAAGTTCATGAAGCTGGATCTTTTGATAAGCAGATAATCCATCACGTTCAGTAATGCCATCTAATTTATTCAATGCGATTTGGGGTCGGTCACGCATGAGATCAATTTGTGCCAATAAAAGATTCTTTTCATCCTTAAGTGCCGGTGTTAAGTCAGAAGTCTGTGCTAAAATAGCAGCACCTTGGCGCCATTGCCCCTCTGAAATCAGTCGGCCTGCAGCCAAAAGCAAGGATTGTTGTTTTTCCATACCTTCTTGATTTTTAGCCTGCGCAAGGTAGCTTCCAGTAGGTTTGGAATAAGGACTCGCTATTTTTTTCTTCTCTACTTTGGGTGCAGGCACTGGTGCAGCTATTTCTGGAGGATTCACCGCTGTAGTGCATTGGCAAAGAAGAAAAGTAGATGTCAGTAAAAAAAATACGCGAATTTTTAGAAACATGTTTTTAAAAATTGAATAAGCAATAACGCAAGAGGATAAACCATGACTAACTCACTAGCAACAGGCATAGGAACTCTCTATATCGTTGCAACTCCAATAGGAAACCGTGAGGACATTACGTTTAGGGCATTAGAAGTACTTAAATCAGTTGATTTTATTTTAGCTGAAGATACACGCCATTCGGTGCAGCTATTAACTTCTTTAGGGATAAAAAATAATCTTGAATCACTGCATGCGCATAATGAAAATGATAAAAGCAAACACGTTATTGAACAACTTTTAGCGGGGAAATCAGTAGCATTAATCAGCGATGCGGGTACACCATTAATTAGCGACCCTGGTTTTTTATTAGTAAAATTAGCGCGTCAATCCCATATTCCCGTTATCCCTGTTCCTGGAGCGTGTGCATTAATTACTGCACTTAGCGCAGCTGGCATTCCTTGTGATTCTTTTCTATTTTTAGGGTTTCTTCCAGCAAAACAGCAGGCAAGAAAAAGCAAATTGGAAACCTTACGTACAGAACCGCATACTTTAATTTTTTATGAATCGACCCACCGTATTCTTGAATGCATTGATGATATCGGTGAACTCTTTGGTCAAACATGCGAGATTGTTCTGGCAAAAGAATTAACCAAAACGTTTGAACGTTTTATTACCGGTACTTTGCTTGAAGTCAAAAACTGGCTTTTAGCAGAGCCGGCACATGTAAAAGGAGAGTTTGTGCTGCTTATTCCTCCGCGTCCAACTGCTCCTGAGCCAGGTGCTCATGAAAAATTACTGAAAATATTATTGGATGAGTTACCGCTCAAGCAAGCAGTAGCCATTGCCTGTAAGCTAAGCAATGGCAGTAAAAATGAATTGTATGAAAAAGCATTGGCAATAAAAAATCAATCAACGTAGCCTGGGTGAAGCGAAGCGTAATCCGGGGGTTTTAATCACTTAAAAAAGAAAACCCGGGTTACGCTTCGCTTCACCCAGGCTACATAAATTAAATAAAGCAACAGTTATCTATATCTATATTCTCTTCTTTATTTAATAGGCGTGCATCTTCTTCATCATATATATCATCAAGAAAATCGTCTTCTTTAGGGCCTTCTAAAGCTAACCTTTCCGCCTCTTTTTTGCTTTGGTGCTGATCGTATGCATGATAAATTTCATAACCCATATACAATACAGTTAAAGCAATTGCTGCAGGCCAACATACAGCATAAGTAGCAATTAAAAGGGTAGGTACAATTGCATTCTTGGCCAAAGTAAAATAAAAATCATTACGTGCAGCTTCATATTCCTGACGTGCTTTTTCCAGCTCTTTTCCTTTAAGATGGCCTAACTCTAAACGATAACCTTTTTCCTGATACTTCGAATAAGCATCAGAAGAGAGATACATTGCTACAGCAATGGTACAAGCAAAGAAACAAACAACAGGTATAGCTGGTCCGGTAAACAGTAATGAGGCTGAAAAACCAAACATCAATAAAGCTGCGGCGGCGGCATTAAAATAAAATGTTGCTTCTTTCGTGCGCCAGTCAATTTCCAGCTCTATAATTTGCTTTTCAAGCATGGCTATATGCGCATCCCGCTCCTTTTGAGACAAATGGGTAAATAACGCTTTGTTGCGGTAATCCTCTATTTCCTTCTCGTATTGTGTCTTCTTAGCCAGATATTCCCGCTTAGCCAAATAACATTTATATAAAGTCATACACACATCAAACCCTAAGAAGGCTGCAGTAATTACCCCAGCAGTAGGATCAGGTATATGGGTAATATGATTAAAATTAGTTAAGAAATTAACTGTTGCCCATACCAAATCATTGGCAAAATTACAGTGGCGTTTATAAAATTCAAATTTAAAGCGTGCCCACATTTCTTCAGGCGTATTATTGCCTTCCCCCTTTTTAGGGCAAAAGGTATGGCGAAGTAATAGACCGAAATCAATTGCAAAACGGAATAAAAATAAACCCACACTGAAATAATTCAATACGCCATTGGGTGCCTTAAGCGTATCGATTATTTTATCGGCATCCGTATGCGTACCTAATATTTTATCCAGCTTTTCAAGAAAATGCGTTTCCTTTGCTAGAGTAAAACCCGATACTAAGGTCAAGCGGCAAAATACCCAATACACGCGGCATAAATTGGAATACGCAACATAGTCACGAATTCGCGACAAGTGAGCCGGTGCAGTGCATAAGTTTTTAAAACTATCGAGAAAGCTATTTTTTAGTGAGTCAATAAACTCTTCTTCAGCTTTTGCATCCTCTTTTTCCTTCAATAAATGTTTCTTAATTTTTTCCTTAAATTTTTTATAGTCAGCTTCTTTGCTTTGCTGTCCATAGGCTTTATGAAAGGTTTCTAAAAGAGTCGCGCAATAGTAGCAATACAACCAAAAAGCTTTATTTCTTTCTTCATCTTCATCTTTTTGCATTTGTAACACAGCAAACATGTGCTTGAATTCAGCTTCGAGCGCTTTTTGATTTTCTAATATAACGGTATAACTTTCCTTTTCCGCTTCATTTTGAATTTCTTCTAGGGTTATCTGCTGACGACCATGAAGTTGCTTAAAAAACTTTTCCTTATCGCTACTAATAGGATTTTGTTTTGAAACAGCCATGACAACCCCCTTCTTTACAAAAATTTTACAAAGTGTTTTTATAAGTACATTATCATTTGACTTTCATTTTGACAAGATGTTTTTGTATGTTTTTTTTACACAATGTTTCAAAACAGTAAAAGACGTAAATTAGGCTGTTACAAAGGAAAACTAGGCTTATTTACCAATGCAGAAACTGGAAAAAATGCGTCCCAATAGGTCATCAGAACTGAATTCACCGGTTATTTCGCATAAGCTTAGATGGGCACGGCGCAAATCCTCTGCCAATAACTCCCCCGCGCGATGCACTGTTAATTGCTGTTGACCAGTAGTAAGTAAATTTTTTGCTTCATCTAATGCGTGTAAATGACGTCTTCTGGCAAGAAAGTGGCCTTCATTCGGTTGATAACCTACTACCTGCTTTATTACGTGTTTTAGACTATCAATCCCTTCACCTGATTTAGCAGAGAGATAGATTGTATGATTTTGTATTTGCGCGCTGCGACTCAAGGTATCAATTTTATTAAATATTGTAATAATGGGAACTTCTTGCGGTAATGCTGCTTTAATTTCCTTTGTTAAATAATGATGGTGTTCCAGATCGTTCACATCAACGACGAGCAAAACACAATCTGCCTTCTTTAGCTCTTGCCAAGCTCTTTTAATTCCTTCTTTTTCAACTAAATCATCAGAATCACGTAAACCCGCGGTATCAATAATGTGTAGTGGAATATCATCAAGTAAAATATGTTCGCGCATCACATCACGAGTTGTACCAGCAATTTCCGTAACTATAGCAACATCTCGCCCAGCGAGGCAGTTAATCAAAGTTGATTTACCTGCATTGGGTCTGCCAGCGATGACTACAGATAAGCCTTCACGTAAGATCACTCCTTGATTGGCTTGCGCACGTATCTCATCCAATTCAATTAAAATATTTTGTAGTAAATAGGCTACCTTACCGTCGTTCAAAAAGTCAATTTCTTCTTCCGGAAAATCTATTGCTGCTTCTACATAGAGACGTAGATAAATAATCTTTTCGTTTAATTGATTGATTTTATTTGAAAACTCGCCTTGTAATGATTTTAAAGCCATTCGCGCTGCAGTTTGCGAACTGGCCTGAATTAAATCAGCTATTGCTTCAGCCTGCGTTAAATCAATTTTATCATTTAAAAATGCGCGCTCAGAAAACTCCCCTGGACGTGCCATTCGGGCCCCTAAATGAATGCATGCTTTAATAAGCATATCGAGCACAACAGGAGATCCATGTGCTTGAATTTCAACAACATCCTCACCAGTAAAAGAATGAGGTGCTTTGAAATAAATCATTATCCCCTGATCAATTAAAGCATCGGGTTGTGGTGATAGAACTTGTTCAAAGAATGAATAAAAGGAACAAAAAGCCGCTCTACGTGGAGTCAATGGTTTATTGCCATTAAGCGAATAAGCTATTGTGTATGCTTCTGGACCTGATAAGCGTATGATTCCTACACCGCCTCTGCCAGGCGGGGTAGCTATGGCTACTATGGTTTCTGTTGTAGACATTTATTTATTTAACTGAAACAAGTTTCTTTGCAGGTTTTTCATCGGAATATTTACGTGTAATGTACCATTGTTGCAATATGGACAAGGCATTATTCACAATCCAATACAACACTAAACCAGCTGGAAAATTCCAGAACAAGCCAGTGAACAATACAGGCAAAAACATCATGATCTTTGCTTGCATTGGATCTGGTGGTGCTGGATTCAGTTTTTGTTGAATCAGCATTGTAGCACCCATGATTAATGGCAATACATGATAAGGATCAGGTGAAGCCAAGTCGTTAATCCATAAGATAAATGGAGCTTGTCTTAATTCAACGCTTTCCAATAAAACCCAATACAGAGCAATAAATACAGGAATTTGGATTAAGATAGGTAAACAGCCACCTAAAGGATTTACCTTTTCCTGTTTATAAAGTTCCATGGTAGCTTGGCTGATTTTTGCTTTATCATCGCCATAACGCTCACGTAAAGCTTGTAATTTAGGTTGCAATTTACGCATCCCCGCCATTGACTTATAGCTGGCAGCAGATAAACGATAAAAAGCTAATTTAATTAATACCGTAACTAAAACGATTGACCAACCCCAGTTGCCCACAAAATTATAAATTGCTTTCATCAATGAGAATAATAGTGAAGATAAAAACCATAAAATTCCATAATCAACAGTAAGATCAAGCGAGGGGGCAATACTTTTTAATACGCTGGTGATTTCCGGGCCTATATACAACTTGGAACCAACTGTTGTCTGCTCTTCTGGCTTCAGTGTAATCGGTTTGCTTACAGAACCAATAATATAATCATTATTTGCAGCGCGAGTATAAAATTTATTGTTCGAATCAGGTTGGGGAATCCAAGCACTTAAAAAATAATGCTGTTGCATGGCAATCCAACCGCCTTTACTGTCTACATCCAGGTTTGCTTTATTCATATCGCTAAAGCTTACCTTTTGATAGCGGTGTTTTCCTGGTTCTGAATAGGATGCGCCCGTATAGGAGCCAACGTGAAACACACTTGACTTATCTTCTTTGGGTGAGCTACGCAACAGCTGGGTATTCAAATATCCCGTCCAATCGCTGTTTCCCCTATTAGCAATTTTGTAATTTACTTCAATAAGATAGCTACCTTTTGTAAAGGTAAACTCTTTTTTTACATCAAGTCCATCATCACTTTTTCCACTAAGAGTTACGACTAATTGCTTTTGATCGGGACCTAATTCGAATTGTTGTTTTGATGCTGTAAAATTAAAGTCAAGTGCTTGAACGTTTTGTCCTGAGGCAACAAAAAGATTGCTGTTAGCAACATAACGTTCGTTGGGCTGATTTTGTAAAAGAAGAAACGGTTTATTCTTTTCATCTACGCTTTGCGGGTAATCAAGAAGTTGACTTGCAACAACATCACCTTGTTGTAGATCAATAGACACGTTTAAAACATCTGTTTTAACATGGATTAGAGATGCATTATTGCTTTTAGTTTGTTCAGCAATTGGATTAACTGGGGTTGATGTTGACGTATTGGATGGGGTTACTTGCGGTAACAAAGGCTGTCCACTTTTCTCTTGGCTTATCGTGTTTTCTGTGGGTACTGGCTTTGGCGGATAGTCAATCTGCCAAGCATTCCAAAGTGATAAACTTACTAGCGCAAGCGCCACATATAAAACAATACGTCGTATATCCATCAATGATTCTCGTTGTTGGGGAGTACAGGATCATAACCACCACGTGACCATGGGTGGCAACGCAATACTCTTTTTAAAGCCATCCATATACCTTTGGTTATGCCACATTGTTGGATAGCACTTTCAGCATATTGTGAACAACTTGGGTAATATCGGCAACTTGGCTTTAACAAAGGGCTAATCAAATACTTATATAGTTTGATGGGTAAGCAAACTATTTTTCGTAACATGAGATTATTTTTTTCCATGTTTTGCCCATTCTAGCGTTTATAATTGCATTTGTTTGTTTTGCTACGCCTTGTCTTGCTAAAAAAACCACATCGACTGCAGGTAATTCTTGTTGTCGAAAGCTTTCTCTTAACAGCCGTTTAATACGATTTCGATCATGAGCTTTTGCTATCAGTTTCTTCGACAACGCCAGCCCAAGTCGTGCATAACCTAAATTATTCTCTCTAAAGAGAACGATAAATTCGGATGTTACAATTTTCTTCGCTTGTTCAAGCACATGATTATAATCATTTTTTGTTAATAATCGCTGTGTTTTTTTAAAAGCAAACACTTAAGCAGTCAAACGCTTACGGCCTTTAGCACGACGACGTTTAATTACTAATCTACCTACGCGAGTAGCCATACGCTCACGAAAACCATGATCACGTTTACGTTTTAAATTACTGGGTTGAAAGGTGCGTTTCATGATGAACCTGCTAATAAAATTATGAGGCTGGCAATAATAGATAACTTTTTTTCTACTGTCAATTTTGTGATCTGATTATTTTTTGTCTATTTTCTTTTTTACACCTAAATTTCTCACCTGTTAATAACTATATCATTTTATATTTTTTAATTTTTTGTTGTTATTGTGTCAGTTATCTCTTGTTGATAACTATTTTATTTTATTTGAAATCAATAAGTTAATTAATAAATAACTTTGTTCGTAAGCTCTTTTTTACCCTGTGATCTATTTGTATGTATCTTTGTGTTTTGATTTATTCATTGCTTTATCATCATCTTATTCCCTATATTTGATCCCATTTATTCATAGTTAACTTGATCCAAGATGATTTAAATTTAATCGTTTTATTTTGTTCTTAGATATTTTTTTCATGCATTTCTTGATTTGCTGAACTTTTTTTTGCTGGTACTGATTAAAAATGAAGCTTGAGGATAGTCTATGTCATGAAATACAGAACTACGATTTTTAAAAAATTTTATCAGTATTTCTCGGTTTCTTAATTTAAAGTTTTAGCTTTAGTTTTATTGATTTGTGCTGCTTTTACAGAAAAGATATGTTTTTTTAGAGAACAAATACGAATCATTTGCGTCTCTCTACGTACAATGATTTTAGATTGCTTAGGAATAATTATGGTTTTTTTAAAATCAGTTTTAAATGGAATTGGTTCGGGATCCGGCGTTGCGTGGCCATTGTTTGGGATTTTATTCGCAGCACTGGGCGGGACTATCGCCAGTTTTTTTTCTTTATCCTTAGGGATTCTTGCCATCACTTTATTTTTTTCAGTGAGTAGTCTTATTTTTTATTTTTCCTATCAAGAACAGAAAAATAGTGAACAACTTTTTCAAAATCAATTTCATAAAAATCAACAAAAATTATTAACTGACATTAACGAATATATAAAGAGTATTAATAATTACTTTTTATATGGAAAGAATGTTGAAGACTTTAATGAATTATTTAAACGAATACTCATTATGGATCTTGATAAAATAGAACATGTAGATACAAATTCACCTTTGTATCAAATTTTATTACTTCTTAAAAAAGAATATGAATTGAATCAATGCATTCCTAATAATAAAAATATATTAAAAAATATTGCTGATGAAGTATCACAACAATCAGTACCTGCCTCAAAAAAAATGATTCCTGCTTTTTTTGCTTTTGTAGGAACTTTTGGTTCTATTGCTGGGTGCTGTGCTGGAGTTTCGGGTTTATTAACGGGTATGGGAATATGTTCCAGTTTTGCAGCATTTCCTCTATTAGGATGTGGGGTTTTATTATTTGCATTAATCAGCGGCACTGCCTTAGCTTATGAAGCATTTACTGAGTCAATTGTAGATTTTAAAAAGACACAGCTCAATCTGTTGATGAAAAATATGCATCAACAATTGAGTAAAGCGACTATGGAGCGTAATCTTAAAACGACATTATATAGTGCTGCTATGTCTTTAAGCGTTCAAAATGAAAGGGAATGGGAAGCTGCTCCTATTGAACAACGCATCTTTGCTAGTCCATATTTTAAAAATTTACATGGAAACAAATTCAGATTATCTTTTTTTAATGAAAATCTATCTCATCCTGTTCTAATTAATGGTACTTTAAATGTGTTTCCTAGTGAACCATTGATGCCTTTATTTTAAATAGATTCTCGGGTAATTTGTGTGGTGTTTTTAAAAATATCCACACTTTTTTTGTGGATAACTTTTCTTTATCCAAAAGCCTGAGTATAATTTGCCTGCAGCAGCACCTTGGTGAATCGAAGAAATTCTACTTTTTCACTTCATGCAAAGTTAATTTCATACTTAATTATCTTGCTGTCCAGGTACTTTCAGTGGCATATTTAAATGCTGTGGCTAATTAGTTTTATACTCTTTTTACCACCCTTCTTTGATGAGGAGTTATGTT